>CP070629.1:0-2843 GCA_020356005.1 Thermoplasmata archaeon
ATTTCTCAAAATGGATTTTGATATTGGATTGTGCCGGGGTATCGAAGATACAATAACCGCACCTCCAACTATTGATCCGTTTCAACAGTGGTCGATAAATACTATTCATGGCTCGACAGAACACCCATTCACCGGTATCCGAATTACCGATAAAGGGCTTAAGGTTATCACTGACTATTTACAACAGGTCCGTGATACTGTTGGCTGGGAAATTCCTATAGCTACGGATCATTACGGTCATTTGATTGTCGAGGATTCGATTAAACTTGCCCGGGCATGCGATCAATTTAATTTCGCGTGGTATGAAGATATGGTGCCATGGTGGTATACCGATCATCTTAAGAGAATTAAAGAATCATGTACAACCCCAATTATTACTGGTGAGGATATCTACTGTCTGGAAGGATTCCGCGAACTCATCGAAAAGCAGGCTGTTTCAATGATACAACCTGATATTGCCACCTCAGGTGGTTTACTTGAAACAAAGAAAATCGGCGATTTCGCTCAGGAACACGGTATTTCAATGGCTTTGCATATGGCAGGAAACGCAGTAACATGGTTCTCGAGTATTCATTGCGCAGCCGCGACCGAAAACTTCCTTGTGATGGAACATCATAATCCTGACAGCGATTGGTATGAGGATATGATTTCAAATCTACCAAAACCGATATTCCGCGACGGTTACACGGACGTACCGGACGGTCCCGGACTTGGAATTGAAATTGATATGGATCTTGTGAGATCATCGCTTAAGGATCAAAATGAATTTTTCCCACCCACAGACGAATGGAACGACGAACGTTCGCATGATAGGCTTTGGAGCATGTATCCTGATAAGAGGCAAAACAGCCAAAAATCATAGCCAATATTACATTGTTGACCTGTTCCCAATAATTGGAACTGTATTTTTTAATTGAATTTCTTCACAACTTTGCATATCGTTGCATATAAGTGCGTAGAGGGTGCGTATCGTTATATGAAATACGCACGCATCCTTTTGTAAATTATTATTATAAGTCTTTGATATTAAAAGGTAGTCAGCCGATTCACGCAATTTTTTTTAAAAATAGAGGGTATGACCACACAACTATTTCCCACTGGTTTGCATAGTAAAAAGCTTGGTCAGTGGGTAAGTTTTGGGAGAAGGAGGAGTCAATTTCATCCAAAATTTATATTGTTATACTTTAATATATGAAAACATCTTAGTATAAATAAAAAACAGAATCGATCCCAGTCTTGTAAAAATACCACTTATTCCGATGGAAAAAGGTGAAATAACCGATGATAGGCTGAATGTAAATAATCCTCCCTTCAAATTATCATATATTGCTGAAGAGGATAACTTTCATAACCGTGGTTATTCACAAAATTATAAATATACTATTTCAAACATCTCTGTTTTACGCTTGACAACATACTCAATTAACAATATCTTATCTCACCTAGTTAAGTTGATTTACTAAGGTGTAATATGAACTAAATAATCTTCCAAAAAGTTCTTTTCTATGAATTTGGAAATTCGATACACAGAAGTTGGTTTATCCGAGGTATATCAGGTATAAATAACGGAGCATGTATGATTACTATGATCTTATATCAGAAAAATAGACGTTATCTATTATTGGCTGCTTTACTTGTTATATGTGTTATTCTGATTTTGGGAAATCACCTGATAACTACCGAGAAAGTTGATAGAAAACAGCCATCCATAGAATCTTATCTTGCCGAATATATAATCAAAAAGGTGGAAATATCGCGGGGTATTTGCTCAGTTCTCGGCTGTAATAACTTGGAACTGGCAATTGAACTCACCCAATCGAGTGGTCTTTTTATGCATATTCTTGATCCTGATATTAAGGAAGTGGCAACTGCAAAGATTGATGTTGATGTCAACGGTCAGTATGGTAAGCGTATCGTTGTTGAAAAAGGAACATTTAACCGTCTTCCCTATGCTGATAATACCGTTGATCTGGTAATCGCGGCGCATCTTAAAGAACACAGTCTTGAAGAGGTATCTTTAGCTGAAATATTGCGTGTTCTCCGTCCAAACGGGAAGGCGGTTCTCGGCAGAAGTAAAAAGCAGGAACCTTTTAGTGATACTCCCTCAATACGACAACTCGAAAACTGGCTGCAAAGTGCTCATATCAGTGATTATAGAATTATCGATGACAGTTATGGTCTCTGGGCGCTGTTTATAAAACCGTCTCTTGCTGGTACGGATAACTGGAGTCATTGGGGTCACGGAACGGATAATAATCCAGTTTCAACCGACACTGTGATTTCAGCTCCGTATATGACTCAATGGTTGGGAATCCCTTTTTACCTGGCGATGCCGGCCATTACGACCGCAGCGGGAGGTAGAACTTTTCTCGCTATGGGACACATTGCCCACCACGAGCGCGAGGAAAAATGGCTGAACACACTCATAGCTCGGAACGGTTACAACGGGATCGAATTGTGGTCGCGAAAACTGCCTGATGGTTACTTGGTACACCGCTCTGCATTTGTAGCTACAGATGACACTTTTTACATGATAGATACAAGTGGAAACGGTTGTCTTTTATTAGATCCTGAAACAGGCGTGGAGAAGAACAGAATTAGTATTCCAGGACTTAGCGGAGACTGGAAATGGATTGCGTTTGAAGAAGGTATTTTGTATGCGCTTATCGGTAAGGAGAAAGATCCTCCCCAGACAACATTAATCCGCAGCCAGTCCACACAATGGAGCTGGGCAGATCTCAGCCAGGGCTATTACGAAAGGCGCCTGCCCTGGGGTTTCGGCACAACGATTCTGGCTTACGATATCTCCCAAAAGAATGTACTTTGGACACATACTGAAGAAA
>CP070629.1:2943-12186 GCA_020356005.1 Thermoplasmata archaeon
AGCTTTCGAAGAATAAGATTGCCATGATGAAATTCAATTGTAAATATTGTGGGAATAACACAATTATTAAACCCGCTAAAAAACACCAAACGGTACGCTGTTCAAGATGCTATCACGAAACGATGATATGATATCAAAATATACCAGAGGCCAGAGGCCGGACCCCGGGCTCCGGGGTGATTTTTGTGTGCTAAATTTACTTTTACGAATTTAGCAAAAGGGAATCATTTTAACACAGAGAACACAGAAATCACAGAGTCTAGGTTCACAGAAAATTATGTTTCCGCGCTTCAGCGCTTCCGCGGTAAAAAAGACGGGGGGCGGGGCTTTGTAGTATTTGTAGTATTTAGATTTCCTTGGTAGTATTGGTCGTATTGGTATGTATTGGGATTTCCACCGAAGGTGGTGTAGTATTTGCAGTGTTTGAATTTACTAATCAATACTCAGCTTTCTGTCCTCCTACATCATCCATAAACATAACCACAATGAGAGCACCAAGTGCGAATGTGATCATCAAGTAGAATCCGCTGTTGATTGTAGCCTCCGAGATGAATGCCAGTGCGAAGAGCGCTATGGACGCAAGCCCCACCTTGATGAAAAAGGTTAAGCCGTAGAACAGCCCGCGGATCTCCGAAGGGGTGGTTTCTGCAAGAATTGTATTTATAATAGGCTGCGTACCGAACAGCCCGAACCCGAACATGACAGCTCCCACCAGCAGCGAATCGATTGCAAAAGGAGTACCGTTGACAGAGACCGGGATGTCAAATACCTGCGATTTCATTAATATAAGTGCTATGATCGATATTGATGTGAATCCGAATAGCGGTAGTTTCGTGCCGTAGCGGTCGCTTAACCTGCCGCCGATAAGCTGCGCGAAAGCACCGCCCAACATGAGCAAAGTGACGATGATACCGCCGATACCCGCAGCTTCGGCGGCGCTGAGGCCCTGGAAAGCTTTGGCGGTAAAAGGTATCAGCTGATTGGTGCCGCGGTAGGCAAGCTCGAACAGCAGTGCAAATAAAAGCGCCAGGATTATTATGCGCGTAAAGGATCGGATGAATTGCGTCTTCATATCACTGGAGTTCTTGGTGGTTCGGGTAATTGAAATGAACTTGTCCTGTATTCCCTTGTTAATCAATACCAGATTTATGACCAATATGACCAGGCCTACCATCAACCATAATAGGTAAGCGGAGCGCCAGCCGAACATTGCACCTATTATGCCTGATAGTATGGGTGTGCACAGCTCTCCTATATTGCCCAGCGAACCGTGGATGCCCATGGGCAGCCCGCGGTTTTTCGTATAAATCTGCGATACCAGGCTCAGCCCCGCGGGATGGTAGAAGCTCGAGCCCAATCCAAGTAAAACCAACCCGGCACTGAACATGATGATATTTGGTGCCGTTATCAGTACAATGATAGATGTAATGATTACTATCAAGCCCGCGCAAATAACCTTGAGGGGCCCCACCCTGTCCGATACGTACCCCATGGGTACCGCCCCGAGCCCGAAGAAGAACAAGGTGACTGCCGCAAACAGGAAGGTATCGCGCCATGATAAATTGAAGCCGCCGTCAGCGCTTTGTATCAGGGGCAGGAGTGGTACAATGGCCAGTATGACGATATGGGTATACGCGTGGGCCGATGAGGTGAAATATAATAATAGCTTGCGCTCGGATTTCAGCGGGTCTTTTTTATCGGTTTCGGATTGTGTCCGTCTTTTTTCGCTATCGTTCGGCTCAGTCATATAAATCAAGTTCTGTAATTATGTGATGTGTGAATCTATAATCAGGTAAAGTTTGGATTAGTAAAAATAAATTGATATTATTTAATTGTTGGTTTCACCGTCCAGGATTGCTTCATCGTCTACGGTTGTATTATCTGCTGTAATGTAATAGTTGAATATTCTACAGTTATTACCAATATTATTTGCCTCTCCGATAATCGAATCTTCTATGACAGTTTTGTCTCCAATCACGGAATCGGGTAAAATAACCGCATTCGAGATTGTACAGTTTGCACCCACTTTAACATTGTCACCAAAACAAACGTAAGGGCCGATTTTGCAGCCCTCACCGAATTCGATTCTGGTACCTGTAAAAATCGGCGGACTGAACTTTGCGCCGGTGAATTGAGTCTGCAACCTTTTCACCAGTCCAGGGTATTGATCCTTTATATCGCTTAACGGGTTGTCAAAAAGAATTTTGTGGGCATTTATTAAATCTTCTGCATTACCGGCATCAATCCAGTATCCGTCAAACCGGTAACCCGAAAGCCCGCTGTCCAGGACATTCGGAAATATCTCACGCTCGATAGAGACCATCTTGCCCGGTTGGATTAATTCAAGAATCTCGGATTTGAAGATGTAAGCACCAGCATTTATGAGATATTGAGCGCCTGGTTCACCTGATTTTTTCAACTCATGGGGCTCTGCTTCGGATTTCTCTATAAACGCTGTGATATTATCATTATCATCAATGTGCACCAGCCCGTACCTTGATGGATCTGTAACAGGCCACAGAGCAATTGAACCCAGCCCGCCTTTGGTATGGAAAAACTCTATAAAATCAGAGAAGTTAATTGATGATATCACATCGCCGTTGAACGCGAGAAATTCTTCGCCCGCCGGAATAAATTCCGAGCAGTTTTTCATACCACCGCCTGTGCCCAGGGGTTCAGCTTCCTCATGGACGGTGATTTCGAAGGGATACTTAGATTGTGAAAAAAAATCTCTGAGCTGCTCGATTTTATAGCCCGCGGCAATAATGACGTGTTCAACTTCGGCGGGCAGCGCGTCCAGGATGTATGTTATCATAGGCTTGTTCATCAATGGTATTAGCGCCTTGGGCTTCGTGTTTGTAAGAGGCCTCAGGCGCGTACCGAACCCGCCCGCCAGAATAATAGCTCTCATATTAATTCGGCTGAGATATATGAGGTTTTGGGATTTATAGGTTATGCAATAGGACATTGTCAAAACAGGAGGCAGGAGGCAGTTAAGGCTAACGCCTAATGGTGAGAACGCTCGAGCCCTTTGGGCTCTCGCTTGAATGGTGAGTATAATTAAGGACCAAGGACCCAAGACCCAGGTTAACTTTTCCACTCTTACACTTTTCCACTCTTGCACTATGCAATATGCACATTGCACCATGCAGCTTATTTAATTATTTTGCTTCTTCCTCCTCTTCATCGTCCCACTCTTCCGACCAGTCCGCGGTTACTTCTTTGGGGGTCTCCATGGGCGGCGGTGCTTGTGCACCCACCTCTCTTTTACCGTCCATCATTCTCCAGCGTTTAAGCTGCTTCTTTACCTTCTCCTTTTCCTCTGCCGAAAGCTCTTTGGAGTGCGATAGAACATCCAGGAATGTATGATACTCCTTTTCCGATATCCTGCCGTCTTCCAGCATCCCCTCGAGCTCTTTCAGGCTGTCCGCCGGGAGGTATGACATTGACCGCCCAACCTGTTCCTGCCGGATTTCACGCAGGTTCTCCTTGATTTGACGCTCCAGAATAAAATAATGCAGATCTTCTATCAAACCGTCAGTGAAATCCTTTTCGATATGGTCTGCTACCTGCATAAGCTCATCTTCAGCCTTGTCGGGATCCTCCTGCCAGTTCTTCATTGGAGCCTCCACCTGTTTCATGTAATCGTGCATCACTCCCTTTTTCTTACGCAGCCTCCAGAATCCGAACGCCGCAAAAATGGCTGTGAATATAATCACCAGAGCCTGGAGGACCACGCTCCACTGATCCCATGTCATACCGTAAATCAGGTCTGCTCCTTCATCTGTTCCCTTTACGGAAATGTTCCAGTCCTTTGTTGCATTTGTATAACCGTCAAATAATCTTACCTTAACCGTATGCGTACCAGCGGCCCCCTCGGGATCGAAGGTGTATGTCCTGCTGTCGGCAGCGGAAGATATTTCGAGGCCGTCGACATACCAGTATAATTTCAAATCGTCCTCTTTATCCGGGTCACTGTATGATACTTCGAATTTCAATGATTCGTCCTCTTTTACCCTCGGGTCAGTCCCCGCGGGGGCGAGGATAGTTATTACAGGCAGTCGATTGTAATTCAGAATAGTTACCTTCCACTCCTTGTAGATCTTGTATGAGTTTACACCCCAATCCTGGATTGTCAAATTCAAAATATATGTACCGCTGCTGTTGTAATCTGTTTGCAGAGTTAAGAATTCATCTTCGCCTAATATTGTACTCTCCATGCTTGATTGATCCTCCAGTACCCACTGATAAAGCAGTATGTCGCCGTCCATATCAAAGACATCCACGCCGAACTCCACACTCTCGGTTTCGGTCATAGTGATTTCTGGTTCTTTCGGATAATAATCGGCTATTTCTGGCCTGGAATTACGGATGGTTACCGGGAAGGATTCATTGTATTCACTTGTACTATTACCATCATATGCACAGATATCGAAATGCCAGACCTGGTCTTTCTCGGTTGCATTCGCACTTATAACGATCATGTCATCATATTCTTTCATCGCCTCGCCGTTCATATACCATTTGACTTCTACTCGTCTGATTGGATCATTATCCGGATCATAAGGCTCATAATAAATATGGAGGTCCTCGTCGCCCCGCGGGAATCGATTTGTTATTTTTGGTGAGCGTATCTCCGGCGGTGAGTTGAGAATTTCAACTTGATCCGACTCCATTTTTTCACCGTTCATATACCCATCTTTTGGAATAACAGAAAAATGCCATAGATCTCCTTTTGTAGTGTATTTAGCGTCAATTGAACTTTTATTATCCAGTTCCGGCTGTAGAATATCGTTTTTATACCAGGATATTTTGGATCCGTTTTCACTATCGTTGTTCTCATCAAAATAATTGTAATTGATTTTCAGAGTATCCAGAGTTTGCGGATTATCGGGAGTAATGGACAGCTCGGTCACTTCTGGTGCTGAATTTCCGATGACTATTGGAGGCGATTTGACAGCATTACCATAGGTCAAGCCATCTTTCGGTATAATTTCGCAAACCCATGTTTCACCCTTCGTTGTGAATATTGATGGCAGCTGTTCAAGTTTCAGACCTGTAGGAATGTATACAGGATCTGATAACTTCAACCATTCAAACGAGGTATCATTTTCGCTGTCGCCGTCGCGGTCAAAGTAATTGTAACTTACAGTGAGGTTATCAGTGGTCAAGGGCGCTTCCGGGTAGACAATGATATCAGATACTTCCGGTGCACTATTTCCAATCTCAGCCTCGCTGGAATTGACTTTAGAGCCGATGTTTATGCCGTCGGAGGGAATAATCTCGCATTTCCATCGTTCACCCTTTGTAAGTGCATCGGCAGGAACAGTCCTTTCTATGAATTCCGTGGCGATAAAGTTAACACCACCAACAGGGACTTTATACCATCGATAGCTCGTACCTTCTTCCGCGTCAGAATCCACATCAGTGAAAATATAATCGATACTGAGGTCATCAATCGAGTGGGGATTTTGTGGAATAATCCGTAAATTCTCTACCGAGGGTGGTGAGTTGCCTATCATGATGGGATCCGATTCGGCTATATCACCCGAGGATTCACCGTCCTTGGGCTCGATTCCCACCTTCCATTCTTCACCCTTCTGCGTCTTCGAGTAGCTCAAGGTTGGCTCCGTGGAGGTCTCCTGCAGTACAAAATCGGTGCCCTGTTTTACGTACCATCTGTAAATTGTACCCAGCTCCGGGTCGCCATCATCATCTTCGAATGTATATTCCACTTTCAAGTCCTGCATGCTGTCGGGATTATCGGGCTTTATTGCTATGTCAACAGCCCTGGGCTTTGTATTATAAATCCATGCAGTGGTGGAGGTACCCGTGTAACCAAAATCAACACCATCGGAAGGTGTAACCTTGCAGAACCAGAACTCACCCTTCTTCGTATACTGCCCAGCTATGGAGGTTAAATTATCAAGAGAAGGTTGATACTCATTATTCTTGTACCATTTTACTATGGTTCCCATGTCGGCATCCAGCTCAGGGTCCGAAAAGAGATATTGAAGGTCCAGACTATCCTTTGTGCGCGGTGTGAGCGGATTGATAATAATATTATAGGCCGAAGGCGCGGAGTTATCAAGCTGCATGGAAAGCGTGGCCCTGGAATTCACCTCCGCCTGAAGCGTACCCTGGTGATTGCCAAGCTGCGCCTCGAATGAAATTGGATTATTGGTCAGGTTCCCATCATACAGCTGAGTTCTGACATTAGCATATATACTGTAAACCTTACCGGAATTATCGGTATAATGCTCGGATAATATGGTACCGAATACATTTCTTACTCGTACGAATATGTTCGGTTGAGGTATGCCGAACTGGTCCTTCACGATCAGATCGAAGGTCCAGGCTAGCTCGATTCTGCACGAGTGATCCGATACACGGTTTTTACTGAGGTTGAAGTAGGGATTGATTATTGTTACATCCGAAGTGTCATTAACATAAACGGTATACGGCGGTAAGCCTTCAATCGTACAATTATTTATAATAGAGTCAGTACTCCTTTTGATGTAATAACCGTAATCGTTATCCCGGAAGTGATCATCATCGAAGTATATTCTGTAGCAGTCATATTGCTCTGTCGCGTATGTACAATCAAATATGTTGTTATTATTATGGTGCAGATATTTGCTGTCGTCCATTTTGATACCATGATATGAATTGTTAATCGTATTGTTGTAAATATAGAAATTAATACAGTCATTTAAATGCATGCCATACCCGTCAAAGGTAGTATCATAGATTGTGTTATTATAGATATGAACAGAACCCAGTGGTATATACATCTCGGCGTTGTAAATGTACATACTTCGATAAAGATTGGTAATGTGGTTATGGCCTATATGTAGTCTATCAAAGAAATAGGCGTAGATACCATAATCAAAATCACCAATTTTAGAGATAGTATTGCCCAGAATAAAATTATTGTCAGAAAAATACAGATAAATACCATAATCTCCATCGGGTGAATCTTTAATTATATTATCTTGTATTATCAGATTGTCTGAATACTGGCTATAAATGCTTGAGAAATCATTATCCGAAATAAAATTGGCTTTTATAATAATATGTTCAGACTCTCTTGTATAAATTCCATAATTTAGCGTGTATAAAATTGTATTCTTATAAATATAGATATCATTAGAATCTTTAATATATATTCCATTGGAATTTCCAATTATAGTATTATTTGATATTTCTATATATTCAGAATCATATATCTGGATCTCATAGTTTTTTGATCGATTAAAAGTGTTGTTTTCTATATAAACATCCATTGAACGCAGCATTGAGATTGCAAAGTTGTATTTGCCGGAACCGTTGTTTTCAAAATGTGTACCGTAGATTATACTGTCATGGACATCTTTGAAAGCAACACCGTGATCTGTTAATATGAGTGTACTATTATAGATTTCAACACCCCCGCCATCCACAAAAATGGCGCATTTACCATCGCTATTTCCAGTTGCATCACCCAAAAGCTCCTCGACGAAGTAGCTGGCATTCTGGATCTGGCTGTTGTACATTTCCAGCCAACCCCCTTCCTGTATTATAAAGCCGTAACTCCCCATTGCTTTGGAGGCGTTGATTATGGTCATATCATCGCTTGTGGAATTATCACCATCACTGTCAGAGATGATGAGTGTACCACCGTCGCGTACCTCGATTATCTCCTGTTCCTCGGAATATAGGGTTCCATTCATTAATAGCGTAAGGTTTTCCAGAGTAAATTCACCGCCGTCTTCCACGATAAGACTACCATTGAGCTGCATCCTGGAATCTGTAAAGTTCTTCTCATCCACCACCACCCAATCGTTGAAAGTGACTGTAATATCATTAAAACCCACCCGAGAGTCTAAATCAATATGTTCGATTTTATAGGTAAACTCAATGAATTTAACGGCGTTATCCACATCCGTGTAGACCTGGTTTATATCAGCTGGAGGGCTAATAATATGAGCGATCTCATCCCAGCCGCCACCGGTCTTGTTGCGGTATACTTTGTATGATTTTAGATCAAAAACGTGGCATTCCCAGTGAAGTTCAATAGATGAATAATTAACTTCATATCTTAAATTGATCGGTGCGGCTGGTCTGGTATTGATATCATATGAGATGTAGATTTTTCTGTACGATCCAATTGTATAATTCTTTGATGCATTAGCAATATCGCCAGCAACATTTGAGGAGAAATTATACGGTGAATGATATTGTATTGTGGGAGAATTGTATTGAAAGGTTGCGTTCCTTATAAAGAAATCATGTGCAATGCCATCTTTACTTGTAAACATTTGGACTTCGTTCTCACCGGTTTCATTGATGGCGGTAACAAGCGCGCCTCCCACGGGACCTTTTATATCGGTTACAATTACATCGACGGCATAGAACACATGCAGTCGTGCATTACCTGATGATCCGATCTCGATTAACGATGAATTGAATGAAACATTATACATATTGAAAATGGAGGCACCATTTACAAAGACCGATGTGGGGCAGGAGATGATCTCACCAAAATATACTTTGAGCGGGTCATCAGGATTAATATTATTTGTATTAAGACCGTAAATACCGTATTTAAAAGTTGAAATAAAATTATTCAACAGCTGATAACCGTCACCGGACTGGATATTGATTCCTCTGGTATCCGATATATTATCACGGCCGCTTATTATGTTATTCTGCAACACTATATTGTTGTAACAGCTTGTTAGAGTAATGCCACTTTTAGTCTGGTAAATTTTATTATCCTCAACTGTTACATCTTCACATGAAGCGATATTAACGGCATAGTTGTTATTTTGAGATAAATTCATCGTATTATTACGTAACCGTACATTCTGGCTGCTTTTCAAATACATTGTCGTTTTGGTTAAATTCTGAATTATATTATCCGCCACATACAAATTTTCTGTTTCAGAGGCATAAACAGCGTAATCGGTGGAATTATGAAATTCGTTATCAAAAATATAGGCATTAAAAGCCTTACTGATATAAATCGAATCATCGCCAATGTTATTGAAGTAATTGTTTTTAATGTAATAATTCTCTGATTCGTCACAGGTGAGATAAACTGCCCTGCCTGTATGGTTCTTGAAAGTACAACCTTGAATAATTAAATCATAATTAGAATCAAGAGAAATAGCCATGGGATTGTTTTCAAAAATACAATCCGAGAATTTAATGTTGCTTGAATCATCTGAGAATGCCGAAACAAATCCGAACGTGGAGGAA
>CP070629.1:12286-16582 GCA_020356005.1 Thermoplasmata archaeon
CCACATTGCTGCTGGGAATGAATTCTCAAATTGATGCGGTAGTGGTATATTTCAATCAATCGCTGGTTAGATATCTTGATAATGAATCAGTACTTTTGGTAAAGAACAGATTAACTGTGGAGGTTGTTGACGCACAATCACTTCAGCCCCTCCCGAATGCCAAGGTGGATATTGTTGATGCCTTAGATGCATCGGTAGGGACATATTTCACCACCTCTGAAGGTTTTGTGGATGGACTCCTATTAAACTATTATCAGGGGCACGATAATAACAGCAACCAGAACGACCTCGACCCGAACGAACGAATATATTATTCACCGTATAATATTACTGTAACCTGTAATGGATTTATAACAGGTTATGCAAATCCTGAACCTGAAATGAACACTTCACGACATATTGTTATTGTTCTACAGAAAATCCCTGTTGAATATTTAGTTATCCAGAACCAGGGCGGCCCGAGCGGAGTGAATGTGACGAATTCACATTACCCGCTTGGTGCTACGGACACATTCTATGCTGCCGGTTACCACACAGCATTCGGGTTTGTAAAAGATATATCTGTTAATTGGATAACCAACGATTCTGGCATCGCGACGGTAATCACTCCAGGAAAATGGACAACATTCACTGCGAGTTCGGTTCACTCCGGACCCGTAAGAATCACAGCGTGGACAGAAGGCATATCCACATTCGTAGATGTATATATTGACACCGCAGAAATCGATAAAATAGTCATCCAGGATATGGATTATCCCCATGGAGGCTGGGTCGGCAGCAGAAATTATGATCTGGGTGTGAACCAGACCTTTTACGCCGCAGGTTACAATAATACCGCAGGTTATCTCGGGCCGGTACATGCTTCCTGGTCATCGTCCAACCCGAATGTGGGTAATGTGACGGCCGCAGGTCCATCAACCTTGTTCCAGGCATCGTCAGACTCCTACGGTACAACTATAGTTACCGCCACCGCAATAAATAATGTAAATTCCACCGGTGTACTAACCGTGAATCCACCATCGGTTGACTATATTACGATCGAATCGCTCCAAAACGGTGCCGGTAAGGTTGTAACTATAGGAGCTTACCTTGTAGGTGAAACAGATCGGTTCTACTGTGCGGGCTACAACAACACCTTTGGTTTCGTCAAGGATGTATCTGCAGTATGGAGTTCTACCAATACAGGAGTTGGTACAGTAGCAACAGCTGGAACCTTTACAACCTTTTCGGCAGTGGGTGCCGGCATAACGAGAGTTAATGCAGCGTACGGAGGGATGAATTACATCACTGGTGACCTGACGGTTTCAGAACAAACCATAATTGATATCAGCATCAAATCGATAATAGAACCCGCGATCCCATCTCTGGACGCCAACAATATATCAGTCAGTGCAGAGATAGAAAATCTCGGCAACACAGACCTGAAGGATGTTACTATTGATATCTGCAAGAATCTTCCTGATTCACTTGACTTTAAGTCTCTTGATTCCAAGATCATAGATCTGTTACCCACTGTTAATACAGTAACTGTAAAATTCATCTTCGGCGCAAATACCTTTGGTGCTGGATTGCATGAGATTTGTATACTGGCAGACCCGATGGACAAGTTTGTTGAATCAGATGAGACCAACAATCTCGCTAATTTCACCATGAAGGTGGTCACACTGCCTGATTTCATTGTATCAATTGAAATTACACCTTCCACATTTACATTGTCTGCCGATGAGGAAGTAGTATTTACGGCGGTTGGTAAGGGCAGAGACGACCAGAATTACGAGCTCAAGGCTTCCTGGTCGGTTTCCGGCGGCGGTGATATCGATACCAATGGATTGTATACGGCTAATATAGTTGGCGACTGGGAGGTGTATGCAGACTTCGGCGCCTACCAGGGTAAAGCAACAGTAACCGTTTCACCGGGCGAAGTAAAATCAATAGAGATAGTGGAAGAACAAACGCTTTTTGCTATTGGCGACCGGTTCCAGTTCAGCGTTGTTGGTTATGATACTGACGGCAACTTAATAGATCTCTCAGCGATGAGCATTATATGGTACGTTAACGGTGCTGTTGGTGAAATAGACACAAATGGCCTCTTTGAAGCTAAAGCTGCGGGTTCAGGTCACATTGGTGCGGATTTACAAACCAGAGATTCCAAGCTCAATGACGAGCTGACAATTACAGTCAAGGACAAGATCTATATTATGAAGAATTACGATGTGGCTGGCACAAATGCCAATTATGCTATTAATGTCGCCTTCACAGAGGAGGGCGATGTAACAATTGAGGAACTATTTGAAGAGAACCTGGGTGACGAGCAGATAACGCTTGAAACCTTCGGGAAGTACCTGAACCATATGGGTATTTTTGTCAAGATAGAAATACCCGATACAGCAGAATGGGACTGGATAATAATCGAATGTAACTACAAACCGACCGATTTACCTCCTGATGTAGTTGAGGAAGACCTGGTGATGTTCTACTTTGATGAGGCTCTGGGTGTATGGGTAAAATGTGAAAACACCTGGGTTGATACCGATAAGAATATCGTTTATGCTAATGTCACCCACCTGACAATTTTCGCGCCTATGGCGGATTCAAGCGGTGCAGACGACCAACCTGATACAGGAGGGGAGACCAAAGAAGATAAAGGGCTGGGTATGGGCTACATAATGATACTCGGCCTGGCTGCGATTGTTTTTGTGATCATACTGGCAGTAGGATTAATAATCATCCGCAAGCGCAAGGCTACCTCAGATCTTGAGGAAGAGTATGAGCATGAGGAAGGCGAGCATGAAATGGTGGAGCGCGAGCTCGTTGAAGGCGCCGTCGACCTTGCGGACCTTGAGACGGTGACAAAAGAATGCCCGGGCTGTAAGACCCCTATAGATATTGCCCTCTCTTTCGATGAAAAGGTCCTCATGGAATGCTCGAATTGCGGCAAGAAGGTCCGGATTCTCAATCCGTACATGGCAGAGATAGAGCGCATTAGCGCCAGTAAGCAAGAAGCTTTAGAATCTACAGGTGATTTTGAGCCGGACCCGGATAGTTAGGCCAGAAGCGCAGAAGAATAATATATTTGCCATTTCTCCGATTTTTGCTCTAAGCAATACACCATTTTAATACCGAACAAATCGCCATTAACTTTAAAAAACATTAGTACATTTTGGTTATGAGGATCAGATAGATGTTCAGAAAAATTATCATATTGCTATTTGTCGGTTTAATATTAATATCGTCAGGAATTCAGGTGAATGCAGATAATGTGGAGAAAAAGGATGTAACCCTGTTCCCGTGTGAAATTATTACAGAAACATTGGTAGATAATGATTATTATGGCACCGAAAAAAATGTGACATACACTATTATAGTCGATAGTGATATTCCTGTTGATTTTTTTATTTACACGGTTGATGATTACCACCATATGCCAGGAGGATATTATGACCGGTATGAAACGGTAAAAAATGAGATCATCAATCCCGGAACAAATTACATTGAGGACATCTGGAGATATAGCTATCAAGGAGATCATTACGAATTTTATTTCAGAGCAACAGATTATGTTTCAATTTATATTATTCATCCAGATGAGATCTTCTCAGGCCCGAATGGTTCTGGTGTGAATTACAGCAAGGCAAAATATTCAGAGTCGACAATCACCAATACAGGGTTCACTTTTACCAATCCCGATGAGGAATCCTATAAATTAGTTGTTAACAATTCAAATAATCATGATGTGACCATCAATTATGATATTCTAAGAAAATCAGATGCATTGTTAAATTATAAGTCAAAAGCAAAATATGTGCAAGAAGATATGCTGCGGGGAGAGATCAATTTCATTATTCCTGATGACCAATCATATATGTTTCTAATAGACAATTTTAATAATAAGACCGCCACCATCGACTACGAATTTGGCATAAAAGAAATTGAATATAACGGCGATGGTGGAGCACCTTACGATGACTCTGATGAAAGAGTCGAGGACACAGGACCGTGTTATATGGCGCCTGCAATGATGGCGGTGACCTTCGGCGGGATTGGTTTAATTTATTATAATAGAAAACGGTAATTTCGAATTATTTATATCCTTCAACCCTCCTACACCCTCCACGGGATTGAGAACATGGTCGACATATCATTTTATGGAGGAATTAGTGAGGTTGGCGGCAACAAGATTCTTGTTGAGGGGAAGGACACCAGGCTTATGCTGGATTTCGGTACACGCATGAGCTTCGAAAGTAATTTTTTTGCGGAATTTCTTCAACCCAGGACCAATACCGCCTTAAAGGATAG
>CP070629.1:16682-27836 GCA_020356005.1 Thermoplasmata archaeon
ATCGATATAGACCTGGACAGTCCCATCGATGTAATTCCCGGCAAGATCATATGCGCGGACTGTAATAATATGTACACCGTCGTTTAGGGCCGGAAGAGTATACGGGCTGGTTTGTGTACTGAAGCTGCCGCCGTCGATTTTGAGATCAAAGTGATCAATATCGCTAACGGGATCGGTTGTTTCGAATGTAATTTCGGGTTGGTTATGGTAAGTCCATGTATCCGGATCTGCAACCGGTGTAAAACTTTCGGGAACGGATGTATCTATATACACCTCCACGGTCTCATCCTCATTATTTCCCGCGATATCAATTGCCCGGACGGTTATGGTATGCGTTCCGTCACTCAATTCTGGTAACGTGTATGGACTTGTTTGCGTGCTGAACGTTCCATCGTCCACCTTTACCTCATAATGGTCAACACCGCTGTTGGCATCGGTGGCTGAAAAGGTTATTTCGGGCTGCGTATTCTGTGTCCAACTGGAGGGGTCCGCTGATACGGTAATACTTTCTGGTGCGGTGGTGTCGATATATACATTAACGGTGCCATCCCTGTAGTTACCTACGTTATCATAAGCCCGTACAGTGACTAAATGCGTGCCGTCGTTTTGCGAGGGTAAGGTATACGGGTCAACCTGGGTCTGGAAGCTGCCTGAATCGACTTTCACCTCATAACGATTTATTCCGCTGTGAGAATCCGTCGTTTCAAATGATATCTGCGGCTGCGTATTCTGCGTCCAGCTCGAGGGGGTTGCTGTAGGTGTAAAGATGCCCGGCTGCGAGTTATCGATATGTACATCCACCCACCTGTCGAGATAATTCCCTGCATTATCATATGCACGTACGGTTATGTTGTGCGTACCGTCAGTAAGAGCAGGAGAAATTGTATAGGGGTCGGTCTGTGTACTAAAGCCTCCTGAGTCGACTTTTACCTCATAGTGGTCCATACCGGATGTAGCATCGTTTGTTGTAAATGATATTTGAGGCTGCTTATTCGTCGTCCAACCGGAGGGATTTGCAGAAGGAGCGAAACCGTAAGGTGAGCTGACATCGGTAAAGATATCCACCCACCTGTCGATATAATTGCCCGCATTATCGTAAGCCCGCACTGTTATATTGTGAGTACCGTCGGAGGGCATGGGCGAGATTGTATAAGGACTTGTTCGAGTGGAAAAGCTGCCGGTATCGATTTTTACCTCATAATGGTCCATACCTGATGTGTCATCAGTTGCAGAAAATGATATCTGCGGTGCTGTGTTTGTCCAGCTGCTCGGGCTCGCTGACGGTCCAAAACCGTTCGGCCCGGTATTATCAATATACACATCTATCCATCGATCAATAGAATTACCCACATTATCAAAGGCTCTGACGGTAATATTGTGAGATCCGTCTGTTTGAGCCGGTATTGTATACGGGCTGGTCTGCGTGGAAAAACTACCGTTATCGATACTGACCTCAAATCGGTCAAGACCGCTGTAAATGTCAATAGTTGAAAATGTTATCTGGGGTGTAGTATCATTCGTCCAGCCGGTGGGACTAGACCCGGGCTTGAATGCATTGGGTGGCGAGGTATCAATATAAACATCCACCCACCTGTCAAGATAATTCCCGGCCCTATCGAAAGCTCTGACGGTAATATTGTGAGATCCGTCGCTCTGAACTGGTAATGTATACGGACTGGTTTGTTGCGAAAAACTGCCGTTATCCACGCACACCTCGTAGTGGTCTATCCCGCTCAATGCATCCATTGTTGCGAACGAGATCTGGGGCTGGGTGTTCGTGGTCCACCCGCTTGGGTTGGCTGAAGGCATGAAACCCGAGGGTACTGTAATATCAATGTATACATCAACCCACCTGTCGAGGTAATTCACAGCCCTATCGAAAGCTCTCACGGTAATATTATGAGAACCCTCACTTTGAGATGGTATGGAATACGGGCTGGTCTGTTCCGAGAAACTGCCGTTATCAACGCTCACCTCATAGTGATCCACACCGCTTGTTACATCAGTGGTTGAAAATGTAATATCCGGTGTGGTATCGTTGGTCCAGCCGCTGGGACTGGCGCCGGGTTTGAAGCCCAGCGGCACCAACGTATCGATATATACATCCACAAAGCCTTCTATATAATTCCCGGCATTGTCATATGCTCTAACAGTAACATTATGCGACCCGTCGGCGTGAGGCGGTATTTCATATGGGCTTGACTGCGTCGAGTAACTGCCGTTATCGATGCTGACTTCGTAATGATCTATATCGCTCAAACCATCGGTGGTTGAAAATGATATTTCGGGTGTGGTATCATTGGTCCAGCCCGAGGGGTTTGCCGTGGGCTTGAAGCTCGCCGGCGGGCTGATATCGATATACACATCCACCCACCTGTCGATGTAGTTCCCTGCCCTATCGAAAGCTCTTACGGTGATGTTATGCGAGCCGTCGCTCTGGGCCGGTATTTCATAAGGACTGGACTGAGTGGAGAAACTGCCGTTATCGATGCTGATCTCGTAATGATCTATACCGCTTCTATCGTCCGTTGTTACGAATGAAATTTCCGGCGTGGAATCATTGGTCCAGCCGGAGGGGTTTGCCGTTGGCTGGAAACCATCCGGCGGCGTGGTGTCAATGTAAACATCCACCCACCTGTCGATATAATTCTCAGCATTATCAAAAGCTCTTACCGTAATATTATGCGACCCCTCGCTCTGAGCTGGCAATGTATACGGACTGTTTTGTTGAGAAAAACTGCCGTTATCGATACTGATCTCATATCGAGCTATACCGCTTCTATCATCGGTTGTCGAAAATAATATCTCCGGTGAGGTATCGTTAGTCCAGCCGCTCGGCGAGGATGTGGGTTTGAATCCAAAAGGTACCTGGGTGTCGATATACACATCCACCCATCTGTCGATATAATTACCGGCGTTATCGAAAGCTCTTATGGTTATGTTATGCGAGCCGTCAGCTTGTGCTGGTAATGTATACGGGCTGGTCTGCTCCGAGAAACTGCCGTTATCGATGCTGACCTCGTAGTGGTCTATATCGCTCATTGAATCAGTTGTACCGAATGTAATTGTCGGCGTGGTATTATTGGTCCCTCCGCTGGGGGCGGCACTGGGTTGGAAGCTGTTCGGCGCCGTATCATCGATATAAACATCCACCCATCTATCTATATAGTTCCCTGCCCTATCAAAAGCTCTAACAGTAATGTTATGCGAGCCGTCGCTTTGAGCCGGGATCTCGTACGGGCGGGTTTGCTCTGTGAAGCTGCCGTTATCAATGCTGATCTCGTAATGGTCTATACCGCTCGTATCATCTGTTGTTGAAAATGTTATTACTGGTGTGGTATCATTCGTCCACCCGGAGGGAGAAGCACCGGGCTGGAAACCGTTGGGAACGGTATCGTCAATGTAAACATCGATCCATCTATCAATGTAGTTACCGCTCTCATCATAGGCTCTGACGGTAATGTTATGCGAGCCGTCACTTTGAGCGGGTAATGTATACGGGCTGGTTTGTTCCGTGAAGCTGCCGTTATCGATGCTGATCTCGTAATGGTCTATTCCGCTTGTTTCGTCCGTGGTCCCGAATGTAATTGTAGGTGTGGTATCGTTCGTCCAGCCTGAAGATGACGAGCTGGGCTGGAATCCACCTGGCGGCAGGGTATCGATGTAAACATCCACCCACCTATCAAGATAATTACCTGCATTATCGTACGCTCTAACTGTTACGTTATGTGAACCCTCGCCCTGTGCCGGCAATGTGTACGGGCTGGTTTGTTCCGAGAAACTGCCGTTATCAACACTGATCTCATAACGGTCAATACCGGATGTATCGTCCGTTGTTCCGAAAGTTATATCCGGTGAGGTATCATTAGTCCAGCTGGCGGGATTTGCAGAGGGTTGGAATCCGTTCGGAACGGTATCATCGATGTATACATCCACCCACCTGTCGAGATAATTCCCGGCATTATCGAAGGCTCTTACAGTGACGTTATGTGAGCCGTCAGCTTGAGATGGTAAGGTATACGGGCTTGTTTGTTGAGAGAAACTGCCGTTATCTACACTGATCTCATAACGATCCATACCGGAGGTAACATCCGTTGTTCCGAAAATTATTTCAGGTGTTGTATCGTTGGTCCAGCCTGCGGGATTTGCCGTGGGTTGGAACGCACCGGGTACGGTATCATCGATGTATACATCCACCCACCTGTCAATGTAATTCCCCGCATTATCGAAGGCTCTTACAGTAATGTTGTGCGAGCCGTCGCTTTGCGCCGGCAGTGTATACGGGCTTGTCTCTTCCGAGAAGCTGCCGTTATCGATACTGATCTCGTATCGATCTATACCGCTTGTACCGTCTATAGTGGCAAATGAAATATCGGGTGTCGTATCGTTCTTCCATTCAGCCGGATTCGCTGTGGGTTTGAAACCATCGGGTGGGAGTATGTCAATATACACATCTACCCATTTATCGATGTAATTGCCGGCATTATCAAAGGCTCTTATGGTTATGTTATGCGAGCCGTCGCTCTGCGCCGGAATTTCTACCGGGCTGGTTTGCGTTGAAAAGCTTGAATTGTCGATACTGATATTGTAATAATCTATACCGCTCAAATCGTCCGTGGTAGAGAACGAGATTTCAGGCGAGCTGTCGTTCGTCCAGCCGGCAGGGTTAGCTGTTGGTTTGAAAGCATTCGGAGGTGTCGCATCGATTGTTATATTCCACGGGCTGCAGTAAGGACCCCAATCGCCGTCATCATCCTTTGTTCTAACCTTCCACCACCATAACCCATCGGCAATTGGCGCACCTGGCGTATATGACGATGTTCCGGAGCTCACCTCACCGCTGTCATAATCTATACTGCCGAAATCTTTATCGTCATCGAAAATAACCTGGTAAGCCGATTGGCTTGAATCAACATCGTTAAAAATCCAACTGAACGTCGGCTGGGTGTTGTTCGTCAAGGTCTCGGAAGGCGGTGCCGTCAAAACCGGACTTGCAGGCCACCGGTTATAATTTATGGTAATAAAATGAAGTCTCGGTACATTTTCATTTGTCGAATTCAGATATGCAATATACTGTATCCATCTATCTCCGTTATGACTCGAATGAATGCTTGTGGGCGATGAAATATAATAAGTGGCGTTTGTACCGTCCGGCCCGATGAATTCCGAGGAGTTCAAGTCATCCTTGGTTTCACCGGTGCGGATCTGGAACTTAACGCTTGTTCCGGGAGGTGTAACATCATCCCAGGTGATGTTATTGAAAGTTGTATTACCGCCCGAATCATGTGCAGGAGAAATAAAGGTTCCATTAAGGGTATGATAGGGGTCAAAAATCCATGTATCACCCATGAATTTATTGTCGTAACCTCCGAAAAGAACTATTTCGCTCTCGTTATAAACCGTTGCCATTGCATGAGCAAAGCGGGGGCTCGGTTGCACGGATAGATTCAGCTTGGTCCATCTATCATCACTTAAATCATACATCCAGGTGTCGCCAAAATACTTGGAAGCATTGCGCCCGCCGAAAAGCACAAATTTATCCGTCCCAGGGAGAGGTGCCAGTGCAGAGGCAGCCCTGTTGCTCGGCGGTTTCGCCGGTGATTTTTGCGTCCAGTTATTTTTGCTTACATCATAGACCCAGGTATCATTACCAAACCAATGCTTACCCATAAACCATCCGAGGTATCCGCCGAAAAGAACCACCTTGTCGTCACCGTACACGGTGGCCATCGAATGTGAACTTCTCCTGGATGGTGCAATTACTGGCCACTGGTTTTCCCAGTTGTTCTTACTTAAATCATAAATCCATGTGTCATTTCGTAATCCGGTTTGGCTATAACCGCCGAAAAATAAAACCGTATCGTTACCATCAATTGATGCCAGGGAATGATTGAACCTGAAAGAGGGCCTCGATCCAGGAAACTTGTTTGACCAACCGTTCCAGCTTGTATTATACTCCTGGGTTTCATCATTCCATCCGAAATCTGTGTAGCCGGCAAACATAATTGCATTTTTGGTATTCCAGACCGGTGCCATAGAATGGCCCTCACGCCCTGTTGGCGGAGCACCTGCCGAGGGTTTAAACCACATATCCATGGGCATTTCGAAATGCCAGGTATCATCCAATCGTCCCATTTCGTTCAGTCCGCCGAACATTACCACCTGGGTTGAATTGTAAAGCGTGGTTATCGAGTGAGCAGCCCTGGGCGGTGGGTACATCATTGGAGATACCATAAACCAGTTACCTTCATTGACATTATACACCCAGGCCTCATCTCTCACTCGTGAATCCATAAAGTCCCATCCACCGCACAAAAATACTTCTTCTTTTTCATAGATCGTTGCCATGGCATGACCGTATACAAACCCAGGTTTTGGCATGGGCCATTCTTGTATCCAGTTAGAGGCATTGAAATCATATATCCAGGTTTCATCCTGACCTGCAGATCCGCCGTAGAGTACGGCAGTAGTATTACCCCATACAGAGGTCATGGCGTGATTGTAACGGGGCATAGGGTCTGAGGCGGGCCACTTCTGCTGCCACGAGTTATTGGTGCGGTTGTAGACCCACGTGTCATCGTCTATACCGAAAAACTCCTCCCAGCCTCCGAACAACACCACATATTCCGTTCCCCATATAGCGGCCATTGCATGGCCGTACCGAGGCGAAGGATCGCCTGGAAGCGATAAGCTCGGGGTCATATTCGTCCAGGTGTTGAGGGTATAATTATAGATCCATGTTTCATTATCATAAGTTGTATCCCACCCTCCGAAAAGCAGTACCTCTTCTCTTCCGTAAATAGGTGCCATCGCATGTTGGGTTCTTGAACTCGGGCTCGAAGCCGGGGTCTTATTAGTCCAGGTGTTCTCGCTTGAATCATAGACCCAGGTTTCATTACCCCCTGTGGAACCGCCAAATAATAATACCTTATCTGTTCCGTTGATAGGGGCCATTGAATGATTGATTCTCGGGCTGGGGCTGTACGCCGGAGTTGCATTGAACCACATATCCCCCTCCTCTTCCATTCCGAATACCCACGTAAAATTGTTTGCTTCACCGGCTTTATTTTCACCCCCGAAGAGGACTACGTTTTGAGTACCCGATACGCCTGCAACTGCATGGTTCTGAACGGGTCGGGGTGTGGGACCCGGCATATCCAATGACCATAAACCCTGTTTCGACCTCAATTCCGCCGATGGCCCCGAGCCAATCAAACTCACATTGTCAAATGTGCCGTTTAAAAAATCCTTGTCGGTATTGATGGTCCAGCTTGAGGCCGCAGAAACTTCGCCGACCAATGGATTATCCAACGGTATAAAATTAATTACAGAGAAAATAGCTATTAATATCAAATATACATTAAAAATCGATTTAATTTTAGTGCCTCGGGTCCTGTTTCTCATGCAAAACTCCTCCACTTGTGACAGTGTGAAAGATCTCATCTTCGCCCTGAATTAATAAGAAAAATTTTATTTTAATATATATATAATTTCGTATACTATTATAATTTATAAAAATTATAATAATAGTATGTATACTTAATCCTCTGAAATTTCAAATATTGCTTTACACAGATAAAATTAAATTGGATTGAATTTTTTGGGATTTGATACGAAATTAAATGATTATGAGAAGCTTAAAGAAGCACGGTATTCGGTTTTGGATTCGAGGCTCATCAGGTTCAAAGGTGTCGAAGTTCGTATGGTCCCTTGGATTCGAGGTTTGAATCTTTCGGAGGGCCTTTTTAGGAATTATCGATTCTTTAAGACATAGCACTTCGGCTAGAGTTGTTTAAGTAATCCCCCATTCTTAGCCCTAACGAATAATCACCATAATCTTAAAATTATAGAAAATTATATGGGTTGAGCGCAAATCATAATTTGAAATAAATTAATAAAAGGGCCAGTAGCTTAGCTTGGTTGGAGCACCCGGCTGATAACCGGGAGGTCGCCGGTTCAAATCCGGCTTGGCCCACTCCACTCTATTTTTTTTGATTTCTTTCGTGGAGAAATCCAAATATTACAAATACTACAGATACTACAAAGGAAAATCAAAATTCAAAAATCAAAAAACGATTAAGAGTGGAGTGGGCCATTGGATTTATCGGCGACCTCGGAGCCCTCATCAATTCTATATCGCTCCGTAGTCGTACCGGGAGGTTTGGTATTCTATATCACGCAACTGATATAGAACGAATTTTCTATATATAGGTCATAATGTTGGAAAGATAAAGGGTTATAATCCAAATTCATGTTAAAATCTATGACCTTCTTGATTCTAATCATAGTTCTTTTCTGTTAAAGATAATAATTGAAATCCCAAGCAGCACAACTGTGAGCAATGATCCAATTACCAGTGAGAATCTAATGTTGTCTGGAATATTCTCCAACCATTGAATAAAAATTGGAGAAGATATTCCTAAGAATTCAATAATTTTCGGTAGTATCGGAGGGAATGATATTTTCGAAACCTCTGATAACATTGGTAAAACCGAAACCTGATTACCTCCATATATCACCAAAATAACACCAACAAGAATAGAAGGGGACACAACACCTATAAGGATACCCATTGCACATGAGACTGCCAGTATTGAAAGTGCAATGGCAAAGGGAGGAATGGTATTTTCAATTAATAACTCAGAAGGCAATCCATTTACGAATATATCGATGACAAGGCCTGATACAATTGCTATGCTGATTGCGATAACAAGGCAAATAAAGACAGCGAGAAACTTAGAAAGAATCAGGTTCCTTTTTTTGATCGGCCTAATTACAAATAGGTCATAAACTTGGTTGTTCTTCTCTCCAATAATGGAAACTACTAGCATGACAGATGCTATTGTACCTCCAAGCGATGATACTAAGAAGGCTGTCATAATTGAAAATGGAACATCACCTGTATCTGGAGTAAGAATATGTAACATCGCCATCACTAAAGGAAAACCGATCCAGAGGAATATCATTACCTTCGATTTGTAAAATCCCATCAATTCGTCCTTGAAAAGCAGTTTTAAGCTCATTTACTTTCACCCCCCCTGGTGCACAAAATGTAAAGCTCCTCGAGGTTCTTAACTACTGGTGTGAATGTGCGGATAACATAACCATACTCAAAAAAATATCTTTGAAGTTTTTTTGAAACCTCGTTTATATCTGTCTCATTTTGGAGATGGATAAGTATCCGGTTGGGTTGAGTTTGCTCGACACAATTCACACCATCGATTCGTTCAAGACCGTTCCAATAAGTAATCGCCTGACACAGCTCGATTTCTATATCCTTAGTTGAGATAAAATTATCTCGTAATGAATCAATTGTGCCAAAATGCATTACCTTACCGTTGTTTATTATGATGATCTTGCTAACGGTATCCTGAACATCGCTAAGAATATGTGAGGAAAATAGAACAGTGGTTCCGTTTTTGCTTAAGTCCCTAATGATTTTCTTGATCTTGTATCTGTTTTCTGGATCAAGACCTGCCAGGGGTTCATCAAGAATAATTAGCTTGGGATTGTGGAGAATTGCTTGAGCAAGTCCCAATCTTTGCACCATTCCCCCCGACAGGTGGACTATTTTTTTGTGCCTGACATCCAATAGATCCACAAGTTTGAGTACTTTGACGATTCGCCGTTCCAATATTCTTTTATCCAGGCCTGAGAGCTTCCCAAAAGTTGAGAGGGCATGATCTACAGTGCGCCACCTCTGAAATGATACCTTTTGGGGAAGATAACCGATCATATGGTATACATTACCGATATTTGTAGGGATGGAATAACCATTTATCATAACCTGGCCGTCGAAATCCCTTAAAAGACCTACTAATATTTTGATTGTTGTTGTTTTTCCAGCACCGTTGGGTCCAATAAACCCTATCACATCTCCTTGGTTGATGGAAAAGGAGATATTGTTTAGTACCTTGAACTTTTTAAAACTTTTTGAGAGATTATTTAGGATAACAAGTGAGTTTTTACCAATGGGTTGATTTGCATTCGGACAAAATGATTCTACAGAACCTGAATTATACATATTTTACACACCCCCGGAAGAGATGTTTAACAGCCTGTCGTTAATAGCAAAAATGAATCTTTCTGGCTCCTTTGGTGTTATCAGATATTTACCTTCTTCACGGGTAGATATAAGGACTCCGTCTGTGAAGTTGGTCATAGAAACCCATGTTTTCCCAATTCCTGGGAGATAATACCACCCACCAAGAAAAGTGGATCCGTATAGCCTTAATCCACTGGGGATTGCACTTTTTTTAACTGATTCGATCTCATCATATGATATAGATTTAGTTCCCATTGCTCCATAAATCTCTATTTCGTTCCGTTTTAAGGTATACAATGTTCTCTTCGCCCGTAAAATCAGATATAATAGAACCGAATCTATTAATGCGAAAAGATTTAATAAAAAAATCATTTCCATGATATTCAATGGGACAAAAATAACAATTGCTACCACCAAGATGCTTAGGAGTACGATGGTGGATAGATAAAAACCAAATATACTCCCTGACATCTTCGATCTGAACGATTTATTATTTCCATCTTTTGATATGTTGCCGTACTGATTTGATTTATTTTTCATTTAAATCACCTCAGAATATGCTATGTCATATCCCGGCAATATATACCGGCGGACCATTTGACCCCCACAATGTTCCCCCCTCCTTTATATACTTGAAAAAACAAAACTCAAGCCATATGAAAGAAAACAGATATTTTAAAAATAAGGATATCAGGGCCTTGGAAAACCCCTATGAGGCATCCTTTGAACTTGCAGATACCTTCAGTAATTTTTCACGCTCATTGAAATTGAATCTGAAAATTCTTATTATAATATTCATATACTATTCAGCGGTTATTATTGGTGTTATCGTCTTTAACCTTTTTTATGGAACCAACGAAAAGTTGAACGCCTTCTCGGTTGTCTTCTCGATCTTTATGCTCTGCATGACTATTTTTGCCCTTAAACTACTTTTTAAATCGCATACATTTTTAATAGATCTGAGATTTAATCAAGATTTGATGATAAAGATTAAAATAAAGGCTGATGAGGGGAACTTCAATATTATCGATAAAAAAGAATTGATTGTACAGGATGATCCAATAAAAGGGATCATGAACCTTATTGAAAGCACCGCTCAATATTCAAAG
>CP070629.1:27936-34374 GCA_020356005.1 Thermoplasmata archaeon
CTACTTTGACCGCACGGTTGTAATAGACCCATCCTTCACTTTCACCGTCCAGATCCTCGAAGCTTGCCCTGAAATCATACATGCCTAGTTCTGCATTCTTCTCGGGTCTGAACACCGTAATCCAGTAACCCTCGGCACCCTCGTATTGATATGACAATGTAGATAGATCTTTCCAATCGGAAGGCTGTGTGCCGTTGTGCCGGTACTCTACAGTTCCTATCAAACTGACCTCTGGGTTTTCCACATCCTCGGCTTCGATCATAATATCTATATTATGCAATCTGAATACTTCCAAATCCTCCACCGATATGTTTGTTACCCTCCCCGGATTGTTCTTTACCTTTAAAATATCGGTTAGTGTAAGCGGGGGACTCTTACCGTTGACAATATCGCCGTCATACGCACTTGCAGAGAAACTGTACATGCCTATTGGATAATCCCTGGCGGGAACAAAATCCATCTGCCAGATTCCATCAAGATAGGTCGCGCTGCCGAGTTTTTCCCATAAACTGCTTCCAGGAAATTGCACATCAAGTTCGCAGGTCATATTAACCAAATCGGTCTCTACATCATTTGCTTTGAGTGTTATGGTTACACTTTCGGTGCGGAATATTTCTGTTTTTGATAGTTCCATACTGATGATTACGGGATTATTATTGGACACGGAAAAAATGTCATATCTGTACTCCCAATCACTTAATCCGGGGTGATCCGGGGTGTTGTTATCACTGAACCTGATTCTGAGATCATACAAACCCAATCGTGCGGTGGTATTTACTGTATAGTTCAGTGTCCAGCTCTGACTGTCATAGGTAAATGGTGGTAATGATTCCCAGATATTTGCGCTCTCATCAACTTCATGCCGTATTTCGGCAATGCATATCAGCTGATCTTCAGAGGTTTCATTGTCATAACCGTTTGTTATTATCTTCAATGTCTGGTTGCGGAGCAGTTCCGGGGTGGGAACTAAAATATCTAAGACATCCGGGCGGTAATTGATGTAGATGGGACGATGGATTATATTATTCGATTCATTCTGTTCCAAAATGACATCGTCAAGGTCGAATTCCAAATAGATATCGTACCAACCGTGCAGCCCTTTAGTATCCCAGGTATACTCAATTGTAGAGAAATTGTAGCTTTCAGCAGAAATGGATTTAGTAGCACCCAGTGCTATTCCACCATCGTCGGGGTTTCCTACATAAAATTGAACCTTGAAGTTATCTGCCGAACGCTTACCGGTATTGTGAATGGTACCGGTAAGTACAACTTCATCACCTTCCGAAGGCTGGTCTGTTGAGAAATCCAGGTCAAGTTCCGTTGCTGTCAGCTCCGCGAGCTCATCGATATACGGTGCTACCTTCGGATCACCGATGACTATATCCATCCATGAAACCCAGCTTGAGGCCATATAGAAGCTTTCGGCAAGATTGTATCCTTCGGTATAAGCATCGAACAGGATATCCGGGTGGGCACAGGCCTGGAGGTAGGGTTCGTATACATAGCCCTTCACACCTGTTACACCTTCCCTTATCAAATCGGCGATCAAGGACTGCCCGTAATTAGTTGGATATCTGAATGATCTACCTCCGGTGGAAACATAAGTCTCAGCTATTGCTCCGGGGATATAGGTATTATGAGGCTTGATTTCGAATAACCTTATCAGATCCATCATGACAGTACCGCTGCATTCGGAAACTACGATGGAGATGGTAATTTTGGTAACACCATCAATGGGTTCATAATGTATTTGTGAAAGTCCCACCCAGCTATTCGTTGTGCTCCTCCTGGCACTACCGTTATAATATTTGATAATGTTATCATTCCCGTCTCTTGCCGCAATTTGTAAGAACGCGCCTTTGCCTGTAGCGCTCATGTTCGTAAGATTAACCACGCCGGCGAGGTAGTACCGCACGCCGGGCTGCACTGTTATATTCTGGCTCAAGGCCGAAAAGCCGGTGGTTACGGTCGGGCGCTCAAGTTTCATTGACCAGCTCTGGGAATATACATCGGTATCGTTGCGCGACCAGTTGTCACCTGCCTCGCGTTGAAGATACCAGCTGTTGGGTATACCGTTTCCGTCGGAATCCGTTTCAAGATTGGTATTGGTGACATGGTTTGTGCTGTAAGCCCCGTCGTTGCTGCCCCAGCTGGTGTAACCGGAAACATTTTGAACATCAGTAATAAAAGTATTTGTCTCGTCCTTTGTTACATTAACCCCTTTTGCGTTTAGTTTGGTATACGCCTGGCGCATCCAATCGTTCCCCACCTGATAACCTGAACCGTCCTTTGCAGGTGAAACATCCAGAAAGAACATGCCGCGCTTGCCGTAACTTTCTGTGGCCAGATCTACAAGTCCCTTCGCCTCCTCGGCGGTATATCCGGTCAATCTTGTTACAAGATAGTAGTCATATTCCTCTTTTGAGAATCTTGTCATATCATCGTTATAGGGATTGTTCTCGGGGCCTGATTGACCGATCCACCCGGAGTATTTACCCAGTATAAAAGACAGGTCGGAATCCACGCTGGCACGGCTGCCGCCGCCGTAGTCCACCCTGAGCGGCACACCCTTGGTGGTTACCATATAATTGATCTTCATTTTCAAATCGTTTGTATTGATATGATTTTCAATCTGTGTCCTGAGGTCTGCAAAGGTTGCAGCGTTGATGGTTTCGGCAGTTGAAGTTGTTACATTACAGATATTTATTCGTGGAAGACTACGCTGCTGGGCAAAATAGGTGCCGATATCCGTGGAGATGGGCGAATCATCGTTCACTATCAGCAGTACATCGGAATAATTTATGAGACCGTTGTAAAGCCCCCGGGACCTTAATTCTGCGGGGTGGCTGGGACGTTCATCAAAAGAATCATGGTCAGGGTTAATTACCGGTGTGGAATAATTGGTTATCTCCACTATGGAATTAATGGAAACCTCATTGAGCTCGCCATTGCAAAATGCTGCGGTTATGGGTGTAACAGGCAGAACTAGAGAGAAGAGAATGATGGTAGTAAATATAAGATAATTTTTGAGCCCCATACTGTCACTCCGGTTTCAAAGAAACTGAAAATGTCATCTTGCCCCTGACATTGAAAGATTTTTTTTAGATCATTAATCTGGCCAACTATAACATAGTAAACTGTTAAAGAAATTTTTTATTCTAATTAATCAAACTCCATGCCACACGAATAATGTAACATATTAAAATAAATAAATGAATATATATATTATCCGGTCAAATGTAACCATTATTCTATTTTAGAAGAAAAGACCGTGATTAAAAGTATTTAAATGGCAACGATAAAAAAATAAATTACAAATATTATTTTATTCCCGTTATTTAATTTATATAAAGGCATTGGTACAGCTTTTTAATTGAATTAAAAATCTTTCGATTTTAACTGGATTTTTGCTTTTTGCAGTATGAAAAAACATAACAAATCTTGAGCGTCAGCACAAAGATTTATATAATTCTATTATTATACAGATGGCTGAATAATTATGGCAGATTATTGAAAAGAACAGAGAACTAATTGATGAAATATTGCTTAGTAAATCCAAATACTTCAAATACTACAAATACTACAAAGCCCCACCCCACCACCTTCGGTGGACAAACCACCCTTCGGGAGAGGTAAGAAGCAAAAGATAAAAGGAAGGACGAAATTCCCAGGCTAGAAATATAACCGACGGGCGGGGGGTTTTGTAGTATTAAGATTTTGTAGTATTCCTTTGTAGTATTTGGATTTTGAAGTATTTGTAGTATTACTAAGCAATGACAAATTAAAAGGTGGCGTGTATGTCGGACATAGTATGTGAGTACAGGTTGGAATCCGCAGGTTCTAAGCTCGAGCTGGTTCTGGACTGCAGGACCTGCAAGCGAACTCAAAAGAAGAGTGATGATCGCTGTATTGATAAAATCATTCGAACGATGGAGAACGAATACAATATCAATTCAATATTGATGACCAACTATGCGCTGACACAATTTCAAGGTGATGCTCTTGAGCTGTTGCACCAGTTTGTGGGCTTGAGAACGGATCTGAAGACAATGCAAGAACGTAAAGTAAAACCGGATTTGAGCAAGCACTGTGAAGGGTGCGAACTAAAACCTTCCGATTTATTCGCCAAGCTTCGCGAACTGCTCTATCCCGATTTCGACAGGTTCACGGCTCAGTTATCGGAATGCGTAAAATATTTGAACGCGAGCTTGAAAGAACTTGACAGGGAATCGCGTGGGGGTAAAAAGAATCCGAAATTGTGTTTAAGCTGTATCGGAGATACCTACAAGGATCTTACCTATTTGTTCATCCACTATCGTGATCTTGCCAAGCAGGTTGCGATCAAAGGGTTCTTGGTGGTGGTTGAATAATGGCATCAGTAGCTATGGAGCTCAGGAAGGCCCGGGCCGATCTGGAATCTTTGCTGAAGTACGGAAAAAGTCTTCAGTTAAAAATCAATAATTATAACAAGACGTTTTCCAGCACGAATCTAAGCCGGGGATTCAAAAGGGTTCTGGCGAAATCCAGGTGGATCCGGCCGAATTTTGCGCAGTGCTGGATAATCCCCAAGCCGCCGGCATCGGCAAATTTATGCAAAACCTACAAAGTTAACGGCACACCGGTAAAGCTTTATGAACTCCCCGACGGTGCAGAGAGCCTGTACCATATCGAACCGCCGGAATACAATCTTACAAAGAAACAATGTGAACTGATAGATCATGTCAAATCCGAGCTGATGGACCATATCCCAACGGGATTGAATGTCCGGCACCCCAAAAAGGTGATCGAGTACATAGAGAATTTCGGGCAGCGCACCATCTCGAGCTACCTGCAGTCGCACGAAATGAGCCTGGGCCGCACACGAACGGAGGAAAACCGCGCAGTATTGGAATTGACCAGGTTGGTTGCCAAGTATACCGTTGGCTTCGGGCTGATCGAAGTTCTGCTGGAAGATAAGTATGTCCAGGATATCTATGTGGACGCCCCTGTGGAGAACAATCACATCTATCTCTCTATGGGCTCAATCGATGACAGCCGCCTATCATCGAAATTCAAAACCAACATAATCCTGACAAACGATGCCGCGGAAAGCCTGATGTCACGATTCAGATACGAGAGCGGCAGACCTTTTTCCGAAGCCCACCCCCTTCTGGAATGCGATAACGAGACCTTCAACACCCGTGTAACGATCATAGGCTCACCGGTAAGCCCCAGGGGCATGGCCTTTGCTTTACGGCGCCATTCCCCGGACCCGTGGACTCTGCCGCGGCTGGTACAGGCAAAAAGCATTACGGCTCTTGCCGCAGGGCTGCTTTCGTTTCTCATCGACGGTCAATCAACGATGTTGATCGCCGGCGGCAGGGGTGCAGGCAAATCATCTCTTCTGGGTGCCATAATGTTCGAATTTGCACCTGTACAGCGGATTCTGACAATTGAGGATACGCTTGAACTGCCGGGCCCGGAAATGCAGGAGCTGGGTTATAAACTCCAAACCATGCACATCCAGTCAAGCGTCCGCGGCGAGGGTTCCATGACCGCAGATGAAGCGCTTCGCATTTCATTGAGGCTGGGCGAGTCCGCGATTGTACTGGGCGAGGTCCGCGGGGAGGAGGCCAGGACCCTCTACGAGGCCATGCGGGCAGGAACCGCCGGCTCCGCCGTCCTGGGTACGTTCCATGCGGATTCAGCCAGGACGGTGTTCGAACGCGTGGTATACGATATGGGTATCACAGCAGAAGCCTTCAGCTCTACGGATATTGTTATCGTTGCAGGCTTGACCCGGCCGGCGGGCATACACCGCCAGCATCGTCGTGTAATACAGGTTGCTGAATTGGTCAAAGGCGCAGAGCAGCCCGGTACATTTTCCGATCTGCTCCGGTACGACGCAGCTTGTGATGCACTGGTAGAAACCGAGGCATTCCTGGAATCCTCGGAGAGGCTTGGTGCCGTAGCCAGGTCCTGGGGTATAACCTACCCGGAGGTGCTGGGCAACATCCGCACCCGGGCGGCACTCAAGCAGCTCATGGTGGACTATGCGAATTCTTCGGGTAACGGGAAGGTCCTATCAGGGAAGTGGGTGTACCGGTGTAATTCGGTGTTCTGGGAGATGCTTGCACGCCAGCATTCGAAGGAGCATACGGTAGATTACAAAAAGTTACTGAAAGATTGGAAGAAATGGTTTGCGAAGGCGGTTGTAAATGAATCGTGACATTAACGACAATTGGTACTACAAGGTATGCAAGTCCGGTGCGCGGATGATGGGGAGGCGTAAACAAAGTTCTGATGATGGCCAGAAAAAGAGTACGGAAGGGGCGTTGAGGCGCGATTTAAAGTTTGCCCGGTTGAATCTTCAGCCTTTTGAAGTGCGGGCAGGTGCAAAGTTAATAGCTGTTATTGTTTTGATTTGTATGTGTATCATCGATATTTTTATTTTATTTC
>CP070629.1:34474-45328 GCA_020356005.1 Thermoplasmata archaeon
CCAACGGCACCAAAAACAAAAACCTCATCAACCGTACATATGCCACCATGCTGATGGCAAACGGGTTAGATTCTGCAATAATGGACCCGTCGGATACGGAACTGGTCGCTGCGGTTCGCACCGGTGAGATTCTTATGAACAATAAGCTCTACGCACATGATTATCTCAGAGAATGTCAGTTGGAGTAGTATTGTAGTATTATTGCTTATATAACGCTATTAAAAGCTTTTTGATCGCTTATAGAAGGGCGTTTAACGTTTTGCGGTTGCGAGGGGCGTAACGTTAAGCGTATCACGGCAAACGGTAGATTTACTTAAATTTACATTGGTTGCACTAGTTATTTCAGTCACCTCCTCCCTGCTTAAAATTAAATAAGTTTTTTAAAATATGTAACAATAAAAAGCCGCAATATGGAAGTAAAAATCCAAAATCGAAAAAAGGTGTTGCATATGGAAAAAACGGAAAAAGAACAAATTAAAAGTTTTCAAGATTTAGAGGTATATCAAAACAGTTATAAAGCATCTATAAATGTTATGAAAAGAATAATAAATCAATTACCTGAAATTGAAAAAAATGATTTAAGATCTCAAATGAGTCGTTCCTGTAAAGCTATTCCGAGATTAATTGCTGAGGGATTTGCTAAAAAACATCAGAAAAAAGCATTTCAAAAGTATCTTGATGATTCCAGGGGAGAATCAAATGAAATGATCGTCTGTTTATCTCATTGTAGAGATTTATATGACGCACATGTTGATGCTGATTTATGTGAAGAATTATTGGATGCCTATGACAAAACATCACGGCAGCTTTATAATTTATCCCTCGCCTGGACAAAATTTAATGATAAATCCAAAGATTGACGCAACCGTATTACGTAACGCTACACGCTGCCTCTAGACGGTACGCACCGCGCTACCGACTTACGAAACGTTAGACGCAACCGCAAAACGGTACGCACCGCGCAACCGTCCAACGTAAGCCGCACTTCTATTAGCAATAAAAATCATTAATTAATCGATTTAAAAGCTAAAAAAATCTCTTTACTACAACTTGATTTCCATCGAATCAAGCACTTGATCATCGTAGATAAGATAGATCTTTATGGTCGAGCTGTCCACCAGCCATTCTTTATGCAGATCTCGGCTGAGCGTTGTCTCCCAGACCTGCTGTGGATTCACCGTCGCATTGTTCTGGCTCCATTCATTGAATAATGGAGACCATTCCACCTTGATGGTAATAGAATTTTCCACGCGCGCTTTGCCAGCATTGTATGTTTTCACTGACAGTTTCACTTCATCGTACAGGATATTTACTTCGGTAGAGAAGTCGGCATCAAAGATATAAAGGTCTTTTTGGCTCGGCTCAGACCAACTATAACTGCTTTCTTCATCTTTATATTTCAAGTACGCGAAGTACCAGATCTCGGTTTCATTGTAGCCGAATAAGTCAACAGTAACAGTTGTACGACCACTGGTATCAAGAAAGTTGTAGGAAGTGTCAATCACAATATCGGCAGTGCCGGCTTCCACAACTGCAATTACTTTAGTGAGCTCGCCGGTATTCTCTATATTCTGGGTGTTGATTCTTACAGTTACATCTGCGTAATTGTCAGATCTCTCCTTGTTCCAGGTTGTAACCTTCACATTGGCGATCCTCAAATTGTTGATATCAAGTTCGGAATCAGGTTCTGTATCCATCGGCATTTCCGTGGATACCTGGACTGCCGTATTGGAAAAACCCAATGTAAATAATATCCCAACTGTAATTACGACCCCCAGAATGCCCGATGCCTGCCAGCGGGCGTACTTAACGCGGCTCTTGATCTTGGCAATGCGCTCCTCCAGAGGTGAGCTGTCAACGGAAAATGAATAAAGGTCCCTCAAACCCTTGATGGGGAAGTAATAGCCGATCCCGATTATTACAGACACGATCAACAGGATCAATGCCATTGCAGGTATCGATGCACCGCCGGTACCCAATCCGAATGCTCCGGCCAGACCGTTGTTGATATACATCAGCCCCACGGTGAATATAATTATTATCATTCCAACGGTTGTCATTATGATAGAGGATTTCAGTGCTTTTTCCAGACCCAGCCGCACTGTAGGTGTTCGTACACCCTCCTCCGAATCCTCGAAATGGTCGGCGGCCTGGTTCGCCATCTCCATGGAGTAATGGGCTACGGTGATACCCATAATAAGTATAATATCAAGGAGCTCAACCGTTTCTGCAACAACTAAATACAAGAAAAACAGTGGAATGAAAAATGCGGAGGACGCTAAAGCAATTGCATGCCAAACGCCCCTGACCTTGAAGTGGAACGGTTCTATTGAATAGCCCAGGCCGAACAGAACGCCCAGACCTACCAAAATAACTATCCAGATATTTTGAAGAACTATTGCGATGTGCAGCCCAAGTAAAATAGCAAGGCCCACCTGGACGGCCAATATGAATTTAACGGTATTTACTCCCAAAGTGTCTACCGAGTCTGAAATGTTACCCTTGAATGTCTGGTAGTTCTTATCTATTTCTCTGTCGGCCAGTGAATTTATGATAAAACCGGAGAAATATAGTAAAGCAAAAACCAGAATCGCCTCTAAAACAATGAGGTCCATCAATATCGCAAGCGAACTTGCTCCGATAAGAATTGGTAGAAGCAGGCCCGGTGCTACCCCCGGGATGTACTCAAATCTTGAAATTGTCGAATATGCTTTTAGATATGAATTTTTAGAGGTCAGCTGATTCTCCCCCTGCCCTTTGATATAACTTATCAGGTTCTGAGCAAGCTTTATTATGCAGTTTTTATTTCTGCACAATATTTTCCGGGAATGCTTTATTATATATATATTTATTATGTAAGCTTGGGTAAATATAAGAATGTTCCCTTTTCTGACCGAATTTCCAATTCACCCCGTTGAAAATTACCCCTCTGGCCCCGGGATTTTTTGCATATTTTCAATCACCGTGAGGCCTGGCATCTGGGTAGCCAGCGACAGTAAATCCTATTTTTCACCGGTGATACCGCAGTTGGGGCATTCAATTTCTTTCTCGGTAGACCATACAGTAAAGATCTCGGTGCATTCCGGGCATTTTACCTTTTCACGTTTACGTTCCGCCTCTTTACGGATCTCCTCCTCATCTTTACCCGGAGGCAGTTTGGGACGCTTGTCCTCTTTAATCAAACCGCGGGCACCACACTGCGTGCACCAGAGCATCCACGGGCGTTCACCGGTATCGCGCTGCATGAAAATCTCGCCGCAGCTTGGACACTTGACCGGGCGTTTGAAGCCTTTTTCTTCCTCGGGTTCAGCTTCTATGCTTACTTCGGCACCTTCACCGGCGCCTTCCTCAATGGGTTTGAATGCGTCCATCCGGGCCGCCGCCAGCGATGCTTCAGGGGCGCGCTTACGGCGCGGGCTGGGTCTTCGTGCGGCCATGGCGATCAAAGCGATAACAACAATAATTACTACAATTACGAGCACTGCACAGCCGGTGGCACCCAAACCCAGGATGTCCCAGGACGCTTCTGCTTCTGTTACATTATCCTGCGGCGCCGGTTCCTCCTCGTCCACCGATTCCTCATTGTCGATAGTGATTTTTATTTGAATCGATGTTTCAGAGCGGTATACACCGCTTTCGTCGGTTGCACGTGCCTCTAAATGATAGTCATCGTTTGTAACCGAAGTAGAATCCCAGCTTAACTGCCAGAACCCGTTTGTAACATCTACGGTCCCGATTTTATTGGTGGTACCGTCGGGATAGACCAGGCTCACTTCTACCTTCGAAACCGTTCGGCCGCTGGCGGTACCTTGAATGTCTACTTCACCGTTGACCGTCGAGCCCGAGCTAGGACGGGTGATTACCGGTATCGGCAGCTCCAAAATCTCAAAGTCGATGTCTGTAGTATCTGTTGCACCGTAGGTATCCTTAACCGTTAAGGTTACTGTATATTTACCCGGTATCAAGAAGACCACGTCGACTTTACTTGTGGTTTTATTCGGGATACCCTCGCCAAAATTCCAGGAATAAGTCAACAGATGATTTTCGGGGTCCGTCGAACCCGTCCCGTCGAATGTGATCTCCTCGCCAATGTAGCTGTCATCTATATCAGCGATCCTGGCTGTGGGCGGTGAATTCACCGTTACATTTATACTATCTGTATCCACGCCGCCATGCCCGTCCTCAACGGTCAGGGTAACAATGTAGTTGCCAGCTATAGTGAATCTATGTTTGACCTCTTTACCCACCGCGTCTTCATCATCCGTACCGTCGATGTGATCGAAGTCCCAGAAGAACAGTAACGGGTCACCGTCAGGGTCTGAAGAAAGCGAGCCGTTGAAGGTGACAAATTCGTTCAGGTTCACCGTGATCTTCTTATCAACACCCGCCACGGCGTTCGGCGGTTTATTCGGCTCAATTATCGTTACCTTCATGGTATCAAGGTCCCACCCGATGCCGTCGGATACATTCAGCGTGACTGTGTAAATACCCGTTGTATCGTATGTATAGCTGACATTCATACCGGTGCCAGTGTCACCGTTACCGAAGTCCCAAGCGTACGTTAAATCATCATCATCGGGATCGCTGGAATCGGAGCCGTTGAAATATATCAGCTGGCCTCGCTTACGGATTATATCGGGGCCTGCATCTGCGTTCGGCAACCGGTTTACATGCACGGTCAGGTTATCTCTTGAGGTACTGTTCTCTGCTGACCCGTCATTTACCGTCAATGTTACTTCGAAATCGCCGGGCAGCGAATATGAATAGGTAACCACCGGAACTTCTGCATTTTTATCATCTATACCGTCAGATGCATCGAAATCCCAGATGTAGGTAATTTCATCGCCGTCGGGATCGTACGAATTCGATGCATTGAAAACCACGTCTTCATTTATATTGACCGAGATATTTGCACCTGCATCGGCCACCGGTGCACGGTTCTCGATGGTAAAGTTGACCACCATAGAGAGATTAATAATTCCGTCGAATACGAACAGCTCTACTTTATGCAGCCCGAGCTCGGTTACATTTCTGGTGAAGCTCGATACATTGCTCATAACAGGTTCATCGTCCAGCTCCCAGTAGAAAAACAAAGGATCACCATCGAGGTCCACACTGGCGGACCCGTCGAAAAACATGGGGCCCTTGAAATATATTCGACCTTCCTCCGGGGCTGTTATATTAGCAACAGGCGGTGTGTTTACAACAGTAATAGTAACCGAAACAGTGTGGTTAAGAGCACCGTCTGAGGCTGTGAGGTTGATCATGTGCACCCCGCCGGACAGCTTGGCACTGAACGATGCTTCTTCACCGATCTTGCCGGTTCTGTTCGATTCCCATAAAAATTCAAGCTTATCGCCGTCGGGATCAATGCTGCCCGCGGAATCGAACAGAATATTATCCGAGGCATTGTAGATTGCGCCGTCTTTAGGAGAGCTCAAATTGGCTACAGGCCTGCGGTTCTCAACGGTTATATTTACGATATCAGTGGAATTCAAGCCTGCACTATCCGTAACTTTAAGAGATATCCGGTGTGCTCCCGCAGTGAGATTCTTTAAAAATTTCGAGTTGTTACCACCGAAAGGACCATCACGATCGGATTTCCATTCGAAGGTCAGGTTCGCAGGTACCTCGTCCGTACTGTTCGCGCCGTCAAAATAAATCAGATCGTTCTTGTTGTATTTATCGTTCTCCTTCGGCGAGCTTATCACCGCACGGGGCGCGAGGTTTGGAGTGGCTATCGCCTCCACTTTAACATTTATCCACGTGGAGTTAATGTGGCCGTGTGCATCATCTACTTCAAGTGTGATTTTATGGTCACCTCCGGATAATTTCGACGAAAACATCGATTCGCTGCTGAGAAATCCATCAAGGTCCGAGCGCCACTCGAAGCTCAGTCGGTCTAATTCGTCCGGATCACTGCTCTTCGTACCGTCGAATACAATCATATCGCTGTCTTTATATTCGGAATTGTTGGCAGGTGAGCTTATTTCAACCGAAGGCGGAAGATTGGTGAAATTATTGCCGTAGCTATAGAACTCACCGAATTCGTACACCGTATCTTTATACAGCATCCTGAAATAATAGTCGCCCTCCGTGAAATTATAGAAAAATACGAGATAATAGTCCCTGGTGTAATTTGTCATTATTAATTTCATATTCGCATCAAAAACCTCAACTGTTGTATTGATATAATCATAATCCCACCGAACATAACCGTCCTCAACAGTTAATATTGTCCATACATTAAAGAAAACGAAATCGTCAAAGAATCCGTCGCCGTCCATATCATAAAGTAATTCATCCCAGGTGATATTTTGATGTGCTCTAAACCATCCGTCCTGTTCAACCATATCGCCGGTTTCGTTCTCTGCCCTCCAGTAGTACTTGGTGTACTCGAAATCCTCATCCATCAGATCTCCTGCCCAGCCGTATTCATCGGTTTTAAATTCATAAACCAGTGAATCATCGGAGTCCTTGTAAACACTAATGGTTACATTTTTAACTCCAAAATCTTCGCGATGTGCCCAGAATCCTAAAAATGGGATACCTTTCAATTCATCATTTTCGTAATAATAATATCCATTAGCATAATACGAGCACTCGACATTGACCTCCGGGCTGATAACCCGCATGTGGATATCGTACTGAAATTCTTCGTCTTCCAATCGTCCTTTATCATCAAACAGGCGGTATGTTGCGTTAAAAGTTGTGTTCAATGGTAAATTATAGAAATAAAGATGTTCATCTTCGTAATACCATGCAAAAATATAGAATGAATTAGATGCCTTTCCATAGAATGCTCCGGTATCTTGATAATATAAATATGCAACGACGGTAACTTCTACTTCTACCCATTCATCCACATCAACATCCATTCTGATCTCCAGATCGTTGATATCGCCTTCATCATCCGCATCAAATTGTCGGGCTTTAATAAAATCGAAATATTCATCGTAGTTATAGCCCTCAGAGAAAAACTGTGTATATGCATGACCCTTGGGTGAGCTTAATATACTGTAAACATCAACGTCGTGCCACCCGTACTCGAAATCGTATGCCTCAACCTCACCGTTGGAATCGGTGGTTTCATAGTAATCCATGTTCTTATCGAAATAAACCCTGGCGTTGGGTACCGGGTCATTATTGAGGTCTACGACCTTGACGATCACATCGTTATCCATACCCTCGTAATCAAGATCCGTGGGGGTTGCGGTAACCTTCAAATACGTATCGGCTTCGGTGCTGTTGCCGTATGAATAGAATGAACCGTTGGCGAGTAATCGCTGGGGATTTGAGGTTGTGAGGGTCTCGTAGGTATAATTACCCTCCGGGATGTTCTCAGATACAAATGACCCCGAGCCTCCTGGTGTCGTTATAGATGTATAACCTTCATCATAAACCTGGTCATTTTCATCCCAGACCCAGACATATACCGTATCGACCTCGTCGCCGTCTTCGTCATACGCATAGACCCTGAAATCATCCCAGTATCCATCCAGGTCGTAATCGTGTAAGGTCTCCTGCGTCTGGGTTCTTTCCACACCCATGGAATATATTATGAAATGGCCTTTCTCAAGAAATTTATGTGAATCATCGTATGCCGACCACCTGTATTCGCCAATCAGTAAATTGGTTGCTGATGTAAATCCACTTTCATCCATACTGAGATTTTTAAACATCGTTCCATTTGAATTCCAGTAGATTTCAATATAACCGGAACTGTAGGTATCTCCCAGGATGTGCGGACTGTAGAACACATCATTTTGGTAACCTATATTATCCAGATCGGTTACACCGCGGTCGATATTAACGATCATTTTTACATGTGTTACCGGCACGTTGTCCATCAGCCAGACATCTTCAAGCTTCCAGGCATCATCATAAAGTTTAATGGAAACACGGTAGTTGTCCTTTGATAGATTATAGAAATAGATATTGTGCGGTTTGAATTCGTCGGCTTTTACTATAAAACTAATGGATGTTGTTTCGATCTCTGTATAATTCAAATACATTAGCGTAGCGTTCACAGTAACGTTACTCTGCTCACCATTACCTAATCCAATTTTAAACATAACCTCGATATCGTCACCGATGAAACCCGAATCGAAGCTTCCGCCCCTGGCCTGGGCGTAATCTATGAACTCTTCAAGATCGTCAATTGGTCGGACAGCTTCGGCGTAGAAAACGCTGGTGGCCCATTGATTGCGAACCCTGACGTTGACATAATGAAATCCTTCATCGAAATTATACACCCGGAGTGATCCGTCGGGACGGCTGGTACCGATCAAGTCATCATCGATGTAAATTTGGGCTCCCCCGACGGGTAGAGCATATTCTCTTGTAACCATGATGAGTACATCGTTTTTTTCACCGGTGCCATTACGGTCGTATGGGTCACAATCTACGTATAAAGCTACCGGTATACCGTCACCCTCGGACTTGAAGTCCGTTATTGCATGAAGCTTATGGTAGAAGACATCCACTTCATGATAGCCCCGACTGTAATCCATACTTGCCAGTGTACCATTAGCTTCAGTATAACCTTTTAGCGATCCATCGATATGAACAGCAACATCCGGAACCCTGAGATTATACAAATCAGTAACTGTAATGCGAACGTCATCTCTAAACCCGTCCGAATCGCGATCGAATAATGAAGCTTTTACATATATTTCATATGCTTCACGATAAGGGCTGAGCCATATCTTCGGTATCTCACGGTTCAGGCCACCATTCTCTTTATTGTTATTTTTTGCATCATAAAGCCGCATTGAAAAATTGAAATAATCGGTATACTTGGCATAATAATCAAAGGTCCTATAATACCTGATATAATTGCCACGGTGAATAATGAAAGTATCTGAATAACTTGCTACAAGGCCGCCGGAAGAGTTGAAAACATCCAGAATAACTTCAACACTTGCAGTTAAGCCGGTGGTGTAAACCGTATAGTTGATCCTGACAGAATCGTTTTTGCCATCACCATTAGAATCCAATGGAACGGCCTCAACACTATCAAAATATTCATTGAACGGGTCAGGTGCAAATGCTCTTCGGTCATCAGAAGTATTTGATGAAGAGGGAGCATCCTCCGGTTCGACTGCCGCCGCTACTGCGGTAGAATAAGACATGAGAATTAATAAAATCACAATTGCAATTCGCCAGAATTTATTCAGGGAGGTTCTAGCTATGGTTTCCATTTTGGTCCCACCTTACATTATATTAATGGGTAAATTAACTAAATTATGTCAATATTTATACCTTACGGTAATATCGAACCGTTATATAGCTTTTAGGCAAATATAACTTTTGGATTAGAGTATATATAATATCGATTTCATCCTGCTGAGCAGCACGCTCGTTCCCTGCGGGAACTCACTTGAGCATTGAGCACGCTCACTGCGTTCGCTTGAATGGTGAGGAGCGCTGAGATACAGCTTTTATAGTGGTGAGTGGTGAGGATGTTCGTTCACTTCGTTCACTCACTTGAATGGTGAGTAAAAGTAAGGACCCAGGACCCTGGACTCAGACTAACTTTTTTTACTTTTCTACTTTTCCACTATTACACTTGGATTATCGACTACCGACCATCGACTATAACTTATCCACACTTCCACTTTTTCACTTTTCTACTAATTTATCCAGATTAACTCCCGCGAGCTTACTGAGCTCCTCGTGCAGCTTTGTTATCCTCTCGACGGCGCGGCTTTGACCCCTTGCAGAAAGCTTGGTGATTATATTCGAGATGGGTACCGGTTTGAAATAATCGATCATATTATCAGCATGAGCTACAATTTTTTGCTCCAGCGTCTCCGGCATGTAGTCCCCGTCCGGTAAACCCAGCTCAAAGGATTCTTCCAGTGTCAGGCCGGCCCCGATATGATTCCTGATTATACCTATCACATCCTCAGGTAAGTTGAGCTTTTCAGCTAACTTTGCACCCTTTATCGCATGCGCGATACCGTGGGTTTCGGCCCTGCCGAGGTCGTGCAGTAATCCACCTACCCGCACGAGCTTTATGTTCGCGCCCTCGATTTTCTCTGCAATCAAAACAGCCATATCGGACACTGCCTTGCAGTGTTTGACCACATCGGAATCGCAGCCTGCATCCTTTAGAATTCTTATGCATTCCTTTTCCGAGGGCAGCTTTGTCAATGTAATCATACCTATACTTTATTGTAATTTCGATTCTTAATACTACCAAATCCAAATATTACAAAACTCAAAGTAAATCCCAACTCCCAACTTCAAAAGCAAATCCAAAGTATCAAATCCAAAATAAATCCCAAGTTCAAAAAGAATTTTTAATTCTTTTGAGTTTTGGATTTCTTTTGGTAGTTATTTGGAGTTTGAGCTTACTTTGTAGTATTTGTAGCTGAAAATCGTACGCGAAGGTTTAACCAAGCATCGATTTTGTCGATTTTCAGGCCTGAATATCAATTCTGGATATTTGTAGTATTTGGATTTAATCATCACTTAATATCGTTCTTTAATCTAACACTCTTTCCCCTGGGGTTTGGCTCGATTGTCATCTGGCCGTCGAACTTTCTTTGAAGCATCCGGCCTTCATATAGCCTGTCCAGAAATACCGCAAGTGCAGCTATTTCAGAGTGAGGTTGGTTACCTATGGCTATATTGTAATCTGCAATATCATATATATCTCTTGGTACCTTTTCGGCACCCACGACTATCAATAGATTTCCCGGCAGGGCTTGGATGCCGGAAATAACAGTATCGATATGCTCACCATACATTGTCAGATGTATAACCGGACCTTTGTTTTTCCAACTTGAGACAAAGTTACGCCATTTCGGTTCGAATTCGATTTCAAACTGCCCGCCGAACTGCGTA
>CP070629.1:45428-53422 GCA_020356005.1 Thermoplasmata archaeon
CGCAGAACGCCCACCCTGATTTCAAAGCTCATCAGTAATCACAATCTTATGAGCTTTGTCATCACCATACGGAAACGCCGCAGGTGCCCTCGAAGGCGGCGGCGGCATTCCGTATTCATCCCTTCTGCCTCTATATTCATCCTCATCATATTCCTGACGCGTTATAGTGGACCAGAGCCGCACAGAAAAGTTCTTGAATTTGTAATAAACCGCCCTGAGTTTATCATCGTAGCGGACAAGATAGCCTATAAAAATCAATACAATCACCATAACAGCCAAGGATACAATGGTACCATAAATGGAATTCAATTCGATACTGGTGGCAATCTGTTCCGAGCCCATGGCCTTGAGAATCTCGTTAAAATCCAGAATGAACCATGTCAGAACAAGGGTTAGTGCAGAGAAAATAATGAAGAACACGAAATACCACTGCAGTATCCTATTCAAATGCTGCTGATGCGGTGAATAGTATCCCTTTGTGCGGGTGGAATCGTTCAATTTGTAAAAGGTGATCGAGGAATCGCTCATTTCATAGAAGCAGAACAGCGAGACGGCAAAAATGGTGAACAGAGGGATTCTTTCGGCGGTCTTTGTATGTTCCGCGGAGATGCTGAGTAAATACAAGTCGTTGGTTATTATTATACCCAGGAAGAAAAGTATGGCCAAGAACAAGTACATGCGTTCACGGTTGATTATACCGTAGACGCCAACCAGGATGGGCGCCCAGTAAAGCAGTACCGTGAGGACTTTCAGGAAGGATATAAGGGATCGAGCAAGAGCTGCACCGACCTCCATCATATCGTAGGTAGCGAAGAATGCAATTGCCGGGCCTCCCAGGAAGAACAGGATGATGATGATTATTATTCCCAGGGAGATTGTAACCCTGAGTTCCCTGTCCATTCGCGGAAATACCGATAAAAATATAGATAATATCAATGCAAAGATCCAGGCCACCTCCGGCGGCTGGCCTCTGACAAAGGGAGAAAATTTACCCAGTTGAATAACATAATCGTCGTTGATCGTGTAGTTCATAATAAAAATAATCACAAGCGAAAATATTGCAATGATCTGCATCACAGGTATTTTGACATTATACCTGGGGTCCCATATTAAATTGTAGAACCCCATCTGATCCCAGAATGTTTGTACCGGATACTGATACTGGTCATAAACAGGTGGCTGCCGTCTATAGGGATATCTCTGTGCCGGCCATTCCGGGTACTCCCGGTCATGGTCATAATCATAATCACGACGCCTTGGCGGAGGCGGCGCATGAGGACCTCTCCTGTACTCCTCGAGCCGCCCGCGGCCGGTCCCTCTCGGAGGATACGGAGGCTCCCGGCCAGGAGGAGGCTGCCCAACTTCCCAGTCTACATCATAGGAGGGCTCCCTGCTTTCAGCAAATCCGTCTTCGTAATCATAATAATCTTCCCCTCCTTCATCATAATAATCGTCATACTGCAGGTCCTGGTCATAATCATATTCATCAGGTGGAGGGTAATAAGGCCCTCGAGGTCTCGAGGGCGGCGCACCGCCGTACTGGTAACCCCTCCTGTCCTGTACGCGCGGCTCATCGGAACCACCATACCAGTCAACATTATAACCGGCCCGCCGCTCCACACGTTCCCTGTCCCTGCCTATGATGATCTCACCTCCGCCAGGACCTCCTCGATTGGTTTGTTGGGCATCCAATCGATGACATTTGCGCCGTAACCGCGCAGCTCGGTCAAAAGGTTCTCCCGCTCCATCTTTACCATCTGGTATTTAGGTGATTGGCCGTGCATCGCCTGCGTTATCTCGAACTCGAAGTCGATTGCGCTCGGGCTGATTATTACTATATTGAACTTCTTGGAGCACAGGTCGCGGATCGTATCCTTCAGGCCCGTATCCTCATCCAGAGGCGAAATTAAAATTATAGGTGAGCGGGGCGTCATGTAGGGCGTGGCAATATCGATGGCGCTCCGGATAGAGACATTGCCCATGGAATATGTACCTGTGAGCATTCCGGTGATCATCGCCAGCTGGTTCTCGCCTATGCCGGGTCCGATTATCCTGACGCGGTTATTGTAAGTAACGAGTCCCACACGGTTGGTTCGTTTCATCATAGTCCGCGAGAGCGCCACGGCGGCTTTGACAGAATATTCCAGCGGATTGCGCAGCAGCGACCCCGACCGCGTTAATTCTCGGGCGTCCACAAAAATCATTGCATCGAAAACATCCTCCACTTCGTGCTGGTTCACCATGAGCTTCCTGTACCGCGCGGAGACCTTCCAGTTGATTTTCTTGAACGGGTCGCTTGGTACATAGTCGCGGATGCTGTGAAATTCCGTGCCGGTACCGATATGCTTCATCACCACCGAACCCGGGTGGATCTTGCGGTACCGGGAATCGATGGCTACTTCTTTTATATCCGGTACCTTGGGATATATTGTAATCGGGCTCTGTTCCTGGAGCTGCAGTGTATCATTGAATATGCTGAAGAAATCGGATCGGCGCATTATGACGGGCCCGAGCAGATAAAAGCCGCGCAGCGGGCATCTGATGGTGTATTCGATATCCACCACCTCGCCGGGCCGTAAATTCAATGTGATTTTGTTCTCGCCGCGCGTGATTTGCATCACACCCGGCAGTTTATCATATATTTCAACCAACCCCAGCGACCTGCCGTGGTTCGAGATTCTCAATACCACAGGGATCATGTCGTTCTCAAAATATTTTGATTCCGGCAGGAACCGTTCTACCTCGATCCTGCTCTGGGTGGTATAAAAGGCAAGAGAAATAATGATCATAAGAATGATAGCCATGATAAGTAATTGATAATCATGAAATATCAGGCTGCCTACAGCACTGATAATACCGACGGATAATATCAATACGGTTTTTCTCGTCCAGATATCAATCACATCCTCGATTTATTACTTAGTCATTTATTCTAAATCAAATCGTACATTCAATCATATGAAAGCTGATAAGTCACATCTTCGCTGGGCGGATTCAAAGGCCAATCCTTGATCCTTTGAAAAACGTGAGTCAGTTCAGAGGTGGTGTAAATGCCCGACAGGTTCAATGCGAACTCGGACAGCGTCCTGTCGCCTATCAACTCATCCAGCTCTTCTCGAGTAAGCTCGCGGAACTCCTCCAATGACAGGCCCAAATGTATCCTGACTCTTTCGAGGAACATGTAGCGCACACGCTCTGTATCTTTATAAGTCAGCATGGGTTCGCGCAGCTCGCGGATCTTGAATGCTCCTATATTGTAGATATGGCGCAGTTCCCTCGGGTCGTCGTAGCTTATTATAAGCAGCCCGAGGATAAGGATGGTAATAATAGCGGTAAGCCAGCGCAGTTGGTCGTCGGTGGTCAAAATCACCAGAGCTTCATAAGCCGCCTGCCGGCCGGAGTCCATGGGATGCTCCCTGAGATGGCGGCTCTCATCAAACAATACGGTCCCGCCTTTATCGATCAGGTGTTCGATAAGTGCAAGCACGAACTGGGCGTTATCAAAGCGGTCCCACATATCGTTTATGAACAGGCTTGAATCGGATACAAAGATTATTGCTCCTTCATCCAATTCCTTTTTCACCACCACCGGGTACTCCTTGGGTAGTTCCTCGATATTCTGCAGCCCATCGTCATTCTCATCCACCCAGCTGAGATTCGTACTCATGGCAATCTCGCCCGTTCCGGCGGAAAGTGCCGTCGCGTCATTCAACAGTATATTACCGTCGAAATAGAACTGGTTGGCACTGCTGGGATCCACATCGATTTTAACAAGCTGGGGGTTCTTCTCGTATTCCTGGTCCCACAGGCGGTGGCCCAGGTAAGTTACACTGAAATAATATTCCGAAATAGAATTTGCATAACCGTAATCATCAGCGATAATGGCTCTTCCGCCATCCTGTATGAATTTATATATCGCCCGTGCCTCTGTGGTGGTATAGGCACGCTCGATACCGATAGCCACAAACACCGTATCTTCGGGCTTCTCAATTTCAGAGAGCATTGCTGGTGACGATACAACACAGGCGGCTTCATAGCTCCTTTCAACATCTTCCCGGAATTTCGATATATCGTTCCAGTTATCAGAAAAAGCGGAGAGCTGGGTCGTCCGTTCAGTAAAACCGCTGTAAACTATATTACCAAAAATAATCAATGCCAGAATGCCGAGAATCAATAATCCAATAAATTTTAAACGGCTACGCCTCTTCGTCTTAGCAGCTAAACGATATTCCATATAAAACCTTCATGCCTCTGATTTTTTTCCACCCGGCCATATTCGTCCGATAGTTATGCCGGTCTTTGGCGGCGGTAATTGCTCTATGCTGGCTTTAACTTTTCTTAGGCTCTTAAGTGCTTTGAACCTCTCACGCTTTGTCAGTTCATGGTCGCTGTACCGTGCCTCTTCGAATAAGGTCGTCAGGCCGTCCAGATTTTTTCGGTCGATTTCTGGCAGTGCTTTTCGTACAGCGTTAGCAAACTCCCGGGGTGTGTCCGATTTGCGCCTTAAAAAGCCGTATTTATGTAAAACCTCCAGCATGCGCTTGTAAGCTTGGTAAATAGCTTTCCTGATCTCGTCTGTTGTTTCAAGCTCCTCTTCCATCTCCGATATAATTTCCTTAATCTCTTCGATATGCCGGCGCCGCCATCTTGAATAAAAATAAGCAACGATGATAACAAGACAAAGCCCCAGTATCAGAGGCCAGGCAGATGAGAAATTTTCTAAAAATTCAGAGGATTCATCGGATTCTTTTAATGACAGTGTATATGTATTTTCCACAGGCAGTAAATAATGAGCTCCATCGCCTTTGTATATAACATGGATTTTTACCTCATCTTCCCCCTCCGGGAAGATTGATTGGAACTCTACTTTGCCGGAACTGTTGGTCATTTTGGTGATAGGTTCATCATCTCCCACCCTGATCTCAATCAATTCGTTCGCCAGGGGCTCGATGCCGTTGGGGTCGCGTATCTCCACAACGGCCCTGAAAGGTTCGCCGCGCGCAAGCTCTGTTACAGCGTGGAGGTCCAGCCACGGCTGATCGTAAATGCCGATCAATTCAGAGGCAGTAGAATTCTCATATTTCTCGTTACCCACAAAGTCAAGCTCGAGGGTTCTTATGCCTATTGATATACTTTTAGAAAGAAGTTTATTGAACGTGAAGTATCCATTGGCATCGGTTGTGAATTCGTGCAGGTATATATGTGAGATGTACACCACGATGTTCGAGTTGGATACACCAATATCCTGATCGTCCCGTACCCTGCCGGATACCTGCAAACTGTCTGACCGGTTCATTTTGGAAGGATAGCTGTCAATGCTGATGAACGTGGGTGATGTAACTGCAATATTTCTGATAACGGTTACGCCTATATACTGAACGGTCCCATCGTCATCGCCGTCAAATGTAAATGTTATAGGTACTGCGCCCAGGGGATGGTACAGATCTGCTTTGAACTGAAAACTTAATTCTCCATCTTCGTCCGAGATCAACGAATAGTGCTCTCCTTCGTATTCTACTTTTACGGCACTGTTGGGCACGCCGGTATGGGTATTATCAACAAGAGCCGCGGAGATGGTGACCGGCGGATCTCCCCTGTGGACTCTCACACTATCCATAACAAAATCCGTGAGGCCCACGATTATGATGGTTACCGAATTGCTGGTTTCAATAATGCTGTATTCTGCAAAAACCCGGTACTGATCGGCGTTCAAATCAGATGGTAATATAATCTGCTTTTGAAACTGTGTAGTCCCGTTGAGCGTGACATGTTCAGTGTATTTGTAACCGGTAGAGATCCTCACGATTTTTATTTCTAACTCCCCCGAGGGTGCCGGCCCTTCTGAAACCGAAATCGTACCGTTCACCCATATCATTTTACCCACAACCTGTTTTTTCGGTTCTACCGTAATTGTGATATCCGAGACATCAGCAAGAATCTCCAGGTTGGCACTGCGTTCACTTGCATGTAGATATTTCGAGCCTTCGAAGCTGGCATAAAATTTATGTGAGCCCAGCTCGAAGCCCTCTTCAAAAGTTGCATCAAACAAATAGTAATACCGCCCGTATGAGTCTGTTGTCACATTTTCAAGCGCAACCGTCGCTCCCGATTCAAGTTGAACCCAGAATTCTATATCTCGATTCGGGATCGTATAGTTCGTTGCATCAAACAGTTTACCCTCGAGCGTCACAACCGAATTAATTGCAATGGGTGAATTGATATTATCGATTGTAATCCTGGTTATTGAATAAACAGTAACATTATAATCCTGTACATTGCTGGTACCGTTATAAATGATGTTCCCGAATTCGAATGTGCGGGTTTGTATGTATATCGGCCAGAGGCCGACTTCCAGGATCGGAGGTACGGCACACGTAAGGGTAAATTTGCCCTGGGTATCGGCTATGCCGGTACCCGCCAGGTAATTTGCACTGTCATAGCCCAAAAATATTTCAACCGGCGCACCCGGCACCGGCATATTATTTGTTACCTCGATTACTTCACCTTCTACAATAAACCCGACGGTTTTGTTAACCGAATTCGGAAAATCGATTTTTACCAGTTTGGTGTCCACAAAGTTATTACCGGCTTCGAAATCGTCATCGGGATCAAGCGGGTTCATACCCAGTATGATCTCGTCAAAGTCGTGGGTGCCGCCCCCGTCGGTATCTGACTTGGAGGGATCGGTTTCGCCCGGGCCTGCTCCCGAGTTCCAGTCGCCTTCGTCTACAATGCCGTTCAGGTTGCGGTCCTCGAATTCGCCCCAGTCGGGCTCGCCGTTCTTGTTGACATCGATCCAGCCGTCCGGGAGGCCGTCACCGTCAGTATCCGAATCCCTGGGATTTGTAATGTAACCTCCCGGGCCGCCGAGCCTGACCTCCATGCCGTCCTCAATCCCGTCGGCATCTGAATCGCTCACCAGCGGGTACGAGCCGAAGTTATTCACCTCCTCGCCGTCCAGGAGCCCGTCCTGATCGGTATCGTTCATTTTCCAGTGCGTGTGATAATCAAGTTTACCGTCACCGTTCAGGTCAACGGTTGAGATTGTATATGTAGTTGAATTTTCGAAGATATTCAAAAGTCCGTCATTATCTGTATCCTGGGGTACATCGTCCGCGGGGTCCAGCGGGTTCGTTTGCGGTATCCTGAAGACCTCTATGCCGTCGCCAACACTACCGCCGTCGGTATCCCAGTTTGTAGGATCTGTACCGCGCTGGAATTCCTCGTTGTCGCGCAGCTCGTCATCGTCTGTATCGGGGTTATTCGGATCGGTACGCAACTGCTCGTCCATTTCGCCCATCGTCTCGTTTATATCGTCACCATCAAGATCTACATTATACCCGTCGTACAGAGTATCGTTGTCGGTATCAGGCTTCAGCGGGTTAGTCGGGCCGTACCCGTAATGGCCGTCCAGCTCGCCCAGATGACCTCCATAATCGTGGCCATCCCACAGCCCGTCACCGTCCGTATCCACCGAGGTTGGATCCGTAAAATACTTCTTAACCTCTTCACCATCCAGCAGCCCGTCGCCATCCGTATCCGGTTCTATCGGATTTGTGGGTTTAAAGCCGTTGTGACCTATAAGTTCACCTATCTGATCGAGGATTCCGTCATTATCGATATCCACATTGTACCCATCCCAGAGCCCGTCGGAATCGGTATCGGATTTGTTCCACAGCGTATCGGTTTGCGTGCTGTTCTCATATTCATCAGTTAAACCATCTCTGTCGGTGTCCCTGATATCCCCATCGTCTGAAGGGTCCAGGGGATTATAATTTTTTGTCATAGTGATGATCTCTATACCATCCAGCGCGCCGCCCCCGTCGGTATCTGCCTTTTCCGAGTCGGTTTCGCCGGGACCGTTACCGGAATTCCAACCGCCGGTGTCGATTATTCCATCCAGATTGCGGTCCTCGCCCTCTGCATAGATAAAATTCCCGCCGTTTTCCAGTACGCCTATTGTCATTAACCCATCCTTGCTTTCCGGACCGGTC
>CP070629.1:53522-63510 GCA_020356005.1 Thermoplasmata archaeon
CAGAAAGGGTATTGCATTAAAGAAACTGGGTCAGAGCGAAAGTGCAAAAGAATGTTTTAGTAACGAGCTGAAAGTTCTGGATTATCTTATACAGATCGAACCAGGTTCGGAGCATGTGCAGGAACGGGAGATGGTGCACGACCACCTCCAGAAATGGAAAGATAACTTTAATTTAAAGAAATTTAATCGGTGCATGAGGAAGAGCTGGATAGCAGTAGAATAGATATTGTTTTAATCAGGTTCTAGGTTCTGGGTTCTAGGTTCTAGGGTGCTTTTAATCGATTATAATCTCCCTAGCGCCTATTCTCTATTCGTAGAAAAACCTTCTAAAAGGTTGGATAAAGATAAAATATATTGGTTTTTCTACCCAGAAGACTTTCGAAAAAATATAAAATTCAATTGGAGAAGGTCTTCGTATTAGATTGATTATAATTAGGGTCTAGCGCCTGATTTCATCGATATATAAGCTTTTAAGGGAAATTATTAAGTCTCCATTATATAATTCGGGTTGTGGAGGTATCTATTAATGACTAATATAAAATTTGGAGCAATAGCAGCTGTAGCTATTTTGATATTTGTGGGCTTGTTAACCACGAACACCTTTAGTGCAGAAACTGCATCAGAGGATATTGTAACTCCTCGGTCAACGGAGCTGGCGGGTTTCATTAAATTCGACGGCATTGATGGAGAAGCCACTGATAAAGACCATAAAGGCTGGTGCGATCTGCTGTCCTTTGAGCAGTCCCAATCCGTACCCGGCAAATCAACCACCGGTTCGTCCCGACGGAGGGGAGATGTGATTATGGATGATGTTAAGTGCACAAAAGAATTGGACAAAGCATCACCAAAAATTGCTGAAGACATGTGTAAAGGAAAGGTACATCCAAAAGTGGAGATTCATTTACAAGCAACATTTACAGATGCCGGTAGAGTTACTTATTACAGGTATGATTTCACCAATGTGTTGATTACCAGTTATACCATCGGTAACGATCCAAATAAGCAATATCCCACAGAAGAAATAAAATTTAACTTTGAGAAGATTAAAGTAACCTACTCAGAAACCGACGAGAATGGAAAGGTATTAGGAACTGTGGAATACAGCTGGGATGTAGAAAAAGACAAAGATTAATGAAAAAGACAGCTGAGTAAGTAATATCATCAGGTTCTAGGTTCTGGGTTCGAGGTTATGGGACAAAGGACCCAGGACTCAGGACCCAGGACCCGGGGCATTATAATCGATTAAAAAAATTTCCAGGCCCCAGACCCCGAGCCCGAGCCCCGCGTATAAGCATTGTTTAATCTCAAAACGCAATTTTTTTCATCTGCCTTAAAGACAAAATACTTCCATAAAATTTAAATAAACTTCATAAAGCGGACACTAAAAATTCACCTCTATAAATTACCTATATACCGAGTTTCATTTAGTTCTAATCAATAGGAACCATAGTAAAAATAAAGAATTAAATGAAAACAGGTGTTTGAATGAAAAAAACGGCAACAATGATAATTGTTTTATTGTTGTGTATTGGCTTTTTTGGAACGTTCGGTGTAAGCCCCGGGGCTTCTTCAGAGGATTTTACACCTACAAACCACAGCCGGGCCACACCAACAAATATCAGCGGATTGATAAACACTGATACAACCTGGACGGCAGCAAACAGTCCTTATCATATTATTGATAATACAACTCTTTATGAAGGTAACACACTTACAATAGAGACAGGTACAGTAGTAAAATTTGCACATCAAGTCACATTTACCATAAGAGGCAAGTTGAAAATAAACGGGGACAGTACCAACCGGGTGATTTTTACCAATTTAGATCCAAATAAAAGTTACAGTACAAAATTTAACGTTCGACTTATCAATTACTGGTATAATGGAACAGGTATTGATTATAATTTCTATATAGACAAGGAAAAAGGAGCTTCTGTATCCATCTCATATGCGAAATTTGAGTACAGCTCGGGAAATTTATTTTACTTTAATTTGGGTTCCTCCGGAACAAACGATATTATATCAAATTGCATTTTTAAAAATAATCACCGAGCTTTCGATGGTCATGTTGGAGATTGGGCACCACCTGTAATAATTAAAAATTCAGATTTTATCAATAATGGAGTCTGCATTGGAAGAGCTAATTATATTGTCTATGATAGTTACTTTCAGAACAACTCGGTAGGTCTTTTTAACGCTGATAGGGTTAATGTTTATGGCAGTAAATTTATAGAAAATCAAGTTGGAATATCGGTTGAGCATGACTGTGAGACCAAGTATAATGAATTTTATAACAACAATATTGCAGTGGAATGGGGAAATGGTCATGATCAATACACGCTAAAGCAGAATAGCATTTTTGATAATAGAATCGGGGTTTATTTCTCGGAAGAATCATCTGCCAAGGTTCATTACAATAATATCTTTAATAACACAGATTATAACATGAAAAACAGAGGAATTAGAAATAGGTATGCGAGCAACAACTGGTGGGGCACAACAAATACCGCGGTAATTGATCAATATATTCACGATATTTATGATGATGTCCAGCTGGGTGAAGTATTGTATAAACCGTTTTTAAGCTCACCGGTACCAATAACCAATCAACCTCCTGTAGCAGATACTGGCCCCGATAAAAATGCCTCGATATTCGAATGGATTACCTTTGACGGCAGCGGGTCCTACGATCCACATGAAGATATATTATCTTATTATTGGGACTTCGGTGACGGTATTTCCGGCAACTTCTCGGAATCAGTTATGCACCACTCATATAACGCTACAGGTATCTATAATGTTACGCTGACGGTTTCCGATGGTTGGCTGACAGATTCCGATACCTGCATTGTGAATGTGTCTGTAAAATTGATCTTTCATAAGCCACCTGATTTAGTTATTAACGAAGATGAGCACCCTGATAATATTATTGACTTGTGGGATTATGTGAATAGTGAATATTTAGATATGAACAAATTGAATTTCACCATTATCAATAACACGAATCCGAAGTGCGGGGCTACTATCGATTCGGATAGGTTTATCGATATAATACCAACTTTAAATTGGTATGGGGAATCTGTTGTTACAATTCGGGGTAAATATGGATATTCAACAGCAGTACAAAATTTAAAAATTACCGTGAAACCAGTAAACGATGCACCGATCGCTGATGCCGGAGTGGACCAGAATGTAATTGTAAATAAAACAGTAAATTTTAACGGCAGCGGTTCGTATGATATTGAAGGAGACCCGCTGACTTACGAATGGGATTTCGGTGACGGTAGCCCCTCATTTAAAACCAATAGCAGCAGTTCCGCCCAACATATCTATAAAGCTCCGGGTAATTACACAGTTATCTTAAAAGTTTCTGATGGTCATACAGAAGTAAAAGATACATGCCAGATAATAGCTCAAATTACAAGTAAGCCGGGAAAACCGCATCCAACTTTTAGTACAGAACCTCCAATGGAGGTAACGGAGGGTATACAGTGGAGCTACTCACCTGAGATAAATTACGAAGGCTCCGGGAATGTAACCTACAACCTCGTTTCAGGGCCAGAGGGTATGGAAATCGAATCGGGTCTTTTGACATGGACACCTTCAGATGAACAGGCTGGTAGTCATAATGTAAGAATCAAAGCAACTGTGGATGGGATCACAGTTTACCAGGAATTCAATTTATCCGTTGCTAAAGGGCCTGGAGATGGTACACCGCCAAGAATTGTATCAACAACACCCGAGGACGGCAGCACCCTTGTTCCAATCAAAACGAAAGAGATAATAATCAGATTCTCGGAACCCATGGACAGCAGCTCTGTTGAAAGCGCTCTATCGATTGCTCCAGGGATCAAATACTCCATCCAATGGGTTGTGGGTACACACAACACGGTTCTTATGATTAAATTAAATGAAGACTTATCGGGTGACACGGCATATTCAATCAAGCTGGATTCTTCGGCAATGGATATGGAAGGTGAAAATTTAGAGGCCTCATTTACATTGCAGTTCACATCAGAACCAGGATCACAAACCGAAGATGAGGATGGATCAAGAGATCTTTTTGGTAACTCCAACTTATTTCCGTTTTTATTAATTTTAATTATTGCATTCATTATAGTTATCGCAACTGCAATCGTACTGCGGAGCAGGCGGAAAAAGGCGGGCGGAACAGATTGGGCGCCTACCGAATATGAAGGGCGCGTTGATGCTGACATGATGACCGCAGATGATGGGGTTACTGCAAATAATATGGGTGACCGCTTCAGCGACCAAACAATAGATCCCTCCGAGGGGTTTATTTCGGACTTGAAAGAAGAAGCGCTCAGGTTGGAAAAGCCCAGTGATTTCGATATGACACAAGAAGAAATGTTAAATAAAATCAGAACGAAATTTGAAAAAGGGGAAATATCAAAAGAGGCATATGACTCAATCGTGGTAACCCTGAATGTGAAAAAGTGATGATGTTTCAAAAAATAACCAGGATACATGTGGGATAGGGAACCATATGGATGACGGCGAAGGCGGCTTGGCGCACAAAACACGGAAACAGATTTATAATTATATTTTAACTTATCCTGGAGCATCATTCGGGGATATCCAGAAATTATTCGATTTAAAAACTTCTACTTTGACATACCACCTGACATATCTTGAAAGGTCACAAAAAATCTATTCCAGACGAGAGGGCAGGCGAAGGCTGTACTATGGATCCTATGGAGCCGCGGCAAGTGAAGGGCCTCCTCCGGATCCCAAGATCAACAGTTTGACGGAAATTCAACAGGGCATTTTAAACGTTATCCAGAATCAACCGGGTATAACCAAAGATGAATTGATAAGTAAAACCAGATTGAATCAGAACGTTTTAAATTATAATATCGACAGATTAAGCGATTTGAAGATGATCTGGGTCGTCAAAGCCGATGGTGTTATGGGTTACGAGTATATAACGAAAGAAAAACTACGGAATGAGATATTCAACAGGTTGGTAATGAAATTGATTAAGGACGAAATTGATGAAGAGACCTATTTCAAGATAAAAAAGAAGTTGGAGGAGATGGACCTCGAGGAACTGGATGCGATTTTATAAAAAGTGATGATATGTAATCTCTAATTAGAATAGGGTGGTGCTGGTTATGAAAAACCAAATCTTATTTGGATTATTTATTACTTTTATATTAGTTGTGAGCACGATAATTTATCCAATAGTTACTAGAATTGTTTTGCATGATGATGATGATGATGGATTATCCAGGGAATCTTCTGGAATAGCATCATTTTTCGCCGGTGGAGACGGTTCGCCGGGCAACCCGTTCCAAATATCTAATGTGACAGAGCTCCAGAACATGAGCGCGAACCTTAGTGCGCACTATGTTCTGATCAATGATATTGATGCCTCGAACACAACCAAATGGAACTGGAACGGGAGCGCATACAATGGTTTTATTCCCGTTGCTAATGATACTGATCGGAAAACATCTGGGTTCCAGGGGATCAACTTTTCGGGCTCGCTAGACGGACAGGGATATAATATTACCAATCTCTATCTTAATTACTCAACAGGAGATTATATTGGATTATTCGGAAGAACAAATTCAAGTGCTGCTATTAAAAATATAAATATGATTAATTATAGCATTTATGGAAACACCTATGTGGGTATCTTGATTGGATTCAATGATAATGGTAATATTTCAAACTGTTCAGGAAATGGCAGTACGAATATACCTGGAATTTATGATGATGACACTCATTATATTGGTGGTTTGATTGGATTTAATGAAGGTTCGATTTCGAACTGTATTGTCTGGGGTGTTATAAACAATACAGGTGAATATGCTGGTGGTATAACTGGATGGAATGATGGCATAGTAATTAACTGTACTTCATATGTTAATGTTACAGGCTTTATCGATGGAGGTGGTTCAAAGGGCAGCTTGATTGGATATAATATGTATGGTACTGTCATGAACTGTACTGCATACGGTTATGTAATCGGTTGCTATGATATAGCCGGCCTTATCGGAACAAATGATGGAACTGTTACTAACTGCACCGCGTACGGTGATGTAACAGGAGGTTATCAATTTGGCGGTCTCATTGGAATAAATATGGGCCCAGTAACCAATAGCAGAGCCTCCGGTGATGTATTTTCCAGTGGAATCGGATCCGAATGGAGTGTTGGCGGACTTATCGGAGCCAGTGGAGGACCTGTAACAAACTCAAGAGCTTATGGTGATGTTTATGGAAACCAGATGGTTGGCGGTTTGATTGGATTAAATGATGCCGCCGTATCAAACAGCAGTTCATTCGGTAATACAACAGGAATATATGGTGACTGCTGGGCTGTTGGCGGTTTTACTGGAGAACATTACGGAGGGACAATTACTAATTGTAGTTCATATGGTATAACAACTGGGTTCGGAACTTTTAGCCAATATATTGGCGGGCTGATAGGTTATGTTGATAAAGGAACAATTACAAACTGTATTTCATACAATAATACCAGTGGAGCTGAAGACCTAGGGGGCCTGATTGGAGTCAATGGCGGAGTGGTGAGTAACTGTACTGTTTATGGCAATGTAACTGGCAAAGATTATGATACCGGCGGATTGATTGGATGGAATAAAGGATTGGTAACAAATTGTACTGCATATGGCAATGTGACTACTACCGGTGATATTATTGGTGGCATAGTCGGTTGGAACGGTGATACTGGAACCGTTATAAATTGCAATGTATACGCGGATATATTCGGTATTTCAAATGTTGGTGGTCTGGTAGGATATAATATAGGATTGGCGACAAACTCATCAGTATATAGCCGTGTAAACGGAACTATTCTTGTAGGAGGTTCGATTGGTGTTAATGAGGGAATCGTTTCAAATTGCACGCCTTCTAATTACGTAAATGGGACTGAATATTTAGGTGGCTTGATGGGGCGTAACGCTGGTCTGGTATCAAATTGCACGGCATATAATGATCTTAATGGAACTCAGGTGATAGGAGGACTTATCGGTCAAAATTGGGGAACTGTTTTAAATTGTACTGCTTATGGCAATATAAGTGGAGAGTATAGTATTGGTGGTTTGGTTGGATTAATGGAAGATGGAACAGTAAAGAACTGTACAGCTTTTGGTAATGTAACAGGGGATGATGAGGCCTACAGCTGGAATATCGGTGGTCTAATTGGCGGAATGTATGGTATGGTCTCAAATTGTACTGCTTTTGGCAATGTATATGGCAACTACGAATTTATTGGCGGTTTAATAGGGTATAATACTGGAGATGTTACGGACTGTATTTCCTATGGGGATGTAACCAGTCCCGGTGATTTTATAGGTGGGTTAATGGGCGAGAATAATGGCGAGGCTGTGAATTGTACTTCATACGGAAATGCAATAGGGAATAATTATGTGGGCGGTCTGGCGGGTTACGGTGCGAGTACAGCACTTAATTGCATTTCCTATGGCAATGCGACAGGAAATTGGTATGTTGGCGGATTATATGGGTTGAACTGGTGGCTGGCAGAAAATTGTTATTCGTACGGCAATGCAATCGGTAATTATTCTGTAGGTGGTTTGATCGGGATCAACAATGTTTGGGGAGATGTCATAAGCTGCACCGCCCATAGTGATGCTTCAGGAAATGATTCTGTAGGTGGACTGATCGGTTTTAATGACGGATGGATAGTTACAGGCTGTAAAGCATACGGTAATACGACAGGAAATAGCAACGTAGGGGGATTAGTAGGTAAGAATTCAGAGTCTGTTAAAAAATGTACTTCCTATGGCAATACCACTGGTAATGTGTCTGTAGGTGGCTTGGTCGGTTACAATTCAGGAACGATAACAACTTGTACATCATATGGAAATACCACTGGTAATAATAGCGTTGGTGGCTTAATTGGATTCAACTCTGAAAACGTGACAAACTGTACTTCATACAGCAATACAACTGGTAATAATAATGTAGGCGGCTTGATTGGATTCAATAATGCGAAAATAAATAATTGCAGTGCAATTGGAAACACAACCGGTAATAATAATATCGGAGGTCTTGTGGGTAACAATATTGCTTTTGTATTCAATTCCTCTTCATACGGAGATACTGTAGGTAATGATAGTGTAGGCGGTCTGGTTGGCAACAATTCGGGAACGATTAAAAACTGCAGTGCATACGGCAATACAACAGGGAATACAAATGTAGGAGGTCTAGTGGGATACAATAGTGGTATTGTGGGCTGCAGCTCAGAAGGTTTTACTACAGGGAAAAATAGGGTGGGGGGCCTGGTAGGGTTTAATTCTGGAACAATCAAGAACTCCATGGTGTACAATAATACAAGCGGTAACAACGATGTCGGTGGATTTGTAGGAAACAATACAGGAATAATTAAAAATTGTTATACTATCGGGAACGCTACAGGCGACAATTATATTGGCGGGTTTGTTGGAAGAAATTTTGGCGGTACTGTTAAACACTGCTATAGTGCGGGGAATGTAAGCGGCACTTCCAGTACAGGCGGCTTTGCCGGTTGGAATTCGGGAACGATTACAGGTTGTTTCTATGACAATATAACCTCCGGTTGGAAGACCAGCAGCGGCGGTACCGGTAAGAACACCACGGAGATGATGACCCGGTCAACATTTCTCAGTGCAGGGTGGGACTTTACAAAAATTTGGGCGATTATTGAAGATAATAATTATCCGTTTTTCGGATTCAAATATGACCCTCCAAGAATTCTGAATTTAAGCCTGGACTCTGCAACAGAGGAAATATTTTATTCATATAAAATCGAAGCAGAATATTCCACTTATTTGCCGGGAAATAAAATTGAATGGAATTTTACATCGAATACCAGCAGCTGGCTTTCATTTGATGGTAATGGTACTATTTCAGGTACACCCTTAAACGACGATGTTGGAATTTACTGGGTGAATATAATTGTAACCGATATATTTGGAAGGTATGATGCACAGAATTTTACATTAATTGTATTGAATGAAAACGATCCACCCGAGATAAATTCAACGGCAATAACTTCGGCAGAAGAAGATCAATTATATACATATGACGTGAATGCATCTGATGAGGATGCAGGTGATATTTTAACATTCACTTTAATTACCAAACCCGAAAATATGACCATTGATAGTGCAACAGGTGTAATAAGTTGGACGCCGGTAAACGAGCAGGTGGGTTCGCATGATGTGGTGGTAAATGTTACGGATCTGGCCGGTGAGAATGATACCCAGGCATTTTCAATAACAGTATCAAATGTAAACGATAAACCTACAATTATAACTACTCCAATAACCACTGCAATGGAAAATGTAACTTATACCTATGATGTAAATGCAACAGATGTTGATGTGGGCGATAGTTTAACCTATAGCCTGATTACAAAACCAGAAAATATGACAATTGATAGCGCAACAGGTGTAATAAGTTGGAAGCCTACTAACGAGCAGGTGGGTTCACATAATGTGGTGGTAAATGTTACGGACCTGGCCGGTGAGAATGATACCCAGGCATTTTCTATTACTGTAATTAATAAAAATACTAAACCTAAAATTATTACAATCCCGATTACCAAAGCAGTGGAAGACCAATTATATTCCTATGATGTAAATGCAACGGATGTGGATGTAGGTGATACATTAACATATAGCCTGACCACCAAAACAGAAAATATGACCATAAACAGTGCAACAGGTTTGATAAGTTGGACGCCGGTGAACGAACAGGTGGGTGTTAATGATGTTGAAGTGAATGTTACAGATACAGGCGGTGGTTATGATACCCAGGCTTTTAAAATAACAGTAACTAATGTGAACGACAAACCGATAATTACCACTACTCCAATTACCACCGCAACAGAGGAATTACAATACACATACGATGTTGAGGCGAGAGATGATGATGCCGGTGATATTCTCACATTCTATCTGAATACCAAACCAGAAAATATGACCATAAACAGTGCAAC
>CP070629.1:63610-68886 GCA_020356005.1 Thermoplasmata archaeon
AATGGGTTTACCCTTGGAGTACCTGCCGCCTTCGGGGATCCTGTAAGCCTTCAGCCAGAAGACCTTTCCGCGAGTGGTGAAAAATAAAATATAACTGTGTGTAGAGGTTATGAACAAATCGGTTACAAAATCTGCCTCCTTGGTCTGGTGACCGCGCAACCCCTTGCCGCCGCGGCGCTGGCTGCGGTAAGTTGTAATCGGCAGCCGCTTGACATAGCCTGTATTGGTTATAGTGACCACGACCTCTTCATCTACAATCAAATCCTCTATTTCAAGATCGATTGCTTCCGTTATTATTTCGGTACGGCGTTCGTCCCCGTATTTATCCTTGAGCTCCAACAGCTCCTCTTTCACGACCTTGAGAATATTTTCCTCACTTTCCAGGATCTTTTTTAGCTCCTTTATGGTCTCAATAAGCTCGTTATGCTCATCGTGGATCTTTTCGGATTCCAGGCTGGTTAATTTCTGCAGCCGCATCTCCAGTATGGCCTTTGCCTGCTCCGGTGTGAGCGAAAAATCAGTAATAAGTGCCGACCGTGCATCTTCCACGGAGGCCGCCCGCCTTATTGTCTTGATTATACTATCGATATTATTCAGTGCAATCAATAGACCCTTTAATATATGCAGCCTTTTCTCGGCCTTATCCAGCTCGAAAGCTGTCCGTCTCTTTATCACATCCGTTCTGTGTTTGATGAACAGCTGAAGCATTTGTTTGATTGACAGCAGTTTGGGCTGGTTATCCACCAGAGCCAAATTGATTATTCCAAACGTCGATTCCATGGGTGTAAGAACAAAAAGTTGGTTAAGCACGATCTCTTCATTTGCATCACGCTTCAATTCTATAACTATCCGCAACCCCTCACGGTCTGATTCGTCGCGGAGGTCCGATATACCTTCCACCCTCTTATCCTTAACCACATTCGCAATGCTTTCGATCAGGTTGGATTTGTTTACCTGGTACGGTATCTCGGTAATCACCAGGCGGACTCGATCATTGTCCATCTGTTCGGTTTCCACCTTGCTGCGTACTCTGATAAGACCCCTGCCGGATGTATAAGCGGAAACAATGCCGGCTATGCCGTAAATTCTACCGCCGGTGGGAAAGTCCGGCCCTTTGATTATTTCGATTAAATCGGGCAATGCAATGGCCGGGTCATCGATTTGTGCAATCAACCCATTGATTACCTCGGATATATTATGGGGAGGTATGTTGGTTGCCATTCCCACTGCTATTCCCGAAGAGCCGTTGATTAATAAATTGGGGAGCTTTGCCGGAAGTATTTTGGGTTCGGACAGCGTGCCGTCATAATTGGGCATGAAATCCACGGTGTCTTTTTCGATATCCTTCACAAGTTCCAGCGTGATCTTTGCCATTCTCGATTCCGTATACCGCATGGCCGCAGCATTGTCGCCGTCAATAGACCCGAAATTGCCCTGGCCGTCAACCAGCGGGTAGCGCAGCGAGAAATCCTGTGCCATGCGCACCATCGAGTCGTATACGGCGGTATCCCCATGGGGGTGGTACTTACCCAGTACATCACCCACGATCCTCGCGGATTTCTTGTAAGGCTTATCCGGGGTCGAGCCCGACTCGTGCATGGAATAGATTATCCGCCGGTGGACAGGTTTCAAACCGTCTTTAACATCGGGGAGGGCACGCTGGACGATTACGCTCATGGAATAGTCGATATAGGACTTCTTCATCTCCTCTTCCAGAAAGCGTTCAATCACCGCATCTTCTACCTCTGTCGTACCTTCGGCATCCATAAAGTCTAACTCCATAAAAACAAATGTAAATAGAATCGTAAAATAATCTCATATATCCAAATTAACCACTTCAAGTGCATGGGTCTCTATAAATTCGCGCCGGGGCTCTACATCATCACCCATGAGCACTGAAAACAGCTCGTTGGCTGCTACTGCATCTTCGATTGTAACCTTTACAAGCGTTCTGGCCTCCGGGTTCATTGTGGTTGTCCATAACTGCGTCGGGTTCATCTCGCCAAGACCTTTATAACGCTGGATGGAGACCTTTTCTCCAAGCTCGGATACCAGTTTTTCCTTCTCCATATCCGAATATGCATATTGTTCATGTTTTCCCTTAGCGATGCGGTACAGCGGCGGCTGCGCTATATAAACAAATCCCGCTTCTATCAACGGACGCATGTACCGGAATAAAAATGTAAGCAGCAGCGTCCGTATGTGTGCACCGTCAATATCCGCATCGGTCATTATGATCAGTTTATGATACCGGGCGCGGTTAATATCAAAATCGTCACCGATATTGGTGCCGAACGCCGTTATCAAGGTCTGGATCTCTTTATTGTTAAGAATCTTATCCAGCCTGGCCTTTTCCACATTCAAAATCTTACCGCGCAGCGGCAGTATCGCCTGGAACTCGCGGGCTCGCCCCTGTTTTGCCGAGCCGCCTGCGGAATCACCCTCCACAATGAACAGTTCCGATCTGGCCGGGTCCTTTTCCGTACAGTCCGCAAGTTTACCCGGCAGAGTGGAACCCTCCAGGAAGCTTTTGCGGCGCGTAAGCTCGCGAGCTTTACGGGCGGCTTCCCGCGCCTGGGCTGCCTGGATGGCCTTTTGTAAAATAACCTCGGCAACCTTCGGCGTCTCCTCCAGCATCTCACCCAGTTTCTCCTGGACAATTGCATTCACTATGCCCTTTACCTCGCTGTTGCCAAGCTTTGTCTTCGTCTGGCCCTCAAACTGTGGCTCGGGCAGCTTCACATTGATTATGGCCGTCATACCTTCCCGTACATCCTCGCCCTCGAGGCTCATTATGGTGTTCTTACCGTTTTTGAAAAAGTTATTTTTACGGCCGTAATCGTTTATTGTACGCGTCAGCGCGGATTTGAAACCGCTGAGGTGTGTGCCGCCCTCTATCGTATTAATGTTATTTGCAAATGAAAATGTGTTATCCTGGTAACCGTCATTGTACTGTATAGAGATCTCTACATTGACCGCATCGCGTTCAACCTCAAAATATATCGGATCGGGATGCAGTACATTCTTTTTGCGGTTGATATACTGAACGTATTCAACAATCCCACCGTCGTACTGGAATGATTCAGATTTCACGTTCAAAGGGTCGCGCTCGTCTGTTATAGATATTTTCAAACCCTTATTTAAAAAAGCAAGTTCTCGCAGGTGTGTGTATAATGTATCGAAATTGAACTCGATATTACCGAAGATCTCTCTGTCGGCCTTGAATGTAACAAATGTCCCTATTTCTTCGGTATTACACACGGTCTCCAGTGCACTTTTCGGATCGCCCCGCTCGTATTTTTGGCGGTACTTATGACCGCTCCGACAAACTTCCACTTCAAGAAACTCTGATAAAGCATTAACAACCGAGACACCGACACCATGCAGTCCGCCGGAAACCTTGTAGGATTGTCGGTCAAATTTGCCACCCGCATGCAGCTTTGTCATCACAAGTTCTACGCCCGAGATATTATATTTCGGGTGGTTTTCTACGGGAATACCGCGCCCGTCATCCTTGATGGTTACAATATTATCGGGTTTGAGGATGATTTCGATTTTATTGCAGTAACCGACCATTGCTTCGTCTATGCTGTTATCAACCACTTCGTAGACCAGATGGTGTAATCCACGTGCGTCCGTGCTTCCAATATACATGCTGGGGCGCTTGCGTACTGCCTGTAATCCTTCCAGTACCTGGATTTTGTCTGTACTGTAATCAACCTCGGGTTTATTAATAAAACTCACCTTAGAATTCATTAGATTTTATCTTTAAACTCCCATCCCAAAATTAGTAAAATTGACCTCTTCAGGGAGATTAATTACTATATATCCATACGTATATTTATATATTATCTTAAAATATATAGGGATTTGTAAAATTTGAACATAGAGACCCATATTATACAATAATACACGGGGTAAGATAAGTATATATAATCTAATTCGGCAATGCGAGAATTGAATATTTACCCGCAATATAGGGCCTGTACAGGCTTGAAAAAATGGGATGTGAGAACATAATGGTGAATGGTGAGAACATTCGGTCACTCCGTTCCCTCATTTGAATGGTGAGAGCCACCCCCAACCCCCATTACGATTTCATAGCTTTCACTCACTTCTCACCATACAAGGCTGCGAAGCAGCCGTACTCACCATTCTGAAAGTAATGTAAAAGCTTAGAAGCGGACCCGCCGGGTATCCGAATGACCTCTTTATAGGCTTTCGCGTCGATTATAGAAGTACGGCTTACGGTAGCGGTGGAGAAGTGCGTAACGTCAAGCGTCTACCGTTATTCGTCACGATACCGTATTACGCCTTACGAAACGAGCTTCGATACCGCAACCTCTGCTCCGCAGGAGCGCGCTCTGGTCCGAATCCCCGCGGAGCGTACCGCTATCTCGCTTTGTGATAATTTTTCATTGTTTAAAAAAACGAGATAGCGGACCCGCCGGGATTCGAACCCGGGTTCAAGGCTCCGGAGGCCTTTGTGATATCCAAGCTACACTACGGGCCCACAAACAGTATTGATGAGGGTAGATTACACGTTGATTATATATTTATTCTGTTTGTGGGAAATCCCAACACTACCAATACCACCAAAATCAAATGAATACTACCAAGATCCAATACTACCAAATAAATTTAAAAAAACAATTTCCAATTTTAAAATCAGAATTCCAAATTTAACCTTATTCCCTTATAAAAAAAGTAAACCGAAAAAACCAAACAAAAACAGAATTTTGGAAATTGGGAATTTGAGCTTTCTTTGTAGTATTTGATTTTTGAATTTCCGAGTTTAAAAAATCCAGATATCATTAACCCTTAGATTTTTTAAACTCGGTGTAGCCGCACTTCCCGCAGGAGTGCCTATCCTTATGTTCCGCTAAAAATATACCTTCACCGCATTTTGGACAATAGTCCCTGGTAGGTTCTGCTCTGCCGTCTTTGACTTCGAAATATTTATGTCGACCCATAATTTCAACCTCCTTCAAAACGGGTCTCTACTCGGACTTCTTGGCCTCTTCCTTTTTCTTTGCGCTTTTCTTCTCTTTCAATTTGTTTCGTACAAGAATATGTTCGCGCTCGATCTTCTTGGCCATTTCCGCTTTTTCGTATACTTTCGCATAGCCGATTGTTTCTGATTTGCCGAAAACTGTACGCATATTGTCAATAACCACTCGATCCTTTTTCGAATTGACAACATTAGCAAGCTCTTCTCTAACATCGTTGCGGTTCGGCGTGCGCTCTTTGCCATGCGTGATTTTGAATTGTATCTC
>CP070629.1:68986-72765 GCA_020356005.1 Thermoplasmata archaeon
CATCAACACACTGTGGATTCTGAAATTTCAGGTACTGATGACGATTTACTTTATCAAACCGAGCTGTTTTGGATTGATGGATATCGTTTTGATCAGAATAATGGTTACTATACGGTCATTCTTCATTTTGCCGAGTTATATTATGATTATGTGGGAGGCCGCATTTTTGATGCTTATATCGAAGACGAATTGGTTCTCGATCGTTTTGATATTTATGCTGAAACAGGCTTTCGAACAGCAACCACCAGGACGTTTAACAATATTTACGTGGCTGATGGCAGGCTTGATATCGATTTTATCCATCACCAGGCACATGCAAAACTTTCTGCCATTGAAATTATCTCTGAAGATTTTGGAGAGCCCCAGTTATCAGTGAATCCGACTGACTTGAATGTCGGGTCGACTGAAACAACAATTAGCTTCACAATTACCAATAGCGGCGGCGGAACTTTACAATGGCAGGCAAATGAAAATCCAGATGAGCCCTGGATAACTTCGGTTAGTCCCTCAAATGGCAATTTAATTCCAAATCAATCCGAAATTGTTACCGTTGAAATAAGCCGTGAAGGCATGGGTGCAGGAGATTACAAAGGAAATATCACCGTAAGCTCAAATGGAGGAGATCAGGACATTGTTGTGAATATGGCGGTGATTTACGGTTCATCTTACATCCAACGTGTTGATTGTGGGGGGGATCAAAATTATACTGATTATAATGGTGAAATTTGGGAAGCCGACCAATCCTATTCCCCGGGAGCTTGGGGATACATCGGTGGAGAAACGTATTCGACCTCTGATGAGATTTCAAATACAAATGATGACATTCTGTATCAATCGGAACGATGGGGATTAACAAGTTATAATTTTGATGTTCAAAACGGTGTCTATGAAGTCAAATTAATGTTTGCTGAAATTTATTTCAATACAAATGGAAAACGAGTTTTTAATGTCAATATTGAAGGACAACAGGTATTAACAGAGTATGATATTTATGCCGAAGCTGGTCATGATAATGCAACATTTCATATCTTTACAACCGAAGTTAATGATGGGCAACTTAATATAGACTTTATTAGCGATATCGAAGATCCAAAAATCTCTGCCATTCAAGTTATTTCAAAATCTATCAATCCAATCCTATCAGTTACCCCAACGGCGCTCGATTTTGGGTCAAGCACAACCAGCATGACTTTCGAAGTTAAAAACAGCGGCGGAGAAACCCTAGATTGGGAAGCTGCTGAAAATCCAGACGAACCGTGGATAACATCGGTTAGTCCTGGTAATGGTGCATTAGCGGGAGAAGAATATCAGATCGTTACCGTGACTGTTGATCGAAATGGAATGGATGAAGGCGAGCACCTTGGAACCGTAACCATAATTTCCAACGGTGGTGAACAGGACGTTACCATTAGAATGACTGTTCCTGGTGCACCTTTGCTTTCTGTATTACCAGATACGCTTGATTGTGGTACCACAACAACCAGCATGACGTTTACAGTGTCCAATGCAGGTGGTGAAACCTTAAACTGGAGTGCTTTTGAGAATCCCGATGAACAATGGATTATTTCGCTCAATCCTAATAGTGGCTCTCTGGAGGTGGCAGAATCTCAGGTCATTACCGTTACTATTGATCGAAATGGCATGAATGAAGGCGAGTATTTTGGCAACATTACCGTAACTTCAAATGGTGGTGAACAGAACATCACCATTAAAATGACCGTTCCTGGTGCGCCTCTGCTTTCCGTATCACCAAATACGCTCGATTTTGGTACCACAACAACCAGCATGATGTTTACAGTGTCCAATGAGGGTGGCGAAACGCTGAACTGGAATGCTTCTGAAAATCCAGAGGAGAGCTGGATTAGCTCGTTGAATCCAACCAATGGTAACTTATTAGCGAATCAATCCACTACCGTTACAGTCAATATAGATCGAGCTGATCTGGAAGATGGAGATTATTTTGGAACAATAACGGTCACATCGAATGGAGGTGATCAGAATATTATTGTAAAAATGACCGTAATAACTCAATCTATTTATGTACAACGGGTCAACTGTGGTGGATCTAGTTACAGCGATGTCAGTGGTAATCTCTGGGATGCAGACAAGCCTTACACATCGGGTAATTGGGGATATACTGCTGGAAGCACCTATTCAACCAATGATCCAATAGATGATACCGAAGATGATTTTCTATATCAGAGTGAACGATGGGAAGAATCTTTAAGCTACCGATTTGATGTGAGCAATGGTAGTTATAATGTTACCCTTCATTTTGCTGAAATTTATTACGGAAGAAAGAAAATTCGAATCTTTGATATCTCCATTGAAAATCAAAAACTAATAAATAATTATGATATATATGCCGATGTCGGTCATGATGCTGCAACTTCAAAATCTTTTATAGTTGATGTTTCAGACGGGATTTTAAATATCGATCTTGTCGCCGATAAAAATGCTGCTAAGATTTCTGCCATTGAGGTAATTGCCTCAATCCAGGAACCGCAATTATCCGTTACCCCAACGACGCTCGATTTTGGCTCAAGTGCATCCATCATGACTTTCGAGATTAAAAACACTGGCGGAGCAATCCTTGATTGGGAAGCTGCTGAAAACCCAGATGAGAGTTGGATTAGCTCGCTGAACCCAACCAGTGGTATCTTATTAGCGAATCAATCTACTGCCGTGACAGTCAATGTAAATCGAGCTGATTTGGAAGATGGAGAATATTTCGGAACAATAACGGTCACGTCGAATGGAGGAGATCAGAATATCGTTGTAAAAATGACCGTATCAACTCAATATACTTATGTACAACGGGTCAATTGTGGTGGATCGAGTTACATCGATGTCAGTGACAATTTCTGGGATGCAGACAAGGCATATACATCAGGTAGTTGGGGATATATTGCAGGAAATACCTACTCAACTAATGATCCAATCTACAATACTCCCGACGACATCCTTTATCAAACCGAACGGTGGGGATTGCAGGGCTATCAGTTTGATGTGGCAAATGGACAATATGAAGTGACATTACGATTTGCCGAAATCTATCTTTATGCCCCAGGGAAAAGGGTATTCGATGTTCAAATTGAGGGCAATACTGTGCTGTCAAATTTTGATATTTATGCCGAGGCAGGTCATGATAATGCACTCGATAAAATATTCATCATCAATGTAAATGATAATCAGTTAACCATCAATTTTATAAAAGGCATAGAAGATCCGAAAATTTCAGCTATCCAGGTGACGACCTACCAGGAAAGACACAATTTAGAAAAATTAGTACAACACGATACGAATCCGATTATTGAAAACATCCCTGGTGAATTTAAGCTCTATAACAACTATCCCAATCCTTTTAATCCATCGACAACAATTTCCTTCGACCTGCCTTTTGAAGCACAGGTGAAGCTGAGCATCTTCAACATGTTGGGTCAACAGGTCGCTATTTTGATGGATGGAATTTTAGCGGCAGGAAGCCACCTTTATAACTGGCAAGCTAAAAATGAATTTGGGCAAACTCTCCCTTCTGGAATTTACCTGTATCGCATTGAGGTCAAATCGAATCCTGTCGAAGAGAATCAGTCCTTTTTTATCACCAAAAAGATGTCGCTGACGAAATAGGAAATTGAATGAACTCGTTTAATAGAAAAACACCCGATTGTTGAACAGAGCGCAACATCGGGTGTCTTAAACAAATAAAGCTTAATTTGAAAGCGATCATTGCCATTCAACTAAACTGTTTCATTGACCATATTAATTTCTTTAAACCG
>CP070629.1:72865-82877 GCA_020356005.1 Thermoplasmata archaeon
GGCTGGAAAGATCTTTTTCTTGCAGAACCTGAAAAGTTTGAAAAGGTACATGGAATAGTTCATTATGCAAATCTTCCGAACCAAATCTCACAACGGATGAAATCAAGTGCAATTTCGGAATTTCAAAAGCAATTCAAAAACGAAACGCTTGAAATGGAAATCGAGCATGTATCTCACAGCCTCAGCCCCGGTGTGGGAATTACACTATGGTCGAAGAGTCCCAACACAGTTTTAGGCAGTAGTGCATTGGGTGAACGGGGTGTAAGTGCAGAAAAATTGGCGAAAAACGCTTTAAATGATTTACTAACGGAAATACATTCAAAAGCCACAGTTGATCGATATGCAGCTGATCAATTACTAATATATCTGGCAATCAGTAATCGGGGCAGTATTTTGGTACGGGCACCCCTGTCCACTCATACCCTAACAAATATCGAAGTAATCGAGACTTTTTTTGGAAAAATATTTCAGGTTAATGAGCAAGAGGATTTAATAAAAATCGAGAGGCTGAAAAGCCCTGAGGATTCATCTCAGAGGTAACTGTCAACTATTGAGTTATTGAATCGAAGGTAATGTCCTACATCATTTGTTAAGGTAGCATCTTAACTTAATTTGATTTTTAAAAAAATATCATTTGTGATTTATATCCAACCCTCATAATATAATAAAATACTAGATTGCCATACCCAAAATTAATATATTTCTATATACCAAAATTCTTATATAGACTGAGAGTTATCTAGAATATGTTGTTAAAACAACAACTGGTAGGGGGAATTTTACTTAATTTTTTTTAGTCTCCTTCTACTGAAACCTCCTATTCCCCCTACCGCACACTTTTATCGGGATTCTGTTAGTAATGCGACTTGTATTTGCCCCCCCTTTTGGGCCAGATTTTTATTCAAGTCGACTTTTCTCCTTGAATTATTAAACCGCCTCTCGGTTTTAAATAGTAATCGTGATTTTGTAAATAATGCAGGGTATGGCTATTATAGAAGGGCGCGATTTTAGGGAGGGTCGGACATGGGTTCCGGGAGACTCGCATGCCCGACCTCGGTTTTTTTTGTGCTTTTGAATGCCTCCCCCTCTGCCCCTCTCAATAATACCAGACTCGTTTCAAAGTATATAAAAGTCAGTCGTAAATTTACATTTAGAGCCGGTAAATTTACGCAATATTTCCATATGAAATTTTGTCACTGAGGCCATTAAATTTATTTAGCATTCCTTGTATTCTAACTATAAATGAAAAAGAAACTAAAATTTTTTGTATCAACTGAAAATAAAATACTATTACATCTCAAAAGATACCTTAAAGTTGATGCTGCTAAAAGGGTTCCCAAGGAAGTAACCCAGTTCGGTATTGCCAACAGCCTGGACAGTCCCCGCGGCAGTGTTTCACGGGCACTGGGTAATTTAATAACTAAAAACTTTGTTGAGGAAAAGCTATGCAGAGTTCTGGACAGCAAACGCCGGATGAATGCTTATTTTATTACCTGGGAAGGTCGAACCCAGGCAGAAGCCCTGGAAAATAAAATAGCGACAGAACTTGTGGATGCAAAACTGGATGACGGTAAGATCACCGAGGTTACACTCTCCGAAGCGCTGGAGCTTTCTGACTTCGGTTTATCCATTACAGAATTATTGAGAATTCTTGAAAAGTACGGTTATTACGATCCAAAGACGCATAAACCGGAAACCGAACCTGAGGGACCACAACCATCAGAAGTACGTACCAAGCCTTTAGGCGAGGCCGCTGCTGTTTCAGAACCCGATTACGATGTGGCGGTCCAGGCTGCAGCAGTTCGAGAAGCCGTGCCTCCAGAGATTTTCGTTAAAGAGCCACCACCTTTCATGAAGGTACCGGAGGTCTACACATTTTACGGGAGATCGAAAGAACTCGAGGTTTATCCAAGTCTTCTCGAGGAATATCCGATTTTTATTATCGAGGGTATGGCGGGTATCGGAAAAACCACGCTGGCTGCTAAGATTCTTAAGCACTTCGATTCAAGCTGGAAGCTTTTCTGGTTTAAACTGCAGGATTGGGATACCTCTAAAAGCATAATAGAAGAGCTCGCGGAGTTTTTCAATAAATATGGTCATAAGGATCTGTTAAGAGAACTGGAATCAACCCGACCCGAGCTTGATATGTATAAAATCACCAAAATAATTGTTCAGGAATTCAATTCCATGAAAGCCATGTGCGTAATAGACGATTTCCACCGTGCATCGGATTCTGTTCAGCAATTATTCTCGGGTCTGATCGAGCACCTGGATTCAAAACTCCTCATGCATTTCATGTTTCTTACCCGTACCCATTTACCCGTTTATGATCAGCGTGATATTGCTCTTAAAAAAATAGTTTATGTAGCAAAATTACAGGGCCTGGATAGAGAAAGCTCTAAAGAAATGCTGGGTGATAAAACGCTGGAAAAAGATTTCAACCGCATTTATTCACTAACCGGCGGTCATCCCCTGGCACTGGAACTGATAAAAAATAGCGGTCAAGTTGATGATATAAGCGACATGATGAATTTCATAAATGAACAGGTGTATCAAAAACTCGATCCTGAAGAGAAAGCGTTATTTATGTCAATTTCAGTCCACCGCAAACCCGTCCCCACACACGGATTCCTGATAGACGATGAGGCTGATTTTGAAACTATAGACCGATTGATAAATAAAACATTGTTGCTGGAAATGGAACCGGGCAAGTATTATGTGCATGATATTGTCCGCGAATTTTTTTATTCTAGATTGATTGGTAAGCAGCGCAATAATTATCATTTTCACGCCGCAGAGTATTATTCCCAGGATATCTCTGAAGATTTAAATGTACTCGAAGCGGTATATCATTACATCAATGCTGATAAGCAGGATTTGGCGGCTGAACTCATGGTGAACAGGGCCCCAATTTTAATCAGACGCGGTTATCTTGATGAGGCTATGAGCATTTTAACTAAGTTTGATTCGAATGTCAGCCCCGAATATTTGGCCAAGCTCAACAACCTCAGGGGCGACATCATGAATACCTGGGGTGAATGGGATAATGTTTTCGAGTATTACTGGCAGTGCTGTTTTTTGGCATGGTTCGAGAAAGAAAAGATAGAAAAACCAGAACTGTTGGATGAAATTGGTTTGATCGGCTGGAAGCCTTTAGAAGTGGAAGCTGCGGAATCGAATCTTGCGCACAGCCTGGAGGTGCTGAAAACCAGCAGAGATCAGGAAGGAATAATTGAAATCGAAAACAGTATAGGATGGCTCAAATGGATGATCGGTAACTTTGATGAGGCAGAACGTATTTATAAAAAATTATATGAAAAACTGGTATCGAATAAAGATACTTTAGGTTCTGCCAAAATTTTAATAAAGCTGGGAAATGTTTACTGGGGTAAAGATGATCTTGATCTTTCTTTGGAACATTATCACAAGGGTCTGGAGTTATTCCAGAGCATATCAAACGATCACGGAGTGGTCCGTTCATTTTCATTAATTGCAAGAATCCATATCGAGCGCGGTGATTACCCCAAAGCCGATGAAAATCTACTCAAAGGTTTCAAGATTTCAAATGAGAGATATTTCAAAAAAGGTCTGGCTTACGCGCTCCTTCACAACGTCCAGAATCTCATTATCCAGAACCAGCACGAAGAAGGATCAAAGGAACTAAAAAAGGCTCTTGCAGCATTTGAAACCTTATCTGACCCGTTAGGTACCGCCTACTGCTATGCACTTGAAGGATACCTTTATAATTTATCAAAGGAACCTGAGAAGGCCATAAATCATATAGATATGGCCCTCCATTACCTCCACGGTTTTCTAATGCCGTATTACAAATCGAAATTGTACACCGAACTGAGCCATCTGTATAAATCAATCGGTGATACAGAAACCGCAAAGGAAGCTATGGAGTATGCTAAAAATAAACTTGAATTGCAATAAGAATTATATAAGCTGATAAATCGCTTACAGAAGGGCGGAACTCGTTTGCGTTTGCGAGGGGCGTAACGTCATCCGGTTTCGGATTGCGGCCGTTAAACGTCAGACGCCTAACGTAACGCACTTCGCAACCGTCCAACGTTAACCGCCCCTCTGGAAGCGATTAAAAAGCATATAATAAATTAAACAAATTATTGATATATCCCCGAACCTATTACAGGTCGACTTAATGCGATATTTAGGAGAAAAAACGATGAGTGAAAATGAGAAATTCGATTATCAGAAAAAAATCTGTTTGCTCGGTGATCCTGCGGTTGGTAAAACAAGCTTAATAAGACGTTTCATCGAGAATACATATGACGATAATTATATTTCTACGATCGGTACAAATGTTTTACCGAAACTTGTTAAACTTTATATCCAGGAAACCGGTCAGACTATCCGTATAAAATTACTCATCTGGGATATTGCCGGGCAGGTTAGTTTTAATAATGTCCATCTTTCATATTACCGCGGTGCAGAAGGCGCTTTAATTGTAAGCGATCTTACTCGGCATGACACCCTAGAAAGTCTTCCTGCCTGGATATACCAATTGCAAAAAGCCTCTCCCGATATACCTTTTGTTCTGCTGGCAAATAAATCTGATTTGTTCTCTAAAAAAACATTTGAAATCAAAGAAGCGGAGAATCTGGCTCGCAGTTATAAAACCCATGCTTTTCTTACAAGTGCAAAGACCGGCGATGGCGTGGATAACACCTTCCATACTATTGCTCTCGCAGTTATCCGAAAGGCGATGAACCTCCCCATAACCACACCGGAGGGAGATTTGAAAAAAATTGATTCCTACAGCCAGTGGGAAGATCGCACGAAGAGGGAGGATTGAAATCAGGCGCTAGAGACGGGAGACTAGGCGCTAGGGTGATTAAATCGGGGCTGGGGTACCGGGGCCTAGGGCCTGGGGTTAATTATTAAAGCATTATTTTCTAACAGAAAATAAAATCACCCGAGGCCCCAGCCCCGAGTATAAGCATTTTCTAATCTTAGAAATTCTATTTTTTCTGCGGTCCCCTTTCCATAGTTATTAGTGGTACCAGTAGTTTATCGATGCCCGCAATGGAATTCATATTTCCGTCCCAGTCGTCCAGAACTATGCCGTACTTCGTGTTCAAATCGTAGATTACTTCCTTCATTTCCTTGCGGATCTTGGTTGTGGGCCCGCCAGAACAAACAACGGCGACATAGCTGTTGTTACCATGCTCTATTAAAATTCTCAAGGTTCCGTGCCTGAGTTCGTTCAGGCCTGAACTGCGTGATAATTTGAACGAATCCTTAACAAAATCCTGTATAGCTGTAAGCATACTGCTTACTGCACTGTCATCAATATCCTGAGAAACAGAAGCGGGAAGTCCGTCAGTGTCTTTGGGCCTGTGGTGATAAAGAAGTCTTCCGTCGTTGTAGATTATAAATATGTCTCTTATTCGAATTGGTCCCATGATAATACGGCGGTTTATAAATGTAGTGGCAATCAATATTAAAACAATCAGCAGGAAAATAAAAACATAATAGAAGTAATCCCACTGGAATACCTCTACAATGGTCTTCTCCTCATCCCCTTTTTCGTCCTCTTCGGTATCCTCAATTATTTCCTCGGAACCTGTGGTGAATGAGAAGATGTAGCCTTCAAAATGATTGCCGGAAAGATCTACGATTTCTGTGGTCAGACTTACCACATACGTTGTCTCATAATCAAGCGGTTCGCTTGGTGTAAATATTGCCTGGAAATGTTCTGTGTTATATGATACAACACCCTCCATTGACTTTGATATCAATGTTTCAAAAGACGAGCCATTCCAGTTGCGCATATCATCCAATTTAAGAACCAGAAATGATCTGGAATTAATGCTTGATGGCTCGATGGGTTCACTGAAATTGATTTTTATGGTTGTCCCTATTTTGACGTCAGTCATACCCTGCTCCGGATTGGATGAGATTACCTCCGGAAGCGTCGTATCAAATTCTTTCATCATTGTGGAAAAGGTCCACGAATAATCATCGATACCGCTCTCGTCATCAACGATCCCGTTTCCGTTGCCGTCCAATTTCAAGCCATCCATATCACGGATATCATGGGTCAATACAACTGTATATTTTGTATTGAATTGAAGTGTTGATTTCGGATCAAAAACCAGTTCTTTACTCTCAGATTTATATTCGCGTTCACCCTCTATCAGCCTGGATTTTGAGTCTTTAATATAAAAAGTATTGAAATTAATGGAAGTTGAATCAATATCTTTGTCGAAAATAACTTTAATATCAGTGTAAAGGTGAATATTCACAGCATTATTTGGAGGAGTGGTAGAAACAACCATAGGTGGACTTTTATCGTCTTCTGTCCCCACAATTATAGTGCCGGTGCTGTAGGCCACTACCACATCGGTACCGTCCGTTACTTCTCCCGCGATGTAATACTCACCGGGAGGAACCTCGGAGGTATCCCACTCGTAATCATCCTGGTTTCGTAAATCTTCTACAATTAGATTTTTTTCTATTGGATCAGTATCCACATCATAAAATAGTGAAATTTTTAATATATCACCTTCATCAGGATCTAATGTTGTCCATTCTATGATGAATTTTTGCTCTCGCGGCTTAACATCAATTCTCGGCGAAACTATTTCAAGCGTGGGAGGTGTGTTGTGTGAAATATAAATATTTCCAAGCGGGTTGTAGCCAGTTGAGTTTTCGAAGCCGTCAAAAGCATAGCATTCGAAATCAATGTTCTGTTCTGCGATATCCGTAGTATCCCAGATGTAGCTGGTGGCAGGGCTTTCTTCGACAATTGTGTGCCATGCACCGTCGTAGAATGCCCTCAAGAAATATGTCAGGTTATCATTATCATCATCCTCACCTGCCCAGAACAAAGTTATATTGTGGTCAAAGGTTCCGGCCAGTGGTGTTAATGATATTACAGAGGGTGCACTGTTCATCCTGAATTCGTACGGTTCGCTCCAATCGCTCCAGGTAGAGTCATCACAATCCGTAACTCTTACGCGGAAATAATAGGTTTCACCGTCCTCTAATGTCGAGCCCAGGTATTTCAACCAGGTGTCGGATGTTTCAGCCGGGGCGGGGTCCCATACATCGTTACCCCCTGAGGTGGTACCCACATCCACTTCGAATCGGCCCTGGCTGGCCGAATCTAAATCAGAAAACTCCCAGACGAGCGTCGGTTGATGATTAACCACATGGAATTGGTTCTCGCCGATTACTCTGAGGTTAGTCGGGGGCTGCGGTGTACTGGTTCCTCTTACAGAGAGCTTGGTTATATTAATCACACCCGCAGTATCCGAATAGAATTTGAAGTGTATCCGGACATAATCTTCATTTCCGCTGTAGGATTTTACAACCGATGTAAGCTTCAATCCCAGCCATTCACCCTCAAGTTTTAACCCGGTAGAAAAAATGCCGTTATTATCAGTATAAAACCAGTCCCATTCGGAATCGTCGCCAATATCGAGTTTTGGATTGGTTGGAAATAGAAACTCAAAATAAATATCTTTCAGGAAAATATCCTCGTCGGATCCGCTTGCGAATAGATTGGTTGGATCCTGCCATACAAATTGGATATGGTTGTCATGACTTAAAGCTAAAGAAACATTTGTTGATTTACTTGATGTGATAGAATCCGTTAGCAGTTCAGGACTTCTGAATGATAATTTATCCTTTATTCGATAATAGATATCCCAGTCGGTACCGGATTGGGCAATATTTCCGTTATCTTCCCAGCTAATGTAAAGATTATAGAAATTATCAAGAATAATATCTGGATTTGCGGATTCACCGAATGTAGAGTCGGTAACTATCTGAAAAGGTTCAAATAATAAATTCGAAAGATCAAGGCTGGTGAGAATGATATCATAATCGGTTCCACTGTTCTGAATCTTGCCATTGTCCTGCCATACGACGTAAACGCGAGTATCATTTGCTGCCAGAGCTGCGTTGCGTGAAATGTCATCATTAATATCAGTCGAAACAACAATCGGCAGAAGTAATTGTGCAGTCCCCGTGTACGAACATAGGATGATATCATAATCCGAACCGGAACCTGCAATATTACCGTTCTCGCTCCATGCGATATAGACTGTATTGCCAAAAGATGTAATTGCAGGTTCGATGGAATCGCCGTCGTTCGTATCACTTGACACCACAAATGTATTGCTCCATGAAGAACTCTGGAAATCATAGTAGCGTAGCATTATATCATTATCAAAGCCGCTGCTCTGGATATTGTCATTGTCAACCCAGATAACATAGACGTTACCTGAGCTGTCGGTTGCTATCTCAGGTGATATTGAATCACCAGAGGACATATCCGAGATTAAAACAGGTGTACTTGACCAGGAGCTGCCGGTCCATATTTTATAGAATATATCCCTATCCGGCCCGCTGCTCACTGCATTACTTTCTTCGGACCATACCACATGAACATTTCCGGAGGGATCTGTTGCAACCGCAGGTTCGGTGGATACGGTATTGGCCTTCATGTCCGATAACAAAGTTGGCCCCTTCCAGGAAACCCCGTCAAATTGATCTACAAAAATGTCAAGATCGGTGAGTGCACCACCGATGTTACCGTTATCAACCCACACGACAAATTGATTGCCGTAAATATCGGTCACGACCTGCGGGTCTATCGAGACATCGTCATTTGTATCGGTGGTGGCAACTTCAAAATGCTCAAGCTGCGTAGAATTAAGCATATCCAGCCCGCATAAATTTATACTTGCCTCCACAACTGTAAAACCTGAACGGACGTCAATCCAATAATTTTCGTCGTAACCTCCACCCGGTGGAAAGATGATGACACTTTTATCCGATGCAATTACCAAATCTGGTGGTGTAGATTCTACCAAAGAATCTGCAGAGGGAGTTGTATAAATTATGGCTGTCACTAATAACACAGCTGTAAGGCCTACAGCCATAAATTTGCTATACATAAACGCTAGTATAATTGGTTTATACATTTTAATATTTATCGTATAATTTAAATATATATTAAATTACCCCAATATAAATGTAAGAAATTATTAAGTGCTAATTTTGATAAATTTATGTTATTTTTTAAATTATATATTTTTATATATAAACATAGAACAAAAATTTCTACCTCTTTTAAACAAAAATGCATAGAAAACCAATAATATGGTTAATAAGGACTTAATCCTATACTCGGATTCCATGCCGATATTATCAAAACCTCCACCGGAGGAACTGGATTATCTCTCTACCGATCTAAGTTCCTGTACGCTCTGCGAATGGAACTGCGAGGCGGCCCGGCTGGATGGTGAGGTGGGGCTGTGCGGTATCACGGTCCCGGAGGTTTCCAGTTCGCAGCTGCACCCTGCCCCGCCGGCGTCGTACGATGCGTTTTTGACCGGCTGCTCGTTCAGGTGTATTTACTGCCAGAACTGGCCGGTGGCGCATTACCCCGCCAACAAGTATTATGATGTGATCGAGGGATATTACCCCCCCTCGGAATGGGCTGAACTTGCACTTGCGAATCTTGCAGGTTCGACTGCAAAGCTCATGGGTGCTGATAGATTATTTTTTACCGGCGGCGAGCCCACCTGCTCGCTGCCGTGGGTCGAAGCGGTTATTGCAGCAGCTCGGGCGGTTGAGCCAGGCATCAAGGTCAATTTCGATACCAACGGGTACATGACGCTAGAAAGCCTCAGTAGAATTCTCAAATTTTCCGATTCCATTACATTTGACATTAAAGCCTTCGACCCGCACCTATTTTCGGCTCTAACAGGTGCGGATGTGGAGGTTGTGCTGCGTAATGTTGAACATATCGCACAGGCCGCAGCGGAAAAGCTCTGGGAGTTCCGTATACTGGTTATACCGCACCTGCATGACGATGACATAACGGATTTATGCGGTTTTATTGCGGGCCTGGATCCAAAACTCCCTGTAAATTTCCTGGCGTTCCGACCGAACTTCGTTTTGGTGGAACATCCCTGGACCTCCCGCAAGTTCATGCAGGATTGCGTTAAGACCGCACAAAAGGCGGGCCTGGAAA
>CP070629.1:82977-92782 GCA_020356005.1 Thermoplasmata archaeon
GCTGAATAAAGGACCAATTTCATGGGCTTTTAGGACAGAAGACTTACAATATATGCAATATGGAATTTGTAAGTCTTCGCATATAATCTTTGATTCATCTGTAATATTTGGATTTTGGCTTTCCCCGAAGGGGCGCCTCCTGCCTCCTGAATTTCAACTCCTATTATAAACTAAATAAATTAAACCATACAAAAATATTAAAATAATTAACAATATTGGGGTTGCGTGATTTTATGAAAACGATACTTTGGGCCAATGAAGTTACCCAAAAAGATGTACCTTCAGTAGGAGGGAAAGGAGCTAACTTAGGCGAAATGATAGGTAATAATTTCCCGGTTCCAGATGCTTTTATAGTATCTGCTGATGCTTATTGGAAATTTCTTAGAGAATCCGGCTTAAAAGACAAGATCTTCTCGGCGTTAGAAGGATTGGATGTAAATAATTCCAATGAGTTGATGGAACGGTCAAAAAAGATCCGAAAGATATTCGAGTCGGGCAAGGTTCCATGGGACCTGGAACTTGATATTATCAATGCCTATAAGAAAATAAGCAAGAATGCCGGTAAAACGGCAGATTTTGTGGCAGTCCGTTCCTCTGCAACAGCTGAGGATCTACCGGAGGCGAGCTTCGCAGGCCAGCAGGAAACATATCTAAATATCAGGGGCGAAGAGGACTTATTGGAGAAAGTACGAAAATGCTGGAGTTCGCTGTTCACACCCCGGGCGATCTTCTACCGCGAGAAACAGGGTTTCGACCACACCAAGGTCGCTCTGGCGGTTGTAATTCAGCGGATGGTCAATTCCGAGATCTCGGGCGTTATGTTCACATCCGATCCCGTTACTGGCGAACCTAAAATCGTGATCGAAGCCGGCTTCGGGCTGGGCGAGGCAATCGTTGGCGGAGAAATAACACCAGATACCTACATAGTTGACCAGAAGAGTCTACAGATAGTAGATAAAAAGGTCTCGCCGCAGAACTGGATGTACACCCGCAGTGAAGAGGGAACTTCAATCAAGCTCGATTTACCAGATGATACAGGTGCGAAACAGAAACTTTCAAATGAATTAATAATCAAAGTAGGCAAGGCCGGTCGAAATATCGAGAAACATTACGGTGAACCTATGGATGTTGAATGGTGTGTTGAGGCGAATAACGTTTATATCGTCCAGGCACGCCCAGTAACAACGATAAAAAAGGAGACCGCAGCGCCAACTCCGGCGGCTGCCGAGCAGGAGAGTGCAGAAATGGGAACAACTCCAGAAGGAGAAACAGGAACAGGTGAAATCCTATTAAAGGGTCTTTCGGCTTCGCCGGGCGTGGTCGGGGGCAAAGTGACGATTATATCAGACATAAATGAACTTGACAGGGTTAAAGACGGCGATATTATGGTAACCGTTATGACCACGCCTGATATGGTACCGGCAATGAAGCGCGCAGACGGTATTGTCACCGATAAGGGCGGCTCGACCTGTCATGCAGCAATAGTATCCAGAGAGCTCGGCATACCGTGCATCGTGGGTACAGAAGCTTATACCGACTACGGAAAAGCCACTGATATCTTGAGAGACGAACAGGAGATAACGGTGGATGCAAAGCTCGGTGTGGTATACGATGGAATCCAGAAAGCTGCACTTGATGCAAAAGAAGCTGCAGCCACACCCTGGGGCGTTTCAGTTGCAGACGTCGTACCGGTCACCGGAACCAAGGTTTATATGAATCTCGGTGTACCGGACGCCGCAGAAAAGTATGCGCACTTACCTGCCGCAGGTGTAGGTCTCATGCGCGAAGAGTTCATAGTGGGAACCTATGTAAAGGCCCACCCGAACGCTTTGATCGACGCCGGTGAAAGCCAGAAGTTCATCGATATACTTGCAGAAGGCGCCGCAAAGGTCGCTAAAGCGTTCTTCCCGCGACCGGTGGTTATGCGCACAAGTGATTTCAAGACCAACGAGTACCGCGAACTACCAGGCGGTGAGAAGTACGAGCCCGAGGAAGCGAACCCGATGATAGGTTGGCGCGGGTGCTCGCGCTATGTCAAAAAGGAGTTCGAAGAAGCGTTCAGGCTGGAGGTCCGTGCAATATTAAAGGTCCGCAATGAGATGGGCTTGACCAACCTCTGGGTAATGCTACCCTTTGTCCGTACACTGGATGAGACCAAGCGCATCATCGAGATCATGAAGGAGGAAGGCCTGGAGCGCAGTAAGGACTTCAAGCTGTGGCTAATGGCGGAACTGCCGTGCAATATATTCCTGGCGGATAAGTTCGGAGAGATGGTGGACGGATTCTCCATCGGATCGAACGACCTGACGCAGCTGATCATGGGCGCTGACAGGGATTCCGATATACTGGCACGTATGGGCTATTTCGACGAACGCAACGAGGCCATATTGCGCGCAATCGAACACTTAATTAAAGTGGCGCACAGCATGGGTAAAACCGTTTCCATCTGCGGGCAGGCCCCCTCGGTCTACCCGGAGTTCACCGAGTTTTTGGTGCGAAACGGCATCGACAGTATCAGCTTGAATCCCGATACCGTTGTGGCCACAACAAAAATGATAGCATCGGTAGAACAGAAGGTCATGATGGAACGACTGGCAAAAGCGGCAGAGAAATAAAAGCTCTGCCATATTTTTTCTTTTTTCCTTGCTTTAAAAATACTAAATACTAAATCGAGAATTGATATTCTCGCCAGAAAATCGATGAAATTTACGTTCGGGTAAACCTCAGCGTTCGATTTTCTGTTCTAAACCCCCACCCCACCACCTACGGTGGAAATCCAAATACTACAAATACTACAAATACTACCAAGGAAGCTCAAAATCGAGAATATACTTTCTCGCCAGAAAATCGATGAAATTTACGCTCGGGTAAACCTTCGCGCTCGATTTTCTGTCCCAATATTACCAAGACCCCGCCCCCCTTCGGTTGTATTTCTAATTTGGAGCATTAGATTTTCGTATTTGTTTGGAATTTCTTTTTTCATACTTCGGATTTGTTTAGTGCTTAGTGCTTAGGATTTTTCTTATCATTTATCTTTTTCCTGAGTTCATACAAATAGTTCATCGCATCCACTGGTGTCATGTTCTCCACATCTGCCCTTTTGAGATCTTCCTCTATTTCACTGGGTTTCTTCTCAGCTCCCTCCCCCGAAGGGTCGAATATAAGCTGGGTGATCTTGCGAGGTTCCGTGATTAACCTCGGAATCTCTCCCGGCTCTGTTGACTTTTGCGTACCTTCAGCAGGCGTGTATTCCATTAAAATCCTGTTCTCAAGCTCAATACTTTCAAGCACGCGCTTGGCGCGCTTGATTACATCCTTTGGCAGTCCCGCCAGGCGTGCAACCTGTATACCGTAACTGCGGCTCGTCCCGCCGTGCTTGATCTTGCGAAGGAAGGTTATGTCATCTTCCTCCTCTTTAACCGTTATATGATAGTTTTTCACACCCGGCAGCATCTGCTCGAGCTCTGTGAGCTGGTGGTAGTGTGTGGCGAATATGGTTTTGGCGCCGATACCGGAGCTGCCGGATATGAATTCGGTTACCGCCCAGGCGATACTCAGCCCGTCGAAAGTGCTGGTACCGCGCCCGATCTCGTCCAGTATGATAAGCGAATGCGTTGTGGCGCTGTTCAAAATATTTGCGAGCTCCAGCATCTCCACCATGAAAGTGCTCTGCCCGTGGGTCAGGTCGTCGAAGGCGCCGACCCTTGTAAAAATCCTGTCCACCACGCCGATCTGCGCTGCTTTAGCTGGTACGAAACTTCCGAGCTGCGCCATTAATGTAATAAGCGCCACCTGGCGCATATATGTGGATTTACCTGCCATATTCGGCCCCGTGAGCACTATAAGCTGGTTCTCGTCACAGTCCAGTTCGGCATCATTGGGCACAAACCCCTCTTCGACCAGGTGCTCCACCACCGGGTGCCTTCCGTCCTTGATGGAAATCGTGTCATCCTCAACTATTTTCGGCCTGGTATAGTTGTTGTTGACCGCAATGTGTGCCAGTGATACCAGCGTGTCCAGCGCTGCAATCGTCTGGGCCGTTGACTGCACCCTTTTATTTTCGGAGCCCACGCGCTCGCGAAGTTCGGTAAACAGCTTGTATTCAAGCGCCTCCAGCTTTTCCTTTGCCGAGATCACCATGGCCTCTTTATCTTTTAGTTCAGGCGTTACGAACCGCTCGGCATTAACCAACGTCTGCTTGCGGATGTACTCGGAAGGCACCATGTTCAAATTGGCCTTGCTAACCTCAATGTAATAGCCGAATACCTTTGTGTAGCCCACCCGCAGTGTTTTAATTCCGGTCCTCTTCCGCTCGGAGGCCTCCAGCTCGGCGATCCAGCTCTTACCGTCCTTAGTGATCTTCTTCAGCTCGTCAAGCTCCTCAGATGCCCCCGGTTTTATCAATCCCCCTTCACGCACGGAAACCGGCGGGTCGTCCACGATATTATCGTCGATGAGCTTTACGATCTCGGGCAAGCCGTCGAGCTTTTCTGCCAGTTCGTTCAACAGGTCTGATTTCAGCGGCGGCTCGGCACCGCCAAGCAGGTCCGAAATCTGCGGTACCGCCTTTAACGAGTTCTTCAGAGCCACCAGGTCGCGGGCGTTGGCGCTGCCGTATACTATCCGCGTAATGAGCCTCTCCAGGTCCTGAACGCCCTTGAACGCCGCACCAAGGTCGCTGCGCAAAAATACGCTGCGCGCGAACTCGTCCACCGCGTCGAGCCTGCGGTTGATCTCGATTATATTGATGAGCGGCCGCTGAAGCCATTTCCGTATCATGCGCGAGCCCATGGAGGTCTGCGTGGAGTCCAGTACCTCCAGCAGTGTGCCGTGCAGCTTACCGTCACGGATGTTGGTGAATAATTCCAGGTTGCGCATGGTGGTGGAGTCCAGCACCATGTACTCGCTGGAGGTATAAGTTGAAAGCGAATTGATATAATCCAGTTGCTTCTTCTGCGTCTCCTGCAGGTAGTTGAGGACCGCACCTGCGGCAGAGACCGCCATAGTTTTATCCTCGCAGCCGAACCCTTCCAGCGACACGACTTTGAAATGGTCGGTAAGACGCTTTCGGGCCAACTCGTAATGAAATGCATCGTCATGATAGTTCGATACCATCATATTGGGCTGCTCGGAAAAGATCCTTTGCAATTTCTCTGAAGACTTGTGCCTCTCAGAGATTATACACTCGGCGGGTTTAAACCTTGCAAGCTCGGAGAGCAGCTTGGAAGCTGCATCGTCGCCGGAGAACTCCGTGGTTAGAAACTCTCCGGTGGAGATATCAACGAATGCGATCCCGAATCCTTCGATATTTTTGGGGCTGCCGAGCTCGGAATCACTGCTTTCTTTCGACCATTTGGGTCTTGAAACTTTTTTACCACCTTCGAAATCCACGGATATGGAAGCCAGGTAGTTATTCGCCCGGTCCTGCAGCAGTCCCGATTCCAGTACGGTACCGGGCGTTATTATCCGCACCACCTCGCGCTTGACTATACCCTTGGCCTGCTTGGGGTCCTCCACCTGTTCGCATATCGCAACCTTGTAGCCCTTTTTAATCATCCGTGCGATATACGATTCCGCTGCGTGGTGAGGAAAGCCCGCCAGCGGGACCTTCTTACCCTTTTCACGGTCGCGGGAGGTTAGCACTATATCCAGCTCCTTGGATGCGATCCGCGCATCGTCGTAGAACATCTCGTAGAAATCGCCCATACGGAAGAACAGTATTGCATCTTGATGCTGGCTTTTAATTTTATTATACTGCTTCATCAAAGGTGTGGTGGCTGCCACTTACTTTTTCCCCCGGGATAATATCATTTTTATCGAAATAATTATAGAACGGGTAAAACTACTAGAACTCCTATATAGGTTTCGGGTAGTTGGGTGAATATATTCATAAGAATTAGGGGTTTAAGGCTATGGCCCGGGGCTGGCCTACTGCACCTAGCGTATTATCTCATTTATGAGAAAAAAAAGAGGCCGGGGTGTATGCCCCGGCAAATTACCTAATTTTTTTCGATCACTATGTTAATTAATGTTTTTTGATCGAAGGAGGACTGCCTTTTTTGACCGGCATTTTATTATTACCTCCGTTTTTCAATGCCTTTTTCTGTCGGACCGCTTTCCTAGGCCTTTTATCTCTTGTACCGGGCTCTTCGTCAGGCCTTTCAGGCTTGCCCAGGTCCTTAGCTGGCTTTTGCTTTTTCATAAACAGCGTATAAACCAATAACACAATGACCACAGCGATAACTATTCCTAATATCAGGTACGTCCAAGTATCACTGTCTTCTTGTTTGGACTTGTCCCCTGCTTCACTTTCAGGTATAGTGGGGTTTGAACCTATTTTATATTCATCAATGTTGCTCATACCGTCCTTATCATCGTCCTGGGCTGCATCAGTGGGATCAGTTGCATCGAGGTCGTATTTTACCTCCCAGTCGTCCGGCAGGCCGTCGGAATCGGTATCCTCCAGCTCGGGGTCCGTGCCTGCGGTGTATTCCTCCTTGTTCGACAGGCCGTCTCCATCTGTATCTAATTCTGCATCCGATGCGTTATATGGATCCATATCATACTCCTCCTCCCAAAGGTCTGGCATGCCGTCATTATCGTCATCTGTATCCTCAGAATCCGGAATGGAATCACAATCGTAGTCAGGGGCGGCCACTGTTGTAAAGCTTAACACATAGTTTTCCAGCCAGTTTTCGTGAAGATCACTAACCGATAATTTCAATTTGTAGATCGTTTCATAATTCAAAGCCTCAGCGGGTGTGTATTTTACAACATAAGTATCCTCATTATACTCTATCGTACCTTCGATGAATTTAGTTATCTCCTCGGAATTAACATAATACAACTCTAGCCCCAGGGTTTTTATGGCCAGCGCTTCTGTAAAGGGTATTTCTATAACCGGTTCGAGGGAAACGCCAGTTGCATCTTTTGCAGGATCGAGCTTGGATTCAATCACTGCAGGCGGTGTTGTATCCTTCGGCGGTACGGGAATTACATTAACCCATGTTGTGGAGGTATCCCAGTTGCCCTCTGCATCACTTACATTCAGAACAACAGTATAGTTTCTCACATGTTCAAAGGTATAATGGGTCTCTGCACCTTCCAGCACAACGGGCTTTTCGCCCTGGATGGTCCAGGTATACTTAACGATCTTGACATTATCAGTAGAACCCCACGAATCGAACAATACCTTTTCGCCTGCATAGACCGTCTTGCCTTCTATCTCTACCGCCTCAGGCGCGATACCATCTTTTACAATCAGAGTGGCAGTGTCACTGTCAGAATTATGGCCCTGATCTGTAACTTCCAGCGTCACACTATATTTACCGATATCTTCAAGAGTGATCTTAGGCTTCTCACCGTGCAGTGTAATTGCATTTACACTTTCAGGTCCTTCTTTGGTATCAGGCTCGATCTTCCAGGTGTATTCTTTTATTCCGGAATGATCGTCATAAGATTCACTTGCATCAAGTTGTATCTCAAAGCCCTGCTTGGTCTTGTAGGGTCCGCCGGCGTCCGCCACAGGTGCGTCGGTATCCACGGAGATCTCTGTATACCTGAAATCATCTTCCTCGGAACCCCAATCCTCAACCCGCAGGCTGACTATGTAATCACCTGAAGGTACTACCTCATGCGGTACCAGGATTATGTCTGATACGGGTATGGGATTGGTCATGAGCATGTAACCCCATTCGGGCGGACCGCCTGATGTAAAATCCTCGGCAGTCGTCATGTAAAATGTAGCAAACTGCAATCTGGAAGTTGGATCCTCAAGATCTACTTGCGATTGGTCGCCGGAGCCCATGTAATAGAACTCTGATACCTGATTGTCTTGTATAAAAACCGCACCGATAATTTGATTTTGATAATTTTCTTTAGTATAAATTCCCATAATCATGGAATACCCATCGCCGTGCCTGTTATCCGCAGGTACGAATACACCGTCCGGATATTGTGCACCCTCCTCAAGACCACCCTCCTGGTATATTTTGTAGCCTGTTGAAGCGGCGTTCCATTCGATCCTGCCGGAATAAGAGCCAGGTGATGTCCCTTCATCCAGCGCGATTTCCCGGGCATGAACCGGCGGGTGGTCGTTGGAGTTCGTATAGATAATCATTGAATTCGTTGTCATCATACCTTCCGATCGTTCAAAGATTCTTGTGAATGAAACTTCCACAGTCTGGTAGTATTCTTCTGTAAACGCAAACTCCACCACTGCAGGTCGGTGTGCGCTCACCGCCTCTGTTAATGATACCTCGAATTGGTTTATTTCCGGTGGTGTCGAATCTACTGCAAGTTCTTTATCAAGCGTGAGAACCTCATGTGGATCCAGGGTTATTTCGGCTCCGTAACCTGAATAACCTGATTTATTGATTTGTAAATCCCAATCACCATCAGTAATATTCAAGCAGTAATAACCTGAGTTGGTGGTAAATGTGTAGTACCCACCAGAATCACGTTCCACACCCACATAGACGCCGGATATCGGGTCACCATTTGATGCCAGCGTTATATGACCTTTAACTGCTGCTTCATATGATGTGGGGCCTTCCGCTTTTAGGATTTTTCCGGAATCTGACTGATTTTCATTATCATTTTGTGCCGGTGAAAATCCCATAATCCCGAATGTGGCAGTCACAAGAAATAAACTCACTAGTATAATCCCTAATAGACTTTTGTAATTCATTGTCGATCACCTCTCTTTCAGATATTATATAAAAATAAAATAACTCTATAGAATTATTTTAGAGTTTATATATAATGTAACCGTTGCTATTTCAATTTTTGTAAATAATGAAAATAATCCTTAGAGGCTTCAGTTTCGCTTTTATATAGTTACCAGTGCTATTTGTTCACTATCGTTATAAGAAATGTAAATTTATGAAAGAATAGAATTCAAAACGAATATACCCACCCCTACTGGGGTCAAAAATCCCTGACTATAGTGACCAACCTACTCTTTTTTCCTCACGTTATCGAAGGGCTTCGTACCCTTCTTCGGACGCTTCTTGCCCTTTTTTCTACCGCTGAATTTCTGGCGCTTGGTCTTCGCCAGGCTCTTATAATCAGGTAACTGCTGGTTGTTATGCACCGGACAGGGCCGGCCAGTACGACACACCGGACATTTCTCTACTGCAACAGATGGACACGGTCCAACCATGTGGCCGTATTTTCGCCGGGGCATGCTACCATAATGAACTTTAAGATTTATTAATGCTACGAAATGCTCTCTTCAAATATCATTTGCTTATTAAATCCAAATACTTCAAATACTACAAATACTACAAAATAAATCCCAACTACAAATAACTACCAAAAGAAATCCAAAGATCAAAAACGGTAAAAAAATCCTTTTTTGGATTTGGGGTTTACTTCAGATTTAAAATTACACCCAAAAGGCATTTATTCTTTTCTGAATAATTTGGGAGTTTGAATTTGTTTTTGAAATTGGGAGTTTGAGCTTACTTTGAGTTTTGTAATATTTGTGTTTGGTAGTATTAAGAATCAATAACCAATTAAAAATCTAATCTCAACTACCAATAAGCGATATTACAACAATTTATAAGTGATTATAATCAGATACCCAATTGGTGTCAAAGTTTGGATGACTACAAGAACCGTACGTATTTATCTGCGATCGAGGCCGCGAAGTACCTGGGTGTTACGGTTAAGGCGATCCACAAGCTTACGCGCGAGAATGTACTGGAAGCGCAGATAGCTACGAGCGGTCAGAAGCGCTACAGTCTTGAGGGCTTGAAGGCGTACCGCGAGCTTGAGATGGGCGGCGCGAGGACTGTTTCGA
>CP070629.1:92882-99743 GCA_020356005.1 Thermoplasmata archaeon
TCCGCCCGCTCGCTCGCCTCCGTTTCCTCCTTGGGCCTTTGTATTACCTTAACCCGCAGCGAGTGCGAACCTTCAGCTGCAGAGCTCGGGCCGTTGGCTCGGACGGTGACCGTGAACTCACCGCCTTCATGCTGGTCGTGCGCTTTGATTGTCAGCGTTAGATTTGTTCTCTGACCGCTTTCTAAAAACACCGAGTTATTGGAGATCTCCAATTCCAGACCGCCTTCAGGAAACAGCGCCAGTGTAAAATAATCGCTGCTTTTACCGATATTGCGTATCCAGAGCGTGGTATCCATACTCTCGCCAACATAAAATTGAATTAAAACTGCTTCACCGCTAAGCTCTAAACCGACTTCGCCCAGGAATACGGAAAAATCCCAGATGCCGTCAGGACAGTGTCCCACTATCTGCCGGGTTTCATCGATTTGAAGAACCGGTATTACCGTCCAGTAATAGGTCTTGTTTGGTTCAAGGGCAGATAAGCCGGAGCTGCCCAGGTCCAGATTCAGCTTCGTGCCAGGTAATATCGTTAAAAGTGTATCGGGTATGTTCTTATCAAGAGGATCAATATCATCAAGTTCGGAGGAATCGGTACTGAGGTAGACATAATACCTCAGGGATTGGAACGCAATTGGGATTTGAGGCTGCCATTTCAATGACGGTGTTAAGATTCGCACAATACTGCCGGAAGCCGGTTCCACGAGAGATACAGATGGTCGACTTTGGTGCAAATTTACCGGGATATTAAACTCTTCTGATTCAGAATAATCGTTGCCGGCAACATCCATAGCACGGAATTTAATATAATTATCTGTACCGTTCCGAAATGAATTTACAGAGGCCGAAATTGTTATTGTTTCAGGTCCTGTTTCTACATTTTCGATTTCGTTGGTACTGGAGCTTTCAATCGAATAGGACAGGGTTTGCCAGTTACCGTAATCGAACTCACCTGCGGGTTTGACCGCCGCCTGGATTGTGCTGATGTTAACACCGCTGCCGAAAAAGTCTGCAAGAGTTATCTGGATGGTAACATTCGTCGAGGATTGGATTATTTCGCCGGGGGGTTGGAATTCGTGGTAGGTCACACCCTTCGTATCAACCAGAACCCTGAAAGGTATTGAATTTGAAGGTCCGTTTCCTGCAACATCGCTCGCCTGCCATTGTATCCAGTTATGTGGCCCGGATGTATAATTGATTGATACAACAGGCTTCAGCTCATCTCCAGTACCTGTAATGGGATGAGGCTGCCAATTCCCGAATCGTTCTACAGAGCCGTTTGCTATTCGATATTGTATTGAACTGCCAAAAACGCCGCTTTCAGATTCCGGCTCTGTTATCTTAACACTGCAGGTAACGGGATTTTGGGTATTCCAGACAGCCTCCTCCGGTGAGGGCAGCTCGAAGTTTACCATGCCCGCATCCATGAAAAGCTGTTTGGATGCAAAACCGTTGCTGTGTGCACCTGCAGCCAGGTTCGCCAGCGTCATATTCAATATATACGGCCCGGAACTGCTCGTGCGGGAAGTCTTGATAGTAAAGTTGACTTCGAAACCTGCACTGGTGTAATCGAACCAGAAGTTACCTGCGTTATCCGAAAGTAATACATCGAACTGGCTGTCGCCGGGATAGAAGGGCCCTCCCTGGATATCATAGATTACAGAAATGCCCTTGATTCTGAGCAAATTGCCCGGGATGATCCAGTCGTTGGAATATAACTGCTTGTTGGAATCAATAGAACGTATAATCATCTCGCCGCTGAAGTTCAAACTTGTAACAACGCGGTAGAATTCTGTATAAAGATCCACATCGTCATAGTCCCGACTGTTACGGGATGTGAGTTGCACATCCTGCAGCGATTCCGATGGGTACTGCCAGTGGAAAATAACAGTAAAATTCAAATGCCAGTTGTATATCCCGTCAGAGCTTGCGCTGCACGCGTCTCCTACCAGCGTAACAAAGTCGGAAGGAGACATTAAACCAAAATTATTATTGAGAGATGTCCAGACCAGTCCCACGTCCGCACCGGAGGGACCCAGGGTCAATTCCACGCTTGATAGGTCATACCATCCGAACGGGTTGCTTACATTTACACTGAAAGTAAAGCTTGAATAATTTGCCAGGCACACTCCGTCCGGTACGCTTTCGGGAGGACCGGACTTTCCGCCTCCAGGTGCTCCCTTGAAAACAACTGGGTTGTACTCGAGCCTCACATCGCTGTTTGTGGGATTGGGGTAGTTCTTGGTACCTTGCGTGGGAATATCGGAATGGATACCGCAGCGGTCATCCCAATCCTGTACCAGATCGGTATCGGTCCCGTTCATGTCACGAGCTATTGTTTCATTCGTGCCGGCACCTGCCAGCGATACGAACGCGTTTGCATTCCACATTCCTTTGATTACTGCATTATCATCCTGGTCTTCAGGTGTGCCGCCCCATGCAACAAAATCGATCATCGTATCGGGTATCCTTTCCGGAAACTCGTAAAGCGCGCATTGGTCATGAAGGGTAAACTCCATGAATTGGTTCTCGTACCAGATTACCTTACCATCGTTCTGGTCCGCGGTGATGAGGTCCAAATCACCGTCGGAATCCACGTCCGTGGCATTGACATAGAACGCGAGGTTCACTGTGTTGTCGACCACATAGCACGGCCATTCAGAATAATATAGATCGGGTTGGCCGGGGTGGACGTACCAAACGATCGCACCGCCCGTTGTGGCTGCTGCAATATCCACATAACCGTCATTATCGAAATCGCCCGCATCCAAGCCGGATGGACCTGTAATATTATCTTCGATCACATACCTCGTCCACTTATTTTTCGGGTCAGGTGGAGATTTATAAAATACGATCCTGTTGCGCTTGGATTCCGATACAACAACCTCGAGCTTGTTATCTTTATCAAGATCAACTGTTATCAATTCGCCTATGGCATCGAATTCCGTGCGGCTGCTGCCCCTGCTGCTTGCACCATTACCATCAATTTCATCTTCCAGGTCAACTGCACGGCCACGGCTTTTACTACCTATGGTGTGTTTCGGCCAGGCAAGTGTCGGGTCTGCGGGGTGCTCGTACCATACCACATCCTCCCCTTCAGAGCCAACCGCAACGATGTCCATATCGGAATCGGAATCTATATCTGCAAGCTGGAGCCCCCCGGGTCTGTTTAAATTATTATCTATAACATACCGTGACCACGCATCAATTGTAGGGTCCACAGGGCATTCATACCAGTAGATATCATTAAGCGTTTCATATCCCGCAACGACATCCATCATAAGATCCCCTGAGATATCACCAGCATCCAGTCCCTCGGGGCGTTCCAGGCCGTCAATATTGTAGAAACCGCCCCAGGGATCCTTCGGGTCGGTAACCGGACCTTTTACCCAGTTTAACGAATTACCTGTATTATCGAAATACCAGTTGTGGAGGACATCGGTAATACCGTCGGCATCGATATCGATAGGTTTAATGCGGTATGCAGCATTGGCCTCCTGGATTTCGTATACAGGCCAATCTCCCGGCGGCGAGCCGTCGGGTAGTGCTTCGTAGAAATATATCCTGTCGCCGCCGAACCTGTTCGCCAGGATTTCCGGTTTTTCGCCGGGTATAAGATCGTACCCCACCGCGTATCGTGCATAGTATAGATCGCTGTCAACAACATGGCGCGTCCACCGTACATTCTTCCAACCCGTGTAGAGATGGCGTGTGTTGGGCTGCGACTGCCCGAATTTGGATTCGCTTTCGCCCGAGTCGAAGTGAAGAACCAGGTAGTTTTCCGGCGGGAATGCCGGCACATGCATGAATGTATAGGTCAGGTTGTCCTCGTTAGAGATCATCCATTGAGGCAATGGAACTATCTCGGGGCCGCTGTTGTACAATTCGATCCAGACATCGCCTTTATCCGGTGATATCATCAATTCATTGATCACTATATCTTCATTGGTTCGCGCAGATGTTAATTGCAAACCTCTGCTTTGATCTGAATGTGCAGCTGTAGAATCTACCGCAGCATTCCCTTCGGAATAGGGGTCCGCTGAAATGTAAACACAATTCAAGGTAAGCATAAGTATCAATATAATAATTGTAAAAATCCTGACGGGGCGATTATAACGGGCTCTACCCGAGCTAACCCATGGATACTTTAACAATTTCATTCTCCATCACCCCCGGCATCTACCCCTGCTGGATCCTTATCATCGGGTTTAACCGAGGGCGTTACAGGCTTGGTATAAGGGAGCGCTTGCGGTTTTGCAACCGCCTGATCAGGCTGCACAGGCGCTTGCGCGTTCACAACCGGTTGTGGCTGTGCCTGGGGCTGCGGCTGAGGCTGCGGTTGGGGCTGCGGCTGTTGTTGGGGCTGCACCTCAGCCTCGGGTGTTGGTTCAGGCTGCGGCTGGCCTTCCAGTTGTTTTGGCGGCTCCTCCTCCTCAGGCTGAGGTGGCTGCCCTTCCTTTGTACCCGCAGGGGGTTGATCTGGTTGAGGTGGTAGCTGCTCCTGAACTGCTCGAGGCGGCTGCGCTGCTTGAACCGGCGGCAGAGCGGTTTCGCCAGCTGATGGCGGCGGCAAAGCTTCGGTTTGGTCTGCGGTTGAAGGTGGAAATTGTTCTGGCGGCACCTCTCCGGAGGGTTCATATGATTTCTCTGGCGGTATAACCATTCTGGCTAGTAGTTTTGCACGCTTACGGCGTTTGTAAAATACTATTAAATTAATTAAAATAAAAATAATTATAATAATCAAGAACAAAATGAGCCAGAAAGTATTGTCCATTGATCCGAACCTTGTAACCTCCCGCCTTTCCGAATCTGTATCGGTACCGCCACCTGAACCATCAGAACCGAATTCAACAACTAGAGTCATAATCTTTGTAGAGTTGTGGCTGTTATCGGCATTCGAGCCGTCGTCGCATTGGAAATAATATTGATATGACCCCTCCATAAGAGCGAGTTTGATACCGTACAATCTCTGCGGCTGTTGTGATTCGGATTCTTCCAGAACTATCGCAGTATAGACCTGATCCTCCAGCACGAGTTCAACCTTCGGATCTACACCACTGCTGAGCAGCTCATCGTCGTAATACCAGACAGTGAAATTATACATGGTGGTTTTATCATCTGTTAATGTTTTGGCCGAAGGGCTAAAAAGCTCAGGCTTATCGTTTACCGGGGTAATGGTTATCCTCACTATCTGGTATACATTTAATTTATTATCAATAACAGTAATATTAATATAATCTTCAAGAACACCTTCAGGGTAGTTAACGACCATGTAGGTGTCGGAGGCAATTTCAAGTTCTCCTAAAGCTTCTGAGCTGGCCGAGTAGTTCAGCTCGCCAGCAGTGCTTTCTTCATCATCTACAAATAAACCTAAATTGATGTACCTGGGTGTATCCTCCGTGGCTTCAAGCGGCGGGACATTGAGAACAGGTGCATCGTTTATCGGTACCACCGTTACTTCAAGATCTGTTTTGAAAATCATATCTCCGTCTGATATGCTCACCTTTACCGTTTCGGTTGTGATGGGGTGGGGGTAGAGCAGGAACAAACTCAGCCCTGCGGTGTATATATAATAAGAATCTGTAGATATCTCCAGCAGTTCTTGTGGTGTATCACTGTCTGTAATATAATCACCGATGTTGTACTGGAACAGTGTATCTTCAAAAACTGTAACAGGCGGAATTTGGTCAAAACCGGATTTAAGAGACGGAGCATCATTGGATGGGGTTATAATAAAGTGTACCTTCTGGAAAACCTCATTTATTCCGTCTGTGACATTAATGGTCACAACCTCGATCAAACTCGCATCATCTGTAAATATGCATGATAAAATATTACTACCGGAAATATTGCAGTATCTTGAATCCTCACTGAACCGTAGAGAATCCGTGCTGTTATCTATATCACTGACATATTCGCTCAGATCCAATTGATAAGCAACATCTTCTGTTACATATTGTACAGGAACGTCAAGTTCCGGCGGCGCGTTCAAAACACTGGGCAACTGTGAGACTGCACTCCGGTAGGTATTGTTGCCGTCGGAACATTCGATAAAATAGCTGTGGTCCCCTATTGCATCCAGCTGAATTTTTAAACGGTACAATTCACCGTTTGTGTAGTCCAGGTCTAAAAGCTCAGCAATGGGCGTATTTGTATCATTAGCCCAGTCCATGCTGGTCCCTTCAATATCATCGTCGAGATATACCCTGATATAACCACCGCTAATGTTCAGCGGAGCATCGTTATCCGCATCAATATAAGTGGCATAGAAATCGAAGGTAGTGTTCAGGTAACCACTGGAGGGTGTCACTGTACAGTTTTCCAATTTGGGCTTGTGACCAACAAGCTCGCTGGTATTGAAATACCAGATATAATCATCGAGAGGGCGAATATCGCACTCGCCGTTGACATTACCGTCAAGAGTGTTTCCAGCATCATCCTGGAAATAATGCGAGTTCAACCTGATGGTATAACGTTCGTTGGGTAACATGTCCTCGTCGGTATTGAATGTCAATTTACGGGTTGTAATATTATAGTTAGATCTGCCTGTTATGGTTTTTCCCGAAGATGATTTTACAATAACGGAAGCGTCTGATATTAGCGATTCGCACAGATTTGTATCGAAAGTAACGGTCAGGTCGGTGTTTACAGGTACATCCATGCTGTTGTTCGCTGGCAGAACCGAACTCACCTGAGGCGGTATATCGTCATCGGTGCCAAAACAGTACAACGTCAAATCAAAATTACCTACGTATACCTTTCCGTTAACAACCGAAGGCGACGCGTACAGGTATTCCGAGCCGAAGGGCTCGGCCTGTAACGGCATTGTGTAAGACCAGATGAGTTCGCCCGTCTCCTCGTTCA
>CP070629.1:99843-108025 GCA_020356005.1 Thermoplasmata archaeon
GAAAACACATAATTATTACTTATTTTGCATGCAGTGGAGTTCTGGATATAAGATCCCCTCCAGTTATCAACCAGTGTATTTTCTGTTATTTGTGTACCGTCAGAATACATTACCACCAGGCCAGTGCCAACATCCACGGGTACATCGTTGAATTTGGCTGTATTATTAGTTATTATGCTGTTCGGTGAATACTCCACATAAATGCCATCGTCTCCGCTGTTGGTTACAGTATTGTCCTTGATTAATGCATTTGGAGAATTGGTCACCATAATGCCGTTATCACCATTATTATTCACCACATTGCCGATGATCTCTGTACCGGAAGAAACATCGATACCGTCATCGCCGTTTGAATAAACATTGTTATTCTTAATAACAGAACCCGAGGCACCGGAAAGCCTGATACCGTCCCAGCCGTTGGAATATATCTCGTTATCTTCAATCAAACAATTATGAGAATTCATTCCCCAGATACCTCGGCGGTCGTTATCGCGGATTATGTTATTGGTGATTGTATGACCGTTAGAGTTCCAGAATATGAGTCCGTGGAAATGGGCATTGTGTATCAAACTGTTGGTTATGACTGTGTTGCTGGTATTGATCCACAGCCCGGCCCAGCTGTAGTCGGGCAGGTTCTCGGCAAACCCTGCATGTTTTACCTCACTATCATACATTTCAAATGTCGAACCGGCTCTTACCTGGAATGTATAATAGGCCGATGCATTACCGCCGGGTGCGTCTTCGCCGTTGGTGATGACCGAAGGTGTGCTTCCCCTTATAGCTGTGAGGATCAATCCTCCGCCGTTGTTTACGATAATACCGAACTCGCCCATGGTCGATGAATTGATCATTAATTTGAAACCTTTCAGCGTCAGTAAACCGCCGGGTTCTATGGTCAGATCACCGCCCAGGCTAGCACCAGCTGAATCGCCGTAAAACAGCAGCGTTTTATTTATAAATACATTCTCATTGTACGAACCGTTGTAAATATAAATATTATACCCTGAGGTTGCATTATCAACTGCATTCTGGATAACTTTGAATTTGGTTACACCGAAACCGGCTTCAAAACCTGTATAATCGTCGTCCACATATAATGTATTAAAAGGAGCACCCAACCAGGGCTCGTATTTTACATAGTCAGTGACATTGTCCCCGAGCCCTGAGGGATTATACCAGCCGCCGGTACCCCTATCGTCTGATGGATCATAAGGACCGCTGGGATGAACCCACCAATTTTTAATTGCATTTACCGGTGAAGACGATACGGTTCGTATTCCATAGATTTTGTTGTCGTCACCGTTGATATTGTTGTAAAGGACATCATTATTAGTGCACAAACCTGTTACATAAATTCCGTAATTATTGTCTGTAATGGTATTGAAGATGATTGTATTATTCTCACTTGGCTGCTGGAATTCAATTCCATATAAGTAATTGCTGTAAATCTCATTGGATGATATTAGATTCCAATCGCTGTATCCTAATGCGACACCACGGCTGTTATCGTACAAATTGTTTCTTTTGACAACGTTATGATCAGAATTGAACCATAAGAGTACTCCATATACATTGTTGTCATATATTTCATTGAATTCAATCAGATTATAATCATTATTGAAATATAAATAAACACCAAAATAATTGTCAACCACTGTATTATTCGCTATTTGAGCGTCATCTGAATTTCTCAATTCTACAGCGTTCATATTATCAGTAATATAATTGTGAGAAATAACAGCATCATCAGCGTTATTTAGTAATATCCCGGCATACGATGGGTAGAAATTTGTTGCACCCATTATTGTGAACCCGCTGATTGTTACATTATCAACCGTGACATTGAAAACATGGTCAGACGAATTAGAGGCGTTTACGGTTGTTACATCTGCACCGGCTCCATATATACTTAATTTCTTATTTACATCAACGTTCTCATTGTATGTTCCAGCAGACGCCATTAATGTGTGAGTGTTCAATGTAGCGGCATCGTTAATGGCAGCCTGAATCGTTAAGTAGTACTTGTTTGTGTTTATGTTTTTTACTCGATTCCAGGCACTTTTATACATGAGCGGATAATTGTCAATGTTTGCGGCAGGATGCGGTATTAGAGTATCACCGATGCCATCCCATGCTATGGCATGCTTGCCTGTGCCGGAGCCGTCGTCAGCGCCGGTGTAGTCAGACCAGTAATTTCCTTCCAGAAGTGTCGGATGATGCCAGTCGTTAGAAGCAGGTGAATCATCAGTATGTTGATTAGTATTATCAATGATGTTGTTGTGATAAATAAGATTACCTGTTGAATTAAAAATATAAACTCCATTAAAATTGTTATTTATAGTATTGTTCACCACGATATTATCGTTGCAGTTAGAATAAATCCGAACACCGTCACGAACATTGTTTTCAATCATGTTGTTATCAATAGTATTATTGCTGCTTCCATAACCCAGTACAACACCTGGCCAGGTATTGTCAGACCACGTGTTATTTATTAATTTGTTATAGTCAGAACCTGCATAAACATAGATACCCCTCTGGTTGTTTTTAACGGTATTGTTCGCTATTAAGTTGTTGTCGGCCTGTGCAAGTAAGAGGCCGTAGTAGTTATTGGAAATTAGATTATTTTCGATAATTACGTTATTCGTACGTATCTGTAATCCGCCCCAGGGCCATTGCCAGCCGCACTCATGAAGTTCGCTGTTTCGCATTACAAATCCTGCACCAGCTTTAACCTGGAACCAGTATTCAAAATTCGTATTCACTGCGGTTACAATACTGCCGTTTACGATATACATTGAACCGGTACTATTTACCTGAATCCCGTATTGGCCGTCATAACCGCAGTTCATCTTGAGCGTCGTTGCATCAAGCGTATAAGAGCCGGAAACATAAAAATTACCGGTCTGGATAATTTCGCTGGGATCTATATAGAATCTGCCGCCGGGTTCAATATAACCATCTCTACAGATCAGCTCTACGTCTTTCATTATCAAATTTCCTGTGGAAGTAACCACAAGATTTCCATTTATAATAATCCGGGCGTTTGTTATTATTAGTTCTTCAGAGACAATTAACCCGTCGTAAACCAGCTCGGATCCGAACTCCTCAGGGGTTTTTGTCTCCTGTTCTTCTTCCTCTAAATAATTCTGTTCATTAAGAACTGTCTCCTGGATGTAAGTGTCCTCATCCTGATTGAAATCAACCTCTTCATAATTACTGTCCATCTCATAATTCTCTATCACATTTGAATCTGACTCTGGAGGCGGTATAGCTTCTGTTGGTTCTTCGTCATTTATTATTAAATTATACTCTTCATCGAAAACTGGTTCCTCTTCATAGTAATTAACATCGTTATCCAAAACGTTATTTTCCTCTCTATGGATTTCGATATTTTCTATTTCTGGATTTACTGGTTTATCGACTTCTGGTAACTCGATATCATTCTGTTCTTCCTTATTGGGTTCATTTATATTCATGCTAACATTTTTTGTCCATACCACTGGAAATGCAGCGGTTACCATCACTATGCACACTACTAAAGCTACTATTCTTCCTATTGTACTATTCATATTATCTCCCTCTGCTTTTGTTAATTGCGGTTTTTATCGGCAACCCCTTAACTCGCCGATCTCTCTTCGCTCAGGATACTATTTTGTTTAATTACTTTCAAATGGTTCCAATATAAGTTACACTCAATTATTTTCAGATTTTTAATAACTCTAGTCCCTAAGCTTTTTTCCTCCCGCAATGAGGTTAGAGGGTAATGTGATTGTAAGTATATAATAATTATTAAATGTCGAAAATTTTTTTCTTTTTAGAAAATGTAGGTTAACAAATTTTTTCATCGATGATTTCATTAACATTTTTATTAACATATTCTATTCAGTATGAAGCCCCGTTATATAAAAATCCCAGTTCAGTTTCCATTTTGACATTTTCGTACTAAAATTAACTTATTTTGCCTGAAACCTCATTAAAGGAATTGAATAAACAAAGGTATGTAGATATTGAATCGTAACCTATTCCCGCTGAATTTAGAAGTGAAAGTGAAGCATTCCTAGACCCACTTTTCCAGCGTTTTTTGTTCATCATCCAGTGTCTTAAGATTCGACAGCTTTACACCGATCAGCCTGATCTTCATCTGCGAATTCTCAAATTCCTTCAGGAGTTCTAGAGCCGTCTCATATGCCTTCATGTACGAACGGGAATGGAGGCTGAGGCTTTTGCTGCGAGTGAGGGTCTCGAAGTCCTCGAAGCGGATCTTGAGCGTTACGGTCTTGTAGTAAATCTGTTTTTCTGAGAGTTCCTTGCAGAGGTATCTGGTCATATCCGATATCCGTTCTTCGATTGCCGAAAAGTCGCTGGTGTCCTCCATGAATGTGGATTCGTGGCTGACGGATTTGATTAAATGGCCGGAGGTATGCACCTCTTCATTTTCAAGACCCGATGCGATATCCTGGAGGTAAAACCCGTACTTCCCGAGCTCTTCGTACAGCACATGCTTTTTCGCCTCGCGGAGTTCCTGGATTGTTGTTATGCCGATGCCGTTCAGTATATCCTGGGTCTTCGGACCCACCCCGCTGATCTTTTCCACTCCCAGCGGGTCCAGAAATCCCTGGAATCTCTCATATTTTACATGAGTGATACCCGCAGGTTTGTTATAGTCAGAAGCGATTTTTGCTATGGATTTATTGTGCGCGATCCCTATAGAACAGGTCAGATTGAATTTTTCCTTTACGCCCCGCTGTATCTCCTCCGCTAAAATCTTGGCACTATCATATTCTCCTACCTTCTCACTCACATCCATATACGCTTCGTCAATACTGACCTGTTCGATTTTATCGGTAAAAGTTTTCAAATAATCCATGATCTCGTCGGAGACCTGTTCGTAAAGGTCAAATCTGGGTCGAATATAGATTCCTTCGGGGCAAAGCCTGTACGCTTGAGAAATCGGCATTGCAGAGCGTACACCGAACTTTCGCGCTGCATACGAGCATGCAGCCACAACGCCCCTGCCCGAGCCGCCCTTCGGGTCCGCACCGATGATTATTGGCTTGCCAAAATGCTCAGGGTGCTCACGCTCCTCCACGGAGGCGTAGAATGAATCCATGTCCAGGTGAAATATAGTCCGAATTCCCTCTGACATTACATCATGATTTCATTTTAAAGGTAAAAACATTGTCATTATATGTTTTCAATATAATCCAATCGAAAAAACTCAATCCCATTCAATCTTAGGCTCTCGCTTCTTCTTCGCCGGCGCCTTTTTAGAAGCTTTCGATGGAGGTGAGCTTTTGGGCGGTGGCGGGGGTGGGCTCTTTTTACGCTCTCCGGGTTTCTTGCCCCGCTTCGGCTCTTGTTTTCTTGGCCTATCTTCTCTCCTCTTCCTCTTTTCCTCGTGCCGTTTAGGCTTGTAATCATACCTCATTGGCCCTCGAGGTCGGCTTGGCTTCGGAGGCGGTGGAGGCGGCGGAGGTGTTTTTGACTCTCTGGGTTTTGCACTCTCACGTTCTCTTCTCTCAACTCGCCTCGGCTTTTCTATATCCTCGTGCCATGCCACACTCTCTTTGCCTTTCCGCGGCGGTGGCGGAGGTGGTGGCGGCGGAGGTGGAGGTGGAGACCGCTCGGAAGCCAGTTCTTCGGCAGGGGGCTTTGCAGAAACAACAGCATCAGGTTCGGACCCGTAAAGCTCCTTGTATACCTCCTCCATGGATTTGGGATCATCTTCCAGCGAGGCTGCCCACGCCTTGTCCTCTGCAAGCTTACGCTTGATGCGGAACCATGACAATACTACAGCTAATATGATTATTACTATAAGCACAATAATAATTAGCGGAAATAAAAGCTTGTTCTCTTTCGAATCTGTACCCGTCCCTTCTTTATCACCGTTTTGGGGCTGATCTTCAACAATGATAACCTCCGCAGTCCCGGAAACGCCGTTCTGGGTTGCATAGATTAAATAAGTACCACTTTCTTTCCCCACAAATGTTCCATTGCTGTCGATACTGGCATCTAAACCTGTGCCGGAAATGCTCCAGATCGGCTGAATTGTTAATTCAATACCCGATTCCGAAAGGCCTATGGCTTCGAATTGAAATTCTTCATTTATACTCAGTGTTTTTGCTTCAGGTACGATTTCAATGCTGCTCAGCTTGTGCTGGTTTACTATCACGGTGGTTTCACCGGTGATATTAGAAAAACTTGCATAAACGGTCCAGGCGCCTGTCATTGCGGCAGCGAACGATCCATCAGAATCGATCTGCCCTCCTCCGGATACAGACCATACAGGGTCTATTACAAGCTGGGTACCGGAAGAATCGTATCCGGAGGCATCAAAGCTGACCGACTCTCCAACCACCATGATACTATCCGCAGGTGAAATCTCGATATATGCCACAGGGTTCGCGTTTATATTGATTGAGGCAATGCCATTTACACCTTCGTAACTACCGGAAAGTTCCCATGCACCGCCGGTTTCTGCAGTGAACTTACCGGTACCGGCATCGAAATTTCCTCCACCGGAAAGGTTCCACGAAGGTTCTACGGCCATTTCATTCCCGTAACTATCATAGGCCACAGCGGTGAAATAAAAAACTTCGCCAGCAGTTAAAATGATTTTCGAAGGTATGATTTCTATGCTGCTGACCGGACCCAACTGGACAGAGAAATTAATACTGGCAGATAGAGACTCATTCAATTCGTTATAATATTCCGCGGTAACAATAAAGTTACCAGCAGTTTGGGCTTTGAACAAACCGTACTTATCGATTGTACCGCCGCCGGAGACTGACCAGTTGAGAATTGGAGGCGAGACTACATTTTTATCCAAGTCCAGAACATTTGCAATGAAATAATACATGTTTCCAGCAGCAATGGGCGTCTGGGGTGCAACGATTTCAAGACTGCGCCCTATGCCCGGCGTTACAATCAGGCTGTAATTTGCAGAGAGAGTAATCGAATCTACGGTTACATTGGCATAGATTTTTGAGAAACCTTTGGCTTTGGCATCAAATGAGCCGTTAGAGTAAATTGTGCTGCCGCCCGAAGCAGCCCATTTGACGGTATAACCTGTTAGTTGAATATCATTTTCATCACTGTCAAGTCCCTTTGCATTGAACTTTATCCATTCGTCTGCTGTTATTGTTGAGGGCGGAACGGCCCTGTCTGTTTCGATTTTAATATATTTCAGCTGACCAGCTTTGACACTAAGCTCAAAAAAACCTGAAGCCTTATATTCCCAATCAGTGTAATTCGCATATATATGCCAGGTTCCGGCGGTTGTTGCATCGAACAAACCATCCTGTGTGATGGTACCACCGCCGGAGGTATCCCATTCGGGGGTCCAGTCCAGAGGTGTGCCGTCCTTATCCCAGGCCTTGGCGGTGAACTGTAGTGTCTCATCGGCGGTTATTTCGGTTTTCGAAGCACTTACCTCTATCGAGTGAGGTGGGCCTCTATCCACCTCCGGGCCATCAACAATATCGTTGTGGACTATGGTTGAACCGTCAGAGGTCCAGAACCGATATGAATATAATTTATCCGAAGCCAGTGTGGTTTTATAAATATAAATCTTACCGTCAGTATAATCGGTATCATCATAATCAAGCTCATCCATAGTGTAATTGTTACCGTTCAATTCAAGTTTAACAAAGAATGGCGCATCGTTATCCGAATCCGTATATCTCACGCTGAAATTATATGTATCCAGTATATCGCCTGAATAAGGTGATACGCTGCCTTCCAGTGTGGGATGAGCATCGCCGATGATCTCGACATCGTCAAGAAACCATTCGTCGGCTACAGGCTCACCTCCCATGTCAAGCTCCATTCGCCATTCAAATCTTATTCGAATTTCAGACCAGTCCGAAATTTCACTCAAGCCGTAACTGTCCATTTCATATAAATTGAACATTTCCTGAGTCCATTCATCACTCGTTATACCGTTGATATTATTGTTATCAGACCCTATTGATTTCAATGTCTGATAACCGTTGTCTTTATCATAGATTTGTATCCTGCATACTTCATCAACTTCTATATCCTGATCCACCCAGAAAAACTTGAACTTAATCTTTGAATATTCATCCAGATTCTCGAAGGTTTTCTCAATGTAATTGTGCTGATTATTGTTATCCCTGCCCTCAACGAATTTCAACGAGCCGGGATAAGGTGATGCTAC
>CP070629.1:108125-114028 GCA_020356005.1 Thermoplasmata archaeon
ATTTTATTCTACAGTTATTTCTTCATCTTGATTCCTGAAAGCGATTGTAGGTGGATTGAATCCTTTGGCTATAAGCCAAACCGCAAATACCATTTCCTGCACAGCTATCGGAGCAGCTAAAATGGCAGGATCATGGCCGAAAAGAGATATCAGGCCATATAATAATACACATGCGCCTCCAATGAAACCCCAGATTGATAACCATGAAGGAACTAGTTTTAACTTATACAATATAAAATTAAGCACCAGACCTCCTAAACCCAAGAAGATCATGGTTCCAATTATAAAGGACCAATCAAACAATGCTTTCAATAGGATTACAGATGGTTCATAACCGGTTGCATTCAAATCTCCTGAAGCATATTCCTGACTTAATGTTAACATCGATTGTAGACTGATTACAGCAGCAAGAATTAAAATGGCCTCAATAAACCTGAAAGAAACATATCCAAGGGACAAACCTTCATGGTATTTCTTAAGAATCGGATGCATCATAAACCCTATGCCCGCAACAGCAACGGCAAGGATTATCCAGCAAATCACTGAGATTATTATCCCGTTTTCATTATCTGCTATCTTGGTAAGATCAACTGGATCATCCTCGAGAGACGATCCCATAAAAACAATGCCTACAATGGTAATGGCCGTGGCTATTATGAATAATACTCCCACGATTATTGCAGTCTTTCTGTAATAATCCTTTTTTTCTTTTTCATCCACTTTCTCTTTTTTCTTGACCATTTTTACACCTCCTCAAGCCGAATAACTTCAAGTGGCCCGTACTTAGTACAAACAACTCTTTTAAAATTCATTCAAAATTTTGATAAATTATATACATTATAGATTTTTTTGTAAAATTTCAATTATATTTGGAATTAATTTTTCCTTTAAATCTCTATTTATAGCATTTTGCGGGGATAAAGTAACGATGTGAAGTTTTCCCAGTAAACTGCTGGCCCCTAGTTCAATTACCTTCTCACTACCTATTGGTGGGTAGAAAATTGCATCGGTCAATTTGATTGGATTCTCACCTCTATATTCTGCGGGTAACTGCATTCCACCTAAATTGGTGAGGACAGCTCCAACAGGTGCTCCCTGGCCTCCCATTTTCTTTATCATAGGAGTACCTTCCCAACCCCCTTGTTGAAACATATACATAGCGTCATTAAATGTTGGGTCCGTTAATTGAGCCATCATTCTGGTCATAAAAATGTTCTGGTTTGATTCTAAAGCAGCCAGACTCTTATTATGAATATCCTTTGCGAGATCCCAGAAGACCATACCTTCTTTGTATTCCGGATCGACCATTGCGCCGGAAGCTAGCAGATTACACGCTTCACCGGAATCTTTATTCAAACGTTTCCTCACATCCACAGCAAAACCCAATTTATCAGGGGTGGGTTCACTCTCTTCCATTTTTTTCGCAATTAGAGTTGCTGCTAATATTGCTGCATTTACAGAAACACCTTGCTTTTTCGATTTATTTCGTAAAGCGTTTGTTTCCTCTACCGATAAGGTATGATCTACATATACATCGGGTCCCGGTGCATATTTCTGTTGAGCAATTTCAATGAAGTCCTCAACTCCGAAGGTTACCTTCTCTTTAGCCCATGCTTCATTGATCTTTTCTGTAAGAGATCTCTGCATTTCCGGGATCTTAACATCTGATGGAGCATTTTCTACCATTGAAATTGGCGTTAAAACCTCAATTTCTTTTGTTGGGTCTGCAATTAATTCTAAAAGATGTTTCATAACGAAGACAGTCGAACGTCCATCTGCCACAACATGCTGAACATATGCAACAATAACATCAGAACCGTTTACACCCTTGATCAGTATAAATCTACTCGTTGGGTCGGTTTCCCAGTTGGATGGTTTTTTGTCCTCTTGATAAATAGCGTCCAGTATATCAGCATAGGATTCACCTGTGACAACAATGGCTTCAGGTTCCTTTCCTCCTTCGGTAGTAAGATATGCTGTTCCATCATCTCGCATAATTACTTTTGATCTGAGGTATGGGTACTTGGTAGCCAGTTTCCTAACAGCATCTCGAAATAGTCCCTCTTTTAGCTCGCCATCCACATAAGCAACGATCTTGATATTGGATGATCTCGTTGGAAGGAAGGAACGCTCAAAGGTTAGTTCCATTGAAAATTCCTTTTCTTTTATCATTGCAAATTCTCCAATCTTATTTGTTTTTTTCACTAGGTATCACAGTTATAACCACATTCCCCTTCTTGTGCCCTTTATCCACATATCGGTGAGCTTCCACGATATCTTCCAGCGGGTAGGTCCTATCAATGGCAGATCTGAACTTTCCGGCTTCTATAAGCTCCTTGAGGAATTTCAGATCATCAGGCTGGATATTTGCTGAACTGTGAGCGGACCGAAATATTCCATCTTTCTTAAGCAATCCTTTAACACGTGAACGCGAGATCTTATGTACTGCATCAAAAATGAAATCATAGGTCTCTCCGCTCTGAGTAAAGTCCTCTTTGGTGTAATCAATAACCTTATCGGCACCCAGGGATTTGACCAATTTCAAATTCGAGGTACTGCATACTCCGGTGACCTCCGCCCCATAGTACTTTGCAAGCTGTACTGCATATGTACCTACACTTCCGGAAGCACCGTAGATCAGGACCTTATGTCCTTTCTTGATATTCAGCCCTCTAAGAATACCCAGAGCTGTAAGTCCACCACCAGGAACCGCAGCAGCTTCACCATAGGACATATTGGTTGGCTTCAGTTCTATCATCCCTTTTTTTTCATTCGATACATCCTCTGCAAGACATCTGTATTCTACATAAGCACCGAAATTAAAACCGACCAAAGCAAAGATCTCGTCGCCCTTTTTAAACCGCTTAACTGCTTTTCCCGTGGATTCAACTTCCCCGGCCAGCTCCATCCCCAGAATCTGCCGTTTCGGTTTTGTAAGACCCAAAAATAACCGCATCAGAAGCCAATGGGCGCGAGGAACTCGAAAACTTCGAATTCTCGTATCGCCTACATGGCATGTGGTGGCATGTACTTTTACCAGGATTTCATTGTCCTTGGGAACAGGTTTTGGTATATCTTTGAAATGAAGAACCTCCGGCGGACCATATCGTTCGTATACAACTGCTTTCATTATGCACCACCTTTGAAGGATTCGTTATTGGGTTTCACGGTTATTACTACATTTCCCTTTTTGTGACCGGTTTCCACATATTTGTGCGCCTCCACAATCTGTTCCATGGGATAGCGCCTGTCTATGGCCGCTTTTAACTTTCCCGCCTCAATGAGATCTCTTAGGAATATCAGGTTTTCAGTCGTTTCCTTTGTTAAAGATCTGATGGAAATGTAGCGTCCGTTTTTCTTTAGCGATCTCTTGGAATGCGTACGCGAAATCTTGCCCACCGCGTCAAAGATAACATCGTAGGTCTCTCCGTTTTTTGTGAAGTCCTCTTTTTTGTAATCGATTACCTTATCGGCACCCAGTGATTTCACCATTTGTACATTGGTAGCGCTGCACACCCCGGTTACCTCTGCGCCAAATGATTTAGTAAGCTGCAGTGCATAGGTACCGACACTTCCCGAGGCTCCGTAGACAAGAACTTTTTGTCCTTTTTGAACATTTATTTTTTTTAGAAGATATAGAGCGGTCATTCCTCCCACAGGAACCGCGGCGGCTTCCTCGTAGGTCATGTTGCCCGGTTTGATTGCTACTACCCCCTGCTTCCATTCTTCGGGCAAACATACATACTCGGCGTTGCCGCCGGAATTCAACCCTGTGGTAGTCCCAAACACCCGGTCACCCTTTTTGAATTTTTCAACATCTTTGCCTACTGCTTCAACCTCCCCGGCCAGCTCATGCCCGGTTATCTCTTTTCGTTTGAACCCAAGTATCAGCATGAGGAATCTGAGCCCGGGACCGGCACCTCGCATGAGCAAATCCCCTTTTGTTACCGTTCCCGCATGAATTCTTACCAGTATCTCATTGTCTTTGGGATTTGGTCTTGGAATCTCTCTTACCCTGAGGATTTCCGGTGGTCCGAATTTTGCAGCTACAACTGCTTTCATTGCTCATCACCTCGCGGCTGTTCCAGCACAGGCCAACTCCAGGCGGTCCAGACTATCAATCCAATGAACACGCCTTCCAGGATCATATTATAAGCATAAAATGCCCAGGTCTCTCCCCCTACAAAGGTTGTGCTGACCAAAACAAAAGCATGGAACACACCCACAACGATATTAACACTGCGGTTCGTTTTGGCAGGCAGGAACACAGACAGGATGATCATAAAACTGGGAATAGACATCAAAACTGCCCCTCCAAACAGGAACGCCTGGGTCATTTCCATTCCTTCAATTGTTCCAGTTGACAGCTGATTTACTGTCCCCGGCTGGAAGAATGATAGGATGTCATTATATACATAAAGAAACATCAAAGCCACCCAAATTAATGCGAGCTTGGTCTTCGTATTTACCCTTACGTCTTCGAATACTGCCGTGTCATTTACCTTTGAATTCGTTCGTCCATTCGATTTCTTTTTAGATTTTTTTACCGTATTTTTATCAACCATAAATATCACCAGATTTTGATTGGGTTTCTAATATAGGGTATGATCTTAAAGATACTAGGAAATTGAGCCGTACATGTATTATAGTTTAAATACCCATAGTGTTTTTATGATTATGATACCATGAGAAAAATGACCTTAGAAGTTAAATTATATGAGAATTCAAAAAAAGAAATGCAACCATTATTTGAGAAAATCCATTCCTATGAGATCCTGGATGCACTGAAGATCGATTATGAAGAGGGTATATGTGTAGATCTTATCGAATTTCATTTAAAAGAGGGTGTATTAATTGATGACATTAAAACCATAGGCAAGATGGAAATAATGAGTATTCTTAAATCCGAGGGTGTCAAGCATACCTGTCTCGTTAAATATACAGAAACAGAGGATTCTAGGGATTTATTCAAAGAAACAGATCTGGATTTAATTTCTTCTATTCCCTCGGTAGTTTCCGAAGACAAAGTGACCGTCACATTTATTGGCGAGAATGAAAATCTTAAAAAATTTATCGATATGGTAAAAACACATGCCGGTGAGATAGTAAATATGTCATTCAAAAGAGCAGTATATGAAAAGCATGATATACTTTCCATTTTAACAGACAAGCAAAGAGATATTTTGTTAACAGCCCACAAGCACGGGTATTATGAATATCCCAGGAAAATCAATACTGATCAATTATCCAAAAAAGTTGATATCAGTAAAGCAACCTTTGTACAGCATCTAAGAAAAGCCGAAGGGCGTATACTTGATGAAATACTTACCGGCCAACCTGAATAATAGATTTTTAAAAAACAAGCGAGGCCAAGGTCCCCAGCCCTCAGCTCCAAGATCAAATCATTCTTTTTGTTTTTCTCTGATCAAATCTAATTTTAAATGATAATATTCCTCATGGAGTTTTGCATATTCGGAATTTAACTGCAATACTTTTTTATTTTTTAAATCATTGATACTGGCAATTTCCATTACAATTTCTATTTTTCTATCTTCTATCTCGATTAATCGTTTTTGCTTTTTTAAGTTTATATTATTGGTCATTTCAGGTCAATCCTTTTACCATAATTAATAAATAAATAAAGGGCGGGGAGCACCCCGCCCCGGCGATCAAATGTCGTTCTATTTTTTATCTGTAGGGAAATTTAAGTGATCCAGTCGTATTTTAAGCACTAAATTCTAAATACTAAATACTAAACAAATTCTAAATCCTAATAATCAAACCCCCTCCCCCCATTTTCCTTCTCCCTTCGGGTTTAGTGCTTAGTGCTTAGTGCTTGTTTAGAATTTAGTTATTAGTGCTTAGGATTTATGAAAAAATTGCGTCAATAATCAATATTTTTC
>CP070629.1:114128-124628 GCA_020356005.1 Thermoplasmata archaeon
ACTTAGCTTAGACCGGCTAGAGCGGCTGACTGTAGTTGGTTCCCGGATAACTCCGGTATCGGCCGATATCAGCAGATCCCCGGTTCAAATCCGGGAGTCGGGACTCCCTTTTTTTATACACTTTCATTCAATTTTGGGACTATTCTAAGGTAAGAATCCCCCTTTTGATTTCTTATTGCTTATTAATACTACAAAATCCAAATACTACAAAAAGAATTCGTTAGTCATTTACTCAATTGCTGTTTGAATTACCGTTGAGACTCTCGACTCATGACTCTTGACTCTTTTGGATTTTGATTTTTAGATTTCCTTTGTAGTATTTGTAGTATTTGTAGTATTTGAATTTCCACCGAAGGTGGTGGGATTCTTCTCCCCTATATTCCCAAAATTGGAAAGTGTTATAAAAATTGATTTGCAATAATTAATACTGAAGGGAAAAGACTTAATAATATAGGCATAGATTATGTAAAATAGGTGTCAATGTGCCTGTAATAATCAAGACTCCCATAGATGTAATAGTGAAGCTTATAAATACTAAAGAATCCAAGCCGGCAAAGGGAAAGAGCAAGTCCGGTAAATCCCGTGGCAGGGGCCGGCCGAAGAAAGCACCGGAGCTGCCTTTTTTCACCGATGAAGATTTGCTGAGAAAGGCTAGCAGGCAGGAACGGCATGTGATCCCGCCCAAGGACCTGTTCAGTTTCATTGACGCCCTTGACGCTTACGAGGTGGAGAAGGGGCTGGAGGAGGAGCTTGTGGTGGATATTACCGAGATAACCAACGACGGGCTCGTGGTCATACATATCGAGCCCAAGAAAATGATTCGGTACGCCGATATTTACGATCATCTCGAAGCCATGATCACAAACGCGTTCAATATCGCCGGGATGAAAGATTACACTTACGAGATCAAGAAGATTTTGTTTCGGATCCACAGGCCCGGCACGCCCAGTTCCGTTGTAAAGGATCTCAACGAGCTGAAGGATAAAGTGGAAGACCTCTGGGAATCGGAGTTCGGCGATGAGATGAAATCGTATATTTGAATTCAGATTGATTCAATTTGATTTTTGATTAATTGTAGTTAGATTAGAATAGCTATTAATCAGGCCGCTCCAATTTTATGTTGATTATAGTCGCTGGCAGGAGGCAGGCCGTTACGATTTTTTAATAATTTTAAACACTGGCAGGAGGCAGTTTGATTATAGTGATCTCTAGCTTTGATTCTCAGGCTCTCAAACTTGATGCAATTATTTTTTCCCGACTATCTTTTTATATCAAAAGCGATTTAATGTAACTTGGAGTATTTGAATCATGCCCGAAACCACTGCGCGCGACGGCCTCGCCAGAATTCAGAAATGGGAGCACGGTAAGAGTACCGAGGGTAAAGCCGAAGGCATCGCCACCCCTGAGCTGCTGTTTGTGCAAACGCCCCGGATACCGGTACCCGAGGAGGCCCGGACGGTTATAACTGCAGACCCCTCGCTTAGCGAAACACCAGTGATATACCACCGCGGAAATGTATTTTCACCTCGGGCTGTGCTGGATGAGGGCAGTTCTACCTCGAAAGCAGTAAAGGGAGCACTTATGGCGCAAATACCGCCCTTCCAATGGCTCCCAGTGGGTATTTCCGGGTATTTGAAAGGGCTGGAAATCGAAAGTGCAGAATTTTTTTCGGAATCCAAACCCTCAAAAGGCTTTGAATGCGGCGATATGGATAATGTAAGAGTCATTTATGAGTCATCAATGGATGAGGACTTGAAAAGTTGCAGTACGGATAAGAATATTGACCTCGTGGTTTTAGGTAATTCCATGGAACTGTTCTCGCAGCCGCGCAGGTTCACTGAAATTGTGATTAAGCTTAAAAAGGAGCTGGGCCAGAGGGTAATTATATACACACCTGCTCTTGGCGAACCCTCGCATATGGCGCTTCTGGCATACATGGGGATAGACCTCATGGATACTCTACCGCTTGTACACTATGCACGTGATAACATATTACTGACGCCCTCCACCAAGATCCGCTTTGAGGATGCGGGAGCAGACTGGTACTGCACCTGCATGTTCTGCAAGGAGTGGCAGTCGGGAGGTTCGAAGGATGCGGAGTTCCCATTAATTCTGGGTCATAACTATTCCACTGCACTGCAGGAGCTCAGTTTGGTTCGGCAGGCAATTCGGGTGGGCTCGCTCCGAGAGCTTGTGGAAGCGCGGATCGCTGTACAGCCCAGGGCAATCAACATACTCCGGTTCCTGGATAGTTTACATTTTGATTACATAGAGGAATTTACACCCATTGCACGCAAAACCGTTTTAATTGCAAGCACACTGGACTCGCTTTCGCGGCCCGAGGTGGTCCGCTTCCGCAAACGTATACAGCAGCGCTACATCAAACCCGATTTTGCAAAGGTTTTGCTGCTGCTGCCCTGCTCCGCCCGCAAACCTTATTCGTCGTCGCCTTCGCATCAGGCTTTCATGTTCGCGCTGAAAAACTGCAAGAACCCCATGGTGGTGCACGAGGTAATAGTAACCTCGCCGCTTGGCATCGTGCCCCGGGAGCTTGAGCTTGCGTACCCCGCGCAGCATTACGATATACCTGTTACGGGGACCTGGTACGAGGAGGAAAAGGCTGCGGTGCGTACGCAGCTGAACTGGCTGCTGGAAAACTTTGAATATTCCAGGATCGTAGCGCACCTGGATAATGAACATGCGTTCTTGGTGGATGGTTTAGAGCATGTGGAGCTTACCGGCGGCGAAAAAGCCACTTCTAAAAGCTCGCTGGCAAAATTAACGGAAACTTTGAACGATGCGGTTTTGGACTGTCCTGAAATATCACCTAAAAAGCGGCGACATCAAATGCTTACTGCCCTGGCAATGTTCCAGTTTGGAGCTGATGCCGGCAGAGCGCTAACGGAAGGTGCGGAGTTCAGGGGTAATTATCCTTATCTGAAAATACTGCATACCGGTTCCCAGCTGGGCATGATCGAAGGCTCCACCGGGTTGATATCGCTGACATTGGCAGGCGGCGAGCGCATTCTCGCCTCCGGTGCGTACGGTGTAGAAATAGAGGATTTCCAGATAAAAGGCGATATATTCGCACCGGGCGTGCGTGATGCCGACTTGCAGATACGCACAATTGATGAGGTTGTTGTGTTTTGTAAAAATGGTAATGGAACGGGTAAAAAATTGAAGGCCGTGGGCCGTGCAGCTATGCCTGGCGTGGAAATGAAGGATGCCGAAAAAGGAAGAGCGGTTAAAGTGAGACACTATGTAAAATAGAGATTAGAGAATAGGCGCTAGGCGCTAGGGTGATTTAAATGATTATTAGCGCTCGGGTTCCCATTTCCTGAGTATCGAGTCTGTTTGACTCGATGTCAAAGCTGGTACTTCAATCCATCTTTTGTTCGATAAGAAGTTTGATTTTCTCCGCTGCGGTAATCAGGGATTCCGCCTGCTCATCTGTGACATTCAGACCCCTTTGTGCTTCAACAGAACTGATAAATGAGTTGAGTTGAGCTATTGCAGTCGGATAATCTTCTTTTTCTAATGACTTTAGTGCGTTCTCCACGTTCATCACCAGACTGCTTGTATTTTATTGCTTATTCAATGGTTGCATATTCCCTTTGCAACGGAACAGTGAAATATATATAATAAACTCCCAGGCTAAGTATTCACTATTCCGAAGATAGCTATGCCTCCTTCCACGGTAAATTTGCATGCCTTTACTATTCGGATTTATTGGTAATTGCCCGGCAGATATTATAATCTTTTCGTTAAATTTAGAAAAAAAGGCGTATATGTACGGATTTGATTGTGGGTTGATTTTAGCGAGAGCGCTCTGAATTTATATCAATTTGTAGCGCTCCCAGAGCGCTCTGCTTTTAATATTAATAAGAAGCGCTGCCTGACGACCCTTTTCGAATCAAATACTTTGATCCTCGAAAAGCGTCGAGCGGAAAAGCTCATCAAGTTTATCTACCATCTCTAATTTATTTTCAAAAATAGTCGATGGTAGTTAAACCAGACCTCGGCAGAAAGCTCAGCTCTTGTCATCAATTTGGGTCGCACCCGTCCTGCGGACGGAGCTTATTTATCGATCTTTACCACTAGCAGGAGGCAGTGAAGGCTACCGCCTAGGGTTTGGGGATTTGGACGCTCACTCCCTTTGGTCGTTCGCTTTAGAAATTAGGGTTATTTCAATTGATTATAATTAACCCCAATCCCAAAAGGTTGCGATGCAACCCTCCTAATCCCTAATCCCTATAATTTCTCCCTAGCGCCTAATCTCTCGCGCCTAGCGCCTATCAAAATCGTTCTATATTAAAAAAAAAATTCAAGAAGCTACAGCAGTATCCAATTTTCGCTGGATGAGAAAAATAACTTTTTTCGCTGCGCTTACAAGATGTTCCGCCTGGTCCGCAGTGATCTTTTTACCGTTCTGCGCTTTTACTTCTCGAATTAACGAGTTTAATTTTGTAATAGCCGACCGGTAGTGCTTTTCATCAGTTGTCTTCTGTGGAATGTCCAATTTGTTCACCAGGTTATACAAATTTAATAATAATCTTTGATCTTTGAAAATGATACCTCTTCATTTACCTTTATCGATCACTTTGAATGTATCAAAGCCTTTGAACTCTTCCGTACCGATCTTACCTGTAATTGTTATTTCAACATTCTCTCCAGGCTCAAGGATATCAATTACTGCTGATCGTTCAAAACAGACCAAAAGGTCAGTTATGCCATCCTTGTCATAGTCACCGATTGATATTACTTTACTCTGGGCTGGAACTATGTTATTTAATAATATTGTGCGGACATCGATTTCTGCAGCATCATAGTCCCTTGATAACTCGATGTAACATGTGATATATCTGCCTTTGCTGTTAAGATTTGAAGTATCTGGGTGGATGTCAATTTCAATTTTACTATAATCAGGATACGCAACGGCAAAATAAGAAAATGATGATATGAAGCCACTGATTATATTATTACCAATATCAACCTCCGTTTTAACCTCCTCCCATTTGTTATCTTCACAATGGAAAAGTGTGAGGGATGTTTCTTTATCTACGGGAATTTCAGAATCCTCGTAAATAATATTGATATTAACATCATTAGCAAATTTTGCAGTGGTGGTAATATCGTAAAAAGGTCCGATGATTGTATATCCGGGTATATCTGGTTCGGGTATATCGTAAACCTTTCTCAAATCCGTATATCCAGGTTCAATAATTCTATCGAAATCTAACCGAACCTGCGGATCCACAATAATTCCAATATCTTTACCTTCGTTCATTATAACCGGGATTCTGGCACCGAGCCTTGCCACGAAGGCGTCATAGAAACCCTCATTGGTATAATCTAAAAAATCGCCCATTGTTGAACCAGCTACATATATCCCAGGTGATTCAACCGCAATACCATAACCCCAATCGTTCTTTGGACTCCCGAACTGATATGTCCATTTCTCTTCGCCAAAAAGATCGTACTTACGTAAAAACACATCAGAAAACCCTTTATTGTTTTCGCTTGTTAATTTTCCAAATGTATAGCCTGTGATATATACCCCCGATAAATCAACTGTGATGTCATATGCACTTTCATTATAATAGGTTCCAAACTGTCGAATCCAGTCTTCATTTCCATCATGGTCGAACTTACAGATGAAAATATCAGTGCCTATTGCATCTAAAAAACCCGGGAAAGCCCCAGTAGTTGCACCGGCCATATATATACCAGATGAATCTATTGAAATTCCATCGACCCTGTCATATCCTGGAGTACCAAATTGTTTGGTCCATTTCTCGATTCCGTTAAGGTCGAATTTGCAAACGAATCCATCAGTACCACCCACACCAGTCTGGCCAGGTAAAGTGCCATCAACATACCCGGCTATGTATAAACCTGAGGAATCAACGCATATACCGCTAGCATAATCATAGGCAGTACTCCCGAACTGTTGCACACCAATTTCATTCCCGTTGTGATCGTACTTGCAGATAAAAATATCAGAGCCACCAGCGTTCGAGCAAAGAGGAAACGACCCCATCGTGGTTCCCACAACGTAAACACCTGAAGAGTCGGCGGCGACACCAAAAGCTTTGTCTGTATCTGATGTACCGATCTGGCGTGTCCAGATCTCGTTACCGTCGATATCGTACTTACGAATAAAGGCATCAAAATAATTACCTGTACTGCTCTGGCCGGGCAATGCGCCGTAAACCTCGCCGATGACATAGACCGCCGAGGAATATACAGTAATTCCCCGTGCACAATCATCAAGTGAATTACCGAACTGACGTGTCCAGATCTCCTGACCGTCATCGTCGTATTTGCGGACAAATGCATCCATTCCTGTTGCACCGGTTGTGCCGGGCGAAGAACTTTCAAGTGCACCAGCTACATACAGTTTCGAGGAAGCCACTGATATATCATAAGCAATATCCATATTTGTGTATCCGAATTGATGGAGCCATGCTGTGTAAGGAACCCCATTGGTGACAGAAATTTCGAGCACCAGAGAAGCTGCTCCTGCATTATTAAATCCTTCTAATGTTTCAAACGGTTTGCCTACGATCAGGTCAAATCCGCTTTTACCATCAAGATCGTCGGTAGCTGAGGCACTTCTTCCAAAATGAAACCGGGTATTTTGAACAACCTGATTTAGATCTTTTACTTCCAACAGGAGATGACCCCAGCTGTTCATCAGATATACTTTACCTGTGTTCGGTGCTGAGATCCAGAAATCGACCAATCCATCCCCATCCTTATCATCTACTTTGGTGATATCACTACCAAAAAGATCGTTTTTATCTTTGTCAGGGCTTTTAATCTTGCTAACAGAAAAGGCCCCGCTACGGTGAAAACTGTTACCGGTAGCTCCGCTGTAGAGATACACAATACCTGCACCGGCTTTACCAAACGCATAATCTTCAATCCCGTCCTCGTCCTGGTCACCAATAGAGCACGGGTCGGCTCCAAAAAAATTTTCATCGTAAGGGGAGGGATTATCATGGGTTCGGAAAATAGAACCATCCGAACCATCGAGGATGAATCCCCGGCCGCTGAACAACCATTGTTTAGAATGGGTAATAAAATCATGGTACGGTGCACCTACCAAAAGATCGTTATGACCATCTCCCGTGAGGTCCTCAACATCATCCATGAACATCCCGAAGGTTGCGCGGCTTTGTTTTAGTAATGATACGGGGCTCGGCTCAACAGAACACCAAATTTGTGCCCCATCTGCACAAGAAAAGACAAACACCATTCCCAACATAGTAGCAAAACGGGTGGATCCCACAGCAATATCGGTTATTCCATCATTGTTTATATCTCCTAGCGATTGTACAGAGCATCCAAAACCCCAGTAGTATCCGTATTGATCGAAATCCCAATCCTCAGGTAATAATCTTAATACGAGATTTCCATTAGAACCAGAGAATATAAATACCCGTCCGTTAACAGGTGTGGGATTTGGACCATTTACAACATCAGGCACAGGAAGATTATCATCAAATATGTTATGAGGTGCCCCAACGGCAATATCCTCCACACCGTCGCCGTCAATATCTCCGATCCCCTGAACTGAGTATCCGAACCAATACCCACTTAAGTCGTCCGGGTCTTGCAGAGTGTGAATTATACTCTGATCGGCTCCAGATAGTATATAGACACGGTCCGCTCCCGGCGCACCAATCACCAAATCTCCTATATCATCCCCATCGATATCGCTAATGCCATCAACAGAAGTTCCGAATATTGCTCCCGCTTGAGGTGATGGATTATTTATCTGAGTTAGCTTATAAGGCAAATATTCATCGTCATCCTCGACACCTATAGATAAAGTGGCAAGAATCAAGAACGATATAATCAATAACGTTTGTATCGAAGTTCTAACTATTAAAAGATTTATTTTTTTTCTCATGTTTATATCTCCTCATTTCCACTCAATCATCGTCCTATCTTAAACTCAGATCAGCAATGTTTTTATGATTTACAACTCCCTTGTTCAAAGCATATTACAATAAATCTCTCTAGAGCAAAGGAGTTAAGAGTAATAAAGTTCTTAACATATAATAATTTTTAATATCAAATAAAACTCGGAATTATATTAAATTATTTTTATAAAAAACAAGTTTAGGGATTAAAATCGATCCCTCATAATTATGGCCTGATAAGTATCTTGCCATCGTCTCCTAGCGGTTTTAATCGTAGTTACTACAGAGCGTCCCAGTTGAAATCAGCTATGATCACTGCTATACTTCCAAAAGCTCCCTGGGTGCGTCCGTGAGCATCCTGTAACCGTCCTTTGTTACAACGATGTCGTCTTCCACCCGTACGCCGCCGTAGCCGGGTATGTAGATGCCCGGTTCAACAGTAAATACCATGTTCTCCTTCAGTTCCAGATCCCATGTGAACAGCCGCTCGCCGTCATGCACACTCAAGCCCAATGTGTGGCCCGTGGCGTGCGGGAACAGCCCCTTGTACTCGGTGCTCTCCACATAATCAAGCACCTTCTGGTGCACATCCTTTGCGTTCGCACCTGCCCGGATATTCTCAAGCGCCACCTCCTGGGCGCGCTTACTGTGCTCGTACAGTTTAAGCGCTTTTTCGTCTGGTTTGCCCTTGTAATATGTCCTTGTAATATCGGAATGGTACCTGTAATAGACCGCGCCGAAATCCAGTATAATGAACTGATCGTTCCCGAGCTTTCTGGCGCCGCCCATGTAATGCGGCTCCGCGGTCAGCTCGCCGAAGGAAACGAGCGCGAACGAGGGCCTGTTCGCGCCTAACTTTTGCATTTTATACGAAAGCTCCGCACCCACCTCGTTCTCGCGTATGCCCTCCTCAAGGTTACTCGTAATATCTCTAGCCACCTCGCTGACGATTTTACCGGCTTTTTCCAGCCGCTCCAGCTCAACCTCGTCCTTCACCACCCGTGCAGCTTTCACCGCAGGACCGATATCGATGAATTTTGTACCGTCCCCGCAGCAGCTTTTGATTGTATTGAAATTCGAAAAAGTCAACTCGTCGGCGTTCACACCCACGGCTTTGGCGCCCGAAAGCTGCGTCTTTAAAAGGCTCTTAATATCTGCCGGGTCGCGAAATACCGATAGGTCGAACTTGCCTTTCTTCGCAGTGGTCTCCTCCAGCGAATGCGCGATGACATGCGAACCCCCGTCCGGGAACACCACCGCGCTGGCAAGCTCGAACATACCGTCCACCATACCGGTAACATAGAAGAAGCTCATGTCGAGTATAGGCTCCACACCGTTCATGAACACAATTGCGTCCAGGCCGTCCGGCAAGCTCTGCACTTCAGAGATTTGCTCGGAACTGTGCTGAAAAATCTTTTTGATCCTGTGCTCCAAATAAATCATCCCCCATAATTTTAACTTTTATAACAAACCAACGAAAGGCTGAACAAAAATATATACTTTTAGCATTTTCAAATCAATTTTAGGATATAATTAGGGGAGAAGAATCTCCCCTAATAACCCTTCTCTTTTCTTTTCTCTATGGGTGATGCCGAAGGCATCACCCAAAAAGATAAAGAAAGAGGGGGTATGGGGGATTCTTCCCCCATAAATATCCTTAATTCTGATTTGAATTTGTATAAAGTTATTTTGAAGAAAATACCAAATAGTTTTATTGTGTTTGCACTTTAAGATGCCGAAGCGCAGGGATATTACAGATTATATTGCATGTTATGACGAGCGCGAGCTGGTTGAGGGTGAACTCGCGAAGGCCCTGGTGATCATTTTGCGGACGGGCGGCTGCAGCTGGTCCAAACGTCAGGGCTGTTTCATGTGCGGGTACGGCGAGGATGCGCACTTAACCGATGTACCTGCGGATACGCTGCTGACACAGTTCGAAGCTGCAATGCAGAAGTTCGACGGGCATAACCTGGTCAAGATCTTCAATTCGGGCAGCTTTCTTGACGATTCGGAAGTGCCCGAGGAGGCGCGCACCAGGATACTGGAGGTGCTGGCGGAGCGCGATGTAAAGGTAGTGTTCGAGTCCCGGCCTGAATTTATTACAGAGCAGTCGCTGGAACAGGTAAAATCAATTACCGGTAAGGTTGAGGTGGCGCTGGGGCTCGAGACCGCTTCGGACACCGTGCGGGCAATGTGTGTCAATAAAGGCTTTAATTTCGATGAATATTTAAGTTCTGCCCGGCTGATCCGTGCAGCCGGTTTTCGGGTCAGGACCTATCTGCTGCTGAAACCCCCGTTTCTATCCGAAGGCGATGCTGTAGAGGATGTATGGCATTCCATGGAACAGGTCAGGGAGCACACCGATGTGATCTCCATTAATCCCGTTAATGTCCAGAAAGGAACGCTGGTGGAAAAACTATGGCGCAGCCAGCAGTACCGACCGCCTTGGCTGTGGTCGCTTCTGGAGCTGTTCAAGCGTCTGCGCAGCTGGCGCGATATCGATGCCAAGGTGCAGGTGATATCACATCCCTCCGGGGCGGGAACGAAGCGGGGTATACATAACTGCCGG
>CP070629.1:124728-130571 GCA_020356005.1 Thermoplasmata archaeon
AATCCTCTAAAATGTATTTTCAATTATCTTCGCCGCACCTCTTTTTACCAATATCTGGGCATATTGAGCGGGGAGAGTTAACACATCTTCTTTTTTAAGAAAGTAATTTCTAGCCTGTTCATCCTGGAATGTGATATCATCTTCCAGTATCTGTACAATAATCAAATCATCCCCACCGCCTTTGGCATCCTCACCTGTTGTTATTACCGGTAGGCTTTGTTTCTTATTACTATCACTTTGAATATTGTCTGCCGCTTTACTCTTATCGGACTCAGGGGGTGACTGTGAAATGTTAAAAGTCGAGTCTTCACCAGAAGAATCGGGCTGGATGTCGTTGGATTCCATTTTATCAAGTTTATTTCGGGCCTTCTTCAGTATTGGAACAAGTTCATCATAGAAACGACGTTCAACATTAGTGAAGTTCTTGGTATTAGGTGAGCCTCCCCGGGCCTCCACCTGAGCTAAAAAAATGATCTTGCGCTCACGGCGCTCATGAATGGAATTAATAAGAGATTTGAGTTTGCGTATTTCCTCTCCGAGCATGACGGTTCCCGCTTCATCGGGAGCTGCCTTTATCAATTTTTGATAATCATCTTTTAAATTTGTAAGATGTGAGAAAAAATCCTCATAAAACGTAGGCTCCAATCGCGTCAAACTGGAATTCTTCATCTCCTTTAAATGAATTTGGCGTATATTTTCATATGTGAATTCATCCTTTTCGGCCATAGCACCCCTACATACATTTGTCATTCTTTAATTTTTATGTAATTCAAATAGAATTATTTATATTATCAATTAAAAAAAATCATTTTCTAAACACTTCAAGCTATTGTAGCAAGACCACGGCACATTAAATAAATGGCCGAATATTTTGGTAGGCTTTGAATTCCAGCTCTTAATTCAATTTGCTCGCCCCCCAGCTCGAATTCTAATGAATCCTGCTCAATCTTAACTTCTACAGGCTGGTCATCAAAAGCAATTGAATCCTTTAAGGGATCAAATTCATCGAGATCTCCTAGTGGAATCGTAACCACCCGCAGCCCTGTTTTGCCGTGTAGAGAGCCAGGGAACCGTATCAGCCTCCGGGTATCCACCGTCACTGGCTCATCTGTCTCGCCTGCAATAATGCCTTTCACTTTATTTTTTGCCAATTCCAGAAAGATTTTTACAACGGAGTCCGGTGAAAGTATCTCAATTACTTTATCCTCACGGATAATATCGATCCCTCGTTCTCCTGGCTTTCCATCGAAAAGGCGCTTATAAGTGGTTTTTGCCTGTGAGGCCGATACAGGTTTTTCGTTTATTTTAACGCCTTGAATTAATTCTATACATTCATTTTTGCTTAGATTCTCCATATCATCCAATAATCTCATTATACCCTCTGTCATTTTTCCGCTCCACCCGGATTCGGATTCATCAGGCAGATTCGTCTTCGATTTTAATGTGACCTTTCGAGTCCTGAAAGTATCCACTTTAATTGCCTGTTCTTTGAAAATTTTATTAAAATCAAGTCCGAGGCCGGTAATATAATCAACGATCTCACGCCTCTCCGGGCTTTCCAGGGTTAGCACCCTGGGATCGAATACATGGATATGATAACCTCGTCCACCGGAAAACGTAACCTTAAGTGACTCGGGATTAATTCCAAAGTCACTTAATAAAAAATCGTCCAGCAATCTATCCTTTACGATTCGTTTTACTTTTTCCAGACGCTGTGCGATTGTCAGACCCTCAGTACCAGATAAATGCTCATCATCCAGATCAAAGATCAAATCCGCCCCCAGCCAGCCTTCGACTTTACGTGGCATAGGTTGAACCTCAGGATTTTGATAATATGCACTTGAATAATAAACATGGCGTGGGGAGCGTGTGATGAGGAAATCTCTAAGTTCTTCAACTCTATTGAATGCCAGATGTCTCTGCATACCCTTGCCCTGGAAATAGAAAAATCCCCATTCGCGTCTGCCAAACCTTTGCGGTACATCCAGGTCCGTTTGCGCATAGTAATTTGAGAATTCCTGTTTCAGAAATGATATTGTTTTTTGCATTGCAACTAGATTTGCTTAAAGATATTTAAAGTCTAATCAAGGGGGAGTTTGGTGAAAGTGAAATAGAGATGAGTAGAAATTGATGGTTCAATATATAAATAATTTATATATTCGATAAGAATAAATACCGAATTAACAGTTAGGATTGAAATAACACTTATTGAAAAAATAAAAGATATAAGGACGAGCATTATGAAAGGTCGAAGGCGATACCGAATCCGAACAGGAGCACGCACAGCCAGTAAGGTACAGGAAAAAGATTTGATACAAAAAGCAAAGCATCTAAAGAAAAATCCAGAATTGATAATACCTTACTGTGACCAGCACTGCAGGTTCTGCCCCTTTGAGAAGGTCCGCCGTCAGGTAGAACAGATATCAGAAAAAGCTGACGATAAACGAATTTTAACAAAGTTAACTTCAAAAGGCGATCCCATCGCCCGGGCTTATGCAGCAACCCTTCTGCTAGCGATAAAAGGTGAAGTCCCGTTCTTAGCGGTCTTCCGGACACCACTTCAAGAAGTCACTTATGCCTATCGAAGCAACTGCAAAAAAGAAAAATTGATTGGTGTCCAGTATTACGATGATCCTATATTGCGCATGCTGTCGGTTCTGGATATCGTTAAAAAGAAGGGTATTTACATATATTCATTGGATAAAAAAATGGTTTGTACCGGAAAGACCCCCGATCCGCCTCAGGAATTTATAGATCAGATGATCAGCAGTTTGAAAACGGGAGTGAAAGGGCATAAGTTTGAGGATAGTACAATTTATACCTGCACACATCTGGATGTAAAAAAGGTCAGAGACGAATCGCCTGCAAAACAAGCTTATTTGAAAATCAATTGGCTTTCGGCAGATACCGCATTGGCGACATGTGAACGATGTGCAAAACACAGTAAAGAAAATATTTATATGAAATTGGTTTTGCGCATTGCTGCCAAAGATGTATCGAAGGATTTTGAAATCAGTGTGATTGCAAAACCGCTGGTAGAGACGAAGTGTCCGGTTTGCTCGGAGCTCGACGAGATTCCTATAGAACCTGAATTACTTGAAAAATACACAAAAGGAATAATCTCTGATAAAGACCTGATCGAAGAACACTGGTCGAATTTCAAATCCGAGATGATATCTTCAGGAAAAAAACATTTCATACTCGATCATATATGTTATGGTACAAACCTTAAAGAATTTATAAACCAGTTGGAACCGGATGAGCATGAGCTGATAGCTTTAAAAACCGTTTTGAAAAAGGTACCAAAAGCGGTAGTGGTTTCAAAGGTTACACCTAATAAAGTTTTGACAATGTACTGGCAGGAATTCGGCAGAGAGGCAATTTATTCAGTAACAAACGACCGTGAATTTTCAAAAAAGATGTTCAAGAAGCATGATGTGAATAAAGTACCGCCCTCACAGATTTTAAAAGAGTCAAGCGGTGAATTCAAACACATAAATGTGATCAAAGCCCTCCCTTCTTATGATAAATTACCAGCAGTAGCAAAATTTGCGGATGAGATGGCAAGAACCTATAAGACCCGCGGTGCAGATGATACAGCTCGCGCCATTGAGCATTATCGCAGCACTGATACCCGTATAAAATCGATAGCATTTGGTTTTCTACTGGCACTGAATAAGGGCAGCAGTAAGAAATGGCAATATACGACGACCGAGATCGAATTTGCCCAATTTCTCAAGAAGCCGGTCCAGAGCCTGTTGAAAGCGGAGCCGGATGATTATCATAAAGCTCTTCAGGAATTATTGCGGGCAACGGGGTCAACAGAGGAAATTAAACCAAAAAATGGTTAAAATTGTAAAAAATTATTTAGGGCGCTTTACAAACTTAAAATACTGAATAAATAAATACTATTTTTAAATATTATTAATAATCTAGAAACTCTTTTATATGAACAAGTGTATTTTGAGATAACTAATAGGTTTGGTTATTGTATAATTTATAAATTTATAATAAAATAACCTTGGAGTTTAAAATCCGGCATTTATCAATATTTTTGGTGATATTTATGGCAACCCCAAAAAGAAAAAGAACGAAAACGGCCCAAAAGAAAGCCCCCAAAAAGAAAGATGAAAAAGAGGGTGAGGGTACCGGAGGACCGTTTGAGGTAAAAAAAATAACCAGTGCGGACATCAAGGATCAGAAAATAACAAAAATACCACCCCTGGATGCAGAGGGAGTGGATGAAGTAGAATTTCATATCATCCGCGAACCTTTTTCATATGTTCGTATTACTTTATATAAGAAAACTCATGAGTATACTTACAATGTAATTGAACCCCAGCTTACTAAAGGGGAAGAAAAACTCAAGAAATATCTTATTAACCAGATTATTGATGAAATGGATGAAGAACGAGATGAATTCGAATCCGTTCCCGAGCGCGAAAAGAAATTAAGAAAGGTAATGAACAAAATCTTAGACAATCTCAAGCAGCCAACAACCCGTATCACAAGAGAGCGATTGTTTTACTACATGGTAGCCGAATTTATCGGCTTCGGAAAAATAAATGCCATGATGGATGACTCGATGCTTGAAGATATTTCATGTGATGGTACAGATTTACCGTTGTATGTGTTCCATCGGCAATTTAAAAACATTAAAACAAATGTAAGATTTAAAGAGAGTAAAGAGCTTGAGGATTTCGTTGTAAAATTGGCACAGCTCAGCGGTAAGAGCATCTCTATATCCAATCCGGTGCTTGACGCCACCCTACCTGACGGTTCACGTTTGAACCAGACATTGGGAACAGAGGTAACAACCCGCGGCAGCTCGTTCACAATTCGTAAATTCAAAGAGGATCCCATTACCATCTCAGATCTTGTTGGATTCAGTACATTATCCGCAGAGATGGCTGCACACTTGTGGCTGTGCGTTCAATTCGGCGAGTCGATGATCTGCAGTGGTGGTACAGCCAGCGGAAAAACAACTACCTTAAATGCAGTCTCGCATTTAATTCCACCTTCAGCCAAAATAATAACAATCGAAGATACGCGTGAGATGAACCTGCCCCACGAGAACTGGATCGCGGGGCTTACCCGTGAACGTAAGGGAACGGTGGAGGGTTCGGGTGGCAGATCAATCGACATGTATGCCTTACTGGTAGCAGCTTTGCGTCAGCGTCCTGAATACATGCTGGTGGGAGAGGTCCGAGGTAAGGAGACCATGGCGGTTTTCCAGGCAATGGCAACAGGACAGATAACCTATTCCACAATCCACGCAGATTCGGTCACTTCCATTGTACGAAGGTTGGAAAACCCGCCAATCAATATTCCTCGAATTTTAATATTGGGTCTCAACCTTATCATTTTACAGGCACAGGTAAAAGTAAAGAACAAGCGAACACGACGCATAAAAGAGCTCGTGGAGATCATCGGCGTGGATCCCACCACCAACGAGATCATCACGAATACCGTTTTCAAATGGATACCTGCAAAGGATGAGTTCAAGTTCACAGGACACAGCAAGCTCTATGAAAAGATCATGGACCGCGAGAACCTCACAGCCGATGAAGTGCTTGAGGACGTCAGGCAGCGTACAGAAGTTATTAACTGGATGGTAGAGAAAAAAGTCCGCATCCACAAACAGGTTGCAAGCATAATCAACGAGTACTACCGAGATCCTATTGCAGTGGTTAAGCGCATCCGCAAGGAATTGGTTGAGCTGGCAGCGCAAAAAGAAGCTGAAGAGGTCAAGAAAATCAAGGAAGAGGCGGAGGCCGAGGAAGCCGGCGAGGCAGCAGAAGCGGAAGCAGCGTAATACTTCTGAAATTTTTTTTTATTTTTCG
>CP070629.1:130671-138717 GCA_020356005.1 Thermoplasmata archaeon
ACTTTAGGGGGTGGAACGTTTAGTATTTAAAAAAACTGCGTCCAAAATCATTATGAAATCAAAGCAATTTTTACTTATCCTTCAGCTAACTCAGGTTTATAAATCCATCCCTCTTCCTCTAAAAGCGTTCGCCCCTCCATCCTCAGGTAGCAGTTACCGGGGATATTTAATTGACAGTGAGTGCATGACCGGATTTCACTACCGAATTTCTTCATGGAATCCCGGCAAATCGGACATAGTTCCTTATACGAAGATGTGAATCTTGAAAAAAACTTGTGTTTGTTCTCACATTCCCAGCTGTCAAAAGTAACTATGCATTGTGTTATCGCCCGTTTGTGAAGGTTCATTCCCATGATTCTTACATTATGAATTGTAACATCTTTTCCCATTAGCTCAAAACTCAATTGTTTATCTGGGATATTTTTTATTGGACTCATACATGTTGGGCATTTTGGAGCATCCTCGGGTATCTCAGGTAACACTGGCGGTTTCACCTCGATTTCCTCAAGTTCTTTCGCCATAGATTCCTTTCGATATTTCTCCTCTTCTTCACGAGCTGCCTCGCGGTCGAAACCGCACTTGGGACATATGGGAGCGTTAGGGTCTTCTAAAAGAGCTGAGCAATTCGGGCAATATAACATAACTATCCCATCTTAAATTGATTTTTTAAATAAATACTTTTCGAATTGAAATCTCTTTAGGATAAATTATTGAATTTAGGCCGAAGGTAATTATAATGCAATGATTATAATTAAACTTCATTCGCTTAACGGTGGGTAGTAACAAAATAAATGCGGTCCGGTTCAATCCTGCCAGGCAATTTCCAAAACATCCGGATTTTGGAGAAGTATATTGGATATTCTATCTTTTCTTAATGTCCTGGGGGGTTCCACCTCATAAAGCAGAATAAGTTTGTTTTTGCCTCTGTTAAAGTTATGTAATTCCAATTTGATTTTATATCTTAACAGTAACTTTTCAAGATTGGCCTTAACTTCCGGTTTATCTTTAATTTTAATTTTCAGGTAATTAAACTCGTCATATTTGAAATACTCTCTTTCGACAATATGGAAAAAATGCAGTACCAATGTGATAACGATGGTGGCAAAAAGTGCTATGATATAAAACCCGATTCCTACAAGTAAACCGATACTGGCCACAACCCAGATGCTGGCCGCGGTGGTAAGACCCTTAACATTAGTCCCTTCTTTGAAGATAACACCTGCACCCAGGAATCCAATACCTGTTACCACACCGGCCGCAACCCTGGTCACATCAAGATTTATATTGAGACCCCTAAATGCCGGTTCAAGAGCCAGATAAGGTACAAACATGAATAGAGTCGAACCCAGGCATACGAGGATGAGGGTCCTCAATCCGGCGGGGTGCTGGGATGACTCCCGTTCCAAACCGATGATACCGCCGCAGAGGATAGATAATCCGATTTTTATTATAAACTCCAGTTGTAATTCCATAACCATATTATAACCTCTCATCTGGTTATTTTATCAAGGTTCCTGCCGCAGCTTTACCCGCGAAAGCCTCCCGCAACGCTTTGAGATCCGAGCCGAGTACAACATAGGTTGGTATGCCCGAACGCTGAATGATGCGTGCTGCCAACGGGTCGATTACCACATGGGGTCCCGCTTTATGTTCAGTAGTTACAGTCAATTCCAGGAGTTTTTGCGGTGTCAATTTCTTGAATTTTTTAGCATCTGGAGTTTTATTCGGATCTGCAGAGTACACACCGTCCACCGCGGTAGCATTAATGAACCTGTCAGCGCCCACGCGCTCGCCTAACATAGCTGCCACGGCATCGGTTGTATGGCCTGGGTGGGTGCCGCCCATAACGACAATGGAATGGGATTTACTTGCAATCCAAGCTTCGTCGAAGTCCTTTGCAGGCTTGGGATAGGCATGCCCGTCCAGCGCAGCAATCAACAATCTTGCATTCAACCTGGTGCTGGCAATGCCGATATCATCAAGGAATGCTTCGTCTGCGCCAAGATCCCTGGCGAACTTAATATAAGTACGGGCGAGTTTACCGCCGCCCACAACGATAAATAATTTATTTCGCTTGGATTGTGAAATTAAAAGCTTGGCCAGTTTATTAAGGTAATCGACCTCTTTTTTTTCTTGTAGTATTATTGACCCGCCGATGGATATTGCAAGAACCGCCATATTCTCACCATTATTACATATTTTAATACTATCATCATGGAAGATTTATCAAACGATTTATATATGTAAATGTTCAATCAATTATTCGATATATAATAACTTATATACTAAAAACCTTTGCTTATAACCGAATTCAAATTACGGTGGAAGCCATGAAGAAACAGAACTCCGGTTTCGACATATTCCGGCTTGTGCTGGATATGCAGAACCTCGTCGGGGCGTATTTCGAGAAGGCCTACCAGCTCAGTTCAAATGAGCTTGTGCTAAGATTTAATATCCCCAAGGGCGGAAAATCTGAGCTCTATATTAATTTGAGCGGGTACATTTATTTGACGTCCGAGCCCAAGGATAAACCCAACCAGCCCAAAACATTTGCAATGGTTTTGCGCAAACATTTGCGGAATGCGAGAGTTGTGGGAATCGAGCAGTATGAGTTCGACAGGATCATGGTAATTAAATTGTCAAAAGATAGGAATTATAGACTGGTGATGGAGCTGTTTGGAGAAGGAAATGCTCTTCTTATCGAGGACAGCGAATCAGATAATAAAATCATTAATGCACACTACCACCGCAGCTGGAGCGCCCGTACCCTCCGACCGGGTCGTTCATACAATTTTCCTCCTGCAAGAACCAATCCGAGGACAACAGCATTGGAGGATATGCTTAAGATTTTCAAAGATACCAGACGTGATCTGGTACGAACACTTGCCATCGATTTGAATCTCGGGGGGCTCTACGCAGAGGAAGTATGTAAGCGTGTCGTTATGGATAAAGCTTTAAAAGCTGCAAGTATGGAAAAGAGTCAAATAGAATCTATTTACAAAACCATCCAGGCACTTTTTGAAGAGGTGGAACAAAGACCAGAAACCCTGATAGTTTACGAAGATACAGAGCTTATTGATGTCGTGCCTATTAAATTGAATATTTATGATACGAACAAAACCGAGCCGGTTCCGAACCTTTCAGCAGGGCTGGAGAAGTATTTTTTAAGTTTTGAGGCAAGTGCAGCTGAAAGTGTAAGTGATGCTGTTAAAACCGTAATGGATAAAAAAGCCGGATTGGAACGCCAGTATAAACAGCAGCAGGAAGCAATAGAAAAATTCAAGTCTGCTTCTGAGAAAAACCGTAGGCTTGCGGACCTGATCTATCAAAATTATAAACTGTGTGAAGGCGTATTGAACAAAATTGCTGCCCTCCGTGAGAAGTACGATTGGGATGAAATTCAAGACGAAGAGCTTCTCGATATCGACGAGGTAACCGAGCTAAATCCTCACGAGGGTTCGGTGAAGTTACAGCTGGAGGGTTCCGACACAGAGGGTGCAGTGGGCGAAGAAAAAGTGAAACTCCAGTTGGACTTTAGGTTGAATGTAAACCAGAATGCAGAGCGGTATTACGAGAGAGCCAAACAGTCGAAGGAGAAACATGCCGGGGCTGTTGCGGCACTGGAGTCAACCAAGGAGGCTTTAAAAAATATTGAAGAGGACCTGGAAAGATCACTTGAGCAAGCACCTGAGGAGGATGGCTCAGCCAAGGGGGCAATGATCCGTCGAAAAACTTTATGGTTCGAAAGATTTAGATGGTTTATATCATCCGACGAATTACTGACGGTTGCCGGCCACGATGCGTCCAGTAACGACAGGGTGGTAAAAAAATACCTCAGGTCCGGCGACCGATACGTGCACGCAGACCTCCACGGTGCTCCCAGCGTTGTGGTCAGAAGGCAGGAAGGTGATGATGATAGCCCGATACCCGAAACCACCTTAAACGAAGCCTGCATTTTTGCCGTGGTGCATTCCAAGGCATGGAATTCCAAGGTGGGTGCCGCCTCCGCATACTGGGTAAATGCCGAACAGGTCAGCCGCACACCGGGCACCGGGGAGTTTTTACCCAAGGGTGCGTTCATGGTGCGTGGTAAGCGAAATTATGTAACGGGCATCGAATTAAAGGCTGCTGTAGGAGAAATCGAATACGAGGGAACACCATTAGTCATGTGCGGGCCTGAATCAGCAGTAAACTTCCGGACAAACAGATACATTACACTCAGACCTGGCAAAACCAAAAAAACCACGATGGCCAAAAAGCTCAAAGCAATATTTCAATGCTCAATGGATGAATTGATGAAGATCATGCCGCCGGGTGATGTGGATATTGTAGAAGCAGTTGGGATCGAAATCGAAACAGATTAACTGAATTCCAATTTCTACTAATTCTTATATGATAACATTTTGATATCGGAGAAGCGAGATGCGGCTTAATTTCATATTGATATGACGGCACGGCCGTTCAAACACTACAATGTACATGACTCCGGCAATCTATTCAGCGAGTAGCGAAATCCTGACTCTTAGACTCCCCAACCCTTTGACTCTTCGACTCTTGTACTTTTCCACTCTTCCACTATACCACAATACCAAATCCAATTCAATCTAAAAGTGCCTTTGTTTTTTCTACATTTAAACGATAAATATAAATAATAATTATAAGTTTATTAAGCGGGGGATAAAACTGACAGAAGAAACCAAAGAAACAGACGAACCCGAAGAAGTAGACGAAGAACGCCGGAAGTTATGGGAAGCCGAGGATAGGATCATTTCGATTATGAATGATGCTATTGCAGATGGGATTCTAACCAAAACCGAACGTGCCGAAATCGATGAAGCAATAAAAGAGCTCCATAAAATAATCGAGGGCGATGGTGTAATAACCGATTCCGAGAAACAAGTAATGGAAAAGATCGATAGGACATTCAACCTGGTCTTGAAAATCGAAAAAGATTTTGTTTCCAATTACTGGCACACTAAGAAGAAGAAGGAATAGCTGTAAGTGGCTTTCAAATAGATTTTGAATTGATAGTATTAGATTATAGAGGGGCGGTTTTCGGTTGCGTTTGCGAGGAGCGTAACGTTAAGCGGTACCGTCAGACGGCTTTTTCATAGATAACGGTTTTAAAGACGAGTTTCGCTTCCGCTTATCGAAACGAGTCTCACAGACGCAGAACGATACGCAAGACACTGCCGATAGACGGTACGCACTGCGCAGCCGCTAAACGTCAGCCGCCCTTCTGTTAGCGATTATTAAGCTTATACCATCAATCCATATTCTTTTCAGAATCAACAATCCTATATTTACCCGGTCGGGGTTCATAAATAATATTGTTCTCAACTAAAGATTTCATAAAATTTTCTGCTCTTTTACCGCGGATACCCAGTTCATCCAGGACTTTGACCATATCCGCCTCTTCAAATTCGTTTAGTTCGACCGAGAGCTCGAATGCAAGTCGTTCCAATCTTTTTTTTGGTTCCGGAATATGCATCAGCTTGGCTGCGATTCTTTTATGCGGTTCAAGCTGTTCGTATCCCACAGGGACATTCTCATATTCCTCCAGAAATTCGAGATATTCCTCAAGCCCGCCCCGAAGCTTTGCATTAAGCCTGCCAACTGCTTCTGAAAGTTCTGCTTCGGATTCCGTCATATAAAAAATCTTCAAATTCTTGACTGTGAAATTATAACTGCAGTGGTAGCAACTGGATTTCTTGGTACCGAGTTTTATACCCCGGGGATAATGGCACTTCGGACAAACGACAACGCCGTATTTTTGCTCTGCAGTCATGTAAATCCTTATTCGAAAATGGTTATAACAAATTATATATATTTTCCTTTAATATCTGTGGTCCATAACCTTTGTAATTGAATATTATTATACAAATTGATGCAAGGTAGTATGAACAAGGTTATTTAAAGAATATAACGGTATAATAAAAATCTTGAGTGGATGAGAATGGTAGACGAATGGATGAAAATATCCGAAATACAGTCTGGCAAATATACGGGAAAAGAGGTCGAAGTAAGAGGCTGGATATACAGGACCCGCAGCAGCGGTAAGATCGTTTTTGTGATACTGCGCGATTCATCCGGCATAATCCAGATCCCGGTGGGTAAAAATGATGTGGGGGAACCGCAGTTTAAAGGTGCAAAGAAGGCACTGGTGGAATCCTCTGTTATTGCCAGGGGAGTCGTGCGGGAGGATTCAAGGGCACCCGGTGGCTTTGAGATAACAGCAAATTATTTTGAAGTGGTCCATTTTGCCGAAAAATTCCCTATAACCAAGGATCAGAGTGATGAGTTTTTACTGGATAACCGCCACCTGTGGCTGCGTAGCCGAGAGCTTAATTCAACTTTCAAGATCCGTTCTACCGTTTTCAAAGGCTTCCACGATTTCTTCTCCGAGCGCGGCTTCTATGAGATCCAATCCCCCTCCTTCGTAACTGGAGCCTGCGAAGGGGGCTCCACCCTGTTCGAGGTGAAATATACCGATGAAAAAACCGTTTATTTGACCCAGAGCTGGCAACTCTATGCAGAGGCAATGATGTTCTCGCTGGAAAAAATATATACCATCGCACCCAGCTTCAGGGCTGAGAAATCACGGACGCGCAGGCATGTGACGGAATTCTGGCATGCAGAGGTTGAAGCCGCATGGTTCCATAATGAGGATATGATGAAGCTTGTGGAAGAACTGATTGTATACCTCTGCGAACTGATTTTAGAAAAACACCTGCCCGAACTGGAAGTATTGAACCGCGATCCGGAAAAATTAAAGGTCGTAACAACGCCCTTCGAGAGAGTCAAATACAGAAAGGTGCTCGACATTTTGCGCGATAAGGGTATCGAGCTGGAATGGGGTGACGATTTCGGGTATGTTGAAGAAAAGGCTTTAACCTTGGAAAGAGACCAGCCGTTTTTCATCACTCACTTCCCTCTGTCAAAAGGATTCTATCACCGTCCGGACCCAGAGGAACCCGACAGCCTCCTCTGCCACGACCTGCTGGCACCGGAGGGATACGGTGAAATTGTAGGAGGGGGCGAGCGTATCTGGGAGCCAGAGGTTTTGATGAAGCGATTTGAGGAAGAAAACCTTGATGCGGAGAATTACAGCTGGTATCTTGATTTACGCAAGTACGGGAGTGTGCCGCATTCGGGATTCGGATTGGGCCTGGAACGGGCATTATCGTGGTTCATCGGTTCCGATCACATAAAAAATGTTATACCGTTCCCTCGAACCATGCGCAGAACTTCACCATAAAGGCAAATAAAAAAGCTAAAATCAATGGTTGAGTGGGTTAGCGGTGACCGAACCATTATAATATTTATTTACGATAATATAAAAAACAAAATAATAATAATTATTTATAGAAATTACCTAATTTTTATATTAAATATTATTAAAATACGATTTTCACATTATTCTCGTTTTTATTATATCAAATTATAAAATTCATGGATTATTATATTTTTTTTATAATATACAATAAATTAAATAGCTGGTAATTCCATTTAATATTGAAATTCTGCTTGGAATTTCAGGTGGTTTCATGACTGAAGGGGCAATGGAAGAACTAATCAAAAAGCAAAACCAATTATTGGAAGATATGAAACGGGCCATTGCCGATGGAGTTCTTTCAAACCAGGACAAGAAATACATTTTACAAAAAACGAGAGAACTCCAGGACTATATATCAAGTAAAGGAAATATTACAACAGAAGAAGAGCAGATACTACATAAGGTTCAAACGACATATAATCTTATAATTCAAATTGAAAAGGAGTATCTGAATCAATACATCAACTATCTTAAGAAGAAGTAAGGGGATTAACGACGCAGTTTGGTGGGAACGTCGTTGACCATATTTGGGCCCGACTTCGACCAGAGTGGTATTAGTTGTAGTAATGGAAATTTTCCAGATTTTACGACGATTACAATAGGCGCTAGGCGCCTATAATCAATGTCAAATTAAATTGTACACCGCCGGAGTCGGGAAAATAATATTGTCCGAACGGCCGTTCTGTCTGAATAATAGAATAGTTATTCAT
>CP070629.1:138817-161625 GCA_020356005.1 Thermoplasmata archaeon
ATCATTCACGTCTTGGCCCTGGACCCTGGCACCCTCTGATACGGCGGTTATGGTTATAGTGTAGGTACCCGTTTTCATATCTTTTGGGATGTGAATACTCAAAGTAGCAAGGCCCTGTTCGGTCCTTGGTAATAAAACATTTGTAGAATTTAAGGTAATCTCGTCTAGGTCATCGGAATGGAGGGTTAATTTAATGGTATCCGGTTGATTACCTTTGTTGGATATGTATAATCCAATGCTCTTAAAATCCCCCTGCTCTATTTTAATGCGAGAATAATCCGAGTTGAGATTGATCTCATAACTGAAATTCAAATCAATTTTAAACATCCACACGCCGCTTTCACATTTGCCTTTGATACCGTTTACTGAAGGAATGATTTTCCAGTAGTAGGTCTGACCGTTTTTAAGCGGGAATAACGGAGTGAATGAACTCTCCAGCTGGCTGGCCGAGACAATTTTTACAGGATTCGGATTACTATCAAGATAAACGTCATAGCTTAATATTACTGAACTGGTACCCTCATAATCACCGGTCCACATCAGAGTTGGTTTAAGATTACTGATAATAGAATTATCATGCGGTAAGAAAAGTTTGGCAGAAGAAGTACTTAATGTGATATCGATATGGAAACACCATATATTCATCAAGCATGACCCGACTTTAATATTGTCATTGGGTATAACTGTCCAATAATATGTATGCTTATTTTCTAAAGGCACGGGTGAAACGAATTCGGTGTCAGGTAGATTCGTTGCCACAAGAACCGAATTATCGAGTTCCGCAACCTTATCGTAGTCTGAACTGAAATAAACGTCATAATAGATGGTATCCCCGTCGAAATCGGTTCCTTTCCAGTATAATATCGGTAAATTGTTTGAGATCTTGGTATCATTTTCAGGAGAAAGTAAACTAACAGTTGGTGGTATGTTATCCTTTTCAATATTAATGTTAATATTATAATTATCGGAGAGCGTATAACCATTCCCTGCAGTATCTTTCGCACGCCACTGGATGTAGTTATCTGTACCCTGCTCGAATGTGGTGGTTAAGGTGCATATTATCATCGAACCATCATTATTGTTATTGTAATTGATCCATGAACCATATCCGTCAAGACCGGTGGTAGATTTACGGTAACTTATACTATTTCCTTTTACACCGCTTCCGTCCTTATCAGAAATTAGGACCGAGACCTCTACTTCCGTTTCTGCCAATATTGTACCCGCGGCGGGTTTGACATTACTGAACTCCACAGGTCGGGTATCAATTAAAATGGAGGCTGAACTTAGTGTACCTATACTGCCGTAGATATCTTTAGCGAGAACATAAGCGGTGGCAATTCCACCTTCAAGCTCGGAGTAATCGCTTGAAAGATATATCAAGCCGCTATTCTCCGTTGTCCAGAAACCATTTGAAGGTAAGTCTAAATTTGAAAAAGAGAAGTAGTAACCTTCAATATCCCATTGATGTCCCTCAGGCGGCTGCCAGGTTAGGAACAGTTCATTATCATTATCAGCGTAGATATTCTCATCGTAAAATCCATCTGCATGGATTTCAAATTTCGATGGTGGTCCCGGTTCTATACCTGTTACCGTCAAAGTGTAAGAAATGTCAGTGAGGTCGCAAAATTCTGGGATGTTTATCAGGTTAAATCGATATATAACTTCGATATAATCGTTATCGGGCGTAATTGTTGATAGTGTTATATTTTCATTTTTAGAAATATCTGTCTGCCAGCTACTATCGAAGGAATCTTTGATCTGTACCTTAGTAGAGCCGGGGGCTGCGTAAATAATCTCCTTATTGTCGTTATCGATATATGCAGCTCTCAAACCAGTCCAGGTAAGTTTCTCACCTGCCAGAACGATATCGTTTTCATTCAATGATCCTTGAATTTCTCCTGTTACTTTTAGGTCGCCGACTAAATGGACCTTATTGATGGATTTGAAAAACAGTTCATTATCGGGTTTGGTGAGATTTGTTCCTTGAGGTATCAATTGTTTACTGGTAGAATAGACCGAGATAGCAGTGGTAATATTCGTGGGATAGGACCAGTGAAACATGACATTGAAGTACAATTCGTAGATATTTTGGTCAGAAGTGCTCTGTGATACCGATTCAACCAGGGACAACCAACCTTCCGGTGCTTCTATTATTGTAAAATTGTCATTCTCCTGAAACCATGCCAGTGTGATTGTATGGATTTCCGGAGGCTGTTCTTCAGATCTTCCGGAGGAGCCATCCCTATCTTCTGAATCGGCAACCTGCCAGCTCAATTTAACCGATTCGATATCCTTGCGGCCAAGTGCATCATTCACAATTACCTTGATTGAGTATGGTTTTAAACCGCAATAAATCGTATTTCCATCAGGTCCATCGCCATCTATCAAATCTAGATTATCGATTCTTATTCTTGGACCGACAGGTAGCTGTTTAGTCAAATCTGTATTCTCAACCGAAATCAAAGTGATTTCATCAATGGACTCAGTCCCGATCCAGCTATTAGACAGGTGTGTTGAATCCATAACATGAACATATCCCCGGAAAACTCCGGAATTATTATCGGTTTCAAACAATCTTACTGTAATACCAATTGGATCATAATGTTTACTTTTAACAAAAACTTCTGCCAGATTTCGTCGCGATGGATCACTATCTTCACCCAATACTTCCAGGTATATGGTCTCATTTTGGTTGACCTGATCTATCGTCTGGGTGTAGGCCGGATCTGAATATGTTGTTAATTTTGTTGTGGTGGACGGCCGTTTATTGATACCGAGGAAGAATAGGTAACACTGACCAATTCTTGAGTTGACCTCGGAATAACCAGGTTCACCAATCAGTAGGTCGTCAAAGCCATCACCATTTATATCTCCAGGCTGATACCGTCCCACCATGGACCCGGAATAGCCATGGTTCTGGCTGGAAACAAAACTGGCATCAGCATTCTGCAAGTTTGTATTCTCCTTCCAGCCGCCCCCCTTGCCCAGGAAAAGATAAGTTTGACCGCTATTAGTATTACCTTTATCATTCCATTGAGATGCAATTACAAAATCATCATAGCCGTCGCCGTTTACATCTCCGGCACCAGCAATGTTTACACAATAATCATCTGCGTTTTCACCAATAAAAGATGCATTGGCGTTGCCCAGGTTGAATTTTGATTGCCCGGGATCTTTTTTACCAAAGATCAGATAGACCTTGCCCGCGTTTGCACCACCCATATCATTCTGGGGTGCGCCGATAAGAAAGTCATCATAGCCATCTTTATTGACATCTCCCGCAGATGCGACAGATGATAAATGATCACCTATATTTTCACCGTTAAAACAAACATCGTATGCATTTTCCACAGATATATTCTTTGCCCATCCGAGCAGGCTACCAAAAATCAAATAAACTTTACCTGTATCCGAACCGCCATCATCGTGTCTTGGTGCACCAAATATGATGTCGTCGAATCCGTCCTTGTTCACATCACCCGCATTGGAAACCACATGAAGCCTGTCGTCTTCGTTTTCACCTACAAATGAATGATCAGCGTTCGCGAGATCAATTTGATTTTTCCACCATATTCCTCTTCCCAGAATTAAATAGATCTTTCCGGCATTCTGACCACTCTGGTCGTTGTATTGTGTTCCGATCAGGATATCATCGAATCCGTCTCCGTTAACATCACCGGCTGTGCTGATATCGTAACCTATATTATCATAGGCATTTTCGCCGATGAAAGACACATCAGCATTGCTTAAAGAAATATCCGGTTCCAGGACATTTTTTTTACCGAATATGAGATAAACCTTTCCGGCTCCATCGTTTGTAATTGCTGGATCTCCACCACCATCATCGTTATACGGGGCTCCTATGAGAATGTCACCGAGGCCGTCACCATTGACATCTCCTGCTGAAGTAATAGTACCCGCACGGTCGTAGGATTTCTCTCCCACAAATGAGGCGGGAGCATCCGAGAGATCATATTTATCAGCCCACGGGCTCCGGGAACCAAAGAAGACATAACATTTACCACTGCTCGTATTAAAGGGACTGTGAAAATTTTCTGAACCGATAAGAATATCATCGATACCGTCGCCATTTATATCCTGAGTAAATGATAAGCTCTCTCCTGCTTCATTAAAAGTATACTCACCTTTAAATTTTATATCGGATTTAGTTAAATCGGTATTAAAGCCGTGATTTATTGCAGTTGTTGCATTTTCTGTATTTATCAATCCAAAGAAGAACCCTAATAATAAAATTAAAACTATTGAGGTAACATTTAATTTTTGAAATATTTCTGAAGGTTTTGAAAATATTCTCATCTGGGGTGCTTCCCTCCTGGTTGATTCCATCCCATAGGTTCCCTTAGAAATATTGGTGGATTGACTTTCGATTTGAATTTTGGTATGGTATCATTTATTAATTAATATAAATCTTAGTTTTTCATATGTTTATTAATATATATCTATTATGCATTATTTTTATATATACATATTGGTAAATATGTCAAATCGTTGGAGTGGTTTTCAATATTATTGGCTTGAATTCTAATTTTAATTATACGATTCAGAATTGTCCTGTTTGAATATCTCCTGTAAACCCCTTGGTTCATTTACCAATTGATAAATAAGTGTATTCATGAAATATATATATTATAATATAAATTTCCATTATATTTAAAATTAATTATTATGTTTATAAACTGATTATGAAAAAAAAGGCTTGTGGAAAGGCGAGTAACGAGCCTAGATACCGATGAACGAGGCGCCGGACTCTTGTCGTTAGCCGGTACGCCCCTCGCAACCGCTCAACGTAAGACACTCCTCTGCCAGCGATAAAAAACCACTATAGAATTGTCACTCATCCAAAACAAGATGCGTTTTAGATTTTAACCATATGGTTCGAACACCTCTTGATTTCAGTCTTTTCTTTAAAGCTTTATCATTGGTCACGACTATCGCATTTGATTCTTGTGCGGCTTTGCAAATTGCATCATCACCGCTTCCATTAACATGTTCAATTTGATATTTTTTCGCCAGTGAAAGTGCCGATTTTATCCAACGCGGTTTTTGTTTTTCGCGGTATAAGTTCTCTAATTCAGCGATTACGCTGGAAGGAATAATAATTTCATACTGCCCGAGAAGGCGGGTCAACTCTGAATCTAAATTCAATTTGAATTGGAACGGCATGAGAAGAGCGTTTGTATCTAAAATCACTTTATTATTCCGTATCCTATCAGCCGCCATCTCGTGCCTACTCTCCTGCTAATCGCAATTCGCTGACCTGGTTTTGCACAAACTGGTAACTTAAGGTTCATCTCAACAATATCTTCACGTGCACTTGTGACAATTCCGACGGTGGTGGCCGCACCTACATTTAACATAATGGGTTCGCCGGTTTTTATGTTCTCTACCTTTATTGCCTCTTCGGTTCCAACAACGAAATCCAGAAGATGGTTTTCGATTGTTATAGAATTCCAGACGGGGGGTAGAGTACCCGGTAAACCAACCACCGAGCCTATCAGAGAATCCGATTTTGAAATTGCGGGATCCAGCATGGTACCGATCCCGATCAACCCACCGGGTTTGACCTTTTTCTGGGTCTTACCACCAGCAATTAAGGATGTTATTTCCGTTATCAATTCCTCATATCTGATCTTACCCCTCTCCTCGATTTTTCTACCTGGCTTGATCTCAATCTTATCGCTTTGCTTCAATTCACCACTGATCAAAGAGCCTCCGAGAATGCCGCCCTGGATATCTTTCGGTCTTGCACCGGGTTTGTTAACATCAAAGGATCTGGCTACATACATCAGCGGATCTATTTTGCCATCAAATTCAGGTGTCGGAAATAATTTCTCTATTGCGTAAATCAGGAAATCAATGTTTGCATCGTGATGGGCCGATATGGGAATAATGGGTACGTCCTTATTCCACATTTCACTTAAAAAATTCTGGATCTGTCCATGATTTTCTTTCGCTTTCGCTTCGGATATCAAATCGATTTTGTTCTGAATTATGATTATATTGTTGACATTTGCGATGGAAAGCCCCATTAAATGCTCCTTGGTTTGAGGCTGGGGACATTTCTCATTAGCTGCAATTAAAAGTAATGAACCGTTCATCAATGCGGTACCTGAAAGCATTGTTGCCATCAGCGTCTCGTGTCCGGGCGAATCGACAAATGATACCGACCGTAAATATTCCGTCTTCTCACCACAATGCGGACATTTTTTCTTTGTTGTATAACACTCCGGCTCGCCGCAGTCAGGACATTTATAAAACGATGTATCAGCATAGCCCAACCGAATAGAAATGCCGCGCTTCACCTCCTCTGAATGAGTATCTGTCCATTGCCCGCTTAGAGCCTCCGTTAATGTCGTCTTTCCATGGTCGACATGGCCGACCAATCCGATATTAATCTCAGGTTGATGCTGGACCTTCATTTACTTTCCTCGGTTGACTTGAGTAATTCCTCTACTTTTTTCGAACCGTGGGTTGTGATCTTCATATTTATTTGGACTATGTCTGGAGAGATAATATTACCTCTCAAGGTTTTTCGACGCCGAACACCCTTATCCTTCGGTCGAAATCCCAGACTCTTACTTACAAGTACCTTTTTTCTGCGTTGACCGGGTAAATCCGGTCGTATGGGAAACCCATCTTTATCACTGCCGCCGGTCAAAACAAGCTTGAAACCGGGTAATGATACAAATATTCCATCGAATTCTTCACCGATTCTTTTAACCACAAGTGAATTAGCATAATGACCGCTGACAACTGTTTGATAGGTTTTACCCGTTTTCGGATCGGATATATTTGCTTTAAATTCAACCAAATTATCACCTTGAACAATATGTGTTATAGTTGGCAAATTTAATGTAATTTAGTTATTATTCCTATTATAAACTTCAATATTATTTCAATTAAATAGGAATCAAACATATTACATAGATATATTTGAATTTAATGGTAATTACACATCTAATTAAAATACTATCGGTCTAAATTAGCTATAATTTATGGCAGTTTTGTAAAAAATAAAAAAAATAAAAATTGTGAAAAAATACAAGAACTGAGCAGATTTTTATCCATCTAATTTCTATTAAATTGTGGTGGAGGCTAGGCACCTTTAGTTTTGACCTGGATTGTTTGAGTGATCCAGGTGTTATTCAAATTCTAAATACGAAATACTAAATCCGAAACAAGCACTAAATTCTAATCACCAAACCCCCTCCCCTTTTTCCTTCTCCCTTTGGTTTAGAATTTCGTGCTTAGAATTTGTTTAGTAATTAGTGCTTTGTGCTTAGAATTTATGTTTGGCGCCTAGCCTTAGTTGGGGTTTAATCAAGTCCTGGTGGAGTCCAGATGCTTTTCTTATCATCCGGCTCCACGATCGCTCGGTCAGGTAAATTTTCCAATGGATTATATGATTTCTTCGGCTGGTCGGATGCTGGTACGGCAGTAGGTTGTTTCTGCGTACTTGGTACAGATACAAACAACCCATTACTGACCTCCACCTTACCCGATGGATTTTGTGAAGGAGCTGCTGCTACTGCTGTCGGTTTAACGTTTACATTTACCGCTTGGGAGCCAGTATCAGTACGGCCAGCAGTTTGTGACGATTCTTTCGCCGGTGGTAATTGTGGTGTGACTGGTGTTGCCGGCCCGCCTATAGCAGGTGTCGGTGAGGATGCTGTTCCTGATGATGATGCTGTTATATCGATGACCGGGGGTTGGGCGGGTGACGGTGAGGTTTCACCATCAGAACCGTCTCCTAATAATGGTGCACCATTTCGTTGAGATGTATTTTCATGCATGTCAGCAATTGCCATCCTGAGTTTATGGCGGTCTGCGTGAATTTTCTCTGACTGCTTGCGTATAAAGACAAATAGGACGATCGCTACAATTATTATCAAGATCCCCATGAAGGTCGCATTGGTAATGATGCCTTTTGACATATCACCTTTTTCGGTTTCTTCTTCATCCTCCGGGTCATCACCTGTCTCCAGTTCTTTTATCGTAACATCATACGTTCCTTCTTCCGGAGTCCTGATGCTGTTACCATTGTTATCCGTTACCTTGATGTAGTAATGAATGACATTACCGCCGTTGAAATCCGCAAGTTCCTGAACTTCCATTCTATCGATTGTTATGGTGTATGTGCCATCGGAATTACCCAGCATCGTCCTGCCGGTTTCAATTTCATTGAAATAGATCTTTGCTTCAGATATACCTACATTATCCTGAGGCCTGACTGTTATCCTGAGGTCGGTATATGGATTTTGAACTGTATTTCCCGTAACTTCATTTATTGTCGGCGGGATACCGTCTGTGATTTCTATCTTTTTATGACCCACCACGGGGTATCGTAGTTCATTTACGGGATTCGAATAATCGTTAACCGAAATGTAGTATTCTATGTAACTATCGCTTCTGGATTCCAATTGATGTTCCAGCGTATAAAGTCCCGTATCCTTGTCCTCCAATAACTCATCGTACCTGTAATCCACCTCGGAAGTATACTTCCATGAAATAGTCGCAAGGGCTATACCGCTGGCACTGTCGTTCAAATCCACTGAAAATTTAAAGGATTCACCGTATGGTAATTTAATCGGTGTAAAATCCGTTAATTCTGCTGGCAGGGTATCAATTTTGACCGTCCTTGTAGCCTTTTCTGACCAGGTGCCCAGGGTGTCAACAGCTTTAAGATGGAAATACCAAATTCCATCTGGCAGTATATCATCTTGAATCATAATACCGTTGAAATTATATACCGTGTGCTTCTTTACAAACTCTTCACTTGTCATCATGATTTCCTCTGGAGGTTCAACCTCCGGTGATCGGTCCAGGAGATAGCTGTAACCCTCGATTCCGGTCAGATCCTCAGGCTCGTTCCAATCGAAGCGCGGCTGGTTATCGGCATACCAAAGAGATTCCAGGGGATGAGAGTAACAATCGATCTTGGGCGCTTCGGGCTTGGTCGTGTCAATATTAATGGCCATCAAATCAGACCAAGCACCCCAGCTGCCATAATTATCCATTGTCCGTACTTTCCAGTAATAGGTACCGTCGTCTAAGGTGGTATCCAATTCGAAACTTGACTCGATGCTATCGATGGGATCAGTCATGTAATATATATACGAAAATGATTCTTCAACGCCGATGGCAATCTTGAATGCAACCTGGAAATCGTTAGCATCGCTATCAGCAAATTCCCATTCCATGTACGGGTCCGAGTCCGAAATCCAGGTATTGTTCTCAGGTGATTTCGGCTCGGGTTTTAACGGCGGGTTGTTAAAAGTAAAGGTAATACTATCAAGAACCGGAGTGTGACCGGGTTCGGTTGTACCAAAGTTTGTTTTGTACTGGAAATATTTACCGCTCTTGTACCCGAAGGATACCTGTTCGTTAGTCACCAACTCCCATGATTGGGTTTCGATTTCGTTCTGGGTCGAGGCCTGGCGTATGTAAACCTCAATTTCTGTACCTTCCGGTTCAGTACTTATCCAGCTAACATGTCTTAAAGGTAAGCCGACATTATCACCGGTTTCATATAGCGGTGATTCCATGGAATAGGTTTGCGGGTATGTATAATAATCGATTTTAATCCAATCCATTTCGGGTGAAAACAACGGATTTTGCGTGGACAGGTTGACCTCGTATGCCAGGTATTTGCTGCCCTTCAATTTGTCAGGGATAGGCTCGCCTGATTCATCTGAGAAATAACTGCTTACACCTCCATTGGGTCCGATGAATTTGTTTGCTTCTGACGGCGAGGTGTCTGAACCTGCCACCCGAATCTTAACCGGTGCTTCTCCCACATCCTGCGGCAGCTGTTTCTTTAAATTGTAAGATATCGTTCTCGGATTGATCCTGTGGCCCGGATTGAATACAGAGGACTTCAGGTCACCGTTGGGTTTGAAACCGGGAACATTTGGCAGATAGGTCCAGTATTCATCAAGAACTTCATAATATCTACCTCCGAAAGTAACAAACTGGTTCCGGACAGTATCGAAAGCACCTTCTGAAAAATCCCGCATGTAAGGCCCATCGAGTTTTGTTTGCCAGCTGTCTGTATCTATATCATAAATTTCTGTTTTATTACAGTATGAAGGATCGAGACCGGAGTTTAAAATTAATTTCTCATTATAGGAATCCCATGCTAATATCGCACGGTTTCTTATGCCTGTTGAAGTATGGTTGACCCATGTATCGCTGGAGGGTAAATATTCGCTCAGCGCGTCGGCGTATACATAACCCTGTCCGCTTACATACTTCTCAACGCCTCCATAGACCCACATGGAATTGGTCTTTGGAACCCATGCAGCAGCATGATCGTACCTTGATGTAAATGATTGTTTTTGTGACCAGATGTTAGAAACCGTATTGTACACATAAACCTCCGCGGAAGGATTGTAGAAGTCCCCGGTATAACCGCCATAGACAATGATCTCCCTGGTGTTAGGATTGAACGCACCTGCAGTAGAGGATCGTGCAGCGGGTCCATTTGCTCTCTGACTCCACGCATCTGTTGACGGATTGTAGAGCCACAAATCATTCATGGGGCTGGACCAGCCGATGGGGCTACCTCCATAAACCCATAGAAGTTCACTGTGTGAATCCCATACCAGGAGCATATTCACTCTAGCGGCTGGAGCACCTGACTGGCCTTTTTGCGTCCAGGTCTCGGTGGCTGGGTTATATTCGTAAAGCGTATTCTGGACCGCATAGTTTTCATCCTTTCCACCGAAAATATAAAATACATCGCGGCCTTCAGCCCAGACCATCCCATGGTAATACCGTGCAATGGAAGCCTCACCATTTGTTTTCCAGGCCTCTATTGTATCGCCGGTATCAAGTCTCAGCTTGGCATTCGGATCATCGATTATAAGGTTCGTTGATGCGCTGAACTTGCTGGAGTCAGACCATAGTTCCTGGCCGGCTCCTCCACTCCAATCATCTTGTACCCAGGAATCGTTTATTTCTGACATGGACACAGGTACAGTGGATTCTATCCTGAAATTATCTTGAGTCCGTGATGATGACCGGGTGGAATGGATCCCTTCGTCTGAAGGTGCAGAGGATTCACTCTCAACCGTATTCTTATCATTAAAATTCGGAACAGTTTCGGCCCCATCAGAATTTAATTCTGGTATGACCGAAACAGTGATAGCGGGCACACATAACAGAGCTATTAACACTATTGCATATATTCTAACCGAGCGGGGCATTGTTGCTTCCTCCTGAAGCATCCAAGGCTCTGCAAGTGACACTTTATCTATTTGGACGCGTGAATATTTAAGTCTTTCTTGTTACCATGTCAATTAGTGTCATATGTCAAAAAAAATGTCAAAAAAACTCCGATGAACATGTGCATGTATGAATTAATGAACAAAAAGTTATGTCAAAGAGAGTAGTATAAAAACACATTGGAACACCTTGTAACTGTTTGTACGATTTCATTTGATTCAGGACGATTAGCATCAAATTTCATCTGATTTTTAATCGCTTACAGAAGTGCGGTTCACGTTGAGCGTTTGCGCAGTGCGTAACGGATTGAATATACATCGATGTAACGGCACCGCCTAGCGCCAAGCGTGTCGCAGGCAACTAGGTCTTGCTGAGAGAGCCGTCAACCGTAGACCGCAAGACGTTACGCCCCTCGCAGACGCAAACCGTATTCCGCACTTCTATAATCGATAATAATCGATTAAAAGCTTATAATAATTGTATAAAAACAAATTTATTCCCTAATTTTTTAATAATATTAAACCGATTAGGCCTTGATTCACAATTCATTCAAATTAATGTGGTTGATTTCCATGCTTGAATTGGGTGAATTTACAATAGACCTTTCAAAGTTGGTCGATGAGTGCAAAACGAAAATGCCTACAAGGCTGGCGGTGCAGATACCTCCGGCGCTGCAGAGGCACAGTGCCGAGCTTTCCAAAGCGATTGCAGATAACTGCCTCGTGGATGTGTTTATGATAAGCCGGCCCAGTTTCGGTGCATGCGACCTCCCGGATTTTAATAAACTTAAAGAGCTCGGGGTCGACCTGCTGGTTAATTTGGGCCATACCGAGCTGCCGAATATAAAATCATCATATGAAGAGGGCATGGATATTCCCGTATTATTCCTGGAAATGCCTGCTGAAATAGAAAAGGTGGAGATTGCTCCAAAAGATCTCAAGAGGCTTGGTAAGTCCGTGGCACTCAGTGCAACCGTTCAATATGTCCATCTGCTGCCCAAGGTAGCGGAATTCCTCGAAGAGAATGATATTCAAACCCATATCGGGGAAGGAGACGGTAGAATTAAATATAACGGCCAGGTGCTGGGCTGCAATTATACCGCGGTAGAAAATATATCGAAAAAAATCGACTCTCATCTTTTTGTAGGTACCGGCATATTTCATCCCCTGGGTATCGCCCTGGCGGTGGAAAAACCTGTATTTGCTCTTGACCCTCACCTGGGTGTTGTTATTAACTTTGAAGGCCACCGCGAACGGTTCTTACGCAAGAGGTTCGGATTAATCGAAAAGGCAAAAGCATCCGATAAATTCGGAGTAGTGATCTGTACAAAACCGGGTCAGCTGAGAAAGGAGGTAGCACTTGAAAGCCACGAAATGCTGAAAAAACAAGACAAAACATCCGTACTTTTTATCTCTAATGAACTGGACCCTTCGGATTTCGATTATTCGGATATCGATGTGATTGTATCCACAGCTTGCCCGAGAATTGCGCTGGACGATTCCAGCCGATATAAAAAACCCATAATAACACCTCTAGAACTTAAAATAGCTCTTGGTGAACATTCATGGGAGGATTACCTGCCGGATTCCATAAAAGGTTGATCGAGGTTAATTAATGGAACAAGTACCAATCAAATTCAAGAAGAAGAATTTTGAGATATTTCTGGAGAAGGTACCTGACTTCAAATCACCAGATGCAAAAATGGAACAGTATAAGACCCCTGCGCCAATTGCCGCGGATATACTTTTCAATGCTCTTTCATCAGGTGATGTTATTGATAAACATGTAGTTGATCTGGGCTGCGGCACCGGTATATTCGCCATCGGTGCAAAGATGCTGGGTGCGCAAAAGGTTCAGGGGCTTGACATCGATTCATCCGCAATCGAGCTTGCCAGGGAATTCTCACTGGAGCACCGGCTGGAGATCGAATTCGATGTGAAAGATGTTGCAGAGTGCGAATGGATGTGCGATACCGTAATCCAGAATCCTCCTTTCGGGGCACAGACGAAAAGAGCGGACAGGGTATTTCTTGAAACGGCAGCAAGAATAGGCGAGGTTATGTATTCAATTCACAATGCCAATACCCGCGAATTCATTGCTAATTTAATTGATAAGCTTGGATATTCCATCGATTTTGAGAAAAAGTATAAATTTAAAATAGAACATACCTTTGATTTTCATACGAAACCCTCTAAGGAAAATGAAGTAATCCTGTTCAGGGCAGTGCGCAAGGCGTAAGCAGCATTTAAAACGTAATTAATCCGAGTTGTTTTAATGGAAAACGAGAAGAAACGATTTATGCTACCAGGTGATGTCATAGGTACCTCTGAGGAATACATTGCAGGTGATGGTACATTTGAATCCGATGGAAAAATCTACTCATCAAATACAGGTTACCTGGAGATCGATGCAGATGAAATGGTCGCACGGGTCAATCCGGTTACTTCCATGCCCGTAATTCTAAAGAAAAATGATCTGGTATACGGCTATGTATACGGCATAAAGGGGTCCATGACTATCATAGAAGTGGCAAAGGTCATTGGAAAAGCCAGAGGGATTTCCATGAGTGACACCATGGGCTCATTGCATATCTCAAAAATCCAATCTGATTTTCTAAAAGATGCGACTCAGGCCTTCAAAGTAGGTGATATTATTCGCGCGAAGGTCATACAGGTAGAGCCGTCACTCCAATTATCCACGCAGGGCAAAAATCTCGGTGTGATTCTGGCAAGCTGTAGAGAATGCAATCTGCCTTTGAAACGTGAGGGAAAGGGATTGTGCTGCCCTCAATGCGAAAGCAGGTACAGCAGGAAACTTGCACAGGATTACGGGAATGTAAATGAATAAAGCTTTTACAGCTGAGTAATTATTATAATTGATTCTATATTGATTCTTAATACTACCTTTTTGATTTTTTATGCTTAGTAATACTACAAATACTTCAAAATCCAAATACTACAAAGGAAATCCAAAAATCAAATACTACAAAGCCCCATCCCCCTTGTTTTTTGGAACAGGAAAACAGGAAAGAAGGAAGTAATATTTTAGGATTAACATTCCTGATCTTCCTGACTTCCTGTTTGTAAAAACATATGGGGTGTAGGTGGGGACGTTAAAAATCAAAACCCTAGATTTCTTTTCGTGTTCTTTGTTTATTTCGCGATTTCGCGGTTAAAAAATCTCACTGGGTCCTGGGTTCAGGGTCCTGATTCCATCGCTAATAATCGCTTTCAATGATAATCACGACGGTTATAGAATATTATTGATAGAATACAGATAACAATGAGAGCTCCGATTAAAATAGCTCCCGCCTCCCATGAATCAGCTGGTTTGTAGATATATAACGTTATATAATCTTTTAAATTATGGTGGGCGATGGAAGTGAGATAATAATTTATTGTTATCCTGTTCAGCGATACACTTTGAAGGGAGATTACCAGGTCGTAGAAGAATATATAAATCAAACCAAAAACGAGTGGATAGCGCGAAATTGAGGCAAAGAACATAAAAACGGCTCCGAACATGAACACCGCAAGAATCAAAAGACCGATATAGATCCCGAGAATTGAGATATTATCAATTGCACTACCCATACCTTCATGAGAAGCAGCCATGATGAAATATGTAATTATCATGGAAGGTATAATTATTATGAGAGCAGCCAGGAATGAAGAGAAATATTTGCTCATCAATATATTTGTTTTGGAAATCGGTCGAGAAATAAGGTATGTAATGGTGCGGTTCTCGCGGTCGTCCGCTACTGCAAAGGATATGTAGAGTAAAACTACCATGGGAACTATGAAGTAAAAATAGAGGTAGCTTATCGGGTTAATGAAGAGTATATGGCCCGGCGGTTCCTCTTCTTCCTCTTCCACCTCTTCTTCACCGCTCTTATAATCCAGAGGCTTATCGACGATCACCGAATAGACAACCTGATCGACCAGCTCACGACCATATGGATCAATAACATCGCCTGGAAAATTATAGCCGTTTATATAGATGATGACTTGATGGGGCCAGAACAATCGGGATTGCTCTATTTCATAAAATGATTCTTGCGGGAAAAATCGCGTTGTGCCGTTTTCTGGATCTTTGTAATAAAAGAAATCCAGGTTTCCGATCTCTAAATTAAGATTCCATTCGGACCAATCCCATACATTATCTTTATAATCACAGCTGAGATTGATGGTGCCGAATTGAAATAATCCACTTCCGGTTTGAAATAGGTGAGGCAGGACATTTGTTCGGCTGATTTTTATTTCGAAATATTCCGTCCCTTCCTCCCAGCGGTGAAAATCCTCAAAGCCCCAGAAGTAATTATAGCAATCGGTCCAGTTACCGGCATCTTCTCGGCTTTTATCCCAATCAAAATAGAGGTCCGGTGCAATATCATTTTCAAATTCAGGTGGAGGTTCATTGAAATCATTATTATCTATAGGGTTTCCTTCGTATAAACTCCTCATATAATCGGTAAACTCCTCATCTAACTGCCTGAGTCCATTTTTAATCTGCTCAATATCCTGTTGATAATAAATCAATATAATGTCAACATGCATCCCATCTATCTGGTCGGAACTTTCTCCCTCAAGTTCGATCGAAAAGGTATTCTCATCATCGTCATATAATATTTCTTCATTTTCTATTGTGATATCCGCTCCGGCTGCGTAATCTTCATAGTAAACGTTATCAAAATCGTTTGGCTGGAAGATTACATCCTCTTGACGTTGTTCATATTCAGCCATCTCATCTTCATCCTGTAAATAACCGGAGGCCCAGAGGCTGCTTATCAGCATGGGAATTAGAACCAGAAGGATAACGCCTATATTCATTTTTGAAAATATTAATCGCTTTAAAGTAAACCATAATACGGTTAAATTTTTGTATTTTATATCATTGATAATCTTATCGAATCCCTTATCACGCATGTCCATCAACCAACAAGATATCGGAATACAGCATCCAGCGAATCATCCTGAGAACTCAAACCCTCAATAGTAACTTTTTCTTCTAAAATTATTTTTGGGATCTCTGAATAGAACATGTTCGGCTGATTGGTTTCTACTATCAATCCCTCAGGTTTCAGCTGCTTTCTTACTGATTCTACAAACGGTTCACCTATGAGGCGCTTGCCCAATTTGTTTGGCGCTCTGGTTTTGATCAAAAAATGGTGCGGGTGTTTATCGATCAGGTCCCGGATCTGCTCGATCTGACCGTCCGCCAGGAGCCTTCCACGGTGTATTAATACAATATTTTTTGTTATACGCTCAACTTCTTCAAGTACATGCGATGAAATTATTATGGTCTTTCCCTCCGCCTCCCATTTGTGCAGCAACCCGATTATCATGTGCCGGACTATCGGATCGGTACCGCCCAGCGGTTCATCAAGAATCAATATACCGGGGTCGTGAACCATACACTGGGCGAGCTTGATGCGCTGTTTCATTCCTTTGGAATAACCGCCGATTTTGCGGTGCGCATGTTTTGTCATACCCAGCGTCTTAATCGCAGCATTTGCCGCAGCAACTGCTTTGCTTTTAGGCAGGCCCTGAAGGCGGGTGAGTAATAATACAAATTCGAAGCCGGTCAAATCGAACCAGAATGCCTCCTGCTCGGGGCAGTATCCTGTGAATTCCCAGATATCGGGATTGTTCCAGGGGTCCTGTCCCCTGATTCTTACATGGCCGATATCAGGCTTTATCTGACCTGTAAGACACTTCAATAAAGTTGATTTGCCTGCACCATTCGGTCCCAGCAGACCTGTGATACCCGGTGGGAATGTAATCGAGAAGTCGTTCAGGCCGATTACCTGCCCGTACCATTTGCTCAAATTCGTAACTGTAATAAATTTATTATCGGCAGCACCAGTGCGGCCCGTGGGTTTTACAGGTGGAGGAGGCGGTGGTGGGGGAGGTGGGGGTGGTGGAATTGATCTTTTGTTATTTTCGGTTTGTCCGGCCATTTAAATCACCTCGATTCGCCGTATTATGCGCCAGGCACCTGCCAGTGATAATAATGTTATTGCAAATATTATTGCCAACGACACACTCCAGCTGAAATCAGTCCAGGCATTGAATCCGCCCCAGTCATCGGCAATGATGTATAAGTTGTCCCAGATGGATATCAAACCCATATTTTTACTTATGATCTCTCTTAGAATGATGCCCATTATATCCGAAAAGAACAGCACGGTGAAAATTCCAACACCTGCATACAAATATCTTTTTGTCATTGATGATATTAGTATGGTAATCGCAGAAAAAACCATTGCGATCAATAAACCAACGACATTTAAAGTGATTACCACCTGGGTTATATTAATTGTTTCCTTCATAGACTCCGTAGCAGTTCCTAGAATTATTGTTGAATAAATCAAAGCAGGAACAAATGTAACAAACGAAATTAAGACGAATAAAGTTAAAAATTTCCCTATAAAATAATCCTCTTTTGTTAACGGTCGGGAGAAATATAGTATAACAGCATTATTTTTCATATCATTTGAAATTATTGGAGAACCGATCACTGCCGTGTAGATAACAATCCAGATGAAGCTCCATGAATAATAGAAAGAAAAATCGATTATTCTGACAAAATATGTCAGAACGATCATCGGCATCAGGGCAATAACATAATTCAATACTATCAGTGCGATGGTTGCAGGCTGCTTGAACCTGAAGGTAAAATCCTGAATGAAAATGGCCCAGATGCGGTCCAGCCGCCCGCCTATCTGGCCTTTGAAAACCCTGTAACCCAGATCGTGTATACCCATAATGCCACCTGAACATCAAGATTTAGGAATCCTTTCGTTATTCTTCTGATTGCTTTGAATTATATCTACAAATAGATCTTCAAGAGAGCTGGAGCCGAATTCCAGGTGCCGCAGCTGCACACCTGTAGAAACCGCAGCTTGAAGGATGCTTTCCATTGCTCCCGGGGTGTTCTTTATAGATATGTCATTCTGGCGGACGATAAAATTTAATTTCGCGCTTTTTAAAGTATTGACATAAGAATTGTGATCACCGCGAATGCGGACAACAATATCGGGATTGTGTACATACATCAGCTCATTCAAAGTGCCCTGTTTAATCATCTCACCCTCGTTTAAAATGACAACATCCTCGCAGATGGTTTCGATGTCGTGAAGTATATGTGAAGAGAATATAATGTGTTTATCCAGGTCATTAACGAGCTTTTTAAGAAGGTCCAGCATTTCGTTGCGGCCGAAAGGGTCCAGGCCTGTGGTCGGCTCATCCAGGAAAATCAAAGCCGGATCATGTGTTAAAGCTTGAGCGAGTTTCAACTTCTGCTTCATGCCGGTGGAGTATGTTGAGATTTTTCTATACCGTTCATCAATAATGTTTACATAGTAAAGAGCCTCATGAGCCCGCTGGATAGCATCACGGGCGGAGAGACCTGATAAACGCCCGAAGTAGGTTAGAAATGTTATGCCGGTCATATTGGGTATAAAGCATTCGCTTTCGGGCATGTAACCGATATTCTGCCGGATAGATAATGCCTGTGTCCTGCTGGAGTACCCCAGAACAGATGCATTACCGGTGGTGGGTGGTATTAATCCCAACAATAATTTCAAAAAAGTGCTTTTACCGGCTCCGTTCGGTCCCAGCAAACCTGTTGCATTACCAGAAATAGAAACCGATACATTTTTCAGTGCCTGGATTTCTCCATAGCTTTTAGTAAGGTTTGTTGTTGAAACCTGCATGAGGTCACCTAGAATCAAAGCCATTCAAGTTTATGAGTATATATATTTTATTTATGATTGAATAATATCTATTAGTGAAAAATTGTAAAAGTGGAAGAGTGGAAAAGTTATAGTCGACTGTCGGTAGTACAAAGTCGATTCGAAATTGCCAGTTAACCCCGTCGAGCTTTCCCCTACTGCCTCATGATTCTTACAGCGCTTCGAATCAATTTCACAGCTTAGCGCTCTGTGAGCGCTATTAAGCGGTATAAAGCAAAGCGCTCTGACAGCGCTCAAAATCGATATGATATCGAAGCGCTCTGATTAGATTGTGTCCAAAGCCTTCTCTGGAGGCAGATTCAATGATTTTAAAAAATACTTAAAGGAATTTCTTAGTATTTGATCCTCCGAGAACCCTTCCAGCTGTTTTTTACCAAGCAGGTCCATACCGCTCATGTAATAGCTTATTGCCAAGTCACTGTAAAAATCCGTTCCTTCCTCTTCGGCCAGTTCGATGGCTTTCAGGAATTGCGCTTCGCCGGAAAATAAGAAGTTATTATCAAAACAGTACTGGCCGAGGTTTAAGTAACCAAAAGGATTGCCTTCATCTTTATTGATCTCTTTCTCGATTATGCTGAATTCAGGTAATTTCTCCAATTTGATTTTCTCGTTTGTAATACCGTCATCATTAGGTCTATCATCAGTCCATTCACCGTTTGTTATGATTGCATTCAATAATTCTTTTGCCTTATCGGATTCGATTTTGAAGGCTTTCATTATATAGTTTAAAGCATTCCGTGTTACATCTACTTCCGTCATGTCAAGTTGTCGGTCCAGAAACAATTTACCGTTTTTATAATACCCCAACGCAAGATCGGAGTAATATAAGGCCGAACTGTCGGGATCCAGTTCGATAGCTTTTAGATAATTTTCCTCTGCCTGTTTTAAAAGCCCGTTGGCAAGACAGAAATCACCATAGCTGGTCAGGTAAAATATATTCTTCTCATCGTATTTGATTGCATTCCGGTAATTCTGGGCGATTTCAACTAGGGTTATTTTTGGCAAACCTAGAGAGGCTTCGGCCTTGCCAAAATGAGCTTCTGGATTCTCCGGGTCCTCCTTTAATGCATCATTGAATTTTTTCATGGCTTTTTTGAATTCACCCTTATCCAGCAGTTTTTTACCTTCGTCCAATAATTTTTCTACATCTGCCATGGTAAAACCACCAATCTTGCCGTTGTATCCATTGATATGAATTTGTTAGAAATAAATATTTTGCTTAAAATGCTTTTTTTTAAATAGACATATTTAAAAATTTCGACTTAAAAAAATGAGGGCACTATCTTATTTTAACACAAATAACCGGTATTTCTGGGTATTATCCGATAGTTCTAATAAAATTCGCTTACAGATCAGTTTCTCGGGTTGATGTACCGCTGTAACTCTTCCTGCCATATCTTCAAAACTCTCAAAAGATGCCTTCTCCCGCTCGTTTATTATAGCCCACATCGTTTTTTTACCCAGGCCCGGTAATAATTCCAGCATGTGAAAACGCGTACTGATTGCATGGGCCTCATTATAGAACTTTACAAATCGCTCCTCGTTTTGCTTCACGATTTCCTCGATTACATATGCCACTTCCTTTTGTGCGGTGGTGGTCATTTCATCGTAGCTGATCCGCCGTTTTACATGCATTATTTTGCTGCGCATATCCATGTCTTTGCCGATATACAACCGTTCCCCTAACTCTATCGAGGTATTCGGTTTCGGTATCAGTTCCAATATTTTAAAACCGGATTCACCCAACCCAAAGGCTATAGGTTCACGCTTAAAACGTTTATTATCAGGATGGCCTTGAGGTAAATAATCTAAAACATACGCATAATCTTCCAAAGTACCACCTTCTGATTACTCTATATACTTTTTTACTATGTCTACTATTTCCGAAATTTCTTTGGGTTCCAAATTGAAACGTTCTTTCGCAAATATTGCTCTGACATCATTCGGACCTTCGGGTAGTACATCGGCGATTTTGTATGCATGATATTCAGAAACACGTTCGAGTTTTTTAAGCTCACTAATTAACTGTTTCGTTTTTGTCGTAGTAAGTTTAGCAAAATCTCGTGCATGCTGAAGAGCTAACTTCTTCTCATAGCTTAGCTCACGCTCTTTCTCCTCTTTTGTTAGTATCTTCTTCACTTCTGTCAAGGATACCGTTTTGGGCTCTTCAGTCATACATATCACACTTGGTATTATTATTCAGGTAAATTTAATTTACGTCGGTTGGGATTTGATTTTACGTAAATGCTCTGATCGAACAAGCAGGGTTTTATTTTTTTTACCTACTTTAACTTCCAGCTTATAGGTATTACCCTGTTTACCTGTTATTACACCAGTCAGGCCATGAAATCTTGGATGCGGCTGACCCTTATGATAGCTCGGGTCGATTACTATGCTCGCCTTTTCTCCAACCTCAAATTGCTGTAATGAGCGGGTGATGGGTGATAAGCCGCGCTCTCGTGGTTTCTTCTGGAGCTTGTGTCGTGTTGCACTCCTAAGTCCTCGGGATCGTTTTACCATAATTATTCACTCCTGTATTCATTGTCTATATCATCGTGAATTTTTATCACATCTAGTTCGATTACATCGCAATCGATTCCTAATTCTGCACTTAAATTTGGTTGGGTGCGAGCCGAATCACCATGGATTAGTTCTTTTATATATAAACCACTTTCGCCGGTTATATCCAATATGAACTCTTGGCCGTTTTGAGATACAATCTCGCAGTTTACCACAGTGCGCTTTCTATATTTATCCGGGCGCCTGTGGGAAACACGAATGGGCGTTCTCTGGGTTATAACCCTTTCTACGAATGTGTTCACAACCATTTTAAGTTTTTCGTTTGGTATAGGTTTTTTTGCCAAAATCCGGCACCGGTAGGTTTTTTTAGATTTACTCGATTTTATGGCTATCATCTCCTTGCGGCTCGATTTTCGCAGGCCATTTACCTCGATTTTTCCGCGGTTTTTTGTATTTATTGATTTGGCGAGAGAATCGAAGTCAATTCTACGTTTTTTGGGTTTGGTCAATTCCAGAACAAATGGCCGGCCGGAACCCAGCATTAGAACATCAATATCTTCCCGGCCCATGCCGTGTAATGCAAAATCCTCTGCCTCCGTTACAAGTACAGCAGGTGCTGCTATGAGCTCTTCAACGCTGGTCTCATACATTTTACCGGTATTATTACAATGCTCACAACCGCGTCCCCTGCATTTCCGACAAAACCATTTAGTCTGTGGAAGTCCCCGGGAATATTTGAGGTAGCGCCCGTAAATAAAAATCGGCGATGGTATGACGGATCCCACATCGAATCTCGTATCTATCATAGCAACGATCTCGGGATTGGAAAATTCGGTGGGTTTACCGAGCGTTGTATTCAAGATCTTTCCTACCTCGCGGTTAAGTTCAGCTTTGATGGACTCTGGATATGCAAGCCCCGCACTCAACCATAATGACTCCTCTCTTGCCAGCAGTTCCGAATCAACTTTTGAACCCACCAGGAAGTTATCGAATTCAAAGCCCTCCAGTTGTTTTTCTAAAATACTGGCAAAATTCTTAACCTCCGCCATCAGTCCCTCGCAAAGCCAGCAGGCTTCAGGCTCCACGGTTTCGATTTGGGCTGATACTTCAATTATTTTTGAAACCGCAGATTCGAATTCGGGTGCCGATATTTCAGCTGCGGCACCAGCCCTCTGTACACCGTTAGATTTACCTTCAAGCCGTTCAATGATGTGCGTGCCTCTTTCAAGGTTTGTAAGACCTGAGCCGAGCTTTGCAAACCCTCTGCCCAGGCAGTGAAGAC
>CP070629.1:161725-168282 GCA_020356005.1 Thermoplasmata archaeon
GATTCCGACGGTGATGGTATTCCAGACGGCGATAACATCAATTCAAAATCATGGATGGATACAGATGACGACAATGACGGGCATCCAGATAGTGATGATGAGTTCCCAGAGGATCCAAAAAAATGGGAGAAACAAGAAAAAGAGAGAGCTGTGTACAATAACATTATGACAATTTTGTTAGTGATAATAATAATTATAATCATAGCAATGGCCCTAATATTTCTGTTTGTAAAAAAAATGCGTAGAGGTAAAGTGCTCACTGATGATGAAATACTAATGGATGTGAAACACAAAATCTTGCACGGAGAACATTTAGATGAGTTAGAATATTCACGAGATGATATCGAAAATGTGTTGGAACGTCAATTTCAAAAAGGTGAAATTTCCAATAGTACTTATAATTTTATCAAATTTAATATCTTAGAGTCGGGAGGACATCCTCCAGATAACTACAGTAATAATAGTCACATGAACAAGAAAAGTTAAAAGCCCAAAACCTCTCTGTTTGGGTAAGGTGCGGGAAGTTCAACTATGATTAAAAGTAATGTTGATTTAGAGCACCACATTAGAAAAACCATCTTTAATCATATTATTGCATATCCTGGCGTATCGTTTTCGACTTTGAAAAAGATATTTGACTTAAACGATAGTACTCTTAGATATCATTTGAAATATCTGGAACGTGGTGAAAGAATTTCATCCAGAATAGAAAGAGGAAAACTGCATTATTATCCTTACTTTAGTAATATTACTATTCCCACCGCTGCGAATACAAGTTCAAAAACCAATGATTTAACCCCTCAACAGCTGCATATCCTGTATGCAATAAAAAAATATCCCGGAATAAACCAAACAGAACTAATTACAAAGACCTCCTTGAAACGACATATTTTGACATACAACATCTCTAAGTTGATTGACCTGGGTATGGTTAGAAAATACAATCATGTACGAAATGTTTGTTATGAATACATAACCGATGAACTATTAAAAACTGAAACGCTAAAAGTACTTGCCATTAAATTATTAAATAACGAAATTGATGAAGAGACTTTTCTTAGGTTAAAAAATAGAATGAAATGAGATTTAATATTCTTTCTTACCCCTTCCCAACACAAATCTCTCCGGTGGAGCCGTTAACTGCAATCCTCTGGTTATTTTTAAAAATATCAGTTGCATTTTTTATACCGGCAACGGTTGGTAGATTGAACTCCCTCGCAAGAATTGCCCCGTGGGACAGGATGCCACCCGATTCGAACACCAGCGCACCGGCCAGCATGAACACATGCGTCTGGCCGGGGTCGATGCATCTGGTGACAACGATATCATTTTTTTCCAGCTCGGTGCTGCTGTCAATGTTCTCGATGATACGAACCGGTCCGGAGAAGAACCCCGGAGAGACCGGCTCACCCATAATCACTTTTTTTGGGGCGGCGCTGCGTAATTCATGTTGTTTGGGCTGTGAAACCGAATCGAAATCGATGCCCGCCCTCAGGTATCTGCCTGGTGCACCCGAACTGTTCTCGAAGCTTAACCTATTGAACTCCGATTTCTTATGAAGATCAGGGTTGTGCACCCTAGCCAAAAACTCCCGGAGGTCCGCAATTTCCAAGAAGAACACATCGTCTTCTTGTTTAATAACTGAGTCCTTGACCATCCTTTTGGAAATTTCCATTATCAATTCCCTCATCTTCGATATTATCATATCCAGGTAGAACCGCTGGTATTCCCTGAAAGTGACGTACCGGAGGAGATATCGGGATAGCCTGGAAAACCTCCATTTCTTTATGACCGGTAGAGCCTTCTTTATCTCATTCTCCGTTTGTATACGCTTTTCCATCGATGTGATTTTGATATCGGTTGAATCAATTTTACCGTCACAAACCATCTTTTTGAGTATAAAGAACGGTATTTCGGGCTCGTCCCTCCACGAGGGTGTCATTAAATCCCTGCTGAGCCGTCTGTGCCCGAACCTCGTTAGAATAGACTCGAAATAGTCAATTATCAATTCACCTTTTGGCGTTTTTATCAATTCATTTCTGTAAGCGGAATAATCGCTGAGGGGCTTTTGAAAAATCTTAATCAAGACAGGTTCCGCGGTGATAATCCGTGCAAGTTTTTTCAGCTCCATAGAGGCCTCCAATGTCTTGTTCACCGATAGCCCGGACATGAGATTTGGAAGATGTCCTTTATCCAACCCGGTCTTCGCCAGAAATCGGTTCATGGCACCTATGGTGGGAACCAGGTACAGTGCAAGACCCCATTTAGAGGTGCGGATATGCAGTATCGCCGTTTCCATGAGCTTTTCATAAGCTTCCTCCAATTCCGATAGGGTCATTTTTTCGAAATCATTCAATTCCTCTATTCGTGCAATAATCTCCGGGACGACTCTGTTCCTGAAATGATTATCAAGATTCGATTTCCAGAATCTTGGATTCGCCATTATGAATTTTAGTATCCGCATAACCTCAATTGACATTATTTTGGGTTTGGAATTTCTCAACTCATCCTTGAGATCCTCCGGAAATGCCTCCAGAAGAAGTTTTCGGCCCTCCCTCACAGGTAGGTTTTTTATAGCGTATTGTGCAAAGGCGGTATCCACAAAAAGATAGTTCTTGTGTCTTACCATAACATCGTCAAGCTTGAGTTTTAAACCCACGGTATCTATTGTTTCCTGAATGTAATATTTCGAATATAGATAATTAAAAAAATCGAAGAACAGCGGGCTGGTGGGGCCGGAATAGAACTGCTCGGCCTGCACGCGGCTGTAGGTCCTCCCTGCGGTTTTATCAGGAGGGGGCAAATTGGTTATGGGTCGTGCCTGGAGGATGTAAAATATACCGCCGCACCTTGCCCATTCTATATCCAGCGGGTAGCCGAAATGCTGTTCTAGCTTCGTTGAAATTTCAATAAGCTCATCAAAGATCTTGCTACTTTTATTTTTTTTCAATTTTACTCTGACAGGTGCACTTGTACCTGATACTAATTTATCGCCCAGACCTCTTACATATTCAAGCACTGTTTCATCATTTCCGTTAACGGGATTTCGTGTAAATAATACGCCTGAAATATCAGGCTTTAGCTGTTTTTGAATCAGCACCGCCATGTCTGAGCCGTCTGCAGAGCTCCGGACCTTTTGTATTGCTGAAACCAAACCGCTTAGTGACTCCACACCCAGAATGGTTTTAAACCTCCCTGCCATGGATGATTTCTCAAGGTCCTCTGCAACTGATGAGGATCTAACAGCAACACTTCCGCCCAGTTCTTCAAAGACTTCTTTGAGATGTTTATGAAGTAAAAATTCAATTTCATTGCTATTATATTTCCGAAAAAAGGATGTTGGAACAACAAAGAAGTCCGGTACATTAACATCAAGCAGTTTGCACCTGTATAGATCGAATGCTTTGCTACCGATGGTCGCCCGTTCTCCCTTATCCACTATCACAACAATTCACCTTACATCATTCTAATTAACTTCAATAACATAAAAAATCGTATCAATGGGTTCGGCTCGTGGTAAAGATATTCCTGCAAACCGTACCCTACCATGCCGTCGATTCGCATCTCTGCTGGGTTTTCGTACAGTATGCTCTGCCTGGGTGGAACGGCGACAGAATTGATTGCAGCGCAATCGATATTAAACTCGCGCCCCTCCTCGTCCTGGATCCACACTGCGGCCTGCCGGGGCTCCTTTCCATTGAACCCATATTTGGTGTTCACCTCACTTTCTATTATTCTGGTATTACGCACACCATCGAACACGTACCCTTTTAAAAAATCTTTTCCGTGGATGCTCCCCTCCCAGAGGTTGAATGCAAAGTCCTCTGAGAATGCACAGCAGAACAGCCGATATCTATCGACGGCACTCCAGTCCCGGATACCCCTGGAATGATCACGATGACCGAAGCAGGGACCGATGGTAATTCTTTTCCCCTTTAACTCCAAAACGCCTTCGAAGGTGCCGAACTGTTCGTAATGCTGCGACCCGATCCGTTTAAAAACAATGTCGGATTCGTTCTCGATATATGAATAAATTTTATTCAGCGGTGTGAAGAGGATATCAAAGCTGCATTTCTTCGAATTGTACGACAGTCGCCAGTTCGTTCCCTCGATTGCATATTTTAATCCTTTGACGGAAAAGGAATAATCAGAGAACGATACCCTCTCCCTGGCGATGAACGGCTTGAGTATAATAAGCTCCCCGTCTTTCATGAACAGAAAAAAACCTGTGTTCAGTTTCCTGTTAGGTAAAATGCCTATTGTGGAAATAAAGGTAATACCAGAGGATCTATCGGTCATATTGAAGTAATAGCTTTCACGCCAGAGCCTATCATCGTAAACCCCGCCGCCTTTTGCCAGCCTGTTTAAATGGCTGATTTCTGCAAGGTCGATATAACCGGGGCACATGGGTAATATTATAGCCTGGAAATGGTTAAATATTAAGACTTCCATGGAAGCCTATGTTCGGACTCAAACGGTTCAAAATCCGCCTGGATTATAACGAGTATGTCAAACCTTTCCTTAAAATCCTGTTCGAGGACATAGATTACATAATCGTGCAGCAGCAGTTTACCACATCCATCAAGGATTTCATTTTATTATGTGAGATAAGCTGGAAGAGGGGAATAACAGATCCCGAAGAAAGATTGTTGAAATTGAAGAAGGACATATTTGCAATCGAAGATATAACGGTGATAAAAACTGATAAGAAACGTACGCTATGCTTTATCAAAGGTATACATGATGAGATGTACATTGAGCTGTTCTCGTTTTTAACCAAGAAATTTCACAGTTTCCTAGAATATCCCATGACTGCGCGTGAGGATTTTGGCATAATCACACTGGTAGGGACGCCCAAGGATGTGACCGGGCTCATGAAACACATGGAGGAGTTCGGGTCGGGAATGGAGATAATTGCAGTAACGAATTATTCCACAAGAGACCGCGGCATTCTATCGGTGTTAACAGAGAAGCAATTATCGGTCCTCAAGAGCGCTTATGATCAAGGGTTCTTCTCGCACCCCCGCAAAACAACCGCGCGGAAGGTGTCTAAGAAGCTCGGGATCGCCCATACGACGTTTTTAACACATGTACGGAAAAGTCAGAATCGGATCCTAGCTGCGCTGTTTGAAAATTAGATTTGATTTTAAATTGATTTCCCTCAGGCCGTTTTGTTGAGTAATAATTATATACACTGGCAGGAGGCAGGTGGCGGGGGGTAGTTTACTTTCTTTTATCAAACTGCCTCCTGCTAGTGTTTATAGTCATAAAGAATCGAAACGGCCCGCCTCCTGCCAGCACCTATTATTAATATATAATCAAGCGTCCTGATCTCATCGATTTATAAACTTCTATCCTACTTCTTTGCATTTAGGACAGATCGACTTCCAGCTGCCGCACATGCATGAGCGTTCGCTGGCGTCGCAGTTCTGACATACACTGAGTCCGATGTATCCGCAGTTGTCGCACTTGATCGTGGTTTCACTTCCTTTTTACTTTCACTCGGGAATCATTAGATTATGTATTTAATTTTTTGGATTATTTAATGATTGTATACCATTTTCATAAGCTTAAAAATCGATTACATATTGATTTCGGAGAGACGGGTAGCGAGTTGCGAGAGACGAGACGAACCCCTTCGGGGTAGACGAAGAATGAAGGACGAAACGGCGGACGCTGGCCGTTAGCCGGTACGCACTGCGCAACCGTCAAACGTTAGACGCACTTCCGTAAGCAATTAAAAAATTAATATACTATTAATATCCCCACGGAAAGTAATATAACCTCGAAAATATTTTAGATTATTACATGTCTGGCTCTAAAAGTCTGGTAGAATTATTAGATACTAAAATAAAGGCGGTTTCAAAGTTAGAGGCCGTTTCCGAGGAGCTGTTGAGAAGGGCCGTTGCTGCCGGCCGGGTAGTCATACCGGCGAATGTGGGGCACGAGCCCGAGCCCTGCGGGATCGGTGAGGGACTGCGCGTAAAGGTCAATGCCAATATAGGTACCTCGCCTGACCACATAGATTTAGATGAGGAACTGGCTAAAGTTGAAATTGCACTGAAATACAAAACCGATGCCATAATGGATTTAAGTATCGGCGGCGATATCGATGATATCCGCAGGACTTTGCTGAAAAATATTAAAATTCCATTCGGCTCGGTACCCATCTACCAGGCAGGTATAGAAGCCATGTCCCGCGGAAAACTTGTGGATATGACCGAGGACGATATTTTCGGCTCATTCGAAAAACACGCCAAAGACGGCGTGGATTTCGTGGTGGCGCACTGCGGCGTAACACGCGAAAGCGTAGAGCGGTTGAAGAACCAGGAACGGTTGATCAACATGGTCTCCCGCGGCGGCTCGTTCCATGCATCCTGGATCGTGCATAACGAAGCCGAAAATCCGTTATATAAAAATTATGATTATTTACTGGAGATCGCCAAGAACTACAATATGACGCTCAGCCTGGGCGACGGCATGCGCTCTGGCTGCATTAATGATGCAAACGACCGTGCGAAATTCCAGGAACTTTTAATTCTGGGTGAACTTGTGGA
>CP070629.1:168382-195618 GCA_020356005.1 Thermoplasmata archaeon
TAGATTATCTTTCGCGCGTTTCATATATATTGTGTTTTCGTGGTATTATACCTAACCAGTTATTCCAGTAATTACATTTACCGCGAAATCACGAAAATGAAAGAAAATGATTTTGAAATCGAAAGCTCGAAATAATTTTATACCTGGATTTTATAACTCCCACTTTCGTGATTTTCGATTATTTCGTTTCTTCGTGGTAAAATATGTAAGTATCATAACATCACCCCTGGCCCCTGGCCCCATACCCAAGCCCCGACGTGAAATCACCCAAAAACCTAGAACCCAGAACCTCGAACCTGATTATATCGCTTACTCAGCTTTCAATTGATTATCACAATCCCCTCTCATACTTCTGGTCCGTCAGCTTTTCATCCCAGATTTCATTTGGTTTTTCCTCGGTGATCCTGAACCCTAATTTTTTGTATAGCTCCCCCGCCTCGCGGCAAACATCAACCGTCCATAAAAAAATCGTTGAATACCCCCGGTTCCTGCAAAAGCCCATTGCTTCTTCAATCAGCTTCTTCCCAAATCCATTGCCTCTTACCCTGGGATGCAGCAGCAGCCACCTCAGCTGGGCCTGCTCATCGGAATATTCGGATACGGCGATGGAACCCACGATCTCGCCTTCGCCTGCAAGTTCCACAACCCACACACGCTCCCTATCCGATTTTCTTTGTACAAGCTCTGTAAGAGGCCCGGCGACGTAGGTTTCGAAGTCAATATTAAAATCATATTCCTTTGCATATAGATGACCGTGCAGGTATATGATATAGCCCAGATCGCCGGGTTTGAGATCATAGCGGATGAGCACTTCGGGTTTTTCTACCATATGTATCCGACTTTAATGAAATCAATGGATATAATTCTACTTCAATTTTTGGTATGCATTAAATTTGACCCAATTCGTATTTTAGGCTGTTGCATTCGTGAAATCGGGGTACGGTCACCGGGCATCGAATTCCGATTATAATTTCTTAAGACGCATATGATTCTATCCCAGGCATTTTGCATGACTATGAAATTTTCCCAGGATGGTTGAACCTAAAATTTATTTCTCGATATTTTTTACTGATTCAATTAAATTCTTACCATGTAAAAATTCTTTTCTCTCTTTAATAATTCCAAGAGATACTTTTTGTTGGTCTATCGATGTCGTCATTTGTGGTGATAAAAATAATTTCTTCATGGCGCCAATGCAATCCGGGAAACGGTTATCATACTTCTCTTCCCATTCAAAATGTTGTTCTACATTATAAAAAACCTTAAAAAGTAATAAATTATATCTTCCTACATTAGCTTCTATTGCCAGCGGAATATGTGGATCAGATTTAAAAGCATTCATTATTTTATCACGTGATTTTTTTATTTCCATTAAACAGTACACCAATATGTGTTCGGGTGGCACAAAAAATTTCGGAAATCTGCATGAAGGGGGTGAAATTATATTTGCATTTAACAACGCGGAGATCTTCCTTTCAATGGTCTTGCGGTGAACACTCATCTTTTTTGATAAATAATTTTCATTTGTTCTTAATCCGATTCCCCTCACCAATTGCTTTAATATATGAATATTTAGATCGTTCATCTCGCAACCGTTGATTTCAAATCTCTTCATAGACTTGTACTTTTCCTCTAAAACATGTACAGGGGAAAAAGGTTGATATTTAAATATCTGTTTGCTTGAGAAAAAATGAGTATCTGCGGGATATCTTACATCGCGGGGAGGTATTTTATGATACTTTACAATATCTTCCCTCCATTCACCGTATGAATGTATATCTTTATGATATTCTATCAATAAGGTATTGTACTCTTCATCTCTAACATAAAAAGCACCAAAAATATGTTTATCATCTTTAATAAATTCCTCGCTCTTACCATTTTTTGGCAAATCTGCTCTGGCCACAACAAGTAAAGGATATTCCTGTAATAACCATATAAATGGATAAATTGGTTTATTGATTATTTTATGTTCAAATAATTCATTTACTTGATCTTTTATTGTATTTCTATGTTTGTCACAGATCTGAGCCAGCGCACTGATATTTACCTCAACACCTTCTCCAGAACAAATATTTTCAAGAAGCTCAAGATTTGTGATATCATTTAGCAATTCTGACATTATTTCATTATAATATTATCACTATTAATATTTTTTCTTCAAAATAATATCAATATTTTTCAAATAATAGTTTAAAAATATTAAATAATGATTGATATTTTTTACAACCATTTTTGTCATTTCTTTATAAAATTAAGTTAATTTATTATCATCTAGAGTACAAAATATCAAATTCTGTGTAAATGCCCTTTAAGAATCGCCTGTGTAATACGGAGATTGATGGAGATAACACCAAATTCCATAAATAGTGATAAAAGTGCTATTAATAATGATGATCTTATTAATATACTGGAACAAATAAATGTATCGGCTTTTTTGGATTAATGGGGTCCTGCTGAAGTTATTCAAATATTTGACCCGGATATTAATATGCACGGTATTTTGGTTATTGATAATACCGTTCTTGGCCCGGCATGCGGCAGGATTAAAATTTCACCTACCATTACACCCCGGGAGGTTTTTAATAATGCCAGAAAAATGACATTGGCCTGTGCACTGGTCAATATTAAATTCGGTGGAGCCGCAGCCGGTATAAGAGCAAACCCTTTTGAAATTGATAGGTCAAAAGTTATCAGGTCTTTTGCAAAAAAAATATCCCCTTATGTTCCCGAGCAATATATTGCATCACCTGATATAATTTTATGTCAAGATGACATGGCAGTATTTTCAGAAGAAGTAGGAGATCGAAAAGGTGCGACCGGTAAGCCTGAAAGCATGGGCGGTATCCCATTCGAAATTGGCTGTACCGGATTCGGTATCGGGATAATAATAGAATCTATAATTGAATCCATTCAATCACCATCGATACCCAAAAAGACCTCTGAGGCAAAAATTACTATTCAGGGTTTCGAACACATTGGAAGGACCTTATCAAAATATCTTTATAATAAAAATGCAAAAATTGTAGGAATAAGTGATACACAATGTACAATTTCTGATCCAACTGGTATTAATATAGATAAATTACTCCAGTGGTATTCTGAAAATAACGGTAAACATTCTTTAAAAAAGTATAATAACGCTAATAAAATGCCAAATGAAGATATTGTAAAAATTGAAAGTGATTTTTTTGTACCTACCACGGCAAACGACATTATTACAGACAAGAATATTGAGATCTTAGACTCAAAATGTGTTGTTGAAGGGATTAATGATTCTATTGATTTCAACACTGAAATAATGTTGTATCACAAAGGTATATTGGTAATACCGGATATTTTAACAATTGCCAGCGGTGCAATAAATTCCTATTCTGAATACAATAATCATAGTTCTGAGAAAGCATTTTCATTAATAGAATCCTTGATCAAAGAAGCGACAAATAATGTTATTCATTCCTCTAGAAATGGGAAGATACCTTTACGAAGAATTGTAAATGAGATTGCTAAAGAAAATATTTTAAAAGAGATGGAGGGGGTGAATAATGTCTGATTCAACAAGTGTATTAAATCCGTTTATTTTAACCTGGAACCTGAGAAATATAGTTGAAGAGAGTGCCATATTAACTCCAAAGCAATTCTGTATTACTGGAACCTGTTTGGGAGAATACCCGATTGACGCATGGAAACAGTATCTATTAGAGGTTCCCATAAAATTGATGAAAAAGGATATTGTTGGCAGAACAAGCAGAGTAATGGGAGTGGGTATTAATAATACCGAGTGGGATAAAAGAAGGGTAATATTACTTCCTAGATATTTACAGGCCCCTGATTCAAATATTAAACAACTTGAACATGTAATAAAACATTGGAATGATATTGGACTTCCGGACGATATTCCATGCATTTGTATTGCAGTAAAATGCAGGGGATTTTATTCTGATTATAGAGAAGTAAAATATGTAACTGTTTTAACGATCTGGAATGATTCAGCAGCCAGAATAATATCTTTGGATTGGTGTGAGGGGCCTTTAGAGGACTGCATTACACCCGAGTGGTTCATTGAATCAACTCCTTTTTTAACATTGAAGGATGCCATCAGTAAAATGGAAAAGGTCTATGAAAATACAAAAAGGGATGGTTCTTCATTTTCAATTTTTACGATTCCATTATGTCTAGGTTATTGTCTTGATGGTGAAAAGGACCAGGTTTCTAAATCTCCATGGGATTATAGATGGAATTATGATGAATATTCTGATTTTAAAGATAATTTGAATTTGTTATTATACGAAATCCAAAATATTTTTTTCAAAGATGTAAAGGAGTGTAATAAAGATGAGTAAATCGGAAAAAAAGTACGGGGACCATTTAAAATTAAAAAAATTAAATTCGATCATTAAAAAGAACAACTGTGAAAAAAGCGCATTGATATCAACTCTGCTGGATATACAGTCAGAATATAATTATCTACCGAAAGAAGCTTTGATAATGGTAGCAAAAGAAATGGATATTCCGCTTAATCAGATCTACTCTGTAGCTACTTTTTATAAAGTTTTTAGCTTGCAGCCGAGGGGCGAACACATTATTAATGTATGTCTTGGAACCGCGTGTCATGTTAGAGGCGGAGGAAGAATCATTGATGAAATTCGAAGGGAATTAAAATTAAAAGATAACGGAGGAACAACGGAGGACATGAAGTTCACACTCGAACCTGTGAGATGTCTGGGGTGCTGTGCTTCGGGACCTGTTATTGTGGTTGATAATGAATACCATTCCCAGGTAACGCCAAAAAATGTTAACAAAATATTAAAAAAATATTCCGACGGGAGAAAGGTCAAGAAAATAATTGGAAGTCAGGATAAAAATGCTTGATTTCTTTTTTTAAAAAGATGGAGGGAGTCGGTGAAGGATATAGACAAATTCAAACAGAAACTATCCAGAATACGAAAATCGAAAGCGGAAGAATCAAACAGACCCTGTATAATCGTATCGTCAGGTACTTGCGGTGAGGCACGGGGATCAAAAGAAGTTTTTTTAGCATTAAAAAATGTAATAAAGAAATATAAATTGGGAAAAAAAGTAGATATTAGATTAACTGGCTGTCATGGATTCTGTCAGGTTGAACCTATCATTATAATTCATCCCGAAAATATATTTTATCAGAGTGTACAACCCGAGGATGCGGAAGAGATTATTTCAGAGACTATTATTAATAAAAATATTATTGACCATTTATTATTCAAAGATCCCAATAATGGTAAAAAGATCAAATTAGAAAAAGATATCCCATTTTATAAAAAACAGAACAAATTATTGTTAAAAAATAATGCTTCTATTGACCCTTTCAAGATAGAGGATTATATTGGAATTGGGGGATATTCTGCAATTTTAAAGGTTCTTTCGAAAATGAAACCCGAAAAGGTTATCGATACAATAAAAGAATCGGGTATAAGGGGTCGGGGTGGAGCTGGTTTTCCAACCGGTATTAAATGGTCCATAGCAGGAAAAACTGAAGGAAAAAAGAAATATATTGTATGCAATGCAGATGAGGGGGATCCCGGCGCATACATGGATCGTAGCATTCTTGAAGGTAACCCTCATAGTGTTTTGGAAGGAATGATGATAGGAGCCAATGCAATTGGCGCCAGGGAAGGATTCATCTATATCAGATATGAGTATCCCTTGGCAGTGACAACAATTGATGCAGCAATAAAGCAGGCCAAAAAATATAGATTACTTGGTAAAAATATTTTAGGTACAGGTTTTGATTTTGACATAAAGATAGTAAGAGGAGCAGGAGCTTTCGTATGTGGGGAGGAAACTGCATTAATGGCTTCAATAGAGGGTAAAAAAGGAGAACCCAGACAAAGACCACCCTTTCCTGCGGAAAGAGGAATCTGGAACAAACCAACGAATATCAATAATGTTGAAACATGGGCAAATGTACCTCTGATCATAAACAACGGTGCAAAATGGTATTCGAAAATCGGTACCAAGGGGTCTAAAGGGACGAAAATATTCTCTCTGGTTGGAAAGATAAATAATACTGGATTGGTCGAAGTTCCTATGGGTATTTCATTGAAAGAAATGATATATGATATCGGAGGGGGGATTCCGGAAAATAAGAATTTTAAGGCGATCCAGACCGGCGGGCCATCGGGTGGATGCATACCAAAGGAATTGCTTGATTTGCCTATTGATTATGACGAATTAGCCAGTGTGGGATCGATCATGGGTTCCGGCGGTATGGTTGTAATGGATGAGGACACTTGCATGGTGGATGTGGCAAAATATTTTCTATCGTTTCTTGAGGAGGAATCGTGCGGTAAATGTCTAACGTGTAGAGAAGGGATAGAACGAATGCTGGAAATAGTCGAAAGAATAACAGAGAAAGAGGGAAAGAAAGAAGATATTGAGACATTAAAAGAACTCGGAGAAGTCGTCAAGGACGCTTCTATGTGCCAGTTAGGACAAACAGCACCAAATCCGGTGCTCTCTACACTCAAATATTTCGAAAATGAATATCTTGCCCATATCAGGGAGAAAAAATGCCCTGCAAAAGTCTGTAGGGCATTGATATCCTTTAAAATTTTGAAAGATGTCTGCAATGGTTGCGGTGCCTGTAGAATTGCATGCCCGGAAAAAGCAATATCAGGAGAGAAAAAGAAATTGCATTCAATTGACCGGAAAAAATGCATCAAATGCGGGATTTGTTTTGAGACCTGTAAATTTGATGCGATTGATAAAAGAGCTGGGAGTGATTGATAATGATAAATCTCAGAATAGATGGTCTGGATGTACAGGCTGAGGATGGATGGACTATTTTGGAAACATGTCAGTTCTACGGAATTGATATTCCAACTCTATGTTATGATCATGGACTTTCTCCTTATGGTGCATGTAGACTTTGTTTGGTAGAGATAGGTGAGGGAAAGAATGCAAAGTTGGTATCCTCATGCACTTATCCTGCCCTTGAAGGACTGAAAGTAAAAAGTCATTCAAACAGAATAATAAAAGCCAGAAAAATCGTAATTGAATTAATGATCGCCCGTTGTCCGAATTCTAAAACTCTACAGGACCTTGCTTCAAAATACAATGTACAAAAGATCAGGTTCAAAATAAAACATGAGGATTGTCTACTTTGCGGATTATGCGTACGTATGTGCAAGGAGCAGATGATGTCGGGAGCCATCGATTTTATTGGAAGGGGCAAGGACCGGAGAATAACCACGGCGTTTGATGAAAAATCAGATTTGTGTCGTACATGCGGCGGTTGTATGTATATATGTCCCATATGCGAACTTAGATGTCAGGGCCCGGACCCGCCGGGAGCTGTTTGTGGAAGTTGTTTGGAAATGAGTCCGACATGTTTGGATTTTTCAAGTGAAGCACAGTGTTTCATGGTCGAATCCGGCTGCGGAACATGTGTCAGAAATCCAATTAAAAAGAATGTTAATGAAATGGAGGAATAAAAATGTCTTTAACCAAGATTAATGCGAGTGCAGCTACACTATCAAAGAACAGGACAGTTGGAACCATATCACAATTAAGTGGTATGTGTGCAACATGCGTTGACGGATGCATTGGAATGTGTGAGATCGGAAAATCGGCTTACAGAGGTCACGAGGTTATATATCCACAACCTTTCGGGATAATTACATCCGGGTCTGAAAAAAATTATCCTGTTGATCTATCCCATTTTACGATTATAGGGGGTGTTGAAGGTACCTGGGGTATAAAATCCGATAGCGATAAAGCATTATTTACCAATGTTGATCTGAAACGAGATATTGGTAATAAAAAGGATATAAAACTCAAATTACCTTTTGTAATTCCTGGTTTGGGTTCTACATCAATTGCAAAAAATAATTGGGAGGGTTTGGCTATTGGCTCAGCATTGTCCGGCGTACCCTTGACAATTGGAGAGAATGTATGTGGAATGGATCCCGAATCCAAGATCAGGAACGGAAAAGTTAAACATTCTCCTGAACTTGAATGGCGTGTGAACCTTTATAAAAAATGGCAGCAGAATGGATATGGAGCTATTGTTGTTCAGGCTAATGTAGAGGATACAAAATTGGGTGTACATGAATATGCAATCTCAGAGCTGGATGCCGATGCCGTCGAACTTAAATGGGGACAGGGTGCAAAGAATATCGGTGGTGAGGTAAAAATTCAAAATCTTGAAAAAGCACAACTTTTAAAGGATAGGGGTTATGTTGTATTACCTGACCCGATGAATAAAAAAGTTATAGATTCTTTCAAAAAAGGTAATTTCAAAGAATTCGAAAGGCACTCCAGGGTTGGTATGGTTAAAGAAGATGATTTTTTAAAAAGGGTGAAAGAACTTAGAGATGCCGGTGCAAAACATGTTTTTCTCAAGACCGGTGCATACAGGCCAGTAAGTCTTGCCCAGGCGTTAAAGTTTGCCTCGAAAGCAGAAATCGATCTTTTGACCGTCGATGCTGCGGGGGGAGGAACCGGTATGAGCCCGTGGAGAATGATGAACGAATGGGGTATTCCAGGGGTCGAGTTGCACTCTCTACTTTATAAATATATTAATAAACTTGATAAAAAGGGAGAGTACATACCGGATATTTCGATCGCTGGTGGATTTTCTTTAGAAGACCAGATTTTTAAAGGGTTTGCACTGGGTGCACCATATTTTAAGTTAATAGGTATGGCCAGAGGGCCGCTTGCTGCTGCCATGGTGGGTAAAACCATTGGTAAACGCATCGAAGAAGGAGATGTACCTGTTTATGTTAACAGATTTGGTGATACCAAGGAAGAAATATTTGTTACAGGAAATGATATAAAAAGACAGATAGGAAAGAAATTTGATGATGTGCCCACAGGAGCACTGGGTCTGTATACTTATTATGAGAGATTGAATCAAGGCTTGAGGCAGATCATGGCGGGTTGCCGCAAGTTCAAACTTGAATATATTTCTCGAGATGATATTACTGCATTAACAAAGGAGGCATCTGAGATCAGTGGAATTCCATGGGTGATGAATACTGATGAGAACGAGGTGGAAAAAATACTCAATAGCTGAAATCCTGCTAAGTTTTTAAAAGGATAAATAATCGGATTGTGAATTACCATGTCTGAAGAATCAAATCCATTTGATATTGCTCAAGGGCAATTAAAAAAAGTAATTAAAATATTGAACCTTGATAAAAGCGTTTATGATTGCCTTGGCAATCCTCACTTGGAATTGACGGTGAATTTCCCTGTTAAGATGGATGATGGAACTGTACGGATCTTCAGGGGTTACAGGGTTGAATATAACAATTCAAGAGGACCATACAAAGGGGGTATAAGATATCATCCCGATGTAACCATGGATGAAGTCCGTGCTCTTGCTGCGTGGATGACATGGAAGACTGCAGTTGTAGGATTACCCTTTGGCGGTGCGAAAGGTGGCGTTGTGTGTAATCCCAAGGAACTATCAAAAAATGAACTTGAAAGATTGACACGAAGGTTCACGGCCGAATTGAGCATTATCATTGGTCCTGAAAAGGATATCCCGGCACCGGATATGTATACAAATCCTCAGACAATGGCATGGATCATGGATACATACAGCATGAATAAAGGCTACAGCGTTCTTGGTGTAGTTACCGGGAAGCCTTTAGAACTTGGAGGGTCGCTTGGACGATTTGAAGCTACAGGTAGGGGATGTATGCTATGTGCTAGGGAAGCCTTAAAAAAGTTGAATTATAAGGTCATTCCCCCTGAGATCTGGCAAAAGAACGGATATAAGGGAATGGAGGACGAAAGTTGTAAGGATCAGGGGACGGGTTTTCGAATCGATGGTGCTACTGTAGCTCTGCAGGGTTTCGGTAATGTCGGTGCAATTGCTGCAAAGCTGTTGCAGCAAAAAGGTGCCAAAATAATAGCGGTCTCAGACAGTAGATCGGGAATAGCTAAAAAAGACGGCCTGAATATTTTTGAGGTAATAGAACATAAGACCAAAACAGGTTATGTTAAGGATTTTGAAGGAACCGATGAAATTACTCCCGAGGCCATTCTGGAATTTGATTGCGATATACTTATACCTGCAGCACTTGAGAACCAGATCACAAAGAACAATGCAGAGGAGATTAAAGCCCGAATAATAGTAGAGGGGGCAAATGGCCCCACAACACCGGAAGCTGACAGCATATTGTTCGATAAAGAAGTCATGGTTATACCGGATATCCTGGCAAATTCAGGTGGGGTAATTGTTTCATATTTCGAATGGGTCCAGAGTCTACAATCTTTCTTCTGGTCTGAAAGAGATGTAAATTGTAAACTCAGAGATCGAATACTTTCTGCATTTCATGAGGTTTATCAAACAAGTAAAGATTATGGTGTCGATATGAGAACTGGTGCATATATATTAGCGGTTAATAAGGTGACTGAAGCAATAAAAATCAGGGGGATATTCCCTTGAAAATAACGAAATTATGCTGATAAACGGATTGAGGATTAAGGATCTGGATTAGGGGTTTACTTCACCCTTAAACCCTGACAATAACGAAGTGTTTCGTTAAAGTCCATTTCCTTAATCCTCTTAATATAAAAAAGAGGTTAGATAAAATGACAGATAAGAAAGCTGATTTGGCAGGGCCGGGGATCAGTACCTATGAGGAAGTTGAAAAAATACTTCCAGAAGATTATTCTTCGATCTTGACCCCGAAGGAAACACAGCAGGCAATATTCGCTGCAAAACGCTACTTTGAGGAGAATCTTAATAAAGAACTTAATTTGATGATGGTAACAGTTCCTCTTATAGTGACCGTAGAGAGCGGAGTAAACGATATGCTGGACCGTGACGGTTCACGAACTCCCATCGAATTTGAATGCGGACTTGGACTGGATAAAAGGATACAAGCATCGGTTGTGCAGGCTGCAACTAAATGGAAACGTCCTGCGCTGAAACAGTTTAGTTGTGAGATCGGTGAGGGTATTAACACCGACATGAGAGCTGTTCGGAAAGATTATTTTCTTGACCATGATCACAGCTCATACGTAGACCAGTGGGACTGGGAGAAGGTAATAACACCCGAAGACAGAAACCTGGATTTCTTGAAGGACCAGGTAAAAAAGATATGGAAAGTGATCAAAGGAACAGAACAGCATGTACAAAAAATGTTCCCTCAATTAAAATCGGAGATATATCCCGATCTGCCGGATGAACTTCATTTCATTCATGCAGAAGAGATTCTTGAAATGTATCCAGACCTGCCTCGTAAACAACGAGAAACAGCCATTTTACAGAAGTATCCCGCTGTATTCATCATAGGTATCGGCTGGCCGCTTGAAGATGGTTACCCTCATGAGATGAGAGCTGCAGATTACGATGACTGGGTTGCAGAAACAACAACAGAAGCAGGTAAATCGGCCCATGGTCTTAATGGTGATATTCTCGTATGGAATCATGTAACAAAGCGTAGACATGAATTGACATCCATGGGTATCCGTGTAACAAAAGAAACTCTGAAGGAACAGATGAAAATGGCGGGATTAGAAGACGATTTGAAGCTCCCGTACCACCAGGCTATTTTGAATGACGAGATCCCTCTATCAATTGGAGGCGGTCTCGGGCAGTCACGAATATACATGCTTCTACTCAAAAAAGCACATCTGGGAGAAGTCAGCGTTACGGTCTGGCCGGAGAAACTCAAAGAGATCTGTTCGAATAAAAATATTCATGTATTAGAATGAAGGTTCATATCAATCTAATCTATGTTAATGCTTAGTGAGGATTCATTATCTATAACATATTTCTAACTATCTTAAATTAATTGTTCTACTTATCTACATCAGGTACGAAATTATACAAATCATTTATTTCCGGATTTATTTTTCCTTCAGAAACTACGACCATATTAACATCTACAATTACAGGTTTTTCTATTAAATAATCCTCATAAATTACTCTTAATGTATCATAATATTGCCTCGCAGTGCTGTGGTTCGGAGCCGAAAAACGAATGATCCAATCGTACTCTCCATTTGTATGGACCGTATCAATTACCCTTACATTATGTTTTAAATATTCTCGTTTTTTTAATCTGGTTATTAATAGATTTATGAATTCTTTTTTCATTGGTTTTAACTTCATCAAAATGAGATATATAACATGATTGAGTTTAAACTCATCTATTACAGCCGTATAACCCCAGATTACATTATCCTTTTCCAATTTTTTCTTATTTCGCCAATAAGTTTGTCTGGTAATTCTAAGTTCTTTTACTATTTCTAGGGTGCTTCTAGTGGGGTCGTTAAGAAGGCTCTTTAAAATGTCATTATCTCTCAAAATATTGTTACCCTTTGTATATTTCTTTACCACATTCTACACATCCGTAACATAGTTTTGTTTTGATTTATAATTTATGTTAAATTATATAAATATTTTGTGTGTATTATTATACGCAAGAGATTAAAATAAAAATTTTTCTACATTTTTCAATCATATTTTGAGGTGAAAAATGACCGATATATCATCCGTACTTGTTTTAGGCGGAGGTATCACAGGTATACAGGCAGCTTTAGATCTCGCCGAGTCCGGTATAAAAACTTATTTGATTGAAAGCACGCCTTCTTTAGGTGGTAAAATGGCACAGCTTGATAAAACCTTCCCCACAAATGATTGTGCCATGTGTATTTTATCACCAAAGCTGGTAGATGCGAGTCGCCACCCGAATATTAATTTAATGGTAAATTCAGAGATTACCGAGATTGAAGGTGAAATTGGTGATTTTAAGGTAAAGGTATTACGGCAAGCACGATTCGTTGATGAGGATAAATGTACTGCGTGTGGGTTGTGTGCAACAAAATGCCCAAAAAAAGTTTTGAATCCATTTGAGCAAAAATTTTCTCACAGAAAGGCAATATACATTCCCTTCCCCCAGGCTGTACCTTTGAAATATACTATAGACAAGGAGAATTGCTTATATTTTACCCGGCAAAAATGCGGAATCTGCGAAAAGATATGCCCGGCAAGTGCGCCCAATTTCAATCAGAAAGATGAAGAAATTACTCTGAATGTTAATTCAATAATATTTACTCCAGGATATAAAATCACGGACGCGACTAAGTTAGAAAAATATGGGTATGGAATATTTCCAAATGTAATTACATCTTTGGAATTTGAAAGAATTCTCAGTGCTTCAGGACCAACAGGTGGAAAAATTCGCCGTCCCTCTGATGGTAGTATCCCCGAATCCATTGCATTTATCCAATGTGTTGGATCCAGAGACCGTTCTATCGGTCATCCATATTGCTCCTCTGTTTGCTGTATGATATCTATCAAAGAAGCAATGATTGCGAAAGAACAATATCCAGAAACCCGCATTCAAATTTTTTTCATGGATATGCGCGCCTTTGGTAAGGAATTCGATGAGTATTATATGAAAGCCGAGAAGGAACATAAAATCATATTTACACGCAACAATAGGATATCGGGATTAAAGCAAAATAAGAACAACAGGAATATTGAAATTACTTATATTGATGAGGGCCAATTAGTACAAGAAGAATTCGATCTAATAGTCCTGTCCGTGGGAATGTATATATCGCCTGAGGAGACGCAGTTTTTTAACAAAATGAATATTGATTTGAATCAATTTAATTTCTGTTTAACAGATATATTTGCACCTTTGGCGACATCACGCGAAGGTATTCTTGTTGCAGGTGCTTTTTCAGAACCGAAAGATATACCCGAGAGTGTGGCGCAAGCCAGTGGGTCTGCTTCAAAAGTCATTGAAATCCTTACTAATAAAGTTGGACATGATGGGGCGTTCAAGTACATTGAAGGAAAATCCTATCCGGAGGAGCGAGATGTAAGTGAAGCAGAGCCACGAATAGGTGTATTCGTGTGTCACTGCGGTATAAATATTGGTGGTGTTGTGGATGTACCCAATATCGTCGAATATGCCAAGAAATTATCCAATGTTGTTTATGCAGGAGAAAATATCTACACCTGTTCTCAAGATATACAGGAACTTATTAAAGACAAAATAGCAGAATTGGACTTGAATCGAATCATTGTAGCGGCATGTACACCGAGAACACATGAAACCCTATTTCAAAATACTTTACAGGAAGCGGGTTTGAATCCTTATTTATTTGAGATGTGTAACATACGGGATCAGTGTTCATGGGTTCATAAAAATGAGCGTGAAAAAGCTACTGATAAAGCTAAAGATCTTGTCAGAATGGCTGTAAGGAAAGCCCGGTTAATCCAACCATTATCTAAAGTTCAGGTAGAAGTAACCCCAAGTGCATTAATTGTCGGAGGCGGAATTTCCGGTATGCGCGCTGCATTGGATTTAGCCTCGTATGGTTTTGAAACACATTTGGTTGAAAAAACCGGAAAACTTGGAGGGTTGTTGAAAGATATCCACTTCACACTACAACATAACAACGTACAAGAATTTTTAAAGAATACAATTGACCAGGTTGAAAGTTCAGAAATTATTCATGTCCATAAGAATTCCGAGATAGTAAATGCAACAGGTTATATTGGTAACTTCAATACTACCATAAAAGAGAACAACAATGAATTTACGATAACCCATGGGATTGTTATTATTGCAACGGGAGGTGAAGGATATTCACCAAAGGAATATCTTTTTAATGAGGACCCGAATATAATAACTCAGCTTGAGTTTGAGAAACAGTTAGTTGAAGGCAAAGATTTACCAAATACTGTTGTTATGATACAATGTGTGGTATGCAGAAATGAAGAACGACCATACTGCAGTCGTATTTGCTGCACTGAAAGTATAAAGAATGCGTTAAAATTGAAAGAACTCAACCAAGATGCAAGGATATATATTATTTTCAAAGATATGAGAACATATGGTTTTAGGGAACTTTATTATGAAATGGCAGCAGAGAAAGGAATACAATTCATAAGATATTATGATGATTCTCTACCTATTGTAAAAAATGAGAATGAGCTTGAAATCATAGTTCACGATCATTTCATAAATGATAATATTATACTCAATCCTGATTTAATTGTTCTGGCTGTTGCAACTCTTCCATCAAGAGATAATGAAAAATTAAGCAAATTATTTAAAATACCATTAAGCAAGGATAAGTTTTTCCTGGAAGCACATATGAAGCTGCGACCGCTGGATTTTAATACTGATGGTATTTTCCTTGCCGGACTGGCTCATTCTCCAAAATTTTTAGAAGAATGCTTGACTCAAGCTTCGGGTGCAGCGGCCCGGGCTGCTACTATATTATCCAAAAAAATTTATAAAACGAATGCCATGATCTCTGTTGTCGATGTCCATAAATGTAGAGGATGTGGGGAGTGCGTTGAGTTATGTGAATTCCATGCACCTGCTTTAGTGACAGACGAGACCGGTAGAACTCATTCAATAATAAATGAAGCACTGTGTAAGGGTTGTGGTGCCTGCGCTGCTAATTGCTGTAATAACGCTGTGATCACGAAACATTTTACAAATGAACAGATTATGACAATGATAAACAGTGCTATTGAGGTTCGTAAGGCTGAGGAGAAAGAATACGAACCATTTATTCTGGCATTCTGCTGTAACTGGTGCTCCTATGCTGGTGCGGACTTAGCCGGCGTGAGCAGATTTCAGTATCCGCCAAATGCCAGGATTATTCGGGTTATGTGCTCTGGCAGAATAGCTCCATCTTTTATACTCAATGCGTTGTACAAAGGCGTTGATGGTATTTTAGTTACCGGCTGTCATCCCGGCGACTGCCACTATGTTTCTGGTAATGAAAAAGCAAAGATAAGAATAGAGAGTTTAAAAGAGCGTTTAAAATTACTTGGTATTGAAGAGAAACGAGTAAGATTGGAGTGGATATCAGCGTCTGAAGGCAAGCGATTTGCAGATATTATGAATGAGTTTGTCAAAGAAGTCAAAGAAATAGGTCCAAATCCTTACGCTACTATGGAAATAAAGGAGGTGTTCTGATGACCGATGAGTATCCGCCGCTCATTTTGGAGAATAAGGTGTATTACTGCGTAGAATGTGGTAAGTGTAGTTCAATATGTCCGATGAATCGTGGTGAAGGTGGCATATCCCCCAGAAGAATCGTAAAGAAGATCCTTGAAAAACATGAAATTGAAGTAATTAAGGACCTCTGGCTCTATTCATGCCTAATTTGCGGTTTGTGTGATGATGTTTGTCCGTCTACAATTTCGTTCACAACGCTCATTAGAGAGCTGAGGCGCAGAGCTTTGGAAAGCGGCACCAGAAAACTGTGCTCTCAATCAGGCGAGATTTTACAGCTTGGAGGTATGATGACACTGCCGTCTTTAAAACAAAACCGGCTTGATTGGCTGCCGAAAGATGTGAAGATTTCTAAGAAAGGCGATACAATGTACTTCGTAGGCTGTTTACCCTATTTTGATGAAATATTTAAGGATTTGGAGCCAAAGACACTTGATATCGCGAGGGGGACTTTAAAAATATTGAATGCAGCGGGCATTAAACCCGTTGTTTCTAATAATGAACGATGCTGTGGACATGACCAACTATGGTGTGGCGATACCGCGACATTTAAAATCTTAGCCAAGCAGAATATAGAACATTTCAAGGAGCTCGGTATAAAAAAACTGATCGTATCATGCCCCGAGTGTTATGAAACGATACTTCAATATTATCCCAAATTTATTGGTGAATTAGACTTTGAACTCGTTTATATCTCAGATTTTATCTCGGAGCTTATTGATGAAGGTAAACTAAAAATGAAGCATGCCGGTGCGGCAGTAACATACCATGATCCATGCTCGCTCGGCAGGCATTTGGAGATATATGATTCACCCAGGAAAGTAATTACAAATATTGAGAATATATCATTAGCCGAGATGCCGGAAAATAAAGAGGGGGGACCTTGCTGCGGTGTTAGCGCGTGGATTACATGCGACAGCAAATCTCAAGAAATGCAGATGAATAGATTGAAAGAAGTGATGAGTGTCGGTGCGGAAAAAATGGTTACATCGTGTCCAAAGTGCCTGATTCATTTTTTATGTGCGCTGAAAAAAAGACCAAAAGAGAATAATAAGTACAAGGGGCTTGATGTAATTGACTTGGTACAATTGGTTTCAAGTACCATGGAGAATCCATCGGGGGGGAAACAATGACTGCAACGAAGAATATTTTGGTAATAGGTGGTGGTGTGGCCGGTATTCAGGCGTCATTAGATTTAGCGGATAAAGGAATTAATGTATACCTGGTCGAGAGGGAGCCCAGTATAGGCGGAATTATGGCTCTTCTTGATAAAACCTTTCCGACAAATGACTGTTCCATATGCATACTGGCTCCAAAAATGAACGAATGCTTTGCTAATCCGAACATAAGAATCCTAACAAATTCCGAGCTTATCTCTTTGGAAGGTGAAGCCCCTGATTTCAGGGCAACTATTGTAAAGAAGGCCAGATTTGTTGACGAAAAGAAATGTACTGGTTGCGGCGATTGTACCCAGAAATGCCCCGTGAAGGTCCCGAACAAGTACAATATGAACCTGGACAAAAGAAAAGCTATCTATCTCCCGTTCCCTCAATCGGTACCCAGAATTATGACCATTGACAAAGAGCGATGCTTAAAATTCACGAAGGATAAATGTGGTAACTGCATTAAGGTTTGTAAAGCAGGAGCAATAGATTATGAGCAAAATGATGAAAAAATAGTACTGGATGTGGGGGCAGTTATTGTAGCTTCGGGCTTTGAGATATATAACCCCTCTGATATGTTCGAGTATGGTTACGGTAAATATAGTAATGTTAAAACAGCCATGGAGTACGAGCGACTGATATGTGCATCCGGGCCAACCGGAGGCCATCTTGTGGTGGAGCCAGGCGGTGAGCGCCCGAAGCGATTGGGATTCATTCAATGCGTCGGTTCAAGGGATTTGAGCAGGAAAAATCCGTATTGTTCAAGTGTATGCTGCATGCATGCCACAAAAGAAGCGATGCTTGCGAAAGAGCATTACGATGATATCGAGACCTACATTTTTTTTCTGGACCTGAGAGCGGTGGGCAAGAATTTTCAACAGTATGTGGACAGGGCAAAGAAGGATTACGGTATAAAATATTTAAGGGCAAGGCCGGGTCGAATAATGGAGAATGAAGAGAAAGGGACATTGACCATCTGGTACGATGATTTGATTGACCCCCATATTCAATCGATAGATGTGGATATGGTTGTGCTTTGTACTGCTTTGATGCCATCTTCGACTGCGCCCAAGATGGGTGAAATTTTGGGTATAGAGCTTGATGAATATGGGTTTTTCTGTGCAAAAGATCCCCTTGCTAATCCCGTTTGCTCGACCAAGAAGGGTATATTTATTGCAGGCTATTGTGCAGGGCCAAAAGATATCCCGGAGAGTGTAGCGGAAGCATCGGGAGCCTCAGCTAGGGCATCGGAGGTTATTGCCCAGTCAGGAGGGGGCGATGTCCCATGAACTCTGAACAGGAGCAGCCAAGAATCGGAATATTCATCTGCCATTGCGGTACGAACATTGGCGGTTTTGTAGATGTACCTGATGTCGCGGAATATGCGAAAACATTGCCAAATGTAGTTCACGCAGAACACAATCTGTATACCTGTGCAGATGACGGCTTAACTTCAATAAAAAATGCAATTAAGGAGCATAATTTGAACAGGTTGATTGTCGCATCATGCACACCCAGGACGCATGCACCTTTGTTTCAACATACCTGTGAGTCGGCCGGTCTTAACCCGTATCTTTTCGAATTTGTCAACATACGCGAACATTGTTCGTGGGTACATATGAAGGAGAAGGAAGAAGCAACGCTTAAAGCAAAGGATCTGGTCAGAATGGGTGTGGCCAGGGCAAATCTGCTTCAACCTCAGGCGGAAAAGAAGGTTGATGTAATTCCAAAAGCGGTGGTTATAGGTGGAGGTGTTGCAGGGATGAGTGCAAGCTTAAGCCTGGCAAACCAGGGTTTTAAGACATATCTTGTTGAAAAAAGAGATCAGCTGGGCGGGATGGTTCGGAATTACTATAAGCTGACACCTACAAATATTGATGCAGTGGAACTCATTGAAAATATGGCGAGTGAACTTAAAAAATGCGAAAACATAGAGATGTTAATGTCAAGTACGGTAAAGGATGTTGAAGGTTACATCGGAAATTTTAAGGTAACAGTTGAAGGTGATACCGACAAAACATTAGAGGTTGGGACAATCATTGTTGCAACGGGTGCACAGGAATACAAACCGGATGGACTCTATGAGTACGGGAAAGATGATAGAGTCGTCACTACAATAGAGCTCGAAAAAATGATGAGAGGAAAGGAGCTGGAGGGAATTGATCATGTGATCATGATCCAGTGTGTGGGTTCAAGAGGTGAAGCTATACCATATTGTTCAAGAGTTTGCTGTATGACTGCCATTAAAAATGCTATTTACTTGAAAGAGGAATTTGGAATAGGTGTGAATATTTTACACAATGAGATTCGAGTATATGGTGATGATTATGAAGCCCTATACAGAAAGGCCCAGGAAATCGGCGTGCATTTCAACAGATTCGGTGAAAATAATAAGCCGAATGTAATAAATGAAAATGGTAAATTGACCGTTGAGATGTTCAATGAAGGATTAAGTAGAGTAGAGGAATATCCAGCCGATCTTATTGTTCTGTCCACACCGATGGTGAACATTCCAGAGGCGGAAGAATTATCAAAGATGTTGAAGGTTCCTTTGGGACAGGATAGGTTCTTTTTTGAGGCACATGTAAAGCTCAGGCCGCTGGATTTTGCTACCGACGGTATTTATCTTTGCGGGACCGCACATGCACCTGCTACCATACCTGAGGCCATAGCTCAAGGTTACGGTGCGGCATCAAGAGCTTCGATACCTCTCACGAGGGGATATGTGCAGGTAGAAGCGATAACCTCTTATGTGGATGAGAATAAATGCAGAGGGTGCGGTAAATGTGTGGAGGTATGTGAATATAAAGCGTTAGAACTAATCAAGTTGGATACTGGAAGAGAAGTAACGAGATCGAATGAAGTATTATGCAAGGGTTGTGGAACTTGTGCAACTACATGCTGTAATGGTGCAATATCTATGAAGCATTTTTCATCTGAACAGATTATATCGATGATAGAGGCTGCTTTAACGGAGCCTGCACTGGTAAAACCCTTAACTAATGGTTTTAAACCGAATATAATCGCATTTTGTTGTAATTGGTGCTCCTATGCCGGCGCGGACTTGGCTGGCGTAAGCAGATTCCAATATCCACCAAATGTCAGAATTATCAGGGTTATGTGCTCTGGCAGAATTGAACCAAACTTTGTGTTTAAAGCATTCGAAAAGGGCGCAGATGGAGTCCTGGTGACCGGTTGCCATATTGGAGATTGCCATTATATTTCAGGTAATCAAAAAGCCGAAGATAGGATGAATATGGTTAGAAATATTGTTCACATGTTGGGGTTGGAAAAGGATAGATTTGGGTTGGTATGGATATCTGCTTCCGAAGGTCAAAAATTCGCTGAACTGATGACAGACTTTATTAGTAAAATTAAGGAATTGGGGCCAACCCCCTTTTCAATTAAAAAATAAGGGTGAGTGTAAAATGTCTGTTATTGATGAACTTATTGAGGATACAGGTGCATTTGATTGTGTGGAATGCGGTAAATGCACGAGTGTATGTCCATTAGCAGAAATAAATCCGGAATTCGCCCCTCGCATTATAGTGATTAAAGCTCAAGAAGGCTTTGAGGGGCTGGTGAATGAAAAAGATATTTGGTCCTGTTTAACCTGCGGTATTTGTAATGATATGTGCCCGTATAAAGTCGATTATACTGAATTTATTAGAGGTTTGCGTGTAGAAGCCGCCCATCTCGGGGCAACACCAAAATGTTCGAAGGGGGGTTTGATTCAAACCATAGGTAAAATTTTGACCTCGGCCGAACTTAATCAGAATCGTTTAAACTGGGTCACCGATGATTTAAAGATCGTTGATAAAGGTGAGATTTATTTTTTTAGTGGTTGTATTACATATTTTGATTTAATATTTAAAGACCTGGAGATTACACCCAGTGATATCCTCCGTAGCACAGTTAAAATCATGAACAAGGCTGGGATTACACCGGCACTGAGCAAGGAAGAGGTCTGCTGTGGACACGATTTGAACTGGATCGGCGATGAAAAAAATTTTAAGAAATTAATGGAAAGAAATTTGGAAATTATCCGATCCACTGGTGCTAAGATTATCGTATTTGCATGTCCTGAGTGTATGAGAACTTTTGACTTCGATTACCAAGATATCGCCGGCGACCTTGAATTTGAACTTGTACACATATCTGAATTTATATTGAACCTTATTGATGACGGTAAATTAGAATTAAAGGAACAAAAATGTAAGGTAACTTATCATGACCCCTGCAGATTGGGAAGACATCTTGGAATATATGATGACCCGCGCGATGTGATAAAGGAGACAGGCGCTGAATTAATCGAAATGGAACGTAATCGTAACAAATCCACATGCTGTGGGGTAAGCGCGTTTGCTACTTGCGAAGCATCTTCAAAACTGATGCAGATCGATCGGCTTAGCGAAGCCAAAAAAACAGGCGCAGAAAAAATATTAACTTTTTGCCCGAAATGTTGGTTGCATTTTAAGTGTACAACATCGAAAATATTGACTGCTAATGAAGAAGGTTCAAAGATCCCTGTTGAGGATGCAATAATTTTTATTGCGAGCGCTATTGAGTGATTTTACTACAATAATCTATAACCTGGAAAGTTACGAAAAAAGGAAGGACAACTCAAAGCTCAATTGTAAAACGATGTTCTGTTCATTAAAAAATGATACATTCCTCTCCATAAATTTCTCATAATGATGTTCATTTCTTATTATTTGAAAATTAGTTAAATATTTTAGGATCAATGGGTTTAGTCTTTTTAATTATTTCAACCTCTGAATTATCTGGAAAAGGTGGTTTTGTGGCGTCTTCTCCCCTGGTCTCTTTTTCTGGTTCTAATTGAAGCTGCTGGGGCGGTTCTGTAGGTAATTGCATAAATGGATCTTGAGGTGAAGTGATATACGTTGCTTCTTTCGAATCCATCCTCCCGGTTGGAAATATCTGAGGTGATACCTGAGGCGCTGCAGGATAGACAGTGGAATCTCCTAAACTGGATCGTGTTGGAGGGAATTGACCTTCATTCAATCTGGGAGTTGGTGATGTTTCAAGAGGTGGCTTTTCATTTTCAGAATTCGAGATTTCTATAGAAGCTTTCTTTTTGCGGTTCTTTATCCGTTGGAACATTACAATAAATAATATAATCCAAAAAATATTCATCGCTATCAAAATAAATATCAATAATGATTTGCCACTTGATTCCTCTCCTTGATCCTTTGGGACTGTCTCATCCGATTGAGCACTATTAATGGTCACTGATTGTTGAATCTTTTCAGATTCACCACTTTCATCCGTAACTGTCAGATTAACATAATACTTGCCGGGTTTTGAATAGATATGTTCTATCAGAGGGCCAGATCCATTTGTACCATCACCGAAATCCCATGAGAAAGATAATTCACCTTCAGGATCATTGGATTGTGTACCATCGAAATAAACAATGCAGTTCTCGGTCAACTCTCCGAATATCCTGAAATTTGCTACAGGGGGCCTGTTTCCAACATTTATTTTAATAATATCAACCGTATTTATCTGGCCCGTAAAATCCATTACTGTAAGATTTACCGGGTAAATTCCCGGTTCCATGTACATATGCACAGGCGAGGCCTCTGAAGATCTATTACCATCACCAAAATTCCATAAAAAGCTCACTGAACCTTCATTATCGTATGATTTTTCTCCGTTGAACGATACTTTTTCAAATGTTAACGGATTTGTCGGAAATGCCCATCCTGTAGCTACAGGCGGTGTATCGATTATAATAACCTCAATATATGTTCTTGTCTCATAATCTTCATCATCTCTCACCGATAATAACACAATATATGTACCGGGAATCATAAAGTAATGATTGGAGGTTTGCATCGTTGAACTGAATCCGTCTCCAAAATCCCATTTATAAGAGTAAATCGAACCATCGGGATCGGTGGCGTTGGCAGTAAAAATGAAATTTGTAGTGATATTGCCTGTTATAAGATTGACATCGATCGAACATATTGGTGGCCTGTTTTCAATTATGATTCTCATTAAATAGGATGTTGTTGCATCGTCATCATCCTGAATTTTTAAAAGTACATCATAGCTTCCACTTTTGGAATATTGATGGATCGGATTTGGTTCTGTTGATTCGCTACCGTCACCGAAAGTCCAATGAACGGTAACGGTCCCGTCGATATCGACGGCATTTGAATAGAACTGAATTGGAACAAAGGTAAGAGCATATGTGAGATTACTGGAGGGAGTTGCCAGTGGTGCTTGATTTTTTATATAAAGTTCCAAATAATATGGTTTTGATATTGCCCCATCAGGATCCTTTACCAGAAGTGAGGCTGTATAAGAACCGGACCTGGAATATGCATGGGTTATGGTTGGATTTATTACCCAGTCCGTACTGTTGCCGTCGCCAAAATTAAACAAAAATCCAGAAATCCCACCGATATCATCCCACGAAAGTGAGCCGTTGAAGGTTATAATTTCGGTTGTAAACGCGGTGGTTGGATATGCATTTAACACCGCTCTAGGTCGATCATTCACGCTGACAGTTATCGACGCTTCATTATTAGTTTCATCACTCTCGATTATTTCGTTGTTTGGATCTAAAACGACCGAAATGTCATGACTGCCATCAGCTGCTTGCCAGTAAACACTTGTACTGTTGCTCCCGGAAGATGGTACTGTTATGCGGTTGCTGGCAAATTTTTTACCGTCTGCATAAAAAGCTACCTCAAGATTTGCAGCATTAAGATTACCTGAATTGGTAACATTAACCGTGATGTTAACAAGATCATCTTCGTTAGGCTTGGTATTGGAAGCTTTAAGATTTCCCGGCGGTATACTCACATCTACATATAGTAATCTCGCCCATTCCGCAAATGAGGCCACTGCGAGTCGTGTACTTTTCTCTACGAGGGCAAAATTAATTTTGTCAATCGTATCTTCAGTGCTGTGATAATATGGGTAGTTATCGGCATCATTACCCAGAACACAAGGATAACCATAATCATAGAACGACTGGATATCCGAAGGTAAATCACTTGACATCTTTTGAGAAGTAATTGTAATACCAATATTGTAACGGCTGTTCACACCTTCCAAATATTTCTCCTGCTCGTTAGAAGCGGTATTATAATAAAATTTGAGATTATGCTGTGTTGAGCTCTGGGAGTATCCAATCATATCATAGTTTATACTTGCAATGACGTTTTCATTTCGGTCAGACATATTTTTAGCATACCTTTCAGAGCCCAGGGATCCCAACTCCTCGGCATTGAAGAATGCGAATTTGATAGTATCCTTGAAATCATAATAGCTTAGCACTCGAGCAGCTTCTAGCACTGCGGCACAGCCGGTGCCGTCATCATTGGCACCAGGTGTGTTGGTGAGTAATTGTTCCGGTTTGTCACTCTGTATAGCGTCTGAATGGGCGAACATATAAAAAGTGCGGTTTGAATCTTCATCCAAACCGGGGAGTGTAAGAATCACATTTGAGAGTAGGAAACTGCCTTCCGATGTTGTTAGTGAAAAGTTATGATATTCCATTTTAAGCCGGCCATGCCCATCAAGTACATTATACAACCATTCAGATGCACTGTACATACCCGGTGCGTAATAATATCTTGAATCGAATCCAACGAGTTTATCGAGAAATGTTTTAAGGTGATCTTCTGTTACGGTATCTATAATGTGCTTGATTGCATCTTGAACTTCATATGGCGGAACAATAAAAGCACGACTACCGGTTTCAATAGGCATATTAAAATAAGTCTGGTTTGAATCATTTTGGTTTGGCTCATCAGTTATTATGAGTGGACTATGACTCACATTGGAATGGTTGTCATCCTCCTCATTGCTTGCAGATACATTTATTGTCGATAGTAATATAATTATAACTATAATTATACCAAAAATTCTTCTCATTATATCCATCAACATATGGATTATATTAATATTTTATAGTACAAACATCGAATGGTATATTACTGTCCTCCCTCTGTGGTGAAAACTATGATTTTCCTGCTATATTATTTCACCTCAAACCGAGAGGTTTTGGAGAGTACTCTTTTCCACCCATTTTTTACTATACCTTAAAGAAGGTTGATTATTGATAAATGGAGAAAAGACGAAACGCTATGGGCGAGATGCGAAAGCGGGGGCTATGGGTTCCATATAAAGGGTTATAAAATCACCCTAGCGCCTCATCTCTCCTCTCTAGCGCCTGACTTCAGTCAATTTCCTCATGAATCTTTAAAAATTTCAACAAACTGAGCTCTTCCGGCCGGAAGTTTTTCAAGTCGAGCTTGCCGTCAGCCTCGAGGTCGCGGATGGCTTTGAGGTAGAGCGGGTTTCCCTCAGTATACTTATAGATGCTCTCAAATTCCGAGGCCGACAGATCTGTTTTCAGCAGCTGCCGGCTGGTATCGCTGTCCAATCCGCTAAGTTTTATCTCGGTATATTTTCCCTCTAGATGATTTGAAGAGCGCAGTTCCACCGGGAGCGGTTCGCGGGAGGTGATCAAGATCTTCCAGTCAGGCAGGAATTTTAAAAGGGGAGTGATCCACGCTCCCAGTTCGCCCATTCCCTCCTTGATATTATGGATATCGTCAAGTACTACCAGCAATTTGATATCCTCAAAGTCAGCTGCAATAATCTCGTATGCTTTTGCTGGAGTTATTTTACTGGCATGCTTTACATATTTCTCAAGTTTGAGAAGGTTGTTCATAGCGGCAAGTTCCGCAAGAGAATGGATGATGTTCTCCCATTTGCTGCCCGCCGAAAAATTCAGCCATAGAATATGATAGTCGTCCTGGTGCTTTTTGATGGATTCCGCCGCCACGGCACTTTTACCCAGACCCTTTGCACCGGTAATTATCAAAACTCTCTGGTCGGGCGAGTTTACCCACTTATCTATGAGCTCGGCTTCATTTGATCTCCCCAGTAGTTCTGCGGTTTCGGGGATGTTGTATTTGAATTCCTTATAATCCTCAGAAAAGATCTTATCTATGTCTGCCGCCTTGCTCCTGTAGGTTTCAAGTTCAGATTCCTCTACGATGCCTTTGTTTTTGAACAGCAAATAGAATTGAAAGAAATTTACGGCCGACCCGAATTTATTGTACATCTCGCTTAGATTGTGTTCGATTGTCCGCCCGTCATTGGTTTTCAGCGTAACCATCTGTTTACCAATAAGTTCCTTTAAAGCCAGCGCCTTCTCCGTACCTTTCTCGGTAAGAAAGTATGCTTTGCGCTTGCGCAGCTGTCCGCGGAAATGTGTTTTGAACTCAGTGATGTAATTATCGTCCTGTAGTTTCTGAACTGCTCGTGGTATATGTGTGACGCGGATGTCAATACCGTCTGAAATCCCTTTCTGGCTTACCGCAAAAGGAACCTCGGCTGAATCGCGGTACTTGTTGAAGTCCAGTAAGAACAGCAGGATTTTTTCATTAACGGTGATTGCGATGCTTTAGACCTCCAGAGGTTTTAATCGTGATATCAGTACAATACAATAATCCAAAACATAGTTAATAAGTTTAGTGATTCTAATTTCTGTGTATGAGTGGAAATGTGGAAGGGTGGAATAGTGTAATAGTATAAGAGTCATAGAGTCGAAGGGTCGGGGAGTCGGGAGTCAAAAAATAAAATGAGTCGATGAGTCTGAGGGTCGAAGAGTCTAAGAGGAGGATTTATACTCGAGGATTGCATTCCCTTTATACATTATTGCTATTGCACATCGGTACCTTGAAGAGTGACATATTTTTAATAAATTATCTAAATCTCTCTAATTTTAATTATTCCATCAAAACCGATCAATGTCATATATATTAAAATGTAATTTGGTAGTAAAATCCTTTCCTAAACAAGTAAATTCTGTTAAAGTTGCTTTATCAATTTCAATAATTTTTTCATTATTTTTTTCTTCGATATCATCAATTTCACCATTATCAATTTTAATTATAAATTTTCGTGCATCGATTAATTCAATAAAACCAGTAATTTTTGAAAGAGTTCCAAAAATGAATAATCCTGAATTGTTGTATTTGGCTTCGACATTAAAATAATATTTTATTCCATATTCAATGTTACTTAACGA
>CP070629.1:195718-208497 GCA_020356005.1 Thermoplasmata archaeon
ATCGGCAGGATGCACTCAAGGCATTGAAACTTCAGAAGGTTCCGATAACTTCTACGGTATTCACACCGTCATTTGACTTGCGTTATAAAGGCCAGAGCTATGAAGTCAATGCGCCCATGCACGATTCTATAAAAAATGCTGTTGAGCTGTTCCATGACACGCATAAGAGCCGGTTCGGCTATTCCATGCCCGATGTGGATGTGGAGCTCGTTAATATTAGATTGAGTGTGCATTCGAAACGAAAGGACCAAGAACTTTTATTGAAACGCGCCAGGAGAGCCAGAAAAGGCAAGCGCACCAGTTCATCAACCCGTAAACACAAACACCCGGAACCTGTGAAACAACTTACAACGGTTCTGGAGGGCAAGAAACACAAAACGCCGTTGTTCGATAGAACCGCCCTGGCGGCTGGTATGACACTCGAAGGGCCGGCTATAATTGCCGATACAGGTTCTACAACTCTGGTACAACCGGACATGACAATGGAAATCGATAAATTTGGTAATATAATAATTTCAATTTAATCATAAAATAAATAACCAACATCCGCAAATTAATTATGGAGAAATAGGGGGAAGAAGAATCTTCCCCCTAACCCCCTTCTCTTTTCTTTTCGTTTTGGGTATGTCCACGATGAGAAAATGAAATCATGGACATACCCATGTAGAAAGAAAAAGAGGGGTTTTTAGGGGATTCTTCCCCTAAATTTCTCCATCATTTAATTTCATGATGATAGTGATAATAGGAGGTTATGTTATAGCAACGGATCCTGCGACATTAGAGGTGATCAAGAGCGCTTTGATATCCATACCCGAGGAGATGGGCACGGTGCTCAAGCGCACCGCCTATTCGGTTAATATCAAGGAGCGTATGGACGCCAGCTGTGCTGTTTTCGATTCCGGCGGCGGCTTGATTGCGCAGGCGGAGCATATACCGGTCCATCTGGGATCGATGCCGATTGCTGTTGAATTTATACTGGATAATTACGAGAGTAGATTGTATGATGGCGACCAGCTGTTAATGAACGATCCGTACCTGGGCGGTACGCACATACCTGACCTCACGGTAGTGAAACCCGTTTTTTTACGGAAGAAATTAGTAGGGTTCACAGCGAACCGTGCGCATCATGCAGACATGGGCGGGTCCGTACCCGGCTCAATGCCCGGCGTCAGCTCGGACATCTTCCAGGAGGGGTTGAGGCTTCCACCCTGCAAGGTTTTGGAGCGGGGTTTAGAAAACTTAGAGATACTCAGGGTACTTGAAGCCAATACCCGTACGCCGGAGGAGCGGCTGGGTGATTTGCGTGCACAGTGCGCGGCTAATATGGTGGGTGCTAAAAGGTTATTAGAGTTCATTGAAAAATACAGTTACAGCGGGTACGAGCGTTTCGTTACGGATTTACAATCGTACAGCCGGCGCAGGATGCTGCATGCGATACAGCAGATTAACAAAGGTACATACAGAGCAATTGAATATCTCGATGATGATGGTGTCTCTGATGAACCTGTGAAGCTGAGTGTGGTAGTAAAAGTAAGCAGTAGTTATCTTACCTTCGACTTTGGAGGCAGCGCACCTGAATCACCTGGTAATCTCAACGCGCCCGCGGCGGTAACAACCGCATGTGTATTTTATGCGGTGCGCTGCATTACCGATCCGACCATACCCCCTAACCGTGGCTGTTTTGAACCAATTAGAATTAATATCCCCAGTGGTACGATTTTGAACCCGAGGGAGGGTGCGGCAGTCTCAGCAGGCAATGTGGAAACTTCGCAGCGCGTCGCAGACCTGATCTTCAGTGCTCTGGCACCTGCCCTACCGGAAAAACTAGGAGGGCAGAGCCAGGGTACAATGAACAATACCGTTATCGGCGGTCCAAATCCTTCCGGGGGCGAATTCAGCTACTACGAGACCATCGGGGGCGGCGAGGGCGCACTGCCTTACCGTGCCGGTCAGAGCGGTATACAAGTGCATATGACAAACACAGCGAACACGCCCATCGAAGCATTAGAATCAATTTTTCCACTGCGAGTTGAAAGTTATGAGTTTATTTCAGGTTCCGGCGGGTCAGGCGTGCACAGGGGTGGTGACGGGCTCCGCCGTGCACTGAGGGTGCTTGTTGATGGTACGGTGCTTTCCATTCAAAGTGAACGCCGGAAATTTACACCCAAAGGCAGCTTCGGCGGTGAGGACGGCAGAGTTGGTAAAAATTATCTCATTCGTAATGGAAAAAAAATTCCTCTGCCAGGAAAAACAATTACAAATCTTCTCAAAAACGATGTGGTGGTTATCGAAAGCCCCGGCGGAGGAGGGTACGGGAAAAGAAAGAAAAGGTCAAGTAAACAATAAGATGATGATTGGCCGCTCGCAATTATGGCAATCTATCTGCAAACTCTGGTACAAGCGGAGTAAAATCGTAGTAGCCCTCGGCTGTTTCACCCACTACCTGGATCACAGGGTAAAATGTTTTACCCCTCAAATTGATCTTGAATTCCTCTCTGACAAGAAACGAATATAAGTCGTCGCTGAGGCCGTTATAATGGCCTGGAAATTTATTTAAAAGAACAACACGAGATGGTACAATATCGTGCGCTTCGGCAATATTTTGAACCGATTTTTTCAAATCGAGAATGTCAGCCAGTTTGGGTTTACCTTTGTTTCTTTTAATAAAAAGTCCATAACCCGGTCCACCCATCCTGAATAATTTCCATGATGTACTGGGCGGCAGGCTCAAGTAGATATCGAATTCATAGCGGTTGCCGGATTTATCTGTAAGACTTGCTGGGCGCTTTAATACACCAGGAGTACGCTTCAATAGTTTCTCCAGGGGCGGATGGGTTTTTTGCAGATATTTCAAATAACGATCTTCAACTGTTGCGCCTTTCGGGATCGGAACGGGCTGCTCACTGTCTCTTACTGTCTTTATTCCGGTATAACGGTGCGTGAAATATTTGAAGAATATATGAGTGCGCATAATCAACCATATTGCCAAGAATCCTGAAATCAATATGCCCAAAAGTAACGTGAACAATCCCAGATTGCCCTGGTTGAGCGTTTGTAGAACCAGAATCAAGTTGAAGAACATCCAGAAGATCATGAAGATGATGGCGTACCACACCATGCCCTTGACATATCTTGAGTGAACACTCACATCGTCTGCAAGATCGAAAATAGCACTCAAGGGGTTTTCCATGCCGCGGCTGGCCCTGCCCTTATTCAAATCAAGAGCCATAGTAACAACCTATGCTGTAAAATTAAATTCGTCGAAGCATTCAAAATTTTAACATTACTTTCCGGAGTTAAACCAATCTAGCTAGATGAATTCTATACAATAGAATTAAGCTCCTTTTGATATTTAAATTTGTACGAAACATTGTTCCTGAACTTTCATTCTTTTTCTTATTAATATCGTTTTTGCCATTAATATCATGTTAAACACGGCTGAAAGAATGACGGAATTATGGAACACTTCGTTCTTGATCGTCGTGTAGAGTGTTGATGGCATGAAAAAATCTATGAAAAATAAAATAACCCCCCGTGTCGAGGGTGAGATGATCGCGCTGCAATATCTTAGGTTGCAGAATTGTCCTTTCCAGCGAGCTGATGGTTGAATAATTTAAATTTAACATCCGCATCAAAAAAATATCATTATTGTGCATACAGTTTAATCAAATAGAATTCGACTGAAGTGGCCGGATAGGTAAATTTTCTGTAAAGATATGATGATTATCATCCGACTTCGTTTTATATATTTTCCAATATTCTAATATATAAATATTGCAGAAACAATTTTTCGGAGTTATATATACTTGAATTCTGCCATATTGTATGTATGATTAAATGATAATTTTTAAAGGATATAGAAATGTGAGTATGGTATGTGATTATAAAAAAATGAAAATGATTTGAGTTTATAGATGAAATTTATAATAATATATGGTTGTGATGATTATGAATGGACTTGGTAAGATTTTACCCATTTTGGTCGTGGTCCTCATCGTACTCGGTATCGCAAGCATTGCGCTTATGGGAACAGACGAATCGGATGACGACGACACGACAACGGGACCAGATGTGGAGCCCGTGGAGGACTTCGATGGAGATGGTATTATAGATTCGAAAGACGCCGATGACGATGATGACGGCTATCAGGACACCTGGGAAGAATTACTTGGCACCGACCCGAAGGATTCGGCAGATAAACCCCTGGATACCGACAGTGACGGTAAACCTGATGGTGACGAAAGTAATTCCGAAGATTGGATGGATGACGATGACGATAACGATGATGTCGCCGACGGAATCGATGAATTCCCGCTTAACGTAAATGAATGGACGGATACAGACTCGGATGGGATCGGTAATAATGAGGATTTTGATGATGACGGTGACGGTTATACCGACCTGGAGGAGATCTCTGAGAATTCGGACCCCAATGATAAGAAGTCGCACCCGTTCGAAGAGGGTAAACTCCAGCAAAAAGATGTGACCGGCGTGGAGGATGAAGAGGTTCTGGATAATCCCATTTTTCTGGAACTCCAGAACGAAAAGGAATCAGAAAGTGACCTGGATGGGACTCTGATGACCGTGGAGGATGATTTTGCACCCACCGCAGCAACAGAATTTGATTCAGAGTCTGAATCCTACGAGCCGTATGACATAACAGCAGAACTTGACCCGGACGGTGATGATCAGCCGGAATTCGACGAAGGCATGTTCCAGGCAATGGATGAAGATGAATATTATGATGAGCTGGATTCCAACGGCGACGGCAATCCGGAGTTTGATGATCAGAACCTGGAGATGTTTGTGCCGGTGGATATGAATCAACTGAAAGGAGAAAAGGGAGGCCGAAGCTCTACCGGATCTGGCGGAGGAACGGGCGCACGCAGTGATGATCCATCTGCTGCCGAGCTTATGACATTTGAAAACTTCCTCGATACAGAAGAGCTCTGGGACAGCGAGCGGGAGGAGCTGACGGATATTGACAGCTTCCTGGATGAAAACGAGCTCACGGATATAGAGAATGATGAATTTAGTACAATGGAAAAACAATTTAAATATTTGATGCAAATGAATTCCATGCAGTCCTATAAAGTACTCTGGGGTAACAACAGTGATAATATATCTAAGTATATAAAGAAAACATTCAAGAAATGTTATGTTGTGGATTTAAACAACGACAGCAACCCCGAATATGTGCACTGCTGGGAGTGGGGATACCAGGCTAAGGATTTGAATAACGACAGCAACTACGAAGAGATCCGGGCTTATATAAAAGAAATCGAGATGTATGATAAAGACAGCAATGGAATCAAGGAATTAAAATCCGGTTACAGTGCAGGTATTGTCGCCTTCGATAATAACAGCGATGGAAACCGCGACTATGTGGGAGTTGTTGTAATCCGTCATATAACGAAGGATATGAACCAGGATAATATCACCGATTTTGCTAATGTAAAGATTTATGCTAAACTTATGGTTGATAATAATACCGACGGTAACTGGGACAAAATGCTTGCCTTTATTCAGAACCACCATTTCTATGATAACAACACAGATGGTAAACCGGAATGGAAACGCGGTGTTATCGGCGGTTTGAGACAGCTTGACTACAACAGCGACGGTAAGTTCGATGCGCGGTTGGTATTACTGTTAGGCAACAGTACGCTTGACGGTAACAGCGATGGTATACCGAATTTCCAGCGTTCCTGGAAGTGGCTGCACCACAGGTACGACCGCAATTCAGATGGTAATCCGGAGCATATAATCGGACTGGCTGTGGAAAATGTTACTTTTGATAACAACAGCGACGGCCGGCCCGAGATCCTCAGGGGCAGGATTGCCGCTTACCTGGTCTGGGACAATAACAGCGACGGAAATAAGGATTTCAAGGGTATGGCGATCCTCGGTGTCGTTCAAAAGGACAGCAACAGCGATGGAATTCTGGAATTTAACCGGACCTGGATGTGGGTTGTTATCTACCGCGATAGGAATTCAGACGGTACACCTGAATTTAATATCAGTGTCGCAATGGAAGCAATATATACGGATAAAAACAGCAACGGCAATAACGAGTTCGAAAAAATATCCATGGGCGCATACAAAGTACACTCTCCTGCCGGGAGCGGCTATACCGAGAAGGTGCTGATATTTATGTCAAATGTGAGCCTGGATGCGGATGACGACGGTAATACGAATTTCCTGCATTCAAGATTGTGGCTTGCCCATTCCAACGATACGAACTCCGATGGCAATCCGGAATACGGCCGGGCTGTTATAATCGATGGAAAGCTGTCTGATATGAACTCTGACGGAAATGTTGATAAAACCCATGTATTTCTTGGTGGTTTTGCGGCTCACGATAACAACAGCGATGGAAATGTAGATTGGCTTAAATTGTTCATGATGGACTTATTCTATATCGATAAGAACAATGACGGGATAAACGAAACAGCTATATTGAAAACAATCGCAGTGTTCAGCGCAGATACCAATTATGATGGTAAACCCGAAATAGTAAAAAGCGTGGCTGCCCACGCAGTCGCCTATGATAACAATTCCGATGGCAACCCGGAATTTTTAATGTTCAGCATACTGGGTTACCACCAGGTAAATGTGAAAAAATCAGATGCCAATCCCGAGTACGCAGCAGCAGTGTACATGTCGAACCGCAAGCGTGATTTCAATTCGGACGGTAAGGCCGAATTGAATCGTACGATTCTGTGGTCGGTCGTTTATAAAGACGGCAATTCCGATAGCCGACCTGAATACCGGCACATGGTTGTACTGGATGTTGTGCTCTACGATAACAACACCGACGGAACAGTCGATCTGTTTATTGCCGCTACCGCAGGTTATATTGGCTACGACAATAACAGCGACGGTAATTTCGAAGTGGAAGCGCTGCTGATCTACAAGAACTTCACGCGAGACGCCAATAGTGACGGTAATCCCGAATTTGAACGGACGCACTATATAGGGTTCTTTAAGATCGATAAGAACAGTGACGGCAATCCCGATTATCAACGAACCTATACAAGAAAGTATGTGGCGTATGATAACAACAGCAACGGCAATATTAACCATCTCTGGCTATTGGAGGGCGGTTATGAGGCGTTCGACAATAACAGCGATGGAAAGATCGATTATGAGCGAGCAGCAATTCGATTCTACGCGGCATGGGATAATAACGATGATGGGGACTTTACGGACCCGGGAGACAAGGTAGTAGAATGGATCTGGCGCTATAATGTAAAAAACGGACCATAGAGATAAATTGCAGCGATGAGTGAAATATCTCATCGCTTCTTTTTCTTTTTTTTAATTTCGGAGAGACGATAGACAACTAGCGTATAGCGAGTTGTGAGTGGCGAGAATACCAAATTATTTTACCTTCATACCCTCCTACTTTTCATGTTAACTGCTATAATTTAAATAATTAGAAATTATTCTAGCCGAGGCTGGAGGTATGAGCTTTGAAGTATTTTGATGAGTTGACCATGATTGAGTTTGACGATTATATGAAGAAGACCACGCCGCCGGTGGTGGTTGTTCCCATAGGTGCGGTTGAAGAGCACGGAGCGCATTTACCGCTCGGGACCGACACCTTTCAACCGTTATATGTAATCGAGAAGCTTGCCGAGCGGATGGATATTCTGGTAGCACCGCCGGTTTATTACGGTTTATGCAACAGCACGCGGAATTTCCCGGGCACCATCTCCATACGATTCGAAACTCTTTACAATCTGGTCCTTGATATTTTGAAGGAACTCGTCCGGCACGGAGCGAAACGAATCGTAGTTCTATCCGGCCATGCAGGCCGACCACACATGGCCGCGCTGAAGGAAGCAGCGCAGGATGTTGTCAGGGCCGAACCTGAGCTCAAGCTCATGGTTTTATCCGATTACGATATTGTATACGAACTCTGCGGCCAGGAATTCGAGCCGGACGACGGCCATGCCGGTGATATCGAGACCTCCAGGATAATGGCAATCCGACCTGAATTGGTTAAAGGTTCCGGTGAACGCTCCAAGCCAGAGTTCCCTCCATTTCGAATTCTTGCACATCCCGAGAAGTATTTCCCATCAGGAATAATGGGCGATCCTTCCGCAGCAAATGCACAAAAAGGTATCAAGCTTAATGATTATGTTGTGGATCAATTGGAAAGGCTGTTATCTGATTTTTAAAAGCTTCAAAATCGATTACAGAGGTGCGTATTACGTTGGGCGGTTGCGAAGGGCGTAACGTCTTTCGTCTGCGAAAAGCGGCCGCTAAACGGAGGACGTTTGAAGTTACATATCTTATAACCACCCACCGTAACGAGCTTCGCAAACGCTGACGGTACGCTGGACGCTTACCGCTTGACGGTACGCACAGCGCAACCGCAACCGCTAACCGCTTTTCTGATAGCAATAAAAAATCGCATAAAAATTATCCAAAAATCCCCTACCTAAATCTATATTCATTTTATTATAATATTATAACTATTTCTACATCTAGCTAAAAATTAAAATAGCATTATTATTATGTTTGTGTGGTTATTATGCCACTTTTTGGAAAGACCTCACCAGAAGAAATGATATTAGAAATCGTCATTGTCATTCTTCTGGCATTTATGCCGTCTATTATTTATATGGTTGCGTTGAGGTATGTGGAAAAATATGACCGCGAGCCCTGGGGCAGTATGGGTACGGTCTTTTTATGGGGCGCGACAATGGGTGTTGTCGCAGTGATTCTTGTTCGCGGTATTTTCAGGGTTCATTTTGGCGACCGTTATCCTGATCTAGCAACCGATAGGGAAACCGTCGAATTAATACTGGCATGCTGTATTACTCCTATAATTGCTGAGATAATCAAGCCTCTGGGTTTGCTATTTGTAAAATACGATATTGAAGAGTCCGAAGACGGCTTGATCTACGGCGCCGTATCCGGATTGGGTTATGCAGCCACCGAGAATTTGCTGTACGGTATTTTCCTGGTTTCGATTTACGGCATCGAATTCTATATCTTTGTAATTATAATCCGAAGCATCTCAGTAGTATTATTGAACGCCAGTACCAGTGCATTAACAGGCTACGGCGTTTCACGCGCCACAGCTGTTAAACACAAAGTAGGCAAGATCTATGCATTTCCACTATTCTTAGGGGCTGCGATAGGGATTCACAGTCTATTCAATTACTTGATGGTATCCGGGGTAGGTATCAGCGATATTACATCAGTGAGCACGAGCTTTGCATTTGCCATATCTATTTCAATCGGTTTTATGGCCTGGATATATCTAAAGATCTACCGGTTGGATAGGCTGGATGCACCGAAGCATGATGATGAATATGAATATGAAGATGATGAAGATCATTGGCCGGAGCATGATATTCATCCCTCCGACCGCCCCGGCGTACATGCCGGGCACCACCCAAGGCACCATGGGCACGGGCACGGTATGCCTCAGCATAGAGCTCACCCAGATGATTATTACCAACGACGGCATGAGCCGCGTCCGCACCCGGGCATGCACCCACCTCCACATCACCATGCCCATGCCAGCGGTCACCCTCCACAGCATGCACCTATGCACCCACCGCAACCGGATTACCATAGGGGTGCACCGCGTGGACACCCGCCGCCGGCACACCCGGTAAGCCACAGGCCGGCACCGCAATCGAGGCCACCTCCGCAGCATCATCCCCCACCACATCGGCCACCGGTAGCACATGCCGATTCCCGCTGGGCACCCCCGCGCAGAGCACCCGATCCAAGTCCAAGACCCTCACCTCCTCCCTCTTCCCCCAGAAGGCCGCCAAAGAAACTGGAGGAGGACGAGTACGAAGCAGATTGGGAGGAGCCTGTGAGTGCCAGACCTCCGCCTTCGCGGGCCAAACCTAAGCGCAGGGCGGAACCGGGACCTGACTGGGAGGAGGATGATTGGGAATACACACCTCCAGATGAAGAGGATTCAGTGGATTGGGAGGAGGCCCCTGCAAAACCATCCAAACCATCTAAACCCCCGAAATCCAGGAAAAAAGATATGAAAATAGAATGGGGTCAAGATGAAGATGATGGAATTGTACCCCCGTCAAGGCCAAAAGGTAAGAAAAAGGATATGAAAGAAAATGAGTGGTGGTTTGACAATGACTAGTCACCATAGAAGTTCATGGGATTATAATGATTCTTATCCACAACAAAGTCACCACGGTGCTGGTAGAGATGATTATTATTACGATAACCGGCGACCGCCCAGCCATCATCCACCGCGCAGGCGAGTCGATGATGGTCCTACTTACAAAACGCACCACAAGCGACCTGGCAGTAGTAAATTACGCACTGCAATTGATCTTACGGTTAGAATAATTATTTTGGTATTCCTGATAGCATTTTTCACATTACCCCAATTCGAACCCTACAGAGACCAATTCTTATTGTATTTAGAGGAGGGACTGTATCAATATAAAGATATTCCGAAACACATGATATTCAATATCCAGAGGGATATGATAATCGAGACCTCACCTGATACCGAGGTTCGCGAATTTACTCTTACAATAGAAAAACCACTTGATTTCTTAGATGAAAACAACAATAAGGTACAAGAGTTATTGAATTTAACTACTTATTTACCGGCAAATAAACAGGTAAGCGAAAAAATAGGAAAAGTACAGATAAGCTGGACAGGTTCCGTTGGCTTTAATGATAAAGTTGAGATAACAGTAGTCTATCAGGTGAAAACGAAGCACATAATCTGGGACATAAGTACAATGGAATCTGGATCTTTAAGCGATATACCGCAAAATTTGAAGGATCAATATAATCATGATGACTGGATGGTCCTGGATTCGTTTGATAATCCGATGATCAATCCGTATAATTTAAATGCAAATAATATTATGCATCGCATAAACCCGACGGATCCCGACATCAATGCTCTTGCACATCAACTGGCAGGCAGCGAAACAAATGTATATAAAATCCTGGCAAAATTCTACGATTTTCTTGATAAAGGTGAAGGTAATAAATCATTTTCAAACGGCGATGAATGCTCATACCCGGATGCAAACCAGATGGCAGAGTCACGGGATGAATGGGAGGGTAATCCCAAACCCGCCCGCGCAACCTTGCATGATTGGGTGGGCGACTGCGACGATCAATCGTTCCTGTTGATCTCCATGTGCCGAGCGGTAGGTATTCCCGCCAGGGTGGAGGCAGGTGCTCTATGGGATTCAATACTTGGGGAGTGGGGAGGGCACGGTTGGGCACAGGTTTATGTTCCTTTGAATGATGGCACCGAGGTATGGGCCACTGTGGACATGGTCAACAACCAGTTTCTTGAACGCGACCCGTTCAGATTAACCGACTACATCGGTGTTGGAAGAGAGGGCATGCTGGAAAACTATTATACCTCCTGGACCTATGATGCCCGCGGCCCCAATGTGTACATATCCGAAGACTACATTGATATCGGTCATGAAGCTATCAGTGATGTAGTCATACATGTTTAAAAATGCCATCAGTCAACGGAATCGATGAGATATTGATTACATAAGTGGTGAGTACGGTCCCTTCGGGACCTGGAATGGTGAGTGGTGAGAAAAAGCTTGGAAATCGAAAAGAATTGGTTCCAGGTTCCGGGTTTCAGGTTCTAGAGTACTTTTATTCGATTATAATTACCCTAGCGCCTCCTCACGCGATAATAATAATGAATAACTATTCTATTATTCAGACAGAACGGCCGTTCGGACAATATTATTTACCCGACTCCGGCGGTGTACAATTTAATTTGACATTGATTATTGGCGCCTAGCGCCTGATATGTGTAGACTCACCATTCAAGTGAGTGAACGAAGTGAGCGAACGTCCTCACCATTCACTACTCTATAAGCAGTATCTCAGCGCTTCTCATCATTAATAATATATAAAGCAAAAACATTTTAGCGCTTCAGCCCTATCTGGGTTTTTACTCACAAATTATGCAATAAAACCAGTGAGTATAATCTTTTTCATTCTGCACAATCAAGTAAAAACGCAATTAGTACTAACACTCCGTGGGGGATGGCAATACCCGAGAATACAAACAATACTACAGACGGATTCGAGCGTATCTGCAGCGATCAGATGCATGATTATTTCGGCAGGCTTCAAGCTCAAATGGCCCATGCATACGAGGTTGCTCGAAGCGCACGCAAGATGGGTTTTGATCCTGCAATAGATACAGAGATACCGCCGGCGGAGGACCTTGCAGCCAGGGTGGAGAAATTGGTGGGGCCGCCGGGAATCGCCCCGCGGATACGTGAGCTGACCATAAAATTTACAGAGGTTTCTGGCACACGCGAAATAGTATCTCTCGAGGTCGCGCGTGCAATCGTAAAGGATATGGTGACGGTTTCGAGCCACCAGACCAAGGAAAAGGCGATGGACCAGGCCATCCGAACCGGTCTTGCCATCCTGACCGAGGGGATATTGGTGGCGCCGCTGGAAGGCGTGGCGGATGTCAAAATCGGTCAGAACAACGACGGAACCGATTATGTGGCGGTGAGCTATGCCGGCCCGATTCGGTCTGCTGGTGGTACGGCCCAGGCGTTAAGTATTTTGATTGCGGATGTTGTACGAAGGGACCTTGGAATCGGTGAATACAAGCCCATCGAAAAAGAGGTGAACCGTTATAAAGAAGAGGTACCGCTTTACTCGCAGGTCCAGCGAAGCCTCCAGTACAAACCCTCGGCAGATGAAATCGATTTGATCATACGCAACTGCCCGGTCTGCATCGACGGCGAAGGCACGGAAAAGGA
>CP070629.1:208597-219505 GCA_020356005.1 Thermoplasmata archaeon
TCCTCCATTTCTTCTTCCTCGGGCTTCTTCTTTCGGGTCAGAACCAGAATCAATATAAGAAGAATCAGTATGAGTATAATCGCGAGAATAACCTGCCATCGTGTATCGTGCTCCTCTTCACCGTGCTCTTCATCATGTTCATCTTCATATTCTGTATCGTATGTCTCCTCGGGTACCTCGATGCCGTTACCGGCGGTATCGTTCACCCTCATCCCATAGGATACTTGTTCCTCTTCGAGCTTGGCTTTGAAATAATATAACTTACCGTCCGTATAGTCCGTATCCGAAGAGTCGACTTCAATCATCTCGTATTCTATACCATCAATGATCAATATAACTCCTGTCTCGTTGGGCGGTAAATTATCTGTGTTGGTATAATTAACGGTAAAATTGTAGATATCATCACCTTCGTGCACTATATCCACAATTGATAAATTCAAGTTGTCTTCCGGGGTTACGTTGACCGGTTCGATTATAGTGTAGGTAAGCAACAGCTCTTTCATATTGTTTTCAAAATCGTCTTTTATCAAAGCAAGAGTTTCGTCCTGTACGGAGAAGAACAGGTCGTAATACCCCTCTGCGGTATCATTATCCGGGTCCCATTCATAGCTTGCAGTGTAGTTGCCGCTCGCCAGATCTTTTGTAATATAAACAATCCCACCGTATTGTGTCTGGGTCCCCGCACCTGCCCGCTCCGCCAGTGTATATACAACGCCGGATTCATGTCTTACTTTGAAAGTGATTTTGAACTTGTCTATAGAAGCGTTGTCCAGGTCGGAAAAGTGTGTGGTGATTACCGTGGTGTTCATATTTGTAATCTCCACCTCAGCCGGGTAACAGCTGGTATTCGTCTTGATCACTATGGGTGGATTATCGGTGTGATTGATGAAAAGCCTGTTCTGGTTGAATTTAAAGTCGTCAACTGCCTGAACACCTCCGCGGTTCATTACACTGAAGTACAGATCGTACCAGCCCACGGGTGTGGTATCATCCGGGTCCCATTCGAAGGATGCGTTGAAGGTATCTCCAGTCTTATTTATATCCAGATTTCCTCCTACTTCTGCGGTGCCGTTATGAGTCTTAGATTTAACAAGCTCTATTTCGGAACCCGATACGTTATTTCTGGCTTTGAAGGTTACATTAAAATCTGTCACATTTTTATACAGGGAATCAGTAAAAGTAGAATATATAGTGGTCTTTTGTGTACCTATCCTGTTTATTTCCTCCGGATAAGCCATAGTCTCTCCTATGGTAATTACCGGCGGTGAGATAGATGAAAAAATATTCAGCTTCTTTAAGTTATCAGCAAAGCCGCTTTTAGATACTTTCCCGTAGTTATCCACCACTTCCAGCGAAATATCATAATCCCCTTCAGGTGTAAGTTCCGAGGGGTCCCAGTTGTAGTTCATTTTATACATCCTCGGAACCGTGCCCGCCACCTCCTGTATAGTCAGATGTCCACCCTTTTCACCGATTTCGTTATGGTTTGCACCATCCAGTAGTTTTATCTCGTCATTTGTATCCGCATGGCGGATTATTAATGTGATATCGAACACACTCACTGCATGGGCATCCAGGTCAGTGAAATTCGCCTTAAAATCCGTTGGATTATTTCCAATCCTGTCCACGGATTTCGGAACTGCATAAATAGTGGGCTTATCAATCGCAGGTGCATTACCATAATTGAAGATTGTCAGTTCATTTGGGTTGTTATCGAAAGTATCATTGGCATATCCATTAGGGTTGCGTATACTTACATAAAGATCGTACTTCTGGGATGTGCCTAATGCAACGCCGATATTTGCAGGTGGGTCCCAGTCGTAAGATGCTTTATAAAATCCAACGGTCTCTTCTATATTCAGCGTACCGCCGTATTCACCTGCACCGCCGTGCCCTTTCGCGTTTACCAGGGTGAACACCGTATTATTTTCCGCCCGGACCTTGAATGTTATTTCCAGGTTTTCCTTTGCGGTTTTTACCGGGTCGACGAAATTGGCATATATTTTTGTTATTTCAGCTTCTGCACAGTCTACACTACTTGGTATGCAATCAACAGAACCCGTCTGTATTGCAGGTACTACAGATGTAGTGGTAAGAGTGAGTTCATCCTGATTGCTATCAAAATTATGCGAGGCGGAGATCTCATTTATATTGGTAATTTTACTGTAAAGATCGTATTTACCCTCCAGCATGGTTACCGGGGGGTCCCATGTGTATTTTGCAGAATAGCCACCGCCGACTATCGGGGCGACCACAACGTTCGGATCGCCATTGTACTTATCCTCGATGAGGCTTATGATATTGTTCGCTTCGTCTCTTACCCGGATTGTAACCTTAAACTCATCTGGATTTGCTACCGCCCCTAAATCGGTGAAATTGACTGTAATATTAGTTTTATCTGTCGTGGTAATCTCAACAGATGGCGGCCAGGCCTCCGTGGTGGAAATAGCAGGCATGGGAGCTACCTTCAACGCGACGCTCCAGTTCGCGGCCATGGGTGCACCGGTGCTGTCGTATAAATCGACTTGAATAGTGAACCATTCGCCGTAGCTGTAACCGCCAGGCAGGTTGCCAAAGGGCAGGTCTACCCCCATATCCAGTTCGATTATTGAATAGCTCGCGCTGCGCTGGATGACATTATTTGACAGACCGCTAAGGGTTTTCACAAGCCTTTCATCGAAATAATTCAACAATCTGACCTCTGACCGTGTTTGAACGGGGTTGTTCTCGGCATAGACCTTCAGATAGATTGTCTCGCTCACACCCACAGCAACTGCTGGTTTGGTGCACGCCGAATCGTGCCATAGAGTACTGGATCTCTGGGCTGCACCGCCGCTGCCGTACTTTATAACATCATAAAATCTGAAGGTTTTAGGATCTGCACCGCTTTTTGTCAGCTCTGCCACAAGCAAATAATGATCCTCCGACAGCGCGGGTGTTAAGGCCTGCGTATCAATCGAACCCTGATAGGTTAGATTATTACCGGATTCCGCTACCAGCTTGAAGTTCTTGGCGGTCTGGGTCTCCCAGAAATTCTGGCCGGTATAAGTGAACAAAAGAATTTTACTATGCGTAGGTTTGTTCTTATTGTTGAAAAGTGAAGTTGTAACATTGACATAAATAGTTTCATTAACGGCAAAATGCGTATTGACGGCGCCGTTACCGTGATACACCCGAATGACTTCGTCACCGTTTTTAAAGCCTGTTGGCGGTTCGTTACCCGTATCACCTGTTCTAGCATTTGACGAATTGTTATCTGCATCTGTAGCAGCCATATTTGCCGGAAATATGCTCATCAGCATGACAGCTATACATACCAATACAAGAACCCGGGTTGGTTTCATATCCGTTTTTCCCGGATTATTATTTTGTGTAAAATATAATAAGGTCACGTAACTACCTCCATCGCCTTAATATAGACCCCGGATAGTTATATAATCATTGCGGGAAAAATAAATAAAATTGTTAATAATAGGTAAAATCTTTAATATTAGATGGGATCAGAGGGAGCTTTTAAATCGCTAACAGAAGGGCGGTTTGCGGTGGCGGTTGCGAAGTGCGTAACGTCATACGTCTGAGTTAGGCGTACCGTCAGCGTTTGCAAGGCTCGTTTCGATAGGCGATATCGAAACTCGTCTCGTCTCTCGCTTCTCGCTACTCGCCTCTCCCGAAGGGTCCCGCCTCCTGCCACCTGCCTCCTGCCTCCTGAACATATATACTGATTAATTAATATGCATTATAATTATTAATATAAAAAACATAATATACTATTTGAAAAACTAATAATATTATAAAAAGTGTGCTTGATTTTTATCATAATTTCAATACTCAAATTACACCTATCATATCAAGGGGCAAGTGCTATGGGACTGCTATCTCGCAAAAAAGCCGGATCCGCCGTAAAATCGAACCCACGAGCCAGAGATGAAAATGTCGACGCCGTCGGCATGGAGACCTCATCGGGCAGTGCGGCGGAATCGCACCCTGAGGGTGTACTCAAAGGTGCAGACCGCACGCATCTCCTGGAACCAAAATATGCAGTTGAGATGTCCGACCGCAGGCTCGAGCTTATCCTTGCCAAGTGCAGCAGGGAATACGGCGAAGCGGTGAGGGATAATTTTGATAAGTTAGCGGAAGCGCCGAACCGGCCGGAGGGTATGAAATATTTCGATGAACTGCTGGGCTTGAACTCTAGCCGGCCGGAGGAGATCCAGAAATTGAAGCTTTCGGGCCAGAAGGTCATCGGGTTCTTCTGCATGTTCGTGCCCAAGGAGCTTATAATGGCGCTGGGCGCCGTACCCATCAGGATGTGCTCCGGCATAGCGGCGACGATATACCCCTCAGAGGAGCTGCTGCCGAACGTACTGTGCCCTATGATAAAATCGTCACTGGGCCTCAAAATCTCCTGTATGTCGCCCTACTTCGAATCGTGCGATGCTATTGTTGTGCCGATAACATGCGACGGTAAGAGCAAACTTGGTGAGATCCTACAGGATTATCTGCCGACGATACAGATGAACATCCCGCGCCGGAGGGATAATCCGCACATTATAGAATTTATCGATAATGAACTCAAGACTCTCATTGCCGAACTGGAGGCGGTAACCGGCACGCAGCTCAAAGCCGGTGCGCTTAAAGACGCCATTAAGATCACGCAGGCTGAACAGAAGGTGCACATACGGCTGCAGGAATTACGGAAGGGGCGGGGAGCGCCGCTGTGGGGCCGCGACGCACTCATGGTAGCCCAGGCGCAGTTCTACGACGATACCGAGCGCTGGACCGCGCAGGTCAATTCGCTCTGCGACGAGCTCGAGGTGCGTGTCAACAACGGCGTGTCGGTAGTACCGAAAGATGCACCGAGGATACTGCTCACGGGCTCACCGGTGATCTTTCCCAACTTCAAGATCCCGCATTTGATCGAAGAGCACGGCGGTATAATCGTTGCGGACGAGACCTGCGCAGGTTCGCGCAACCTGAAGGAGCCTGTGGTGGTGGACGAATGGATCAAGCATGACATGCTCAGGGCTCTTACGGAGAAGTACATACTGCCCTGCACCTGCGCGTGCTTCACACCCAACCTCGCCAGAATGGACATCTTGACCGAGCTTGTAGAGGCGTACGAGATCGACGGGGTGTGCTACCATGTACTGCGCGGGTGTTTAAACTACGATATCGAGTCGCGCAAGATCGAGCGGTTGTTAAAATCGCATAATATCCCAATGCTGAAGGTAGAGACCGACTATGCGCAAGAAGATGTAGAGCAGATCCGAACGCGTATAGAGGCGTTCCTAGAGATGATCACCGCTCGGAAAAGAAAGTAATTTGTTGTATTACGATTCTTAAATTCAAAGCTCAAATATTACAAAATCCAAAGTAAGTCCAAACTCCCAACTTCAAAAGCAAATTCAAACTACCAAATTATTCAGAAAAGAACCCCTACATCTTCGGGGTGATTTTAAAACCAAAACTCAAATTACCAAATAAAAAAAAATCAAAGTAAACCTCAAGTCCAAAAAGAGATTTTCTGCCGTTTTTGATTTTTGGATTTCTGGAGTTCTTTAACAATAGAACGGCACGGCCGTTCGAACATTCCAATATATGCGACTCCGGCGGTATACGATATGCTATCCAAAGATTCTAGGTAGTTATTTGTAGTTGGGAGTTACTTTGTAATATTTGTAGTATTGGTAGTATTGGGATTTAAGAAGCAGATGATATTAATATATAATCAGTAAGGAATCAAAATGTATTACGCCGGCCTTGATATAGGTGCGATCCACACGAAAGCTGCCTTGATGAAGAACCACACGGTGATAGGCGTTAAAGTGGTGCCCACAGGTGTGTTCCCTCAAAAAGCAGCTAAACGCGCATTGACGGCCACGCTTGAAAAGCAGGGCCTTAAATTCAATGCGCTCAGGGGCATTTATACCACCGGCTATAACCGGCGTGTGGCAACGTTCGGTACCAAGGCCATTACCGAGATCGCAGCATTTGCACGCGGCGCACTCTTCCTCGTGCCCGACGCGCGGTCCGTGATCGACATCGGCGGGCAGGGTATACGCATAATCGCTCTGGACGAGTTCGGGCATGTCTCGGATTTTAAAACTAACGATAAGTGCTCTGCTGGTACAGGGTGTTTTCTGGATGTAATGAAAACTGCCCTGGACGCCGCGAACCTTGGCGAGCTCGACCAGCTTGCACTGGACGCCAGTGCACCGGAGAAGATCAACTGTACGTGCACCGTATTCGCTGAATCAGAGGTGGTTTCGCTGGTAGCGCGTGGCAAAACAAAGGAGTCCATAATATCCGGGCTGGTACAGTCGATGGCCAGTAAAGTTGCCAGGATGGCACTGTCGCTGGGCATGAAAGAAGAGGTGGTGCTGGCGGGCGGTGTGGCACGCAACCGCAGCGTGCAGGCGGCACTTGAAGAAGAGCTGGCGATACCACTGACCGTACCTAAAAACCCACACCTGGTAGGTGCAATCGGCGCCGCACTGGACGCGTACGAAGATGGAAGAAATCAAAGAAAAATCAAAAGAAAGTTTAAGTGAAACATTTCAATCGCATATATCATTGTCAAGGGGAGAAGAATCTCCCCTGCATATTAAAAGTGATAAAAATGGTAATGACAGCAGGTATAGACCTGGGTTCGACCTATACGAAGATCGCCGTGGTGAAGGACGACGAGCTTGTGGGGTACGGTATCGGCCCTACAGGTGCGTACCCCGACAAGACGGCGGAGAAGCTGCTGGACAAGGCCATGGCGGATGCAGGGCTGAAGCGCGCCGAGCTCGGCTATATTGTTTCCACCGGGTACGGCCGGCGTATAATGTCCATAGCCAACGAGGTGATCAGCGAGATCTCCGCTAACGCGCAGGGCGCACGGTGGGTGGGGTCAGAGGCGGGCGTGGTACACACCATTGTAGATATCGGCGGGCAGGACACGAAGGTCATCTCGCTGGATGATGATTTGCAGATACGGAACTTCAAGATGAACGATAAGTGCGCTGCAGGAACTGGACGGTTTCTGGAGGTCATGGCCAAGACTCTTAAAATCGAGCTATCGGACCTGGGCGATGTATCGCTCAAGTCGAAGAAATACATAGAGATCGACAGTACCTGTGTGGTGTTCGCGAAATCCGAGATCAACTCGCTTATCGCCAAAGGTCACCACAAGACCGACATAGTGGCTGCAATACACCGGTCGGTTGCGCAGCGGTTGGCACTGATGGTGCGCGCCGTGGGGCTGGAGGAGGTAGTGTTTTTCGACGGCGGGCCCGCGCGCAATGTAGGCATGCGCAAGGCGCTGGAGGACGAGCTGAATGTAAAGCTGTATGTGCCGAAGAACCCCCAGATAGTAACCTCCATCGGCGCGGCTATTCTGGCCAGGAAGAAGCTGGAGGAGCAGGACAATGGACACTAACCTTCCTGAGGTACGGGATTGTGCGCGTTACCATAAATTACTACAAATTTTATTGATTACTTTTGTTATTATCATAATTACCACACCCGCAGCTGCTGCGCAAGGGACCGGAGCAGAAAAGCGCGAGGATACGACCCGTTCCAACGGTAACACACTGCCCATACCGGTACTGAGCGTTTCCACAACGGAGATCATGACGCTGGAAACCTTAATTATAGACGCTTCTGGTTCCACCGACCCGGATGGGACAATCATAGGATATTTCTTCCAGTTCGAGGACGGTACAGAGTCCGGCTGGGTGGATACACCTATCGTTGAGCATGTATACCTCAAGGAGCGGTTCTATACCATCAGGCTGAAGGTCATGGACGACCTGGGCGCGGAATCGTCATACTGGGAGACCATTACAGTCAATGTCAAGAACCGTTTGCCGTTCATCATCCTGGAGGATGAGATTTCGGTCAAGCCCAATACAGAGGTTGTGCTGGAAGGGTACCGGTGCTGGGACGAAGACGGTTATATAATCAACTACACCTGGGAGTTCGAAGATAATACTACATTGTACGGCCCGAATGTAACGCATATTTTTAAAGAGCCGGGGATCTATAATATATTCCTGACGGTTCTGGACGACGATCGGAAGACGAACAAAAGCAGTTTGCGTGTTGTGGTATTAGAAAAGGAGGTTTCGTCGGAACAGACGCTACGCGGAATTATTATTGTGGTTATTATTGCTGTGGTGGGCAGCCTGGGGATACTGCTGGGGCGCAGAGCGATTCCGGGTTCAAGAAGGGTCGGAGCAGATGCACCGTACAGCCGACATGCAGTTATCGGGCCCGATGCAGAATTCGTGCAGAACAGGGCCCAGCAGTGGTATAAAAAGTTCGGGAACGGCATCCCCAAGGGCTCACAGGTTCCCATACCGGCCTATGCAGAGCCTTTCATTTACAATCTTGCACTGTTCCAGCTGCATCATAAAAAGGCATCGGCAGAGGCGGCTGTGGAGGATGACGATGAGACCGAAGTAGAAGAGCGCGCTGCCGCACCTGATACTGTAAAAATGCTGGCGAATGCGCTGAGCGACCCCTCGCACGCCTCTGAACTGCTAAAGGCTGTTAGATCTGTTGAAAGAAAAAAGGACGAGCTTACAGAGAACGGGCGTGCGATGCTCGTAACTGTGCTGGCGGGCGGTGCTGGGGCCTCCAACACGGCCGCCGGACCCTCGGACCGACAGATCAAGCACGCAATTGACATTTATCTTCATTCCTTAAAACTTATCTCGAAGCACTAACTGCTGGGCGGCGCGCGGTACTACGTACCGCGTACGGCAGACCAGGAAGCATTAGCGGCGTTCGTGGCCAAGAAGATCGCGGTGTACAAGCACGCCGTCGAGAAGGAACCAAACTGGTTGTTAACAGAAGATGAAAAAGTATATGCCGCCGCCATCGTGGAACTTCTGGCGCGGTGCTGGAAGGCTGCACATTCGTTCAAGGCCAGAAAGCACAGTACCGAAGCGCAGCTGTACCTTACACTGGTACTGTGCGAAAAGGCCGGTAAACGGCGGTTCGGGACCGGTAAGATCCACAGAGAGTTCAAGCCAGAACGGTTCGATGACGAAACGGAATGGCAAGAAGATCTCATAGAGATGTACAACGAAACCTGGGCGATAATGAACTTTTCGGATTACAAAGAACGACCGGAGGACACCAAAGTGATCTTGACACTATACACATTCGAAACACTAGGTGCCCGAAAATACCTGCCCCAATCGGATAAAAATAATGATATAATGAAGTAGGGGAGGAATCCCCTACAACCCCTCTTTCATTATCCTTTTGGGTGATGCCTTCGGCATCACCCATAGAGATAAGAAAAGAGAGGGGTTCAGGGGAGATTCTTCTCCCCTGCCTAAATTATATCATTTTTATCCTAATTTGGGGTCAGTATTCAGGAGTGAGGTCAAGTTGGACGCAATCAAGAAGCATGGATATGCACATAAGCCAAAAAGGTTTCTTGTAGTGTTAGCTTTAGCTGCAGCTTTAGTTATAGGTTCGTTTACGCCGACCAGTACGATTGTAAGGGCGGACGACCTGGGCTCGGAATCGTTCGGGAGCGCATTGGGCAGGTTCAATTCCATCAAGGCCGATGATATCGATAACGATAGTAAAGTCGAGATCGTGTTTGGTAACATGGAGGGGTTCTTGTATGTCATCGAGGCGGATACCGAGAATAATTTCGTAAAGGAATGGCAGAGCGGCTTCATCGATACCAGGTTATGGGGCACCGAGCTCGGCGATGTTGACGGTGACGGTCAGTTAGAGATCGTCACCGGCGGCTGGGACGGGTACGCGTACGCGTACGATTCGGTTACGCACGAGCGGTTATGGCGCTCTGAGAAGATGAAGAGCGATGCGCACGGTACTTTTGTTTCGGACACCGACCTGGACGGTTACCCGGAGGTGGTGGTAGGTACGGGCTACCGTATCGATGCGGGGAGCTTGAATGTACTCTCCGGTGCGAACGGTACGAAGGAATGGTCCAGCGGGATTATTAAAAAGGGCAGTTATACCGCGCACAGTTTCCGCGGTTCGAATGTTGCTGATATCGACGCGGACGGCATACCTGAGATTTTGATAGGGTTCGCTACGCGCCAGGGCGAAATCGAAGGCGAAGGGTACTTCCGCATCTACGACGGTGTAACACATGTGTTGGAGTACGAATCGCCTGACCTGGGCGGCGACTGCGAAGCAATCGAAGTTGCGGATGTGGACAGCGACGGCGAGCTGGAGATCGTGTGCGTGGCGGGCTACCGGCTCCGGCCGGGCTGGATTTATGTGTTCGACGCCGATTCGTACGAGCTGGAATGGAAGAGCCCCGATTACGGGCCGAAGCCGTACGGGCTGGGCGTTGCCGATGTTGACGGTGACGGTGAGATGGAAATAGTTACCGGTAACGAGGCGGGTATTGTGCGCGTGATCTCCGGGATCTCGCACGAGGTGGAATGGAAAAGCGATATACTGGGCTCCGACGCGCTGGGCATAGAGATCGCCGATGTCAACCAGGACGGTACACTGGATATAATTGTAGGCTGCGGCGGGTACCGTGGTAAAAGCGGCTATTCCAGCTCGTATTCGCAGGGCTACATATACATCTTCGACGGCAAGACGCACAGGCTGCTGTGGAAAGTAGGCGAAGTAGACTGGGAAAAGTGGCTCTACCAGGTTGCGGCCCTGGTCACCATTGTCATTGTACTCATCGTACTGAACCGGTATCTGAAGTACCGGCGCACAGTACATCACATAGGCGCGCATCCGGGCGGCCGGATGGGCAGCGCAGAAAAACTCTCTGTTAAACTCCAGGCAATAAAACGCACAGGAGGTATTAAATTTAAACGCAAATGAATCAGGGGAGAAGAATCTCCCCTAAGACCCCTCTCTTTTATTTTCATTTTGGGTGATGCCGAAGGCATCACCCATAGAGATAAA
>CP070629.1:219605-224368 GCA_020356005.1 Thermoplasmata archaeon
CCTCGATGCCGCTTATCGTAACGAGCCTCGATGCCGCTTATCGTAACGAGCCTCGATGCCGCTTATCGTAACGAGCCTCGATGCCGCTTATCGTAACGAGCCTCGATGCCGCTTGACGGTACGCTAGACGCAACCGCTTGACGGTACGCTAGACGCAACCGCTTGACGGTACGCTAGACGCAACCGCTTGACGGTACGCTAGACGCAACCGCTCAACGTAAGCCGCCCTTCTATAAGCAATCAAAAATCTATCAGTAAGCGCTTTAAAAGCTTACAAAAATCAAACCTCAGTAGTTTGGCTGTTCGCCCCTCAGCCGCCGGTACAGGCTCGTTCCGAAATAATCCAGTGCGAAACTCGGCAGCTTCTTCTTAAGCTTGGGCAGAACCACCACGGCGGCATTGCGGTGCTGATAGACCTCGTTCAGCATATAGTACAGCTCCTTGTGATCTTTAATGAACTGCAGTGCCCTATCGAAGGTCTCTCCCTCGCTCCATGCCTGCACGCCTATCAACCGCCCCAGAAACCCTTTGCGTATTATTGAAATCTGCGTGATCAACTGCAGTAATTTCTGCTTGCGTATGAATTCTGACTGAAACCGCCTCTTCCAATTCTTCTCGTACAGCTCAAGAGCACTTGTGGAGTAATCGCCGTTAGTAAACGCGCGTTCCAGGACGGGCAGTGCTATATCGGCAGATTGTATTGCGGGCCAGATGCCCTCGCCGGACAGGTTGTTGGCGAACCCGGCGGCATCCCCGAGCAGAACCGTCCTGTCCGCGTATGTTCGTACCACCGGCCCTTTCAATGACCGGTAGAAGTAACCTTTCGGCCGCGGTATCTTGGTATATACAAATCGGCTGTGCCGATGCAGAGTCCTGAGGAACTTCCTCCAGAGCTCATTTGAATTCTGGAGATGGTCGTATGCCTGCCCGCAGCCGATATTGACATAGTCGCCTTTCGGGATGACCCAGCCGTACCCGAGACCGCCGAGCATGTAGACCTCGATAGTGTTGATATCTTCTATTTCTCTCTCGAGCCGGCTTTGGCCCAGCGGAAATTCCGAGACCAGGCAGAATATCAGTTCGGAATGGCCTACTTCGGGCCTCAAGTTCGCACTGCGGGCTACGATACTGTATGTCCCGTCTGCACCCACCACCATGTCGCTGGTGATCGCAGTGCCGTTACCATTTATTAGCCGAACACCGCTGTCGTTGTACTTGATGCCTCTTACCTTGGTATTTTCCAGTAAGTTCGCGCCGCACTGCTCCGCTCTATCTGACAGCAGTGTATCGAGCTCTGAACGGAATACCGCGTACGACCTGGTTTTCTCTGACCTGAATGTGATATGGTTTGTGCCTAGTGAGAACACCGCGGTGCCTCTGATAGGCCATGCCGGAAGCCCGTTACGGGCACTGCCCAGCATATCCCAGAGTGCCAAATCGATCAGCCCCCCGCAGGGCTTGTCGCGGCCACGGCCGTACTGCTCTACCAATGCGACCTTGAACCCGGTCCTGGCTAAAGCTCCCGCAATATGCGCACCGGCCGGGCCGGCACCCACAACCGCGAAATCGACATGCATCCTATTCCGACTATTAACTACACTCACATTCACACCTTTTTACAATTATGTGAATATAATCAGGGGAGAGGAATCTCCCCTGAAACCCCTCTCTTTTTTTATCAGATGGGGATGCCAAAGGCATCCCCAAACGATAAAGAAAGAGGGGTTGTTAGGGGATTCTTCCCCTAACTGATTAAATTTCATAATTGTACAATAGTTTGAAGTTGACATACGTTAGCTTGTGTTGTAACTGAAGATCAAATAATTCTGTTGAAGGCATTCATAGTTACTACAAGTAAGTTCCCGGTAAATTTCGACTTGGAGAGGTCTAGATTTATATAATGTTTCAGCGCTAATAAGTTTTATGGTTTTCTGTTTAAAAAGGACGGGTAGTGCGGGTCTAAATTTAATAAATATAAATTAAAAAATAATATTTACAAAATATTTTTATAGCGAACTTAATTAACCTGGCTACTATTGATTTAATTAATTCTACCCGGAGCCGGCCAGATGTCAGATGTATATTTCACCAAAAAGCTGGATATCGAGGGGGTGCTCGATAAGATCTTTTTTGGGGATGTCTCCGGCCAGAGGGTGGGCATCAAGGTCCATTTCGGCGAGAAGGGCTGCACTACGTTCGTACCTGCAAAGCATATCAAGCGCATCTGCGATTATGTAGAGAAGCGCGGAGGCACGCCGGTACTGCTGGAGACCAATGTGCTCTACCGCGGCGAGCGCACCCGTGCGAGCACGCACATCAAGCTGGCGAAAGAGCACGGGTTCGATTTCGCCAAAATCGATATACTGGACGGCGAGGATGGCGTACTCGAGGAGGCGTACCCGGTGGGGCTTGCGCATTATACAGAGGCTTATATCGGCGGTAGCCTCAAAAAGTACGATAAGCTGATAGTCGCCAGCCATTTCAAAGGGCATATCCTGACGGGGTTTGCAGGGTGTATCAAGAACACCGGGATGGGGTTGGCCACGCGCAAGGGCAAGCTCAGGATACACGCGAGCAGGCCGCCGCTAATACGACCTTTGAAGTGTAACAAGTGCGGGCTGTGCGTTAAAAGCTGTCAGGGCGACGCCATCACGCTGGGGTTCATACCGCGCATTGATAAGACAAAATGTCAGAGCTGCAGCAGGTGCATTGCGCTCTGTTCGAAGAGGGCAATAATAACACCGTTCTGGAGCGCGTCGTTCAAGACCGCCAGTGAGCGTATCGTGGAGTACGCTTATGCAGTGCAAAAGCAGCACGAGCTGATCTATCTCAATTTCGCTATCAATATAACTCGCAACTGCGACTGCATGGGCCGCGCACAGAAACCGATAATGAAGGACGTGGGGCTGTTCGGCTCAAAGGACCTGTTAACTGTTGACCTGGCCGCATGGGAGCGTGTGAAGGATTCGGGCCACGAGTTCCGGAGTAAGAACACCGTGAGGTACGCCAAGAAGGTTAGGTTGGGAGAGGGGAAGTATAAGCTGATTGATCTGGATTGAAAATAGCAATGCCTTCGAAATGAATATAATTAATTTAATTTGAATATCTTAGGGAACTGCAAAAATATATATAGCAATTAAGTCCTAATTTTTGTTGTATACAAAAGCATAAATTTTTAGCAATTATAATATTAAAATCAATGATTGGGAGTCAAATCCGATGATATTTAGATTGAAAATCTCACCTATTATTATAGTTTTATTAATGGTAATTATAAGCCTGGTGGAGATTGTAAACCAACAAAATAATATCAGTATTTCTGAGAATGAACCTAAAGAAGGTGAAAATGATATCTTTCAAGAAAATCTTGGAATTGGTAATGAGAAACCACCTGATAATAGTCTCATCAATAAAGAGATGAATACAGACGAATCTGATTCAAACATTAAAAATAAGCCAATGAAAACCCGTGCAATTGGTAAAGAGACGCAAATAACCACGGACCCGGCAACCCAAAGATTTCCTGATATTTACGGTGATAGGATTGTGTGGATCGACGACCGGAACGGTGCCTATGACATCTACATGTACGACCTGAGCACGAGCACCGAGACGCGGAGAACTACGGATACAACAGGCCTAGGTTGCCCGGCCATTTACGGTGACAGGATCGTGTGGAGTGACAATCGTAACGGTAATTCTGATATATACATGTACAACTTGAGCACGAATACAGAAAAACAGATAACCACGAACTCGTCCAATCAACAGGAGCCAGACATCTATGGCGACAGGATCGTGTGGAGTGACAATCGTAACGGTTGGTGTGACATCTATATGTACGACCTCAGCAATAGCACGGAGACACGAATAACAACGAATTCATCACATCAATGGCGCCCGATAATCTACGGTAATAGGATCCTATGGTTGAACGGCTTCAAAGATATTTACATGTACGATTTGAACACGAGCAACGAAACAGTAATAGCAAATACTGCTGTCCATCAACCTGGCAAGGACATTAACGGCGATAGGATCGTGTGGGAAAACGAGAATAACGGCATTCTTGAAATATATATGTACGAAATAGGCACGGGCACGAAGACGCAGATAACCAAGCACTGGGCCAATCAACGTTGTCCTTCCATCTACGGTAACAGGATAGTTTGGATTGACGACCGTAACGGTGACTATGACATCTACAGCTACGACCTGGGTACGAGAATGGAAACCCGGATAACCACTGAACCCACAGCACTGCTGGATTGGATTTCCATCTACGGTAACAGGATCGTGTGGGGTGACAAACGAAGTCACCCTAACTTTGATATATACATGTATGAATTTTTGCCATCCGCACCCAACCCACTTGGATTGAATGTATCGAAACCGTTCGTTTACAGGCCTGATGTTATTGAGCTATATTCCAATGCTTACGATCATGAAGATTTAGAGAATAATCTTTTACCGCATTTTGAATATTTGAGTCCGAGTCAAACAAACTGGCAAACAAATCTTCTCAGCCAACCTGAGTATACGAACGGGCGGTGGCAAACTGTATTTTCCATTCCCGTGAATGCAACACTGGGTTTCTATGATTTCAGGGTACGCTATAAAGATACAGATTATATGTGGTCTCCATGGTGTTATCTTAACGGATCTTTTCGTGTATTAAACAATCCGCCGGAAATGGACTATTTCGATATATCCAAAACCTCTGTAGAGATCGGCGAGAGTTTTATTCTGTTTGTAAACGGAAC
>CP070629.1:224468-245533 GCA_020356005.1 Thermoplasmata archaeon
CATTCCATGTTAAATCGATGGAATGACCGGTGGGATTCGTTGCGATGAGGCCCGTGGGAGCAGCCGGCGCCGTTACATCCAGAGTCGTTTCAGAAGCAAAATTGGAATAAGATGAATTGCTGGGTACGCCGTCGAAGGCCATAATAACATAATAATATGTCGGTTCCTGGGTAAGCTGTGTAACAAGATATTGTGTAAGGGCATTACCAACAGTCATAATATGATAATACGGCCCGGCGGAGCCTGCACCCGTATCGTTCATTAGAATATGGTAGCCGGCAATGTCGCTCTCGGGGTTCTTGTTCCATGCGAGGCTGATGGTAAACCCTGTGGGGTTTTTGGCCACGAGACCCGTTGGAGCGCTAGGAGCCCAATCCACGGTTATATTTTCCATGAGGGACCACTGGCTTTGGTATTTGGAATTATAGGATTTTACTCGATAATAGTAGGTGTCATTAGCTTTATTTGAGAATTCAAATGAGGTTTTTGTTCCGTTATAAATCTCCGTTGGTAAAGAGAACGCGGGATTATCCGCCTCCTCCAGGACGTACCCTATGGCTCGGGCGGCTTTTTTCCACAAGACGGTGTAGTTTCCATCAATATCGATATCACCCGGGTCCAGCAGGTCAGGCACACCGGGGTACACCCAGAACGTCCCGTTCATGAGCGGGTAGTAATCCAGCCCGAGGTGCGGAATGTCCGTATCGCCGATACCGTCACCTGCCGGCCGGCCTCCTGAGCCGTTATCGAGCCCGTTGTAATCCGACCAGAAATTGCCCTCCTGATTGCTGTTGTTATAATAATTTATACCTGCATCGAAGGCTTGCTTACCGTTGTCTATAATCTCGTTATGGAAAATATAATTGTAATTGCTCTCTGTAGCCATACTAGAAGAGAAATTTATACCGGTTTGGTTATTGAATGCGATTATATTTTTGTAAAATGTATTATTGGTGCATTTGTCATTGATCCGTAAACCTCTTCCGTTATCAGAGATATTATTGTATTTTATTATATTATCGACAGAACCGGAGTGAATATACATGCCGATATTACCGTTGTTATTGCAGGTGTTGTTGGCAAGTGTTGTTCCTCCAGTATAACCCATGTAGATGCCGTACTTATTCCTGATGCAGGTGTTATTCTCAAATCTGCTTTGATGTGCGTATGACAGTTCCATGCCTGCTTTACCTGTATGCCTCTTATAGGTGTTATTTACCACGGTGTTGTTTTTCGAATTGTAAATATACATCCCGTTATAATCGTTTGAATAAAATGTATTATTTATGATTATATTGTGCGATGATTTGCTGAACCTGGCACCGTAGTAATTGTAAGATAAATTATTGTCGTTGATCTTGTTTCGAGGTGAGATTGCGACAAACAATCCGTAGTAGGAGTTGCCTGTGCATGTGCTATTAATAACTTTAATGTTGTTGGAATAACCGATTTCGATACCTGTAGTACAATTACTGGTATCCTGGTTCCTGATGGTAACATCCGAACAATTTGCAAGTATAATTTCACCTGCACCTGCGGGTACCTCGCCGCCTGTGATATTTCTCAAGTAATAAATGGGCTTGCCGTTAACAGTATTATTTTTATCGATGATGTGGGTATTCCAGTACTCTTTTGAATCCATTACATCGTTGTTGATGAATATACTGCACGTTAACATTGTATTATAGATGATTGTATTACTCGAGCACCTGAACATGTACATGCCCTGGTATGAACAGTTAAAGGTATTATTCTCGATGGTAACGCCGTTTGATGTGGTTATCATGAGCCCCGTTGTGCTGTTGGTACAATTGTTGTTGACTATGATATTATTATCAGAATCGGAGCTCAGCTGGATTGCACGAAATCTATTGGAACTGAACGAATTGTTTTCTACTATGTTATCAGTGGAGAAAAAATATAGATGAAGCCCGGTATCGGTATTCGAATCAAAGGTATTGTTCATTATCCTGTTGTTATCACCGTTGCTGCTGTAGTATCCCTTTTTATTGAAAGTGAAATTATTGTTTTCGATTGTGTTGTAATTGGCATAAACGTACATACCGTACTCGTTGTTGTTGTAAAATGTATTGTTTTTAATCCTGTTGCCCTCCGATAAAGTTGAATCTATCACCACACCTCTCTTTGAGTTCATTATACTGTTATTTGCGATCACATTAAAACTGCAAGAATAAAACAATCTCATACCATAAGAGTTGTTTGTTATAATACAATTTTCAATTTTACAATAATCGGAATCCCAGAGATCTAAACCGCTGGCGGTAGATGCCGTCCCGGAATTTCTGATGGTAAATCCACTAATATTAACCCAATTCGAATCTATATCGATGCAGTGACCGTTTTTGCCGCCGTCAATGGTGGTATTGCCCGAGCCGTTACCTATAAGATTTATGGAATGCGTGATTTTTAGCGGCTGCCTGTAGTATCCCGCCCAGACCTTGATTATATCGCCCGTTTTAGAGGCATTTATTGCATCTTGAATTGTTTTATGGTGCCCCCCACCTTTGCAGTCAACAGTAATTATCGCAGCCTCAACACCGCCTTCGTCCACCACCCCCTCGTATATCAGAATCCCGATAAAACCTGCAGTAATCAAGGTAAATACGAGATAGATGGAAAGTAGATTAAATTTGATCTTGTCCGCCCCCAATCGGTCAAACAGGTATTGGCAAATACACTTCATATATATTTTATTTTTATGAATATGTCCCACTAATTAGTCATTTATGACATAGAAAATGTGTGGGTCTGGGTAAATACGACTATTTAAATTTTGAGACCATTTGTTAGTTGAGTTATTGCTAATAGAAGTGCGGATAGGGGTTGAGTCTGCGAGGGGCGTAACGTAACACGTCTGACGTTTGACGGCCGCTTTCCGTTAGACGTAAAACGGTACGCACTGCGCCAACGCGACCGAATGGCGAAATCCTAAACAATATTGAATATCGAATTTCACAATCTTGAAATTAAACCGAAAGAGTGCCCTCTGCCTCCTGCCTCCTGCCAACCGGTAAATCAATAATTCGGATATTCCGGCGGTGGCTGCTGTGGCCCTTCAGGCGGAGGCTGCAAAGGTATTTCGGCCGGTGGGGTCTGGGGTGGTTCCTGCTCATAACCCTCCTTACCTTCACCATCTCCTTTGCGTGGTCCCTTCTTCTTTAACACCAGGAAATAGAAAATGAAAATTAAAATCAAAACGATCACCAGAGCGCTGATACCAACCGCGAGGTTTCTTTGGCTTTTACCCTCGTCGGAGTCATCTTTACCATCACCGTCAACATCCAGGTCGCCGTCGTCGGGCCCTTCCGGTTTTAATACCGTTACATTGATGTTGACACTGATCTTGTTGCCCTGGGTATCCTCCACCTCCAGGGTGATTATATGCTCGCCCTCGGTTAGCACAACGTCCTCCAGGGTTTGACTTGTCCCCAGCTCTCCATCCAGATCCGATTTCCATAGATATTTCAGGACATCACCGTAGGGCAGGTCCGCATCGTCGCAGCTGCCCTCAAAATCAAGCTTATCTCCCTTTTCGATCTTCTTACCGTCCTCGGGCTCGATGATCTTGAGGTTCTTCGGAGGATCGCTCACCGGCGTTACGGTGATGGTGACCGTATCGGAGAATTCCGGGGAGATCCCGTCCGAGGCGTAAAAGGTAAGAGTCTCCTGACCGTTCCAATCGGGCTTCGGCGTGAGCTTAACGCTACCGTCCTCGCCGTTGATAACAACCTCAATGTTATCTTGACCCTCGCATTTGAATGTCAGCGGGTCGGAGTTGGGGTCGGTAAACCAGTTGAAGAGGTTGATGGTGGTATCATCGTAGCCGTCCTCGGGTATTGAAAAATCTTCAACGTAATTTGCGATCACAGGTGATTTCTGCCCGAGGAGTGTTTTACCGGAGGCGGTAGCCGAGAAATCCGATTCCAGGTTGAATTCATCCACGGTCTTGAGCTTGTAGTAATAGGTTGCATCCTCCTTCAGGACGGTGGGGTAGCCAGAATCCACATATTTGATTCCGCTCACCGGTTCGGAATTGATTTGAATAAATCCGGAATCGGGGAATTCGCTCCTGTAGATGTAATAGCCTATCACTCCCGGCTCGGGGTTGGCGTTCCAGTTTAAGGTCAGGCTGTTCTCAGTGGGATTGGCAACACTAAGCCCTGTAGGTGCGCTGGGTCTTGCCCTTTCAAGTGTGGTTGCGGAGGCCCCAGTTGAAAATAACGAGTAATTTGGCACCTCGTCGAAGGCCTTGAGCTTGAAATAATAGGTGGTCCTTTCAGACAAGCCGGTTACGGTGTAGGTGGTACCTTTGCCCGTTAGGGTGTGAATTTGATGGTAGCTACCTGTTTCGCCGGCGCCTGTATCGTTCATATAGATGATGTAGCCGGCGAGGTCGGCTGCAGGGTTAACGTTCCAGGTCAATTTGATCTGGCTGTAATAAATTGCCTCTGCAGCTAGGCCTGTGGGCGTGCTTGGCGCAGTCAGGTCAGGCGTGGTTGCCGAGGCCACAGGAGAAAATGTAGAATTGTTGGGAATATCGTCAAAGGCTTTGAGCTTGAAATGATAACTGGTTTGCTCTACCAGATCTGTGATCGTATAAGTGGTATAGGAGGCCGATAATGTCCGGATGAGGTGGTAATTTCCTGCAGGACCGGCTCCTGTATCGTTAATGTAAATGTAATAACCCGCCAAGTCCACTTCGGTATTGGCTTCCCAGCTGAGAGTGATCTGTGTATCGGAAATGGGTACCGCGACAAATCCTGTGGGGGCTTGCGGTGCAGTCAGGTCCAAGGTTGTTGCGGATGCAACATTCGTAAATGGCGAATAGTTGGGCACTTCGTCAAATGCAGTGAGCTTGAAATGATAGGCAGTTTGTTCTGCAAGATTCTTAACTGAATAAGATGTGTCTGAACCGGTTATTGTATGGATCAAATAAAAATCACCAGAGGGGCCGTGACCTGTAACGTTCATGTAAATGCTGTACCCAGCCAGGTCAAGCTCTGAATTTGCATCCCAGTTCAGGTTTATCTGGGTGTCCGAGAAAGGTACTGCACTAAAGCCCGTGGGTATAACCGGCGAGCTTACATCAAGAGTAGTGGCGGAAGCGGCAGTAGAATATGGGGAATAGAACGGGACCTCATCGTAGGCGGTGATAACAAAATAATAAGTCGTCTCTTCCAAAAGATTTGTAACTGTATAGCTTGTTGTTGTGCCCACAATGGTATGGATCAATTTAAACGGTCCGGAGGCGCCTCCCCCGGTATCGTTCATGTATATCCTGTATCCGGCAATATCGGCTTCGGGATTTGCGTTCCACGATAGAGAGATAGTGCTTCCTGTTGGATTTGTGGCGCTTAGACCGGTGGGTGCGGAGGGTGCGGTTATATCCAATGTGGTTGCAGAGGCTGTATTAGAAAAACTAGAATAAAACGGTACCTCATCATAGGTTCGCACCTTGTAATAGTATGTTGTCTCCTCTGCTAATTTCGTATGGTTATAATACAAGCCGCTGGTAGTTGCCAGGTAGGAGAACAATGTAGCAGAGCCTGTGTTGTTAACATAGACCTGGTATCCCGCCGCATCTGTACTGTTGGATGCATTCCAGCTTAGATTGATGGAATCGCCGTCATAGTATGTTACTTTCAATAAGAACGGCGAGGTGGGTGCGGTAATATCTAATGTGGTGGCCTCCACAGGATTTGAAAAGCTGGAAAAAAGCGGCACTTCATCGTAGGCCTTCAGCTTGAAGTAATATTTTATTTCCTCGAATAAGCCGGAATGGTTGTAATAGGTTTGAGTGGTTTCCCCGATGAAATGGAAGTTAGTTGAGGAACCTGTATCATTCATATAGACATAGTAGCCTTCCGTATCGAGGCTAACAGATGCGCTCCAGGTTAGATTGATATAAGTTCCTCCCACCTTGAAAGGAGATAACCCAGTTGGTGGTACCGGCGGGGTTACATCAAGAGTTTCATTGGAGCCAGACAGGTTTTGGGATTCCAAAAAGACATGGTCAAATGCTCTAAACCTGAAATAATAAACGGTCTCATTTACAAGGCCCGTTACATTAAAATAATTATTAATGGTAGAATTGATTTTATGAAAATTCGAACTTGAGCCGGTATCATTGATGTAAATATTATAACCAATCACATCGGGACTATTAGAAATTGACCAGGACATGTTGATATAAGACCCACCGATATAATTGAAAGCAAGATTTGTTGGTGGGTTTGGTGTCGTGGTGTCGGTCTTGAGCTTAATATAAACGATCTTGGTTTCGTTCATTACCGGTTCGGCAAAACCCTCGTCCGGTGTTTTCCAGACCGTTACATTATGCGGCGTGAAGATCTGACTGATGCCGCTCTGAACCAATTCAAAATGGCTGGCGGTAAGCCAGTTACAATTGCCGTTAACATCGGTTTTGCCCCTGTAGACCAGATTCGTAAAATTGTCACTGACTGTTATATTCGCATCGGGAGCGCCTTCACCTGCACCGTAAGTGATATTGACATGCATGTACCACTGCACGATTAGTTTTGAAGTTGCCGATAGGAAATTGATTTTGGAGAAATTTATTGAGCAGTTCAATGCGTAAGCTTCAGCGTTACCTCTTAATTCTATATCGTATTTCGAAGAATTTAATACGGTGGTATTAATTATATTACATGCACTGGAGCCGCCTGTGAAATTAATACCGATGGTGTTGTTAATGATCAAATTGTTTAAAAGCGTATTTTTGTTTGTATATAATCTTATTCCATTCGAATTCGAACGTAGATAATTATCTTCAAAAGTATTGCCCGGAGAATTGACATAAATTCCGTACAGGGTATTCAAAGTGCATGTGTTATTTATCAGTATATTGTATTCTCCATTATAATAAAGATATATTCCTGATTCATTATTTTCCGAACAGTTATTGTTGATTATGGTGTTACCAATAGAGTCATAAGCTGACATACCGTTCCAGCGGTTATAATTAAAGGTGTTATTTTCAACGGTGCAACCGGAGGAGCCGTAGGTTATATGCAGACCGCTCTGCCTGTTATGATTTGAAATTGAATTTTTTATCGTGTTAAAATGGCTGTCATATAAAAATTCCACACCGTAGAAAAAATTGTGGTTAGAGGTATTGTTATCTAATACGTTATATTTTGAGCCGGAATCAATATTTATACCGTGGTCGTGAGTATAATTAACAGAGTTATTCTCTATTCGATTAAATGATGACACGGCAAGCTCAATGCCTGGATAATTGGAATTGTTGATTTCATTGTTGGCTATAATGTTATGATCCGAGTAAGACTGTATATTGATACCGTAATTGTTATTCAAGATAGTATTATTGATTACCCTGTTGTATGATGAACGGTATAGATAGATGGACCTGCCGGCGTTGTCATTAACAGTATTATTTCTGATATAATTGTTGTTTGATGAAAACAGATAAATTCCATAATATGCGTTAGTGCAGTTCTGGTTCTCTACAATTACATTGGTACAATTAACCAGATAGATCTGGCCGGAATCTACGGAAACATTTCCTCCCACCTGCGAATCCAGTACAACCACAGGTTTTCCATTTACAGTGTTGTTCATATGTACGGTGTTGCCTGTATAATGTTTAAATTTATTTCCATTTAAAGAAAAACCGCCTTTCGTCAATGAATTATTTTTGATTATATTTCCCGAGGTGTAAGAAACCCCGAAATTACCGTTGATTATCGTGTTGTTTGTAATTACATTTCCTGTGCATGTATCACTGAAGCCCATACCGTCAAATTTAAAAAAGTTATTGTAAATGTTATTGTTATTTGAGGATGTTCTAAAAGATAATGCCCCATTTCTATTATCATAGGAGGTATTGTTCCTGATAATATTATTAGAACATTTTTCCATTAAAATACCGTAATTGTTATCAGTAACATTACATGATTCTATTCTGCAGTTTTGTGCTGAATATAATTTAATACCTGCCACAAATCCGTTGATGCTGCCGTTTTTGACTTTAAATCCAGATATATTCACCCAATCTGCGGTTACATAAACCACATTCCCCGTCCTGTCACCGATAATTGTTGTATTTGCAGACCCGTTGCCTATCAGGGTCAAGGGTTTATTTATCGTCACAAGCTCAGAATAGTCCCCAGCCCAGACACGGATGGTGTTGCCTGGATCTGCATCATTTACTGCTAACTGGATTCTAGGATACCAAATTTTTTTATCAACATTATATATGGAACCATTCAGTAAAGAAACATTTGTAAGAGGCAAATAGTCTTTATTTATTCCACCTGAAATAATAAAGGGTTTATCAACGAAACCGTCTTTATTATTGTCAGGAGTTGTCCAATTATCCCATGAATTGCCTCCTATTGGATATGTTGCATTCCAAAAATTCTTGGTGTTGTCATTTGCGTGGTTGGTGTTATTTATAAAAATATTATGATAAATCAAATTATTATTCGAGAATTTTAATCTAATACCATTTACTTTGTTCGATGAGATAGTGTTGTTTATGATTTTGTTACTACTTGATGATGATTTTAATAGGATGCCGTCTTGTTTATTCTCATTGCAGGTATTATTTTTAACAATGTTCCATGATGACGTATCCAACCAGATGCCTTCAGAATTTAAGTTGCAGGTATTATTTTTAATTAGATTGCATGTTGAACGAACTAAATCTATTCCATAAAAATTATTTGAATTACATGTGTTATTTTCAATTGAATTATTATTTGTCAACGGGCCTAAAACAATACCATTACTATTGCTAAGACATGTATTGTTCTTTATTATAATATGACTCGAAGAAGTAAATGCACCAATACCGGGGTATAAATTATTGTTGCAGGTATTATTTTCAATTCTGATGTAAGAACAAGTTGAATCAATCGTTATGCCTAGTCTATTATTTAAAGAACAATTATTATTTGCTATGTAACAATTTTTTACATTTATTAATTTAATTCCGGCCTCCCTTGAAAAAGACCCACTATTTGTGAGCGTAAACCTCGTTATATTTACCCAATTTGAAGATACATAAACCACATCCCCGGTCCCACCGCCATTAATGGTTGTGTTTCCAGTACCGTTCCCTATCAATGTCACAGTTCTATTTACAACAACATTTTCATAATAAGTCCCAGCCCAGACCCGGATGGTATCACCGGAATTAGCCTTATTAATTGCATCCTGGATTTTAGTATAATCCCCTCCGCCGTTAATATCAACAATGATCGTCGTGGGTGCAGCTTCTACGCCACCCTCGTCCACTACACCTTCGAAAATAAGCATGCCGATAAATCCTGCGGAAACCATTGCAAAGATTAGATATGCTGACATCAAGCTCTTTTTGATTTTAACACTGAACACTGCCCCACCCGATCTCTATTACTGCATAAATGGGTCTATTACTGTACTATTAAATTCTTTGTGATTAATAAAATTAAAACTATATATAAATTGTTAGAAGTTGTTGTAATAAGTATTTAAACAGGAGGCAAGAGGCAAAAGAAGGGTTTTGAATTTAGTGCTTAGAATTTGTTTAGTATTTAGTGCTTAGAATTTGTTTAGTATTTAGTGCTTAGAATTTATCGATTAGTCTTCTTCCCAATCAATTTCTCTATCATCCTCTAGTTCCAGCTCATCATCAATCTCTTCCTCTTCCTCTTCATCCTCCTCTTCCTCTTCCTCCTCTACATCCTTCTCTTTGACGCGCCTGGAGGGTTTTTCCTTTTTCTTCTTTTCTTCCGCTTTGACTTTCCCCGGCGGCAGCTTCTTCAGCTCTATTGGCTCCGGTATCTTCTTTTTCCTCAGTGCCGCGGCTTTCGGATCGGCTTCCTCCTCCTTTTTCTTCTCCTTCTCCCTCTCCTCCTCCGCTTCCGCTCTCTTCCTCTTCCTGTGATAGTGGAATATCAAAACAGCTACCATTATGAGCGCGATTATACTGACAATAATACTTATGAGCACGAGTAAGGCCCTGTTATCGCTTTTCTCAGGTGACTTCTCCGCAACTACCGGGACATCGTTTATGGTTATATTGACAGTAGCTTTTTGCATCAGCCCGTCTTCGTCCATGACATATAAAGTAATCAAATGAGAACCTGGCAGTAGGGTAATACTGCTCAGGTTCTCACCCTCGCCGAGCTCGCCCGTAACATTCGAAAACCATTTGAAGGTCAGTACATCTCCATAATCTATGTCAGGGTCAAAACAAATTGCTTCAAGCTCCAGCGATTCATCATTCTCAAATTCCATACCCTCGCTCAGGGTTGTAATATCAATGGATTCCGGCGGGTCGTTCACCGGGTTAACGATCACCAATAAAGTATCCGAGATCTCGGGGAAATAGCCATCGGAGGCGTAGAATGTAAGCCTCTGTCGGCCGCTCCAGTCGTACTCGGGCGCAAGTATTACTCTGCCGTCACTGGCGTTGATGGTAACATTGATATTTACATTGCCCTCGCATCTGAAGCTCAGCGGATCGTTATTTATATCGTAGAACCAATCCAAAAGATTTACTGAGTGGTCATCCACCTCGTCTTCTTCCATTTCGAGAACGCCGATGGAAATACCGATCCTCGGCGGATACTGGTGATAGGCGGTCATGCCCATTACGGTATTGGTGAACCCTGACAGCAAGCCGTCATCATCCACCGTCATGATCTTGTAATAATACTTCGTATATTCAAACAGGCCGGTATCAAAATAAACAGTATCGTTAATAGGTTTGGTATTTAACGGGAAGAATAAATCTGATGAATAATAGCTTCTGTACAGTATGTAGCCCGCCACATCCTTATCGGGTGCGGCCTCCCATGAGATCTTCATGCTGACATTCGTTATATCAGATATCGTCAGGCCGGCAGGTGCATGTGGCGGTGTTTCGTCCGGTGTGGTGCCGGCAACAACCGATGAGAATAGTGAATAGTTTGGCACCTCATCGTACGCCTTGACTTTGAAATGATACGTGACTTCCTCTTCCAGCTCTGTAATGTTGCAGTAATTCACGTCCGGGTCAAGTTCCAGTATCGGCTTGAACTTACCCTCGGGCCCCTCACCTGTATGATTAATGTAAACCAGGTATCCCTCCAGGTCGCGCTCGCGATTGGCCTTCCAGGTGAGATTGACCTCTGTTCCGGACACCACGATGATTTTAAGATCCCCCGGTGGTGACGGTGCGGTTATGTCCGGAATGGTTGTAGATACCACATTGGAGTGTGGTGAATCAGAGGGCACGCCGTCAAAAGCAATCACCTTGAAATAGTACGTCTTCTCCTCAACAAGATTCGTGGCTTTATAGGTGGTTATAGTAGGAGGTACCGTGTCAAGAAGTTCGAAGGGGCCGGTGGGGCCGGCGTCAAGGTCGCTGATCATTATATGGTACCCCTTTATGTCGGGCTCGGGATGCGACGTCCAGGCAAGATTGACATCATGCCCCTCTTGTAAAATTACCATCAGCTCTACCGGTGAAACAGGCGGATAGTCCACCGTTATGTTTACTATGTTCGACCAGGGGCTTTCATGGATACCTTTAATGGACTTGACCCTGTAATAATATGTACCCAGCGATTTGTTGATAAATGTTATTCCTGAAATACCATCTTCATAAATAACCTCGGCATCGCTGAATTCTGCACTGGACGCTTCTTCCAGGACATACTTATCAGTTCGCGCCGTGCTGGGCCAATCGATTGTGTAATTACCGGTCAGACTGATATTGCCGGGCTCTTTCAACATCGGCTCCCCGGGATATATCCAGCCACCCGGAATTATAAAGGGATACATATCCAGTTTCCAGTGCGGAAGTTTTGTATCGCCCAGCCCGTCGCCTTTATAACGATATTTGTAACCGCCTTCACCGTTATCCACACCCATATAATCGTCCCAGTAATTCCCGCCTAATTCCATACTGTACCAGTAATTATCCACAATCGGGTTGTTATCCTCCGCCTGCCTGGTGTTTGATAGAAAATAATTATGAATGATCACATTCTCGTGGAACGGGTAATTTAAGGAGAGGCCGATGTCGTTGTAGGAGATCACATTTTCAACGAAGAAATTATAGTCGGAATAGAGTTGATACATGCCATATTTATTGAGTGAAACAAAATTTGCTTCAATCCTGTTATATAGAGACAGCTTGAAGATATATATTCCAATGTATGTGTTTTTACTGCAGGTATTTCGATATAGATGATTATGATTCGAACCTGCAGTATTGGCCCAGAAATTTGTTACGCCCACGCCGATACCGATTTCATTGGAATTGCAGGTATTATCAATGATTGTACAATAATGTGTATTGTTGATATGAAGGCCGATGTAACTATTGAAGCTGCATTGATTATTTCGGATTGTCATACTATAACTCTGAACATTCCATATACCTGTAATGGTGTTATAATTGCAAATGTTGTCACTTATTGTTAGTGTATCGCTCGATGTTATATACATTCCATAAGTATTGTTTGTGCACGTATTATTATGAATATTGTCATTTGTTATTATATACAAGTAGATACCATAGGTGTTATTGTGAGCGTCATTTTTGTAGATATCACAATTTTTTCCTGATCTGAACCAGATACCATGATCAAAATCATAGATTTCATTACCGTATACTTTGACCCCATCAAGAAGAGTTCCACCACCTGTTATATATATACCGGCAGCCAAAGTAGGTGAGGAACCAGCTCCGCTGCCGTTGATGGTAAACCCTGTTACCTGCACGGAATTAATTCTTATGGTAACTCCATCGAAAGATTTTGGTGGGCTGATTATTGTTCTGCCAGTGCCGTTACCCACCAACTTGATTTTCTTCCAGACATTTACGGACTCTTTATACATACCGTCGTATACCCGTACGGTATCGCCATCCGTTGAGTTATCTATTGCAGATTGTATGGTTGTAAACTGGCCGGTGCCGTTCCAATCCACGATTCTGGTAGTAGATGCTTTAACCGTTTCGGCGCTGCTGTTGTCCACCTCAAGACCCACAAACCCTGTTAAAATCACCAAAATAGCGATTAACATGGGCATACCCTTTCTAACAGCAAGATAGAGCATAGTACCGACCTTCTGAGTGCAAATATGCTTTAAGTATTTAAATAAACATTTGTACAGGCCTCTAATTGATTTATATATTGTTTGGTGCAGTATTAAAATCTTAAATATAAGGTTTATTATAGTAACTGTGGGATAAAATTAGTAAGAGGGAAGAGACAAAAGGCAAGAGGCAAAAGAAAATTTAGTCTATGAGTCGAAGAGTCATGAGTCGAGAGTCAAACAATAATCGAGTTGGAGAGTCATGAAGTCGGGAAGTCGAGAGTTCTTTCAGTCTATGATACATTGTAAAGATGAAGGTGGCTCCTGGACTCCCTGACTCTTTAGAATTTATCGATCAATCTTCTTCCCAATCAATAACCTTATCTTCCTCATCTTCCAAAGGCAGCTCCTCAAGCTCCAGCTCATCATCTTCCTCTTCTTCCTTCTCCTCAAGTTCCGCCGGAGGCAGTTTCTTCAGCTCTATGGGCTCCGGTATCCTCTTTTTCTTCAGTGCCGCTGCTTTCGTGTCGGCTTCCTCTTCCCTTTTCTTCTCCTTCTCCCTCTCCTCCTCCTCTTCCGCCCTCTTCCTCTTCCTGTGATAGTGGAACAGCAGAACAGCCACCATAATGAGCGCGACTATACTGACAATAATACTAATGATCACGAGTAAGAACCTGTTATCGCTTTTTTCCGGCGACTTTTCCACAACCACCGGTACATCATTTATGGTTATATTGACAGTAGCTTTTTGTATCAGGCCGTCCTCGTCCATGACATATAAAGTAATCAAATGAGAACCTGGCAGTAGTTTAATACTGCTCAGGTTCTCACCCTCGCCGAGCTCGCCCGTAACATTCGAAAACCATTTGAAGGTCAGTACATCTCCATAATCTATGTCAGGATCAAAACAAACTGCTTCAAGCTCCAGCGATTCATCATTCTCAAATTCCATACCCTCGGTCAGGGTGGTAATCTCAATCGATACCGGCGGGTCGTTCACCGGGTTAACGATTACCAATAAAGTATCCGAAATTTCCGGGAAAGTTCCGTCGGAGGCGTAGAATGTAAGCCTCTCCCGGCCGCTCCAGTCGTGCTCGGGTGCAAATATTACGCTGCCGTCACTGGCGTTGATGATAACATTGATATTTACATTGCCCTCGCACCTGAAGCTCAGCGGGTCGTTATTTATATCATAGAACCAATCGAGAAGATTTATCGAGTGGTCATCCACCTCGTCCTCATCCATTTCGATAACGCCTATGGATATACCGACCCTCGGTGGATACTGGTGGTAGTCCGTCATTCCCATTACAGTATTGGTGAAACCCGATACCAACCCGTCGTCATCCACTGTCATGATCTTATAATAATACTTAGTATATTCAAACAGCCCTGTATCGAGGTGCACAGTATCGGTATAGGGCTTGGTATTTAACGGGAAGAATAAATCTGATGAATAATAGCTCCTGTACAGTATGTATCCCGCCACATCCTTATCGGGGGCGGTCTCCCAGGAGATCTTCATGCTGACGTTGGTTATTTCCGATATCGTCAGGCTGGTAGGCGCATGGGGAGGTGTTTCGTCGGGTGTGGTGCCGGAAACAACCGTTGAGAAGAGGGAATAGTTTGGCACCTCATCGTACGCTTTTACTTTGAAATGATACGTGACTTCCTCTTCCAACCCTGTAATGTTGCAGTAATTCACATCCGGGTCCAGTTCCAGTATCGGCTTGAACTTGCCCTTTGGTCCCTCCCCTGTTTCGTTCATGTAAACCGTGTAGCCCTCCAGGTCACGCTCGCGATTTGCCTTCCAGGTGAGATTGATCTCTGTTCCGGACACCACGAGGATCTTGAGATCACCCGGTGGTGCCGGGGCGGTTAAGTCCGGTATGGTTGCGGTTACCACATTGGAGTGGGGTGAATCTGAGGGCACACCGTCAAAAGCTATCACTTTGAAATGGTACGTCTTCTCCTCTGCAAGATTCGTTGCTTTATAAGTTGTAGTAGTAACAGGTACAGTATCCAGAAGTTCGAAAGGACTGGTGGGGCCGGCATCAAGGTCGCTGATCATTATATGGTAACCCGCGATGTCAGGCTCGAGATGCGATGTCCACGCAAGATTGACATCATGGCCCTCTTGTAAAACTAATATCAATTCTACCGGTGAAACAGGTGGATAATCCACTGTTATAAATACTATGTTCGACCAGGGACTTTCATGAACTCCTTTAAAGGACTTGACCCTGTAGTAATAGGTACCCAGCGATTTGTTTATGAATGTCATCCCTGAAATCTCACCCTCATAAATGATCTCAGCATCGCTGAATTCTGCTGTGGACGCTTCCTCTAAAACATACTTATCAGTTCGCGCTGTGCTTGGCCAGTCGATGGTGTAATTACCTGTCAGGCTGATATCACCCGGCTCATTTAACATCGGCTCACCGGGGTATATCCAACCGCCGGGGATCATGAAGGGATACATATCCAGTTTCCAGTGCGGTAGGTTGGTATCGCCAAGTCCGTCGCCTTTATAGCGATATTTGTAGCCTCCTTTACCATTATCCTCACCCATGTAATCGTCCCAGTAATTCCCGCCTAATTCTAAACTGTACCAGTAGTTATCCACTATCGGGTTGTTATCCACTGCTTGTTTGGTATTAGATAGAATATAATTATGCATGATCACATTCTCGTGCCATGGATAATTGAAGGAGAGGCCGATGTCGTTGTAGGAGATCACATTTTCAATGAAATAATTATAATCGGAATACAATTGATAAATACCATATTTATTAAGTGATACAGAATTTGCTTCAACTCTATTATAGAGGGATAGCTTGAATACATATATCCCTATGTTAGTGTTTTTATTACAAGTATTGCGGTAGAGATGGTTGTAACGCGAACCACGAGTATTCCACCAGTAATTATAAACACCGACACCAATGCCAATTTCATTGTTGTTACAAATATTATCTTTTATCGTACAATAATGTGTATCATTTATGTGGATACCCATGTAACTATTAAAGCTGCACTGATTTTTACGAATTGTCAGCCTATTGTTAAAAACATTCCACATACCTGTAAAATTATTGTAACTGCAAATGTTATCACTTATTGTTAGTGTACTGCTCGATGTTATATATATTCCATAAGTATTGTTTGTGCACGAATTATTGTGGATATTGCTATTTGTTATTGAGTCAATGTAAATTCCATAGGTGTTATTGTAGATATTATTATTATAAATATCATTATTTTTACCTGTTTTTAACCAGATACCATAAACAAAACTATAGATATCATTCCCGTAAACATTGACATAATTGACAGAATCAACAGCAAAAAGTTGTATGCCGGGGTAGAAATAACCAGGCGGAGGATTTTGTCCGCTGCCGTTGATAGTAAAACCGGTTACTTGAGCAGAATTTACTTTTATTCTAACCGCAGGGAAGGTCTTTTGTGCGCTGATTATTGTACGGGATGTGCCGTTACCGACCAACTTAACTTTCTTCCAAACATTTACATTCTCTTTATACACACCGTCGTATACCCGGATGGTATCACCGGCTGTTGCGTTATCTATTGCGTCCTGTATGGTTGTATACTGGCCAGTGCCGTTCCAATCCACCACTATAGTAGAAGGACCTTTGACAGTTTCACCACTGCTGTTTTCCACCTCCAGGCCCACAAACGCTGTAAAAATCACTATAATAGCGATTATTACCGTCATACCCTTTCCAACAGCAAGATTGAGCATAGTACCGACCTTCTGAGTGCAATTATGATTTAAGTATTTAAATAAACATTTGTACAGACCTCTAATTGATTTAAATATAGTTTGATCCAGTAATTTTATCTTTAATACTAGGTTAATTAAAGTTACTGGGGAATAAAAATGATACGATTATTATAGATGAAACCAGGCGCTAGGGAGATTTGATCAAGTCGTTTTGTTGGGTATTGATTACATAACACTGGCAGGAGGCAGGAGGCAGTGAGCAGTTTAATGCAAACTGCCTCCTGCTAGAGTTTTTCTTTAATATAAAATTGAAACGGCCTGCCTCCTGCCAGCGCTTATAATCAACCTGATATCGAAGCGACCTGGCTTCCATCAACCAAAAATCGCCCCAATCACAATCAGATCACTTTTACTGCTTTTCTCTACGCTACTTTCGTCTGTATAAGTAACCCTAAACGATTTCGCATCCACGTCCTCTTCCACCTGGAGGTCCGGTACGTGCACGAGGGTATCACCAAGCGCTTTGACTGCATCGCTTCCGTCCCCGAGGTGCTCGTACCCCTCCGGGAGGGTGCCCACTTCGATCGTATCCGTCATAACTTTGACATTGATTTCGGGGTAGTGCTTATGAATATATTCAACCAGCTTTACCAGATGCATAAAGCCCAGTGCCTGGAAACCTTCTAACACATCGATCTTCGGTCCAGGATTTTCATTTAGAAACACGAAGGTGATTGCACCCGGAATTTCGCCGTCGAACGGCCGCAGTATCAAACCCTGGTACGGCCCTTCGGGATTCAGCATGGCCTCTAACTCCATGCTTGTGACTGCATTATAGGAGCTTTTATACAGTTCCGCCAAAGCCGAAGGGAGCCCGCCCTCCGACGGCGAGGCATACTTGATTAAATTTTCCGACTTTAGCTCCACCACCCGGTCTGCCAGGTTATAATCCACAGCATCCCTGGGACAAACGGCAGCGCAAATCCCGCAGCCGATGCAGAGGCGGCATGATAGGCACCGCTGCGCCTCCTCTTGCGCATCGTGCTCCGATAACGGCAGGTCCACCTCATCAAAATTATTGACGCGCTCAGCAGGGTCCAATTCACCACCTCTATGCCGACCCGCCCTCACTTTTCTACTCTTCCACTCTTCCACTTCTGCACTTAACTTCAGCATGTGCTTGTCCAGCTTGGTCATGTGCAGCTCCGTGGGCTTATGCTCGCCGTGATAATAATAGCCGGTGGGAGGTGCATCTGCGCTTCGTCTACCCTCGCTTTCGTTTCCAGTTCGCAAATACGCATCTATTCCACGGGCAGCGCGAAAGCCCGAGGCAATGGCTTCGATCACAGAGGCGGGGCCGCTTGATGCGTCACCACCGGCGAACACACCTGCGACATTGGTTGCACCGGTATCTTCTTCCACAATAAATGTACCGTTAGGCCGCAGTGCTAATTCACTGCCGGCACCCAGAAACTTCAGGTTCACTGCCTGCCCTACCGCGGCGATCACCGTATCTGCCTCTATGGTATGCTCTGTGCCCTCCACCGGTTCCGGTCGTCTTCTACCGGATGCGTCCAGATCTCCCAGCTGCATATTAATGCATTCCAGCGCTTTTACATGCCCGGAACCGTCTGCAATAACCTTTGTGGGCATTGTGAGCACCTTGAGTTCGATTCCCTCAGCCAGTGCTTGCTCCAGTTCCTCCTTGTAAGCGGGCATTTCTGCTCGGGTACGCCTGTATAGTATCTGCACATGTTTTGCACCCAACCTCCGCGCGGCCCGGGCGGCGTCCACAGCTACATTTCCGCCGCCGATGACCATCACGCTTGAACCCACTTTAACGCTCTCGCCCAGATTTATTCTCCTCAAAAACTCCACGCCTGGCAGTACACCCTCGCTTTGCTCACCTTCGATCCGTAGCTTGACACTTTCGTGCGCACCACATCCGATGAAAACGGCCTTAAAGTCTTGCTTCATTAATAAATCGTTAATGGTGAGGTCCTCTCCTATCGGGGTGTTAAGTTTGAGCTCTATTCCGGGGTGTGCTATTATTTTTTCAAGTTCGGCTTCCACGGTCTCTGGCGCCAGCCTGAAGTCCGGTATACCTACCCTGAGCATGCCGCCGGGGAGCGGCAGCGCTTCGAAGATCGTTATTTGGTAACCTCGCGCTGCAAGCTCGGATGCTGCGGCCAGCCCGGCCGGGCCGGACCCAATCACCGCCACCTTGGCGGCATCGCCCGCATCGCTGAAACCGGTGGCTATTGCACCGCTCACTTCCCCCAATGCTTGCAGGGCATGCTCTGCTGCATAGCGCTTGAGCTCGCGGATCTGTAACGGTTCGTCCAGAAATCCTCGCGCGCAGGTTTCCTCGCAGTGATGCGTACAGATCTTCCCGCAGATCAGAGGCAGCGGATTTGTCAGCCCGATAACCTCATTGGAACGTTCAATATTACTATCGGAAATATTCCCTATATAGCCCCTGATATCCATGCCTATGGGGCACGATGCCTGGCAGTAGGGCGCAGCCAATCGAGTAATAGCATAGGTCGATTCGTCCGGCACAAGACTCGAGGGTGCAATGGGATGTGAGTTCGCAAGCGCCGCGCGATTCAAATCCAGAACCTTGACAGGGCACGCGCGTGCGCACTCGCCGCAGTTATCGCATTTATCATCGTCAATGTAGTACGAATGGACATTGACACGGATTTTATTTGCACCCTTTATATCAGCGTCTGGCGATCCGACAAGTTCGGCGTTACGAAACACCTTGATATTATCGTTTTTATACAACGCTGTTACAGCGCTTACAAGATTATCATTAAAGTCAGAATAATTAGTGAATTTCGGAGTTAATATTGGAGGCTCGGTGACCAGCGAGTCCGTGGGTACTACCAGGCTTACTTTCTTGGAGCCATCACCGGCAAGCTCCAGTACCTTGTGCAGGGCTTTAACACTACTGCCCATAACAACGGCATCGAGTTCTTGCTCGTTATGTTCGGGCAGATTCCACACCTCCCGAAATAGGTTTTTCATCGCGTTGCTGAACTGCTTCCTTCGCACTTTCCTCCGCGGAATACACCGGCGAGGTGCCCTCAATCTTAACGCGACGGACATTACCGGAGTGTACAAGATCGAGAATTATTCTCAGCACCCTGGGCGGTGCAATATCGAGTTTTGCTGCCAGGCTTTTTACCGACATTATGCTGTGCTTCAATAGAATCAGTACCTTTTGTGTAACGAACTCGTCGGAAGCAGCCTCGGTCAATATCCTGGTCAGCTCGTGTCGGCTGAAGATCTCGCCGTATTTATTGCCCAGCTCCGCAAGTTCGGGCAGTTTACCCACCAGCAGTCTCAACCGGTCACTGTCCGCACATGCTATTGCCGCTTGAAGGTCCAAACCGGAAACGACCTCGGCAGGTAACGGTCCCAGTTGATTTGTACCCTTATTAAAATCATCCACGACCCTTGCGAACCTATCGCCCTGGGCGGCCGATAGCCACTCCACCCTGAGCCTCCCGGGTTCTATTCCAGCGAGTTTCATTAAGATCTTAACAAGGTCCATGCGGTACCCGGCGTAGATATTGCCGGAGATGTAATGACATGTGGGTATTTCGCAGCCGGCCACGAGCACGCCGGGCACGCCGCGCGCAAAGGCGCTGAGAACAAATGTTGGGTCAACGCGCCCTGAGCACATAACCCGTATTATCCGCACATTGGGCGGGTACTGCAACCGGCTCACGCCAGCAAGATCCGCTGCGCCCAGCGCGCACCAGTGGCATGCGAACGCCAGCTGCTTTTGCGCCGGCACATTAACCAACCCGGCTTCTATTTGCGCCTCGATTTGTTCGCTGGAAAAGTTCTGCATCGCTATTGCATGCTCGGGACAGCCAGCAGCGCAGCTGCCGCACCCCTTGCAGAGCGCCTCGATCACTTTAAAGCTCCGCCGGGCTGCGGGCTCACCCTCCGCCTCCTGCGCGGCGGGCGCCAGCACCTCCACGGCGCCGTACGCGCACGTCTCGGCACAGAGCTCGCAACTCATGCACTTTTCACCATCGATCTCGGCTATCAGCCCGTCGGATTCTATATAGCCGCGCTTCATGGGTATCGCTGCGCGCATGGCCGTACCCAGCGCCTCCTCAACAGTATCTTTCAACGATTTGGGCGAGCGCGCGCAGCCTGCAAGGTATATTCCGTCAGTTGCGAACTCCACAGGCTTGAGCTTTACATGCGCTTCTTGAAAGAA
>CP070629.1:245633-250572 GCA_020356005.1 Thermoplasmata archaeon
ATTTAATACCGGGGCGGTATTAGATACCCTCTTACATACTGCCAGTATCTCATCTACAGACCCGAACACTTTCTGGTGACCGCTGGTCTCCAGCCCGATTATAGGTTTCAGTTTCTGTTTCTTATACCAGTCACGAACTGTCCGTACATTCTCTACGACTTTTTCTAAAGTGCCTTTCTTTGAATTGTTACCGTACAACGCAACATGTGTATTTACTAACTCTGCTTTCATCTCATGTGCCAGAACACCGCTCCACTTAAGGTTCTCGATACTACGTTCAATGGTTTCCTTGTTGCCAGCAAAATCCATATAGTACGGAGCGTGAACGGAAAGCTTCACATCCAGCTGGTCTGCGATCTTTCCGATCTCTTTTAAATTATCGATATTTGAACCTACAGCTCGGATTAATTGGATCTCCATGGCGTTTAGATTTAAATTCGCAACATCCCTGATTCCATCTTTCAAGGTTCTACCCTTGCAGGACAACGGGATGCCGGCGGGTCCAAACCGTATTTTCATTATATCACCAATTAATCGAAATAAAATAGGTCATTTTATTCCATGCACAATTTTAATGCCATCCCCTAAATTTTTTCACCATAGTGTGAAGAAGCCATTTTTTTAAAATGAATATTATCATGAATGTAACTTAATGAGCTCGTTTTTTTGATTTATTTTCTTGAAAATGTTGTTTAAATTAATTTTCCTTATATATAATATGTAGTATATGGATGTTACTATAGGCGGTATATATTTTAGTAAAATTTATCAATTCAATTATTATTTCTAGCTCTCCGTTAAAATAATATCCACTTTTTGACTCCCATCAAATTTATCTATATTTATCCATTATTTACTGTTCTTGTTATATCAAATTAAATTGCTGTATATTATTCTGAACATACTCATATATATAATTTTCCTAAATTGGCTCTCTTTTGGGGAGATTTTAAGCTGATTTCATGCATAAACCCATATTTCAGGAATGCATTTGGAATTGCCATATTTAACCATTACTGGAAGTGTTCATAATGAAAATTGCGGTGAATATGCTACAACCAGAGAAACTGAAAACTAAAACGATAATCATGGGGGTCCTGAATAACTTTGAGAATCTCAACAAATCCGAAATACCTCCGGGATTTGAAAAACAACTGGAAATCCTTCTTGATTCCAAGAATTCCGATTTCAAGGGTAAATTGAACGAGATCATGGTGTTATACTCTTCTATGGGAATCAAAACAAAACACCCGTACAGGCTGATACTGGTGGGCCTGGGTGACCCGCAAGATCTCTTTTTGGAATCAATCAGGGAAGGGTGCGGGACCGCTGGAAACCTCTGTAATGATAAAAACATAGACTCCATCGGTATAATTATACCGGCAGGTAGAATAACCAGACTCCCAAGGAAAGAAGAATTGTTTTTAGTCTCATCGGCAGTGGTGGAGGGTCTAATTCTTGGCGCATATCGATTTAATAAATATAAATCTGGTAAAGATAAATCTGACTTCAAGTTCGAAAATATAATCGTATATGCACGATCAGGCTCCGATATACCCTCTATGAGAAAAGGGATAAATTATGCCGATGTTTCCTCTGAAATAACAGCAGTTGCAAGGGATCTTTCAAATACACCTTCAAACGACCTGACACCGGGAGAGCTTGTTAAACGGGCAAGATCCATAGCCAGGAAATATGGTTTGAAAATAAAAGTAATAACAGGAGACAGCTTAGAACAAAATCAAATGAGTGGAATTATAGCCGTGGGAAAGGGCAGCTCCAATCCACCTTCAATGATCATTTTAGAGTATGTACCCAAACGAGCGCGCAACCCTAAACCCGTTGTATTCGTTGGAAAGGCCGTCACATTCGACAGCGGTGGCATTTCATTGAAGCCCGGAGCGAACATGGCTTTGATGAAGCACGATATGAGCGGCGGCGCAGCAGTAATCGCAAGCCTCGCGGGATTGGCAAAGCTCGGTGCACCGGTGCATGCAGTAGGATTAATTCCGGCAGTTGAAAACCTTCCCAGCGGAACCGCCACAAGACCCGGCGACGTTATTACATCAAAAACAGGAAAATCCATTGAAATTTTGAATACCGATGCAGAGGGCCGGTTGATTCTTGCTGACGCGCTGGCATATGCCAACAGGTATGAACCCGGGATTGTTGTGGATGTAGCCACACTGACCGGTGCGTGCGTGGTGGCATTGGGCACACACACCGCAGGGCTGATGGGCAACAACGAGAAGTTATTGGATGCTATTGTTAAGCTGTCGGAACAAACAGGAGAACGCGTCTGGAAACTGCCTCTGTGGAAACCTTATAGAAATGAGATGACAGGTGACACAGCAGATATCAAAAACGTTTCCGGAAGGGAGGGTGGTGCGATCACTGCCGCTGCATTCCTGCTGGAGTTTGCTGAGAAATATAAATGGGCGCATATCGACATTGCCGGAATGGCCTGGACCGAAAAACCGGCCCCGTACAAGCCTAAAGGCGCAACAGGGTTCAGTGCAAGACTGCTTATGGCACTGGGAAATAATATAGGTGAACAAAAACTGAAATTATAAAGAAACCTCATACTTTTGCTTTCAGAAATTAATTATTTTAACATTTATTAACACCATAATGGATATATATCATTATCATTATCAAGATTCTATTTGGTCTATGATTTTATTGAAATAAAGGTTCTGGTTTGAAGAAATGATAACAGTAAGAAATTTGACAAAAGAATTCAAAACGATCACCGCCGTTGACGATGTCAGCTTCGAGGTAAGAAAAGGTGAGATTTTCGGGCTGCTGGGCCCCAACGGTGCTGGCAAAACCACGACGCAGCGGATGCTGTCCACCATACTTCGACCTACTTCAGGCACCATCAATATCATGGATGTTGATGTAGTTAAGAACCCTGTTGGGGCGCGAAGCATAATCGGGGTAATAACAGAGGAGCGGGGGCTGTACGACAGGCTGTCATGTCGCGAGACATTATGGTATTACGGTAGATTGTACAACATGGAGGACGGCTTGATAGGAAAACGCATTGACCAGATCGTGGAAATGCTGGAAATGGGAGATTACGTTGACCGCCGCATAGAAAAGCTTTCCAAAGGCATGAAACAAAAGATCGTTATTGCGCGGGCGATCATTCACGACCCGCCGGTGCTGCTGTTCGATGAACCAACGGCAGGACTGGATGTGCTGGCGGCCAGAACGGTTTTGAAATTTATAAAGATGAGCAAGGAAATGAAAAAGACGATCCTGTATTCAACCCATATCATGTTTGAAGCCGAAGACCTATGCGACAGGGTCGCATTCATCAGTAAAGGTAAAATTGTAGTTAGCGGGACTATGAAGGAAGCCATCGGACCCCATGAGAATCTTGAAAAGGCTTTTGTGAAATATGTAGGAGCTAAAAAGGATGAATTTCAGGATAATTAAAACAGTTTTCAAAAAAGAAGTAATCGAAACATTCAGGGATAAACGTACTATGATCATTATGCTAGTACTGCCTGTAATCTTAATGCCCTCCATGATCATTGGGATTCCCGCACTCACCCTCCAGCGCGAGGTGGAAATTTCCGAACTGCCCAGTAAAATTGCCGTGGTTGGCTACAACGCTACCTCGGATATTCCAGATATTGCTACCGGTCTTCGGATAAGCTCACTGCACTACTTCCTTAATTCATCCGATGAAAATCTGGAGAATCTTACAGCGCAGATAAGAGAATTGAATGAGTCGGAGGAAGATATTGAAGATATCATAGATTTTTTTGAAAACCTCCATTTCTATCATGTAGATACTCTTGATGATGCCATGGAGCTTTTCGACGACGGGCAGGTGCATGCCATCGTGGAGATTCCTTTCGACCTTCTGGACCTTGAGGATCGAAATGAAATTGTTAATATCACCGTGTATTTTGATAATACAAAAACCAGGTCGAGGTTCGCATATACGAGGGTGAATTTGATCGTCAGCGATCTATATACACGTTCGAGGCAGCAGGAGGTACTGCAGGAGAGGGGTCTTTCACAAAGCGAAATCGAATATGTAATAATGCCCTCGTTTACCTATCCCGAGGATACCTCCACGCCCGAGGAGCGCGGTGGATTTATTCTGGCAATGCTCCTGCCGATGATACTCGGCATCTATATCGTAACAGGCAGTATGTATCACACTATTGATACCACGGCTGGAGAAAAGGAGCGGCACACACTGGAAGCCCTTCTGGTCACCCCACCCTCAAAAACCGAACTGGTTATGGGGAAATTTCTGTCCATCTTGCTTGTGACAATGCTGATTATCATTGTAGCTATGTTAAGCCTGGTAATTTCCCTCCATTACTCATCTGAGATTTTCGGCGGTATCGGGGCTGTAAGCTTCAGCATGTCCTTACCGGTGATTATATTCCTTATCGTTATCTTTTTCGTACTCGCAGTTCTGGTGAACGCCGTGGAAATGGCCATATGCTTCTTTGCAAAAAGCTTCAAAGAGGCGGAGAATTACATCACACCGATCATATTCATGGTTTTGATCCCCGCAATTTTCCTGCAGGGGCTTTCACCGGAGGATATGACCCTGTCGATGTTCTTCGTACCGATTCTTAATGTGCTTACGGTGTTCCAGGAGGTCCTCCTGGGGGTCGTTGATCCCCTTCACATTGGTATTGTCATCGGCACCTCCACACTCTATGCGATTTTAGCATCTATTATAGCGATCAGGATTTTCAACAGAGAGGAAGTTTTATTCAGGACTTGATTGCTTTTATGTTGATTTAATCAGGCGCTAGGGTGATTATAATCCACTTCAATCAGCTCAATCCATAATCTCCTCTTGGTAGTATTGGGACAGAAAATCGTACTAAAAGGTTTATCCTAATATCGATTTCATCGATTTTCTGGCGAGAAAGTATATTCTCGATTTGGGATTTCCTTG
>CP070629.1:250672-256139 GCA_020356005.1 Thermoplasmata archaeon
AAGGCGAGAGCGCATCGGTACCCTTGGGAATCATCCTGGTCTCCGATATCAACTGACTGGTTTTTTCTCCTGGTAAATGGCCGCCGTGGCCCGGCTTGGCACCCTGCCCTATTTTTATCTCCAGCGCCGCCACCTTCTTCAAATACGGCGGGTTGATGCCGAACCTACCGCTGGCTACCTCACTGTTGATAACCTTGCCGTATTTGTAGAAATCCGGGTGCAGACCGCCTTCGCCGGTACCGACAAGTGTGCCTACCTCCATTGCTGCTTTGAATAATGCTATCTGGGCATTGTAGCTAATACTTCCAAGAGACATCTGGCCCACCATTATTGGTGTGTTCAATTCGATATTGGGTGGCAACTTTGTTTTGAAAACGATCTCATCTCCATTATCCTCAAAATCCAGCTTGGCAGGTTTCGCGCCCAAAAAGCACCTGGTCTCGATGGGTTCGCGCAGCGGATCGATGGCAGGGTTTGTTACCTGTGCCGCATCCAGGACCAGATCATCAAAGATGCTCTGGTACGGCAGGTCGTTTCCGCAGGAGGTGAGCATAACACCGCCTGTTGAGGCCTGCTCCCACCCGATCCTTCGAATGCGCTCATTGTAGGCAATGTGGACCGGGTATGCCATATCGTTATGCTTTATGGCGATAGCCTCCTGCGGGCATTTCATCGCACACCTCTGGCAGCCCACGCAGTTATCGTGATCAGAAATGATTCTTTCTCCATTGTATGATAAGGTATCAAAAGTACAGTTAACAGTGCAGCGCCGGCAGATCTTACACTTCTCCCTATCGATTTCAACGATGAACCGTGGCGGGATATCCAATCTTATTCCTTCCATTTTCGCCGGCATATTTCAGACCTCCACCTTCAACCGTTTGGATTCGAATTGATTTTCGGTTCCTTTACTTATCAATCCGGTTTCAAGCTGGGCTATGACAGGATTACCAGTTACAGGCGCCCAGGTATTCTCAGTGCTTGTAACACGCTGGATTGCGCATTCCTCGCTGCTGGCGTACACCGTACCTCCGTCGTCGGAGGTTGCTGCGATCATCGGCCTCAGTTTCTTTCGATCTGTTAAGGCAATCATCGTGGGGTAAGGATTATTGGTACCCACGAGGATGCTGAAGGGGCCGTTCACCATAGCCCTTCCGTATGTCATCCGAAGCGCGGTGACGATCCTTTTTTGATCTTCGGAAAGCAATGCTATATCTTCAAAATAGGCCGGGGCCATAGCCATGGAAGCGATGCTGATCGGTAGTTTATGCCTCCTGCATAACAGATCCCACATGTAGGTTACAACCTCGGAATCCGTAAGAAGTGTACATTTGTAGCCCCACATCTCAACATAGCGTTTATTTGTACCGTAAGAAGTGATCTCTCCGTTATGACATAACGACCAGTCCAGGATGTTGAAAGGATGAGCGCCGCCCCACCAACCGGGCGTGTTCGTGGGAAATCTCGAATGCGAGAGCCACATGTAGCCCTTGTACCGTTTCCTCAGATCATAGAAATCTGCTATTTCGTAGCTCCAGCCGTTACCTTTGAACACCGCCATGTTCTTACCTGAAGACATGCAGAATGCTCCGTCAATGGTAGAGTTCACTTGCATGACTACATCCACCATATAGTCATCAGCATTATCGATTGAGGGGTTGGCTTTCAGCTTTTTTTCCGGTACCTCCAGGAAAAATCGCCATATAAGTGGATAAGGCCCGCTCATTGTCTTTACCCCTCTCGTAAAAACCTTTTCATCTTTGATTATGTTGGTAATATCTTTAAAATACTCCTCAACCCGCGACTTTGCGGTTGTATCGTCAAGTAAAAGCTGTACACAGTACTTTCCTGCTAATTCTGGAAAGAGGCCGTAGCATGCATAACCTGCGCCCAGACCATTCTCACGATCTGTCATCGTGGTGATCATATCCACAACATCATTCCCATCAGTCCTCTTACCGTTGACATTGATCAGGCCGGCTATGCCGCAAGCTTCTATATCCTTGCTGAAACCGTTGGGCGGGAGAGTTACACCGATCCTGCCCCGCTTGCCTTTTGATTCGCCTACCTCACCTATTCTTCCCAGAGGACTGTGCATCGAAAATCTCATTGAATTCAATGGCTCCCTGATATCATTATTCGTATTGTCATTGTCTTTGGTCATTTGTTACCCCTCACTACCTCTTCTACCAGTTTCCTGAATGCTTCGAGCTCAGGTCCCTTAATCTTATCAAGTCCCATTTTCTGGCGGAGTTCATTGTCGGGTTCAAAGGAATATGATGTATCCTGGAGACTTGCTCTCCTGTTCGCCACAACTTCGGGGAAAATTCCGTTTTGAACTGCAAGATTTTTCAGCCTAACCAGCAGCTTCACCATCCCGAAGTTCTGCGGGCAGTGCTGGATACATTCGTGGCAGTTCATGCAGTACCAGATGTCAGGTCGTTTGAGGGCTTCCTCTACCTTTCCACTCAGTACCAGGTCAAGAATCTCTTCGGGGTGATACTCCGGAACCACCATTGCTGTTGAGCAGTCGTCTGTGCACGCTCGACACCCGGAGCAGATTTCAAGCTGTGAGGCCGTTACCTCACCCGAGTGCACTTCATGATCCTGCCCGGTGCTCAATATGTGTTCAACCACCGTTTCTTCAGTTCCTGAACTGAAATCGTAATGTATATTCATACCCATTTCTTCGGGTTCGAAACCGAAGGCCACACCGATGAGCTGGGTAATGTAAAAAACAGGCAGCTCGATGCTGTCTGAATAGATATCGTTTACTTCCTTTATATTGCGGAAGAATTGAGCGAAGCAGTACGGGCAGTTGACAACCAGAGCTTCACCTCCGGAATCGAGAATTGACTTCAGCATTCTTCTTGCAGAGGGTGCGACATCATCCGAGCGGGCAATGGAAAGTCCACCGGAACAGCATGAGTGCTTCTCTGGATAAGAAATAACGTCGCCGCCAATCACCTTGACCAGGTCTTCCAGGTAATATGGCTTTTCCGGGTCGTCAAAGCCCATATGATCCATGGGTCTTTTTACATGGCAGCCAACAAAAGGTGCACATTTCAAATTTTTAAGTCGTTTATCAACTTTGGTATCAATGGCATTTAAGCCAATATCATCATGGAGAACCTGCAGGATATGCTTTACATCGATGTCACCATGATATTCAAGCCCGAAATTTTTTAGTAATAGATTAATCTCATTTTTAAATTTCTCATCGTTTTTGAGTCTTGAATTAATGGTTTTTAAGGTATCATAACATCCATTACACAAGGACAATATATCGTGGCCGTTTTGTTCCGCCAGACTAAGGTTTCGGGCTGCAAGAACCTCCCATAGCTCGTAACTTGAGCTCTGGATGGCCATCTGATTGGGACAGCAGCTGGCACCTTCAATGGCATGTAATTTTACTCCAAGCTTCTCAAGCACCATCCTGCTGGCTTTCTCTATGAACGGAAATTTGCTTGGAATCAAGCAGCCTGTAAACAATGAATATTCTTTTGAATCGCTTTTTATCATATTATCACACTGTATTCTGTTCTCAAATCTTTGGAATAAAGCTTTCTTTGACTATATTGAGCACTAATTTGGTTGATGTCCTGAGCACATATTTTTGACCTGCCAGTTCCTTGACGAACTTATTAAGTTCCTCGGTAGTCCGAAATTTTGTGACAAAAGTTGTATCATATTCACCGGTGACATCATAAACCGAGCAGACATTTTCATGCTTTGCGAATTTTGCCTGGACCTTTTCAAGGTGCCCTCCCTCGATCCTGATATCGATTAACGCACAGATATCGTACCCGATTTCATGTGCATTTACTGCCGGAATTATTTTCGTGATTATATTCTCTTCTTTCATTCGCTTGATCCTGTTGTGGATAGTACCAACTGAAGTATCCACTTTTTTTGCGATACTTTCGTAGTTCATAGAGGCATCTTCTAAAAGGATTCGAAGAATACGTTTATCAATATCATCTAATACGTCCATTATATCACGTTAATATTAATAAAAAGTGAGTATGTCGCCAATACTATTTAATAATATTCATCAAAATGAATTAAATGTTGAATAATATTCAATATTTCAACTATTTTATTAAAAAATAATAAAGTGTTTAACTAAATCTCTGAATGAAAAAACAATTTAATGGGATTTATTTGGATTATTGAGGTTTTTTTGCTAGAATCATTATGTTGGACCTGTAATCCTTCAAGATTTTATTTAGAATAAATAATATTAGAGATGCACCTTTCTTTCCTTTGGCATAATCGCCGTATCTAAAATTGAATTTGTAAGAGTCCCAGCACATGCTCATCTCTATTTTTTCTATTCTGAAACCTGCCTTTTTCATTATATTAATGAGTTCTGTTTTATTGTATTCTCGAATATGAGTCCATGAATCGGTGATATGCCCTGAATTATTTTCTGAATCATATTTTAGGTCAAATGGTTCAAGAGGATTTCTTTTGAATATTATCATACCGATATTTGTGATCCTGCAGAAGTTGGGAGTAGTTAATATTAAAAAACCTCCCGGTTTAATCAATTTTTTCAATTGAGTTAGAACCTTTACCGGTGAATCCCTAACATGTTCCAGGACTTCTCCGAACAAAATAATATCGAAAAATTCATTTTTAAAAGGTAATTTTGATTTGGTCAAATCGAGATCCTTGATCGGAATACCTTCATTAAGAGGTAAGACACAATTTTTTTCAATCCTGCTGGCAAGCTCCGTGCCGTACATCTGATATCCTATTCTTTTTAAAATCACATCATGCAATCCGTAAGATATCCCGATATCAAGGATATTTAATTTTTTATTGAGGGCCATATCAGGAACCAAAGAAAGCGTGTCGATATATCGGTCCATGTTTTTGTCAACATATTCCTGGACATGCTTGATGCTCTCGGTTGAAAAATTTTTTAAATTGATCTCTTGTTCGGCCAGTGTTAAGGTTTGTTTTCGTAGATAATCAGCGAATTCTTTTTGGTTTTTAAATTGAGTAACAACATTTTTATGTTTTACCATCTAGACACTTTTGTAATAAATGGATAATAGCCTTTTAAATTTTTCTATTTAAGCAAAAAATATGATTCGTTTTAGATATTATAAATGAATGATATTCAGGTTGCATTTCATTAATTCTCTCACTCCTCACCTCTCGCCTCTCCGAAGGGCACTGCCTCCTGCCAGTGCTAAAGATCGATAAATAAGCTCCGTACGCAGGACGGGGGCGACTAAAATTGATGACAAGAGCTGAGCTTTCTGCCGAGGTCAGGTTTAACTACCATCGAAGAAATCAATATAATTGAACAAAATCGAGATTAATGCTCCGACTGAGCCTGTAAGGCGAGGGAGGGGGCGAGGCACAGCCGAGCGTCGGAGGTATGGGCTATTGAGCGTAGCGAAATGCCCGCCATTTACGGGCTGCGCTTTTCGAGGAACAAAGTCATTGATTC
>CP070629.1:256239-258890 GCA_020356005.1 Thermoplasmata archaeon
CCCAGCATCATCAGTCGACCATGGGTGCGGGCAAATCGCAATTTAACTCCTTTGATTACGAATGGAATCTCGGATTCACTGGTTAGCCTATCATCTTCCACCTGATCTATGAGAGGGTCAATATCGGTTACATAATTCTCGCATGAACTCAACGTTATCAACAGAGCTAATGTAAGAATTAGGAATAGCCACCGCTTTTTCATTGGTTATACCTCCAAATTTTCATAAAAGTAATTAATTTTTATCTTTTATTACAAGGAAAATCTGAACCAGAAATTATACACTCTCGGTGCCTGGACAGTATAATAATCTACCCCACGATCTAAACTTCGGGCACCGTCAGCATTCACCTCGATACTGGGATAGCTGTATTTTGTTGTCCGCCAAACATTTCTGGCAGAAAGACCCACTACTAAATCCGAAATTAATGGAAATGTAGTAAATTTTTCTAGTAAATCAGTAAATCTGTAACTAATGCTGATTTCGCGCAAGTTTAAAAAATCTGCGGGTTCAATAAAGTTTGCTAAATATTCGCGCTGGTATGTAGCAAATTCATCAGCAGCCTGTATATACTCTGGTGAACCCGGTTCTAAAGGCTCTATATCTTTATCTTTATAACCTTCAATTGCTATCACTGGCATTCCCAACATCTGCTTCAATTCCCTGTGTCTTGGTATAATATCATATCTTATAGCCCCACGCCTATTATAGTTGGCTATTGAATGGCCTGTTGCCCAATCTAGTAATAGATTTATACTAAAATTCTTAAATATACGGGCATTCAGGGAAAAAGAACCTGTATAGGGAGGTATAGGCGTTCCCAGATAGCTTCTTGCAGTATCAATATCCACACCCTTATAACGGCCATCTTCTAAAAAAGTAGCGCCCTTTACCTTATAGTGATAAAAAGCATGTTTTGGCTGACCTTCTTTTATGACATTTAAATCTCTGCCACCGTAAATGGGTTGAGCTCCGCCCATATCTACGACTTCGTTCGTTTGATAATTATTGGTCAGACTGAGATCAAGCATGAAATTTTTTGTACTCACAGGCCGGGCCTGAATTAGAGATTCAACACCCCAACCTTTCACTTCCCCGATATTCGTTGGAGTTGCACTCGATGTTTTTCCTGTAGATGGTGAGGCCCAAAAATCGATAATCGAATCCTCGGCTCTTTGTTGATAAAAGGTAAATTCAACTGAATAATTCCTTAAAAATTCGGCTTCAAAACCAAGTTCCAATTCCTTGATACGCTCGGGTTTGATTTCCTCATTTCCAATCGAAGAAATTTGACCACCTACTCCGTACGGCGAAACAACACCCTCCCAAAGTAAGCGGATAGCATCCAACCGGTCTGGTAATACACCGGTCTCCCCATAGGCCGCCCTAATCTTCATCAAAGTAATTAGAGATGGAAAAAACGGATATTTATCCAGACGTACGGCGAAACTCGCTCTTGGATAAATAATACTGGGTGCTTTTCTACCGATGGTACTTGCATAATCTTTCCTTACCATAAAAGAAAAATAGTATTGATCCAAATATGATATTGCATGATCTGTAAAAATTCCCGCTTCTTTATAGTGGACACGACCTTCAGTACCATCCACATAAACCTCACCAGATCCGACGTCCGTAATCAATGTTGTGAGAAATCCCAGTTTTCGTATTCTGGATGATCTTATCCTTCTGTCAAAGACTTGAGTTCCGACCATGGAATTGATAGTTAATCCTGGAAATGGGTAATAGGTATATCTCACATCTGCATGATAAGTAAGTTGAGTATTTTGACGATTCCAAACATCTTTCCGCCCCATATCACCTGTTGCCCCCATAGCATAACCAGGAGGATAAAGCTCATTGTCTATCAAATCGTATTCATCGATTCCCAGACCAACTTTAGCCTCTAAACCACGAATAGGAATCCATGTAGCTTGGGCAGAACCCAAAAAACGATTCATATTACTCGTGGTATTTATAACTGCAATAGCCGTACTGTCGATATATGGATATAACGGCCATTTAATATTTTGGCCGATCCAACTGTATTCATTATCGTCAGTCTCAGGTCTTCTATTTTCAGAACGAGAATAACTCGCGCTGGCATTCAGAACAATTTTTTCGTTTGGAAAAACGTCAAAATTGGCTCTCAATGTTTTTCTATCCATATGGTCGTTGAGCATGAGCCCTGCCTCGTCACGACTGTCAATTCCTATATAATATTTAACCATTTCCGTACCGCCACTGGCATTTAAACTATGCTGTGCTATGGATCCATCATGGTGAATCCCATTGGCATACGGAGCAGTAAAAAATTGCTCTTTTTGATATTTATTACCTTGTGTGTTTAAGCCGTTTAAAAATTTGTAGTTTATTGATATTCCTTTTGGTTTTCCAGCCGCCATTTTCCCTCTTTTTGTTGTAATAAGAATCACACCATTCGAACCACCGGTACCGTATGATGCGGCGGCAGCCGGACCTTTTAAAATCTCAATATTCTCTATGTCCTCAGGATTAATAGTAGAAAGCAGACCAATACCTTGACCGCCTGTCCAAATGCCCGGCCCTGCATCGCCGCCATACTCATCATTGTCTACCCTAATTCCGTCGATATAGACAATGGGTTGCTCATCTCCATTTAACCCGCCTCC
>CP070629.1:258990-268861 GCA_020356005.1 Thermoplasmata archaeon
ATCAAAATTATATATTTCAGCCTCCAAGATCATTCCATGGTAGCCCGAGATTTTTACTAAACAATCGGCGCCGAGAAAGTTAATCTTGTATCCTGTGTCCGGTTCATCATCCAATTCCATGAAAATGAAAATTGATTCTCTTCCGATGCTTAATTGATTTTCATCCTGGACAACACCCGTCATTATTTTTCCTTCCACATTAAAATAAAAGTATAAGTTGTATTCATTTGACATTGCTTTGTAACTTAATAAATTGATATTGATATTGTCTATCATATCATCGGAACGGTCAGAGAATTTTTCTATTTTTGCCCAGTCATCAAATCTACCATCAATTGAAATTGCATCTTTGGAGGATTCAATATCTGTAATAATTATAATCATTGGTAATAACAGCAGGATTACAGCGAGTGTTGTGAAAATAATCTTACTTTTCAGATGCCTTGCCTTAATCTTGGCGATATGGCTGAGTTTCATTTTATTATAAGGGAAAACCCAACCGTTTGTAAGCCCGTTGCCGTTGGTTAACCCATTGCCATTTGTGAGACTATTTCCGTTAATCAAACTCTCTTTAGGGTCCCTTTTAGTACGATTATTATCGTTTTGATCTTGAAATATTAAACCATTTGTGAGGCCGTTACCATTGGTAAGACCTTTGTATAGCCCTTTTCTGGTCAATGAGCGTTTCCCGTTTATTTCTCCCGATTTAAAGATAAGCGGTTTTGATTTACTATTATTATCGCTTGTGTTGTTTTTTTCGGGCATGGTAAAAGATACTCCTCTACTGGATTTAAATATAAATGAAATATAGATTATTTAAATATGGCTCCCGATAATAATTACCCCTAAGCTGGAATTGAAGGCTTTCAAATAACTTCTAATGTAATTATAAGAAATTATATAAATAAATATATATTTATTATAATAAACTACTTACAGGTTGCAACCTTAATTATTTTTTTGCTTCTTCTCCAGGTAGAGAAACTGAAAATCCATCGCCAATGTCCACTGCCTCTTTCTTTTTCAAATCGCTCTTCTTGGGCTGAACTTCATCCGGAACATCGGTTTGGGGAGGTTGTGAACTCACCTGATCATAATCTCGTGCTCGCGGCTGCGTTGTCAGATCCTCCCCACCATAAACATATTCTCCCGGCCGGGGAACACCTTGTTGCATCTCTGGACCTGGACCAGGCCCAAGGGCTGGTAATTCAGCACCGTGCGGTTCAATTCCCCCGATCATTGGAGCCGGGGGTATTTCCGCTCCGGGTTGAAGACCTGGAGCAGCTGATAGGGATGCAATTTCTTGTTCGGTTTTTTTAGCAGCCGCTGCTTCCTCTGCCTCTGCAATTGCCATGCGAAGTTTATGGCGGTCCTCGCTTATCACCTTGGTTTGTTTTTTAATAAAGATAAAAACAATTATACCCACAATTATAAAAACAATAATAAGAATTATCAAATTAACCATAAAAGAACCGGAGAATAATTTGTCTTCGGAATCTTTAGATGTATCACTACCCTTTCCATCGTCATCTGCTAGAAGAGTGATATTATAATTTCCCTTCTCAGGAACTGTGACGCTGTTGTTTCGAAAGTCACTTACTTCAATCTTATAATAAATTCTATCTCCACCGGTGTATTCTGCTAATTCTACCAATTCAACTCTGTCGATGTTGATGCTGTATTTCCCGTCAGAGGATTCTGTCATGGTCCTACCGGTGGTTTGGTCATTAAAATAGACCGTAACCTCGGATATGCCGACATTATCTGTTACCTCAACTGTTATTACAAGATTGGTATACCGGTTCTGAGAGATATCACCGGTGACATTGTGAATCTCCGGCGGAATATTGTCCACGATATTGATACGCTTATGACCCGAAGCCGGGTACCTGATCTCATTGACGGGATCGGATTTATCAGTCACGGAAAGGTAAAATTCAAGGTACGGGTCGTTTCTATTCTCAAGTTGATAGTTTAACATGGATTTACCGCTTTTTTCATCCTTCGAAAGAACATCATACTGGTAATCCAGGTCGGTAGAATACCGCCAATTTATGGTTGCCTGATTTATACCGCTGTCGGTATCATTCAAATTAAATTTAAATAAGAAAGCAGCACCCGCCGTAACATGGGCTGGAGTTTCATCCTTTACAGAGGGTGGTGTGGTATCAATCCTGATAACTTTGGTGTCTTTATCAGACCATGTTCCCATGTTGTCAACTGCCTTAACGTGGAAATACCATATGCCATCTGTTAACTCTTCCTCAACAATCAGTTCTGGATTACTGGTACCATTATGGGCCAACCGGAACTCTTCTGTTGATAATATTGTAGTGTTTTCAGGTTCCACTTCGAGAGATGTGTCAATGATATAGCTGTACCCCGCTATTCCGCTGGTGTCCTTTGGTTCGTTCCAATCAAATACCGCACGGTTTTTATTATACCATATACTTTCAAGCGGATGCGAATAACATTGTATCTGCGGAGGCTCTGGCTTTGCTGTATCGATTTTGAAAATATAGATATCGGACCAGGGGCCCTTGCTCCCGTAGTTATCACGCAGTCTAACTCTCCAGTAGTATGTTTTTTCCTCAAGCTCCGAATCTATTTTGAAGCTGTTGTCGGTACTATCCAGCGCTTTTGAATAAGCATAAGTCTTGAAGTCATCTTCTAATGCGATGTTAAGTTCAAAGCCAATCTGATAGTCCGTTGGATCCGGATCATGAAATTCCCATTTTAGTGTCGGTTTGCGGTCTCCCACCCAGCTGTTATTCAGAGGTAATACCGGCGTGGGTTTTGTTGGAATAGCATTGAATGTGAATTTAATCGTTTCCAGCACAGGAGTGTAACCGGGCTCGGTGGTGGACAGAACTGCCTTGTATTGTAAATATCGTCCTCCTTTGTAGCCAAACTCTGATTGTTCTTTTATTACTTTCTCCCAGCTGAGAGAATTTAAACCTACCGAGTTAGAAGACTGTCGAAAATAAATCTCGAGATTTGTACCCTCGGGTTCTGTACTTGTCCAGTTCACCAGTCTTAACGGGAGGCCGAGATCCTCTCCCAAATCGATTATGTCTGATTCCTTTGTATAACTATCCGGATAAGTATAATAATCAATATTGACCCACTTTAATTTCGGCGTGTATAAAGGATTTCCGGTACTTATTTGCACATTATATGCCAGATATTTACTTCCGTCAAGAACTGCAGGTGTAGCCTCTCCATTTTTTTCATCAAAATAAGTATTGGTCTTGCCGTTCGGTCCAATAAATGAATCAGCGTTCTCCGGTGAATCGTCGGATCCTGCAAGCTGAATCTTAACGGGATTGCTTCCAACATGTGTTGGAGCTGGATTGTAAACACCGAATGATACGGATTGTAAATTCATTCTATATCTGGGATGATATATAGATGAACTGAGTTCGCCCGGTGATACATATGCCGAAGCATTTGGACTATAACCCCAGTAATCCTTCCGCCATCCACCAGAACTATATCCGCCGAATATTACTAACTTATTATGAATTGTATCCCAATCGCCCTCTGCATAATCTCTGGGAGGCGGGCCTCTTAATTTAGGCTCCCATGTATCTGAATCGATATCATACCACCATGTTTCGTTCCTATACCCGTCTTTATATCCTCCCGTTATAACTATTTTTTTATTGTAGGTATCCCAGGCCATTATTGGACGATTTCTATCGGCGACACCGCTGTGGTTGACCCAGGTATCGTTGTTAGGGAAATATTCATTCAGTTCCCATACATAATCGTATCCGGAGCCCGAAGTATATCCTTCGCAGCCCCCGTATACCATCATGGAATTCGTTTTCGGGCACCATATAGCATCATGATAGAACCGAGGTATATAATCCTTCATTTGTGCCCACATATCAGTCTGGACATTATAAATAAAAACATCATTGGAGGCATTATAAAAATCACCTATATAACCGCCGTACACTATAATCTGTTGAGTAACGGGGTTAAATGCTCCTCCGGAATAAGATCTTGCACCCATCCCTCCCGATTTCGGTGTCCATGTCTTGGTGGTAGGAGAATAACACCATAGATCATTCAATAAATCCCAGGATGAATCCCGACCGCCGTGAACCCACAATTGATTATTAACACTATCCCAAACCATGATAGCGGATGTCCTGGCAGGTGGTGGGTTCGAATGGCTAATTTGTTTCCAGGCATCTGTTTCGGGGTTGTATTCATACAAATTATTCGATGTGCCTACACCACTAATATAACCACCGAAGATAAGAAAAACTTTTTCACTGGGGCACCAAACCATAGAATGTCGGTACAATTCCGTCGGGCCGTCGCCCAGATTCTCCCAAACCTCAATTTCGCCCCCTGTTTCTAGTTCAAGATGGCCGTCGGAGGGTGAGTAAACTAGATTCGACGATGAGTTATATTTAGAGGGGTCCTCCCAGATTATTTGATTTGGTCCTCCGCTCCAGTTGCTTTGGTTCCAGGAACCCTCTACCTTTGGCATCGATATCGGATCTGTAAATTCTTTTACCATATTGTTGCGTGAGGGGGATGATGAGCGGGTGATTTCAGCATCTTTTGATGTTTCCTCTCTAGGATTTGATTCGTCAGCATAATCATCCTGATATACCGGATCAGATGAGTAACTAATCTGTGCTGGGAATATTAAAATTAAACAAAGTAAGACCGTTAAGAGAGCCCATTTCAATCCAGTCATTTCATTGCCTCCACTTGCATCCCTGCGCCCAGCCAAACAAACTTACCGTCCCATCGGTATATATATTTTTCTTTTAAATATACGTTAAATATGTATTATCTTAATTGGAAAAAAATCCATATACATATGATTTCTGTGATTGAAATATATTCCCATCCACTTAGTGTTAAATATAAATCGATTATACCAGTGAATATCCGGCATAGACTGTAATAAGCATCATAATAGTAGTAATTCGACCGAACCATCTATGAAGCGCTTTGAATTTTTTTGATGACCCGGCGGGTTTGGTTATGGTCTTTCCCAGTCTTAAGGTTATGACTATGAAGATTACTGTAATTAAACCAAGGAAGGTGTGAGGTTCGCTAAAATGCTCATTCGTACTTACGGAGATCATGTAGAAAGCATACCCGAAACCAATGAATGCAAAAACCCCACCAAATCCCTCCAGCGTTTTATGAGCAGAAAACCACCACGTCTTCTTTTTCATTGCCCCTGCAATTGCATTACCGGATCCTATGAGTATCAATCCTATTATCATTAAAAACGCGTGAAGCTGCCATCGTACTTCCTCATCTTCTTCAACCTCACCGGTTACAAGGTTAATTGTTCCAGATCCGAACTCTGAGTGTTGAGCATTAAAGTTATCGGAACTTCCATATGCCCAGATTACCTCCAGTTCTCCTGACTTTTTTATCGGTGCATCATAGGTATCGCCGGTAGAAAGGTCGCGGGTGAACTCGATGTGTGTCCAGCCGTCGCTTTCAGAACCTCCGCTGGATTCGATATCATCGGTACCTCCCAGGTCCTCGTCGACGGGGTGGTCCCTGGAGGATTCGGAATAACAGTCCAGGACCGTGGCGCCGCCTGTGCTGTTAACCCAGCCGATGATCATATCTGCATCTGTCATGCTGTTACCAATTCCGAATGCAACCCATCCGTTGGTTTTTGCGCTCAACCCAATTGAGATATTGGATTCGCCCACCGTCCAGTAAATCTTGAAATCACCGCCTGCAAATTCGGCTTTATGATCATATTCGTTTGCCGATATGATTCCATTAATTACGGGAACTGTTCCATCACTATTTTCACCGGCAGCCGGAATGACTATAATAGCAGTAATAATTACAAAAAGAATCGACAAAGCAATGAATTTCGAAAATGATCTGTAATTATTTACCAATCCGAATTGGTTTTTATGATAAAATCTCAATTTCTCACCTCGCGGGATACTTTGCTTAGCATAAATACAGCATTAATATTATATTATTTTGGTTTTTGCTGATTGTTAGAAGCTGAATAATCAATAAAATCAGGTTCCAGGTTCTGGGTTCTAGGTTCTATGGCCAAGGACACAGGACCAAAGACCCAGAGGGGGTTTAAATTTAATGGGATTACCTAGTCGGTTTTGGTAGGGGCTTTTTTCAACCGCGAAAGCCGCGAAGTTCGCGAAAGATGATCTAGGGTTTTGATTCAAACTGCCCACTGCCAGTGCTTAAAATCATAATAATAGCGAAACGGCCTGCCTCCTGCCAGCGCTTTTAATCAATGTGGAATCGAAGCGTTCTCGCTGAAATCGAAGTTAAATCAAATCGGTATGTCTATTCCGGTATACTCGTGCTTCAGCTTGAACAGCAGCTGTCCCGTCTCAGCATCCAGTGCAGTAATAAACGATCCGTCCTTTGTTGCCGCGTAATACGCCAGCTTCTGCGTCTGGAAATTTGTTACCGAAGTAAAGTCCACCGTGGGGTAGCTCAGGTCGGCGGTGATGCCGTAAGAGGCCGAATCAAAATTGATACTGCCCCCCGTAAAAATATTTACGTTTATATCGTCATCATCAAGGTTTTTGAAAATATATTCGCTTCCCGCGAAGGTTAAAACCGGCCACAAATCGTCCGTTCCGTTCCTGGGTGGATCGATTGTTTTCGCCATATCGTACTTAACCCCCGATTCGCTCACCAGAACATTATATCCGTTGGGTTCGTCCTTCGAGCCGAAGGTTACATTCCATATCAGCTCGCCATCCGTGCGGTTGCAGTAAGCCGTTGTCACATACGCCTCAGGATAATTGTTCAGGTAATCATTGACTCCAGACAGCGGCAGGATATATGAGGTCATTGCGTTATCAGGTGAAAAGGCTTCAAAACTGTTTGTCAAATTGGATTTCTTGAGGCTGGGCAGGTAATTCCAATCATCGGCAAAATCAGATGCGAGGGTTGAATCCATATCCGAATACACCACCGGATAATGGTTGTTAGAATCGAACTCCTCATTGCATTCTTGGCTGCTGATTGAGGTGCTGCCCGCTGTGTAACCTTTCAATTGATTGGCATAATTCATCACAACGGTATTACCGTCGATTGTAAATTGTACATGCAGAACAGATTTCAATGCCACCGGGTAGTTGTTGCCCAGCCATTAATGCATGTAGAACTCATCGATGTTGTTGTCCTTGAGCGTCCCCGAATCCAGGTGGAATTCCAGCTTCAATGCCGGGTTGCCCGAGGCCTGGTCGGCGGATACAGCAATCCAGCTGTAGGCTACATTGTCGTAGATTATGGTATCCCGGTCGCCCAGCTCGATGGGATCCTCGGAAAGGTCTGCAAGCCTCAGCCTGCTGGGTGTGGCGCGGAGGTCGGGGAAGCTCGTAAGTTCATCAGTAGACTGCATTTCCAGCGGGATGGAGACCGGCTCGGTAATTTCGGAGTCCAGATCGAGATCATTTGTAGTGTGTATCTGAATCGTATGACCTGTCGTATAATCGGTATATGAGGTCTCCACCGAGTTCATCGTGCCGGTTATGGGTAGGGTCTCCTGGTACGACCCCGCGGTGGTGCTGGTCATGGATGCATCCATGGAACCGCTGATTTCGAGGTTCTGGCGGATTTCCCTGATATATACATCGTGAAGATTATTGAAACCGCTGGCGATTTGTGATGGTGAATCAAAAATGCTGGTTGACATTGGATCATTTGTCACATTTCTGAAGTTTAACAGGATATTATTTATGTTGATATCCATCACACCAAAAAACTCGGAGCCAGAATTATAAGAAAAGCTTGCGATATTATCAGGATTGGTAACTGTGATGTTTCCCTCGCTAAGAAACAGTCCCGAATCACCCAGCAGTTCTTCAGAGACAATGACTTCCAGTGGATTTATCGTAATAGAGATGGAATCCGAATCAAGCTGGCCTTCCGCGGTTTCAACGGTTAGTGAAACCGTATATTCATTTTTTTCTGCTACAGTTTGTGCAAAATAACCCCCGACATAGATTGAAGTGTCAGAACCTGAAGTTAATATAAAATCGGTATCGAATATCCATTGGTATGCTGAGATCTCACCTATAGATCGCGCGGCATTGAAATTGAGGGTCTCACCGGCATATGCCTGTGTATTGTCAACCTCTATGACCGCTTCAAGTTCACCCGGCGTAATTCCATTACCGTTTCCATCCTGCGAGGTTTCGATATATATCATCCACAATAGAACCGCCATTATCAAGATCCCTGCAATGCCAACCGCAGCAATTTTTACACTCTGGGTTTTGGCAGGTGGGCGCGCACCGGGCTTTGGTTTCGCCTTTGCTTCTTAACTCTTCTTTTCCGTTGGGACCTCCAAACCCAGCATTGACATGGGGACTTCGGCTTCCTCTTCCTCCTCCTCCTTCTCTACTTCCTCCTCTTCTTCTGCCTCTCGCTTCTTCTCTCTCGGCTCTTCTACAGCTTCAAGCTCTCTGACACGCGCTGCATCGGAGACCTTCGGTTCCCTTATCTCCTCTTTGACCTTTTTTGGCTTTACCTCTTCCTCTTCTTCGAGATCGCCAATTAAAATCGTCTCTTCATCCTCTGGCGGCGGCGGTTCCACCGGCAGGGGTTTACCCACCAGCATCAGCTTATCTTCTTTTTCTGTTCGCACTTTCGGCCTGGCCTTTCTGACAGGAGCTCCAACTAAAATAGTGCTCTCATCCTCTGCTTCCTCTTCCTCTACTTCCTCTTCGACCTCTTTCTCATAAGGTTCGGAGGGTTCCTCAACTTCCTCCTCAACCTCCTCTTCTATCCTGATTTTTTTGGGCGTATCCCCGATCTGTCCCCGCAGGATCTCCAGCCTGCGTTTCTTGAACATCTCAAAATCCGAATCCAGAAGTTCTGCAAGACCACTTACGTCGAACCCCAGGTTTTTCCATTCCTCGATTTTAGCTAAATACCGCGCTTTATCTTTCGCAGAGGGCTTCATTGCACAGACCTTCACAGTTGGATTTATTTGTGTAATTAAACGTTAACCCCATATAAAGTTTATTATTATGTTCTATATAATTGATGGAAATGAGGGGGATTCTGGAGAATTACTAAGAGATTTTTAATAGCTTATAGAAGTGCGGTAGATGTTTGCGGTTGCGAGGGGCGTAACGTTGGACGGCTAAGGCTAAGCGGCCGCTTTCATTACAACTTTCTTTAAATTCAATTCGACACGCTCTTCGCAACCGGATGACGTTACGCACATCGCAGCCGTCCAACGTTAGACGCCAGACTGATAGCCTACACTAATCAAAGTGGTCTCGTTTATATAAAAAAAAGGAAAATCCATATGCAATCTGTCAAATGGTTGAGAAGACGCGTGATTGTGGCCTGAACTGTTAGTGACTGCGGGCTGAATACCTCGGCCTTCAACACGGCGACACCGCGGACAAAGTCGTTGGTGTCACGGAATGTGAGGAAGGTGATCCCTTGGTACTTACACCCCAGTTCTATCAAACTTATCTTCTATAAGAGTTCTAAGGTGCTTCGTCTTGGGGCCGGCTTCGAGCTTAGATGCTTTCAGCTCTTATCCGAGACAGCGTGGCTGCCCAGCAATGCCCTACCGGACAACTGGTAAACTAGTGGCTCCAGAGCCTTGTTCCTCTCGTACTAAAGGCTCTTTCCCCTCAAGCATCAAAACGATTCCAGCACAAAGCAACAAACCTGTCTCACGACGGTCTAAACCCATCTCACGATCCCTTTTAATGGGCGAACAACCCCACCCTTGGCAGCTGCTGCACTGCCAGGATAGGAAGAGACGACATCGAAGTAGCAAGCCTTCAGGTCGATGTGAGCTCTTGCTGAAGACAACTCAGTTATCCCCGGGGTAACTTTTCTGTCATCAATGACCCCC
>CP070629.1:268961-283459 GCA_020356005.1 Thermoplasmata archaeon
CGGAAGAAGAAGATGGAAACCGTTACTGAACAGCAAGGTGAGTTATCTGCATTCGATAAAATGACAGTGGGGCAGGTACAATTAGGACCGAAAGGTGAAGGCCCAGTAAGTCCGTCAACCCAGCCCGTTGCCGGGGAAGGGCCGAGGGTTATCAGTATCAAAGCAGGGCTTTCTCAGGTGGGTGCTCACCCAGATGACAGCTCCGGTTTGATCAGCTGTCCAACATGCTCGCATAAATTCAAAATCCCACAGAGATATGCATCAGCTATAGATAAAAAACAGCACATACAGCTTACCTGTCCGAAATGTAAGACAAGAATTAGTCGACGTTCATGATTTTTGATTAATTATAAATTGATTATAGAGGTGCGGTACACGTTGAGCGGTTGCGAAGGGCGTACCGATTAACGGTTGCGATACTCGTCTCGTAAAACGGAATCGAGGCCCGTCTCGTTATAAGGGCTCGAGGCTCGTCTCGTGATTTGTGCCTCGGTATTGGGTGCTTAACTTAAACGACACACGAGACGACTCACCAGTACGATCCACCAGACGAGCTTCCACCCCGACAAGCGAGACGAATAACGAAACCGCAGGACGTTACGCCCCTCGCAAACGCAAACCGCTGAATAGTTGCCCACACCGACCAGAAGAAAATGATTTCGAGGTGTAGGGCCGTGCCGTCAAATTGATGAAAAATTAATTCGCCCTTCTGGTATCAATTATTAAGCTTATATAAGCAGTCAAAAATCTTAATAAATCAACATAACTTTAAATACAATCCAACTAAATCTTTATAACCTACCTTTATTTTTTAGATAACTATATTTAATCTCCTAAGATGTGAACTCTATGCAGAGCCGAGATCCGTACCAATCCGAAATATTCTTCCTGGGTGTACAGGAGATCGATGCTGAACCGTTACAAGAGATCAACGAGAACCTCATACGGCTAGAAGAGCTTTCTGAGCGGAATCACCCCGAGTTCGTTATTGCATCATTGAGCGTACGCTGGGGTAAGAAATTCTATTTGTCAACCGGCGAGGTTGTCAACACCCCTGTGAACCCGAATGATTTCGTCGAAATCGTCGATTACGACCCTGTCAGGAATTCGGCGCTCGCCGTAGGCAAAACAGGACCAAATGAGGATATGCCCTTCCACTGGTTCTCTTACCGCACATTCCCGCATATTAACGGCATCGCAGTTGTCAAATTATTGGTTGATATTGATATTGACAAATTTGTGGATATTAAAAGCATAGATTCGGAGATCAAGCTTTTCCAGCCAGATATTATTTTGAATATTTTACCGCATATGAAAGAGGGATCGAGTATAAATCTCCTGGGAAAGGGTATAGCTTTTTATAATAATTCATTCAAGGATTTATTTTCTGAATTGATACAATTTTTTAAGAACCTTGAGAGTCATTTACCGAAAGAGGAATCGGAACAAAAAGGTGCTGATAAATGAAGGTAAAGCTCGGTGGCGAAATCAAGAATTATCCGGCGGTGTGGCTGAAGGATGATGTTGTCAAATTCATAGACCAGCGCGCACTACCTCACGAATTTACTATTTTTGAGGCCAGAAGCTACCAGGATGTGGCAGAAGCCATAAACACAATGATCGTGCGCGGTGCACCCGCCATCGGCGTGGCCGCAGCTTACGGAATGGCGCTGGCAGCGAGGCAGCCTGACGCATCATTGGAATCCGCATCAGAGGTGTTATTTGCAACGCGGCCAACGGCATATGATCTGGACTTTGCTTTGAATTATATGAAGGACGCGTGCGGGACCGAATCTGTTTCAGCAGAGAAAGCAGCCGAAGCAGCAAGGTCCTATGCTGATAAAATAATAGAACGATGTAAAAAGATCGGTGAAAATGGCGAAGGGTTGATTAAAGATGGAATGAACATTCTAACTCACTGCAATGCAGGTGCACTGGCAACTGTTGAATACGGTACCGCTTTAGCGCCCATGCGCCTTGCAGCCGGGAAAGGAAAAAAGTTCTTTGTTTATGTGGACGAAACCCGTCCTCGTTTACAGGGAGCCAAATTAACCGCGTGGGAACTGAACAACGAGGACATTCCATGCGCGGTAATCGCCGATAATGCCGCCGGGTATTACATGAAGAATAAAGATATCGATATTGTAATTACAGGTGCAGATAGAATTGCCGCTCTTGGTGACGCCGCAAATAAGATCGGCACATATGAAAAAGCGGTTCTGGCAAAGGAGAACGGGATTCCATTCTATATCGCAGCGCCTGTTAGTACTTTTGATGCAGATATACAAAAAGGAGAGGATATCCCCATCGAGAACAGGGACCCTGAAGAGGTTCTTGAGCTGGACGGCAGGAAAATAACACCAGAGGGCGTGGATGCCAAGAACCCGGCTTTCGATGTAACCCCGGCGAAATATATTGAGGGATTCATAACAGAAATTGGAATTCTAAAACCCGATCAACTAAAAGATACTATTTTTTCTAAAAAGATTTCATTTTAAGAAATTTGAATTTCGAATCCTTTCGGAAGAGGAAAGGATGAGACGAACTTCGCTTCCGCTTTACGTTACGCCCCTCGCCACCGCTAAACGTTAGGCGCTCTTCTATAATCGATTAAAAAGCTTATAGTTTTAGCTTATAATTTCACTTAATTATCTCAATGCCTCTTGTAGTTATTGTAAATGGATGCATAGACGTGTCATGCCAGGTGTGACGCATTTTTCGGACCACAAGCGAACGGCTCAATTTACCCTCAACTTCTTTTAAACCCAGGAGAATGAATGAATCCGCAACGTACTCCTCCACTTCGAACCGTGTGGTGGAATCATGTGTGGATTCAGTAATAAGAACCGCCGTGATTTTGTTCGATTTAAGAAACCTGACGAAATTAATAAGACTTCGCCGGAATTCTTCACGTGATACATAAAACGCACCGACGGCACTGACAGAATCGATCACTATTCGTTTGGCCTTGCTCAACTTGATAAGGTTCTGGAGCAGGTCCGTAATGCTGCGGAAGCCGTTGACCTTGGTGCTGCCCCGCCCGTCCGCTTCGGGCTCACCCAAATCGATAAGAAATAATTTACCGGTACTTATCAGCTGCTCCACATCCATGCCGTGGGCATTCATTGTGGCCTTTACACTTTCACTCCCCTCTTCCAGTGTGATGAATATCCCGGGCTCGTTAAAGCCCTTTGCACCGTTGTAAAGATACTGCATAGCGAAAAGACTTTTTCCTGAACCGGCCGGGCCGCTTACAAGGGTAATTGTATTTTCAATCAACCCCCCGTCCATAATATTATCTAAGCCAGGAATGCCAGTTCGAACTCGGGTTAAGGGTGCCATAGGCATTTTTCACACACTCTTAAAACACGCACTTAAAATATACATTTGTATTATTTTAATGTTCCTATAAATATTTAATACGCTTTTTTTCAGAAAGCATTTTAAATTTGAATTAACATTCCAAAGTGATGACCGAGCCCACTTCAAAATTCGATAACAGCTTCGAATCGGTAGACCCGCTGGCAAATTACAGGAACACCTGTTCGCAACTTCTGGAGAGCGCGGTAATGGAGTTTAAGGTTAAAAAGGTGCCGCAGATGGAGATACCGACATCACCTGAACTCGCAGATTTTGCATACCCGTGTTTTTCCCTGGCAAAGGATCTTAAATTACCGCCGCAAAAAATTGCTGAAATGTTATTAAATAAAATCGGCGCAGTTGAAAATTTAAAAATATCAGCGGTAAAGGGCTACTTGAATTTTAAAATCAACCTTAAGCCGCTGGCTGGTGCTACTATACCTCTGATACTAAAAGAGAAACAGGAGTACGGTACATTTCCAAATATCGGCAAGCGGATAATTCTGGAGCACACCAGCGCCAATCCCAACGGACCGTTCCATGTAGGGCGGGCGCGCAACCCGATCATCGGTGATACGCTGGCGCGGTTATTACGAAAGGTTGGATATGAGGTTGAGGTACAGTACTGGGTTAACGATATGGGCAAGCAGGCCGCCATACTCGGCTGGGGCGTTCAAAACCTAAGCGGAGATTCCCTGCCGGCTGCCGGCTCAACCAAGAAGGACCATGAGCTGGTCAGGTACTACCAAAGCGCTTATAAGAAAATGGAAGAGGACCCGGATGTTGAAGGTGTAATCACCAGGATGATCCAATCCTACGAACGAGGCGACATCGATGAATTGAATAAACTTAAAAAGCCCTGTTCGGATGTTCTGGCGGGGATGGTGGAATCGCTGGAAAGAATGAATATTTTCGTTGACAAATTCGTCTGGGAATCGGAATCGGTACTGGACGGGGGCGTTGATGAAGTTATTGCGAAATTGAAGAAATCGAAAATCACAAAAGAAGAAGAAGGGGCATATTACCTGGACCTGGAGGGCTATGAGCTCGGCGGCAAGACCAGCAGGTTCGTTTTTACCCGCAGCGACGGGACATCACTTTATACAACCAGAGACCTAGCATATCACTGGAACAAACTTCAGAACTGTGATATCGCCATCAATATCCTCGGAGAGGATCATAAGCTCCAGGCCAGGCAGCTGGAGATCGCACTGAAGATTATGGGTATGGAGCATGTACCAGAGGTGGTGTTCTACTCGTTTGTATCGCTGGAGGAGGGGAAGATGTCCACCAGGAAGGGTCAGGTGGTATACCTGGATGACCTGATGGAGGAAGCTGCCGCACGGGCGAGAAAGGAGGTGGAGACCAGGCGCCCTGAACTGCCTGATGATAAGAAGAGTGAAATTGCGGATGTAGTTGGGCTGGGTGCCATTCGCTATAATTTGATTCGGGTTCAGCCCGAGAAGAAAATCGTATTTAAGTGGATGGATGCGCTGAATTTCGAAGGCAACAGTGCACCCTTTGTACAGTACTCCCATGCGCGGGCCTGCAGTATTTTACGAAAAGCGGAAGAAATGCTGGCAGGGTATTCGGATTATTCAACAGATCTTCTGGACAGCCCCGCGGAAGATGAACTGATACGAAATCTGGCGCGGCTGCCGTCTCTAATCCATGAATGCGCACATACGAGAAAACCCCATCCCGTTGCGGCATACGCATACAAAACCGCCGCGCTGTTCAACCAATTTTACAAGGACTGCCCGGTTCTACCGGCAGAATCAGATGAGCTGAGGGCCTCCAGACTCGCTCTTGTAGAAGCCTCCAGGTGGGCACTGGCTGTGGCTCTGGACTTGATTGGTATTAACGCACCTGAACAGATGTGAATTACCAGACCGCTCTGATTTTACATTGATTCATAATGCTATAAGACCACTACAAAGAGAATATGAAAATAGTCGTTGTGAGATCGCTCTGATATCATGCAGATTATAGTCGCTGTGAGAGGGCTCTAATTGATTTCTAACCGCTTTCGTCTGATTTCTCAACTTTCGGTTTTGGTTCCTGTACTTCTTCTGCAACAGGTTCTGCCGGTGCTGCTGTGGGTGTGGGTGTAGGGGTCGGTGTTGGGGTAGGAGTGGGTGTTGGAGTTGGAGCGGGTGTGGGCGTGGGTGTGGGTGCTGGCGTCGGGGTTGGTTCCGCTGGTGCTGGCGCTGCAGGTAAAGCCTCAACGGCTACTGCGGGTTCCGGTGTCGGTGTGGGCGTAGATACTAGTTTTGCTGCGGGAGGTTCTCCAGCTGCTGCTTCGGGCTCACCCCCCTCCTCCACGGGTGTGGGTGTTTCTGTTGATGGTGGGGGCAGCTCCGTCGGGGCTGGCATTGCTGGCAACTCCACAGGTTTCGGTATACCCTCGGGCATAGCTGCCTCGCCGCCTTCGGCACCCTCAACTGCTGGCACAGGTGTTGGGACTTCACCTAGTGCGGCTGGCGCTTCCACCTCTGCCCCGGGTTCGATTCGGGGTTCCGCACCCTCAGTCACACCCTCTTTCTTGGCGGCCTCATCTTTCTTCTTCTTCAAAACGAATCCAACAAGTGCTAAAATAACAATTATCACAATAATAATTACCGCGAGGTATAAGGCAGTATTTTCGTCCGCTCCTTCTTTTTCCGATGTATCCTTTTTGGTATCATCGTCATCGGTTGTTTTAGGGTTGTAAACATTGACGAGGACATATGATTCATTAGAATACACCCTTCCATCGTATGATCTGATAGATATATTGTGCAAACCATTTGAGAGCTTTGATGTATCCAGTGTATATTTCCAGTTGATCGTGCCCGACGCTTCTGTCCATTCGCCGTCATCCACTTTAATCTGTACAACTGCTATACCATCATCCGGGTCAAAGGCCTTCCCCTCTAAGGTGACCGATCCGGTATCTGCATAAATCGTGTCACCTGTACCATTGAAACTTACCGTCGGCTTGACATTCTTTGACGGGTCGAACACAATTCCGTTTTTAACTTTCAGCGAGATCGTCAAATTGTCCGAATAAGCCCCATCCTCATCCTTTGCACGGATTTTTATATCGTAGGTACCATCCGAAACAGTCGTCGAGTCCCAGAAAAATGCCCAGCTGGAAGTCCCCATAGCGGTTTTAAAGGTTGTATCGGAGCCCGCCATAACTTCCACTACGGCGATATTACTGTCGACATCACTGGCATCGCCATGCATATTCACAATACCCGAGACGGTATCACCGTTCTTGGGTGATAAAATTGAGACCTCAGGCGCATCATTTACCGGTATCACGATTACATTGAAGGATTTGTAGCTTTTACCGCCCTCTGCATCCTTTGCCTCTACCCTTACAAATGTACGGCCGACATAATTTTCCTCTGCAAAAGTTATGTCCATATATGCATTCGAATCAACTTCAACATTGATCTTGGTGAAATTTTCATTAAAAAATACAGAAAAAGTTATATCATCCTTCACCGAATCAATATCATCAATATAACTTTTCAGATTGAGGTAGTGTATCAAATCAACATCTTCATAGATATGGATATCATCGATATCTTTTATCCAGAACGGCGGATCGTTCTGGGGTGTTATATTAACAAGAACCTCCTGGTAAGTATAAGGTAGACCTGAATCGTATTTCGCCACCTGGGGGTGAGGACCGGGGCCGTCAAATATCCCGTCATCCGCGTATATCCATATCGGGATATTATTACCGTTGTAATCGCCCAGTGCCTTAACAATCAGTTTATTATCGGCATCTATTTCCACGGAAATATTTTCGTTTGCAACTTTGTTCAAGGGGTCGATATCAAAATCAAAATAAATCGGATCGTTTTCCACATCGATGAAATATTTCCTGTAATCCAGATCGATGGTACTCTCGATTCCGCCCTCGGTCACTGTTATGTCGGGTATCTCAAGATTGATTAAAGGCTTGTCATTCACTGGTGCAATGGTAATTTTAAACTCGTTCGACTCCAATGTTCGGCCAATAGAATCCGTACAGTCAACAATAACGATCGTTGAACCCGACCAATTCTCTACTTTGGATTTTACCTTCAAATAATTCGAGTGACCGGTATTGATTTCAACTTCAATATATTTCGGATTGGTATTGGATAATACCGTGAACGTAAGTGAGGTATTGACATCATAATCGTCATGGAAGAAATATGCAAGGTCTATTGCCTTTGGTAAATTGCAATCCTCCGGAAATGTAAAGTTATATATCGATGTTATAGAGGGATTATCCTGGGGCTGTATTACAGGACGATGATTGTATTCTATTTTACAAGGGCCGACTTTTAATTTACCGGCAGTAGATGATGTGAATTTGGAGGGTATATCCACATACCCGCCCTCATTTTCAGGATCCGGTGGGACCTGTACATTGAGCTCATCTGTAATATCAACCTTGGCAGTGTAATTATATTCGATCTGGATATTTGTTATCTGCACAATACTGTCAGCATCAGCAGATACACCGATTGGTACCTTCACCATCTCAACGCCCCATTGGTCCACCACACCTGACGGCACTGTGCTTAAGTAATTGTTCAGTTCGGTTTTCAAATCCTTCGTTGTAACAACGCTCTGGAGCGTGCCGGAATGTGACCAATCGGGATTGCCGGTGCTCGGACCGATTTCTATGCCCGGGTTCGTCGGATATTTGGTATAATCGATAACAAGCTTTGGCCGCTCTGTTGGTTCAGTATTATAATCGCTGGAATATGTCAAATAAGAATTAGACTGGTTGCTGGCTTCTTTTATAACAACACCATAATTATTCCAGGTACCCGCCAGCCAGTTTTGAACTGCCGTGGTTATAGTAAACATCTTCCACTTAGGATTATTCTTGAACGTACATGAATCAAGTTTTGTTCCTGCAACCGAGGGTTCGTTGTTCCAGGTTAAATTATGCTCCCACCATGGTTGAAGCACTCTGAATATGTCATAAACCTGATTAATTTCCCAGTACCATGCATAAATACTCAATTCTGATTTGGTGACTACAGCACCGCTGGGCACCGAACTTAAATCAAACTCAATAAAAGCAGGAGTGATCTCATAGGCATATTGAAGATAAAAGATATCTCCATGGTTATCCGTAGGGAACGAGTACGAGGTGTAGCAATCCTTACCGACGGTCCCGTTGGGCTGGAGTACATGCACCGCAGTACCAAAACTCATATCGAATGTTGCCTTCGTCACCACGGCACCTTTTGGTAATAATATATTTCCGATATTACCGTGGCCGCTTGCTGGAATGATCTTATTCTCTGTGATATTACTATTATTGTACATGGTCTGCTTGCCAAGGGAGCCGTAACCGATCCCTTCGTATTTCCAGTTGAAGGTCCCGTTATCTCCGAGGTCGAATCCCACATCGGTAGGATAGTTACCGGAACCGTCATCCATACCACTCAGGTTTATGTAACTGGAATACACCGGCGACCCCCGCTCGATCTGGATTATCGTATTGACATCTTCACCGCCGCCGTTACCAAAGGTTATTATATGCTCTGGATTTCCATCAGAGAATTCCTCAAGAATATAACTATCAGCTTCATCTGATACGATCATCGGATACGACATCATTATAAGAAATGCTAGCAGGACTATACTAAACAGTCTCTTCATAGTTATCAACCTTCCATATATATTGAATCCCATCTGAAGAACATATTCAATGCATTTTGACCGGTATTATTTAAGGCCATATAAAGAATTTATTTTGATGGCCAATTATTCTGCTCGCTCCCAGTATAACAGATTAACCCCCGGTGGATTTGATTTTTAATTGATTTATTGAATAGTTCTAGAATATTTTAAGAATTGAAGTATTATCATATTATATAAATTTTAGGTAAGATACGCAGTATAATAATGGAAATTATAATAAGCCCTTAATAAATTTGACTATGATTTAATAACAATTTAGGAAAGCTTATAGAGGAGCGAGATAATTTCACATCAATTTGACGGAACGGCCCTACACCTCGAAATCATTTTCTTCTGGTCGGTGTGGGCAACAATTCAGCGGTTGTGTTTGCGAAGTGCGTAACGTAAGGCGTCTGACGTTTGACGGCCGCTTACCGCTAGACGCTCAACGTTACGCTCCTCGCAACCGCAACCGAGTGCCGCACTTCTGTTATCGATTAAAAAGCTTAAAATTACTTGTTGACCTTTTTTACCTGACCTTTGGTGCGGTATTCACCTGTTTCGGATGAATATTCCAGATCAACAGTGAATGCATCACTATCAAACGGCTTTGCCGGTTTTGTGAACACTGCTTTTGTAGGTGTTGTGGGTTGAACTGCTTGAGGTTGACTCGGGGACGGTGTATCTGGTGTTGGGGATGGAGAAGATTGAATAGTAATTCCCTGGATATCAATCACATCGCCGCCTGGTGGTCTTTGAGGTGCTGCCTGTGGGGTTGGCACGGGTGCGGGTGTGGGTGGTGCCGCTGTTGGCACTGGCTGCGGTGCTGGTGCAGGTGTGGGTGTCGGTGTTGGTGTAGGTGCACCCTGTTCCACAGCACCCGGTGCTGCAGGTGGTAATTGTGGAACCGCAGCAGGTACCTCGGTTGGCGTGGGATAGGGTGCCAGTTCAACTGGTTGAGGTACACCAGCGGCTGCTGCCGGCTGAACCGGCGGTAACTGAGCTGGTGCTCCTGTCTGCGGTGCGGGTGCTGGAGCAATTGCCGGCGTAGCAGGTGCAGCTCCAAACTGCCCTGCAGGTTGCACTGCCGCCGGTTCAAGAGCAGGAGTAGGTGGTACTGCCGCCGCGGCTGCGGCTTCTTTGGCCTTCTCTGCATCCTTCTTCTTCTTCCGTGTTATAACAATTGCCGCAGCTATGATTATAGCAATTATTATCGCTATGATTATTAAAAGCAAATTTGTACTCATCCCTAAACCCGATTTATCATCCGTTTCGGATTTGGTACCATCACCTAAAGTCCCATCTGAGGGATTGAAAACGTTGATAGTAACGTTGGTTTCATCAGAATATTTTCGGCCGTCAAATGACCTTACGTAAATCGTATGTAAACCGTTGGAAAGGTCGGAGGTATTAATTTCAATCTGCCAGTCGATGGTGCCGTCGGCAACCTGCCATTCACCGTCCTCCACCTTGACCTCCACCCTAGTTATCATCCCGTCAGGGTCCCTGGACGTCCCGCGAAGTGTAATTGTACCTCCGTCTGCCAGTGTACCGTCTGTCGGCGAGGTTATATCCACCACAGGCTGGATGGTTTCAATACAATCATTGCACACATTCAAAGTTATTTTGTATTCAGCTGAATAGGCACCTTCATTATCCACGGCCCGTAGATGTATCGCGTGTGGTCCGTCCTTTACTCCTGTGGTATCCCACAGGTAGGTCCAGTACCCGGTGGTGGATAGCGGTTCCCAAGTTGAACTATCGTCAAATTTAATTTCAACGGAAATGATAGAGCCGTCCACATCGTTGGCGATACCCTCAAGATTAATTGTTGAATTTACTTCATCTCCTTCCTTATGGGAGGTCAGTTGCACTATTGGTAAGTCATTTAATGGGTTTACAATTACATTGAACGAACCATAACTTTTATCACCGTCGGAATCCTCGGCCTCCAGCTTTACAAATGTCCGGCCGATGAAATGTGCTTCTGCAAATGATATATCAACATAATTCTCCTCGTCAACCTCCACATTTAGCTTGCTGCTGTTCTCGTTGTAAAACACCGATAGTGTCAGATTTTCATAAGGTGTTTCTATATCATAAACATAGTCGGCAAGATCGATATAATTTTCCAGCACGGCATCTTCATCGATGAAGATATCATTTATGGGGGACCAGATCGGCGGGTCGTTCATCGGTTTTATGTCTATCAGGACCTCTTGATAATTGTACGGATCCGCCGAGCCGTATTTTGCTACAAGGCCCTCATGTAATTCTCCGTCATATATCCCGTCGTCTGCATAGATCCATATTGGGATATCATTCCCGTGGTAATCCTTTCCGGGAGTTATCACCAACTCATTTTCTTCATTTATTTCGATTGCTAGATTTTCATCAGTAACAACATCCAGTGGATCGATATCGAAATCAAAGTAGATCGTATCGCTCTCTGCATCAATAAAATAATTACCGTCATCGAGATCGATAGATCGGTCTAGGCTGTCTTCATTGATTGAAAAATCTTCAATTTCGATATTCGGCGCAGGTTTATCGTTTTCGGGGCTGATGATTAATTTGAATTCGTTGGACCGAATCTGCCTGAAACCTGAATCTGTGCAATTTACCTGTATGGTTGTATCTCCCGTCCAGTTAGCCACCAGAGATTTCACGTTCAGGTAATGCGGTGCGCCAGGATTGATTTCGGCTTTGACATAACCCGAATTTGTATTACGGATTACAGCGTATTTCAACGACCTGTTGTCCTGCCAGTCGTCCTGGAAATAATATGCAAGGTCGATTGCATTGGTTAAATCACAGTCCTCCGGGAAGGTATAATCAGGAATCCACATTATTGCCGGATTGTCCTTAGCAATCAATTCCGGGCGGTGGTTATAGGTTACATAGAGCGAATCCACTTTGAATTTGCCCGGGGTCGTGGATGTTACACGCATTGATATATCAACATAACCTCCCTCATTGAAAATATCATCAGGAACCAGCGCGTTCAAGGTAGAAGTTATATTGATTCGGTGTGTGTAGTCATATTCTATAATGATATTGTTAATGGTCACTATGCTTCCATTATTATCTGCAGATATATTGATCGGTATAGTCGCCATATCATTTCCGAAACCATCCACATCACTTACCGTTACCGTGCTCAAGTAGGCGTTCAATTCATCTTTCAAGTCCTTAGTCGTTTCAAAATTCTTCAATGTACCTGAATAAGTCCAATCGGCACCCTCTGAACCCATACCGATTGTAATAGATGGATTAATCGGATATTTGATATAATCAATAACCAACTTGGGTCGGTTGGCGGCAGTGCCGATCTCACAGGAGAAAACATAACCCCTATCCGTTTGACCGCTTTCTTCTTTTAACATCACTCCATAGTTGGTCCAGATACCATTACTCCAGTTTACCAATGCAGGTGAGATATCGAACACTTTCCAATTCGCATCATTGGCTGGATAGCTTGTGGTATCCATTGATGTAGCCGCAACATTAGGTTTTTTGTTCCACGTTATATTATGTTCCCACCATTGGCCAAGTACCTGATATACACCGTAAGTACGCTGGGTATTCCACCAGGAAGGTTTGACCATCAAGTCCCCGGAGTGGATCTCGCAATCGCTGGGTATTGACGAGATATCGAATTCTAGAAATGAATTTGTTATAAAATTATAATATTGGATGTAACCCCAATTTCCGTAATTGCTGTTTGCACTTCCTGAGTTTGTTAAGGCATCCTTACCCGTTGCAGAGCCAGGCTGGATGGTCAGTATATTTGTGCCCCATCCCATATCAAATGTGGCTTTGGTGACCGTTGCATTGCGCGGTAATTTTATACTTCCAACTGAACCCCAGTTACCATCCACGGGAAGAACTATTTTCTTGGATGTTTGGTCATCATTATAAACCGTCTGTTTTCCGAACTGACCGTATCCTACAGCATCATATTTCCATTCATTGGAGCTGTCATCGCCGACATCGAAACCGCTGATGGTTGGATAATCACCGTTGGCATCGGGCATACCGGTTACATTTATGTATCCTTCATAAACCGGTGCACCTTTTTCTATGATAATATGCGTGCTGTTATCAGAACCCCCTGACGCGCCAAATGTTATTATATTTTCTGAGTTCCCGTCAGTGAATTTCTCCAAAATAAATGCCTCGGAATTATCCGAAACAGATACAGGATATGATATCGTTATTAGAAACGCAATTAAAAATATGAACATTGCTCTTTTCATTTGATCACCTTTTCCCATCAAATTCTCATATGTTTATATAACCATTTTTTCCTGTACTAAAAAATAATATTTGACTTGTACTTTTAATATTATTTAATTTAAGTCAGGATAAATTAACTCCAACGATTGCCATGGCTCAATAATATTCCAAATTATCTGTCCTTACTAATTTTTATATATATGTAAATTGCATAGATATAATTAATTTTTACTCCGTGTCAATACATATTCATAGTTCCGATATAAATAATTTTAATATTAAATCAACGTATTTTGTTTTTGAATATTTATAGTTTGTTTACACATATTCAATAAATAACATATTTTAATAATTAATCAACAGTACTTTTATTAGTAGAAATATAGGAAATTAACAAATAAGCCTTTTAAAATAAGGTATTGTTTAAATATAATTTATCAATTCCCCTAAAAAAGGATATGCAAGGAGGGCGAAGCAATGGACCCCGAAGATAAATCCAATGGCACACACCAGACCGGTTTCGACTCAGCACAAGCTTCAGCTGCGAACAATATGGAAGAAATCCCTTCGAATTTCGATCCGATTGGGTTAGAGACGGAAATTTTGCATTTCTGGAAAAATAACCAAACAACAGAAAAAATGTTGAAATCAAAATCCGGAGAAAAATATTATAGATTTATCGAGGGTCCGCCTACAGCCAATGCACCCCCGGGAGTCCATCATGTACTCACAAGGACAGTAAAAGACCTGTTCCTGAGATACAACTATATGAAGGGGTACACCGTACCCCGCGTGGGCGGCTGGGACTGCCACGGCTTACCTGTGGAACTTGCAGTGGAACAAAGGCTCGGCATCAAGAAAAAGGAAGAAATAGAGGTTTTCGGTATAGAAAAGTTCATCAATGAATGCAAAAAGGATGTGTTCAGCCATATCGATGAATGGTCAAAGATGACCGAGCGGGTATCAAATATTCTGGATCTGGAGAACCCCTATATTACTATGAAACCGGAATACATCGAATCCGTATGGTGGTCCATCAAACAAATCTGGGATAAAAACCTCTTGTACGAGGGTTATTATATCGTTCCGTTCTGCCCCAGATGCGAAACGGCTCTGTCCACGCATGAAGTAGCCCAGGGTTACCGCGACGTAGAAGAACCATCGATTTTCATTAAATTCAAAAGCAGGGATCTCAAGGACACATATTTTCTCGC
>CP070629.1:283559-287346 GCA_020356005.1 Thermoplasmata archaeon
CATCGTTATCCTTATCTTACTTCTCGAGCCTGGAACTCCTAATATTTTGAGCGCCTAGCGGTGTGCATAAGTTGCCGGGGATGGAGCGCGGCAAAGCCGCGCGGTAGCTCTGGTCAGCTTCATGCACTGGTTCGGCAAAGTTACTCCCAAGACTGCAGCTCGATTATGTTGCCTTCGGGATCAGTAGCGTACACGAAGGAGAGAATCCCGACCCCTTCAACCTCGTGGGACGTCACATCGCCTACTGCGCCGCCGCCGTGCTTCCGGACTTCAGCGAGGGCTTCGCCAACATTGTCCACTTCAAAGGCGACGTGAGCGAAACCTTCTCGATTGGCCGAGGGAACGGGTTTCGCTTTGTTCTGCGAATACTGATATATTTCGAGGGTCGGGCCGTTATCGCCTTGACCAGGAAGCATGAGGTGCACCCCTGAGAACTCAGCCCCAGTAACACCAGTGCCCTTCTCCAACCAGGCGCCCGACAAATGACGCTCAGGCGGCACGCGGACGCAGCCGAATACTTCCTCATAGAATTGCGCCAGTGATCGCCAATCTCGGGCGATGATATTCGTATGCTTATACCTTGCCTTCATATTCTTGTCGCCGACGCCTATCGTTTGAGCAGCGGTTACAGAGGGCAACCGGCTGCCCCAAACGCTTGTCATGTGGTTCTATTCTAATTCCCAGAATTCCGCTCCTCTATTTTTTTCAGCAACTTTGAAGTGCTTCCAAAGCTTTCTAGGGAAATATGGTATTGATGGCAATTTTGCCTTTGCCCATTTAATTGCCTTCTCCGGTACTTCACCGGGCTTATAAAATGAATGATGATAAGAATCTATTGTTAGTATCGGACGCTTCTCATAGAATTCAAACGGTTCATTGGAAATTTTATAATGAACCTGAATATTCCCCAATTTGTCCCAATTACCTTTCCATGCTTGGCTAATAACGCCTTTGATGTGAGCTCCAGTCCTGTACTGTATCTCGTCTACCCTAAACTCCGAAGGGGATATTACATCCAAATCGGCTCCGGTCGGTTCTCTTTGTAAAATTAGGCTGATAAGCTCGATATCCCCAGGTCCCCAACGATTCACGTGGCGCTCAAATCTTTCATACCATCTCCTTACAGTCTTGCTTGGCCATTTGGGTCTAATTTTTTTGAGATCATCAATTGTTGGTGCGTCCCACATGTAATGAGCTGCAATTTGAATCCTCGCAATATGCTTACCGCGGTGCTTACTTTTTAAAATCGCAGTCCTATGATGAGCCCGAAAATTTATCCATAAGTCAAACGGCTTCAAACGAATCACAGGAGCAAATGCATCAACGAGTGTCTGATACTTTTTTCGATCGCTGCTGGGAATTTCTTCCCAAGGATTGCTTCTCGGCGACATTATTCCCCTCCCATAACCTGCCTAACGACAAAAATAAGCTGCTGCAATCGATGGCGCGCAATATTTATGTTTTAGATCGATTTCTCACGCAATATCGTGCATTCAGATTTGCACATCACTATTGCAGCCGGTTTAATTTTATTGTTATATGCAAGATTCTTTGTAAGCTTATTACTATAATTATTATAGGATAGTCAACCAACATTGTTACCGATGATTATCTTTCGAGTTGATGCCAACATGCTTCGATATCCAAACCGATCTTATCATAGTCAATGAATTCTTTATAGCCATCAAGTTTGATTTCTTTTTTAATCTGATCCAGAGTTAATCCACGATGGCGGGCATCGGTAACCGTATTCCAAATAATATTCAAATAATCACGTTGTTCGACCAAAGCATTAGCATCCACCACCACAGCGCCATGCCCAGGAATAACGTATTTATACTCAGCAGATCGCTTGATCATTTTATCCAGTATTGATATCCAATTCTTTACATCGGACGTAGAATTAATAATATAACAATTTCTGTGAAACAGAAGATCCACCATTATCAATAATTGATCTTCGCGACTCAAAATGACCAGGTCGTTATCGGTGTGTGCGGTTCCAAAATATAAGATTTCGAAAATTTTACCACCAATAGTAAGGATCGAATCAGAGGTAATATGGAGAGAAGGTGGCGTGGGAATAAATTCTTCCAGAAATGTTTTTGCTTCCTTCAAGAATAACGAATCTTCTTTCAACTTATGCGCTGCTTCGCCTGTTTCAACTGTAACTTCATTTATACGATTCTCCAGCTCCATGATCTTCTCATCGTAGCTACCGTATTTTTTAATAAGCTGATCATAATCATCCATCATGTGTTTTTCAAGATTTGCATGACCGATGATGAGTGCATCTCGAAAATGTTGATTACCCCGAACGTGATCGGAATGGTAATGAGTATTGATCAAGTATTTTATTGGTATATCAGGAAAATACTTTATTATAATATCTTTTGCTTCTCTGGCTGCTTGAGGTGAAACAAATGAATCGACAACGATGATTCCGCTATCAGTCCTTGCAACCGTCGTATTGCCACCGCCTCCATGGATTACTATTACATCCTGTGTAATTCGAGTAGCTTCAATATCCCTAGCCTTCACTGGAGTTGCGACTGCAATAATAATCAGTAACCCGATAGTCTTTTTTTTAATCATAATAGATCCTCATGATAATTTGAATAGTACTTGTTTTCTGCTTATAACGACCCGGCGCTCGGCCGCGGGCCTGGTAACGCTTCCAAGCAGCTTGCAGCCGGCGGCCCGTCGGCTGCAGCGGCGTTTTAGAGCGCTCGCCATACTCTACTTCTTCAAAAACTGCAGAAACTCCACGGGAGCCCCGTCACAAACAACAAATGCCACAAGTACGCCCTCTGATGGGCTGTTCGGTTCGACCAGGACCTCGTGTCCTTCGAGTGCGTGGGCTAAATTTTCGACCTCGAACGCGACATGAGGAACTGTCTTCACCAGACCAGGAAGTGGACAATCTTGCTCGAAACGCATCCACTGAATTCCGAAAGGATTGTTTTCGTGATCTGTGCAAAACGTCCTGTATTCTTCAAGGTATGTCTCTCCTGGATGCTGTGTAGTTGTCGGAATTCCAAGGTGATGATATTTCATTAATTGTATCCTCTTTTTTCAGCGCTCTAATATACAGCATACAGAACTATATCCTTGATGCGTAGTCGAGCACACTCCATGAGTCGAAGGCCAGCGCCGTAGATGAGCCCGGTCGCTTACCATTGATTGCAATTCCCCGTGAGCGCTCTGAACAAGAATGTCCGGCGTCGACTATTTCCTCCCTCCGGGACAAACAATCGTCGCCGGACAAAAAAAACCGGCGGCGACCTACTCTCCCACACAGTCACCCGTGCAGTACCATCGGCGCAGGAGGGCTTAACTTCCGTGTTCGGAATGGGAACGGGTGTATCCCCTCCGCCATCGCCACCGAAAAAAATTAATTATTATTTTAGCAGCAGGACCGGATGCCCGCCTTGACTCAGGATACAGGCTCCGGTACCTGCCAATTCTCTCTACCGCGGGCTCAACTACCCGCGAACTCACCGGCCGCGGGCTCATTCCTTCCCCGCGTACGGTAAAAAGATCTATACAACAAAACCAGGGTAAGCGCACAAGCGTCTTTGAAAGATAATAAACTGGTTAAGCCTCACGGCTTATTAGTACCGGTCGGCTCAACATGTTACCATGCTTACACCTCCGGCCTATCAACCTCGTCATCTCCAAGGAGCCTTCAGGTATCTTACGATACGGGAGGTCTTATCTTGGGAGGGGCTTCCCGCTTAGATGCTTTCAGCGGTTATCCCTGCCGAACATAGCTACCCAGCGATGC
>CP070629.1:287446-308642 GCA_020356005.1 Thermoplasmata archaeon
CCGTCGTTATCTGTGAGGTTCCAGCCAGTTAAATCTATAGCTGAGGGGCCGGCATTATAGATTTCAACCCATTCTGAATTGTCGTCGGCTCCGATCGGGTCGAACATGATCTCGTTGATCACAATGTTAGGTATCGAGGAATTTACCGTAAAATAGAGGTAGTCGAGGTATAAGTCGTCCTCACCGGCACCGTCGGTATCATACCCGCTCACGCGGATATATATACCGTTGTTCAGTTCAATTGCCGTCGGCAGCCCGCTCGTTATGGTATACACCTCATCCCTGTCGGTTTGCGACACCGTGTAATCTGCAATGGTGTTCTGGGTACCCCCGCTGGAAGCGCTCCAGATTACACCTGAATAGCCGGGTGCAAGGTCCCAATCGGCATCGCAGTAGTATCCCATGTAAACTGTCATATTGTTTATGGTTGACCCCGAGGGTATTATTCCGGTTCCAAAACCGCATTCGATCCATGCATAGGTCCGGTCCTTTCCCGTAACTTCGTAAACACCGTCGCCGGGTGCGTCCTCATCGATCAATGTCCTGTCGGGTTTACCGTCGTCGTCGTCCAGAGTGCCCACAGCGTGAAAATTTACTGATGAATAGGGATTGCTGGCACGGTTGGACAAAGCCCCCGGCGGCGCTTTGGCCGTGACGCCCCTCGGGTTTCGATAGCTTAATATTTCATCCGAATAATCGGAAATACTCTCAGACCAATCGTTGATCCAGAAAAATACATCGTAGCCGTCAAAACCGTCAAAATTACCACCGCTCAAACCCATAACTTCAAGATCGATGGAAGCTTCAAGCCGCGTCCTATCCTTGCCTACGGATACATTATCAACGAAGCTCCAGGCCCAATCCCTGCTGTAACCGGTATACTCATAAAGATTCTTATTGAAGATCAAGCCAAGCTTACCGGTAATCTCCACCATATAATCAGCACCGATGGAAGTTAGACCGGAATTGATCATGTACCCGGTAATCGGGTTCCTGTCTGCATCAATAAAAATAAATGCCATATCCCTGCCTGTCTGCAGCGCCCACCGGGTGGGCTCGGCCTCGGTCATGTTCTGCGGCACCTCAGGATTCAGAGGCGCAAGATCGCTGCCGTCGAGCCAGCCGTCACCGTCCGTATCCGCATTGTACACATCCGTTCGGCTTACAACCTGCTCGTAATCGTCGGGCAACCCATCCTTATCGGTATCCTCGTTGGTGTTCGGGTGGGGGTCGTGCCTGTCGGGTACTCCATCACCATCAGAGTCGATTTGGATTTCTCTGTCTTGAGAAATTATCATTGAGGGGGCAGGGATCCAGGTACCCTCCATTAGATCCTCTTCGACTTTGAAATAAATATATGCATTCTCGGAGTTGGCTGTTGTTGAGAACTCCATAAAATCCAAGGAGGGTCTTGAGGTTTCGTTTGCTCTATCTACGATTTTATTGAAGTTGTTCCAATCTCCAAATGCACCGTCGATTACAATATTGGCTGGCGCACTGCCGATATACGATTTACCCAGGCTGTCGTGCAGTGTTGAGCGTGATATAATACCGGTACTGATTTCGGCATCTTCGAAAGCTATCCCGATTGTATTGGTGGGCTCCGCCCCGGCGGCAACGCCGGCGATAACAAAAAGAGTTGCCGATTCGAATTTCTTAAAATTTAAAGGTTCATCAAAAGATAGGGTGACAATTTTATTTGAGAACGCCGGGGTACTGCCAGTAAGAATCCGGTCGGTGTTGGTATAAGTCCCGCTGTTATCTCCATCGTAAGCGATATTGACGTTATCTATGACGGACTCATCTGCGGTGCCGCTCAACCGCAGTGTAATCGAATTAAGATCAGTGGGTGCACTGTGAGCGGTGAACTCCATTCTCAACATTTCAATGTTCATCGACCCCTCAGCAAGAATTTCCGGGGCGGTACTGTATTCTTTGATCTCCAGAACGCATGTATCATGTGTAAAAATAAAATCCGAATAATCCTCGTTTTGGTTTATATCAAATGTATGAAGATACAAATTGGGTTCCGTTGCGTTGGCCTGGCTCAATTTTGGTATCTGCGTTTCAAGCTCAGATGAGCTCGCCAGGGAACGGCAGGAAGAAAGCAGCGTCCAGCCGCCCCAGTCCGTTCTATCCGATGATTCGGAGAAAACGTAATGGTATGACGATTTTACTATGTTGCTTATTCCGCTGATCGCTATCATCTCATCTGCACCGAGGCCGTTTATGAAATAACCGGTTGCGGGAAGTGAGTCGACATCCAGGAAAATATGTACAATGTCAACGGCCTGGTGCGTGCTGTTTTCTGCGGTGGTCCCCTGTAGAATGTTTCCGTTCACTTTGATATAAAATGAATTGTACCTTTTATCAGAGAAGAACCTTGCTTCGATTATATCTATATTCGGGTTAGAGCAATCGAGCCTATCGGTGAATGATTCAATGCCGTTCCAGTCCTCGAAATGCCCGTCTATTATTATTCCATCATATTCCGGCGATATATCGTACATGTAAACAAATAGAGGTAGAAGTAAGAAAATAACTGAAACGAGCATCGCCACAACCATCTTCCTACGCCGCTTCATATAGATGAGGCCTATTCTGCGTAATTTTAAAATGTCCTTGTCTACGGGTGTACCGTTCGTAAGACCGTTGCCGTTGGTAAGGCCGTTACCGTTAATCAGGCCGTTGCCGTTAGTAAGACCGTTGCCGTTGGTCAAACCTATTAACGGACCCCGGAGGGGCACCTTGCCTGGACGGCTTCGAAATAATCCCTTTGTGCCGCTCAGGCCGTTAGTCAGGCCTTTGCCGTTGGTAATACCATTGCCGTTCGTCAGGCCGTTACCGTTGGTAAGACCGTTGCCGTTCGTCAGGCCAAAGCGGCCGAACAAGCCCTTACGTTTCTCTCGTCTGGGGGCAATTTCTATTCCCCTATCTGTGAGGCCGTTGCCATTGGTAAAGCTCTGCCACCTGGCCCGTATTTTCAAACCGGTTTCATCCGCAAGACCGGTCTTGCGATCTCTGGGATCCAAACGGGGTGACGGTGCAGGCGCTGCTCTGAAAGGTTCCTTTTCGTCCTCGGATAAGGTCACACGCCACCTCTTTGGCGGGGCTCTTTTTACAGGCGGAGGCAGCACCCTGGGCCCTTTCAATTTCTCTATCTCGGGAGGCAAGCTGACCTTTGTCAAATCCTTTCGTTCAACCGTTTCAGTGGGTTTTTCACCCTTTCGTTTCGGTGCGGACTCGATTCGCTCTTTAATCTTGTCCAGTCTATCAATAAGCTCGCTCTTCTGCTTACGCTTCTTCATATTGGCTGTGAGTGCTTCCAGCAGATACCCCTGGGCTTTTCGATTCAAGGGGTCAATATTACAGGCTGTTTTAAACGAGACTATTGCTTTTTGATAATGGCCCCATTCTAGCGCCTGGATTCCTTCCTTGAGTGCCAGATCAAATTCCCGCTGGTTCGATAATTTCTCACGGGCAGGAGCCCTGCTCGCCATCTCCTGCTGGAGCTTGGCGATTTTGGATTGTAAATCCTGCCTGGAATCCTTTTCCTCTCTTCTATACCGTTCATTTAATCTTGACAGTATTTCATTTGTGGATGGATTTTTGTCGCTAAGCATAGCTGACCTTGATGGATCGCCGAAGTCCTCTGAGGGCCGCCTTTGTTTTGGCGGGTATCGCCGATATTTATCATATAGACTACTGGTCACTAGCCACACCTAGCCCTAATCCAAGCTGCATAGAATAGAACCATTATCGTATCCTAGGATGTGATTTATATATAAATCAAAAAAATAACTCTAGTAATATTATTAAGACCCCTCTACCCTATTTACTTAAAAGATAATGAAAAAGCTGAGTTCCAATAAAAGTAGAGACAGATTATTATAGCGATTATAATTACTTCCAGAAATGCGTCTGGCGGTTGCGGTTGCGAGGTGCGTACCGAAATGCGGCTCACGGTTTACGACCGTCAAACGTTGGACGAAAAACGTTACGCCTTTCGCCACCGCAAACGAGTTCCGCACTTCTGTAATCGTTGTTAATCTATTCCTCGGGTACAAGCAGGTTCGGTATGGCCTCCTCTATTGGATAAATAATATTACATTTGGCACACTTCAATGTGCCTGTAATTATCTCTTCCTCGGATTTCTCCTTAACTGTTAACTCCAGATCACTCTTACATTTTGGACAGCATAATATATCCATCAACTCAGGTTTCATGCTCTCACCGATTTGATACCAAATAGCTATTAGGTAATTTAATCCTTATGATTAACAGCTTATATAACGATATAAATCAGAACGCTCTACTTTTATTTTGATTAAAAGCACTTCAGAGCACTCTACTTCTAGAGCGATTCATAACACTGTCAGAGCGTTTGGATTTTCTATCACTAACAGTCACTTACAGAGCGCTCTGCCTATATTTCGGTTTGATGCGCTGTCAGAATAATGGAAGTCGGGGGTAAGAACCAAACCCTGGGTCCTGAGTCCTGGGTACTGTGTCCTGGGTCCTGTGTCCTGATTGTATCGATATCTCAGCAACCCTCACGTCAATCGCTTAAACTGATTATTCTTTCCAGTTCTTACATTAAAAGATGTGTCCATGGTATTCAACGAATCAGAGATATTTTCTATACGCGAATAAATATCCTTGGATTTTCTCCTTGCTTGCATCCTTTTAGTAATTGCCAATACCAGAAACCGCTGGGCCTCCTTGTGGTTCGGATTATGCCGGAGCGCTGATTCAAATGCTTTTACAGATAGGTGATAATCGCCCCTATCTAAATATCTTAAGCCCTCTGCATAATTGAATGCAAATTCGGCCCTTGCAAGCGTTGCTATATCCTTTATGGATCTTTTCGAGTCCTCTACCTGGGGCTTTACTGACACCACCTTTAATATCCTTTTAACCCGCTTTTTCCGGCCGTGCAGAGGCACTATTTTTACCGTCCGGGTCGGATCGCCTTTTTTCATTATCGCAATATCCGTTAGACTTGGCGTCCGGGATATTACCTTTATTTTCTTATAGCCCGTTTTCTCAACACTGAACTCATCTTTATTAGTCGGTAGATACTTATCCGGAAATGGAGCCTTTAAATCCAGAAGGCCCGGTACCGAAAATATATTTTTATTGGCTTTTCCCTTGTTCCCACACAATAAATTTTCCGAATTAGATTCCTCATTAATGCCACCCATGCTTCTCACTCTCGTTCTATAGTATTGGTCGGTATTGGTAATAAATATTGTGATGTTGTTATGTTGCAATGTGAAAAACTATATAAAAAAAACAATGGTTATGTAAATAAATTAAAGATAGACGAGTGCCTAGTTACAATACGTACTCCGTCGGGAAAGACGAAGGAGGAAAGGAAGAACGACGAGGGGATTATACATGTTTTTAAAAGAATCTGAAAGACGAAAGCCGATAAACGAGATGGGCCTAGAGTCCGCCTAACCAAACGAGCCTCGAACCCGCCTATCGAAACCAGCTTCGACCCCGCTTAACGAAACGCTAGACGCTTACCGGTACGCACCGCGCAACCGCTAAACGTTGGCCGCACTTCTGGAAGCAATATAAAATCACCCTAGCGCCTGAAGCGATTGCCGGAGTCGTATATATAGGACTGTCCGAACGGCCGTGCCGTTATATCGTAAAATATCTGTTCTATTCTCTAGCGCCTTTTATAATCTCTACTCTTCTTATTTCTAAAAAATATAAAACTAGATACCATTAAAATTAACACAAAAACAAAGGCGATTTCACCGAACTCCGGTATAATATGAGCATACACTTTGCCTGCATTCGCTGTGGAAGGCGGGTTCTCACCTGCCTGTGTATCATAATGCGGCGCACCATTTAAAGTCTCGTTAATATTATCGCCGTCAATATCACCTGCGAATGAGACGGCCCACCCGAAATGGTCGTAAGCATATTCGCCGTAATTCGTGTGGTCTGCCGTGGTGTCGATATCTGTGCCGCCGCAGTACACATATTGTGCCCCGCACTCGGTCTTCCCGCTGTCCGTGTGATAGGGTGCGCCCACTATTACATCTGGATCCCTATCACCGTCGATGTCGCCTGCGTAATGCACCGAATACCCGAATTTATCACCCGCGGCTTCGCCTGCGAGGGTTAGATCCACCACAGAATTCATTGGATTTCCGCCGTAGTAGATATACGCGTTACCATTGGTGGTGCCCGGTGCGCCCACGATCACATCATCATAAGTACCATCAGCATTGACATCGCTGCAGTTGCCCACGCTCCAACCGAAATCTGTGTTCGCTGTGCCTGATAGTATTACATCTGCACTTGTTGCATCGATGGAACCCGCTAGTGAAGTGCTTCCGTAAACGATATAGGCTTTATCAGCACCGGGAGCGCCGATAATCACATCGTCATTGCCCGAATTATCCACATCGCCTGCATTTGATACAGAAAGGCCAAATCTATCGTTGGAGTTTTGACCGGTAATTCTAACATAATCTAGACCCAGCGGCAGCGAGATAAGCCGTGCAAACTTTGACCAGCCTCCACTGTTCATAAATTGATCTACCGTGTCGGTTCGTGCAGTGGACAGTGTCCGCTTATCCATCTGAAACGGCATATGAATATCTGTTGAGTCTCTGTTCTCGATTAATGATTCCTGCCGCGTTGTGCTTGAAGTTCGCAGTCTTATACCGTTAACTGGAGTAGCATCACCGGTGCACCATGCTGCAGTTCCCAGAATAATGAAATCGCCGGATTCCTCCGGAGTATACGAGTTCGTAACCAGAGTCTCCCATCCGCCGGGCCCGCTGTTCTGTGATTCTGCCTCGGTGTAATGGACCTCTGAGAAGAGCGCGAGCGGGATTGCAGCCAGGTGGGCGTGGTTCATACTGCTGATAACACTTGTTACTTCGGATTCGACTGTCAGCTTGATGGTATGAGAACTTGCACTGAGTGTGATATTTTTGAAAATACCAAAATTGAAGCGCTCATTGATCTCATCGTCCGGTTCCATGAGAGTTTCGCCGTAAACAGTCCCGTCTATATACAGCCTGCCTTGTACACTTGATGATGAGCTGGCACACCATACATTCGCAGTTGCAATAACCATGTAGACACCAGAGGTATCCGGTGTGAATGTAGTCTCCGCAGCTGTTACCTCGGTGGTTGTTGACTCCACTATTCCCTCGTTCTCATAATAATAACCTACCGGGATATCCATCTCTATTGCAATTATTCTGCTGTTGCGGAACCTGCCGTTATCTCCTTCGGTTTTGTATTCAAGTTGAATATCATGCGAACCAGCGGTTAAATAAAGATATTTCATCGCAGAGAAATGATACCAATCGGTGACATCCTGGAATTCCCTGTTGGCTTCGTGGTATACATCTGTGTCGTCAACAATCAGGCGCAGCCATGTATTATCTGCCACCTTGTCATCTAGTGACACATCAGAGGTAGCAATTATCAAGTATCTTGTCTCTGCTGCAGGATTGACTGTTAAGGTAAGATAATCAGTGTAAGTAGCCGTACTGGTAAGTTCAGATATGGTCAGGCTTTCTGTGTATGAATATGCATGCCCTGCCATGTCAAAATTCGGCCCGTAGAATATGTAAGCTCTACCCCTGTCCAATCCCAGTCCGTAAGCGCCTACAATAATATCGTCATAATTATCATTATCAACATCGCCAGCCCCAGAAACAGAACTTGCGAATAAATCACCGTTATTCTCACCGGTTAGATTATCATCGGAATCGGCCTCTGCAAAGTCGATGGTGCTCCAGGCCCCGGTCGCTTTGCCGTAAAAAATATACGCTTTCCCTCGATTTTCGCCGTAGCCGGGAGCGCCGATTATTATATCGTCATACGAATCGCCGTTGACGTTACCTGCATCGCTCACGCTCCATCCGAATAAATCGCCGGTATTGGTACCGTTTATGGTTACATTAGCATAAGCAGCGCTGAGATTGTTCAAGTTTATACCCGGGTAGCCGAAGAATATGTAGGCGGCTCCACAGTTCTCGCCCTTATACTCCTCCTCACCATAGGTAATGAACCTGTTATCCATAGAAAGGTATTGTGCAGCAATCCACTCTGAACTTCTAACAACTCTGGAGATTTTGACCTCATCGATTATACCGTCGAAAAAATCGCTCGGTATGGGGCCTGAATCGTATTCCTGCGCCAGGCTTGCTAGATCGCTGCTTATAAGATCTGCAGTTACAGCGATATTATCCAGGTCAAGCTCACCGTCGACATAGATCATTGATTTAGAGCCGTCGGTTATGCCCACTATATAATGCCATTGGCCATCAGAGATGGTTATGCTGCCCTGGTTGTCCTCTATCGCAGCATGATTTGATACCATCTCCATACGCCATCTATTGCTACCTGTTGAGGAATGGAAGCATGCTAAAGCAGAATTGTCAGTAATATCTGCTTTCATCCATAAAGATATGGTAAAAATCGTACTTATATCTGAAGTTACACCGTTCATGGTCATATAGTCATCGATACCATCAAAATCATCTGCGCCGTTTATTTTACCGTTTGCAGCTTCATTGCCGTCGTAACTAACCGGAGTGCCGTCATTATTGTAAGAAGTAGAATCGAATCTGGTACCAGTACCAGTTTCATTCAAATGCCAGACGCCAACATAATCATCATCATACGTACCGCTCACGTCCTGGACATCGGAAGCTGCTACGTTGTTATAATACATCCAGATAAAATCATCAGTTGATAGCTGATCTATTTGTGTCACATTGACCCAGATATAGCTGTAACCCGATGGATCCCATTCCTCGATGTGATAATCCAAGACGGTTGTGCTGTCGGAATCGATAAAGCGCAGATCGGTTCCATCGGATTTGGCTTTGGAATAATCAAAATTCGATGAGCTGAGATTGACAAGTATTGGGAAATAGACCAGATTATCAAGTTGTCCGCTGTTATTAAAAGTTAATCTCTTACGGTATGACCAGGATCCATCCCACCAATCTCCACCTCCGGAGGATTGGTTATGGAACGGTGCGCCCACAACGATATCATCGTAGCCGTCGTTATTCACATCTCCGGCATAAGATACATTCCAGCCGAATAGGTCGTCTTCATTTGAACCAATGCCCGAGGTCAGCTCACTGAGCGGCAGTCCTCTGCTGCCCCGCGTGCCCTGGTTTAGATCCTGCTGCTTGGTGGACGAGAATAGTATTATATTATCTGTTTGGTCATAATGGCGTTCGGTCCAATCGGAGATTCTTATAAATGCATCAAAGGGTTGGTTCACACCTAGCCCCACATCTTTGAGGGCGACCTCTGTCTCCAGCCGTGAGCTGTCTTTGCCAACGGGCACGCTCCTCGCCATCTGCCAGGTCCAATCCCTCCCCGAGCCGATGTATCTCAGCAGGTCCTTTTTATATATATACCCGTATTTTCCGGAGATTTCAATAACGATTTCCGCACCCAAGGGCACCAGTGTATCTGTATTTACTATGTATCCGGTATCGGGGTTCCTATCTGTATCTATGAAAATATGTGCTATGTCTCGACCGGTCAGGACGGGGATGGGTTCGTCTAGGGGTATTACACCCGGAACAGAAGGATCGTTCGGGGCTATGTCGCGGCTGTCTTCAAACCCATCACCGTCCGTATCTTTGGAATTGATATTGGTTCCACTGACCACGGTTTCATAATCGTCTGAAAGCCCGTCACCGTCTGTATCGCGGTTGCTGGAGGGGTTGGGGTCCACCCGGTCGGCTACACCATCCGAATCCGAATCGGTTATGGGATGATATACCACAGTAAACTGATCCGGGTGGACCGGTATGCGGGTGCCTTTCAATAGCTTGGATTCCACCTCGATGTAAAAATAGATGTTTTCCATATCGTGCGCAATGGAACTTTCTACCAGATCGATCGAGGGGTTGAATGTTTCGCCCGTTGAATCTTCAAATTTATTGTATGCGTTCCAATCGGCAAAAGCACCGTCCACTATAATATTTCCGGGTGCTGCACCGATGTAGGATTTCGCCAGGCTTTCACCCATTGTTGATTTTGAAACCACCCCTTCAGTAAGAGTAATATCAGAAATCGAAATGCCGATAGTACCATACATATCCGCATTCGATGTAATATCAATTAAAATTAGAAACATAGCTGCTTGATCTTTTTCAAGCACAAGCGGTTGGCCCAATGTTAAGGTTACTTTGCCGCTTGAGAAACCCTGGGTATTTGACAGTAAGAAACTGTCGGCTTGTGTATATTGGCCATTCATATCGTTATCCTGTACCAGCGTGATGGCGGAGGTATCGGTATCTTTTGCGGTGCCGCCCCTCAACAAAGTGATCGCGGTTATTTCACAGAGACCACTGTGGGCTGTTAAGACTGCCTTCAGTAATTCATTGTTGCGTGAATCCAGCTCCAGCACGTCTTCTCCTATACTGGTCTCCTCTACTTCCAGTACACCTACAGGTTGGATAACATTGATGGACGTATAATCTTCGTTGTAATTGCTATCACTAATATGGAAAATTACCTTCATCTCCTCCTGGGGGTTCTCCTTATCGATCGGTAGCTGGCTCTCGAGCTCGCTGCCTTTAACCCCCGCCGGGGCATTATAATTGTAATCCCAGCCGCTCCAATCCTCCTGATGTCGGTTAATATTGAATGTATAATAAATCGACGATCTTATCTGATTATTTATTCCTTCGATTTGAATCATTGAATCGGCACCGATATCGTTGATCAAATAACCGGTTTCAAGATTATTATCTTCATCAATAAAAATATGAACTGCATCGGCATTGAAGACTGTGCTTGCCTGGTTTTGCATCCCTTCAAGAATCTTTCCTCTTACCTTCAGGTAAAATGATCTGTAGATTTTATCTAATTCCACCCGCGATTCTATAATGTCTATATTCGGATTGGACATCTCGCTTTGATCGGTTGCCGACTCAATATCCGCCCAATCATCGAATTTACCGTCAATTCTAATACCGTCGTACTCCGATGAAAAATCTTTAATATATAGTATAGTTGGAACTATTAAAATTATTAAAGAGACGATTATTGATACCACAATTTTTTTACGCTTCTTCATATTGATTAAACTTATCCTGCGAGCTCTGGCATCGCCACTGATCTCACCCAGCCACGGTCCCGAGCCGTTGGTCAACCCGTTCCCGTTGGTCAGGCCGTTACCATTTGTCAAACCGTTGCCGTTCGTTAGACCGCCTCCGATGGTCAGCCCGTTCCCGTTGGTCAGACCCAAACGTGATTTGCTGCTGACTATTCCCGGCGGTCTTCTCCTTTGGGTGCCGTTAATATGGCCGAACCCGTTCGTCAAGCCGTTACCGTTTGTCAAACCGTTGCCATTCGTAAACCCCTTCCTGGGTGCGCTGACAGGGGGTAGTGCTATGCGCGTAACTCTCGGTTGTGGTTTTGGTGGTGTTATTATCCGGGGCGACAGGGGCGCCCTGGGTTTGACCGGCTTTTCCGGAAGCTCTTCCAAATTATATTGATCCTTGATAATATGCATGCGCTTACGGGTTACCACATAACGGGACAGGTCCAATGAATCTTCATCGTCATCGAGCAGACCCGACGGTCTGTACCTGGTACTCATTGGTTGTCTAACTGTTAAAGCCCTTTCCTCTGGTGCAGGTTTATAGGACGGCCTGTCGTGCGGGTGCGGGTCCGGGAGGCCCAATTTCTCACGTATCCGGTCCACTCTTTCGCTGGCCTCGCTGATTTTATCTGTTGTCTCCCGTGTTACTCCCGGAACTCGCCGGTCTCCTCCCGCAGGGGTTCTTGATGCCTGCTTATTCAAGTTCGTTATCAATTTAATTAATAATCGCTGGACTTCCTTATTCTGCGGGTCGGCCTTCAATGCCAGTTCGAAACAAACCTTGGCCTCTTGATATTTTCCCATATCGTAGTTTTTTATACCCTCAAAATAATGTCGTGCAAAATCCGCGCGGTTCACCCGGGCTTTTTCATCCAGGGGAGTGCCCACGGGTCTTGTAAAAAGCCTTTCCGCTCTGGGAATATTGGTATCTGGTGGGGGCTGGCCCGATCCCGGAGGGGCACCGTCCCTGACCCTATCTAACCGCTTCCGAAAATCCTTATTCATATCTTTACTGTAACCAACCAAAATAGTTCCCTCTCGATAGTAGAACCTAGCGCACGATATGGAAATATATTATTAAATTAATATATATTTAAATATATAGTTTTAAGTTATTATATTTATAATTACTTGTGTGATTTCCGAATTATATAACTAATAATTCGAGGTTTATTTGAAGCTACGACAACAATTATAACAGGCGCTGGGCGCTAAAGGATAGGCGCTAGGGTGCTTATAATCGGGGTTGGAGATTTGGGATTAGGGATTGGGGTGCTTTTAATCGATTTTAATCACCCAGGGGCATAGCCTTTGGCCTAAGACCTCGAGCTTTGCTTTTGCCTCTTACCTCTTACCTCTTGCCTCTTAAAAACAATGAAAACAACGGTAATTGCTATAAGAATCAGGCTGAAAGTAATATCCTCGAACTCGGGGATGATGAAAAAGTTCTGCGCACCCGGCGTAACAATGGGTGTATCGATGCCGTACGGGTCGGCGTAGCCCGAGGTGGCGTTCTCCCAGTCGCCGGCGGTATCGTTATCCTCGGAATCCTTGTCGCGGCCGATGGTCTCGTTCTCCGCGAGGCCGGTGGTGTCGATGTAAACGCCTTCGGTCCACAGCCCCCTGGTGACCGCAGCATCGTCGTCCTCACCGGGATCTGCGCCCCATGCGATGTAATCGATGATATCGCCGTTGCTGTCGCACAGCGAGAGGTCGTCGCTGTCCTCCAGCATTGTGTGCTGCAAGGTTGAGGGGACGGAATAGTTCACTACCAAGGTTGGCCGTATGGTTATATCGGCATTATAATCGCTGGACCTGAACTGCTGCCATGCAGATGACCAGTGGGCCTCCAGACAGAAGCCGTAATTGGGATATGTGCCCTCCTTCCATTCATGTATCAGTTCGGTTACATTCCAGTCATACCACCGGAGTACGGTAGGATTTACAGTTTTCCAGCTGTAGATTTTCTCGGCATAATCACCGCCGCCGCCGTCGTCCCATGGATTGACGCCGTCGTAGTCGTTCCAGCTTACATATGCCTCTGTCCAGTTATGTGTTATTCGTCTCACATTTACATGGCCGTCGACGGTGCCGCTTCCGGTATGACGATACAGCCAGAGCTTCGCCTCTACAATTGTGGATGTTGGTACAAATGATAAATCGAATTGGAACAATAAATTCTCTTTACCGCCGTCATTGTAATCCGCCGATTCGAAATACTGATCCTCGCCATTTTGTTCATCAGGAGCACCTTCATACAGATGTACATCCATACCGCTTGCAGAACCCGGCTGGATGGTTACAGATCGTACCGGGCCGGTCCCGGATATGGAGCCGTAGACGTCGGTGGTGCTGTTCGTGCCGGATTCCCCAAGGTGCGCCACCACATAGCTGTACGGAGCAATGGAAGTCGCACCTGATAGATCGAAAGTGTTGCCGTCGTTATCGGTCAGATACCAGCCTGTCAGGTCGATAGCGGTGCTGCCATTATTGTAGATCTCAACCCATTCGTAGTCAAGATCTGCACCTGTGGACTCCTCATTTCCCACGCTGTAGAACCCGCTGAGATTCTGGGTGTTGAATGATGTACTGAGCCACTCATCTGTACGAACAATATTGGATATCCTGATCTCGTCAAGCTTACCTTCCCATTCCTCCCAATCATTATCGCCGAATTTAAGAGTGTTACTGGAATCTATAATTGCTCCTGCCCAGGGGTTGCTGGTATCCTTAAGGGTCCCGTTAATATACAATTTCGAAGTATCAATGCTGCTGTTGTATGTCCCTACTGCGTGATACCATTGGCCTCTATCAAAATTGGTAGAAGGATATTTTGCAGGTTCCCAATCACCAAGATCACTTAAGAACATAAAGTCGTCCCAGCCCGCGCCGTCCTGCCTTTGAAAGCACATAATGTAACCGTCAGCCCAGCTAGAGTCGGATTTTGAAACGGCGGTGAACATTTCGCCATTTACTGCGGGTAAAACATCCGTATTGAACCAGGCTTCAACGGTTATACTGCTTGGGTCCAGTAAGGAGTTGTCCGCAACCTCGATGCGCTCCTGATCACCCCCGGAGGTTTCAATACATCGATCGATTTTCCCGTCAACGAATTGTGATATGCTGTTGACAGGTGTCATATCGATATCGTTCGTTGTGGAATCGTAAACCGTATCATAAGTTTCATTAAAATGCCATACGCCGACATAATTATCATCCCAGACATCATCCGAGCTGGATTGGTCATAACACTCAGGATTGCCGTAATACATGTAAATATAGGTATCTGTGGAAGAGGAAAGATAGGTTATGTTGACCCACGCGGTAAGTTCACCACTGGGGCTGGTATAGCGCTCCAGCTCATGATTGTACATGGTTTTACCGTCGGCTTTGGTGAATACTATATCGTACCCGTCGGGCCTTGCGGTGTTTGCCAGGTTTGAATCCGTGTGGCTGATCAGCACCGGGAAGTTTATCATGTCGCCGTCCACCTGGTCGGATTCGATGGTGATGTTTTTTCTGTACATCCAGGCATCTGATATAATTTCCTCTGCGCCTATTGAGTAGAAAGAGGTCGGATCGTACTGATTGTTATATGATGCATTAATCCAGTCCCATGAACGGGCCACTTTCGAGACCCGTACTTCATCGAGAGAACCGTTCCATGGATAGCTCCAGGCCTGGCCGTACTCATCATCTCCATGACCTATCCAGAGCTCGGCTGTTGCCTCTGATTCCACATCATCGGATTTGCTCATTTCGCTGGTATCTTTTAAACTATCGATGTAGTTGTTCATTTTGTCACCGTTGTAAACCGCAGTTATATGGTACCAGCTATCAGCAGATAAAAGTGTTGTGGATTGAAGGTTATATGTATCACCGGGAAGTTGAAAACTTAATTTCTGTGAATTTTTCGATACTAATAAACGATAACTCGCAACCCATCCACTATGGCTGAGAGGCCCTCTGAGATCCTCGGTATCGTCCTGCCAAGTTATCCAGGCTTCCAATGTGATTGCTTTGCCGGTTATATCCACGCTGGAATCACTCCCGCAGTTGATGTAGTCATTGAATCCATCAAAGAACTGACCTTTGCCTATTTTTGCATCTGTATTTGTGGGAACCTGGTTAGAGTTACCTGAGCCGCCCCGACCGTCGTTGTCATAGGATGTACTGTCATCGAATTCATCCGCGGCCCCTGTGCCGGTTTCGTCTAAATGCCAAACGCCTACATGGCCTGAATCCCATACACCCGTTGCATTCGACTGGTCCTCTGCTTCCGGGTTATTGTAATAGATATAAAGTTCCGTATCGGTGGACGGAGATAAAGTTGTAATATTGACCCATGCAACGAGTGTGCTGGTAAAGGTATCGAAGCTCTCGATCTCGTGGTTGTACTTTGTCACCTCGTCCGCAGCGATGAACATAATATCGTCGCCGTCCGGCTGCGACCTGTTGGCAATATCTTTATCTGTGATACTTATAAGCACCGGGAAATTTGTCAGATCCCCGGTTAACTTGGTTGAATCTATTGTGATTTTCTTCCGGTTACCCCATCGTTCATTAAAATCATTTGATTGGTTGAACTGGACCTCATTAATGACCACCTGCCGGTCGAGGTTGATCGCACCAGGGGTCTGTGACCATGCATGGAGGCCGTACGGGTCCGCCAGGTAAGAGGTGGGGTTCTCCCAGTTGGCTGTTGAGTTCGTTTCCGTGGAATGCTTATCACGCCCGAGGGTTTCATTCGTCACAAGCTCGGTGGAATTGATATAGGTCCCCGAGGTCCACTGCGTGTAGCTCACGGCGATATCGTCGTCTGAAACAGGGTCAACGCCCCAGGCAATGTAATCCGTAATGTAACCCTGTGAGCTCGCTATAACCAGATCGTCGTTAATATCGAGCATGGATCCTGAGGACTTGTGGGTATTGATTACAGGCCCGTATACATCGGTGCTGGAGTTGGTACCGCTTTCGCCGAGATAGCACATAAGATAAGAACCTGATGCAAGGCTCCCCGCACCGCTTAAATCGAATTTACCCCCGTCGTTATCAAATAAATATAAATCATTCAAATTGCTGTTCTGGCTGGTGGGATTATAAAGCTCAACCCACTCGTAATAAGTACCTATTGAATCGGAGCTGCCGGCGCTGTAGGTCTCTTCGCTATTAACGATAGTAAAATTAGCCGAATCATTCAAGCTATTGTATTCTGTTAAAACCCATCCGGCCGAGCGTGTTACCTTTGCAATACGAACTTCATCCAAAATCCCGGCAAAGTTCTGGCTTCCGCCCACTCTAGCACCTATGGTAACAGGCGCTGAAGATGCAGAGGGATATAGTGGACCCGAACCTCCTGTGTCATCCCTTACCCATGATCCGTTATGGTAATGATCTTTAGTTGAGCCATCGTAGGTAAAACTAACATAAACCCATACGCCCAAGCCGACTTGGTTGGCTCCCCCATCATTCGCTGCAGTAAAATACAGGTCCTTACCACTGGCATCATCATCAAAATAAGCTCCCCAATATGTAGTGGTGTCCGATTCATCTCTCTTGAGAATGACTCTTCCCCAAGTCTCCATATTGGCATCATCGGCATTCATCCAAAAAGATAATGTGAGTTGATCATGTACACCGTCAGTTATGCCAAAATCACCTAGAGTGAACCTGTCATCGCCTGTACTGCCCGTAAACTCCTGCCCGTATCCGATGCGTGCAGAAACCCTGGTAGGTGAATCGCCCCTTGTACCGTCGTTGAACTTTGTGGCCGAGTTGCTTATACTACCACTTGATTCAACCATGTGGTAAACGCCCAGAAAACCGTTGCTCCAGACACCTTCGGCATTCTCCATACTAAGGCTCTGGTCACTATTGCCGTAGTACATACTTATATTTTTATCGACAGTTGAAGGAATCCACGGTAGTTTGACCCATGCAATTAACTGGCCTGATGAACTGTCATAATATTCAATCTCATGGTCTAACCGTGCTGAGCCCTGGGTGAAGACAATATCGTAGCCGTCTGACCGCGCATCGTTCTTCAGATCGGTATCTGTGATATTGATTAAAACCGGGAAATCCCTCACGCCCTCGTCTACCAGCGACGAATTAATCGTGATGTTCTTCCGGTAGCTCCAGTCGGAGTCGTACCAGACGCCCAGGTCCTCCTCCACCCCCACAGTGACGAATGAACCGGGGTCGTTCTGGTTTTGATAGGTGGTATTTATCCATTCATGTGACCATGCCACCGATATGATCTTGACCTCATCCAAATTTCCGTCCAGGTAATCACCGTTATGGCTAAAGAAGATGTTTTGAGTTGAATAAATGTTGTTGCCGTCCCAGGCGGTCCAGTCATCGCCGTTATCCAGCTGGCCGTCGATATAAATCATACCCTTACCGTCGCGGTCCGCTACACCAACCACGTGATGCCACAGGCCGTCCTCGATGCTCTTATAGCTGTTCACAATGGCCCTGGTCGTACCGTCACTCATGCGAAAGCTTAAGTAATCCTGTGAATCGTACCAGAAAAGCCAGTAACCAGCTGTTGTATCGGCAGTACCGCCATACCTTACAAATGAACCGATTGTGTCAGTATGCGGATTATCGACCTTTACCCATGCTTCCACCGTGAAATCGCTGGTGCCCATGTTTAGGCCGTTAATATCTACATTGTTACGGCGCATGTAATCATCCACACCGTCATATTCAAAGCTACCGTCGAGTTTGCCGTCCACCTGGTCGCTGTTATCCATGTTGACCGAACGCAGGTGGTTTCCGTATAAAGAAGTGTCCTTGATCTCGTCCTCAACGCTGATCAGGGACTGGTCCTGGAAGTGCCAGACACCACGGTAATTCTCGTTCCAGACACCGTAGGGGTTTGAATTATTGCCAGAATCGAGATTGTTGTAGTACATATAAATCGTAGTATTTATGGAGGAGGAAAGCGTTGGAATCTTTATCCATGCCTTCATGTTGCCGGTATTCGGCTCGTAATAGGTAATTTCGTGGTCCAGCTTTGTCTCGCCGTCCGAGCTTGTAAAATATATATCGTGTCCTGTGGGCTGTGCATCTGATGCCAGGTCTGAATCTGTGATATTGATGTAAATCGGGAAGTCGGTGAGGTCGCCGGCGACCTTTGATGAGTTAATCGTTATTGCCTTTCGGTTTACCCAGTCGCCTATGGAATAAAATGATTCAGGAGAGTACTGGTTGAAGTATTCGGCTTTCACCCAATCTCCCGAGCGCGGTGCATTTGATATCCGAACTTCGTCAATGAATCCTTTTACTTCTTGCGACCATACATCACGACCTCCGATGGTCCATGGTGCATTTGAATACGCAAGAGCATCGGTCCAGGATTGTGTGCTGACAGCTGAATCGTTCACATACTCCACAATGGAAGACCCATCGTAGCTCATTGTTGCATATATCCAGGTGTAATTACCATAATCTTGACTTCCAAGAGCATGATTGTTGATGGTACCCACAAACCTTTTTGGAATTTCGTTATTCAATTGCAAATAATTACCGTAACCTGTGTCCAACACATTTCTTTTAGTTAGAATTTTTGCGTAATCATCAGACCTTTCTTTATCGAGTTTAATCCATGCAGAAAAAGATATATTTTTTTGCACATCATCGTGCATACCCATATCACCAATATAAAACAGATCATACTCGTTCAAACCGGTGAATTCCTGGCAGTAGCCTATCTGGCCGTAAGCCCTGGTTGGTGTATTTGCACGCCCGGCGTTGAACCGTTCAGAAACGGAATTATTAACCGGTCCAGTGGCTTCATACATGTGGTAAACACCCAGATATCCATTGCTCCAGACGCCTTCCGGATTCTGCTGATTTTCCGAGCCGGAGTTGCCGTAGTACATGTAGATCTCGGTATCCTCCGTTGAGGAGAGATACGGGATTTTAACCCATGCGATAAGTTCGCCGGTGGTAGCGTCCCAGCGCTCGATCTCGTGGTCAAGCTTTGTATCGCGCTCTGCATCTGTGAACATAATATCATAGCCGTTCGCAAGGGCATTATCTTTTAAATCGGTGCTGTTTATTGTAAACATCATCGGGAAGTCTCTCAAATCATCATCAATATAACCGGAATGTATTGTAATTTTTTTACTGTACGACCAGTCAGTTTCATACGGCCCGCCGGTGGGTTTCAGCATCACCTCGTTTATCACAATCCCGTACTGGTCGAGATTGGCCAATCCCTGTGTACACGAACCCGAGCGTACCCCGAACGGGTCTGCCCGGGATGTTGCCGGACCCTCCCAATCTGCGGGTAGTTCCGTATCACCACCGGTGCTGTTTCGGCCTATGGTTTCATTGGTACTGACCGAGGTAATATCGATATAATCGCCATCGGTCCATTTATCGGCGGAAGCAGCACTGTCGTCATCATCGGCTGCATCTTTACCCCATGCGATGTAATCGATTGTATCGTTATTACTATTAATGAGAGCCAGGTCATCTGCATAACCGAGCATATTACCCCTGTAAGTGACTTCGAGGTAGGGTCTTAAGGAGGGATCGATGTCATAATCACTGGAACGGAAAAATTTGCCGTAGGATGTACCCTGCGGCACGAATATCATACCGTTATTTTGGTACTTGCCTGAGACCCATCCATTAACCATCTCGGTTACAGACCACGAACGCCATCCAAAAGGTATAGTGAATGTATCTGAATCCTCGGCGGTTGCAACATAATCGCCGCCGGCGGTGGCCCAGTTATTTGTACCGTCGTAGGTATTCCAGGTGGAACCTGCCTCGGTCCAGGCCTGGGTTACCCTATGAACGCCAATGGTTGAGCTGCCGACTGTTCCGCCGTTACAATCCATACTAATGGTAGCGTCAATTACATCGCCTTCAAGTGTACCTAAATCGAATTCAATAATAGGTTTCTTGATGGTCCCGCCCTCTGATTGTGCCCAAGTATTAGTCAATGTTTCATAATTCAGTGTGGGGGTCGAATCATCTAGGAAATTATCCAATCCCTCGGTGGGGCCCGGCTGAATTCTAGGACCATCCACCTGGCCGTATACATTTGAGGAGCTGTTGGTTCCGCTTTCGCCGATATGGCATACCAGGTAGCCGCCGGCAGGCACAGAGCCAGCACCGCTTAAGCTGAACCTGTTACCGTCGTTGTCGGTCAGGTTCCAGCCGGTGAGATCCGCAGCGGTGCTGCCTTTGTTGTAAAGCTCCACCCACTCGTAGCCTGAGGAAAGGCTGGAGGTGGATTCCTGACTGCCCACGGTGTAGAAGGAGGCGGGGTCGTTCTGGTTGTTGTATTCCGTTTTGACCCAGTGAAGCGGCCGCCCTATGTTGGATAATCTGAACTCGTCCAGGAACCCGTCCACCGCCTCTGTATTCAGAGGCCAGTCACCGATATATGGGCCGGCTGGCGCATCCACACTGAAGCTGGCGCCGCCGAACACGTCAATTTCATCATTGAATAGGAGGCCGTCCACAAACATCTGAATGCGAAACGGCGTTCTTGAAACCGAAATATAATGATACTGCTGGTCCACCACGTCATACCCGCCGCCGTCATCCGACTGCGCCAGTACATCGTCCCATATATACAAGTGCGGCGTATCCTGTCTTATCCCTGCAGCATCGTCAATTGACAAAAACCACCCCGGCCCTGTTGCCCAGACTTCTTCGTGCGCGAAGATGAACTCGTCATCGCTTGTTGTATCATTATTGGATTTGTACCAGGTGGAAATGGTAAAAGCGACATATGTCTGCGGGTTCATGGAACTTACGTCGATATAATCGTCGCTGCCGTCGAAGCGCTGCCCGTAACCGATCTTGCTGTCTCTCCTGCCGGGCACCTTTGTGCCTGTACCGCCTCCGCCCCAGCCGTCGTAGCTATTGACGGTGCTGTCCTTGAAATCGTTGATTGCCCCCGAACCGGTTTCGTTCATGTGATAAACCAGGGTGTAATTTTCATCCCAGACGCCCAAGGGACTGGACTGGTTGGAAGCACCCGGATTGCCGTAGTACATATAGAGCTCCGTATCGATATCTGCAGACAGGACGCTGACATTGAC
>CP070629.1:308742-311689 GCA_020356005.1 Thermoplasmata archaeon
AAATACTAAACGTTCCACCCCCTAAAGTGGGTGGGGTTTACCTGTAGTCGTTTAATGTCGATTGAGTTATTATTACTTCCTTTTTTGTCTTTAGTCTTGGCTTTGCCCAATGCTTTTTCTGTTGCCTACCGATATAATGCTCTATATGTGCATCTGTCAGATGCCCTACTGGTTCGGAAAAATATCCATCCGACCAAAAACTTTCACCCCATTCATATCTTTTCACCCGATCCCATAAATCACGTCTTATCAATCTCGATGTTAGACCTTTCATATACCCCGCGATTTTTGCTTGGCTGTAATTTTTTACATGAGTTACAAATAAATGTACATGATCCGGTCCGAATTCAATGCATCGAATTTTTATTTCCAAACGATTTGCTGCAGCTCGGAAGGCATTATTCATAAAAAATTCGATCTGCTCATCTTCAAAAACTGGCTGTCTGTACTTTGGAGTGAACTGGAAGTGAAATCCACCGCCAGTTACACTATGTTTATTATGGATATAGCTAACACTCATAACATCACCGTCGCCAAAAAATTTTTATAATGCTTACGCTAATCCATTACTCACGGATGGAACCGTTTTCGTGGGAGGAAATCGTTCTTTCCTCCTGCGATTATTACTTTCAAGTACAAAATAATAAGCGATTCATCTATGGGCTAAAGCCCATAGGATTCTCGCTTGGTTTTACTAAATTCGAAACAAGCACTAAATTCGAAGCACTAAACCGTACATCGTAACGCCACCGCCACCAGTGCGCTTTCGGCGCGAGGCCCCGTGTTTGATTGAATAGTACCATTTGCTTATGGCCCTCGCCGGGTGGCATCCGAAGAACCTTTTTTTGAATCAGGTACTCTAATCCTCGAAAAAAGATTCACCAAAAATGACCGCCGGGATAATCTGCCATCTACGAATCCTCATTAATTAGAATCGATGGCAGAATACCAGACCCTCCCGTTGGCGCGGTTTATGCGAGTGGAACACACGGCGAGGGCTCTTCCTTAACTTAAAAGATCAATGATGAGAACAAGTTAAGGAAGATGCCCGAGCCGGGCAGGCAGCCCCAGGTTCAAGTCCTGGACGAAATCTATATATGGAAGTGCGGGGGAACAATATTGAATATCTTATGATTGTAAATCCGGCATGAATTTTTCTTGAACAATCTTTCCATCCAATAAAATTAGACCCCATCAGTAAAAAGTGTAGCGAACACCTTACAATCATTCACCATATTATCGATAACTGCGTACTCGTTAGGTGAATGTGCTGTGTTATCTACGGTCTCCCAGACCGCAGCATTGTAACCTGCACGTCTTAGAATTGCTGCAGCTGTACTACCGCCAATACCTCCCGGATACGGGTTGCTATTATATACAGAATCGATAGCACTCAGCAGCATTTTAACAATGGGTGCATCAGCAGGCGTCGGTTCGGTGGCTTCATCCCTGAGTACCGGGTCCAGTGATATACTTGTACCTGTGACCTTCTCTACAGTATCGGCGATCCTGCGCATCTCGGTTATGATATCATTCAATCGGTACCGCGGCAGGACCCGGCAGTCAAAATAGAGGATATCCTCTCCGGGGATAGTATTAACATTTTGAATGTTTGCAACCTTCTTTGTAGGTTCAAAGGATGACAGCGGAAAGTCAAAAAGTCCGTCCCTATGATCGAACCTGTTATGCAGTGCCTCGTCTACCATTGTACCGAACTTCATCGCGGCCCTGTGCGCATTGTTGCCCCTGTCCGGACGGCTTGAATGGCACTGCTTTCCCTTTGTCGTCACTTTTATCCAGGCCAAGGACTTCTCGGATACCTCTACAAGCCTTCCATCCGGTTCTCCATGATCCGGCACCAGTATCAGATCGTTCTTTTTAAAAAATCCCTCGTTCATTAAATGGAGAATTCCCTTTTCGTTCCCAATCTCCTCGTATGCCACCATTACGAGTCCCACATCCCGAACGGGCAGGATCTCGTTGTCCAAAACGGCCCTGGCAGCGAACAGTGCTGCCGTGAGGCTCTGGCCGTTGTCTTCGGCGCCCCTGCCGAAGATCCTGCCGTCGCTGACAACGGCTGAATACGGATCTGAATCCCACGCCTTTAGATCCCCGGGTGGAACGACATCCGTATGGGTTATGACAAGGAGCCTGGGCATATCTTCATGAATCCTTTCGGCATTTCTTTTTCCTTTTAGCCACACCACTACGTTGGGTCTTGACCCAGAGGGTACACCGAGATCCTCGACATCGAATCTCTCTATATCAGAAAAACCATGGGTTCTGGCCCATTCCACGATAAGTTCCACCTTATCCCATTCACCGCAACCACCCGACGAAGGAGCTACAGCAGGTATTTTTATTATTTCTCCGAGGAACCGCACCTGCTCATCTTTGGATAAATCAATATTATTTAAAATTCTATTCAATATCCTTTTGATCACAAAAGAACCTCCGACACAAATATGTTACGTTATCGTTTATCCGACAATCTTTTCTTATATGCATTAACAATTTCCATAACCTGATCGAAATAGTCTGCCTGGATGACTACGAGATCTCCGGGCTCAGCTTTATTGAGAACTGCATTTGTGGCCTTTTTGTAATCGAGTTCCACAGTAACATTCTCTGCCGGAAACCCAGTCTCCAGAATACCCTTTTTGACAAGCTCAGCGGTCTCACCGGAATATCTGTCTCTCGGATCCGTATCCGTCACAACTATGTAGTCGTAAACCTCCGCCAGTGTCTTCCCGAAATCCATGATATAATCATCGGTCCTGTTGCCTGTTCCGCTGGCCATGTTTATGACCTTTTCGGTGCTGAGGTGCGGAAACACTTCGGAGATCGCCTTCACCGCTGCTGAGTTATGACCGTAATCCACCATTACCTTGAACTTACCGAGATCGATTATGTTCATCCTGCCGGGGCTCTGGATTATTGATGGGTT
>CP070629.1:311789-315549 GCA_020356005.1 Thermoplasmata archaeon
AAGAGCATAAATTAATTTTTATTAATGTTCAGGCTAAGTAATATTTACCATTTAAAAAAATCTGGTAGAATTTAGTAGTAATTAATATCGAGGTTCAAATATCAAGTTCTTCCACTCTTTTTTCAAGCCTTCTGAAGGCCCAGGGGACCAGTATAACAATGAAAATAATATGGATAATAATGAACGCCAGCGACATGTACCACATGCTGCCATCATTGTAGATCTTCTGGTTGTAGAAATTATAGCCGTTCAGAAAGTCCAGGTAGACAACGCCGCCCAGCTGACCTAAAATTGCTAATATCAATCCAATTAGGACAACATTATGAAATATTCTTTGAGCTTTATTGTCATCATATCCAACGATAGTTAATTTTTGTAACTGTTTTAAATCTCCCGTAAAATGGAGAGTGACCATCATGATGGAAAAGAGTACAATTTCAATGGAATAATCCAGGTATGAACCCCAGCCGTAATAGTTTAATTCATAAAACGAGAGTGGTACAAAGAAAGCAAAGGACCCGAACAATACATCCGCAATTATGTGCGTTGAGGCTGCAATCGATATAGGAATTATATGTTCGCGCCTGAGGATTTTTCCAGTAATTAAAATCCACAACAATATCGCTACAAAAGGAATGAAGAATATCAAGCTGTGGGTAAAAGTCCTGTACTCATAAACATGAGCAAAATCCAGGATAGATGCGAAAAAGAAGATCGACAGTAATGTAAGAGGTTCAATAGGTCGTTTGCCTAGAAATGGCCTACTTATAATATATGCCAGTGCACAGTGTCCGATTGTCCACATGGTTGGTACGCACCTGAAGTAATCTAAATGGAATATGTTATTATATAATTTTAACCAGAGAACATTTAACATGATAAGAACTGTTTAAATAATATGTAATTTTATCTGGTTGGATATGGAAAGTGAAAAAGCCCAAGCATTTATTTCACTAATTTTGAAAATATTTTTAGCAATCCTTGCCATCCTCACTTTATTAAGAGGCGAATTTGTCTGGTTCATCGGGATATTATTCGCTCTTTTTCTTACATTGGTACCTACTATACTCGCCAGGGATTTTTATGTCAAGCTGCCGCTTGTATTCGATGTGGCAATTACCGTTTCTGTGTTTTTCCATGCAATCGGCGGTTATGTTGATTGGTACGATAATATTCCAGGCTACGATCATTTCACACACTTTTTAACTTCTACTACGGTATCTCTTATCGGCGTGACTTTGTTATACATCCTAGTATTCACACTAAAGGTAACACACCTGCCTCCCTTTTTCTTTGGCTTTTTCACTGTTCTGTTCACAATGAGCATGGGCGTGATCTGGGAATTTCTGGAGTGGGGATTCGACATGGCGTTCGGAACGGAACTTCAGCACGGCTTGCACGACACGATGTTAGACTTAATGTTTGATACCATGGCAGGTATTATTGTTGGTGTAATCTCAATCGTACGTTTAAAGCAGGGCGAGGCCATGAAGGTGGAGGACCTCGTGGTGGGCGACATAACAACAAGTGTTGGTTACAAGCGGTGGCAGATGCTCAGGGATAAAGATAAAGATTTGTCAGAAAAAATCAGGGTAGCCTTTAAAGATCCCATAATTCTGGAAGGTATATTCGATCACATAGTGCGTGAGTATAAACATATCTCAGAAAAAGAGGAAAGGATCTGGCATAAATTGAAAAAGAAGATGAAAAAATAGGAGCGTGGTTTGAATATGCAAGGCACTAGTGCGATAAGGGTGGTTACGATTGTTATTTTGATAATTCTAGCGGGATTGTTAGGGGTGTATACAGGTCATCTGATCTCTGAGTATTATTCCGAAGAAGAGGAGGTGGAATATGATGTAATTTATTTACCGCCGAAATATGATAATGCTACATGTACACTTACCGCAGGTGTTCCAAATCAACATTATACATATAATGAGACAAATTCTCTAACAAATGTCGAAGTGTCATTTCCATATTATCTGAACTGCGATGACGGTTTACAAGATACACAATATTCAATTGTAAATTACAGCGCTAAGTTTTTGTATACCCTTGATGGTGGAACGCCAGGTAGTAACGATAAGTATTATCTTATGAAACCTCTTCAACGGCATGCCGTATTTAGTGCTGAAAATTCAAATTTGAATTCGGATGAACAAAGTAGTGGATTAGATTTTTACCCTCATGAAATCGTGACAACCTATGAATACCGCCTCGGGGATGCAAATACAGGCTCTATAAGTTATATTATTCTCAAAAATTACGGAAAGGCGGATGATGTGACGGTAAATGTTAGTTTTGAACACTTTGTAGACGGCAGCTGGGTTTCTTCGGAATACAGCACTGTGTTCTTCATGGCTAAGAATGAGGAGGTTAAGGTTACGGTTCAGCTTCCCCCTGATGTAAAGCGCCCAACTGGTATGACCAAATCGAGCGGTGAATTTGAATTCATTGATGATTTTTCAGAGACCTGGGAGGTGCGCTACGCCGAGGACGGGGATGAAATGCATACCCAAATGTCCGTGGAACGACTTGCGAACAGCTCTGGAGAAGATGGAGGCACAGAAGAAGCAGATACCGAATCCGAATCCAGGGATTTTGGAGATCTATTATTGATAAGCGGATTAATAACGGCCCTTGCATTAATTGTAATAATCATTGTATCACAACTTGTAGCATTACTCAAACCAAAAAAGGAGGAGGCGGATGAGGAGGGTGCAGAGAAAAAGGAGAAAGGTAGTAGAAGAAAGAGGAATCGATGAATTTTATAATGTAGAATAATTATAATCCCAGTAATTTTTATATTCTAAAATCATTTTACAGTTAATTATAACTGATTTCATTGGGCCCATAGATCAGACTGGTAGATCGCTGCCTTCGCAAGGCAGAGGCCTCGGGTTCAAATCCCGATGGGTCCATTCCACTCCGATTTTTATTGATTCCAAGCGTGGAAATCCAAATACTACAAATACTACAAAACTCAAAGTAAATCCCAACTCCCAAACAACAGAAAAAGAATATTACATCGAAGGAGTGGATTTTACTCATTGGTTGGGTTTGAACCCGAGGCCTCGGGGCATTTCATCAACATCTCAACTGTCCCGGTGCCGTCACTCGGGAGGTCTGGTGATACTAATATCGATTTGTATTGTAATTTGAGCGTAGATGGTAGATTTACTTGATGAGTTTTCCGTTGACGCTTTTCGCGGATAAAAAGGACAGAAGCGAAAAGGGTCAGTTCAAATCCCGATGGCTATAATCAATAACTTCAAAGAAAAGGACCCATCTAGGTAATTTGAACCCGAGACCTCGGAGCCCTATTGATATAAAATCTGCTCCGATGCCGTCCCCGGGGTGGTCTGGTTTACTACCTTCGCTTATTATTGTTGAAAATCGTTGAAAGGTTTACCTGGTGATTTGGTTACTTTAAAGTAACTTACATGATCTTTATTGTAAAGTAAATTTTAAAAATTAACATATTTATACTTTATGAAAGATATTAATTTATTATCATTAAAAAATCATTAAATCCCAATATAAAAAAGATACATTGATTACATTGTTTTTTTTGATTGTCGTAATGATAATTCTTTAAATAACCGCAACTTATAATTATTGTCATATTTAGGATAGTTTTAAAGAAACTTATTAATAGTGTAACAAATATTGTCAATTAATCCAAGATAGAGTGGTAGTAACAAAAAGAAGTACAAATGAACAATCCAATCAATAAAGACTAATAATATAAGGATGT
>CP070629.1:315649-318347 GCA_020356005.1 Thermoplasmata archaeon
ACAAATCGCATACTCTGAGAATGTCTCTATTGAAGGATGCAATATCTCGTCGAATGAATTTTATGGTCTCTATCTTTGGCAGTCTCCAAATAATGACATTATTAAAAACAATGTTTCATCGAATAAAAGGCATGGCATCTATCTAAAATCTTCGTCTTTTATTAAGATTATGGACAACACCGTATCCTCAAACGATAAGGTTGGAATTTTGTTCAGCTATGGTGACAGGAATAAAATTATAGGCAACGATATATCATTCAACAATCTGAGTGGCCTTTATCTATCCATGTCAATATGGAATAAAATCTATCATAACAACTTCATTTCAAATCTAAATCAAGCCAATGAAACAATTTCTTTTAATTTCTGGAATGATACCTATCCTTCAGGTGGCAATTACTGGTCCGACTTCAGCCCTACATGCCAGGATTTTTATGATGGTTCAACCACTCCTCAAACATCAGGCTCTCCAGATGATATATGTGACAACAAATATGACATTGAAATAAATGGTGCTGATTATTATCCTCTGACAATACCTTATGTTCAGGTTCTACCGCCAACCAATCTTCAGGCCGAATTAACTGGAAATAATTTTGAGAATGTAACCATTTCGTGGGACGCTTCTTTGGACGATCCCAGCAACGTGACAAAATATGCGGTCTATTATTATAGTACAATCTACAATCCCACCGGTTCGAACTACAATTTTCTAACCGAGCTTTCGGCTTCTGGAGCTTCCAGGTATAATCTCACCATTCAGGGATTTGGAGTAGGTGATATTTTTAGTCGTTTCTTTTATGTGCAAGCAAACACATCAATCATTTTTAGATTTGCAAAGAGTAGCAATCAAGTTGCCAAATTCGCCAAAGGTTACAATTATCCCAAACCACTTATTTCCATACCGCTAATTCTCAATAATTCAAACATATCTCATGTACTTCGAAATGTAGAATTTGGTATTGCATGGTACTACAACAACAGTGACCTGCTCGATCCATGGAAATCCTACAATCCCTCGAAAACATTTAACGACCTGAAGACTGTAAATCGAACTATGGCATTATTAATGGATTTCATCAACGATAGTTTTATTACAATCGCTGGTGTTGTGCCAAAGATTACAAATATTACTTTAAAGGCTGGCTGGAATTTCGTGGGTTTCCCTTCTTTAACAAGGAGAAGAATATCAAATGCATTGAGTGGAATTAGCTATGAAAGGATTGAAGGTTTCATCCCTGCACCTCCACAGTATCTCTGGGAATTAGATGACAACGATTTCATGAGACCAGGTTATGGTTATTGGATTAAAGTGTCTTCAGATACCGTCTGGAGAGTTACGAACTAAGAATATAACCTTTTTAGATTCTCATTTAAAAACCAGGAAAAGTATGATGCTATAACCCAAAACAAGCATAAAAAGCGATATGTATATAAATATCCTGAATAACCTTCGCCTTCCCTCTTCTGTTACGAGGTTTAATCGCTTTATTAACCTTTCAATCATCAACCATTAAAAAGGGCTTGATATAGATATAATTTTGCGTTTTTAGGCCATCGGTAAAATACTAATAATATCACTCATATAATTAATAAGTAAAATCGTGAGGAAATATGAAAAAGGTCACAGGAAGGGTAATAGCCATCACAATCGTGGTACTACTGGGTCTAGCGCTACCTATCAGTTATTCTGAGACCCCAGGAGATCTCTCAATCATGAATGAATCCGACGATATAGGTCCAATTCCTCAGGATTCGTTAGGTAATTATGAAGTCGCCGTAGGCGATGGTCATACACATACGAATCATTCATCTGGGAAGACCACAGTAACCGAAAATGTCGCTAAAGCCAAGGAGCGTAGCCTGAACTGGATTGCAATTACTGACCATAAAACCGTATCGGCCAAGACTGAGTGCAAAGCGGAAACCACTAGTGATTTCATATGTGTTGTAGGCGATGAAGTGAGTACGAGTCAGGGCCATGTTCTTGCCTGGGGGATTGAAAATGAGGTTTGGTGGGGATTGAACGCATCTCACACAATGAACCACATATTCGAGGACATCCACAAGCAAGGAGGTTTGGCAGTAATCGCTCATCCCTTTGCACCATCTCCCGATGATTATGATTTCTTTGGAACCTATGATGCGTTTGATGCAATAGAGATATATCACGGCTATGCAGGATTCAATAATTTCGCCCTATCAACAGACATGGACGAGTTGGCGTTATCAAAATGGGAAGACTATTTGAACAGCGGCTGGCGAAAAACAGCAGTAGGCGATAGCGATTGCCACAATGCATCAAATTTGCCTGACGGGGGTGACCTGACTAAAAGATGGGGCGCGATCGGGTATCCGCGAAATATCCTGTATGTAAAGGAACTTTCATTACGGGGCATTCAAGAAACGGTGCGAAGTGGAAGATTATATATTACAGATGGACCTGAACTCAATTTCACTGTTAGTGATAAAATATTAGGCGAAACCTTCTACTCTGATGTACCAGTCACTTTAACGATTAATGTTTCCGGAATTGCCACCACATCCTCCGATCTGAACGTTATGAAGAACGGGACACAAATTTACACACAGTCTCTTTCTACAGGACCATTTTCCTACTCATTTACATATCCAGCAAACACTGACTCATGGTTTAGGGCTGAGATCCGTAATCCCACCTTGATAAATGGTGAGATAA
>CP070629.1:318447-321178 GCA_020356005.1 Thermoplasmata archaeon
AAAGTACGTAATGCGCCTTGAACCGCGAACCGGTCCACCGTCATCACCTGCGGCAGGTGATATTTATTTCGATTCCAGTGACAATACGCTAAAAGTCTATAACGGCTCCACCTGGAAGAAATGTTATTAAATTTATCCAAATAATCATTGTATTCAAATGATTACAGGTAACGAAGTTCGGTTACGGTTACGAAACCAGATCCCCCACCCCTTCAAGAAAGATGAATTGACAGGAGTGGTTGACGGACGATCTTCGTCACCGAACTTCGAGACGGGCTTCGTTACCGTTACCGTAGCACGACCTCTATAATCAGATTCAAATTTATAATTTATATCCCTTCCGAAGTATCCATAATCCTCTATGCCAGCTTAGTGTAAGCTTTAAGTTCCTATAATAACCCATAATAAATTATTTATATTTTAATATCGTTAATCGAATATAAATTCGGAGGAGTATTATTAAAAATGTGGAGGTCTAAAATTCAGTAGATTGGATTATGGATACTGGAAAGCTTCTACTTTGTGCATCATACTCTGAAGGAATAAATAAAAAATTATCCGGAGGAAGAATCATGAATGAGAGAATGGTAAGATTTAGTGTAATTGTTGTATTGCTGATTTTTGGATTAGCAATGCTTGCACCAACAGCTCTGGCGAAATCAGAGCGAAGCGGGATGGCGCCAGGTCATGGAAACATGCCGCCTGGTAAAGGCGGAACCCAACCCGGTAAAGGTGGTATACCACCGGGCCTGGCTGTTAATCTAGGATTGAATGTGGACGGGAATAATATATACTGGGAAGATCCCGAGACACAAATTGGTATCGGTACAGATGATCCACAATATCCACTGGATGTGAACGGATATATTCATACATCCACGGGAATTAAGATTGGAAATACGATGGATCTAACAGACGGTGCAATGGATATTGATGACTGCCCTGGAAATGCAATGAAAATTGGAGATGCTGGTGACTATACACTCTATATATTGGGTACCGACCTTGATACAAGATTGAAATCAGTAGGGATAGGAATAGCCAGTCCGGTAGCCTGGGCAACTCTGGATGTTAATGGTAAAACATTATTCAGAGATAGTGTTGGTATCAATTTAGCGACAGTCCCCAGTGCATCTCTGGAAGTCGGAGGCGATATCAAATTCAGCGGTACCATTTATGGTATTGGCAGCGGTCTCACCGATGTTAATGCTGAATTACTGGACGGTCTGGACTCGTCCGATTTTGCCCTAGCCGGCCATAACCATGACACGATTTATTATACCAAGACCGAAATGGATACAAAGCTTGCCCTGAAATCAGATACCGGCCATATCCACGACGATAGATATTATACGGAAACCGAAACCGATAACAGATATGTAAAACTCGAGGATCTCGACCATTTAAATGCCGCAGACGGCGCTCCTACAAATGCAGTATATGTTGATAATAACGGCAAAGTTGGTATAGGTACAACGCAACCAGGGGAACAACTGCATGTTAACGGTGCCATCAAAGCAGACAAGCTCGTATATTCCAGTCCCCGTAAACATTACATGGTAGTTGGCGGAGAGGCTTTCGTTCCTTGGTCGAATGTGGCTTATCAAAACGCAGGCGGTATGGGTGGTGCCGATATGAGTACCAATACCGGCCAGATGGTAGCTACCGTTGACCTGCCGCACGGCGCCAAGGTAACAAAATTCAAGGTTTTCTTTTACAACAATACTTCGACTAAGCATCTCATATCATGGTTGGGAGGACTGAAATTAGATGGTGGATCATACATCTGGATGGCCGATGTGGATTCTGTAGGCATTTCCAACTATGGTTCAAAGACAGACACTACGATTTCCTATGCTACTATTGACAACACAAAATATTCCTATCATATCAAAGCCTATGGAAAACCATGGGATGGAGCCAAATTGAGGATCATGGGAGCTTATGTTGAATACGAGCTAAGCGAAGCACCATAATAGAAAAACATGAATAATATATCTCAAAAATAAGGATAGTATTCACTCTATCCTTTTTTTCTTTTTTTCATTCTAATTTATACCTCACGTCCGCAGTTTTTACAAAAAGGGGTATCAACAGGTTTACCGCAGTAGCCGCAAAAATCAATTTCTTCCTTTTCTACCTTTTTGGCTTTCTCTTCGGGTTTCTTATCCTTGGGCCTCTCCCGTTTTACCTTTTTCGGTTTTTCCTTAGGCTTAGGCTTCTCTTTCTTCTTTTCTTTTGCTCTATCTTTAGCCCTCTTCCCCTTGCCGCGCTTATCCTTTGAAGCTTTTGCCTCTAAAGCCTCAGCTTCGGCGTGCTTTAATCTCCGGATCTTGAAAATGGATATAACAATAACAACTACCAGAACAAGAATAATAACACTTAAAGAATAAAGCAGGATATCGTGCTCTTCTTCCTCGTCCTCATAGGTCCTCAATTCAAAATTTACCTTCAGAGTTACACTAGCATTGACAAAATAATTCGCCATTACCAACTTATAATCATTGTATTCTTCAAGCAAGACGATTCTTTTGGCATACGAAAGTCGTTCGCCGGAGCCGTCAATGAAGTACAGGAATTGTGCACCGCCCTGCAGCAGTAGATAATTATCATCATTTACGAACCAGAAATTAATAGGATAGCCATTCTGTTCCTCGAAAGTGAATATTACCTCCATGTATTTTCCGGATTTGAAGGCAATATCCTCAGATCTGAATTCGGTTTTTGGAAT
>CP070629.1:321278-325883 GCA_020356005.1 Thermoplasmata archaeon
CAATGCCCGCAGTTAAGCTGGCACCTTGTACCTGTTAAAGATATCGCCGGAAAATCTTTACCGGGGAAGTAGCAGTGCATACATTTATTCTCGGTCTTCTCGGCCATATAACACACTCTATTATTGATTGCCGGTCTTTGCCAGGCATTCGAGGATGAGCTCGATAATATCGTTATAATCAATTCCAATAAATTCAACCGGGTAATTATAATCTGCCAAAAATTGTTTCAATACCGCCGCAAGTGGTTCAGGTTCGGTAGATTTACCCTTGAGATCCACCTCGAGATCTTCAATAAAACTCTCGGGATAGGCGAAGAAATCACCGGTGATAGAAGCTTTTGAAATCGATTCATTTGAAATCACCAACTCGACTTTGATTAACTTCCCGCCGCTAACCTTCCTCTCCGCCCATACATCAAGTTCATTTCCCGAATCTCTAACATTATCCAAACCTGCAACCATTTTTAATACCGCCATAATATTATGGAGAGATTCTTCTCCCCACAATAGATTTCAATAACTTTTAATAATTTAAGGCAATTTGACAGCTTTCAGGTGTTTTTCAGCGTAGCTCAGGGCTGCGGTTGCGCCGATAAGACCGTTTTGGCCTGTAATTTCGGTCAATTGGATATTCAGCGCTTCTGCAAGTTTCTTGGTGGATTTCAATGTAACGATACCGGTCCGACATTTGTTTGAGAACTGTCTCATTCTAGTTGGAATTTTTATACCTTCCCATACAGCCATGCCAGTATCATCAGAAACGCTATGGGTCGTAAGTTCTTTCTTAATGAATTCTATTAATGTATCTCTACGGTTCGGCCGTACACCGAAGGTCAGCACCGTTGCCACACAGTTTTTCGTTTTACCCGGTGCTTGCGGATACAGCTGCACAATTGTGTGATTGAGGTACTCCACTCCACTCTTTTTCGAAGCTTGGTACCCGATCTCGTTTGATAGACTCCATGTAGCTCCGATCTCTTTGGTATCGGTATCATCGATCCCAACATGGATTTTATACATTAACGGCAGGGTAAACACCGCCCTGCCGAGTTTCGAGCCGCCACCGGGCGATATTATCTTAACATCTTTGACATTCCTTGCTAACGCCCTGGATCTGGCGATCCCTACACCTCCGCCGGCCAATCCGGCATATGTAAGCTTGAGTTCGTCACCGGCCAATTCAGCGGATTCTATCCCTGCCGGCGAAATTGACGGCTTGAGGTCCAGTTTACCTTTACCGAGCTTTAGTGTGAAGATCGTCCTGGCACCGTCAAAATCTGAATTCGAAACAATTGTACTGGTGCGCGGGTAATGATATGCAACCCAGGCACTTGCACCCCGACATGTATTTCGGGAGTGGTACTCATAGATCTGGGCAAAAATGTGGTTCCTATCCACTACCCCAACGATTTGTTCGAAGGGTGAAACCCAGTACTCGTCATCCGTAGATTTACCTTTATTCATTTAAAATCACTTACTTTTAATCAATTCACTAGAAATAATCGTAATATATAAGCTTTTCAAAATAATCCGTGTAGGAAGCGCTAGCGCGTAAGAACCGAATCCACAATCGCCCAGAACTCGGAATCGCCCACCTCTCCGTTTATTTCACCCAGGTTCTTGACTTTTTCTAAAATATCCTCCAGCTCAATCGTCGTTGCGGATATGCCCTGCTCTGAGAGTTTCTTTTCGATCATATGGGTTCCGCTGTGTTTGCCAAGAGTTAAATTGCGTTCGTTCCCTATAAGCTCGGGCGGGATGCTCTCGTACGTCGCCGGGTTCTTCAAAACTGCAGCTACATGTATTCCGGATTCGTGCGAAAAAATATTCTTCCCCACAAGAGGCTGGTTGACCGGAACTGGGATACCCGAATGGCGCGAAACCAGCTCGGAAAGCTCTTTGAATTTGGAGGTGTTGAATTTAAATTCGTACCCGTATAGAACCTGCATTGCTATAACGAACTCTACCAGCGGCACATTCCCCGCACGCTCGCCGATACCGTTCACCGTTGTTGTAACTGCCCGTGCACCTGCCTGGACGCCCGCCAGTGCATTCGCAAGTGCCAGTCCGAAATCGTTGTGAAGATGTATCGAAATAGGCACCGGCGAAATGCTTTTCACCTTCTGCACTAGAAACCTCAATGCTTCGGGGTGGATGCAGCCAACGGTATCCGTGATCCCCAGCCTGTCAGCTCCCGCCTCCGCTGCCGCGGTATAGAACCGTTTAAGAATTTTCCAGTCAGCCCGTGTTGAATCCTCGGTGCTGAAACTTGTTTGCAGCCCCTGCGATTTGGAATATGCAACCACATCGCTGATACGAGCTTCGATCTCATCGTAACTACATTTGAGTTTATATTTTCGGTGAAGTTCCGACGCGGCAATGAACAGGAGGATCATATCTACACCGCACTCTACTGCCAGATCCACCTCTTCGCGCCTCAGCCGGCTGAGCACCAGTATATCCGCATCAAGTCCTTCGTTGGCGATAGCCCGGACCGAGTTCGCCTCCTCCTTGGAAACAACGGGAAAGCCCGCCTCGATTTGGTCTATTCCTACCTCGTCGAGCTTACGAGCGATCTCCAGCTTCTGATGGGAGGTAAAAGATACACCTGGCGTCTGCTCGCCGTCCCTCAGTGTAGAATCGTAGATTATTATCTTTTCAGGAAGTTCTATACTGCTCCTGACAGAATCGTGACTGATATATCTGCTGATGTGTATTTTTTTTTCAAGCTCCCGTTTATTCATTCTGTATTACCTCTGGGAATTATAAATCTGTAAAGGCTCATAATGTATTAGACCAGATTCAAGAATTGGTATTTAAAACTACTCTAAATTTATTCGTGAATATAAATATTTTTACTAAGCTTATTGCCAAAAATTACACAATATTAATTATAGTTAACCTCAGAAGGCTAATGATAGGATGCTTCGGGAGTGGCGAAAGACGAATGCCGAGATGCGAGACGAGTTTCGCAACCGCTAGACGGTGCGCCCCTCGCAAACGCAAACCGATAGCCGCATTTCTTGTAGCAATCAATAATCATACTATTGCTAAATTATTCAAACAGTCGTTCTACCATCCAGTTGGGATTGAACTCGTCCAGATCAGAATATTTCTGACCTGTACCAACAAAAATAATTGGTTTGCCCACGGCGTGAGCGATAGAAAGAGCGGCTCCACCCTTTGCATCCGCATCTATTTTTGTCAAAATTGCGGTATCGATCTCTACCGTATTATTGAATTGAATTGCCTGTTCAACGGCATCATTACCGGAAAGTGAATCGCCAACAAAAATGATCATATCTGGTTTTGCTATGCGCTTGAGCTTCTTCATCTCGTCCATGAGGTTGACATTGGTCTGCATCCTCCCCGCGGTATCAATCAACACAACCTCCTTTTTTCGTGCCTTTGCATGCTCGATAGAATCGTATGCAATAGCTGCAGGGTCGCTGCCCTTCTGGTGTTTTATGAGTTTCACGCCAAGTTTAGCTGAGTGGCGTTCAAGCTGTTCTATTGCACCTGCTCGAAATGTATCACTTGCTGCGATTACAGATGAATAACCGTATTGTTTCAATCGGTAAGCAATCTTGGCGATTGAAGTTGTTTTACCCGTCCCGTTTATACCCACAAACATTAATACAACCGGTTTTGAATGGCTTTTAACAAATGCATCGAAATTTATTGTATCAATGCTCAGTACATTCATTATCGCTTTCTTCAATGCGGATTCTATTACAACGTCGATATCATATTTACGCGAGATTTTCTTGCCGATAAGCTCTTTCTTTAAGAAATTCTTTATCTCTTCAACCACCGGTACCGCCACATCAGATTCCATGAGCGCAAGTTCAAGCTCCCAGAGAACATCATCCATTTTCTTCTCACCGATTTTTTTACCAGCCCAGCCCCCTTCGTATCCGTCCAATAGTTCGCTGTCCCCGGTATCTGCACCCTTTCCTGCTTTCTTTCGCTTCTTGAATTTACCCTTCTTTGCTGCCCCCTCTTTTTTTCCTTTGACCGAATCCCCCGGAACGTCCTCCTCGAGAATATCGTCTTTCACCTTTTTTTTGAAAGACCTGAGCTTTTCACGGAGTGCTTGAAACATTGTTACTTACCTGATCCTCTAACTCTTTTGAAAGCGTTTGAATTTTAAAGTTTAGATCCGCAGCCTGTTGCTGAAGCGTCGTCATGGTTTGAAATATATTTTGGCTGGTTTTATTCACATTATTCAGTCGGTCCTCAAGCTTTAATATTGCATCATCGATATCTTGCTCGATTATGGTACCGGCACCCACTCCGATCAATATTTTCTTCACATCGGATATCTTAGAATAAATGAATGTATCTCCGCCGATGGGGATCAGTATCTCCTTATCATCGTCAAGATCTTTTATGCTCGATAAGGTCTTCTTGGCCCGCTCCAATTCGTTTGAGGTTAGCTCAAATAATTCGCTCTGCTGGCTAAGACTTTCAAGTTGGGTTTTGATTAATTCCAATCGCATCATAGCCTCGCGGATTTCGTCTTCCTTGGAACCGCCGGCTTGTTCATTTGCCATGTCTTTCACCTGCTTTGTAACGGATAACTGGATCCTCTACTTTATCCGG
>CP070629.1:325983-332346 GCA_020356005.1 Thermoplasmata archaeon
CTGAAAAAAATAAAAACGGATTAAAAAAATATAATCCAAATTCGCTTGGTTTTAATGTACCCCCAACCAAACCTCCCTTTAATGCAAGTTTTCTGTTAATAGCTATTATTATAATATTAAGTTTACTGATGATGACCGTTTCAACGGGGCCAGCCGGTGCGCAAACATCCAGCGGCCCGAAAACCGTTGCAGGCTATGTTTTCAAGTCCAACGGCGAGCTTGCAGATGACCACGATGGAACTCATGTTGAACTGCACATAATTCACGGCGGTGAAGAATTAATCATTCCTGATTTCAATGGAATCGAAAATGGATGGTACAGCATAACACTTCAGCCTGGCGAATGGGATCAGGGCGACGTGTACTGGATAGAAGTTGATGGAACTCAATGGGGCGATATTAACGGCCGCGCAGAGGATAGGAATGTAACCGATTTGAAGGAATGGAACATGGTAGGCCCGGGCTCGCATCAGCTTGATATCAAAACAGTGGCGCCCAAAAAAGCAGTGGAAACCACAGAAGTGAATATTGAACCGGCAATTGCATTGCTTTCAGGTATAATAATATTGGTCGTAGGTCTGTACCTGGTAGGTCCGCAGAAGAAGATCACAGTGGATGCTATCGTCATGTCGCGCCGATTAGGTTCCGGACAATCCGGTGCTGAGGGTGCGGAGCAAAGCACCGGCACAGCCAATAGCTCCGATGTAAGCCGGAATCCCAGAAAATATGTATACGAATTCGGGTACGGTAAAGCATCTTCACCAATTTCAATGGGCAAAATGACCGATCTGGATGAGCATCTTGCGGAAAATTCCGTTGTGCGTGTTAAGGTCAAAGGAATCATACGAACACCGGAGGCGAAATATATGTGGTACAAACCCGACCTTGTGAGCCTTGATAAACTGGGCGACTCGCCTCTTCTTGCTCCTGACAGTGTCAAGGATCTGGATAGGTTATGGTACGCCTCCGGGCGCATCCAGATCGATAGAGGTCAATCGCCTCAAAGCGGTATGTATAAGCGTTACCTCAGGAATTTTGCGATTTTTAGCTTACCTTTTGTCATTATCGAGTTTTTCATGGCGTACAATTCATATTTTTACGATTATCCCACTATCCCACCTTACCTCGACTTTACACTGTTTACCAATATGGTGGTTTTGGTGGTGGGCCTTTGTGGACCTGTTGCCTTGATCGCAATTGATAACCGCACAAAGAAGCAAGTAGAAATTCTTAAGAAGCGGCAGTATACCAACCGCCAGTGGGCACTGCTGCCTCCAACTTCGCGCTATGCAGGAGGTTCGAGTTCTGCGAGGAGAGTAGATTTCTGCTTCAAATGCCATAAGCTGGTTACTCAAACAGATCCCAAATGCCCGCACTGTCAAAGGGATTTCATCAGTTCAATTGAAATAACGGCACCAGAGGCAGAGAAACTGCTGGATAAGTATGGAACGCGAACCGCAGCAGGTGTGCAGTCCCAGATCCCAAGCCTACCTCCAGCAAACAGTGGCCAGATAAGTGCGGCATCAGCACCGCAAGCTCAACCCCAATCCCAACCGCCGCAGCAATCGGCGGCGGCTGCGAGCACGCCTGCAGCGCAGCAGGGCACTCAACCGCAACAGCCACCACCACCGAGCCTTCCACCCAAGAGCTAGATAATGAAATTTAATCAAATGATTTATGAGGTAATAAAATTGAATTTAAATCGCAAACAACTGATAGCGACTATATTAATCGCAGTATTCTTATTGAATATTCCATCAGTTTCTAGTCCGTATTTTATTAATGATAATTCAGATAATTCCCATCAATTTGATGAATTGGTAGAGGACCACCATGATGAAAAATTAGTATCTGAATACGAATCTGATCCCACCATAGATAAAATTGCAGACACACATTCGAAATCATCATCAAGAGGCGCAATGCGAAACTCTGATGATAATCAGATCCCAAACGGAAAGGTCTGGAAAGAGTCATTTGAATCTTTAGATCAGTTCGATTATTATGACAATGTCAATCTTCTTGATAAAGCGATTATTTTAAAGGATGAGGAAGTACTGATTTTTAGTGAGAATTTTTCAGAAAGCGAACTTTCCACCTCCCGCTGGAATGTGGTGGAGGGCAGCGGTACGGTCTTGACCGCCTCGGGCATTCTTATTGCTCTGAAACAGGATTGGGCTCAATCCAGCGCAACTTATATCGAAAGTATTAGTAAATGGCAGGTACCCAGGAGACTGGATTTTGAATGGAACTCAATTATAGAAGGCGGCCTGGAGGGATACAGCCATGAAATAGAGGTATACAAGGGCCCATCCAAATCCGAACGAATCTGGATCACTATCGGCGGCGATAAACGCGTTAAATTGAATAGCGGAAATAATCCGGAGGTTCTAGGCCCCCCGTATTTCCTCTCTGAGAATACCTGGTACAAGCTGAGCTGTAAGGTTACTAGCCGTACCGCCTCGTTAACGATATGGAATAGTAACGACGATATTGTAAACTCACAAAATCTTACTCACAATTATAAAAAGTCTGGTGGAATAAAGTTCCTGTTTGCCGATACATCCAATCAAAAGGGCAGCTTCGATATAAGAGTGGATAATGTTGAATTATATACCGGTTATAAAAAAGAAGGCAGTGTGATCTCCAAAACAATAAGTCCTGTTGAAAATTTTATACTCGATCGGGTAATTATCGGTAAAACAGAAGAACAGGGTACCACCAGCATAGCTCTGGATATCCTGGATGCACAAACAGATGAACCTATTATGGGTTATTCCGATATTACAGAAGATAATTATAATCTGAAAGATTTTAACATCACCCAGCATCCGTATATAAAGCTGCGAGCAAGACTGACCGGCGATTCAATTGAAACCCCGGAACTTCACTGGTGGGCAATCACATGGTACAAAATTAACAGCTGGTACGATGATTTTCTGTATGAAGACAGGCTATACATTCTAAATTATATTCAATTATCTGATTCAGAATTAGAATTAAAATCCGGCGCCCAGAGAGGATTTGCAGTTTCGGTTGCCATAGAAATTCCGCAGGACAATTACTGGTCACTCCTGGCAATTTCAAAATACAAGCCTGACAATAGCAGCTATATTCTGATCACTATTGTGGATACCGCCACAGGTGAACCAATAGAGAATTTTACTGATCTATACGGTGATCAAATCCAATTGAATGAACTGGATCCGATCAAATATCCTTCCATTAGAATCAGAGCAGATTTCTACAGATATTCAAGCAAAGGCCCGAAGCTGCTTGCGTGGTCACTTAACTGGACAAAGAACAACCCGCCCGAAATTATAGAATTCCTTGGACCTTCAATGATGTACCGCGGAGATATAGAAACCTTTACAATTTATGTTAATGACAGGGAAGAATCTACAGACCGATTGGAGGTATCAATATATTATCGCCTCTCAGCTGGTAGCATCGAGGATGGTACTGAAAGCTGGCAGACAAAATATTTGAGCTCACTTTCATACAAAAACGGGTTATGGCAGGTAAGCTTCTCGGCTCCATGGTCCGCCGTGGTGGGTAATTATGATTTTAAAATTGTCGTTGAAGATTTCTATTCGTTTACTACCGAACGAGAAATAAACAATGTCCTCGTGGTATTGAATTCACCACTGCCGCCACCTGAGGTTACATTGAGCCCGAGTTCACCACTTACAAGCTATGATCTGGAATGCGAAATCAAGTACCCGAAAGAATTGGATCCCGCCGATTTTACGCCGATATATCGATGGTACCGGGATTCGGTATTGGTACCAGATATAAATTCCGAGACTCTAAGTAACAATTATACCCGAAAATATGAGCTCTGGAGATGTGAGGTCACATTGTTCGACGGTTATATTGAAAGTGCTTCAGGTCATGACGAGGTTTTCATAGGTAACAGTGCACCTTTGACCAAGGGAGGTGATGCTCACATTTTAATTTTCGAGGATTCTGTTGATAATACCGGCCTCGAACTCGAAAAGCACTTCTATGACGCTGACGGAGATTCCCTGCATTATACTATTTTGCCCTCGGATTATGTTCATATCTCCTACAATGATTCCAATAATCTATTGCAGTTTATACCGGTGTCGAACTGGTACGGTACTGAAGTTATAATCGTTTATGCAAGCGATGATCAAACGGATACATCGAAATCATTTCTAATTTCTGTCATACCACAAAACGATGCGCCTGTAATCACAATGCTGGGCAATCAGGTCATTTATAATCGGGATATTGAGAACATAAGATTAAATGCTGTTGAAGGTAAGGAGCTGAAAATAAAAATTTCTGCCTACGATTTAGATGGCGATACCTTGATATATTCAACCAACCGAACAGACGGAGAGGACGATGATGATGCATCCTTTGTGAAAATTGACGAAGAGTCCGGCTTCATTACGTTCAAACCTCCTGAAGGTCTGTTGAGCGATTATTATTTGAATATCACGGTAACGGATAACAACGGCAGTGTTGTCTGGACAAATGTGATCATTTCAATACAACCCCAGAAGGAAGATAAATTTGAGCAATTCTTACTATCAACGAACTGGATGGCCGCGATTATCGCTATTATCATAATTTGCATTTTATATTACGGACTGGTCATTGGCAAGTCAAAATTCAAGGCTTATATGCGCCATAGATATCAAAAGAAATTGACAGGTGCGGGCCGGTTATTTGCCAATTACCCTATGGCAATAATTCGTTCAGAATCAGATGTTGAAGGCCGATATCCCGATGAAACCGATAAGTACTCCGCCTACGTTAGTCCATACCGCGTTGAATTATATACATATCAACAACAGTCAAAAATGAATGCTTTGGGAGAGGCAAAAGAGAAAGGGCAAGAGGAAATTTAATCGGGGCTGGGGCCTTGGGTATAGGGCCTGGGATTGATTTTAAATTAATGGGATTACCTAGTCAGGTTTTATGGTGAAATTTTTTACCGCGAAATAGGGAGAAAGGTGCGAAGGCCGCGAAATTTTTTTTCCCTAGCGATTCGAGATGTTTCGTGTTTTCGCGTCTTCGTGGCTGAATAAGAGGCGGGGGGTGGGTGCTTATGCGAATCGGTGTTTTTCATCCTCTGTTAAAGAGAATCATTAAACAAGAAATCCAGAAAGCTAGAAAAAACGGTTTTTATATTACACGTAAGTTTGATGAAAAATTAAGCAACCTTCTGAATTTCTAACTTTCTTGTTTTACGTTGTTCACCTTTGCCAGGGAGTATCATTCAACACAGAGTACACAGAATACACAGAGTCCAGGTCCACAGAAAAAATCTTGGTATAGATACTATTTCTGTGTTCTCTGCGCTTCTGTGTTAAAACCGGGGTGGGGTAAGGTTGATTACAAATCGTAGGTTATTCTCACATGGCAGGGAATTTTATTACCGCGAAGATACGAAATAATCGAAATCGCGGAAGATAATCTAGGGTTTTAATTTTTATCGTCCACACCCCCACCCCATATGTTTTTATAAACAGGAAGTCAGGAAGTTCAGGAAGAATTCTCCTTAAATTATTACTTCCCTCTTTCCTGTTCTATTTCGGTAACTTCAGGTTCAGACTGCGGCTGCTGCGGCAGCACCTCTGGCACAGGTTCAGGTTCTGTTACCGGCTGCGCTACCTGCGGCTCTGCGGCGACTCCCTGGGTGGGCGGCGGCAGCTGGGGCTTCGGCGCATCCACAGGCATGGGAACCGGGATGGGCACCTTTGCCTCTTCAACCTCTGGAACGGATGTAGGCGCCGGTGTGGTGGTTTCGGGTAATGAATCAGCAGTTGCTTCAGCCTCAGGAAGTGCTTCTTCGGTTTTTTCCGCAGAAACTATCTCCTCTTGAACCTCGACCGATTTCTCCTCCTCCCCTCGCGTCCTCTTGCGATAAAATGCATAAAATAAAATTAGTATCAGTGTAATAAGAATAATAATGAAAATGAATATGATGTAATTATTATCTTTTAAAATCGCTTTAATATCATCTTTCTCTTCCTCAACGTCAGGGTCCTCTCCTTCGATACTGTTAACATTTATTGTTATATTTGATTTTATAACAGTACCACCATCTGCATCAATAAGACTTATTGTAATATCATCATTACCTGATTTCGAGCTCACAGGGATAATAACAAGCTTTTGTTCATCTATTTTACTTTTATCGATATTAAATAACTTTCTATCAACACTCGACATATCAACTTCCCAGGTCAATTCTGTTGAAGGTGTCTCTACATCATGGCCGTAATCAGTTAATGTAATAGTCACAGGCAAGCTCCCAACTTCAATGTCATCGAAATCTTCTGATATCTCTGGTAGATTATTACGCACCCAGACGGAGTAATTGGA
>CP070629.1:332446-339059 GCA_020356005.1 Thermoplasmata archaeon
AGATAAGAAAAGAGGGGTTGTAGGGGATTCTTCCCCTACATATTCCATATTAATTAGAAAAAGCATAAAAATGGTTCATGGTTCGAGTTTGCCGGAGCGGTATGCAGAGAGGTAGTTGGTGCAGAACTCGTCATGGTTGAGCAGTACTTCGGCGGCTTTGACGGTGGGCATAATGCCGGGCATGGTGGGGTCGAGTATAGCGGCGTCCAGCCCGGAGGCGATCAGTATCGCCAGGAATGTGCGGTTGAGTAATTTACTCTTGGGCAAGCCGAATGAGATATTGCTCAGCCCGACGATGGTTTTGACCTCCGGAAAATCTTTTTTTATGCCCTGTAATGTTTCTATAGTGCATAACGCCTTGCTGGTATCGGTACTCACGGGTATCACCAGCGGGTCGGCATAGATACGGCTCCTGGCTATACCCTCGTTTTCCAGGTGGTCGATGACCTTCGTGATAACCTCCAGGCGCGCAGCAGCTGTATCGGGTATACCGCGCTCGTCCATTGCCAGAGCGATCACATCGCAGTGGTGCTCTTTAATAAGTTTTGTAAGCGCCTCCAGCTTTGCGGCCTCGCCGTTAATGGAATTGATTATCGGCGTGCCCGGACCTTTGTACTGGTTCAAACACACCTCGATTATACCTGCATTTGAGGAGTCAAGAGACAGTGGTACATTCGCACCGTCAGTAACCACATCCATCATCCAGAGCACATCATCTTCCTCAGAGCGCCCGTGTGTACCGGCGTTGATATCCAGGGCCGCCTCACCCGCCTCTACCTGTGCGCAAGCCTCCTCGATTATCTTATCCTTATCTCGACTCTTAACAGCCTTCGAGATCTCCGGGATGCTGGTGTTCAATCGCTCGCCGATTATGTACATTGGAATCACATTCATCGAATAATATAACAGAAGAGAATCAGGTATAAATGATTTAAAGATAACGGATGGGAAATTTAATTCGCTAACAGAAGTGCGGTACACATTGAGCGGTTGCGAGGGGCGTACCGTCTTACGGTTATGTCTATCGTCTCGCTACTCGCTACTCGCACTTCGTCTCTCCGAAATCAAGCTGGAATCGATAATAAAGCTTAAAATTATTTCTGTTCCTCGCCCAACACCGCTGTAACATGAGCAAACAACGGCAGAGCCGTCATTATCAAACCATATCGATTTCTTACAGAGATCTCATAACTCTCTCCTTCAAAGTCCACCGATATCGTATCTTTCTCTCTCTCCAGGATTGCTTTTATTACATAGACGTCATTCCGATACTTTATCTTTATTTCGCCCGTACCGTTGATCTCTACCCTCGTAGATTTCGCCATTATATTCTTCTTCAAGTTATATAGAAATGCATTTAAGCGGTCAAAATTGAAAAGCAGAATGAAAATATAAACAAACATACCTGCATAATCTCTAACACCTTGAACCGATAATAATTCAATGAATAACTGTTCAAGCTTTTTCATACCGGTGGAGCTGTTATCCTGAAGTAATTTATTGAGGTTATCTAAAAAGATTGCTCTTAATTGCTCTATGCTTTCATCAAATACGATTTGTTCATCAAGAGTCGCCACCAGCCGTCCACCTTCGGGTTTTATACTGCCGGTGATTACCTTCCCGTCCTCTTTCTCAAGATATCCCGTAATTTCTATATACTCGACTTTATTGAAAATTTCGTCGATTACAATCTCAAAATCCATTTAAAAACCCTTTCAGATTATAACTAAATTCATATATTAATGTTGATATTAATTACTAATTTTAACTAAATTAGTAGTTTTTTGCAATATTGAGTTTGGCAATCATACTACTAATTAATTACTAATTTTAACTAAATTAGTAGTTTTCTGGAAATGTTTATATGTTGGAATCGCGTTCTTTATTTCATGAAGATACCAACCAACCCTCCTGATTTAGAAAAAATCCGGAAAAAATATAATGGTGAAAAAATCCTGGAATATCTTGAAAGGGATGATGTTAAAAAATTTATTGAACATATCAACAAGAAATATCTTTATTGGGATGAATTAAAGCATCGACCTGTTCCTAAAAGAACTCAGGAGGATATATTGTGGCTCCTGGTTAAACTTTTCAGGCAATATAACGCGAAAGTAATCCAGGTAAGTAAGGTGAAGAATTTCACTTTTACATATAACATAACCGATTGGACACAGGAAAAATTGCATGAATTCGATTTGAACCTGGCCGGGTCGCTGGAAAGTAATACATTAATCCCTTCAGGAGATAGAGAAAAATATCTGGTAAGTTCCATCATGGAAGAAGCCATCGCATCAAGTCAATTGGAGGGTGCGGCGACAACCAGGGATGTAGCAAAAAAAATGTTAAGAACCTCTCGGAAACCTGTTGATAAAAATGAAAGAATGATACTCAACAATTATATTACAATTAAAAAGATAATAGAATTGAAAGATGAAAAATTAACCCATCAAATGATCTTGGACATCCATGCCAGTATAACAAAAGGGACTTTGGACGATGATAAATTAGAGGGTAAATTCCGGGATACAAATGATGTGTATGTTATCGATCCCTCAACAGGAGAAACTTACTACGAACCGCCAGACAATAAATTAATAGATCAATTGATCATTGACTTTTGCGATTTTGCTAATGAAAAAACTAAAATAGAATTTATACACCCGATTGTTAAAGCGATCATTCTTCATTTTCTAATGGGTTATATACATCCATTTGTCGACGGCAACGGTAGAACTGCAAGAGCCATTTTTTATTGGTATCTCATTTCTAAAGGATACTGGTTATTTGAATTCACGTCGATTTCAAGAACAATAGTCAAGTCCCCTTCAAAATACAAGAAGGCTTATCTTTTTACTGAAAGAGATAATAATGATCTGACATATTTTATAAATTATCAAATTAAAACTATTGACACTGCATTAAAGGATTTGAAAAATTATATTGCTGAACAAATTAAGGAAAAAGAAGATTTGTTTGAAGTCCTGAAACTTGAAGGGATTAATGACAGGCAGATATATCTAATAAAGAAATTTATTGAAAATCCAAAAAAGACCTATACAATATATGAGGTCCGCAATATATTCAATGTGGTTTATCAAACAGCCAGAACGGATTTACTGGATTTAGAAAAATCAGGTTTTGTAACAAAGAAGAAAATTGGAAAAAAGAAATATCTATTTTTCAAATCAGAAAGTTTTGATAATAAAATAAACAAACTTTCAAAAAAATAAATATATTGATATTTATTAAATAAAAATTAATCATAAGTTATCCCGGGTGCGATAATGGACCCTATTGAGCGCGTAAATGCGGTTCTGAATTTCAAGCAGCCTGATCGGCTGCCCCAGTGCAATTTCTTCTCTGACGGCTTCATAGAGACCCACGGCGGGCTCGAGAGGAACCTATATGTTGAACACGGCTATGAGCTCGTACCGCTGTTCGCAAATATTTCGCCCAGCTTATACTGGCAGAGCATCGGCGAGGAAACTGATACTGACGGCACCTTCATTGACGGCTGGGGGCGCACATGCCGAAAAACACCCTCCTCGGGATTCATCGAGGTTCTGGAATATTCAATGAACACGCTGGAGACGCTGCCCAGATACGATTTCGACCCATATGACCTCCCGGAACGCTACGAACGAGTTTCGCCGGGAAACCTCCATCACCCCAAACCCTTTGCCGAGGAACTTGAAGAGCTCAAAGGTAAAGCATTCCTGGTGGGTAATGTTTATGACCCTTTCGAAACGCTTGCGCGCGTCATCGGCTTGAAAAACGCATTGATGACAATGAAATCCGAACCTGACAAATTGAAACCTGTGCTTAATAAGTTCGGAACAGTCATGAAGGAGTTTGGGCTGGCGCAGATCAGATACGGCGGAGGCGGTAAGCTCCAGGGCATCTGGATCTGGGGCGATATCGCATACACCCGTGGATTGATGATGGCGCCTGAGCTCTACCGCGAACTCGTTTTACCGGCACTCAAAAACATGTGCAGCGCTTTCAAGGATGAGGGTGTTTGGGTGATCTATCATACCGACGGCAACCCCTCGGAAATCCTGGGGGATCTTATCGACGCAGGCGTTAGTGCGCTCCATACTGTGGAACAGGTCCAGGGTATGGAACTCGATACACTAATTGAAAGCTATTCCAATAAACTTGCATTCATCGGCGGTATACCACCTATCAAAACCGGAGATGCCGACCCCCTCACCACCCTCAAACCAACTCTAAGCAGAATGGTGAAATTGGGCAGTTCCGGGGGGCTCATACCCGGTTTTACAAACTTTATTCATTCAAATTTCGATCCCGAACTATTAAAGGCAATCACAAAGTTTTTTGAGGAAAAAAACTATTAGATGAAATAACGATTCTTAAATCCAAATATTACAAATACTACAAAATAAGCTCAAACTTCAAATAACTACCAAAGAAAAATCAAAATTCCAAAATGGCAGAAAATCCTTCTTGGGATTTTAGATTTGCTTCGTATTTAAAATTCCACCAAAAGGGTATTTATTCCTTTCCGGATAATTTGGGAGTTTGGATTTGCTTTTGAAGTTTGTGGTTGGGATTTACTTTGAGTTTAGTAATATTTGGATTTGGTAGTATTAAGAATCAAAATGAAATCAAGCTGTTATCATGCAAAAATCAACAATAATCTTCCACCCAGCAGATATTGCCTTTGAAGTCACATCGGGCATTACCATAGCGGAGGCTGCGTTGAAAGCAGGCTTTTTCATGCGTCAGGGATGTAGTGGTAAGCACCTCTGCGGGTTGTGTAAGATAAAGATATTGAAGGGCGACATTGAACCGCCGGGCGAATCTGAATCCAGTAAGTTATCGGAGGAGGAGCGAAAGGAGGGGATCAGACTGGGATGCAAAACCATTGTCAATTCAGATATGGAAGTGGAGCTTTTGGATCTTCCGAAAAAATTCGGCTTGAAAATCGACAAGCCCTTTGAGTTGGATGAGTTCAAAATAAAATGGCCAAATCTGTATACACTACCGTTAACCCTCAATCCGCCAGACCTCAGCGATAATCTGGGCGATCTCGACAGGGTTCTTCGGGAACTTTCTGAAGGGAAGCTCAAGAGAGGTGTTCAGGTTCGACCTGAATTCTTATCTTATTTATCCAAAACCCTCCGCGAGGCGGATTGGAAGGTGGGTGCGGTAATTAAAGATAACGTTTTCGCTGCCAAATACCCGGAACTTATCGATATAGTAAAACTTGATGCAGTGCAGGTACCTCAGATGTACGGCATCGCCTTGGATATCGGCACAACCACCATGGCCGGGTACCTGGTGGATTTGAACGGCGGGAAATTGCTCCAGAGCACCGCACTGCAAAATCCTCAGGTGATTTTCGGTTCTGATGTTATTACGCGCCTGCAGGTCTGCAAAACCAGGGGTGAAGATGGTATACAGTTACTGCACAAAAAAGCAATAGAAGGATGTAAACAAATTATTGAACAATTATGTTCACTTGAACATATTGATACAAATTCGATTTACTGCATGACCGTGGTGGGCAACACGGTTATGCAGCATTTACTGCTGGGCCTTAACCCGGCTTTGCTGGCGCAGGCACCATACAACCCGGCATCCACATCATATCCGCCCGTAGAAGCACACTCCATCGGGATGATGGAAAAGGTGGAGAGTTATCATTTCTGTTCTTTGCAAGTACTTCCCGGCGTTGCGGGATACTTCGGTGCAGATGCGGTGTCATGTGCACTGGTAGCAGCCACTAGAAATAATATTAGTAAAAAATCCGCGGGCGCCAGATTGTGCATAGACATCGGCACCAACGGTGAGGTTATTCTGGAAACCCCGAAGGGACGGCTGCTTGGATGCTCCACCGCCGCCGGGCCTGCCTTCGAAGGTGGTCATATCAAATTCGGTATGCCCGCGGTGCCCGGTGCGATCTCCAGCATTAATTTTGAATCAGGGCAATTCAACTTCGATGTGATCGGTCCTGACAGCAGGATTGTTAAAATCACCAGTTCCCAGGAACTAAATTCAAGTGCTAACTCTAATACATCAGTCATTCAACCGCAGGGACTTACCGGAGCGGCTCTTATCGAGTTAATTACCATTCTTCTGGAACAGGATTCAATGGAACCTAATGGCATATTATCCGATTCCGGAAAACTCGAGTCCAGAATCATAAAAACAGAAAAAGGACCGCATGAATTTGTTCTTTATTCTTCAGAAGATAAAGAGCGCGAGGCGGGTGAGATTAATGAAGGAGATATCGTTTTGACGCAACTTGACATCCGAGAAATCCAGCTTGCTAAAGGTGCCATTTGCGCCGGCGTGAGGACGCTAATGGAGATCGGCGAGGTTGAGCCTGCCGACATCGAGTCGGTTTTAATTGCCGGGGCTTTCGGCAGTAAGATACCTGTAAAATGTGTAAAAACCATCGGATTGATACCAACCTTACCTGAAGCCAATATAGAACATATCGGAAATGCTGCTGGTGCTGGAGCTGCAATGGCCATGGTTGACAAAACGAACCTGCAGAGATTTATTATGCTAGCATAATAAATCTCTGCAGGTTCGTTTTGTCAACCATGGCCATTGCAGCTCCAGCACCAGCAGCATTTCC
>CP070629.1:339159-342697 GCA_020356005.1 Thermoplasmata archaeon
TCCTATAAATCTCGCTGGCTTTTGGGAAAGATTCTCAATTCTATGTTTTCATAAAAATCGTTATGCGCCAGGATCGTCCGTTTCAATTTATCAATTTCATTCAGCCGTTCGAGTTGTTTTTCCCAAAGATCCTGGGCAGGGGGGATAAATTCTCTGAGCGATCTTTTCAGGTATACAAATCGGGCGATGTGATTATTACGCTCCTGCTCGTCGCCGCATTTCCGCAGGATAACAATACAGGTATTTATATCAGCTTCTTCAAACCAGCGTTCTACTTTGGATTCAATAATGGCAATAATTTTATAATTGTTCAGAAAAAATTCCTGCAAACCTTTGCCATAATCAACATCAAGCCATGAGTTCGAAACGATGAAGCCGAAATAGCCGTCTTCTGCTCAAAATTTTGTCCCATGAACGAAGAAATAGGCATGAATCCCGGCTCTTTTCCCGATGTTGGCGAACTTTTTACTATGAAAATAGACGGCATTTTCAATTAAACTCTCTTTGTAGTTAGCAATATCAGGCGAAATTTTTCTAATTTCTTCCTGTCGAGTATATGGAGGATTTCCGACCAAGGCATCAAACCAACGGGGATATGTTATCTCTCTTGTTTTGAGTCCCAGTGTGGCAGCTAGTTTCTTTCGCCATTCGGACAGATCAAAACCTTTGTCACCCACTTTAAGCGCAAAAAAATCTTCTTGTAATATATTGGGATAATTCTTATCTACACTCAAATCATTGATCGCTAAATTAATCGTCGCTAGGTGCGCAGGAAATTTGGCGATGTCATTGCCCCAGAGTGTTTCCAGAATCTGGTCATGCTCCAGGCATTCGTTCATTATTTTCTTGTGTTGATAAGCCCGCACCAGAAACGTGCCTGCCCCACAGTAGGGATCGACGACGATGTCTTCTTCGTGATTTAAACAAAATTTGAGGATCAAATCAACAATGTGAGGATTTGAAAAATATTGACCTAAATTATGTCGTTCTTCAGCATGAATTATCCACTCGAAAATCCGACCAATAATATCGTAACCTAGCTTTGAAAAATCATATCGCCTAAGAATATTAATCATCCCTTTAATCTCCTCAACGACCTCTTTTAAATTCGGGAATGCTACGATATCGATGAAATCTGAAGTGAAGATACTTTCATAATCGATTTTCAATACTTCATTAAAATACGCCTGAAGATCTTTTGCTAGCATACTAATTTTGGTGCGTGTTTCAGGAATCTCCAGCGGATCGAGGTCTTGAGGTCGCTTGGCTTGTAACAAATTGTAGAACAGTATCTTATTCACCAGCAGGTAAGCCGTTTGTCTGGCTGCTTTCATAAAGTCATCTGGGTGCACGGTGAAGCTCCAGCCCTGATCCAAAAACCAAATTGTCAGCTTACGAGCAAAAGTAGCATCTTTATGGTACTGGTCTTCAATCGTGACGCGATAATAATTTGCAAGTAAATTTAGCTTCTGGTGGAGACGGAAAACCAGAAACTCATCAATTGCCAGTTTCGGCTCTGGCTCTTTACCAGAATGAACTGAATAAAGTCGGGTTAAAAAGTCTTCAAGACCTTTTTTAAAGGCATTGCTGTATCTTGTCTGTTCAATATCATCCAGGTTTTCGATATCAGAAAGCAAATATTTCTCAACAATCTGCTCTTCCTCTGGTTTTAATGCATTCACTTTTTCAGTGCTGAACCAGATCAAATATTTAAAATTGGTGACAGTAAAATATTTTGCCTTGCGATAGCTTGCTTTTTTCCTGGCAGGTTCTTTTAACGCTCTCTCGTCAAAAACATCGAAAGAGGGAGGCTTTGCTTCTAATACACAGAGCACATTTTGGCTTCGTTGCGATTCATAAATCACGGCATCCGGCATCAGTCTATCGTCAGCTAAAGTTTCAACGTCAGGCATGCCCAGGTCAAGAAGCTTATTGTTGATGATTTCCCGCATCCAGTAAGTTAAAATTGCTACCGGTGTCCGCTCGGTTTTGTGAACCTTCATATCCAGCGGACTGGGGTATTTGGTTTGTTTCTTTTTAATTGGATTCATCGTTTAATCTCCCAGCACCTCTTTGCGCAATTCTCTGTCGTATTTTAGCTCATTAATCGCCATATCTACCCATCGTTTGGCAAATTCCAGTGCAGCAGCTAGTCGAATAATCTTAACATCGCCCATGCCTTTTATTTTTAAAAATTTTTCCAGTGGCTGATTTGCCAGTCCTTGATAAGAACCAAATCTTAACAGAATATCTTCTTCAATTTTCTCTGCTGGTGTTCCTTTAATACCATGAGCGATTAAAATTGAAAGCAGCTCCACATCAGTGAGGCTGCTGGGACCTAACTCTATCAATTTTCCCCCGGGATGATGCCAGTGCTCGTCCCACGTGCCATCGGATACTTTCTGGACTAAACTTTCCTCCTCCATGATCTATTTACCTCACTAAATTTTGTTAGTCATATTGGTGATCAGACTATTAGGTAATTGGGTAATTTTGTAACTGGGTAATTAGGTAATAAGGTAATTAGAAGACTTTTTGAATAGTAACAATTAACTATTCATTCATCTGTTCATTAACTCACTTGTTGATCTTGCCCCTCATTTCCCATTTACATAATCCCCAGTTACCCAACCTGGACGAGCCAGAACCCAAAACAAATAGAACGCAGATGACGCAGATCTTCGCGGATTCTTTTGTATTTATCCCTGCCTGCAGCAGATAGGCGTGTAAATCCGCGTCATCCATGTTATCCATGTTTGATAAATCTTTGCCCATTGTGCAGGAAATTAACAATTTCGGTACTAATTATCTAAAAACCTAATTACCCAATAACCTATTTACCGAATTACCATAAAGCCCGTCCCGGAATATTATTCATCTCATCAACTACAATGCGTCGTTTATTATTCGGTTCAACAACTACAATTCGGCTTCTTAAATACCCATCCATTCGATATTGAACGATAGCTGTTTTACTACCAATTGACTGTTGTTCATCGGGACGTAATGAGTTAAAAAAATCATAACTATCGGTCAGTTTGTCTATCCAGAAATTGAATCCTTTCTTTTTTAATTCCTCACCTATTAATTGGGCTTGTTCCCGGGTGCTGAAGCCGCCAACCCGAATTCGATAACCTTGTTTTGTTGAATCCTTAAAATATTTCATACGGGCTTGAAAGCCTGATTTTTGTAATTGAGCGATAAGCTGTTCCGCCCGACTTTTTTCTGATTCAAAGCCGATCTGAAGTTCATATTTAGGGAGATCAAGGCTAATCTGTTGGCACCATCCAGGGGAATGCCAATTGTTAATTCTTTCGTTCATCGATAAATCATTGTTACGTAAAAATAGACCATCTTCTGTAATGCAGATATAGCGATTAACATCCAACCATGAGACTGAAAAGTACCGTTTATTTTCGATTGTAATTAATGTTTTGGATGAAAACGGTAATCGATATGTGTTATGAGCACTTTGCTTAAAAACAGAAACGATAATTTCTGTGCTATCGGGATTGACACTCAATAATCGTGGTCGGCA
>CP070629.1:342797-346286 GCA_020356005.1 Thermoplasmata archaeon
ATATCTGAATTTGTATAGATATCATTGTAGGTCGCAGTGCTCCCTTCTGTTTCAACCGCAGAGGACTGCAGGCTGCATATCATTTGAGACGGCTCGCCGCTCCCATCCTTCCATTTAAGTTCTGCGGGCATGCCCCACTCTACATAGTGATCGCCGTTCTTACCATAGGGCTCGAATCTTACGACACTGCCGTCCTGCACATTCTCTGCAAAATAACTCTCGTAGATGTCCGAATGCTTCTGCGTGTAGCCATCATATTCCGAGTTGGGGAATATTGTATCCGGCCCTAATTCATCAAACTCACTTTCTTGTGAATCCTCGGGGTTCTCAAGATTGTCAATATTTTCATTACCCGAATTTTGATCGGATTCACTTTTCTCATTCAACTGAATCACGGTCATACAGTTTGTAGTGACCAGCACAATACAGGCCAGTATGACCAGGATTCTTCCTATTCTGTTCATGTCTCTTAGCCTCCTTATTTTTTATTTTTTCTTTTTCTCAAATCCTATTTTTACCCAAAAGTCGAGAGCTTGCGCTAATCCAAATATACTTCAGAGTAGAATTCAAACTCTTCAATATCCAGAAAAGCTTACTTCGATTTTCGAGTTACCGCAATTATTTATTTGCGACTGTAATCATCCAATTTGCCTTTTCCTTTTCCTTTGTCTTTGCTTTTGGTTAAGATCTTACTTCTTTATGCCTCCTTTTCCGTTTACGTTATGATCGGGCATATAATTGCCTTTCGTGTTACGTTAGGTCCATAAGGTCATTTTCTGTTTCTACTTCCAAGTTACCGTTAAATTCTCCTGGGTAACAGTGATTCGCCCGGCCTTTCTTCTCGATGTTCACAGCACCGAGCTGTACGAGCGAGCGTAAGTGGTAGCTTATTGCCTGGTGGCTCACGCCCATTTTATCGGAGATCTCGTTCTGCGTGATGCCGGGCTGTTCCACTATTTGATCGATTATATTCTGGCGCATGGTGCTCATTTTCGTGGAGCGCGGCGGCACCGCCATCTCGTACGGATAGAAGCGCTTGTATTTGCCGTCGGTCTGCGATTTAATCATTTCCTCGCGCTCAAGCGCCTTGAGGTGGTACGCCAGAGCACCGTTTTTCAATTTTAATGCGCCTTTAATGGAATTGTAATGATCGCCGGGATTGGCGATTATATAACCGTAAATCTTACCCCGCGTGAAATTATCCAGTATACGCCTACCCGAAATCCTTACATACAGCGGGAACAGCAGTGTCAGAAGAGCATACCAGCCCCACTCCGTACCCGCCACCACCACACCTGCGATTATAGCGGTAGCTGCCAAAGAAGCTGCGACTGCCTTGGTCTCCGTGCTGAGGCCTGCATCGCCCTTCGCACTTTTCTTCGGGGCCTTGCCCTGGGTCTTACCCTGCCCGCTGTCGATTATCGAAACCGACATGTAATCCACATCGGTAAGCTTGCCGTCGTAAACCGTCAGGCTTACATTATAGGTGCCCACCCCGTGGTAGATATGTGCCGCCTTCATTCCGTAGGCGTACCCGCCGTCGCCGAAATCCCAGAAGTACAGCAGCGGATCGCCTTCGGGATCCGTCGAATTACTGCCGTCAAAATAAACGGTCTTCGGCGGGCCCGTCGTATATTCCTGGTCTGGCCCGGCATCTGCTCGTGGTGCCTCGTTCGGTTTTACCACTGTGGGACCGTAATACAGGCCCGTGGAAGGTAACCTGACGGTGGTGGTACCGTCGCTGAACATAAACCTGTAATTATGCAAACCGATCCCCAGCGTCGTGCGGTATTCGAACACTGCACCCGTACTGTAGCTGCCGGATTTCAATTTCATCTCGTACGGTAAACCGTCGATGTAAACTATTTTGATGGTGGGTGCCGCCCCCTCAGGATCGTAATACTCCACGGAATAAACAAACTCGGTGGAAGGTTGACCCATTGAGGGTGTGACATCACCGTAAAACAGCACCGGCGGCTCATCCACCGTGGGACTAACAGATACAACCGGTCCTGAATAATTGCCCACCGCAGGTAATCTTACCGTTGCTATGCCGTCGCTGAAAATGAAATAGAAGGTATGGTTGCCTAAGGGCAGCGTGGTGGTGTAGGTATAGAGCCCCTGATCGGAAGTTGTGGAATTCTGATCGCCTCTGGGCGTCATCTCATAAAGCTTACCGTCAATGCATACATGCTTTTGAGTTGGTGTATCGTTGTCTGCATCATAATAATAAACGTAATAAGTGAAGCTGGTGGAGGGAGAACCCGAGGATGGTGACACGCGCCCGTAGGACAGCTTCGGCGCGGAATTGCTTGTTCCACCGTCAGCTTTAACATCAGGACCTAGCAGTACGCCCGAATCCGGGTGCCGCACGGTGTTCCTGGAATCGTTGAATACAAAGTAATAGTTATGATTGCCTGCGCCAAGATAGGTAGAATATTTATATTCCCACCCCGAAAGTGGCGAGCTGCTGGTACTCAAGATCATGGTGAAGGGGTAACCATCGATATACACATTCTTTTCGATGGGTATATCTTGCTCGGCATCTTTGTAAATTATACTGTAAGTGAAAAGTACAGATGTATTTCCACCTGCAGGGGATACCGAACCGTTTGCGAGAACCGGCGGCTCGTTTGGCGCAGGCAATACCTTTGGTCCAATATAAGCGCCAAGAGTGGGCAGTCGTCCCACCGAGTTATTACTATCCTGGAAATAGAAATAGTAACTGTGCGTTCCTGCCGGCAATGAGGTATTGTATTCATACACCATGCCCGTGAGATAATTCCCGCCAACGGAACTCATGGTGCAGGGTGTTTCGTTTATCCATACCTGGGCCACAGAGGGCCAATCACCGTTCTTATCCTTATAAGATACGCGGTAGGTATAAATGCTCTCGTTCGTACCCTGATCCGGTGTAACGGTCCCGTTCCAGAGCTCCGGCGGATAGTTCAGCGGCGTATCCTTTTTTGAAACCGCGGGTCCCGAGAAGTTGCCCGCAACCGGGTAGCGGTAGACCTTTGACTGATCAGAGAACATGAAATAGAACTGATAGTTGCCCGAAGGCAGTGTGGTAAAGTTCGAGTACCTGGCCCCGGTTACGTTTGAGCCGGACACATAGGACATCTTGTGGTCGCTGCCGTTCACATACACTGCTATATCCATCGGCGCCGAGTCCTCCAGGTCCGCATAATACGCATAGAACTCGAACTCCGTGGTGTTCTCATAGCCTGCGATGGGATCTACACCGCCATTGAACATCTTCGGAGGAACATCCAGGACTGACGGCCCGGCATACTTATCCACTGGTGGAATCATTACTTGGATTCCTGCAACTGTAGCTTGAAAATAATAATCATGATCGCCCAGGTCCAGGGTCTTATTATATTCAAATGTTAAAATGGATTTATTGCCGTCGTTCTTTTTTATAATATTGTAAGCAAAAACATCAAAAAAAACAGTAAAATTAGAGATGGGTAAGGGCCAAGCGTG
>CP070629.1:346386-353788 GCA_020356005.1 Thermoplasmata archaeon
TTACGGTAGATGCAAGTATAAAAAATAATGAACCTATAGTAACACTGAAAGAACCCTGGGACGGCGATGTGGTCGAAACCAGTTATGTAAATCTTGTTTGGGTGGGCCAGGACCTCGAGAACGATACACTTAACTACAGGGTATATTACAGCACCGACCTTGCCGCGGTGGAGACCCGGGATCCCGGCGAGATCTCGCCGGTTACCACCACCGAGACGCTTCTGCGCATCGTAGATCTTACCAACGGCACATGGTACTGGACAGTCATACCCAACGACGGGCAGATTGATGGTATATGCGTTTCTCGCGTATGGCACTTTACTGTTGCTATTAAGGACGGCGGCGACGTCGATCCTAACGGCGATCCAAATGGTGATAATAACGGTTCCAACGGCAAACCGGCTGAAGACGGTAATGAATCTGTCAGTGATAAGAGCGATCTGGGAGCTACATATCTGTCAATAGGAATTGTGGCTATTATTGTGGCTTTGATATTGATATTTATGGTTGTCAGCAAGCGCAAAAAGGAACGCTACCGCGTCCAAAAAGCGCAAAAAGAGAGCGCCGAACTGTTAGGAATGGGTGCCGAGGGTGCACCGGCAACCGGTCCGTATGCCGGCGGTAGCGATGTAATGAAGGTAGATGCAGAAAAACCATATAAAGAAACCGATGACGCCGGCAGGGTTGAATTACCTGAGGAAACAGACTTCGCTCTTGATAGAGGGTACCGCCCGGCAGTTGCGGCGGTTCCTTCAGAAGCAGCCGGTGCCAAGAAACCCACGCCGGTGCCTGTACCGGTGCCAACACCCAAACCGGTAGCCGCAGCAGCTGTGATACCTCCGGAACTACCCAAGATCGTTCCGGCCGCCCGCAGTAAGGATGAAGTGGTAAAGGATTACAAAAAGCATCTTAAGCTCGACGCTGAGCAGGCATCATCACTCTACGACAGTGGTTACGAATCATTTTCTCAACTAAAAACGATAACTATGGACGATTTATTAACAATGAAAGGTCTGGATCTTAAAAAAGCGTCCAGATTGAAGGTTGCCGTTGTAAATTTACCTTCGGAATTATTTGATGATGAATCGGTTCCGGTTGCTCCCGAGACCCCCAAGCCCGTACCTGTTGCAGTAAGTGCGAAGCCAAAAGAAAGTGTCGCAGCTAAAAAAGCCGTACCCGGAGCGACCCCCACACCGACCCCGGTACCCGTACCCACACCTGCACCAACACCTGTGCCGACTCCTACCCCGATGCCGGTGCCAATGGAGGTACCCAAACCGGTGCCCGTTCCTGTCGGTGAGGAGGCCAAGACCCAGATTGATAAGACCTGTCCTTCGTGCGGTTTCCCGGTGGATCCGGACGAAAAGAGCTGCCCGATATGCGAAACGATTATAGAATGATCAGGGCGCTTCTTCTTTGATTATAATCGCATATAGAAGGGCGTCTCACGTTGAGCGGTTGCGAGGCTCGTTACGATAAGCGGTAGCGTCAAGCGTTTCGTTTAACGTAAGCGAGGCTCGTTACTATAAACGGTATCGTGACCCGTTACGGTATTCGAGGTCGAGGCTCGTTTCGATTCTCGTCTTTCGACCTGAACACCAAAACCCGATTCAACTCACCACTCACCAGTCAAGGCCCGAAGGGGCTGTACTCACTACTCTTAAATTATGGCTCATCTTTTAAAGCAAAATTTTAATATATCCCAAACGGTTTAAATCTATTTGATATAGCGAGCTAATCAAAGTTCAGCAGCGATGTGTGTGCCATGGCCGAAACCGATGAATGGATCAAATGCCCGGAATGCTCAAAGCGCGTGAAATTAAAGAACCTGGGTAAGCATCTCCAGCGAGTACACGATATGTCAATGTCGGAAGCCAGGTCGAAAAAGGAGGAGATGCTAAAAGAGAAGAAGAAAGCCAGGGAGGGCGCATGGGGCTCTGCTTCGAAAAATAAAAAATTGGGTATCGGCGCTGTTGCGGTGGTAATCATCGTGGTTATTGCGGCTCTTGCAGGCAAGTATGTATTTTTCGGAGATGAGGATGAAAACGGATCTACCGGTAACGGTCCACCGGAACCCGATCCCACTAGAGTGGAGTTCGTAACCGAGGACGGTTTCAAGATCGTGGGGAATTACTATACCGCCAAGGCCGGTGTGATCGATATCGGTATAAACGACCGGCCGGTGTTAATCCTGGCGCACGGAATGAACGAGAACCGCGAAATATGGAATAACAACTACGGTTTCGTGGATACGGCACTGGACTGGGGGTTCAATGTGCTTATCTATGACATCCGCGGTCACGGTGAAAGTGTCTATAAAAACGGAGAGAAGATCTATTATCTTGGGATAGAGGATACCAAGAACATAGATGAGGATGTCCATTCCGCTGTGGAATTTGTGCTGGCAAACTACGCCTCCAACGGACGCATGGCGGTTGTGGGCGCCAGTATCAGCGCCAATGCCGCCTTGATTGCCGCTGTGTTCGAAGAGAACATACGGGCGCTGGCACTATTGTCGCCCAGCTTGAACGAGGAGGTTTTACCTACGTATCAGGCGATGTGGGACTACGGAGACCGACCGGTGTTCATCGCAGTAGGCGAGTTTGAAGAGGGGAATCTTGCAGATGACAGCAAGTGGTTATATGACCAGGCAATAAAACGCAATCCCAACCCTGAGGATGTTGTTCTGGAAATCTATGATAACGCGACTGAGCACGGCTCCAATCTATTCAAAATCGACAAGTTCAATACCGATCTGGAAAATTATTTGAAAAAGTACATGATCGAGCTGCCTGAGAGATGATTGGATCAGAATAAAATGATTATATATTGCTAAAAGAAGTGCGGCTTACGGTTGCGTCTGCGCAGTGCGTAACGACTTAAATTTACAATGATAAAACGGCACCGCCGAGCGCCAAGCGTGGCGCCGGCAATCTCTTCAGCGTTAGCGTTACTCGTTTCATCTCTTGCCTCTTGCCTCTTACCTGTTGAACTCCTCGATTTCGGCTCTATCCATTCTGTAGAAGTACCAGTCCAATCGTTTTGTATTGTTCTTCTCATAGAATTTAATTGCTGGCTCGTTCCATGTCAAAACGCAGAACTCGATCCTCCCGCACCCTCGTTCTCGGGCTTGCTCAACAGTGAACTGGAACATCCTGGTGCCGAACCCCCTGCGCCGGTACTCCTGGAGCACAAAGATATCCTCAAGGTACAGCGTTGGCAGCGCCAGGAAACTGGAATAGTTGAAAAAATAGATAATATACCCAATGCTCTTCCCGCCCAACTTGCCCACATACGCCTCGTAGCGCGGCTCGGCAGACAACCCGTCCGCTTTCAAGCGCTCCACTGCAGATTCCTCCGGCGGCTCCAGCTTCTCATATTCAGCAAGTTTATTTACCAGAAAAATAAAATCGTCAAAATTAGACTCTGAGATTCGCTCAATTACAAGATCTTCTGTCATGCAGCCGGCATTTTTTTCTACCATTAAATAATTTTGGCTTATAATCAGGGGAGAGGAATCTCCCTTTTGATTTAATAATGATTCTTAATACTACCAAGTCTCAAATACTACCAAACTCAAAGGAATACTACCAAATCCCAATACTACCAATCTTTGATTGAAGGAGCCTGCCTTCGGTGGATTGAACACCCTTAGGGAAAGGTAAGACAAAAAAGCATAGAGGCGAAGAATCGACCCTTTGACTCTCAGACCCTTTTGGGATTTGGGCTTTGGGATTTCCTTGGTAGTATTGGTAGTATTGGTAGTATTGGGATTTAAGAAGCAATCTCATTAGCATTAATTTAATTATTCAATTGTTGGTAATCGTTTTGATTGATTATATGTAAATGTATTTTGTCATCTTGCAGGTCCAGGTTGTTGAATGTATTTTCTGTTAGTTTTTTCAGGTCGGGCGTGTCGTCTGTGACCACAACCAGTCTGAACCTGTTGAAGCCGAATGTGTCCCGTTCGGATTTGCCCAGCATCACGATACCTGCCATATTGTCGGTAATAAAATCAGGGTCGGTTGATTCTATCACGTATATCAGCAGCCTGTTCCCCACGTTGATCTTGGTGCTCAATGTAATTTTATTGGTAACCTCTATTTTATCTTTCGATTCTATAAACTCAAAAACATCCTCTGGACAGCTGCACCCCAGAGTCGATTGCACAAATGATTTTATCCTATCAATTCCGGTAATGATATCAACCGCCACAATAGATTTTATTTAATGACATCCTCATCTTCGAATTTCCAGGCAGGGTCCACAATGCATAAAAAGATAAGATCGCCCTCTCCCGTGTTTCTTATTAACTGTATAGTGTTCGGCGGAATATACACCGCCTGACCCTGCTTCACATTTTCCTTCTCGGTATCCATGAACATTTCACCCTCACCCTGGAGGATGTAGTACACCTCGGAGCTCTTCAACTTATGCGGTTTCGTTACATCGCCGGGAAGAACCTTTGCGTAGGCGAGACTATAATTGATCTTAATGTCATCTTTATGCGGGTTCAAAAGCTCCCTGAGTATGGAGTTGTCCCCCGCCAGGTTCTCTTCACACATTTCCAGATCCTTAATGAACATAATCCCTCACCAGATCGGCATCTTAATTTATCCAATATTGTAAATAAGCTAATATTTAGCTATAAAATACTATCTATTTGAAACTTTATTTAATAAAATATCTATTAATATACTCCCCCTGTAAATTATGGGATTTTTGTAGGGGAGGAATCCCCTACAACCCCTCTTTTTTTATCCACTTGGGTATGCCTACGAATTCAAAATGATATCTTAGGCATACCCAAAATGATAATAAAAGAGAGGGGTTATTAGGGGAGATTCTTCTCCCCTAATTAATCCCATAATTTACGGGGGAGGTTATTCATTGATTTTTTTCAGTAGCCATGCCATGTTCTGGCCGAGAGTTCGCATAATTTGAACGCCTTCGTCGTCGTTTTCCACTTCGCCTTTCTCGCGGCCGATACCGATATTCCAGTATATAGAGCCGGGTACGATCATCTGGCCGATGAAGAAGAAGTGGTTGATGGAATCGAATGTATGGATGGCGCCTCCTCTGCGCACCGCCACCACGGCAGCGCCCACCTTGCGTTTGAACATATCGCCGTTCGCACGCGATACGTACCCCGCGCGCTCCAGGAACGATTTGAGGTTACCTGTGACATCGGAAAAGTACACGGGCGAGCCTATGACCATCCCGTCGGCTTCCAGCATCTTATCTATGCATTCGTTAACAATATCGTTATTGTTTACGCAGTGCCGATCTTTATTCTCAAAACATACCCGGCATGCGCGGCACCCTTCGATGTTCTTACCGGCGAACTGTACCAGCTCGGTCTCGATATTTTCCTTCTGCAGTTCATCGAACACATAATTGATGAGTATCGCCGTATTACCGTCTTTGCGTGCACTACCGTTTATAGCTACTACTTTCATTTTTTACAACTCCGGAATCGATTTAATCAAATTCATGCTTTTTGTAGATAGTATTTCTACGATATTAAATTAATCAGGCGCTAGGCGCTAGAGATTAGGTGCTAGGGTAATTTTAATCGATTAACACCCTGGGTCCAATGTCCTTGGTCCTGGGTCCAGATTTCATTGCTTTAACAGCACCCTAGCGCCTATTCTCTCTTCTCTAACGCCTGTTTATTTCGAAACAATTAATAATTACCTCGCTTATCTGAACTCGAATGAAGCGGCTTGCGATTTTAGGGTCACTTGTAGTTATAGCTGATTTGCTTGATATAACATCGACGTACCTCGCCACGCCGGATCTAGCCTTCGAGTGGAACCCGCTGGTGCGCTCGTACGGGTGGGGCTGGGAAGCCATTATCATGCTGCATCTTGTGGTAGATATAATCTTCATCGCGTGGATTTGGTACCACTGTAAGCTGACACCTTCGGCCGAGGAGGTCCCCTCCGATGTAAAAACCTTCCCGCAAACCGCCAGGTGGGTCGTTACCGGCTATCATGCAGGTGAACGTGAGATTGACCTCAAGAAATACATCGGGTTCCTGGGGCTGGTGATCCCGCTTGGGGCGGTGATCAATGCACTTTGCAATACCGTGCTCAACCTCTCGTTCTACTTCGGGTTCTTCGGGGGGCTTACCGAATCAACTTACAATATTTATACTATAATAAAATTAATTATTATACTCGTGGGGATATGTGTTGTTGTTTATTTGTATTTGAAGAGAATGTATGGGGGAAAGAGATAGAACATAAAAAAATCACTAAATCTCCAACGTCGGTACCAAATACTCCTTTTTATGCTCCGGGCACAGCCACAGGAGTGTCCCCTCCGGTGTTAATACCGGCGAAAGCCCGCCCCATTCATGTGAGGGATCGAGCTCGTCCAGCAGAAAGTATAGCTGTCGGAGTGCAAAGTCCACGGTTTGCGTCGCCGCAACCCTTCTTTCGGAGCTAACCTGATCTGTATCCTCAGAGGGTTTCCGCTCTAAATTCACCCCGGCGAACTCGCTCATTATATCGAGGTTCTTCTCGAATTCCTTAAGCTTTTGCCTGGAGATCCGTTCGCTTGGTATCACCGAGATCACCGGTATGGCAAATTTCATCAGCTCGATCAATTTGGAAAGCCAGGGGGAAAATTCCAACCACCACTTCTTGGGTTTCTTGAGCTCTCGAATCCAATCCGTTGCGTGCCAGTCCGAGGGCGACTGGCAGTACAGCTGTATATTATAGCGTTCAGAAAAAAGCCGGTTTGGATTCCATTTCTTCAGGTCCTTCGGTTTGATAAGAAATACATTTGGACAGTGATATTTCTCGTCCAGAATCAAATTGTAGGTTCGTGAAAAGTAGCGGTTAAGTAATTCCGTCATCTGCTGATAATCGGCTGCCTCTTCCCTACGCAAACCCTTGACCTCTTCAAGAATCTGGTCCTGTGTAGAGGGGTGTATGCCGTACAGCATAGCCTGCACCGAAACATTCTCGAACGAGTCGGGGCATTCCACGTACATTTTCCCAGTAGCAAATCGGCGTACCAGATCGCTGTACGGAAAGTACCTATGGCAATCCTCCCCGGAAGGATCACCTTTTTTACAGATACATGGAACATTACGCTTGATTGTTAAGCCCGGGAACCGATGTAAAATCAAGTCCATGGAATTCATGAGTATAACGAAGAAATTTTGAGGGTGCGGCCCCCAGACCTCCATGAATATCCTGTGTGCCGATTTTCTCAGCTCAACCTTTGCGTGGTGCCCCATGTAGTGCAGGAAAACCCCCTCGCGCCACTGTTTGTTCGTTGAATACTGATGTGTTCGTACGATGAACCACGACATTATGCCCGCGGGAACAAAGCTCAAGCGGTAAACCATTTTAAGGTGCGGCTCACCCTCCTCCGGTCTTTTTGGGAA
>CP070629.1:353888-363825 GCA_020356005.1 Thermoplasmata archaeon
ATTCTTAAGTGGAAGGGTTCGGACAACGACCCGGGTGAAGCTGCCAATCTGACATATTCGATTTACATGGATACCCAGGGAGGTACAACACTTTACCGCAGCAATTACACGGGTACTTCCATCGAAATATCCGGATTAACAGATAAAACCATATATTACTGGCAGGTTAAACCATACGACGGTACCGCAGAAGGAAAATGTATTTCAGTGCCGGCAGTATCACAGTTCAGTATAGATATCGGTGTGTTCCCGCGCAGTACTTTGAAGCTGCCCAAAAATAACGCCGTTGTTAATAAAGACAGTATAACATTAATATGGGAAGGTTCCGGCACCGAGGGCGAAACCGTTACTTACGACGTTTATCTCTCAAATCAGAATTTTAAGGATCAATATTATGACTCATTACGGGTAGGCATCGATCTGACAGTTACAGAATTGGAAGTAACCGGCTTGATTGCACAGGAGACCTATTACTGGACCGTTATTCCTTCAAATGCGCGAGGTGCCGGACAGTGTGATGATGGGATCTGGTCGTTCTCTTACAATCCATCAGCCAATTCATACGGCCTGGATATAGAATTTACGACGGAACTGAATTTAGCTAAGGGTAAATCCTACCAGGAGGCGATTAAAATTACCAACACCGGTGATAATTCCGATATTATCATACCCAGATTATATTCGGAATTTCAGAGTTCTGTAATCGTACTGGAAGGTGCCGGGCAGCAGCATAATATTGAAACTGGAACCTCCAGCATCTACATTTTAGATATAAATACCGAAAAGATACCGGTTGGTACCTTCGAACTTATTATTTCGGTTGAATCACTGGGAGGGAACGAAGTATACAATGAAACATTGACTCTTACAATTTCTGAAGAAGCCAAAGCAGTGCAGGATAAGGAGCAGAGCTATTCATTCATGATACCGCTGATTATTCTCGTTATCATCCTGATAATTGTATTCCAATACTTTTACAACCGTCGAGTAAAAGAGGAGATCGAGAAGGTAAAGGCCGATATGCTCAAACCTATCCCCTCCACCAGAATCGCACTGCCCTCGGATGTTGAATATATGACGGGTCCGGATGGTAAAACCCGGTTCGTGGGGCCCATCCAGGATGCCGAGATACGATTACCAGGTGATGAAGATTATGATAAACCCTCACCGAAACTCCCGCCCGGCCCCGAGATGCCGGAAGAAGTGGAGGACGAAGAAGGAAAAGTAGAGGAACCGTTAAAAGAGGGCGAAGACGAAAAAGCAGAGGAACCAAAAGCAGAGGAACCTTCTCCTAAAGAGTTACTTGAGATTCTCGAAACACGATTTATACAGGGAGAGATCTCCGAGGAGACCTATAAAGAATTAAAGAATAAATATGAGGATAGATTACCCAAGGAAGAAACCCCTTCGAAGATAAAGAAGGTTAAGAAAAAAAAGGTTAAAGGAATATAAATATCTTAGATTTTACTCTGTAAATTTATTATACATAGTAATAAAGAATGAAATTTTTTTATCTACTCTTCAGTTTCACTTTCAGTTTCTCCCGCCACCTTCTTCTCCATCAACCGCTTATACTCCTCTTCTGTAATTTCACCCAGTATCAATTTTTTATCAAGTTCTTCGAAAATATCCTCTTCTACCGGCTTCTCGGCAGGAATCTCTGGTTCCGGTACTTCTTTTTGCTCCGGTAAATCCTCTGGCAGTGCCACCTCCAGTTCATCCCCTAATTTCTCCTCACCTTCCTCTACAGCTTCCTCCTCAATAGCCTTTTCGGCTACCTCCTCCAACTCCTCTTCATGCTTCTCAATTTCGCCCTCTATGGGACCTTCCGGGGGAGATTCCATTGGTGCCTCTTCAGGACTCTCACCTACTGCCGCCGGTAATTCGGGTTTTAGTTCCAACCCTTCAACAACCTTTGGCATTGGCACCCTCCTCTTCCTGATGATTTTCCTGATTCTCTTTATCTTTTTCTTCTTCGCCGGCTTCTTTTTAACTACAAATGCTATCCAGAAAATAATGGCAAAAATGATTAAAATGATTGCGCTCCCCATGAGAGTTAGCCATAACATATCATCATCAGTACCTTCTTTTTCCTCGGCTTCTATTCCATCCAGATCACCGTCAACGCTTTGGTCACCCTCGGATACAGAGATAATAATCTGTGCGGTGTTTTCAGCTCCGTCATCATCTTTGACCGTAAGAGTCACAGGGAATGTACCCAGCGATCGATATGTATGTGTCGGATTTTGTTCCTCGCTTGTACTCCCATCACCGAAATCCCATTTATATGACACGATGGTACCGTCGGTATCCGCTCCCAACCCCATGAAGTAAACCATGAGCGGTGGTGACCCTTTGGTTATATTTGCATTTATAGATGCCGTGGGTATTTGATTTGGCAGTAAAGATGTGAATCCAATTACTTCCGTTGAGAACGCACCCTCGCCGAATTTATTCAATGCCGTAATTTTATAAAAATAGGTCTCTCCTTTTAACGCATCGGTATCGTTATAAAATAAAAGGTTTCCAATCTTAACGGTGGAGATCATTTCGTTCGTTGCGCTCCTCTTGTATATCGTATAGTTCAATACTGGCATGCCGCCGTCGTTTTCAGGTTCGCTCCAGCTTAAATTTATATGTTTTTTCCCGGAGATGGTGCTGACATTTGCGGGTGGAGAAGGTACCGTACCGGGTGTGGCGGTTATGATATCTGTTAATAAGCCCTCCCCTGCAAAGTTCTTCGCACTAATCCTATAATAATAAGTCGCACCGTTTGTTACGTCGGTATCATTGTAATATTGCGTATCATCGATTTCTTTATAAAAATAGATCTGATCCGCTTTTTTACTTTTGAAGATGCGGTAATGTGTTATATCGTATCCGCCTGTTTCAACAGGTTTGTCCCACTGCAGGATTACATGTGAATCGCCCTCATTTGTTCTTACATTTTGTGGTGCATAAATAGGGCCCAAACCGTGCTGGATTTTCTGTGGATAGTAATCCATATTATTAACATTTATACCGTAGGGCTCGTCATATACGCCATCCTGGCCTGCAACATCTTGGTTTGCACCCTTAAACTGGTCCTCCCATATGTACGAACTCCAGTAATTTCCTCCGGAGGGGTAGGTTCCGTTCCATTTGTTTGTGCCACCGATGACCATGACCTCCCTGGTATTCTCTACAAAATTATTACAGTAGATCCAATTGTTACTTGACGACATGATATAGATACCGTAATAGTTATAACTGATCGAATTCAAATTAATAATATTTAGATCAGAAGAAGACTGCAGGTATACCCCGAATTTATTGTTATACGATACTGAATTGTTTTCAATTGTGTTGTTTTGTGCAGAAGAAAATTCTATTCCTGCCTCTTGATTGGAAGTGAGGTTATTATTGATAATTACATTGCTGTCTGAATATGATTTAAAATCGATCCCATTTCCAATATTTTGAGTTACTATGCAGTTCGAAATCGTGCAAAATGAGGTTGATTTGAAGGAAATCCCGTCCATTTTGTTCGACCTTATTTTGTTTTTCTCCAGCTTACCGCTGTCGGAAGATTCTAAATAGATACCTTCCCATGAATTCGATTCAACATTATTATTGATCATAATACAGTTTGTAGATAGTTTTATGCCAATACCTCTTTCTTTGTTAGATAGAACAAGGTTATCTGTAATTTCATTATCCGATGACATGTACAGGTAAATCCCGTCGCTTAAATTCGATGTAATATAATTATTCTCGATATTATTATTGGATGAAGACATAATTTTAATTCCCACTTGATGATTGGAAACAATATCATTATCTTTAATAACTAAATTCGATGAAAACTCAACGAGAATACCGTTCAAAATACTTGATGAAACATTATTCCCGATTATTTCACAATGTCTTGACGACTCGAGATAGATACCAAGTTTATTGTTTAAAATATTACTATCTTTGATAAAAATAGAATTTGAATCCTTGATATATATTCCATAATAATTATTATCAAGTACACAATTTTCAATGGTGGCATTTTTTACATTCTTTAGATAAATCCCGAAGAAATTTTCTCCACCGGCCTGCACACTTGCATTCTTAATGATAAAATACGCATCTGAATTCTGTACTACAATTCCGTGGGTACTTTCAGCGCTGATCTCCAGACCCGTTATTATATATGGTTTGGCTTCAGTACCATTTCCACTCAAAACGCCATTTGCCGCTGTGAAGTTTTCATTACCCTCAATATAAATGGGATCATTAAATTGATCGCCGCTGATTATTGGCACTTCCAGAATGATCTGGCATGAAAAAAAGCTGAAAACTAGTAAACTTATGATTCCAAATGAGATTGTGCCATTTCTCATGACCCTTCCTCTTAAGAACTCCGTGGATTGTGTCCATATTTACGGATTATATAAAGGGTTTACAAATACAATTTGAATCTTCTATTATTTCTCCACGATTTATGTCTGATTAATGTGTTTTTATTAATAGTTTCTTGTACAGCCCTCTAATCGTTATATAAATAATTAATATTTATGTTAAACTGCTTATTATATGATTCTGGTAGCAAATATAAGCTTAATAATCGATTATAGAAGTGCGGTTGCGTTGAGCGGTTGCGATGGGCGTACCGTCAAACGGTAGCGAATGGCGTTTCGTATAGCGTCAGACGATAGACGGCCGTAGAACATTGGCCGCATGACGGTACGCACAGCGCGGACTCAACCGCTAACCGCCTTTCTATAAGCGACGTAGAATCTTACAATAGACTATCGAATAAATTAAATACATTTAAATTTATTAACTGTTTCCTAAGTAGGGGGCGTTCCGATTAGAAAAAGGCACCTGATAATATTGATTATTGTACTATTATTAACAGAATTTCTCATGGGCAGTTCGCATTCAAACGATGTTAAGCCGGAGGGGATGCCCGAGGAATATTTTTCAACAGAAAATCCAACAACTTTCGATGCGGTTGAGTTGTTAAAGTCCCAGCCGCAGACCTTCACACAAAATCTCGGGCAGCTTGAAAATAATGATATTAGATTTTACGTGCAGGATGGAGGATTATGGTTCACCGACGATGGTGTCTGGTTCAGGATAGAGGGGAGAGGTGAGAAGGAGGAGGGGAGTATTGTTATCAAGCAGACCTTTGTGGGTGCAAATTCCGTTGTGCCTTATGGAAAAACCCCATTCAATCATTACAGCAATTACTTCTATGGTAATGTACCTTCTGAGTGGGTTACAGAAGTCCCGAACTATGGAGAAATATATTATGAGGATCTCTATAACGATATCGATCTCAGATATTATTCCTCTCAAAATGGATTGAAATATGATTTTATAATCCATCCTGGAGCAGATATTGAACAGATAAGATTAAGATATGAAGGCGCAGAGGGTTTGGAACTTGACGATAAAGGGAACTTGATAATCAAAACCCGGGTGGGGAACCTGGTTGATTCCGATTTGTTCATTTATCAAGATCACGAGTGTGAAAAAGCATCGGTAGAGGGTAATTTTGAGATCATCCACAGCAATGAATACCGTTTTGTAATTAATGGAGATTATCAACAAGATGAGGTTCTTGTGATCGACCCTCAACTAAATCTGGAGTATTCAACTTTTATCGGCGGAGGCAGCACTGAATATGGTAGAAATATTGATATTGATTCTGCTGGAAACGCGTATGTTGGTGGATATACATCTTCAACTGAGTTTCCCACGACACCTGGAGCATTTGATCGTGTGCTAAATTCAACTGATGTTTTTGTCTTTAAATTGAATCCAACCGGTTCATCACTGATCTATTCCACATTTGTAGGCGGTTTTGACAATGATTACTTTGGCGGATTTGCAGTTGATGCATCCGGTAATGCTTATGCGACGGGTAATACACTATCAACAGATTTTCCGACAACAAATGGTTCGTTCAACGAATCTAAATCCCCACAAAATGATTGTTTTGTATTCAAATTGAATCCCACCGGGACTGCTCTCATTTTTTCCACATTTATCGGTGGAATCGATGATGAGTATTCAATAGGTTTGGAAATAGATTCTTCCGGAAATATATTCGTCGCGGGAAGAACATACTCCTCTGATTTCCCTACTACAGATGGAGCATTTGATAGAATAAAAGCCACGTCACCGGATTTGTTTGTTTTAAAACTTAATTCTTCCGGCGACAAGCTGTTATACTCTACATTTGTTGGCGGGCAGTCATCCGATTATATCTATGGTATGACGGTAGACAATGCCGGGTGTGTATTTGCTGTTGGATACACTTATTCAAATGATTTCCCGTTATCTTCCAATCCCCATGATAATACCAGAGTAAACGCAGAAGGTTATGTCTTCAAAGTAAAATCCGACGGTACGGACCTTTTATATTCAACATTCTTAGGTGGTAGTTCATCTGACTACTGTAATGTCATAACCGTGGATTCGTCAGGGAATGCATATATATCTGGCTATACAAGTTCATCATCGGATTTCCCAATTACATCAAATGCATTTGATAAAACGATGAATGGGACATATGATATTTTTATTTCAAAAATGAACTCCACTGGAACAGGGCTTCTTTATTCTACTTTTCTGGGCGGAGGTGATTTTGAAAACTGTTACGGCCTGGCTTTTGACAGCGCAGGTCAATTGAATTTGATTGGCTATACCAGGTCATCAGATTTTCCAGTAACCCCGGATGCATTTAATGATACATATGAAAGTGGAAATGATGGTTTTTATTGCAAATTCAGTTACGACGGTTCAAAATTGTTATATTCCACATTTTTCAATGGTAAAACTGACGATTATCCGAGAGACTTTAAATTTGATACTAATGATGCTATTTACATGACAGGAAATACAAATTCTGGTAATTTTCCTACCACTCCCGGGGCTAATGATACAACTCATAACGGTAATCACGATGTTTTCGTAATGAAATTGCGTTTTAAAACGGATCTGAAGGTCAATTCAGCTTCTTTACTTTTGGATAACAATCCTGTTACTGATATTTACGCCGGTCTTCCCTATACACTCAGGGTCAATGTAACAAACAATTTATCATTATCTGATTTGAATTCTGTCCGTGTTAACCTCGATACTGCTGGTTCTGACATCCAATTATTCTGGGCACAATCCACGGGACAGTTCTCCAAATTAAACGATCCGAATGAATATATTATCCTGGAAGAAACAAGTAAGGCCTTCAACAATTCTTTGTACGATTGGACACTGGATTTCAATATTACATTCAACTGGACCTATCCTGATGAGAATTCCCATGATATCTCGGCGTTTGCATCCAGCAATAAATTCTCACCTGCATGGTGGAATGCATCCAATTTCTATTCTGTTGAAAACGATGTTGTATTCTACGGCATGCTGGATGTCAGCGGGCAGGGAGGCCGCAGCATACTGGATAATGATATTGTACGGGGCGGTGAGCAGATCAACTGGACCGGTTTTACGATAGTCTATGAAGGTACAACCGATGTATACCCGCCGGCGGATTCCGTGGCCGCCTCGGTATGGAATGAGGGCGGGAACTGCTGGATAGATCCCACACCCGCTGCGGGTAGTAATTTTTATATTACAACAACCGCAGCTGAAGTAACAGACCTCGATGGGGATAATCATACCTTAAATGTAAGCGGAATACCCAATGACTGCGATAAAACCAATACGATTTTATCTATAAGAATTGACGGAGATAATGTAACATATTCCGATCCGGTGCCGGGAAACGGCAGCTGGCAGAGATCCGCTAATGTGAATGTGGGAGTCACCATCACGGATATGGGAGGCGGCTATGTAGTGGGTTCAAGTGTGATGTATAAGATCTCCACGGATGACGGCATGTACTGGAGTGCATGGGAAGTAGTTTCCGGTCTCGAATCTGCAACCTTAATAAAAGTAATGCAGACCCGGACATTAATCGAAGGAAAAGATAATCTTATCAAGTGGAGCGCGGTGGACTCACTTGGAAACGGTCCGGCAGAGAGTGATGCATACAGGATAATGATCGATACAGAGAATGTATCATTTTCAGAGGTATTCCCGAAAGATTCGGATGTATCGGCAAGTAAAGATGTCAATGTGGGAATAACAATATCGGATTCGACCTCAGGCGTGGATGCATCCTCGATCGAGTATTCAATATCATACGACAGCGGCGGGAGCTGGCAGCCCTGGACTGCTGTCAGCGGTTACCTTGATGGAAACGCAGTCAATGTAAATGTAAATATTAGTTTCCAGGACGGCAGCGCGAATTATATCAAATGGCGCGCAAAAGATGTTGCCGGGAACGGCCCTGCTGAAACCGATCCTCTAAATATAAAAGTGGACATAGTACTTTTACCCAGGATATGGCTTTCATATCCAGAAGATGGATCTGTTATTTCGACAGAAAGTGTTCAACTGTCCTGGATTTTAGAAAATCAAGATCTCACAGGGGTAAAATATGATATATTTTTAGATAAGAACAATCCTCCGGGTGAGTTGATCGAAGCCAATTACACCGGTATGAGTTTAGAATATACAGAACTTGCAGATGGGGAAACCTACTACTGGACCGTGGTTCCCAAAAAAGGAAATGACAAGGGTATATGTTTATCGGGAGTATGGTCATTTACTGTTAAAGGAAACATATCTGTGCCTGTTGTTACCTTGCTATCACCCGATAACGGATTGGTATTGAATAACATCAGGCCGACCCTATCATGGACATATACATATGACGGAACGGAAACAGTTATTTTTGATGTGTATCTTGATGAACTAAACCCACCCAGGAGAATTGTTGAGGGTCATACATCTGCGAAATTTACGGTGGAAGAGGACCTCAGAGAGGATGTGACATATTACTGGAAGATCGTGGCGAAAACGGAGAGTGTAACAGGCCCTGAATCGGAAATAAGGTCGTTTTCCATCGATACAGAATATGATCCCGAAATCGACTATGATTTTACATTGAGCCCAATGTCGATAGAATTAAAACCTGGAGAACAAGCTACGGTGCAGATTACATTAACAAATCTCGGTGAATTAAGAGATATGATTTACCTGGAATACGACATCCCCGCCAATTCAGGTCTAGATGTTGAGCTCGACGGCTCGGGTCTGGTGGTGGTCGAAACAAATTCATCTACTACCCTTGATGTGACAATTTTTGCCAATAATAATGCAAAATCCGGGAAGGTCATCATTTCATTTACTACCACATCAGGTAAGGCTATCGATTACGGCTCTAACATAGAGAAAACCATTGATTTAACCGTCAATGTGGTAGACGATGAAGAGAGAGCGGCGTCAGGTAAATTTTCTGATACATTTTTAATCGGTATAATTTTGATTGTAATAATCTGCATTGTAATAATTTCAATTGTATTGATCGCATCAAAACGCAAGAAGCGTAAAGAGGAGGAGAAAAAAGAGGAGGTAAGTGCTGCGCCGAGTACCGGAACGGGTGCAGAGGTTACGCAACCTGCCGCGATAGCAGCACCTGCGAAGCCCGCAGCGCAGGTAAGTGCGGCACCTGCCCAGGCCGACCAAATGGCCGCAGCTGCCGCGGGGACATACCCACAGGCAAGTGCAGCTGCACAGATGTATGCTGCCGACACACCCCGGTTACCGGAACAGGCGGCACCAGCAGCAGCAGAACCGGATTATTATCCACCCTCAATGGAAGAGGAGGAGGTAAGCGCGTTCCAGGATCAATACGGGCAACCCCCATCTCCCGAGGATGCACAGGTGATGCCTCCGAGCGCACCAATAGTTACGGAAGAGGAAATTTCTGCACCGCAGCTGCCGCCGGGTGAGCCGGGTACCATGCCCGAGGAGATTTCTGATGTGCACCTTCCGGAGGAAGCCGGTGCGGAACCCGAAGTGTCTGAAGTACCCCCGGATGAGAAAATTGAAG
>CP070629.1:363925-367862 GCA_020356005.1 Thermoplasmata archaeon
AATCGCTGGAAAGAACCTGCCAATAAGCTACCAGTGCCGCTTCAGCCAGAAAAACGCATATTAAAACGCTTTTGTATCTGTCGAACGCTTTGTTCATAAATAAAAATTTACTCGCAAAAGCTGTATTTGTCTCGATATTTTTTACCGGATTGTACCTCCCCCTATTAAAACGTAATTGCAGGCATAGCCTGCCCTGAGCGCAGCGAAGTCGAATGGGCGGCAATCTCATTTACCAAATCAAAAATCGACAATCGAAAATCGACAATCGAAAATCCCTTGCATCGCAAGAGATTTTTCCCCCCGTTATTTATAAATCCATTCACTCTTTTTTTGATGGCTGTAAATGCGTTCGTTTTGTTGTAATAAATACGCCAAATCGTCTAAGCTCTGGTTATCATATTTTTGACCGACATAGGTTTCGAAAACATCCGTTTGTCCGTTATCGTAGGAGATATGAATTTTATAAACAGGTTCATTCGAATCCATTTTTACCTGCCGTATTTCCTGATACCTGATTCTTTCAGCTAATTTATAAAATAATTCCCACAATTCTTCGGACAGATTGTCCTCGACAAGATGCAAAAATGGCTTTTCTCCTCCGGATTTATGGCCACCTTGAACCGTCAGATTCGGGTAAAAATATGTATGCGCACCCCAGCCGTCAGGATATACAACTGAGAAACCAACCATATTTATTGCAGGAGTATATGAGCTGCCATTTGTATCGTTTCTAACACATCCTGCCGATAGTGTCAGCAAAAACAACAACATAAACAAATAATATCTCATCGCTCTATACACCTCAGACAATTCTACTCCGCCATTGTTATAATTTCCTATAGTTATTTCAATAAATCAATTCCTTTATTTCATTTATGTGCAAATTAAGATGCGACAAATATCCTGTAATAATACTTTCCAAAGTTTCAACGGTTCCTTCGAAATCCTTCCAGGTATTTTTCAGACAATCTGAATTTACATTTTTGATTATATGATTTAAATGTATGTTGTAATATTTCCATAATGTTACTAAATTCTTCCAGTCTTCATTTTGATAGTCTTGAATTCTTATCCATGCGTCATTATCTTGACGATAATCGGGAAATTCCAAATCAGTGTTATATTGTAACCGAACTATCCGATGATGGTTATTCACTGCCGAGTCAACTAAATGCCCCAGAATCTGCTTGATTGTTCTATTCTGTCTATTTCTGTTGTTTGAGAGTGTCTTTTCGGGCAGTTCCAGTAATTTAATCTCCCATTCGGTAACTAACCCTGTAATCTCATTTCTCAAATCTTCAAAGTTATCATTCATCAGAATCTCCCTTGGTTTGTAATGATTTGGGTCTGCGGAACCGAGCGAAGTTGGTTTCAGCGGCACCCAACGGTTATAAATTCAGCGTGTCTGACATTTTTGGGGATATGCCATCAACAAAAATCATATCAGTCTTTGCCGAACATTGTCTCAGTGCTTTCAATGGTCTATATTCTTCCGAATGCCAAAATTCCTTTGCTTTTTCATATGACGCAAATTCTAAAATAACAAGCCGACTGGGAATCCAGTCACCTTCTGCAACCCAAAATTCTCCACCACGTACTAAAAATCGTCCACTATATTTCTTTACTACTTCAGGAGTTGCCTTCATATATTCTTTAATTTGTTCCGCATCATTAATTTCGACATTTGCAATCATGTATGCTGCCATAATTATCCCTAATTTACCAGTTTATAACGTATAATACCTCTGGCCGTCCTACGGCATAGCCATCCAACATTCATCCGCCTCAGGCGGTCAAACAACACATGATAACGAGCCATACCCATTCACCGAAGGTGAAGAATGGGTGAGTCCGGTTCGCCGGATGAACTTGTTAACTGTTATTTTTTGGTTTTCTATAGCCAATTATAATATTTTTATCCTCAGTTTTCTTTATTTCAAATATCAGGTATTCATTCTCTTTGAATGGCCAGGGTAAAGCCTTCATCATTATTCCCGATTCTTCAGTGGGCCAGGTGTGTTTACAAAGAAAGGAAATTTCATGGCCTTCCCATTCTCCCTTTAAAACCTCTAAATTATCATATGCGATTTTATATAAATAGTTGTACCAATCACCATCTTGTGTTCTTTTTAGTTGGATTTGCTCTTTGAAAATGCCTTTTATAGTTATGTCGCTTGCCTCTTCGCTTGGAGGCCAGATTAACGTGTCGTTTTGCAAACAGGCATTTACCTTGCTTTTATGCGATGCAATATCGGAGCAGGAATAACCTGATAAAATCGCCGCTATCACGATTAGGGGTAATATTTTTTTATCCATTTTCAGCTAATATAATAATACCTGCGGCATAACCATTCAACACTTGTACGCCTCTGGCGTATTCATCCACCTTTTACCCGCCTATGGTGGGCAGGTGGATTCATCCACCTCTGGCGATTCTACCCCGCCATCATACCAATTTCAATCCTGTAGCGTAGCCTTTATTTACCCCTGCTGCCCCTCGCCCCGTTAGAGTGTCGTTTACTCTAATGGGGTCCCAATCCCCATTCGCCAATCGTCAATCTCAAATCGAAAATCGAAAATCATAAAAAGTCTTTTCTTGCCCACCTCCCTATTTTCAGCTATGATATGCGCCCACAGTTGACGGATGCAAATATAACCAATATAATCTGCGGTGACGGAACGTGGAGCGCAGCTTATACTTATGGAACAACATAGTCATATTTACCATTATCGAGGCTTCTTTTCTGTAAAGGCGTGTAGAGTGTAGCGTGTTATTATATTTCTTAGTATCTGTCTTTTGTCAACAGTTTGTTTTGCGCAGGAGAAACAGAGGCATCATAATCCCGAGCATCATTTTTCGTTTGAGCTCCCTGAGGGCTGGGAGGCAATTCCTGAAAATGACCTACCCAATAGGGACAGAGAATTGCTTAAAGATACATTTGAAAAGGAGACTGTCGCATTATGCCAAAAAATTGGTGCCGAATATTTTACTACCCCCTATATCCTCGTTCAATTTTTCGGTAACGGAGAGATTAATGAGTTCGAACTTGATAAGTTGCTGGTATCAAATGTAGGTAAGAGTATAATGCTAAAAAGCCGTGAGGAAATGATACAGCGATTGCAAAAAGCGGAAGGTTGTCTGCCAAACCCATGGAAGGGCGCTGAACGGATCAACGTAGAAGTTGATTATGACAAAGATAGACACATCTCCTTTGAAACTGCAAAACTGTACCATAATAATGTTGGGCACATAATATCGACTTCAGTAAAGCTGCTGGGCAGTCACAGAATGGTTGCTTTGCAGTGTTACGCAGATGGTGAGGATGCTGAAGGCTTTTTGGATTTGGTTGATGAAGTTGTGGATTCGTTTGCTTACGATGAAGGCTACGGATTTGGTGAAGGTGAGGGGGTAGCACCTGGACTAACAAAGAAACTTTTGGGGAGAGGTATATGGTCTTGGATATGGCCTATCTTAGCAATATCAGTATTTTTCTGGCTCCTGGGCCGATGGGCAAAGAGCTAACTTACATTGCACGCTCAGAATAAGAAAGGCTGAAAAATTATGAAAACCTCTAACTAAAAAACTCGCTGACATATAAAAAGTTCGTAGTCCCGGCGATTTCGACTAGGCAAAAGCCTTGAAACGGCTTATGCCAAGACTATACCGCTAATTAAACCACAACGAAGCCGGGCCCGCCACCCAACGCTGAATCTCTCAAGTCCCTAATTATCAAAACCTTCAACTAAAAAACTTGTTATCACATAAAAAGCTCGTAGTCCTTTTGACTAGGCAAGGTCCTTAAAACAGCTTACGCCAGGACTATACCCCTCTTAGCCACCACTAAACAATTAACCACTCATCCTCCATCTTTCATCATCTGACCTATAATTAAAGCTCGTAGTCCCGGCGATTTCGATTAATCAAAAAGACTATATC
>CP070629.1:367962-375786 GCA_020356005.1 Thermoplasmata archaeon
GCAGGAAGCGGAGAATCAGAGCAGCAATAAAAATGATGAGCAATTTATGTTTCAAAGGCCTGCTATCCAGCCAATGGAAAATTTTAAATTGTGTAAAATTCGGGATTAGGAATAAAAAAGCGATAATGAACAACGCGTTTGTAATGATATAAAAACCGACAATTACAGTAAAAAAAAGCATTAATAGGTATAAAATCAGAGCCGTGTATGCAATAATTTTGGACTCCAGAATGTCGGTGCTGAGTTTAATTCCCATATCGGACTCATAATATCTATTAGAATAATAATGTTTTCTTATATTGGAAAAAAAGAAAATATTTTTAATAAGAGGGGCATACCGCCAGACTATAGTGATTTAAATTGAATACGAGATTTCTGGTTACTATAATTTTATCAATTCTGGTAATCATATTGATGTTATGGGTCTCCAACCCGTCAGAATTCGCCGATAAGCTTCAAAATATTAACTTAAAGTTTATTCTATTGGTAATCGGGTTGTATTTTGCTAATGTGTTCACCAAAGCCTACCGGTGGTATTTACTGGTAAATTCAACCGGTGTTCGAGTACCGTTCAAAAAAACATTTCCGTTCTTCATTATCGGCCTCGCGTTTAATAATGTAACACCCGGTAAGATCGGCGGTGAGCCCATCCGCGCGTACCTTTTGAAAAAGGACGCGGATGTGCCCGTGGGCCAGGGCCTTGCATCCATACTAACCGAAAAGATCATGGATATCATTGTGATCGCAACCATGGCAATCATCGGCGCCGCATTCATCCTGCCGTTACTCTCTGCTGGTGAAGCGAAAATCTTGATCATACTTCTTATATTTGTTATTAGTGTAATTACCGCAACTCTTATTATTTTAAGTCATGCGGGTATTTTTGCCAGAATCGTGAACGCTCTGGTTAAATTCAGTGCGAAAAGACCGAACAATAAATTTGTTTCGAAATGGACGAGTGCACTCGTGGGATTTGTTGATAAATTTAAACTGGGTATCAGCAAGATCTTTGAAGCGAAAAGAACCGCCGGGGGCTGTATTGTATTAACAGTCATAATCTGGATCAACGAGGCTCTGAGATTGTACATAATTTTTTGGGCTATGCCAGGTGTTTCAGGCACGAGCCTGGGGGCGGTCTTCATTGCGGCAAGCATTGCAAACATCCTGGGCATCGTCATGCCTTTGGGCTCAGGCAATATATTCGGCATAGGCGCGGTCTTTATCGCACTGGGTATGGAGCCCTCCTCTGCCTCTCTTGCCGGCTTCCTGCACGCAGCAACGTCTGTATGGATATCCATACCCATGGGCGTTGGGGCAATGCTCATCACAGGGTACAAGGGGCCGGAGAATTCAAACGGCGATAAGAATCAGGATAATTCTAATAAAAAATCAATTAAATCCTAATTGAACTCTTCAAGTTACAGACTATTATAAATTTTAATACCTCATCTGACCGCAGTTAACGCAGTTCCTTAAGGGCAGAAACATTTTATACATGACGAACCCGCTTTTTGATCCAGGAGTTATTTTGGGTGTGCCGTCAAATCCGCAGCTTTGACATTCCAGTGGAACTCTTTTAATGTCACGGGAGGTCAATTCAGTTAACAAATTATTATAGGCCTCTTTCCATCCGGCCTTTTCTGTTCCACCTTTGTACCAGTATTCAATAGGAACGCCCTCTTGATACTTTTTAGTTATGGGATATCTAAGGTGGATCCAGAGACCCGGGTTTTTCAATCTGGTAGTATAGATCTTTTGAGGTATGACCTCGAAAGCTATTATATTATCCCATGGTATAAAAAATCCTTCCTTGGGTTCATAACTGTTGTATCCGAAATCAGATCTGGCTCTGGATGGTAGATTCATATTGTATAACATACCTTTACCGGTAGTTGAAGGAAGTTCAAGTTTATTGCAGTCACCAAAAGGATGTAAGAAATGATGAGTAATCCATGTGATCCCGTTCTCGTAGATTCTGAAATGGGGATCAAGATACGATGAAATGGATGTTGCCAGCCAGATAATCACAAAAAATATACCTATACCAATTAAAAAAATCGAAGAGTTGTTATAATAGTAGACTGTTGTGGAAATGAAAGTGAAAAAACCGAGAATGATTAGGAACACATAAGTTGTTCTTATAACTGCTTTTTTAGATTTCGAGCATTGAGGTGAAACATATAAAAGTTCACCTCGAGGATCCATATAAATCAAACCCGATTAAGCATATCTCTGACAGTTATAGCAATAGTAAGCATTGTTCTGCTCGATGAACGACAGCGGCTGCCCGCAGCTTGCGCATATATTTTGCTGAGGTGGAGCTGCAGGCTGCTGCACACCGTACGACTGCACCAGGGGTTGAGGTTGAGGCTGCGGTTCCGGCGGCGCCGGTTGTGCGGGATAGGTGGGGACCTGGGGTGGTTGCTCCACCGGCGGGGCTGCAGGCTGTGCGGGTGCTTGTGGGATATACTGTTCCTGGGGCGTCCCCTGGGCAGGAGGTAGGAGAGCGGGCGGCTGGGGTTCTACCTGGCTGGCCTCCAGGTCGTATTTTAATTTCAGATGCTCATACAACTCCTGGTCTATCTCACCTCTCAACAACCGCTCTTCCAGTAGCTTCAATTTCTCCTTGGGGCTCAAAGAGCTGTCGATTCCGGCCTGCTGCACTCCCGCGGTATCCGGGTAGGTTTGTGCAGGTGCTGGCGGTGCAGGGGCCGGCGGCGGCAGCTGCGCCGGAGGCTGCGTCGGCGCAGCAGGTGCTGGCGCTGTAGCCAAAACCGGTTGGACCAGTGCGCTTTCCATAGGCACACCCGTGTAAGGTGAGGGCATCGGTGGCGCGGGCGAAACCACCTCGGGCGTAACTGCCTCCTCCTTCTCCACCCTCCTCTTCTTACTGCGGATGAGCATTGCCATTACTATTACCAATACGATAATAACAATTAACAGCGCAATAGCAATCCAGAAATATCTTGCCTCTTCTGGAGATACACCCAGGGATGACAACGCACTTTCTGTTGCACTCTCCTCCTCTTGAACTGTGATCGTAACAGAATCCGTTACCGTTTCGCCGCCAGAATCGGTAACCTCCACAGAAATAATATGCATGCCGGGCTCCAGGTCTACATCGCTTAATATCGCACCTTTACCCAGAAGAGTATTTTGCGGATAATTCGAATACCATTCTATCGTCAGGTCTTCGTCAGAATCTGTAATATCCAAATCGATATCATCTGCTATACATGAAAATGTGATTTTATCAGATTCCATAAATGTCTGGAAATTTGACGGTGAAGTAATCTCTACAGTAGGCATATCGTTTTTGTTTACTACATAGATATTGATTGTATAAGATGAATATGACACAATTGTTTCATTGTTATCGGTCAACTTTATCTCGATCTTGTACTTGCCCACATCTGAATTGTCAGGGTTGAATACCAATTTGGGCTCTTCCTCCACAAAATAGAAATTATCGGTATCCGGCAGTTCAATAGAAAATTGAATTATACCTCTTTTATCATCCCCGTCAGCATCCTCCACGGTTATAGGTAACGACAGCAAATCACCCTGGAGCACACTGAACTGCAGCTCGGTGGATTCGTCAATAACTTTTTCGCCTCCGATCTCAATTATTTTGGGTCTGTCGTTCGAAGGTAGTACGGTGATATTCACGCTTATTTCCGTTTCGGAATAAGAGTCATTGGCATAAAAAGTAACCCTCTCGGTCCCGCACCAGTTTTTCGATGGGATAAATGTGATGGTCCCGTCCTTCTGGAATATATCGATGTCTATATACTTATGACCCTCTGCTCTGAATGAAAGTGCATCACCGTCGGGATCGGAGAAAACCGATGTGAGCTTCTTATTCAACGACATCTCGAAATCCTCATCCAGTTCCAGATCTAAAAATTTACCTTTGATTTGCGGCGGCGAGTTCAGGAGGGTTATTTCAACCGTACCTGGAAAGCTGGCGTCCTCACCGTCAAAAACAAACACCTCACACCGCCATGTCTCTGTTTTCATTGTAAATTCGGCTGCAACCTTGGAAATATTTTGTCTGGTGATTTGAAAAACATCGTTCCTATACCAGTGATACCACAGTTCCAGTTCACTGGCCGGGGTTTCGATATCATAGACATTACCAACTGCAACGGTCAAATCATCAGATGATTTCGGGTTTTCTGGTTGGATTGAAACCTCCGGCCGGGATGGTATGTTATTTAGTACTTCTATCTCCAGTGAATTGTATATAGTTGCATCCATGCACGAATCTATAAGAGAAATTTTAAATGAATATTTACCCGTCACAGCGGTTTTCGGTGGAGCGAATGTGCATTTCCAGTGATCTGTGACATAGCTCGGCCCCGCAATATAATCGGTTTGCCAGGTGAAATCGGCAGGCGACTTGTATTCCACGCTTAATAGTAGATCATTTTCAAGCTCTTCCAGGTCGGTGGCGTTAACGGATAGCATCACCGTCTGGTTGCGGTACACGCTTTTTGCTACTGCAGGGTCGATGTTAACGAAGGTCGGCAGTGTATTCCAATCCACACCCCACTCCTTCAAAACCACCGTACCGCCGCCGTTGGATTTGAATTCCGCCTTCAATTTTATCTCTCTTTCCGTAATGCTTGATAGGTCCTGACCGTCTGTTACAGTCATGATTTCGGAATCATCGGTAGCATTGATAATTTTGAAGATAATATCCACAACGCCCGAGGGTTCAGGTCCTATTGATACCGTGGGTTCAGGGGTATAGTACGGTCGGACGAAATAGGCGTCGTAATACTGCGTTATCGACGCCATCCAGGCGGCATTATATGCGATTGTGAATCCCATGTAACCCGTAACTGATCTTGTAGCTACCTCTGAAGTACCAATATAGAGGGCTGTATAAGCTGTTGTACATCTAAAGCTAAATTCGTGCCAGCCGGTGCTCCGTGAGATCCCTGTTGAAAATCCATGCCAGCTGCCGTCGTAATATTCGTACCTGTAAACGCTCGGAGTGGTTCTGAGCCTCATGTTATCGCCGGATTTGCCGCCGGCTAAATTTACAGGGCCGTTGTCGCCGGGGCTCATGCCGGTATCGTCGTAGAAATGAACGGTAACCGCTTTATTGAACTGTGAATTGAGGTAGGAATGGCCCAGTGAACACATAACACCGTTAGACATCCCGGCCCTCAATGAATTTGACCCGTCATAAGCTCTAACGGAACTCCTGCTGTAAACCGAATTGGCGTCGACACCGCTGGCTGTCCAGTAACTATCATCATAACCTTTAGCGCCGTCAAAGCTGTCGAAGTAATCAAAAGTGTCTTTCCCGCTGCTCTTGGAAACAAGGCTAGGGTGACCGTAATCCATATAGATATAGGTCTTATCTGATGCGGGAATGGAGGTGACATTTACCCATATCTGGGTCGCTGCGGTGTTTATACCGGATTCTATCCAGTACGGCAGCTCCACTCCATCTAAATCATAGAACCTGATATCGCCGCAGTCGGTGCGCATTTTACCATTACTGATAAGAGTTTGGGTGTTGATTTTAAAAGTAACTGCATAACCGGTCAACGCATTTGAATTCTGGGTATTATCAATGGTGATCACTCTTTTGTAATCCAGTTTAGTGAAATCGGCATTGAATTGATTCCACCTGCACGGGCCTTTAGATTTTATGGGATAAGAAATAATTTTACCGAGAGGGTAATGTGAATCGCCGATAATTGAAGACATCACATAGCCGTCCTCCCGTGTTGTGAATTCCGATTCCCAGATTCTGGTATCGTTATCAAATGTATCATTCCATGAGCTCATTTTCGCGTCTATACGACTTGATCGCGTTTGGGATGAATCTATTGAAGCGTCTTTTATGTCACATTCCATAATTTCGGATTCTGAGATTTCCAGTTCCGATACGGTATTGCCGCCTGTGTAGCTCAGGTGCGTTATACTTAAAATAAATACAAACAATAGTGCTAATATCCTGTTTCTGTTCATGCCTACCACCCTTTTACATCTATGCATTTATTATATTTTAATAAATTCCAATATTATTAATAACCCCTTTTAAATCTTGATATCATCAATCTCCATAGCCTCCATTTTTTTCTTGATTATATGAAAAGTTTTCTCATCGATCTCATTTTCCAGTAATTTAATTAATAATTGGTTCAGTATCTCATAATGCAGCTTCTCCGGTGTGATATATTCATAACCTGTTTCGGCTGGAGCGCCTGCAGTTTCTTTACCTTTCACTTTCCATATCAGCTTTTTCTCTATCAATTTGTTCAACGAATAATTCAAGGTCTTACGGTTAAGACGAATATGTTGATTAATTTCTCTTTTGGTAATACCGGGATTACTTTGTATCAATGTCAGTATCCGCTGTTGATTAGCATTCAATGAGTTGATGACTGCGCTCTGGATTGGTATTTCATCGGTTTTGAAGCCGTTATCGATGTAAAAACATCGGTTGCGACCTACCTTCTTCGACGTGATCTTTCTGGTTCTCTCCAGATATTTCAAATGATACTTCAATGTGGAATAATTCAAATCGAAAATGTTCCTGATATGAATTAATGATACTCCCGGATGGGATGATATGTATTTGCAAATTAAACGCCTTGTTTTATGATCCTTTGTCTCGTCCCGAACCATTTAATACCCTGCCGAATTCGTAATTCATATCCAATCATATCCGCCTTTCATGATTTCTTAACCTGCAATATCTCCGAAATCGAGCTCAATGTCTCTTTCGTTATTTCTCCTGATTCGTACTTACGCTTGAACTGTTCATATATCTCCTGCCTGGATAATCCAAAATCACTCGGTTTCTTCTCTGAAAGCGCCTTTCTCTTAAGGTCCTTCATCAGATCCGAAAAACCATCAGAGAAATCCTTATCGACAAAATATTCTTCGGTAAATCCTTCTCCCAGATCCAAACGCTCATCAATTCTACTTGTATCATCATACATTTTAACACGCTTTTTTCGTCTATTCTGTACTACTACTATTATAACTATCAATAATATCAATAATAGAATAACAATGAAAACAATACCCAAGACACCGATATTAGTAAAAAACGCACCCGGGCCACGTTCTCCTTCTTCTTCATCTTCACCTTGTCCGGAAGAACGGGTGGTAAACGCGATTTTGAAAGTCGATCCCAGTTCGTTCCCCGCTACATCCTCGGCAGTACGGTTTATCCTGAGGGTGTACCTCGTTTCATACGCTAAATCCTCTGCTAAGTCCAAACTTAACCTATTATCGTTATTATTCCACCGGTATGTATGTGGAACATGAGGTGAGATTACGATTGAATTTTCAACGCTTGTGCGGTTCATGGGTTCTGAAAAGGTAATTGAAATTTCTCTGAGGTCTACCGGAATATTCTTATCATTATCCTCCGGCTCTGTGGTAACAACCTCCGGCGGGGTGGTATCCGGCGGCTCCACCGGGGGTCTTCTCTCCTTCGATTCGGAAACAAAAGGGAAGTAATCCCTCGCAGAACTGCTGCCGCCGATTTCATAGGGATTATCAACAATACCGTCCTGGTTGACATCGGGTGCGGTCCAATCCGACCAGTAATTACCGCCGACATCCTTATCATACCATTCATTGGTCCCGCTGTCATATGATTGGATATCATTTTCGATCAAGCTATTATAATAAATTTTGTTAGAACCGGAGCCCCATTGAAGTATTATCCCGTGATCTCTGTTCCATTTTACAGTGTTGTTGAATATTATATTATTATCATTATTATCGTAAAGATAGATCCCTTCGTCCGTGTTTAACGTTGCCGTGTTGTTGTATATAAAATTAAAA
>CP070629.1:375886-381934 GCA_020356005.1 Thermoplasmata archaeon
CCCCCTATATTCAAAATAATAAAAAACCGGTTAATGGACATTGTAATACACCTTAATCTGCGAAATCCCCCTTACTCAATCATTATGTTGTTCCAATCCAGCGAATTTACTGATAACTCCACTAAAAACTGGAAATTACCCGTTCAAATCGTAAAGGTACCTAGAATTATTGTAAGAAACAATATTTAATAAGTTAGTGTTGAATTTCAATTTTGATAAAAATAAAAAAAACTCCAATGATTTCGGCAGGAACGGGTCCGTTTCGATTCTCTAAATCTAAAGACTATCCATGCTTCCGGCGAGTGGATTTATATAATTGATAGCGCTTTAATCTCCCCGCTAGAGTATCAAATTTAATCGATATAATAATCGGTGGATGCCAATGGTTAAAAAAATCACAGATGTTGATCCTAAAATCCAGAAAATATTACAGGCATATCCGGTGCGCAATCCGGTGGCATGGCACAAGGAACGGGGTGTCGCCGTGATTATATTTAAGAAAAACCTGACCAGATTTGAGCAGTCGCTTCAGCGCCGGATAGGCGGGCCAATGTCTATCCGAAGGACACTGGACGAGAAGGGCACTATTATCTGGGAGCTTTGTGACGGGAGACACAGGATAAAAGACATCTGCGATGTTATGGATGAGAAATATCAGGAGGATATAGAGCCTGTATTCGAGTACGTGCACAAAGTCCTGCTTATGCTTCTGGAACGGGGCTTGATCCATCTGGAACCCACCATGCCGGAAAAGGGAGTAAAAGTGCGAAAGCAGCGGGTGTTGAAGAAAGCTGTTAAGCGCTGAAATCAGGCGTTAGAGAGGAGAGATTAGGCGCTAGGGTGATTTTAATAGGGATTAGGGATTAGGACGGTTGTTTCGCAACCTTTGGGGATTGGGGTTAATTATAATCAATTGAAATAACCCTAAACCCTAAAGCGAACGACTATAGGGAGAGAGCGTCCGAATCCCCAAACCTTAGGCGTTAGCTTTTCGTCTATAATTATTATTCTTCTCATCAAATTAATATATTTTAACGTAAGATATATAAACGTATAATGAATTTCGGACACTTCTCAATCATTAATTTTACAGGAGCCGATAGGATGTTTGAAACACGATTTCATGGCAGGGGCGGCCAGGGCGCTGTTACGGCCGCAAATATACTAGCTGCCGCGGCTTTTAAGGAGGGTTATGATGTACAGGCATTTCCCATGTTCGGTGTGGAACGCAGGGGTGCGCCTGTGACTGCATTTACCAGGATGGATAGGAAGCCCATAGACATCAAAACCCAGATATACGAGCCGGACGCAGTGATTGTGCTGGACCCGACGCTTTTAAATGTTGTAGATGTAACCTCCGGTCTGAAGGAGGATGGAATAATAATCATCAACAGCCAGAAAGACCCGAAGGAATTCAGCTTCGCGCAAAAGAAGGTTTATACGGTGGATGCCACGACAATAGCCGTAGACAACAAGCTTGGCACCAAGACGAATCCGATAGTAAATACAGCAATACTTGGTGCTTACTCCAAGGCTATTGGAAATGTGAACATGGAGGCCGTGGAGTCCGCCATACTTGAGAATGCACCAATAAAAGGTGAAGAAAATGTGCAGGCGGCAAAGGATGCCTTCGCAAACACAAAGGGGGTATGAGAATATGGGCAAGATATCAGTAGGAGCCAGCAATCCCGATGCGGGCAGCTCCAAGAATTACAAGACCGGCGATTGGCGCATTTTACGGCCGGAGGTCGATTTTGAAAAATGTACAAAAAAATGTTTCTTCTGTTATGAATTCTGCCCGGATTCTGCAGTTAAGCAAACCCCGGACGGCCCTAAGATCGATTTGAAATACTGCAAGGGCTGCGGGATATGTGCATTTGAATGCCCCAAAGACGCTATCAAGATGGAAGAGGAGGAGAAATAAATCCGGTGGTGAAAATTATGAAGATGGTAATACGAGGAAATATGGCAACGGCTGTGGGTGCTAAACTCTGCAGACCGAATGTAGTTCCGGCTTATCCGATTACACCTTCTACTCTGTTCCCCGAGAAAATGTCTGAATTTGTGGCAGACGGCGAACTTGATGCAGAGTTTATTACTGTAGAAAGCGAGCATACCGCTATGAGCGCATGCATCGGTGCAAGCGTGACCGGTGCAAGGACCTGTACGGCTACGGCCTCGCAAGGGTTGGCCCTCATGCATGAAATGCTGTTCATCGCTGCGGGGATGAGGCTGCCTATCGTTATGGCCATAGGTAACCGCGCGCTGTCCGCACCCATCAATATCTGGGCAGACCACCAGGATACCATATCCGAGCGCGATACCGGCTGGCTGCAGTTCTATGCAGAGAACAACCAGGAATCACTTGATCTGATGATCATGGCTTTCAGGATCAGCGAAGATAAGCGAGTGCTGCTACCTTCTATGGTGGGCCTGGATGCGTTCGTACTAACACATACATTCGAAGCGGTGGATGTACCAGACCAGGGAGATGTGGATAAATTCCTACCGCCTTACAAACCGAACCACGGGACGTTGGACCCGAGTAACCCTATAACCATGGGTGCATTTGTTACACCGGAACATTATATGGAATTCCGGTATGCTATCGAGCTTGCCATGAACGAGTCCAGGGACGTTATCGACGAGGTGTTCGAAGAGTACAAAAAGACCTTCGGCAGGGAATACAAGAAACTTGTGCCTTATGACCTGGAGGATGCCGAAATCATTTTGATCACCATGGGTTCCATCAGCGGCACGGCAAGGGTGGCGCTGGAGGAAATGCGCAAAAGGCACGGTAAAAAGGTCGGATTGATAAAGCTTACCGTTCTGCGGCCGTTCCCGGAAAAGGAGCTGTTGGAGCTAACCAAGAATGCCAAGTTAGTGGCAGTGATAGAACGTGATATATCACTGGGCTTCGGCGGTGCGGTCTTTGGCGAAATCGCTGCGAAATATGTGAACAAGCCCGATAGGCCGCTTATTACGAATTATATCGTGGGTCTTGGCGGCCGCGATGTTACTCTTAAGGATTTTAATGAGATAGTAGAAAAGGCCGAGGCAGCTCTGGCGGCAGGTGAGGTAGAAAAACAAACTGAATGGATCAACATAAAGGAGGATGCACTATGACAGCGGCAGGTGAATCTGTGACAGAAAAAGAACTATTTGCATGCGGGCACCGTGGATGTGCAGGCTGCGGTGAAGGAACAGCAGTAAGAATGATACTTAACACCGCGGGTCCAAACACCATTATTTCGATTTGTACCGGGTGCCTGGAGGTAATGACAACAGCCTATCCGGAAACTGCCTGGGAGGTGCCCATTGTCCATGCCGCTTTTGAAACCAGTGCGGCTGTGGCGTCGGGTATCGATTCCGCACTGAAGGCGCTGGGCAAGCGTGAAGGGATTAATGTCCTGGCCTTCGGCGGCGACGGCGGTACATTCGATATAGGCTTCCAGGCGCTGTCGGGGATGCTTGAGCGCGGTCAAAATGTGAAATATTTCTGTTTTGACAACGAGGCTTACATGAACACCGGCATCCAGCGCTGTTCATCAACTCCATATGGCGCGTCCACGACAACATCACCCTCGGGCAAATTCAGTATCGGTGAATCCAAGGATAAGAAACCCATAGGTGCAATCGTGGCAGCACACGACATTCCATATACAGCCACAGCTACGATAGCGTACCCGAAAGATCTGAAGAAGAAGGTGAAAAAGGCGCTGGAGATCGAAGGGCCCACCTTCATGCATATATTCACACCCTGCCCGACAGGGTGGCGCTATCCCAGCGAGCTAACCATCCAGCTGTCGAGGTGGGCCGTACAGACCGGCGTGTTTTTGCTGTGGGAGCTGGAGGGCCCTGATTTCAGGAATATCGTAATCAACAAGAAGCTCCCGAACCGCAAGCCTGTAACCGATTACCTCAAGCTCCAGGGCAGGTTCAGGCATATAATGAAGGACGAAGAGACACTTCAGAAGATTCAGAAGATGGTTGACGAGAAGTGCGAGATGTATGGAGTATAGGCGATTTAAGCAGATTATATTATGATTATATGCTGCTTATAGAAGTGCGGAACGAGGTTAGCGGTTGCGAGGGGCGTACCGCCTGACGGTCGCGGCGTGCGTCTCGCTACTCGCAATTCGCAACTCGCATCTCCGGTATCAATCTAAAATCAGACAAAAGCCTCTTTACAGTAGGGGCAGAACCGCGGCTGCTTAGGCAAATTAAGCTCCTCACCGCAATAGGGGCAGATGTTGAAAGCTTTTGCTTTCGTACCGGATTCACTTCCTGCTCCACTTCCCGACTTAGATTTTTCTTCATCGTCCCATGCGATATCCGGCGGTGTCATTACCGAAAGAGATTTCTCAACGGCTTTATCTGTGGGATCGCCTGCCGCCGGCTTCTCAACCTGTGTTTCTTCAGGTGAATCATAGTCCTCCACGGGCTCGGAGCCCACGGATTCCACATCTACATTGGGCATCTCCCACCGTACTGACTTTGATTTGGGTAAATCCGAGCGGTCAACCGCTCTATCATCCTCTACAGCATGAACTTCATCAAATTCTTGAGGCGGCATCCCCCCCGTACCCTCCTTCTCACGCAGCTTAGAGGCCTTGTCGGTCATATCCAGCCTGTCGTACAGTTCCGCAGCTTCCAGATACCGGCCGCCTGATTCGAATTCCCGAGCTTTCGATAAGTACAACCCGGTCTTCTTCTCGGTCACCCTCTCGACTTCATCCTCCATGCCGAGCTGCTTGTAATACTTTATGCTGTCATCGAATAATTTCATTAACTCGTACCGTTTAGCAAATTTCAATTTGTCACGACGGATAAGTTCCTCTCGCGAAAGCTTCTTACCGCTCTTATCTGTAGGTACTTTGCGTTGAGGATCGAATACACTGAACGGATCCTTCTTCTTTTTTTTAACATCTTTTTTCGACTTTACCACTTTTTGCTCGACCATTGTTATGAGCCACCGGAAGATTATTGGAGATTTTACATTGCTGCCAGAAGGGCGGAACACGGTTGCGTCTGCGAGGGGCGTAACGTTAACCGTCTAACGGATAACGGCCGTAAACCGCAATACGTAAGACGGTACGCACCTCGCAACCGTCAAACATGAGACGCACTTCTGTAATCGATTGTTAAGCTTTTATTATTATATTGAATTCATATATGCTTATTCTATCGATTTAAATAATATTACAATATTTAAAATTATGTATTCGAGTTATATTTATTTAGTCTGAGATAGCTCATTTAGAAATTTTTTAGTATGCTCACAAAAAAACTGATCTGCCTCATTGTTTTTAATATCCTCAAGATCCCTTTTCAACCTTTCCAGATCTTCAATCGTATCAACATCATACCACTTTTCCAACATGGTAATTTTAAGACCCAGTTTATCTGCCCTCTCCAAGGTTTCTTTGGTCACATGAGGGGTACTCCATGGAATATCCCTAAATAGCCCGGGGCTTTTAGATTTAATACCGATAAGATAATAACCTCCATCCTCACAGGGTCCCAGTACCGCATCATTTTCGTTTAATACTTCTAATCCATGTTCAATGTAACTAACAGGTAGATTGGGTGTATCGCTGTCGATCATTAATACCTTCACAAAATCTGAGTCAATAAGCACCGAGGAAGTATTTGCCAGCCTTTCACCCAGGTTTTTGCCTTCCTGTTTGATCAATTTAAAATCCGTGGGTACAATTCCAGTGAAGAACTTGGATCCTGATTCCGGATAATATGCCAGGTAGGGGTGGATACCTTTTATACTTTGCACAGCATGGATCTTATCCAGTAGAAAATTGAAATAAAGCTCCGAAGCGGTTTTTGGTGAAAGTGGTGGTATAAGCCTGGTTTTTACCTCACCGACCTTCGGCTCCTTTGCCATTATTACTACAGCGTCCATTAGAATACAAATCCCAAACTTATTTTTATTTCTTCTTGGCTATTAGCCGTCCCCTTCCAACTTTGCGCTCATCTGCGGCTTTTACCCACATATCCAGACCAAAATCAGCTGCATTAAAGAGATCTTCTCCG
>CP070629.1:382034-385186 GCA_020356005.1 Thermoplasmata archaeon
CGAAGAGCAGAAAGAATGGATTCGCAATCTTATCGTGCAGCCGGACGATAGCTCCGTTTCCATCGTTCTGCAACATAAGCATGAAGTTGACGACCTCGCCAGGTACTTCGATGGACTGAAAGGACGCCATAATGTCAAGTTGGTATTATCGGGTGACCACCATCACTATTGTTACGAGCAGCGTGATGGAATCACGTATATCACTTCCGCCGGTATATATCCCGGTCATTACGGTGAATGTGACGCTATGACAGTGTGGGTTTATAAGGACCATTTGCGTCTGGACCGATATCTGCTGCCCAAAGGATTACCTATGAAGCCTATCCAGGGACCTACAACTATATGGACCTGCGAAGGTAAATTTTCTGAATACAAAAGACCTGAATTCCCGAAAGAGAAAGCCCAATCGGCTGTACAGTTGGAAAAGATGGCTACGATAGGCCCGAACCTGATAAAGAACGGCAATTTTGAAAACGGTATCTGGTATGAGCGGTATCGTGGTTGGTCACCAAGCTACTGGTATCAATGGTTCACACGCGGCGGACATGTGCCGGAACACGCAGTCGGTAAACGTCTGCCGCATTCGGGTAAAGAATATGTGCGCCTGCATATGTGGGCTTATGCGTGGCGGGCAGGGATTCTGCAAAATGTTCGAGAGGTGGAGCCATGCCACATGTACCGCCTTACGGCTTATGGATTTTTCCAACCTCCCGGAGCACCACAGCCTAAAGCCAGAATTGGCATCGACCCTTCCGGCATTCTGGCAAGCCAATTCTCAGTCGATGTAAGCAAACATCCAGCCCCCAAGTATGATGAAGGTGTAGGTGATGATCCGAAGACCGACAAGGACGAGGGATTAGATATTTCCGAAACTACTGTCTGGTCCGGTTACTACGATTACTATAGTTGGGGTAAGTTTGAGGTAACAGCCGAGGCCAAATCAGACACAATTACTGCTATTCTGTACTGCGAACCGAAACAAAGACCGGCTGAAAAACCTATTTACGAGATGAACTGGGACAGCGTGACACTTTACGAGGTTTTCTGGCCTACAAAGCGTCTGGTTGCCGATGATGCGGTTCTGAAACCGGATGAGGGCTTCAAGAAAATAGTTATAACCGTCCAGCCTGAATTCAATACCGCTCAGGTAACGTGGAAAACTTCTGCTCCTTCAGGTGCTTCTCAAGTGCTATATCGGTTTAAAGGCTGGGATGCCGTTGCTCAAGAGAGCAACGATAAGGTAGTTCGTAGTAAAGATTTTTTCTTTGAGACGCCGGTCATGTATGAAAGATCCGACAAATTTCACCGGCTGGAGCTCAAACGTCCCGAGATACAATCGGCCTCAAAGCTGGAACTCGTAGCCCTTTCGAGGGCATTGGTCGAGGGGAAGTGTGTTACGCTATGTTCGCCCGTGGTTAGCGTTAGTTTGGCCAATACGATTCCAATTGTATCCGCCGATATCGCCGACAACTGGCGGGACAATATTGTGCCCGGTGCGTCTATGAGCCATCACCAGTATTCGCCTAAAGGGACCTTATTCAAGATGCAGTTTGCCGATTCCGATCCGTGGTGTTATCCTATATTAACACTGAAAGATAAGGAGATCCCGGACAGCTCATTCAGAGGTTTGGCATTAACCGTTCAACTGCTCGAAGGTGAAGGCATTGTCCGCGTCCAATTAGTGGAGAAAAGCGACACACGTTACGCAGTCGAAACCAACTTTAAAGCCGGCATGCGTCAACCACAGAAAGTCAGGGCTATGTTCAATAACAGACTGTGGCAAGCCTCGTCACCTCGAGATCCGGATGGACGACTGAATCCGGAAAATATTAAGGCGGTCATGGTTGGGATCAATTCAAAGCGTCGAACCAACGTGAAAATGGTGGTTAGCGACTTGACGTGGATAAAATAACAAAAACACTACTTATTCTTATCTCTGAGAAATAACTCCGATTAGAACTTACCAACAGCCCTCAAATCTGTATAATCCACAGACGATTAAATCCCTCCCTTAAAGAGCAGTTGCAAGGTCTGCTAAAACAAAAGCTGCAAATTGTTTATACCGGGTAAGAACAATGTGAACAAACGGTCAATACTATTGTATTTATAGGGTAAATTTGGTATGCTATTGCAAGATATACTCATGCTAATGCACAGATTAATCCTGCTTATTAGGACAATTTAGACTTATCAGCAAAAAGACAAAGAAATAGAATAGATTGTGGCAGATACACTAAATACGCCTGATTCAGAACCAACACCTTCTTTACAATCCGAACGCCGGATAACCGGATTCGTATTTGACATCAAGAAGTATGCCATACACGACGGCCCCGGTATCCGAACAACGGTGTTCTTCAAAGGTTGTCCATTACATTGTCAGTGGTGCCAAAATCCCGAAAGTTGGAAAAGAGAGCCGGAACTCGGCTTGCGAACGGGTAGGTGTGTCAGGTGTGGTCAGTGCGTAGAAATATGTACTCACCAGGCCACTACGCTTACTGAAGACCAGCCTTCAACAGACGCAAATAAATGCAAACTGTGCGGTGAATGCGTGGATGCCTGTATGGCCGGTGCGCGGGAAATCATCGGGCAGGAGATGACTGTTGGTGAGGTCATGGTCGAAGTTGAAAAAGACGTTGTTTTTTACGACCAGTCCAATGGCGGAGTCACGTTCTCCGGAGGCGAACCACTTATGCAGCCGGAGTTCCTGCTCGCACTGCTGAATAAGAGTCAAACGCAAGGAATACACACGGCGGTAGATACAAGCTGTTACGCAGAACAACAGATTATAGAAACAGTGGCTAACAAAACCGATCTTTTTCTTTGTGACCTCAAACACATGGACAGTAACATGCACGAACGTTTTACCGGTGTCGGGAACAACCTGATACTGGATAACATCAAACGACTCTCGGAAGCGGGAAAAGAAATCATAATCAGATTCCCCGTCATCCCCGGCTTTAATGACGACCATGGTAATATTGAAGCAACAGGTCAATTTGCAGCATCTCTACCGCATATTAGCAAAGTAGATGTTCTGGCCTACAACCGTGGAGGAAAGGAGAAATCGACACGTCTCTCGGCCGATTATAAACTCATGCAAGCAGAGCCTCCAAAAGATGATAAAATAAGCTCGATTGCAGAAATCCTTA
>CP070629.1:385286-388865 GCA_020356005.1 Thermoplasmata archaeon
CGTTTCAATATGTCTAGGTTATTTATATATTTTTCCATGTGAACCTGAATATTAACCAATATTAAGATGAGTAATTAATTTCATAAAAAGGCACAAATATGAAGATGTAAAACAGAATCCAAAATCTAAAATCCAAAGCCCCAAGAAAAACCCAAATGCTAAACGCAAAATTATTCGGTAGTACACAGTCCCCAGACTACCGACCATCGACTGCCGACTTTGTACTATCGACTATAACTCTTCCACTTTTCCACTATTCCACTATTGCACAATTAATTTTAGTTATTGGATTGAGACTCTATTAAATATACCCTTAAATTCTTCGTATCATAATAGATTTCCATATTATTATGATACATCTGGTACTCATCTACCCATCTCTTCGCTATATCCATTACTCTGACACTTTGATTGCTCTCCAGTGTATACTTTGCGCGAGCCATCATATTCCTCTTCTCTATGAAAATAAATGTATATTTTTTATCAGGTGTGAAATCCACCGGTGAGGTTTTGATCAATTCATGGAGCTCAAAGTGCATACCTTCGGGTTCGATTATGGCCCTCTCGCGATTTATCATAAATACCTTCTCTGAGTAAATTACCGTATCTCTTTCGGGATAATCTTCGGTAATAGCCAATGCGGCCTCTATAGAGTCCTCGAAACCGAAGGGCGCAAGGCTTGGCGGTTTAGGTGGTAGGCAAACCAATAGTAGAGCAATAAAAATTACTGTAACAATAGCCCTAATTTTTGATTTATTCAATTTCAAAGGTAATTTATATTTTGCAATCCACCTGGACAATTTCGGTTTATCAAACCAGCCGAGGATCTCGCTTATGCCCATCCCTATCATTACAGCCACGGGAATGGCGAAGAATATCAGAATTCTTTCAAGCGGCAGCCGGGCCATCATTAGAATGCCCGTTGTTTCGATGAAGGCAAAAAGTAAACAGGTCGATGAAATAAAAATAATATTTTTTTGTTTTGTCAATGCTCCGTAGGTAAAATACAGTATGGCAAGTTCTATTATTATAAATGTGGAAGCCGTTGGTATCGTGGACCCCTTCAGCTCAAATAATCCGGCCAGCAGCTCGCCCCATTCAATGACGTAAAACTGAAATATATTTGCTACAGCGGGGTGGCTGAGAATGACAATCAAAATCCCAAGGATTATGATCACCAGAACTATTTTTATTCTCCTCGAGGAGATTACATTTATCATTGCAATTAAAACAATGATGTAGATTGCGATCATTGCTGTGAGGGGATGCGTGATCATAATGATAATGAACGCAACAGCAGCCAGGAAGATAAAATGTATTTGAGATTTAAAATCCGCTCCAGCCATGAATTTATATACAGCCAGTATTGCAATTGGCAGTATTACCAGCGCCATAACCTCGGGTATGGATTGGGTTTGACGCATACTCAGAACAGATATCTCAGGGACTACGGCGGCGCCTGCATATATCAATGCTGCGAAGCACCCTGCAGTCCTGTCCTTCAGACTGGATGTGAGATAATAAATTGATCCGATGGAAAAAACGCCCAGGAAACCGCCCATGAATCGTATTATGGAATACATTTCGATGTTTGAATAGAAATGCACCAGTGTTGTTACTACATGGAAACCCCTGGCGCCGTCGTCATAATACCCGATGGGTTTGAGGAGGTCGCCGGCAGCCAGTATCTTCGACACCAGCAGGTGGCCGTAAGGGTCTATACTTGGCAGTGCAATATGTGTAAATGCATAATTCAACCTGAGATAGAATCCCACCAGCAGTGCAGGCACAATCAATAATAAAATTGGCGAGTGTTTTATAGATTTACCCATCATTTTGGGGAGCTGTAAACAAAAATACCCGACTTGCTTGAACTTAACCAAAATGCTTTTTCGTAGAAAATAATAATTGGCAATGATTACTATAAAAAGATAGGTTATAATAAACGAAATTGGTGTAAAAATTCCCGAAGTTGCTAAAATAATCGTAATAATTATTGATACGAATAAACCGAGAATGGTACTTATATAGATCTTCCCGATTAACGGCTCGCTTTTATAAATTTTTAATATTATAAATAAAAACGGCAGGCTGAACAATAATAAAAAAATCAGTATTATCCCCGCCAGAACCGAACAGTCGTACAGCATTCCCATTAAATCACTCAAATGTAATCAAATGATTAATAAAGAGTAAAGGATAAATGGTGAGCACGGCAACTTCGTTGCCTTGAATTATGAAGGTAGCTGAGATATCAATATAATTTGGACCCAGGACTCAGCGTACATACATCAGGGATTAGGGATTGGGACGGTTGCTTCGCAACCTTTGGGGTTTCGGGTTGATTATAATCAATTACAACAACCCTAATCCCCAAAGCGAACTACCGTAGGGAGTGAGCGTCCGAATCCCGAATCCCTATTGTAATCAACCTTCACCCTTCAAGTGAGGGAGCGTAGCGACCGAGCGTATTTAGCCTTCACCATTCTATTAGCGATCAATATGCTTCCTTCACCATTCAAGCAGGCAAAGCTCGCGTGCTCACAATTATGTGATTCATACCTAATCTATCTATACTGCAATACAAATCAAATTAGCCTTATGATATTCCCTCTTGTTCTCCTTTAAGTTATAGATTTCAATATCGTACGAATTCCCTACTTTGAAATCAATGGAGCCGAATCCCGGTGTGTTTGAATCGAAGGTCCATACATCACCAGCCGAAAATGAACCTGAAAGTGATGTTAATGTCGCAATATTGGACGGGTCGGAATTGTTTATTATGATCATTTTATAATCAGACCAGTCCAGCGGCTCGCCCTGGATATGCTTTATATAAAGCCAGTCGCCATCCGGTGAATCTCTCAATGAGACATCGATTGTGGGAAATTGAGCGACAGTGTCATCATCATCAGGTGGAGATGATAGATTTGTTATTGTGCTTTCAGGAAGATGCTGGAACCCGCCAAATTCCCAGTTCTCTGCAAATGCCTCGATCTTATAACCGGAACCGGAATATCCGTCGGGTTTATAGTCTCCTGAATGTTCTATATCAGTCAAATCGACAACGTGTAGAGTGACTTTAACAAGATCGCCTTCTTGATAATCATCCGTTAAATCTCCCTGGAATGTTAAATCGTAATCCTCGTAATATACCTCACCGTACGAAACCTCTCTCCAGTCATTCTCAGATTCTCCTTCATGCGCACTTTCGAACCAGATGTAGGTGACCGTTTCACCCCAGTAGTCATCACTTGCAATATAGGTGATTTCGTCTTCAATAACCAGCGTATCGCCGGGTTCTAATGATTTGAAATTAACGCCGGTGTCATCAATCACGAGGTCATTTTCCAGATCTGCCATATTCATTTTAACTGTTTTACCCTTATCATCGTCATCTTCAGGCCCCATTACCAGGAAAAATAATGCCGCTGCTATTATTATGATAATCACAACAATGCCGGCAATGATCATCGGTGCCTTCGAGGAAGTGCCTCCTCCTGAGGGCGGCGGGGGCGGAGGCCTTGGAGTATCCTGCGGGTGCACATCCTGGTACTGCTGGCACGAGCCGCAGTACCA
>CP070629.1:388965-392402 GCA_020356005.1 Thermoplasmata archaeon
ACAATGATTGAGATTTTAGGTTCTGTCATCGCAGTCTCCTCGGAGGGGATTATTGGTCTATGATATTTCTATAGTCTGGTAGGATTTAAAACAAAGAATTTTCCTATGGATATTCGAATTAGTATATAAAATGATATCTCTAAATCCTAGAAGTTGCGCATGGTCGTAAAACTTTGTTGAGGAGATTTTTTATATTACATTGCCCAACCAAAATATATATTTAAATAAATGCTTATTTACACATCTTCTATAAAGGTGCAAATTGATGGGAAAAACTAAGAACAATAAAGCGACACCCTATTTTATACGCACAAAGCGTTTTTTTAAAGTGGATTATATTATTTTACTGATAGTAACGGCAATCCATGGAGTCAATAATTATGTCTGGCTTACAAAGGACAAAATGATCCAGGGATGGGACGCGGCTCAATATTTGACCTATAGTTATCAATATCATCTACTATTTACCGATCCAACCCGGAATTTTTTTATCGATTTCTTTTTAATAAACCGGCAGCGGCCTCCTTTACGGTTGATAATCACCAGTCCTTTTTACGGGATTTTTGGCTTATCAGTCGATGTCGCTGTTATGACAAACGTCATTTTCATGATTATACTTTTGTTTTCGGTTTACGGTATAGGAAAATACCTTTTCTCAAGAGAAGTTGGTCTCTTTGCCGCGATTTTGGTTTCGCTTTTCCCGATAATCCACGGATTATCAAGGAGCTTTCTGGTCGACTTTCCTTCAGCTGCAATGATTGCTTTGAGTATATATTTGCTATTGAAAACAGAATATTTTACGAACCGAAAGTATTCCATACTGTTCGGGCTATCCATGGGACTTGGACTACTTACCAGGGATGCTTATCCGGTTTTTATGTTAGGACCGCTTCTTTATATCATGTATAAATCGTCATTATTAAAAATCCTATGGCTTTTGAAAACCATAATTAAAAATTGGTACTCTACAATCATTGTAGCTATATCTGGTGCAGCATTCGGATACTATCTTAATTTCCTGTTTTCGAAAGTATTATGGCCGGGCGATCCCAGGACTGAAGGGATGATAGAGATTCTTATCATAATTGCTTCAATCATCATGTTCATTGTAATCTGGCTAATCTGGAGTTTAGTTTTGAACGTTTACTCCAGGAATGAATTGAAAAGTGTCCTTTTAAAATCTTCAATTTCTTTTCTCGCGTTTATTATTTTAATAGCTGTCACAGTTATCCCAGCCGGTACGGAGAGCCGCACAGCATTTTCTATGGTGCCAATTTCATTAGTTATTTTTGGCATTCTAAATTTTATTATTCTTAAAAGTGAATATCAGGAATGGTGGAACCGCCGTAAAAACCCCGAGTTTTCAAATCATCCCTGGTTGAATTTTTTCAGGGCGATATTTACGGGAACCCTGGTTTCAGCATGGTGGTATATCCCCTCGGCCAACAGGGTCTTTCCAAATATGTTTTTGAATCCCACCTATGTAAAACCTGCAGAGGGTCATGTTAACCTTTACAGCTGGGAATCTGTAAGTTATTATTTCATGGGACTTTTAAACCAGCAATTATATCTGTTTTTCTTTGTACTTATTATTTGCATTTTGATTGTTGTTATGAGGTACGGCCGCTCAGCAATTAAACTGATACGAACAGAAAAATTCCTGAAATGGCCGAAGATACTGGTTTCTGCTGACTGGAAAAATAAATTGACGTTAATGTTTTGGGTAGTGGTACCTTACATATTTTTTTCCATGTCGCATACCAAAAACAGCCGTTATATTGCGCCGTATCTGCCAGCCATCGCCATCGGAATGGCCGCGGCGCTGTTGTCGTTCCCAAAGCGCTGGCAGAAAATTACTGCTGTTATTATCGTTCTATTGATGGGTGGGTTCCAGATGATTACTTACTCCTACGGCGTCCCCGGCCTTCCCGATGAGGTGGTTGTCAACACACCTGCTGGCGAACTGCTCCTGTTCGGTCAGATGCCCCTGGGCAGATTTCAATACGATGTTCATCCCAATGATGAGGATTGGCGAATTGACGAAATTCTGATCTTTATCTATCAAGATTATTATTCTATTCATCCAGGCCGTTTTGACGAGGATGAGGAGTTCAAAATCCAGGTAGGAACCATCACCGATGGTAAGGCTAACGCATATGTTTTTAGATATACGGTCATTGAAGAGGACCTGCCCATAAATATCCAATCAGCGGCATTTTACGAGACAGATGCATGGGAAAATTCAAGTCAGCATAGTTTTTATAAGAATATTAAAGAGCTCGATTATGTAATTGAACTTCACAACTTCACCATGCGTCCTCATCATAATGAAACAGCCCAGTTTTTCCATGAGGAGGAAAATTTTAACCTTTACGAGAAGATTAAACAATTTGACATACCCGAGGATCAGATGCTGGTAGTATATCGAAGAGTTTAGGGTAAGGTTCTAGGGGCTGGGTTCGAGGTTCTGGGGAGATTATTGATTGCTTATAGAGGTGCGGTTGAGGTGAGCGGCTGCGCAGTGCGTAACGTTAAGCGTATGCGTTAGTCGTTTCGATATGCGGAAGCGAAGCTCGTATTATTAGGCAGCAGCGATGTTTGTATAAACATTAGCAGCAAGGAGCATGGTGCAAGGTGCAAAGGTGCATTTTTGTTTAAATGCAATTAGAAATAAACTTGCTACCTGCTGCTTGCCGCATGCTGCAAATGATTTCTCGCTACTCGCTTCTCGCTTCTCGCAACTCCGAAAGAGTTTTTAATCTAATTATCATTAATCGAAAAACAGATTAAATTTTATCAGCGATACTTGCTTAATATCCAACAAACGGCCACGTATAGGTCTCGTAATAAAAATTCTCACAGGTATTGGGATTCGCGCGCAATATGAAACCGATAATACCTGCAGGTAAATTGGCCGGTAAATAAATCGTAATGATCTGCTCGTAGAAATCCATCGTACTCGTCATACCGGAGGAATTTTTAAATGAATAACTATCCTGGTAATTTGCACTACTCACAGTAACCCAGGGCTTATCGGCTATCCTTGGCAAATTTGTATTGTTTATATCGGGCCAGACATCATCGCCCCTTAGGTCATCAGCAGTTATGTTACCGTGCGATATATTATCGGACCCCAGCGTGAAGATTCCGAACCAGATGGAGATGTTGATAGGATTCCACCACCCATCCGCGATTTTTCCCTCTGGATCACCGGGAGGCGTATCCTCCAGACCCAGCCATAATGTTAGAGTTATCTCTTCTCCTTTACTTACTTCTACAGTAGAGAAATTAGCATCAAAAGCTCCCGTGAAGTTCTGGTTACCAGGTGCATTTGCATCATATGTAGTACCCTGATAGGTGATTGCCGTCATGGCGATATAGGCATCCAGCCGGTCATCAGGTATCAACGGCCGGGGATCCCAATCATCGTCCATTAC
>CP070629.1:392502-397392 GCA_020356005.1 Thermoplasmata archaeon
ACCCAATAACGGGTTCTCTTTACGCGATACAACGTCGATTTCCATTGATATTAAACCTCCATCAATTTTAATGCGGTTTCAACTCTTTTTCGTGTCGCTGTGTTAATTTCAACCAGTACCAGTCCGCGATTCCACAGGCCGTACACCAGATACGCCCCGTTCTCCGCAAGCATTACACACGGAATCGTCGCAAGGTCCTCTTCACCTTCAACCTCGATCCTGACAGGTTTTTCGGACTCCAGGGCATCTTTTATCGCTTGCCAGAGTTCCCGAGTTATTTCCCCTGCCGGGTTCTCGATTTCTACCACGACTTCTCCTATTTCTTTCAGGTCGCTTGCGAATTCTACTATTTCATCACGCTGCGTATGGTAATCTATTATAGTTAAATGCGGCTTGTAATCCCTTTTATGTAATGTGTAAGCCACCATATCGCCCACCGCGATTATTGTTGCATCATGCGGTAGACGCGATGTCAGCTCATCTTCATCTATTACATCGCCTAACGGTTCCCTAAGTTCATTCTTCAGACGGTCTGGTAATTTATATAACACCCAGCCACCAACTTCAAACTTATCGAACTTTTAATGCGAACTTGCCATTCACATTGATATTCATTTTCTTGGCGATCTTCGAGCGTGAATGGTCGATGATAATCACATAACCCTGCCATTCCTTTGATAGTGCACTATTACAGTTTGGACACGAATCTTGCTCCGTGAGCATATGACAGTTCTTACAAGCCTTCATTTATATCACTATTAGAAATTGAAACGTAAATTAAGTATGTTCACTTTTTCTTCTTCTTGCCGCGCTTGGATTTCGACCGCTTTTTCTTCTTCGTTTCTTTTGCAGCCCTTTCGTCGGGTTTCATCCGGTCTTCGATTATCCACTCCAGTTTTCCCAAACCCGGCTGGCGCATGGTAAGCCCGATTTTGCTCTCGCGCGGATTGCGCTCGTTTATACTGATTGCAACTATTCGCGCACGAACTTTATCACCGATCTTTAGCTCACGTTTAGTCTCCTTACCTACCAGCCGGTCATTACCGGTATCCACATCGATATGATCATCCATTACCTGGCTGATATGCAGTAGCCCATCCAGCGGGCCGAATCTAACGAACACTCCGAATTTCAATACCTCACAGACTGTTCCTTCGATTACCTCATGCATCTCCGGTTTGAATACAAGAGCATTATATTTTACATGCTGGTAGACACCACCGTCGCCGTGGACGATCCTGCCGTCGCCAATCGGCTCGATATTTGTTGCTACTACAATGAGATTGTTCTCGTTATCAACTTTACCTTCGAAATTGCTGTGGGTCAACTCCTCCACCGTCTTTTCGAAATTATCATCAAGAAGGTCAGGCGGTATTCGCAGTATGTCCTCTTTATTTAATATTTTATACATAGCCTACGCACCTTGGTAATTAATATTGGTACATTTAAGTAAATAATATATCAAATTTTATGCAATAAAGGTATGGTTTATATATAATTAATTTTCTGTGAAGTTATAGCAAAAATTGAAAATATAAACTATTGAATTGCTGGGTAAAAGTCTTTATTATTTATATTTTTATCGCTAATTAATATATAAATTTGTGTTTTTTCGATTGTGGTCGATATTTCCAAGCAAAATAATTGATTTTAGATTGATTTTCATCAGTACGCTTAGATTTTATATCGATAAAAAGCACTGGCAGGAGGCGGACCGTTTCGATTTGATATCGCTTTAAAGCACTAGCAGGAAGCAATCTGTATTAAACTGCCCCTGCCTCCTGCCCTCTACCTCCTGATTACATCGACTACTAAATACCGACTATCCGGCTATCCCACTCTTCCACTTTTTTACATTTCCACTTTTTCACTCTTCCACTCGTTCAGACAGCACTTCAAATAGCTTTTTAACAGAAAGCTCCGATCAGTTCGTTTAAAATCACTGATTAATGTCCGGTGATATCGGTTCGTTAGCATAATACTGAATTTTCTTACCATATTTTTCAGAGCGTATTAAACCCGCCTGTATCAATCCTTTGGAATGATAGTTAACCACCTGGCGGCTGAGACCTATCATGTTGGCCAGATCCTTACGGGTAACACCGGGATTCTCGATGATGGTATTCAAAATGATCTCCTGTTTACTCATGTGCACCAGATCCTTTGAGATCTTCACATTCATCGGATAGAACCTTTTGAAGATTCCATCCCTGTGGGATTTGATGAGATTCTCTCGCTCCAGGATCTTCAGGTGGTATGCCAGTGTCCCATTTTTCAATCCTATATGGTTTTTAATAGATGTGAAATGGTCGCCGGGATTTGCGAGAATATAACCTCGAATGATACCGCGGGTCTCGTGGTCAAGCACCATTTTTTTCGTTAATTTGGAATAAAGCGGAATCGCAAATCCGAGCAGTTTGTATTTACCAACTTCTGTGCCCCCGAAGAAATACACAAGTATTATCAAAATACATGTTGCGGTCCCTGCGGTTGCACCTGTGCTGTCAAAAACCAATCCTTGTTTATCTTCGACATTATTTGAAACAACGTCGGATTCTTCAGGTAGGACTGTAATTTCAACAGACGTAGAAGCGCTGTGCCCCTGTCCATCGTACACCTGCAGGGATATTAAATGAACACCCGGTTCCAGCTTTAATTGGAACCATTCTTCTGTGCTGAGTTCCCCAGAGATATTTGAGGTCCACAGATATGACAATTCCTCATTGTCAGGATCATAAGTTCCGATTGCACTGAAGGTTATCTCCTCGTTATATTCGAAAATCCAATGATTCTTAGGATAATCCAGAACTATCTGCGGGGAATAATATGTTATCGATGAAACATCGATTTTTATTTGAGTATCTAGAGATTCATAATAGCCGTTAATATCACCGTTTCCAGCATTATCCCTGGCACGCCACTTTACATAATTGTCGGTGCCGTTGTTAAATATAAGTTCAATTGAAACATCGATTACATTCCCTGTAGTTGAAATTTTAATCTGATCGGAATTTACTGATATCCATTTTCCGTAATTCAATGTTCCATGGATACTCATTGCATATTCAATAGAATCCAGATCCACTCCACTGCCGCCTTTATCTTCCAAGGATACACCGCATTTTATTTTTGTGGACTCGAAGATGCTATCCGAGTTCGAAGGAACATAATCATAGAATAGAAGCGGTTCGGCGTCAACATTCAAAACATATTCAATGTTAGATATCAACTCGATATTTGAAGGCAATCCAATTAACGTTAATTTATAGCGTACATTTTCGGTTGATAGCGAACTTGAAATTATCTCCATTTCAAGTGGTTCGCCCGGTTCCACAGGTGCTTGCCAGAAATTTCCGCTGGTTTCCTCCTGAATTCTATACATTAAATCGGTCAGGTCCGGATAGACCGGTGCACCTTGATCTATACTATTTTCAAAAATTACAGTGAGACCGGAACATGTAAGTGTCTCCAGTGCAGGTATCCATGAATTTTCTTCGATATCCATACCTTTGGAATCGGTTATTTTAAATTGACCCTCAAATTCTAAATCGTTTTCGAATACAAACACATTTAGATAAATATCAAAATCCTTGTAACCGCCAGTTGATTCGCTTATCATCTGGGCGTTTGTTTGTTTCTCCGCAGGATAACTCCAGTTGAACTCCAGTGCGAATGTAATACGCCAGGTATCCACACCGTCATTTTCAGAACCGGATTCAGATTCATGAAAAATGATATAATCTTTTAGATCATTACTTTTGGTTACAATATTGCTGGGAATATCCCAGCTGATTGAAATTTCAAGTCCGTCGGGATCCAGAAGTAAGGTGACACTTTTTAAAGTATCCAGGCTGTCGTACATTTTCACTGAGGTTTGAAATGAGTAATGTTTTGAACCCGGATAAATATGTTTCACGGGTTCACCCAAAGAATTTGAAATGGTTATATTGGCATTCTCCAAGGGGTCTGAGGCCCTATCACGCATATCTGATTCTTCCGGGTTGGATCTCGTTTCTGCGGAAATGGTTGTAAATATACTCAATAAAAATAGAACTATCACAGAGAAAATAATTAATGACCGGAGGCAGACCATTCCAGATGGAACTTTATAGTCAGTCCTTTTAATGATACTTCTATTTCTTTGTAAAGAGCGAGCTAAAGTAGAACTTCTTTGGGAAGCTAATATTTGGTTTTTTTGATTCATGTCTATATCCCTCGTTATTTGTTTTTTCGCCTTTTTCTTGGGTTCCCAGCAGTACTCGCACTTTTTGCCTCCTCACAAAGTGTATTTTTAGCGGGTTCAGGTTGCACAAATTATTCATTTATTTAATTTTTAATGAGTATTATAAACGAGTGAATTTTAAATTGATAAAGCTAGGTAATATCGCTATTGTTTGTTTCTGTTATTTTTTCGTCTTTATCAGGGAGGTTTTTTTCTACTGATTGTTTTGAAATCCAACGCTGTCTTAGATTCAGTAATCCTTGTTTGTATTGATCATCTGTTATTTTGCCTGATCTCTTAAGATATTTTAGGATTGTAAGTCTTTCATCCAGGGAATAACTATGATCTTTCGGATCATTCTTGGCCAGATCGTTCAGCATTATCTGTATTTTTTGTTCTGCCCCTAATGGCTTTGTTTTTGTGACTTTAGTGTTGTCTGAAGGCCCGACTCTCCTACCATTTCGACCTTTTTTTGAATATTTCTGCATGTAATAAAGCGTTCTTAATTGATCCTTTTCGGAACGCATTCGGCGGACTACAATAAATACAAAGACCAGTAATATATTAAGAATTATTATCAGGATTGTTAAGCTTGAGATAATTCTCATGAGCTTTTCCTTTTCAAGATCCTCTTCTGAATCCATAACTTCAACTGTTATTGTCAATTC
>CP070629.1:397492-403041 GCA_020356005.1 Thermoplasmata archaeon
ATCCAGTTGCTCCATTTAAATTCGATTTTGTTTTTTTCTACCCTTAAATCATATAATAATTTATTTAATTAATAAAGCTTTTGTATTTGATATATTATTATCTAGTAAGAAAATTATTAATCTAAAAAAGTTATCTAGCTGCGGGTATGTTAAGAATGAATAAAAATGCTATTTTCATTTTATTAATAATAATTACACTTTCTATTATTCTATCAAGTACAATTACGACAGCTCAGGACCCAGACTCAGATGAGAATGGTGCAAATGGTGACCAGACCCCTCAACAGACTTCCCCAGACGACGAAGATTGGTGGAAAGATTGGGAACCCATAGTCACCTTTCTTACAATAATAGGTGCTTTCGTGGGCGGTCCTTTATTAACTTATTATTTAATTCGCAGGACACGGGGTAAGCTCCGAATATATCTTAAAAAAGTCGATGATACTTATAACTTCTACCGCGTTGATTCTAAGATGTGTGAAAATGAATTAAGAAAAATAAAAACTTATGTGAAAACAGAATTTTTCGCCGGTAAATTTGATGAAAATCATTATTTAATTCTGGATAAAAAGGTGGATGAGTATATAGATATTATAAAAGCCGAACGATTGGCCGGTTTGACTCATCCGAGACCCATGGCGGTCCCGGCACCACAACCACTGACCCAGAGAATTTACACATCGTTGAATCCATTTAGCCATAAACCCCCGAAAGCGGAACATGTTCCCTTGGAGCCTCCTGACTGGCCGCCACCGGATCAAATTGATACAGATTCTCCCGAAAGTTTACCGGCTTCCAAACCGCAACCGAAGCTTACTGTAGATATGTCAAAATACTTGGACCAGAAACCCTCTAAGAAAAAGAAGCCAAAGAAACTACCTGATCGCACAAGAAGAAGAGATGAGGATGAGGCCGTGGATTGGGAAGAGGAGGATAAGGATAAGGAAAAGGATAAGGGGAAGGACGATTGGACGCCGATTGTTGATGGTTTAGATATTAAAATCAAATAAAAAAGAAGTCGACAGTCGGTAGTCGGTAGCTATCAAAGAGGCAAGAGGCAAGAGGTAAAAAATCATTAGCAGCAGGCGGCAAGCAGCAAGCTGTATGGTTCAAATAAAATATATCGTGCAAGGTGCAAGTAGTATGGGGCAAGTGTAATTTTAATAATTAATAACACCCTGTGTCCTGAGTCCTGGGTCCTGGGTCCTTGCTTTTGCTCACAATTCAAGTGAACAGCCGAAGGCTGTGTACGTTCTCACCATTCACCACTAACCTCAGTTTTTTTAAATCATCTGAATAGTTGCGCACCCAACCTTTATATAGAATTTACTGAAAAAGATGGTAAGAAGCGCTTCTAACGTTCAATACCCAAAACATGCAACGAAATCCAGAGATGAATTCAATGAAAAACAATAACAACAAATCGCATAATCCAAGAATACATTCGGGAGATTCGGAGACCGAGGGTGTCAAAACACTTCTGGGCGACCCCAAGAAGGGGATACTCAAACTGGCAATACCCATGATCATTGCAATGTCCGCCACTACATTGTACAATGTGGTGGATGCTTTCTGGGTATCCGGCCTGGGGGCCGACGCGCTTTCCGCCGTCGGATTCTTCTTCCCGTTCTTTTTTATTGCTATCGCAATTTCTGTGGGCCTGGGTATCGGCGGCGGCGCCTCGATTTCACGATATATAGGTGCCAAAAACAAGAAAGGTGCGGACAGCGCCGCAATCCACACACTTGTTATTATGCTGTTACTTTCAGCGGCCTTCACAATTCCATTTCTCATTTTTGTAGAAAACCTTTTTACACAAATCGGTGCCGGTGATATTCTTGAAATGACCGTCGCCTACGCTAGAATCATGTTTGCAGGTACAATTCTTGTATTTTTTACGCATGTAGCAAATGCGATACTACGAGCAGAAGGTGATGCAAAAAGGGCTATGATTGCAATGATGTTCGGGGCGGGATTGAATATTGTACTGGATCCAATTTTTATTTATACCCTGGATTTTGGCGTGGCCGGTGCCGCCTGGGCAACTGTTGTCTCAATGGGTATTACATCGATAATTCTATTTTACTGGTTGTTCGTTAAAAAAGATACCTACACCTCATATAAATTCACTGGTTTTCGATTCAACAGGGAAATAACAAATGATATCTTGAAAGTTGGAGTGCCGGCAATGGTCATGCAGGTTTCTATGGCTATTACCATGCTCATCGCCAATATAATCCTGGTGGATGTGGGCGGCACTGACGGTGTAGCAGTATATTCCACCGGCTGGAGGGTCGTTTCCATAGGGATATTGCCAATACTCGGGCTGGCTACCGCAGTCGTATCTGTTACCGGTGCAGCATTTGGCGCCAAAGATTATGAAAAATTAAAAATTGCGTTCTATTACTCCTTGAAGGTGGCGCTGGTAATTGGTATAATCAGCGCCGTTGCAACCTTCGTGTTTGCGCCGCAGATCACCGCTGTATTTACGCAGGCGGAGGACACCGCCCGCATCTCGGACGATCTTGTTCTTTTCTTCATGATTGAATGTATATTCTATCCAGGCGCCGCTGCGGGGATAATGTCCTCCTCAATGTTCCAGGGCGTGGGAAAAGGTATGAATGCTCTTACAGTTACCTTATTTCGGACTATTATCATGACCCCACCGTTGATGATACTGTTGTCGAGTATTTTTAATATGGGGCTTGTGGGGGTATGGTGGGGCATTGCCTTGGCCAATATCCTGGGTTCCGTTGCAGCCTTATCATGGGCAAATTGGTACGTTCGCTCATTAACTTCCCAGAAGAAGTCAAAAAGAATAACGATAGAACCGGCTATTAGCTGAACTTTGGAGAGGGGAGGCCGTCACGATATCGGGTTGATGCTAAGCGCTTGGAGAGGGGGGAATGGAGATTTATGAATCAATGATTTGTTATGACAATGAGTAATCAAACTCCCTTCCCCAAGTGACTATAAATGATGAAAATCAGAACGATCTCCCCTCTCCCCTCTCAAAATGTTACAAAAAAATAATTAGGTAAAAAAAGTATTGTAATAAATGGTGCGGTTTATGGAAGTCTCATCAACACCTACAAAGGATTCGCTGCGCAAGCGGATCTGGGACCTGCTGAAGGAGAAGGACATCGCACGATTCCCGCTGCCGCCGCACGGGCGCATACCCAATTTCAAAGGTGCGCAGCATGCAGCACGGAATTTGACCCGGAGTAATGAATGGACTGATGCAAAAATAATCAAGATCAACCCGGACAGCCCTCAGCAGCCCGTGCGCCAGGCAGCGTTGAACGAAGGGAAAACACTGTATATGGCGGTCCCGCGCCTGAGGGATAAAAAGTGCTTTATCGAACTTAATCCCAAAAAATTGAAGGCGGGCTTCAGGGAGGCTACAACCATCCGCGGGGCGTTCAAACGCGGCAGGCAACTTGAACCTTCGGAGATGAGGGAAGTAGACCTGGTGGTGGCAGGCTCCGTTGCGGTTAACTATAACGGAGGGAGAGTAGGTAAAGGGGGCGGTTACTCCGATTTAGAATATGCCATTGCCAGAGAATTTGAAATAATCAATGACAAAACACCCATTGCATCTACCGTACATGAACTGCAGGTGCTGGAGCAAGATATCCCGGGGGAAGTGCACGATATTTCATTGGATATAATAGCAACCCCGAAAAGTTTGAAGCTCACAGAAACGAAGCTGCCACGCTCATCGGGGATTATCTGGAAGCTGTTGAGTGAAGATCAAATAAAAGCCATACCGATTTTAAAAGCTCTTAAGCAGGGATCAGGCGATAGAGGATAGGCGCTAGGGTGATTATTGATTGCTTATAGAAGAGCGTATAACGTTTTGCGGCTGCGCGATGCGTACTGTAATCCGTCAGCGTAGCGCGTCTCATTTTCGTCTCTTGTCTTTTGCCTCCCACATCTCCCGAATGGTCACCTCTCATTGCATGCTTCGTGCTTTAAAACCAACTTTTCCACTGTTCCACTGTTCCACTATTCCACTGTTCCACTATTCCACTTTTCCACTTTTCCACTTTTCCGCTTGGACTATCGACTATCGATTACAGACTATCGACTTTGTCATATTATCTCATCAAAAATTCCTTATATTAAAAGCATGATTAAACCAAAGCTGGTGATAACATCGTGTACGGCGGTTATACCTATCTTGAGCTGGATTATGAACCTGATAAAACAAACGATATAATTGTATTACACTGGGTCTCGGGCCGCGAGTCCATAGAGAAGCTTGCTGAAGCTCTTGCGGCGGAATCCTCCGTGGGTACATGGACAGAGCTGAAAACGATCAATACCGATGTATTTGAAAATCTTCGTGCGCGGGTATTTCGGATCGATAAAGTAAGCGAGAATTCGGGGTTCGTCTGGCTCGCGTATCCCCTGGGGCACTTTGACGTGAAAAACCTGCTTCAAATACTCGCATCCATTAGAGGTAATGTGTACGGGCTTGATGAATTAACGGCTTTGATTTTCTTAGATATTTATTTTCCGGAAAAATTACAGAAGCAGTTCTCCGGCCCCGCAATCGGACTTAATGGCGTTCGAAAACGCATCGGAACGGACAAGGACGGGCGGCCGCACATCGGTACAATTGTGAAGCCGAAGGTGGGGCTGGCGCCGAAGGAATGGGCGCAGGTGGCTTACGAGGCTTACCTCGGCGGTATCGATTTTGTAAAGGAAGACGAGAACCTGGTTGACCAACCCTTCTGCCCGTGGAACGAGCGGGTGGATGCCGTACTTGAGGTGGTGGATAAGATCAAGTCGGAGACCGGCCGGGCTGTGCTCTATTCGCCAAACATTACCGATAGATATTCAAAGATGCTCGAAAGAATAGATTATCTCAAGGAGGCCGGCTGGGATGTTGCCATGCTGGATGTGTATATGATCGGCTACGGTGGGCTCATTGAAATAGTTGAGCACCTGCATAAAAATAAATTTATAATCCACGCCCACCGCGCGGGCCATACCGCAGAGGACCGCGGCGAGTTCGGCTGCTCATTTTCGGTTTTTGCCAAGTTATGGCGCTTGATAGGCGTGGACCAGCTCCTCACCGGCACCGGGATAGGCAAAATGGAGGGTGCGCCTGCGATTGTGCGGAGGTACGCAGATATTTGCAGGGAGCAGCACCTTGAGGAAGCCCTTCATCTGCTAAGCCTGGAGTACAAATGGGACGATAATATCAAACCCGTCATGCCGGTAGCCTCAGGTGGTATTAATGCAGGGCTGGTGGACGGACTTGTGCAGATATTCGGCAAAGACATTGTGATACAGGCCGGCGGCGGCATTCACGGCCACCCGGATGGAACAGTTGCCGGTGCAAGGTCTTTACGATGTGCTATGGAAGGTGTGATGGAGGGTATAAGCTCACCTGAGAAGGCCGAGGAATGCCCGGAGCTCAAGGCTGCATTGGACAAGTGGGGGTATGTAGAGCCGGAAGGAATCAGGAAGAAGTTTGATTTTTCAGAGGAGAATAAGGATTCACTTCTTAAAGAGCTGTTTGAGAAAGGATATCGGGA
>CP070629.1:403141-411610 GCA_020356005.1 Thermoplasmata archaeon
AAACCAAAAGAACCGGAACGAATACCTTGCCCTCAACGTAAACCCAGACCTTTTCCTCTTTCACGGGTTTCATTGAAATACTGAGGGTGATCTCATTGCCGGCTTCACCTTTGATTTCAGTTTCTACATCATGATAACCTTCACGAGTAACGAAGACTTTATAGAATCCAGGAGGTATGCTCAGTTTGAACGACCCGTCTTCGCCGGAAACCGCTTCGTACTTGCTGTTATCATTATGGACTAAAATAACAGCTTTTGCTATCGGCTCATTGGTAACTTCATCAAACACCTTGCCGAGAACGAGCATCGGTTTATGTTCCGGTTCTTTTGGTTTTAATGATAACTTAAGTTCCACTTCCGTCGAATCTTTCTTCTCTAATAATTCTTCCAGTGGGTGGTAACCTTCTGCCGTCGCCTTTAAATGGTAACCGCTGTGCGGTACTTCAAATTTAAAATTACCATTTTCATCGGTTTCGGCCTTATACTCGTTCTTATCGTTCCATAGTAAAATCAAAGCACCGGGTATCACTTTGCCGGTTGCCGCATCAAAAACGGTTCCTTTTATTATCATATTTTGTTCAGTTTGTTCCGCCCTGCTGTCTGAAGCACTTGCAGGCAGTACCGCTAAAGCAGAGCATATGAACAGCAAAATTATCAAAATTGTCGTTAGTTTTTTAGTTATTGAATTAAACACCATAATTCTACCTCCTGAATTTGTGGCGGTTTAAATAGGTTCAATTTATTTATATAAAATATGTGTTGTAGTATATAAATACCATTCATAGTTGTACCGAACTGTATCAATAAACCAGGCCGCTTCGATTTAATGTCGATTACAGTCGCTCTCAGAGCGTTCTGCTTTTATATCAAAAATAGCCACTGTCAGAGCGTTTCGATTATTCATCGATTTTGGTCACTCTCAGAGCGCTTTGCTTAGATTTCGATTATGGGCGCTGTCAGAAAAATTGAGGCTGGAGACCAGGGGCCGGGCTCCTGGGTATCTTTAATCTATTATAAGTACCCTAGCGCCAATCCTCTATTCTCTAGCGCCTAATTATATTGCTTTAATCGCTTACCATTAAGCTTATATAGTTGTTTGGAACCTGTTCAAATCTACATATATACTGTAGAGAGCCTTATTATTCATAGACAAACCGTCTAGATAGGTGGCGTATATGAAAATGATGGCTATATTGACAGTATTTGCGATGGTTGTGACTTCTACTTCGGCTCTAATGGCCGCTGATTATTTTTGTGATGATTCTAATGAGAGTACCCCGGTGTGTGAGGAACAGGACTATTTCGCACCGACCTCTACAATCAAGGCATATCCCAGATTGATAATTTTACCCGAGGATATCTATTACATCAATTCCCAATTTTATCTCCCATCGGTTCATTTAGAATGGCGAGGTGTAGACGATCCTGACGGCAGCGGAATCAAACATTATGATGTTCAATATAAATCTCAATATATCGGCAATGACATCCAAACCCTGGTTATGCCTTTCTGGACATACCTGTATATGAATACCACCGAAACTTCTGGTACATTCTTTCCTTTTGTTGATAATATATATTATTTCCGTGTAAGAGCTACAGATAACTTCGGCAATGTAGAAGAATGGACAACGCTCTGGGATACATTCATTGTAAATCTCGGTATTGATACTTCCCCCGAAGAACCCGCAGAAGTACGGGAGGAGATTCACACGCGAGTACATGAACGCCTGGAACAAATCGATGAAATAAGAGATAAGGATATAGAAGAAATCATTGAAGAATACCGAACGAACGAGCCGCCGGTAGCAGACGCCGGCGGCGATTATTGCGGTTCAATCGATCAATCGCCGGATATATACGGAGATATTAATGATGTGGTTGAAAATGGAGGACCGCTTCAAGATTTTCCTGTAATTGAGTTCATCGGCTCGGCATCAAACGACCCCGACGGTGAAATTATCCAGTATATCTGGAATTTCGGGGACGGAAATGTGGGTTATGGTGAAATTGTATACCATAGATATATGATACCTGGAGAATATAAGGTTACATTGACTGTATTAGATGATTGCGGAAATTATGACCAGGATACAGCAGGATGTCATATCGATACATTATGCTGAATTCCTCTTAATACCCCGGGAAGATGATATTGATGTCTTCCAGAAAGTCCAGATATGTTCAATTAAAACCTATTCTCCTCTTTTTTTTATTGCTAATGATCTTAATTCAACTTACGACAATCGGTTCTGCATCCGTAACAAGGGATATCCGTCAGATAGGTAAATCTGATGTGACCTTGATAACCAGTGATGTCTACGGGGCAGGTCTGGATGTCCCCGAGGAATATTCCAATGAAGTTGCTATGATAAAATTTTCTGATGACGAACCCATCGAGGGAGAAACAGTAATAATCAACGCCACGGTATTCAACATCGGTACCAGAAGTGCCTCTGTAACCGTGTATTTTTATGACGGTGAACCAGCAAACGGTGATCTAATAGGGATCGATACCCTGGAAATAAGTCCGCTGGGTCATCAGTATGCAAGTACACCCTGGGATACTACCGGGGAGGGTGAATACCATACGATCTTCGTGCTTTTAAACCCTGATGATCCTGCCAACGAGACCAATGATGATAACAACCAGGCCACCAGGGATATAATAGTCAATCAGATACCCTTTGCCAGTGCCGGCTCGAACCTTGCGGGCAATGAGGACGACGAATTTATCTTCGACGGCACCGGCAGTAGCGATACCGCATCTGATCTTTCAGTTGGCTTGATTTATACCTGGGATTTTAATGACCCCTTTGCAGATGCGGAAAATCCAGGGGTGGTATCGGGAAATAATCTTACCAAACCCAGTCACATTTTTACAAACGAGGGCGTTTACATAGTTAATCTGACCGTGGAGGATGACGGGGGTGCCACTGCAACGGATTCGCTCAGGGTGACCGTGAGAAATGTAAAACCCGATGCCAAGGCAAAGGTTACCAAAACCACAGTGGACGAAGATGAAGGGCTCACTTTTGATGCCGTCGATTCCACTGACACCACCTCTGATATGCCCCTCCTGAAATACTACTGGGATTTCGGAGATGGAATGAACAGCGGCTGGATTAACGATACATCAATTTCATATTCCTATACCAAAAAGAATTCCTATACCGTTACATTGATCGTTAAAGACGATAATAATGTCACGGATTCAGAGACTTTAGGTATTGTAGTGAACAATGTGGCACCCACAGCAGATGCAGGTTCAAACCTTGAAGTTATCGACAGCACGGTTGTATTCAATGCCAGCGGCTCAAAGGATACTCACTCTGACCAGAAGAGCTTGAAATACGATTGGGATTTCGGCGACGGATATTATGGAGAAGGTTTAGAGGTCACTCACACTTTCAATTCAAAAGGGGTTTATACAGTTATCCTGACGGTGACCGATGACGATGGAGCCACAAGCCAGGATTCCATTTCCGTTACAATCAACAATCTGTCACCGATCAGTGTAATCACTTTGGAGAAAGAAGTTGCAGAGGAAGATGAAGAGGTATTATTCAACGGCTCGAATTCGTACGATCCCGACGGGTCAATTTTAAAGTACCGGTGGGATTTCGGTGACGGTATAACGGGGTTCGGAATGACCACATCGCATACCTATACCGACGCCGGCAGTTATCTGATCTCGTTAATTGTTGAAGACAATAATAATGTATTGAACAGGAACACCAGGCTGATAACCATCGAAAATGTTTTACCGGTGGCGGATGCAGGTGAAAATGCAGAGGTTTATATTAACGAAGATGCGATCTTTAACGCCGGGAACTCTTCTGATACTCCCTCTGATATAGATTTTTTGCAGTACCTGTGGGATTTCGGAGATAACACCACCGGTGAGGGTATAATCACCAATCATTCATACGAGCGTGCCGGTGTGTATGAGGTAATATTGACGGTGATTGACGATGACGGTGCGGAAGCATTTTCCACTATCAGGATCTATGTGAGAGACATTTTACTATCATCTATAACAATTACAGAAACCCTTGAACCTTCACGGTGCCAGCCCAAGGATACTTTTATTGTATCCGGCAAAGTTGAATTCAATTTTATCGATAAACTCCCTGACACCGATATTGTATTATCCAAGCTGAGAATTGAGATTGTGGAAACAGGAGAGGCCTGGACGGTTATTCCGGAATTCGACGGAAGTTATGAACTTGAATTGATCGCACCTGAAATCGAGGGGACTTATAATGTTAGAGTCAGCATTACCCGCCTGGGGATTTTTGCCGAAAGCTCGGAAACATTGACCGTAGAATCCTATGAAATCGCAGAGAAATCTGATAAAGCTTACATTGATTTCAACACAGCAGTAATCGTAACGGCGATATGTGCAGTTACAGGCGGCCTGGGTGCGTTTGCCGCGGGTACGGACCTCGGCAGGTACAAATTCTTTACTTTATTTATACCGCTGTATTCCAGGCTTAATCCCAAGGCTATCCTGGATAATTTTACACGCGGGAGGATCTATGAACATATCAGGATGAATCCCGGTGAACACTACCGTGGAATAAAAGATACCCTTGAACTCAATAACGGCTCTTTGAGCTATCATCTGAAGGTTCTTGAGAATGAAAACTTAATCCAATCGAGAACCGACGGTATGTGCAAGCGGTTCTATCCCGTGGGTATGAAAATCGAAAAAGGTCAACCGTCCAACATACAGCAGTTGATATTGGAGAAGATCTGCGAATCACCCTACATAACCCAGAAAGACCTGGCCGAACAAATCGGTATCGATATATCCACTGTTAACTATCATATCAACATAATGGCCGGTTCCGGAATAATCCAATCAGAAAAGTCGGGAAAGACCAAACATTATTATGCATCACCGGAATATGACCAAATAACGGTTAAAAGCTCTTAAAAACAGCTTTAATTGCAATGAATGTAGAGGCCGCTCACAGCCTTCGGCTGTTCGCTTGAATGGTGAAAGCAGATTATAATAGGGATTGGGGATTAGGACGCTCACTCCCTACGGTCGTTCGCTTTTGGGATTGGGGTTAATTTCAATTGATTAAAATCAACCCTAATCCCCAAAGGTTCCGCAGGAACCGTCCTAATCCTTAATCCCCAGGCTTTTAATGCCTTTTCCATACAAGGCTGCGAAGCAGCCGTACTTACCGTTATATAATTATTCTAAAATCAAAATAAAATCAAAATAAAACTTACAATACTTTTCCGCATTTAAAGCAGGTCTCCGCATTACCGGGATTGATGCTGCGGCAATTGGGACATCGTTTGATCGTAGGAGATTTTTGGTCCGGCGATTTCGCTTCCGTCATAAATTCATTGTATTCTCCTGCTGTTTTATATGTTTTTCTCAATTTTTCTATAAAATAATACATTTATTGTATCTTTAACTCAAAACTTTTATAAACCAAATTTACTTAGGTAATTATTGTATTAGCCACGAAAACAATATTCATTGATACTCAAGGTGTACTATATGAAACTCAGATTCAAGATCATCAAGCAGGACGGAGGATATTTTATCAAACTTCCCAAAAAGTTTGTCAAGGAGATCGAGGCATCAAAAAGCACCGAATTATTCGGTAAATTGACATCATCAGGTCACCTTGAAATTAAAAGACCAATGTATGATACGGATCTGTGCCAGGTTTGTTACGACCTTCCACACAGGGGCAATAAATGCATCAACTGCGGTAAACTGACTTGTTCCAATTGTTACTGGGAGCTTGCAAGTTTATGCCATGACTGCCTGGGCCAGGCGAGAAAAGAACAGAAAAAAAAATAACAGAATATTAATCAAATATATTTGAATTTATAACAATTGTTAATTGCTTGTAATCGCTACCAGAAGTGCGGTATGCGTTTGAGTCTGCGCGGGGCATAACGTTTTACGTCCAACGTCTTACGTACGCATCCCTCAACCGAAAGACGGTACGCACTGCGCCACCGCATACCGATTGCCGCACTTCTATAATCGATTATAAAGCCTAATATAATTAACCGACGGTGATCCAAATGCATATAATTGTAGCAATAACAGGTGCATCCGGCGTGGAATACGGTATTACACTGGTGAAATACCTCTCGTCCAAACAGGACATTACCTTCGATCTTATCATTTCAGAAGAGGGCAAGGCTTTGATCTCGCACGAGAGCACGGTTAAAATCGACGAGCTTGCCTCAGGTGCAGAAAATTTATACGATAATTCCGATATTGCCGCCCCCATATCATCCGGCAGTCGTAACTTTGATGCGATGGTTATTGTACCATGTTCATTTTCCACTCTTGCCAAGATAAGGGCGGGTATCGCGGATAATCTCATTACCCGTGTTGCCGCGGTGGCATTGAAGGAAACGCGAAAGCTGATATTGGTACCTCGCGAAACGCCGCTGAATACAATTCAATTAAAAAATATGGCCAAACTGGCAAAACTCGATGTGTGCATATTGCCTGCAATGCCTGCATTCTATCATAAACCCAGGGATATCCAGGATATATTTAATTTCATCGTCGGTAAGATTCTTGACCAGTTAAATATCGAGAATGATCTATACAATCGATGGGGAAAATAAAAATAATTTCGGGTCAGATGTAAATGAGTTATTACAGAGTGGCAGCTTTTCATGCCTTGAATCGAAGTCAATTCAATAAAATCGAAAGTATAGCAATCCACTATGATTGGAACCTAGCATTTTCTGGTAAATCACTTGGTAATGCACATCTGGCCAGGACAGTCTCCATCACAAAACACCTGTGGGAGATGGTTCACAGTAAAGATGATCCCGAAAAAGACGTGAAAATCAAGATCGAGCTGGACGTAGCGATTGCAGGTGCACTTCTTCATGATATAGGGTTAGTGGAGGGCAACAAAGGCCACTGCTTCGCAGGAAAAAAAATCGCCAAACAGCTCCTTAGCGAAATTGAAATCTCCGATGATATTGCATCGGCAATTTTACACTGTATAGAGGCACACGACGGTGAGGTGGCTGCACAGAGCGAAGCCGCGAAACTTGTGCACGATGCGGATACCATCGATAAGCTGGGGCCGCTGGGCGTGATACGCCATATATGGAAGCTCAGCTTGCTCGGCGAACCTGACATGGAACCCAAATTGCTAAGTGAAATAGTATCCGAGCACCTGAAAACCAGGTTCGAGAATTTATATCTCCCGCAATCCAGAAAAGTAGCCGAGGAACTGATCGATGCCCAGGCTAAAATGTTTGAATTACCTGACGCTTTTCACAAACTTGTTGATTTTATTTATCAATCCTCCGCAAGCGGTATACCGGTTGACAGGATGCTGCCTGACCTAATCAAGAGCATTCAACTAGATTCTGATGTGATTGAAGTATTAAATAAACAAATCGATTTGGGAATAATCGAATAAATTTATTAGATTTTTGATAGCTTTTTAATCGATTACAGAGGAGCGTTTTACGGTTGCGTCTACGAGGGGCGTACCGGCAAGCGTTAGGGTCTAGCGTCTCGTTATCCGGTAGTGTAACTCGTCTCGAAAAATGTATTATATTTGAAGGCCGTTTGCCGTTAGACGCCCGACGGTACGCACTTCGCCACCGCTCAACGTAGTACGCACTTCTATAAGCTATCAATAATCAATCCTCTAGATCTTCCAGCGATTCGATGCGCTCCAGAAGCATACCCTCGATTGTTATGGGTGTGAGCTTTTCGCAAAGAACCTTTGCGCGTTTGATCTTTTCATTATTCGAGGAGTAGATGGTGAATAATAGATCCCCTTTATCCACCTTATGTGATTTTTTCTCGAAAAACAATATGCCGGCACCATTATCAAGAGGTGCACCGGCTGCTCTGGCAATTGCCACCACGGCTTTATTATCGATGTGGTCGACATACCCGTCTTGGTCGGCATAAAAGTTGGCTGTGTACTTACCGATTTGTATTTCATCCGAAGTAAGATTCCCATTACCGTCCTGGGCATCAATGATCTCTAAAAATTTCTCCAGGGCTTTCTTTTTTTCAAGTATCTGCTTCGCTGCCCTTTTACCCTCACCAGGTTTTGCAACGCCGCCCATTTCTAAAAGAATACCCGCAAGGCTGAGCGATTTCAACTTCAGGCTGTTGGGGACCTTGCCGCCCTCGAGAGTACTGAGCGCTTCACGTGCCTCCAGGGCGGGGCCGATTGCACTGCCTACCGGCTGGCCGCCGTAGGTAATGGCACATTCGACCTTCATACCCAGCCGTTTACCTAACTCCATAAAATCACTCGCATATTTTTTAGCAAGTTCATCGTCAGGTACCTTCGTTCCGCTGCCCATGGGGATATCCAGCAGCAGATAATCCGCGCTCATGGCCTTCTTCTTCGCCATAACCGAGGCGATCACCTGTGAGTACGGATCGATTGCCAGCGGGTACTCAGCATGGATGATCAGGTCGTCCGCCGG
>CP070629.1:411710-418298 GCA_020356005.1 Thermoplasmata archaeon
CCGAAGAAATCAGTATCGAGAATTACAATTTCCATTTCCGTGCTTGTGCTGTTCTCTCCTTTTACCTGTAAATAACGGCTGTCCTCTCCTTCGATATACCACTTGAGTGTATCCTGGGCGGGTGAACATAGATTATCTGCGTCGCTGAAATAACCTGCCAGGTCGAACTTGTAGCTTGTCTGCCCTTCGATCATATGGATGTTCGGTACCGTGCGTGTAAATATCGGCACATCGTTCACAGACGTAACATTCACTCTGGCTGTGCTCTCTATGTACGCCCCGTGCTCGTCGATTATCCTGATGGTAATCTTTTCTGACCCGCACCAATCGGGCTCCGACGTTATGTTGGCGGTCTGATAAAAATTATTCAAGGAAACCTCCAGGTGGGGATATACATAAGTCTGGTAGGTCAGCTCATTATAATCCGAAAAGTAATCCGTGAGATCCAGTTCCAGCCATCCGTCCTCCTCGAATTCCAGCCATTCGGGCAATATACCCTGGGGACGGCTGTTGAATACAAATTTTACCGTTCGCGAATACGTCATATTAATATCACGAACTATCCCCGAGGTCTGGTTGCGCGTATCAACTGTGTAATTATTGTACTCATAAAAGATCTTACCCGGTACCTGCTGGTAGCCGATACATATAATGTATTTCAACGAGCCGACTATATCACGGTCCGCCACCACATTGCTCTTACCGTCGGTAACGATAACATGGCACTTCGCCGGTGCACCCAGGTCGTCTATGGCCACTACATGCATGTACCATTTGACTGTAAGCTCGGTATTAGCATTCGCAATCTTGATCTTGTTGGGGTTGAAGGTTGTATTAAGCAGCGTCACTGTGGAGGTTGTGGCTAGATCCACATTCCAGCGGTTGGCGGCGATTATACTGCAGTTGGTAACTTGCATTTCATGCGTGTCCCTGATAATGAATGCATCGTAGTTCGAATCATATTGTGTACCGTATATTACATTATTATCGGCCTGATAAGTGTACGCACCGCAGCGATTGTCATAAATTGTACTGTTACCCAATGTAACCGTTCCTGTTGTGCGGTAGAAATAGGTCGCGTAATTGTTCTTCCATAAATAGACGTTTTCAAGCTTGATATTCTCAGAATGTGCAACTAAAATTCCCTGCGCGTTCTTACGGATGGATACATCTGCGACGGTCATATTCGTACAGTCAACCAGCGCAACGAATCCCGCGTTGGTGGGTACCGTCTCGTGGTGCCGGTCCACATAATATATCATAGGTTTGTTGTCCTGGACCTTGTTGCTGGTATCAATATCGTGCTCAAAATATTTCAGAATGGAGCCCACAAAATAGACATTGTAGGTATTATCTCTAAAATTGTTATTTCGAAGTTTGTTGTAATAAGCGTAATGGAAGTATAAGCCGTAACTATTGGATTTCGACGTTACATTTGTAATAAGATTGCCCTCGCCGGCCTGGTAAAAATAAATGCCGTAATTATTGTTCTGTACCGTGACATTATCAATGCGCGAAACATTAGTATATGCAAATATGATCCCCTCACCGCTCTTTTTGATCACCATATCCCGCACAGTCATGTTCGTGCAGCCCACGAGCGCAACGAACCCCGCATCCACGGGCACCTGCTCGTCTTTTCTGTTAAGCCAGTAGTACATTGGCTTGCCCTGTGCAGTGTTCGTATCATTTTTAAAATAATGCGTAAAATAATCCTTGTTGTTGCCTGTAATATAGAAATTATAGGTATTATCCGAAAGAGAATTGTTTTCGTAATAATTGAACTTGCAATATGAAATAAATATGCCGTACCCCCAACCGTTCTTTTTCATAGTATTATTGATAAATCTGTTATAGTTACTGTTGCTCCTCATATACACCCCGTAGCGGTTGGTGGAAAATGTGGAGTTCTCTATACTTACATAATCCCCACCGTAGAAGTACAGGCCGTATGTAGCGTAGCTTACATTACAGTAGTTCATCCGCCCCCGACCGGAGCCGTTGAACTGTATGCGGTTCCAGATACCCTTCCATGGATTATTGGAGCTGGAAGTGAAATTAATCAGCTGGCTCTTCGTGCCGTTCGCGTACAGTGTACCGGAGATATAAAGCCTGACACCGCTTTGAAAATAGACATTTACGCCCGGTTGAATGTACAGTGTAGCTCCGGCACGCACGGTGGTGTGCGCCGTTAAGGTTATATTTTCAGACCACACGGTATCATTGAAGATATTTCCTTTGACCGTAAGCCCCTGCGCTGGTTCGGTGCCGATATCAAAGGATATCATAGAACCGAACGTTGCAATTACAATAAAAATAATTAAAAGTACAGACAGTAGTGAATTGGAAGGTCTGGAGCCGCCCCCTCCTTTTCTTTTCACCTTTTTACTTTTTCTGCTCGGCTCTAATTGTTCTGAATCTTCATCAAGGGGCTCTTCAGCTACCACCTCTGCTTCCACCGGTTCGGCTTCACCTGCCTCCTGCTCAGTGACTCCTGCCTCCGGGAGTGCCATAACCTCCGCATCAATTACCTGCCCTTCCATCAATCCCATATCTACTGCAGGCTCCGGTTTTTCATCCGGGACGAGCTCTGCATCGGTTATAGCAGCCTCGGGCATTCCCACCCGTCCTACCTTCGGCTCACCTCTTCGCTTCTTCTCACTGGAGGCCATTACGGTGCCCATAAACAGTATAATAACGATCAATAAAATCATTAAAATAAATACGAATATATCGAAGAACAGTCCTTGCTTGAACAGCCCGTACCCATCCTCCTCTTCGCCAACCGAATCGCCCGCCGTATCCTGATCTTCTGTATCCGGCTGTTGGGTTTGAAGCGCCGACTGGTTGTAAGGCGCGGTAATTATGGCGGTAATATCAGTGGACACATAAGTGGTGTTATCGCCGGAGGTTGCTACGATATCGAAGAGCTGCTCGCTGGGTTTGAAATTTTCCGGTATATGTATAATTGCATTAGTTGTAACACTTTGATGCATCGGCACAACCAGGTGCTTTTCCGTAAACATTACCAATCCTTCAAACCAGTTCGCTTTCAATGTTACCGTATCGTTACCGTTACCGTTATTTACCAGGTAGAGAGGTAGAACCATGGTGCCCCCCACGGTTACCACAATGGCGCTCTTCTCCGCGGTTAGCTTGATATCATATTTCTGCATCAGGTTCAAGGTCAGCATGAAACCACGGATAAGTTCTGGATTACCCCCGGATTTCGATTTGACGGCAAGCTCGTAAGTACCGGCATACTCGTTGACCGGCACGTCGATATCCAATCTAATGGCGGCGGAACTTCCGCCCTCCACAGTTATTCTTTCCGGTTCAAATCCGAACGCCCAATTGGCGGGCGGGATCGCATCGAACGTAAATGTATCGAATCCGTTGCCGTTGTTATGTACCTCAAATTCGATCCGCTTCCTCTTACCGGCGGTAACATCCATGTTGGTGGTGTCGAGCTCGAGCTCGAAATCGTAATACTGCGAAACCGTTGCGTTCAGGGTGCATGTTTGTGAGCCGTCTGATGGTGTTTGAGAACCCCCGCCTTTCATGGCGAGCTCAAGAGTCACAGGTACGGATTCAACATATCCAGCCAGGCTAAAGCCCGGGCTGGTAAGCTCAACGCTAAAGTTCGAGCTCGCCGCGTACGGCACCAGTATCTTTTCTGCTGATAGCTTCAGTTTCCAGCCCTGCGAGAGCTTTCCGGTCTTGACCGCCAAAAACAAATCAGTATTACCCGTATTCTTTACCTCAATGTTGTAAACCGTTGAGCCTCCCGGCTCTATGGGTTTTTCCAAGAGGGTATCGATTAAAGAGAATGTGTTCAGTTCGGCGATCTTTACAGGTACCGCCTGCCTGGAATAGAACGAGGGTGCGATGGAGGATTGTGCCATGACCTCGAGCCCGTCCACGAGGCCTGCACAGGCGCAAATGGGTACAGATAACTGCAGCGTGATATTTCTATATGAACTCACAGGCACTGTTACCTTACTTGTATTCAATTCCGCAGTCCAGCCGTTGGGACGGGTCAAGATGGAGAGGTTGTAGGTATCGGCTGTTGTGCCGGTGTTGTGCACCTGCAGTATGAACTCCGCGGGGATGCCCGGTGTTATGGTACTGTCAGGTTCGGGATTCACAAGATTCACACCGAAGGTGTGCACATAAACATACATCTCAAAAACGTTGTTCGTCTCATTCGCCTCTTCGAATGAATCCAACGGATCCAGACTCAAAACCAACCTGTGCGTGCCCACCTGCGAAGCTCCCCAGTCGATGGTGAAATTGAAGAACTCTCCGGCGATGGAATCAGATATTGTTCCAACCAGTAGCTTTTTGGAGGTCCCGTCCGGGCAGTAGTCCATTAGAACATACTGGCCGCCGGCAAAGTTAAGCGTGCCGGTATTCAATATGCTGGCGTTCAGCTGAACCTGCTCGCCCTCAAACACCTGCTCGCCCTTATCCGAGAACAGGTCGAAGGCTTTGATATCCAGCATATCCTCCCAGACCGGTCCTGAAATAAAAAGTGCGAAATCCTGCGGGCCGGAGGGCACGTTTTTACCTTTTATTGTTACCCGCCATACCCCTATAGTGGGGTTTTTCATCTGGAAGCCTTCAACATTATTCGTGTTATCCGGCGAGCCGCCCGGGATGGACTGGCCCAGGTAGAACTGGTTGCCGAAATAACTATCGCCGGATGGCGAAATCACCAGCAGATCCAGGTCGTTCACCAGCGCCTTGGCCGCGTTGGGCGAACCGTCGTCGTCGGTATACACCAGGTGGATCTTTAAATTGGATTCTTCTGCTACATTAAACTCATAGGTTACCTCTTCACCTGTCTCCAGAAGGTCCTGCTGGTCGTAATACAAAAACTTCTTACTCTGCGTTTCCAGGAGCGAGTTGGGGAGGTTCATGCGGCCCCAGCCCTGGTTGTTGTCAGGCCAGTTCAAGCCCGGCATAGGCTCCGCACCGTTCAAAAGTATCGCCTTGACCAGTGCAGGCGAGGGGGTGTAACCATAATTATCCTGATAATAATTGATAACCACAGCCATACCGCCGGCGGCAGCCGGTGCAGCCATGGAGGTACCGCTGAAAGCGGCATAAGAATAAGCGCTGTTGGCAAGAGCCGATGTGACCTGTGCACCTGGTGTCAAAAGGTCGGGGCTGAGCCGCCCGTCCTCCAGCGGCCCCCGGGCTGAAAAGCCCGAAACGGAGTTGCCGGTGTTATCGTCGGTAGAGCCGACGCAGATGATGTTTTTTGCCGTTGCCGGCGGTGAAACCGTTCCGCTGCCGGGCCCGTCGTTACCGGCAGAGAATGTGACCGAAACGGGGATACCGTCGCCGGAATCGCGCACGAACCGGTCGTAGGCTGCACAGACGCTCTCATAGACACCGTAATAGTACGAGCCGTAGAACCCCCAGCTGTTGGTGGAGATATCGGCGCCGTGCGTGGCTGCGTCGTACATAACAGTGGCCACGCTGGAGCCCGAGCCCAGGTATGCCTGGCCGATCAAGCTGGCGTTGGGCGCCACGCCGGCGTATTTGCCGGCGGCACCGCCTCCCGTGGGATCACCCGGGCGCCACTTACCGTTCCCCAACGAGATGCCTGCAACATGCGTGCCGTGGTAGGCTGCATCCTGCCAGTTACCCGCCCAGTTATAGGCCTTGAACCATACCTTACGGCCGTCGAAGGCGGGGTGCGTACCGTCCACGCCGGTGTCCACTACGGCAATGGTAGCATTGGAACCGGGATACCCGATAAAGTTACCTGTGGAAGGGTCGTAGCTCCACATTGCCGTACCGTCGGCCTTATACGGGCCGTCGGTCTCCTGCCGCGCACCCAATATCCGGGAGCTTTTAGGCATGTGCGTAACGAGCTCAGCAGAGGGCTGGATCCATGCCAGGGTGGGATACTGACTGAGTGAGTTCAGCTGCTCCAAGTTGAGCTGGATTTCCGACAACCCGAATTCCAGCGCGAAGTCGAAATCCTTGCTGAGGATTTTAACCTCAAGCTTTGATAGTTCTGTTTTAAATTCCGTTATGGTTTCGGGTGTGGGATTTAGTAGCGCTACCGTGTAATTTGCATACGGTCCCAGCAGCTGCTCCTGCACACTGCTGTTGAATTGTAATGCCGTAAGAAGCTGGGGTTCGATTTTGTAATACGGATGGAAAGGTCCGAGCCACCTGACACTTGTCATGTCCTGTAATAAGTTCGTTTTATCCTGCGGTATTTTGGCAATGAACGTATAATCCGGGATGTATTGTATAAGCTCCACGCCTTCGCTTTCTACATCCTCTCTCCAGCTCTTCTGTACCGGCCCGCTGAACTGGAGCAGCTTGTATTCGGAGGGCTCCTCAGCTAACAGAGCGGTATTGACAGAATATAGTGCAAGAGGCGGGTCAAGTAAAGGATCAAAAATACGGTTCCTCAAAAATATATTGATGTTATCAGAGGGTACCGGTCCCGGTCCAACTACGGGCTGCTCGGGATACAAAACCTCCGTATCTTTCCCGTAATCAATGGGTGCAGGTGAGTTCTCTGAATTTTGTGCTGTGCCGGAAACCGCCGGCGACCATATC
>CP070629.1:418398-425992 GCA_020356005.1 Thermoplasmata archaeon
CAAGCTAACCTTTCCCATGAAATGAACGAATTGGTCGGTTATTACCCACATACCTATTCTTGTTTTACCACCTATTCCATAATCAAGCCAATCGCCTTTGAACGCACATATTATCCTCTCATTGGGATTTAAAACCGTTTCCAGTTTAGGTGGAATAGGCTGCATCATTGCATAATTCTTCGAATAATCTTCCACTGCCATCACCTCCCTGCTCAGTTATTAAATACCGTAATGTACCAATTGCTTTTGCATGAATTCCATCATTTCTGAAGGTACATTCATATCCAAACCAGGAACATTCCAGCGTTCCTGTCCCCCTGCATATGATCTTATCAAATCGAACATCTTATTTTCATCGATGGCAGGAGTAATATAGAATCTTGGTATTAATAAATTTGTATCTTTTGTAATAACGCCCTCCTCTATGGCGATCTTACAAAGTTCCGTGTGCGGATAGATCCTAACTCCCGTCATGATTAATGCTTCCGACTGGCCCTGCCAGCCGCCCATGTATACATTCAATTTTCCCAAGGTCTTCATGGTCATTTCCACGGACTCCAAGGTTTCGCCGGGAAGCCCGAACAAGATATGTAAAAATTGTTCTATTTCCAATTCGGTGCATCTATTTACGGTTTCAATTACATCATTTGCATTAGCGCTTTTTTTCATTGTGTCCAGTACATCATCCGATAGATTCTCCACGCCCATTGCCAGATGAGAACAGCCGGATTCCTTGAATAAAGATAAGTGCTCGATGGTTTTGGTGCCAGGCTTGTAATTTGCACCCCACTCAACATCGATCTTTTTTGCCTTGATCGCCTCTGCTACTGCTTTTGAATTTGAAGGCGAGGTATTGAACGAATTGTCCACAATGAACACGCAGTCTACACCGTAATTGTTGACCAGCAGTTCCATCTCCTCTGCCACCCGCTCCGGCGAGCGGTACCGCATGTGGTGACCCTCCAGGTACGGATAACTGCAGAATATGCAGTCATACGGGCAGCCGCGCTGTGTCTGGATATTGCCTATCACCCGGCCGTCTACCAGTTTATAGCGGCTGTTGTCTATCAGATCTCTGGCAGGCAGGGGCAGCTCGTCAAGATCGGTTATCTTCCAGGGCTCGGTTTTGACAAAGTTACCGGCTTCATCGAGATAGCAGATACCTTTGGGTACACTTCTCGGGTCGGATCCGCGCTCTACCTTCTTGACTATCTCCACGAATGCATGTTCGCCTTCTCCTACCACGCCGATATTATGTGGGATATCCCTCAAGATCTCTTCTGCAAATATGGAAAAGCCTGCACCGCCAAGAACCAAGGGTACATCCGTAATTTCCCTGGTGAACCGCACGGCATCTCTTGCTGGTGGGTAAAAATAAATCGTTGCAGGATAAGTTGCAATATCGATATTCCTGATGGACATTCCTATCAAGCCGGGCTCGAAGCTCGATATTGCCTTCTCAATTTCTGCTTTGTAATCTTTGTGCAAAGCCAAGTCCAGGATCTGGACCTCATGTCCCTCGCGCTGTAACACACTGGCAATGTACGCCTCACCCAACGGTGCCGCGTACATTGGGAAGAACTCGCTGCTGGCTGCAATCAAAAGGACTCGCATCCTAATCTCCTCTAGCATTCTGTACTTTGATGGAGTATTTAATCAATATATCTGTAAGTTCCTCTCCAAGTTTCGGGTCCAAGCCGAGTTCAGCACAGAACTTCTTGTTTCGTTCCAGTACCTCGCGTTCTACATTGCCATCGATTACAGGTATGCCCAGCTTGCTCTTTTCCTCGCCTATATTTCTGGCAAGCTCGAGCCTTTTGGCCACCTGCTGTAAGATCTTTGCATCTATTGCTCCTATCTCGGCTCTCATTGATTTTATCATTTCCAATTAATCACCTTTAAGTTTTAAGTTCACTTTTAGCGCTGAGCACCAGATCTGCCATTGCGATTGCAGCTGCCGCCTCAACTACAATCACAGCCCTGGGTACTATACACGGATCGAACCTGCCCTCCAGCTGGAGGTCTGCTGCCTCACGGGTCTTCAGATTTATGCTCTTCTGCTCCTTTTGAATAGAAGAGGTTGGTTTTATCGCCACACGGAACACCACGGGCATCCCGGAGGTAATACCGCCCAATATACCGCCGGCATTGTTCGTTTCGGTAATAATTTTACCGTCAGTAATAGTAAAGGGGTCATTATGCTCCGAGCCTTTCATTTCAGCACATTTGAAGCCTGACCCGAACTCCACTCCCTTGACGCCGGGAATGGAAAACATCAATTTTGAAATCTCGCTTTCTACAGAACAAAAGAACGGTTCGCCTACACCTGCAGGTACATTCTGGATTATGCATTCAATGATGCCGCCCACGCTGTCCTTATCCGATTTCGCCTGTAATATCAATTCCTTCATCCTGGCTGCGGTTTCGGGTTGTGCGCACCGCACTTCGTTGCTCCAGCGGTTAGCTTTGATTTCATCAAAACTTAATTCCCCGGTGATCTTTGCATCACCGATCTGGATAGTTGATGCAGCTACATCGATTTCCATTTGTTTCAGCAGTTTCTTTGCAACAGCGCCGGCCATAACCAGCGCAGCTGTAGCCCTACCGGAAAAGGGGCCGCCCCCGCGGAAATCATTGTAACCTTGATATTTCACCCAGGCGGTATAATCAGCATGGCCGGGCCTGGGGATATCCCTGTTCTTGTCGTAACCTGATGAATCTATATTTTCATTTCTTATTATCATTGTAATCGGCGCCCCGGTGCTCCTTCCGTTGAAAAGCCCGCTCAATATCTCAACGGAGTCGGCCTCCACCCTCGGCGTGGATATCTCGCTTTTGCCCGGCGACCTCAACTCCAGATCCCTTTGTATATCCTCCTCGCTCAATTCCACTCCTGCAGGCAATCCATCAAGTGTAACGCCGATGGATGCGCCGTGGCTCTCGCCAAAATTCGTCACCCTGAAGAACCTGCCGTAGCTGTTCATTGACCTTCCTCCACATTTGCTCCGAGGCTCTTGATATCTTTTATGAAATCCGGATAGGATATGCCGTGGCACAGCGGCCCAATGACTCTGGATGGTTTCGATGCGGCCAGTGCGGCGATCACTCCAGCCATGAATATGCGGTGGTCACCTTCAGGATTGATTATGCCTCCTTCAAGCACTCTGCCGCCGGAAATCATTATCCCCTCCTCCGAGATATCGATTTCCGCGCCCAGGGATCGTATCATGTTGGCAGTGGTTTCAAGCCTGTTGGATTCCTTGTATTTGACATGGGTCGCCTTGTATAATCGCGTTTTACCCTTGGAGTACGCACCCAGTACGGCAAGTATGGGAAACAGGTCCGGTATGTCCGAGCAGTCCACCTCCACGCCTTGCAGGTTCCCGCCTTTAATTGTGGTGGAACTACCATTGATATTGACCTCTGCTCCCGCCTCCTGAAGTATATCCAGAATGGCTCTATCACCCTGTATAGAATGCGGATCAAGATTGTTAATAGTAACCTCGCTGCCAGTAATTGCAGCACCTACCATGATATATGAAGCGGATGAATAATCTCCGGGGATCTTGTGCTGGATACCTTTATAAATTTGATTTTTCTTGATGAAGAACTTATCGTTGTCATCATTGGTTTCCACTTTGACATTGAATTTGTCCAGCATGTCCATGGTCAACGCGACATAGGATGGTGAAACCAGTCTGGAATTAAGTTCTATGGTCGTATCGGTAGACTTCAGCGGGCAGGAAATCAGCAGGGATGAAATAAATTGTGAGCATATATCTCCGCGTATCTCGGTGTGCTCCTTATTGATCACTCCCCTGACAACAACCGGCGGCGAGCCGTTCTTCCCCACCGATTTACAGCTCGCACCCAGCTGGTTCAAGGCCTTCAGCAGAGGTGCGATGGGACGCTTTGATATTGATTCGTCCCCCGAAAACGTCGTTGTACCGTCAAGCAGCGATGCGATCCCGCACATTAACCGGAGAGTTGTTCCGGAGTTGCCTACATCTATTTCCTTGTCGGGAATGCTCAAATTATTCGGATGGATGATATACCCATCTTCGTTCTTATCTATTTTAGCGCCGAATGCCTCTACCGCCTTCATAGTAGAGATGGTATCATCGCTTATTAACGGGCTCTTTATGGTGGTCGTGCCGTCCGCCAGCATCCCCAGTATAAATGCCCGATGCGTAAGACTCTTGGATGGCGGTGCACTCACCACACCGCTTAGTTTGCTGGGAATTACTGTCATATGCATTTCATTGCCTCTTTTTTGATTTTTTTTGCTTAGTAAATTCAAATACTTCAAATACTTCAAATACTACAAAGGAAATCCAAAAATCAAATACTACAAAGCCCCACCCCTCGAACTAAGTACCTTTGAATTACGGGGTTTGGATTTGTTTTGGGAGTTGGGATTTTGTAGTATTCCTTGGAATTTGGTAGTATTTGGATTTGGTAGTATTTATAAGCTTGATCTCATTAAATCCGCTTCAATATTGATGTCTGTCCAAATTTTGAACGATTTTAATGCCTGGTGCAATAACATATCTATGCCGGATACAATTTTTGCACCTTTTTGTTCTGCAGCTTCAAGCAGCTTTGTTTTGCGCGGGTTGTAAACGAGATCGAATACGGTATGATCGTTATTAATATTATTATAATCAAAAATATCATCAGCGTCAAAACCTGCAGTGCCTGTCGGCGTGCAGTTGATTATAATGTCATGTTTTGTAACAGCCTCGTTTCTGGCCTGAAAATCAACAACTTCGATTTCAGGATATAACGCCTTCAATTCCGCTGCACGTGCCTCCGTCCTGTTTGCAACACTTACCGATGCACCCTCAGAAATCAAGCCGAAGCAGAGGGCCTTGGCTGCACCACCGGCTCCGAATACCATCACTTTTTTTTCTTTCGGTTCGATATTTGCAGATTTCAGTGCCTGCATCGCACCGTAGGAATCGGTATTGTATCCCTTCAGAACACCCTCAGAGTTCACGATGGTATTCACAGCGTTGATCTTGCTGGCACCCTCGTCCAGCTCGTCCAGGTATTCCATTACGCTCTCTTTAAAGGGTATTGTTACATTCAGGCCGCTAATATTCAACGTCCTGGAGTCGTTAATTATCTGTCCCAGTAAATCCTGCGGTATATCAAAGGGAATGTATATACTTTCCAAATGCTCGCTTTTAAAGGCTGCATTATGCATTAAGGGTGAATGAGTATAAGCTAAAGATTGACCCAGCAAGCCGTATATTTTGGTGTGCTCGTCAACAAAGTTAAGTTCGCTTTGCGCTGACGGGTCCACTGCCATTGCCTTCCATGCATTTTTCAACTGCAGCAGTGTGATTTGTTCCGGCACCGCCTTCTTTTCAGGTGTCAGGCTTGCATATACCGCCCATGACCCGATATGCGGTGCCAGAATCCTGCTGATGTAGCTTGCCGCACCGTTCAAACATACTCCAGTGAAGTTGTGCTCGGCCTCCCAGGCTGTTCTGCAGCCGGCCAAAAAGTTAGAGAAATCTGTTCGGGATTTAACCGTCACACCTATTTTAGCAATATCACCCAGGGCAAGACATTTATTCAAAATCTCTATGAATTCGGAACTTGTGGGGGTGCCTTCGAGATCATGGTGTGATACAATGGTTTTCACCCCTTTGGCGCGGGCTACATCAATCAGATCTTCCAGAGAGGTCTGTTCTGAGCTCAGCTCGCAATCGATAAAATCGAATATTTCTGATTCTATGCATTCCTCAAGCAGCTCGAATCTATCACTTTCGGCACCTGAAAACTGCCCCCCTTCGATTTGAGGACGCAATGTGGCAATAAGCCGAACACTTACTTCCTCCTTTATAGGTAATAATTCAAAAAGATCTATTTTTTCCAGATAATCCAATCTTAATTCAATCAGATCCGTGCCTATCTCCTGAGCGGCGTAGGCCGCCAGGATCATTTCGTCTAACTTCGGTTCCACAATAGTCGTACAGGTTAATGTCATAATTCAATCGTACCCCCCAATACTTCATGTATCAATTCTAATGAAATACCGTCCATCAATTTAGCTTTTCCTATTCCCTCTGTCAAAATGAACCTCACAACTCCCGCTTCCCTTTGCTTTTTATCAAAGTCCATTGCTTTAATTAATCCCGCTGGATCTATATCACCTATGTTTAAATTCAAACCGTTAGAGTGCAGCAGCTGGTTCTGGCGCTGCACATCTGCTTGTTCCATCAGCTCCAACCTGCTTGATATTTTCGCTGCATATGCCATTCCGACAGCTACGGCTTCGCCGTGTAAATAACCCTTGTAGTCCGAAACTGACTCAAGAGCATGGCCGATTGTATGACCGTAATTCAATACCGCTCTTATACCGGTTTCGTCACGCACGTCCCTCTCGATGACCCTCGCTTTGAATTCACTGGATGTAGAGACGATATACTCTAAAAAACCCTCATCCTGATCGGTCAAAAGCTTGTGATTTGTTTCTAGATACTCAAAAAAGCTCTTATCCAAGATCATCCCGTATTTTACAACCTCTGCAAATCCTGAGCTCAATTCCTGCTTCGGCAGGCTCTTCAGAACATTCAAATCCGATATGATCAGCTTCGGCTGGTAGAATGTCCCCAGCATATTCTTGTTATTATTATAATTCACACCGACCTTTCCGCCTATACTGCTGTCCACCTGTGCCATAAGTGTAGTAGGCACCTGAATCAGCGGGAGGCCCCTCATATAGACAGCTGAAACGAAGCCTGCAAGATCATTGATCAGCCCACCTCCAAGCGCAATGACCGGAGTATGCCTGTTGAACTTGTTCTCCATAAGCTGATCTATCAGCCCGGTGGCGGTCTCCAGGCTTTTTGTACTTTCTCCCGCCGGAACCTGAAATATAATACATTCAAACCCCGAGCTCTCCAATATCTTTTTTAAAGTCGTTCCATAAAGAGCGTTCACGTTGGTATCCGTGATTATTCCGCACTTCGGTTCAAAATCAAATCCCTTAATGAAAGTATCTATTTGATTCAGTAAATCAGTCCCGATGACAATATCGTACTGGATCTTTCCAAGATCGACTCTTATTTTTTTCATTCAGCCCACCTGCAAACAGGAAGACTTTCGGATAGAAGTCCTCACAACCCCCTGTTGAGCGCCCTGGCAATAGCATTCAGCTCTTCCATAAGCGACCCGAACGCTGATGGGTTCAGTGATTGATGACCGTCACACAATGCCTTCTCAGGCTCGTTGTGAACTTCTATAAGAAGCCCGTGTGCACCTGCAGCCACAGCTGCGAGCGCCATAGGTTTGACAATATCGCTCCTGCCGCTGCTGTGGCTGGGATCGACAATAATGGGTAAATGGCTCAATTCTTTTATCAACGGTACAGCACTGATGTCAAGAGTGAACCTGCTGTAGCTCTCGAATGTGCGAATACCGCGCTCGCAGAGAATCACCTGGGTATTTCCCTCGTTCATGATATATTCCGCAGCATACAGCAGCTCTTCGATGGTGCTGCCCATACCCCTTTTCAGCAGTACCGGTTTGGTTGTTTTACCAACCGTTTTTAGCAGCGTGAAATTCTGCATGTTGCGGCTGC
>CP070629.1:426092-431842 GCA_020356005.1 Thermoplasmata archaeon
AAACAACTCCCAAACCCCAATACTACCTAACCCCCGCCCCCCTTTTTCTTTCTACCTTTTTGTTTTGTGCTTAGTGTTTAGTGCTTGTTTAGAGTTTAGTGCTTAGTGCTTAGGATTTGAAAAAATTGCGTTCATAGTCATTTTTTTATACAGCAATTTTTTCTTAAATGGGTTCGATATAATTCTCTTTGCATTATATAAATGTAATGGGAAAAAGGATTCGCTAATCAGTGTAATTTAATATCAGAGCGCTCTGATTCTATATCAATTGTATGTGCGCACAGAGCGTTATGCTTGTTCATCGATACAAGCCACTCACAGAGCGCTCAGCTTATTTATTGATTATAAGCACTCACGGAGCGCTTCGATTCTAGAATAATTATGAGCGCTCTCTGAGGAACCATATTATAAGCTTTTTAATCGATTCTAGAAGGGCGGCTAGCGGTCGCGGTTGCGCAGTGCGTACCGTCTCACGGTTGCGTTTGGCGTACCGTCAGGCGTCTGCGAGGCTCGTTTCGATAGGCGGTTGCGATGGTCGTCTCGTTAAGCGGTATCGAGGCTCGTTTCGGTAATCGGCATCGAGGCTCGTTACGATAAGCGGCATCGAGGCTCGTTTCGGTATTCGGTATCGTACCTCGTAATGAGCATCGAACCCGTGCCTCGTAACGAGCATCGAACCCGAGCCTCGTAACGGGCATCGAATCCGAGCCTCGTAACGAGCGTCGACCCCGAGCCTCGTAACGGGCATCGCTTCAGTAAAACGCCGACCTAGGAATTTCTATTTAATTTTAATCACATCAGTCGGAGGCAGATCAGATTGAGGTTCAATATCATCTTCTTTCACCTTCTCCCGATCACCTTCTTCTTTACGCTCCTCTTTTTTACCCTCATCCTTTTTCTCGCTCTCCTTCTCCTGCGCTTTACCTTTTTTTCTTTTCAAAACTATTGGCCACAGCACCAATATAAGAAATGGTATTATAATAAAAATTAGTAGAATAACCCCCGCTGCAGCGGCAACTGAAATGCCCTCATCCTTTTTATCCTCTCTATCATCTTTACCGTCATCGGTAACGTTATCGGTTTGGACGGGATTTACTGTTATGGTGATCATGGCCGTATGAGATTCACCGTCATCGTCGGTAACTGTGAGCTCCACGAAGTATTTACCCGGTTCGTTATATGTATGGTTCGGATTTTGCCTTTTACTGTTATCACCGTCACCGAAATCCCAGAAATATGATACTATGGTACCGTCGTTGTCAACGCCCCCGCCGGTAAAGGAGACGGAAAGCGGTGCTTTCCCGGAGGTTACATTGGCGTCTATAGAGGCCCTGGGCGCCTGGTTTATGTGCTTTTCAGGTGTGACACCTATTTCAATTGAAAGCGGTCCTTCATCCATGGCATTCACTGCACTGATCTTGTAGTAATAGGTAACATCGTTCATCAGGTCAATATCCGTGTATGTCAGAAAAATGCTGTTGATCATATCATGCTGGACCCGCTCGCCGCGCTTTGTACTGCGGTAGATTATGTAATTGGTAACTTTTGTTCCGCCGTCGGAGATCGGTTCCGACCATGAGAGCTTCACGGTTGCATCACCGGCTTCGGCTTTGAAATTGATGGGAACCGACGGTGCAGATACCAGTACCGCGGTCACCTCAGCCGACTGCGGCCCCTCCCCCTCGCTGTTCAAAGCACTCACACGATAATAATAGGTTATTCCCTTTGTTATTTCTTCATCGATGTAAAACAGCTCGCCGCCGCTCTCTGCATAAAAGGAGGTAACTCCGGAGGAGACCCCTTTGTAGATACGGTAATTTGTAACATCGGCGCCGCCGTTTTCCAGTGGTAGTTTCCAGGTAATGCGTATAAAGGATTCCTCGGCTTTGGCCGAAAGTTGGCTCGGGCTTGCGGGAATGGATCTTGGATGCGTAGAAATCTCTTGAGAGCGCGGACCCTCACCTAATTTATTGCTGGCACTTATCCTGTAATAATAGGTAACACCGTTGACAAGTTCGGTATCGTTGAATTCGGTTGCGTTGAGATCCAGAACGAATACATAGGTTTTGCTGTAAACTGTTCTCCGGTATATGTTATATGAAGTTATAGCAAATCCGCCGTCGGATTCCGGCGCCGTTATGGCTAATTTGATATATCTATCTCCTACGGAGCTGAATGTAATTTTGGGTGTGGGAGGTACATCGCCGTTAATGGCTTCCACCTCGTTGGAGCGCGGGCTTTCGCCCACAGCGGAAACTGCACTGACCTGGTAATAATATGTATTACCTACGCTAACATTGGAGTCTTTGTAATAAAGATAATACTGCGAGACCTCGGCGATTAATGTTTTTGAATCAGGCTGTGAGCCTTTATAGATCCTGTAATGCGTTATGGGGGCGCTGTATGATGATCTTGGTTTATACCAATTGAGTTCAATGAATGTTTTCTGTGGATATGCCTCCAGGTAGTATGGTGGAGAGGGTTTCAGTTCAGCATAGGGTCGGATCAGCGGGTATCTATCTCTATAAGTTGAAAAGAAAGTATAATAGGTATCCCCCAGGCCGTCGCTGCCAATTTCATCCTGATTGGATCCCTGGTACTGGTCACCTCCCACGTAGTCGTTCCTGTAGTTACCGCCGGAGGGATAATCCCACCATGTATTTACCGCATTGGTTTCGTAGGCCTGGCGAACTGTATTATCAATAAAATTGTTATGCAGAATTTTATTGTTTTCAGAGCTGTGGCTGTAGACACCCTCTCTGTTTTCGGTCAATGTATTTTCGTAAACGTCGTTCCGGTCGCTGTACGACAGAAAAATTCCCGATTTTTCGTTTGAATAGAATTGGTTTTTTATAATATCATTATCAAATGAATTGGAAAGAAGCAGTCCTGAAAAAGTATTATTGAATCCCGAGTTATTATAAGCTGTATTTAAATCTGAATGATATAGGTAAATACCATTTAGATTATTTTTCTGGATTACATTATTGCTGATAAGGATACTATCAGAATTTGAAGAATAGATCCCTTCGTCATTACTTTCAATGAGATTATTTTTCAATATACATTTATAAGAACTCTCGATGTAGATACCCATATCACCGTTCCATGAAATTGTGTTATCTTTAATGATGTCGTGGTCACCACTTCCAACATAAAGGCCAGTATTGGTACTATAAATAATACTATTATTTGTGATGGATCCTTCAGACGTATCAGACATACTTATACCACTATAACCGGAATGATTAATGGTATTATTTTCAATGTATGTAGAATCAGAACCGGTTATTCTAATTCCATTTTGCCAGGTATAACCGATATCATTTTCCGATATGGTATTACCATACGGTCGTTTTGCACTTGATTCCAGCCCGATGCCGACGCCGGTATTATTGGTAATTTTATTATATTTGATTATATTATAAGTAGACTCCCCAATAATTCTAATACCCTTCTCATTTTGATAAATATCATTATTTGTAATAGTATTTTTATCGCCCTCTATTATACTAATTCCTTCACCATTGAAAAAAATATTGTTGGATGATATCAGATTATCATCATTTCCTGAATTGAACAATATCCCGTAGGAATTATTGAACACTTCGTTGTCTGTTATATTGTACAGAGAGGTTGAAACAAAATTAATTCCATTGCTGTTGTTTGAAATCCAATTCTCGGAAATATTGCCGACCATGGAACCCTCACATAAAATGCCGCCTAAACTCAAATTTAAATCATTACCAATAATTCTTGTGTTGAATGAATACTGAACATATACACAAGTACTCAGATTTAACATTGTATTGTTTATAATAGTCGAGTTTGTACAATCCCATATCACTATACCGTTTAATAAATTCGAGGACAGATTGTTGTTTAGTATGTAATTATCATCCGAGGAAGTCGATAAATATATGCCATATTGATTAAGCCATGCATGATTTTTATCAAGATTATTATTTCCTGATACAAACAAATAGATACTGAATGTATTGTCTGTAATATTGTTTTTCATTATAGTGCTGTCGTATGTAGAAATAAAATAAATGCCGTAATTTGTGTTAGAACCTATATCGTTAAGACTGATATTGAGTTTCCAGCTTGATGAGCACCAAATGCCATTGTTATTTTGTGTCACATTATTATTCGTGATGTTGATATACCTGGAATTGAGGACCTCGATGCCCGAAGTGCTGTGGTTATAAACAGTGTTGTTATGGAGAATCATACTGTTAGTAATGTATAGTATGATTCCCCTGGTACTATTATAAACAGTAGAATTAATAACTGCTCCATTGGATAGATTATGGAGAAAAATCCCTCTATTACCTTTGTATCCGTGAACATAGGTATCGCGTATAACAAAGTGCGCTGTTGTGTTACGGATCTCGATCCCGTCAGAACTGGAGGTGTTGATCTCCCAGCCCTCGATTATGTATGGATCTGTGGGGGTTCCGCTCCCGCCGGTAACGCCGTTGGTGGTATTGAATCCCGTGTCGCTTTCGATGAGGATCGGCTCGCGAGGTGTGTAGCTTGAAAAAGGGACGGGCTCTGCGGCTGCACATTCAACTGAGGGGTTAAGCATACCTGCGAATACGAGTGTAATGAGAAGAATTACTGTGCTGATGGAATTAAATCTCAGATGCATGACGCTCCTCTAGCGATAATAGCATTATATTGCTTTATAAAGCTTTTTGTTGCTTGTGTACAAATATTATTGAATGAAAGCTTATATAAGTGGTGAATGGTGAGAACGCGAGCGAGCTTCGCTCACTCGCTTGAATGGTGAGTTACTGGAGGCCGGAGACAAGGCTACAGGCTCCGGGGTGATTATAATCGATTAAAGGTACCCCAGAACCTGGAACCAAGAACCTTGAACCTAACTATATCGATTTTTTAGCATAATACTCAAGGCCACGAAGTGGCCGTGCTCACCATTCAAGTGAGAGTTCTTGCACTCGAGCGTGCTCACCATTAGGCGTCAGTCTTCATCTCTCATCTTTCTATCATCTTATGGCACCAGCCTCTGTTTGTCCCTCGGAAATAATACGCATTCGCGGATGTTGCTTTTACCTGAGAGCATCATTGTAATGCGGTCCAGGCCCAGGCCCCAGCCGGCGTGGGGCGGCATGCCGTACCGGAACGCTTTCAGGTAGAACTCGAAGGGCTCGGAATTCAGCCCCTGCGCTTCGATACGTTCCTTCAGCAGGTCGTGCAGGTGCACGCGCTGCGCACCCGACGTAATCTCCTGTGCGCCGAAGTTCAAATCGAACGCGCGGCAGTACTTCGGCTTCTCGAAGAACGGCAGAGCGTAGAACGGCTTCATTGCCGAGGGCCATTCCGTGATAAAATAATAGCCGGGCTGCTGCTCCGCGTATACTTTCATGGCTTCCATAGAGAAATCCTCGCCCCATTCCATTTCCACGCCCTTGCTGGTGATATCCTCAATGATCTTATCGTAGGTGATGCGCGGGAACGGCACCTCGGGCACCTCATGCTCCATACCGAGCACTTCCCGCTGCGCCTTGCAGTTCTCCACCACGTACTTGTAAATGTGATGTATAAGCCTCTCCAGTACCTGCATCACATCCTCCTCGTCTGCGAACGCCATCTCGATATCGATGGATGTGAATTCGTTCAGGTGCCTGACCGTATCGTGCTCCTCCGCGCGAAACGCCGGCCCGATCTCGTACACGCGCTCAAGACCGGACGCCATCATGATCTGCTTGAACAGCTGCGGCGAC
>CP070629.1:431942-440215 GCA_020356005.1 Thermoplasmata archaeon
CTCTTTTCTTATCTCTATGGGTGATGCCTTCGGCATCACCCAAGTAGATAAAAAAAGAGGGATCATAGGGGATTCTTCCCCTATTTATTTGCCAATATCCAAGCAGAATGGTGATGGAATGGAATTAGAAAAGTTGAAGAAAAGTCTGGAGGAAAGTCCCATAGTGAAGTACGGCGAGTACAATTACTTCATTCATCCCATAACGGACGGTGTGCTTGAAATGCCGCCTGAGGTCTTAGAGGAGGTAACGGAGGCTATCATGCAGACCAGCTCCTTTGAAGGCTGTAATAAGCTCGTCACTGCAGAGGCCATGGGTATACCATTGGGTATCGCGGTGTCTCTCAAGTCGGGCCTGCCGCTCAACATCATCCGGAAGAAATCGTATGGTCTTGAGGGTGAGCACAAGATCAAGCAGATTACCGGCTATTCCAAATCGGATATGTACATAAACGCGTTGGAGGCGGGCGACAGAATTATATTGATCGACGATGTGTTGAGTACCGGCGGGACACTTAAATGCATTCTGGAAACACTGCGGGATATGGACGTGGAGGTTCTTGAGGTCATAATCGCCATCGAGAAAACTGACAGGAAGAAGGAGCTGGAGCGGGAACTGGGTATAGAGATCAAAACGCTCGTTAAGGTAGAAGTAGTAGAGGGAAAGGTTGTTGTAGAATAATTAATTAAAGTAATTGCTTGGATAATCTTAAATTGCTACAAGAAATGAGATATTCGGCGGCGGTTGCGAGGAGCGTACCGGCAAGCGGTTGCGAAGAGCGTGTCTTTTTGAATTTATAGAAAATTGAAATGGAATCTGCCGTTTACCGTTTGACGCCCAACGTTACGCACCGCGCTACCGCAAACCGCTTTACGCACTTCTTGTAGCATTAAATAATCAACTTAGCTTCTTATCTCAGATTATTTCGATTTCTCTGCACAAACCAACGTAAATTCCATTGGATCGTAGAGCTCTTCCGCGTCCCCGAAGCGGTCGGTAAGACGCCTCTTGAAAATTTCCAACCGCCTTTGAAAATCCGCTTCTTCAAACATTGTCAATGTGGATATGAACTTGTTCTCCACCCTCTCAATAAAAGTCTTCATGTTCTTGTAGATTGAATAATTGGGGATATTATGTATTATAATAGTCGAGAATCCCGCATCTAACAGATCCGATTTCAACTGCGGGATGGCAGGCATGCGAACCGTATCGATCTCGGATACACCGGGGAACAGTGCTATTAACGAATCCTCGATTTGTTCCGCCGAGCGCGTTAAAATGTTCAATCTCCCGCCGGGTTTTAGAACTTTGTAGATTTCACTATACGCACCGGGACGCGCATCCTCCGGTATGTGGTGCGCTACCATTACCATGAACGCCGTATTGAACGTGTTTTGTTTAAACGGCAGCAGCTCACACCTGCCCTGAACCCAATCTGCGTTTTCCGACGAGCGGAGTTTGACTGCCCGGTTCAACATCTGCTTCGACTGGTCCAATCCCACGAGCTTTCGAATGCCGCTTGTGGCCAGTTCCTTTACATATCTACCGGTACCGCATCCCACATCCAGGATACGATCGAAATCGCCCACCTTACCGTATCCCGCAAGATGTGCAGTCCAGTACTTCACATATTCCTCCTCCACTCCCCGGACGTTATCGTACATTGCCGCAAGATCGTCATAGTCGCATGGGGTTATGTCCGTTTTATCCCTCCTTTTCGGTGCTCTCCTGGAGCTTTTTTATCAGCCCGCGGAAGATTGGCGGCGGCAGCACACCCTCGAGCTTCCATTTCAGCTTTCCGTTATTATAAAAAAGTGTTGCAGGTACCTTCTTGCCTACATCCAGCTCCACTAAAAAAGTATTCTCCTCTTCTACATCACCTTTCAACTTGGCTTCGCGGATCATCCATTCTAATTGAATATGGATCTTGCCGAAACTCAACCGTTCATCTTTCTTGTATTCCGCAGCCAGTCTTCTCAACTGCTTCAGGTAACTATCGCATTCGGGGCAAACATAATGATAAACAACAATAACAGCAAATTGCGAATTGGCGATGAACCATTCGAACGCCTCTTGATCTCTAAGTTTATACACCGGGCGCAATTTACTTTTTCGGGTAATCTTGGGAACCATAGCAGTCATAGCTCTATATGTAATAAAGATATAAAACAGATTCGAATGAATTTTGGGGTGATTATAACTAATTATAGAAATGCGTCTAGCGGTTGCGTTTGCGAGGAGCGTACCGTCTAGCGTTTGCGTCCGTCGTCTCGTTGAGCGGTATCGAGACCCGTATCGAAAAACGTATTACGATTGACGGCCGTTTACCGCCAGACGCCTTACGTTACGCCCCTCGCAACCGCAAACCGAGAGCCGCACCTCTGTAAGCGATTTAAAAGCTTAAAATAATCTCCCTCTACTTCACAATTCCTCAGGCCACTGGCCCGTATTCTGCAATGTATTGAGGTGGTGCACCATCAATTGTTGATGATTCTCCTCCTCCTCGATTATATTATGAAAACAATCCTGGATCTCATTATTATTTAAACAATCGAGCAGGGTCTTATGCATCCTGACTGCATAGCCTTTCCTGTGAATACAGCCTTCCAGGTAAACCATATCACTCTCTTTTCCATTTTCATCTATCTTGGGTACGAACCCGATAAAGGTATCTGTGCTTGGGTCATAGCTGGATTCCGTGGCGGGAGTTTTAAGTTCCATTAAATCTGAAAATTCGGCTTTAAATTGATCAAGAATAATATTGGAAACTTCAGTAAACTCCTCTTTCAACTCATCCGGTAAAGTAGCAGCATACTCTTCCAACCGCATTATGTCTTTCTTTTGCGTCTCCACCATGTACTCCATTAGATTCTTACCGTGAGAATCATTTATGGATTTCTTACAATTCTGATAACACATTATCTCATTCATTTTACACATTATCAAAATTCTTACGACCAGAATATTCTTATTCTCCTCTGAAAGATTTTTCAAAATATTCCCCAATCTATCGTGTATGGAAACCATCGGGATCACAAGCTGCCCAAAAACCACTACAGCCCTAATATAGTAGTTATATATGACATATATGTAATAGGTATTATTAATTTTTTTAGATTTTATGATTTTTTGTCATAATATGCAAAATAATAACCACAAAAAAATAAATAACTACATATTTGTAATTTCTTTAATATATATCCATTATTGTATTGATTATTAATTTATATAAATTTAAATCGATTTTAATTGATTAGAATCACTAAAAGGAAATCTCAAAAATACTAAAGAGGGCGTTTTTGGGTCAAAAAGAAATAACTGGAGTTCTATTACACATATCGCTTCAGGGGGAAAGAATTATCGGAGTGATAAAACAATTGGAGGAATCCACGGTAAGCAAAATCGCCGCGGGTGAGGTAATCGAACGACCTGCATCCGTGATAAAAGAGCTTGTGGAGAATGCCATCGATGCCGGAGCAACTATAATAGAGATCGAAATCGAAGGAGCAGGCTTGAAAACGATAAAAATCAGTGATAACGGCTCGGGCATGACCAAAAAGGACTCCAAGTTGGCCTTCGAGAAGCATACAACAAGTAAGATCTCTCAGCTTGAAGATCTGGATAGGTTGAGAACACTGGGCTTTCGCGGTGAAGCGCTGCCGAGCATAGCTGCGGTCTCACGAATAGAACTTGTAACAAAACCCAAAGCTGGTGCTGAGAGCGGATCCGCATCTCAATCCGGTACAAAATTGATGCTTGAGGGCGGAAAAATAACATCGGCACAGGATATCGGCTGCCCGGAGGGTACCATAATTTCAGTTAAGGACCTATTTTATAATGTACCTGCCCGTAAGAAATACATGAAGAGCGAACGGACGGAGCTAGCGCATATTACCGATTGGGTCATGCGCTTCGCTCTTTCCTACCCAACCATTCGGTTCAGGTTGGTTAAAGAGGGAACGGAGTTATTAAGCACACCGGCAACCGGGAAGCTGCTTGATACGATAGCGTCAATTTTCGGGCCGTCCTTTGCACGTGAACTTATACCCATAGATTATAAGGGTGGTGCATTCAAGTTAACCGGTTGTGTGGGCAAACCCGCTTTGGCCCGCCGTGATAATACATACCAATACTTTTACGTGAACGGCAGATACGTGCGCAGTAAATTTTTGGGCCGGGCGTTGTCCGAGGCTTACCACACGATTTTGATGAAACATAAATATCCTACGGCTGTACTCAATATGACAATCGACCCTGCAAAGGTGGATGTGAATATCCACCCAACGAAACTTACTATCCACTTCATGGAGGAGCCAACGGTGTATCAAGCTCTTGTGGGGGCTGTGCGGAGTTCGCTTGACGGTACTGACCTGATGCCGCAACTGGAGTTTGGAGCCGCCAGTTCCGAACCGGGTGCAGTATCGTTATTGTCACAGTCGACACTGGGTATAAAAAGTCCCGAGATGCAGGATACCGATACCGGTATTTCGGAACAGGATGATAGGTTAAGTGTTGATGCCTCCTCCGCTCCGATAAAAATTACCAGGCCTGTCAGCATACAACCAACGGTAACAACCTTCAGCCAGACCACTGCAGATGTAACTGTAGAAAAAAGTGTTGATGCTGAGCCTGACTATGAACCCTCGTTACAGCTGGCTAAGACGGGAATTTTACCCATCGGCCAGCTTCATGATTCGTATATACTGGTCCAGACAGACCAGGGATTGATGATAGTTGACCAGCACGCGCTCCACGAGCGTGTCATGTACGAGAAGCTTCGCAACCTTTACGAAACAGAACCGGTGCTATCACAGGAATTGATCATGCCTGTATCATTTGAGTTCAATACACGGGATTATCAGATACTTATTGGTTACGAGGAGATGTTGAGGGGATTCGGGTTCGAGCTTGAGGCTTTTGGTGAGAATACAATTCGCATACGGGCGGTGCCCACGGTGCTGGGAAGGTTGGAGGACGAAAGTGTTTTGAACGAACTGCTCAGCGACCTGCTGGCGCTGGGTAGGGTAAAAAATGAGGAAATGCATCGCGAAAAAATCATACAGATCATGGCGTGCAAGGCCGCAATCAAAGCGGGCCAGAAATTAACAGAGGCGGAGATAACAAAGCTTCTGGCAAGCATGTCGGAGCTGACCTCACCTTATACATGTGCACACGGCAGGCCTACAATAATATCAATGACAATCAAGGAGCTGGAAAAGCAATTTAAGAGGACGTAGAACGATTTTATAAAAGACGAAGGAAGAAAGGACGAAGGACTAACCCTATCGGGGATAGATGAAAGGACGATAGACGATGGACGAAAGAAAAAAGGATTTTCGATTGTCCTCCCTCGTTTTTTTAAAAATAGACGTATGTAATCCCCTCGTCTCTCCTCTTTCGCATTTCGTCTTTCCCGAAGGGTCAGTCTTTCCGAAATCGCTTATACTCTCCAGGGTACCTTTCCCATTTCGTCGATTTTGCGGAGCAGCGGTAGTAGAATCGTATCGAGAGCGCAGGTGATGAGATCCACGGGCTCGCGATCCAGCATGGAGGCATCACCATAAGCATAGTTCATAAGAATTTCCATGCATTCCTTGCCCTCGGGAAACTCATCATAGAATGTTTTCAGATGCTGCTCTTTCTTAACGATTTTGGGATGTGATAAGCGGTGGTATACCTGAATTGCCAGCTGGCAGTAGAACGCCAGGTTGTTCAAATAACCTTCAAGCTGTCCGTAGTCCTTCAGAACATGTGTGAGGGTCCAGCGGAGCGTGAATATATATCTCCTGACTGCAAGCTCAGCTTGCGCCCGCATGTGCTCGCGGTCGAGTTGCGGTAGCGATTTTAATACATCCTCACCGGCCAGTAATTTATAGTTAAGAGTTACATCGAGCAGTTCATCGGGTACACTGTCAGACATACCTTCCAGATCCTGCAATACGGCAATATATGGTCCCTCTATGGGATAATCAGTCCACTTGTTTACCAGGTCAGCCATGATATTGGCTGTGGTGCTGTCGAATTTGTTTACTATTACAAACAGCGGAATTTTGGATTTACCCTCAACGTATGTACCTGTTACCGGTGGTCCGTACACCAGAGTACAGATGTGATTTTCCTTTAGGACATCCTGCATCTCCTTTGCAAGATCTTGTGAAAGTTTTAGCGGGTCCATAGTATCTCACCTGGGTCCGGCTGCAATTTAAGTTGCCCTCGAAATTGTAAAAAATCTAAGATTTCAAAGGATTATATGATTATTAAAATGCATATACCGGAATATCAAAATTTAGGATAACTGCGTAATAATACAATAACTTGCATATAACATTTTGCCCGAGAATATTTAGAATAGAATAAATTTTGTCAAAACCGCCGGGAGCTTGTCGATTATGTCCGTGGAGGTTAGGCCGGGTCCAAGTTCAGACCATGTAATATCACCCGCATAACCGTTTAAAAAAGTTCCTATTCGGGCAGAATTGTAAAGACTGACGTTCTTAGCTGCTAGCGCTCCGATTATGCCTGCCAGCACATCGCCGGTACCCCCCACAGTCATTCCAGGATTACCTGTGCGGTTGAGTTTTAGATGTTCTGAATCGCATACTATGTCTTCTTTACCTTTCAATACCACAACAGCGCCGAGCCTTGCTGAAAGCTCTTTGCATAGATCCTCAATGTCGGGAGAATCCGGTGTAAGGTTCTCCTCACTGTTCGAATCATTTTCAACGATTTGCTTCAAATATGTCTTGACAAGTCGAATAAATTCTGTAAAGTGCGGTGTGATAATCCAACCTTTCCCTGGAACCTTTAGTTCATTTTCGCCCATGGAACTTAATGCAAACAATCCGTCGGCGTCCAAAACAATAGGGATTTCACTTTCTCCCAGGAAATTTTTAACAAATGTTTCGGTTGCCTTGTTTCGACCGATGCCCGGCCCGAGTACGCACGCATCACAAAACGAGCATAATTCCATAACTTTCTTTTGATCCTCAGGCCCGATAAATTCACCGCCGGAGCCTTTGAGTTCGTGAACGATAAAATTTGGCGAGAAAGCCGAAATAGGCGTTACGCACCGACTGGGCGTGGCGATATGGACGAGGTCCACGCCGGTTCGAAGTGCGGCTAGTGCTGCAAGTGCAGGTGCACCGGTATACGGGCCGCCGCCAACTATGAGTAGCCGTCCGTTCTGACCTTTGTGCGAACCTTCGGCGGGTCGGGGATAATATACAACAAGTTCACCCGGCCCGATATACCGTGCGGCTTCCTCGGGGATGCCGATGGGTGCTATAACAATCTCACCCGAATTATCTTCGTTCATACCGATCTTACTGTCGTGGAAGGTTACTGTATGAGTGGGTTTCAGGGCTGTCGGGGTGCCCAGCCCCGTGGGTGCATCTACCGCAACCACAGGTAAATTCGAGCGTATGATTAGATCAATATAATCCGAATAAGGGCTGCGGAGCTCTCCTGTCAATCCCACGCCCAGCATAGCGTCCACAATCAAATTCGCATTTTCTAGAATCGACGCTGTATCTTCATTGGAGGGATTTGCTTCCACCGAAATGTCTTTGGGGATTTTATCGAAATTATGTTTTGCCAACTCGGTCTTGATACCCTCAGAACTAGCGGTCAGAACAATCTTCACAGAAGCCTCTTTATGTAAATACCGTGCGGCAACAAAGCCGTCCCCGCCGTTGTTGCCGGGCCCGCAAAATATCACTATCTCTGGTGGTGATTTTTTCAATTTGCCGGCCTTAATATAGCGGTTCTTTATAAAACCTGCAACTACCAAACCTGCATTTTCCATCAAGGTGGAGGTTGGTACGCCAAGCGCCTCGGCGTTTCTATCCAGAACCATTACCTCTTGAAACTCCAGCATTATCCTGCACGCACCTTACTACATCAATATCAGTATTGGTATATAAAATCAATTGATGAAAAGTTGATTCTTATCTATTGAATCAGGCGCTAGGCGCTAGAGAGGAGGCGCTAGGGTGATTATTTATTGCTTATAGAAGTGCGGGCAACGGTTTCGGTATAGAAGCTCGTTTGGTTATACGGTTTCGATGCCGATAAACAAGACACTTTACTAAACCCCCAAACCATACAAGCTTCTACACCCAAGCCTAAACCATTCTTCTTTAATTGAATAAAATCACCCTAGCGCCTATTCTCTATTCTCTAGCGCCTGATTATATTGATGTCACAGCTCCTAGTCCGTCCCCTTCTCTTTCAACTTGACCTTAATAAAAACCGAAATAATAATAACAGCTATGAC
>CP070629.1:440315-446693 GCA_020356005.1 Thermoplasmata archaeon
AATTAAAAAGTTTTATCGAAAAAACCATAAAAAATATATAAAAAGATGGACGCTTTTTACAATAGTAGGAGAAATTTCTATTCTACTTTTTATATTCTTTACTAGAGAATCGATAGAAGATTATAGTTATTTAAGACCCTTTTTTATTATAAATTTTGCAATTATCTTTTTTATAATTTTAGGACTAACTTATTTATTTGCTGATCCAATAATTCTCTATAGAAATGGTATCAAAGTAAGTGAACCAAAATTTATATTGAAAATCTTAAGAATAAGAGAGTTTATTCATTTTAATAAGATTAAGAAAATTAAAGGACTTGGAAAGGAAGATACATGGTTAAGATTTTATATTGAATTGAAAAATAATAAAACAATTTATCAGACTTTAGATTCTTTAGAGGAATTGAAATTAATATTAAATACTTTTAAAAATTACAATATTAATAAACGAAGACCTAAGAGGGTATTGAAGAAGAAATAAGGTTGGATAATGGATTTTAATGTTCAACCTATTATAAAGATTGGGTTCATCTTATATCTATGAGCTTACTCCGGGCAATAACGCTGCCTTAATAAACTGCCTGGATCGGCTTCGATTGCGAAGCACATACTGTAAAATGTCCAAAGTTCTAAGGCCGTTTAACGTTAGACGCAGTACGTTACGCACAGCGCAACCGTCCAACGTAAGACGCACTTCTGTAATCGATTAGAAAGCTTTAAAAAATCCAATCATAATCTTAGTTCGACCCATGCCGGATCGTGGTCGCTGCCGTCCCCGCCGTGAAGTGTGCGGCGGTCGATCCAGGCCTCCGTTTGCTTCTGCGCAAGATTGGGGCTGAGCCAGATCTGGTCATACAATTCATATTCCGCCGGCAGCCCGGTGGGTTTGTATCGATGAGTCCACGCCGTGGTATCAGGTGGTGGTGTGTCTGCTTTTGGCGGTCGGGTTTCCTGCGGGTTTGCTAAACCGTCAACAAGCTTCAAGTTGGGATCATTCACAAAAGCACTCAGGGCCGCCGAATCCGGCGGGTCATTCATATCTCCAAGAATTATATAGGCACTCCTGGGCCTTGTCCTGTATTTGACAATCTCGGCAATCATTTCCGCCTGGCGAGTCCTCCGGGCTGTGTTATCACGCTCTCCCTCTTCCTCATTCTCGCGGAAGTCCACAAAATGGCTCTTCAAATGGTTGTTGAAAATAGTAAATAATTTTCGGCTCCTGGTATGGCTGTAAATTTCCACTTCATGAAGGTCACGCCCAAAAACCGGTGTGGCAGCATCATCGGGGTGAACCGCATGACGCCACGAGGTCATTCCACCGATGGGATACTTCGAAAGTATTCCAACATCTATTAATCGCGGGTCATTTCCTTCTATCAAACCCGTATACCTGTACATCCTGTTCAGGTAATCACGATTGAATTGTTTGAGTGTATCTATATCCTCCACCTCTTGAACCGCCAGTACATCCACATCGATGTCGATTATTCTATCTGCGATGGTCCGGGTATCTTCTTCATCTTTTTCGTTTACCAACCTGCCCATATAAGTTCGAATTTTATAAGTATCGGCGTCGCCAAACTCGTAATGGACATCGGTTTCCACATCGGTTTCCGAGGCTCGAATAGCCTGGATTTCTCCTCTAAAATTATATCTCGAAAACAGATTGTTCAAATTAAACGTTCCTACCGTTACATACATCTTCACACCTCTTTTTTTTTATTACGATTTCTATCATCAGTTGAGGGATTTTGTTTATTATGTCTTGTTCACATACACCGAGAAATAATTAAATAATCTGTTAATTATATTTCTATGTTTTTAATTATACCCCCAATACGATATTACCATAATGCTGTATATTATAGAAATATTTTGCGATGATGTTAAGTTGGCACTTTTATTAAAATCCCGTTTTTTTAAAGAAGAATTATAAATTTAATTTTATAAAATTTAAATTTGTGAAACCCCCTGTTTTCGTTCAAAAGTATTATAACATTGAATATATATATCGCATTCCATATTTTAATGAGTGGAGACTTGCATTTCTTTGCTTTAATACGAATGGTTATCTGAAAATGGTGAGTATTAAGATTTAACCAGAACGAAATTAAGATCGGGAGGAAGTAGCTCTCTGCTCTTTGAAGATATAACCAGAAGGAGGTTCAAAAACATGGGAAGGCATTTTCGTAAAGGACTTGTAATCGGAATGGTATTGATTTTGATTGCTGTGGTTTTTACAGCAATACCAACAAATATTAGCGCAGCGGCACCACCTATAATCTATATTAACGCTGATGGAACTATTTCGCCGCCTTCGGCACCCATATCGAAGGTAGGTGATGTATACACACTGACGGCGGATGCCAACAATCGTATTTACATACGCAAATCCGGTATCAGACTGGATGGTGACGGCTATACCCTTTATGGGGGGACATATGAAGGACACGGAAACAATATAAGAGATTGTAATAGTGTGATCGTAGAGGATATAACCGTGAAGGAATTTTATTTCGGGATATACATCTATGAGTCCGACAGTAACACTATCAGATTCTGCAAGGTGGAGGATAATAAATGGGACGGGATAAGAATCTACAATTCAGAGTACAACTCGGTTATCTTCAATGATGTGTCAGGCAGTGAGAGGGGTATCACGCTGGATGTAGCGGATGCCAATAGTATCAAATACAACAGTGTGAACAGCTGTGTAAGTGGAATCAGAGTGGATGGAGACAGTAATATAATCTATAAGAATTCTGTTAAGAACAACCATGTTGGAATCGGCTTAACTGCAGATTATAATGTCATCAAGGATAACATGGCTGCCGATAATTTATGGTTCGGAATTCACATGAACGATGCAGACTTCAATGTTCTAGAGGATAATATAATGATGAGGGCGAATATGGGCATTTACTTATTATATTCCGACGGCAACACATTGATCTGCAATGGTATTATAAAAAATAATATAGGTATTAAGCTCCAGAACTCCTATAAGAACAGATTCCATCACAACAATATAATCCACAATGTAGATCAGCTTGAGATGATTTCCACTGTGAATGTTTGGGATGACGGAGCCGGCGAAGGTAACTACTGGAGCGATTACGCCGGTGTGGATCTGGATTCCGACGGCGTTGGCGACACGCTCCTGCCGCACCAGGGTGTGGACAACTATCCATTGATGGCACCGTGCTGCGGGTTCTTCACCATCGATTATGTAATTGAAGTTGTAGAAGACCTGGAGCTGCCTGCTGGAATAGAAAACAGCCTGATATCAAAATTGAACAACGCACTCAAATCGCTGGAAAAGGGAAATATACAAGCAGCCATGAACCAGCTCGAAGCCTTTATTAACGAAGTTGAGGCACAAAAAGGTAAGAAAATCAGTGAGGAAGATGCAGAGTTACTGATAGAGGCTGCAATGTTAATTATGGAGACCTTGTGAAAGTAAGTCGGTAGTCGATAGTCGACAGTCGATATTCGATAGTATGAGTGCAAAAGTGGAAAAGTGCAAAAGTAAAAGAGTGGAAAATCGGATGGGATTTTCTGGAGGTCCGGGGAAAAGGCTTGGGCCTCCAGTCTAATTTTTTTATTTGAATGATTAATAACCTTTTAATTATACTTTTTTTATTGTTCTTTTGTTACTAAATATTTTTACGATTTTTCATTTTGATTATTAATAAAACAAAAATGATCAACAAAATAAGAATAATTACTGTAGCAATTATTACAAGAGGTATTGATATATTAGATTTCTCTTCTTTAGTATCGTTCTTTTTAACCTTTGGAGATTCTATGTCTGAATCCTGTGATTCGGGAATCTCACCTTTTTCAATATTTATATCGATATCATATCTTTCATAGATATCCCTATCATTTGATTCTATCTTCAGAATAATGCTATATTCACCTGCACCCACATAGGCGTTTTTTAAATTTACTGTAAATTCGATATCTATGGATTCTTCAGGTTCTAACGAAGTTATCAATTTATCAAAATCATTTTCTAATGTCTCCGAAATCGCTTTATCTAAATTCAGCGATATTGTTAAGGTTTCTACAGTATTCCCGGTGTTTGTTATTTTATACTTTAATGTTAAAACCTCGTCGGTTTTCATGGTGTATTCGAATATATCAGGTTTGATTGTCACCTCAGCCTTGGCATTAACAGTAAAGTCGGTTTTGAATGTAAATGGCCCATTGATACATATGCCTTCAATTTCACCATATACCGGGATAACATTCCAATAGTATGTGGTATTATCGTCGAGACCGGAATGCATATATTCCGTATCAGAACAATTATCTTCAATAAGCTTTGTTGGATATGGATTCGTATCTAAATAAATTTTGTAATAATAGAATTCACAGTTCTCATCCTCTGATTTCCAAGAAAAATATATATTATTTAAATTGGTTATTGTTTCATTCATAGGAAGTAAAAGTTCTACAGTCGGTAATTCTCCATTACTCCGCATTGAAATATTTATAGGTTCATATTGTTCTTCTTGTTCTTCTGAAATTCCTGCCGAAGATACATTAATGATTATAAATAAAAAGACAAAACATAAAATTCTCTTAGTTAAATCTTTTACAGGATTTTTATTGAGATAATTTATCATATGTCTAATTCACCCTATCCCAGGTTTTTCTTTTCTATTCTTTTCTAAATCCACTTTATATCTCTTACATCCACCAACTCCTGTTCACCGAGGACTCACCCCGGTTTACAGCCTCAAACCTCCCACTCACCAAATAGCTATTTTAAGTCAATTTCATTACATCGTCAGCTGTAAAGATAGAGACCATATTCGTTTTTGATGGGAAATTGAAGAAATTCCCAGAGATTATTACTTTTTCATCTCTATCGATGTACTCCTTTTCCAGGCATTCCTCTACTGCCACCTTGATTCTAGCGATGGTTTTTCCCGCATCATCGAGTCTTTCCACCAGTACCGGCTCCACGCCCCATACCATCCGGAGCTCACGGGATGTTCGCTCGTTTGAAGTTACTGCAAAGATCGGTAAGGGCGGCCTGTACTTGGATATCATCTTGGCGGAATAGCCGCTCTGCGTCATACAGATGATCTTACCCTTTTCATAGTTCATATCCTTGAATTCCTTGCATGCCGAAAATACAAGATGCCCGATTATTTCGGCTATGGTTTCCTCATCAGAATCGTAATCATCCGGGTTGCGGGCGGGAATTAACGATTCGGAAACGCGAATGATGCGCTCCATTATAGTAACAGCTTCATTCGGGAAATCGCCGGAGGCGGTTTCGGCACTGAGCATGACCGCATCCGCACCGTCCTCAATTGCGTTGAACACATCTGAAACTTCTGCGCGGGTGGGAATGGGTGACTTCACCATGGACTCCAGCATCTGGGTTGCTACAATAATGGGCTTGCCCACTGTGTTACACTTACGGATCATTTCCTTTTGCACAGGCAGAACCTGTTCCGGAGGAAGTTCCACACCCAAATCACCTCTTGCCACCATTATCCCGTCGGAGGCTTTCAGGATGGCATCAAAATGCTCCAGGGCAACCGGCCGTTCGATCTTTGATATCAATTTGATTTTATCATTACCGTTATCTTCCAGGATCTTTCGAACCATATTAACATCCCCGGCTTCGCTGACGAAGGATACTGCTACATATTCAGGATCGATCCCGGCGATTACCTTCAAATCCTCTTTGTCTTTGTCGGTGGGGACCTTCAATGAGATTTCGGTTGAAGGTAGATTAACGCCTTTACGGCTGGAAATAAAGCCGCCGCTGAGAATAGAACATTCGATCTCATTCCCTTGAACATCCTCTGATCTCAGGCACACGATTCCGTCATTAATAAAAATCAGCTCGCCAACCTTTATCTCTTTGGGAAGCTCACCGTAGGATATTGTAATCCTGTTCTCGTCTCCCTCGATATCCTCCGTGGTTACAGTAATTTTTTCGCCCAGCCTTAAATTGGCCCCGCCTTCTTTTATCCTCCCAATCCGGATCTTGGGGCCCTGGATATCGCACAATATTGCGAGCTTTTCATCCGCGTTCCTGATTTCATTGAAAAGATCGATTTTCATTTCAGGTGATCCGTGCGAAAAATTAATCCTGGCGCAGTCCATCCCGATCTTCGCCAGTTTCTCTATCATCTCCTTTGTGTTCGATGAAGGGCCGAGCGTACAAATGATCTTGGATTTCGTTATTGCATCCTGTGCTGCCATTAAAAGCCACTCCTTATTTTTTATCTCAATTTGATCTCCACAACGTGCACCCAGAATTTGTTTTAATGTATATACCGTTTTTGGATGACATTTTTATAATCAATTCCAGTAAATGGGAGGAAGCAAGAGGCAGGAGACAAGAAG
>CP070629.1:446793-455698 GCA_020356005.1 Thermoplasmata archaeon
ATATGAATCAAAGATTATATGCGAAGACTTACAAATTCCATATTGCATATATTGTAAGTCTTCTGTCCTAAAAGCCCATGAAATTGGTCCTTTATTCAGCGTTGCGTAGGACTTTCAGTACAAATACTACAAAGGAAAAACAAAAATCAAATACTACAAAAAGAGTCGAAGGTCTATAGTCTATAATCGATAGTAGGGCTTTCGCTACCCGCAACTCGCCTCTCGTCTCTCTGAGAGCTTAAAAAATCAGTTTTATGTTCTGAGAACAATTTCGATATTGACACCGTCGGGTACCTGAATTCTCATCAGCTGGCGGAGTGCGCGGTCGTCAGCATCCAGATAAATCAAGCGTTTATGTATGCGCATCTCCCAGCGCTCCCATGTCTCGGTACCCTCACCGTCAGGGCTTTTTCGGACAGGAACCAGAAGGCGCTTTGTCGGCAGCGGTATCGGGCCGCTCATATTCACTCCGATACGCTCTGAAATTGCTTTGATCTGATTGCAGACTTTATCCACGCCTTGTGTATCTGTCCCTGTAAGGGATATTTTAGCCTTTTGTGTCAATTTCAGCCTCCCAATAAATTGGGATAGATAGAAATAAATAAAAAAAAGGGAGGGGTTTTTTAATTTCCCGCTGCCCTACTTTTATTTCTTCTCGACTTCTACAACCATGCCGGCCGCAACGGTCTGACCCATATCGCGTACCGCGAACCTGCCTAGCTGTGGGAAGTCCTTGGCGCGCTCGATTACTATGGGTCTCGTTGGCCGGATTTTGACGATTGCAATATCGCCGGTTTTGAGGAACTGTGGATTCTCCTCCTTTACCTGGCCTGTTTTCGGGTCCAGTTTTTTCTGGAGCTCCTCGAATGTACATGCAACCTGTGAAGTATGGCAGTGAAATACCGGTGTGTAGCCCGGGGCGATTACGCTCGGATGCTGCAGAACCGCCAGCTGGGCTGTAAATGATTTAACTACAGTGGGCGGGTTTTCCGCAGTGCCGGCAACATCGCCGCGGCGAATGTCGGTCTTCGACAATCCGCGGACATTTGCGCCGACATTATCGCCGGGCTTGGCCTCGGGGATCTCCTCATGGTGCATCTCGATGGATTTTACCTCGCCTTTCTTATCCGAAGGCAGGAATATTAGTGTCTGGCCTGCTTTCATTACACCGGTCTCGATACGGCCCACGGGTACTGTACCTATCCCGGTAATCGTATATACATCCTGAATCGGCCAGCGCAGCGGTAGCTCCACGGGTTTTTCGGTTAATTTGAAATTGTCCACTGCATCAAGAATGGTCGGGCCCTTGTACCATTTGAGTTCTCCGCTCGCTTTGGTGGCATTATCTCCTTTGAATGCACTTACAGGTACGAAGGTTACCTGGTCATCCTTATAGCCAACGGTTTTGAGCAGTTTTATCGTCTCCTCTTTTACCTCGTTGTAGCGGTCCTCGGAGTAAGCTGGCTGCGTTGCATCCATCTTGTTTATGGCAATCACCATTTGATTAACACCCAGGGTCTTGGATAAAAATACATGCTCTTTCGTCTGCGCCATTACCCCTTCCGGTGCAGCCACTACTAAAACTGCTGCATCGGCCTGGGAGGTTCCCGTGATCATGTTCTTGACGAAATCACGATGACCCGGGGCGTCGATTATTGTAAAATAGTAATTCTTTGTATCAAAGCGTTTGTGGGCAACATCTATAGTTAAACCTCTCTCACGCTCTTCCTTCAAGCCATCCATTACCCAAGCAAACTCAAAAGATCCTTTGCCTTTGCTTTCGGCCTCTTTTCGATATTTATCGATTATGTGTTGTTCGATATGACCTGTATCCAGAAGTAATCTACCTACAAGTGTAGATTTACCATGGTCTACATGGCCTATAAACACTAAATTCATATGCTCTTTTTCTGCCATTAAAATATCCTCCTGATAAGGATGTTTAACCCCTAATACATTAATTATTTATTTATTTTGCTATGTCTTTAATTAATTTACAAAGTTTTTACATATACAAAGATTCAGCTTGATATTATCTTAAGCTATTTCCCTTTTGGGTGTGGGAAGAGTCGTAAGTGGAAGTTGTATATAAAATCTTTTGGTAAATCATTCCCACCTCAGCTGCCTGAATGTATAGAATTTCGTTAAAACAAGTGCGCTGATCAGGTCCGGGTTAATATAAAAATATCATCGAATTTATCGGTTTCGAGCCTTTGAGTCTGCCATGAATTATAGATATTTTTTATTGATGCCATTATCTGTTCATATTTCGGAGATCTTCTTAATACGGATATGACCGCGGTATTTTTACAGACTCTGGCGATCTCGGTTAACCCTGACTCGAGGTTTTTAAAATTATGCACAGCGGTCATTGCGATCACATAATCGAATGTATTCGATTTGAACGGGAGCTGCTCGGCGCGGCACAGGGTAAGGTGTAACAGCCGCCCCCGGGCTTGGGTGAGAAGCTTTACGGCGGGATCGGAGCCTACTATGCGCGATTGAACATGCTCTGAGGACAGCCCGGTGCCGCAGCCGACATCAAGTACAAGTGCCTCCGGTTTAAAGTCTATATGCTTTTGCAATATCTCGAATTTCTTCGACTGCTCCTCACCGTGAAGTTCATCGTAACCCTCTGCGAGCTCATTATAATAATTATCCATTAATCGATGATAGCTAACGGACTTTATAATCGTTGCTGTCAAATACTTAATTGAAAGTCGAGAGTCGAAAGTACTTAGTCGACAGTACTTATTCGATAGTCATTTAATTTCTAATCGTGGGGATAACCGATGTGACTAACGACTGCCGGCTGTTGACTATCGACTATAACTTTTCCACTCTTCCACTTTTCTACTATTACACTATTACACTTTAACTATCGACTATCAACAGTCGACTTCATATCGAATATTATTTAGATTATAAAACCAATTATCATGTAATGGTGGACGTGGAATTAGCCAAGTGCCCGAACTGCGGTGGCGACCTCATTAATACAATAACCCGCAGGTTCAAAGACCACAAGGAATTCTTCTGCCGGAATTGTAAAAAATCACTGGGCATCATAGTAGAACAGAAATAACAGGATTGGGAATCTTCAATTTATTTTATTCCTTGTTCGCTGGAGGAGGAAACGCTGGATGGCGCGTAAACCAAAAAGCTCTAAAAGCTCTAAAAGCTCGAAGAGTTCAAAAGTAACAACCAAAAAACCGGAGAAATCCGGGAAGGTCAAGGATAAAAAAGTGTATATTAAAAGCTGGCCGGCAGAGAAGCTGGAGGATGTCTGGGGAGGGTACGAGCGAGGTGAATACGACCTGGGTAAGGATGATTTGAAAATATTGAAGGCCGAGCTTAAACGGCGTGAGCTCGGCCCCTTTCGCGCAGAGGAGGAGGTAGGGGATGTAGATGAGGAGGATGAGGAGGATGAGGATGAGGATGAGGAACAGGTACCGCTGGGCTACATCAGGCTGTATCCCGAGACACCTGAGCGCAACGAGTTCTACCGTAAACGCTACGAAAATGCTAAAAAGGCCTGGCTCAATACCCGTATAAAGCAGAAAGGCGATACCTGGTTTATTGTTGCCAAAACCGATGCGGAGTTCGGTTATGACGTACACCTGTTCTTCACCGAGGATAAAACAGTGCACGGTACCTGTACCTGTGCAGACTTTACGCAGCGGGGTGTCAGACGGTTCTTCCCGTGCAAACACATCTTTATGGTGCTCGTGGAGCAGGGTCTGACGCCGAAATGGCCGGATATGGTTGAGTAGACATTAAAATTTAGAGGTGGAAATTGCGATGAAAAAAATATCGATATTAATAATTGTGATTGTAATGATATTGAGTACAGGTTGTTTTGGTGATGATTCGGATGATAACGGCGAAACCGAAGCGCGAAATTATCGTGATGATATGCGAATGTTCGTTGAATCCCTCAGCAGTTATGCCAAAGAAATCGATTCGGATTTTATAATCATCCCGCAGAACGGGCATGAACTGCTGACAGAAGACGGCGAGCCGGACGGCGCCGCTGCCGGCTCGTACATCGATGCCATCGACGGTGTGGGCCGCGAAGATCTGTTCTACGGTTATGACGAAGATGACGTTTCCACGCCGGAATCGGAGCGGGATTGGATGGTTGATTTCATGGATGTGGCAGAAGATAACGGCGTGGAGGTCCTGGTCACAGACTACTGCTATACCGAAAGTAAGATGGATGATTCGTACGAGCAGAACTCAGGAAAAGGATACATATCGTTTGCAGCCGACCACCGCGAGCTGGATAACATTCCCGACTACCCGGCAGAACCTTATAATTTTAATTTCGATGATGTTATTTCATTATCGGACGCAAAAAATTTCCTGTACCTTTTGAACCCGGACTCATTTTCTGATAAAACCGAATTTCTGGAAGCCCTCCAGGATACAGATTATGATCTTATCATTATGGATTTATTTTACGATGAAACTGCTTTAAGCTCTGCGGATATTGAGTCTCTGAAGGTCAAAGCCGGCGGAGGCAGCCGTCTTGTCATCGCTTACATGAGCATCGGCGAGGCGGAGGATTACAGGTATTACTGGAGTTCCGATTGGGAGGATAATCCACCCTCGTGGCTTGCCGGTGAGAATCCCGATTGGGAAGGCAACTACAAGGTACGCTACTGGGAATCCGGCTGGCAGGAAATAATCTACGGCGACGACGGTTCGTACCTTAAAAAGATCCTCGATGCGGGCTTCGACGGTGTGTACCTCGATATCATTGACGCCTTCGAGTATTTTGATAGCTAATTGAAATTAAAAAATAAAAAAAATAAAAAAAAGAAAAAAAGAGAGCGGGTTTAATTTGTAATAGCACATGCCTCATTACTATAGCCCGACTCTACTTTTGAATCAGCAGCACAGATTTTGTATGCCGTAACCACATAGCAGAACTGCTGTTTGGAAACGAGTTTAGTATCCTTGAAGGTGTTCCCCGTGGTGCTCTTGATGAATGTGTATTTACCGTTCTGGGAATAGTAAACATTGTATCCATCAGCACCATCTACGGGATTCCAAATCAGTGATACGCTCCTTTTTCCGGCTGTGGCTTGAAGTCCCGTTGGTGTATCTACGGTGCACGGGGGTGCAGGTACGTCACCGATTTGTGCCATGGTTACCGGAGCCGCACCGCTGTTATGCAGCCACAGGTCGTATATCGCATTCCCCCAACCTTTGAGGTTTGCGAAGAACGGATCAGTTTGTACGATATATGGTTCGGCCTCACCAGATGGTACCGGTTTTGTAAGTGTTGTGCCCACACCATTAATTTCGTCTCTCAGGAACTCAATGTATTCTTTCGAGGTTGTCTGGTAGTACAATGTAGCATACCAGGTTACAGTTCCCGAGGGTTTGATGATCGTTACTTCATCATAACCGCCGGCATATTCCTCCGGAGTAAAGTAGGTGGGTGCATCGGCACCCTCCCACCTGGGCTGCGCAAGCCTTTCGTTCATGTTTATGGTGTCAAAACCCTTGGGTGGGATACGGTTGTCTTTGTAACGGTCTGTTCCAAGTACAAAGTGGAATGTCTTATTCTCATTAGTAATTGTACTTGACATCTGACATTCCCATACCAGCTCCTCATCTGTCTTGGTTAATATCCCACCTGAATCGTACACCTCGTTACCGTTCGCATCCTGTGTGGTTACCAAAGGCTCGTAAGGATTAACCTCGCTTATGAGATCTCCGTTGCTGTCGAAGAACTTCACATTGAGGAACATTCTCCGGCCTTCCGGGAAACCCGAGATGAGCTTATGGCCGCCGTTATTTTGCACTTTGAGAGTAATTGTAGTGCTATCTTCGTTCTCTTTTGTTAATGTAGCTGCCATTTCAAGCTGCTGGGTTGCCCGGTCGGAACCGTCTGCAAGCTCCTGACCGTAGCCCTGGATACCATTCACCTCTATCTGTGCGCCTTCATATTTCTGGCCTGACAGGATTTGGTAGTTGTACTCGTCATAATTTGCACTGGACTGATCCGCAGTTGCTAAAATCCCCAATATCCATTGGTTGCCACCGGTGAAATCATGCAGCGGCAGATCGTCTCTTATCAGCGCTCCTCTTTTATTGCAACCTTTGCCTGTGACATCTCTCATGTGACAGTCCTGACATGAATCCGCAAAGGGAACGCCAGGAATATTTGTCGAGGCTCCTCCGCTTCCGTAATCGCTTAGCATGAACTCACTGGAGGTTCTCTCCACATGGAAATAGCTCTGGGGTGCCTGCTTCTCCGGTGTATCGATTGACATCGTTACACTTGCCAGCACCGGGTTGGATACATCGTGGCATGACGAGCAAAACATCTGGCTCTTGTGGTGACGCGAATAATACATCTTGTGTCTGGCGCTCGCATCAAAGTACGGACCGCTCTTGGCATTACCACTGTCGACGAAAAATTGGCCCGAACCGTGTTCAACATAATTCGGGAGGGTGCCATCACCATAATATTTTGGCAGGTTCGTATTTGGATCCAAAAACGGTGTGCCGTCAAAGTAGTGATGCTTCGATAATAATGACAAATCCCGTTCTCTTGTGGTCTGTGCCATAGATTTTGCGGTATTATCCGTTTCTGCAGGTACATCCGGCTGGTTCAATGCAGCAAACGGGTCTATCATCCTGTGGCAGAAATCGCATTGAACCCCGTCAAAATCCGATGTTCTGAGCGCATTGGTATTTGTGGGTTCGCTCCTGCCTTCAAGCCAACCGGTCGGTGAGTGACATCTAATACATAGATCTCCCGCGTTTGGATTACCAGTAGCATAAATGGAATCCTGGTTGGCAGAAGTAAGACACGCCATCCATAACGGGTCCCTGGCGGCTTGCGCCATCATCGAGCCTCTCCAGTTATATGCAGGTTCTACTGCCTGGTCGTAACCGCCGTGGCAGTTATCGCATTTATCCGGAGTCTCGAATGTTCCAGCCTCACCGGGTTGAGTTCCCGGCATGTACAGATTCTGGTCGTCCTTCACAGGTGTCGGCTCCCATGCCTCTACCGAGCACAATAACACAACAAATCCGGCAAAAGCCAGAAATAGTCCTAATAATACAACATCTCTGTTTATCCTCATTGCTGGTTATACCTCCATTCGGTTTTACCCCAATAACCGGCAAAATCCGAATTGTAATATATTTATTTAAATATTTTTTATTTCAAAGATATTATATTATAACAATTGTTAATTTGTAATTGGTTCGAATATAAAAAAGCGTATATTACAAATGCCAATATAAGTGTAGAAATTATAACAATAGTGAATTTATTTAAATATACTAAAGTCAACTGTTGCGCCGACCATTTATTTAAATATCACACATTCGCAGCGATCTTAATAATGTCTCCATCTTTTAGTTCGGCGTCGGCGCCGATGACCCGTTTCGTTCTTGCATCTATTGCACGGACGAACTTATCGCCGAGGTCGGTGTGGACCTTGTAAGCCAGATCCTTGGCCGTAGAGCCTTTTTTTACCAGGAACGCATCCGGCAGTACATTACCGTCATGGTCAGTGAGCTTATTCTCATCTTCCACGGGGTAAACGACGATGAGGTCCAGCAGCTCGTACACCGCCTTCTCAACACAGTCCTGTACGCCGGTGCCTTTATTTTTTGCCAGAATAGTCCTGATATGTTCCAGCCCCTTCAGCTGTTCCGGAGAAAGTTTGCTTTCGTCAATAATATTGAAATCATCACTGCCTGGCAGGTATTCGATCAACTTCGCCTTCGATGCTTTGCGCAGTGCAAGCTCAAATTCCGCACTGGTTCGTATCACCATGTGCTCTTCCAGGGCGCTGAGCTGTTCAATGAATTTTTCAGGTGCTATATCACTTTTATTCGCCGCGATGATCATGGGCTTGCTGTAGTGCCGTATAGCATCGGAGAGGTTAAGAAGGTCCTCTTCAGACCACTGGGTGGGTTTGTCGGAAACCTCTACCTTGCGCAGTGCCGATAGTATATGCGATTCCGTTATGCCAAGGCCAGTAAAGTTCTCTGCCAGTGCACGTTCGAGCTTACCGCCGTCGAGGTCGAGCTGACGGGAGAGCTTATTCCAGTTCTTGGTCAGTATACCCTTCAGCCAGTGCGTGATCTCATTCTCCAGGAACTTGATGTCATTTACCGGCTCGTGCGAGCCCACATCGCACGGGTTACCCTCTATATCGGTACTGCCGCTGGCATCGATGATATGTACCAGCACCTCCGCCTGGCGCAAATCATCCAGGAACTTGTTGCCGAGACCCTTGCCAAGGTGCGCGTCGGGTACCAGCCCCGCGACATCGATCACTTCCACCGGTACGAACCTCACACCCTCCGAGCACTTTGAATTGCGGGGTGTGCAGGTCACCCCCATCTCCTCGTGCGGGCACTTTGTGCGGATATACGCCACGCCGCGGTTTGCATCGATGGTGGTGAACGGATAGGATGCGATCTCGGCTCCCGCCATTGTTATGCTATTAAAAAAAGTCGATTTGCCCACATTTGGTTTGCCAACAAGCCCGATCTCCATGGGTATGCACCTTATCCGGATTCTAAATTGATTATAAGCATTAATAATTTGTGGATAGGTGATATCTGATTGATTTTTAAAGATTCTTAATACTACCAAATCCCAATACTACCAAATTCCAAGGAATACTACCAAATCCCAAATCCCAACTCAGTCGACAGTCGTTAGTCGTTAGTCGATAGTCTGACTTTCGTCTCTCGCTTCTCGCAACTCGCCTCTCCCGATGGGTAATCTTTCCACCGAAGGTGGGCACTTTCAATCAAAGATTGGTAGTATTGGGACAGAAAATCGTACTAAAAGGTTTATCCTAATATCGATTTCATCGATTTTCTGGCGAGAAAGTATATTCTCGATTTGGGATTTCCTTGG
>CP070629.1:455798-461777 GCA_020356005.1 Thermoplasmata archaeon
CGAAGGGTGGTTTGTCCACCGAAGGTGGTGGGGTGGGGCTTTGTAGTATTTGTAGTATTTGGCTTTCCTTTGTAGTATTTGTAGTATTTGGCTTTCCTTTGTAGTATTTGTAGTATTTGAAGTATTTGGATTTACTAAGCTCTATGAAATCAAAGACCTATTCTATCATAGCCACAGCCCGAATTAGCGTAGGCTCGTTCTTTCCCAGCAGTTCAAATCCATCGTTGATCTGGTCCAGTGTGAACTTGTGGGTCACCAGCTCCTTCACTTTGATCTTACCGTATTTCACCATATTGATGATCTTCGGGTAGTCCTGCAGACCGCAGCCCAGCGAACCTTTGACCTCGATTTCTCTAAACATCATCCTGCCGGCATTTATTGTTATATCCTTGTGCGTGTACCCGACCACGATCAATGTACCGCCCCAGCGTGTGGATTCGTAGGCGTTCTGTATAGTTTCCGGGTTGCCGATAACCTCGAAAGCCACATCTACGCCGCCGGAAGATAGTTTTCTGACGGCCTTGGCTACATCTTCCTGGTCATTAGCGTTCAAAGTTTCCACGGCGCCGAGCTTTTTTGCCAGTTCCAGCTTTTCGGGTGCAATATCCACAGCTATAACATTGGCACCTGCCACTGTGGCCATCTGAACGGTGTTCAATCCCACGCCGCCGCAGCCGTAGACTACCGCGGAATCACCGGGCTTTATCTGGGCCCGGTTCACAACCGCATGGTACGGTGTGGAGATCGCATCGGAGATGATAGAGCCCTCTACCAGAGGCACCTCAGGTGGTAGCTTGAATATGTCCGAACCCGGTACTGCAATATATTCGGCAAAGCCACCGTCGCGGTGGTTACCCACCATGACCTGATTGGTACAGATCGTACCGCGGCCGGTTCGGCAGAAGAAGCATTCGGCGCATGCGAACACCGGCGGGATCAGAACGGGATCCCCCTTCTCGAATGTGCTTACATTATCACCGGTTTCGGCAATGGTGCCGCTTATCTCATGACCCAAGATGATCGGCGGTTTCTTGAATGTCGGTAGACCTTTCAGGTAGTGTAAATCGGTTCTGCAAAGCCCACAGCCTGCCACTTTGACCAGTACCTCATCGGCTTTGTATTCCGGAACAGGAACCTCCTCGATTTTTAACGGTTCATTCTTACTATGAAAAACAGCTGCTTTCAATCATTATCCCCCATTTTGCATTCATATATTTTTGCATACCCACATTGGCAATGATATATTTAGTAGTTATCTTTGAATATTATCAAGATTTAGTATGATTATTAAATGATTTTTAATGCTGATAGAAGGGCGGCTGACGTTGGACGGATGCGCAGTGCGTAACGGCAAACGGCAGCGAGGTTCGTTTCGTCATACGGTTGCGAAAGGCGTGTCGAATTGAAATTATAAAAAATTGTAATGAGTCGGCCGTTTCTCGTTAGACGTTAGACGGTACGCTCATCGCAACCGCAAACCGAGGGCCGCACTTCTATAATCAATTAAAAAGCTATCAAAGATCGATAAAAATCGATAACTATGCTTTCTGTCCTTTAACTTCCATCCCGACCTCATATCCTCTCTCGAATGCCTTCATATTGAGCTCAACAAGCCCTTTGGGAACGGAAGATTCAACAGCCTTCGCCATTGCATCCTTTTCTACTACATCACTTATCGCTATTAAAGCGCCCAGCATAACAATATTTGCCACAATTTTCTTACCCAGTTCTTCTGCTATTCGTGTGGCAGGAATCCCATATAATTTCTTGACTTTATTAGCAGAATTCAAATTTACCAGATCTTTATCATAAATTATCATTCCGTCCTTTCGGACTTTGGTGTGATATGTCATATATGCCTCTTGCGACATTAAAACAAGAATTTGTGGGATGTCTATATAGGGATAATCAACCATTGTATCCGAGATTACGATCTCCGCGGAGCATGCACCTCCCCTTGCTTCCGGGCCGTATGACTGGGTAAGCACTGCATGGCGGTCCTCGTGTATCGCAACCGCCCTTCCGAGGATAAAACCGGATAGCACGATACCCTGACCGCCGAAACCTGCAAATTTTATTTCTGTTCGTGTCAATTTAACCCGCAACCTTTTCTACTTTTATTTCTCATCTTTTTTCGAATTCTTAGAGCCTTCATTGTTGATTTCATCTTCATTGGATTTGGTAACCTCGACATAAATAGCAAAATCCGGGCATACCATCATACATAGTTCGCAGAACACGCAATCATCGGGATTTTTCGCCTCTGGCGGATGATAACCCCTTTCGTTAATTCCTTCAGATTGAATAAAAACCTTTTTCGGACAGAATTCGATGCAGAACCCGCACCCTTTACAGCGGAATTCGAGGATGTGGATATTACCCTCCTTCTTGATCTCTTTGGCATCATCAAGCGGTTCACGCCAGAACTCGTCCTCTGGCATTGCCTCCAGTCCTTCTTGTTTCATGGTGTCTTTCACAGCACCTTTTTGTTTTGCTACTATCATGCAGACACCTCGCCATTTAATAACTTTTCCTTTGTTTCTTTAATTTCCTCTTTGGATATTGTCTTCAGCAGTTCGGACATTTCCCGGGCTTTAGATGCAAATTTCTCGCCCTCGGCGGCACTGATCCAGGCCAGCTGCAATCTATTCGGATTAATTCCCATTTTCTCGAGCTTCCTCCATACTCTTTTTATCCGCTTCTCCGTATAATAATTCGCACTTATATAATGGCAGTCGCCAAGATGACAGCCCGCCACCAGAACCGCACCTGCACCGCGCTCGAAAGCGTACATAATGAACTTTTCGTCCACCCTGCCGCTGCACATTGTCCGTATAATACGCAGTTCTGGCGGGTACTGCATTCGGCTAACGCCGGCAAAATCCGCACCGGCATAGGAGCACCAGTTGCAGCAAAATGCAACCACCTTGTTCTCCGGATCGATTTCTGTTGCCGCTCTCACCTGCGCCATTATCTGCTCGTCTTCGAAATGTTTCATTGTAATCGCATCGAACTTACACTCCGCACCGCACGTTCCGCAGCCGGCGCAGGATGCCTCGATCACCTTAACTGTCTTGGCCTCTTTATTGAAATCAATTGCATGGTACGGGCATACTTTCGAGCATAACCCGCAGGCGTTGCATATCTCTGGATTTATACTGGATGTTATCGCTTCGATAGTTACCTTGCCCTGCGCCATTAGTATATTCGCCCTGGCGGCGGCCGCGCTTGCCTGCGTCACGCTGTCCTTGATATCCTTCGGACCCTCGGCACAGCCCGCAATAAAAATACCGGGTGTGGGTGCGTCCACCGGCCGGAGCTTGGGATGTGCCTCCATGAAGAACCCGTCGGAGGTCTTGGATAAAGTAAGCAGCCGCTGGACCACATCGCTGTCGCGGCGGGGTATTATGCCTACTGATAGGATCACCAAATCCACCTCCTTGGTGATGAGCTTGCCCATTGCCGTATCCTCGATCGTCATCGTCAAATTCTTTGTTACCGGGTCCTCCTTGATCTCTGCAGGGAGGCCCCTGATGAACACTACACCCTCCCTTTTCGCTCGCTTGTAAAGGTCCTCGAAACCTTTGCCGAATGCACGGATGTCCATGTAAAATACAAACATCTTGGTGTCCGGGTAATGCTCGCGGATAAGTAAAGAGTCCTTGATGGTGTTCATGCAGCACACATTACTGCAGTAAGGGTGCCCGCCTTTCTCCGATCTTGAACCCACGCATTGTATGAATGCCACCGTTTTAGGTGTCTGCCTGTCAGAGGGCCGGATCAAATGCCCGCCGGTAGGTCCGCCGGCATTGATCAAACGTTCGAATTCCATTGATGTGATCACATTTTCGAATTTTGTATAGCCGTAATCGTCAAGTTTGCGCGGGTCGTAAACATCAATACCCGTAGCAATAATTATCGTCCCTACATCCAAACCGAGCTCTTCTGCTGTCATATCGAAATTAATAGCCTTACGCTCACATTTTTCCTCACATTTACCGCACGCGATTGGTACATTGCCTAAACACATGTCCATGTCCACGATGTACGTGGACGGTACTGCTTGCGCAAAGGGTGTATAGATCGCTTTGCGCTTCGCAAGACCTATATCGAACTCATTCGGACCGCTGTTGGGACATACAGTGGTACAGTCACCGCAGGCCGTACATTCGTCTGTAACATATCGGGGTTTCTTGGTTACTTTTACTTTGAAATTGCCAACATAGCCACTGACATCGGTTACCTCACTGTTGGTATAAAGAGTAATATTTTTATGTCTTCCTACCTCAGACATTTTAGGTGCCAAAATACAAATTGAACAGTCCATCGTCGGAAAGGTCTTGTCGATTTGTGCCATGCGCCCGCCAATGCTCGGCTCACGCTCCACCATGTATACGTGGTAGCCTGCATTGGCAAGGTCCAGTGCCGCCTGGATACCAGCTACTCCTCCGCCGATTACAAGCGCCTTCTGGGTTATTGGTACCTCAAGTTCAACCTGCGGGTTGAGCAGCCTTGCCCGTGCAACAGCCATTTTCACCAGGTCGGAAGCCTTCTCCGTGGCGTTCTCGCGGTCGTATAGGTGGACCCAGGAGCAGTGCTCGCGGATATTGGCCATCTCCAGCATGTATTTGTTCAGACCTGCCTCCTCAATTGTAGCCCTGAAGGTCGGTTCGTGGAGGCGCGGGGTGCAAGATGCTACTACTATGCGGTTCAAATTATGCTCCTTTATATCGTTCTTGATGAGTTCCTGGCCGGGATCCGAGCATGTATACCTGTTATCCTTTGAAATAACGACATTGTCAAGCTTGGCGGCCTCCTCTGCTACCTTTTCACAATCCACCGAGCCTGCAATATTCAAGCCGCAGTGGCATACATAGACACCAATTCGAGGTTCACCAAACTTTGTACTTGTCGCGGTTTCTGAACTTTCGGTCATTATATTACCTTCTTGTATGTTGGATTATTCAATTTCAATTATTTTTTCGGCATTAAATTTAACTTATCAGCAAGTTTTACGATCAATGATTCAACTTTTATATCTATCCTCGGCTTTATATGTTCGTTGGAGGCATAACAGTCCAGGTGGATCGTGCACTTGGGGCATGTAGTTAGCAGCGTCTGTGCTCCTTGGGCTGCTGCATCCTGGAGTTTAGCCTGCCGCCAGCTTTTCGAATTTATATCGCAGTTCATAAAGCTGCTTACGCCGCAGCATGTGGAACTCTTTCGGTTACAGCTGAGTTCATTAAGCACTACCCCGGGTATTGCTTCGATTATCTGGCGCGGCGGCTCGTATATCCCGCTGAACCTGCCCAGCCTGCACGGGTCGTGATAGCTTACTATTTCCTCCGTTTCTGTGTTCTCAACTCGCGGAATGACAAGCTCGCCTTTGTCGATCTTATCCGCCAGAAATTCTGTTATGTGCAGGCATTCAAAGTCGTATTTATCGGAATATTCCCTGTAGACTTCATTTAACATATAGTGTCCTTCCGGACAGGCAGTTATTATCTTTTCCACACCTGCATTTTTGAAATTCTGTATGTTTTGTTCCATAAGCTGTTCAAAAACAGACTGGTGGCCGGTCCAGAATGCATCGTGACCGCAGCAGCGCTCACTCTTCAGTAAAACAGGTTCGATACCGGTATGATTCAACAATTTGAGCGATGCAATAGGTGTCGCCAGGTTATCCTGGTTCATTTCCTTAAAAATTGTCTGGAAATAGGGCGCACAGCCCACAAAGAATAACGTCTGCCCCTCCTTAAGGTATTTTATATCGGAGGGTACCCAGTTCAACCTTTTCTGGTGTTCTCCCGTCCGAAGCTGAATCTTGGAAATTAAATGGAATACATTATTGTGTGAATAAAAACCGGCATTGCCAAGCTTTATACTTTCGAGTCTGAGTCTTCTTATGAATTCAGGTAAATTTACATCGGATCTACACCTTACCCTGCACAGATCGCAGGTAAGACACTGCCAGAGGTC
>CP070629.1:461877-465059 GCA_020356005.1 Thermoplasmata archaeon
ACCGTTACCATTGATCGCAGCCGGTATCGCTGTTTCCCTGTGGTGGCGTCAGCTCATCCGCAAGTACAAGATGCTGGTAGGGCTGCGGATCAATACGCTGCGTGAGATGGAAGATGAGATGCCCGAGTCGGTCAAAATGTACCACCTCGAAGACACTCTTTACCCAAGGGATGAGGATGGCAAAATGATCCCTGGTGAAGGCTTAAACTTCTCCGACCTGGAAGCGCGACTGCCGACGCTATTCGTGGTGTTGTACGGCCTATTCGGTGTTGCTGCACTGGTTGTTCTGGCAATAAGGCTGTACTGTTTATCCTAATGCAAGTAGTGAGAAGATATGGGATCAGCCATTGACACAGGATATTTCACCTGACTTTCGCGGCAACAGATCAGGTTATAGCCAAGCTAATCAGTGACGGCTAGGCTCGACCATTGTGTTTACATCTCATCTTGCCTTAGCTATAGTGACACCTAATAATACCGAGTCCATCAAGATGGTGCTGCTGAAGTAGGAAAAATCTAAAACAAAGGTCATTTCTCCGGATACAGGCCGGATGCGAATCGGATACAGAATTCAGGGTATAAGAGGCAGAAGATGCATCTGAAACTCAAGAGGAAACAGAGATTTTCTCCTAAGTATCAACTTGAAATCGTTGGAAATCTGGTGGGTTGAGGGAGATTTCTGGTGAGTTTCTACAAAAATAATGCTTTTTGGGTAGAACAACGGCTTAGAAGTACGTTGCGCACCCGTCGACAAAAGAAAAAAGGTGGCAAGAAAGGATGACAAGATCGGATTCAATGCATAGATGTATTTCTGCTTAAAACAGATTCGAATGGCGAGGTTATTTTCTAAAAGAGATAAGTTAGATAGAAATCCAGGGGCGATCTCCGCCCCTGAAAACAGTAAGGTTAATAAATCCAAGGGAGACATATCCAAGATCTTCTACACCCGTCCTTAAAATTCGGGAAAATTATAGCGTTGAAATTGCCAAAATGTGACGTAATTTACAGAGGTTTAGGAAAAAGATTGCCGACTGTCGGCAATTAGCTACCTCGTTGCGGGGTCAAGAGACGCAGAGGGAATAATAATGAGGCCAGAAGAATCCAGCTATGGACTGGATGCCAATCAAATCGAACAGGCGCTTGCCATACTTGGCAAAGAATATCAGGCCAATGTACCTTCGCGTCCACAAAAAATATTTTTCAAGCTGCTCAACATCTGCGTTTACGGAGCAGTCATAATCTTTTTGATGTCCATTGGTCTAGCGGGAGGTCTGTCGGCAGTGTTTGGAATTTATTCGTCCCCGATTGACTATGCCGGATATGTATCGCTTTTTTTATTGTTCTTGTCTCCCCTCCTTTTCTTGATCAATGTGCCATATGGGATAAAACTTTGGCGTCAGAGCAGGCTTGTACGCAGAATTGGGCTCTCGCACACTCTCGCTCCACCATGGCGGGCTGTCCGCAAGAAAGGGAGGCTGCGCAACATTTTAACACTCATTGTAAGTTACCTGGGGATAGTGTTGATTTTATTGGGACTAACAATAGGGATTCTGGTCGCTAATGTCGCAGACTGGTCCGATCCAGGTGAGATCTTTGCTTACCTAGTGCTATCACCGGGCATAATTATGATTGGCGTCACGTTCCTAGTCATTCATTATATGAGAAGGGGCAAAGAACGACTGGAGACCGTTATTGAGTTGCAGTTATCGCTTTCAGATTACCGGGATACGGCCGAGGAGGCTGAAAGCAAACAAGTCAAGATTCCTACAGAACAGTACGATCAGATTGCCCAGATCGAAAGAGCACAGATTAATCGAGAACGTGAGGAGAGTATCCTGGCCAGCTTCGACAATGCTGACTTATTGGAGTATAGCGTGCAAAAAAGTCGAAGCGTACGGGACGAACTGGCCACAATCAGTCCGGATATAAGAATGGTTATTGAGGACCAAATCCAAGAGCTAATGATTGAGCCGCAACCACCAGGAGTAAAGAGGGATTCGAAAACCGAGCTCTTGCAGTTGCGTGTCCCAAACGCACCCGTTGAAATCTACTTTGGGATTGACGAGGAAGCTCATCGGATAATGATCTCTTCCGTGAAACAAATTGACGAGTAGATATCAGGGTTAGACCCAGGCGCTAGAAAACATGAATGATATAGAAGATTCCCCTGATTATGCGGCCAAGTATTCCGCGGGGGCCAAGAAGTTCCGGAAAGGTCTATCTCCAGATCACCTGCAAATAGTGGTTGATATAGAGAATGAAATTGTCGAGAACCCCAAGGGATACCCCGGTCGCACTGTACCGCTTTCCGAAGATATTTTTATTTACAAACATCCCCAGCCGCCTCTGGAGATAACTTACAGAATCGATAGTGAAAAGGAGATTATCCACTTTTTGCACATGGTAACTCCGATGCTTGAAGTTAGCAAGTCCATTTTCATTAGTTACAGCCATGAAGATGCGGATTGGTTGTTCGAGCTTAGAAAGTGGCTCCATCCGCTTGAGCAAGCTGGTCTTATTAAAGTATGGGATGATACGGAGATCATGGCTGGAGATAATTGGCAGGAAAAGATCGAATCGAAGCTAGCCGCCTCACAGGCAGCCATCCTGCTTATCAGCCAGGATTATCTAACGTCAGATTTTATTAAGAAGAATGAGCTTCCTCCTTTATTGGAGGCGGCGAAAGATCACGGCGTTAATATTTTTTGGATTGCAGTGCGACCCAGTACCATCGAACATACCGAGATTGCAAAATATCAAGCCGTTCATAAAGATCCTCCCTTAAATCAACTTAAACCAGCAGATCAAGAAAGGGAGTTTCTCCGCATATCTAACGAAATCAAAGATGTGATTGAGAAGCAGCGTCCTTTAGGACAGATTGGCGGATAGGGAGACGAGAGCCAGGGGCGGTAAGGGATTTCCTCTGACCTGCCCCTATTCTTTGAACCACTCATACAGTTAGCATTTCAAAGCTCCGGCTAGTGACGCCGGAGTATACGAACTCCATCAAGATGGTGCTGCGGGAGTAGGGGGAGAGGTGTGCAATAATTTGTAGCAGTTGCATTTACCCGAGGATAAGAGATGTTAACAAAATCTTGGAAATGCGGAAGGTGTCGCTTAGTTTTAAGCCCTGACGGATCACATTACTTTGACGATGTGCAGGAGATTTCAACTGCGTGCTG
>CP070629.1:465159-468338 GCA_020356005.1 Thermoplasmata archaeon
GAACGGTTCTTCCAGTAGTATTATATTATTTTCATGATAATCCCTGTGAAAAAGCTAAATAATACAATCAAACTATTAATCATAATCACGGTTTTATGGATATGCTGAAAATATTAGCGGTGTGAAATCATGACCGGAATGATGTGGATTATATTCTTTTTTATCGTAGTAATATTATTAGTTATTACAAAAATTCTATTTGATAGAAATAAAAAGAAATTTGTTACGGTCATTGTTGTTCTCTTCATTGTTGTCCTCGTAGTCTTTTTTGGCCTTGAGGGTGAGAACAGATGGTATAACTATCATTACGGAATAATGATTGAACCAACGGCTCTTCAAGAATATGAATTATATCTTCCTCTGGCATTCAGTTCAGATGTCGGCGTGCATCCGGTCATGGACGAATTGCAGGTAGAAGGTGAGAATGTCCAGGTTGATATCTATAATACCGTGCACGGGAGTGCGTTACGGATCCGTGGGAGCGGTGAGGTGGAGATCTATTCTGAGATGGTGAAAGGCAAAACCACATTTTTCGGCGACCCCATGGAATACCCCGAGGATTTTAAACTTGATATGCTGGATCATTCCGGGAGCGGCGTAGATCATCACTGGTTATTTGTAAATATTTCTGAAGGTACTTCCATCAGAATAACTCTGAATGCAGCCTGTGAAAAAGGGTATTCAAGTGGAAAAATGATCAGTATGCCCTGGGAAGAGGAAGGTCTGTGGCCTGCATACACAATAGAAACCGCAATTGATAAAAACGGCTGGCACACAGTACCGGCAGTTATAGGTAACGAAACAGCAAGTTGATTTCAGGTTGAATTCGGAGGGGCGAGAGACGAGACGCGAGAGACGAGTTGCGATGACTATCATTATTTTTACAGCTATTATTAGTCAATTACATCCATCAGATTTATTACAATTCAGATTTATTTGCTTAATATGATATCGATAAGGAAAGCGCGTATAAGAGATGCCGAGATGGTTACAGATATGGCAAATGAACTGCTGGCCAGCCAGATCGAGATTCTTAAAAGGACATCGCCGGAGCACATTGTTTATATCAAGCGTAAAAAGGAAGCAAAAAAATTAACATTGAATTTTATTCAACGATTGATATGGTCCAAGAACGGTTTGGTGCTGATAGCAGAAAAGGACGGCAAAGTTGCGGGTTATATTGCGGTAATGATAAAGAAGAATATTCCGATATTCAAAATAGAACGGGTTGGATATATCACTGATATTTATGTCCGGAAACAATACCGGCGGTCGGGTATAAGTTCTCAACTGGAAAGGGAGGGTTTAAAGTGGTTGAAAAAGAAGGGGGTTTCAAAGGTCATGCTAAATGTATTTCCGGGCAATAGAAATGCTATTTCTGTTTATAAAAAATGGGGCTTTTCGGAATTCATACTGGATATGCGTAAAACGATTCAATAGAATAAGATATTCAGAAATTATAATATAATAAAAGTCGTTAATAGAATTATAAAAGAAGTTAGATTAATCAAGTGTTGACCTATGACTGATGTGAAATTTAATATAACGATAGAAGATACAATTATGCTTCATCTTCAACATTTCTCTAGATTTCAGGATGAATTTGAAGCCCCTTATGACATTACCCAGCCCGGTATTGCCGAAGCCATTGGTATAAGGCGGAGCCATGTGTCTCATGTAATGAAAAACCTCAGGGAAAAAGATTTTGTAAGCGAAAGGACAGCCCATGTAAAAGATACTGTTCGTAAACGTAAGATCTACTTATTGACCCAGGCAGGGATATCATATGCTTTAAAACTAAGGGAAAGTCTGGAGCAAAAAGAGGTTAACTTGGTAGAAAAATCAGGTGCGGTAAGGAGTATCACTCTTTCTGAGATCAACAGCAAATTAAATACCCGGCTTTCGATTAGAGAACTGATAACACTGATAACGCCTGAGGGTAGTATTGAAGCAAAACAAGTAATTGATTTTGATAAAAAACCGCAGAAGCCAATCCCAAAAGACGTTTCTGCAATTAAATCAGTAAATTTTATCGACAGCATGGCCCACCCTGTTAGATTTTTAGGGAGGGCAGACGAACTCGCCAAATTAAACCAATTGATCGATAATAAATTACCACGGGTAATGGTAATCATCGGAATTCCTGGGGTTGGAAAGACAACGCTTGTTTCTAAAATACTGAATGATTATGTTCAAGAATCATCAAGCAATATATTTTGGTACCAGCTTCATGAGTGGGATAGCCTTCGGGGGACGCTCCGGGAGCTGGCTGAGTTTCTGTCTCAACTTGGTCGAAAAAAACTCCAATTCTACCTGGATAACGAATCAAATCTTGAATTGCCAGAAATCATGAAAATATTGGAGACCGATTTGGTTGATCTAAATGTTATTCTTACATTCGATGATGTACAAAAAATTAATGATGATCTCAAACCTCTTTTTTCTATGTTGGTAGAGCTGGTAGGTCTGGAAAAACTTGAAAATACTAATATTATATTATTGACAAGAACTAAATTAGATTTTTACGATCGCAAGAAGGTCGCAATAAAAAACCTGGTTGCAGAACTCGAGCTTGATGGACTTGATTCCGAGGCGAGCAGACAATTACTCGATATCGATGAAATTGCAGATTTAGAATTTAAAAAGATATATAATTTAACGGAAGGCCACCCTCTGACCCTCGAGTTGATACATAATCATCTTTCTTCCAAACCAAGCGAATCGCGTTCTGAGGTAGATCTGGCAGAATTATTTAAAAGCCATCATGATTTACAGAAATATTTCCGTGAAGAGATCTATGTGAACTTATCAACGATAGAAAAGAAGTTATTTGAAATGATATCGGTACATCGTTACCCGATACCTGCGGAGGCTTTTTTTATCGATCCGGAGATAAATTACGAATGTATAGATTCACTGCTTGACAGGTCTCTTCTGCATGAGACCATCACAGGTTATGATGCACATGAACTTATAAAAGAATTCTTTAATCATCGCTTAACCACTTCACAACGGGCCAAATATCACGAAGATGCCGCGAGTTATTATAAAGCTGAGTTCGAGAAGACCGGTGGATTGAAAGGTACTGACGTCAAAGAAGAAGTAAATGCAATCATAGAGGCCCAATATCATTATATCTGTGCAGGTAATTATAATGATGCTGGAACCATCGCGATAGA
>CP070629.1:468438-475246 GCA_020356005.1 Thermoplasmata archaeon
GAGTTTAGAGCTGGGAACGATGCAATGAACCCTGCCGCGTCCGCAGATGATCTGTCAAGGTATCCAAATATTAACAGAATCGCGAGTTCAATCGTTCTAGAGGATGATAAAATATTTGTAATGATGGTTGTTAGTGGTTGGATAATGGAAGGCGATTCCGACACAAGGGCGGATCAGGTGCACATATTTATAGACAGCGATGTCGATGGATCTACCGGTTACCTCTACTCTGGATTGGGCGCGGATTATATGATTCATGCTTACGGGAAAAATGGTAAGATACATTATGGCGGCGTATATCTGTTCGATCCGGATTACAAATCGGAGGAGAAGCGGATCAATACTGACTGGAATGCCTGGAACCTGATGGGAAATGGAATGATAGACAACAGCCGAAACAAGCTTGAAGCTTGTGTATATCTTATTGATGGTACCTATAATCCAGGTGGAACAACACTTGCCGTATTCAAAACCACCGATTATGCCGGAAATTCTGATAGAACAGCCATAATAAGCGATAAATCGGGTTATATAACACTGGAACAGGAACCTGCATCAAACGATGATGTATTATCAAGTGCTCCTGGCACTGAAGTAATTAAAATAACCGCAACAGCGCATGAGGCCCCAATTAAATTAGATTCATTTTCTTTTAAAAACAGCGATGACTCGAATTATATCATTACGCCAACATTGCCAGTTACTCTGAATGCCGAGGAGACCATGGAGTTTGTGGTTGAAGTGGATACCAGCACAATCCCCGCCGAAACGGTTCTGGATTTTGAAATAACAAAGGTGGCGGCCTCGTTGGAATCTCAAGATACTAACACAGCAGTTCCTATCACACTCTCGGGTTCAGGCTACAAAGGCTATGTGAAAACCGCACCTGACGAGATCAGAATAGACGGTGCATTCGGTGACTGGGCTAACATTGTCGGTTTCGATGATGAAGAAGCAGAAAATTCCATTAACGGCAATATAAACATAGACCTGAGAGAGTATCGGACAGTTAAAGCAACTGATTCGCTCTCATTTTACCTCCGTGTGGATGGCGAAATGATGAAAGGCACAAAAATCCTGCACGGGCCGATGTCCATTATTGAGAAAAATATTCAAAATTCAGATGAGGAATATCGTTCAAGCGCAAATGATGATGGGGAGCTGGTCATTCAATATGGTTATGACTATGCGTACATCATGTTGGATATAGATAGAGATAAACTGAGTGGTTATTCCATCAATAGACAGCTTGGTGCTGATTACATGATAAGGGTGGTGGGCCAGGACGGTGAGATCTTTTTCAATGAGCTCTATTGTTACAATCAGGAAACAAGCATGAAAAGCTCTGAATGTATCGAAAATATAATGAAGAAACGAAACACAATGGAAGGCTGGGTCAAAATAACCGATGTTTCTGCCGCATTGGACTTGAGCCGATTAGAAGCCCAGATCTCCACGAAACTTTTAAATTTGAATCATTTCAATGATATCAATTATTATATCCTGATGACCGACTGGACGGAAGCAAAAGATACCATAGCCGATCCAGGTCTCGGTGAACCTGGAGAACCTGGAGTAATCAGTGTAATCAAAATGGATGAAAATACCATTTTTGCAGAACCCAAGCAGTTGAACTCACGCAATCCAAGTTTAACTCGGGCTTCTTCAAGAGCCTCGTTACCTAATGGCGATCAAAATTGGGCAAATCTTATCCCGGCTAACGGTAGTACTCTGGATGGTTCATATTATAATATAACAACATTTGAAGTGAAGGCTGGTAGAATTGTATATCTTAACGACGATCCAACAATATACCACGAATATTATATCAAAATCGTGGCAAACAATATCTACATCAATGGTACTATCTTCGGCGCTGGTAACGGTTCTACCGGCGGTGCGGGAGGCGGCTCTGGAAATGAGGGTGAGGGAGGAGAAGGGCCTAACAGCCATGCAGGCGGTGGCAACCTCGGTTGGGGCCCACCCTTGATCGGTCCCAGTTATTTTGGGGGCGGCGGCGGAGGCGGCGGTGGTGCCTATGGTGGAGCTGGAGGTGCTGGTGGTGCCGGCGGAGGCCCCAATGGAGGTGGTGCCGGCGGAGCCAGCACAACCTATGGAAGTGCGACCACAAAAACCATTAAGCAGGGCTCCGGCGGTGGCGGCGGCGGTAGCGGTCAGCATTTAAACGGAGGAGCAGGTGGTAATGGAGGCAGTGCAATTTGGCTGCGTGCCAAAGACAACCTTTCCATAGCCGGTGAAATAACAGTGAATGGTTCGGATGGAGAGAATGCTGCCGGCGGCAGCGGAGGTCAGTGTACCGGCGGGGGTGGGGGCGGCGGTTCAGGTGGTGGAATTTTAATAATTCTGGATTCACAAACCAATTACTTGAACATAACAGGAAAATTATATGCCAACGGTGGTGATGGTGGTAACGGTGGTTCTACCAGCGGAACCGATAGTGATTCTGGCGGCGGTGGAGGCGGCGGAGGCGGCGGCAGGATTAAGATCTTTTACAACAGCTCGTTTTTAAATTTATCTACTTTTGAATTCAATGGCGGCTTAGCTGGTTCGGCGGGTGCAGCGGGACAAAATATGGGTTCTAACGGCAGCAGTGGTTCAGCGGGCACTCTTCATGTAGTACCTGAATATCATATTATAGCGATACCTGTTTCACTGACCTTGCTTGTTATATACGGCCTCAGGCGAAACGCAAGGAGAGGTACAAGTGCCAGATATGGTAAGGATGCCTCCACAAAGGGGGTGAGTTTGTGAGTTCTGGCATTGTAAATAGAATCTTCAAGCGCAAATCTGTCTGGACGGTTATATACGCGGTATACCTATCCCTGATACTTTTATCCGTTAATGCGTTCATTGCACAGGAATCTATTGATAATATGCGGGCTGATCTGGATGATCAATATACATATCATCTCACATTCGAAGAAGATGGGGTGAAAACGCATTATGATGTTACACGTCACAATTCAAACCAACCGGGAAAGGTCACATTAACCTACTACACGCTGTCGAACAAAATCGATATCACAAACATTGAAAACATAAAAACCATAGATATCGATATGCAGTCAATATTTGAAGACGAAGCGGATGAGGTTTTCAATAAACCATCTTCAGAGATATCCGAACAGGACCTGATCGATCAGCTTGCTGGAACCGACGGGATCTTAACAATAGAATTCGATATCGATGAAAGTGAGCCGGTAGAAAGTGTGACTTTTACGAATTTCCCGACCCCCACGTCAGTTATGATTAATAACGCGGATTGGTCACAAACAGATCTGGACTATACATTGACATCAAATGAAATCACCTTTACGAATCTACCCACAGGTTTCACGATTATTACAATAGATTTCATCAAGGAGAATCAAATGCCTGTAGCAAGTTTCATAATGACACCATCCGGTTATGCAGGTGTAAATGAGAATATCATATTTGACGGTAGAGCATCCAACGACCCGGACGGAGTGATCGAGATATGGCTGTGGGACTTCGGCGATGGAGGGCAGGAGACCGGAAAGGTTGTTACCCATAAGTATACAGAACCCGGCAATTACACCATCAAGCTTACCGTAAGAAACAATGATGTGCCTTTCAGCGAGGCCTGGATTGAAAGAACCATTGAGATTGCTTTCGGTGCAGAAGACGATTTTGATAACGATACACTTCGGGATTTGTGGGAATGGAATAACTTTGGTAATCTGGACCAGGACGTAGATGATGATCCGGACAGCGATGGATATCCCAATCTCCTTGAACAATATGCCGGGACAGATCCCTCGGACGAATCATCCTACGAAGAGGATTTCGATGGAGACACACTTCCAGATCTCTGGGAATGGGAGTATTTCGACTCGCTGAAGTACGGTCCGGAAGACGACCCTGACTCCGATGAGTTCACATTAAAACAGGAATTTGAGGCCGATACCGACCCATCGGATCCAACATCTGTTCCCTCGGAGAAAAAGGAGGCGGCGGATTCCGGTTGGATGATTTATTTAATACCAGTTATTGCAATAATAATCATCGTGGTAATTATCTTGTTATTTATGAGTCGCAGAGGTGCTGGTGAGCTCGAAGAGGAAATGGAAGTACCCAGAGAACCATCGGGAGAGCCTTTTAGAAGGAAACCGAGAGAACCGTCGAGAGGTATTAAAAGAGAGTTACCGCAGAGATTACCGAAAAAATTACCAGCTAAAGCACCGGAGAGAGTACCGGAAAAAATACCAGAAAAAGCACCTAGGAGATTGCCAGAAAAAATCCCTGAACAAGTACCGAAAAGACTACCGAAGAGATTACCGGAAGGATTAATGGATAGAATACCGAAGAAATTACCGCTGGAACAACCAAAAATGGAACCGAAGAAGATTGAGGAGGAGGAAGAGGAGGATGAATATGAATATGAGTTCGAATGCCCGGAATGCGGTAAAATTATCTCTGAGGATGATGAAGAGTGCCCGAGGTGCGGGGCTGAGTTCGAAGCTGATTGATGGAAAGAAGCTGTCTAAATGTAATTGTTCTTAATCAATAACTTGAGCTTTGGTGCTGGAGGCTGGTGGTTGAGGTAAAAGCAACCCTCTGGATAAAGAAAAATAGTTATTAATTTAAACTACTTTTTTCACTTTTTACTCTTCTTCAATATCAATGAGCTCAACGTATTCCTCATCGCCCTTTACCGCTTCTTCATAAATTACTCCAATTCCGGGTGCATAATACTTGTGCTCTTCGACATCAGGTTCCAGGGGAGTCCATTCCCTGGTCTTCAGAACATTATCAAATTCACCGTAGGATACGGTTTTCGTTTCGTTTAAACCGATGATCTCTGCCATATCTTCTGCTTCTCCCTTATAATACTCCTGCCTGTAAGACACACTGGCCAGCGGATTACCGAACATTATTATTCCTGGCAGTGCTCCGTCGACCCCGGATTCCCATGAGCCTGCGGTACTTGATAGCTCACCGTCCTCATATTCCTTCGAGTCCTCTCCAAAATACCAGACATTACCATATATATCCTGGGCAAACCAATCGTGGGTGTCTTCTTCAAGTTCACCGTCAATATGTTCCGTATCTCTAACGACAATAAACCTTACTCCCATTACCACTCTGGTTTCATTTGTAACTGTGATTTTAATTTCCACCTTTTCATCCTCCGACATTCCTTCATAATACAAGGTTGTACCCGGTTTATACGGTAGATATTTATTATCGATATAATCGACAAAATTATTCGGATCTATGAATGGCTCGTAAGGGGAACCCGAACCGCTGCCGCCGTCATCATCATCATCTCCTAGGATTCCTCCAACAAAATATCCCGCTAAAAAACCGATAATAAAACATATTATTACTACTAATATTACCTTAATCTTCATACGAATCACTTCCCGAAATTATTACCGTCATACAGCATATTAATTAATATAAATAGAAAATATAGAGCAAAAACCATTGTAAATTTGTATCTGGATTCTTCCTCGTATATCAATTAATAATCATCTTCGTCGTCATCGTCGTCGTCGTCATCGCGCTCTTCATCTTCAGGGCCGTCGTTCTCTTCGATCTCCAATATATCTCCATTCTGGGAGTCGATTTCAACTTCCCACTCACCGGTCGCGTTAACAACAACCACCTCATATACTGTAGTAAAACCCTCTTTTTCCACATGTACAGATATGGCTTCTCCGCCTGTGTGCTCCTCGGCGATAGTCTTCGCCTCATCCTCCGATATTTTTGGATCTTTAGCAAAAACACCATTATTGTAAGCAAAGAAACCCATGCCTGCGCTAATCAAAGCAACAATAATAACAATCAATATGATTTTTGTACTTTTTTCCATATTTCTACCACCTTGAATCATTCTGCTACCTACATTTATGGTTCTTATTTATATAATATTTTCTGGCACAAACTATGAATTATAAAACAAACTGTGAACTTTTCATCTTAGCGTTCTAAATATATCTCTAAAACGTTTTCCACGAAAGGATCCCAGAATGATTTTTTATAGGTGAGTAGTAATTCCATTACTCTCTGCTCATCTTCAATATAATAATGTTTTTCACGACCTGATTTTGTATGCTTTACTATTCGTCTGGATTCCAATATACCGATATATTTTGATAAGGTTGAGGGTTTCATAGATAATTTCTTATATATCTCTGAATGTGTGGTTTCATCTGAAATAATAATGAACAGGATGATATCTCGAAAACGTTTTTGCTGAAGGAGCGGAGTTATGTTCTTATCTTCCGAGCTCAGTTTGTCTGCTATGAAAAATATCCTCACATTCTCTTCCTTTTTACTAATTATTAAACCCTTTTTTTCAAGATAGCCCAGGTGATATCTCAATGTGCTGGAATGAATATTCAACTCCCTGGATATCTCTCTTAAATGCATGCCTGGGTTGCCCTCTATAAACTCATAAATAAGTCTGGCGTTCTCTAATAACTCATTCGGATCTACCATCAGCTCACTTCTTATGCAACAATGATAGAGCTATCAAAATTATTATAATAGCATCCAGGACAGCAGCTACCGCCCACCACAGCTCTTCGGATAAAAACCAGACGGCATCGTCTCCAAAGGGTTCAAACAACCCGATGGATAACAATATCGCTTTTAAAAAGAATAGAAAAAAGGCAATTGAATTGTATAATAATTTTTTATCTTTTATTCTTCTGTAACTTATGGTAAAAATAATAAATGGAATCAATGCAATAATTCCAACAACGATCCAAAACACTGCAATTAATGATTCTGTTGATTCGAACATGATTTCACCTTA
>CP070629.1:475346-481442 GCA_020356005.1 Thermoplasmata archaeon
GCTTATCGTAACGAGCCTCGCCACCGCTTATCGTAACGAGCCTCGCCACCGCTTATCGTAACGAGCCTCGCCACCGCTTATCGTAACGAGCCTCGCCACCGCTAAACGTAAGACGCTCTTCTGTAATCGATTAAAAAGCTTATTTAATCAGTATCCCGGCCGTCTAGGAGGAGGTCTCCCGGGATGCTCCCATTCACCCTGTGTTGGAGGAGGCCCATAATCGGGTTCTTGGGGGTAATCAGGGGGTGGCCCTCTCGGTGGTGGGCCTCTCGGTGGTGCACCCGGGGGTGGTCCCCTTGGGGGTGGTCCTCTGGGGGGCGGCCCTCTCGGTGGTGGGCCTCTCGGTGGTGCACCCGGTGGTGGTCCCCTTGGAGGTGGTCCTCTGGGGGGCGGCCCTCTCGGTGGTGGGCCTCTATCGTAATAGTCGTCCCGGGGCGGCGGACCCCTGTCATAATCATACCCTCTGGGTCCCGGCGGCGGGCCTCTATCATAATCACGGCTGGATGGCGGCGGGTACCGGTCGTCATAGGGCGGTGGGCGTCCCCTGTCATCGTATTGAGGGGGTACCCGATCCCAGTCTTCCTGGCGGTCGCCGTAATAATCATCCGGCCCTGCCGATGCATAACGGCCCCCTGGCTTTCTGGGACCGTCTATCATTCCAATTGAAATGATAGCTATAAATATCATAATAATCGCGATCCACCAACCTAAAGCAGGCCGCCAATGCGATTTTGCACCATCAATACCTGCTTGACGGTACACATCAATATTATTGGAATCGCCCCAGATACTCTGTAAAGGTTCGGGATCCGTAATGTTTTCAACATCACCGGTACCTATCAAATTATCTTTTGTATATTCATAGATTTGTTCATTATCATCGTCGAATGCAAAAGGCATAAAAACCCCGTAGTAGATCGGACCCAGGATAGCAAAAATTGTCATTATTATTGCCATTGCCGATGCGGCCTTTGTGGGGATCTTTCCCAGACCAGCCAGTGGTATCAAAATCACACAAATGATAGCCATGATGATTGTTATTATCGAGAACAAATAGGTATTTTTATAAACTTTTAATTGTTCGGGTCTGCCGCTTTCTTCAAATACGTCGTAATCACCGTCCCATCCCCCTTCCTCTGGTTTATCTTCGATATTATAGGTTCCTTCTTCGATATTAGCAGAAGTGTTGGTAATGCTTGTTACAGATTTATCCGAGAATTCGATCTCGTAATCTTTTAACGTGTAGGTTACCCTAACCGAATCCACAGGACGGTTCTCTGGATAGTCATCCGGATATTCGGTCTCGATATAAAACCATGGATAATAATTCATAGCTAGAAATGTACCAATGATTACAATGATAGCTAAAATCATACCGCCATACCACTTGGCCATAATAAAACCCCGAATTGTAAGAAAATATAATTGAGATTAATTAAAGTTTTGGTAGAAATGCTCATAAGTATTAAAAAAAGGATTTTTTTCCAATTCTGTACTTATTTCCTAGAATCATAATGTATTTTTGATTTATGCTATTATCTTGATACCTGGCTATTAAGACTTATTTTTAAAGTTTAGTATTCAAATTATTTGTCTTAAAGGCATTTATTACCTCAACTTTGGGAAAATCCAATATTTTCAATTTTTCTTGTTATATTATTTATTAATAAATTTAGCAAATTTATATATTAAAATATAATACGGAAAATGATAAGTATTAGAAATTATATCTGTGCTCTTCACAAAATTCGTTTATATATTAATATAATATTATAACAATTTAAAAGGAAGGTAATTCACGCATAATTAATATATACCCAAACACAATAAATACGGATTAATTTCAATTATTACCCCAGGAGTACAAATTACAGTAGAAGCTTTAGAAAATGAATAAAAGAATTTCCGTCCGGTTAAAATGGTGGCATAATGGCACAGAAAAATTCAAGCGATACCCTGAATCGAGAAGATAAATTAGGCAGACCAACTTCCGGTCTTGGAAGGCGAGCAGGTAAGAAAGAAGAGGGTATTGAAAAAGATAAAAGACCGGGTGTGACCAGAGCCCAGTTGTTAATTTTTCTGAGAAGTAATAGATTTCTACAATGGTTAAGAAGGGATTGGTTTACTGTTACCGCGCTTTTTGCGATCTTTTTCCTCGGATTGTTCTTACGGTCATATTTTTATTATGATATTGCAGTTGATCCACCTTATCCCGATTACGATTATGTACTGTCTGGTAATGACCCCTATTATCATAAACAGGTAATCGATCACGTCCAGGATACAGGAGGGCATCTCTACCGCGACCCGATGTTGAACTATCCAGTTACCGCCAGGAATCCTTACCCGCCGATATACGATTGGTCTGTGGCTGTTACGGGTATGATTGTCGGCGGGGCCACGGGCATGGGCACCGAAGATGCCACTTGGATGGTGCTGTTGTTTGCACCGGCGTTCTGGGGCGCGCTCACTATATTCCCTGTATACTTCCTCACTCGTAATATATTTGGAAAACAGGCAGGGTTACTCTCCGCGTTCTTCATGGCCATCATGCCTTCACATATCGAAAGGTCGCCGCTGGGATTCTCAGATCACGATGCAATCGTTCTGTTCTTCGTGGTTACAACATTTTTCTTCCTCGCCAAAGCTTTTAATCATTTAAAAGATAAACGATGGGTTGAACGATGGAGAAGTCCGCGGTCGATCTCGCTGGGCGTGAGAGATTTCTTTAACCAGAATAGAATTGCTGTAGGCTTTGCTTTATTATGTGGTTTTTCTATCGGCGTTATCGCACTTATGTGGAAAGGATTTCCATATGTGATGGTCATCATTGCCGGATTTTTTGTCGTTCAGTTACTGTTCAATAAATTCAGGAAAATCGATTCACTCGGATTGTTTTTGATCATCATTATAGTGAATTTTTCTGCCATGATGATTTCATTCCCCATCGCCTTTCAGCTGGGTGCGGGTACATGGTACAACCCGTTTTTCATTGTAGCTGGTATAGTCGTCATCGGGATTGTTTTCGTACCTACCAGGGATATTCCCTGGATCATCGTTTTCCCCATTATAATCATCGCCCTGGCTCTTTCTTATTCTCTGATCAATTTCATTTTCCCCGAACAGGCGGAATCGCTGTTCTCGGGCGGCGGATATTTTATTAAAAGCAAGCTGTACGAAACCATTGCAGAGGCTCAGGCTCCCGACTTATCGCGCCTGGTGTTCTCTTACGGACCTGTAACCTTTTATATGTCCTTAATCGGACTGGTTCTTGCTATTATTGCTATCCCGAGGCACTGGAATACTGATTATATTCTGATTACAATCTGGTGCGCTCTGGCGATTTACATGGCAATGTCAGCGGTTCGATTTATGTTCAATGCCTCACCGGTCTTTGCTATTCTCACAGGTTGGACCATTTGGCTTATCATTAAAAGAGTAGATCCGACCATGAGGAAGTTTAAACGGTTCGAAGCAAAAACAATGTATCTTTATGTTGGCGTTGTAACAGGAATCTCGCTGATTGTTTCATTTTATCTTACTTATCATTATACCGAAGAATACACCTATTTCCAATATCTATTCGGCCTGTGCGCATTTGGCATTGCTATGTGTCTCGCAGGACTTTATTTGAGTTTTAGATTCCATTATTATTTTGCGCTTCTGCTTATCGGCGGTTTCGCGGCCATATGGCTTTTATACACATGGTTCGAATTAGAAAAAATATTCTATGAAGGCCTGTTACTTCTGGGGCTTATCACTATTCCACTGCTGTTATTTTTACTATTCAAATACACTGCTTCCGGCATTCGTGTCGAGCTGAAACATATAGGTTTAGCCACATTTTTTACATTCCTGGTGCTCATGCCAAACTGCTGGTTCGCTATGGATTCGGCGATACCGTATGAAAGCAAACGCGAATATGATCCCCAAAACCAATTACTGGGAGCTTTCGGGCACAGTTTCGTTTCGGAATACTGGCTTGACGGTATGAGATGGCTGTCTGAACAGGATACGGATCTTCCGAAAGAAGACCGGCCCGGTTTCGTCTCGTGGTGGGACTACGGGTTCTGGGCAATATACCTGGGGGAGCATCCAAGCTGTGCTGAAAATTTCCAGAACGGTTACCATTTCGCAGGTTCCGTAATCGCCAGCCAGAACGAAACAGAAGCGATAACATTATTCTCATTACGGTTGATTGAGAGTGACATTGCATTGAACGGCGGTACAAATTCTGAGCGGATTATAATAGAGTATCTCGATGACGGGAACCAGGAGGATCATCCAAATTGGGATCGGCTAAATAACGCTATGAGGAACCCCACGGATTACATAAGTGAAGTCATGGACAATCCGGATACTTATGGCCGTTATACCGGGCTTAAACACGAGAATGCCAAATACGCTGTCGGCCGCGTTTTAATAATGAACAATTTAAATCTTGAATCAATAGTTGATATGTACAATGATCTTATCGTAGCTACCGGAAAAAGTATCAGGTATTTTGCAGTGGATTCGCGGTTGTTCCCGTTCTCGGCTTCCAATACCGGTATTTTCTATGCACCGATCAAATTGGCTGATAGAGATATCGATGATTATCTCGAATATCTGTGTAATGCAGAGTACAGGTTGAGCGCGCAAACCGAGGACTGGATACCTTATCCCGACAATCCGTTAACAACTGACCGACTCGAAGAGGAAATCGACAGCCGCGGCCAGGATCTTGTCAGGATATTAAACTGGGAGCTGAGATACAAGGATGAATTCTATAATACAATGTTCTATCGCTGTTTCACTGGCTGGCACGGCTCGGATATTGGACTGCCGGATGACAGCATACCCGGAATAGATGACGGCGTTCAATCCACCACAACAGACAGTTATCCGGCCATGCAGGGCTGGGGTATGAAGCATTTTAAATTGGTATACCGTACATTATACTGGAATCCCTATAATCAAACCACACTTGGCTCTGATGAAGAGAAATATGGTCGATACTGGCGTGCAACCTCATACAAGGAAGGTGTGGAGCACAAAAGTACCCTGGAGTCCGACGGTATTGACAATAATAATAATAACGAGATAGATGAAGAGGGCGAGGGCGGTACGATCAGCCAGGGTCCGCGTTCGTCTGTTTACTATTTGAAGTACTACCACGGAGCGCTGGTACAGGGCTATGTACGCACAGCGCCTTCGGAGGACAGCCCCGATGCGGTGGGCCGGCCGATCCCCAATGCGCGCGTCACCGTGCTGGATGATTATATGATACCCCACGATGTTGTATATACTGATGAGAACGGCTGGTACAATCTGACCGTGCCGCCCGGCGATATTACAATCATCGTTTCTAACGGCGGTGAACAGATCGGGGATGCAAATACTCAGTTGATCAGGGTGGAACAGACTCAATTAAACGCCACAACAATGACAATTACAGACGACCAGGCAATGCGCAGGCACGGTAACTATATCATCAGCAACGATATCAGGATAGAGCCGGGCAGCCTCAACGGCACTGTTTATTGGGATAAGAACAGCAATGATGCATATGACAGCGCAGATGAGCCGCCCATCGAAGGTGTGAAGGTTTTCCTGTACGACACGGCGAATGTTGATGCTGATGAGGAAACGTTGAATCCGCATTTCAACCTCGAGACCGTAACAGACGAGAATGGTTTTTATCAATTTGATAAAATCATACCGGGCTCTTACAAATTGATGACAAGTATTGCAAGCCATAATATAACCTATCCTGAGGATGTACCTTTTACGGTAAGAGAATCCAAAATGCAAGATTTCGGTGTTAAACCCGGAGGTATAAAAGGACTGGTATCATATTTCAACGGTACACCTGCTGCGAATATTACACTGGAACTCTATGACGAAACCAACGAGAAAACCACTACATTTTTATCATTGCCAAACGGTACTTTTGGGTTTGAAGACCTTTTACCGGGGAATTATTCACTTGTGGTGGACTGGCTGGGATATCAACGAATGGAAACCCGGGTCTGGATTCGGCAGGGTATTACAAACGAAACCGACGTTGTTCTGATACCTATAACCCCCGTCAGGGGTAATGTATGGTACGATCGA
>CP070629.1:481542-490402 GCA_020356005.1 Thermoplasmata archaeon
ATATGAATCAAAGATTATATGCGAAGACTTACAAATTCCATATTGCATATATTGTAAGTCTTCTGTCCTAAAAGCCCATGAAATTGGTCCTTTATTCAGCGTTGCGTAGGACTTTCAGTACAAATACTACAAAGGAAATCCAAAATACAAAAACGGTAAAAAAATATTTTGGACTTGGGAGTTACTTTAAACAGAAAATCATGATCGAATGTTTACCCAAGCGAAAATCCGACTCTTAAACTTCTGGACCCTCGGACTCATCGACTTGTTTTGATTTTGGACACTTCGACTCTTCGACTACCGGACTTTTAGACTATTAATGGCAGTGGTTCTAATCGAAATCTAAGCCAAGCGCTCTGTGAGTACTTTTAATTAATTTATAATCGAAACGCTCTGACAGTGGCTGAAATCGATGAAAAAGCTTAACGCTCTGACAGCGCTTATTATTAATTAAAATCGGAGCGCTCTGGCTGGTAGCAAAATAAAATTATATATATATCAAAGCTATTCACCGAGACTAGGGGTCGAGAATATGGAAGACGTACCAAATTTTATAAATGAAATGGTGAGACAGCATCATCAGCTTTTTGAAAACGGATTACCGATGATTGCCTCGGAGAATGTATTAAGCCCAGCAGCACGAAAATTTATGGTATGCGATTTTATGGATCGCTATGCCGAGGGTTTACCGGGTGAGCGTTATTATCAGGGTAACAAATATGTGGATGAAGTAGAAATTAAGTGTAATGAGCTTGCCAAGGAGTTATTCAAGGTTCCCTATGCAGATGTCAGGCCCATTTCGGGTACCAATGCCAACCAGGCGGTTCTGTTCGGGATGATCAAACCCACGCGGACAATCACGGTACCCGATGTCTCCGCCGGCGCGCATATAAGCTCCGCGGAGTTCGGTTCGGTGGGTTTTCGGGGACTTCGGGATTATTCCTATCCATGGGACCTGGAGAATATGAACATCGATGTGGATGAAAGCATCAAACTGATCCGCAATAAAAGACCCGAGCTGGCTTTATTCGGCATGTCGGTGTTTTTGTTTCCAACGCCCATAAAGGAATTGATGGATGCGCTCATGGAAGTTGAGGCCATCGTATGGTATGACGGTGCGCATGTGCTCGGCCTGATCGGAGGCGGCCAGTTCCAGGACCCCTTCAGAGAGGGTGTGGATATCATGACAGGATCCACCCATAAAACCCTCCCAGGCCCCCAGAGGGGTATAATTTTATGCGAACCGAAATCCAAGGGAATGAAACCCGAGAAAATGATGAGGAAGTTAAATTTCGGCGTATTCCCCGGAGTGCTGAGCAATCACCACCTGCACACCATGGCTGCCCTGGCTATTACGCTGGCTGAACACCTGAAGTTCGGTGAAGCCTATGCCAAACAGGTAATCAAAAACGCCAAAGCGCTGGGCCAGGCATTACACGAAAGAGGTTTCAAGGTCCTCTGTGAGCATTTAAATTTCACGGAATCACATACAATTGCCATGGATGTCAAACCCCTTGGGGGTGCAGCCCAGCTTGTTATAGACCTGGAGACGGCCTATATCATCACCAACAAGAACCTTTTGCCGTGGGACCATGTGGATGATGCGTTGAATCCCAGCGGTATAAGACTTGGCAGCCAGGAATTGACCAGGCTCGGAATGAAGGAATCGGAAATGGATGAAGTTGCAGAGTTCTTTAAACGGATATGCATCGATAAAGAGGATCCAAAGAAGGTAGGTGCGGACGTCAAGGATTTCAAGAAGAACTTTAATACAGTCCAGTACTGTTTCGGTGCCGGCACACCGGCCTACAAGATGTTTGAAGTCATTTAAAGCTTATATATCGCTAACAGAAGTGCGTCAGACGTTGGACGGTTGGGAGATGCGTACCGGTAAAAGGCTGCGTTATGCGGCCGTAAGACGTTTGCCGTAGAACGTTACGCACATCGCAGCCGCAGACCGTGGGACGCTTCTCTGGAATCGATTATTAAGCTGTAAAAAATAAAATTAAAACAAATTAAAGCCTAAACTTTAAATATGGCTTCTTTATTTTGAAATTTTATCAAAACATATATTTGTTTCCCAAAAAGATTTTATATATCATTCTAAATACAACCAAATTCACGAATAGTAACTTGAAAATTTTGTTTAAATATTAATATCGTAGATAAATTAATAAAAACTCGATGTTTATAGTAGCTGCATATTAAGTTAAATATAAGTATTTGAGGAAAATCAGATGCCGGAGATAATAGAAGAGCTCGAGGATAAGCGCAACAATCTCAATAGTAAAGCAGAGGGGTATAAAGCCCAGCGTGAAAAATTTAATGCGGAAACAAAAAAGTTGGCAGAGCGCAGGGATTCATTGAACGATAAGGTAAAAAATCTGATTAAGGATGCAAGTGAACATCGTAAGAAACGTGACGATATTAATATCAAGGTAAAAGATGCCAAAGCTCTGCGTGAGAAGCTCAACCGCGAATACAATGCTACCTCCGAAGAGGTAAACAGGTTGAAGAAGGAGAAGTTACCCAAAGGAGGAGTCCCGCTTGGAAAGCTCCGCGCCGAGCTCAAGAAGATCGAGTTCAAGCAGATGACAAGTGTATTAACCAGTGATAAGGAACGTGAACTTGTCGATATGCTGAGCCAGCTCCAGGGTGAGATTCGCGAGAGAGAAAAGCTGCTGGAAAAGAACACTGAAATCCAGAGCTCAATGAAAAAGCTCAAGGAGTCGAAGGAGAAGGCTGAGGAGCAGCACAGGTTGGTATCAACCCTGGCAGATCAAGCGCAGCAAGAGCACGAGAGCATGGTAACACTATTCGAGGAATCCGATAAGCTCCGGCGCGAAGCTGATGCCGCCCAGGAGAAGTTTATAGAGGCGAAATTAAAAGCCGATGAACAGCATAAAAATCATATATTGTTTATCAAGCAGGTGCGTGAGCTTGACAAGATCATCTCGGGTTTGAGGCGTAAGAGGCGTAAAGCCAAGGTGAGTAAGAGCAAGACGCAGGCCAAGAAAGAGGCGACAGAAATCTACGAGCGGTTCAAGGCCGGTGAGAAGCTCAGCACCGAGGATTTGATGGCCTTACAGAAGGCTGGTTATCTATAGTAGAATATCCGATTAAATTTTTAAAAATAATATAGAAGGTGTTGGGGAGTGGAAATCCAGAATGTCCTGATATATTTTATCGGAACTGCGGGTTCGGGTAAAAGTACCTTAACGTATAAATATCAACAATGGCTTACGCGCCAGGGCTTTGATTCTATTACGATCAATCTGGATCCGGGTGCCGAAAAGCTTGGTTACGAACCGGATATCGACATCAGGGAATGGGTGAAATTAAACGAGATTATGGAAGAGTATCAGCTGGGTCCCAACGGAGCTCAGATCGTATGCGCCGATATGCTGGCGCTAAAAATAAATGAGGTCAAAAAGCTACTGGGCGGCTTTAAAAGCAATTATGTACTTGTTGATACGCCGGGCCAGATGGAATTGTTTACATTCCGAAAAGCAAGCACGGTTGTTATTGATACCCTTGGAAGTGATAATGCCGTACTCGCATTCCTGTACGATCCTCTGATAGCAAGTGTACCAAATGGTTTTGTATCATTGACCATGCTTGCGGCAACTCTACAGTTCAGATTCAACCTACCGATGGTCAGTCTACTTTCAAAGGTAGATATGATTGGCCTGGATGATCTTAATAAAATGTTGGACTGGTCGAAGGATATTGAATTACTTTTTAATGACTATATGGAAACTTCAGGAGATGTGACCGACCATTTTAATTTTGAACTGTTAAAGGTTTTGGAATCCATGGAATTGATTAAAGAATTGATACCTACATCCTCCGAGACCGGGGAGGGAATGGCTGAAATTTATACACTGTGCCAGAATGTTTTTATGGCCGGGGATGATCTAACACCCAGTTGAAGATTTCTAATTGCTACAAGAAGAGCGGTTTCGGCTTCGGTATCGAAGCTCGTCTCGATAAGCGGATTCGAGGCTCGTTACGAGGTTCGGAATCGAGACCCTCTCGCGTCTCGTCTTTTGCTACTCGCAACTCCGAAATCTAACCAAAATTAATTATGAAGCTATCTAATATCAATAATAAATTGATAATAAAAATATTGGGATTACAACTAACTTGTTTGTGCAGAAATAAAAGAATTGCCGCAGGATTTGCACCGAAAATTACCACTGGGTAATAACTTTAATTCGGAGGACCCGCAAAGTGGACATTTCTTTTCTTCTGCATCCATTCTATAACAAGCTCCTATACCCTGCCCTTGTTACCTAGAGAGATTTTTCTGTATTAAACATTTTTCTCCTCCCCGGGGGATTTGGATATTTATATTCTGGAAAAAATACGAACAATTTCGAAATAATTAAATACACCTTACTTTTCTTCTGGACTTGAATTTCAAACATACCCGGATCGCCGGGTCACGAGTGGCGGTTATATATGAATGATAATGTTGACAGCAATATACTGGTTCGAAGCAAAGCACCTTTGAGAATCAGCTTCGGCGGCGGCGGTACAGATATTCCGCCTTATACCCACGAACGAGGTGGGGTTGTACTTAACACCACCATAAACAAATACGCTTACTGTACGCTCAAACCAACTGATGTGAAGGAGATCTCAGTCACTTCTTTAGATTACGACATCGTGGCAAAATATCATTCGGATAAAGACCTCGTTTATAACGGTGAACTTGATCTTGTAAAAGCAGCAATCAAAAGATTGCGCTCCACGAAAACAGAGCAAAACGATCGGTCGCTGGACAACCTGCAGCTATTTCTTCACAGTGATGCACCGCCTGGCTCTGGATTGGGTTCATCATCGACAATGGCTGTGGCACTTGTAGGTGCAATGGCTCAATGGTTAAAACTACCCCTAACCCATTATGATATTGCGGACCTTGCCTATAAAATCGAACGACAGGACCTTGAAATCGAGGGTGGCTATCAGGATCAATATGCATCCTCCTTCGGTGGTTTCAATTTTATAGAATTTAAAGGCGATACGATTATTGTAAATCAGCTTAAAATCCGCCGCTCAACCTTAAATGAATTCGAATACAATCTTTTGCTGTGCTATACAGGTGGAACAAGGCTCAGTGCAAATATTATAAAGGACCAGGTATGCGGATTTGTTAAACGAAAAAGTGCCGTGGTGGAAGCACTGGATGAGACTAAATCACTTGCAATCGCCATGAAGGAGGCACTTTTGAGGGGCGAGCTAACGGAATTCGGTGAGCTTCTCCATAAAGCCTGGCTCCAGAAGAAGAATTTTAGTGAGAAAATAACAAGTCCAGCTATTAACAAGATGTACGAAGAGGCACGCAAAGCCGGTGCGCTGGGCGGGAAGCTGCTGGGAGCAGGTGGCGGCGGCTATTTCATTTTTTACTGCGATTTCGAAAAGGTAAACAAAGTAGCAGAAACGCTGGAGAAGCTCAACGGCGAAATCGTTGATTTTTCGTTTGAGAACCGCGGTCTGCAGAGCTGGGAAAGCCGGAACATTTCTTGAGTTATCGATCGAGGTTAGGTTCTGGGTTCTAGGTTCCAAGACTAAGGACTCAGGACCCAGGACCCAGAGTCTTGCTCTTGCACTCTTGCACTCTTGCACTTTTCTACTTTTCCACTCTTCCACTTATACACAATTCTACTATTCAACTCGTTCTGGTAGCGTCTCAAATCGAAATCCAATCAAAGCGTTCTCACAGTGTTCAAAATTAGTATAAAATTATAACGGTCTCACAATGATTAAAATCAATATATTATTGTAGTGGTCCGACAGAGCTAGAAATCGATAAAAAAATCGAAGCGGTCTCGTTGAAATTAAAATAAAATCAGATCGCGCTCATCTTAAACAGTTCTTTACCGTCTTTAAAAATTCGTATTATACCGGAGGTGGAAACGGTAATGGCAATCGCCTTGGTGGTTTTAGAAATCGATGCCGCAGCCAGATGACGGCCGCCCAATCCGCCCTGCAAATATATATCCCAGCTGACACCCACATATCTACCTGTAGATACCGCGACGCCCTTCTCGTCTATTACGAATGCACCGTCCAATTGCGCAAATTCTTTTATGGTCTCCCAATTTTCTGAATTGAGTATATTCCGTTCCTCCTCGGTATGACCCTTGAAGGGATTTATTATCAACTGACGGGAATTCTTGAGGACATTCTCTGAATCACCTAAAATGAAAAGCGAGCCTATTCTTCTACCTTCCCGCCCCTCCCGCGCAATCTCGTAGGATAGGGTAATGACTATATCAAGAATCTTCATATCGATTCTATCCTGCAAGGACTGCTTGAGATGCGTCAGGCCTATGTCAGTGACCTGGAAGGTGATTATTGCATTTATACGCGACTGGACCAGGCATATTACAACATCATTTTCTTCAAGTAATTCTTCAATACAAGCGCTCATTAATAGATCCTCAACGCGGTTCAATACATCCACATCGATTATCATCCTCTCCGATAAACGCTTGAAGATCGCCTTGTCCTCCGGTACCTCTTCAAGTATCAATTTATTATTAGTGGCGACAATTATTTTGGTATTTTTAAAGGTCTTGACTATCTCTTTTACAAAATCAATATCATTTGTAATAGTGTAAATAACATTTGCTTTAAGTTCTTTCATCAGGTTTTTACATGACTTCGTTAGGACATTCATTGCATCATTAAAATGTATGGTTTTCTACTATAAATATATTAGGCAAATTGAAAAGGATTGATGATTGATTTCTTAACGCTGGGGGAAAGACGAGTACCGAGAGTCAAAAGACGAAAGGAAGGGGTTTAGAATTTAGTGCTTAGAATTTAGAATTCTATAATTTCAACGAGCAGTCCGGTCAAGATTCGTGGTCAGTTTTTTAGAGAGTGTTTTGGCGGGGATATCCGGCAGTGAGATCAGGGTGGTATTGCCGATGACGCCTTCGCCCGAGCGCTTGGTTTTAAGAAGCCCGTAATTTGTTAGATCTTTGAGGTAGCCCCAGAACTGTGTATGAGCCCGGGGTTTCTCGGAATATTCCTCGCAGATCACCCCATATAAATCTTCCACTTCTCCAGTGGACCTGTATGCCCCTCCTTTTGCAAGCAATCTTGCAACTGCCAGTAATGTCATTTTCTCATGGAGCTTTAAATCGGCCAGCTTGTGCTCTATGGTAGTAATATCACATTTTGCGGCACGGACATGTTCCGGTGTAACTATTTTACTGCCTTCATTATCGGTATTCTTTCCCGCATTGGATAACAGCTCGATGGCCAGTCTTGCATCGCCCTCAGTTGATGCAATATCCGCGATCAAATCAATAGCTTCCGGATCCACGGACCCGCTTTTGAACGAAAGCTCCACACGCTGATTTAAAATATCTATCAATTCTTCATAGGTATAGGCCGGGCATTCAATCATATTGGTTCTTTTGAATGTGCTCAGTGCTGCAGAATCAAACAGGTCATAGACTTTACGCTGAGAAATTAAAATAAGCGATAAAGAGCCCTTTACCCATGAATCTTCCTCATCGAATCGTGTTAGATAATAGATTAAATCCGACCCGCTCTTTTTTAATAACACATCCACCTCATCAAGTACCACGATCAGATGGACCCTTCGTTTCTCTAAATGTTTCCTCAGGCTGTCAAGTATTTCATCAACCGAAAAGCCTCTGTCCGGAAACGATTTCTGGAAGTGCTGGATTATTTTTAGCATAACGCTGGCTTCGGTTTTGCGCTGCCGGCAGTTGACGTGAACCGATTCGATGATCTTACCCAGATCCTCTCCGAACTTTCCCATGTCTCTTCCGAATTTTTTTGCCATTGCAGTTTTTCCTGTACCCACCTTCCCGTGGATAAATACATTCTCAGATACCTGGGTTTTCAAAATTGGCGTGAAGATTTTCGCTAACCGCTGCAGTTCGGATTCTCGTCTGGGAAGTTCCTCCGGTACATAATCAAAATCCAGCTTCTCTTCATCAATAAAAATGGAAGGCTTTTTCATCTCATCGGCGATATATTTCATTATCCTCGGAATACGGTAGTGAATTTATTTACTTTTCTTTTATAAATATTTACCTATAAATATTTTTTTAATAATATAATAATACCAGCGGCAAACTAAATCATAAATAAAATACTAACTAGTGCAAGACAAAGGAGCAGTAGAAAGAGAACAACAATTCCGCTGAATGCAGTGCTATATGCAAACTCCGATACAATTCCGGAAACCACATAATCCATTTCTGGAGAGAGCAATTTACTATCAGTTTATATATAAAAAAATCATTTACTCCTTGATTTCCAAATAAACAAGCCGCCACCGTAGCTCAGCTGGTAGAGCAGCTGACTTGTAATCAGCAGGTCGGGGGTTCAAGTCCCTCCGGTGGCTCTCTATCCTATTGGTTATTTGCGTTGGGCGGGAGCGAGGCTCGTTACGAATTAATTTCTTTTCAATTTAACGGCACAGCCGTTCGGACACTACAATATACACGACTCCGGCAATCTATTCAGCGGAATAGAAGCCCGTCTGGTTAATCGTATTTCGTCAATCGACACGACACCGTAAAACGATTAACGAGACGAGCCTCGATACCGTCTATCGAAACGAGCCTCGCCAACGCAACCGCTAGACGCACTTCTGATAGCGATATACAAGCCCCCTAGAACGGCCACGCCTGCAGCTCTCCCTTCTTCTTGTTATGTTTCGTTATCAGGACGGAGCAGTCTACTTTTTTAATCACCTTATCCTCCACATGTCCAAAGATAGCATCTTTTAATTTTGGATGATCCGTGGCACTTAAAATTATCATATCATGGACCTTTGCCTCGTGGATGATTTCCCGATCAGGTC
>CP070629.1:490502-499059 GCA_020356005.1 Thermoplasmata archaeon
CTGGAATCGATCCTGGTGGGTGAGCTTATACCCGAGGTTGGAATAAACTTCGGGTTCGCCCTGCCTGCTGCAAAGAATACCTCCGAAATATGTGCTCTGGAAGCCAGAATAATTAAAACAAGTGGAGGAGTGCAGAGTACAGGTGGGCTCGCCTTCGGCGCGTCGAGCCATGTGGCGAGGATAATATTAAGTGCAATGCAAACGGACCTCAGGTACCGCTCGGCTTTGAACATAAGATACACTAAGGAGCTTATTGAGGCGGCAGAATCAGCCGGACTTACATTGGGTACTTTTCAGCGCGCCGAAGAGCCGGAGGGGGAATCCACCATGGAATGGGGCACCAGAACCGCTATAGAGCAGTTGGGGTTCGTACCGGATCTGATCTACGACGAAGGCGGCGCAGGTAAGGAGCCCATGGTGCGCGTACTGGCGCAAACCCCGCAGGAAGCTGTGGAGAAGGTGAGCAAATTAAAAGAAGCGCTGGGTTTGAAATAATATTAATTTGTATTAGCCTCCTTATTGTAATTTATTATTATAGCCCAAAATTTTTCTAAAAATTACAAAACACCTTTGTTTAAATATCAATTACAATGGTGTTCCAACCTATTTATATTCGATTAACTGAATAGATTAAAAATATGGAAGAAAAACCTGAGTTAAAATCGCAAACATATTCAAATAAATCCGAGCATCGAGAAGCGCAACGGGGCTCTGTTAAAGATTATATTAAGGCTTATACTACAATTTCGAGATACGAATACTTACCAGGCGTAGCGCCGGGTATGCTAATACCGTTACTTCTTGCATTGCATTCGTTTGATCAATTGATATCTTTTGTATTTATAGAGGCATTTACTATCTGTTTACTCCTGTATTTTTCAGGTTTTATCATTAATTCACTGGCAGACAGGGAACTGGATAAAAAGTACAAAACCTTTAAAACCAGGATACCTGAAGCTGTAGAATTCATCGGTATAAGATACGTAAAGACCATTCTTGGTATCCAGGTAGTAGCAGCACTACTTTTAAGTCTTCACCTTACTATTGTTCTTAATAATATCTGGCTTATTGTTCTTACAAGCGTGGGAGCACTGTTCGGGTTGGGCTATTCCGTAGAACCGTTCTACTTCAAGGTAAAAGGCATCTGGCATGCGATTGCATTGTGCTCCTCGGCGTTCTTCATACCCATGATGTTCCTGTACATGGTGATGGCTGATGGCATCGAACTGCTCAGCGTGGTTTTAATTCTGGCGATTATGATAACGCATTATTCCATATCCATGTCGAACCAGGCCGCTGACCACCTTGAGGATATGAACGAAGGGGTTCTCACACCAACGGTCAGGTTCGGCCTGGAGCGCACGCTGAAGTGGTCCATTTACGGGACGACGGCTGGAATTGTTCTTACTATCCTTACTATGGGTACAATCTATTTCAACTCTGACATACTGTCATTCATCGGGTCGGGTTCGGAAGCCTCCTCCGGCACCACCATTGCGTTACTTGCCATTGTTGCAGTGATCATCGTTATGGGGTACTATATACCCCTCAAGGGTCTATCTGATCTGCACTGGATAGCAAGCGACAGGACACCCCTGGAGGAGCGGATGGTGCGCATCGATGAGCGTATCAATTACGCACGGTGGCAGGCCAGCGGCATTTCGGGTGTAACAATAACATTAGCAATTCTGGTAACTGCAGGGTTTTTGATGACCATGCCGCCACCTGTAGACGAAGGTTATGGTCCCCTGCCGGAATCTGAACTGGATGTCCGCACATTGCAATTTACAAGTGTTTCGGTTGTAACCGCAAACGAAGGCAGGACGGATAACTATGCGGAGGTAACCGTACAGCTGTGGGTAAAAAATGTAGAAAACCAAAACGAACTCACAAATGTAATGGCGGTGGTTACCGCCGGAACTGCCGGCGACCTCGAGATCGACAGCTCCTTCGATTACTTTGATGAAAACGGCCAAACGAATGTAAAAGTAGACCTGTACGGTCACAACGAATCCGAGGTCTGGTATCTGGTGCACCTGCACTACAACGGTGAAATCAGCAGTCATACCTGGACCGAACCCAGTGACAAGAACCTCTATATATTCGATGCAAAGCTTACAATCACAGCTGAAAACAGACTCTATGACAATGTGGAGCTTGTGGTAAATACCTACAATTCCGGCGATGTACGAATGGAAGATTCCATTTTGATCAAGGTGGAATGGTCTCCGCTCATCGTGGATTGGTATACCAACAATGCAACAGTGAATACCAAGCAGGTGTGGGAAGCAAGACTCCACCGTGAGATTTTGAAGGAATGGCTTGGCGACAGCTCTGAAATCAAAATCTATTTGTATTTTGAAGATGAAGAGGTAGATGAAGCAGTGTTACAAATTAATAATGATTTGAAGTGGTGAATGGTGAATTTTAAGCACGGCCACTTCGTGGCCTTGAGCATTGAGCACGCGAGCAAAGCTCGCTTGAGCAGTGAGCATGACCCCTGTTAGAAAAATACCAAACCCAAAAGTCCTAGAGACGGGGGTGGGGCTTTGTAGTATTTGATTTTTGAACTTCCTTTGTAGTATTTGTAGTATTAGTAGTATTTGGATTTAATAAGCAATATCACATAAAGATATAATATTCTGAAAGCACATTTGCATCAAGTGGAAGCAAAATGTATCCGCTCAAGAACCTCAGGCGGCGTGCGGCACGGACGGTATTAGTAGTGATAGGGGTCACGCTGGCGATTACATTGACTACTATTATGTTTGCCATAAGCGAGGGTATCAATTCCAGCACGAAAGAGCTTATAGATGAGACCCGCATCGATTTGTTCGTTTACCCGAAGGATTCCAACCCGATCCTCCAGGAATTTTCCAAGTATATCGATTTGGCTGACGGCCGGGACCTCGCCGGTAAAATGCTGGAGGGCAATCCAAAAATCCGTGCGGCCTCGCCGTGGCTTGTGGAAGGTATGTACATTTCCACCGGCGAGCTTGATGTGACCTACCCGGGGGGTTTCCAAGACGACAGCGATCCGGTGCCAATGGTATATTCCATAACTGCCAAGGGTTATGTACCGGCAATGGAGGGCGATTTCGGCGGAACAGAACAGGTTTCGGGCACAGCACTACCAACCAAAACCGACCCGTTCTATGCCAACGGTACCTATGACAGCGGAGCTTCTTCAGATAATTTTACCCATGAGATCTTATTAAATAAAAATCTGGCTGACCGTCTTGAGGTCAGTGTAGGTGATACCGTATACATCCATTCCGTGGGGCTCCCTATTGATGTGAACAATGTGACCTACACTCAATGGCAGGAGAATGCCACATGGTACAAGGTCCATGGTATAATCCTGGAACTTTACGAGCCCCGGAGTATCCTCAGCGTGACCATGCACCTCAGCGAACTGCAGTACCTCAGCGGCAAGCACAAGGTGAACTGGTTCGGAACTATCAGAACCGACCTGGTCAACGAAATCTATGTCGACCTCCACGATCCGGATGATAAAGCCGAGGTGAAAAGATGGCTTGAAGAGGATTTTGAGGACCGAAATAAAATTACAGTGGTCACTTCAGATGAGCTCGCAGCTGAGTTCAACAGCTTCCTGGATATATTCAAGGGATTCTCCAATATGATTGTTATTATTACTTCATGCGTGGTGGTGCTGTTCATTTCCACTATCATGATGATATCCGTGCGCGAGCAGGGCCGCGAGATCGGTATGATGCGCGCCATCGGGATATCCAGGACGACTATCGTCAAATACATTCTTGCGGAATCGTTAATAATCTGTATACTGGGATTTATTTTCGGTGTTATATTCGGCTTCATAGGGGCCAATATACTGGAGGATATCATACTGAACGCCGAGGATGAGATCCCTGTGGGTATTGAGGTCACCACCGTAACAACCGAGCTTATCCTGCAGGTTTCGGCGATTACGATCTTTATCGGTATTCTGGCAAGCATAATACCGGCTGCATGGTCGGCCAGACTGCAGCCGGTAGAATCTATAAGAAAAGTTTGATGTTTGAAATTTAGTGATAATATGATTGCTCGAAATGTATTCCGGCGCAAGGGCCGAACGGTCATGTCGATATTAGCTGTGGCTATATCCATGATTCTGCTGATATCCATGCTGTCCATAGCGGAGGGTATCTGGCTTACGGCACAGGAGGATGTGTCCAAGGGCCGGGAGGATATACTGGTCACCTCCGGTTTCATCGCGGGCGCTTCAGAGATCGTATACGGCCACGAGCTCGCCGATCGATTGAGGGCGGATACCACCAACATCTCCGAGAGCGCGCCCTTCGACGGGGGGTTACTTCAGGCCTCTAAAATCAACTCCAACGAGTCCGGACCGGTCATCGCCATGGGCTTGATACCGGAGCGGTCGAGATATTTTTTGAATGACGATAACGAGATCATGCTGGACCAGATGAAAATAAAGTTTCACGATTGGTTCGATGTGCCCGGCGACCCTCATTTCGAGAACAACTATACCGGCCCGTGGACATACGAGGTTATGGTAGATAAGATCCTGGCGAGTAATTTCGGGTTGAGCAGAGGCTCGAACGTCAATATCAACGCGGGGCCCGGTCTGAATATAACCTTCAGGGTAGCAGGCCTGTTCGAGACCGAATTCGCCGAGGGCGGGCTGTTCGGCGAATTTTTCAAGGGCATAATAATCCTCCACCTGAGCGAATTCCAGACCCTGAAGCATACAGATATCAATGTCATCGATAACAAGACCGTGCTGGTAGACAAGATCGGCGGGGTAACACTGGGCCTCCAGGAGGATAAACGCAACCCCGAGGATGCCGCTGAGATCGCTTTGGCTTTGAAGGATAAGTATCCGCAGTACACATTCTGGACCAAGGAGGACCAGCTGGAATGGTACCATGATAATATCGTTACCGCCAGGATCTATTATACTGCCATTGCTTCTGTATCCATTACCATCGGAATTTTATTTGTTACCTGTATCATGATCATGTCGGTTAACGAGCGGAAGAACGAGATCGGGATGATGCGCGCCATCGGGGTTTCGCGCAAAAGTATTTTCACCAATATCCTCATGGAATCGGTTTTCATCGTGTTCCTGGGTGCGGTAGTAGGTATAATCCCGGGATACCTGGGGTCCGTTTGGCTGGGCGATTACATCAGCGATATCTACGGTTATAACCGAACACTGACGGCCTTTACGCTGCCCATGGTAACTACCGCACTGACACAGCTGCTGGTGATCGGCACCCTCGCGTCACTCTACCCCGCCTGGAAAGCCTCACGCATGAACATACAGAGTGTGATTAGAAGTGTAGGATGAATGCTGAAGGATTGATTTAATCAGGCGCTAGAGACTAGAGATGAGGCGCTAGGGTGCTGTTAAATCAATGAAATAAGGACCCAGGACTCAGGACCCAGGATGCTTTCGCCTCTTGTCTTTTGCCTCTTGCCTCTTACAAAATTATAGCAAAAGTAATATTAGTCTGAATTGATATGACTGGACTGGCTTGGTACGGTGGACAATGTAATACAGCTGGACAATGTAACGAAAATCTATAAAAGTGGCGATATAGAGGTCACCGCGTTGAGGAATGTTAATTTACGAATAAAGCGCGGCGGGTTCGTTGCCATACAGGGCCCTTCCGGCAGCGGTAAGACCACTTTGTTGAATATCATCGGCTGTATAGATACGGCAACGCGCGGGAAGGTTTTACTGGACGGCCAGGATGTATCGAAGTTAAAGGACCGGGAGCTGACCAGCCTGCGGCTGCACAAGCTCGGTTTTATTTTCCAGCAGTTCTATTTGATCCCGACGCTTAACGCCGCCGAGAATGTTGAGCTGCCGCTGAAAGAGGCGAAGATGGGTAAGCGCCCGCGCACCGACCGCGTAATGGAGCTTATGGAGATCGTCCAGCTCGGCGACCGTTACAAGCATTACCCGAACCAGCTAAGCGGCGGCGAGCAGCAGCGCGTGGCTATTGCACGGGCGCTGGCGAACGAGCCCGATATTCTACTGGCGGACGAGCCCACGGGCGAGATCGATTCCGCCACAAGCACGCGTATAATCAAGCTCATGCGTAATTTGAACACATCCCAGAACCTCACCGTTATCATCGTCACGCACGATCCCACGGTTGCGCAGATGACGGACAGAGTGATATCAATAAGGGACGGACGGATTGCTAGATAAACGATAATCATCAGGCCGCTACGATTTTATTTTGATTTTAGGCGCCGGCAGGAGGCGGGCCGTTTCGATTTTATAAATACCAGTAAGCAGGAGGCAGGCCGTTAAGTTATTTTAATGATGGTAGGCACTAGCTGGAGGCAGTTTGATTCTATTTCTTTTCTTTCTCTAACTTTCTGATCGGCAGCTCCCGCTTGGGTTTGGCGAACCATTTTTCTGCACCGCATTTGGGGCATTTGTCATCCATTGCGGGTGCGATCACACCCCGACAGTTCTTACAGGAAAATTCAGTGCGGCACTTCAAGCACCGCGTGGCGGTGGAAGGTATAGGCGAGTAGCAGCTCGGGCAGGTGAAGGCGGTACCGCAGTCGGTACAATGGGTGGCATACAACGACAGTTTCTTGAGGCAGTTCGGGCATTTGACACTTTGACGGCTGGAACAGCGGTCGCACATACCGGACCCGCCGCACTCCGGGCACTTGCGCATCAACATGATCTTGCCATTACCTTCGCATTTACTGCATTTCAAGCTATTCCGACATGAGTCGCACAGCGGCCGATACTCATCTATGTTTCTTTTAATATCCAAAAAACTCTTGCGTGAATCAAACCTGGCTTCTTTCAAGGCACTGAAATCAGCTTTCAGCTGTTTTCCCAGGTCCTCCCGGGTGCTCTTGCCGTTTATCTTAACGGTTTTTGCTTTGGATACATCGAGATGCTCCATGGAATCCGATTTTAACTCGATCACGTCCGCGGATTCGTCGTACTCGATAATATCCTGTTTCTCCTCTTTGATATAATCCATCACCGGCGCATCACCAACGTCAAATACCTTTATCTCGTCCGAGGTTTTCATACCTTTACGTGTATCTTTCTCTTCACTTCTTTTATAATCCTTCACCATGAACTGAGATGTATCGGGCTCTACATTATCTGACTCTTTCGATGAACTGCGCCGTTTCGCCATCAGTATGGGATTGGTCATAGGTTAATAAAATTGTTTCTATCACATGAATCAACTAGAGGCTGAGATAGCGCTGAGATCTAAGCACGGCTGCTTCGCAGCCTTGAGCATTGAGCTATGAGCATGGTAGCTAAAGCTGCCTTGAGCGAAAAAAGCTGAGAAAGCGATGAAATCGGGGTTAAGGGTTCAGAGGACAGGGTTCGAAGTAACTATAATCAATTGAAAATCCCAAAACCCCGGCCTGAATGTGCTCAGTGCTCAAGTGAGTAGCCAAAGGCTGCGAACGTGCTCAATGCTCAAGCGAGCAAAGCTCGCGTGCTCATAGCTATATAATCTACATCTAATCAGCAAAAGTTATTTAAATTGCTATCCAATTCCAGCCTCCATGGACATAGTAGAATGGCTTCTGACGGAAAGCACTATCAAACGCGATTTCTATAATTCGTTCTATTTCGCCATGTTTATTATCATGTGCATTGCCATATTTGCTATGTTCAAAGCGAAACTTGTCAAATTCTCTCTACTTTTATGGCTCGTATCCGCCATCATCAATTTGCTCTGGGAAGCTTCATTGTACCTGGGAGGCTCCCGGCAGTACAATTTCTATGCAGTGATCGAACTGCTATACCATGTACTGACGGAGGCGGGGCCGGGCCTGATCATTATGGTAATCGTAGCGGAGCGGTTGAAGATCATCGATATAAAGCAGTTTCATGACGAGGCGTGGAAATGGAAGTTCTGGAATGGTTGAAAGAGCCCGCATATGTTGAGCGCGTGGTGAACAATCTCTATTTCATCATCGTGACCATAATAGCGTTAGCTGTGCTGGTATATGCAATCAAAACCAGGAACAAGAACGCCATAAAACTGTTCCTATTTTCCATGATCGTCTGGCCTGCGATAGAAGGGCTGGTATGGGGGATGGGTATACGGTTTTACGATTCGGCCTCGCCCCAGATGGTGTTCATCGTGGTGGCGTTCATGGAGGACCCCGGCTGGGTTTGTCTTGCTTATATGGTAGCAGAGAAGCTGCAAGAGAGATTAAAAAAATCAAATACTACTAATACTACAAATACTACAAAGTAAGCTCAAACTCCCAATAACTACCAAAAGAAACTCAAAAATCAATAACGGCAGAAAATTTCTTTTTGAATTTGGGAGTTATTTTGAGGTTTGACATTCGGCTGTAATTGGTTGGAATGTGGAGGGAATTTTTACCACGAAGATACGAAATAATCGAAGATCGCGAAAGAAATCTAGGACTTTGATTTTATAATGTTTTGATTACAAACGTCCCCACCCGGCCCCCCTGTTTTTATAAACAGGAAGTCAGGAAGTTCAGGAAGTATAATAAATTAACCACCGATGAACACGGATGGACACGGATGGAC
>CP070629.1:499159-505257 GCA_020356005.1 Thermoplasmata archaeon
AAGGGATTGGGGTAGTTCTGGGCCAGTCCATACGAGGTGGGCAAGAGTTCCTTAGCCAACTGCTTGCCTGGCTGTGTCACCCTCCAGTCGCCGGTCGCTCGATACAGCATCTTTCCTAGGGAAGAAGCGTACCTGGCACATTCCGGATCCTGACCATAGCTGTTACTCAAGTCCGACAGAGCCGAGTTTGCTTTCTCATACTCCCCGGTATGGATATATAGCCAGGTCAGGATCTCTTTCGTCATCTGCAGGTCGGCCCCATCAAGAAATTCCAGCCCCTCCTCCGTTAGCGTTATCGCCTCCTCGTATGCATCCCGTCTCATTTCCTCTCGAGCCAGAAATACCAGTGCCCTCCGGCCCACCTTAGTGTGCTTGTGGCTCCTGTAGAGAGTTCTCAAGTAGTCTGGCAGCTCTGCAGCCAGGACCGGATTCTGCTCCTCGCGGGCATTCCGCCTCATCAGCATGCGCAACCTCTTCAAGGCCTCCACACCTGTGTCCGTGTCGGACTCGCTGTCAATTATCAACTTCAGGTCTCCTTCCGAAAGTTCCTCTCTTGGGTTAGAATGAGGATTATCGGATTTAACAAAGTTCATACTCTGCCAGGGGAAATCAGAATTTATTGACTTGGGTAAACCAGTCTGATCCGAACTCAGTGGCTCATCGTGATAGACGTTTCCATACCAGGTGGGATTGCTGCCCCAATAAACTTCGGCAGCGAATACCTGGGCACTTCCCGAGTAGATAATTTGAACTTCGTATCCGTCGTTACTATAGACGGAATTGGGAAGATCGCTGTTCCAGTCCATCCAGACCTTGGTATACTGGTAGTTATATATAAAGACCCCCTCATCATCATTATCGTGAATGGAGTTGCCTCCTCCCCAAGGGTCATCCCAGGAAAAATCAAGATAGTCGTCAGTATAAGAATAGATACCATCTTCGTTCCATTTAACCAGGCACCCATCAAGTAGAAACTCGCTGTAGCTGCTGTAAATGCCATCTTCTGGGTCCTGGGAAAACACCCACGTATCTTCCAGCTCCACCCATTCGCTGTTGTTAATGTATATACCACCATCATCATTATTGCTGATATTCCGGCAATGGACTATTTTCGGATTATCGTTGTTGATAATCGATAATCCATACTCATAATTATCTTCGAATGAACAATACTCCACCCGGTTGTTCGTGGCCTGATTGGGCGAACCATACAGCTCCAGACCTTCGTAACAACTGTTTTTAAAATCGCAGTATTTGAACCGGTTATTGCTGGAGTAGACGTGTATGCCGTGCCAGGTGCCCGAACCGGCGATATCGAAGGCAATGTGTTCATCTGAGCTGCCCTCGGCGATTATGGTGCCGTAAACTAGCAGCCTCTTGCCAATCTTAAACTTGACCCCTGCCTCTGGCGAAATGGTAAGTTTCTTGCCACTCGGCACAATTAGATCCCCACTAACATAAAGGGTACCGTACCAAGTTTGATTACTTGTGAAAGTACCTCCCGTCACGGCTTGATATGGGATGTAATTATGCTTGGTAATAGTAATGTACAAGGGTCTTACATCTGTACCGAATGTGTAACTTGATGTATTATTAACGACTTTATGGTAGCTACTACCGTTATCAGAACTGGAAGCACAGATGGTGCAACCGCTAACACCACCCGTGTTTACATAAACACTACTGCTATTAACTGTTATGTATGCACCGCTGAATTGGGATGGTATATCAGTCCATATTTGAGTAGTCGCATCACCGAAAATGTGCCAAGTATTAAAAACACTTGGTCCTGTAAAGGGATAATCTTCGATCATTTTGCACGAGCCGTTAAAACACAATCCACCAACAGTTATCTTATCTTCGGCAACCAGCAAATCCACGGCTTCTGCTTGCGCTACGCATGGCTCTACCCAAGGTTGACCAATAGAGGATCCGTAAAAACTAATAGAGCCGCGTGGATACTCTGTTGTTCCACTCCTTAGCCACGCCTCTGCAAAACATGTACTGTAGTCAGGAAAGGAACCGACCTCACAGGCAACCGAAAAAATAAATGGTAACAAATATGTGTTCGTAAGATTTTGAACATCCGACACAGAGAATAATGGCCATACATATGGAGAATTGAATCCCCATTCTGTAGGTTTGCCATGACCAATATAATTAACCACGCCTCTACCGGAATTAATAGCATTTGTTATGGGAGTTGCAGAAGTAATATCATAGAGCTTGTCCACTGAAATATATCCGTACCCCAGCAAGTCCGTCCTTAGCCAATTACAACGCGTTGAATCAGCAGGACTACCCTGATGAGATGCAATGCCGCATGCTTTTTGAAACCACGAACCGGAAACAGGATCGGTTTCATATTTAATTATTCGTCTTACCTGGTTTTTAACCTGGTCAACGTTTCCTGCTGATATTCTGGAAATATAAGCGTCGGGATAATTGTCAGCTCCAGCAAGCAATGTGTATACTGGATCTTTGGGGGCGTTGGGATAATCTGGATAATCCCAATATGGCACACCCCCTGATGGTACATTTGAGCCTTCACCTACTAGAATAATATATGTGACACTACTGTCTTCATCAAACATATCCTGGATGTAGTCCTGAATATCATCATCTGTTGTTCCCACATCCGAGCATTTTACTAGTCTTGTAATATATCCTTTCCTCGTCCGCCAGTCTCTTAACGGAATCATACTGTCATAGAAATTATCAGCGGCAATAATCAGCATTCTGCCCGTTTCTCCAATGTCCTCATAAGCGGCTTTTCCAAGCGATCTGACTTTATTTTCCGAATAATTCAGGAAAAATCTTTTATAGATCTGGTTAAAATCTCGGTCCAGAGTCGTGCTCCGGCTTCTTTTCACATTAACATCATCAATACCGTCGGCAAACACACGTACGACCAGCCGCTTGCATACGACCAATTGTTGCCTCACCGCATTGTGGCGAAAGATGTTGAACCGGACAGTGATTCCTCGCATATCTCTGAGAATGAACGGATGTGATAGTTCGACGGTGTTCGCCGGCCAAAACGTATCGGTTTTATAAAAATCGCTGAAAGTGTAGGGAACTGTTTGGGGATTGATTGATCGGGGAAGGCTTCCCTTTGAAGGCGCGATCAGCACACCGCCAATCGTATCATATTCCGCTTCAACGATTTCGACCTTCATCTTGGCTTCATCCGGGATCACGATGCTCCGGTTGACACGCGGAAGTTCCGGGTAGCCCTTTTCGAGGAAAATGGGAGCTTCCGGTATCGATAACATCAAATATGGATTACTTTCGATATTGATGCTTTTTTGATGATACCCGGCAACATTGAATTCTATAACAGTCTCACCCGCTCCATCTTCGAGAATGCTTGCAGTAACCGGACCGCCTTCCGGTCCACTAATGCTCTTCCATTGTGCCGATGAGGATAATGCAGCATATATGATGAGTATCGGAATAACGTTTAAAGGTTTCATGGCTTATTCCTCCTTTTTCAAAGATGTTGAAAGTGAACAATATTTTTGGTACACTGCGCTTTGATAAACAAACGGTACACTATCTATTTTGATAGTGCCAAGGTAACAGAGTCCGTTTGTTTATGCTTAGTTGCTGAACGGCGGTGGCGCAATCATCGCCGTTCAGTATTTCTGCAAAATTTTCCGTACCTGAGCATAACTCTAATAGACCTTTGATTTTACTTAATCAATAACATCTTTTCGGTTGTCGTATAATTGCCTGCCGTCATCCGTACAAAATAGATCCCGCTGGAAAAACTAGCACCATTCCAGACCACTTCATACGCTCCCGGCTGTTTATATTCATTGACCAAAACGCCAACCCTGCGAGCTCGCAAGTCATATACTGCGATTTTTACCAACGCAGCTTCCGGAATGTCATACCGAAGTGTCGTCGAGGCATTAAATGGATTGGGATAGTTTTGATATAAGGCAAAATTGTCGGGTACAGAGGGAAATGCTTCAATACTACTCACTGCATTTTGCAGCTTGACTGTAAAGTAATCCGTCTCACCGCAACTCTCAGGGTTGGGATAAGTCGATCCGGTTACAATAATATTACCCCCTTCATCCAGGGTAATCCCGCATGGTTCATTCATCCCGCCATAGGAACAACGTTTTGTCCATACCGTATCGCCAAGGGAAGTACACTTGGCAATGTAATAATCACACCAGCTTTGCCCCCCCTGAATCCACCGGAAATATTCTCCTGCGAGGTAGATGTTGCCCTGAACATCCGTGGTAACGTCAACGAACCTCGCGACTTCGGCATACTGAAGCGTGTCTGTGAAAATCTTAGACCAGAGGGTATCTCCTTGCGATGAGTATTTTACCACCATACCCGAGCAACCACCTGTTCCCGGAAGAAGTTGATGCGTCTCCCCGACAACAATCACGTTTCCTTCTCTATCGGTTGTAACTCCAAATGCCCAATCGGTGATTGCTATATCATATCTTCTAATCCAGATTATATCCCCATCAGGGCTATACTTAATCGTACACCAGTCCCAGTTAATATTGCTGTCGGAATAGCCGGTAACGATGATATTGTCGGAATCATCAACGATAACATCCTGCGCATAGTCTTCCCAGCCGCCATTATAAGTACGTACCCATAATAAATTACCGTTCGAGTCGTATTTGAGCGTCAGATAGTCTCCCAGGTTGTAATCTGCTTTTCCGGTAACAATAATATCATTCTTGGAGTCCGTCGCAACACCATAGATTGATTCTCCCACGTCTTCTTCTCCGTTACCGTAGGTTCGTGTCCAGAGAAGATTGGCATCAGAATCGTATTTTACAATGTGCATATCAGAGTTCGTTGAATCCGTCCATATATAGCCTGCTATAATAATATTATCAGAGCGATCAGTTGTTACAGCATCTGCACCATTGTAGAACGTGTTGTCGTACCACTGCGTCCAGAGTGTATCCCCATCAGGGCTATACTTAATCGTCAAACAATCTCCACCACTCGATTCGCGAGAGCTTCTACCAGTTACAATAACATTCCCTTCGGAATCCGTTATGATTCCTTCCGCATAATCAGCATCACCTGTATCAAATACTCTCTGCCAGAGAATGTCTTGGGCAAACAATGATCCTGTGATTGAAAAGGCCAATGCAATTATTTGAATCGGTTTTATTATGACACTTTCCAACAAGATTCTAAAATTTAATTTTACTTAACTACTAGCATCTTCCGGGTCATGGTGTAATCGATAATAACCGGAATTTGAGACGGTTTATCCGTGCTGGTACTTTCACGACAGCCGCCACTTATCAGGAGCGGTAAGGCAAGCAAGATCAAGCGCATCTGGCAAGACATCAGGTTTATCCTTATTGATTTTTAAAATGGGGTTTGCCATGAGTGCAAGGATAAGTGGAGTGAGATAAGCTACTTGCCCCACCAGCAGGCGTTCGCAAGCAGGGCTCAGAAGGATTCGAGGAATCAGAAATAACCATAAGCACCCCCTCTTGTTATTTATACCTGAATTGGGAGAACACCCACCAAGCGCACAAACTCAACCCCTCATCGACTGCGGACTCCTAATACAGCATACTGAAAAAAGCCAGAAAAGTCAAGCAATATTATTCATACTGCCGTCAATTCCCGCCGCTGAACACGCCATGCCGCCCCGCCGGGTGGCACGCCCCGCCTGCGGCGGTATCGGCAGCAAGCTCATGATCCTTAGCGGTTTACCGTCGGTGAGTGCCTCTGGTGGGGTAAGTGTTTCCGAGCTCTGGTCTAGGGAAATGACTACTGGTGTTAAGGAAAACCCTATAAGATATTAAGGTAAACTGATATAAAAAATCATATATAATTCTATAGCATTTTAGGGTAAATCTTAAAAGAGCCACTATATGCTACTTGAGGCCGGCGATATAGGCGATTTAGCCCATTAGCCCATGGTTATAACCGTGGGATTGGAGAGGCAGAATAAAATATTGATCCCTTAAGGGATTTTCCCTTCTTCAATTTTCAATCATCATTCGTAAATCATCAATCGACATTACGCTCGCCCCCAGGTCCCAAATCCCGGGCGCACCCGGCGAACCAGGCGCACCTCGCGAAGACAACCA
>CP070629.1:505357-509464 GCA_020356005.1 Thermoplasmata archaeon
CCGTGCCTATATTCGGCACATTGGCAGAAATGATTACATCTTGCTCTTTACCTGCGTATATCAATGGGGATGGTGAACTGTCGTATTTTATTTCATCCGCAGTAACATTAGTTAAAGCTAAATCCGGTACGCCACCAATAATAAATCCGATTATAAACAAATTATTTGTTTTATTACTTTCGGGAATTACATTATAATAGTCAGCATTGATAGCGACAAAATATACGCCTTTGACTGACGGTGTGACCCAAGATATCAAATAATTACCGGAATCACCACCATAAGGCGTTAATTTCTGGGAAATTTCAACATCCAAAATCAGTTCCGGTGAGATTGAAATACCCTCTCGGGTCGAATTATAGAATGTAAAATTGAAAGCTGTTGGGTTTTTTGAAGTACCGATATTAGTTACATTGGCACTTATCGTAATTTTGGAACTTGCATTAATAGAAATATAAGTTGGTGTGGTGTAATAATTAATACCATTGACTTTAACATTGGTAGGAATAAGATCTATGTCTGGAGCTTCTATATCCCAACGCTGCCAATTATCGGGGTCATTCCATAATATGTAATTGTTAATGTCCCCTACGGGCGTATATGCGCCTGGGTCGCCAGTACCATGGCTGGAAAAGTTAGTGCTTGAAATATTCCAACTCGGCACACCATTTATCTGCACTCGATATTTATCGCCATTACTCCAATGGGTGCCGTTATCATCGCTCGGCAGCATAAAAAAATAACGTCCCATGCTTGTATATTGCCAACCGGTGTTGGGATAACGTGTCCAATGGTCTATATGATATACCCAGATACAGAATTCGGTATCGTTTCGCCATGTGGTGTTGGCTAACATAAAGGTATTATTAAGATATATATCGCCTTCAAGATTCATATCGTCTCGAGCGGCTTGAATCTTATCAAAATTGAAAGTCACCAATAAACTTAAAATTAGGATAATACTCACTATTACAGTTGAAATTTTAACTTTAATTGCCATTTTTAATAGCCTCTGTATTAATCAAAATTCTTTTATTATTATCTAATATTTATTTAAATTGTCACGTTGGTGCTTCCATAAGGTAATTATTCTATTTTGTAAATAAATAACCTAATTCATGTTATTTTTATATGCCAATATAAATAAATTTAACATCACTATCATATTCAACACAAATCTGATATCCTTTCGCCATCTCAATTTCGGTATCATAAACTCCTTCGGGCATCCAGTCCGCATGCCCAAGCCAAATACCATTTTCATTCAACCAATTCACCCCGAGCGTACCTTCGAGATTAGTGCAGAACCAATATGCAGTGAAGTCCAAATTAGGTTTCAAAGGTAGAGCTAATGTACTATAACCTACCTGATATGTCATGGATTTTAAACCAATACTATACCCCATATTTAATGCATAATCCTCTAACTGGTCTGATTTCACCGAAGCAATTGAATAATAATATTCGCAATCTTTCGAAATCACATTAGTATCCACAAATTTAGTTCCTGAATTTGCTTGTAATTGTGCAATTGGCGTTACCAATGGTTGATTAAATCCCAACCTAGAATTAGTGCGATAAATGAAATAATAATCGGCTTCAGCAACCGGCTGCCAAATTAAATGAACATCATTACCCACAACATCGACAGAGAATCCAGTTGGGGCAGGTAATTTATCTGCAATATAACGTACTGAAGTTGCAGGCAAACCGCAAAAAGTATAATGAATGCTTTCATTCAAATAGAGCTCATAACCCTCGCCAATTAGGGCCACTGTATCATTTACGCCTTCTGGGTCAATTTCTGAATGTTTCACCCAATTGTGGTTCATCGGGTCCATCCATTTAATATATTCACAGTTTGAGATGTTATTTTGATACCAGCTGATATTAAGCACCTCAAAAGGTTCTAATGGAAGAGAAAATGTATTTACACCTTTATGAAACTCAACAGTCCATTTCCCTGCAATATTTGAGGTCACGCTTTTCATATCAAAAATATTGATAACTACAACACAATAATAATATTCATTAGAATAATTTGGATTTGTTGGGGCGTTTGACCACGAATCTACCCAGGTACGGCTCAAAGGCTCAACCGTTCCGCTTATCGGATTTTTATTGGTATATGTATTTGCAAATGGGTTGGAGAAATCGAAACCCGTTTGATTTATCGCACGGTAAATTAAATAACATTTTGGATTGAGCGAAGTCGGCTCGGTCCAGTTTAAATATGTGTGGTTATCATCTGAATTGGTAAAAAGTCTTACTGGTAACGGTGTAACATCTTCAACCCAGATATATTTTTGTGGGAATGGCATAAATTTATTTGTATTGTTCCAAGTTGTATAATTAATTCTAGAATCAGGATAAATGCAAATCGGGACATAACCTATTTTACTCGAGGTTATACGAAAAGTAATTTCTTCATATTCCTTTAGATTGATTCGTTGGATATTCCAATACAGCTCAGTAGTGCCATTTGAACCTGGTTCAATATAATCAGGTGCCGGAAAGGACGACCCTGGAACATAATCGATATAATTTGGTAATACATATTTGATCATTGTATCTTTATCACTAACATTTAAGTCCTTACCTGCAAGATTATAAATTTCAATTGAAATAGCCTCATAGATTGAATCAAGAGTTCCCGGGGTAGGTGCAAAGAAAAACTCGCCGCCTGTCATTTTGGCAATAATATTTAACAGCCAAATATCGGCTTCATCCCCTAATCCAATAGTAAAAATTCGGATTGATAAATTCACTGCCCTTTGAATTTGCGCGAATATATCAGCATAATCGAGCGAAGTGCCGTCCGAAAGAAGTATTTGAATCCATTCGTGATAAGGGTCGCCATATGCTTCAAGTTCATCATTTCCGACTTTAAGTGCTTGGCCAATCTTGGTATCACCCGATGAATCTATCAGGTCAAGATTCTGCTTGATTTTTGCATAATTGGAACTAAGGTGATCATCGTTCACTAAAAATGCATCGTCATCAAAATCTACTACTGCAGCTCGGTCAGGAGGTGTTAGTTTATCGGTATATCTTTTCGAAGCTTCAATACGTATATTTAGTGGATCTGAGTTAACCATACTACCGGAACTATCCATTAAAAATATCGTATCTTGAGGGATTTTAATTGAAAGATAAGCACCAAAACCGGCTACATTAAGTTTTACTGTTGTTTGATTCATGCCTGAAATTTCCTTATGGTATATATTGGTTGGAAATACCGATTGTGATGCTTCTAAATGTGGATATGTATAGGTTTCTAAAAATACATGGTCACTAATCTCGGCGTCGATTGAGGAGAATGCATATATCGTAGTTTTCTCTACTGTACCGATACACGCATCGTAAGGTATTATTACCTCAAGTCTAAGTTTTAATATCTGGTTCGGTGCTAATACTCCGGTATCAATTAAATTATCATTATCAGTATCTGTCAATAATGTCATGTTACTTGAAAAGTAGAAATTAAAATTGCATTTATTAGGAGTTGAAACGTAATTTATATCTATTACATCGGTTTGTGCGCTATTTGCTATTGATAAATTATAGTAGATCTTACCGCCAAGATCGCATATTTTTGTCTGATCCGGGCCAATGCATACCATTGCCATTGTAGGAGAGCAATCAAATTGCCAGCCGGCATTAACGGAACTAAGATCATCAAAACCTTGGTAACTGCCAAATCCATCCGGAACCCTACTTACAGTCTTATCAACGGAATGTGAGGTGTTCCAACCGACCATATCAAGTAGTTCACCATTATCTGAATAAAGATAAACATTATCTGATTGTGGCGATAAATCGAAGCCTGAAGGGAATTGGCTGGCTTTAAGTATGTATTTATCTCGTTCAGAACTAAGTGTACAAGAAGGAATCGTAAAAACAGAATCACAAATAATTTTATAGCCTGAAATATCGTAGCTATTTTCAGAACCCAAATAGGTTAGTTCTATATAGCTCGTTCTATTTCCAAGATTAAATAAAACTTCACTTAAAATAACTTCAGGATTATGATTTACTTTGGGCACATTATTAATGCTACCAAATGTCGGTGTCTGAGAACGTGTCCAATCAATTGTGTAATTGCCA
>CP070629.1:509564-514119 GCA_020356005.1 Thermoplasmata archaeon
AGAGAGTTTCAATATTCTCTCCTTTCATACACCATCGGCAACATGGGATTCCTCTTCGTAGGGCCCCTCCATCTCCTCCTGGATGACCTCGGCAAGTCGTTTTATGCCTTCCTCGATAACATCATCCTCGGAATAGGAGAAGTTCAACCGCATGGTATTATGGCCCTTCCCGTCAGGGTGGAATGCATCGCCTATGACATACGCCACCTTTTTCTCCAGCGCTCTTTTGAACATCAACCTGGCATCGATGCTCTTGGGAAGTGTTATCCATAAGAACATACCGCCCTGTGGTATTGTCCATTTGACCTCTCTTGGAAAGTATTCCTCGATGGATTCCAGCATAATATTGCGTTTATTTTTATAAAGCGCCCTGATCTTCTCCAGCTGCAGGTCCAGATAGCCGCCATTGATATATTCATACGCCACATACTGCGAAAACACATTCGAACATAAATCCATTGACTGCTTTGCCAGTGCGAATTTATTGATTATTTCCTCTGAGGCGATGATCCAGCCCAACCTGAAACCGGGAGCCAGAATCTTTGAGAATGTACTGATATAAACAACCCGTCCCTTTGTATCCATGGATTTTATTGACGGAATTTCTTCACCCTCGAAGAAGATCTCGCCGTACGGATCGTCTTCTATAATAATGAGATCATAATCTGATGCAATTTCCAGCAGTTCTTTTCTACGGTCCAGGCTCATCAGTACACCGGCTGGGTTCTGAAATGTGGGTACGGTATAGATGAATTTGGGAACAACACCTGTGTTATGCAGTCTTTTCAGGTTGCGCCTTAATGAATCTATATCCATACCTTTTGCATTGAGTGGTATGGATTCGCAGTTAGCTTCAAATGCTGCGAAGGATTGGATCGCTGCAAGATAAGTCGGTTTGCTGGAGATGTAAGTATCACCGGGATTTAAAAAGCAAAACGCCACGAGTGTGAGAGCCTGCTGGGCACCGTTCGTTATTATAATGTCGTGCATTTCACAATCCATGCCCTTGCGCTGCTTCATTCGCTCCGCCAGAGCACCCCGGAGCAGCGGGAGCCCCTCTGTGGTACCGTACTGAAGTGCGCGCAAAATATGTTCATCAAAGACCTTATCAATACATTTATTTATTACTTCCACGGGGAACGCCTGAGGATTAGGTAATCCACCGGCAAAAGAAATAATGCCGGGTGCATGTGTAAGCTTCAATAACTCTCTTATTTCGGAAGATTTCAATAGTTTTGTACGATTAGCAAATAACCGATCTAGATTCACTACCATCCAAACACCAACAGCGTAAATTGAATAAGATATTATAAAGATTAGGGTAAATTTATTAGAGTCAGTGAGTCAAAGGGTCAAAGAGTCGAAGGGTCAAAACTATAAAAGAGTCTGGGAGTCTGAGGGTCTAAGGGTCAAGAGTCGCGGGTCCGAAATCGAAGAAAAAAATGCCTACAAATTACTTTTTAAACTTAGTTAGGTTTATCCTGAAACCTACAGCCAGAACAGCGATTGCTATTAATGCAATTAACGCTTCAAAACCAGGCGAATCCTCTCCGGAACCTGATGTTGTTTTCGCCGGTTCTGCAACGGTGATTTTAATAGAGCTTTTTTCCGAGCTCAGTTCACCGTCAGATACCCATATGGTGATCTTATAATCTCCGGTGGTATCAGGTGCGTGCCATTCAACGTTATTGCCACTTCCTGAAATAGAGCCGCCTGAGGGCTCATAGTGATATGTTAACTGATCATTATCGTAATCAATAGCCATAACTTCTATATTAACTACCTCACCCGGTACAACGGTGGTAACGCTCCTCAAGACCCTGTTGATCATCGGTGCGGAGTTAATGTCGGATTCGAAAACCTCGATTTCAGTGCTTTTCTCATCGGTATAAAACTCACCGTCGGTTACTTTTACACTCACAGTATAAATTCCCGAGAGCTGGGGTGTATGGTATGTAACAACTGATCCTTGTCCTTCGATCGCCCCGCCAGTGGCTTTATATTCATAGGTAAGCACATCGCCGTCGGGATCTGTTGCAATTACCGTTATTGTGGAAGTCTCCCCGATAAGTATGGAATCGGGGAATGAGGAAATCGAATTAAGTACAGGAGGTTGGTTATGCGTCACTGGAGGTTCCTGTGGCTCAGGTACCTGCAAAACAAAACTGCGGTCATCCAGGGTGCCCAGTGCAATATCATCTGAACCGGTGTTACCGGTACCGGTTATCATAAGAAGCCTACTTTCTTCCGAAGCTGCAAGCTCCGACTCGATCTTGTGAAATGCCTGGGTATAACCGTTCCCGTAGAGGCGGACCGTACTGTATCCTATGGGATATGATACGACGGCAGCGGTTGTAATATAACTCTGACCGCCCTCATCTGTACCGAAACCGGCATAATTGTGATGGGTATGACCTGCACTCAGGCTGAAGGCATTAGGTCTTTTGGCAAGTATGGAATCCAACCGGTTTTTACTCGCTACATCAATTCCATTGATATCGGTCCGATCAGCCATATGATGCATGAATATAAGGGTGGGTGTATCAGGATGTGCATCGAGCTCCGCTTCCAGCCAGTCCAGCTGTTCATCGTCCAGACCACCCTGCACTTGCCCCTGGACGGCACTGTCAAGCATAATCAGGCGGTATTCGCCTTCATCGGTGCTGTAGTAGGTGCTGGGTAACCCGATGGTGTCGTTATACACATCGGACCAGCCCTCGAAGGTCTTGTCGTGGTTGCCCAGCACGGGGTGCCACGGTACCTCGAGCTTATCCATTTCGGTTACAAAACCACTGTAATCCGGTTCGGCACCGGAATTTGTGAGATCACCAAGCGTAATTACCAGGTCCAGTGAGTCATCCTCATTAAGCTCGGTAACGAGAGATTGGATAAGCCTTATACTATCGCCGTACATCATTCCGTTGGGTGCGTTCTGGCCGTTCACATCGTAATGAGTATCCGCCACCAGAGCGAACTTGAGCTTGTGGCCCCCGCCGGGATCTTTCAATGTTGTAAAAGTTGATATCTCGGTCCAGCGGTCACCTGAACCCACACGATAGAAATAGGTAGTCCCCTGGCTCAGCCCTTCTATCCTGCCCATGTGGTAAAGTGTAGATTCGTCCACCACATTCTCCTCACCCAGCTGATCTGTGGTGCCCCACTGCACCTCTGTATTCGAGGGGAGGTTGGTGGTCCAGGTGATGGCAGCGGAATATTCGTCAACTGTAACAAGTTCCACATTGGATAGAATCACCAAACTTACCTCTTGAGCCGATAAGGTTGGTGTAAATAATGGAATTACTAGAAAGACTAAAAATACAGTCGAGAAAAGTTTAAAATTCATCCTTTTACTCCATAAATTGGATATATAATTGTTATAATCAGATAAATATATAAAATTACCCAAAACGAGAGTAGATATTTGTATCAGTATTTTAATAAATGGTATATTACGGATTAGTAATACTTTCAGTTACCTCTAAAGAAGCTTTTAATACTTACTAATATTAATCACCTAAAAAACATGGAGGAGTAATATATGGTAAATAAACTCTGTCATTTCGAGATTGGTACAAGAGATATGGAAAAATCCAAGAAATTTTATACGAGCGTATTTGACTGGAAGATTAATGTCGACCCAAAGATGAATTACGGTATGATCGATACCGGAGAGGAACCCGGAGGAGGGCTTTTCCAGGCCCCTCCCGAAATACCCCTAGGGGTCACCTCATATATTCTCGTCGACAGCATCGAGGGAACACTGGAAAAGATCCAGAGTGAAGGGGGCAAGGTAATAAAGCCCAAATCAGAAATCCCTGGAATGGGATGGTTTGCCCTGTTCATGGATCCCGAGGAAAATGTGTTGGGCATATATGAAACAATGAAAAAAATTGCTTAAATTAATGAGGCATTTAGACGCAATTTTTTCAAATTCTAAGCACTAAGCACTAAATTCGAAACAAGCACTAAATTCGAAGCACTAAACCCACCCACCCCCCCCACTTGTTTTAGTATGTTTGGAAACAAATTCTCAAAGTAAGAAAAGGTATTAGGATTACAATCAATGTGAATGCCGTACAGGAATAAAAATATTGATATATGATTTAAATCTATTAAAATAATATTAAACTTCATTATAAATTATTAGCAAGATGATTTATTTGAGATATGGAAGTTATAAATCGATAATAGCAATAATAATTATTATCACGAATTTGCTCTTGGCTTTCGGTCTCACTTCGTATAGTGCTGAAGTTAATGAGGCTCCTGTGGTGACTATCAGATTTGCAGAAGGCGAGGAGGAAAAGACTGCGGAAGTCTGGCCGGGTGCAAATAGTAATGTAACATTTTTTGGAATCGTCGAAACAATGAAGGCCACAACAGGCCAAATCCGTGAAATCATTGTTGACCTATCCGTATCATTACCCTATGAAAGCTGGAATGCAACCATTTATCCTTCACAATTGCGTATTTTCCCAGGACATGATGGCGAGTTCTCTGTAAACATCACTGTACCTATCGAATCATCCAGTTATATTCGAGCAGAATTAAAAAT
>CP070629.1:514219-536978 GCA_020356005.1 Thermoplasmata archaeon
TATTTAAAGATTTCACATCACTGTATGATCCGCACGGCCGTACACCTCAATTTAATATGCAAGCAGTCGGTGTCGGCAACAAATCATGATTTTATATTTACGACTCCGGCGGTCTACGATTTGCTTTCTCGATGCTTTTTGGTAGTATTTGTAGTATTTGAAGTATTTGTAGTATTACTAAGCAAAATAAAATCAAAATTCCATCCTTAAAAATCTACCTGAGTTTCCCTTTAATCTTCTCAATCCATTCCTTCATCAACAATTTGTCCCTATCAGTGAGCAGCCTGTATTCGATGATTATCATGGGGATGAGAATAGCCGGCAGCATGACATAAAGATAGGGCTGCCAGTACAAATGCGTCATTAAAGCCATGGTTATGAAAAATGCAGTTACAAACAGGGCCTCTCCAACGGGTTTTAGATGAATATAGTCATTTTTGTAGAGATAGTAAATATACGGACCGATAATAATGATAGGTACGATAAGCAATGTCCAGCCCAGCCCCATGAGTCCGTATTCATTAATTAGAATAAAAGTAAGAATGACAAAGATAATCGAATGGACTATATCGATATAGAGCAGCTGCAGTGTCTTACCTGTTCCCACCATGATAGAGCTCACAATCGAAAAGAAGGATGATATCATTGCCGCCATTACCATCAGCATGGTTATTTCGGCGGCTGGTAGATATTCCGGGCCGAACAACAACCATATGAAGAACTCCGAAAGTAGACCCAGAAGGATTGAGATTGGCAGAATGACAAACATACCGATCTTGATTATTCTCGAGATAAGCGCCGCTCGTAATTCTGGTGCTCTGGTATCAAGCTCGCTTATCATGGGTATCAAAGGCACGCTGATTGCCGCGGGGATGAATAGGATCAATCCGAAGAATGTAACGCCGATCTTGTAATAGCCCACGGTGATCCAATCGGTAGCAACGGCGAGATAGGCCCGGACGAACAGATAAGCAGGCTTCAGAATTATTACCGACAGAATCACTGGTGTAGAAAATTTCAACAGGTCGTTCAGGACGGGCCGGTCCATTTTGAATTTAAAGCTCAGTTTTTCGGCTTTTAATAGAATGCGAAAGATATATGCAACGATGATTAAAAAAATCATTGTGTTGATCACACCAGTGATAATGGCACCGATAATACCAAACCAGTACACAAACACAATCAACAATGGTATTGATAGCATAACGGAAAAAAAATTCAGTTGCGCCAGCAGTTTAATTTTCTGGAAGCCCTGCACAACGCCCAGGATTGTTGTGATTATTACAGTAAATATGATGTAAAGCGTATTGATCTTCATCATGGTTCCCAGCAGCGGCGTGTCGAAAATATGTATTGCAATTACATCAGAAAAAATGAAATAAACGATGCCGCCGATGACAGCGCTCAGGCACACCAGGGTCAAACTTGTATTCACCAGGCTGTTCAGCTTCTTCTGTTTCTTGGCCTGGTATTCCGGTATGAACTTTGCTAGGGCAGTTGAGATACCCAGCATTAGAAGCGGGAGTACGATCTGGCCCAGTTCGCGCAGGAGAGAAAATATCCCTAAATATTCGATACCCTCTTCGGGAGTATCATAGATATTGACGAGCATCCGCGCCAGAATAACCGAAAAGATCAAAGTGAGTATGTTCACTCCAACTATACTGATAAAGGAATACAATGTGCCTTTAACAAGCTTATCACTGAATTTACCCATGACGTTTACTCCTGATAATTGTCTGCATCATTTTATTTATCCGATATTAATTGTCTATTTGACCTTTCAGCCTGTTTTAATTATTTTAACATCCGTGGGATAGCTCTCGATTGGAAGTGGCTTCTTCAAATAACCTCTTATAAAACCCACGTTCCTCACTAAATAATAGGGAATATTTTGTAAATTATCCTTAATGAACCTCTTTTCCCAGTTATGTTGTCTCAATAAGTTGATTAAGATCAAAATGCAAATTATATCAAAAACAACAACAAAACTCAAAAACCAAAATTCTAATTCAAATATTATTAAATTCAAACCAGCAAAAGCCACCAGAATCATGAATGTTAAATATGTCCATATTTGACGGGTTCTGAAATATCTGTTCTTCTGTTTACGTAAATATTTGCGATTGTAAAACGCATAACGCGCGCTCTGGCCATCTCCAAAGCTCCACATCCATGTGCTTCGTAGCGTTTGTATCAGATTGATTTTGCCTCCTTTTTTAAACCAGTAATGAACAGTGGACGTGTCCGGTAACCGCTTGATTCTGTAGCCTTCGGACAAAAGCCGAAATGACAAATCAGTGTCTTCGCCGCCTTTCAAATACGGGTTGTAGCCACCGATCTTTCTCAGCACCTCCATTCGATAGATTGCGGTGCCCGCCTGCTCTATAAAATCAGGCGTCCTGGTCAATGCAACGCTTTCGGTTATCAGATCCTTGAAATACCCCTCCTCACCCAGATATTCTTCCTCGAAGCCGGAAACGGCCCCCATGGAATCGTCTTTCATAATAAATGGAAGTGCTTTTGACAGCCAGTTTTTTTTCATAATCATGTCGCCGCCGACCGGCATGAAGTACTCGCCCCTGGCAAATTTATAACCAATAAACAATCCAGCACTGGCTGAAAGCGGCCATGAGGGTGCAAGCTGTACGATTTTAATCGGGAATTTTTTAGCAATTTTTATTGTATTATCTGTCGAAGCGGAATCCACATGGATTATCTCATAATTCTTGATTATTCCTTTTTTTACAGCGAGCTCAGCGGACGCGATTACAGATTTTATACAATCTCCAATCATTTCTTCTTCGTTGCGTGTGATTATTGTTAAAGTTAAATCTATTTCTTCATTTGACATGATGTAGACCTTTTCTAAGATGATGATTCAAAGTTAAGAAATCATTAATAAATATATTCATTTCAATAAAATGAGGAATACTCCTTATTTAATAATTGTTCCATATAATTTTTTATGCTTTTTTATCATTATCTCCAAATTGTAATTCTTTTCTACATGCACTCTGGCATTAGCTCCCATTTTCTTTAATAATTTTTCATTTTTCAGTAATTTTACAATTTTTTCTGCTAATTCTTTTGGATTATTTTTCTCAACCAAAAAACCAGTTTTTCCATCTATGATTCGATATTTTAGGCCACCCACTCTAGTGGCAATCACAGGTTTACCAGTCGCCATTGCCTCTATTGGAACAATACCAGAGGGTTCCTCCCAGATAGACGGCACTAATAGCATCGTGGAGATAGCATATGATTTCATTAGGATATCTTCAGAGGTTGGACCTGAAAATACGATATTATCGTTTAATTTGTTTTTCTTGATGTAGGAAACAAGGTTTTCAAAATATTTCTTTTCTTTTTCGCCATAACTATGAGGACCTATGATAATTAACAATACATCTGGAACATCATATTTTACTATATTGATACTTTTAATAAGAGGCATGATTCCCTTTTCTTCAATAACTCGGCCGACAAATAAAATGATATGGTCCTCTAAATGCTTCTTACCTATAAGGTCAATTAATTTCTTTTTCATTTTGTTAATTTCATCATTGGTTCTTGGATGAAACTTGTTTTGATCTATTACACCAGGTATTATTTCAATTATATTGTTATCAATATTACTCATTGACTGGTAAAGCATTTGAGTTTCTTTCGAGACGAAAATTATTGCACCTACCTTCGGTGATAGGTATTCTAAATGCTTATATGACCTTTCGATCGGTGAATGATAGGTATGCAGGGTTTTGCAGCCAAATGTACGGCTTATTAAGCCAATAAATAGACAATAATTAGCACTGTGTGAATGAACAATTAGATTTCTATTTGTTAATCTGCTCTTGAAGATCTTCCATTCGGCAAATGAAATAAAAAATAAGGTGAAGATATAATGTATCAATTTTCTAGCTCTTTTATTGCTAATTTTGGCTTCCCATTTATCGAATTTAATCGGAAAACAAATTAATTCGGTTTTGAAATTCTCCTTTTCTAACCCGGTTACCAAGGATTCTATATATGTTGATATCCCTCCAATTGTAGGAAAGTATTTATTAGTGACCATGATAACCTTGGGTCTGATTTTCTGCAAAATATTACCTCTGAGTTTTAATTCTTTGAACCATTTACTTTAATTATCTTCTTATTAAATATTGTTCCTCGCACATTCCTTTTTATAAATTTTCAATTATTTCCAATACTTTCGTTTCCCTCTTTTCGAGATTAAAATTATTCTTAATCCGGTCTCTTGCCTTTTTACCAAAATCCGAATTGGAAGCATTTTTTATGGCTTCAACCGTTTTTTCTAGATCATGATATCGTACAAAAAAACCAGTATTGCCAACCACTTCAGGTAACGAACCTCGTTTAGTAACAACAGGTACACATCCACAAAGCATCGCCTCTGCCAGCGCTGACCCGAACGCTTCCTGAGCTGAAAGTTGTGCGTAGACCCTGGCACGCTGGTAATGCTCTATCAGGTTATCTCCTTCAACATAATTTGTAAACTTGACATTCTCTGGAGACGCATCTTTTAATTTATTAAAATCAGGATTTTTTTTGTCATACTTACCCACGATGAAAAATTCGAAATCAGGTAATAACTCGGCTGACTTTACAAATGTGTCTAGCCCCTTCAATTTTATCGTCTCATGGTCTATCCTTGATGCAACTGTCAGCACAACATCTCTCTTGGCACCCGATGGATGAAATTTGTCATAATCCAATCCTAAATGAATCGTAGTAACCTCACAGGTCGGTTCGAATTCCAATATCTTTTGCTTTAAATTATTTGAAACAGAGGTTACCATGTCTGCTTTGGTTAGTAGAGATTTCAGTCGTCTCCTCTTCTTGGGGTCAAGTGTATATCCATAATTAATTTCAGGTAATGTAACCACATCCCAGCCACCGGCCATTAAAACCGATTTTTTTGAAAACAGCTTGGAAGCTTTCACAGCAATATATGAATAACCTAATATGAACCACGATATGTTGATATCATATTTAGGTAACACTTTCAATAATTTCCATCGATCAGATGGTTTGCCGTATTGAAAGAAATCCACTTCATAATGCTTTTTTAAAATCCCCATGTCTGTTACAACAAAAGGATTTTTGAGGTTTGAAATGAATAAGATCTTTTTATCAGCGTTCATAAATATCCCGATCTGGTTTGGTTAGATTCATTTACCGATTCAATTAATTTAGACACTTTTTCTGCTGTCTGCTTCCATGTACAATTGGAAATCACATAATTCCTGCCCCTCGCACCCAATTTTTTCTGTCTGGGAACATCTTTTATTAACTCTAAAGTGCCTCTTGCTAAATCTTCCGGGTCGTCCGGTTTCACCAACACCCCGCTCCCGGATTTTCTTACGACCCTTGCTACATTACCCACATCCGTTGCTATGACCGACTTACCGCAGGACATATATTCGTATAATTTAAGCGGAGCCCAATCTACCAGAAAAGCATTCTTTTTAGGATAGGGAACAACGCAAATATTTGAAATATTGATTAATTTCGGCACCTCTATATAAGGCACCCGTCCGGTAAATTTAAAATTGGTTTCCAATCCGTAATTTCTCACCGTTCTTTCAATTTCGTCTTTTAGATACCCATCGCCCACCATCAAGTACTTCACGGTTGGTTCCTGCTCCACAACCACCTTTGCAGAAGAAACCAATCCTTCGAGGCCGTGCCAGGGATCGAATGCACCTACAAAACAGATTACTGGTGAATCCTTTGGAATATCCAACTGCTGACGGAGGGCCTCGTTTTGGCTTGGGTCCGGCCTGAACAACATTTCATTTACACCATTAGGAACAATATACAATTTTTTTGGATTTACATCAAAGTCATCAATCAACGAGCGCTTGAGTTTATCTGTAATTGTTATTATTTTCGATGGGTATTGAAAAAATTGAATTGAGCTTGTCTTTGAAATCTCCTTTCTATAATAATTACGCTTTCCCAACAGCGCCTCTCGCTCGTCTAATTCCAGGCCGTTTATTTCAAGTACCAATGGAACCTGAAACAAATTCATCAAAAATCCTTCCAGGTAAGCATTAAAGCTCCTGGAATAAATTAGGTCGATTTTATTGGTTCTTAGAATTCTTATGGATTGTTTCAGGGCTTGATAATCACGATTTATTGAAAATGCCAATTTAGCCTTCGAGCGCATCAAAATAATTTCAATATTTTTATTCGAGTGTAAATTATCCAGAGATTTCCGATAGTCATCATAAATATATCTTGTCGCATACTCGAGGTCCCGACCCACCAAAAATATTTTATGCCCGAGTTTTGCGAGTTGCTCTGCTAATTCCCTAACATGGATCGCATCACCCGAACGACTGCATAACGTGACATTCTTGGCAATAAAAAGTATATTCAAATCTCATTCAACCTGTTAATTCAATAATTTCGTAACCAAATACCAATCTGTGATTGTATTTTATTATAATTTAAATCTTCTATATATTTTAATTTTAAGATGACAAATTTAACTAGAAAAAATCTAAAAAGTATAAAGTTCATGGACCTAGCGTGTAAAAAATGAAGGTTGCGTTGATTTCTCCGTATTCAATCCGGAAGGTGACCGGTGTTGGTACGTCCATACTCGATCTATGCCGTGATTTCGAGAGAAAACAAATTGGATATATGCTGATTGTGCCGGCGGTTAAGGATTCTTTAGAACTTAATGAAATCTATAAGGCGGGTAAAAATTATTTTGAGATCCCGAGCGCTGATTTCCCGTTTACCTATAACCTTAATATTATTAACCGAAGCCTGAGACTGCTTCTGAAAAAACGCTCGGATGTAGATGTAATCCATGTATTTACCATTAAATCCACAACCGCAGCAGCTGCAATACTTGCGAGAATACTGAATAAACCTGTGGTGACCACAATATATGTAATCCAGCCTCCGCCTGAGGGCCTGTTAAGACGTGCCATTAATTCTGTTTCGATGGAGATAATTTTCAAATTAACCGATAATTTCGCATATGAGACCTATGTAGCGCGTAAACAATGCGGTTTTTTGCCAGGGCTAATTATCCCCGAGGGAATTGATGTTAATCATTTCAGGCGTAATACAGGGCTTCGCAAGCAAACGCGAGCAACGCTTGGCATATCTCCAAAAAGCTTCGTACTGCTGTATTCCGGTCGACTTGTGGAAAATAAGGGCATTAACGAACTTCTTAATGCTGTCGAAACCCTCCCGGGAAAAATACAAAAACGATTGAAATTAATATTGATAGGTAACTTCGAGAGCGAAAAAATAAAAAGAAGAATTGAGGGTCTAAAGGATCAAAGCTGGTTTTTACATCAACTGCCCGTTGCAAGGGATGAGATCAAAAATTATTATTTGGCCTCAGATGCATTTGTACTGCCGTCTTATATCGAGGGTATATCCAGCTCACTTATTGAAGCAATGTCATGCGAGCTCCCGCCTATTGTGTCCAATGTCGGTGGTAATGTGGAGGTTGTGGAACACGATATCAACGGTCTTGTGGTTGAACCGAGGGATGTTGAGAACTTAAGAAAATCCATTGAAAAGCTTATTAAAAATAAGAAGATGCGAAGCCGGATAGGTAAAAACGCAAGAATCACGGTGGTGAACAACTTCAGTTTGAATAAAAAATCGGATCTGTATATAAAATTATATAACCGCAGTATGAAGGTGACAGCATCGCAGTAGGAACGCAGACATTCAAGAATATTAGTTGCAGTTTATTATATCATCTTAATTCAGTCAAGAGGTATTCAAAGAAGAATCCCGCTAAAGGTACAATCATTTTGCTGTATCATCAAATCGGCAAGGAATTGTTCAGGGAGCATATACGCTTTCTGAAAAGCAATCATAAGATAATATCTCTGGACGAACTATACGAAAATATCAAAGCAAATGATGTCCCGGCTGGAACGGTTGTGATCACCTTCGATGACGGGTATAAATCCAATCATACAGAGGTTCTGCCCGTTGTTAAAGAATTCAAAATACCCGTCACGATTTACTTGGTAACAAATGTGGTCGGAACAACTTCAGAGTTCTGGTTCTCTAAACTGAAAAACATCAGAAACAAAATAAAGCGCGAAAAATTATCTGTAGATATTCCATCCAGAGAATTCTTTTTAAAATGTAGCGACACCGAAAAAACTGATAAGATAAATGAGCTTGCAAAAAAGGTAAATTACAAGCCAGCTCAAAGGGAGGCGCTCAGCTGGGGCGAAATAAACGAGATGCATGACACTGGATATATTCACTTCGGGGCGCATACCCACACACACCCGGCTTTAACGAATATAGATGATAAACAGGTAAAAAAGGAGTTAAAATTATCAAAGCGGATTTTAGAGAAGAAATTAAATAATAAAGTAAATCATTTTTCATATCCCAATGGTAATTATTACGAAAAGCATTTAAAATTAATAAAGAAAGCAGGTTATCTTACGGCAACCACCACGAATGCAGGTGTAAACACAACGAAAACGAACCCTTATTTACTCTATCGTATCGGCATCGGCGAAACGAATTCGATTCCCGTTACAGCGGTAAAGATATCCGGATTATGGTATAAAATAAGAAAACTAGATTTTGACTGGGACAATTACGGCAGAAAAGATAACCCTGTAAACTAAATTATTAGACTGAAAGGCAAGGTTTGATATGAAACGGTATATGGGAAAGATTGCGGAACTGACACCGGAAAAAATCTGGAGAACGGTAACAAATCCATGGAAGATCCCCGCCAGGTTATCTGCCCCTCCATCACTGTCCAATACACACGCAGTTCTCACCCTTTTTCCAGACCTGAAGGAATCCGAAGCAAAAACATTTCGGAAGGAATTCAAATCTGATAAAAAATTCTTTTCCGAGCTTTCTAAAAATATGATGGAAAAAAGGCATCAGGATGCCGTATGGGGCGGTTGGTATGAATTTATGTTTATGGTTGTAAGATTTTCCAAACCCTCAATCATGTTCGAAACCGGCGTATTCGACGGCCAGTCCAGTGCTGTTATTCTCCGGGCTCTTAAGAAAAATGGTAAGGGTAAATTAATCTCTATAGATCTTCCGGCAGTGGATACTATCGAAGAGTCAACACACCGTATGCGTGATACCACATTACCGCCGAAATGCCAGCCGGGCTGGGTCATACCGGATTACCTGAGGGACCGCCACGAACTTGTACTGGGTGATAGTAAAGAGCTTTTACCGAAATTATTTGAGAAATATCCTGAGATCGATATTTTTTTCCACGACAGCCTCCACACATATGAACATCAATATTTTGAATATACCGCAGCTTGGCCGCATTTGAAAGAAAACGGGCTTTTACTTAGTGACGATATTTTCCGGAGCGCAGCCTTATACAAATTCTGCAAAGAGAAGAACAGGAACTATGTTCGAATCGTCAGCTTTGGGGCATTGAGAAAGTAGTATTGAAAATATCATATTATTTTAATAGGTTAATCTGAGAATTGGGTTAATTATTGAGTGATTATTGATTGCTTATAGAAGTACGGCTAACGGTTTGCGGTGGCGAGGTGCGTAACGTAAGGTGTTTAGTGGTAGACGTCCGTAAAACGTCCACCGTAAGACGGTACGCCCTTCGCAGACACAACCGAGTACCGCACTTCTGGAAGCTATTAAAAAGTTAATAAAAGCCTTAAAAAGCTGAGTATAATCATATATAATCTCACTAATTGGTAATCTATATATCAAAATTAGTAAAAATAAATATAAATAAAAGAGAGCAAAATAAGCCAAATAAACCAGAAAATCAATTAGTCCGCTAGAGGGATTACCATATAGCCGTTAGAGTAGTGTGTACATATTAAACCTCTTTTTTTCACTATATAATTTACCCCTTATGGAGAAAAGATAAATGGAAACCAAGACCCAAACCCGCTATAAGGTATTTGTAACCGATGCCGGTACCAATGCAGCTCTGGCCGTAACAAGGTCGCTGGCCAAAGCCGGCATAGAGGTCACCTGCGGTGAAACCACCAAAAGATCAAAATCATTTTATTCTAAGTACTGTACTAACAAGGTGATTTATCCATCACCAAGTACCGAACCGGATAGATTTATTGAATATCTATTGAATCACCTTGAGGAGAAGAGGTATGATGTGCTGTTCCCCATCACGGACCCGACGATCCTTTGTGTATTGAAGAAACTAAAGGAATTCAAGTCATGTACAAAAATACCGATAAAGAATCAAGCAACGCAAATGAAAGCCCTGGACAAATCCCAGACAATAAAGCTAGCTTCAAGAATCAATGTGCCTGTTCCAAATACGTATTTTATAAGAGATATCAGCGGTTTAAAGGAAATCTCCGAAACGGTGAACTATCCTGTTATAATCAAGCCCAAGCAATCGTCGTTCTGGTATTCCGACCGCATCGTCAGCGGGTCTACCGTGTTTATCAATACCGAGAAGGATTTGATAGAAAAATACCAGGACATGCATGAGAGAATGCCCGACCCCCTTATACAAGAATACATTGGAGGCGAGGAGGTGGGGGTCTATATGTTAATCCAAAAAGGCGAGCCAAAAGCTTTATTCAGCCTGAAAAGGCTTCGGAGTTACAACCCCTACGGCGGTGCAAGCGTTCTTCGTGAAAGCATCAAAACCGACTCTAAAATAAAGGAATATGCGCTGAGATTACTGAGAGAATTGAACTGGGAAGGCGTTGCAATGGTGGAATTCAAAATCGATTCCAGGGATAACACGCCTAAATTAATGGAGGTCAACGGCCGGTTCTGGGGTTCGCTGCAGGCACCTATCGCCTGCGGTGTGGATTTTCCGTATCTGCTGTTCAATCAAATGATGGATAAAAAAGTAGAACCGGTACTGGATTACCAGAAAGGTATTCAATGCAGGTATCTATTGGGTGACTTCGTTTACCTGCTGAAAGTACTGCGGGGTGATCCCGACTCGATAATCGAATATCCAAAGAAATTACCAACTTTAATTAACTTTTTAAAATTCAAGCGGCCGAATCTCGTTTATGATAATTTATCCTTCGACGATCCAAATGTCGGTGTGCGGACATGGCTCGATTTTATAATGTCGTTTTCAAAACATTTAAGGGAGACATAGAAGAATGAAGGTTTCGGGGATTATTCATATACATTCAAAATATTCATATGACGGCACTGAATCGTTAGAGTTTCTAAAGAAATTCTATAAGGCCAAAGGCTATAAATTTATAATTGTAACAGAACATACAGAACAATTAAGCGATTCGAAATTTAATACCTTCATTTCCCGGTGCGAAGTTCTGTCTGAACCCGATTTTGTTATTATCCCGGGAGTAGAGGTGCTCTGTAAAAACGAACTCGAGATTCTCGCTTTGAATGTTACTAAAAAATTTGATATATCGGATCCTCAGAAGTTGATAGCAGCGATCCAGGGCCTGGATGGGCTGGCTGTACTCGCCCATCCAGTGAAGTCGAAGGGTAGGCTGGATTTAAAGAGCTTGAAAGGATTGAACGGCGTGGAGGTCTGGAATTATTTGCACGATTCCAAGAACGCGCCGAGGAACAGCAATCTGAAACTACTGCATTCTTTACGAAAGATGAACAATAATGTTTTCGCTTATGCCGGTGTGGACTTCCATACCACGAAGCGTACATTTGAATTAATTCATTATATTGAACTGGATGAATCTGGTTTGGAAAAAAAGTTGAAAAAGGAAGGGTTGGTAAGTCTAATAATAGACTCATTGAAGAGCGGTAGATACGTCATAGGCCATGAATCATTAAAAATTAGTTCGGATGCAAAGACAACCACCAATCAAACCATCAAATTCGGAATGTCAACATTTATTTTCGATCGATATAAGATGTGGAGACGAATAAGCAAGCAAATAACAAAAAGATTGAATATTAATTTTCCGAAGTTTCTTTATAAAATAAGAGATAAAATGGTATGAGATTTATTTTTGAATCCTCAGTCGTTGAGAATCTTTAAAATTCTACTAAAATCATCACCCACGGTAGTATTCATATTATTTTCAAGGGTGTGCAGCCAGCACGTTCCGTCGTTCAGCGTTATACACTTCTTCTTCAATTCAAATGCCTCAACCTGGATACCACCCGAATCAGTTATTATCGCTTTGCTTTTGAGAAACAAAGCCAAAAACTTGATATACCCCAGAGGCTCCCGCAGTTCAATATTAGCCGGGACGGAGATATTATATTCCTCGATCTTCTCTTTTGTACCGGGATGGCATGGAAAGATGATCTTACCCTTGATCTTGCCTAAAACGTTCATAATTTCGCTCAGGCTCTCCTTCTCCTTATGCTTACTACGATGGAGCGTCATCAGGTAATCGAATTCCTCCGATACCTCCTCCTTTTCCGCTATGGGAACGCTGTCCTTTAATGCTCTCAGCATAACATTATCACTCTTGACTATCCTATTGGAATCCACGCCCTCTTCTATCAGGTTTTTAATTGCGTAATCGTTGTATGTTATCAGTCTATTAGAAAGATGATCCACTACGGTTCGAATAAAATCCTCCGGATCGATAGGGTTCACATGCCTGTAACCGCATTCCACATGAGTAAGAGGTAAATTGGCCTGTTTCGCGGCAATGGCACCTCCGTAGGTGGTGGAGCAGTCCCCGAAAACCGTTACGCTGTCTGCTTTTACTTTTTTGAATTCACCGCTGAGTTTTCGGATGGTGCGAACAGTCTGGTCCTGCCAGTACCCAATTTTAATACCCAGATTGATATCCGGCTCCGGAATCTTCAATTGATCAAAAAATGTCTTGGACATCTCGTAATCGTAATGCTGGCCGGAATGGATTATTCTGTATTCAGATTCAATACTTTTGAGATATCCATATAGCTTCAGAAACTGGGGCCTGGTACCTACAATCAAACATTCCATGCATACCGCCTGAACTGTAATAAGCTACGAAATTGTATTGCGGTATAAATATATGTTGATTGAAAATGTTACAGATTTGGAGATGATCTCATAGTGGTAAGTACGGCCACTTCGTGGCCTGGAATGGAAAAGGCATTAAGAGCCTGGGGATTAGGGATTGGGACGGTTGCTACGCAACCTTTGGGGTTTCGGGTTGATTATAATCAATTGAAATTAACCCCAATCCCTAAAGCGAACGACCGTAGGGAGTGAGCGTCCTAATCCTCAATTTCTATTATAATCTGCCTTCACCATTCAAGCGAGGGAGCAAAGCTCCCGAGCGTAATTATCCTTCACCATTAATTAATCTCTCAGAATTCTATATTCCGTGTCCTGATTATATCGCCATAAAATTATTTCTGTTCAGGTGCCCACGGCCAGATTCTCAGTACCATGGGTAATCGTATGATAACCTGAGGAAGTGTTACTTTACGCCACGGTAGATAACCCTTTGTTTTGGTTTTGTCATCTTCGGAGTTTTTGGATTCCACCCATTCGATTTCCTGGTTATTTGCTTCATAAATATTTTCCAATATAATAACATCGCCTTCACACTGGGTGAGTTTACCGCGGTATGCGAAACCGTCATTCATAATTACTGCAACTTCGGAGTCTACCAACCCCTTCAGTTCGTCTTCCATCAGCATATTATAACCTCATAGTTACTACCGAATTGATTTTGTATCTAAATGCGAAATCCGCATTTTAAAAGTTTCTGCTAGGTTAGGCGCTAGAGGCTAGAGAATAGGCGCTAGGGTAATTAAAATCGATAAAAGCACCCCAGCGCCTTCTCTCTAGCCTCTAGCGCCTAAATAAATCAATTTGTAAGCTTTTTTCAGCGCTTCCTATCTGTAATTACTAATCAGATAGATTTTATATATTTTCACTATATACACATTCCTGAGGGCAGAAACAAATGGATTACGTCTATGGTTTGATATATGAAAATGGCAGCTTTAAAAAAGGCTACCTGGGATTCGATAATGGCACTTTAACAACTTCTGGAACCAGGGTATCGAAACAGATTAAATCCAAAGCTCTGGCAAACGGCCTTATCATTCCTGCATTCTATAATCCACATATTCATCTTGCAGACTCTTTTTTATACGGGCAGATCCCGGACTCCACAATCCAGGAATTGGTGGCACCGCAAACGGGGCTGAAAGCAAGAAAGTTGAAGGCTGCTTCCGACAGCACCATAATAAATGCAACTAAAAGCACAGTGCAGAAAATGCTTCATACAGGCACATCGGATTTCATTGACTTCAGGGAAATGGGTGTACGAGGTCTGAATCTTCTTAAAAAAAGCATGAGGGGCGTTCCTGTAAATTATAAAGTACTGGGTCGCCCGGCAGCACTCAGATTTGATAAATCTGAATTAAACAAGATCTTTAAACTTTCTGATGGTATTGGCTTGAGTGCCTTTTCAGACTGGGATAAGGATGCGATAACTGCTATCTCGGCTGTAACTCATAGGAATAATAAATTATTCGCTCTTCATGTAAGTGAGGCTGTACGAGAGGACATAGATGAGATTCTTGATTTAAATCCACATTATATTATCCATCTTATTGAGGCAACCAACAAGGACCTACAAAAAATTTCAGAAGCGAAGATTCCTGTTGTCGTCTGTACAAGGGCAAATATGTTTTTCGGTAAATACCCGGATTTGACGGCTATGGTGAAAGCCAAAATCAAACTGATGCTGGGAACCGATAATGCTATGCTGACAACACCGGATATGCTACAGGAACTGGCGAATGCATTCCGCTGCTCTAAATTAACCGGTGGGGTACCCGCAAAGGAACTATTGAGAATTGCTTTTAGCAACCCGCGGGAAGTATTCCAGCCCGAGCTAACCGAACCCACCAAACCGCTTGCTGAGGGTAATCCAGCTAACTTTTTAGTACTTGATGTCCCGGAATTGAGTAGTTACGCCCATCCAGAAAATCTATTATGTCTGGGCGTATCAAAGGAGCATATAACTCTAATATCAATGAATAATTTTTTTTGGAGAAGGCTTAAATAATAACAATCACTTTAGAAGTTGCTCTAAGCGAGCAGAATTTGTTCATTGATGATCAATAAATTAACAACGGTGACGATGATAATGAAAGTTAAGGAAGTAATGACACATGACCCCATTGTAGCAAGAGTTCCGGGTACGCGTCGGGAAGTATTGAAAACGCTTGTAAAATCCAAAAAAACAGGACTGCCTGTGCTGGACGCGGACGATAAGTTAGTGGGTATAATAACCCGGCGTGATTTTTTCAATCACCCAAAAGAAGAGCAGCTTGCATTGATAATGCAAATGAACCCGCCAATAATATCTCAAAATGATACGATAGAGAACGCCGCGAAAATAATCATAGAACATCATATAATATATCACATACCGGTACTTGACAGCAAGAAGCAGCTGGTGGGCGTTATTGCGCCTTCCGACCTGTTATCTATAATCGAAGAGCGAAAAATAACAAGCCCCGTGGGTGAATTTATCTCGAGGACCTGTGTGCCGGTCTATCAGGAAACACCGGTTAGTGTTTGTGCAAATATATTCGAGATAACAAAGGTTTATGCGCTGCCTGTTCTGGATGAATCCAGTAAATTGAAAGGATTGATCACGGACAGGGATGTTTTCAATTTAAGTTTTGTAGATGAGAAAATGGCGTTATCTCAGCTGGGCCTGGGGAATGATGAAGATTCATGGACCTGGGAGGGGCTCAGAAATGTTGTCCGACTCTATTACCAGGAGACCAAAATCGATTTACCGAAAATACCAGTGAAGGAAGTCATGATAAAGGACCCGCTCAGTGTTTTTGATAAAACCCCAGTAAGCGATGCCGCACGTGAGATGCGCAAACAGGATTTCGGACAGCTGCCTGTTCGTGATCTTGAAGATCGGTTGATTGCTCTGATATACGATTTTGATATTGTCTCTGCATTGATTTAAGTCGTTATTTACAGTATTTTGAATAGATTTTTTTAAATATAACAAACTTATTTAGTGAAAGCAATATTTGATTTACAGGATACTCCAAGGCAGGAATACTTTTGACCGAACTTGAAAGGGATTCTGATATCGATAAGACTGATGATGATGTTGAAAACGCTGACATTGATGAGAGTGAGCTCAGCGGAAGGGCAGGTAAGATAATTACGCTTGCGAAGCGCCGCGGGTTCTTCTGGAATTCCAATGAGATCTACGGCGGCTCCGCCGGATTTTACGATTACGGGCCGCTGGGGACAAGGTTGGAATGCAACCTGGTGGACATCTGGCGTGATATTTTTGTCATTCAGGAGGGCTACGCAGAGATTTCAACTCCGGTCATTACCCCCGAAATGGTCTTTTCCGCCTCAGGTCATTTAAAAGAATTTACTGATTTAATGGTGGAATGCAAGAAGTGCTCTGAACCCTTCCGGGCGGATCAGCTGTTAACAGAGCACCATCCCCAGCCGGATAACTTGAATGCCGAAGAGGTGAACGGAATGCTGACAGAATTCGGTATTAAATGTCCTGTCTGCGGCGGGGCTTTATCAGAAGCATATCCGTTTAACTTGATGTTCAAAACCAATATCGGGCCCGGCAGTAAGCGAATAGGATACCTCAGGCCCGAGACAGCCCAGGGTATGTTCATAAACTTTCATCTACTTTACAGATATTTCAGAGAAAAAATACCATTCGGGGTTGTCCAGATCGGCAGGGCTTTCCGCAATGAGATATCGCCGAGGCAGGGGATGATTCGGCTCAGGGAGTTCAAAATGGCTGAACTGGAATATTTCATTGACCCATCAGATAAAAGCCATCCTAAATATGAAAGGATAAAGGGGCTGAAGATACCGCTGCTGCCGGCTGGCAAGCCTCAGGAGGAAGCCAAGCCCACTACCGTTGCTATTACGCTTGAAGAGGCCATAGAGAAAAAAATCCTGGGCAGCGAGGTCATGGCGTATTTCATTGGCCTCACCTATGAGTATCTTAACAGTATTGGTCTGAGCGGCCCATCCTTGCGATTCCGACAGCATGGTGAGAAAGAGAAGGCTCATTATGCAGAAGACTGCTGGGATGCCGAGATATTGACCTCCTTCGGCTGGATCGAATGTGTGGGTATTGCTGACAGGTCATGTTATGATATTGAAAGACACAACGAATATTCCGGGCACACCCTGGCAGTTACAATCCATCACGAACAACCCATTGAGCGCGAAGTTAAAAAAGTCATTGTGGATAATAAAGCGCTGGGCAAGAAATTCAAGGCTCTTTCGGTTAAGATCAAAGCAGCGCTGGAAAAGCTGGATGGAAATAAGGTTGCAGATGACGGCTCGCCTTTAAAGGTTAACATCGATGGAAAGGATTATGAAATCGACCGCGACTGCTTTGAAGTAAAAACAGTAACAGAAAAAGAATTCGGTAAGAAGATCATTCCGCATGTAATCGAACCCTCCTTCGGACTCGATAGAATCACTTTTGCTTTGATAGAAAATTCTTATTATGAACGGGAGAGCTCTTACAGGGTACTCCGCTTCAAACCTCAGGTTGCACCCATCAATGCCGGTGTATTCCCGTTGATGGCGAAACCGGAACTTGTTGAAGTCACACAAAAATGTATTGAAAATCTTAAAAATATGAAACTGAACATATTCTACGACGATTCAGGTTCCATAGGGCGGCGCTATGCTCGAATGGATGAGGCGGGAACACCATTTTGCGTTACTATAGATTACGATTCTCTAAAGGATAATACTGTCACCATCCGTGAGCGCGATTCAACGGACCAGGTCAGAATAAAAATTGCCAACCTGCCCAAGATCCTGAACGATTTGATAGAAGAAAAGCTGATTTTTAAAGAAATTAAAGCAGCTTAAAATTGATTTTTTATTGCTTTCGGAGAGACGAAGTGCGAGAGACGAGTAGCGAGACGCTAGACACTACCGCTGAAGAGATTGCCGGCGCCACGCTTGGCGCTCGGCGGTGCCGTTTTATCATTGTAAATTTAAGTCGTTACGCTCCTCACTACCGCTCAACGTAAGACGTACTTCTGGTAGCGCGAAAAAGCGATATAAAATCAATCAATCATCGAATATGGGTCCCATCACGATCAGGTTATTCCCCTGAATATCCATGGCATGCATTTCCATTGAATGATGGACGGCACGCATTTTCTCCACCTGTAAGTACCGTATGAGCTTACCCTGTTTTCGCCTGAGGCCGAGCATGATAATGCCGTCGGAAAGGAACCCCTCGTCGCCCAGTAATTTGGATTCACCCTCCAAGGAACTCTCCATGATAATAAAAGCTACCAGATTGTTATCCCGCAGTACTTCAAAAAAATGATACATTCTTCTACGGACTTCCTGGGCGTCCGCCGAGGATAATATTAAAGAGTATAAGGCACCGAGAGAGTCTAAGGCGAACACTGAAAACTCATCACCGTGCTTTTGTTTATAATGTGTCAGTAATTTTTCAGTGAAATCAAGATAATTTACTTTTGTATCCTTATCACCCTTCAACTTCCGAATATCTGACAGGTCCGAAATCTGGAGGTTGAGCGATATATCAATACCTAAGCGTTTAATCATCTTCAATTGGCTCCGTACGGTTTCTTCATAGGAGATATATAATGCGAAGTCGTTCTGGCGTTTCTCCAAATATTTTGCTAACAGCATATGAATGAAAGTTGATTTCATTGAACCCGGTGGGCCGCGGACTATGACGACCATAGGGGGTTCGACATCGGTAAAAAATACCTCATCCAGTCCTTCAATAGTATCTTTGAACAATTTGCACAGCCTCCAATAGTCATTTAAGGGCTATTATACTAATTAACAACTCTTGATATACACAATGAATAATTAAATTTTTCTATACAAAATTGTCGAATGCACATACACGCCAAATATCAGACCGTTTCGATTTTATAACAATTATAAGCACTTTCAGAGCGTTCTGCTTTGATATCGATAATAGCCACTCACAGAGCGCTCTGCTTAGATATCGATTAGATGCGCTGTCAGAACGAGTGGAAGTGTGAAAAAGTGGAAATGTAGAAAAGTTGAATAGTGGAAAAGTGGAAGAGTGTAAAAGTTAAACAGGAGGCCGGAGGCCAGGCGCCAGGGTGATTTTCATCGATTCTAATCAAACTCGCTTCTCGCTTCTCTCAAGGGGTCCTGTGTCCTATTTTAATTACTCTTGCACCTTGCCGCATGCACCTTGCTCCATATATTTCACATGCACCATGCCGCTTGCACCATGCACCTTGCTGCAATTAATTAATCGCTTACCGCATCTCCGTGTTATCTTTTAAAATTCCACTGCTGGTTGTGATATTTACGTTCTAATAATTCTTCAACCAGTACATTTTCCTGTTCAGTCAAAGTGCCTATGGTTATTTTCACATTAAAAGCATTCTCGAAACCCTGGATAAGTTTATTTTTAACATCTTTATGTGACGGCGTATACCCGAGGATATTAGCCAGGCATGTCAGCCGGCTGCATACATCTGTAGAAACCTTGTCTCTGAATTTGGTGGTACTTGGTGTCAGTATCTGTGAGATCTTGGAAGCATCCAGTTCCATCATGAATGTTCCGTGCTGCAAAATTATATTACCTTTACGGGTCTGGGCGCACCCTGAGATCTTTTTATCTCCAATGACCACATCGTTCAGACCTTTGAGTTCGCCGATCAATCCGAATAGCTTCAAAGTCTCGATAATGCCCTGCGAGATCATGCTGAATGAATTCTGGATGGTCCCCAAATTCTGCCCGGGAATAACAAGCCCGTAAATCAGCTGTTTGCTGTCGGTATAGATTGCACCTCCTCCGCTGCCGCGCCTGAGTATCTGTATCCCCAGCTGTTTGCAGAGCTCTATGTGAACTTCATCGTCTACTTTTTGAAAATATCCCAGTGAAATCGCCGGTGGGTCCCGTGAATAAAGATGCAGTGTTGCCTCAGGTGCATTTCCATTATTATCTTTACGCACCCTTGATAACAATATGGCTTCATCAACAGCCATTGTATATGCCGGATCGGTTGTACCCGAATCTATAAGTCGCCATTCACCACGAGGAAATTCAGAGGTCATAGACATCACTGATTTTTTACACCCTGCACAGATTCTGCAGATTGAAAATCAAAATGCTATATTAATATTTTAGTTATTTGGTAAACTAATATTAATATTATCGAAGTAATAATCAAAATAAAAAAAATGATAATGATAATATCTTTTCACGATGACTTAGGAAAGAGATATTATCATTTTGCGAAATAATCCAATTTTAATACTGTGCAGGCGGCCGCTGTTGATATTGATATTGATTTTGCGGATATGTCTGCTGTGGCTGGGGTTGCTGATAATAATAATCCGCTTGAGTTTGGGGCTGCTGCTGTGGGTATTGGGGCTGCTGCTGCTGGTACTGATATTGTGGCTGCGGTTGCTGTTGTGGGTATTGGGGTTGCTGTTGCTGTTGGTACTGGTACTGCTGCTGTGGATATTGCTGTGGATACTGCTGTTGAGGTGCAACTTGTGGTTGGGGTGCAGGTGCCGGTGTGGGCGCCTGGCTTACTGTGGGCACTCCAGCGCTTTGACTGTAAGCCGGATATGACTGGGCAGCATAAGGTGTGGTCGGTTGGGGTGCCGGTGTCGGCTGCACTGCAGGTTGAGCTTCTTTTGCCCTCTGCTTCTTCTTGCGCTTCATGACCATAAATCCAGCCAGGATTACCAGAGCCGCAACAATGACCGCTGCAATTATGGCATACATAAGAAAGTTATCTGATTCAGACCCGGGTTCGGCCTCATAATCGGATTTGTAGGTTTCGTAATCATCTTTGTATGTTGGACGCGTGTTATCTCTGAAATCTTCCATATCTTTAACTTCTACAGGCACCTTTGTAAAATCACTACTTTCACCAACCATGCCTGAATCGAGGAATCCGAAACCGTCATCTATTGGAACCACTTCAGCTGTCAGATCACTGTCACCCATTCCGAATGTATCCAATTCTTCCATATCCTCCTGGACTATATATCCCTCTTCTTCGTTGAAATAGACATCACCATTGGTTATTGAATTTACATAACTTATATCGGAATAGTATTCTGCCTCGTAGAAAGCATCTGTATCTTCAAAGGGATTTGACTCATCATCTTCATAGTCATAATCATAATCCCAATAATCATCATCATAAACATAGGTGTCGAGGTCAAGTACATGGCACTCTTCACTGTCGCCATCAACCATTTCTACGTAATCGGAATCGTCGTAATCGCCGTCGAATTCTCGCTCGAACTCATATGTGGTGTCATCGAAATCGCTCATTGACAACACAATGGTACCTTCTTCATCCACATCATCGGTATCGGGTACATTGCTGTCGAGTTTTATATCGTAGGTTATTTTACCTGACGCTCCAGTTATTTCAAAGGATACATCCGAATCGTCATACCAGTAGTCATATTCATCAATAGGGAATTCGAACAAGTCCAGTGGTGGATTATATTCTGCCTCATAACTTATTTTTACATCTTCCATGGTGATCCTTGCTTTGCCGCTCATTTTCAGGTCCTGGGTCAGACTGCCTCCTTCCATCTGCATGTAGACATTCATATCGATGTCGTACATTACATCAGCATTGCAGGTAAATTCCATTACTTCTTTGGCTATGGCAAGCTCATCTTCTGTGAAATATACATCGCCTACTAAATCGGTTTCTGTCCAGATGACTGCTTTTAAATCCACATCGATTCTTAGATCCATATCTTCGAAAATGTCATCTGGTTCCTCCATTCCATCTGATACTGCTGTTTTGGATGCACCACCTTCCTCCTCGTAATAGTATTCTTCCTCGTAATAATATTCTTCTTCCTCGTAATAGTCGTCGTACATGATTTCGTCCAATTCATCGTAGATCTCCTGGAACTCTTCCTCGTCAATGTGTACACCTAAAGCCATATCCGCTACAATACCGGAATAGCCCTCGTATTTGGTTTTATAGCAGTCATAGCCATTTACACTTACACCCTCATCAACGACCTCCAGGCTCTCATATACGCCCATTGACATGGACAGATCAAGATTGATATAATCAAAAATGAACATCATGTCCGGGTCCTCTTTCTTTATATCCGATTTGATGGTTTCATCGGTTATGGAGTCCTCAAAACCCATGGTCCACCGGTCGCCGACCTCCCACTCCGGAAGGTACACTTCGGATTCATAATATGGAGGTGTGAGCCTTGCCTCCTCCGCCCCGCTGGCCGGTAAGAGACTGATCAAAGACAATACCAAGGTTAAAATAATAAAACCACTAACTATAGTTTTTTTTGCTGTCATATTCAAACCCTATCCTTCGTATTATTATAATAATCACAAGATTATTTGACTATATGTGCGTAGTTATATAAATTTTTTGTAATTTTGTTTTATGATTGACATCATAGATATATACTTATCCCAGTAACTAACCAAAAAAAAATAACCTTTTTTTCAATCAATTACTTAATAGCCAATGCATTTACAAATATTAACTTACCTATTAGAGATTATTGGTACGTTACTCCACGCTTGATTTCCTTTAAAGCTTTTTTGGCATATTTTCGGACGATTTTATCATCCATCTCCAGAGCCTGGTTTAAGGGCCCTTCAGCTATAGGCCCCATTAAACCCAGGGCGTTTGCTGCGCACATGCGGACATGTTTTGGTTCATTTTAATTTGTATTAACAATTAATCAATTATCATAACAACAGTTAATATTAAATCTATTGAAATATTTCCACCCAAAAGCAATATAAAGCAATTAGAA
>CP070629.1:537078-552083 GCA_020356005.1 Thermoplasmata archaeon
TGGCTTACAGACGATCAAGTACGGGTGGGTGATAAATTGATAATATCAGGCAGCGTTGGCGATCACGGCATCGCTTTACTGGCGCACCGTGAGGGTTATTCCTTCGAAACCGAACTTGAAAGCGATATTGCACCACTGAACAAACTAATCGAAGCCGCGCTTGAGGTGGGCGGTGTTGTTGCAATGAAGGACCCCACAAGGGGCGGCCTGGCGAACTCACTTAACGAATGGAGCGAGAAATCCGGGGTTGGATTGATTGTATCAGAGGAAAAAATTCCGATACAGCAGGGTGTGCTCAATGCATGTGATATGCTTGGCCTGGACCCGCTGGAGATCGGTAATGAAGGCAAGGTTTTGATCGGTGTCGTTCCGGATCTCGCCGAAACGGTCCTTGAACGTATCAGGGAGTTCCCTGAAGGTAAGAACGCTGAAATAATCGGTGAAGCGACAACAGAGTTAAAAAACGTATTGATGGAAACCTCCATCGGGGGCCGCCGTGTTGTGGAACCACCATTGGGAGATCCCATTCCGCGGATATGCTGAATCAAATTAAATTATTCTCTAAGAAGAATTTATTAGACTGTTAAAGAAAAATAGTATGTTTAAAAAATCCAAACGATTCTAACTATTCTCTTCAACTTCGTCTTGACCCGGTTTTATATCCAGTGTTTTTCTCAAAACTTCGTTTTGATGACACCAGGACTTGATCTCGTTTGGCAGTGTGCCTTTGATATCAAGTTTTTCTTTGACTATTGTTTCCAGCTCATCGATACTCTCGAACTTCGTCATGTTTTTATCCAGAACTAGATTTCTATCGAGCTGAATTTTAAAAATCTGAACAGAATCATCATCCTTTAACAACAGGATCTGATATGGTTTATCCGCTTTATTCAATTTAATAATACTTATTTCATGCATTTTAACCACAGCGAGAGGTTATTATCTTGCCCTGAAATACAATAATTTTAAAAGAATAAATCTAAATCCTATTTAACTGTTGTTATAACCCGATAAAAATCTGATAATTTTATCTGGAATATTCGGTCTTTAAATATGAAAAACTCATTATAACCGGAGTATGCCGATGTCAAAATTGGATCTTCAAACAAAAGACGGAAAAAACTATACCATTCGCCGGGCAAGAGGAGAGGATGCGGGTAAAATCGTAGATTGTATCAACTCCGTCGGGGCAGAAAAAATACATATAGTAATCGAAAAATTTTCACATAACGCTGAATGGGAGAAAAACTATATAGAGAGTCTTGACCTGGACAATGTTTTGTATCTTGTGGTGGAGATGAAAGGTGCAATCGTCGGAATGCTGTCATTAGAAAGGGAGAAATATAACAAGTTAATGCATACGGCAACTCTTGGAATGATTCTTATGAAGGGGTATCGCCAGTCAGGGATCGGCTCTGCATTGCTGGAAACCTCCATCGAATGGGCTAAACTAAAAAAAATAAAAAAGATCTGTCTTTCATGTTTTTCAACGAACAGAGCTGCAATCACACTCTATAAAAAGTTCGGCTTCGAAGAAGAAGGCCGGCGAAAGAATCAATTTAAAATTGATGGAAAATATGCGGATGAGGTAATAATGGCGCTATGGGTTTGATTTTACATCGCTATAATCAGAGCGCTCAGCTTAGATATCGATTACAGGCGCTCACAGAGCGTTTCAATGAGAAATCAAAACGGTCTCACTATGATAGTAATCAATATATCTTCGGAATGGTCACACAGCGACCATAATCGTTATAAAATCAGAGCGGTCTGATTAAAATCGTTATCTAATCTAAATGTGCTTCTGCATAGTTGCGTCCGCGTTTTGCTAGCATTGAGTTGGGGTTGAGCTCCAGCGTCTTTTCGCAACATTCCATTGCAGATTTGAAATCACCCTGCAGGGCGAGAATAAAACCTTTTCTGACCCATGCATCGGGATTGTCCGGAGCGATCCCCACGGCTTTTTCGAAGCTTGAAAGCGCATCATCTACATTACCCAGGTCCGCCTGCGCTATACCCATTTTAATCCACAGCGCGGCATCCTCCGGTTTCTTCTTCACATTATCCTCGAGTTTAGGCAGGTCCTTTTCTGCCTTAGTAATCTTTTTCTCCGTGGATTTCTTACCCTTTTGTGCATCCTCCATATCCGGCAGGCATTCCAGGGCTTTATTATAAAATTCTAGAGCTTTTATATTGTTACCATAGAAATTCTGGAGCCTGGCTTCGAACTCCCATTTATCCGCTTCCATCTCCCCGATTTTCTTACCGTACTCCTCCGCTAATTCCTTGTTGTCTAAAGCCTTTGAAATCTCCTGCATCCGCGAGTAGATCTTAGGATCGTCAACAGGGCGCCAGTAGTATTCCTCCGCTTCGGCGATCTTGGTCTGTATAAGAGCGAACAGTTCGTCGAAATCTCCTTTTCCCTTGATTTTCGCACCCTTACCTGAGGGTTCCAATTCGATTTTTTCCAATGCTTTATTCAAAATTTCAATGGTTTTGGCCATGCTCCATTCAACATCAAGATCTTTGAGCTCTTTCATTGGACTCACTTGAAAGGAGAAATGTCTGGAGGTTAAAAATAATTTCGGTAAAACGGTATAGTCGACAGTCGATAGGACGAGTGTAATAGTGGAAGAGTGGAAAAGTTGAACAGTGGAAGAGTTATAGTCGATAGTACTAAGTCGACAGTCGGTAGTTGGAAGCTACTTAAGAGGCTAGAGGCAGGAGGCAAGAGGCAAACGTTACGAAAGACGTAAGACGCTAGCCGGTACGTACTGCGCAACCGCTAAACGTGTTCCGCACTTCTTTAAGCAATAAATAATCACTCCAATAATTCATCAATCAATTCGATCATATCTTTTACTTCTATCTTTGATCCCACGAGCTCTTTGCCGGTGTTCAGGTTGACCACGCAGAACGGGCAGGGTGTTGTGATTACTTCAGCGAATTCGGCGTTCTTGATCCTCTCACCTGCAATTTCACCTGAGGTCTCCGGGAACGCAATTCGCAGCCCACCGCCGCCGCCGCAGCAGGTAGCAAATTCCCGGTTCTTCTCCATTTCCTGGAATTCAATTTCGGGGATCTTCTCCAGTATCTTGCGCGGTGCGTCATATACACCCGCATGTCGGCCCAGGTGGCATGGGTCGTGATAGGTGACCTTGTGCGGGTACGGTTTAAATTTCAGATCCTTTTCCGCGAGATATTCCAGGAAATGCATTGGCTTGAAACCGAGCTCGCCAATAAGTTCGGGGTAATCCAATTTGAACATTTTAAAACAACCTGCACATGTGAAAATGAGGTTTTCGATGCCAAGCTTCTTTATTTCATCGAGATTGTGATTCACCACCTGCAGCTGCTCATCGTCGGAACCGCCCACGCGCTTCATGGGGCTGCCGCAGCATACTTCGTCTAGAATTGTGAAATCTTCTCCGAGCTTTTCTAGAATTGAAATAACAGCCTTATTAGTTTCCACACGATATGCACTTGTACAACCGATGAAATATCCCAGCTTGGCAGGATGCGGTTTCAAATCCAATTTTTCCAACCTGTTTTCAGTCTCCCCGTACGGATTTCCATACTCCAGGATGTTTTTTATCATGGTTTCATGCTTTGGCAGGGATAATCCGGCTGCGCGGAGGTCCTTTCGGGCCGCCTCTACGATCTCTACTGTTTTTATCTTTGAGGGGCATCGTCTATAGCAGTCGTTACATGTAGGGCAATGGAATATCCGGTCAACCACGGAGTCGTCAGCTTCGATCTCACCTGTTAAAAGCCCATAAGCCAACAGGATTCGGCCGCGCGCCACGCTGGAGTCCCAGCCTTTATGTTCGAATACCGGGCAGACGCTTTTACAGAATCCGCAGAGTGTGCAGGTAACCATCTCTTTTTTATACTTATCCAGGGCCTTCGTTTCCATTTAATCACTCCCCCCGGATTTCTTGCCTTCTGGATTTTTCGGATCCGTTCCTCCCCCGATATTCACTGGATATCTAAGATGCGTGATTATACCCTCCTCCCAATCCATCATTTTATTGGGATTCATGATATTGTTCGGGTCCAGCGTCCTTTTGATCTTTTTCATAAACTCGATTAATGACTTGCGTTCAGCGCGCATGTACGGTGCCTTGGTTATACCTGTGCCGTGCTCTCCCGTGGTTGTACCGCCGACGTTATGTACCGCTTCGAAAATCTCCGCTGTGGCCTGTTCGCCGTGTTTCCAGTGCTCTGGATCAAGCGGGTCCATTAATACCTTCGTGTGTAGATTCCCATCGGCGGCATGGCCGTAGGTTGCCACAATTATACCGTGTTTGTCAGCTATCTCGTGAAACGCCTTCACCGTCTGGGGGATCTTAGAAATGGGTACTGCCATATCGTCCGCCAGTATCACTGCCGCCCACTCAGGTTTGTAGCGGCTGAGCGCCGGGATCATGGATTTCCTACCCTTGCGGAGCTCAACCTTACGCTTTTCATCGTCTGTGTATTCCACGGAAGTTGCCCCGGAACTCTTACATATTTCAGCAACCTTTTCGATATCTTCTTTGACGGCTTCCGGATGGCCGTCAACTTCTATTAAAAGCAGTGCTTCGACCTCCGGCAAACCCAGGTTGGTTGCCTGGTTCACTGCTTTGATACACACATCATCCATCAATTCGATTCCCGAGGGTAAAACGGGATAACCTATAATATTGGATACGCCCTGGCCTGCCTCCTCCAGTTTGTTAAAAGCTGCCACAGCCACCGCATTCTTTTTTGGTTTGGGTATTACCCTCAAGGTGATCTCTGTTATTATCCCCAGGGTTCCTTCTGAACCCAGCATGAACTTTGCGAACTGGTAACCTGATGAGTCCTTGATGGTTCGAGATCCCATCTCGACGATTTCACCTGTTGGCATTACTACTTCGAGGCCCAGAACATATTCACGGGTCGCGCCGTATTTGATTGCACGCATTCCGGATGCGTTGCACGCAGCCATCCCGCCGATGGTGCACGCTTCCGCACTGCCGGGGTCCGGCGGGAAGAAGAATTTCTTTTCAGCCAGTGCAGCATTTAATTGATCGTAAATAACGCCGGGCTCCACCACGACATACAGATCCTCCACATGTATTTCCTTGATTTTATTCATTCCCTGGAGATCCACGGATACCCCGCCAGAAATAGCCACCGAATGACCGCAGAGTGCGGTACCGGCACCCCTTGGAATGATCGGGACTTTGTATTCGTTCGCCAGCTTGACCATATCCGAAATCTGCTGGGTCGTCTGCGGCCGAACCACCGCATCTGGCATGGCGCGGTGTATTCCACCGTCAAAGGCATAACAATACCGTTCTGCCGTGTCGGTTCGGCAGTTCTCATCACCCACAATACCCTTTAATTTATCCAGAAAACCCTTATCTAGCATAATATCAACCCGGAAACAACATTCTTAGATATTAGAATTACTATAGGTTGATTTCAGAGGATTTCTAGGGATTTGTTAATGCAGTTAAATAAATTTGACAATGCTTCTTAATACTACCAAATCCCAATACTACCAAAACCTAAGGAATACTACCAAAATTCAATACTGCCAATGATCAGTCGCTAGTCGACTGTCTTAGGATTTGGGATTTTAAATTTCCTTGGTAGTATTGGTAGTATTGGGATTTTAGAATCGTGATTAATCAAAGTGATATCTAGTCATCCTCATCTTTTCGTTTACATTGCTCTGCATATTCAACCGATTTTGCGAGCACGCCCATCAGTGTATGAAATTCCCAGGCGGTGGGCATGGATCGGCCGATCAGGCGCCGGAATAATATTTTTGTATTCTCGTATTTATGCTCCGGGTAATCGATGCTGAGCAGCAGTTTATCAAACATCTCTAAGAATTTTTCCTTTTCCACTTTATTCATGCCCCTGGCCTGGGGCACCTTGAGCTTGCAAAGAGATAATTCATAAAGTAAAACTGCCACGGAATGTGAAAGGTTCATTACAGGGTATTCCTCCGCCGTGGGTATCGATACAACCAGGTCGCACAATGTAAGCTCGTCATTATGCAGCCCGTAATCCTCACGGCCGAACAATACAGCTATTGATTCCTCTGTTGAGGATATTTTCTCCCCGAGCTCTTTCGGTGTCATGGGATTCCGTATATAGGCTTTTTCGTTCAAATTCAAAATCCCCGTGGTACCGACCACTACTTGAATTCCTGAAGCGAACTCTTCCAGCTTGGAGTATGTCTTCGCATTTTCAATAACATCTTCGGCGTGCATTGCGCGCTGGTAGCATTCCTTATCAAATTCGCAGGGGTTGATAAGTACCAGCTTGGAGAACCCGAAATTTTTCATCGCCCTGGCACTAGCACCGATATTTCCACCATATTTCGGTTCCACCAAAACAACACTCAGGTCCAAGTTCACACCGGCCTTTTAAATAAGTCTGCATTAAAAATCAAATAAGCTCTTTTGCACTTCTTTTTTCTTATCCGTCTTTTCATCATCCTCTGCCTCTTCTTCCTCCTCAACCCCTTTCCCCTTCCCGATATCTGCTACCGCAGGACCTTTACGCTTTGCACCGGCTTTCTTAGAATCGGCTTTCTTGTCTTTGCCCTTCCCTTTCGATTTCTTATCTTCCTTTTTCTTTTCTTTCTTGGATTCCTTATCCTTTTTCTTGCCCTTATCAGTGGTTTTACCTTTCTTGGCCTTTTTATCCTCTTCAGAAGATTTGAAAATCTCAACACCTTCGTCTCGCACCATCTGAGATTCCAGGATACGCTTGACCTCCTCCATCAAGCTCTTGACCCGGTTTGAGCTTGGCTTCTCGCCCAGGAGGAATGCAATTTCGTCTGTGTCAAGTTCAAGCCTTAAAATCATGTTCACTGCAAACTCCCTGTCGGTTTTAAACAGATAACGAAACGGTACGATCAGCTCGCTTTTCACAATATGCGAGGAGACATGATTATACCTCCCGATCTTCTTGCTCAGAGCTGAATATAATGCCCGGGTCTCCTTTGACTGCGACATTTTTTTCAGCCAGGATGGGAAGTTGTACTTCGTCCATCCCGAATAGGAATGCTGTTTGACGGAGGCTACCCCCGCGGTCATGAGATCCCTCGTATAACCCTGAAGCTTGTAATACTGCCGTCTGCGCACCCTGCCCAGGAACACATCCGCTCTCGATAGCATATTGAAACCGTTCACCAGGTCGTTGGGACGCTTGTATTCCAGGGGCAGGTTCTCATCGATCCACAGCAATATTGTTTCAGGGGTTTCATCAACGGTATTAAAGGTCTTCCGTATCCGTGCAGTGGAGGTCCCCCTGAAAACATCGCGGACGGCATCAAAAATAGAAGTTCTCAAATCACGACCGCCAACGGCCGAAAGTGATTCAGAGGAAATTGCAGACCGGCCAATGGCAAGCGATTGGAGATCGTTTATACCTGCGCGCAGGTCTCCTTCGGCTTTGAGTGCAAGAGTATCAAGAACTTCCGGGGTTAACCGTAAATTCTCTTTTTCAGCTATATTACGAATGGCAGAACGGATGGTCGCCTCCTTCAATTTATGGAACCTTATAGTGAGGGCCAGGCTGTTCAAAGCCGCACCGCTGCCCTTTGTAAGTGCATAAAGATCGTTAACTATCAAAATTATTGGCTGCTTCGTACGCTCCAGAGTCTCTATTATAGCGCGCTTACCCCCGCGGTCGGATACATCCTTACCTTCAGGCCCGACGGAGGCCGCCCGCTCGTAAAGACTGTCCGCTTCGTCTAAAACGATCAGCTTGCGGCCGCCTCTGGAATCCTCCAGGTATTGGCCGTCCAGTGAAAAGGTCTGGTTCATGGCTCCAGTCGTGGCTATCGCACGAATGGTGGCCATATTACGCGCATCGGAGGCGTTCAATTCTATTAAACTCCACCCGAACTCGTTTGCCAGAGCTACTGCACTGCTGGTCTTCCCCGTACCCGCAGGGCCTGCCAGGATCACACCCCGCTTTACCGGTATGTCATTTTCCCAGCTCTCGGCCCATTTGCGCAGCTCAGAAACCGCCTTGGCATTTCCCAGCACATCTTTCAGGCGTTTCGGCCGGTATTTTTCCGTCCAGTCCAGTACATCCATAGGATCACGATCGAGATTTTGAATTGATTTATAGAGATATAATTATTTCTGATTAAAAAATGCTGTTGTATCGATTTTAGTCTGATTTCGGAGTTGCGAGTAGCGTTTTAATTTCTTATTAATATAACGGTACGGCTCTACACCTTTTGTAAGTATAATAATATGAGATAATACTGTTAGATGACGCACCGCCAAGCACCTCGATTAAATATGCATTTGGTCGGTGTTGGCAACTAGGTGTGGGCAATCTATTCAGCGAGTAGCGAGAAGCACTTGAGTCTGAGATTCAAGGAGTCTAAGAGTCGAAGGGTCTTAGAGTTGAAACCTAGAGTTAATAATCGATGAACAGTCTGAACGCTCCGATGTTACTACTTCTCAACCTCTCCGCAAGCCGGACAGATTATCTTATTGCTATCTGAGGGATGGTCTTGAGCCGAGGAGCCGCATCTGGGGCAGTTGACCTGGGGCATTTCGGGCATTATTCCTGTGGTCATCAATTCGCCCTCTGCTGGTTCGGTAGCCTCACTGGGTTTCTTGAAAGTAAGCCCTCCAAAAGCTCCCTCTTCTTCTTCACCTTCCTTTACCTCTTCTTTTAAACCAGTTTCTTCAGCATCAGACTCGAAACCGATGGCGGGTCCCCATGCGGGTCCCTGGGCCTCCTCTGCTTCTACGGCCTCTCCTTTCGGTACTTCAGCAGAAGGTGCCTGGAACGCCAATAGACTCTGATCAGGCCCAAGTTCAACCGGTGCAGGTGCACCTACCGGGAGCGCTTGAGGCGCTGGTGCTGCTATTGGTATTGCTGCCGGCGCAGGTGGTGCAGCGCCTTCGGCGGGAGGCTGCTCCAACGGTTCGGCCATGGGTATCTTTAAGGGCTGGATTTTCCCGGGCTCCTCTAACTCCTCTTCCTTTGCCTTCTCAGCCTTTTCCACTTTCTCCGCCTCTTTTGCCTTCTTCAAATCCTCTTTCGTTAAAATTCCCGCCTCCACCAATTTCTGCTTCTCTCTCTTTTTACGGATAACTGAAATTATAATAACAATAATAATCATTATTATTATAACCGCTACCATCGACAAACTGGCAACAACCGCGGGGCTTTTAAGAAGGTCAGAGAAGCCACCCTCTTCCTCCTCTTCGGCTTTTGCTTTTTCTATTGTTATAGTAACTTCCGCAAGACTCTCTTCACCTTTAGAATCGTTTAATATAAGTTTGAGTTTATAGGTGCCAGGTTCGTCAAATGTGTAATAATCTCTCAGCTTGGTGCTGATTACATCTCCGCTTTCAAGTTTCCATTGGATTTTGTTGAAACTATCGCCGAAAACAGAATCTTCGTCGGTACTGTTCCCACCATCCAGCAATACCGGCTCGCCGACTTTGTACACCGCCCCATTTTTCGGAAACGATATGACCGGCATAGGTTTATCATTTACATTTTTCACTGTAAATTCTATAACTTCAAAAACAATGCCATCATTGATGTCTTCAACAGTAACATTGATCTTATATTTTCCCACCATGTTGTTGCTTGGTTTCAAGCTGAGCTCACCGGTAGACTTTGAAAATAAGTAATTTTCACTCATCAACAATCCTTTACCAGCCATAGCCTCGGTGATGTTAGTATTATAAGTAAGTTTATCACCGTCGGCATAATCGGTAGCTTTTATGGTATAATTGAACCACAGATCTTCTACAGCTTCCAACGGCCCGATAGGTTCCATAACCGGCAGGTCGTTTACGGATTCTACGGTTACTTTTATTTGAAATGAAATTTTTGCGAAAAAATCGCGAGCGGAAAATGTGAATGTAGTCTGGCCGTACCAATTCGGTGCAGATATAAAAGATATCCAGGAGTTGTTCTCTACAACGGTGATATATTTATGCGTATCCCATTCGTATGTCAGTGTTTCCTGGTTCTCGTCGTGAAAAACGTACTCCAGGTTAAATGCATTCTCTGCGATCTCATCCTCATTAAAAACGATATTGAACGGAGTATCGTTCAATTCCGGATCAAAATTCTTAATTTCCACTTCCGCAGATTCAACAGAGGGGCTGTAGAAGAAACCGTCGAAAGCACGGACGACGCATTTCCACTTCTCGCCGTCATCTGTCACATCAGCAGGAACGGAACTCTCAAGCTTATCCGTATCATTCAATGTGAGTGAGGGCTGGTACATACCGTTCTTATACCAGTTGAAGTCATAAGTAATATTATCATTATCCTCATCAATGCTCTCAACTTTGATCTTGCACGTAATACCGGTGATTTTATTGGGCTGCCCTGGATCAAGCATGATTTGCGGTGCAAAGGGCTGATGGTTTACTACCACCATGGAGCTTTTCGTCAATGAATAACTGCCTTTCGTATCAACAGCTTTTATTGTAATATAATAGGTGTTCTCCCCGTTCCCGAAGCTCAATGGTGTTTCCACCTGATAATATGGACCGAGGCACAGCACCATGTGATCTTCCACATCAGCCCCTGAATCCGTTGTTAAATTGATGTAATATGTAATGAGGTCCCCGTCCATATCCACGGAGGGCGACCAGTTTATTAAAGGTGTTGGGTCATGGGTTATATCAGGCCGAATGTTTGTTACCATGCTGGGTTTACTGTTTTTTTCTAATGACACCACAATGGATTTTGACACATCCATTGCCAGATCGGTTGTTTCACTTGCATATCCCGCAAGTTCGACAAATACCGAATGCGGTGTTGTAAAAATCTTTTCCGTTTTGGAACTGCGGAATTCCATCAAAGGTACATATTTTAACTCACCAGAAGCCGGAGTTCTTCTATCGACAACAATGTCGTTGGTATTGTTTTCGATCTGTACCAGAGCGTTCACAAGCGGATTGCCTTGCTCATTTTCGGTTCTTATATTAATAAACCAGTAATTTTTAAGTTCAGAGGGATTGTCTATAAATGAAATTTTATTTTTATCGAATGTTGTGTTGAGGGCGCTTAGATGTGAATTATCATCCAAACTGATCTCTGCATTTCCTGAATTCTGAATAGTACAGTTCTCTATAGTAAAATTTGAACCGGTTACATCAATACCTCTCTGGGTATTCCCGCTGAAGTCGCAATCATACAATTTTATTCGGCTGTATTCCATTTTCAAACCCACGGAATTGTAATTAAAGACGTTTGTATCCACTGTGGGCCATGAGTAGCCCGAGATTTTGAGACCGATGTTATTGCTTCTGAACCAGTTATTCTGTACCACCGGGTCCGTCTGGTAAATGTGTGCACCAATATTATTATCGTTAAATACATTATCATTAAGGGTAGGCATTGCTCCGATCAACTCGATCCTCATTCCAATTCCAGTATTATGTCGAATACCGTTTTTATTTACGGTTCCACTGCAGTCATAGAAATATATACCATCTGTATTGAACTTTATTTCGTTTTCCTCTATCGTCGGAGCCGAATTCTCTACTTTAATACCGAACCCGGTATTGTTCGAAATATCGTTTAAAAAAATTCTGGCGTTACATGCACCTAAGCTCCCGTCGAGCAGTATCCCTGAATCCCTGCTCTCACCGTTGCCGTTATGTGAAATTATATTTTCTTTTATTTGAGGTCGTGAATTATCCTCTAAAAATATCCCGTAATCACTGTGATGGTCTATAGTATTATCAACAATCCAGGCACTGTAATCTACAAGATGCAGTCCGTATTTACCATAGGATACAGTATTGCCGATCAAATCAATATTAGTAGTGTCTGTAATAAAAATACCTGTGTGGTTGGTGTATAGAATATCATTATCTTCTATTACTGGTTTCGAGCCGGAATCTACATCGATACCATTTTTAGAGTTATATCGAATGGTATTATTATCTATCCTCGGGTTAGCCGAGCCTGAGCCTGAGGTGACCTGTATACCTCCACCTACAAATGTATCTGTGCTGGTTGAAGGGCCATTATGTTCTATTATATTATCAGTGACCCTTCCCGAGGAGGAATCAACAACTATCCCGTAACCGTCAGAACTTGTTTTTTCGTTATTGTTGTACTTAATTCTGTTCTTCTCAATCCGGGGTACTGGATTGTTCCAGCTCTCGATTCTTATACCCACTTCTGTATTATTTTCAATGGTATTATCAATTATTAACGATGTACTTCTATCAAGATAGATCCCACGGTTGTTTTCATAAATATGATTATTATTAATGACTGAATAGCCGTTAGAATCATAATATATACCCGTAGAGGAATTGAATAAATTATTATTTTTAATCACACCCCCGGGGCCATCTCCCAACTTCCAATTATATTCCAGGCGGAGGTTGATGTTCCCGCTATGATTACCTATAGTATTATTTGTTATCCTGATATTTTTTGAGGTTGATCTGGCATAGATGCCGTATTCATCATTATTCAGGATTGTATTTCGGTTTACATATGGTTCTGAGTTCCCCAGAATTTCAATGCCACGTTGTACATCGCTTATATTATTACCAAAAATAAGCGCCTTGGTATAATTCGTTGTGATGATACCGCGGGAGATGGTTTTATTCAATGCGTCCCTCAGCGCCAGGGTTATCGTATTATTTGTTATAATCGCCGAGTCGCCAGTTAGCGATGAGATTAATAAATTATTGTGGTTATGACAGAAATATGTGTTATTGACAGTCACATTTCCAGAATAGATTTGAAGACCGCCGGTAATGTCGTTTGTTACAGGGTGCTTGGAGGCATGCATAAAACTTATGTTGCAGTTATCCATGCTCATGTTCCCGAAAACGTTGAAGCTCCATGTTTTATTATTCACACCTGTAATTTTTGTTTCTGTCAGGTTGAATACCCCTCCCTCTTCCACGATTATACCGAATTCGGAGTCGAACGAGCAGTTCATCTGCAATGTTACATTATACAAAATCAATTTACCAGTGGAATTGATCGTCAGATTGCCTATGAGGTCAATGGTCTGGTTACCGTAATAAAGCGTCTCGTCATCATCCACAAACCAGTCCTGTGAAAATTGCGTATAGCCAGTACCGCTTATAGGTGGTTTCTCGTCCTCGTTTTTCGGTTCCGGGCTTGCTTCAATGATTGGTACCTGATTAAATATAATGCTGGTTGGCAACATCAAGAGGAATGTGAGGGTGAAAAGAAGGATGCGTTTGAAATTCAAAATTTGACCTCCAATCATGTATTGATTATTGTCTATTTTAGATATAGATAATGATTATCCTTGTTTAATAATAACATTTGAGATTATCCTGAATATATTATTCAATTATAAAGATATTTAAATTGGAATCAATTAACTAATATATATTTTTCCGCTATATTTTATTAAAAATATCAATAATATATGAATTTCTGGTTCTGGGAGGCAAAAAAAGCAATTAAAAAGCATATATATAGCTTGATAGAAGGGCGGGACGGGGTGTGCGGTTGCGAAGCGCGTACCGGTAAAGGTCTGGCGGTAAACGGCCGCTTTCAAACGAGCCTCGCAAACGCTTAACGAACCGCATTACGCAAACGTTATACGGTACGCCCCTCGCAGACGCAACCCGTCAGACGCTCCTCTGTAATTGATATTAAAGCTTTCAAAGATTAATCAAAATTTTAACGAGTATCCGCACGAGCACTTGATTTTGTGGCCTTTAAGCTTCATATTTGATTTGCATTTCGGGCATTTGGCGCTTTCTGCGTATTTTTCCAGCCAGGCTTTGCGTATATCGGGCTCATCCTCATCTTCGATCTTTAGAAATATATCGCGGAGCTCGTTTGTGGTTGCGAGCTTTTTGAGGACTTGGAGGTCCACCTCGCCCTCTCTTAAGACCCTTTCCTCACTTTTAATATACTTGCTGAAAATAATGGCGATCATCATACCGCTCAAAAAGCCCATAATATGTACCATGTGCCCGATGCCGTCATTTGGATTGGCGAATGCCAGTATGCTCTCGATGGCGGCATATGCCAGGGCGCCAATGTAAACAGGTACGTTCATCACGATAATGCCGATTGGTACGAATACCTTGTCCTTTGGGTAAAGAGCGACGAAGGCGCCCATGATACCGAAGATCGCGCCCGATGCGCCGATGTGGTATACATCTGGGTTAGTCCCTAGTAATTGGCCGAAGGGATTGGAATAGTTATACAGCGAGAAACCTGCATCGATGGCGCTTGCAGCTATGCCGGAGGTAAAATATATCGCAGCAAGAGCCTTGGGGCCTACACGCTCCTCGAAGGGAACGCCGAACAGCACCAGAAATATCATGTTCGAGATTATATGCATTATATCGAAGTGTAGGTACATGTGGGTGAACAGCGTGTATAACATTTGAGGTTGGTCTGAGAAGTAACCGTATCGTATACTGAGGTTATCCAGAACAAATCTATAAGTTTCATTTTGGGAGTAAAAGGTAAGATCTCCCATGGTTCCTTCAACGGAGAAGCGCCATATGAAGAAAATAATGAAATTGACGATTGCAAGGGTCATGGTCATGACAGCATTTTTAATCAGTGCATAAGCTAGCCCGATTATTATCAGAATAATAATAGCGATAGAAACAATCATCCCCAGTTCCATGTCAGTCAACTCTATACTGTTGTATCAGTCGTATCACTTTCAAGTAGTTGTTAAATTATGAATAATGCTTCTTCATTGATTTCTGTAAGCTTTTTAATTGATTATAGAAGTGCGGTTTACGTTTGACGGTTGCGCAGTGCGTACCGTCTTACGGCCTACGTTTAGCGGCCTTTTATCGTTAGACGCATAACGTTACGCTCCTCGCAACCGCAAACCGATAGACGCACTTCTTTAATCGTTATAAAATTTTCTAATATTTATCCCAGATTTAAAGAAGTTCAAATTTATTTAAAAAAATAAAAGTTGTTATAGATATTTTATTTTATTTAATTTGATTTATGTTCAATAAAATAAAAATATTAAAAAA
>CP070629.1:552183-555659 GCA_020356005.1 Thermoplasmata archaeon
AGAAATTCGATTTTGATCCAATTGGTATATCATTTTCGACAATTACAGTTACCGAATCTTCCTTAGAGTAATTCATATTATATTTTGAGCGTACAGTTATTGTATGTTCACCATTTGAAAATTTTGTAGTATCCCATTCACAGGATATTGTCCAAGTTGCATTTATATAATCACGATTAATATCATTAACATTGTCAAAACTACCTTTATCTATTTTCACCATTATTGAAATGTTAGAAGGAAATGACCAATTTGGAGATGAGCAAATATCAGTATCATAAGGACTTCTTATTCCATAAAAAGTATCTTCATCCTCATCAATTTCATTTTCAAAATCAATTCCATTGTTGTTATGATCACGATCGGAAGTTGTCCATTCTTCTTCAATTCCATCTTTATCGGTATCTTTTCTTTTATCATTATCAACATCTATATCTAAATCATCAGATATTCCATCTAAATCATAATCGAAGATAACAATATAAATTGTGACAACGCCTTTTACCGTTTGATTTTCCGATGGATCTACAATTAACAAAGTAGGAGGGACTATTTCTGCTTGAATATTATTTAAAGGAAAATAAAACAATGCAATGATAACTATGATCAGGATTACAATTATTTTCTTCAAAATATTCTACCTCTCAACCGATTAATACCCAAACAAGCTAATAAAATTTACCCGAAATTGGGTGTAAAAACCCAAGGTAACAATGGGGGTATCATTTTTCAAAATGGGTTATGTATATATATTACCCCCCCTGATGAATGCGTTCATCCGAATTTGATCCATTGTCGTGATGGTGATTTTGTTATTTCCACCGAAGGTGGGCTTCTGAAATCAAAGATTTGTAGTATTTGAATTTTGTAGTATTCCTTTGTAGTATTTGATTTTTGTAGTATTTGTAGTATTACTAAGCAATAATGAATCAAACGGGTAGTAATACTAATCAACCAAAATCAAAATAAAATCAACCCCCAGTAAACAGGGGTATGATCATATAGATAGCAATTACGGTGCCCATCAACGCCGCGCCTACCATCAAGCCCGTGGCTATCATGTAGGTTGTGAGCAATCTCATGGTCTTTTGACGTTCGGTCCAGCCTTCAGCCTTGGCTTTGGGCTCGAGATGTTTCTTCTCCCAGTAATCCCGCAGCCCGCCGCCGGTTATCAGCGGGAGGATATACCATATCGGAAGGTACATGCCGAGCCCGAAGGACGTGCCCATACCGGTCAGCAGTTCCATGAATACACCTATGGCAAAGCCCAGCAGTAGCAGATGTACGACATAGGGCTCTGCACCTGCCAGCACCTGGACATAAGTGGCAAATGCATGCGCCTGCGGCGCTTCGAGGTCCAGCACACCGTGGGCCAATCCGTATGACAGGAAGCTTGATGCGGTAACTGCAACGGGTACGCCGAACAATATACCGATGGTCTCCGCCCGAACGAGATGCACAGGTCGGGTGGATGCATAAATTCCTATCCGGAAATCCCAGATGATCTCGCTTGAAAGCGATATGGCAGTGCCGAAAATTGCCGTGCCGAGAAGCGCCATTATGAATGTAACATTACCGCCGGTCCCTGTCATTCTTTCCAGCAGCATAAATATACCCACGAGCAGTGTGAGAGTGATGAAGGAGGTGCCGGAAACGGGTGTGACACCGATTTCGCCGGAGACCTTTACGGCTATGGCACCGAACACGAATGTAAAAACTACCAGGATCAGAGCGAATATAATGGAATGCAGAAACGGGTAACCTCCAAGGGTGAAGACCGATGTGATGCCTATAAAGGTTATTACAGACATGATGAAGATGTGCTGCGAGGGCCATTCGTACCAGCCCTTTCCCTTGATCCAATCTTTACGCACACCCTTTTTGGGTGCCGTACGGCGCATATCTCCTATGGTTGTTTTAAAAACAGGAAGCATTTTCAAAAACGCTGTTATGCCGCCGCCTAGAATTGCACCGATAGCAACTATTTTGGCTACTCGGTCCTTGGCTAAGGTTGCCGGAAGGCTTTGATCACCGGGGTCCATCTCGTAAACTTCATTCAAGCCCGGATCGGTAACTGCAAATGTTCCGCTGAAAAGGGTTTCCTGGCCGTTGATATCCACGGTTTTTACCACCAGTACCGGGAAATCCATGCTGACGGCCATGGGCATAATGACCAGAAACGACAGCAGTGAGCCCATTCCCACGAGAAATGCAACGCGGAACCTCAAAAACCAACCCAGTGCAAACTGGATAGGCTCGAATGTGAACCCGATAAGAGTATACTTCGAAACCGCACTATCCTTCGGGACCCATAGAGTGCCGTGGGAATAATATTTGCTGGGCAAACCCGCATCCATGACGGATTGACCCATGGCTGCTCCCTCCTTGGGGACTATCGGTGCGTCCCTGAAGAAAACGAAAGCCATTGTTCCGGCTGCCACCAGAAATACCAGCCGGAGGTTCCTTTTTGCTGCCTCGACGGCACCCACACTGAGATCGTTCGTGATATCAATAAGTTTGACATAAGCCTGCATTGACGGCAGCGGTAATGGATCCTCAACCAACCATATTCTTCTGAAAATAATAAAAAACATAACACCTAAAGTCGCTGCCAGCAGCGCCGATATTATTGCAATAGGTATTATGGGCCCGAATGATTCCGGCGTTACTATCCTGCTGCCGTCCTCTCCTATATAAACCGCGGAATATGCCAATAAATAAATCGCTGGAAATGTAAATACAAAGCCTGTACAGGTCCGATCGGCACCCTGGGCCGCCCCTGCCGATATATTCGTTTCAGATGCGTCCCAGCCCAGTGCCAGGCCCACCAGGTAGGCAGTATACCAGGCTCCGCTGGTCACCAACCCGATCTTCATACCAACGTACTGGTCGATTAAGGCAAAGGAAGTACCTATCAGAATTCCTATCATTACCTTTTTCCAGACGAATTTCGAGCGGTAGAACCCTTTGCGGATATTACGCTCATCAAAATACTGCTCCAGTACACCCGAATTATAATTTGCAAATACCTCGGGGTCAAACCATTCAAGCTCATCCTTCTCGATTTTCTTGAGGCCCTCAGGTGTCGGTGGTTCCCTATAAATGGATTTCTTGACCCCGGCCATCTATGACCTCCAATATTGGTGAGTAACCTTTTTTGTTGTACTTAAATTTACCTGTTTATACAGTTGGGGAGAGGCAAGAGGCAAAAGGCGAGAGGGGGGAGACAAGGGGCTGGAGATAGGGACGAGGGATTGAGAAGTTTTGTACTGCCCGGATTTTGGCACCCTCAATATTCATCAAAAATTTCCAATAAAAATATACTAATAAATACCCTAAAAATATCAATTTTCATCGAGATAGCGATTAAAATAAGTACTATAATGGTAATGTAGTACGGTAATAAAAAATTGCTTTGCAATATAATGACTTTATACGCAATTTTTTCAAATTCTAAGCACTAATATCTAAATTCT
>CP070629.1:555759-561204 GCA_020356005.1 Thermoplasmata archaeon
TCCTTTTCGTCAATAACGCCCTGAGCCATTTCCAGCAGGCTCTGGATGTCGCCCATGCCCAGCATTCTCGAAATAAACCGCGGTGGATCGAACTTTTCCAGATCCTCAAGATGTTCGCCTGTTCCTATAAAAACTATTGGTGCCTGAGTTTCTGAAACTGCCGATAGAGCACCACCGCCTTTGGCGGTACCGTCAAGCTTGGTAACTATCACGCCAGTGATTTGCACAGCATCGTGGAATGCCCTGGCCTGCGGACCTGCCTGCTGGCCGATGGTTGCATCGATGATGAGAAATTTTTCGTCGGGATTGGCGGCTTTAAATATGCGTTTCATTTCCGAAATCAAATCATCTTCGAGAGAATGCCTGCCTGCTGTATCAATAATAACGATGTCGAGATCCTCAAATTTCTTCAAGCCGGCTTTAACAACCTTAACAGCATTTTTTGATTTCGGTTCTCCGTAAAACGGAACTTTAATAGATTCCGAGATCTGTTTTAATTGGTCATATGCAGCCGGTCTATGGACATCACCGGCCACAAGTCCTGTTTTCATACCTCTTTTAACAAAATATCGGGCGAGTTTACCGGCCGTGGTGGTTTTTCCCTGCCCGTACAGCCCCACCATCATGATCACATGTTTTTTCAAAGGTACATCCGCTACACTGCCTAGAATATTAACGAGCTCTTCATAAACGATGCGTATAACATGCTCTCGTGAACTCTGGCCTGCGGGCGGTTTTTCTGTTAGAGCGCGGTGTTCGATCTCCTTGGTTAAATTCAATACCAGTTTGACATTGACATCGGCCTGTAAAAGTGCGCGCTGGATATCGCGAACCACATCTTTAATCAAGGATTTGTCAACATGTGTAGCATTCGCTATTTTTTTTAGCGTGTCTCGTAACGAGCCGGCCAGTGATTCCAATACCAAGTGTTACACCTGACTTTTGACCTATTACATTCGTTTATATTTGAAAGTTGCGGTGGATTATGTTAAGCTGATAATATAATAAAATCGAAGGTTGGAGGTTAGAGATGGGAGGTTGGGGCGATTAAACAGGACCCTGGACCCAGAACCCTGAACCCAGGTTAACTTTTTCACTCCTACACTTTTCCACTCTTTCACTTTTATTTAAACGACACTCAAAATCAGTGCAACAACCCCGCAAACGAAGTAAAAGATTAAAATTCGTTCAACCAGGATGGATTCACGCATGGGTTCTCGGCTGAGTAGTTTGAAAGGTAATGTAAAATTTTCTGCACCTTTTGGTGGTTTAAGCTTACCACTTTCAAGTAATATAGGGCTGTGGCATATTTGACGGCGGTCCACAGGCTTAATGAATTTATAATAAATCGTAGCAAATGCTTCATAGAATGCCGGCAGAATGCATATTATCGCATAGAATTCAAGAGCACCGATGATAACACCCGAAGCAATAGCAGCTCCGAAACCCATTGACCCGATATTGCCCACAAACACCTTTGCTGGGTATTTATTAAACTGGTAAAGTGACAAGCTGCATCCAAGCAGTGCGGCAAAAATGATCACAGTTTCTATTGAGTTTCTCTGAAAAATCGAAATAAGCATAAGGAAAAATGATATGATAACCACCTGTCCGGATTCCAATCCGTTATAACCTGCGGACATGTTCAATGCATTTGCTGCACATGTTACCCCCAGCGGGACGAAGAATAGCCAGAAAATCCAATAATACTTATTTAAGTCCAGCACCATTCCAAAAGGTAAATCGACATATAGAATTGCATGATGTGTAATAATCAGCGGGATGCTTGCTAACAATAAACCAATAACTTTCATTTTATCAGAGATGTCTGCAATATCATCGATTAACCCAATCATTGCCGCAATGAAAAAAACACTGATTACCGCCAGAAATGGTAATTCATTTACATATCCGATCAATTTTTCAATGCCCACAACGATGGAAAGAGCAATTGAGAATCCGAACAGAGCAGCAAGCCCGCCCAGTTCAGGTATTTTCCGCGGATAGAGTTTATTAACATCGTTACTTGCCATTCCACAATTTCGCATTTTCAATATGATCTCTGGCAGCAATATCTGCGTTATGCCAAATGAGAATAATAACGAAATTATTACTACTCTCAAAATCACGTCGAGAGTCATGTTTCACCAATTCAGAGTTATAAAATTATATATTAAATATTTTATGATATCAATTACATTAGTCGATTCTAACAACGTTTTTATGGTTCATTATCCAGATTAGGAAAGATTCGTAATTGAATCAGAGATTATTGTTTTTAAATTTATTTTGTTAGTTTTCCTTTCGCACCGCATTCGGAACATTCAACAGTAACAGGACGTTCTTTGGAAGGAATCGCAACCGTTTCACCGCATTTAGGACAAGGCATCGTATCTAGCTCTTCTTCGAACTCTTCTTCTTCCTCCTCCTCTTCTTCTTCCTCTTCTTCTTCCTCCTCTTCCTCCTCCTCGCCTTCGTCCTCATCCTCTTCACCCTCTTCCCAGGAGACTCCTTCTTCTTCCTCTTCCTCTTCTTCCTCCTCCTCTTCCTCTTCGCCTTCTTCCTCTTCTTCCTCCTCTTCCTCGCCTTCTTCTGGCGGAGGCGGAGGCGGTGCAGCGGCTTTACCCCTGCGTGCTACAACTAATGCAACAATGATTAGTACGATGATTACAATAATAATAATTGCAATTATCATCATTTGATCTATACCTTCATCATCGTCATCTTCTTTGGCTTCTATAAATTTGGGGATGCTGCCTTCTTCCAGTTCAACAGAACCATTTTCAAGAACGTTCACATCGAAACCCATAGGTTCATAGCCTTCCTTTGTAACCTTTACGGTTTGTATGCCAGCTTCATCCTCAGGTATCTTCAATGTTGCATATCCTTCAGAATCTGTTTTGGCACTCTCGCCGGCAACTTCAACTGTTGCATCTTTGATCGGCTTTTCATCCTCACCCACAATAGGTCCGATAGTAATTGTAATCATTTCGGGCTGTTCATCGGTTATTTCTTTGAGGGTGAAATTCATCCATATTTCCTCGTTGTCTTTTATTTCCACCTCATATTTATCCTTGACAGTCTCATAGGTTTCATGTGTCACAGTCAAATTATATTTGCCAACTTCAATTTCTTCAAAGAGATAGAATCCCTTATCATCTGTTTTCTCCTTTGTGGTATCATTAAGTTTTACTTCGGCATCTTTAATCGGATGGAAGTAATTTATTTTGACAAAATGGAAAGAATAATTTCCTTCACCGTAATAATCAAGGACCGTCATGTTCAATTTTTGAATATCTGGCCATTTGATTACATACTCCTGGGTTGCATTGGGGGTATCTTCAAGCGTTTTTGTCTCGGGCTTCGGCATACCCTCATTGAATTGTATTTTGATCACTCTCGCTCTTGCATCATCCTTTGTTTGGTTGAACATTATTTTAGTAATTGTTGCATTGCTCTCAAATGTAAATCCCAACTCGGTCGCACCGTCACCATTAGTTGAATCACCGCTCCAGGTCTCCTCTTTGGTCTTCGTTTCTGTCTGGAGGAATCCCATTATTTCACCGGTTTTTAAAACCGAGGGTATGGCTTTGGTGGTAAAATGCTTGATTGAAGATTGATTTGAATTACCTGCCATATCTGTAGAGTTAACTGCGTAGAAATATTTGGTGTCCGGGGTCAGGCCTGTTAGTGATACTCTGTGTGAAGTGGTTATGGTATCATCAGTTACCTTTTGGCCCAGATTTTCATCGGTTCCATACTTCACTAAACTATTAGATTCTTCGTCTGTATTCCAAATGATATCCACGCTCGTTTGCGTTAAGGTTTTTGTGTCGATTGCAACATCCTTGATACTTGGCGGTGTCTTATCTCCCATTTCCGTTGTGAATGTAAGTACATCAGAGGTGGCGGTATTATCTCCTTCGTCCGTCGCTTCGACTTGATAATAGTATTGTGTTTGCTCATCTAGGTCCCTTAAAACAATATGATGATCTATACGCAGATCTTCGCCGCCGGATTCCTCTAATGATAAATCCAATTCGTCCTTGCCATAATATACCTTGCCAGTAGCAAGCTCGTTTGTATGAAAGGTTATTTCGACCCATGTACCTTCCACCGCAGCCTCCACATCACTGATTTCTGGCTTAATAGTGTCCTTTGGTAGATAAATTACACCCTTTACAGTTGCAGTTCTCTCGGGCACGGGTTTAAGTGATTCGTTATAATATGTTGTCTCCCCTGCGGCAATTGAACCCGCTGAAAGAGATGATTTACCGATATATAACTCTGCATTAATGTTCAATGTTGCATTACCTTCTGGAAGATTCTCGAAGGTATACATGCCGGATGCACTTGTTTCCGCACTCTTAGACTTAGTTTTTGGAGGAACCGCTAAAGGATCTATAGAAAGGGTAAGATCAACAGATGCGCCCTCAATAGCATCACCTGTTGCCGTTGAATTTATCTTGCCCGTCAAGACCCCTGTGCCTGTTGGGATTTTTTCAATCACTAAATCCACTGTCTTTTCTTCGGATTTGTTTATTTGCAATTTTGGGAAATAAGTCTTATAATTATAGAAATAATCGGGATGGGTTGCTTGCACCATTGAAATATGACCAGTTGGCACATCTATTCCATAGCTACCCTGGATATCTGTAGTGGTTTGAAATGAATGTGAAGCAATTTCAGAGTTATTCCAAATGACCATAACAGTAACACCACTAATAGCAGCTGACTGGTCGTTTGTTATTTTTCCCATTACTACTGCTTCTAATTCAGGTAATATTAATGGCTCTTTTAAAGTTACATCTACTGTTTTGGTTTCATCGGCCGCGATAGTAATCTGATCAGAGGATCCAGGTTGATATCCACTAAGTGAAGCATATACCGTAACCTTTCCCGGTGGGACATCGATTGAATATTCACCCGATTCATTTGCCTCGGTTGTAAAAGAATAGGAATCAGTTCCATCAACCCAGCTTGCAGTGACAATGGCAGTTTGAGCGGGTTTGGCCCGCGACTCCAATCCCATTCCAGCCTCTGAATCTGGCAAATCCGCTCCAGCAAACAGCGGCACACTCATAGCACTTAAAATCAAGCAAATTATTAATACCAAAATTTTTCTCATTATCCTCTTGCCTCCAAATGATTTTATATTAATCCTTCAATTTGGTTTCAGCATTTATCCTAGTTACTATTAATATAAATAATTATTTTTGACAATAAACAAATTACTAATATTTAAAGTTAACTTAATCGTTATAAATTATAATGTTAAGGTTAAAAGATATGTATATAATATATAACAAAAATTTTATTCGAAGAACTGAAAAATATTATACATTTTTAAATAAATTTTATTAATATAAATTTAAATAATAATTTCTGCTAGTAATAATTCTTACAGGTCAAAACCAAACAAATCAAATTTTTAAAAAAAAATAA
>CP070629.1:561304-567464 GCA_020356005.1 Thermoplasmata archaeon
AGGATTTTAGAAGATAGTGATACAGGTACCTTCAATGTTCTTTTTAAATACCTCCTCACTGTCTGCTCGTGTTGGGGATTCAGGTACGAAAATAACAAGCAAACAGCAACTGCTTCCACACGGGCGCGTTTCAGCTTCTCCGCGAGTTCTTCAAGTTCAACCTTATCTAACGGTGTTAGAATATTACCACGAGCATCCACACGCTCGGTAAGTTCGAAGCAGAGCTTGCGCGGTACAAGGTGCTCCTTGCGGGTTACTCTAAAATCATAAAGTGCAGGCCGGACCTGCCTACCGATATGCAGCAGGTCCTTGAAACCTCGGGTGGTGACAAGTGCTGTACGGCTGCCCGAGCGTTCAAGTATTGTATTGGTACCAACTGTAGTACCATGCAGAAAAGTGGAAGGAGGTTTTGGCATTTCAGCAAGACCGTTCTCGATGGCCTTGGCGGGATTTTTCGGCACAGAGGGTGTCTTAAAGCTTATCAGGTTACCGGAATCGTCAAGATATACGAAATCGGTGAAGGTCCCCCCTATATCTACGCTTAACTGCAATTGAACATTGCCTCCGGATTGATTATACATCAATTCTTATCTAACTATTCTTCAGTCTGCCACGGCCAGATCCTCAATATATGTTGTTTGTAGATCATTACCTTATCCAGTTGGGCCTTTTCATCCATGGTTGTCAAGGATTCTGATGCCGCCACAACATCGTCGAACAAAGCGGTAGAAACTGAAGGTCTAATCCATTTGCACTGCTCAGACATTTCAAGCACATTCGTCAGCACAATAACCTCATCACCCACCGATTCCAGTGTTCCCCGGAATCTCCCCCCGTCTACCATTGCAATTATTGTGGTCTTGCCAAGCATGTTGTCAAGTACATCCTGTTCCAAAGTCATTTTTTACCCCCCGGGTTGACCGTAATCTATAACAACATCATATATATTCTTTTTCGCTTGTATTATAAATTTTATATGATTTTTGTATGCTTTTTAATCGCTTCCAGAAAGGCGTCTGACGGTTTGCGGTAGCGAGGGGCGTACCGTCTTACGGCTAACGTTATTCGGCCGCTGACTGTTAAACGCTCAACGTTACGCTCCTCGCAACCGTCCAACGTATACCGCACTTCTATAATCGTTTATAATTGCTACAGAACTATATTTGAAATATGAAGAATTCCATTTATCATCATGACCAAAGTCCTGGTGCTCAAAAAGGGTGTAGAACTGATACGTTCAGGCCTAGGGGTTTATCTGGAACATCAAGAAACCCTGGTGATCGCAGACCTGCACATCGGTTTGGAATTTGCACTGATGGGAGAGGGGACGTACCTGCCGGTGCTTCAGTACCCCGTACTCGAAAAGAGCATCCTGGAGCTCGTGGATGAATATAAACCCACAAGGTTGGTCATCAACGGCGATTTCAAGCATGAGTTCGCCAGAGCAACGAATCAGGAATGGACGGAGATTCTGGACCTCTGGGATGTCCTGAAGAACAAAAATGTGGAGCTTGAACTCGTCCGGGGTAATCACGATAATTTCTTAATCAATGTCCTCAAGCAGCGAGGAAAAACCATATCCGACCCATCACTATCACTTGGTGAAGTATTGATAACTCACGGTCACAAACCCTTTCAAATCCATGATGAAATCAAAACGATTATCCTGGCGCATGAGCATCCTGCAATTGCATTCAAAGATGATGCAGGAGGCAAACACAAGTTCAAATGCTATCTGTACGGTAAGCATTATGGGCGTGATGTTATCATCCTGCCTGCATTTTCGCCGATGGCTGCTGGAGTGCCTGTTAATTCTGCTAAGATCCACAGGTTTATGTCGCAGTGGTTAGAAAATATCGATACCTCTGGATTCGAACCTATAGTAGTGGATTCAGGCGAAATTCTGACATTCCCGCCGCTAGAAAAACTCGAACTGGTAGAAGTCTACGATCCGTGGCTGGACAAATTAGAGGTTTCAGAGCGTTAAGCTTATTCACCGATTTAATATTGATTTCGGAGATGCGAGTTGCGGCTTAATTTCATATTGATATGACGGCACGGCCGTTCAAACACTACAATGTACATGACTACGGCAATCTATTCAGCGAGCAGCGAAAGCCTGACTCTTATGACTTATTGACCCTCGGACTCTCAGACACGTTTCAATTTTAGGCTCTCAGACCCTTAGACTCTAGGACTCTTAGACTCGCTTTAAGCGCTTTTAATCGATATTGAATTTAGCCATATAATGTCCATGTGGAATATAATCCAATTTTTTATAGTATTCACGTGCACCAATTCCGGAGTTAACGAGGATATTATTGATGTCCCATTCTTCTACTGCGAACTTCTCTGCGGCTTCCATCAAAGCCCTGCCGTAACCTTTATGCTGCCACTCTTTAGAACCCGGACCGCCGCCGTCTTTCAAAGGTTGCGCGGGTTTGATTTTTAACGGATTGGATGATATCGGAACGAGCTGTCCGAACACCTTAAGCTCACGAACAAATGCAAAATCTTTTATACCCTCCGGTACTTTCGGCTGCCCCACATCTTCCAGCACATTCTCATCTGGCATTCTCAACCGTACGAAAGCGATCAAAAAATCGTATTTCTTATCATCGATTGAAATGAAGGCTTCCCTGCCGCCTGAGGCATCGTAATCTACTTTATGGAGCTTGAAGTTATTTTCGTCGAGTTCTTTATCGTTCTCCAGGTTCTGGCCTACTTCCCTGCACCGGATACACCTGCACCTCTCTCCCAGCTCGTGCAGTCTCTCCTGTACCATTTGACGCAGGTTACTGTATTTTACGCCCGCCTCGATCAGTTTTGCGGGAATATCGCGCTGCACGCGCTGGATACGGATCCACGGAGGCGCCATGGCTTTCAATTTAGCTATAAGTTCAATGGTCTCATCCAGCATGTACGATTCATATTCCTTCCGAACCCATTGTTCAAAAAGCTCTGTACCCTTCACAACCAGCGTCGGATAGATCTTAATCATGTCCGGCCGGTATTCCGCATGGTCAAAGACCTGCTGGAATAACTCCAGGTCGCGTGCCGGTGTCATTCCCGGCAGGTTCGGCATTATGTGATAGCAGACCTTCATGCCCGCATTTTTAAGTAAATGTGTTGCAGCCCTGGTCTCCGCACTTCCGTGGCCTCTTTTCACTTTCACCAGCACGGCATCTTCCAGGGTCTGTACACCCAGTTCCACGCGCGTGGCGCCGAGATTAAGTATTCTTTTCACATGAGGAACTGTGCACGCATCAGGTCGTGTCTCCAGCGTCATGCCGATACAGCGGTGTTGTGCAAGCTCGTTTTGTAACTGCGCTTCGATTAGCGATTTCGAGTTTGCTTGATTCAAGGCATCAAAGCACCGTTTAATAAACCAGTACTGGTACTCCTCCGAGCGCGTGGTAAAGGTACCGCCCATGATTATCAAGTCGATTTTGTCGGTGGGGTGACCGATCGTCTCCAGCTGTTTTAATCTATCAGTAGTCTGGTGGTAAGGGCCAAAGGAATGAGCTGTTGCCCGGAGTGCTGCAGGTTCATGGCCGGTATAGCTCTGCGCCGTACCGTTCTTCACACCGCCGGGGCAGTAACTGCACCTGCCGTGCGGACAGTTATCCGGCGAGGTCATTACCGCTACAGGTGCCACACCCGACATTGTTCTCATGGGTTTCAACTTTAGAAGCGGCAGAACAAGATCATAAATATCCTCAGGGGCATTTTCCAGAATATCTGAATTTCTGGGAATCTTTTTCAACATATGCACTTTACACAGCTTAACCTTGGCTTTGTGAAGCTCATCACGAGAACGAATCTCCCCTGAAATGATTTTATTATATATATCACTATAAAGGTTTATTTGGGCCTCTATATCGGTATTGTCCGGCGCCGTTGACATAAGATAACACAATAAATACATATTATTTAATAAATATCTCAAAAAATTCACAAATTCACCTTGGTTTATATATAAAAAAAATAACAAAAAAGGTCTAAATTATTAACGGATTTCAGGGTTTAATCCATATATATGTGATATGAATTTAAATAATAGCTAATTCATATAAATAAAGTCAAACAGACACCGCTTAAACCATTGTGGGGGCTCCAACCTTGAGGCAACTTGCAGTATGCATCCTCAGCTTGATGTTGATTATTTTAGGCGTTAGTGCAAGCTTAAGTGCTGCTGCGGCTGAGGACCGCGGCCCAAGCACCGTGCCTCATGCCCAAAGAAATCACCGGGATACTGACTGGGAAATCGTTGATACGTTAACTACGACCGTTCAAATCGATGCAGGTAATAATTTTTATATACATTTCGATAATGAAACTCTCAAGCTCGATGCGATGCAGCCTGTAGACCTGCCCGCAGAATGCGATTCGGCCCTGGCAATGGTACCGGCCTGGCTCAAGGATAACCTCACATATAAATTCAGGCAGCTTTCGCCAAGTTTCCGCACAACCTATGCTAATTTGATCATCAATGCCCCGGATTCAAAATATAGGGATGAGATCGCATTCTGTGTTGCACATACATCTGTTAAAACTCTTACACATCAATACTTTTTCCCGCAGCTTCTCACTGACAATGCACAATTGATCTATCAAAACGACCAGTACCTGAGTTATGTAGATGTAGTTGAAAAGGCCGATTACACTACCATAAGCTACAAGAACAAAACTAATGTTAGTTTCGAAGTTCCCAGGGATATTTATTACTGGTTTGTGGTGCACCCGAAGTTGAGTGACGAGCTGCCTACCTATGTGAACCCCGATTATAACTACAGGACCCAAGCGCCGGGCAGCCGCGATTACGGTGTTGCACCACCTACAGGTAAGTTCTGGCGTGATTGGTTATTTTACTATAACGACTCTGCAAATTATTCCGGTAATAAAAAATCCAATCCGCTCCTGAAAGAAAAATTGATGAAATGCAATACCGTCTGGGATGCAACCTCCGCCATCAGCCACTGGGTTGTTGATTCTCTGAAATTTACCAGTAATGATGAACGGCCGAACCAGCCGGTGCGGATCTACCGTAAGCACATCGGTCGCTGCGGAGAACACCAGGATATGGCATGCGCTGCCGGCCGGGCAGGCTTGATCCCAACGGTTTGCACCTCGAACATGGCCGAAGATCACGTCTGGAACGAGTTCTGGGACAACCGATGGGTGCACTGGGACGCCAACAGCTATAACAATTTCGACCGCAAGGGCAGCCAGGACAAGGACTTCTACGGCGGCAAGGATATTTCAACCATCTGGAACAACAGGGGTGACGGGCATATCTGGTCCGTCACCAGCGATTACACACCTACCTGCACCTATACTGCAACGGTTAAGGACAGTGCAAACCAGCTGGTGGACGGTGCGGAGGTCTGGATCGTTACACAAAATTTCTATGATGAGACCCTTTTGACCGTAACCACCTGGGGTTATACCGACTATACCGGCACCGCTACGTTCGATCTCGGTAATGCCCGCGATTACTGGTGCGGAATAGAAACCGACAACCTGGGTGAAGAGCCGCCGGATTCCAGCGGGGACGAACAGGTAACATCTATTATAACAAACTCGGGCACGGGCACCTATTCCAATACATTCAAGCTCCCGAAGGCGGCGCCGCAATTACAAATCACCACAGGAACGCTGCCGGCCCTTCCCATAAATGAATTCAAGATGGAAGTAAGCTATAATGTGGATTCAAATATTGTGAAGGGTAAAAATATATTTTCAGGAGAATACTGTGACCTGTGGGGGACGGGTGGCAACATAGATTTCTTCATTGCAGATCTGCCAAATTATACGGCGTACGATTCCGATCTAGCCTTCGAAGGTTTCGAGGTTTACCCGAAGGCTACCGGCGGAGAAATCGATTTTGTTATCCCCAAAGATGAGCAGTGGTACGCGGTATTTTCCAATGAATTCTCACAAATGAGCATGAAAACAATAACCATAACGGTAAATGTTTACGGCAAGTTAATCACGAAGATAAAAACACCACTTGAAAATTCCGAGCTGGACCTTGATAGTGAGATTACCATAACAGGAACATCCTTCAGCCCGCTGCCAGTTAAAGCGGTTCAAGTTGATTTTGATAACAAAAATGCATGGCAGGCAGCAACGGATGTTTCGGATATCGGAGGTGGTG
>CP070629.1:567564-571340 GCA_020356005.1 Thermoplasmata archaeon
AAAATCATTCAATAATGTCCACAAGGGAAACAATAAGTATATATTTAAAAATTTTGTTTTAAAAATAATTTTTTCAAAGCATTTAGAAATTTATTGACAAGTGTCTATTTTTTTATATATAAATTTTATCAATTGTTGGTTTTACTGGTTGTTGTGAATTTTTATTTACACTAAAAACAAAAATACTAATAATAATTAATACCTGCTGCAATTAAAATTGTAATAATTGGATTTGGATTTCATAAAAGCAATGACTAAAATAAATAAATTATTTGAAAAAAACACCAAGGATTAAATTTCACATAAACAGTGACGAGCGTTGCTGGAGGGAAATGCTTGAATCGCAATAAGAAAGTAGCTTTATATCTTTGTACATGTCATAGTGAACTGTCAGAACAGATAGATTTTAAAGCCCTGAAAAAATTTTTAGAGCAACGACCGAATGTGGCTGACGTTAAAATCCACAGTTCTATTTGTTCATCCAGCGGTCAACAATTTTTAAAGGATGAGTGTCGTGCCACAGAACCTGATGCGATTGTTGTTGCTGGCTGTACTCCGAAAATATACGAATCGATAATTCGTTCTGCCCTGGACGAGAGTGGAATAAATAAATATCTTTTCGAACTTGCAAATATACGGGAGCAATGTGCATGGGTTCATAGTGATCCCAAGATTGCAACACAAAAAGCAAAGGTGATTATCAATACAGCTCTATCACGTGCAATCGAACTTGAACCCATTGATGATTTGGAAGTAGAAATATCACCTCGTGCATTGATTATCGGAGGTGGGGTGGCCGGCTTGCAGGTAGCTCTCGATATAGCTAACAATGGCTTTGAAACCTATGTTGTGGAGAAAACGGATAAGCTTGGTGGCCGTGCCTATGAGCTAAGTAAAACCTTTCCAACGCATAACTGTGGTATTTGCTGTATTCAGTACTGCCGTAATTGCGTGCTGACACCAAAACTTGAGGATGTTATGCGCCATAATAATATCAAAATCTTTATGAATTCAGAAGTTGAAAAAATTGAAGGTGGACTGGGTTCTCGATATATTACGATCAATACACCGGAAGGGACCCAGGAACTGACCGCAGGTGTGATTATTATTGCAACCGGTTCAAAGGTTTTTGATCCCAATAAGCTACCTGAGTACAGCTATCATCACGATGATGTGATCACATCGCTGGAACTTGAGAACATAATGATAGAAGCCAGAGAGAAGGGGGGTATACTCACCCGTCCCTCCGATGGTACTCAGCCCCAGACCGTGAACTTCATTCAGTGTGTCGGTTCCAGGGATCCCGTACATGGTAATCTCCATTGCTCTCTGGTATGTTGCACTTATGCCCTGGGCCAGGCAATGGATATAAAAAAGCGGTTTCCCGATACCAATGTCTATATCCATTTTATCGACCTCCGCGGGCCCTACCGTGGATTCGAAGAATTTTATGAAGAAGCAAAAGAGATGGGTATAGTATTTGTGCGTGGACGCGTAGCCGAAATCTCAACCGGCAAGGGCGGTATGATACTCAGGGGGTCGGATGTGGATGCAGGCAACCCCATCGAAATCAAAACGGACCTCGTGATTCTTTCCATCGGTCAGGAGGCGCGGGACAGCAGTAAAAAGCTTGCAGAGGAGCTGCATCTGGATCTTGACATCGATGGATTCGTCAAGCACATCAATCCCATGCTGACTCCGGAAGAGCGCCGTGGGATATTCCTCGCAGGATGCGTACAGGGACCGAAAGGAATTCGATATTCCATCGAGGAGGCGAAACTTGCAGCATCCAATGCCATATCACTTTTAAATAAGAAAACCACAGTGATTGAAGGCCGGGTGGCTGTGGTGGACCAGGAGAAATGCGTAGGCTGTGGCCTGTGCGAGGAGGGTTGTGAGTTCAATGCAGCAAAATTGGAGCGTCTGGAAGATGGCTCGCTTGCATCTTCTGTGGATCCGCTTTTATGCCAGGGCTGCGGGGCTTGCTCGGCGGGATGCTGTAATAAAGCAATTACAATCCGGCATTACAAACGAGAACAAATAATACCAATGATAGAAACTGCTTTAAAGGGGGTGCTGGATTGAGTGCGAAAACAAAATCACCCGAACCCAAAAGCGGTGGTACCACCAAATCCGATTTCGAGCCTTCTATTCTCGTATTTTCATGTAACTGGTGCAGCTATACCTCAGCGGATCTCGCTGGCATCAACCGTATACCGTATCCCGATAATGTAAAAATAATACGGTTTATGTGCTCCGGTCGGATTGAACCGGATTTTATTTTCAGGGCGTTTGAATGTGGAGCTGACGGCGTCATAGTCTCAGGTTGTAAATTGGGTGAGTGCCATTACAAGACCGGTAATGAGAAGGCCTCCGTGCGTGTGGAAATGTCTCATAAACTTATGGAACGACTTGGATTTGAGCCTGAAAGACTGCAGACCACGTGGATGACCGCTGCGGAAGCCAGAAAATTCGCACAGGTAATGAACGATTTCTATAAACAGATATTGGAACTCGGCCCCAATCCCTTGAAACAAACAGGAGGTGCATGAGAATGGCAGATGTACAGGCGCTTATCGACGATACCGGTGCATATGACTGTGTTGAATGCGGGAAATGCACCAGCGTATGTCCTGCTGCAATTTTCAACCCGGATTTCGCACCCAGGTTGATTGTGGTCAAAGCCATTGAAGGGATCGAAGGTCTGGCTTCTGAGAAGGATATATGGTCATGCATGACCTGTGAGATGTGCAGCGACATGTGCCCATATAAGGTTGATTATGCTGCGTTCATCCAGGGCCTGAGGGCCGAAGCTGTGAATATTGGCACAGTCCCGGTATGTTCTCAGGGCGGATTGGTGCAGACCATAGGCCGCATCATGACCTCGCCTAACCTCAAGCAGAACAGGTTGAACTGGCTCGAAGATGACCTGAAGGTCGCCTCCGAGGGCGAGGTGTACTACTTCACCGGATGCCTGGCACACCTCCAGGATATTTTTGAAGACCGAAATGCAAACTGCCTGGATATAGCCAAAAGCACAATCAAGCTTCTTAATAAGGCCGGAATAACACCGGTGCTCAGCAACGAAGAGGTCTGCTGTGGTCACGACCTACTGTGGACCGGTGATGAAAAGAATTTTGAAAAGCTGATGGAAAAAAATCTGAAGGCAATAAAAGCAACGGGCGCAAAAACCATTTTATTCAGCTGCCCGGAGTGCTATAGAACATTCGATGTGGACTATCAGGACATGGCCGGCGACCTCGATTTCGAACTTGTCCACACCTCCGATTTCCTGCTGGACCTGATTGAAGAGGGTAAGTTGAAATTCAATAAACTTGATGAAAAGGTCACTTACCACGATCCTTGCAGGCTGGGCCGGCATATGGGAATTTATGAATCACCGCGTAAACTCCTGGAAGCTGCAGGTATCGATCTCGTTGAAATGGAGCGCACATCCGAGAAATCCATGTGCTGCGGAGTCAGCGCTTTCGTATCATGCGAGGCGAAAACCAGGAAGATGCAGCTGGATAGACTCAAAGAGGCAAAAGCAACGGAAACAAACAAGCTTCTTACCTACTGCCCCAAGTGCCAGATCCACATGAAATGTGCAACCTGGAAAAACACACCGATACAAAAAGAAGAGGTAGAGATACCCATTGAAGATCTTGTGAGTCTGCTGGCGCGAGCGGTAGAATAATTCATCATGAATTAAATAAAAAAATCTTCAAGTCCATTCAGCTTTCCACTTGTTTCTGCTGCTGTTTGTACATATTAAC
>CP070629.1:571440-577864 GCA_020356005.1 Thermoplasmata archaeon
ATTATGATTTCAGGGCGATGGTCTATGACAGCGATCTGGATTATAGTGAATGGAGTGTACTTACGAACCGGTTACTTGTTAACCCGGCCAAACCCAGAGTTATCTCCATAAATCTTTCAAAACATGAAATCTATCGTCAAGAAAGCATAGAAGTTTATGTTAACTGTATCGACCTGGACAGTCCCAACGATTTTCTTGATGTCGAACTACAATACTATCCAGTTAAGGAAAAAAAGTGGTATTATATATTCCCGGATTTAATGGAAAAACACTGGGAAGCGTACATGGTCATTAAAAGCAGTTGGCCTTTGGGCATCTATGATTTCAGAGCCAGGGTCGCTGATCCCGAGGAAAATACCTGCCCCTGGTTTTACTTGAACAATTCATTGAGAGTATGGAACAACATTCCAAAGATTGAATCTGTGACCTGCCTTCCAACAATCTTGTACAGGGGCGAATCAGCAAATATTTCTATCGATGCAAAAGATGTTGAAAATGCAGAGGATTTATTAGAAATAGAACTGGAATACAGGATACCCGGGGGGGTGAACTGGGTTACAGATTATATTTCGAGTTCTTCATATTCGGATTACTACTGGCACTTCGAGTTTTGGCCTCCCTCTAATGCTCCACTGGGTGCATACAGTATCAGGGCGAGGGTGCGTGATCTTGACGATGCCTGGAGTGACTATTCCTATCTAAACAGCAGCCTGGTGGTGAACAATTCCATTCCTAAAATTGTAACTTTCAATCAGGATCCCAGGGTAGTTTACAGAACCGGGACCGTTCAAATAACTGCTGATGCATTAGATCTGGAAACGATGAAGGAGTTTCTATTGTGTAATATTTACTATCAGGAGCCCTACAGTAGTGTCTGGCATGAATTATCGGTTAAATATGATCAAGACTTGTTGCAGTGGTATTCGGAATTGAAAACGACAAAAAATTTCATGCTGGGCAATTACAGCTTTAAGGTTCAGTTTATCGATGGGTATGGTGCTGTTTCTAAGCCGATGTATTGCAATTACTCCGTATGGGTACGCAATAATCTGCCTGTGATATCAGAAGATCTCGATGATATCGAGGTTGGGAGCTTGGTTGTGACCATTGCATTAACTGATTACGGAACTGATGTTGAGACACCTTCAACTGAATTGACCTGGGAAGTGGATACTTCGAGCATTGATAGAAAGTTGTTTAATATCGATAATAGTAAATTGGGTGAGCAAAAGCTCGTGATTATCCCTGTGAGCTCAAAATCGGGTAACGATGATATTACAATAAGTCTTATAGATGCAGATGGCGGCACTGTAAAAAAATCAAACATAACAATAATTGTTGACAATATCGAAGGAGAGGAAACTAAAGATGATAATGAAGAAGAAGAGAAATCTGATATAAACACTATTTTGAAAGAAAACAATTACATCATATCCATAATCATTATCATAATTATTTTAATAATTCTCATTTTATTTTTTATATTCTATCGCAAGAAAAAGCGAGGTGTAGAGGAGGAGAAATTGGTTGGAGTCGAAGAAGAGAGCGTTTCTGTGGAAAAAACCGAAGAAGCACTTCCCGAGGCTGAAGCAAGCGTCGAACCACTACCGGAAACCTCCACACCTACGCCAACACCCGTTCCAGTGGTTGAGCCGCCCAAGGTGCCCACTCCTGTTCCTATGCCTGTTGATGCGCCGAAGCCGCAGCTGCCGCCGCCCACCCTGGTAGCCTCGGCCGAGCCGCCGGTAGCATTGCCAGTGACACAACCCGAACCAGTACCAGAAGTGCAACCTCATCAACCACAGCCGAAACCTGAAATTGCTGAGCCAGAAAAAATAGTGGAAAAAAATGAATTGGATTCTTAAAATTTAACTTCCGCGTCCTCCGCGTTTCCGCGGTTAAAAAGGGGTGGGGGGACGTTGAAAATCAAAACCCAAGATTATCTTTCGCGGTTTTCGCGCACTTCGCGGTTGAATGATTTCTCCTGCTAAACTAGAGAGAGTAATTCCATGTCTTCCTTGCCTCCGTGGTTTATTTTTTACCCTTTGCAGATTGGGACAGTAATAACCGCGGAATCACGGAATCACGGAAGATAATATCATTATATATTTACTTTCAGTTTTATTTATATCTGATTTAAAGCCCCAACTTCCGGCGCGACTGCTCCAACTGAGCAGCAACCGGAGACCGAGGAGGAGGCAAATCCATAGTCGAGAGTCCAAGTGTAATGGTGGAATAGTAGAAAAGTAAAAAAGTTAGTTCGAATCCTGGGTCCTGGGTCCTTGCTTTTGCTCACCATTCACCATTCAAGTGAGAGTGCTTGCACTCGAGCGTTCTCACCATTAGGCGTTAGCCTTTACTGCCTCCTGCCAGTGCTTCCAATTATTATAAAATTAAAACGGCCCGCCCCCTGCCTCCTGTTAATAAATCTTACCTAAAATCTTTAAAACCCCCTAATATACTACTGGTAAAGTCCGCATACAAATGTTCTGGAGTAATTTCATGGTCTCAGAAAAAAAAATATTGCTTACCACTGCCTACATAAACGGTCCCCACGATTATTACGATTGGGCAGGCACCAATATCAAGTGGAAGAACCGGCTGAGGCGGCTTCGCAAAATATCCTATGCGCTGAGGTTCATTAAAGCGAACCTTCCCCAAATCGAGATCATGGAATATCCCACCTGGGAGGCATATGAGAAGAAGCTTGAGGAAGGCTGGGATATTGTGGGATTTTCGTTCTATTTGAACGAGGTGGATAAGATCAACAGAATGATCGAGCACACCAGGGATGCAGGTGTTAGCGAGCTATGGGGCGGTAATTATGGGGTTCTTACGGACGGGATGGAAAAGAAGTTCGACCGTGTTTTCATAGGCTACGCGGAACAGGAAATCGCCAGGATCTTGAATATTAAGCTCGAGCGTATCAAGCATCCGCCGTTGATCAACTCCATATCCTTCAACTCTCTGGAGCTGGCAAATTTCGGCACGCTGTTCACAACACGCGGGTGTACGCATAAATGTAAATTCTGCCAGACGCCGGTGTTCGATGCGAAATCCGAGGTCGTACCGCTGGAAAGCCTGGAAGAGGTACTGGTGTATTACAAAAGCCGTGGTATAAACAACGTTGGTATTTTTGACGAGAACTTCGGGCTTATTCCGCGCCATGCCAGGGATGTTGCGAAGTTATTGAATAAGTATGACTTTACATGGGCGTGCATGGCGCGCGCCGATTTCGTCGCGCGGAATGTGGATGAATGGGCATCGAACGGCGGTAAGTTCGCCGCTGCGGGCGTAGGCATAGAGAGTTTCAATTCCGAGATATTATCGGATGTGAAGAAACGGACAGATGCAGAAAAGATACTGGCGAACCTGTCTAAAATCAAGAGCCGCGGTGTCGGGATCCTGGGTTATTATATTATTGGATTTCCCAACGAGACAGCTGATAGCATCAAGATCGACATGAAGAAGCTCGCGGCATTGAAGAACGAGATGAATCAGGTGACCATACTCACACCACTGCCGAAGACCCCGCTGTGGTACGAGCTTGATGAAAACTACGGCATTTTTGAGAAAGATTACTCGTTGTACGACACCAAACACCTGGTATGGAACCATCCTGAGATAGGAAAAGATGAGCTTGAAAGATTACTGGATTCATCCTTGAGGCTGGTCAATCCCAGGAGCAGTATGTTCAGGATACTGTTCAAGTATTTTGAGAAGAAGGCCAGTGAGGGTGGGCCGCAGATACTCAGCCGATTCGTCAAGAACATCTATCGGTATAATCACCATTCGGTGGCTGCCACTCCCACTGAGATACCGATATCAGCTATGAGAACAGAATCAGCGTAGATTTTAAAAAGCTTCCAGAGGGGCGGAAAGCGGTGTGCGGTTGCGAAGTGCGTACCGTTAAGCGTCTGCGTCAATCGTCTCGCTTCTCGCTGAATAGATTGCCGGCGTTGACTAGTTGCCGACATCACGCTTGATGTAGGCCGTGCCGTATATCACAGTAATATAAGGTCAAAATATACTCTTCAATCGCCACGGCGGTGCCGTTATATCAATATGAATTTAAACCGCAACTCGTCTTTCCGAAATCAAACTAGAATTGTATTTGATTTTTTTACATATTTATATATAATACTCAACGAAACGCTTATATATATCCTTGAACAATTGAATAACTGTTCAAGTATTTGGGGCATGAATATGACCGACAAAAATAACGTTTGCCAGGTAAAATTGATCAACGAAAAAAAGGTGAAAGCGGTAAAGAAAAAGATGTTGAGCGACAGCAATTTCACAAATCTCTCCGAGACATTCAAAACACTGGGTGATAACACCCGGGTGAAAATACTGTACGCCCTGTCCAAAGACGAATTATGCGTGTGCGATATCTCCGCCGTGCTGGATATGAGCCTGTCAGCAGTATCGCACCAGCTCAGGATTTTGCGTAATATGAAACTGGTAAAACACCGGAAGGAAGGGAAGATCGTATATTATGCTCTTAATGACGATCATATCGTCCAGCTCATCAAAATGGGTTACAAACATGTAACCGAGTGAAAGAGTGAAATTATGATAAAGAATCATACTACAGAGGTAAAATGTCTGCACTGCCCAAGCTGCGCGGGTAATATGGAAGAGAGCATGCTGGCCATCGACGGCATAGAGGATATAAAACTAAACTACGCCACAGGTATGATGAATGTGAGTTATGACCATGATAAGCTGTCGCTGGACGAGATCAAGGCGATCCTTGATAAGCACGGCTGCGAGATACTGGAAGCCGAAATTGAAGAAGAAAAGATAGTATCGCTGCAGAACCGCGAGTTCGTTTTCGCTTTAATTTCAGGGATTGCACTTGCCGCGGGCCTGGCGGTTTTGTTTATAACAAACGAACTGGTCCTGTTCAAATTCTACAATGAATTTACATTTGCCGAGATATTTTTCACCGTCGCCATCATTTTCGGCGGGTACCATGTCTCAAAACGCGCCGTCAAGGGTCTTTTGAATAAACGCTTTGTTATCGATTCGCTGATGATCATAGGCGCCATGGGTGCGGTGTTTATCGACGCTTTTGCAGAAGCCGCCGCTGTACTGTTCCTGTTCTCTATTGCGGAACTCCTGGAAGATTACTCGGTGGAACGCTCAAGGAACTCGCTCAGGGAGCTCATTGATATATCACCCAAAACTGCATGGGTTAAAAGAAATGGGCAGTTCGTTCAAATCTCGGTCAACTCCATCAGGGTAAACGACATAATCAAGGTCAAGCCGGGCGAACGGATAGGTGCGGACGGTATTATTATCAAAGGCCGCTCCAATGTGAACCAGGCACCTATCACGGGTGAGCCCATGCCGGTGCATAAAAAACCGGGCGACACCGTGTTTTCGGGCACCATAAATGAAGAAGGGATGCTGCTGGTGAAGGCGAGCAAAGCCGCAAAAGACAGTACTCTTGCTAAAATCATCTCATTGGTAGAAGCTGCAGAATCACAGAAATCGCCTACAGAACGCTTCATCGACCGCTTTGCCAAATATTATACACCGGCGGTGGTTGCACTGGCAGTACTCGTAGTGGCCGTTCCCGTACTCGTTTTCAATCAACCCTTTGATGTATGGTTTTATAAAGCACTTCTGTTACTGCTTATTTCATGCCCCTGCGCGCTTGCACTATCCACACCGGTTGCCATAGCCTCCGGTATAACCAACGGTGCTAAAAACGGGGTGCTGTTCAAAGGTGGCGTTCAGCTCGAAAAGCTGGCGGAAATCGATACCTTTGCATTCGACAAGACCGGGACGCTTACATCGGGCAGGCCGCAGGTTGCCGACATAATTTCAGGCAACCCCGCTCCGCGGAAACAAATCCTCTCCATTACGGCTTCGCTGGAAAGCCATTCTGAGCATCCCATAGGAAAGGCCATTGTGGAATATGCAAAAGCTGAAAAAATTGAGATCAGGAATGTAGAGGATTTCAAAGCTATACCGGGAAAAGGTATTAAGGGTAAAATAGAGGGCAGGACTTATTATGCAGGCAGTAGAAGACTTTTTGATGCCGCTACATTGAAAGATTGGGAGAAGAGCATTTCAAGAATCGTTTCCGAAGGAAAAACCCTGGTTATCGTTGGAACGAAAAATAAGATAATGGGCATCCTCGGTATAGAAGATAAGATACGGGGTGGGACAAAAGATATGATAGCGTCCCTCCACCGCCAGGGCATCAAGCGCACGGTAATGGTCACAGGTGATAATATCCGTACGGCAAAAGCTGTGGCGGGTAAAATAGGTATTGACGAATACCATGCGGAACTTTTGCCTGACCAGAAGATCGCAATGGTGAAAAATCTAAGCACCCGCAACAGGCAGGTAGCTATGGTCGGGGACGGCATCAACGATGCACCTGCACTTGCGGGTGCAGACATCG
>CP070629.1:577964-595560 GCA_020356005.1 Thermoplasmata archaeon
CAGTTATTTCAAAATCAACTTGACAATATGGAATTGCGAATTAAAGCTGCACTATTGACAAATACAGTAAAATTAGTAGAGAAAAGTGAGGTTTTGAACGGATTGATGGGCGAACAAATCCGCCATAAACTTATTTTTAAAAACAAATCTCAACAGCGAATTAAGTGTAACATTATTTTAGCATTTCCTTCTGCTGACTGGCATATGCTGGAACCTGAATCGAATTTAATTGATAATGTTTACTGGCGGGAAAATGTTACCATTCCCGGTAATGGAAGGTATAATGAAATAATAAAAGTAGCATTCCCCAAGTCATTAGCCCTCCAGGATTATAAATGCTTGATCAAATTGGAACCGATTTCGATCAGGTTACTAAATGAGAAATGATCAGGAGGCAGGAGGCGGGAGGCAGGGAACAGTTTAATTTTTTTGTTGAATTATTACTTTGATTTTATAAATTTATCAGTTCCAAAATCTCTAATAAAAATTAACAAAGATTTTGCGTTTAATTGATTTACTATTAGAACTTTAATCAAAAAGTATATACTGTGCTTTTTGGGTTAGAGCAACAGATCCTGACTTTGAATACTTTCACTCTCCTCCCAGTTAATATTAAATTATAGGAAACCAATTTATTGGCGGTGTTCGGATGACCGAAATACAAATAGAAGATTTACCTAATGTCGGCCCCTCAACAGCAGATAAATTACGAGAAGCAGGTTTCGGCGATATGATGGGCCTGGCCGTAGCTTCCCCGGCTACGGTATCAGAGCTTGCTGATATCGGCGAAGCGACCGCTTCAAAAATAATCTCCGCAGCGCGAAAAGCAGTGGATATCGGCGGATTTGAGACCGGTGATATCCTGCTGAAGCGGCGGCAGGGCCTGCTCAAACTCACAACTGGTTCAAAGGCCTTTAACGAGCTCATGGGAGGCGGGCTTGAATCCCAGGCGATCATTGAATTTTTCGGTGAATTTGGCAGCGGCAAAACCCAAATTGTCCACCAACTGGTTGTTTCTGTTCAGTTCCCCATTGATGAAGGTGGTATGGAGGGCCATGCAATATTTATCGATACAGAAAACACCTTCAGACCGGAGCGGGTAGTTCAAATGGCACAGGCACATGATCTGGATCCCGATGAAGTTTTAAAAAAGATACATGTGGCCAGGGCATATAATTCACACCACCAGATCCTCTTGATGGATAAAGTGAAAGAAATTGCCCGTGAATATCCGATTAAATTACTCATAGTTGATTCACTTACTGCACATTTCAGGGCGGAGTTTATTGGTAGGGGCACACTCGCTGACCGCCAGCAGAAGCTTAATAAACATATCCATGACCTCCAGCGGTTTGCAGAAACAAATAATGCTGTTGTGGCAGTAACAAATCAAGTCCATTCCAAACCCGATGCATTTTTCGGTGATCCCACGCGTCCTGTTGGGGGACACATTGTCGGTCACAATGCAACTTTCCGCGTGTATTTACGTAAAAGCAAAGGTAACAAACGCATCTGCCGGTTAATCGATTCACCGAATCTTCCGGATGGTGAAGCGGTTATTTCGGTAACAGAAAATGGAATCGAGGATTCATGAAGTTATTTGCGAAACAAAATTATTCTTCTCCGGAACCATTACATTTATCAATTTAATTTTTGTATTATAATTAAACAACAGGTATAATAGATTTGAGAGCCTTCATACAGATTGTAGTTTTAAAAAAATCAATTCTAGATTTTACTTTAATAGGTTTTTTCGATATTTATATATAAAACCAAAGTAACTATCTTTTTTTGTTTAAATTAATCTTTTGGAGGCTTTTATTATGAATTCTAAGTTAGTGAAAAATCTTAAAATAATCCAAAATTTAGTTGTGAGAAGAAATAATCGACTAGGAAATAAAATCGGTTTTAACATACCGCGAATAGTAATAATATTTTTAATAACAGGATTATTTGCGCCTATGATATCACCAATTGATGAAATTGGAGTTGCCAGTGCAGCCAGCTTCGAAGGTGATTATCGGGTTGATGATACCGGTACCGGTAAAACCATTCAATGGGTACCAACGATTGCACGCAACGCTACCGGTGAGATACTGGTTGCCTGGTACGACAATCGTGACGGTAACAACCAGGGCGTCTATTTTGCCAAATCGTCTGATCGTGGAAAAACCTTTGGTAAGAACGTTGTGGTGAATGATTCTGCAACATATACACACATAGTACGGATTCATAACAAGTACATGGCGGTGGATAATACCGGTGGAACTTATCATAATAATATCTATGTTGTCTGGGAAGATCTCCGTAATGATATCGCATCCCGGGTAAATTATGACGTTTATTTTACCCGTTCAACTGATGGGGGGAATTCGTTCGGAACAAATCTGAAATTGGTGGATGATACAATAAATGCACCCCAGATCCGACCGGCCATGACCGTAGACAATTCGGGAAATATATATGCTGTCTGGACTGACCTGCGTGATACCAAATCTGTCACAGATTTGAACATATATTTTACCAAGTCCACAAACGGTGGTGCAGGTTTTAGTGCAAATAAACGTGTGGACGATGGGCCTGGTACTGCAATTGCCGAATGTCCCGCCATTACTGTAAATGAAACCGGTGTGATTTACGTTGCCTGGCATGATACCCGGAATGGCAATGTGGACATATACTGTACGAAATCAGAAAATGGCGGCACAACTTTCAGCACAAGCAAACGGGTCACTGATACCTCTTTTTCTACTACCGGTAGATTATCATATCCTTCAATTATTTCACGAGGCAGTAATGTCTATATCGTCTGGTGCGATAATCAGAGCGGAAACTGGGATATTCGCATGGCGTATTCTTCCGACGGCGGCTTGAACTGGTCCTCGCCAGTAAAAGTAAACGATGATTCGGGAACTGCAGAGCAGTATTATCCTGATATCGCCATTGATGACAACAATACGCTTTATGTTGTCTGGAACGATGAGCGAAACGGTAACCATGATATTTATTCCGCCAATTCTACCAACGGCGGAAGTTCATTCGGAACGAATACGCGCGTGGACCACGATACAGGCTCTGCAGTCCAGCGCTATGCTTCTGCAGTTGGGGAACCCGGGGGCGGAATAACCGTTGTGTGGGAGGACTGGCGTAACGATACCGATGGAAAATATATTAAGAGCGGGGGTACGGACAGTGCTAATAACGCAAATGTCTATTGTGCTTTCGGCGGTGCGCCCAACTTCAAATCCCAGAGTGCATCAGGCAAGCCGCCTACTCCTGAAAACCTCAAGGTAAATCTTGTGGTTTCCGGCAGTGCACTGGACATAACCTGGGATAAAGTCAATATCCAGAACCTGGCAAATTATACTATCTACTGGAGCATGGATGGCAATACCTACGGTAAACTCGTTAATGTCTCAGCCGATTCTGCAGTTCTGCGATACATACATACCGATCTTGTCAACGGGTTGACCTATTATTATAAAATTTCAGTTTCGGATAATAACGGCAACGAATCCAATCTTTCCCTTGCGGTAGCAAACATTCCGGATATCGATACAGACATGGATGGGGTGGGCAATGAAAATGACTGGGATGACGACGGCGACGGTATAGCCGATTTCCAGGATGACTTTCCGCTGGATGTATCACGTACAAAGGATACGGACAGGGATGGGCTTGATGATGACCTGGACGATATTGATGATGATAATGACGGTTATACCGATCTGGCTGAATTGATATTGGGCACCGATCCGCTCAATCCCGGGTTCAAGCCGGCTGATTTCGATTCCGACCTGATCCCCGATGCATTCGATGACGATATCGATAATGACGGTGTGAACAACACCAACGACGACCTGGATTATAATCCATATGAACATAGTGATTTTGACAATGACAATATCGGTGATAATTCAGATGAAGATGACGATAATGACGGCGTAATCGATTCACAGGATGCATTCCCGCTCAATGCCAGTTCATGGCGTGATACCGATGGTGACGGCATCGGGGATAACTACGATGATGATATTGATGGTGACGGTGTAAATAATGATGAAGACGCATTTGAATATAACAAGAACGAGTGGAGAGACACCGATGGTGACGGCATCGGCGACCACCTTGATATTGATATTGACGGTGATAATGTCATTAATACCGAGGACAGTTTTCCGTACGACAGTACTGAATGGTTTGATACTGATGGCGACCATATAGGCAACAATGCGGATACGGATGACGATAGTGACGGTTTTTTAGACGGATCTGATGCGTTTCCGCTGAATCCAAGGGAATGGCTTGATACTGATGGCGACGGAACAGGAAATAATGCCGACAGGGATGATGATAATGACGGTTACCCCGATGTGGTGGAGGAAATATGTGGTACCAACACAACTGATGCAAAGAGCTATCCTGCTGACAGCGATCTCGACGGCACAGCCGATAATATAGATTCCGACGATGACAACGATGGTATTCCAGATGATAGAGATGCGTTCCCGAAGGATCCTGCTGAATGGCTGGATTCCGACGGGGACGGTTTGGGTGACAATATAGAGACTGACGACGATAGCGATGGCATTCCCGATACAGAAGATCTATTTCCGAAGGATTCGACGGAATGGGAGGATACAGACGGAGATGGTGTCGGCAATAATTTAGATATGGATGATGATAACGATGGTGTTCCTGATGACAACGATGCATTTCCGAGAGATCCAAGCGAGTGGGAAGATACCGACGGTGACGGTATAGGAGATAATGCCGAAACCGATGATGACCACGACGGATATATCGATGAAAAGGATAGATTTCCGAAGGATCGCACCGAGTGGAATGATTTTGACGGCGATGGCCTAGGCGATAATTTTGATCCCGACGATGATAACGATGGTGTTCCTGATGACAACGATGCATTTCCGAAGGATCCCACAGAATGGTATGATAATGACGGCGACTCCTTGGGCGACAATATCGATACCGATGACGATAATGACGGTGTGGATGATATAAGCGATGAATTTATGTATAATCCAGAGGAATCAAATGATTTTGACGGCGATGAAATTGGTGATAATGCGGATCCAGATGATGATAATGACGGCATTTCGGACGATAATGATGCATTTCCGCTAAACCCGGAGGAATGGTTTGATAGCGATTATGACGGCAAGGGAAATAACGAGGATACAGATGATGATAATGACGGCGTCCTGGATATCAATGATAAATTTCCCTTAAATCCCGGTGAATCAGGAGATAACGATAATGACGATATCGGTGATAATTCCGATCAGGATGATGATAACGACGGTGTGATTGATGTTCATGATGATTTTCCACTAGATTCATCCAGATCTAAACAACCCGCAGGGGCAAACGAATTATGGCTGCCTATGATGATTACCTTGATCATTCTTATCATCATAATATTCCTGTTGCTGACAACATTCACAAAACTTTTCAAGCGCGTAAAACGAATCAGCCCTGCTCCTGATGATGAAAAGCCGGGAAAAGTCAGTGGACAAGTGGATCCAACCATTTCTATACCGCCAGAACTTCCGTTACCCGCTCCAGAGCTGCCAAAACCCACATCCACCGAAAGTTCGGCACTGGTCCCATCAACCGAACCGTCCCAATCAACACAACTTGCCCAACCTATCCAGCCACCCCAACAAATCCCACCTCAACCCCCGCAACCGACGCAACCAACCCAACCGCCACAATCCACGGAACCCTCTCCGCCAGTGGCAACTCCCGTTAGTTCGGAAGAATCCGCAGGTGCCGAGCCACAGGTATCTCAATCCGGTCTCTTACCACCAACGCAAACTCAACCTTCATCAGATCAAATACAGAAAAAAGAACAATAGTATGATACTCTTAATAAACAGGTTCGATCATTAATATTATTTATCGGGTTTGAGACCTGTAATGGAATCCACATTAAAATCAAAAACTTCAATTGATTCTTTTCCATCTTGAAGAATCAATTTTCTATCGGTCGTTATTGTTCCTATACGGCTTGCACTCAAACCGGCTTCGATAAATGTTTGTATTACGGCATCACTATTCTCAGGTTTTACGGATACAATAAAACCCATGCCCTGATACATTTTCAGCCAGTGTAATAACTCCAGGTCTGGGGGGCATTGAATAGTTGAAAGATCCACAATTGCACCTACACCGCTGCTTTCGGTTAACATTCCCAGCGTCCCTATCAGACCGGGATTGCTTATATCCTTACCGGCATTTACCAGATTTTTTTGAGCAAGCGATCGTATCCCGTTAAACTGCCGCCATATCTGTTCCGAACTTTTATGACGGGTAGTATCCCATGAGAATTCCACTTTTGGATGGGTTTTGCCATCAAGATCCATAGCGGCAATGATGTCCTCTCCTGGTTTTGCTGTGTGGCTGTAGATGACCTTGTCACGCTCAACGATTCCGATTATGGCCACGGCGATGGCATCCGCCTCGTCATCGGGATGGGTGTGGCCGCCGACCACAGGTACCTGGAACTTTTCCACCGCACTGTTAACACCCTTAAGAACAGCGTCGGCAGTATTTTTATCAGAAATTGATAGAATGTTGACCATAGCAACAGGTAAGCCCCCCATTGAAATAATGTCATGGATGTTTACCAGTACAGCGCAATAACCGGCCCAGAAAGGATCGGTATCCATTAATTTTTTCATAATTCCATCAGCAGCGAACAGCAGCAGCTGGGATTCAGAAAGATCCAGAACCGCTGCGTCTTCGCCCCAGTCCGCGATTACTTTACCTGAATTTTCTGGGATTGGAATTGTTGGAAAAAAATCAATTACGTGATGTATCAGATTCTTACGAGTTATACCTGGATAGTTTCTTAACTCGGTCCGGAAAATTTCCAAATTCATATTGGTGTAATCGAGTCCTTATTTTTAATCTTTTTCTATTTAAAACTTGAATATTAGTTTGTTAAATCTCGAAATCTCAGATTTTGTGGTGAGCCCGATGACAGGAAAAAACTTTAAGGTTGATATATAGTGATATTTATAAGCTTTCAAAGTGATTCCAGAAGGGCGGCTGACGGTTTGCGGTTGCGAAGTGCGTACCGTCTAACGGCAGCCAGGCCCGTCTCGTCTTTCGTCTAATATCTTAATGTTGTCTACCGCTAGACGCCTTACGTTACGCACCTCGCAGACGCAACCGCTGGACACGCTTCTATCAGCAATTAGAAATCTTTATAGAAGCTCAAATAAGCTTTACAATGAGGTATGATATCTTTGCACGGGTTGGTGCTTATATCAGGTGGAATAGACTCGCCGGTAGCAGCAGCTTTGATGCTGCAGCAAAAAGTAAAGCTCTCTGCAGTTTTTTTTGATGCCTGGCCGTTTGCTGATAAAGAGCAGAGTAAAAAAGTGCAGAAACTGATCGAGCATCTACAAAAAGTATTTGATATAAAAATACCGCTTTACATTATCCCGCATTCGAAAAATTTAACCGAGATCGGTCGAGAATGTTCACGTAAACTCGGATGCGTATTATGTCGACGGATGATGCTCAGAACCGCGAGTAAGCTTGCAACAAGCAAAAGTATGGATTTTTTAGTAACAGGCGAGTCTCTGGGTCAGGTGGCTTCACAAACACTTCCTAACCTTCACACTGAGACCCCATCATCAAGTATATTGATTTTAAGACCATTAATAGGATTAGATAAAATCGAGATAGAGCAAAAAGCCAAGGAGTTTGGAACCTACGAGATTTCGATATCTCCTGGAATGTGCTGTACAATGGCACCAAAATTTCCGGTAACTTATTCAAACATATCCGTAGTGGAATCAGAGGAAAAGAGGCTAAATTTATTAAATTTAGTAAAATATTCGTTAGAAAATGCCAAAAAAACATAATATTTAATTATCTGGCAATAAGATTTTTATATATAATATTACTTAACCCACTTCTATGTCAGAGAAGGAATTATCTAAAAACGAGCAATTAGTCCTGTATGGATTAGTAAAAAATCCATTGTTGAATGACCGTGAACTAGCTGAGAAGCTCAAGTTAAATATTTCAACACTTACAGCTATAAAAAACAGATTAAAAAAGCGTCAATATTTTTTTACTGTCAGAATCCCCATGTTACAAAATATTGGCTGTGAGCTTATTGCCGTTAATATTTTTAAATTGAATCTAACGATGACCCAGGAAAGTTATACAAAAATGGAAAAGGAGTTCGTCAAGAAATTTCCTGAAGCAATATTCATGCTGTACGAATCCGATTTCATGCTTGTTGTCTCTATAGCCCAGAATTTCACAGAGCTCCGCAAAGTAATCGATGAGATAAAGAGCATTCTTTCCAAGTATGAGGTAATTGATGAATCAGGTTCCAAAACATTGTTTTTCCCCTTTCAGACAACCAGGATATTGAACCTTTTCGATTATGGCCCATTATTACAGCGGTCATTTGGAATAAAAGACGACAAGAAGAAAGATCAAAAGATACTTAAGACTTTTAATGAACCCAAGAAGCTTTCCAGGATAGAAAAAATTGTACTGTACGGCCTGGTCAAGTATCCGGATCTGCCAGATAAAAAGATTGCGGAGTACACAAGCGTCACACGCCAGGTTGTGGCGCGGTTAAGAAAAGAATTTGAGAATGAGGAATTGATCAAAACCCTCAGGATACCGAATCTTAAAAAACTCGGATTTTCCATTCTGAGTTTTGCATTTGCGAATATTAATGTGAAAACGTCTATGGATGTCCGTAAGAAATATATGAAGTTACTCCAGCATGATATCCCCACCATATTCTGGGCATCCGGGAATGTTGAATCATTCATTATATCGGTAATGAAAGATTTTGATGATTACAAAGATTTATATGTAAAAGGTTTCGGGCATCTTCAGAAATCAAATATGTTTATAGAGATGCCAGAACCCAAATCAGTTTCAATTAATTACCTGAAATATGTCAAGTATCATGATTATGCACCACTTGTAAAAAAGGTATTTGATATTACAGAAATTGATTAAATATAATTTAAAAAAGCTTAAAGAATTCTAATTGATTATATATATCAATTTATTTCAGGGCTGTTTATCGTCATCTCATTTTTAGCTTAGATTAAATATAATATTTACTATTACATGATATGTTAATAATTTAATCTAAATCAGGTGAATCTAATTGAAAATAATTCATCGAGACCCCCGTGTTAGGGAATTCAAGGTTTTGGTGGAAAACCTTGACGATCTATGGCATCTAACAAATATATTGGAGAAAAACGATCTTGTATATGCCTTGACCTACCGGCGGGAGGAGAAAAAAGACGATAAATTAAGAGCCGAGCGTGCTGAGAAAAAGAAGCTGCGCATCGGCATCCGGGTGGAATCATGGAAATATCACGAATTTGCTGATATTTTAAGAATTCACGGAACGATAGAGGATGCTCCGTTCGACCTTGGGTCCTATCATACCCTGAATATTGAGGTTGATACAAAACTGTCTATTATCAAAGAGCACTGGCAGGCTTACCAGCTGGACCGGTTAGATGAGGCAGTGAAGGCAGCAAAGCAGCCTCTGGTTACATTCGTCTCCATCGATGATGATCGCAGTGTAATAGCCACGCTCCATCAGTACGGGATCCGTCATAATACGACGATTACCGGCCCCGGGCACGGTAAACGATTTGAGGTAAAAGGCGAAGATCCGATGCCAGAATATTTTGGCCAAATCCTTTCACATTTAAAACAAACCCATTCGCTTGGGTCTCCCTTGATAATACTCGGTCCGGCTTTTTTTAAGGACGATTTTAAAAAATTCGGGATGGATCGCGAACCAAAACTATTAAAAAATTCCATCGTCGAGAATACAAATCAGGTGGGCATGGCCGGAATCCAGGAAGCACTGAAACGGGGTGTGGTTACCCGGGTGCTTAAGGATGCCCGCGTAGCAATCGAAACCGAAATGGTGGAGCACTTTCTTATCGAGATTTCTAAAAACGGCCTGTATGCATACGGTATAGATGAGATAAACAAAGCACTAGAGGTAGGGGCAGTTGAGAATTTATTAATCACCAATGACTTTGTGCGCACACCGAAAGGCGCAAAACTTCTGGATATGGCAAAAACCACGGGGGCAAAAGTAATGGTGATAAGTACCGTTCATGAGGCAGGAAAAAAACTGGAAGGGTTTGGCGGTGCTGGAGCAATTCTAAGATATAAATTTCAAGCTTAAAAAAAAATTCTCACCGTATGAATCGATTTTTAAAAATGCACAAAATAGAAATTGACTAAATCGAAGTTGATAGAAATTTTTGGCCTATTACTCGGCGGATTCTTCGCCAGCGCCGGGTTCATCAAAATATTTATATTCTACATTGATTGAGTAAGTAATTCCCTGGTCAAGGTAAATGATAAAGGGTGGTACTATTTGGCCAGGTCTGAAAAAACCTGCGCCTCCATGGCAAACCGCCTCGATCATTATGGTCAATTTGGGTCCGAATTCAGGGACTTCGGCATCACTTCCAACGGTTGCATTGCTGGCAGGAAGTTCTAAAATCACCGTGCCGGGAGTTGTTCCAGATGCTGTTTTCGATTCCTGACCGCTGCTGTTTATCTTTATTGTAAATTCATCTGGATCTGAACCATCATCAGTTCCAGCATGGTCATTATCAAAATCATCTATAGTCACGGTAACTTCAACATACGACAGTTTACTTGAATTCAAATCCATTACAACAGCATGAGAAACACTTGTCGGATTGTCGCCACCTTCTGAATCTATCCAGCCTGATAAAGATTGGCTGCCGGAATACTCTTCAAGAGGGGGAGGTGAAGATTTAGATTTTTCATCGTCCCCAAAGCAGCCCGCAAAAGTTGCGAAAAGAACTATTGTTATAATTATTAGAGCAAAATGTGTTCGTTTCGTAATAGTCACCTTTTTCAGTTTTATTTATTTTCTTTATATATTTACCCTATATTATATTTTATTAATATATGAATCTTTTCATTTTTTTTGTTATTACCAGCATAATATTTCGAATATTTAGTAAATTTTAATATATCTATTTTTATGAATTTATTTTTTACTATTTTAAATTAAACCTACGGCGTGCAGGCGGTTAACAAATTTATCAAGAACCTTTTTGACTTCACTTAATTTTTTCGCACCATAGCATACAATTTTTCCGGTTTCAAAAAGTAAAATGGTTACATGATTAAGTTCTGTATTATAGACGAGCCCCTGGAATTCATCGGGTTTGTAAGTGGTTTGCTCCCGGTTGAAAACCTCTTCAACTTCATGAAGGTTCAAAGGCGTGTTAAGATCCAGTGAGGCGATGATGTTCTGTACATCAATATCAAGTTCGTCTTTTATTTCAACGCCTGCATCAGTAAGGTTTTTAGTTACTGTTTCAAGAGCCAACCTGGATTCCTTAAAATTTTTTCCACCGATACAAACGGTTTTACCATTTTTCAAAATAAAAGTTGCAGTCTTGGGGTCCTCTAATTTTAAAACCAATCCAGGAAAATATTCAGGATTATACTCAACATTCGGTAGAGTCGATGCTATGTTCTTAAGATTTAAATCAGCTTTAATGCTTGTGGTAACGATAACATTCTCGATGGTGTAATCCACCATGGCTTCACACCTGCACCGACATATATGTTTATAATAAAATAGTTTTTTCTACATCCTTGAACTTAAAATACAATCATCCAATGTACCTTAAATCATCCTGTGTTTTCTCAGGGAGTGTATCCAGGTCCTGGATATGAGCGGTTATTTTTTCTATCTGAGTCGCCTTAGATTCTAATTCAGAATAATCGATGGTTACATCTAGAATTTTTGTTAGTATCCCGAGAACCGCCTGGGCGCTTTTGGGATCCGCAAAATATCCGGAGGTTTCACCCATCAAACAGACTCCCTCAATATTTTGTATTTTACCCAGTCCAAGAAGTAAACCACTTGCTCCTACGATCCCGCTGCCTGGTTCACCCTCTTGAAATATCACTCCGTGTTCTTTCATTTCCTTAACAAGCTCGGGATTGGTAGCGGCTCCCAAAACACGGGCCTTTTCCACCATTCTCCCCAGCCCGTAGCCTCCAAGAGTAAATATCTTTTTTATATTGAATTTTTCAGCAATTTCCAGAATTTTCATGGAAATTTCGTACTGACCCTCAGGTGTCAGGCCCTGGTAATCGCCAACTAGGAAAATTATGTCAGTTTGATTGTTCTTGTTCTTTTTAACAAAAAATAACTCGTTACTCACAAGTCTTACAACTCCATCTTTTCCAACGAGTACTTGTGGAGGAAAAAACCGCGAATAAATATTGGCGAATTTTTTTGCTTTTAATTTATCTATCAAATGCTCTGCGGCAAGTTTCCCAACATTCCCCACACCCGGTAATCCTTCAATCAAAATCGGGTCTGTTAATTTGGGTTCCGAGATATATTCTACATAAATTTCTTCCATTATCTCACACTCAGTGATTCGTTTTAATATTAATACAGTATTCGATATATAATTTATCATACCATTCTGTATTTTTTTATAAGATTTAATCAAGATTTAATAGGTTTTCTACCTGGCTCGATATTCAATCTTTTTTTCAATTTGCGTCTGTAATGTCCATATTTGTCTTCTGGTGAATATCTGGCCGGTTTGGGGATGACAGTCTCATTTTTACAATTGGTACATTCCACTTTCATCGTATACGCGTTGCATTCCGGACATTTCCTTAGTGCTAATTTTGCATCCATTGAATTTCTACCGACCTTATTATTTATTGAGAGTAATTTATAACAAAGTAACCAGTTTTGTTCTATTCTTTTCTCGAAAAGGACCCGGTGCCGTTGCACCCTTCTATTGATTTAATTGCTTTTTCTACTGCATTCTTCATTTCTTCCTCAGCAATCTTATAATTCGGTGCCTGCACGAGTATCCGGTATTTCGGTGCCCCTACATACTGTACTTTGATAATAACATCGTTCTCCTTCTCTATTTCCAATAATGAGTTTTTGATATGGTTTACACCATCAGATAACGGGCAGGTTAATTCCAGGTAGCCTTTAATATTTACGAATGGGGGCACAATATTTTCTGTAGCGATCTGCGTAAAGTGTTCCACCCATTCACCGCTGTAAGAATTCTCATTAAGAACATTTGGATTAATTGCGCACTGTTCAAATACCATATACATAGACCCGAATTTATCCATCAGGTCAACGCCAAATTCTTTATAACATATTTCAACATCTTTATTTATTTTCGTTGCTACGATCTCGAAAAGCTTCTCGGCTTTCTGCTCATTTTTCCATTCCTGTATTTTCTCACGGCGCTGATGTTCATTTACCAGTCTGAGCGATAGGTCGATATGCCCCTTATGTGGATTGACTCGCAGAACTTTGCAAACAATTTTTTGCCCCTCTCTCACATAATCGCGTATATATTTGACCCATCCAGTTGTAACTTCGGCAATGTGAATAAAACCTTCCTTATCACCATATTCGTCCAGAGTGACAAAAGCCCCGAAATTTTTTACTATCCTAACCGAGCATACGACCAATTCGCCTTCTTCCGGGTAATCGTGTAATCTAATCATTATCGAAAACTCCAATTATTTCTCCATGAATAATTGCTTTTCCACCAGTGGGTGTAGTCAACAGGGTACCACATCCGAGGCATGTGATTTTTTTATTGGCTTTGCCATACACTGCCTGCTCATAACCACAGTCCTTGCATTTAACTTTAAGAAATTTAGATGTTGGTTTGGGTACAATTCTCGCCATAATTTTCCATCACCTTTTATTTTGATACTAATGAGATAAATTAATATTGAGGATTTGAATATTATTATTCTTTGAATTCAAATTTCTTCGCACGCTTGGCGGGGCTCTGGTGACTCTTCTTGCATTCCTTACAGCGTTGAACCAGTGCGACTCGCCTTGTGGGTTTCTCGCGCCCTTCAGGTTTCGGTCTGGGGAAACCGCCGTATCCGGCGGTCACACGCCTGAACCGGCGCTGCCCCCATTTCTGCTCACTTGCCTTGCGTTTTTTCATACGTTCAAGATTATGAATTGTATGTTTCTGGCAATTAGGGCAATATGTCTTTAGTTCACGAGGTAATTTCATGATCTTCACCTGAATGGGTTGTTAATTGTATTATTATCAATTTTTGAATTCAATACTTAAATCTAACGATAAGTATTATCATCTGTTATGGTTTCTGAATTTGTAGACTTAATTTTAAATTTAATGTCGTAATATAGAACATATATTAAAAGGTTAGGTTATATGTTATATAGTTTAACACTACCTATAAAATACTTTAAGTAATTAAGTGTATAAATTGCCATATATTAATTTTCATATTTTGCTGATTATTTGGGGGTTAAACCCGAAAATATTATATAGCGAAGGTCATAATAATTACCCTGCATAAAATTTTAATGCTCGGGGGAAAACAAGAGATATTATAATTTGAATAATGAATTTAGATTTAAATTTAAATATAACTCAGAGTTTATAATAAACGATTGTAATTAACAAAGTACTGTATAACTATTATTATAGTGACTTATAAAGGTCAGGAAAGGTTTAAGTAGCATTATTTCTATCCTTTGGGATATTAATAAAATATTACCCTTAATTGGATAGGTTATGTACATAGGAGAGATAATATGGCAAAAAGCTTTGTGAAAACAAAAGTAGTGATTCTTATCAGTATTTTTCTGATAAGTTCCTTTGGCTTGTTTGTAACTGGTTTCAACGATCTTGATGATTCAAGTGTTGAGGTTTATGATATCGTGGATCAGAAACCAGTACAGAAAAAATCATGGACACCGCCTGATTATAAAGTAACTTCTAGAGCAACGGGGCCAGCACCTGGATCATATATCCAGAATGAGGGGGATCCCACATATGGATATTTCCTCGGATTAATAGATAAGGGGACATTCAAAAGTGACGCTTCTACATTAGATGATTTCTTTGCTCAAGATGACCTGGCGACACCGGACCCTACAGGTAAGAAGAAACCGGTATTCCCGGGCAGCATCGATGTTGTTTACGATCTAATTATCGAATCCAGCATGATGAGAGATAATAACGCTTCAGATGGCGATGAGATGCTTTACGATGTAGATCTCTGGGTGGACTATAACGATGTGCAGCTTAGAAACGAGGAAGACTGGACATGGACTAACACGGCAACACCGTTCTTTGAGCAGGATTTGGTGGAAAGGAATATCGTGGATACCAGGGCATATAACTGGATCTACAATAATCTTACAATCGAGGGAATTCCAGCCCCAAATTTTGATCCTTCTTACGATCACACCACAGCAAACCACATGGTTAGTAATGATAACACAATTGCAAATGCAAGCTGGTGGAACGATATAACGGAGTCACCAGGTACTACCCCTGTACCGGTAGTTAGAACCGCAGAGGCTTTCAACATGACAGGAGATCAATATATTGATTTTAGTAATGATGCGAATTTAAATGATTCTTCTGTCGTTGATGCCGACAACGCGCTTTCGAAAGATCTTATAAAAATCGAAACCGGTAAAAAGACTTTTGCAGGATTTACCTTAGATGTTTTACCAACGGCAAAGGCAGGTGTATACAGGTTCAAGGTACATGTTTCCTATGAATATCAAAAATATTCACCGCTGCCTACCGAGGACGAGTTCAGCGCTGAAGCCGGTCTACCTGTAGGAAATATTCATGACACTAGCTGTTACGGTCGTTTTGAACCTTATTACTGGGTTCCATGGAATATTTCAGACCAAAAGGATGTGGGAAATATCACACAATATGTTAATGATAAAGAAGTTTATGAATGTACCTTCCATAAGTATGACACTTACAAGAGAACGGATGGTACCAAGCGTGGACCCTTACCTACCGCCAAAGAACAACTTGACGGCTATAGTTCATGGGAACCAATACCAGATACTTCAACAAATGAGGGTACATTTAACCGATGGTCACTGCAAAAATACCCTGATTATGATGAGGACAATTATGACGATAATGCAGCCGGTTTTCCAGCAGACCCATGGGATGGATATAATGCTCATTATGGGTTTAAATTTGAAAACGGGGTTTGGGTAGCATATCCCATACATCCAACATTGCCTGCTGATAGAACCGCAAGTTTAGCGGATTTCCAGACAAACTGGGACAATAATTTTCATTTAGACGCAGGAAGATGGACAAGTTCGACAGTGCCAGCTGGATATCCATTGGCAGATTTTGATTACAATTTTATCAGTCAAGATGACAATAACGGTACATGGCAGAGCGACGGTTTGAACAGGGATTGGTTCTATGCGGCAACAGGCGGGACTTCTTACCCACCGGATTCGAATAACAATCAACAATCCCATGCAGGTTGGGAGAAACATTTTGTTACAACATCTGTTGAAGAAGAGTACTGGGTACAACTAAGAATTTTCTCTGGTAGTACTGTAACTGAACTGGATAATGGTGAGTTTGGTCTCGAAATGGAAACCACAGATGCTTCGGATGCGTATGTAACCGACGGCGATAAATTCGAGCCGTTCAACATAACCATTTCAAACGGCGAATACGCCCACTACTCCACCAGCTTTGATTTCAACTACACCAACCTTGTGGGAGTATTGGATATCCAACCGTACGAAAAATACTTTGAAGTCTACGGCGGCACAGACCCGACCACCGGAGTTGCCCGAACGAGCTATATTTCCGATTCACCCAAGAACCTGAACTTCAGAATTAATTCACAACCTGATACACCACCAGGTTATTATTACTTTAAATTGAACTTGACATACACAAAAGTCTACTATGTAGAAAAACCCACTAATGATCCTCGTAATGATATCGTTGTGGATGCATTCGAAACTATCATGACGGAGTTCTTCGTGCAGTTCAGTCCAAACCTGGATATAACGAAGGCTGATATAAATCCGGATGCAAAACCGGGTATGAGAGCGGTGAATCCGCAATTTACTATTGATACAGGTACAAATAAATCCAAAATCGATTTTACAATCCGCAACACAGGTAACGTGGAATTGATCGGCGATGCGCAGTACATAGAAAATCCCGGTCCGTACGACAGTAAATTCGGTGAAGTCGGTATGTATGTGTCAGGAGTTGAAATGCTCGGCCAACCGTTCTACGAGGAAGATGAAATCAACGAGGCCAACCTGTATATGGATATCGAACCGATCGTGATTCCATTAGTTGGTATTGGTGAAGAAGTTACAGTGGAAGTTCCTGTAATGATTAGAGACAACTGGGACATTACACCAGGTGATTACCGTGTGCATTTAAACTACCGCGGTTTTTACTTTGATCCCGGTAACTTTACACCAGCGAGCAAATATGTATATACAGAGATCATCTGGGATCCAGATCCTGCAAATAAAGATAAAGCCTATGTATACAGGGATACCAATGACAATGGAAAAATCGATATTGGTACTGACGCAATGGATGAAACAGACGGAATATACACCGATATCACTGTTGAGAAATTCGATCCTGCCACACGCGAGCTGGGTGTTAATAGCATTGCCATTGACGGCGTCCAGATGGGTACTAAG
>CP070629.1:595660-609909 GCA_020356005.1 Thermoplasmata archaeon
TTATACTCACACTGGTATTCCACAACACAAGCCGGGTACTTGTAGACCGTTACAGGAGGGGCCGTGTAGCCAAAGCTGAAGAGCCGTCTGAGGATACGGAAATGGTAAAAATCGCCATAAGAACGGCTTCTCGATCAGTGAAATGGTACCCGGTGCTTGTTATGACTCTGGTGGTGGTGATTAGTTCAGGGGCACTTGTTGGTGCTATTAATGTGCGTACGGAGTTTTCCGAAACGGATTTCCTGCCGGAGGATTGGGCAAGCATAGACACCTCTCATGAAATAAACGACCGGTTTGAAGCCGGTAGGTATTCAGAAGTCTTTATTTTTATAAAGGATGAGCTCTCCATTCCGCAGTATATTGCTACTGTTGAGATGCTCCGGCAGATCCAGGAGCTGGAGGATGCGCTCAGCGACGACAAATACGTCGTCAAGCTCGGCGGCGAGGCCCGAATGGAAAGCGTATTATTCTTTGTCCAGAAATTTTTAGATACTAATGAAACGCTTGCTGCTCAGTACGATACCGACAGCGACCTGATGCCTGATGATTCAGAGAGCGTTGAGGCCCTCTTCGATTTCTTGATGACTTATGATGGTATCGCCGACCCGCTCACCGGAGAAACCTACAGCGAGCGAATGCCCAGGCTGCTCCACCTCAATGACAATAATTATTATGACGCGACAAAAATCACGATCTATGTCCAGGTAGAGACCACCGCCGAAATGAGGGAATTGTATGACGAGCTTCAAGCCGACCTCCCGGATTTTATGGGGACTACAGTTGTTATAACCGGCAATGCAATAATGACCATAGTAACAATCGATGCGCTACAAACCGGCCAGATCTATTCTACGGTACTCGCTATAATTCTGGCCTTTATTTTACTGGTGATCCTCTACCGCAGCATCGGGTTGGGGTTGATATCTATGGTCCCTGTAGTCCTATCAACCCTCTGGATACTCGGCACCATGTACTTCTTCGGAATATCTCTCAATGTTCTTACGGTAATGGTAACGGCGCTTACCATTGGCTTGGGGCTGGACTATGCGATCTACATCGTTACGCGCTACCAGGAGGAGCGTAAGAAACATTCAATAGATGAAGCTATTAATGTAACAATTAAAGGAACGGGCTCAGCACTGTTCATTTCAGGGGTTACCACGGTCTGCGGTTTTGCGGTTCTGATGCTTTCTCCTATACCTATAATTGCTCATTTCGGTCTTATAATCGCCACAACGATAATTTACTGCGGTGTTCTGGCAGTGGTTGTTCTCCCGATCATGCTGGGAGGCTGGGAAAGATTCAAGATGCGGTCGGAGGATGAGGAGGAAAAATAAAGATTTTATTTGATTATTATAAGCTTTTTAATCGCTTCCGGAAGTGCGTCTTACGGTTTGCGGTTGGGTCTAGCGTACCGTCAAGCGTCTTCTGTTCAGTGGCCGTCAAACGTTGGCCGTAAGACGGTACGCACTTCGCAACCACTAAACGTGTTCCGCACTTCTATTAGCAATATAGAATTATTAAAATGCTATCTAAAATCTAAATAATTTTATCCAATCAGTATAAATTTCAACAATTTAAACAAAAACATTATTTAATATATGTAACTATTTATTTTTAAGATAATATTCTTTGATTATTATTATAAACCATAAGACATATAGATTCAAACAGGACTATGCAGTTAAAATCAATGTTTTTATTGTTTTCATAAATAGATGTATTGGCGGTGAAGGTTAGTGGACGTAGAAATAAATGTGCCCGATAATGCCGAGGTTACCAGAACCCTCCAGGAGCTCCGCTTTATTGTCAGTAAATATTTTTCAGTAGAGGGTGTCCGCTGGAGCGAACAATCTGCGGTATTCTATATACTTCCAGATGAGCTCCGTTTGGAAGAAAATTTTGATGAGCTTCGCAAGGAGCTTATCCAAAAGGGATATGTACCCGTTCTTGAACAAGAGCAGAATGATTTTCTCATTTATATTACCAAGAGGCCGCCGGTTGAACCGCGAAGTGTAAAGGTCAACATCGTCATGTTCGCGCTCACACTGCTGTGTACGATCTGGGCCGGTGCGATATTATGGGCGCCCCGCGTCGACGTCGAGCTGAAATCCCTTGCAGAGATATTCGCAGTTCTGGGGAATGCCGAGCTGCTGGGTTACGGCGCACTGTTCTTCGCTTTACCTTTGATGTTGATTCTCGGTATACACGAGTTTGGTCATTACTTCATGTCAAAAAAACACGGTGTGGATGCATCCCTGCCGTTTTTTATACCAATCCCGCCCTTTATAGGACCGCTGGGTACATTCGGTGCGTTCATAAGCATGCGCGAGCCAATGCCCAGTAAAAAGGCACTCATGGATATTGGAGCGGCCGGACCTATTGCCGGATTCATCGTTGCAATACCCGTCACCATCGTCGGGCTCGCGTTAACGAGTGCGTACCCTGTTTCTGTGGAACCTGATGGTGAATACTTGATGTACCTCGGCTCACCTCTTATTTTTGAAGGTTTACAGATGCTGTTACCCATTCCCGCGGATACCTCCATCCATCCCACAGCCTTTGCAGGCTGGGTGGGGATACTGGTTACATCAATGAACCTACTGCCCGCGGGCCAGCTTGACGGCGGCCACATCATGCGTGCACTGTTCGGCGACCGGGCAAAATATGTCAGCTATTCCGTTGTGTTTATACTTTTAATTCTAGGCTTCGGTTTCGCCGGGTGGTGGATTTTTACGTTTCTTATTTTACTGCTGGGAACATCCCATCCGCCTCCACTTAACGATGTAACGAAACTCACATCCGATCGTAAGCTCATGGGTGCGTTCTCCATAGTCATGCTTGTGATATGCTTTGTTCCCATACCGATACTGATCGAAGAATACCTGGAGCCCGATTTCCAGGTTGAGGTAATCGACGACGAGCTTATCGCCGGCAGCGGTGAGATTGTCAATTATACAATTATATTACGCAACACAGGTGAGGATGAAGATAGTTATAAGATCTCCATCGAGATGATGGGATGGACATCTAAAATCATAAATATAACCGATAATCAAACAAAAGAACCGGGATTTATAGAGGTCGTTGATGAGATTCCAGTTAATAATAGTGAAAACGATAAATGGTATGTCCGGCTGGAATATACAGAATTAACGTTGGCAAAGAATACCGAGATGAACTTTTCCATTCAGGTAAAAGTCCCCGCAACAGCAGAGGTAGGTGAGACGTTCTCTATTGGAGTAAATATTCTATCAGACAGCGATTCCGATCTTGAGAAAGAGTTCGAGCTGTCCCTTCGGGTGGGTTGGCTCTCTGTGCGTTATACCGATAATACCAACAGGATACATGCCGATAATATTACAAGATTCAAAATCAGCGTGAAGAATACCGGAAATGAATTTATGACCGTGGTGTTAAATGCAACAATTGAAAGAAACACCAGCAGAAGCGATAATCTCGATGATTGGCCCGAGCCGGTTTTAAGTTTATACGAACTGGATCTTGAGCCGAATAATTCAAGTATAATTATATTGGAAGTGGAGGCACCTAAATCTGCTGCTATCAATGACTATATCAACATTGTTTTCCGTGCCGAAAATAAGATCAATTCGACGGTTTTTGACGAAGGAATTTTTAAAGTAACAGTAGATTGAAATAAGCAACAAGTCTATGGAAAAAGGTTAAAGGCTAAATACGCTCGCTCTTAAAATAGTGAAGGCAAAATACGCTCACTTCGTTCGCTTGAATGGTGAAGGCAGATTTTATTTAGGATTGGGGATTAGAGATTTGGGATTGGGGTTTGGAGTGATTATTATCGATTTAAAGTACCCTAGAACCTCGAACCTAGAACCCAGTACCTGATTACATCGATATGTCAGCTACCTTCACTATTCACTATTCACCATTTATCCTTTAATAATCACCCTAGCGCCTATCCTCTATTCTCTAGCGCCTGATTTATTTCTCCTCTTCCTTTTCCTCATCTGTTCCAGATACTTCCTGTTCTATTGACATTTTCACGCTGTCCGTATCATCAGCGTCCTTGGTTTCTACTTTTATGGTATCTTCTTTGCCCTCTTCCGGCTTTTTCTCCTCGCCCTCCTCCTTCTTCTCCTCATCTTTAGCACCTTCCTCTCGCTTTTTATACTCCTCTATCATTTTAACGGTTTTGATACCTGCATAATTCTGGAGGTCGGTTGCTATACGGTGCTTTACAAGGTACCAGCGCTGGTCATACTTACACATATCAGGTATAAGAATCTCAGTAATGTCATTCTTTGTTTTTATTTCAAAATTCTCCGAGGTTCCATAATGAATCTCAATAATACTTGTTATTTTGTCATCAAGCTTTTCGGCAATGGAGGTTACCTTGTATTTGTATTTCAGGGTTCTTCCTGCAAGTTTATTGTTGAAATCTACCCTGATTCGGCCTGCGGTTATGGCAGTAATGGTGGCAACCTTGCCTTTCATTGTGATCTGCATACCCACCTGGGGTTCCGAATCGCCTTTCCTGAATTCAGGCAGCCTCATGATCTCGCGCTTGGTATGAAGCTCAACAAGTTTCGGATCGCGCTTACCGTATGCCTCCTCTGGTGGGATCTCTATCTCGTAATCTTTGCCGATCTCGGCATCTAAAAGTGACTTGTCGAGTCCTTTTGCCACTGTCTCTGCCCCTACAATCAGGGCTTGAGGCTTATAAGGCACCTTGTCGTTGTAAATATCCTCTTTCTTCGCCATTTCCTCATTTGTGGTATCGAATAACTCATCGGTCTTGACGATCCATGCATCATATTCCAGCTTGATTATATCATCTTTTTTCATACTATCCTGCACCCTAACCAAATGGTTTTATTTTAATTTTTTGGCATCTGCACTAAATCAATACTCTTACGGAAAGACGAGAGGCGAGTTGCGAGCAGCGAGTTTGACTATAATCGATTTAAATCACCCCAAACCCCAACCTCCAATCCCTGATCCCTGAAAATTCATTCTACCGGAAAATACTTGTATTCAATGGAAAGCGTCCAATCGTTACCGTCGTCCGCTTGATAGCTGACATATCCGAACCGGCCGTAATAATCGCCGCAATCACCGGCCTCCACGATAACCTCCCATTCACCGGTATGATCCACATCTTCTACCAAACTCATGGTGATCGCTGGGATGGTACCTTCTCCGCTGGTGGCGGAGTTTGATACAAATTGGCTATTTACAGATTCACCGGTAGGCGACACTAATGTGATTTTGAATTCGTCAGGAGCGTTTGTGCGGCCGATTCCCGCGTCCTCATCCTTCCAGCTGAGTGAAGCGGATACTGCGGTCAAAAACTCATGTTCAAGACTGAATTTATGGGAATAGGTGCTCTTCTCGGAGGTTCTGCCGGATTCGCTCAAAGTGCCGATGGACGGCTCTCGTTCGGAGCCCACCCCAGCCTGTTTTTGGAGATTGTCCCAGACCTCTTTGGCGTCCATGGTTTCAATGCCCGAGGCCTCATACGAGAACACCGCGGCTATAACAATAAAAATTATAATATATCCGACGATGGCCGTGGGTTTCTTATTTTCCTCGAAGATCTTTTTATGGATTTTTTTTAGAGGATTCATTTGTGATCAGTGGGTAGATAATTTAAAGGCAATTTATAACTTTCGTTAGAAAGCTTAATAATCGATTACAGTTTTATTTCGGAGAGACGAATAGCGAGTAGCGAGTGGCGAGAGATGAAACGCTAGACGCAACCGCTGAAGAGATTGCCGGCGCCACGCTTGGCGCTCGGCGGTGCCGTTATATCACTGTAAAATTAACTCGGTACACCCCTCGCAACCGTTCAACGTGAACCGCTCTTCTATAATTGATAAATAAGCTTATAAAAATCTTTCAATTATTTAAAATGATCAAACCCTTTGTTTTCCAGCGGTTTTTCAGTGTCCTTAGTCCTGACCACGAGCTCCTGGTCGTACAAGACATCACCTATGACCGTCAAATTTACACCCAGCTGCTTCAGCGCGGATTGAACGGTGTCGAGATAAGCGGGATTGAATGCTATCAGCAGTTCATAATCACCACCGGCGTACAGCATCATATCCTCGTACTCCTCATCGCTGAGCTCCTCCTCTATGTCCTTTAACATCGGTACCGTGGGGAGCTTTTCTAGGTCAACTGAGAATCCCACCTGGTTTCGTTCTGCAAGCTGATGCAGTGCAATGCCGAGCCCATCTGAGAGATCTATTGATGAGTGGCAGTACCCCAGGTTTCCCAGCAGCTGGCCCGCCCACAGCTGCGGTTTGACCTCTAATACCAAATCCAATAACAGCTTACGCGTCTCGGAATTATCTTCACCATCCGGTAATTTTTCCAGCTCCCTCAGTGCGTAACCAGCGCGGCCGAGCTCACCTGTTACCGCCAGTATGTCCTCGGGTTTGCAGCCCTTGCGCGACATAAAATAATTCTTGGGAACCTGACCCACCGCCATCCCCGTGAGGATCATTTCGGGGCTGGATTTGGTATCGCCGCCAATTATAGGTGTTCTGTAGGCTCTGCTGCATGCCGCCAGGCCCTCTCCCACTTCGTCGATGAATTCCACCTCAAGCTCAGGTGGAAGAGCCATAGCATTCAAGAACCCGACTGGTACAGCCCCTTTGGCAGCGAGGTCGCTGAGATTGATAGCCATAAGAAACCATCCGAGTTGAAAACCGGAAGTACCCCGGGGAATATGGGTGTGTTCACTTACTAAATCTGTTGTGAGCAGAATATAGTGTGTTCCGAAATCCAGAACCGCGCAGTCATCGTACGGAAAAAGATTGCTCTTTGTATCCGTACCCCTGGAATAAATATTGAAAAGTCTTGTTATTAATTCAAGTTCTCCCAGTTCTCGCAGTTTCATAAAATCCCCCTTTCAGGAACCGCCTTTTTTAAGCGAGCTCAATGCGCGCAGCGGGCAGATTTTAACGCACCTGCCGCAGTTATTGCAGCTGTCCGAGTTGATATTCAAACACAGGTCGCCGCCGTCAAGCCCAATCTGCACTGATTTCGTGGGGCAAACGGAGGTGCAGGCCCCGCAGTGTTCACATCGCTGGTCGTTTACGGCTATCATAGAAGAATCGCTTTAGTATTATTTTAATATGTTAAAAAGATTTGTTATCTATTATGGGTAAAATTAATTAACTACGACAAATATATTAAAATTACTAGATATATAGAAAAAATTATAATATCCAAATAGATTACCCTTTCTACCAAAGGTGTACCAATGTACAGATATGATGGTTCGGTTTCAGGGCTCGGTTTCGTAATTATTATCGTAGCTTTATTCGGGGCTGTAGTTGGTGCTGAACCGTTAAGAGCATTGATTGATGAACAAACCAATTTTCAGGAGGTAGAAACGGATCAATCTTTTACAGGTAATGGTAGAGCCAGTGAAAATGGGGAAAATACATTTGAATTTTCAACAGGGGAATTAAAAGGGGACTTCCAGGGTATCTCAGAGGTAAGAGCTTCTCTCAGTTGGGTGGACGAGGACCCTTCGGGCCTGGGCAGCCGTATAAGCGTTAATGATCCTGATACGTTTTCTTTAGATATCGAGAGCCCGTGGGGCCAAGTGGAGGAGGGCACACCCACAGATTCCGGCTCAACCTCGGTAACATTATCAGTAAGTGAGGACACAGAACAGGAATCAGGGGAATGGATTATCAGAATCAAGTGCGGCGAATGCGGAGATTATTATGGCCCAAGAGGTAATGTAAAATTGGGTGATGATACCAGCAACGAATGGGATCTTACTGTTAATGTAGGATATACCGTTCAGGAAGAAGTAACAAACGGAGAGGGTTCAAGCGTCTTCAGTTCCCTGTGGATATTTGTATTGGATTCAAATTAATTTTACAATAATAACATTATGATTCTTTTAATAAATATTTCAAATCAATTTAATTGATGAATTCCGGAAAAGGTGGCGAAATAATATGGCGGCCAAAGATTTTGTACCTTACATACCCGCAGAGAAGATCATTCCGGAATTTACAGCCAAGATGGTCATTGTCGGCGTCATACTGACCATAGTCATGGCTGCGGCCAACGCATACCTCGGCCTGTATGCCGGCATGACTGTTTCCGCCACCATTCCCGCCGTGGTAATGGCACTTGCTTTTTTAAAACCGTTAAAAGGCACGATCCTGGAGATCAATCTTGCCAAAGCCATGGCGGTTACCGGAGAGGCCCTTGCCGCGGGCGTTATTTTCACATTTCCAGCTTTATACGTTCTCGATTATCTTACAGATGGCGCGTCCGGCTGGAGCAACCTCATGGATCATCTGCCCGAGATGATGATCGGTGCTTTGATCGGCGGTGTGCTCGGCATAATATTCACCATCCCTCTGCGGAAGGTCATGATCATAGATCTTGCACTGCCGTACCCCGAGGGCGTTGCAAGTGCAGAGGTCATGAAGGCAATGGAACGGGGCGGCAAAGGCATTAATCTTATTGTATTCTCACTGATGATCGGTGCTCTATTCAAACTCGGCAGCTCCGGATACGGCTTCAGGTTATGGGAAGAGCGCCTTGAAGGGGTCGCCGGTAAAGGTTCAGTGCGTGGTTACGGTGCCTTGAGCCTTTCGCCCGCCCTCCTGGGGGTCGGGTACATCCTGGGTCCGAACATCGCGTGGCTTGTATTCTCAGGCGGTATCATCGGCTGGATGATTCTTATTCCCATGATCGGTTTGTTCGGCGGTTGGCCGGAATCCGGTTACTATATCGATGATCCCAACGGTCCTATGCTGGGCCAATTTGTGGGCGGCATCCACCAGATATGGTTCGATCATACTATGTATGTGGGTGTGGGCGCAATAGTTGTTGGCGGGATTTATACACTTATAAAATTACGCAAACCCATTATGGACGGTGTGCGGGGTGTAATGAAAAGCGGCGGAAAGAAAGGTGATGTGGGATATGTCGAACCCATCCGCACAGAACGGGATTTCCCGCTGCATATGGTTTATTTCGTCTTCATCGGTATAGGCATGTTTGCACTGTACTGGTGGGTCACTAATCTATGGCATGTTGCACTGGTGTCCATGATCGTACTTTTCATCTTTTGTTTCTTCTTCACCGCTGTTGCCGGATATCTGGCAGGTGTCATCGGGAGTTCAAATAATCCTGTCTCAGGTGTCACTGTGGCCACACTTCTATTTACTGCGATTTTGCTAGCTTGGGTTTTAAGAGTACCCGAAAATTTGGGTATGACGGCGACCATAATCGTAGGTGCAGTGGTGTGCGTTTCCGCGGCTATCGCAGGAGATTCCATGCAGGAATTAAAAACCGGTCAGCTTATCGGCGCAACTCCGTTCTATATTCAGATCAGCCGTTTCATAGGTGTGCTCATTGCCGCTATCATGGTACCCATTGTTGTGGGCGCTCTGGCACAGGCATATGGAATTGCCATCCCGGATCCGGACCATCCGACCCCGCTGGCTGCACCCCAGGCAATGGTAATGGCAAGCATCTCCAGAGGCATATTCAGGCTCGACATTAATTTTGGTATGCTATTACTTGGAGTACTAATTGCATTCATTTTAATTTATCTTAAGAAACCCGTGATGGCAATTGCCATAGGGATTTATCTGCCCCTGGCGCTGACGGTTCCTATAATGATCGGCGGGTTGATAAAAATGGCCGTTGATGGTTTCGTCAGCCGCAAAGTCCATCGTTATGGTGCAAGTCCTGCCAATATGGAAATGATAGAGATGGATTCAGAGGGTAAAAAGGTAGATGTCAAACCCGAGGAAAAGCAAAAGGTTATCGACCATCTCAAAGAAAAGGTAAACAGCAACGGTATATTATTTGCATCGGGTCTCGTTGCCGGCGAGGCGATCATGGGCGTTATCATTGCCGTCATCGTCATTGCCCGAATCGATCTTACATTCTTCGGCATGCCAGCTGCATGGCCGGGTCTGCTTGTGTTCATGTACCTGGGATTCTTGATTATGTATATGTTACTGAGAGAGTTTGTTGACGATATGTCAACAGGTGAGGTCAAAGAAGTTGTTAAAGACGAAGCCAAAATGGGAATTAAAGGCTTCTTTGATTTCCTGCAACCCTGGAAAAGAAAGTAGTGTTTCGTTTAGCAACCATAAATAGAATAGGTGATAGCACGGGCTTTATGAAGTTTAAAGGTAAATCCAAAAGCACCGGTCCAAAAAAGATCCAGTCGGAGCGCATCCAGAACATGCTGGTAATGCGCCCTGTAAGGAAGGTGCGCTGGAAATATGCAGACGAGGATGAAACCAAGGTAATAATATTTTTTCCAAGGTTTGAATCTGCGCTGGGTAAGAGGCTTGGTGAGATTTATAAAATGAAGCCCTACCGCAAGATACATCTTGATGAATACGGCACTTCAGTCTGGAAGCTTTGTAACGGCAAGGCGACGGTGCGTCAGATCGGGGAGTTGCTCTCGGAGCAGTACGGCGACAAGGTTGAGCCGCTCCACGAAAGGCTGCAGATTTTTTTAAATGTCCTGGAACGAAACGAGATGATAAAGTTTAGAGAACTCAAAAGCCCTGTGGTGAAGAGAAAGCGTTGAAATCAGGCGCTAGAGAAGAGAGGCTAGGCGCTAGGGTGCTGTTAAAGCAATGAAATTTGGACCCTGGACCAAGGACAACGGACCAAGGAGGTAGGACTCAGGGTTGATACAAAGGAATTCGGGATTAGGACGATTGCTTCGCAACCTATAGGGATTGGGATTGATTAAAACAATTAGAATTAACCCGAATCCTTAAAGTGAACGACTGGGATGTTGCCGATGACACGCTTGTTGTTCGGCCGTATCTGGAATGAGTGAGCGTCCGAATCCCAAATCCCTAATCCCTATGATATCACCCTAGCGCCTCATCTCTAGCGCCTAGCGCCTGCTATAATCGTTATGAAATCGCAAATTATATTACTGCGATAATTATCATTAAAAATATATATTATCAGAAGTTATAACTATTTGAAAGTATTATCCGTATACAATTGATATAAACTCCGGGATTTTTTAGAGGTGATGGTAATTACCCTGATGGACGGCGCCAGAATTGCTATCAATAACTGCCTTGCGGTGAAAAAACGAGAGATGGTTCTGATAATAACAGATACCGAACGGATGAATATAGCCCAGGCTCTATTTGAAGCAGCCGAGGAAACGGGTGCAGATCCCGTTTTAATGTCAATGCCACCCCGCAGCCGGCACGGCGAGGAGCCCCCGGAGATTATTGCGCAGGCCATGAGACGCGCCGATGTTATACTGGCGCCTACGACCTTCTCGCTCACGCATACGCAGGCTCGCAAGGTAGCTACAAGGCTTGGCGCACGGATCGCCACCATGCCCGGCATAACAACAGAGATGATGAGCAAGGGCGGCATGACAGCAAACTTCAGGCAGATTGCACGTCAGATATCAAGACTTCACCGCAGGATTAAGAATGCCAAGGAAGCACATATAACTACAGAGATGGGCACAGACCTTTATATGTCGTTAAAAGGCAGGAAATGGGTGACTGAAGATAACGGGCTGTGCTACAAAAAGGGATCTTATACCAATCTTCCTGCAGGTGAAATCTTCATACCGCCTGTAGAAGGTACCACCTACGGCAATTTATTCATCGATGCCGCTTTTGTGGATAAAGTGGAAAAACCGGTGAGGGTAACTATCGTCGATGGCTTTGCGGTGGATATTATCAATGCTGTTGAGGTAAGAAACCAATTGATGGAAGTTGGCCATAATGCTTTTAATATAGCCGAACTGGGCATCGGTATGAACCCGAAATCCAAATTAATCGGCAATATTTTAGAAGATGAGAAAATCCTTGGTACAGTTCATATCGGTTTCGGTGATAATTCTACGTTCGGCGGCAAGGTCCAGTGTGGGATCTATATCAGCGGTGTCGTAACAAAGCCAACTCTGACCATCGACAACAAGGTTATTATTGAGAACGGCGAACTGAAATAATAGTATTTTTTTATTTATCGAGGGTGGTGAAACAATGAAATCTGAACCAGATATAAAGATACGGCCTCCAGGCCCGAAGAGCAAACAGATAGTAGCTAGAGATCACAAGATAATCGCGACTTCAACAAAAACCTCGCCGCTTGTAGTGAAACGCGGTGAAGGTGTTTTTATTGAAGATGTTGACGGCAATACGTTTCTTGATTTCACAAGCGGCGTGGGTGTACTCAATGTAGGCCAGCGCCATCCCAAGGTCGTCAAGGCTATCCACGACCAAACCGACAGGTTTCTGCATTATGCAGGAACGGATTTTTACTATAATGCACAAACCAGGCTGGCGGAAACGCTGGAAAGGATCACGCCGGGTAAGTTCCCCAAGAAGGTCTTTTTTACCAACAGCGGTGCCGAGGCCGTAGAGGCGGCCATAAAGCTGACCCGGCGCTATACCCGCAAGCCCAGATTCATCGCGTTCATCAGGGCGTTCCACGGGAGGACCATGGGTGCGCTTTCGTTAACGGCGAGCAAGCCGGTACACCGCGAGGGATACTTCCCCACCATGCCCGGGGTAACGCACATCCCTTACGCATACTGCTACCGGTGTCCTTACAAGCTCGAATATCCATCGTGCGGTGTGTGGTGCGCCAAGATCCTGGATGAGGTTTATTTCCAGTCCGTTGTACCTCCCGATGACGTTGCGGCCCTGTTCCTGGAACCGGTCCAGGGCGAAGGTGGCTATGTCGTCCCGCCAAAGAAGTTCATACCGGAATTAAAAAAGATACTGGATAAGTACAAGATCATGATGGTGGACGACGAGATTCAGGCGGGGTTCGGCCGCACGGGTAAGATGTTCGCAATAGAACATTTCGGTAGGATCGAGCCGGAGGTAATTGCTGCAGCCAAGGGTATGGGCTCCGGCATGCCCATCGGTGCCATCATATTCAAATCCAAATATGACTTTGGCGAATCCGGTGCGCACTCCAACACCTACGGCGGCAACCTGCTTGCATGCGTTGCGTCACAGGCTACAATCGATGTAATAAAACGCGAAAAGCTCATTGCAAATGCAAGAACCCAGGGAGAATATCTAAACCAGAGATTATTAGAGCTCCAGGATGATTATAAGCTGATAGGTGATGTGAGGGGCCTGGGATTGATGCAGGTTACGGAACTGGTGAAAAACCGGAGGACTAAAGAACCGGCCAAAGCCGAACGGGACTCTATTGTCAAGTCCGCCTTCAAACGCGGGTTGGTATTGCTGCCTTGCGGAACGTCAGGTATTCGTTACATACCGCCTCTTATTATAACTTCAGAACAAATCGATATGGCGATGGAGATTATGGAGCAATGTTTTAGAAGGGTGAAGTAGAGGAATTAATGGGAAAATTATTAATCAGCATTGAGCACGTTCGTTCCCTTCGGGAACTCACTTGAGCATTGAGCACGCGAGCAAAGCTCACTTGAATGGTGAAGGAACAAACATTGATTATTGGATTTTTCAATGTCTGAAAATACATCATCTACTTTTTTCGAATATTACCAGTTAATATTAATCCAATTGATAACTTCCATAAAAATTAAATAACAATAACTCATTTCAATTTTAAATTATAAGAATCAGAGGAGATTGTAAAAATGACAAGTGGTTATTCAGATGAGGATTCAATGCCGCCGCCGCCACCTCCAGATATGCGTTGGTCAGCACCGCCAGTTCGAAGAAAAGAGTCAATAAAGGGATATGTGATAATGATCTTGGTGGGAATTATAATTCTGTTGGTTGGAGGAATAGTTTACGTCCTGCCCGGATTTCTGGATGATCCTATGCAACCTGAACCTAGTGATTTTTCTAGTACTGAGGATTACCAGGAGGCCGCTGAAGAATACAGGGAAGATCGGGAAGATTATCAAGATAGAACCCGCCTCATTCAAACAATTGGACTAATTATCCAGTATGTAGGACTAATGGTGTTTGCAATTGGTATGGTATTAGGGGCACTAACAGATGAAGATCTATCACAATATACCAAACTGGGGATGTTAGTTGCAATGGGAATTATTATTGGATTAAAAATAGGTAGTTCAACCATTTATTATTGGTTCATGTAAAATTTAATAATTAGAAACGCTTTAATCAGCCGCTAGAGACTGGAGAACAGACGTTGGGGTGCATCCAATAGTGAGATTGGGGTTGATTTAAAACTATTTCAATCACCCTAGCGCCTCTTCTCTATTCTCTAGCGCCTGATTATATTATTTTCTCAGCTTAAGATTAAAA
>CP070629.1:610009-612960 GCA_020356005.1 Thermoplasmata archaeon
CAGCCGACATTGAGATCGTTCCCGTCAAAATCGTGGAACCCCCTTCACTGGACGGTAAACTGACTGAACAGGTGTGGCAGCAAGCGCCTGAGATTACCGGTTTCAAAACACTGGAGCCGGAATTCGGTAAAAATGCCGTGGAGAAAACGATTTCCTACGCGGCCTATGATGACGAAAACCTTTATTTCGCCATAATCTGTTACGATTCCAAACCTGACAAGGTTAAGGTAACCGTATTGAACTGGGACCAGCTCCTCATGGGAAAGCAGGACTGGGCTGTTGATATACGGTATAAACACTGCATAATAGAAGTTAGGTGCGAGAGAGCTTCTTGGCGTTTAGGAAGATTCGTTTAAAAGATCAGTGATTTTTTTAAAAGGAGACTCTAAAATGAAAAAAGTAGTTTTATTCAATATTTTTAGTCATGTTGGTCTATCTATCTTAGTTTCAAGTATATTGTCCTGTCACTCAGGATACGACCATCAAAAATATTGGGTTCCAATAGATCCTCCGAAAGCGCATTATCAGATTGATGGAAGAATAGATCTCTCAGATAAAGTTATTGAGGGATTTGAGAGTATCACTTTCAAGAATAATTCTTCCCGGAATATCTCTGTAGTTGCAGTTGATTGGTCTATTTCAGAACACTCTTTAATAGAGGTAAATGTGAATGGCAAGCCTTTACCTTTATTAAATACTCAAGAAAATCCTCCCATTTCTACTCCTCTTCTTTATGCGTTACCGAAACCTGTAAGTTCAGGATCAAAAGTAAAGTTAGAAATAAAATTCAGTTTAAGTGCAAGTAATTTACCTGGAGAAGATATGGAGGAGATAAAGTTAAGGGGGGACTGGTATCCTCGTTTGTGGTGGGATGGTCTTCGCACTCATGATTCCTTTGAAGCCAAACTTGATATTCCTAATGGATATGCACTGGCAATAAGCGGGCGGTTGAACAAGGAAACGGGTTATTATGAAAATAAAGGCGTTAAAACCTTTGGGGTTTACCTGGGCAAAGGGCTTGAAACTGAAGAAAGGGAAGTAGAAGATGTCCTTATTACTGCGTTATTTACTGAAAAGGGTTCCGATTGTGCTCGATTATGTCTTGATACCGCAGTAGATGTAGTAAGGTTTTACAAGAATTGGTTCGGTTTTTACCCATTCAAATTTCTTTATATAGTCCCTGGTGGAACGGATCCGTGGGGTGGTTATCCTTTTGCTTCGGGAATTGTCGTTATCCATGGACAGGAAAAATTTGAAACCGAACCATTATTGCACTGGAAATGGATCACTGCTCACGAAATTGGCCATCAATATTGGGGGGAATATGTTATGGATGATGATACCCCTTGGTTATGGATTGGAATGGGAATTTACGCAGACAGGGGATATACGATTTTTCGAAATCTCGGGATGGAAAAACATAGTGGTCTTATGAACAGATATCTTGATGGAGTTCGTAATCATTATGATACAACTGTAGACATTCCTCCTGCTCAGCTCAAAAAAATAGAATTTGACCACAATAATATTGTTGTGCATGGAAAAGGTTACAGTATTATCAGCGCTCTGGAATGTGTACTGGGAAATGAAGCTTTTGAAAATATTTATAAAAGATGTTTAGAAGATTACGGTGGAAAACGCCTGGGTTATAAAGAATTCTGGAGAGTATGCGAAGATGAAAGCGGTGAGAATTTGAGTTGGTTTTTTGAGCAATGGGTGCGCTCGAATAAGTACCTTTCCTATCAGATTATATCTCAGGAAAGTATTAAAGAGAGGGATGCATATATTTCTACAATAAAAGTAGAATGCACCGGTTCTTTGAAAATGCCTGTTCCCGTAAAAGCAGTCTTTGAAGATGGATCGAATGAGATTAAATATACAAATCGGCTTTTAAATATTAATTACTTGAAATTTGAGAGTATGTCAAAGTTGAAGGAGGCAATAGTAGATCCTGACAATAAGCTTGCGATGATTAAAGATTCTCTTTTCGTTCCGCCTGAAGAACTCTCTGAAATTATATCGCAATTACCATGGACAGGTGCTGGAGAAGACGCCTTGCGATATTTTGAAAGAGCAAGGGAATCCAAGCTTGATAATATGGAATCGTGGTTCAAACTCGGATTGACTTTATTTGATGGTGTATATTATAAAGAGTCATTCGATGCCTTTCAATGGATTGCTGATGAACTAAATTCACCCGAAATATATCGTTTTATTGCGCTGATTTGGATGGGACATATGAAGGATTTATTGGATAATAGGGAAGAAGCATTAAAGTATTACAAGGAATCTTTAAAATATGATACTGGAAGAACAATGAGACATGATCAGTATGGAATGAGGATAAACCGCCAATGGGTTGAAGAGAGAATTAAAACGCCTTTTATTAGGATGAAAGAATAATTATATAGAAAAATATTAAAGTGGGCTTCATCTTTCATAGAAAGTACTTGTGTTCGATACGATTTGTTTAAAATTAGTGATTTGTGCATAAAGGTAGAGTGAATCCAAAATTTGGGACGACTAGTTAAGCATATGGTTGTGGCAGAATGATCAATGAAGTTCGGCGACGAGTAGCGGCTTGCCTCTTCTCCCTCGCTCCCCTTCCCCTCAGTCCAGTTCCTTAATGTAGATGTTGGCGAACTGTACGTGGTCTCCGTGGTGCTGCAGGGCGAAGGGCCCGCTTTTCGCGATGCCCGGCAGCTGGGCCTCCCGCAGCACGGTCTTACCATTCAGCACGACGGTAACCCGTTCCCCGACCAGGGTGATCTCGAAGCGGTTCCACTGGCCTAAGGGGCGGTCGGCGTTCAGGATAGGGGTAACGCCCCGGCGCACCTGGGGGACCAGGGTCGTGTCCCGGCGGATGGCGTAGATCTCGCCCGATCCCACCGGCCAGGCCCACATGTTGATCTGGTAGCGCGAGGAGCCCCGCAGATAGATACCGCTGTCAC
>CP070629.1:613060-617395 GCA_020356005.1 Thermoplasmata archaeon
ATAATTGACAGTTTCATGGGTTCGGAAATCGAGTTTGAAATATACCAATCCGGCTGGTGGTTTTCGCCGGTTGAAGTGGAGGAGGATGTAACAAGCTACAGCAGCCCGGAGATCTTACTGGATTCCAGTTACGACTGGTATTTCGTACTCTCGAATCTTGATACCATGCAAACGGTAAAGAGCGTAGAGGTGAAAATAGAGCTCTACCAGCCCAGGAAGGACAACCCCTATGTTAGAATCGACTCTCCTTTGAACAATTCAGTTGCTTTTGTGGGTTCATCAGTAAAAATCGAGGGCAGCGTAAAAGACGACGATGGGATTCGATCACTTACCATACAATTGATTGAGGTTTCAACCGGGACCGTTAAATTGGAGCAGTCATTGAAACATCAGGATGAATACTGGGATTTCGATTGGGACACAAGTAAGTATGTTCCCGGTGTTTACCGCGTAAAGGTTACCGCTGAAGATACCAAGGGACTTGTAAGCACCGCGCAGATATTCATTAACCTGATTTTGGCCGGCGCACCTGAAATTGCCATCATAAATCCAGGTTCCAATGAACAAATCGAGATCGGGGAGGTGTACGAGGTAAACGGCACATGCGTGGATAACGGTTACCTCGTGAGCTTGACCATACAGTTCGGTACAGAAAATCCGATCAGTATAATCAGCAGCTACGCCAACGGCAACTGGATGTATTTCTGGGATACCAAATTCGAGTCTGCGGGATTCCTGGAGATTATAATCTCCGTAGAGGACGATGATGATAATATTGCATCGAGAAGCGTAATTGTAGAACTTATAGAACCGCCAATACCGCCGGATACAACCGCACCTGAGGTAACTATTTTAACGCCGGTGTATGGGTCGAACATAGAGATAGGCTCCACCGTAACAGTTGCAGGATATGTTTACGAGGAGCGGGAACTATCCAAACTCACTTTGAAATTAGGGTCAGGCCATGAGGGTGTGGCCCCGACGATACTCTCAGACGGCGAATGGAGCTATGTATGGGACACGGGATCTGAGAGCCCCGGCAAACTGCTGCTTTCTGCTTTCGGAGAGGACGCGTCGGGTAATGTGGGCTATGCCAATATTTCCGTTGAGCTTGTGGCGCCGCCGCCGCCCAGTGATACGGAAGCGCCCATTATCGATATCAATACACCGGTACAGGATGCAATGGTAAGTGCCGGTTCCATCCTCGAAATTTCAGGGACGGTGCGCGATAATTTCGGGGTAACCAAAATGGAGCTCAGCTATGACGACGGCGAAACCTGGCACGACCTCACCAGTTCCATTGTTGGCATTCAATGGCGTTTTGTTTTGAACACGAATCAACCGTTGTTATGGCCGAATTTATATGTGATCAATGTTAGAGCTTATGATACGGCAGATAATGAAGGCGCTGAAGAACTATCGATAGTAATAATCGATGATACTCTACCAGTACTTGAGATATTGACACCGGACCCCGGCAGTACCTTCAAGCAGTCAGAATCCATCGAGCTCTCCGGTTTTGCTACGGATAATTTCGATGTGGAGAAGGTGCAGCTGAAATTGAATGATGCCCGCCGGTTCCGGGATTACAGCAGGAATTACAATCCCGATACCGGGGCGTGGTCCATCGATCTTGAAGGCGGCGAACTTGCCATCGGTACCAATACGATCTACATCAAGGCCGTTGATATTTTCGGCAATGAAAAAGAAGAGATACTGAACGTCAACATCGAGGCAGCACCCGCTAAGGAAGACTCGGGTAATGCGGTGGACAATACCATGGACTATTTTTTCAAGACACGCCAGGGCATGGGGGTCTGTGCTATATTGGGCTTAATTATAATTGTGGTGGCACTTGCGGTGCTTTCTTCCGGGAGAAGAGGTCAAGAATCAAAATCAAAACGAAAAGAGGAAAGGAGAAAAAGAAAAACTAAAGAAAGGCTTTAGGTGCAATATGGTAAGCCCGGTGAGAATGTAATCTATAAATAGAAAACCATAAAGGCGGCCACAAGCAAGGCACCTATTATCAGGACCATAAAGATATAATGTGCTGGATTCCACTTCCATATTTTAGAACCGTCCAGTGGATATAGCGGTATCATATTAAATCCAGCAATAATGGGATTGAGAATGGCACCGATAACACCGAGATTAACCAAGAACTCGCTATTCAAGATCACTGCCATGAAAACAATGCCCCAGAACAATGGAGTTAAACCAATATTCACCCACGGGCCCATAGCACTTATTTTACCGTTCTCCTCCTCTGTTACATTGCCCCGTATGTAAACCGCCCCGGGAGCCGCTACAATCCATCCAAATGCACTAATTATTAGAGCAATAAATAATCCCATTGCACTGTAACGGAATTCAGCCCAGTGCCCATACCTCTGGGCCATATATTTATGACCTATTTCATGTAGTGCGAAACCTGTAGAAACGATAATAAATGAGATTATTAACATAAAAATGAAACGATTGTAATCTTGATTATAGAGCACACTGCTTAAGACTATCGCGAAAGCAAGACTTAGAACACCAATCGCCATTGCCAGATGCTGAAGCTCGGTTGGACTGAACGATAATGAAGGCTGCCTGCTCGGTCCGCCGCTGTACATATCCTGCGGTCCGCCACCCACGACATAAACGGTTCTGACCTCATGAGTGCTGTGATCGTCTTCGTAACCATAATCCCGGCGCCACATTTAAAATCACTTTGAGTTATTGATTAGTGTAATAGTGGAAGAGTGGAATAGTGGAAGGGTGTAATAGTGTATTAGTGGAAGGGTGTAATAGTGTATTAGTTGAAGAGTGCAGTAGGAGGTAATAGGTGGGAATCCACTGCCTGCAGGTGAACTTTTCCACTTTTCTACTTATACACCTTGCACTATATAAATAAATTTATTAAAATATTTTTTTAGCTTAAAAATATTGAAGTAATATATGGAAATGCGATGATTGTACCGACCATACTACCCACATTAGCCAGTGCCATAACCATCAAGACCCGTATGAAGCTGTTATTGAAGAATTCTTTGAGGGTTTCTACTGTACTCAGTTCCCGTACATCTTTTACGGTGGGATTGCGCACCTTAGCTTCGACATAGCCGGCCACCCAGCCGGCGCCGATGGCGGGGTTCAAAGAGGTAAAGGGAGCTGCCACGAATGCCGTTCCGATGGTCAGCGGGTGCCCTTTTGCAGCCAGTGCACCGATCGCAGAACAGATCCCGTTTATTAAAAACCACCACAGGAACATTTCCTGCATTTTCCACCATTCGCCGGTATACAAAAGCCATGCGAACATTGCGAAGAACAGGATGGGTATCAACCATCCGATCAATTTTAAAATACTAATGCGCTTGGGCGGCACTTTTTCAAGTTCGGAGAGTTCCGGTATTTTCTCAGGTTTTTCAAGATGCTTTTTTATGCCTTTAAGATGGCCAGCTCCCACAACCGCTAAAACTTTTCTCGGCGCCGGTTTAAGTTCGGCTTTTATCTTCTTCTTTTCGGCCTGCTTGAGCTCTAGATCCTTTTTCTTGTTCTTCAAGCTTCTCAGCTTCTTTTTCGGCTTCCTGGCAATAATCGGTTTCAAATCAGATTCATTTGCCTCTGCACTGGTTTTGATTTGTTTAGCGATATACATATCACGCTCGTCGATCAATGCATAGGTCGCGTGAGGTATAAAGTTACGGAGCTCCTCCATCATCATTGATATCATATCTTCTTTCATGAGCTCCTCCAAATCGATCTCCTCTTCCTCAAGCGCCCTGTCGTAGCCCACCAGCGCTTTCATGGAGTGCCATACCAGTTTAAATTTCTCGCCGATGGTCATTGACCGCCATGCGCGCCTGAACGTAACGGTGATCTTACGGTCAACGAGGGCCACCTCGATATCTGCCTTGCGCGCCTCCTTTATCGCCGCCAGCATCTCTGAACCCGGTTCTACACCCAGCTCCTTACCCAGCCTGCGCTGAATCATTGCCAGAAATGTCTGGATCAGTACCAAAAATCCCTTACCGGAGCGCAGGACATCGATTACAGAGGTATTCTCCCAGCGGCGCTTATTACGGAGCGCAATATACCGGTCTTTGCACAGCTCAACTGCTACAATATCCGGTTTGTAGTCCGTGATGGCCTTCCGGACCTCTTCCACGCTTTTTTCGGAGATATGCGCGGTGCCTACCAGTAAAATCCTGTCGCCTACTTTGGTCTGCATCTAAAATCGATTGCAATACACATTATAATACTTAAAATAAATGTAGTTGATTTTTAATGATAATAGAAAGATGAAGGCTGATGTCTGGTAGTGAGAACGGCCACTTCGTGGTCTTGAAT
>CP070629.1:617495-622784 GCA_020356005.1 Thermoplasmata archaeon
GGAATTGAAATTTACACCTCGAATATAGGAAATGGCTACGGCTTTTTTACGGGCACTTCCGCTGCCGGGCCGCATGTGGTGGGTGCTGCGGCGCTTTTAAAGCAGCTCCATCCCGGGTGGGGGCCTGAGGAGCTCAGGAATGCCATCGTCAACAACGCCTTTGATCTTTTTGAGCCTGTAACAGCCCAAGGCGCCGGCTTACTGGATATAGAAGCTGCGGTACTGGCAGGTTTGCGCTGCAGTCCCGATGTGCTGGCATTTGAGACGGAATCCGGCGGTATGATCGTGGGGACGACCTCCGAGAAGGTTACTCTTAATAATTCCAGGTCTCATCAAATTGACGGGACCATTGAGATTAGTTGTTATTATTCTGCTGATTCCGAACTGATTGAGCTTACCACCCCGGTGAGTGTCCAGGATTACATCAAAGCCGGAAGCTCCAGCTTCTCGGTACCTTCACAAAGTGAAGCAGATATCCAATTCCAGCTGGATATCCCCGTGGATGCGCAGGAGGGTTATTACTGGGGGACGATCAAATTCAAATCCGCCACGGATAATATTACAGTGCCCTTCGGATTCCAGTACCGCGATATCGATACGGACATGGGTGAGTGGGTTGTGAGCTCCGATACCACCCGCCAGCACGAGAAATTGAAGGTAACAAATCTAACGGTGACCAACGGTGCCAAGCTTACCCTGAATAATGTCGTTATATTCATGGATTCAAAAAAGGACGGTAAGAACGAGATTAAAATCGAAACTGGTGCGCAGCTTATAATGGAATCCTGTACCGTGACAAATTTCAACCCCTCCGTGTATTACAATTTCTCGTTGTACGGCAAGGGCCAGATAAGCTACAGCAGGCTGTCAGGAATCTACGGGATCTACTCGTCACCTTACCCCGGCGGGATTAATATATATTCTGATCAGTCCAGTGTTACCAATTCAACCGTATTCCGGTGCTATACCAACGGCATCTTCGCTGATTCAGCAAGCGATATACTGATAGCAGATAATTACATCCACCACAACGGCGGTGAGGGTATACTGCTGTGGGAATCGGAGAACGTGGTCATTATCAGGAACACATTCAAGTTCAGCTGGTGGGATGCCGTGGGGATGACCGGTACTACAGCGATAGTGATGGACAATGAAATACATAATAACTCTTACGATGGGATATGGGTTAACAAATCGTCACCGTACATCGCCAACAATATCATCACCAACTGCGGGTACTGGAAGAGCCATTTTGATTCTGCCGGCATTAAATTTCAAAGAAACTCGCAGCCAATAATTGAAAACAATACTATTTCGGATAATATTTATTACGGTCTTTACATCAACGGCTCCTCGCCTGTAATTTTCAACAGTACGATAAAGGGTTCGGAAAATGCGGATATTTATATTTCAATGTATGAGAGCAATGTATCCAGACCGAGGCTCATCAATACCACCTTTAATTCCGTTAGCTGGCCGGCGGATGACTTCAGCTCGGTTCTCAGCCGCGAGTGGTTCGTGCGCGTAAGTGCAGAAGACGAGACAGGTACTCCCGTTCCAGGTGCCCAGGTGCGCCTGAAGGACGTAAACGACAATGTAATTGAAGATGTAACGGGTGATGGTGGAATTACACCGTACATGATGGTGCCGCAGTACAATCGCACGAGCATCGAAACGGTCTACAGGACACCTTACAAACTCGAAGTGAACAAGTCCTCTGTTATCAACAATACGATGAAAAATATTGTTATTGATTCCAATACCGATATAAACGCGATTTTAGCGATACCGGATCTCAATGTACTCAAAATCACGCATTCACCACAGCCTGCCTATACAAACGAGACCATTAACTTCACTTTAACTCTGTACAACAACGGCACCATTGACCTGGCAGATCTAAATGTCACTGTGATGCTGGATGATTATACCACTCCCTTTGCTAACTTGCAGATCGAAACACTTACCGCATATGAGACACGAGATTACTCGTTTTATAGGTTTATCATTGAAAGCGGAAGCCATAACCTATCGGTTTTCATCGAATTACCGCCGGACATGGTCGAGCGCTCGGTTGTTAATAATGAATTGAACTACACTTTTACTGTGTATAATCGACCTATAGCACTGAAACTTGATATCCTGGAAAAATTCACCTATGCCCACGAATATGTGACCTTTGTTGCATCTGCCAATGCTACCGACGATAAGATCACCGGGTACCAGTTCGATTTTAATGACGGTACCGTATCGGACTGGCAGTCTGATAACACAATCAAGCATGTATTTTCCACGGTAGCGTACACCTCCGTTTTGTTCCGTGTCCGAACGGAACAAGGGCTTATCAGTAACTGGTCCGAACCGAAATGGTTCGAAATACTTGAAAGAGAAGAGTCTTCAGGGATCTCAATAGAACCGCTCTTCGGCGGAACCATCAAAACGACCTTCAACTTTACACCTTCAAAGGATTTGCAAAGCGGTGCTGCTTCTATAGAATCGTACCGCTGGACGTTCGGCGACGGCAGTTATTCAGATTCAATGAATGTAACCCATCAATATCTGGAGGACGGCCGCTACAAGGTTCTCCTGCACATAACCTACGCAACAGACGGAGCGGGCGTTTTGTTCCAGAGGTGGCTGACCGTTGAAAACATCCCGCCGGAGGCAAGCTTCTTTGCCAGTGCCACCACGGTACTGGTTGGAGAGGAAGTGACCTTTGATGCCAGCACCACCACCGATATTGACGATGATGTATCAACGCTGAATTATCACTGGAACTTCGACGACGGAACGGAATCCACAGGGCTGATAGTTACTCACTCGTTTGAGTATGGATTTACATATATTGTGACCTTGACCGTAACAGACGACGACAACGAGAGTTCAGAATATAAGATGGAAATAAGTGTCTCCAGCCCGCCGGATACCGCCGATAGCAAATCGGATGATAAGCTTGAGACGACCACCGTTGCATTCATCATAATCGGTATCCTCGTTGCAATCCTCGTTGCATGCGCCATGGTCCTGATATGGGTTTTAAAGCAAAAGAAGAAGCGCGGTGAGGTCGAATGGGGCTTGGATTTAGAGGAGGAAGATGAGGAAGATGAGGAGGAGTAGAGAGAGCGCTGGGAACAAATGAGATTTTGATTTTTTAATGATTCTTAATACTACCAAGTCTCAAATACTACCAATACTACCAAGGAATACTACCAAATCCCAATACTACCAAGGCCCCGCCCCCCATTCTTACCGCGGAAGCGCTGAAGCGCGGAAATCAATTGCCTCTCGCTACTCGCTTTCCCGCCTCTCGTCTCTCCGATATCATTATTTAATCAGCTTAAAAGCTTATAAAAGCGATCTGAAGGCGTCCCGTATCGCTTCCTCGGAGTTGCGCTTGGGCTGCCACCCGAGCTTTTTTACCTTTTCGATGGAGAGCGACATCTGGGGCACATCACCTTTCCAGCCGCGGTCGCCGCCGGTGTAATTTAATTTAACGTCGGGGAGCTTGAGCTCCTCCACCACGATCTCTGCAATACGCGCTACAGTGATCTGGTCCTCCGAGCCCAGATTGAATATATTAACCTGTTCGGGTGAATTGTCCACGGCGAACTTCATCACTTCAACGCATTCAACTACATTCAAATACGATTTCTTCTGGGTGCCGTCCCCGAGGATCTCCAACTCCGCTGGGTTGTTCTCCAACTTGTTCTTGAAGTCCACCAGGATGCCGTGCGTACCCCTGGTGCCGATTATGTTGGCGAACCTGAATATCCAGCCGCGCATGTTGAATGTATGAGCATATGATGTGATGAACGCCTCGGAGCCGAGCTTGGCGGCGGCGTAGATTGAGATGGGTACAAGCGGCCCGTAATCCTCAGGCGTCGGCAGCACCGTAGCTTCGCCGTAAACTGTTGAACTTGATGAAAATACAATATTCTCAACTGAATTCGCCCTCATTGCTTCCAGTACGTTGAAGGTTGCCTGCACGCCCTGTTCCAGGTCGCGCCCGGGCTCCTTAACGCCTGTGCGCACGTCGGGATTGGCTGCAAAGTGATATACCCAATCGCAGCCCGACATTGCCTCTTTCAGCTTGTCATAGTCCAGCAGGTCGCCTTCAACGAGCGTAAAACCGGGGTTCTTCTGTGCATCCTCCAAAAACTCCATTTTACCCGAGCTGAAGTTATCGTAAACCACCACCTCGCCCTCCTTCAAAAGCAGATCCACCATGTGGCTGCCGATAAAACCTGCACCGCCAGTTACAAAAAATTTCATAATAAAACCTCGTTAGATATTATTAGAATCAAGTAGTATATATCTGATTTATTTATAATAATTTCTGTTGAAATAAGTGGTAAATAATGAAGGTAGCTGAGATATCGATATAATCTGGAGGCAGGGGGCAGGAAGCAGGAGGCAGTTTGATTTGTTTAAGTTCTGGGTTCCAGGTTTAAGGTTCTAGGGTGATTATAATCGATAACAATAACCTGGGTCTTGGGTCCCGGGTCCTGGGTCCTGCTTTCATTGCTTCAAAGCTTCATATGCATTCTGTGCAATATCCGAATTAATCTCGTAGCCGATACCGTTTCGGCCCAGGTCTCTGGCCACGCGCAGGACCGTTCCCGACCCCATGAACGGGTCCAGGACACTTTCGCCGATGAAGCTGTACGCTTTGATCAGCCTCCGGGGCAGCACATACGGGAACGGCGCCACATGCGTGCGCTTATCGCCGCTTTTCTCGGGGTTCATGAGCCACACATCGGTGTTCTTCACCTCTAACCAAAAATCCTTGTCCAGCTTGGAGCGTTCCCGTTGCTCGCCTGTCACATGCCCGTATTTGCGGAAACCCTTTTTGTCGGGCTTTTGAAATTCCAGGATAAATTCATGCATATGGTTGATCAATATCCCGCCGGGGTAGGGGAACGTCCCGAAATGCGCCTTCACCCCGTTGGTCTTGTGCCAGATTATATCGCGCTTGAATATAAATCCGAGCTTCTCGCAGCATTCAACTGTCCTGCCCACGAGATTAAGCGACCGGAATGTACCGTGCTCCCGTACCGGCAGGTTCATTATATTAATAAAGGCCTTCCTGCCGGGCGAAAGCACCCTGAACACCTCCGCCCACACCTCGTTGATTTTATTGAACCATGCATCCAGTGCGTGGATGTTGCCCAGGTCTCCTTCAATGGGCTCACTGGAGTACATCTTGGCATTGTAGTAAGGCGGAGAGGTTATCATCAGGTGGACGGAGTCGTCCTCGAGCTCCGCCATCCCGGAGGAGGACTTGACGTA
>CP070629.1:622884-628451 GCA_020356005.1 Thermoplasmata archaeon
ACACCGGCTTTCTGTAGCAATTGTATTGTGCTGCGTGCAATGGAATCCAACCTGTATGCAGCCATGCACCCGGTGAAATATAATAGCACCATTTTATGCACCTCCTCCACCACGGCTTTCGGGATTGTTTGCCAGGTCTGCCAGCTTATTGCGAACCTCGGGGGATTCTCCAAATGGATTATGGCTCTCCTTGATATTGGCATAGATTTTCTCGTGCTCCGGCCGGATTATACCCAATTTATTGAAATGCTTCCTTACTGCTTCCATTATTTTAACAACCTTGATACCGGGCGGGCACACCATAGTACAGTTCATGCATGTTGTGCACCCATAGATCGGCTCCGCAAGTTCCGCCGAGGGCTCATTTTTTCCGGATAATAGATTATAAGCCAGTATAATACGGCCGCGTGCGTTCAGCGATTCCATTGTTGTCTCATTAAAGGTGGGGCAGCCCGCCCTGCAGAATCCGCACTGGATGCAGGCCAGAATCTCGTTATCCACCATTTCAGAAAAACTCGTTTTTACACCCGCGGAAGTTAAAAAATTTTCGAAGGCAAAATAATCATACATTTTATGCGGTTTATCATCTAATGCCATAGTGCCGGGATTCATGATGTTGTTGGGATCAAGTGCATTCTTTATCTTGCGCATGATGTCTAAGCTTTCACCGACTTCACGGCGAATAAAAGGGGCTTTGGCAAGGCCCGAGCCGTGCTCGGCTGTGATCGTTCCGCCCAGCTCAAGCGCCAGATTGATTAGATCGTCGCCGATGGTCTCCACCTTTTTCCATTCGGCTTCGTCCCGGACGTCAATGATGAATGTACTGTGTAAATTACCGTCACCCACATGGCCGAAGGTGGCTATGATTATATCCTGCTCTTTTGCAATTTTCTGGACGCGCTTGATCCCTTCGGGGATCTTTGTAATTGGTACCCCGAAGTCCTCTGCTATGGGTATCAACCGTTTCCCGGGTGTGTATCTTGAAAGAGATGCCACGAGCCCGCCGCGGCCTTTCCACATGGCCAGCCGCTCCTCGGGCTTGTCGGACCAGTTGATATTTAACCCCTTGAACTCTTCGCAAATCGAGATGATCTTCTCCATATCTTCCTGAACTGCCGATTTTGCGCCGTCAACCTCGATTATCAGCATCCCCTCCACATCGGGGAGGTCCAGCTTCATCGTGTCGTTGATCACCTTGATGCAGATATTATCCATGATCTCGCAGCACGCCAGCGGTATACCTGTTGACAGCATTTTTGAAATTGCAGAACCTGCCTGCTCGATTTTGGGAAAACAGGCAGTGGCAAATGCAATATAATCCGGTACAGGGCTGATTTTTACCGTGATCTCTGTAATAACGCCCAGTGTACCTTCGGAATTAACGAAAAGGCGCGTAAGATCAAAGCCGCTGGAGGTTTTGGGTGCAAGTGTACCCGTCCGATAGATCTTCCCGTCTGGCAGTACCATCTCCAGTGCAAGGACGTGGTCCTTGGTGGTGCCATACTTTACAGCTCTGAGTCCGCTGGCGTTGGTACTCACCATACCCCCTATTGTGCAGACCGCCGAGCTGCCGGGATCCGGCGGGAAGAAATTTGCGGGGGCCAGCTCTTTATTCAGCTCGCCGCAGACCACTCCCGGCTCCACAACCGCGTAACGGTCCTCCACATTTATCTCTTTGATTTTGTTCATCTTGGTCATATCAAGAACGATGCCGCCCTCGTTTGCCACGATTGCTCCGGTAACGCTTGTACCCGAACCCCGGGGAACCACCGGTATCTTCTCTTGATTGGCAAGTTTGAGAATTTCAACGACCTGGTCTGTGGAAGTGGGAAATAATACAGCATCCGGTACCCCTTCATGGACCGACATATCCCTGGAATAACACAATCTTTTGATCTGATCATCTGTATAATTATCTTCCCCTACGATATCTTTGAATTTTTTATAAATCTCCAGAATAATGCCCCCATAACTATTTCTGAATTTAATATATGCAAAGAAAAATATTGAAAATTTAAATTTTAATCGGCAATAAATCAAATGCTATGTAAATACTTATATTTTTTCGGACACTGCTTGTCATGGCAAGATGTGTCAATGGTACATTTGATATTAAAACATGTTGTTATCCCAAATAAATTCTTATATGATGATATATTATCAAACCAGGTTTAAAATCAATTTCCGGTGGTAAATCTAATTGTCTGAAATGAAAATAAAAAAATTTCTGCCCATAATCGGCATGGGAGCCCTGTTCATTATCGGGATCACCATGGCTCTGGTGCTCGCTCCCATGTTTATCTCAATGAACGCCCGTGCGGATTTCAGCGACATCGGGGGCGGGTCCGAGGAGTCATTAATTAATATCTTGATTTATATCATTTTCATTCTGGTCTTTACAGGAATTTTACTGCTTTTTGGTAAAACACGCAAGGGGAAATTTTTTAAATATATAATCATCGGGGTCGTTGGTATCACGACTATGTACATTTTTATGTTCATTATAGGCTACGCAATGCACGGGCCCTTGATTTTGATCTGGGACGACAACGATTCGATTTCACAAGAAGCATCAGTGGTTATCACAGAAGATCTTGATGATGACGGTTCTCCTGAAATAATTCTAGGGACAACCAATGGCCTTGTATATATAATCGATTCCGAAAACCATGAAACAAAGTGGCAAAGCGATGAAACTGGCGCTGAAATAAAACTAATAGAAATAGTTGATTTTGAATCCGACGGTGTTTCCGAAATGCTTGTACTTTCAAATGACCGATTTGATATTTACCAGATAGAAAGCCCCTCCAATGCCGAACTTATTTATTCCGATAATTCCGGTGAATTATCCACATTTACGACCGGGGATGCAGACAATAACGGGTATCTGGAATTATATCTGGGCACAAACGATGGAATTATTGCCAAAATGGATTGGTCAGGAGGACAGGTTTTCCCTGGTACAACAACTATTCTCAACGACAATATTGATGATACAATTACAGCGCTCCAATTCTGGGAACCAGAGGGAACGACTTCTGCAATCACAGACCCGCAGCTTATTGTGGGAACCATTGACGAAACGGACCTTTATTATGCTGCAAATGGTTCAAAATTAATGGGCATTAATACCGGGTACCTTACTTTTATTGATCATCCAGAAAAAATAGAAGTTGTAGAACTTTCCCATAAAACTTCAAAGTTCGTGGAAAATTCGAATAAAGTTATCATAATTTATTCCAATAATAAAGTGTTAACAGTTCTAAATTATGATGATTTCACTTTCATCACCCATGAGGTTAGCGTGAAGAATTTCGGGTCGTTTGCAATCGTAGATGTACTGGAGGATTATGAGGGTGATGAACTTATCCTGAAAGGCGATAACCAGTTATTAATTTTATATTCAGATGAATCTTTATGGGACCGCTCGGAAGATATCAAAGCTCAAATAGATGATTTTGACCGCAAGGGATCCGGAGCTGCGGTATTAAGCCAGGATGGTGACAATCCTGAGTTGATAATTGGGTCCGGAGAGGGTTATTCGTACGGCGAGATGAATATCGCCGAATTCTCCAACGTTCCTTGCATCCTGGCCCTTATCATAGGATTTATTTTGATGATGACATTACTTTACTATCCCGAATGGTATATCATTGATTTTCTGGGTATAATCATCGGTGCAGGTGCATGTGCTATGATCGGTATATCAATTGCGGTTCTACCCATTGTTGTGTTCCTGATAGTTCTGGCGATATATGATGCAATTTCAGTGTACAAAACCAAACACATGATCGATCTTGCAGATAATGTTATGACAATGAAATTACCCATTATTCTTATCATCCCCAAAAAATTGAGTTATTCATTTCTGGAGGAGAAATCGTTAAAAAAGCAGCTGGAGAGTAAAAAGGAACGAGAAGCCATGTTCATGGGCCTGGGCGACGTTATTATCCCGGGCACCCTGGCGGTTTCCGCCTCCTCGTTTCTGCCAAAAATCGCCAGTATCGGCGGCCTCAGTGGAAATCTATTAGTGGCATTAGGAACCGTCATAGGAACTGTAGGCGGCTTTATCATCTTAATGAGATATGTGATGAAGGGGCGCCCGCAGGCAGGATTACCTCTATTAAATTCAGGTGCAATTGTAGGGTACATGATATCGTATTATCTGGTCTATTCCGATCTATCGTTCGGGTTCAAGTTCATTATATAAGCTTTTTAATCGATTCCAGAAGTTCGGCTGACGGTTTGCGGTGGCGAAGTGCGTACGGGTAATCGGTTGCGAAATGCGTTTCGTTATACGGCATCGAAGCTTGTTTCGTTATACGGGTTCGAGGCTCGTCTCGTTGTACGGATTCGAAGCTCGTTTCGTGATTTGTGCTTCGTTATTGTGGTATCCAACTATAACCCTAGACGAGACGATTCACAAGTACGAACCACCAGACGAGCATCCACCCCGAGAAAACGAGACGCTTAACGCAACCGCATGACGGTACGCCCCTCGCAGCCGCATGACGGTACGCCCCTCGCAACCGCATGACGGTACGCCCCTCACAACCGCTGAAGAGATTGCCCACACCGACCCAAAGAAAATGATTTCGAGGTGTAGGGCCGTGCCGTTATATCGATGTAAAATTAACTCGGTACGCCCCTCGCAACCGCATGACGGTACGCCCCTCTATAAACAATTTTAAAGCTTATTAAGATTATTTAGCTACATAAAATCGTTACAAATCAATAATAAATCTATTATAGCCTAAACATATCCTGTAATCTATCAGAGGTGTCTTAAATGAAAATATTGGCGGTATCGGATATTCATAATTCAGAGCCGGGTTTGGAATTTATTTTAGAGAGGCTTAAAAAGTATCGGCCGGATCTACTATTGATTTGCGGCGATATTACTACTTTCGGCCCCAAAGCTTTTGGCTTAAAGGTTATTGAACAAATTGATGTACAAGCTTTTGGTGTACCGGGTAACTGCGACCCGCCAAACCTCCACGATATATATGACAAGGGCACCTCGATTAATCTTCATGGAAAGTCAATAGAACATGAAGGCTTCAGGTTCGTGGGATGGGGCGGGTCAAATAAAAGTCTTAATACTCCCTTTGAAAATCCAGAATCAAACATCCTGGAAAGTCTCGAACCGGTACTCAAAAAGGCGACGAAAACAGATACCGAGCCCGTAATTTTATTATCGCACTGCCCTCCCCACGGTTACCTGGATGTTGTGCCCAGCGGCCAGCATGTGGGGTGCACCTCCATCGCCGAGCTCGTGGATAAATACCGACCCGTTCTGACAGTATGCGGGCACATCCATGAGGCCAAGGGTATTGTCATCGATACCGAAAGAAATCTTATTATTGTCAACACCGGCCCTGCAAAACTCCACTCGGGAGCTAAAATAGAACTTGGCGAGCCTGAAAAGGTAAAGTACGAGCCGCTGGAATATATCAAAGTTGAATTAATATCGTAGAGGGAGTGGCGAGTAGCGAGTCGCGATGAATTTTAAATTGTTTGAGATTATTAAAATAGGAAAAAAGGAAAGATGGAAGAATAATTTGTTG
>CP070629.1:628551-639803 GCA_020356005.1 Thermoplasmata archaeon
GAATTGAAAAATATACATTTGATGTGTTAAGTTCATTGATTGTTAAATTTTTTTTCCCATTATTAATTAATGATAAATCTATTTCTATAGGATCATATATATAATAAGATTTATTAATAGACTCTATTTCAAACGTTAGATTTGAAAAAATATTTTTATCATTATCGGTCAAATTATTTTTTTTTTCTTTGTCATCTTTTTCTTTTTCGTTCTCTTCATCTTCTGCTTGGCCATCTTCTTTTCTTAATACATAAGATAAAGTGAACATAGATGAGATTAAAATAATGCAAATAATAATTGCCAAAATTTTTGTATTCATAATCCCACTCAATGATGTTTTTCAATAATACATTAATTCGGCCACTTATATATCTTTCCTAACTCCCGGTAACAAATAGAAACCGGACAATATAATATAAATACTATCTTTCGAGTCTAACTCTTTATTGATGTGTTGGTAAAAAAACGATTCCGTTAATCGTTTTACGAGACGATCCTCGATGCCGCTTATCGAAACGAGCCTCGCAACCGCAACCGCTTACCCCACTTATGTAATCCTTTATAAAGTTTATAAAAGGGGGAGGGGGGTTTTGTAGTATTTGAATTTTGTAGTATTCACGGGCTTTTACGTTGCTTTAACGGCACCGCCTAGCGGTCAATACCGCAGGCAACTTACGATTTACTGATTGAACGCTTATAGGTAGTATTTGGATTTTGCAGTGTTTGTAGTATTACTAAGCAATAAAATTCAAAAGAAAGCGTTGTTCATTATTCTAGAATCAAAATTCACTAACCAGCGTTCCCCCAACCAGTTCAATAAACGCGTCCTCTAAATTGTTCTTGCCGGTTTGTTCAAGCAGGTCAGGGATTGTTCCGGAGGCTACTCCGCGGCCTTTATCGAGTATAATCACTCTATCGCATATGGACTCGGCGATGCTCGTTACATGTGTGCACAAAAGTGTCGTGCGCTTCCTGGCACTGATTGCACGCACCCAATCCTTCACTAATTTGATGTACCGCGGGTCAAGACCGCTGGTGGGCTCGTCCAGGAAAAGTATATGCGGGTCGTGGATGAAGGTTGCTGTAAGTGATATTTTCTGGCGCATGCCCTTCGAATAGGCACTTAACCTGACATCGATATGGCTGGAAAGGTCCAGCGTCTCGGTCAACTTCTCGATCTTCTTCTCGAGGAACTCGGGGTCAAGACCCCTCAGACGTCCTATCATCATTAAAAACTCATAACCGGTCAACCTGTTGTATAATGCAGGTGATTCTGGTAGATACCCTATCAATTTCTTTACCTCAATGGGATTTGTGAGTACATTATGACCACCAACGCGAACCTCGCCCTCCGTGGGTTTGAGCAGCCCTGTAAGAATGTGGAGAGTGGTGGTTTTACCGGCACCGTTGGAGCCCAGCAGTCCAAATACCTCGCCGTACTTTACCGAGAAGCTCAGCTGGTCTACCGCTCTAAAATTCTCGTAGATCTTGACGAGATTATTAACTTCAATAGCATTACTATTATCTACCATCAAACAACGCCTTGATTAGGTTTTTTAAAAGATGTAAATCGATTAACACCGTATAATTCTGATTTTAATATTTTATAGATTTGGTTATTTTTTTCTAGCATTAATATTTATGCATTTACATCGATATAATCAGGAGGCAGGGGGCACCCCTTCGGGGAAATTCAAAATCGAGAATTTACATTCTCGCCTGAAAATCGAGGAAATCAACGTTTGGTTAAACCTTTGCGGACGATTTTCAGTCCAAAACTCAAATACTACCAAGAGAATCCCAAAGCCCAAAGCCCAAGAGGGGATAGGACATCAGGGTGATTGAAAAAGATTATAAGCACTCAAGAACCCATAACCCATAACCTGGAACCTGATCATATTGATATCCCAGCTGAATGCTCAAGGTTGCGAAGCAACCGTGCTCATTGCTCATTGCACAAGGTCACGAAGTGGCCGTGCTTACTACTTACCATTCACTACTTTTTATCTATTTCTATACAGATTAAAGGAAATTATTTATATCTGTTAAAATCAATGGTGCAGCGGTTTATCATGGCCCAGCGTATCTATCTCACTGCCGAGGAGAAAATTCTGATACATCTATTTGACTATTCTAAGTTCCGCAACCAGTGGGAAGTTCCATTCAATGTTACCCAGGAGGGTATTGCCAGTGCCGTTGGAATAGCCAGGTGCAATGTCTCCCGTGAAATCAAAAAACTGCGCGAGAAGGAATTCATAGAGGAGCGTGTTGCACATATTAAGGGCGTTGTTCGCAAACGGAAGGTGTACTTCCTCAGTATGGACGGCATGGTACCTGCAAAACAAATCAAAGCCCATCTTGAAAATAGTGTGATTAAATTTCGCGACAGCAGCGGAATCTTGAACGAAATCAAGCTTACGGACCTCAACAAGCACCTTGATATCCGACCCACAATGCTGGAAATCCTCAGGCATATTTCATCTGATAACATAATCGATTATCGCGCACTGCAGGTGGAAATAACCGATGATTTCTTGAGTTTTACAGATAAGGCACCCACACTCAAATATTTCTTTGGTAGAACGGATGAAAGTGACAATATCCAGAACCTGCTGGACCAGGAAGATCAGAGGATAATAATTATACAGGGCATAGCAGGAGTGGGTAAAACAGCGCTTGCAACGAAGCTTCTGGAGACCTACAAAAAGAAGCTCAATGTGTTCTGGTTCAAATTCTATGAATGGAGTACCCTGAACAGCTTATTAACCCAGGTCTCGGAATTCTTAGGTACACTGAACCGTACAAAATTGAAATCCTATGTCGAGTCTGTTAAGCGCCTTGATATCAACGAGATATCTGAGATCCTCAACACCGATTTGAAGAATTTAAAAGCGTTATTGATTTTTGATGACTTTCATAAAATCGAATCCAGCCCCAAACTTCTACAATTCTTCCAATCTCTTTGTGATTTGTCCAAGAATCTCACCGGTCCGAAAATTATGATCCTATCACGCCAGTTCATTACATTTTACACCCCGCAGGATACTGGTGAAAGTGGTATTGTAAGCGAGGTAACGCTGTCCGGGTTGGATCAGGCCAGCAGTTATAAATTATTGGCAGAGCGTAATGTAGACCAGAATAAATTTGAAAAAATCTATGAATTGACTCAAGGCCATCCGTTATTTCTGGAACTTGTGGATCCAAACGAGACGCTGGATAATCTAAGCCTTCACAGTGATATTAAAAAATATATTCACAGCGAAATCTTCACAAAACTCCCCGAGGACGGGCGAAAATTATTGGGGATAGCCTCGGTTTTCAGATTTCCGATCCCCTCATCAGTATTTTTTATCGAGCAGCAGATAAGCTATGATACTATTGATCGGCTGATAGAGAAAAGGCTGCTGAATGAATATGCTGCGGGGTACATGGTTCATGACCTTGTACGGGAATTTTTCACTAACAGGTTAACGCCGCAAATACGAACCGAGTATCATAAAGCTGCGGCTGAATATTACATCCTGGAATTCGAGCGACTTTCCACCAATGTTGAGATCTATAGAGAGGATGAAGTTGTGAAACCCGGTGAGGATTTCGAACCTGGAGTGACAACAGAGAAGCCTTCGACAGAGGTGCTTGAGACAAAAAGGTATAAAAAATTCGATATGGAACGAAGAGCCCTCCAGTTTTGTCTTGAAGCTCAATATCATTTTATACAAGCAGAGGACCATCAAGAGGCTTCGAGATTGGCCATTGAGGAAGGCGTTAATCTTATCAGCCACGGATATCTGGATGAGTTTAAATTGATTTTAAACAATATTTCCGAGACCAGCGTGGTACACGACGAATGGACTACATTACAGATATTGCAGGGCGATATACTCACAATACAGGGTGATTGGGATAATGCTCTGTCTCATTATAAAAAGGTCCTTGAACAATGTTTGAAATTGGGTTTCAAGCTGCGGGCTGCAGAGGCACTTCGAAATCTGGGGGCAATCAATTACAGACGCGGCGAACTGCATAAATCTGTCGGATATCTACAAAAGGCCCTGAAGTTATCCGAGGAGCAAAAGGATTACCACGGAATAGCCAATGTACATTACTGGCTGGGTGTAGTATTGAACAGGCAGGGGGAATACGATCGGGCAATTGCACATTTCAATCGATGCATGACATTTGCAGAAAAAATTAACTTTTTACCGGGGATTGCTAAAACATATACAGGAATAAGTGATGTACTGGTGAATAAGGGTGAGTATGAAGATGCCATTAAAAATTATCTTAAAAGTATCGATATTTTTGATCAGACCGGCAATGTATACGAGAAATCCGAGGTCTATAATCGTATAGGTATCACATACTGCAAACAGGGCGGTCACGAGGATGATGCCATAAAGTATTACACCAAACGAATAGAGATTTCAAAGCAGATAGGTGATGTCCGAGGCGAGGGGTACGGCTTGTCCAACGCAGCTGAATGCTACGCCAGCAAAGGCAACCTGGAAACCGCTCTGGATTATTGTGAAAAAGCTTTGAACATATTTACCAAAATGGATGAAAAGCGAATGATTGCAAATACATTAATGGTTTACGGCATCGTTTTTGGCTTTAAAAGAGATTGGCAGGCATCGTTAAAATATTTTGAAGATTCTATTAAGATCGCAAAGAGCATCAATTCTCTTGACATGCAGGCGCAAATCTATTTCAATTTTGGTTTCATGTTAAGAGACCTCGGATTGGCATTACAATCCCCACCGGCAGGGCTGGCAAAATCAGCATCGGCACATGAACAGAGCTCGGAAGAACCACAGGATCCTCAATTTCAAATGCCGGATTCCGCTTCGAATGCGTTTGCACGGGCACGTGGTAATATTAAAAAATCAATTGAATTATACAGAGAGCTCAAGAACGAAGTAAAGGTCAAACGGTTAAGTGCTGAACTTGCCAAGATTCCCTAATAAATCCCATATAATCCCTGAATAAAATTACCTGGTATATCCAAAATATTTATAGTTGGAATTTCAAAACTGTATTTATTATCAAAAAGCTATTAATATTTAATTCATCTTACTTTTTTCAATGAGCGTAGCCCCAGATGAACAAAATCAAGACCAGAACAAATTGAATCTTGATAAAAACAATTCTCAAAAACCAGTGGGAGGGCCAGCGCAAAGTTCCGATCCCGTCCAAATCGATGAATGGATTATTAGCTCGCCGGAAAAAATACGCATCATAGGATGCGGTGGACCCGGTAATGAACTCGTGGAAGGGATTTTTAAAAAATATTCTGAGAAACTTGCAGGTCTGCAATACCACCTATTTGATAAACCCACCAAACCTGATTACCTGGACCTCCGGTTGACTCCCGATTACAGAAATATACATGCGGCCCGTATCAAAAAGGAAATAGAGGAAGATCTAAATGCAGAACCAAAAGATCCTCAAATGAGAGAAGATTCAACTCAAAGCGATTCTAAATCAGAACCTGTTGAGGTCAAGGTTGAGTCTGAAGATTCGAAAGTATCGATTTTTAACAAACTCAAAAAGTTATTAAGTTCACGTCCTAAAAGTACAGCTCAGGGGACTGAAGGTGATGCAAAAGAAAGTGAAACTGATAAAGCTGATTCAGAAATTGAAGAAGGTTCAGACCAAATAGACCCGGAGGATATCGGGGACTCCGAAATGGAAGAGGGAGTAACTGAAGAGGAATTCGAAATTGAACCAGCCGAGCTCGGTCTAATAAACCTAAGCGGGGACCAGCGTGATTTGAATGTCTTAAAAGCACGCGCCGAACTTAAAAGCGAATTGGAAGCGGTTCTGGGAAATACCAATCTATTATTTATTATAACGGATTTACAAAGTACCTACGGACTTGACAACTCATTGATAGCCGCAAAGTTGGCCAAGCAGAATAAGATCATTACAATCGGACTGGTTTTTTTACCGCCCAAAATAGAAAAACTGGAAGAGGTAGAATACAGTAATCGAGCACTGCACAGCTTCAGGTTGAATGCGGATATTATTATCGCGATACCTTATATGGAAGACCTGCTCGAAGGTTACCTGGTTTTGATAATATCCGAGCTGCTGGAGCTGATAACAACCTCCGGTCTTGTTAATCTTGATGTCGCGGATATAAAAACCGTTGTTGGAAGAGGTAATGTAGCAATGATGGGGTTCGGGGCTGGCTCGGGTTATGATCCGAACAAGATCATGGAGGCAATAAACGAAGCGCTTACCTCACCGCTATTACAAATTGATTTAAACGGAGTCAGCAGAACTCTGGTTAATGTAACCGGTGATAATTCAATGACGATTACAGAAGCACAAAAAGCCGCAAAAGTAATTTTAGGTAAGATTCAACCTGATGCAAGATTGATATGGGGAGCGGCCATAAATCCCAAGTTGTCCGGTTCAATAAAAGTAATGATCATGGCGGGGATTTCGCCAAAGAATATTCTCGTTAATTTGTACGCGAATAGTTGAAGCTCATTTTCATTTTTAATTTTAATTTTCATTTAGATTTATATGTAAATAACCGTCGAAATATAAAGATAATCATATAAAAATGGCAATGAAAATATTAAAACTGTTATAATCATATTACATTTATCGCTTAATTCGTGTAAAATTCGAATGAATTTAATTAATATCAATTATAAAAATAATAATAGCTACCGCAACATTAAATTATAAAAAAACTGTTTAAGATATTTCACTATATAAACCACGGATATCATATCAAAAAAGGATAAAAAAATGAAATTAATTGAAAAAAAAGAAAAATCAAGATTTCAAATAATGTGAATAAAGAGTGAGATTGCGTTATCAAGAGGAAAGTTCATGCCAAACGTCCAGAATTATGTAAAAAAGGTTGTTTTAATCGGCGACGAAAGCGTCGGTAAAACGAGCATGATACGCAGATTTGTGCTGGATAAATTCGATGACAGGTATATCAGTACACTGGGTACCAAGGTCACAAAACGTAATCTCACTATTCGTGAAGGGTCCTCGGTGAACAATATCACATTTATGATATGGGACATAATGGGCCAGAAACGGTTCGAAAAAATCCAATCGGTGGCTTTTAAAAATGCTCACGGCAGTTTTATTGTTTGTGATGTAACCAAGAAAGACAGCCTTGAGCACATAGAGGTCTGGCTGGACCTCCTCTACCGTGTCACGCGAGACATTCCGCTTGTACTTCTGGCAAACAAAATCGATTTAGAAGAACAGTGTGTGGTTCAAGAGGATGATGTAAAGGAAATTGCGAGTAAATATGGAGTCCCCTATTATTTTACCAGCGCAAAGACGGGAGAAAATGTAAATAAGGCTTTTTTAGCACTAGGGAAATTAATGGTACGTCCATTCAAGGGTTACCGCACCCGCCCGACCCAGACTGTAACACCTGTACGTAAGGATGGAGAGGTGACGATCCTGGATGTGGAAGATGAAATCATCGCAAAGTTCTGCGATGAAATGGAAGGATTTGATCTGACGATGCCGATGATTCGGCAGCAGTTTGAAAAGGAGAATGTAGATTTTAGAAATCCCAATAAAGAACAATTAATACGTGTAGTTAATAATCTTATTACCGCAGCACAGGTTTTTAAAGATCCCGAGGCGCTTAAGAAATTACGAAAAGATCTAATGCAGATTGTATACAATTATGAGAAATCTGAAAAGAAATTAGAATAGATTGAATCTCAAGTGTTATATAAAACTTTTAGAGGATTTTTAATCGATACAAGAAGTGCGTACCACGTTGAGTGGTTGCGAAGCACGTCTCGTAAAAAGTATTATGTTTGTGGCCGCTTACCGTTAGACGTCCAACGTTACGCTCCTCTCAACCGCTAACCGTTAGACGCTCTTCTATAAGCACTATAAAATCACTCAAATACAGGACCCAAAATCGAAATACCGTTTTCTCCAACTTCGATTAGGTGGCGTTTGCGGCTGTGGGCTGTGGCACGCATTTTTTGAACCTGCATATACAGCATGATATCGTGTTGGGTTTCTATCGTCCCCATCTCGATTATACCGTCGCAGAGAAATCCTTCACTACCTATTGAATGCTGGATATTGGAAAATTTCGGGTTCTCCATTACTATGATAGAAGTAAGGTTATTATCACGGAGCATTTTGAAAAAATGAAATATTTTTGACCTTAGGTTACGCGTATCTGTTAACGAATATAAAGCACCGAGGGAATCAAGAGCAAAGCATGTAAACTTTTCTCCTTCCTTTTGCTTGAAGAAATTAATAACACCGTATACTAGGTCAAGGAAATCGGGGTGCTCTTCATTAACTTCGAAACGGTCGCGAATATCGCTGTAATCAGAAATCAAGAGGTTATCCGGTACATCAATACCCAGTGATTGCATATTTCTTAAATGACTTTCGGTTGTTTCCTCTAGTGTCATATAAAGCCCGAACTCTTCAAGATTTTCCAGGTATTTGGATAATATCCCAAATGAATAGCCTGATTTCTAACTTCCCGGTGGGCCTGTAACAAGAACTATTGCGCCTCGATAAATGTCATTTTCAAAAATATTGTTTATTCCTTCGATAGTATCGTGGAACATATTTAACATCTCCAATTGTTACAATTTCTTTTGATGTGGTACTACATAATATTTTTAATTTGTTATACAAATTACATTTATTTGAACTTAAATATAGATCTTAATGGTTTTTTTCCATTATGTCTCTAAGTTCCCTTTCCAGCGTTTCAACATCATATCGGATTACTTTTAACAATTCCTCCTTTAATCCTTCAATTACATTTTCAAGATCCTCTTCGCGAATCATCTCCTTGGTTCGACCTAGATCGGATATCAAGGCATTCAATATATACACGCCGGTTGGACCGAAATGCTTTTCCAACACTGATTCGAATTCGATTATGATTGATAAATTAGTATTTTTATCCATTGTGTGTCCGCTGGAGGCTATTTCGGTTTTGGATTTTATTTTTTCCCCACCTGTAAATTGTGCCAGTACTTATTATAAATCAGTTCATGCTTTTTATACTTTTACATGAAGTCTTTTAACTTTGATGCTATCTGGTCTTTCGGTAATAGACCCACTATTTGATCCTTTAATTCGCCTTCCTTGAACACCAGCAGTGTGGGTATTGACATAATATGGTATTTAATAGCTGTCTCCTGGTTTTCATCTGTATTTAATTTGGCAAATACTATCTTATTTTGAAGTTCTTTGGCCAGTTCATCAATAAGCGGGGAGAGTGCCCGACAGGGGCCGCACCAGGGTGCCCAGCAATCTATTACTACTACAGGATAATTCTTTGTTAACGTATTGAAATCGGCGTCTGTTACGCGCAGTGGAATGTCAGGATACTTGTTTGGGCCGTACTCTGAAACAGGTGGATATTCTTTGTCCATAGATTTCACCATTTGAATTCTCAAGGTTTATATAATTCAGACCCTAATATTGTTTTTCCTTTATAAATAATATCATTTATTTCATTTTTATTATATATTATTCTCATTGCATTTCAGAAAAAAAGTACGCCTGGCAGAATAGGTACCATTTTCGGAAAGGTCAACCCTCAAAGCCGAGGTTCGGTTCAGCATAATCAATTCCAGGGGATACCAGAATACTACCCATTTACGGTCACTTGAACTTGTGGGGATTACCTCAGCAATTGGGTATTTGAATTTCTTAAAATAATTCTGCACCTCTTTCAAATTATATGTATAGCTTTTAACCTTTTCCCTTTCATTAACCGGTGGCTTTAAATCCTCATCAATTTCGTAACTGAATGTTTTAAAATCAATTGAAGAAGACCTCAAAAGGTTGAATCTTGCATACTTGATACTATACCGATCTTTTTTTACAACTTTATTAACAAGATACCATACAAATAATCCAGATGTGGGTAAAACATCGAAGCGCAGCTCCGGAGTTGAATATTTTCTAACCAGCCAGAATTTAATAATAACTTTAATGATGTAATATACAACAAAGCCCAATGTGATTATTGTTGCATATACAAGATAAGTAGAATAAGGATAACTTATTCTTCCAAGATAATTTAAAAATATTATCGTTGAAAAGCTGAAAGCCATAATATAGGGATTCACAGCTTTATCAACTTCGAACTTAAACTCTCGAGAGCTGAAGGGCAGTAATATAGGAATTCCGGAGGTTGTAATAAGATCCACAGCGATATGTGCCATGCCTGTCAACAATGCAAAAGGTAGAAGTTCCCAGAAGTTCAGCGGCCAGAAAGTGGATGCGATCAATGAACAAACCAGTGCTAATAAAATGATGAATCCGACAGAGTGTGTCAGTGCACGATGTTTGGCCCAATAGTACTTCTTACCCAGAGGAGACCATAGTAAATCCATATCCGGTAAGATACCTACACCGATACCGAAAATAAAATTCGGGCTGTCCAATCCGATATTTAATAAATATGAAAAGACGATGTGAGTAAAGAAATCCATAGTGAAATCCCATGTCCATTATTAACCAATCATAGCCGCTTTATTTGACTATCATTTATTTTCATTTAAAACATGGTCATTATTTATAATTTTGGTATTCTCCTTCCTTTAAGTGTAGAATCATTTGCTTAAGGTTTTGTTCATTATTAAAATCTTCAATATATCTATTTAAATCCTGTTCTTTTTGAGTTTGCTTCAGATCCTTGACCTGATCGATTATTACTCTAATGGTTCTGCAGATATTATCAACAATCGTTACGGTTCCGTATCTGGCGGATCTTGACAGCGGATTCAAGTCGACGACAATTACTGTTTTTTCCATTTTCGCCAGTACCTCGGCCCTGTCGCCGTCCTCCAGCGGAACAAGTATGACATCGGCAGAGAAAATTCCCTCGCGGGTGCACAGTGCACGCTGAGATGAAAGGTCCGGAAGTTTTGCATCGGGATTCAGACCGAGCACAGAACCTGCACCGTGTGCTTCCAGGAATGACACGAGCTTATTCAGCCGATCCTCTGTTCGATGGAAAATATTCACTTCGATTTTGGCAGATGCAACTTTCGCCAGCTCAACAAGTTCATCGGGCACAAGCACAGCCGTGTTGCCGTTAACGGATATGACCGGGTTTTTTGCCAGTAATAAATGTGCCGCAGCGACCTTTGCCGAGAGTTCCGCTTCCGGATGTGTACGCTCACCCAGCAGGTAGTCAAACGCTTCACCACGGCCGTGGGCTATCAACCCCGTACGGTCCACCAGGTCGTTCTCATATCCATCGGCAA
>CP070629.1:639903-656411 GCA_020356005.1 Thermoplasmata archaeon
CGAATGATATAGTATCAATTGAACCCAGGGTTTCTTACGATTATACCGTCCACGTCTCCGCTGATGAGCATAAGCCTGAGGGTGAATACAAGATTACTTTTAAGGCACTGGACTCAACCGGATCCAACATCCTCAACAGTACAGATCTGGCTGTAAATGTAGCGCAGTACTACGATATCGAGCTTGTGAAATTATCCTCTATGAGCTACACGAGGGTTTTGGACCCGAACAAAATGGTAAGCGACGTCCAGACCGAGGAATTTGAGGTAACGCTGGAAAACTACGGGAACGGGCCCGATACAATAACACTGGATTGGGTTGAGAACAGGTGGTCCCCCAACCCCATACCACTGGCATGGGAGGATTCCCTCGTGGAAATCTACGACAAGAACGGAGGGTCGGAGGAAATCGATGAAATTACTGTTCCGGCATACGATATGTCAAAGGGAGTGCCGGGCTCGGTATCTTTATTGGTTAAGATCAATATTCCAAAGGAGGATGAAGAAGGGGTGTTCTTTATTGATTTAACGGCCTTTTCCAGTGCACCCAAACAATATATTACGAACCTCCAGCGCAGCGATTTTGAGTTTGAAGACAATACTACCTTCACGATTCAGCTTATACTACCGAACATAGAATTCGATGAACCGAAAAACAAACTGCTTGATAGCGAGGGTAATGAGATCAAGGATACGGATATCGTTCATACCGGAGATACCGTGAACATCAAGGTTAACATTGATAACACCGCGAACATTCCGACGGAAGATATTGAAATCAAAATTACAATAACTGTTGATAATAAAGAGAAGAAAATTATTAATGATACGGTTAAGATCAATCCGGACGGAACAATAGAGCTTTCGTATAATTATACACCTGATGAAGCCGGCTACTATACCTTCAGGGTGGATATCGATCCCGACAATAAAATAATTGGTGACCGCCCTAATGATAATACATGGACCACATTCCTGGTGGTTGAAGATCCACCGGAGGAAAAAGGTACAGAACCAGAAAATAAGTTTATAGGTGATACAGTCAGCACTATTGGAATGATCACCATCGCTATTGTTTTGATCATTGTTATTATCATTGCACTATTTATTATAGTGACACGGAAGAGGCGTAAGAAGGCGGAGAGCGAAATGGATCCTGACAGCGAAGAGCTGTTGATGGTGTACAGCCCCACGGAAGTGCTGCCACCTGAAGGTGCAGGTGATGGGAGAAAACCTATTGATGCGGCTGCTCCCGAGGAAAAATTGAGGCCGGATGCCAGGCGGCCTTTTGAAAAGCCCATTGATATCAAAGCTGTTGCGGTTCCCAAAGTGAAGCCGAAGTTATTGAAGGAGGGCCCGGTGAAGAATTGTCCAGGCTGCGGCGGCAGTAATCCTGTAGAGAACAAGTTCTGCCAAGGATGCGGTAGTAAGCTTTTGGGTTGATTTTATAAAATTCTAAATCCTAAATTCTAAGCACCTTATATCAAAAATTCAGTAAATCGTATGCCGCCGGAGTCGGATAAATCGGAATGTCCGAACGGCCGTGCCATTAAATCATTAAAAAATTAACTCAAGCACTAAGCACTAAATTCTAAACAAATAATAAATTCTGAATCATAATAAAAAAAACAAAATTTGTGAGTTTGAGGTTTTGGAATGATTCGCAGTATATGGGTGATAATCTGCATTGCAATCCTATTGTTGATGATGATCCCATTGTGTGTTTCGATGCCGCTGGAGCAAATCGCGAGGGCAACAATTCAGGAATCCGCCGAGATCCAGATAATGGTGAAATATTCAACGCGAACTTTAAAAATTCATACAGAATATGAGTCCGGAGAGTATTACGTTGATTTTCCGATATATCTTAAACACGTTACTGATTATAAAAATTATACCAGCGTAATCATTAATCTGGATAATCTCACATGTTTAAAGGCGGACATTTACCTTGGTGAAACGGTTGTTACCGGCAAAGCCGTAACGCTTAGACCCAACGAGTACCGAAAGGTAACAGTGAAGGTTTTCGCAGAGGAACATGATTATGCAGGAAATTATTCAATTACATTCGAGGTAAAAGACGAGTTGAGTCACAATTTACTTAACAGTACAGTCCTAACAACAGTAGTGGCACAGTACTACGATATTGAATTGGTAAAACTACCCTCAATGACCTATTCGAGGATAGTGGACCCTAATGCAATGACCGGTGATATCCAGACCGAGGTGTTCGAAATTAAATTACACAATTATGGTAACGGACCGGATACAGTGAATCTGAGTTGTTTAGAAAACAGGCTGTCACCTGAGCCTATACCTCTGACATGGGCAGATACATTAATGGATTTCTATGAAAAGTACGGCGGTGTCGATCCTATTAATGAGATTACCGTTCCTTCTTACGATAAAGTGGCGGGTTTGCCTGGAGAAGTTGCACTGGTTATTAATATAAATATTCCAAAAGGTGAATATGAAGGCAAATTTATAATAGATTTATGGGCAACCTCCAGTGCATCAAGACGCTATATCAATGGACTACAGCGCAAGGACTTAGAATACGAATCCAATGCTACCTTTGAAATAATTATGGTTCTGCCGGAAATTTACATCAATGTTGACGAAAGCATGCTTAAAAAATATGGCATGAAATTGATAGATGAGTATCCGATTTATATTAATGAAAGGATTAATTTTAGTATTGTTGTATCAAATTCCGGCTCCGCACCCGCAACTGATGTTAAGATCAAGTTCTCAGCTTCCAAAGACCAGGTAGAGCAGCAGAGCAAAAAAGATGAATTCACCGTTGAAGCCGGCGAAACAATCATATTATTCTGGCAATTTACACCCATAGAAGAAGGCTACTATACGTTAAAAGCAGTAATAGATCCGGATGGAGAGCTATTGGGGGACCTACCAAATAACAATGTTTGGTCTAAATTCAAGAAAGTTGAAGAGAAGACCGAGGAGACCCATACACCTCTAATAGATATAACTACAAATGATTATGAGAAATATGATATCGGCGATACCATAGTTATCAAAGGCAAATGGTACAATTCGGATTATTACGTTTTGCAGATGTGGGTGCGCATCACATATCCAGACAATACGAAATCAGAATACATGCTTTTATCTGATATTGACAGTGCGGAGGAATCAAATGCGTCAAGGTTTATAGAATTTGGATTAGATTACAGTTGGAAATTTATTTACAAAACGGAAGGTGCAATCAGTGATGAGGATGGTGGAAGATACATATTTACATTCCAGGCTAAAGCAAAAATTCCAGACAATGTGTATGCAGTGACTTATACGTCGAACGAGGAACAAATTTATGTTTTTATTGGAACCAATGATTCTCAAGGATATGGTGGGAAAATAATCGAAAAGGAAGAGAATCCTCCTGTTTATATGGGTCTGTTTTCATATGATATCCTGGTCAATGTATTGATATTAATCATTTTAGCATTCATTATAATTATAACAATTTTGTTTAAAAGGAAGAGCAAACCACCAAAGGCAACACCGAGTCTTGTACCACCCTCCTCTTCCTGAGATTCCTGTCTTCCTGTTTGATAATTCACCCAAGTGTAATTGATAGTACCTCTTCCGCGCCTCCGCGCTTCCGCGGTTAAGAAGGGGTGGGGGGTGGGGACGTTTAAAAATAGAGCGCTGTTAATTAAAACCCTAGATTATTTTTCGCGTTCTTCGCGGCTTTTGCGGTTGAATGATTTTTCCTGCTGAAATAGAGAGAGTAATTCCGTGTCTTCCGTGCCTCCGTGGTTTATTTAGGCTCCTTTGCATGGCAGGAGAAGTATTAACCACGGAATCACGGAACCACGGAAGTCCTAGGTTTTCGTGTACTTCGTGTACTTCGTGGCTAATATTTCACTTTGCCAAACCCGAACAAGTAATCTCAGCAGATCAAAATCACACTGGTACCTGGCCTCTGGCCTCCAGTATCGCCTCTTGCCTATTGCCTTTAGCCTATTCTGGGGGTGTTCGGGCATCGAAACCGTAACCCTTAGTCGTCATCTACCACCGAAATATCAGCAATAATAATTATATAGCATTAATAAGTTTATAAATAAAGCAAAATTTGAGAGCTTGAGGTTTTAATATGAATCGCACTTTATGGGGAATGCTCTGCATTGCAATCTTGATGTTGATAATAGTGATCCCGCCGGCTGCTTCGGAACTGCCGGAGCGGTGTTCAAGAGCAACGGTTGTTGAACCCCTCGAAATCCAGATGGAGGTGGAAGATACAACACTGACGTTAAAAATTCATACAGAATATGAGCCCGGAGAATGTTATGTGGAGTTCCCGATATCTATTATACCCGTCACTGATGATACAGATTATATCGATGTAATCGTTAATCTGGATAATCCAACGGGTTTAAAGGCAGACATCTATCTGAGCGGCGCAATTGTTACCGGCAAGAGCATAACACTTACACCCAACGAGTACCGGAAGGTAACAGTGAAGGTGTTCGCAGAGGATTACGACACTGCAGGTAATTATTCAATTACATTTCAAGTAAAAGACGAGTGGGGCTACAATCTGCTTAACAGTACGGTATTAACAACAGTAGTTGAACAGTACTACGATATTGAATTGGTAAAACTTACCTCAATGACATATTCGAGGATAGTGGACCCGAATGCAATGACCGGCGATATCCAGACAGAGGTATTTGAGGTCAAACTTCACAACTACGGTAACGGGCCCGATACGGTGGATGTTGATTGGGTAGAGAACCGGAATTCGCCCGAGCCCATACCGCTGGCATGGGAAGATTCATTGATGGAGATCTATGACAAGTACGGTGGGAGCGACCCCATTGATGAGATAACCGTTCCTGCTTACGATAAGATCGCCGGTATGCCAGGAGAAGCTTCACTGGTGATTAATATCAACATCCCCAGGGAGGAATTTGAAGGCGTATTTTTGATCGATTTAGTTGCAGAATCAAGTGCACCAAGAACCTATATCAATGAGCTCCAGCGCGAGGATTTTGAATATGAATATAATACTTCCTTTGCAATTACTATAGTTATGCCCGAAGTCTCCATTGATTATGATGAAAGTATGCTCAGAAAAGACGGCATTAAAATTCATTATGGGGATTCGCTCTATGAAGAGGATAAAATTGAATTTTATATTGTCATCGACAATTATGGCAGCGGCCCTGCAACGGATGCAAAAATCAAGTTTTCAGCAAGCAGGGATATGATCGAGATGGAAAGTTTCGAGGGTACAATTACTATCGCTGCTGGAGAAACTGCCGTTGTCACCTGGTTTTATACACCAATTGAAGAGGGCTATTATACATTCATAGCAGAAATCGACCCTGACGAAGAGCTGCTTGGAGATAGTCCCCATGATAATTCCTGGAGCAGATTTGAGGAAATTAAAAAAGTGTCCATACAGACCCGCAAACCGCAAATAGATATCACTTCCGACGACGATAAAGAATACGATATTGGCGATATTGTAATTATCAGGGGCGAATGGGATAATGCAGATGTGGATGAATTACGGATGCGGGTGCGCATTACATACCCCGATGGAACGAAATCAGAATTTATTTTTTTGACCGATAAGGACAGCGCGGAAGATTCTGATACTCCCATGTATATCGATATTAAATCAGACGGCACCTGGAAATTTACTTACGAAACACAAAAGGATGTAGAGGTCAATGACGGAGGGGAATATACATTTACCTTTAAGGCAGAAACTGATGATGGTTATGAATCGGATAATGAACGAATTGATGTTATTATCGGTACCGAGAAAACTGATGATGATGAAAAAGTAACTGCCGAAAAAGAAGAAGAGCTACCAGCATCTATGGGCCTGTTCTCTTATGATATACTGGTCATAGTATTGATTGTAATCATTTTTGCATTCATTGCTTTTATGATCATTATGTCCAAAAAGAAGAGCCATCCGGAGGAGGCCCCACCCGATGTTACCGCATATCCGCCCACACCTCCGCCCACACCCCCTCAACCAACGCAGTATGAGCCTCCGCCCCCTCAACCTGTACAATATGGATATGGCCCCCCGCCTCGGCCGCCGGATCAATATTATTAGATGCAGCGAGAACGCATAAATTAGGCGCTAGGCGCTAGAGAATAGGCGCTAGGGTAACAATAAGCGGCATGGAGCATGGTGCAAAGGTGCATTTTTGTTTAAATGCAATTAGTTTTAAACTTGCTGCCTGCTGCTTACCGCATGCTGCTATGATTCTCGCTACTCGCTACTCGCCTCTCCTAAAGGTCCTGGGTTCTGACCTAGGGGCTGAATATATAGTTTTGCTTCCCTTTTTACCCAAAAAGATTTAATTTTAAATAGACAATACCGCTCCCATACGTATATTAATAAATGGCCAATGGTGGAAAATCCTGCATGAAACCGAATATGCTTTTGAATATTATAGGAATATTATTGATTTCAATCGGTGTTATTGGAATGGTGGTAGTGGAGGAGGAACGAGGCACGGAACAATATATGGTAAGATATCAACAATGGGAAATCGATTTCGATTTAATTTCAGAGGCTTCAAGTAATCCCAGCGTTACTATCAATGACGGAGGTACCGAAACCAGTTCTGTCACAATTGAAGTAAACAATCTTACATCTGTAGCTTTTACAGTGAGCTGGAATGATCAGTATCCTGCCTCGCGCCTGGCCGGATCTATATCAGTTGATGCTACCGTATCTGGACCGGGCGATATCGAACCGGAGACAAGACAGGGCAGCGGCAGGACCGGCTCGTTCGATTTCGAGTTCGAAATTAACGATACCGAGCTGCAAAAAGAAACATACGAATTTGTGGGTGACGGAGATATTAATGAAGAATTGGCGGAGGAATATCCGGGGCATGAGCGAGGGCGTGGTGTTTGGACCGTAACTGTCAGCGTTACGAGGTCATCGCCCAGACCGATTTTTGGTTCCACTCAATTGACTATTTCACATGATTATGAATTTTTTACTATGCAAGAACCAACACTTGTTGACGAATGGGAAAGTTTTGAAAATTAATTTTAACGAATTCACAATGGAGACACTATTACAATGGCAGATGAAACCACACCACCCACACAAAAAACAACCGGATCTGGAAAAGCTTCCGAACCCGATTTAATAACTCAATGCAAGCAGCGTTTTTTCACTCGTAAAACTGTAGAACAGATGAAAGCGGAGGCGGCGGCCCACCCTCATAAATTGAGGCGCACTTTAACCGCCATTGATGTTACCGCCATCGGGATAGGTTCAATCATCGGCGCGGGCATCTTTGTGCTCGTGGGCGTCGCAGCCGCCACAAAGGCAGGACCCGCTATTATATTATCATTTATTGTTGCTGGCATTGCATGCTTCTTCGTGGCGCTGTGCTACGCCGAGCTGGCTTCCACTATACCCATCGCCGGATCCGCATATACGTTCTCTTACGCTTCCATGGGTGAGCTTATAGCATGGATGATAGGCTGGGACCTGATCCTGGAGTACTCTATGGGCGGCCTGGCGGTTTCTATCGGCTGGTCAGGCTACATTGTTGAAGGATTCGCTTCCGCCGGCATTCACCTCCCGACTTATCTTACCGCAGGGCCGTTCGTGGAGGGCGGTTTTGTTAATCTGCCTGCGGTTTTCATCGTTCTACTGCTTACATTCATACTGGTCATCGGTACCAAAGAGAGCGCAAGGTTCAACCTCATTATTGTTATAATAAAAGTATCTGTGCTGGTCTTTATTATTATTGTGGGTATGAGGTATTTTGACGGCGGCAATTTAAGTCCGTTTTTCCCGTACGGCGGCTTGGGTGTATTTTTGGGTGCAGGTCTCATATTTTTTGCTTTTATCGGGTTCGAAGCAATCTGTACTACGGCAGAGGAAGTAAAAAACCCGGAAAAAAACCTGCCTCTGGGCATCATGATGTCGCTTATTATATGCACCATACTGTATATTCTCGCTGCTACAGTTCTGGTAGGTATGGTGCCGTTCTATGAACTCAATGTGCCCGCACCTTACGGCACCGCATTCAGAATGAATGACGCCCCGTGGGCTGCCGGTCTTATTTCTTTAGGCGCCATTGCCGGCATAACAAGCGTTCTTCTGGTGAGCCTCCTGGCACAGCCCCGGGTGCTGTTCGCAATGTCCCGCGATGGACTGATACCCAAGAAGATTGCGCAGGTGCACCCGCGCTTCGGCACTCCCTACATTGCCACATTGACCGTAGGCATCGTCGTTGCTTTTATGGCTGCATTCCTGCCTATAGAGGTAGTAGCCGAGCTTGTGAACATCGGCACTTTATTTGCTTTTACTCTAGTATGTCTTGCTATACCTGTGCTCAGAAAAAAAGACCCGGACCTTCACAGGCCGTTTCGGACGCCGCTGGTACCTCTGGTTCCTCTCCTCGGTGCGGGTTTCTCAATTATATTAATGCTGAGTTTACCCCCGCTGACATGGTTCCGGTTCTTCCTGTGGCTTGGGCTCGGGTTTATAATATACGCAAATTACGGATACTACAAGAGTAAGTTGAAGCAAGAGGTCTGCCAATAGAGATTGGAGGTTGGGTTACAGAGGTTGGCGCCCCCCTTCCCCTCTTGTTTTTTTACAGGAAAACAGGAAACTAGGAAAACAAATTGTTAACTTCCCGATCTTCCTGTTTGTAAAAACATATGGGGTGGGGGTAGGGACGTTTGTAATCAAGCTTTTTAAAATCAAAACCCTAGATTATCTTTCGTATCCTTCGATTATTTCGCGTCTTCGTGGTAAAAAAATTACTATGCTGAGCTCGACTATGTAATTCCATTAAATTAAAATCAACTCCAGGCCCGAGCTTAAATCAACCTCACTGCCTCTTGATTCTACCAGCTGTTAGTGGTTCGCCGGTCTGCGGGTCGAATCTCAGCGGCACCTCGGGCTCGGAGACGATCTCACCTTCTAAGATCTCTGGTTCAGGTTCTATCGGCTCACCGGTCTGCGGGTCGAACCTGAGGGGCGCAACCGACTCACTCCCCTCGGGAGCGTTTTGAGGCATTGGTGTGAGCGGTTCGCCGGTCTGCGGATCGAATCTTAATGGGGCTTCTGCTTCCGGGGCACCCTCGCCTTGTGTTAGCTGCGGGAATTCTCCCGGTGCACCCATCACTGCGTTGGGGTTATAATCCGCCGGTGGACTTGCACTTACCAACTGCCCATTCATGTCCATTACCGGCTCGCCCTGCATTACCCCACCTGGTGCCATCGGGTAGCCGGTAACGGGGTCCACTGTAACCACTTCAGCGGGCATCGGTGTGACTGCGGCATCCATGATCTGCATTTGCTGCTTCGCCTGCGCCTTAGCTTGGGCATCCTTCTCCTCCTTCTTCTTCTTTGTAATTAATAAAAATAATATCATGACAATAACTACAACCACGATTATTATCGCTATTACTATCATAGCCATTGTATTTCCAAAAACAGAACTGGAACTGCCTGAGCTCGAATCTCCATTATCTGGTTGGTTGTCTATTGTACTTTCATCGATTTCTACCTTGTATAATAACGGTACTTCATTTGTAAATGATTCGTCCTCAAGAGTGCCTTTGACCTGAACGGCACCGTTTTGTTCTGTTTCCACGGTGTTAAAGATCGTGAGCTGCACTATAAGGGTCTTCGTCTCGCCTGCCAGGAGTTCAATAGATGTTATGGAATCTCCCTGTACGGAAGATTTGAAAATCGTATGGCCTATAGCTATGTTGCTGGAGGACAGCATTACGGTTTCGGCATCGTTTCCCTTGTTTTCGAGCTGGATAGTAAAATTTAATCTATCACCGGGCGCGCCCTTAAGAACATCACCGGTCTGTACAGTAATTTCCACGGAGTGTACCCGCTCCACTTCTAAATCTTCTGAAAAGGTCTGCGTTATGGTTTCATCTGATAGGGATATAATTTTAATCTTTATATTATAACTATTTGCCGGTGTTAAAGGTACCGAGATCAGAACCAGAGAGAATTTCTCGGTCTTTCCAGGCCCCACGGTTTCATCGATATTGCTTGGATATTGAAATGTCCAGCCTTCAGGCAGTTCAGAAATAACAGAGATATTGTATGTATCGTTTCCGTTACCTGTATTTGTGATTTTAAAGTTGTAGTAGACCTTTTCTCCCGGCTTGATGGTTTTTGAAGATGAGTCCAGAACAGCATTCATCCCGAAGAATTGGTTTACCGTAAGCGAGAATTCGTAAGTATCGTTTGTATCGCCGTCCTCCGACAGGATTTTGATTTTAAAGCTCTGCTTTGAATTTGCCTTTGCATTTTCCGGGATCTCTATTTTCAAATAGAAGTATGCACCGTCATCGGGCTGAATAGTAATTGTTTCGCTCGGCGTTAATGTCAGTGACCAGGGAGTGGCCTCGCCGGCAAGTATATCCTGAGCGATGATAACCGAAACGTCATCCTCTGTATTACCTTCGGATACGATCAAGAACTCATAATTTAGAATCGAATTTGCCTCCACCGTCATTTCATCAGAACTGAGTGAATGATCCAGCCTCAAACCGTATTTTTCATTTACAGTTATTTTGAAAGATAACTGCTGCTGCTCGTTATTTCCGGCTGAGATAATTGTAATTGTGACCTTCTCCTCCTCATTTGCCAGAGCGCTCTGGGGGACTTCGACATAGATCTGAATAGTCTGGTTAGCTTGAGATTTTAATTCCGGGTAAACCTTATACGGGTCCGCAGCGGCCCAGAAGTATATCTGCCAGGTGCTGCTGTGGTCTATTGTGATCTCATAGGATGTTTTTACATTACCGTCGTTGAAGATCTTGAATAAATTGATAGTGTTTTCTCCCGGGTCCAGAGCAAGGTCAGGCGGTTCGAGTGCATGGAACGCGTAATACTGATCAACAATGACCTTCACATGAGCCGAGTTTGCTACTGTATCGTCCGAGGAATGAGCCAATATATAGAATTCGCAGTAGATGTTCGGATATTCATTTGCCGGTAATGAAACCACAACTTCCGCTTCTCCGATATCATTTTCGTTTGCAACGTTTACACCGGCGGTTTTAAGCGATGCCCAGTCTCCGTTAACCACTCCAAACAAGGTAAAATCGATTGTGTCGCCGGAGGCACGGTCGCTGGTGATATTGAATTTAACTGTATGATCGTAACCGGGATCGGCGTACTGCTCAGAATTACCCTGGACGGTGACATAAATGTGTCTTACAATGAAATCGGCTTTCATCGTTGAGCCGGAGCCGCCGATATTCTCCAAATAGAATTTCGAACTGAAGCCGTAATATGAATCGCTGTCGGGATCCGTTTGCGGTGTGAAACCTGTCGGGCTGTCCTTCCAGACATCATTGCTGTCGCCGAGATTGCCGTCGGCCCGGTTGTCAAGATGCTGGGTGGGTGTGGATTCCTCCACATCCAGCAATTTATGGTTCTCGTCATTGTTGGGTGCAAACGATGTAAGTTTAGCATCATCCACATGCCAAATCAAAAGTCCGCTTGCGGGAAGGTATGAATCATAACCTGTGCGGTACCGGTTTGCGACCAGGAAATATTCATCTGAATTAACATCTGTTATAGGTATGGGAATTTTATAAGCCACGGCATTGCGTTCAACATCGAGTATTGATACATCGAACATGTTGGAGGTAACAACAATCGGGGTGATCCAGCCCAGTTGATATTTGGACCAGGCCGATAAATGAGCGGGTGTACTGCCGCCGTTCAAATGCGAGCCCGCGGCCATGAGCCCCCAGAGGCCAATGCCGTCGGAGCTGTAATCCTTATCATACAGGTCGGGAAGCCACAGCAGATGCCCGAATTCATGGACGTAAGTGCCCAGCGGTGAAAATTCCGAAACGGTACAGTACTGGGTCACAAAGGAATTGTCCACATTTTTCGGGTTGATCTGTGACATGTGGGACCATATATCCAGCGGGTCGCCGGAGGTGGCCTCGTCCTGACCGGCATGTACAAGAATCACCAGTTCAACGCGATTGGAATTTGACCTGAAATCATCATAATCTATTATCGGGTCGGCGGCCTCGATTGCATCACGTACATATTCGCCAAATTTGGCTTTGTTATTCTCGGTATAATATGTTATATTATTGGGCATCATCAGCCAGGAATTATTTACAACAGTACCCATGACCTTGAAATTATCATAGGATACCTCGGAATAATAAGATCTCATTCTTGTAGTGACTGTATTATTTATAGAACTAATTGATGCGGTGGCGGCCTTATCTGGAAACTCTGTAGCTATAACCACGATTTTTTTCTCTCCGGTCCACCGGGTTGCCCTGGGGCTCGGGTTCGATGAGTGCGTTATATAATCAGGTTCGCTCCTGGTACTTAATGTTTCAGGCTCAGCGTTCTCCGACGGCATCAAATAACTTTTAGGTGCTTGTGCAGGTGCTGGCGTTGACGATTCCTCGATTGGAACACTAAGATCATCCAACCCGGATTCTGCGGTTTCACCCTCGGATGTATCCTGAGCATCATTAAAAATATCCGCGCCAAGCGGTGTTATAATTAAAATGAACGAAAGTAATGCTATCAATGTAATATCTCTGATCAGGGCAGTCAATATCATAACCTCCTTATGTGGAATCAATTTGTATTTAAATCAAAGTCTTTCTCTGAAATCTATTATAAAAAGGGATTTATTTCATTATTTTTCCTGATTTTCTCACTTAATTTCTATGTGTTATCAGTATATAAATTTATAGTATATTTTTTTGTATATATTCATGACTTATATATAAAATTGGTTTAATATCTTACATAATTAGCCGTCTGTTATGCTTATATGATAATTACAATGGCTGACAGAAGTGCGTCCAGCGGTTTGCGGTTGCGTCTAGCGTACCGTCATTCGGTTGCGTCCAACGACCGTAAAACATCCGACTGTTAACGGTACGCCCCTCGCTACCGCTCAACGTAAGACGCACTTCTATAATTAATAAAAAATCCCCTCAGCGATTGATTTTAAACCTTTCTCTTCCACCGCCAGTACACCATTACAATAGCAAGGAAAAGTATCAATCCCGATAGGAACGCATACGGGCGCCAGTTGAACTCCTCCTCCTCTTCAACCGGTCCGATGGTCTCCACAGAAAGAATCTCGTTATTGAATTCATTCCGCTCCTCAATCACATTTTCCGGGTCAATGATAACCTGTATGGTATGTTCACCTTTGTTCGCGCTGGCGGTCTCATAGGCCAGTTTCACCCGTACCTCATCGCCCTGGTTCATCCTGGCTATAGTAAAATTATCCACGGACTTGCCGTCGATGAATAACGATACTTTTACATTTTTCGCCGACGCAAGCTCGCATTTTACCGTGGCATTGAACGTTACATTGGTGCGGTCTGGCTGATTCAATCTGAGATTTTCATATTCCACTGATTTTACCAGCAGATCGGGCATGTTCAATACCACTTCAAGCGGCAGTTCAATTGATTTATTTCCGCTGTCGGAATGGGCAATAAGGTTCAAGGTCAATGTTTCGCCGATCATGCGCCCGGAGGTTATGTCTGGAGAGGTGACTTTCATCGTTACATTCTTGTATACCTCAACCTGGTTAAACGGTATAGGCTCAATAGCGCTCAGCGGCTGGCCGTCGATTGTAACATTCCAGGGCATTAAAACATCCGGACCGCGGATTGTTATGGTATCCTGCGCGTTGCCGAGGTTCTCGATGGTTACCGTAAATTCAAGGCTGTCGTTATAATTAATTCCCTGGCTATGCGGTACCTGGGTATAGAAATCGTAATTGTAAATTGCGGGAATCATCATCTTGACGCCTACAGAGTTCGTCTGGCTCGGGTCCTTTTCAGAAGCCGCATCGAAATCCACGCTGTTATCATGAAACGCATCCGAAACAGTGGTCACACTTGCAACCACCGTAGTTTCGCCGTTAATCGGCAGTTCCACAGTGGTCTGATCATATTCCACCAGCCAGCCGTCGGGAAACTGTGATGATGAAAGAGTGATCGTATTGTGGCTGTTGCCTATATTATTCAGCTCCAATTTGAAATTGGTCATAGAGACAGGTGAGACCGTTACACTATCATATTCACCTTCCTTGAGTTTGAATTCGAACCTGTAATCCGTTTGCTTTTTTAGCTCATAATTGATCTTACCTGTATTGCTGGTTACGGGCAGGAACTCATCAAGCTTGTAGGTCATATTCATATCGTATTCGAAATATCTCGTCTCCGAACTCAATGAATAGTTGCCGTACGGGAGAAAAACACGATAGAATCCCTTGGAGATATCCACATGCTTAACCCCGTCATTGACATCAGAACTGACAACCAGCCCCTCCCCGTCCTCCTTCAGCCTTGTGATATCGCTGATCCTGTTATTATCCGCATCATAGAGTCTGATATTACCGTAAACCCTGACTCCCGGTAACATTGCAATATCCATCTCCTTATCCTTTCCGATTTCCATCTCCAGTGCATCCAGGTATGTCAGCGATCTGTAAATATAGGACGTCTGGTTGACTTTCTCCCTGATCTCCGGTGTATAACCGTATATACTGTATTTTTCAGGTAACAGCTCTATGCTATATTCACCATTTTGGATATTATCAACGGTATAGATCGTCCCCACATCCTGGTAATATAAAATCAGCTCGAGATTTACATCTGAAATTGGCGAATCATCTTCCGCGGAGTAAATCCGGCCTGATAGCGTTACAAAACTGGGATCGCACTGAAGATTTAATGTTGAATTATCCTCCGTCACCTCAAAGGTCTTTATTTTAGTTGGGTTTTGCTCGAAACCGGTCCGCTCAAGCGTGATGTTATACCTGATATTATTTCTCAAATACAAGTTAAAGTTACCCGTGGCGTTCGAATACGCTGTGAATATTTCGGGGTGTGCCTTTTCGGGAAGTTCGGTAAATATTATTTTTGCATTATCTATGAGCTTGCCAAGATCTCCACCGGGCGTGATTATCTCATCACCGCCCGTGGGAGCGTCGGGTGTTATGACCAAATCGGATTCAAATATATTGTAGAATAAAAAGCCCGTGATATTGATGTATTTTATCAATTCCAGATTATATGACGTTGTTAAATTACCGACATATAATACATCGTCAAAAAGATATCTAACAGTAATAAACTCGCTTTCCGGCATTTCGAGTTTGGTGGTGTTTACATGTACTGAATATTTAACATCAGGAAGAACATAAACAGAATAAAGACCGGTACCCACATTAAGCTTGATCATACCGCCAGAACCATCCTCGGGCTTCAAGGTTATGTTAATATCGGATAGCCATTCGTTAATATCGATTACTCCGAAATTACTTGTGTCGTTGAAAACCGTCCCGTTAATCCTGACGCCAGCTTCAAGCTTCATATTGAAATCCCGTGTATCTGATTCTACTTCATGTGTGCCCAGGTAAAGATAATAATTACCTAATTTATAATATTCAAGCCACAGTGAGTAGCTACCGGGTAACATATACCCGCCAAGAGGAATGCCTTCAACCGGGATTAGTTCAACCTCATTTTCTTCTTTATCATAAATGTGAAGTGTAAGATTCGTTGAGGTAAGTTCATCCGGAGGCAGGCTCGAACTTGATAATTCTGCTGTGTAGTTCACCTTGATGTATTTTTTCGCTGGAATATTTTTTACAATCTCACCCTCCACAGCACTGCCTTCACCGGAGAGCGGAACAATAAAATCATCTTCTAAATAGCTGTAAAGAACACCGCCGGATTCAAGAGCTTCTATTTTAAGGTTATAAACACCCGGAAGTACATAAAGCTGATATTGTCCCGATTGATCAGCTGTGGCCTCGTATGCTCCGGACCCCAGGCTTGCATTTGTTAACGTCAATTTGACTTCTGGAAGAGTTGTTTCATTTGGTTCGATATTACTATTGTAGTTACTATCATACCAGATTGTGCCTCTCAGATTTACATTCTCAGGTTGAAGAGAAAAGTCACGAAATACTGGCGGTACGTGTGTTTCAGGAGTATCATTTATCTTGAGTTTCAGAAGTTGGTCCGGCACTGTTTCGTCTGCGGGTTCGAACCTCTCATCATTTATCGAAATTGTGTATTCTCCGGGCTGGATATAAGCAGAATATTGGCCGGTTATATTGGTAATAACGGTAGTGGTACCGTTCTCATGAATAAAGCTCAATTCAACATCCTGCACACCTTCTTTTACAAGTAACGGATCCTCCCCCCGGGTGAGGTTGACCTCTTCATCCGCAGAACCGCCGCCTGCATCGCCACTCCCATCATCAAGTTCCAGTGCGTCCTCAAGCAGGCTAGAAGTATTATGATCGAACCAGTACCTTGTAAATACGCCGTCATTGTTGCGGTCCCAGTAAACTGTACCGTTTACCTCTGTTGACCATATCATATTGAAGCTGTATTCGAACGGTACCTCACCTAGTGTAAAATCCTTAACATGTGTATATGTAATGTTGAAATCCACATGGTGAAAGCGCAATGTGTAGTCACCAC
>CP070629.1:656511-660186 GCA_020356005.1 Thermoplasmata archaeon
CAACTGGACTATCTTAACAGCGAATGAGCCGATATCTACCCCTATGACTTCATAACGTCTCAAGCCAAACATGTTGCTCCAATCAATTTAAAGAATTCTAGGAGTAATATATCAGGCTAACAAGACAAAAGCAACCCAATTTTTCTAATTATTCTTCCCACCAGCGATAGATTCCGAAGCCCATGTCATGCTCAGTCAAGTCCGATAGAGCATGGTCATAGTGTAAGCGCCCACCATTAAACAAGAGAAATGTGTGGCCTGAAACCGAGCCGTAAAACTCAGCAGAGGAATAAGTACGTATGTTGGCATTAGGGCCGTAGTAGATTCCATAGTAATCGCCACTGTTGTATATGTCCCAATCCTGATAAGGAAGGCCTGTTCCATATAACTGAAAATTGAACGGAATTCGGCTCAGGTTATTTATATTTCCACCATTTCTTACTAATAAATCACCATTCAAATAGATTGTTACGGAAGAAGGATAAGTAGGAAACGCCGGATCCGGTTCTCCTACATATAGATTTGCTGCGTTGTCAAGTTCGAGTAATTGGTCAACAATAAGTACAACAGGCCCAAGAAAAATCAAGTTCCGCCCATTCGGAACATCTATGCTGTTGAATTGCAGGTATACCGGATCACCTGTCACAACCTCCGGGATACGGTAGCTGCCAGTGCCATCCCAGGGTGTGCTGTTACCGATACTTCCGGAAGGTATAAAAGTCTCATCAGGTATAATAATGGGTTCGAAATCCCAGGGTTGCGGCAGATTGTACCACGGGCCGGTAATGGATCCACCTGTCGGAGTTTCTTGTATTACCTCATCCACTTCACCATCGATACCTACAAGAACGTCGCCGGTAACCCGCGTATCCTGGTGGAGCCATATCGCATTTTCGGCGATGCTTGTCGTTCCAATCCGTATATATCCATGTGAGTTCGTATAGTCCGGGGGGGTAGTATAAGGACCCATTCTGGTGTCATACCCATCGACTAAAGTGTCGGACTTTAAATCTATCGTCTCGGTCACAATAAGTCCGTAGTCAAACAAATTTAAGACGTCTGTAATGGCATATACAATCCTCTGACCTCTATCTGAAGTGCCTGTTGATTTAATTTGATAATGATCATAATAGCCGCCGGGTTGTTGTATAGCATAAGGCGGAATGGTTATTTCGTAGGAATAGCTTGAATTTGAATTAGGTAAAATATCACCACCAGTAGGCGCCCAACCAGTGCTTGGAAAGACAACATTCATTGAATGTAGTGCGTACCTGAGGCCGGCATCGGCCGCCTCGCGGGCGTTTATTCTCGATACCGAAATAGCAGAATTTATTCGACTTCCAAAACCCATTTGCAGCATCCCCCAGCCGAGAATCGCAAGGCACAAACCAATAACAATAACAGCACCTAATATAGAACCACGCCTGAATTTCTTTGATTTTCGTTGTTTTATATTCATTAGAGTTACCCTCAATCCATTACGCAGGTCATTCTATATGTTGTGACGTATTGCCGTGCTGGTTATAGTCATTTTCAAGGTTTCCAATTTATTACCAGGTGGATTAGGCGGATTTTCATCATCCAGTGTCAATACCATCTGAACAGAACGACCATCGTATGAAAAAATGCCCGGCACATCTAATGCAAAGGAAACGTTACGAGCAATTACTCTTGGCGGTCCCGGATTTATTAAAACAGGCCCGGTAGAAAAAGTGCCTTCTTGCACGTCTCCCTGCACAAGAACAAGATCGGAACCAATTAGATAAAACTGTGCATATCTATCCGGCTCGATTATAAAAAAATTATCAGGATCAGAGTAATAATAAACAATCATCTGGTCGTAAGCATTGTTACGAGGACTGGAAAGGTCGCACCTCCTGACGCTTGATTTTCTTACAATCGAGTCGAATATGCTCCTTGCCTCGTATCCGTTCCGGATTACATCGCTCGTAGTCCGCTTGTACATCGTCTTAAAGTTTTTAATCCCCGAAGCTAATATCCCTGTTATGCCAAGTAAAAGAATTACAGCCGCAATAATGGTTACAAGCAGCTCGATGAGTGTCACACCAGTTCTAAATTTGTATTGTTTTCCAACCATAACTATTGTGAATTTGTCTCGCTATTAATAAATCGAATAGCTTGTCAGCCAGACCCTATGAGGATCACTTTCTAACGTTGCCGAGTTAAAGTTACGACTCCATGCCACGCAGGCGTTGAGTAAATAAAAATTTGGGTAATCCTGACGATATGAAAGCGTTATAAAATAATGCGCTCCGTCGATGGTAATTTCATATCGAGTACCTCTCAGTTCTTGGCCAATTCCTTCAATACCTTCTATCGTTGTACCAATATTATCCGGGAGGATTAAATTAAAATCAGGATCTATCGGATTAAACGCCTCTACATCCCATATACCATCGACAACAGGACCGTTTATCTTCCATAAGTCTAACAGCGTTTGACCGATTCGGGTGGCTGTTATCCTGATATCCGCTCTTTTGGCATTCCACATGCAGGCATACATATAGCTGACCGCGCCGATAACAATAATCATGATCACCAGCATCGAGACCATAACCTCGACGAGCGTCAGACCGCTATTACGATTCTTACGCACCCTTTCCATTTTTACCTTATATTCTCTAATATTAATTTTTGTATCCCGAACTATTAGCCCTCCGAATCACTTCTCTAAAAGTGCGTTCCGTTGACTATATGCTAAAAATAAGTAATTGCACTTTCTCTTTAGTGTACAATTTTATTTTTATATGCTTTGACCAGAAGATGTAGTAAAGACCGAATCTCCTCCTGCACCGCCGGTACAAGTCAAAATCAAGGTACCTGCATTAAGACCTTCACCTGCATCAGGTGTCAATGTAATCGTATATGACAAGGCTCCAGCAGCACTAAGAGATACACCCGATATAACCATGGTTGCGGCACTTTGAGTAAAATGCTTTCCGGAAAGCTCATCTGCCTTAAAACCCAAATTAGTTACTAAGTCATAAGTGCCAGTAGCACCATATTCAGCAACATAAGCTCGAAGTGCCGTGGCAATCTGCCCCGCTATGGCCTTGCCTTCTGAATATTTGGCCCTTTCAATGCGGCTCAACAGCAACGGACCGACGATAGCAGCCAGTACTCCCACAATGACGACCACTATCATCAGCTCAATCAAAGTAAAACCTTTTCGACTTCTCATAATTTTTCGCCTTTCAATAAAAAACAACCTTTCTAATATTTTCTCTCCTTTTTACGAATTCTGACGTCTTCATACTACCTGTCACCCCGAACAACTTATTAATGACATACTATTTATGTGTTATCACAGAGGGAACAAGTTCGGCCTTTACACCACTGCCCTCACGGGAAGACCCATCATATTTTACCTGTTTTACAATCCAATGAAAAGAAATTTTTGCTTTTTTTAACTATTTTCACATCAATCACCCCCCGATGCAGGTCGGGGGAAGAAATACTGTCCTTTGCACTCTACATAGCTCTGATATCGGAAATCTGGAAAATCGGCAGATAAAGCGCCAATAAGACAGTTAATACTATAGCACCAACCATAATTATCAACATTGGCTCGAGCAGGGATGTCATCATTGCTATCTGGGCATCGACTTTTTCTTCGTAATAATCCGCCGTCCTGTCGAGCAGCTTCCAGAGCGA
>CP070629.1:660286-677179 GCA_020356005.1 Thermoplasmata archaeon
ATACCAGTCGTAACTGGAATCCAGTAAGATCTCCGGGTTGCTGTAGCTAGTTACATCCTCCTCCACTTCAACCGGCGAAAACCACCAGCCGGATTGGTATATTTCAAACTCGATTTCCGAACCCATGAAACTGTCAATTATATTGGATCGTTCCTGCATTTCTGGATGAACACTTCCGCTTTCGGGATTGGGAGGATACTGCACACCGTCGATAACAGTGTATTCAACATACAATTTATATGTCGGATCGCCCGGAGAGGTATGCTGAACTTCATCTATGGGTAAATAAGGTCTCGGCAGCGCACCCTCCAGAGTAAAATTGAAGTAGTACAGTCCGCCGGCACCGATATAGGTCTTTTCCTGAACGGCGTTACCAAGCTTACTGATGATCTTGATAGTAAAATTCTGCATGGCCAGATGGAACTCCGATTCGCCCTGCGTATCGGTATAGTTCCATATCCCGGGGAACGGGAATGTGACATCCACCTGCTCGATGTTACGCTCAGCCATCCAGTGGCTGCCGAACAGCACCCGCGCACCGTCCACGGGAAAGCCGAAGCGGTCCCTGACGGTCACTATTACCTTTGATTGAATCTCTTTAGGTATGTATTTGTAGGTATGATCGATTGTGTCATCATCGCCCTGGTGCATCCAGATTCCCGAGCCGCCGCGCTCGCCCCAGCCGTACCAGTACATCCCGAATTTATCGATGTGCGAGCCAGAATCGCTCCAGTGATTATCCCACTGGTGCCAGCCGTTCTCGTAAAACTCGTTCCACACATGGTCCTCGGCAACGAGGTTAACACCTACAGTCGGTATCAGCGCAGTCCGGGCTGCAGCGGCGGTAAGGTCCTGCAGCTCGCCGCAGTTGCCGTTGTGGTGGTGCGCTATGCGGACCGGCTGCGTGGGCCGCTCATCGTCGGATACCTCCTGCTGGTTCAAAATCAATGTCTTACCCACCCAGTTGCTTATGCGGATCAGCGCGCTGCTGCCGTACTTAACATCTCTTCCGCCGGGGGCGGTCCAGCTCGTACCGTTCCACAGGTATTTCACACCGCTGAGAAGATCCTTCAGGAGCGGAGGTTTGCTATCCGTTGGATAATCGTCAATACCGTCGCCCGAGGCACCGCTGTTGTCCGGCGGGTAGGATTCATCGGCATGATAGAATAAATATTCCCGCCAGAACCGGCCGCCATCTATAGGTGACATAATAAATCCACTTTCAGGGTCAACAAACCCGGGCATTTCCTCTGTTATCTTGGGATGGACGATGTACCAGTAATAGATATCCTTTGGAATCGTGCGGGTTTTGGCAATGCCGTTTTCGATTGTGTTATATTCCACCGTAGAGTAATAATCCCCCGTGCCCTGATTGTACTCCTTGACGGTTGCATACTCAAGGTACTGATCGATTTCATAGATCAATTTTGCATTATCCAGAAACATTTGAGGCTGGTCAGCATAGATTCTTCTCAAAACCTCCGGGGCGGTATTGGCAATAGCAAAAGCAACTTCGTCAACCCAGAGAGGGTTGGTGTTGTATGTATCATTAATCACATCAGCAAGTCCATCGGTGTAAAAATAATGCTGGTAGCGCAGAAACTCGTAAGGCTGATAATAACTCACACCGGGTACTGCCTTATAAGAGCTCCAGATGTTCCACTCCGGATTACCGATATAACCATAGTTTTCATAGTGAAATGAGGATCCGGCGGAATTTCCTATTATTAATTCGGGCAGGCTGTCGGCGTCGATATCAACGAGCACGGGATGATTGTATGTAGACATATACAAACCCACATACATGGTTTCATCCAGCACATATTTTCTGGACAGCCCTGATGATGCACATCTGAAATAATACAGGTTGTCTGTGGAATCGCCAATGGTTACATCTAGATCGCCGTCATTATCAAGATCGTAAAGAAAGGGAACGGCCTGGCTTTGCACCTGGATCTCGGCGAACGGGTTTGGAACTACCCTGTTCCAATCAGGTGCGACATCACTGCCAACATTGTGGAAGTAACCAATTTTACCGTTGCTGTCACCGATAACAAGATCGAAGTCGTTATCTTCATCATAATCTACAAGCATTGGCGCTGCAAAATTGTTGGTTCTTATATCAGTTATTTGTTCCAGGTTGGCGAATAAGGGTTCATAAGGCGAGCCTGAATTCTCCAGTATGTACAGCCCGCCGGCATTTGTACCTATTAACAGATCGGAATCGAAGTCTGCATCGATATCTGCAGAGGTGGGTGCGATCTCGGTGAACTCGTCAAGAACCTCAGCAGTTAACATAAGTGTGTTTGCTTCGGCATAGAACTCATCGTCTCTAACAAATATCGGCATGTTCTTAGTACCTTCGTTCCTGTAGAATTCCAGACCGAGTTCGCCCCTGCCCGTTGTAAGGTCCAGATCACCATCAGAATCCATATCCGAAAAGCACGGGGCGGAGGAACCAAAGGATGTTATGAGAATTTCATTGGCGGTTTGGCGGAATTTTTCAGCCAGATCATCGTGCAACCAATCCGGTACCTTTTCAAGGGCCCGTAAGGTACGTTCGTTTAGCCCTGCCTCCGGCGCGGGCATCTCCTTCTCCCTCAAGGCACCTGTTTCGGCGTCCAGATAAAAATAATGGTCATTTCCGTTCTGCACCTGAACGGTTTTTTCTATGGTTTGTGATAATTCCCAATCTTGCCTCGCCGCTCGGCAGCTTTGAGGATTTGAAATTAAAGCAGGGTCATTATTAATGCCGCAGCTTTGCGATTGTGCAGCTGAAGGAATGAAAGATAAACAACTCGAGATTAAGAACAATGAAACGACAATGAAAGAAAAGATTTTCCTACATATCTTAGCAGCCATCAAAACCAACCTCTTGGACTTCTGGTTTTTATTAGGGCTTAAATATAATTTCAATTCGGACCGTTAAAAGGGGCTAGTAATTATTATTTTATTAAAATCTTATTAGACTTATATTGGATAATAAAGTTTGCGGTTTTGGAATTAAGAAATCCGGTTTTTTTGGTGTTAAACACAGTTAATAGAGGCAAATTCGATTTATTAATTTAACATAATACTTATAAATAGTTGTAGTATTACGCATAGGGTAATCAAGTAGAAAATAGAGCTATATTTACCAGGTTATGTTATTCAAATTAAAACTTCCGGAGTGATTCCAATGGCAGTGAAAAAAGTGGAAATTGACGGCGAAAGTCTCACCATTGAAGATGTACATGCAGTAGCTTACGAGCATGCCAAGGTTGTAATTTCACCAGCAGTGAAAAAAAAGGTAGAAGCCAATCAAAAGGTAGTGGAAAAACTTGTAAATGCAGGAGAGGCGCTCTACGGTGTAACCACCGGAATAGGTGAATTTGCTCGTATTATGATCTCCAAAGAAAAAAGTGAGACACTGCAGTACCGCATAATTTACAGTCATGCAGCAGGTACAGGGGATATCGTCAAGGAACCTGTAGTGAGGGCCGCAATGCTGCTCCGTGCAAATGTCATGGCAAAGGGGATCACGGGTGTACGCTTCATTACTCTTCAAACCCTCGTGGATATGATAAATAAAAATGTAATACCGGTAATCAACGAAAAAGGGTCGGTAGGCACCAGCGGAGATCTTTCGCCGCTGTCACAGATGGCAGAGGTCGTTATCGGTGAAGGCGAGGCATTCTACAAGGGAAAACGACTGTCGGGTAAGGAGGCTATGAAGCGCGCAGGAATCAAGCCCATAAAACTGACATATAAGGAAGGATTGGGATTGATCAACGGCTCTCAAATGGTAACTGGTCTAGGTGCACTGCTTGTTTATGACGCCGAAAGAATCTTCAAAAGCGCTCAAATAGCCAGTGCAATGACCATCGATGTACTGCAAAGTGTTCCGAAAGCCTTCGACGCGCGGCTGCACGCCATACGCCATTTCAAAGGCCAGAACACCGATGCACATAATATCAGGAATCTTGTGAAGGACAGCGGCATTATCGCCAAACGCAGCGGTAAGGTCCAGGACGGGTACAGCTTGAGATGTACACCGCAGGTGCTCGGACCCGTCTGGGACGGTTTACAATACATAAGAGGACAGATTGAGATCGAGATGAACTCCGGTGCGGATAACCCAGTGTTCATAACTAAGGACGAGGTTTGCCTGACCGGCGGTAACTTCCACGGCCAGCCCATAGGCGTTGCATTGGATATGCTGGGCATACTGATGTCCATCGTAGCGAACCTGAGCGAGCGCCATACGAACCGTATGCTGAACCCGGTCCTTAGTGGGCTGCCGGATTTCCTGGTGGAGGGCAAAGGCCTCAACAGCGGGTTGATGGTGGCGCAGTACACCGCAGCAGCGCTGTGCTCTGAGAACAAGACCTTCGCACACCCGGCCTCGGTTGATACAATTTCAGTTTCTGCGGATCAGGAAGATTTTGTGAGCATGGCACCGGGGGCGGCCTTCACAGCACGCGAGATCATCAGGAATGTCGGCGCGGTGATCGCCATCGAGATGATGTGCGCGACGCAGGCAATGGATTACCGCAAGCCGCTCAAGCCCGGCAAGGGTACCCGGGTGGCCTACAAAGAGATCAGGAAGATCGTAACGCATTTAGAGGACGACCGGGTGCTTTACCCTGATATCAACAATATCGCGGATATCGTGAGAGATTATTCTATTCTGAATGCAGTAGAGAAAGCTGTTGGGAAGCTCAAATAACTGATTTCATAAGATTTTTGAAAGCTTTTTAATCGATACCAGAGGGGCGTCTATCGTTTTGCGGTTGCGAGGGGCGTAACGTACAACGGTTGCGTCTAGCGTAACGTCAAGCGGTGGAGAGGAGCGTGACGTTGGGCGTCACGCGGTAAGCGGCCGTAAGACGTTAGCCGTAAGACGGTACGCACTGCGCAAACGCAACCGTTTACCACCCCTCTATAATTGATTATCATCGATGATTTGGGGAAAATTACAAATCCGTTGGAAGTTATGAGGATTGGGAGATGGATTACATGGCTATTAAAAAATTCAAAGAGGTTTTTTGCGCCGATGAAAAAATGATGGATAACCCTTTCACTCCTGGTTTTTGGCAAGTAGGATCTTTAGAAATAGTTAAAAATAGGATGAAATTTAAAGGAAAAATTCTGACACATATAGATGACATAGAGTATGTTTCTCTCGTCAAAGAAAAGTTTCATTGGGGGATTATGGTAATTTTCATCATTCCTTTTCTTATACTCTTCTTTCTTTTTACTGGAGTCATACCTAAAATAATTGGTTTTGGATGTTTATTTGCATCTTTTGGTCCAATCTTGGCTACTAGAACAAAATGGGTTCTTGTTGAATATATAGATAACAATGATAATTTGAAAAAGGTATATTTTAAGAAGCGAACTTCGAACCAAAGCACAGAAAAGCTTTTCTACAGCTTAGGACCCATAGTTGAGGGGCAAGAAAGAGAATAGAGGATAAGCTTAATAGTTTGTCGTGGTATTTTACCTATAACTGGCGGGTACCTGGCTAAGTCAGGTAAAAGAATATGACAACGATAGACGAATATCTTAGCTGCAACAAAAAAAGAATGTCCATAGAAACTTTTGACAATAGAGTGATACAGAATGAGTAAATTAAGAACAGAACTCATTTCATACGAGAAAGAACATAACGCTAAAGTAGTCTGTCCGATTTCTGGGTTTCGATGTTTTTATTGCCTGCTCACATTAACAGGCAGCTGTAAGAAACTTAAGAATTACTTGGAAACAGGGGAATGGGATTGAAACATAGCTTGATAATAATAACAGGGGTAATAGTTAGCAAAGAATTAGGAATCTAGGATTATTCAATGAAAATTTTTAAGAATATTATTTTGTATATATGATGTCAGGGGAAAAAGACAAAATGGAAGATAAAGCAATCGATTTAGCATATTGCGGTATCTATTGCCCGGAATGTTCATTTAAAGTTGCTTATGAAACACAAAGAAATGAACATGTATTGGACATGCCTGAAAAATATGATTCATTCAAGAACGCGGATTTAGTAAATTATAAATGCTCGGGTTGTAAACATGAAAATACTTGCGGTGATTGTAAAATAAAAGACTGTGCCATTTCACATAATTTAGAACATTGTGGAGAATGTAATGATTTTCCTTGTGAGATTATTTTAAATTTTTCTAATGATGGAATACTACATCATAAAAAAGCTATTGACAATCTCTATTATGTAAGAATTAATGGAATAGAAGGATTTTTAAGGAAAATAGATAAACAATTAAAATGCGATTGTGGCGAGAGATTATCATGGTATTTAAAGAAATGTATTGAATGTGGAAAAGTGAGGGAAGAATGATTAATATCGTGAAGAAAGGAAAACTCAATCCGAATTAAGTAAAGGAACTCTTATCGAAATAGAAAATTCGAGAAAAAGAATAAAGGTGGGTAATATCGGAACAGAAGAGGAACCGAAAAAAAGGCTTGGTTTCTAAATTGGAGAAATAACCTTGACCGATTTTGAAATAAGTACAGTTATCAACCAACCGGTTGACATTGTAGTTGCAGCTTTGATGAATCCCGACAATTTTGTACACTGGACAACTGATCTGGAGAAGTTTGAGGTGGTAAAAAGAAAACCAGGCGAAGTTGGTTCTATTGCTAAATTGTATTATGTACAAAAAGGTAAGATGTACATAATGGAGGACAAGTTGATCTATTGCGAGCCTGGTAAAAAATATATATCGGAAGTTACAGGTGATGCTTTAAGTGCCAGGGTTGAGACAACACTCAATTCCATAGGTGGAAAAACTGAAATGAGATTACAGTGGTCGGGCAAGGGTAAAATATTTCTATTAAAATTATTGCTTCCTATGTTAAAAGGTAAGATGATAAAACAAGCGAAGAAGGAACTGGAGACTTTCAAACATTTGGTTGAGAGCAGGGGAAGTGATTTTAATAAAAAGTAAAAAAAATAGATAAATAAACATAATTAGCAATACTTACAACGCTTTGCACCCTAATAAGATTATATATGCTTTACTCTCGTCGCAGCATTTTGACTTGCGGCACCGGTCAACCGTTTTTATCATCATTTCAGAATATAAAAAAATAGCCCTTATATCAATTAAAATCGTCATATCATAAAAAGTATTTTATAAATGGTAATTAATCTATTGATATGAGTGGAGGATAAAAATAGATTGAAAATTTATTATAAAAGAGGTGAAAAAAATGAAAAGACGCCGAACCAAGCGTGAGGAATTGGAAAAAGAGCGTGATTTACCCAAGATAGTAGATACACCAAAGGGGAAAATGGTTGTTCCAAATCCCCTCGATATCGATGCATTGATGCGTAAGATTCCCAGGGGAAAACTTGTTACTGTAGACCAGATCAGGGAAAAAATGGCAAAGGATTTTCAAGTTGATTTTACATGTCCGATGACCACAGGGATGTTTATTCGGATGGCAGGTGAAGCAGCGGAGGAAGATTTGACAAAAGGAAAAAAACGAATTACATCATATTGGCGTGTGATTAAAATAGATGGCAGTTTGAACCCTAAATTCCCGGGAGGAGTAGAGGCACAAGCGATCCATTTAAAAGAGGAGGGGCATGTTGTTGAGCCTGGAAAAGGTAAAAAGCCCCCGAAAGTAAAAGATTTTGAGAAATACCTGCAGAAGTTATGATTTGAATGGAAACAACAAAGATATTATCAAAGGAATTCGGCTGGAAAGATCTGGATACAATACGCCACAACCTGAAGATCGGTCTTGTATTTTTCCCTATAATTGTTGTGGGTATTGTGTTTTTTATTTACAAAGACCAGCTCGATTTCTGGGTCATGTTGATATGTGCAGTAATTAGTTTGAGTTTTTTATATGGGCTCATAATATATGCTTTTCGTGTAACAAAATATGAAGCCGGATTCGTTGAAAAAGAATTTGATAGGGAATTTGAAGGGCAAATAATCAAATATTTAGACCAGAACTTCCGGCATGAAGAACAATTGGATTATATAGAACAAGTTAAAAATGTGAGATTTCTATGCCGCGGTTATATTGATTCCGAATCGGGATTGAAAATAATAATTATCGTTCTTTTACCGGCCAATACAATTCCCTTTTTAAGAATCAGGGTTGGTGAAATCGATGACAGGAATATGATTAATGCCAGGGAGATCATAAAAAATATTGAATTCGAATACACGAAGTATCAAAAGAAATAGAGGAGATTTATCACTATACTATTGAGTAATAAGTTGGGTTTGTCTGTTTAAATAGTACTCGAAATTCTCTGTTGCTACGAATATCTGTTACAGTTGTAGCAGTACCAGCTGTCGTGCTCTTGTACAAATTCCAGATACCCGCCGCAATAAGAGCACGTGAACGATGACTGCTGCGGCGGTGCCGGTGGTGGTGGTGGAGCCCGTGGTCGTGGCCGCGGTGGGGGAGCGCTCGAATATGCGGGGTACTGTGCCTGCTGGCTCGGAGGTGGTGCCGTTCGGGTATCATATGTATCATATGTAGTATCGTATCCCGGCGGTGGCGGTGGCGGCGGAGGTGGCGGTGGTGCTCCCATCCCTTTTTTAGGTGCCTTGGCCTTTGCCCCTTTCTTCTTACGGACCATCATAAAGACCACCAGAATAATTACAATGATTACAATCAATAAAATCAGTGTGAGTGGAACAGGCCCTACATACAACCCCATGGGGTCGTTAAACCAACCTTTCTTATCTTCTTCATCGGCGGGTTCTGTGGATGCGCCTTCACCGTGCTTTAGTGTAACATAATTGTTATATGAATTTGATTCCCCGATATTATCGTAGGCCGTAGCTGCGATAACATACTGTTCGTCTTTTGATAAAAATTCTGGCATGCAAATATCAATGGTTTTACTACCTGTAGTGGTGGTAAAATATCTGAATGGTTTATCACTGTTCCAATTTTGCCATTCCCCGGTGGTGCCACCTCCAGAAGTGGAGTAATATGGAAAACAGTAAACGTATCCCCTCAGATATGATCCGTCGGTTATTTCCACTTTGACATTTGATTTACCACCGACGATGAATTTATCAACACTTATACTCATACCTGGATTCGTTATTGATACATAATTGGTATCACTTTCCCAGCTGTCATAATAACCCTTTATTTTCGTTACAAATTCAATTCTCACCGAATCGGCTTTCGTTTTGGAGGGTATATCAAATGAAATCTGGAATTCTCCATCAACATCGGTGGTTTTCTTACCATGATCAATATATTCATAGTCGGTGAATATATAATAATAAATATCCTCCTCTTCATACTCCTCTCCATCATTATAGGCAGTATAAGTCCTGGTTATTTTATCACCCGGCAAATGAATAGAATCTTCTATCGATACATCTTCTTCCCATCTTACATCAAAGTCGTCATAGTAATAATCATCACCGCCCTCGTAATGGACAGTTCCTTGAAATACCTGCTTTTCTTCATCAGCTCGTACTACTCCGTACACTTCAATATAGTTGTCATCCTCATAATCAATAGTGAAATCGGCTTTTCCGTCCTGATCAGTGGTACCTTCTTCATCGAAGGTTTTATACCTGTACTCTGTAGAATCATAATATCTATAGGTGAGATCAATTTCTGCACCTTCTACGGCTTTACCCTCCAGGTCGGCCACCCATAGCTCGAACTCCGCCTCTGTTGATGTCGTCTTGATCTCATGGTACCAGACCTCAAAAAAGTCTACTGCAAAATCCATCTCCTCGTATTCCTCATTACCATCATTACTTATATCAACGCTAACGGTAAATTCTGTGGTTTCATCAATCGAATCATCGATCTGGTATTCTACAGAATAAACACCCTTTGAGTCTTTTTCGAAATCAAGAGTTATACTTTCAGTTTCATAGGTATCATCTAATATGGTTGACGCTAAATTAACCCATTCCAGATCCGCATCTATGTCATCAGGATCCACTTCGTCCTCACCCTCAAATACAGCTACTGTAATTGTAATCGTGTCGCCGGGCTCCGGCGTTGTGTCCGAGACATCAATAAAAACCGATAATGACTCCAACTCCAGATATTCAGTTTCGCTCTCGTATTCACCTTCATATTCTATTTCAACCTCCAGGGAAACACTGCTAGAATAATAGCCTCCGACATCACTTTCTTTGATAGTAAATTTGGACATGTAGATTCCAGTGTCCACTCTCGTTATATCATCAATTGTCCGGTCATCGGGATAATCATATGGATTGATGGTTAGAACCGGGAAATCCTCATCGGCATCAACGAGGTCATCGTCGCTGAATACATACATAGTTAATTCTACGTCGTCGCCAACGTCGTAAAACTCCTTATCGCAAAATAATAGAAGTCTTAAGTTGTTTCCATTATATCGTGATTCTGGGGATGCGCTTACGGATGTTACCAGCATGGACAATATTAGTACACAAAACACGAATATTGAAAAATATATTAATCTAGATTTCATGATTCTCACCCTTGTTTTTCTCACCCTTAAGTATTATTATTTAAGTTTATTATATAAGTGCAAATTCTCAAGGTTAGGAAGGACAATTCATTAATTTAATATATATTTTTCTAATAGGATATCGTATGTATAAATAAAAATATATAGTTATTTATATAATTATAAAATAACATAATTCTGTAAGAAAAAAAGAAAGAATGATTAAAACGTCATTTTAAATCAATTTGAAATTTCTTTTATTAATGAATTAATGATGGCCCGTTCATTAAAAATTGATACGTTTCTGTCCTTAAATTATTTTCTAATCTTCATCCACATCTTCGTAGTCTACATCGACTACATTCTCATCTTCATCTTCCTCTTTCTTCTTCTTCGATTTCTTGCGCTTACCTTTTGCACTGGTGGGCTTTTCTTCCTCCTCTTCGCCCTCTTCACCGCCCTCTTCGGCCATGCGCTGCTTCGCTGCGTCGGCATACATGGCTGCGAAAAGGTCCTGGGAGACCTTACTAAGGGCCTCCTCCTTATCCTTTATAGCATCCATATCATTATCCTTTAACGCTTTTTCGAGCTTTTCCATCGCTTTCTCCACATCTTTGCGCTTCTTGCTGTCAAGTTTATCCTCGTGCTCCTTCATGGAACGCCGGACTGTATGTAAAAGCGTATCAGCACGGTTTTTGATTTCAGCTTGCTCCTTGTACTTCTTGTCCTCCTCCGCATGCTGCTCTGCCTCGTTAATCATGCGCTCTTTATCATCATCAGAAAGATGGCTGGAACCTGTGATTGTAATATCCTGCTCGTTGCCGGTTGCCATGTCCTTTGCAGTCACATTCAGTATCCCGTTTGCATCTATTTCGAATGTAACTTCTATCTGCGGTACCCCTCTCGGTGCGGGAGGTATACCAACCAGCGAGAACTTGCCAAGGCTTTTATTATCGTCCGCCATTTCCCGCTCGCCCTGAAGTACATTGATATCCACTGCAGGTTGATTGTCCGATGCAGTTGAGAAAACCTTGCCTTTTTTGGTAGGTATGATCGTATTTCGGTCTATGAGTCTGGTGAACACACCACCCAGTGTTTCTATTCCCAGTGAAAGAGGTGTAACATCGAGCAATACCAGGTCCTTTTTAACCTCACCAGATAGTACACCGCCTTGAATTGCAGCGCCCATGGCAACGCATTCCATGGGATCTATTCCTCGCTCTGGCTCCTTCTTAAAAAATTCCTTAAAAGTCTCTTTTACAATGGGCATCCTGGTGGGGCCTCCCACCAAAACGACCCGATCAATATCCTTCTTTTTGAATTTTGCATCTTTTATCGCTTGACGCATAGGTGGTTTGAGTTTATCCAGCACATCGGAAATCAAATCCTCCATCTTCGCACGGGTGAGTTTATACGTATGATGAATGGGGCCATCATCACTTGCAGAAATGAACGGCAGATTTACTTCTGTTTCTACCGTATTCGTGAGCTCGATTTTGGCCTTTTCCGCACCTTCTCTTATTCGCTGGATAGCAGATTTATCCTCTCTTAAATCAATTCCGTGCTCTTCTTTGAATGCATCCACCAAGTCATCAATAATAGCATTGTCCATGTCTGTTCCGCCGAGCTGCGTGTCGCCGCTGGTGGACTTGACCTCAAATACGCCGCCGCCCATCTGCATCATGGTTACATCAAAGGTACCGCCCCCCAGATCAACTACTGCTATTTTCAGCTCTTTTTCTTCCTTATCCAGTCCGTAAGCCAGCGATGCCGCGGTGGGTTCATTTATGATCCGTACAACCTCCAGCCCCGCAATGGTGCCTGCGTCCTTGGTTGCCTGGCGCTGATCATCATTGAAGTAAGCCGGAGTCGTGATCACCGCCTTATCGATCTTTTCACTTAGAAAATTCTCCGCGTCCTCCTTTATTTTGCGCAGTATCATTGATGAAATTTCCTCCGGTGTGTATTTCTTATCATCTATCTTCACTTTATGCTTGGTACCCATTTTTCGCTTGATTGCTAAAACTGTCCGCTCGGGATTGGCTATTGCCTGGCGCCGGGCTGGTTCTCCCACCAGCCTCTGCCCGTCCTTTGTAAAAGCAACAATGGAGGGGAAGGCTTTTCCGCCCACACTTGTACCTTCGGCACTGGGAATTATCAACGGCCTGCCGTGATCCATTATTGCTGCTGCGGAGTTACTTGTACCTAAATCAATACCAATTATTCGGCTCATTTCGATCTCTCCCTATTTATTCTCAATTTTAATTACCTATATATTATCATTTATTTTAAATTCTTACATCATTTCTTATCATCATTTATTGGTTTTGCTACCTTCACTTTTGCTAATCTCAACACTTTATTCTGATACATATAACCTTTCTGAACAACCTCAATAACTGTATTTTCGGGCACCTCTGAATTCTCCTCCGTTGTTAGAACCTCGTGTTTTAATGGATCCATAACCAAACCCATGGCCTCGATTTCAGATACGCCATTGCACTTCAGCATCGATTCGAGCTGTTTACGGATCATCTCTACACCTGTCATCAGATTCTTTTTACCCTTGGCTTTTTTCGCTGCCTCGAGTGCCCTTTCAAAGTTATCCTGGACATCCAGCACATTTAATATAAATTCCGACGAAAATCTCTCCATATATTCATCTTTCTCACGTTTGCTGTTCACTAAATAATCCTGATAATCCAGCTGGGCTTTATGATAACGCTCCTGGAATTCCTTTGCTATTTTCTTGGCCTTGTCCAGCTCCATCAGTACATTTTCGCTGCACCATATCATGGAGGGCGGGTTCTCCTGGTTTGTCTCTTTATTTGATAATTGTTTCTTCAAATATAATTTTAAAATGTTGGTTTCATAATATCCAACAGTAAATTGAGGAAATACTTTTGACGGTAGCTCTAAATCCTCAAAGCCGAAATAATCTTTATTTTCAACCCAGATATTGAATTGATCTTCGGTAACATGTAGATTTATTTCATCTTTGAAATTTTCTAAATCCGGGATCTCTATAAAAATCATCATCGGGTCAACTTTATCGTTAAGCTCAATTGAGAATTCAACTTTCTTCTGGCCTTTCTTGGGCCTCTTTCTTGATGGTTTGATCGGGATCTTCTTGGCTTTACCGGTGGGCACACCTTCAAACCCCATTACCAACCTGTGGAATGCTATAGGGATTTTAATATCACCTGATTCTACCTCCTCTTCGGTTGGAGTTGCATCTTCGGCTGAAAATGTGTCCTCATCCTGATTTTGTTCTTCTGACCCATCCGAAATTGGGATTTTTATACTGTTTTCTTCGGAATCTTTCTCACCGGTCATCTGCCATCAGCCCTTTACCAATTACTGCCAGGTATTTATATATATTATTCACCAGTTGGGATTTAGGATAATTAGTCTTAATTACTCATAATTTCGAACGGAACTTCTATCATCCCAGATAACAACCATAGGTTGTATACCCGGTTACACCATATTGGCAATTACATTATTTATATTTTTTCTTTACATGTCTTTTCAACAATCTAATAATCAAGGTAAATTATCAACTGAAATTATTGATTCCATTAGTTTAAATATAGATTAAAGTTAAAGTAACATGTGTTACGCAAATTTTTATACAATAAAAACTTTAAACTAATTAGGATATAACTACTAGAGGATATTTAAAAATTAAAAAATCCCATATTTATGTATGGCCTAAAAAAAATGCAGTGAATTCAGGTTTCAGATCAGTACCAAAAGAATCCATGTAGGAGGTATTTTTATTACACTCTCTGCCAATCTCAATAGACCATTTATTATAATTATTGCAGTTTTAATTTCAATAAGCTCTATAGGTGTTATTATTCCTAATTATAATGAGAAATCAACAACACCTCTTTCTGAAGATAACAATGGAGACAATATAGAAGTTGATTTGGATTTTGATGAATCAAATGCACCTTTATCCACGACTGATGGTGAATTGAACGATGAATCAATAAATGATTTCGATGATGATGTAATGCCCTATGAACTTCTTCATCCGGAGGATGAGGAATATTATACCGATGAGTTCATTGAACTCACCGAAAAGATCCGTGAAAACAATCTGGAAAACGGTTGGAGCAATGCCGGTCCACCGTGGTATATGAACCCCCTAGGCGGTGACAACGACCCCTACCAGGGTTTACCGGGTACCCGGGCACCGTCGCCAAAGCCGGCACCCCCGGGTGGTAAGCTGCTGGTTATTTTTATCAATTTTACGGATTCAAAGAATGATACTATTAATCACAAACCCGATATCCGGGATACGGAGTATTTCAACGAAACTGTAATATTTAACACAAGTACAGGTGCGAACACAATGGCAAATTGGTTTGATGAGGTTTCATATCATAAATACAATCTTACTGGTTACTGTGCAAAAAATTCCAGTAATACCAACGGCTGGTATACTGCAAGCCGTAATGAATCTTATTACGGCAAGTACGAGATGAACCCGACACCACCTATGGGTTATGGAAACGCCCGGGACCTGGTGACTGAAGCGATTAAACTTGCGGACCCGGATATAAATTATACAGAATATGATACCAATAATGATACAGTAATAGATCATCTTATGGTGGTCCATGCAGGTCTGGACGATGCAACTGATGGAGATGGTACTGGCCCTTCAGGTGATCCGCAGATATGGTCTCACAAGTGGGGTGTAACTGTCTTTACAGACGATCTTTCGTATAACGGAGTAACAAAGGTAAGAACCGGAACCTATACAATGCTGGCCGAAATGTCCAAAATGGGTGTGTATGTCCATGAATTCGGTCACGACCTGGGTTTACCTGACCTTTATGACACAACCAAGGCAACGTACCCTGTAAGAAGCTGGGATGTGATGGCCAGTGGAGCTTACAATACGAATAAAACCGGAGTTAACAAGCCCGCTCATTTTTCAACCTGGTGCAAGGAATTCCTTGGCTGGCATCAACCGATAGTAATAAACGAGACTAACAACAACCAGGGAATAAAGACCGTTAGGGCAACGAGCGGCTCAACCAATGACAGCACGTCATATAAAATAAATCTTCCCGACAGCCAGGAATGGTTCTATGTAGAAAACCGCTGGAATGATTCCGAAACCTTTGATTCTGGTCTGAAAGAGGGCGGAATTTTGATATGGCATTTCGACGATACAAAGAACAACAATGCGGGAACTATTAAAATGCTACGGCCTGAGAATGCGAATCCGTCCAAGTCAGATTTATCCGATGCTGCGTATTCGCTGGAGGACAGCCAGGATTTATTCAACAGAACTTCTTCTCCAAATTCATCTTATAATAACAATACTCTAACGAATATCCATATGGACATGATCAACAACAGCGGCCCTTATCAGCGCATACGTATTTTATTGACCGGCGATCCGTTCCCACCAGGTGTACCTACGATCAAATCGGTTCGGGACGTACCTGGAGATAACGGAAATACTCTCAATGTGACCTGGACAAACTCCAGCGACGACGGCGGAGGCAGCCGGGATGTCAAATGTTATAATCTCTATATAAACGATACAGGTGAAGGTCCCAACGGTAACAAATATCTAGTGGCGGTGATTCCTGCCACCGAAGCGACGAATTATACGTATTTTGTTACCGGCCTGGCGGACGGTGTAATCTACCATTTCTCTGTAAGAGCCGATGACGGGCCGAACGAATCGCCGTGGTCCAACAACGCCAGCAATAAGAGTTCTGATAATATAGCGAATCCGCCCACTAGTCTGGTCGCTTCTGATACATCAAACGATGACGGCGGAAATATCACATTGAGCTGGACCCTCTCAGTGGATGATGGTTCTGATATTTTAGGATATAACATCAGCATGGACGGTAATTTCATAGAGACCGTCTGGCCGGGCAATTCGAGCTACAAGATAGGGAACTTGACCAATGGAATCACATATTCGTTTAACATCACTGCATTCGACGAAGTATATAATATCGGCATCTCGAATAACGATACGGCTCAGCCTGCGGATGATTATGTGGGATCACCAACCGGCATCGCTGCAACACCTGTGAGCTGGACGAATACAAATTCGTTCACCGTTTCATGGACCAATCCCAAGGACAACTCGGGTATCACCGGAGCGTATTTTAAACTTGATACTTACCCAACGTCTCCTACTGATGGTGATTATCGCGCAGGGGCTGGTATAACTCAAATAACAGGCATTTCGGTAGTAGGAAGCGGTGTTCATCCAATTTATGTATGGCTCGTTGACGGCGAGGATAATAAAAACCAACTGCTAAATGATACCACCAATTTATATTATGACAATCTGGCGCCAGATGCACCCCTGGATGTAAAATCAACACCTTCGAACTGGACCAATGTAAATTCATTTGATATCAACTGGACCAATCCAAGTGATATGACCGATATATCGGGTG
>CP070629.1:677279-699833 GCA_020356005.1 Thermoplasmata archaeon
ATTAATAGTAAACTCGGGATAATATATCCAATTATTTTGTACACAATACCAATTAAATTTTTATAAAAAAAATACAATTATGAGATTCTAAAAATTTTATTTATTATTTTTAATATAATATTAATTAGACATATGATTTCAACATCTCTTCCAGCTTTTCCTTACTTAATTCTTCAGGTATCAATTCATCTTCTCCATAGATCTCCTTTCGTAATGTAAAATATTTCTCAGAAAGTTCCAAGTATTTCTTACCAATTTTGAATATATCTTTATCGCCGTATAGCATTTTTTTGAATTCATTGAGAGCATCGGTGAGCGACTCGTCGACTTTTATACCATGGAGTTTACATCTATGAATTGTGCTTTCGATTATTTTCAAATCAGTATAAAATGACATCATTAAAATATTATACCGCACTTTATCCAATTTTGCTTCCAATTCGTCAAGCCGTTTTTGAACTGATCTTTGAGCAGACATATTATCACCCTGCATTGATTATTTACAATTATAAGAGAGACTAGTAGCGAGTAGCGAGACCCTTCGGGAGAGGCAAGAGGCAAAAGACAAGAGGCAATAGGTGAGACGAACATCGCAGCCGCCTATCGAAACGAGCCTCGCCAACGCAACCGATTTGCGTACCTCTTGTAGCATTATATAATCACCCTAGCGCCTCGCGCCTGATTGTATTTTATCTAATTGAGTTCCGTGCTATTCCTTGCGGGTCAAGGCGCTGCATTATTTCCAATTCAGTATCCGTGGGCATTTCGCTTTCAGGCACACTGGAGGGTATTAAGAGTTCAAATCCTGTTTGTTCCTGTACCTGTTCGGGAGTTACCCCGGGATATGTGGATTTCAACCGCATCTGATGAGTTTTTTCATGGAAATCCATAACAGCAATCGGAGTGACCACCAGGGCGGGGCCGTTGCTGGGTATATTCATTTCATTGTAATTCTCACCCTGGAAGAATCCGGGGCCGCTGATGAAATCAACTTTCTCTATAAATGTCCGGGGATCGTGCCCCTGGGTGTATATAGCAAACCGCCTGGCTCTTGCAAGAAACGGGAGACCTACAGTGCCGGGTCCCCTGAGCTTCATGGCGGAATATTCGCCGATTCCCACGAGGTTGCAGTTACCGTATTTATCTATCTGCAGGCCCCCGGCGAAGAATAAATCGATTTCGGTCTTACCTTCGAAATCGATTACTGTAGGCAGCGGCAGAACGCATTCTGCCTTAAGATTTCTAACATCGCAGGAGGAGTGTACCAGGGGTTCAAGTCTGGGATTTACCGCACCGCTCCCACCTGCAATATAATTCAAATTCGGTGCGTGGGTTAACTGGGCCATTCTGGATGCCAGCATCGGTATCATACTGTATGCACCCATGATGACCAGCTCACCGTCATTCAGGTGGTGTGAGAGCGCTACAGCCATAATTTCAGCTTTTGAAGGCCCTGCTGCGTTCTGATTACCCTCCATTTCCGGTGCACTTACCATGGTTTACCACCCCCCTTTAATTTCTCCAATGCAGCCTGGCCGCCAACCGCCTCCAGGTACTGCTCGTGGCTGCTGATATCGTAGATATATTTAGCCAGGTATTCCTCCACCTTTTTATCTTTATTTGCCTTCAGGTATTCCTTCAAATGCATTTCATCGAATGTATAGTACATATGCGATGCAGTGGGATGGCAGCCGAAGGGTACGTGCACCACAGCATCCACTATAAACGCCGGTAAGTCCACTTCACCCGGATGCTTTTCTATATAGCTGTGCGGAACGACTTCTTCAACCTGGACTATAACATATTTACTGGCATGGGCCATTATCTCATCGGTAAATTTACTACCTTCAAATATAGCGTTGCCGAACTCATCGCTCTTCTGGCAGTGAATCAGTGCCACATCAGGGTTCAGCGGAGGTGCGCAGATTACCTTTTCTCCGGTGAACGGATCCGTGGTCTCTTTGAAATCCTGCGGATTTACCTTTGGAATATCCGAATACTCCATCCCTTTCGGATATGGTATAAACGGCAGTCCGCCCGCACCTGCGCGTAGAGAATATATGATAAAACCCTCGTCGCACTCGTGCACTTTAATCTTACCCTCCTGCGCCGATTTACGAAACATCGGTGCGAGCCCCAGGTGCTCGAAACCTACATATGAAAGATAGATCTCTTCCACAAGGTTTGCGGCGAAAAATAGTTCGGCGTTCATATTCGCCGACGGACTTGCGATCAACTGTTTAATTTTTCGTTTTTTACGGATAGTTTCATGTACCAATGCCATGGGGTTATTATGCATGTGCATGCCACCCACAGCTAAAAAACAACCATCTTTGACGTACTTTTCTACAGCTTCTTGACATGTAATTAACTTACTATTACGGGTTTCATTCATGTTTAACACACTCCCCTGCCAAGTCCCTTTTGCACAAAACTCAGATAAATCGGTTCATTTTGCCCTGATAAACATATTTTGAGCAATGTATTTAATAATTGAATTTGATGAATTCTTCTAATGGTGTTATTATATATATAAATTAGGCCTAACTACAGAGAATGATTATAAAGATTTATTAATAAGATTCTTCATTTGGAAATTATCAAATTCAGAATATTTCATAATCAGGGGGAAGTTTATATGGCCGGTAAGTCTAATGATGATCTTTCTGGTAAAGTTGCAATAGTAACTGGGGGAAGCATCGGCATCGGTGCTTCTATCGCCTTCGCTTTGGCAGAAGCAGGAGCGGATGTTGCATTAAACTACCGCAAACATTCCGAAGAGGCCGAGGCAGTGGTTTTGAAAATCAATGAAATAGGCCGACGCGGACTGGTTGTCCAGGCTGATGTGTCTAATTTTCGGGATGCGGAGAATATGGTTACACGCGTAAAAGAAGAGCTCGGAAGTGTGGACATTCTGGTATGCAACGCCGGTATAACCCGCGATGCGGTAATCTGGAAAATGACTGAAGAGCAGTGGGATGAAGTTATTAATATCAACCTCAAAGGTTATTTCAATTATATCCATGCAGTTGGCCCGATTTTCAAGAGCCAGAATTCCGGTAAAATCGTCAATGTAGCTTCGATAAACGGGCTGCGTGGTAAGTTCGGTCAATCGAACTATGCAGCGACAAAGGGTGGTATAATCGCATTAACTAAAACAATTGCACGAGAGCTCGGAAAATTCAATGTAAATGTAAATGCAATTGCACCCGGCATGGTTCTTACAAATATGATGGAAAAAATCCCGGACGAATTCAAGCAGCGAGCAGTAGATGAAACCGTGCTGGGCAGGCTGGCCTCTCCCGAAGATATAGCCAATCTTGTGGTGTTTTTGTGTTCTGATCGCTCACGCCACATAACAGGTGAAGTCATAAAAATCGATGGAGGACAATACATTTAGTTGGGATTTTGCTTAGTAATACTACCAATACTACAAATACTACAAATACTACAAAGGAATACTACAAAATCCAAATACTACAAAAATAAATCCAAACTTCAAAATTATTCACAAAAAACATCTTGTCCTTTAGGGGAATTTTCAAATTCAAAATTCAAAAGAAATCCCCAATCCCAATATTACCAAACGAAGTCGAAAGTCGGCATTACTCAGTGCCTGACTATCGACTGTCGACTGTCGACTAAGATTTGATTAAGGTGATCAAATGGATGATATTGCAATCGTAGGTTACGGCCACGGCAAATTCGGCAAACGGGAAGATGCCACGGTACAAGAACTGGCTTTCGAGGTGTACCGCGAGGCACTGACCAATGCAGGTATTACCGGTAAGGATATCCAGGCCTCATTTATCGGCTCATAGCCTGAATACCACAAGCAGCGCTCGCTGCCCGGAGTAGTAGCTGAATACCTGGGTTTGAACCCCCAGCCGACGTACCTGACGGAGGCGGCATGCGCGTCCAGCAGTGCGGCACTGCACTCTGCCGTAATGGCCGTTTCAGCGGGCCAGTATAACCTTGTAGCTGTAATTGGCGTGCAGAAGATGATGGAGCTGTCCACACCGGAAATCCTGGCGCTGATGGGGCGCGTGGGCGATGTACAGTGGGAATCGATTTTCGGTACCACGTTTCCAGGTTATTACGCATTCTACGCGCACCGGCACATGTACGAGTACGGTACCACCCGCGAACAGCTCTCGGCTGTGGCGGTTAAGAACCACTATTACGGTGCCCAGAACCCCAAGGCGTTCTTTCAAAAGGAAATAACGCTTGAGAAGGCCGTGGGTTCCAGGCCCGTGGCGACGCCGTTAAATCTGTTCGACTGCTGTACGAACGCCGACGGGGCCGCGTGCCTGATCGTTGCAGAAGCAAAAACCGCGCGTAAATTAACGGATACGCCCGTCTGGCTTAAGGGTATGGGGGTCGCCTCCGCGCCCATGTCGGTTCTGCGCAGGGAATCGCTGACACATCTTCCCACTGCGGTTGAAGCTGCCAAACAAGCGTACAAACAGAGCGGGTACGGGCCGGGAGATATACATATTGCTGATGTGCACGACTGCTTTACCATAGCGGAGATAATGGCGTACGAGGACCTGGGGTTCTGTAAGAAAGGCGAAGGCGGTAAGCTAATCGAGGATAAGCAGACCTATAAGGACGGCAAAATCCCCGTAAACCTTGACGGCGGTTTAAAGGCGAAAGGACACCCCGTGGGTGCTACAGGCACCTCAATGGCCGTTGAAATAGTGAAACAGCTCCGGGGAGAAGCCGGCAACAGACAAGTGGCAGGTGCCGAAATCGGGCTCACTCATAACGTAGGAGGTATAGGACAGTACTGCTTCGTGAATGTATACTCACGCTAAAATTCAATCGCATTTTAATCGAATAAATGTTAGGGGAGAAGAATCTCCCCTAATACCCCTCTCTTTTTTTTTCTCTATGGGTGATGCCTGCGGCATCACCCAAAAAGATAAAGAAAGAGGGGTTGTAGGGGATTCTTCCCCTACATTGCTCGATTAAAATGCATTTAATAGAGGTTGGTGAAATCAATGGGATTTGACGAGTTTGGTGTTATCAGTTTCGTTCCTTTTTCAAAGGTTAGCGAGTTTCCTACATATCTTAAAGATGGTATTTTGAAGGGCATGAAATGTCCTAAATGCGACGTGTTCTTCTTCCCGCCCCGGTCGGACTGTCCCGAATGTCTTTGTGAGGATATGGAATGGTTCGAAACCAAGGGCGAGGGGACTTTAATTACGTACACAACCATCCACGCCGCACCGACGGGTTTTGAAGAAAAGACGCCTTATACAATCGGGCTGATGGAGCTTGATGAGGGCGGCAGGGTACTTGCCTGGCTTGAAGGTATGGAAGAGTCGGAGATACAGATAGGTATGAAACTTAAGACCGTCCCTAAAAAGCTTGATGACGATAGGATTACTTATCAACTGGAAAAGAATGAGTAATAAATTGTAAAGCTACTAAATCGATTTCCAATGCTTATAGAAGTGCGTAATTCGGTTGCGGTTGCGAGGAGCGTAACGTTATTCGACTAACGTTAAACGGTCGCTGAACGGACGACGCCTACCGTTACGCATTTCGCTACCGCTCAATGCTTAACGCACTTCTATTAGCAATCAATAATCTCCCGAGCGCCTAATCTCTCTTCTCTAGCGCCTAACCTCATCTTCTTTTATAATAAACAATTACAGCTGCAGCAGCCATTGCGGACAAAACAAATGGCGTTTGGAAGCCCGGCATGCTATCCTTTTTGGATTCCGAATCAATTTCCTCTGCCGATTCGTTGGTGGTATTGATGAACTCTTCGATATAGACCTGGTTCATTACGATGTCATCCACCGGGTGGTCCTTTAGCATTACCCTGTAATCCGGATAGGTTTCCGCACTGGCGATATCTCTAACGACATCCATACCTTCAACGGTGATGCCGAACACCGCGTAATCGCCGTCCAGGCCGTGCTGAGGCCCGTCGCAAATATAGAACTGTGAGGACGCACTGTCCTCTTCCGCGCTGCGCGCCATTCCCACCGCACCGTCTATGTGCGTCAGGTCGGGGTGGATCTCCAGCGGAATGGTCTGGTCCGAGCCGCCGGACCCGTCATCGTACGGGTTATCGTTGCGGGTGTTTGGATCGCCGGTCTGGATGACAAAATCATCGATAATTCGATGGAATTTGATACCGTCGTAGAATTTCTCGTCCGCCAGTTTAATAAAATTATCTGTTGTAATAGGTGCAAGCTCGGTATAAAGCTCGAATTTGATTACGCCCCAGTTTGTGTCAAGAACCGCTGTTTGGACTATTTCGGGTTTGGATTCGGGTTCCGGCTCATCTTCAATGCCCGCTGCTTTGGCATTGTTCATACCCTGGAGTGCAAAGATATCCATGGAGAATGCGAAGATTGCCAGAAACGTAATAGAGCTTATCAATATTATTTTTAGAATTTTCATTTGAACTGCACCTATCTGTAATAATAATCAGAGCCGTTAAGAATAATGTAGTTGAATATATATAATTCATTATTAATGTTATTATCTCTTTAGGGGTAGAATAATAAAAGCTGGATTTTTATTGATGGAGGCTATATTAAAATTTCGCTTGGCCTGTCACCTAAAAAAATGGTTGAAAAAAATAATAACCAATATTAATCACTTATCCACAAATATTAATAGTAGAAAGAATATTTTAACGCAAATGACAACAAAAGGCTATTTCAGTATCAGTTTCATTATAATGATTTTAATATCAGTCGCACTTGCCAGCGGGTGCTTAAAAGACCCTGAAGAGGGCGGTCATGATTATTCATCAATACCTGAAGTAATCGTGGATTACGATTTCGATTCGGAGCAGTTTAAAATCTATGTAAAGAGCGCCATTGGCGATTACAAGTATGAAACCATAAAAATAAAAGTAAATGACTATGAAAAAATAGAGAATAATACTTATATGCTGAGTTATAATTGTAACAGCACCGAGTATGATCTTGATGTGGAAGCGCAGGTTGATATCAATCTGGTTTATTCCTATGCATGCGAAATTATTTTGTTAAATGACGAGGAAAATGATATTTTCTTGAACGTGATAGAAATAATAGATGATGCAGAGAAAGAGACCCCAGTGGGAGAAGATGATTTGCCATGGAAAAAGATCTTAATACAGAAAAGTTGAAATTCAAGATCCCTCCGATATACTATATCCTGATAATAAGCATAATAATCATTGCAGCCTGGATAATAGTAACTTCAATGGGATGGATAACCGTTGAAAGTATACTTCTGGATTTCATAGGGTTCATAAGCATGCTGGTTGTTATTTTCATGCTGGCGGTACTGGGTGCTGTTTTTCTGGGGATGTACATCAGCCACAGGATTCTTTCTGCGAAGGGTTTTTCTCCTTTCGAGCGTGCTATGCTTGAAATGCGAGAGGATATGACCAAGATCAATGAGCGGCTTGGAAAAATCGAACAGAAGCTGTCGGATAATCCCGGCAAGAAAAAAGGGAAGTAGAAACAATAGAGGCCAGTGGCCAGAGACCGGGCTCAGGGTGATTTCTTTCTGCTGAGATTACCTGGTCGGTATTGGCAAGGTATTTTTTACCGCGAAAGAGGAGGAAAGGCGTGAAGGCCCCGAAATCTACCAGGAGGTTAGAGGTAAGAGGTTGGAGTCTGGGGTGATTAGATATCGATTAAAGTACCTTATCCGGCTTTGCAGGTGAGGTATTAAACAAGAAAGAAAGAAAGATAGAAGAATTGGTCTAACAAACAAGTATTTGTTTTAATTATGAAGTGGGTTTATTGATTTCTAGATTTCTTGATTAACATGGGGTGGGGAGGGTTTAGAATTTAGTATTTAGAATTTGTTTAGAATTTAGTATTTAGTGCTTAGAATTTTTAATCATCCGGTGGTGGCGGCGGTGGCGGTGGCGGCAGGTCAAAGTCGTCCTCATTTTCGTCGTCGAATTCGAATAATGTGTCTGTTTCCTTTCGTTCACGCAGCTGTTCTATATCATCCAGATACGGATTGGGGATCTTGCCTTTACTGCCGCAGCTGGGACACTGAAGTGAGATCTTATCGTCAAACGAGGGCGAGACATTAATTGAGGTCTTACATTTGGGACAATTTTTCGTTTTGGTTTCCAGCTCTGATAGTTCCACCTCAGGCTCTTCATCCTCTTCCCAGTCGGGCTCTACCATTTCGGTCTCTTTAAAATCATCATCGTCTGGAGGTGGCGGTGGGGCCGGTTTACCTGGCCTGTCCTCTGCTGGTGCACCCGCCGGCGGCTGTGGCGGTTGTCCTTCTGATGGTTTTGCAGGCGCAGCCCCCGGAGGCTGTGGTGCTGCGGGTGCTTTGCGCTTTCGAACGATTATCATCCCCGCCGCAATTGCAATAACAAATACGACAGCGACAAGAGCAAGAATCAAGGTGAGGCTCAAACCCACATCCGAAGTGCCGGTTCCGGTCCCTCCAGGCTCATCGTCATCATCATCATCATCTCCACCTCCTCCTGGGCCGCCTCCTCCGCTTTCCGCCATTGGTGCAAATATCGTCAGGTGGGTTACATTTGCATAGATCAGATGGTTCTCGGTATCCACACCGGTTATTTCGCATTCCACCCATTTCTCAGTATCTTCATCAAAATAATAGATTTTGAAATTCTCCTCCGAAAAATCTGAGGGCAGCTTGTCCGGATCATATTGAATTGTAATATTCACCCATTTTACATCTGTATCTCCAACAGGCATTATTAAAATGAACTGGCCTATGTTTTCAAAGTCGTCGCCAAAAGAATCTTCGTCTATTGAATATCGGTCAAGAAATCGTTCTTGAATCGGTTCGACAGAGGTTTCGCCTTGACCTCCATATTCGATACTGGCGGTACTCTCACCGACGAAATCGATGTTGATTGAATTGCCTTTGGTGCCGCGATTTATTTTTACCTCATACATATCCTGGTTCCATTTGGTCTCCCCGGCATCTGCGTAGGCACGGACGTATATTTCCATTTTGATAGGTATCATCTCATCATAGATTTCTTCAAGATCAGACATGTCCAGATCATTAAAATCCGTGAGATTCATCTCATCATAAGTAAATGTGCTGTTCAATTTGTACTCCCAGGTGGTCCAGTTATCCGACGTGGGCTTGAAATGCCAGGTTTCGAAGCCGTATTCTGCCATATATTCCATTATCTCGTCATCGAATTCTTTCATATCTATCTCTTCTTCCCAGTACACCCAATCGTCATATGAACCGTCTTTGTAGTAACTCACGAATGTAATTTTGCAGTGGTCCACGCCGCTTGTTGTACCCTTAATAAGCACGTAAAAGCTGTCTCTATCCCATTGAATCTGGAACGATAAAGTCGCCGAGGAGATTTCTACATCAATCGATGTATCTGTGGGTGTTTTGGTAAACGGATAATCCTCAAAAAATTCGTCCCACTCGTAAATATCGTCATCGAGGTATGAATAATAGGATATGGCGGTCCCGTACCAGTTGCCTTCAAGTTCGGTGGCACCGCTGCCTGCAATTTCCTGGATCAAATAGAAGACGGTATTATCACCCTCATCTTCGTATGTTGTGGGTCTGCTCGTGATGCCAGGTTCGTTCAAGCTTATGAACAAAATATCCTCATAAATCTCATAAATGCCCAGTAATGTCTCTCCGTTATAAATCGGGTCCTCAGAGTTATCAGTTACTTTTATATCGATTTCTTTTGGATATGATTTTGTATTTACTTCGAATGTCCCTTCAAACCATACATCAAAAGGCCCGTAGACATCCACGGTTTTTCCCGTAAATCTCACAGTCCAGTACTCGTAATCGTCATAATCGTCAATCTCACCTGCATCGAAATAGAATATAACCTCTGCGGTATTGTAGTTATTATTGGTTGTAATTACCCTGACTTCCAATGTATTATACCCGTGTGAAAGATAACCGTAATCTTCCAATGAATATGTGGGTATATAAGCTTCCCAGGAGGTCCAGGAATTGTCAAACGATAGATCCTCGCAGTCTTCCCATCCATCATACAGGGCCTCCTGCACCCTCCATTCAACATAATATATAGAATCACTTGAAGGTGGTGTTGCCGTCCCTGTAATGGTATAGTAATCATAATAATCTTCACTTGCATAGATTGTCTCATACTCATACGGTTTTGTAATTGTGATATTGATCGTATTATTCAGTAATGGTGGATGTGAGCTTGGAGATGTCGGGTCGGAATAATAATTGAATTCTTCAAGATTGGTGAAGTTGTCTCCATCGGGATCAAGTGAGGCATCGGTGGAGTCGTCCGGGTCCAGGCCGTATTTTTGCTCATACCAGTTCTCCATCCCGTCGTAATCGTCATCGCCGTAGGGATCGAATGAGAAGCCGCTGTCGGGTGCGCTGTCATATGCATCCTCCCAGTAATAGTAATCCTCATCGGAATAATCATAATGGAATGTTTCTACATACACATCCCAGCCGTAGATCTCGTCAGAAATGTAACTTAACGGGAATTTGACCGTGAGGGTGCTGGTCCCGTCACCGGTGACATCGTCTGCGTCAAGAGTATAATCATAATACTCCTCGTCATCTTCCATGGATGCATAGAACTCATCGATGTAAATCGGGTCCGGCATGACCCAGACGGTCCAATCTTCATAGCCGTCATAATCAACATCGATGAAGAACTCGTAAGTGTACATAATGTATCCTGCAGAAGTACTTCCATGTATCGTCCCGTCAACGGTAAGTTCAAAAGTAATAATCCCTGTAGCTTCCGAGGATTTCAAGGACGTAATATCCGCATCACTTACTATATCGCCGCCGAAGTTGTCGCCTGTAACATCATCTGTATAGTCTGATATATCAAGCGAATAAGTCACCGCCCTGGTTGTCGCTTCAGCACCGGGTAAGCAAATTATAGATATAAGCAGTATCACAGCAAGCCAGAATATTCCGAAAACCTTCCAATTGCAAATCATAACAATCCATTCCGGTAAATATTATAACAATCGTAATATTAAATACATAATAAATATATAAAAATATCTCTTAAAGATGTTATATTAATGGGGGAGAATTGAAGGTTAACGCTTATAATTGAGCGGTGAGCACGCGAGCAAAGCTCGCTTGAATGGTGAGTGAAGCGAGGACCCAGGACCCGGGACCCAGGACTCAGACTAACTTTTTTACTTTTCTACTTTTCCACTATTACACTTGTACTATCGACTATCGACTTTTCTTATTTTCGACCCCCGGACTCTTAGACTCCTCTGGAGTTGGAGCGGGGAGTTCTGGGGGTGGTACTCGCTCCGGGAACTGTTGCTGTTCAACCGGTTTCAATGGTTCCGAGGATATGATAGCCGGCATTGTGAGCTGCCCTGATGGTTTTTCTGGTGCAATCACATCATAAGGTGGAATATTTCGTACCGGAGGAGCTGCCTTGGGTGGTTCAACCTCATATGCGGTATCTTCACCTAATCCTCTTTTTATAATAAAAAACCAGAAAATCACTACTATAATAATTATGACGATTAACACAACCAAAATCCAAATCCACCCACCCTTTTCCTTTTCCTCCTTTTCGATATCGATAATATTATCATCATCCTCTTGTATGTCCACCTCCGGTGCCAATACCTGAATTGTAATAGTGGTGGAATTTGATAACTGAGGTGTGCCAGTGTCTGTAACCGTCAGGGTAACAGTATAATTTCCCGGGGCAGGATAGTTCCACACTACATTGAGGCCCTCAGCATCTTTACTTATACCGTCGGAGTGGTCGAAGTCCCAGGTGTAACTCAAATTATCGCCGTGGATTATATCAGGATCAGAAGCTGCCACGGTTGTAAAGGTAACAGTAAGATTCTCCAGCGCGGGGCTGGACTTATCTGCATCCACGATCTCATATTCAATCGGGTTGATTTCAGGCGGATCATTTACATTATTCACAACGATAATAATATGACACCAATCGATTTCACCATAGTTATCGGCCACAGAAAAATTAACCCGATATGTTCCCACATGTGAATTATCAGGTTTAAATGAGAATTTCCCTGAGGTTTCATCAAAAGACCAATGAGTTGGGTCTATCCCATAACTACTGAAATTGGTTTTGAATGTAATTTTATCGAAATTATCGTAATTTAAATCGCTGTCATCGGCACCCAGGGTTAAATTCAACCATGAATCTTCATCCACCACCCAGGTATCCGGTATTTTTTCCATTACAGGTCCGTCGTTTGTATTCTCAACTAATATACTGATATTAACGAAATCGTATAACTTAGAGATGTTGGTCTCGGTGGCTTTGAGCGTGAAATTGAAGAACCCCACGTGAGCTTGAGTGGGTAAAAATGTGATTTTATTTCCATCAAGTGCGATCGATTCGTCTTTGGTATCAATAGAATAGGTAATCTCATCGCCATCGATATCCTCTGCCAAAACAGAAAAATTGAGGTACTTATCTTCCACTGCGGCTAAATCGAATTTATTATTAACGACAGTTTTATCATTGATGTACTTTATCACAGGGGGGTCATCCGTGGGGAACACCTCCACTGTGAAATTATTGGAATAGATGATACAATCATCACTATTTGTAATACCGTCGTAGCCCTTATCCCTGCATGAAATATTAAATTCAGCCAACCCGAAGAAATTCTCTGCGGAGGTAAATTTAATTTTATAATCTGATGTGATTTCGCCCCAGATATCAGGGGTATTACCATTAAGTTCGAAAGTAAGATCGTAAAAAGGATCATCGATATCATTGAAATAACTGGTAATATTGATATTAATCACATTCCAACCAGAATCTTCATCAAAGGATATCTCCGGCATTTCCTTGGTACTCGTGGGGCCTTGATTATACCTGTACACTATGGTCAGGTTAGAGATGTACAGAATCCCACGCTCCGTAACACCGAATTCGAAGGGTATATAGATAAGTTCACCTATGGGCGTTCCCTCATCCAGGTGATCTTGAAGCTCATTTTTAAAATTACTACCGGAAAACCGTTCCTTTGAGAATAGCGTCCCGGTATAAGTCCATTCTTTATCCTCATCGCCTCCTATATTCAAATACGGTTGACCGGGATATGTGGGACTGGGGTCCTGGGTTATGTTGATAGAAATATAGTTCGTAGCAAGATCGCACCATGACATACCGGCCCCCATGGGTGCAGACACAATTACATAGAGCAGCTTTGAAGTTGAATTGATGAAATCCAGAGGATTGGATGTATAAGATTTCTCGATATAAACGTCCCCGGTTGGCGGTACACCCCTTTCTGCATAATAGCCTCCCACTATCTCCCAGGTATTTGCAGTTACATTCCAGATCGAAACATTCATGCCGTCGACATTTCCGCTCCACCAGTGCATATAACAGCCGGCCCAGAAAACCTCGAATTCAAGTACGGCATAGTTCGAGAGATCGAATTCATAAAGCTGGATGGGATAACCGGTAAAAGACATCCCTGAAGAGGTGGATTTATTATTATCATCGAGGGCTTTGACATCGTCATAATCCTGTGTGGTAAACGGAGTTGATTTGAACTTTGAAGGCGGTGAGCTTGGAGGGAATTCCATATTGTAAGGGTCATCCCAGGCCTTGTTGTGCTCTGTATCCGAATAATTTATTATAACAAAGGGTTCGAGCACAATCGGTCTGCCTTCAATATCAACGGAGGCGGAGTCGACCTTGGTTTTCTCCGGCAGCGCCACCACCAGCGAGGTATCGTTTCCCTCCCCCATGAACGTCAAGGTCTTGCTTTCAATGTCACCTTCGAATTGTGTTACTGAATCTTGATGCCTGGTATCCAGGTCGGCTTCATTACTGGATAATGAATTTAAGGGCATTATTAAACCTGCAACCAGGAATGAAATAATTAGGATAATTGTAATTCTCATTAATTTGGCCACCACTACCATTACGATGGAATTAACAATATTGTATCGTTATTAATAATTTGTTGTACACCCTTCAAATTCATATTTAAACTATTTACATGAGAGACGAGTTGCGAGTTGCGAGTAGCGAGACCCTTCGGGAGAGGCGAGGGACGAGAGGCGAGAACTTCAAATTGCTGTAAATATAAATCTTCCTGAGAAAAATATAAATATCCATACAAATGTAATAAATAGGCCTTCGATATAGGAAATGTAACTTGGGTGTTAGGCAATGAGAATTATAGCTATTAACGCAATAGCAATTGTTGGATTAATTATTCTGTCCCTTTATGGATTGAATGTCGCCTCCGTAGATACAGAACAACCATGTGTCGATGAAAATATTGGAGGTAGTAGAACTTCCTCCAGGAATGTGGATATATCTTGTACTGAACGCGATTTAGAGGTAACACCAAATCTCGAAGGTGATAAAGCAAGTGTGGATTATTCGATATTGATAATAAACATGGTGGATTATTGGGATTCGTTCACAATTATTGTTCAAGTGGACAATCTCTACAGGAACTGGTTTTACTTTCCAGCAGAGACAACTCCAATTGCCCCATCCGGGTCACAGACAGTTATTATTACTGTTGAAGTCCCTAATGGGAGGGAAGCGGAAACCTTCGGATTTGATGTGAATGTAACCTCAAAAGCTAATAATTCCAGATATGATACCGAGACATTCACATTAAAAATTCTTCAAGCTTATGGTGTACATCTGGAAGCAAAGGATAATGTAAATCATAAATCTCTAGATACCGATTCATCAGAGGTGGAGAACGACCGGGTGGTTATTTTTGAAATTGAATTGATTAATATAGGAACAGATACAGATAATTACGAAATAACACCAATTGAAAGTAAGTATTCTAAATATGCAACCGTAAGTCCAGCGGAAATATTGAATCTGGTCTCTGAACAGTCCAAATCAGTAACAGTAACAGTGAAGGTACCAAAAGATACGCCAATATGCGACATAAAACTAACTATCAAAGCCATTTCGCGCGGTGACGATGTTAGATACGATACCAATGATGCAAACGATACACAGGATTTATGGATTAGTGTTACACAGATATATGATGTGGATGTATCCACACCTACAACCTCCAAGAGCGGTGTGCTGGGCGAATTGGTTCAATTTGATTTTACTGTGAAGAATCGAGGTAATGGAGATGACTCAATTTTACTCAAGCTTGAAGACAAAGGCGACTGGCCGTGGACTCTGAGTACATCAGCACCCACGCTTCAACCGGCCGGCAGCGATGGCGATTCGAAAGACATCACACTTTCTGTAGTCATTCCAAAAGATGCCGAAGTCAAATCCAGCGGTTATACTGTTAACCTCATCATGATTTCTGATACACCAGAAGGTGATGTCGTTCATATCGCCAGAGGTGACCTGGAATTTACCGTTTTCGTGGATCAGGAATATGCAATAAATATGAGTGTGACCAAGAACAGGCTGGATGGTGATCCCGGCGATACCGTTTATTTCAGAATCAAAGTAAAGAATAATGGTAATGGTTACGACAAATTCGACTTTGAGACCTCCATAGAGAAATCGCAGGAAAACATAATGCCTGCTCTGGAGACGTATTTGAGTACTTATGAAGTCACTTTACCACCGTTCGAATTTACTTATATCTGGTTGAATGTATCAATCCCTGATATTGATGAAGTAAAGTATCTGGAGGACATCAAAGCCGGGGATTATAATATCAAGGTTACTGCCAGATCACGCGGTGAAGAGATCGAAAATATATTAGATTTATATGTCAGAATTAAAAAGGATTATAAACTAGAGGTTGAACCCGAAAAATCCTACTCTGCCGATAACCCACTGGAGGCACACGCGGCCGATCCAGAAGGAGTAGGATTTTATATTACGGTGACGAATAAAGGGAATGCAAATGATTCTGCGATATTGGGTGCGCTTGATAATAATCCTGATTACTGGATTTTCAATTTTTATATATATAATGAACCAAACCAAACGATATATCTAGAACCAGGAGAATCTCAGCGGATTTTGGTGAGAGTTACTTTTGATAAATCTGCTGGATCAGGTATTGATTATGCTGGCATCACAGCTAAATCTACTAAGAATAGTGCGAAGTATGGTATATCATTTGGTGACAGGGTATACATCAATGTGAAAACATACCAATTGAAAATTTCAGATTTGGAATTTTCAAATCCAAACCCGGATGTAGGAGAAAATATAAACATCACAGCATCGATAGACAATGTTGGCAAAGGAGATGCGGTAAATATCGTGGTGACATTCAAAGATAAAAATGAAATTCTTGAAGTAAAAGAAATTGATTTAATTGAAGCAGGAAGCAATGTTACTGTTCAAATAGAATGGAATGCAACAGCGGGAGATCATGAAATCATTGTAGAAGTAGAGCAATTTGACGGTACTAACACCTCGTTAAATAAACCGATTTCAATTGTAGACGATGAGGATACTGATTCATCGGAAAAAACAGAATCGCAGGATTCAAGCAAGAGTGGTTTGATCATTTCAGGTATGGCGGTCATAATTGTAATTCTTTTAATAATTATTTTCTATTTATTGATGGAACGAAGACCGAAAAAAGTTCCCGTTCGAAAGCCCACATCGGCAACTAAATTCACACCGGCTTGCCCAAAATGTAATAATGATTTGATTTACCTCGATAAATTTGAAAAATGGTATTGCGACACTTGTAAGAGCTACAAGAAAAACACTTAGGAAGAGGCAAGAGGCGAAGGCTGTCGCCTAGTGGTGAATGGTGAGTGAAGCGAGGACCCAGGGCCCACTTTTACTTTTATACTCTTCCACTTTTCCACTCTTGCACTTTTCCACGTTTCCACTCTTCCACATTTCCACATTTCCACTATTACACTATTTATTAATCTCTTATAATTATTATCAAATCTACTCAAAATCTATCCTGGTGTCGAATATCCTGACAATAATTTTAATATATACTATGCTAATAATAAAAAATGTCAAAAAGACAAATAATTAAAACGAAGGTAAAAGATATGCAAAAGCTCACAAAAATCATGATCACTATTCTTGTAATAAATTTATTATTCCTATCTTCAATTAATTTATTTTCCGGGCAAGCAGAAGTCTCGGAAGAATCCAATATAAATATCAGTTTCAGTGAGGGTGAGGAGCTCCAGATAGCAAATGTCAAACCCGGTGCGAATCATACAGTGACATTCCCAGGAAAGGTCACCGGCCAGGTATTCGCAGGAAGCGACTTTACCGATTTTTATGTATATCTCAGCGGCAGTTCGGTTAATGACTGGGAGGTTTTGGTCAAGCCTACTGTGATACATTTGAAGCCGGGTGATGAAGCACAATTTTCTGCAAGTGTTTCGGTTCCGGAGAATACGAGTTACTTCATTACGGACACACTAACAATCGACGGGTATGCGATAGCACAACCCGGTGACGAGAATTTAAGTATTGATGCTATCACGGGGAGCATTCAAATAGCGCAGTTTTTTAGCCTCGAGGTTAATTGCGAAGACGCAAGTAAAAAGGTGGAAAAAGATGACAAGGCATCTTATGTAATCGAAATCGTAAATAAAGGTAACGGAAGAGATACTGCCGCAATTGAAATAGAAAATTCCGCCGAGCTCTTGAATGCCGGATTGACTGTACAACTCAATTACAATAGCATAGAAATCGATGAAAAACAAAAGAACAGCTTCAATGTTATGGTAATTACACCCACGATCATCAAAGATGGAAAATACGACATTGATGTCATTGTATATTCGGAAACACAGGAGATGTTAGAGGGGACTGCAGATAAACACTATCAGATACTGTCGGTACTTGTAGGAAATGTGGAGGATGATACCAACGGCAACGGTGCAAATGGGGGCGATTCAAACGGAGGGGGTTCAAACGCCACCGATTCCGACGGTGACGGATATTCGGATGAAGAGGAGGAGGAATCGGGCAGCGATCCCAACGATATCAAATCCACCCCGGAGGACCTGGACGGGGATGGTATTCCCAATGATAAAGATGATTATCCCCTGGACCCGGACAGATGGGAGAAAGAGGGATCAAATAGTATTCTTATTATTGCTATAATTATAATAATCGTTATCTTTTTTGCACTGGCATATTTTTCGTATTCTAGAATTACCCACAAGAATGTGCTGGATCACGATACAAGACTCACTATTTTCGAATACATACGCACGCATCCTGGAGAGCACCTGGGCGGATTGAGCGTGCAGCTTGCAATAAACGAGGGTACACTGCGGCACCACCTGAGGAACCTGGAAAACACAGGCCAGATAAAGGTCAAGCGCGATGGCAAGTACAAATATTTCTATCCTCTGGATTATAATGATTCATTAATGCTGACCCCTGTACAAAAGGAGATCGTGGAGATCGTCAGGCAGAACGGAGGTGTAACCACCCAGGATGTGGCTGACAGGTTGGGTAAGGAGCGCCAGACCATTGTGTACCACATGAGCAATCTTACGGAAAAGGGTATACTGAGGTCGCAGAAAATGGAGAACAAGGTGTTCTGGCATGTGGATGCGGAGGCATTAGGAAGAACCAACTTTAATGGTAGAAGCTGAGGGGAGTAGCGAGTAGTGAGATGTTGGAGGCCAGAGGTCAGGCCCCGGGGTGATGTTAGTTTGAAGGGATTACCTGGTCGGTTTTGGAAGGTAAAATGTTAAACAAGAAAGTAAGAAAGTTAGAAACATATGGTTTGACAGTCAACCCGGTGTTTAAAAAATAAAGTGTCCTTCTTGATTTCTAGCTTTCTTGTTTATGAAGGGGAGGGAGGGGACGTATATCATCAGGTGCTTTTTTCAACCGCGAAGAACACGAAAAGCGCGAAAGAATAGTTTAGGATTTTAATTTTACATCCTTTGGAATTATACATGAACCACAAGCCATATAAACCGATTACAATTCCGTACCATTAACTATTTATAATCATTATTTCCTAGGTAAGGCTAAGAAAATATTTTTGAAGTTAGGGTGACGATTTTGAATAAATCTATTATCAGATTTATTATAATGTTAATCCCAGGGTTACTGATAAGCACGTGTCTAATTCCAGTAATAAATAATAAGGTCAGTGATCCAGTTGTTTTTTATTCATCAGATGATACTACAAATTCCATAGAGGACGATCTTTCGATAGTAACAACACCGCAGGGAGAATCTGAAGAGCTTGATAGAGAGACAAGGGGTGCCCGGAGTGGTGGTGAATTGGAGTGGGTCTATTATTCAAAAGAAGGTGCGGTCTCTACTCCCGCTCTGGTTGACCTTGATAATGATGGCTATATGGAAGTTGTTTATGTCACTACTGGAGATGAAGTTGTGGCTTTAAATCATGACGGTGCCAAACGATGGATTAACGAAAATTATGTGATTGAAACCTCAACTTTCTTTAAAAACCAACTTAGTTATACGCACTGGCCTGCCGATCTTTTTTCCTCTATTACACCAGCAAATATCGACCGGGATATTCGACCGGAACTCATGTTTGGTGCTTATAACGGTTTGGTATTCCTGAATCACGATGGTGAACCGAAATATTCCCAAGCAAAAACAGGTCGATACTACTTCTCCACCCCCGTAATAGTAGACTTGGAAGGCGATTATTCCAACATCGATATAGATGGCAACACACTCACACAATACAAAGACCTGGAGGTTCTTACCGGCTCTACGGACACTAACGGCAATTCGTATCTTGAAGTATGGCATGCTACAGGTGGTGATGTCTTCGATTGTTTGATAGATCAAAACAATAAATCTCCTTTCGTTTTGGGGATCACAACAGGCGATCTCGACGGCAGTATGGAGGATGAGGAATATTTACCCGGTGAGGAAGCCTGGATGGAAATCGTCTTCGGAACATACCAGAAAACCATGTGCATCTATGAATATAATGGCACACAGTACGCCAGTAATCACGGTCACAATCATCCTATCTATTCAGAGAACACAAGCTTTTCGATCACCAGTAATTTAAGTTATGCCACTCCCGCCGTGGGTAATTTTTCTAAGGTAATCAACCCGGGCAATCCCCAGCAGCATGAGATCATTGTTGGCAAAGGCGGGTGGCTGGGTACCGCCAACAATCCGGTTACAAAAGACGCTGGGTTGTTCTGCTATGATATGAACGGTCTTCAGTACTGGAGGACTCTAAACGGCATAATCATTGCAAGCTCGCCCGCTGTAGGTGATGTACAGACACTGGACCGTAACGAGAAAACGAAACATCAATCAGATTATGAGATATTTGCGGCAAACTCCCACGAAGGTGAGATCTACTGCGTGGATGCCGATGATGGGACAGAACTCTGGAGCTGGGAGATCGATGGTGCTAAGTCCACAGGGAACAGGATTCTCTCATCTCCTGCAATATGTAATATCGATGCAGACAATGAGCTGGAGGTTGTGGTAGGTTCGGATAACGGAAAGGTTTACTGCTTTGACGGCGATCCATCGGATGCAAATAATGACGGTGAGGAGTTTTCGCAATATGTCGGTGAAGGAACAGCTGCTTTTGATCTCCTCTGGGAATTTAATACGCATGATTACAGCGATAAGGTTGACAAGGTAGGAAAAATTGGTATTTCTTCACCTGTTGTGGCTGATATTGATAAGGATTGCACTTTGGAAGTTATTATAGGTGATACTGTTGGAAATGTCTGGTGTATCAGCGCAGGCGGCACAGGTGGGCGAGGCCAGCAGGACTGGACTATGTTCCATGCTGATTTAAACAATTCAGGGTTGTATGATCCTCGAATTTTTTATGATATTGATATAGAATCCGCCCGTGACCCAGTCACAGGTTTGATAGACTCCCGGGAGAAATGGGTTGAGCCAGGGCAAATGATTACCTATAATCTATCAATAATAAATAAGGGTCACTCCCATAAAGATGATGTTGACATCATCTATATTACCACTTATATCCCGAAATCCAATTACACTATGAATTCCGGTTGGTATTATACACTTGAAGGGGATGCAATTCAAGAACAAGATGGCATGAAATATGTAAAACTGGCTATGCAGGAAGATACATTAATTCAGTTGAAAGTAACTGCGCCATGGGAAGGTGAAGTTATAGATTACATTGATATTATTGTAAAAGTGAATTCATCAAAGAATCCTGATTCTATGGATAGCATTATCACAACCTCCCATTTGAGAATAATATGTGATTTCGAACTGGAGTTTGACTGGCTGTTAGAGACTGATCCAGAAAGCCCATTTTATAATAAAAAGTTTGATGAGATCTTTCCCAGCGAACAGCGTATATATACTATAACAATCGAAAATATTGGCAATATTAATGACTCATATAGAATCAGTGTTGTGGATTATGAACGCCATTGGAATGTACATTTCATGGATCCTGATAACCCCCAACAGTACAATGTCGACCCGTTAAATTTAACAGTTGAGCTGAATTCAAGTATATTCAATGGAGCAAATAGCAAAATTCAAGTCCGGTTGATTGTCCCCATTCCCGATGATGAGCCCGGTGGTGACGAAGTTACATTCATTACAATTGAAGGGGTATCATTATTCAGTGAGGAAGAGTATTCAAAACCACATCCGTTAATGGGTCGGGTTGTACGTAAAGATACAATGTTAGTCAAAATCGGAGATGTACCTAAATTATTGCTGGAATGTAACGAGGAAGAGAAATACATAGTGCCTGGTGAACAGGAAAAATATTTAGTCAATGTGATTAACAACGGTAATATCGATTTCTCGGTAAGGCTGAACCATTCGGAGACAAGCTTGGGTTGGAGCGTAGAAATGGAAAGCGCTGTAGAAGTAAGATCGGGAGAAAACAGATTTGTGGAGGTTTACCTCACAGCACCCGGTGAAGAATATCAGGTAAAAGCAGAAGCTAGAGAGATGGTCACTATCGAGGGCCGGGTAGATACCCATGCCAAAGGAATCCTGATCAGCAGTGTCGGTATTATCGGTGTTATGGATCATGTTTATCGACTTAATGCATCGGTTAACCCCTTAGTAAATAAGACCTCACCGGGGGAGATAGTAGAATACAAGGTAACAGTTAAGAATTTGGGCAATACGAATGACTCAATCACACTAGCGCCTTATAAGGTAGAGCTTGACTGGACAATGACATTTCTGGAAGGCGATGAGTTCATCCTGGGAAGAAACGAGAAGATTAACATCACAGTTGAGCTAACCGTGCCTGAAGATGCACAGCCGGGATCTTATTTTAATGAATTGAATATATCCAATAGCAATTCTTTTGTGAATATAATTCTGAAAATAGAGACGATAGTAAATGTTTACGATTTGAATATTGAAGTGTATAATAAAAACAAAGATGCATACTTTTCAACCGGAACTGAATATGCGGTTCCGGGAAGTTCAGCATCATTTGATTTGCGCATCACCAACGAAGGTAGTGACGTCGATGTAGCCAGCTTATGGCTGTACCTGTACGAATATAAAGAACCAGCAGATGATGGCAGTATTAATACAATAAAAATGACAAAGTCCGAAAGTGATGAAGTGATGAAAAAATCAACCGGAATCTATGATACAAAGTGGTACTTTGCGTCAGTACAAAGCAGTTTAACTGC
>CP070629.1:699933-705871 GCA_020356005.1 Thermoplasmata archaeon
AAGGAGACTAAAAAAAATTAAGTAAAATTCCCCCTACCAGTTGTTGTTTTAACAACATATTCTAGATAACTCTCAGTCTATATAAGAATTTTGGTATATAAAAATATATTAATGCGTGGTATAAAAATCTCGTATTTTTACCAATATTATGTGGTTTATAAAGTCTTTTAGATTATTTAATAAATAATGGAGAAATTGTTGAATAAAGTGTATAATTAAATTTCTAATTAAATAAAGTTAAGATGTGGCCTTAACGATTGATTTGGGTAACCAGAACCTAGTCAAAAAGTCAATAGTAAACCGTTGGATTTCAGGTTATTTTTCTGGATTTTCAAACCTCTTGATTTCTATTACCTTCTCTTGCTCTTTAAGCTGGAATATTTTACCAAAAAAAGTCTCAATTACTTCAATATTCGTTTGTGCATGAGTGGATAGGGGTGCCCGCGCTAAAATACAGCCCCGATTACAGACTGCTAAATATATAAGCAATTGATCAGCTGCATATTTATCAACTGTGGCTTTTACTTGGATTTCTGTTAGCAGATCTTTCAAAGCGTTTATTGCCAATTTTTCTGCAGGTATACCTCGTTCGCCCAGTGCACTGCTACCAATAACTGTGTTGGGACTCTTCGACCATAGTGTAATTCCCACACCGGGGCTGAGGCTGTGAGAAACTTGCTCGATTTCCAATTCTAACTTCTTGTTATCGAATTGATTTTTAAATTCCGAGATAGCACTTGATTTTATCCGGCGTGAAATATGGTTTGGAAGATTTGCATAATGAACTATTCCATGTACCTTTTCAAACTTTTCAGGTTCTGCAAGAAAAAGATCTTTCCAGCCTGAGTCTGGCGGTATTATGTCGATTTTAACCTCGCCGCCTCCCTTCGGGTAATAACCCCGTTTTATTAATTTTAACTCAATACCTGCACCCATTTTCTCAAGAATGGGTTTTAAAACATATTTGAAATAATCAATCGGTGGTGAGTATTTTACATCTGTACCGCCCTTTAATGACAGTGTTGTGGGATTGGGCGACCTCAAAGCCACGGGCAGACATGCCTGCAAAACAAGAGTTATACTGCCAGCGGTGCCGATATCCAGTTCATATGTACCCCCTGAAAGGTCCCCTGGTGTAAAATCCAATTCGGTTGAGCCCAGATCCAGACCCCTGGTCTTACCTCTGCACAGCATGCTCACTGCTTTAATGCTGGTAAGGTGCTGCGCAGCCAGCCCCGGTTTCGGCCTGTTTGAACGGATATTATTGATCCGAATGGGCTTTTGGGTTAAGGCTGAAAGCGCAATGGAGGTTCTCAGGATTTGACCGCCGCCCTCGCCCACTGAACCGTCAATTATTATCATAATCAATCTCCGATTCTAATTTTTGATAGCTTAAGGTTCGATACCAAGTCGATTTCGGAGATGCGAGTAGCGAGTAGCGATAGACGAGACGAGAATCGAGACGCACATCTCAAACGCTTATCGAAACGAGCCTCGACACCGCTGAACCATACTAGCTTCTAAACCGAAACCATTGTACGACCTTCAGGAAGCTTTTAAAAGCCTCCACTGATTATTCCTGTATCTCCTCCTCGTTCGGACCTATTTCATCGCTGATGGCCAACTCCCGCAAGCGTTCAACGCCGTCAACATCCTCGATTACCTTTACAACTTCATTTGGAACCAGATCGTGCCATGACTCGCTTTCGATTATACGCCGCCGGATCTCCTGGCCGGAATATTTTTCCCGGTCGTAGATCTTCGGTGACACCACTTCATAGTTTTTCTCCGAAAACAACCTTTTTGTAAGCGGATTGTGTGTATAGATTTTATCCACCGGCGGCACCATTGATTCAACATGTGCTACCCATAAAGCATAGCGGTTTATGTCGATTATCGGTACAATATAGTGATTGGTAATTCCATGAGTATTGAGCGTATTCGAAATCATAAGATATCTTTCACCGGCCGTGAACGGGTTCTCGATACTGTGACTGTGCTGGGCAGAACCAATGGCTATGATGATTGAATCGGTTTCCTCCAATATCTCCTTAATTACTTCGAGGTGACCGTTGTGAAACGGTTGGTATCTTCCCAATATCAGCGCTCTCATATCATCACCTTTTGAAGAAACCCGTACACCCGGAGAGGCTAGTTGCGGGTTGCAGGTAGCGAGAGGCAAGAGGCTTAAGGTGAAATTCCAGGTAGGTTCTGGGTTCCAGGTTCCAGGTTCTAGGTCAACTTTTGCACTCTTGCACTTTTCTACTTTTTCCAATAATAGTTTACTCTATAAATAGCTATTGTATGAAAATAGAAGAAAATAAGTATCACGGGAACAAAAGCCCCGTAAATTGACCGTCCTCCAGCTTTTACGCAGGTGCTACTGGTTTTTTCGGCCTGGCTCCGGCATCGGTACTGCTCACGGGTCTTCTCAATTTTATCTGTTCGCTGGTGGGTATGAATTTGGAAAGCTTTTCTATCAGGCCTTTCTTTTTAACACCCACAATCACATTCTCCAGCACATCGCTGAGTGTCCCGACTGGAATGATCTTGATTTTATCTTTATATTTCTTATCGATCAGCACATCCCGTAGATTTGCAGAGGGTATCAAAACCTTTTTCATGCCCGCCTCCGAGGCCGCCTCGATCTTTGCGGTTATGCCACCAACGGGCAGGACTTCGCCCTTAATGCTTAAAGAACCCGTCATGGCCGCGGACAAATCCACCTCAGCATGTTCAAGAGCTGAAATCACGGCCGCAGCAACGGAAATCGATGCAGAATCCCCTTCTACACCCTCGTGGGTATTGATGAACTGGATATGCACATCGTAGTTGCTTATGTCCTCCCCTGTATGTTTCTTGATCAGTGCAGATACATTCTGAACCGACTCGCGGGCGATCTCTCCAAGCTTACCCGTCGCAATGATCTTACCTTCATTTTTTGACTGCGCCGGTGTAACCTCTGCGGCAATGCGCATTACAATTCCGGACAGTTCCGACATGCTGGACTCCGAGCCCAGAACGCCCAGACCGTTCACCATCCCGATCTCGGTACCGACAGCGCGGATATCAAGATATTCCTTCTTTTTCTGGATCAATTTATCCGCTACCTGCTGCTCCAGCGATCTGGCGATGTGTCTCCCTTTTAATACATGATCGGCGGTTACGATTTTACGTTTCTCGCCGTGTGCGATATCACCGGCGGCTCGTACCAGACCGCCAAGCTCCCTGAACCGCAGCGATAATTCACCACGGCGGCCTGCGCGCCGCTGCGCTTCATGGATGATTTCAGCCACGGCACCGCGGTTGAAATGTGGTATCTTCTTATCCTTTGCGACTTCCTGCGCGATGAACCGTATCAATTTTCGACGGTTATCATCATTGTCCGGGATAGTATTGTTAACATAAACTTCGTATCCGTATCCCCTGATGCGCGACCTCAATGCAGGATGCATTCCCTCTACCGAATCCAGATTACCCGCAGCCACCAGTATAAAATCACAGGGTACCGGTTCACTTTTCACCATAGCACCGGAACTGCGCTCACTTTGACCCACCACTGAAAACTCCTTTTCCTGCAGGCCTGTAAGCAGGCTCTGCTGCGATTCCAATCTCAGCAGGTTGATTTCATCGATGAACAGCACCCCGCGGTGCGCCTTGTGGATCGCACCTACCTCAACGCGCTCATGTGCAGGGGTTTCCAACCCTCCGGATTGGAACGGGTCGTGCTTTACATCGCCCAGGAGTGCGCCGTCGTGTGCACCTGTGGCATCTATGAACGGCGGCGCATCGTCCGTTTTATGCGATATCAACAATTTCGGCACCATTTCTGTATCCTTTTTTGTGGAGCCCATTTTCAACGCGATAAATATGATTACAGCGCCGAAAATACCGAAAAACAACCACATGGGATTGTGATTGGGGTCTAAAATAAAACCGGAAATACCGGCCATAACAATCATTGCGATGAGAAATACAAGCATCCGGGCCTTATTCTCCTTCTGGATCATTGCCGTGGCCTTCTGGGCCTTCACGATCTCCTTGCCCTTGCCGGCAGGTACAACCCTTATCTTGGGTGTATTGGGATCCTCGGGATTATTATAGGCTATGACATCTTCCATATCACGCTTGGGCAGAAGTTCGGCCATTGCCCGCGCCAGCATGGATTTACCGGTGCCGGGATCGCCTATTAACATTGCATGGCGCCGCTGCTGCGCTGCCTTTCTTACAACCTCCACGGCCTGGTCCTGGCCAATAACCTGATCTATCAATTTTTTCGGGATCTTTATACTGGCTGTGGTTTTGAATTTCTGCTTCTTTAATTTTCTTTCGATGCTGCTAACATCCTGCATATAAAGCCTCGAATTTAGATACCGACTGGTTTTTAATCCCTATTAATATCGCCATTTATTATTGTTCACTGAAGATGACTTGAATTAAGCGAGTTATATTCAATAGCCATACGAGTTAATATACCTTTCCATAAGTAAAAGCTCCATTTCGGAAAAATCATTTTCGCACTTTTGTTTTTTTAATATGAAACAGGCTGTCATAGAATATAATCTAATGTAATATATTATTTAATTTAATATTATAAATTTTCTATTCTAACATTAAACACAAAAAATATGATTGATACAATAAATCTTGGTTTTTTTCCATAATTCAATGATAAATGACGACAATTCAACAATCTCCAATTGGTTAGATTTATTACTCTACAGTACCATTAGGTGTCGGTGCGTTGACATGTTGATTGTTGGGGGTTCTGCTTCAAAAACTATTTCGCAAAACTTGAGCAAAGTCATGAACGCGAATCTTGCAGAAGTCAATTCAAAAAGATTTCCTGATGATGAATGCTACATCCGAATAATGACGGACCTGACCGGTGAAGATATCGTGCTGGTTCAAAACACATATCCAGATTTAAACATCATAGAATTATTTTTACTGCAGGACGCCATCAAAGAGTACGATATAAAAAAGCTCGTTACCGTTATACCCTATTTCGGGTACGGCCGGCAGGACAAAAAGTTCAATGAAGGCGAAAGCATCAGCGCTCGTGCTCTTGTCAAGCGCATCCAGGTTCAAAGTGATGCGGTTATCACCGTAGACCTCCATGAAACAAGCATTCTTGATTGGTTCGATATACCAGCGAGAAATGTGTCCGCGATGCCGGAGATCGGCAGATACTTGAGACAATTTAATATCGATATCGTTGTCTCGCCGGATAAGGGCGCTGCAGAGCTTGCGGAGCTAACTGCAAAAACACTGGAATGCCCGTGGGATTACCTCGACAAAACCCGAATCGATTCCGAGACGGTTAAAATCGCTCCCAAATCCATACCCGTTGAAGGTAAGCGCGTTGCCATTGTGGATGACATTATAGCAACCGGCGGTACCATTATAACAGCTTCCAATCAACTTAAAGAGCAGGGCTGCGACAGTGTTATTGTCGCCTGCACCCACGGGCTATACACCGGCGGTGCTATCAATAAATTAATCAACAGTCTGGATAAGGTAATCTCCACGGATTCACTGGAAACCAAGACCAGTGAGGTGTCCAGCGCACCTGAGATCAAATCCGCACTGCTTGAATTATTATAATCAAAGAAATCAAAAAACGGGAGCTTCTGGGAAAGACGAAGGAGGAAAGGACGATAGACGAGGGGATTATAATCGTTATTTTAAAACAAAATCGGAAAGACGAGAGGCAAGAGGCAAAAGAAAAGAGGCAAGACCCTTCGGGAGAGGCGAGTAGCGAGTAGCAAAAGACGAGACGAGTTTCGATATCGCCTATCGTAACGAGCCTCGCTGACGCTTATCGTAACGAGCCTCGCCACCGCTTATCGTAACGAGCCTCGCCACCGCTTATCGTAACGAGCCTCGCCACCGCTTATCGTAACGAGCCTCGCCACCGCTTATCGTAACGAGCCTC
>CP070629.1:705971-715838 GCA_020356005.1 Thermoplasmata archaeon
AACAGCAATAAATCGTTGGGAAAATGGTGAAGGCAAAATACGCTCGCTTCGCTCGCTTGAGTTGCTAGAAAATTTCCGTTCCCAGAGTCCAAAACTAGAGAGATGAAGTTCTTGCTCAATGCCCCGAAGGGGTCGTGCTTATTTATAATAACCATTGATATCTTAGCTACCTTCACTATTCACCATTCACCATTCACCATTTATCCTTTATTAATCATTCTGGATTCTGATTATATCGATATAAAATCACCTAAAAGTTTATATCTGAAAATATCTTTCGTAATTTTCCCCTGAAATATATATATATCACCATACGCAACGAATAGGGAGATGTGCCCATTATTTTACACTTCAGCTCCGACGGCATAAACACAACCACAGGGGGCTTAAAAAAACCGGTTCGGAGGTACGGGTGAATCCCTGCGAAATGGAGGTGAGTTCCTATGGTTAAAAGTATGTACAGCCATATCGGCGATGCATGGAAGAAGCCCAGCGAAGGCTACGTTAAAGACCTGAAATGGGAGCGTATGATCGAGTGGCGGCACGAGCAGTCCTTTGTACGGGTTGAGCGCCCGTTGAGACTTGATAGGGCAAGAGCTTTGGGTTATAAGGCCAAGCAGGGATTTGCTATTGTGCGTGCAAAGGTTCGGAAAGGATCACTGCGCAAGCACACCATCAAAGGCGGCCGCCGTGCCAAGCGCAAGGGTATCAAAAAAATCACTGTTGGCAAGAACCTTCAGCATATCTCGGAGGAGCGGGTTGCCAAGAGGTATCCTAACATGGAAGTGCTGGGTTCGTACTGGATCGGCGAGGACGGTAAAAGAAAGTTCTATGAGGTAATTCTTGTGGATCCCCATCACCCGGTGATAAAGTCCGACCCGAAAATCAACTGGATTTGTGAACCGCAGCATAAAAAACGAGTTTACAGGGGATTGACATCTGCCGGTAAGAAGAGTCGGGGGCTGCGGAATAAAGGTAAAGGCGCCGAAAAGGTCAGGTAGCAAAAATAGAAGATTTGCGGATTTTATACCAAAAATTATTTTACATGATATTATTATAGATACAGCTAGATGGCGCGCCGTAGAGAGCCCCAGGTTACGACACATACACAGTCAAATTCATCTGCACAATTTTTTTCTGCCAGTGATATTGAAAGGTATGGTTACTGCCCGCTTAACTGGTGGCAGAAATACCAGGGCGTAACAGAAAATGGCCAGAACCTCGAAAAGGGAACACAGCATCATGAAAAGATCGCCAAAGATATCAGCAGCATTACTGAAAGAGAGACTATCGCCAGCAGGTCACAGATGAGCATGCTGTGGTTTGCCGTGGTGGCTATACTTCTGGGAGTTAACGGTGCTGCGATCATTTACTTCAAATATATCTCACATATCCACGAAGTGGCCTTCAGTTCTGTTCTGGCTGTAATTTCCATTCTGTGGATCGGGCTGGCAATCACATTATTTTTATTCGCTGTGGTTAGAGAGCTGATCAGAAAAGAAGAAACGGAGGGATCGATTGTTGATGAAAAGGAAAAGTTGCCCTCGGAAAAAAGAGCCGGGAAGATAGAGGAACCAAAGCAAATCCGCGCGGGTATCGGCTCCGCATCTTCTTCTGCCCTGGAACCCCAAACCTCCGGAGAAACAGCTGACATTGTTGATTTTGAATCCACAAAGGGCACAATATTAAGCCGTAAAAACGTTGCTCAGTGGTTTGTTACTATCGCTATCGCTCTAGCATTAAGCGGTTACATGCTGGAATATCCGTTTGCACCTCCTGAGGTTCTCAGCAGAATACTTCTAGCCGGTGCACTCGTTTGGCTTATAGGCACATCAATTGCTCTATTCTTCGCTCTCAGAGTTGAGGAAAAAATAAAAGCAATTGATAAAGGGGCAAAGGAGGATCAATATATAAAGCTGCACAAAGTGCGGACACGCTCGGAGATATTAATAATGTTATTCGCCGCCGGTGCCGTCATACTTGGCATCGCAGGCTTTTTTGTTTATTACAAGCTGGCATTCGAGCCCCTTGACCTGTTCGGTCAGATCTTTATTGTTCTATCCCTCGTATGGATGAGTGCAGGCTTTCTGTTTTTCTACAGGTCGCTGCTGGTGGGTGTGAGAACGCGCATTGCGCTGCGTGAAATTTTATCCGGTCTATCGCTGGATACCAGAAAACCTTCAAATCTGAGAGCACATGTGGAAGCTCTGGAAAAAGGTAAGATCCTCACGGAGGAGTACAGTATATTATCAATGGCGGTTCTTGCAATAATCCTGGGAATAAACTCGATTTTGATCAGAATAGAAACCTCGGATATTTTCAGCCGTATCCTGGAAATCGTTGCGCTGATATGGCTCATAGGTGCATCGGTATTCCTGTACGATGTACTGAAACACCAGCAGATAGCCAGAAGTCTTCGCAAACATTACAGTTTGGATGAAGCCAGTATTGAATATACCGATTCTATGGACAAGGAATCAAAGCTTCTAGAATCACCACGATATCACATCAGGGGACGGCCGGATTATATAATAAAACGTAAAAATAAAATTATACCTGTTGAAGTGAAAACAGGTCGAATACCACGCGGCCCGCATTTTTCACATATACTACAACTTGCGGCCTACTGTATTCTGGTTGAAGATCAATATAAGCAGCGCCCTCCGTATGGACTGATACGATATAGTAAAGAGAAGGAATTCAAGATCGATTATGATGATAAATTAAAAGATCTGATAATTTCAAAGGTTACCGAAATGCAGAATTGTATCGATGAAGGTGCGGCGCATCGCAACCATAAACGACAAAATAAATGCAAATACTGCTCTCGGCGCGATAACTGCCCGGAGAAGTTGACCTGATAATCCGGAGCGTTTAGCTTCTTCATTAAATAGTCACTCACAGAGCGTTTAGCTTATTTATTGATTCCAAGCACTCATAGACTGCTCTGTCTAATTTTCAATCTGAAGCGCTCTCGGTACGGTTTGTAAACATTTATTAAAAATCACGGCAGTGTATAAGTGGAAAGGTAGAATAGTATAAAAGTGCAATTAATAGTCGGCAGTCGGTAGTACAAAGTCGATAATCGGTCATTCATCTATTGTCTTCCGCGTTTCAATTATTGCGACTCGCTTCTGGCGACTTGTTGTATGCACCGTGCTTCTAATGATATTCCGCCTCTCCTTGCACGCAAAGTGCCTCAATTCATACTATTTTACTGTTACACTTTTTCACAGTTCCACTATTACACTCGTACTATCGACTAACGACTAACGACTGTCGACTACCGACCAACGACTATAGACTATCGACTCTTCCATTCTTGCACTCTTCCACTATTAAAACGATTCGAAAAGAAAGTATTATTATGCTATCTAGGTAGCGAGGTAATAATTTATATAGGTGAACCTATATTTTATCTGCCTAACATAGAAAATTATTGTCGTGATTTTTATGATGGTTGAAGTTTCCAATCTGTTCGATGTTCCTGTATACACACATAAGGGAATATACCTGGGTAGAGTATACGATATACAGTTAGACATAACCAACAGTAAAATCTACGAGATTATTTTAAGCGATACCAACGGCGAATTGGTGGAATTTTCCCGGAATATTGGTATACCCTATCGCTGGGTTAAATCCATCAGTGACGTGATTGTTCTGCGGTACTTCCCGGGTAAGATCCGTGTGAAGCCTAAACCCGATAAAGCCTGGCGGCGGCACAAGCAGCGGGTATTGAAAAGCGAGACGCGCTGGGGCGACCACGGTGTTTCCAGGACCAAATGGCGTTAGGCCAAACCCGAAACTTATGGTGTAGAGAAGAGAGGCGAGGCACTACAAGAACACCGGAGGCCAGATCATGACCAAACTTACCGAAAATATTGCTGAAATAATTCAAGAACGCGTCGGGCCTTACGTGAGTGATATTAAATTTATTCACCAATTTTTAGAGGATAATATAGGGCATGACACTGAGAAGGTTATCATCACATTGGAAAAGGCATATGGTGAGATTACTGTAGAGTCAAAACGGACAGATTTCAGGATTTTAATGAACGCAATTAGAACAATAGAAGAGAAAAATGATTAGTTTCCATTGAAAACCTGATATCTATGTGACCTTTTTAAAAAATCTAATAGGAAGGATAATAAATCTAATTTTATATGTGAAACAGGGAAATGTATATATAGTAGTAATCACTTATATGAGCCATCCATTGTACATTCGAAAGAGGTACAATTGATTCCAAATTCAATTCGGTGAGAAAGTGAAACTGGAACCGGTGAAAATCACCATTAGACTACCCATGGAATTTATCGACCAAATCGACTTGCTTGTAGACATGGACGATTTTCCCAGCCGCTCTGAAGCTATTCGTACAGCCGTGCGGGATATGTTGTATCAGAGAACTACACTGGTTCTGGAAAAAATGGAAAAGAAGGCGGAGTTACAGAGAAAAATGGAGCAAATAAACAAGTTTAAAAATGAATATTTGAAACAGTAGATACGGGATGGTAACTAACTGGCATTGCCCGCTTTATTTTTCTTAAAAGAGATGGGATGCATAAAAATGGCTATTGCTATTAGCTTAATTTGCAGGGGGTAACAAATGGAAGAATTGTCTACCCCCGATGAATCAGTGGTAACATTGGATTCTTCTAACCTGTCGGAAATATCATTTTCGGCAAATCCACAGATTCTTGTCATAGGCTGCGGCGGCGCAGGTAACAACTGTGTGAATCAATTGCACAAACTGGATATCAAGGGAGCTCAAACAATAGCCATCAACACCGATAAACAGCATCTTGAAATGATAGAAGCGGATAAAAAGATACTGATCGGTACTCAGGTTACGAACGGTATGGGCGTGGGGGGCGATCCCCGTATTGCAATGAAATGCGTAGACGTTTCCCGGCCCGTCCTGGATGAGATCCTGTGTGAGGCCGAGCTGGTGTTCATTATTGCAGGCATGGGCGGCGGAACAGGAACAGGCGTCGCACCGCTCATTGCTGAGATTGCAAAAAGTCACGGTTCCATAGTCGTGGGTATAGCAACAACACCTTTCAAAATGGAACGGCTGCGGATGCGTGTTGCACAGGTGGGACTGATACATCTAAAAAAACATGCGAACAGCCTGATCATGGTGGACAACAACAAACTTCTCAAAATCGCGCCGAAACTTCCCATGCAGGATGCGTTTAAGGTAATTGACAATTTGATAGCCGAGATCGTGCACGGGATAACCGAGACAATCACGCAGCCGTCGCTTATAAATCTGGATTTCGCGGACGTAAAAGCAATAATGGGCAACGGCGGCGTGGCCACGATGCTGTTCGGCGAGGGAACAACGGCCAATCCCGAGACCATAATCAAGAACGCCTTGAAGAACCCGCTGCTGGACACAAATTGCAAAGGCGCGGTGGGTGCGCTTATACACATCACCGGCGGTGACAAAATGTCTCTCCAGATAGTCCAGGACATCACCGCTGGTATAACTCACAGGCTCGACGCCAATGCGAACATAATCATGGGCGCATCAGTTAAACCCGAGCTTGGCAAGAGGGTCAAGGTGCTCACAATAATGACGGGCCTGAAACCGCCGAAAATGCTGTGTCCCATGGACGATGAGATTCGGGACCCTGTGCGCAGGAGAATCCCGCGAATACACGGCGGAAGCAGCCAGGATACAGATCTGGAACCCTTTGACGATTACAAAATGCCGCCCACAAAATGAATCGATACATTAGCAACAATACAACTTATCTCCTCCCCCCATTACCCCGAGGGGCCCGTTGAGAGGAACGGGCCCCTCCACAAACATACCGAAATCACGCTGATCTCCTCCCCCCCTCAGGAAGGGAATCACCCCCCGGATTCCCTTCCTCTTATTTTTTGTAACAAATCAAAACCTCAACTTTTTTGAAAAGTCGATAGTTAGCTTTTATCGTTCAACTCTTATCTCTCGGTGCCCGCTACTCGCCACTCGCCACTCGCATCTCCGAAATCAATATAAAATCAGCTTTAAATATTATCTCAGCTATTATTGATTAATGGACCAGATGCTCTTCTTCGCTATCGTAATCATCGCTATTTTCGCGTTTTATATAATACGCATTATTACGCTCAGCCGCTGGCTCAAGACCAATGTATACATGCGCAAGGAATCCAATTACACTTATTCGCCGGCAGACAGCCATACCGATTTTCAAAGCAAGCAGGAAGAGGAGATGAGGTTGAGGAGGCACCGCCTGGCTCTGCGTAAAGCCAGGGCGGGCAGGCCGGGACATAAAATCTGATCAGATTTTAAAATGCTGTTGTTAAAACAATGGGTGAAAGACAAAGTGCGGGAGAAGAGGCGCGATAGAATTCTTCGAATTCAATCTTGGTTCCAAAACCCATTATTAATAATTTTAGTGACTTTTGGAACGACGAGGGGATTATAGTCGTTAACAACATTGGTTAACAGACGAAATACGAAAGAGGAAGGAAGAAACGAACTTCGCGACCGTTAGTCGGTACGCACCTCGCTTACGCAACCGTAGGACGCACTTCTGTAATTGATTAATAAGCTTTATAAAATCAAAAAAAAGAATAAAAGAGGGCATAAGCGATTGCTGCCCTCTTAATCTGTTATTATTACTTTATATCAGCTTGCACTTCCGGAAATACTCTGCCAGGTTCCGTGAATGGGGGTACCACTGTTTGTGTAACCATTGTCCACATAAGTACCGCTCATGGTGCCGTCACAAGCAATTGTTCCTTGTGCATCGACCCAGTATTTATCAGCCAGAGGACCGTAGTAATAATACATATGAAAAACAATTGTATTTCCGCTAACATAACCGGTCAATGTCCATTTGTGTATATAGGTTGTAGCGCCAGCTTTAAATCCTCCGTATCCTTCAAATGATCCATCGCTGTACTGAACTGTAACCGTCATGTCGTGCGGCCAAACTCCCCTGAAATTGGTGAATTCCAAAACCCAATCGCCAGTTACATCCCAGGTTGGATCCTGTACGGTGTATGTGAAGTACATAGCCCAGTTCTTACCAAGGAAGTCTGTACCTTCACCCCAGGCCGTCTCTGTGCGGTAATATTTGAGCTTCATATTAAGCCGGTCCATTCCGCCCCACTGACAGAATTCCTCTGCAACGATATCAATTGTGTTTGTACCTTCCTGGATGTATCCTCCTGCGCCTCCGCCGAAACTGCCGTCAGCATACCAGCCGTCGGTTTGGGGATAAAGACCAACGTTTCGCCCACCGGGTTCCAGGCCGTAGTATACCCAGTATGTACCTTTGTGGCCTATATACTGACCGTTCAAATAGACATAGATATTGTCGTTTACGGGTATGACATCACCGGCTGCATACGGACTGTACAGTATTACATCCTGGATAGTATCTAGGTTAACATCATCGGGTACACTGAAGCCCGCCTGGAAATGTCGGCATTCATACGGTCCCCAAACGCCGTAGTAACCATAGTGGTCCCAGCTGGCGTAATCGATTCCCGCCGGCTTCGGATTCTTCTCCTGATATTCACCGTCGTTCCATACCGTCTGCAAAGGATCGATTGGTAAAGCCAGTCCGGCGGTAACAGCCGAACCCAGCGTTGCACCGGAGGTAATACCTGTTGAAGATTCTGTACTTCTGCCCCAGTTAGTAAGCTCGATGGTTGTTGTGGTCATAGTCGTGCTCATAACCACCGCATGTGCTGCTATATAAAGCTCTGTATCCACATCCCAGCTCAAATCGATTTCGTAGGTATAAACCTTTACAGGCGGCTCATGCGGTGTCTTGTACTCGAATTTACCGGGTATCGGATTGCCGTTCTTAGCTGTCGGTATATCTTCAAGTAAAGTTGCCACATGCAGGTGCGTCATTGTCAGCACCCACTCGCATGTTACAGTGTATTTCACATACAGTGTATCATAATCGTTCCATACATTTATATCACCGGCATCGATTTCGGTTGCTTCGCTTCCGCCGTTTGCGATCAGATCTATAACCAGCGGATCGCACTCTCTGTGTGCTGATACCTCTGGGGTCCAGCTAAAAAACCCCATCAGAACCATCAACATCACAATTCCAATAGTAACAATTTTTTTCATTTTCTATTTATTCCTCCTCTAAACTCAAGGTTTTTACTTCTGGTGGTTCATGCCCCTCCAGACTCTGTCATCGCGCCCCTTTTCAGCGCTCGACCTACCTCCCTTTAGAAATTTTATTGACTAACTTTTACACCGCGGGAGATACAAGGTGATAACGTTATCGGATTTTATAATTTATCCAAAAGAATTTTAAAAAGAGGTTCATAAATAAATATAATAAAAATATTATTTTTTTATAAAATATTTCTTGAGTACCGATAAGCAAGAGCCGATAGGTGATCTGTACTTCGAAACCGGCTATCATAGGAAAATATAATAACAACTTCGCATATCCCACAATGACTTTTTATAACTTGATTCTATTTCTTCATTGCAATTTATCCAAACTCAAATAATATTCAACCTCTACTAACTTCTGATTGATATTGGAAATATTAGGGGAGAAGAATCTCTCCTAACAAATTCCAAATATCAATCATAAATTCGAGGTGATGATTCATGGCTGATGAAATTGATGTAAGACGATTAAAAGAGATGTCGTTGGAAAACGGCACGATAATGGCCGCGTTTCCGACGGTGCATATTATTTCAGCAATTGCAGCGGGTTTTTTGATCGATACGCTCAAGCTTGACCAGATCTGTGCCCTGGACTCCAACGATTTTCCGCCGATTTCTATGATATATGCCAAAAAACCGAAGTTTCCCGCGCGGGTATATGCCAGTGAGGAGCACAACATAGCTCTTTTCGTGTCCGAGTTCTCGCCCAAGCCCAAGGTTTGCCGGCCGCTGGGGCGCCTGATACTCACATGGGCCAAGGAGCAGAACTGTAAGAAAATAATTTCGCTGGAGGGGCTGCCAACGGACAAGAAGATCGATGGTGAGCCCAAAGTCGTAGGTATAGGAAGCACGGATTCAGCGCGGAAGGAACTGGAGGAGCACGGTATCGAGCAAATCGAGCTGGGCATGACCGTGGGTGTTACCGCTGTACTGCTGAACGAGGGGCGCTGGGAGGATATCAATGTGATCTCACTCATCGGCGAAAGCCAGCGCGATATACCCGACGCCAGGGTCGCCGCCAGCCTGGTGCGTGCAGTCGATAAACTCTTCCCGGCGGTAAAGTTCGACATGTCGCCGCTGGACAAAATGGTGGTGGAAATCGAAAAGAGGATAAAGCAGGTACGCAGCCAGGCCGAGCCGGTGATCAAGCCGCCAGCGGAGCTCATGTACAGATAAAATCAGAGCGCTCGGCTTAGATTACGATTTTTGTCGCTGCCAGAGCACTCTGTTTATATAACAATTAATAGCGTTGTCAGAGCGTTTTGATTATTCATTGATTTCAGTCCCTCACAGAGCGCTCTGCTTAGATTTCGATTGGAAACGCTGTGAGGAGTGGATGTGTGGAATAGTGGAAAAGTGGAAGAGTTTTCAATTGAAAATCGACCATGGGTTCATGTAAAATAACGGATTATTTCATTTCATGAACAAAGAATATTTAAATAACATTTTATAAAATTATTATTGATATGAAGAAATTAATTCTCACTCTTTTGATCATATTTATTTATATTTTATTAATTATGGGTATGGATTTATATTATGATTTTTCTCCTGATAAAGATATTAATTGGGAAACAATCGATATTTCAAAAAATATTGGAGATGTAATAGAAATTGAAGTAGATATTTTTGAAAGATTTTCAATGACTCAAATGAATGATGGTAAATATGTAATCATATACGAAACAGATAA
>CP070629.1:715938-721459 GCA_020356005.1 Thermoplasmata archaeon
AAGGTTTCCGCCATAATCATTCTCGGCAAATCTAGTTGCCGGAGTTGCATAAATAAAATCATGAATTGTTGCCGACACTTTAAAGCTATATCAACGGTGAAGTTGAATTGTTTTATAATTACCAATGGTGTACGGCCGTGCGGAATCCAACGGTGAAGAAAAATCTTATAATAATACCCAAGAAAGCTTCGCATATAATCCTTTATTTACTCGACTCAAATTAACTTTTCTACCCTTCCACTTTTCTACTGTTCTACTTTTTCACTGTTCCACCATTACACTCGTTCTATCGACCGTCGACTATCGACTGTTGTTTATGATTTCATTGAATTAAATCATTTTCTCAATAATTCATTCACTCGTTCTAAAAAATGCTCTTCCTCTCCTGCAGGTATCTGAGCCCCTGCCGCAATGCTGTGCCCCCCGCCGATACCGCCTATCTCACCTGCAGCTGTACGCATCACATCGGATAGGTTCAGGTTAAATTCAGAGTTTTGACGGGCTACCCTTACCGAAGCTTTAATATTTTTACCATCGTCACAAAGAGCGAAACCCAGCAGTGGTTTTGAAGTATCAAGTTCGCCGGAATTCAGCATCATACCTGTTACGATACCGATTACATTTTCATTTATTCGATCCTTTGCATTAAAATACTGTACAAATTCTAGTTCACTGACACCGATGTCTCGTACAATTTTTAACATTTCGACCAAGTTACTGCGGTGTCCTTTTAGCATTTTTCGCGCTGAAGATAATGCTTCCATTCGATTTCCAAGACATACTTTGATACCGATATCCGCAGCACCGTATCGACCACAGGAATTCAATAACGTAGCGAATTCCTTGGCATCATGAACTTCAGTTCGGATCTGTTCATTTGGAAGTATATAGATTTCACCGACCATCCGGTTGACTTCATCGGGATTCATATCGTTATTTACCAATATCAAAGTTAATTCTGAGATGACCAATTTACGCTCGGTGGAATCCAGGTCAACCCAGTAACGCCAGTGCTCGCCTGACTTCAGTGGGACTCCCAATTCCTTGAAAAAATTGATACAACGGCTTTCGCTTTTAGAAAGACCAGGTATTACCGGGTCGTTGGCATACATTAAAAAACGATGGAGCGGTCGGCTTTCCCTGCCAAAAAAACGAATGTCTATCTGGCTTTTTACATTTCCGATCTTTTCGGCATCTTCAAGAATTTTTCGATTTGTACCAATTAATCTACCATGTTCAACATCCTGGAGATCGCCTACTGCACCAATAACCGCAAGTGTTGAGAGGTCGATATTTTCAGGGCGCATGGCCTTTGCAACAAGGTATGTCGCCCCTGCACCGCTTAAATCATTCACACCATCAAGATCGAACAGGTGGGGGTTAAGATGATATTTGAAATCATTATGAGTCCGGGTTAGAACGCGGCTCAGTTCCATTAGATTGGTGCGTTCCTGTTGGGACAATTCTATATCGTTGACCTCCAGTTCGTGATGATCCGTGATAACGACATTCAAATCAGTTAGAAGGTCAAGATTACCGGAACCGAGATCAGTGAACCAGTAAAGCTTGCTCGCAGATTTATCTGCAGTTTGCACAAACGATTCGTCAAGCTGTTTAAGAACCGTGATGGTGGCATTGACACCTTCCCGCTCAAGTGCTTTTTTTGCTATACTTCCAGCCGCAATGCCGTCAGCATCCTGATGTGTGACAACTTCTATATCAGTATGCTTTTTGATATATTCTGCTATGTTCTTAGCGCAGTTTTGCAATTAAATCACCGGGAGTTGGTATCCCGCGTCCATAATTAACAATATATAAGGTTAATTTTTTCGGTTAATTTAAATTGAATAATAAATACTTTATTACTTATATCAAAATAAGGTAGGGGGACCTCGCTAAAAATACTGAATTTATACTGGAATGCCATTGAAAGTACTGTTAAGAATAGGCATGATCCACTGGTGTTTCTTCTACCGGTTCTTCCTCTCGCGAATTCCATTGATATTCATAATCCTCGGAAGGATGGGGGCGATTATGGCGAAGAACAATGATATCAGTTACCCAATCATAGCTAATTCGATGATAATGTCCATCTTCATCTATTAAATGCAGGCCATTTTTATGTTCCAGAATTCTACCCCGGACAACCCTGAGCGTATCTCCGCCGACTATATAGACCTCGATATCGTCATCTACACGCAATCCAAATCGACGATCCTTTAATTTGCCCTCGGTTATATCGGTGTATTTATTTTTGGCTACCATTTTTCTTGCTCCATTAAATATCATCTATTGTGAATTTTATTCTTAAGTCAGGGTAAATCAGATATTTTTTCTTTATTTAATTTGGATTACGGTTATTGATATTGGAATATTATAAATCTTTTGCATTGAGTTTTATATACTATTTCTTATTTTATTATTACTACCTGGAATTGAATACTAGAAATTTATATATATAAAATCATATTGAGTTTGATAATATGGGTTTACTTGATGAACTTGAGCAGTTAGAAAAAAGTAAAAGTAAAAGTGAGATGGTAGGTTTATTAAAAACAATAATAAGTAATCAGCAGAAGATATTAAAAAGATTAGATAAGATATCCCTTGCAATAGAAAAGCAGCAGGTGAAAAAGGCAAAAAAAATAAAATAATTTGGCATTCCCGAAATTAATCATTTTTAGGTTGTGAATACATGGCGTTTTGTAGTAACTGTGGAGCCTCTCTGGCAGGTGCAAAGAATTTTTGTTCTCGCTGCGGTTATAAGGCGGAGAATATACCTGAAACCACCGAGGAAGAAGTGGTTTTGGAAGCCGAACCCGTGGAATCAGAGGACGTGGATGAAGAGGAAAAGGAGAGTGAACCGGTATTCGATCGAACATGTGTTGAGTGCGAAGAGGAAGCCTCGCAAAAATGTTACTTTTGCTGGGCAAATATTTGCACTGACCATACGAAACGATTACAGATTTTTATAAATAAAGCTCCCTTTGGCAACCAGGTTGTAAGCTGTCGCAAGTGTGCAAATGATAAGCAGAATAAACAGCCGACGCAGCAAGAGGCCGAAGGCGCATCATTATTTTTTGGCGTTAAACCTTATCATGAATGGAAATTAGTAGAATAAAATCAGTAATCCGGTTCATGATATAGACCGCTTAGATTCTATACTGATAATACGTACTGTTAGTTAAAAAAACTCGTTGAGAGCAATTACCGCCTACCGCGTTCGCCTCCTGCCTTTTGCCTCATGCATCTATTCTTTCACCTATCGCCTCTTGCTTCTTGCCTCTTGCCTTTTACGAAAATAATACAGATCTACCCTTTATCATCTCTCAAAAATGTAATATCCTTTTCGATATCTTCGATTTGTTTTTTAAGCTTATCACGGGTTTCTTTATTGCGTTCACGCAGATCTCCTGTTGAGATCTCTATTCGTTGCTCACACAGTTGGAGTTCATTTTTAAAATTTTTCCATTCATTGATAAGCCGATGAAGCTTTTTAGCTTCAGTTTCGTCCTTTTTACTTCTCAGGCTCAGCTGTTTAATATCCATATTGATTTTATTGAATTGTTTTAACATCCGCGCTCGTCTTGCCTTAAGATTTTTTAAGGATTTTTCGGGAGCATCCTGGATCTGGGTATCCAGGCGATCCAGTTTACTTTTCAGCTCACGCCATTGGTCCATAATGTTGTAAAACTGCTGCTGTTCATCTTCTGTGATCGGCAGCTCTGTTTCAGGTCTGAAAAGTCGAGAAAGCCTCGGGTATGCCCCGCGATATAATCCAATAGAAAACATCAGCAGTGAGAAAATGCCCAGGCTGAGAACAATATAAAATGTTTCGAAATAGCCTTTGCCTGTACTTGGATTTGTACCAAGTGAACCCAGAATAAATCCCATCAGAATAGAAATAACGACGCTCAAAGCAATGCTCAGTATAAACCGATATAATAAATCATCATCTTCGTCAAGCTCATTTTTTTTAGGAAACAGAGCCTGAATGAATAAAAAACCAGGCAGGAAAAGAATAAGAATTAATGAGCTTATGATACGCAGGGCTTCCAGAATCATGTTTACTCCCAATATGCAATGAAATACTGATAGAAGTATAAAGTAAAATACTTAAACAGGTTATTATATTTTTTGCACTGAAAAAAATACTTTATTTTTATTTGCCTCATTCCTGACTACTTTATTCAGCTTCCTCTTTCAATTCATTATAAACATTATAAAGTGCCTGGGCAAATGAATTAGCACTGGGGTCAATACCTGCAAGTTTACTCAATTCACCCTCGTCCAACCATATACCCTTACAGGCTGGGCAAATATCAATTTCCACATTCAATATAGTTTTAATCTGCATGTCTTCTTTGCACTTTGGGCAGTTCATTGTTTACCACCTTGGATTATTTTTGTGAACATCAATATGTTTATATAATATTAATATTGCGGTTATCTACAGGCGGCGAACAATTACATAGGCATCTTCACCGTCCCTGTAGTACACAGGTATTGTGGAGACAATTTCAAATCGGTTTTTCTTATAAAATCTAATAGCAGCGACATTGCTAATTCTCACTTCTAAAGTTAATCTTTCTATGCCTCTTAAAACAGCTCTCTGGATAAATGATTTGAGCAATTGCCCTGCAATCCCCTTTTGCCTGTAGGGCTCATCTACAGCCAGGACCAGAATTCTGGCAACGGTGGGTTCGGTTATAACGGCCAGAACGGTTCCGATATAGGTCCCCATTGACTCCGCGATAAGAAATCCGTCGGGCCATGCTTCATGAACGTTAACAAACATTGACAGCTTGTAATCTTCGTTTAAGGCTTTGTTGGACAACTTGGCTATATCCAGCAGGTCCTTGTCCGGATTGAATCTTCTTATTCGCACCATTCACGGGATTATATGATTGATTTGATATAAATATTAGCTAAATGTAAATTTAAAATAATAAACAATAATTTTAAGAAAATAGATTTGGGATTGGAAATTTGGGATTGGGGTGTTTAAATTGATTAACAACACCCTAGCGCCTGATCTCCAGTCTCTAGCGCCTGATTCCTTCGATATAGAAGCTGATTCTATTCTTCCTCTTCTTCCTCCGCACCTTCTTCTTTCATTTCGTCTATCATATCCTCGGCTTCTTCGCCTTCTGCGATTATCTCTGCGGATTCAGGTACCATGGGTTCTGCTGCACCTTCGTCTGCCACAAAGTCCGCACCCGGTTCCACCGGCGCTTCCGGCATCGGTGCCGGTGCTTCGCCCTCAACCGTACCTTCTACCGGTTCTGGCCCTTCTGGCAGTGCTGCTACATCAGGCTGCGGAGCCGGCATCTCCGGAGGTGCCGGTGCAGGCGGTACTTCGCCTTCGGCGGGAGGTGCAGACGGCATTGGCGCTGCGGGCTCCATTGGTGGTGCTGCCGGTTCTGGTGCTACACCCTCAGGGGTGCCCGGTGGTCCGGGTGGCGCTTCCTCCTCAACTTCCTTGGGCTTACGAAACATTACCGCAACAACAACAACCACA
>CP070629.1:721559-730277 GCA_020356005.1 Thermoplasmata archaeon
AAAGCAGTAAGCGAAATTTCAAATGTACATAGAGCCCAAATATTATCTTATTTGAAAGCTACCAATTTAAATGTTGGATTGATAATAAACTTTGCAAAAACAAAAATAGATATTATAAGAGTCGTGAATGATTGATACTTAATACCGTTTCCGTGCCCTCCGTGCCTCCGTGGTTTATTTAGATACATTTGCATGGCAGGATAAGTATTAACCACGGAATCACGGAACCACGGAAATCATAGATCTTAGTGTACTTCGTGGCTAATCTCGGGGAGGGGGGACATTAAAAATAAAAACCCTAGATTATTTTTCGCCACACGCTACTCGTCCTTCGCATCTCCCGAAGGCTCTTCTGAACCCAGGGGAATAGCCGTTGGCGGAATTTCGTTGTGATTCTCCAGCACAACCTCCTTAGCTTGCGGGTATTCCAACTCCTGTTCTGGTTCTGGTTCGGGTTCCGGTTGTGCCAGTGGTTCCAAAGGTTCCGGCGGTTCCGGTTGTGCGGCCTCCGCACCCTCAACCATCTCTTGCTCCTGGAGCACTTCCTCGGGTTCTGCAATTGGCTCCGGCTCCGGTGGCGCCGGGGAGGGCTCGGGTAACGGTGCCGGCGGTTCCGGCCGTTTACGCCTGCGGTTCATCAAGATCATAACCAATCCTATAACAATCATTACAATAAGAATAACTATAAACACAATAAGATAATTTACATCGCTACTGGATTTCTGTTCCCTTACCTTTTCTGTATCGTCCTCAGAAGTATCGGTATCGTCTTCCTTTTCCTTGTTCTTAACATTGATTTCTATTTCCGCAGAATTATCCAGCATTTCAAATTCCAGAGCGGTGTAATCGGGTATTACCTCTACACGAATTGTGTGTACGCCGGCGGAGGTAGTGAAGTTTTTCTCTACTATCAAAAATCCATTTTGTTTCAGTTTTTTAAAGTTCTCCGGCGTACCAAGGCCCTCGGAGTCGATGTAAAAGATCACGGTGAAGTCATTTGCATCTCGCTCGCCGATGTTCGTTATGTTAGCATAAATCGTAACCTCTTCTCCTTCCTCCAGTTCATCCTGCGATAAAGTAATATCATCTTTAGTGATGCGGAGGTTGAATTTCTTATATTCTACCAGTGGAAGAACCATGATCGAAATTGAACTGCTGTTGGCCAAAAAACCCTCTTTGGAAGCTTTTGCCTCTATTGTGATCTCCGTTACACTTTCTACGAAGGGTGCGGTTAGCTCAGAATTCAAAACGCCGTCGGAGGTACTGATGCCTTCGGGAGGATTGATGCTCAATCCCGGATGGTTTGCTTGAAGCTCCACAGATGCCTGTTCAACCGGCTGTAGTTCATCAAGAGTCGATCTCAGTTGAACCGCAAGCTGGATGGTTTCCAGCGAGTCGAGCTCGGTTTTCTCAGGTGTTACCAGCACCAGAAGTTCCGGAATAACAACAACAGGATCAAGAGTTGTGGCGGAGGGCGAGTTTGATACGGGAGACCAGTTGGGCCATTCATCCACAGATTTTATTGCGAAGAAATATGTGGTGTTATGTTCCAGGCCGGTAACCTCGAAGGTTTCAGCTGATCCGGCACTTGCCGGTACAGGTGGGGTTTTTACCGGCATAGCTGAACCCCAATTTGAGGAGGTGATCGCGGCTGCGGCGTACCGGATGTCGTAAGCAGCAGCAGTTCCGGTTCCGCCGTCATCGCCCGGGGCGGTCCAGCTCAAGGTGACGGAGGTGTATGTGGGACTGCCCGCGCTCAAATCGATTACCGCCCCCGGAGGAATTTCGTCCGGCAGAGGTAAGGTCCTGTTTTGAGCAATGTTGGATAAGGGTGAGGTTAACTGCGCCTCGTCGAAAATCTTGAGCGCAAAATAGTAGGTGGTGTCCGGCGAAAGGCCTGTTACCTGAAATTGTTCCTTTGTACCGGCAGCTGCAGGTGTAGGTTCGCCGGTACACGGCGTTGCAGACTCCCAGCTGAGGTCGGTGATCATCTTTACCGAATAACGGATGTCATAGCCCGCGGCGGTTCCAATGCCCCCGTCGTTACCAGGTGCGGTCCAGCTTAAATCGATAGTGGTTGTTGTTGGATTTGATGCAGTCAAGTCGGTTACTGCACCCGGTGGGGTTATGTCGGGATCGGGTAAGGTGGTTTCATGCGGGCTGTTGGAAAGAGGGCCCCAGTTAGGCCGCTCGTCACGGGCTTTAATAGCAAAATAATATTTTGTTTCGGGCAGCAGGTTTGATACCGTGTAGGTTTCAGTGGAGCCGGGGCTGCCCGGTATTATTGCTGCTGTGCACTTCGCCGCTTGAGGCCAATTTAATTCGGTGATCTTAAAAGTATAGTACCTGATGTCGTATTCGCTCACCGGGCCGGAGGTTGGCTCACTTGCGTTATCTGCAGGTGCACTCCAGCTTAAATTGATGGAGTTGTTGGTGGGCTCTCCAGCAAAAAGATCGATAATTTTACCTGGAGGTTTAATATCAAAAAGCCCCAGGGTGGTATTGAACACGACATTGGATAACGACGAGAGGTTAGGTATATCATCTTCACTGCGAAGTGCTATATAATAAAGCGTTGCGGAATCCAACTCCGTGATATTGAATTCCTCCGTGGTGCCCGGCGAGGCAGGTACAGGTTCCTTATCACAGCGTACTGCGTTCGCCCAGTTACCGATATTGATAGAGCTGGTGGAGTACCGGATATCATAATTAGAAACGGGACCCGAGGAGGCATCGGTCCCGTTATCCGCTGGTGCGCTCCAGCTTACTTTGATACTATTGGAAGTAGCCTCAACCACTTTTAAATCCGATACTCCACCAGGTGGTGTTGTGTCTTTGCTGAGGTTATTTAGCCAGGCTCTCACACCCAAACCCCAGCTGGCGCCAACTATATCCAGAGATCCGTCGCCGTTGATATCATAACAGTTGGCGCCGTACCAGTTTCCTGTTTTGGGCAACTTGGTGTTTTCTGCTTCGGTCCATCCCAGGTATTTTCCGGGCTTCGTCGTACCGTTCCCCAGAAATATTTTCATACCTTCACTACCCGAAGCACACGGGCCGATTATATCGAGGTCCCCATCCAGGTCGATATCAACCGCCTGGATTTGCGAGTAACGGCGTGAGGTGGGCAGGCCCGTATTAGCGGCGGTCCAGGTAAATGAGGTTCCGCCGGAACCGCCGCTGTTGCCCAGCCATACTTTTATGCCGTTCCCATCAGAAGGTGTGCAAGATGCGAAAATAATATCCATGTGCGTATCCTGGTTAAGATCCGCGGCTACAACGCCCAGTACATAACCGGCCACGGACAGGCCTGAGCTGTATTCCTTCCAGAGCGTGCCGGAGGCCTGCTGAACGAACATCCGCTCCTGGTCGTTGCGAACGCAAATGATATCTTTCAGGCCGTCCTTGTTCATGTCCTCCACCGCAACGCCCGTATACCAGCTGGAGGTGGGCAGTCCGCCGGAGCGGCTCAGCCATGTGGCGGGATTACCTCCCTTGTTCTCGTAGTATTTCATGCCGCTGTAGGTGCATACCACCATATCCAGCCGGCTGTCGCCTGTTACATTTGTGAAAACCACATTGCACGGCTGACCGGATGTTACCGGTGAGCTGACATGTGCAGCGGAATCGGTCCATTTATTGTTACGAAACTCCCAGGGGTGCACCCCCGAGCTGTTCTTGGTGCCCCAGTCCTCGTCCGTTGCGTAGAGCTCCATGCTGCCGTCCTCATCTGCATCCACGAGCTGAAGGCCCCCCCAGGAATTGCCGGGCCATAAACCGGTGGAGTTATCCGTCCAATTGATACCCCCGTTGCCGGTATATGCGTACAGCCCCACCGTGTCCTGCACATCCCAGTCCTCACCCCCGAAAGCGATGTCGATTTCTGTATCGTTATTGAAATCGCCCATGGCGATATAGTTGTAATCGCCCCCCTGGGGTAACCCGGTGGAAATGTTCGTAAAACCCAGCTGTATTCCGCTCCGACCTTCAGCTCGGCTGGACGCTGCCCCCACTGCCTCAAAAATAAGCGTGCATCCCGAAGCTGGCTTATTTGCTATAAAAGATATAAACATAAAATTCGTAAGAATCAGCATTGCGATAACCATGATAGGTCCGCTGCGATATGTGAGCTTTATTAGTCCCCTGGAAATACTGCCGCCCCCGAAGGCATTAATATTTAATAGTTTTTATAAATGTAAGGGGGGCTATAAATAGCTATTTTGGTTAAATGAAGAATAGAATCCAAATAACCCCCATTTGATTTTTTATTGCTTAGTAATACTACCACCACCTTCGGTGGAAATCCAAATACTACCAATACTACCAAATTCTAAGGAAATCCCAAATCCCAATACTACCAAGACCCCGCCCCCTTCGGTTGTATTTTTAGCTTGGGGTTTACTTTGGTGTTTGACATTTGGGTTAAGTTTGATTAAAACCGATTAAAATCAACCTAGAACCTCGAACCCAGAACCTAGAACCTGATTACTTTGATTTCTCAGCAGAATGCTCAAGGTTGCGCAGCAACCGTGCTCATAGCTCAATGCTCAAGCGAATGACCATAGGAAGTGAGCGTGCTCACAACTTTAATCATCCGAAAACAGATCATCAATATCGATATCCTCATCCCCGAGCTCTTCCTTCTCCTCTACCTTCTTGGGTTCCTCTCGCTTGGGCCTCTTGGGCATCTCCCGTTTGGGTTTCTTAGGCTCCTCCGCTTCGACCTTCTTGGGTCTTTCCTTCGGAGGGAGGCCGCCCCTGCCTTTGCCCACGGGTTTCTTCGGTTCCTCTTTGGCGGATTTCACATCCTCGATATAATCATCGATTTTCTTATCCAATATCAGAAAATGGTTCTCCTCAATCTCACCCTTCTTAACATCGGCTTTGATGGATTCGCGAAGCTCTCTGAGCTCCTTCTCACACACTTTAGGATTATTCTTGTAATCGTTATACGTCTCATCAATTTTATCCAGGTACTTGCGAAGCTTACCTCGCTTGCGTCGAATGGAAATAAACCCGATGAGGAACGCAATGGCCGATGCCAGGATCGTTACTGCAGTAACGATCGGCTCTATTTTATCCCATGTTGATTCTGTTACATCACCTTTTCCTTCTGGTTTATCCTCTGTTTTAAATGACCATCGAAAATCATTCTCAAGATGTAATCCTGCTTCACTTACAGCCGATGTATTGATTGTAATATTATATACGGTGGAATATTCCAATGGTTCCACAGGTGTAAAGGTAAGAGCTTCTCCTTCCCATTTAGCAATAACCCCGATTTTGGGAGATATTGAAAAGTAAGTGAGAGGATCCAAATCTTTATCCATAGGTTGAGTGAACTGTACCTCTATGATGGTCTTGGTATTATCTATGGGTTCTTTTAAACCATCCGGTTGCCAGTATTTTACTTCGGGATATTCTATATCTACGCGGGGTTCCTCTTCTGTTGAGAATTTCCAGCTGTGGGCTTTATCCAGCAAATTCCCCACCAGGTCTTTTGCCTGGGTTGTAACATTCACCCTGTATTCCGTTTCATAAGCCAGAGGTGATGTGGGTGTGAGTATCAATGTATTTCCGGTCCAGCTGGGGGTTACATCTACAGCCGGAGTTATTGTAAATGCGCCCTCCGTCTCGGTTTTCTTCATGGGTTCACTGAACTCTATAGAGATTGTCGTATCAATAGGTACATCTGTTCCTGTTGGCATCCAATCAATTACCTTTGGAGAAGTTGTATCCTGCACGGAGGTTGTCATGAACTGCCATTTATACTCATCTGCCAGATAATTGCCTGCTAAATCCCTCGCGGTGGTTTTTACACTCACCGCGTACTGCGTGGTGTACTCAAGAGCGAAATCGGGCTGGAATATGAATTTCGATGTACCCTCCCACCTGGAAGTGCCACTAACCTCCGGGCTGAGCGTTATTAAATCCTTTATACTCGTATCCATCTCTTCGTTGAATACTACATATATTTCAGTATTAACCGGTACATCATTGCCTTCTGGGCTTTTCTCGATCACCGTTGGTGCTGTTATATCCTCTTCGGTTATGGTAATCGGGATGACATTATAATCATTTGGTTCGGTTACTATCTCTCCGGCAGCACAGTAATAAATGACATTGGCGGGAGTTGATTTATCACTGGCTTTGATATAATATTCCACGCCGTCAGCAGTAAGAGCCTCAACCGGTATATCACCGCTGTAACTCCCCCCTACTTTTGTCATTGTCACCTTAGAAAATGGGATATCGATTGTTTTCCTGTAATACAATTCCACATAATCCACACCGCTGTGTGTATCAGTAACTGTGGCCGTTATGGTTATTGGATTTAAATTGTTACCCAGTGTAACAGGCGTGTGCGTTATCGAAGGCGTTTTTGTATCTATATAAACATCAACATATCGATCGATATAGTTGAGGGCGTAATCAAAAGCCCGAACGGTTATGTTGTATGCACCGTCGCTTAACACCGGCAGGGTATACGGATTAGTTTGGTTGACGAAGTTACCGCTGCCGATGCGCACTTGGTAATGACTTATACCGCTGGGTGTATCGGTTGTCTCGAATGATATTACCGGCTGGCTGTTGGACTGCCAGCCGGAAATTGTGGTGGTGGGCTTGAAATTTTCCGGTTTTCTCGTGTCGATATAAACATCCACATACCTGTCGATGTAATTGTTGGCATTATCTATGGCGCGAACAGTTATATTATGTATGCCGTCAGCCATTACCGGCAGGGTGTACGGGCTGATCTTCTCTTCAAATGTTCCACCAGCACCGACCTTGACCTCATAATGATGGATCCCGCTCCCGCCATCGTTGGCGCCAAATGTGAGTATCGGCTGCGGATTGGAGGTCCAGCCGGAGGGATCCACGGTGGGTTGGAGGCCGTCGGGTTTAAGGGTATCCACTTTAACTGTTACCGTTCCGTCCCTGTAGTTGGCAGCTTTATCCCATGCTCTTACGGTTATGGTATAGGTACCATCAGCAAGCGAGGGTAATTCGTAGGGGCTTACATGGGGTTCGAAGGTTCCGCTGCCGATTTGTACTTCATAGAAGTCAATACCGCTGCGGTCGTCTGTTGTAGTAAATTCGACAGTCGGCCGGGTGTTATTGGACCAGTCAGCGGGGTTAGCTATTGGTGTGAAGCTTCCGGGTTTGACGGAATCGATGTAAATATCCACATACCTGTCGATGTATTTACCCACATTATCGTAGGCGCGAACGGTTACATTGTATGTACCATCCGCAAGAGCGCTCATTTTGTACGGGCTGGTCTGAGTAGAAAATCCACCGCCGTCTACATCCACTTCGAATCGGTTCATACCGCTGTGGTCGTCCGTTGTAGCAAAATTAATCCAGGTATGCGATTCATTGGTCCAGCTGGTGTGGTTGCCGGTGGGTGTGAAGCTGTTGGGTGGGGAGGTATCGATGTAAACATCCACCCACCTGTCCAGATAGTTGCCCAGTGAATCAACTGCACGCACGGTTATGTTGTGACTCCCGTCCGGTTGGGCCGGTAATGTATACGGACTGGTCTTCTCCAAAAAGGTGTTGTTATCGATGGAAATCCAGTAGCTGTCCATGCCCACCCCGTCGTCGATGGTTGTAAACGATATGGTCGGGGTGTCATCAGTTGTCCATCCCAAGGGGTTCGCAGTGGGTTTGAAAGCTCTTGGCGGTGCCCTGTCGATAGAAATTATCCTGTACCCGCTGTATAAACTCAAGTTACCATCGTTATCCCGTGTGCGTACCTTCCAGTACCAGGTCCCGTTGGGAATATCCACAGTGGGTGCATGCGACGATACGGCCGAGGATACCACACCGCTGTCATATTGTATGCTGGTGAAAGTGGGATCGTCGGCAACCTGTAACCGGAAAGCGCCCTGCGTACCATCTAAATCATAAAAATCCCAATCGAATAAAGGAGTGGTATCAGCAGTCCATGAATTATTGGCCGGTGCAGTTAAACCGGGTGCTTCCGGGATTAAGTTGTATATGATGGTCACATTGTGAATAATAGGCGACACGCTGATATTAGTTGTGTTCAAATATGCAATGAATTGAATGTATCTTTCACTGCCGTGCCCCGACCAGATCTCTGTACCAGATAATGTGTAGTTGGTTGAGGGCGTGCCGTCGGACCCCAGGTAGTTCTTACTAGTTAACCCGCCCTCAGAGTCCGCGGTTCTAAGCTGGAATCTTAGCTCTGTGCTCGGCGGGGTGGTTGCGTTCCAATTTATTGTACGCCATGAAACATTTCCGCCGGAATAATGCGACTGGGACTCAAATTTACCAGGTGGGACATATTGATGGTATGAAAGATTGATGTGTTTAAGAACCGGAGTGTCAATTCCATCACATGCCAGGTTGATACGATAATAGAAATGAGAACCGTTCCATCGTAACTTAGTGAGATTAATTATATTTGATCCGTGTGATAAAGAATCCCAGCAGTTCTGCGAACCGGTGGAATTGTACCATGCGTTTGCATCATTTGAAAACTGGACTTTTATGGTAGTACCAAAGGGTTCTTCGACATCACATGTAAAATCATTGATAGGCCCGGCATTCTTACATTCAGTCAAATCGGTTGATACAACCTCTCCCCATGATGTATCATCTTTAATTAGCCAGGCATTGTCATTGGCTGGAGTATTATTACCGTAATGCTTGGTATTTCCGCTAATAATATACCCGCTGTCAGAGGTC
>CP070629.1:730377-744942 GCA_020356005.1 Thermoplasmata archaeon
ATTATAAAATGCATATATATAATCTCAATTGGACCGCTGCGGTTATATTTGATTATAATCGCTGACAGTGGACTTTTGACTGCAAACGGTTGAGGCCTCGGCCAGACCCGGATTTGGCTGCCCACCCTCTACAGTTCACCGCCAGTGCCAGAAATCGGAAGAATCCCAAAACGGTCCGCTGGGTCCGCACTCATCCGGGGAGGAGAATTAGCGATGCACAGGCATTTAGCATCATCACATTCTGCCGGAGCGGCAGGGTGCCACCATACTGCACAGTATTACACCGGCCGCAGGGCAGTTACATTCAGTTCTGCAACTTATCCGGCGGGCCAGAGCCCGCCCGAAGGGGCGGCTGCACCACGACCCGTGGCATTGGAAGCTGGAACCGGAACCGGACCTGGACCCGGGAGTTTGCCGGATGCGCAAACCCATCCCATCTCTATTTCCGATCCCTTGCCATTTTTATCACCCGATTTCGGGTCCGAGCAGGCCCGGCAGTCAATGCCACGGGTAGAACCCGGAGCCAAGCTTCGTACCGGCATCCCCCGCGTGGACCGTTTCCTCTCCGGAGGCTGTGTCGGCGGCCAGATTACACTGTTTGAAGGTCCTGCGGACTTTATTCTGGACCTCAGCTCGCGGTTTGCAGTTAACGGTGCGGCTGCGTTACGCCGGCCGGTAATGTTCATTGACGGCGGTAACAGTGCCGACCCGTACGGGTTTGCGACGGTGTGCAGGCGGGCGCATTATGACCCCCACGAGATTCTTGCGCGTATATATATCGCCCGTGCCTTCACGGTTTATCAGCTCGATACGCTGCTCGTGCAGATGGTGGAAGAGCGCATAAATGCGCTGGGACCTGCAGTCGTCATTGTCTCGTTTCTGAACACTATGTATCTCGATCCGGATGTGAACTGGGATGAGGCGCGTGCGATTTTCCAAAACGATTTGCGCATACTGCGCGAGCTTACGGTAAAGTACCAGGTAGCCACACTGGTCACGAATCCTACCGGCCATAAATCCTATCATGCAATGGAGCTTGCGCGCGCGCTCCGTGCCAGTGCTGAACATCGTATCGACATAAAAGCCAAATCGAAATACAAGCTGCGCATGGTGCGGAACGGGTCCGAGGTTATGGACTACCGGCCGCTGCCGCCCTATCAGTGCAGTCTTGACGAATTCTGTCCGGGAGGAGTAATCCATGGGTAGAACAGTTCCAACTATACGAATGGTATTAGAAGATGTGATTGATGACTGGGCCAAGTTCCGCCGTGCACTGCGCGCGCGCGACCGTGTGGCGTTCGATACCATGATGACCAAAGCACGCCAGCACGCCTCTGCGTGCGGAAACGCCGTGCGACTGAACCCCACCGAAGCACTGCTGATGGCGGTCATACTCGAACACGAACGCGAACTATCAGAACTTCGCAAAAAAATGGGTGTGTAAGTAGGGGATGAATCCCCTACAACCCCTCTTTCTTTATCTATTTGGGTAATGCCTTTGGCATCACCCATAGAGAAAAGAAAAGAGAGGGGTTTAAGGGGAGATTCTTCTCCCCTTACTTACATACTATTTTTCTGAGGTCTGGGAGTTATGTTTGAAGGTTGGATTTTGGATGTATATCCCAGTTATGATTTTGACACGATGAACGTCTGGCTCTGGACTCGTTCCGGCGCACGGGTTATAACGGACAAGTTCAGCCCGTGCTTTTACGTTTACGGCTCTCAAAAAGGTCTTCGCGAATGTGCACGTAATCTTGCAGATAACGATTCTATCGATTCAATATCGTTCTTAAAACGCAGGCTGCACCTGGAGTCGGATAAGCTCTATGAAGTTCTTGAGATTGCAGTGAAAAACTTTCGGGAATTCAAAAAGCTCCCTGCCCTGATCAACCGGTGGGGCCGGTATACAGAGTTCCAGCTGTTCGATGTGGATTTGAGGCTCGCACAGAAATACATGTATTCCAAAGGGATTTTTCCAATGGCATATGTGAAGGTAGGCCGAGCGTTCCGCTTGAACGATGATGTCTATTCCATGGACTACGAAGTGCCGCCGCTCCGGTCCGTGGAGCTGGCAATCACGGTGAAGTCCGATGGATTCCGGAAGAACGGTGTTATGAACTCATATGTCAGTTACGACGATCCGCTGTCGGCCGTACAGCTTAATGCCGGCGATGGCGAATCTTTGACATTGGAATCTAACGGCACAAACGGCAGCGAGCGCGAGTTAATGCTGGAACTTGTAGAGGCCGTAAGAGCCCTCGATCCGGACGTTATCTATACCACCAAAGGCGACGAGGTCATCTTCCCGTATCTTTACTATCGTGCAGATCTTCAGGGGCTCGGGGCGCAGTTCGCGCTTGATCGGGACCGCACGGCGGGCACGGGCCAGCACTACAGGGCTTATGGAAAAAAAGACGACTGCTCCGCCGGTACCGATAGTTCACATTCTCACAGTCACGGCACGAACCACCGCCCGGAATCTGACGGCAAATCGTATTTTTCATATGGCCGGATCTATTACAAACCGCCCTTCTACAGTTTGAAGGGACGCCTGCATATAGACCGACGGGTATCGTTCATACATCGCGAGAGTGGTTTTTTCGGGCTGGTGGAGCTTGCACGGCTTGCGGGCATACCGCTTCAGACAATGTCGCGGCTGTCGCCCGGCACAGCTATAAGTGCCATTCAAATGGGACAGGCCATGCGCGACGGTGTGCTTATCAAGTGGAAGAAGAACCAGCCGGAAGAGTTCAAATCAGCTACAGAACTGCTCACAGCGGACAGGGGCGGCCATATATTTGATCCCTGTGCCGGTATCCATGAAAATGTGGTCGAAGTGGATTTTACATCACTTTACCCATCTATTATCGCCCGCAAAAATATCTCGCCTGAAACACTCCTTTGCATGTGCTGCGCAAACCAGCCCGACGCGATACGCATACCGGGCCTGAATTACCATATCTGTACGAGGCGGCGCGGGCTCATCCCAAAAGTTGTTGCACCTATCATCGCGCGCCGTATTGTCTACAAACGCCGCGGCGGCGAGGTCAACGACTCGCGCCAGAAGGTGCTCAAGTGGGTGCTGGTGACATGTTTCGGGTATACCGGCTACCGGAATGCACGGTTCGGCAGGATAGAGTGTCATGAAAGCATAACAGCGGTCGCACGAGAGGTCATGCTGGATGCAATGGAAATTGCAGAGGCGCACGGTTATGAGGTCCTGCACGGGTTCGTGGATTCGTTATGGCTGAAGCCGGCGCGGGAATACTATCCCGAACCCGGTCTGTACAACCTGCCCGATACGCCGGCGCCTGTGGAGGTGGTATGCCGCGAGATCTCGCGGCGTATCGGGGTGCCGCTGGAACTGGAAGGGCACTATAAATGGATTGTGTTCCTTCCCAACAAGAGCTTTGATGTGGGTGCGCTCACTCGATACTACGGGCTGCTTTCCGACGGTACAGTAAAAGTGCGTGGAATAGAGCTCCGCCAGCACAGCACACCGCAATTTTTCGCACGGTTCCAAACGGATATTCTTGAAGTGTTCAAGAATGCCTCTTGTGTTAGTGAGCTGTATGACAGCATTCCGGAGGTATTGAAGTTGTTTGCAGACTATGCCGAAAAGATTTTGACAGGCAGCTGTGATGCCCGCGAGCTTGTATTCAATATGCGCGTGACCCGGGCAATGGAAGATTACCGGGTGTTCAACAACCAGCTTGCGGCGCTTACGCAACTGGACGATTACGGGATTGAGGTGCACCCCGGCGAGAATGTAAGCTATATGATCTCGGACTGCAAAAGCCGCAATCCATATAAGCGTGTAAAGCTCGCAGAAGCGCTCCAAGGCGATGAAAGCTATGACCGATACAAATATCTAGAATTCTTATGCCGAACCGGTGAGAGCATTCTCCGACCCTTCGGCTACCGCGAAGATATACTTGCAAAATATATTGAAAAAACGAAACAGAGGGAGTTGGATGAATGGCAAGAAGCTGAGAAAGCGATATAATCAGGCGCTAGAGAAGAGAGAATAGGCGCTAGGGTGCTTTAAATCCATTATAATTACCCTAGCGCCAGATCCCTAGCGCCTAGCGCCTAATATGTGCGTTATCACAGCTGATTAGTTATAATTCGATTTTACCCTTCTTTAACAGTGCTTTCACAGCAGAATCGGCAGCATCATCCAGTTTCTTCTCATCTTCCAGCGTTTGTTTTACTTTAATGTTTTGCTTATCAATTTCCTTACGGGCCTTTTGTATTTTTGAGCGCCGATCGCGGCGCAGTCCTACTACCTTTTTACGCATTTCCATTGCACGTTCATGGTAATACCCACTGCGGTCCATGATTCTCCTGTACTCATCATGTTTCTGGTTGGCTTTATTTATCAGGTGCGAGATCTCTATTGATTTCTTTTTGATTTCATCAAAGACGCCCTGGGATTCCGATGAAAGCTTAACTACTTTTTCGTGTTCCTTATCCGCTCGTTTGAACAGCTGGTCGATTTTTTCATCAATTGACATTACTTCAGTTTCAAGGTCATCCTGCTCGGGCTTCATTTCCTCCAGGCGCTTCAAATTCTTCTGCTTCGACCGGATCTCATCTATGAGTGCATTTTCATCTTCTATTTTCATGGGAACGGTCTGGTGCTTCAGGTTCAGATAGTCTATTTCAGATTTCACCGTCTCGATTTCGCCACCGAGATTCTTATAAATCTTCGTGCGGGCAGTTTTTTTAGAAGCTATAAGCTCCTTTGCTTGTTTTTGATACTCATTACGCCTCTTTTTATGTTCCTTGATACGGTTAATATAATCATCACGTTTTCCGCGCATGTCCTTTATCGAATCCTGTATGTTTTTCTTCTCTTTATTCAATAAATCGCGTTCATCGCGTATTAAAAATGCCTCTTCCTTGAGCTCATCGCGCTTTGCCAGCATGCTCTGATATTTCTTTTCGGCATTCTGGATCTCGTGCTGAGCCTTTTTTTGCGCCTCGATTTCCTCATCATGTTCTTCGGCCATAAATGTCAATGATAGATTTTATTTATTGGATATAAAATTTATGATAATAATAAGAAATAATGAAATATAAAAATGCGTGTATCTTATAGAATCATTCAGTTGCATTATTTTTGCGAGCATTTGCAATTTTATTTGCTATTTGTGCGGCCACCGCCCCAGCAGTAAATCCGGCATCAATATTGACCACCGTCAGCGGAGAACAGGATTGAAGCATAGCGTATAATGCGCTTTCACCTTTGCCGGCTTTCCCGTATCCGCTTGATATTGGTATGCCGATTACAGGGGCGTCAACCACACCTGCAATTAAAGTCGGGAGCGCACCTTCACGTCCTGCGGCGACGATGAATACATCCATACCCTTTTTAATCATATCTTCCAGAGATGGAAATAATCTATGTATTCCTGCTACACCTACATCATATGCGGTATGGGCTTCGCAACCGCATTCTTCAACAATTATCCTGGCCTCTTCCGCAACTGGTATATCAGATGTTCCTGCGGTTATTATGCCAACTTTACCTCCTGTTTTTGGAGGCGGCGGAGAATCCTTTCGAAATACAACAGAAACCTTTGATTTGGGGTGGTATTCCACAACTGAGCCTTCTATTTTCTCGAGCTCTGCATTATACGAAGCCGGGATGCGTGTAAGTACAACTCGAGAATTTTTATCCAGAAAATTCTTGGTAATCTCAATAGTGTCTTCCAGGGTTTTATCCTCTGTTACTACTACTTCCGGTACACCGGTGCGATGTTTTCGATTGATATCCAATTTTGCAACATCGCTGCAATGGATAAAATCCATTTTTAATAGCCTCTCTGCTTCCTCGAGAGTTAATTTTCCCTTTTTGAAATCTTCTAGAATATCTCTCATAATAACACAATTGTGATTTTTTAAAATAAAATAGTCAAACGCGGGTACTTATATACTTTAATGTCAAAAAGTGCTTGTATCGATATTGAGCGTCCAAGCGTCTGCGAACGGATATGTAGATGTTAAATGAATCCAGCACCTTTGAGCTCTTCAGTTATATTTTCCACAGCTTGCTCGATATCCTCTGTCTTTTTGGCTCCTGTGCAAACTAATTTCCCTGACCCGAATAACAGTGCAACAACCTTCGGTTCATCAACCCGGTATACCAGACCTGGAAACTGCTCGGGCTCATATTCAACTCGTTCCAGTCCCAGAGAAATAGCAATTGCGTTTAATTTGAGATCTACTCCCAGATCCGTGGTTGCCACTATGTTCTGAACGGTAATATCGGGATGTGCATCAGCTTTGACACCAACATCTCTCAAGCGTGCCATCATGGTATCTATAACATTCCGGACATCTTCAAGACAGCGGGCACCTGTACAGACAATTTTTCCGCTCCTGAAGAATAATATGGCGGTTTTGGGCTTTTTTACTCGACAGATTGCGCCCGGGAACCTTTCTGGGTCGTATTCAAGTTCTTCTATTGCAGTGGAAATTTTATGTAAATCTAGTTCGGCTCCCACAGAAGCAGATGCGACAACGTTAACGATTTCTATTGTAGGCATAATTAGCACCCTAACTGGCGAATGAGGCCAAAGCATTAAAACTTTTCGCTTTAAATACTAGTTTAAATAGGTTTAAATAGGGTAGGTACGGATTTACCACCTGGTGTTAAATTGTAACCCAACCTGCAAAAAGTACCTGATTTTCTCCAATTCCATTTAAAAAAGAGGTTTAATAGATAATTTTTACCGACCCGTCCAAACCAACAATGATCTTATGACAGGGAACATTCATTTTGGAAGATTCAATGACATTTTCAACAAATTTATAGATATCATTACAGCATGGAATTTCCATCTGAACAACCGTGATTGATTTCGGATTGGAATTCTCAATTATTTTTTTCAATTTGTCCCTGTGGGATTCAATAGAATCAAATTTGGGACATGATACGATGAGAGCACTTTTATCCTTCAGTATAGTGTCATGAAAGTTTTTCATGGCAAATGGTACGCAATCAGAAACAATATAGATTTCAGAATTTTTAAAGAACGGTGCTTCGGCAGAAACCAAATTTAACTTGATAGGCCAGTTAATTTGTTTGTTATTCTCCTCCTTTATATTTTGTTGTTCTCTATGGGCTTCCGCTGCTTTCTCATCAAATGGCGCAGCCTCCCTTTGTTCTATTTTTAAAGCCCCCGGCTGGCATTCACTGATGCATGCACCGAATCCGTCGCAATATTTTTCATCGATTAGCTTGGCGAATCCATCAACCATTTCAAGCGCACCTTCGGTACAGGCCTTAACACACAGGGTGCAGCCGTTACATAAACTTTTATCGATTTTAATTATATTGCGTTGTACCAAACTATTACCTCTAAACATTATGTATCAATCACATATCATTCCTTTTTTGATTCCTTCTGCCTTTTCTTAAACTGTTCTAGAACCTTCGGGCCCACACAATCGGCGGCATATTCACACCATTCAATGCACACCGGCAGCTCGTCCTTTGTCACCAGGTTCCCGCATTTATCACATTTGCGAGACATTTCATGAGTCCAGATTTCCACATCAGCACCGCAGATAGGGCAATCATAGAATTCTGGTACGGGTTCTTTGATCTGCTTTGAGCCGGGGCAGCCTGAAAGAATCATAGAGTAACCTACTTAAATTCAAAAATCCTGAGAATTTACAATGATCTATGTGATTGTATTGTTTTAATCAATTATCACTCATAACATCTTTATCATATCGTGCTTCGACCTTCTTTAAATGATTTATTTCATCATTCATTAATCGCTTGAATAAATCTTTTAAATCATCATCCTTTGTTATTCTATAGAAATTATTAAACATTATATATGCCCGCTCTTCCCTTTTCATTGCTATGATCAAAGCATCTTGATATGATGTATCCTCGGTCAATTCTGTTGCGATTAGATATTTACTGTACCCGATCTCATCTGTTTCCAAATCTTCTGCCGGATTCCATTCGGTACCTTCAGCTTTTAATTTTTCTATATAACCCTGTACGATTTCTTTATGCTTTAACTCCTCACCGGCAAGCTCTTCAAAAAGATCCTTGATATTCTTCAATTTTGCCATATTTTGAGCCCGGGTATAGAAATTATACGAATTCTCTTCCTTTTTCAAAGTCATTGCAAGCATGTTCATGTGGTCTATTTTTATTCCACTGTTTGACATAATTAATCCCTACTAGTATCCAAATAAGTCCAATTACAACCTGCTATCGATATTGTCCTGCGATCCACATTCCGGGATGTAGCAGGTCACATTAACCATTTCGCATTTATGTTTGCAGGATGGGCATTCCTCCAGAGGCGTATCATTCTGGTATGTATATCCACAATCTGAACATTTCCATGTATTTGTCATAAATTATACCTCCATTCAACAGATATTTTGCTAAAAACACTTCAATATTATCTTTTTATTTTTTAGGCATTCATCAAGATTTTAGTGTATATTGGTGTTTTTTATATTTACTATTTTTGTTAGGAAATATTGAACATATTTTTAGTGTGGAATAAAAGAATATTTGAGTTACTTGTGATATTACACTGAATATTATATCTAAAGATTAACTATAGTGATCTTTTTATGCACCGGATAGTTATTTAAGGGTTTTAAGCAACTATAAAGGGAAAAGTATGAAATGTATGATAATATATTTTTTTAAATTTATATAGTGCTGAGAATATTTTTTCAACCATCAACCAATTATTTACATAGGGTTTATATTTGAACAACACAAAAAATCTTAAAATATAAATAGCCTGAATGTATTTAGGAACTATTAATGGAGGATTACATTAACTCTTATTTCAGAGGGGTGCTTATGGAGCCTTCTTTTTCCGTTACGACATACACCCAATCCTCTCTTCTTTTCAAGCTCCATCTGCGCCCCTCTGGCTTCCTTTAATTGATACTTTTTTTGAATGATTTTATTCTGACAACTCTAAATCGAAAAGTAATCCCAGCCGGCAATAATCTGGCCACAAAATTTTTAAAATAAAATACCAAGAATACATAGTTACAAGAAATATATATATATCCAGATTATCTTCTGCTTATAAAACCCCCGATATCTAAGGAGGTTTCTGGATTAGAAAAAGTCTGCATGTCACATTTGTTATCTGCATATTACTACTTTCAGGTATAGGGTATATGAATCACTTTGAAGAATCTGAACTGATTGCTTCCGGTGCAACAACGCTTTACGTGGGTCCCTCAGAAACCTATAAGACCATCACGGCAGCGATAATTGCCGCAAATCCTGGGGATACGATTTTTGTTTATAACGGGACTTACAATGAAAATATTGTGATTAACAAAACGCTCTCTCTGATTGGAGAAAGTAATACAAATACAACGATTTTGGCCACTGTTAAGACTACACCGATAATTACTGTGGAAGCCAATCATGTAAACATTACCAGATTCAATACTACCAATGAGATTTTTGAAATTGATGCAATGATAAAAGTTATAAATTATCATAATATAACAATAAAAGATTGTAGATACATCATTACAGATTGGTGGGAATGGTGTAAAAAAGGTATTTATCTAAAAAACTCAAACCACAGTAAAATAATCAATACCACAATTGATACCACCACCGAAAATGGTATTTTAGTGGAAAATTCAAGTAATGTTTTGATAGAAAACAATACAATAGGTTATTTTGGCCATGGCATCGAGGTTGTTAAATCATCTCATTCATGCATTATCATTAACAATACCTGTTTTGAAAATTCCAGGGGTATGATAGTCGAAAGTAACAAATTATATCCGTCTAATAAGATCATTAATAATACAGTCTACAAAAATGACTATGGTATCATGGCAACCGGTTGGACAATAGTACAAAATAATATCTGCTATTCAAATGAGTATGCCGGTATTTATTATAAATATGTAAATAATTATACTTTCAGTAATAACACATGTTATGATAACGGTGAGGGATTTGATCACTGGGAGGTTAGCTATTGCATATTTGAAAATCTCACTTCATTCAATAATACTTTTGGTCTTCATGCAGGTGTTATGAACAATCACCATAATATAATACGGAATAACAATTTTTCAAACAATTATTATGGAATGTTGCTGTACAATACAGAACATTATATAATAGAAAACAACACGATTCATAACTCAAACTTCGACATAGGTTATGGTATACGTTTTGAAAGAAATTCCAACTATGGAAAACCGATGAATAATACAATAAAATATAATGAAATATTGAATGGTAAAGGAGGGGGAATTTATATTGATGAAGGTGATAAAAACAGGATCTTTCATAACAAAATTATCAATAATAGTAATATCGCCTTTAATCTTTCCACCAACTGCAATAATAATCTGATCTATTTTAATGAGCTCAGGAACAATAACATAGGCGGCGTCCAGAGCTATGATTACGGTTTGAACAATCAATGGAACCGCGACTTCCGGGGTAATTACTGGTCCGATTACGAATCACGATATCCCGATGCCATAAACCTGGGTTTCTTCTGGGACACACCATATGATAATAACGGTACTTCAAGTTCGAAGGATTATTATCCACTATCCTATCATTATCTCAATTTTACAGTCCGGGAACCTATCAGAATCAATTCCGACAGCGAGTTCATTGCTTCCAATGGTGTTAGTTCCGGTACAGGTACATATGAGGATCCATACATAATCGATAATAATGTAATCAGTGGAGCCGACAGTGGCTCCTGTCTTTATATCGGTAACACAACAAAGCATTTTATTGTACGGAACAATACATTATTTTATGCCAGTGGAAATGATGGGCTGTATTACAGGGATGCGGGAGCGGTCCTTTATAATGTTTTCAGCGGCACAATCGAAAATAATACATGCGTATTTAATGAGGATAAAACCTCCGGGGGAGGCACAGGAATTTTTATTGATACAACAAAAAATGTAACTATTAAAGATAATTTTTGTATTGAAAATAAGAACAGTGGAATCAAGTTATTGAATTCAACTCTAATAGATGTTGAAAACAATACCTGCAGACGCAACAAAATCGGTATATCTCTCAATAATTCATTTGACAACTTCATAAAAAATAATAATTGTTCAGATAGCCTGAACGGTACAGGATTCCATCTAATGAAATCCAATGACAATATAATAACGAATAATGATTGCTATAAAAATAAGGATAACGGTTTTTATCTGGAAAAGTCCGATAAAAATTTAATAGAAAATAATTCTTATTTGGAATCCGATTTCGGCCTGGTACTGGATCTTTCATTTAATAATACGATACAAAACATAACAATTATCGACACGCTGATTGGATTAAGATCATTTTATTCAAATAACAATAAAATTCAAAACAACATTATACAATCCGCGAATCACAGTATTATTTTTGAATATTCTAATACTAACTCCATCAAAAACAACACATTTTCGTTCAATATTAATGGTACATATTTAGAGAATTCAGATAAAAATTCATTTTATAATAACGATTTTAAATCTGAAGGTAATGGCTATGGCCTGAATCTAAAAGTTTCCGATAATAATCTATTCTGTAATAATACAATTAATAATTCCAGATATGGTATTTATTTAAATTATTCAACCAACAATATTTTTTACAGCACAGAAATGATCAACTGCAGTCTATTAATTGATAAAAATATTGATTTTGAAACCGCCACCACCCAGGTAATTCCAAGTAATAATACAATTGATGGTAAACCATTATACTACTACAAAAATGTGAATATGAATAATGCAAGTGTCCCGAATGATGCCGCGCAAATCATCCTGGCAAATGTTACCTTGGTAAAAATTGAGAATTTAACATTAAACAGAAGAACCCCCTCGATAGTAATCACTTTTTCATCAAGAAATGAAGTTTCGAATAACAATTTAACATCTAATGAATTGAATGGAATTTTAATTCTCCGGTCCAACCATAATGTTATTAAAAACAATACTTTCAATTACACGCACCTGTATAATTCAAATAACAATATTATTATAAACAACTCATTTGACGATTCTCAAATGCATGATTCAAATTATTGCGTTTTCATAAACAGTACCTTCAACAATGCCCTGCTGTATAATTCTAATTTCTGCGTTATCGAAAACAGCACTTTGAATGATTTACAATTTTATAATTCTAACTATTGCGAACTTGAAAACAATACCTTAAATAATCTTCAATTTGATAACTCTAATTATTGTGCCATTAAAAACAGTACCTTTAACGAGTCTCGTCTCTATTATTCAAACAATTGCAGGTTCAAATATAATACATACCGATTTTGCAGACTATATCATTCGGATAAAGCAATCTTTTACAATAATTCTGCCTCCAACAGTATTTGTGGTTTAGAACTATACAATTCAAATTATGCCGAAATAAGATTTAATAAGTTCTCTTCACACGATTTTTTTGGAATTTATTTACGGGGTTCGTTTGGATCCAGTTACAATGAGATTGAGCACAATATTTTTCTTAATAATAAAGAGGAGGCAATAAAGATATTGATGGGGTCGAGGGGGAATCAAATAAGTGGAAATCATTTTCTTTTTAATAATGTTGGTGAATCAGTCCAGGTATCCGATTCGGGATATAACAACCACTGGAATGATACTTCCGGTTATGGCAATTTCTGGAGCGATTATCAGGATAGTTATCCTGATTCAGTACTTAAGGGCGATGTCTGGGACACACCTTATTTGATCAACAGCTTTAACAACGCGATGGATTATTATCCGTTGGCACATCTTGATCATAAACCTATACGAATAAATAGTGATGAGGATTTCACCTTCGAAAACGGTGTTTTCTACGGGACAGGAACAGAACAGGACCCATATATCATAACGAGCCTGGCGATCAACGGCAGCGCTAAAGGTCATGGTATATTCATCGGCAACACCACGAAACATTTCATTATCACTTATTGTAAGCTGTACGATTCCAGCAGTAACGGTGATGAATATAACAGGAATTCTGGATTGATATTGTATAATGTAACAAATGCTACAATAACAGACATTGAACTGGCATCAAACAAGGGTTCGGGGATCTATATTAATAATTCGCGCAATTTCACCATTGAGGGTTGTCGACTTCATAATAATTCCATAGGAATTGATCTGGATTCTACTATTGATACTATCGATATAATATCAACTTCCATCAAGGATTCAAAATCGTTCGATCTACAATTAGACAATGATTCCCATGCAAGAATCCTGGACTGCTCGTTGAATTTTACTAATATCAATTACAGGGATTTAACATCAAATATAACCGTGCAATGGTATCTAAATATTAAAACGGTAAATCATTTTGGGGTCGCAGTTCCCGGCGTTGAAGTGATAATTCTGGACAATAAATCTAATATAATGTTCAACAACCAAAGCGGTGCGAGCGGTTGGTGCGCTAACATCATTTTTAATGAATATACAGAAAGCCAAGGGAATAAAATAATCTACACACCTCATAATATTACCGCATCCAAAAAGCCTTTTGTTACTTACAATAATGAACTAGAGTTCCATAATAACACGGATTTGATTATAACCCTTCATAGACGGGCGATTATCGTAGATTGGCAGGGCCAGGGTGATTATTTAACAATTACCGAGGGGCTTAATAATGCAATAGATGATGACTTGATTTTTGTATGGGAAGGAACTTATAATGAGAACATCATAATTGATGATAATGTTGATATTATAGGAAACGGCTCGGGTAAAACCATTATTTCGGGTGATAATACCGATAATGTTGTCGACATAAACTCGGCAGCCGTTTACATGACCGGCTTTACGGTCCGTGATAGCAAGCGTGGATCATTAGACCATGCCGGAATAAAAATAGAAAGCGTTGCTATGAAATGCCGAATTGAGAACAATACCTTAACCCAGAACAGTTTCGGGATGTACATTGAAGCCGGGGCATATGGAAAGATTATCAATAATAATACAATAAATTTCAACGATATGCACGGTATTTATACGAGATGCGATAAGTCGGTTATAACAAATAACACAATTCATAATAATTCATATGGTATCCATTTATTTTTAGCAGATGATTATAGGATAGAGTCCAATACAATAATTACGAACAGCGGGAACGGTATATACTTAGGCAGCTCACATCGAAATAAAATAATCCATAACAATGTAACATCCAACGGCGGAACAGGTATTAAACTATATTATTCAAATGACAATCGTATAGATAACATTGACATAATTTTAAATAAAGAGGACGGGATTCTTCTTGATAACTCTGATCGAAATACTATAATTAATACCAATGTATCATTTAATAGCTGGGCAGGAATCAATCTTTACAAGGCGGATTACTGCCGCATTGAGAACACAGACATAATTTCAAATAAGGAATATGGTATCTATCTGGATGAGTCAGCTGTAAATGGAATTATCGATAACGATGTGACCTCCAGCAACTGGGACGGGATCTGCCTGGACACATCGTCTAAAAACAATATTATCGATAACAGAATAAAAAAT
>CP070629.1:745042-756005 GCA_020356005.1 Thermoplasmata archaeon
CATGTAATATCAAAATAAAAAAAGGACGTTCTCCGCTCTACAGAACTAAAATTGAATAAAAATCTAAAGGGTTGGCACTACTCTGATTTCTTCTTCTCTTTGCGCAGCGAGCCGTAGACAACAACTGCTGCCACAAGAGATGAAATGATGTAAAGGCCCGGATGATGCAGTAGTTCTTCTGCGGTCTCGATTATACCCTTTTGCAGATTTGCCGGGTCCACCCCGATGATCGGGTCGTGGTAATACCATACAATGGACTCGTCATAATCATAGGACAGGTAAAGTATCAATCCGTCCTCGAATTCAACTGTACTGGCGCTGACATCAACATCGCCGTCCTCAGTATTGGTTAAGGCCTTTGGCGCCCACTCATAATAACCGTGCTGGAGACTTTCATCATTCATGTATCTTACCATGTGCGAACTGCTGTCGAATACCAGGTTGTGGGGTACTGAGGATTCATCTGTAATTATCTGCTTCAGTGCGATGGCATCAACGCCCTCAAGATGCGTATCTTCGCTGAGCTGGATGTCGATATCGAATTTGCGCTGGGAATTGGTTGTATAGCTTGCACTGGAATAGTGGAAGCCTATAACCGCATCCACATTCTGGTACTGATTGCTGTAGAGTGTTACTGCAGCGGTTATCTCAAAATCGAAGGATTCAAAGTTTTCGAATAATACCTTATTGGAATTCCAGTTGACATCCTCAAGATCGGCTGTATAGACCGGTTCGTCATCAATGGGACTGTACATTCCATCTCCATCAATGTCGCTGTATCCTATCAGTGTGGTGTATGTAACCTTGAACTTCGCGGTATTGCCGTCGTCACCAGAATAATAATATTCAATAACCGGCTGATATTCATGTATTACAGCTGTAAACACATCGGTCTGGAGCTGGACCGTATTGGATACCAGACCCAGTGTAAAATCCGTTGTACTTTTACCTGCACCCTCGAAATCGGTATAATCATAACTCTTCTGTGTTAGATAAGTCAGGTCAGTTATCTCACCGCCTTCGAATTCTACAGTTAGCAGAATACTGTATCTACCATCAATTTGACTCCGATAGATCCTTTCACCGGGAAACTGGAGCTTCACGGTATTCTCACCGACATTCAGATAGGTTGAGGTGATTGCAGTGTTTTTGATAGTTGATGGTGACATATCGCCAAAAACGAGATATTTGCCTGCGGTGTTGGTATCGATTACTACATCCAGCACCAATTCCGGCTCGCCGGTTTCTGGATTCAATTCCCGTTTATCATTGAACTTATCGGGAATAAATTGGGCAGAAACGGGCTCAGAAGCGCTGACGTTTGCAACTAAACAGAAAAAGGAACTAATTAGCACTATAGAAACGATGTAAAAAATACTGATGTTCCTGGGTTTTTTAGCGCTTCGCATCATATATTCCACCAATAATTTACCATATAAACCTACATCTGAGTATTTTGACTCTATTACTACAATATTCAAAAAAAGTATATATATAGTTTATAGGACAAACATCGAATAATCGCTATTAGCTTATATATAAATGTTTCTGTTGATAATTGACTTTATACAAAATTCTTCAGATGAGGTAAGAGGCCATAATATTAAATGTTAATAAACGAAGGCTTTCTATGGTATTATAATAGGATCTGACAACACTTATTGAGAATGATTTCTAGCGAAACCCTTCCGGACCTGAAATCCAGACAATTGACCCTTTATCCTACGATGCGAAGTATTTCAGGCCAAAAGACAAGAGGCAAGAGGTAAAAGTTACGAAAGACGTAAGACGCTAGCCGGTACGCACTGCGCAGCCGCACACCGCTGAATTGTTGCCGGAGTCATATAAATAAAACATACAGTGATGTGAGATCTTTCAATATTTACCAACGAACGGCCGTGCCGTCAAATTGATAAGAAATTAATTCGCACTTCTGTTAGCTATTAAAAATCACCCTAGCAACTGGTTTCAGCGATTTCTCAGCTCCTAGTCCCGCATCTTCTTTTGTTTCTGGACATTAAAAATAGGCGCCTCTTTGATTTCTGTTATCTTATTATCGATGTCGCTTGAATCCGAATCCTGTGACAATGTATATTCAAAATGGATTTCCGGTAATTCATTTATGTCTGCTATGAGAAATTCACTGGACTCTTCGGCCAAAACATCATCAACGCTGCGGGCCGACCGGCCATGGATTGGAATTCCTATGGTATTTGGATTGCTTTGAGAATAGGTCGGATCTGTGTGGTATTTATATTCCATACTGTTATTAAAGCCGTCCTTATCATAGTCCTCTTCACCATCGTTTTTCTTGGAACTCTTGGAATCGGTTTTTGTTTTTGTACTGTCAAGTGTACCCCTATAGGTAGCCTGATACGTAGCGTCCTGAGTTAAGAAATACGGTACGTAATCCAGCGGGAATAATCCCATACTGCCGTTGAAGAGATCTTCCCAGCCTTTGGCCAGGCCGTCATTATCATCATAGATCGATTTATTGTATTCGTCATAAGGATGATCGCTAACCCAGATTTCCCAACCGTCAGGCAGCATGTCGCCGTCTGAATCCCGCTCATTCGGATCCGTGGTTATCTCATGATACGGGTCGTCGTCATTGCTCCAGCCCCAGTAGTACTCATAGTAGGTGGTGAAAGGATGATAAAATTGTTTATATTCCCAACCGCTTTCAACCTTTTGATACATGTAATAGAACATGCCGTCCTTATCAAAATCCTCATTGGCATCGTTACTGTCATATTCTTCATCAATTCTTCCATCGCCGTCATCGTCAAGGCCGTTGATTATTTCCTCTAATACATCACTGTTACCATCACCATCTTCATCATCGTAAATATCGTTGGCATCGGTATCAGGTCGAGTGGGATCCAGATTCATCTTGGAATATTTGATTTCCCAGCCGTCCGGCAGTGTGTCGCCGTCAGTATCCCAGCTCAGTGGATCCGTATTATTCAGATATTCTTCCCAGTTGTTCAGCCCATCAGAATCCGGGTCCTCGTATCTATCACCGCCGTTAAGCGGGTTTACAAGAAAGACCATGAATTCGGGATAATTATCTTCTGGCCCTATTTCGCCACTATTATCGGTATCCAAAAACTGCAGTAGTACCTGGGCATAGGATTCAGCCGGGTGGTCTTTTACCCATTGACCTATTAATGATAGGTCGGTTGTACCGCCCCGAGTCCCTTCCCAGCCGTCAGGCAGTGTGTCGTGGTCTGAATCATACAGGCGCGGATTTGTTCGATCTACCTTATTTATGAAATCGCCTGCGTCTGTATCAAGGAAATCTCCATCGTCATTTGCGTCGAAATTATCATCGGTGTTAAAGTCAATGTACGGGTAGTAATCGATTTTAAGTTCATCACCGTCTTTTAATTGGTCCCCATCGGTGTCCGGATTGTTGGGATCGGTTATGTAGGGATGATAATATTTAATCCTGGTGATCTCGTCAGCGTCTTTGGCGCCGTCATCATCAGTATCCTCGTTACCCGGGTTCGTTTGGACGTTCCCGAACCCGGAAGTAATATCGTCTGGATCGTACTCACCGGTGTCTATACCAAATACCTCATCAACATCGCTCATACCATCCAGATCAGTATCAGGGCTGATTGCGTTTATACCGGTGAAATGGTCGTATCCGGCAGCGAAATTGAAACCCTCATGAGTGATTCCATTAATCTCCTCCCAATCATCCAGAGAACGTGAGAGGTTAGTTGGATCGAAGTCCTGGTCGCTGTCTGCCAGCGTTGGATTCGTAAAGTAATACTCATTAGCTATTTCAGTGTCGAACCATTTCCCGCCTATAAGCTTACCCCGGATCGGTTTCAAAAGTTCATCGCCATCAGTCAATCCGTCCCCGTCGGTATCCGGATTGTTCGGATCCGTCAGGCCCTCATAATAATCGCCCGTGAAATTTAACGTACCGTTCCACTCCAGCATGTTTGTTAAATTATCCGGACTCGGGTGAAAATCGGGTATTGTATCGTTATCGCCGTCTACCTCGGTCTTTATTTGAAGTGCGAAATCATCAATAATATCAGGATCGTCATACCATATGCCGTCCAAATCGAGGTGCGAGTCCGCAACCATCGGGTTAACGGAAAAGTTATACCAGTGCCGGTCTAAAATACCGTCACTTCTATCCAGATCCTGCTCTTTTATATATTTTATATTCTCCTTTTCTATATGGTGCTGGCGACCGTATTCGTAGACGATTTTTATCTCGTTCCCAGCGGTATCATAAGTCCACCAGTATTCCTGAATTACCTGTGCATTTATTGCTTCCCAACCATCAGGTATTCCATCGCCATCGGTGTCAGGATCGTTCGGGTCAGTCCTGAACCACTGGTTGCCCGTTTCTGGAAAACGGTATTCAAGATAATTCAGAAGTCCATCATTATCGAGATCTAAAAACCTGTCGGAAGAATTCAAAGGACACAGCCCGAAAAATATCTCAAAACCATCACTCATGTAATCGCCGTCTGTATCCGGATCGTTCGGGTTGGTAACATTATCATATTCACCAGTCCGTGTCCAATCGGTATTACTGACACAGCTCATCCCTATCATGGTTAATTCTGTTCGGTCATCCATCCTGTAAATTGGATCCTTACCAGGTTCATCCATACCGGGATCATAAAAAGTATCGTCATCAGAATCCCAGAGAACTGGATTCGTTTTGTTCTCGAATTCTTCTAGATTTGTCAGGCCATCCGGCATGGGTTCGTATTCCTCATCCGGAACAAGACCTTTGATAGTATCATCAGTCTTTTTTATATCCACATCGTCCTTTGCATCCGATGGATCCATAGGATCCAAGGTGTCATTGAAATCCAAACCATAGAGATGAGTGTAGTGTCTTGTCAAATTTTGATAATACAGTTCCCATCCATCGTACATTCTATCGTCATCAGTATCCCTGTCCGTGGGATCGGTTGATACCAATGCACTCTTGTAGGGGTTATAATTATTATAATACTTGTTATTATATAATTCAGCATACTGTTCTCGATTGTACTCGGGATCCCAGTCACTGCCCAGCGGGTGAGGTGCAGAGGTTTTTTCAAGACTCCATGCCATGTGGAATCCGCCGTGGCTTCGAATAAATCTCAGGTCTGCCTCATCATTTTCGCCATCGAATGGGTTGTGCCCTTCAAAAATTACGCCGCCGCAGTACTCTTTTAGATTTGTTAGATTTTCCTCATAGGTGTACCGACCGTCGCCATTAACATCGAACCCATCATTGTCCGGGTCCTCATTGGCGTCCTTAAAATTCGGGTCTATTGCAAGCCGACCCGTTCGTGGGTTTATCCGCCATTTACCGGAGGTGGGATCGCGGCTGAAAAAGGCCTCCCAACCATCTTCCATTCCATCCCCATCAGTGTCGGGGTTGGATACATCTGTACCGTATTGATAGATCTCTTCAATATCTGAAAGTCCATCGGGTGTAGGTATATCAATACCGTCCTCATATTGGCCGTCATTATTCCTATCGTAATAATCACTATCGGCTTTGGGGATGCTGTGCGTTACCTCCGCGGTTTCAAATTGTCTTTGTTCCTGTTCGGTAAAAGCTGATTCCTCTTCCTCAAACGATTGATTAAGTAATACCGCGGAACCTATAAGAGCGCCAGCAATTATTAAACTTACAATAATATACAACAATTTTGTTCGGCTGGATTTATCCATCGGATTTCCTCCTTACAAGGGACAATAATATTTCTGCTTTTAAACTCCATTACCTTTTATACAATCAGGATTTCGCACAACTGCACGATAGAATCAATGTAATTTTGGCCAATTAATTATTTACATATATATAGTTTATATATGTTTGAGCGAAAGGATGTAATAACATATCGTTATTTATAATTTTCTCCAGTATAAATTTAAGCCAGTATTTCTAGTAATTATTATTTCTCACTAATCTGAAAATTAAGCCAATTTTCCAGTTATCCTCAATTAATTATATTATTTATTTCAGTATATCTGTTGCCTTATACCTGACCTATAAATTAATGGTTATTATTGGAATAAAATATAACTAATTAAATCATTTTCGTTCATGAACCCCAATGTTACATATTGGATATATTTACAAAGTTAAAAATTATAAAAAGGGAGGTAAAAATATAAATTATTGAGTTTAAGTAATGCTTATATTCGGGACTCGGGCCTGGGGTCATAGGTTTTGACTTTAGACTTTCGACTATCGACTACCGACTCTTGACTAACGACTTCATTTTGAACCTATTTGTGAAACCGCTTTTTCGTCCAGGCCTTGATCGGTTCTAGTTGGCTGGTCATTCGATCTTTTTCTGCCTGGGTTTTTCGCGATTTTGGTTTTCTTGAAGGTACCGCATACATATCCATGGGTGTGCCCTTAGGATTTCGTACGAATTTGATATTAACAGGAGTATCGCATTCGATCTCCGTGGGTTCCACACCTTCGATTACCATGGCGAGCATTGTATTGCAGCCCTCTATCCTGACATAGCCGAGGATAAACGGCAGTTTTGGCAGGAACGATTCTGCCGCAAAACCAAGAACCGTATAGCTATGGAGGGTACCCTTTTTGGGAAGCTCTACCCACTTGGTTTTCTGCAACCTGCATTCCTGACGCCAGCAGTGAGCCCGGGGTGCACAGAATGTGTCTCCGCATTTGGGACAGCGCGTACCATAGATTTTCTTCTCGCGAAGACCTCTGAAAAATTTCGATACAAGCCCGTAGCTGTGATGATACATTATATCATAGGGTTTGTCTATGATCATGTATTCTGCTTCATCGAGAAGATCTATTCTATGGCCGGTGGGACCCTTGATCACTTTATGACCGACAATTCCTGCACGGCCGCCGAGAGAACCCCAATTCTGGAACTCTTTTGCGGTTTTCTTCTCCTCCAAAGGATTCTGGAAATGTGCATCGAATTTCGCCGCTACTACCTTTTCGGGTTTCATATGTACTTTGGATGTCTTGGGTTTTGATTTTGCCTTAGCCTTTTTCCTGGGCTTTGCTTTCGCTTTTGGTTTTGGTTTGGCTTTTGAACGGCTCTTACCTTTTGTTCTTTTTGCTGCCATCTTAAATCACCTCTTTCCCCGTCGCTTCTCCCAGGGAAGCTCTTTTTCGCGACTGTAAATATTCACTGATAGTGCCGTACCTGTTCCTGCATGTGAATGCAGAAGCCCGACCACGGGATCCTTCACCTGGGTTTTACCCTTCTTAGTATGCTTCTTCGGGATCTCACCCCGCAGCTGCCAGAACAGTTCCGTTCCCTGTGCAATTGCAGTTGCGCCTACCGGATGGCCCATGCCCTCCAGGCCGCCGCTCATATTTACCGGCATGTCACCATCCACATATGATTGTTCGATCATATCCTTGCCTTTACCGGTAGGAACGAACAAGCAATCCTCGTAGGTCTGGAGCTCGGATGTATCATAAGCGTCATGTATCTCCGCACAATCTAACTGATGATAGGGATCGGTAATCCCGGCCATTTTGTAAGCCTGGGTAGCAGCCGTCCTGCATGCGCCGAAATTAGCGATCTCTGGATAGGGCTCGCGGGGCCTTATGGCATAATCTGGATAGTTATCCGCCGCGCCGGGAAACCGGTTGTGAAAACCGGGATTATCAGGGCGGTCGCCCGGCCGCATCATATCCGTCCCGAGCCCGACGCCGATGACCCAAATGGGATCGTCAGTAAGCTTTTTCGCAATCTCCTCGGTGGCGAACACATTGACGGCCGCACCGTCGGATATTAGACAACAATCCAAAATCTTCAAGGGCCATGCAATCAAACGCGATTCCAGAACATCGTCCACTGTGATCTTCTTTCCGTATTGATGATTCCATTGTGAATACGGATTGTCCAAGCAATTGTTTCGGTTCTTAACAGCGATTTGGGCAAAGTCCTCCTCCGTCTCACCGTAAAGATACATGTGTCTTGCGGCCATGGCGGCATAATAACCCGTGTAATAGCCCCCGACAGGAAAATCGAAATCGGTATCCGAAGCCAGAGCAATAAACTCGTTCGCCTTGGGTGTACCGACCTCACCCATCATCTCCCAACCTGCCACCAGACATACATCCGAAAACCCGGAGGCCACCATCGACCAGGCGGTGGCTATGGCCGATCCGCCGGTTGCACCGCCGTTTTCAACGCGCAAATTCGGCTTCGGGGTCTGACCCAGGTAATCATGGATTATCCAGCCCATTGCCAGCTGCTGCTCAAAATGATCTGCAAAATAACAAGCAACAACCGTATCTATATCCGATAAAGCCAGGTTGGGTGTATCCTTCAGTGCCTCGGACATGGCTTCTGCCATCATCTCCTCCTGCGTTTCGAACCTCGGCATATCAAACCGTGATATCCCGCCGGCAACCATAGCAACTTTTCGAGGCATCATTTTCACCTTTTTCAATTAAATTATTTTCAACTAATTTCAAAGTATTGAAACCGATAAATTTTGTCCAATTGTTGGGTTTGCCTGTACCCAAATTCAGGTTAAAATTATTCCAGGCTCCCCGCACTCCCGTAATATTGTTAATCTTTAAATAATTTCCTTCTAGAAAATTTAATACATTAAAAGAGTCGAAGAGTCAAAGAGTCATTGAGTCGAGAGTGCCCCCTTCGGGAGAGGCAGGAGGCAAGAGGCAAGAGGCAAAAACAAAACTGGAGGTCGGAGGCCAGAGGCCAGGCTCCAGTGTGATTTTGATCTGATGGGATTACCTTGTCAGTTTTGGCAGGGCACTTTTTTACCGCGAAATAAGCGAAAGGCGCGAAGGTCGCGAAAGATATTTAGGATTTTGATTTAAAATGTTTGATTATTAACGTCCCCACCTCATTTGTTTTATTAAACAGGAAGACAGGAAGGTCAGGAAGTTAATAATTCGTTTATCTAGTTTCCTTGTTTTCCTGTTCTAGAAATCGGGGGGGGAGGGGGCGTATTAAATCAGGTGCTTTTTTCAACCGCGAAGGTCGCGAAAACCGCGAAAGATATTTAGGATTTTAATTTTTATTGTATTGACTATTAATGTCCATCCTCCCCGAGATTTGCTACAAAGTATACAAAGACCTAGGACTTCCATGGTTCCGTGATTCCGTGGTTAATACTTCTCCTGCCATGCAAAGGAGCCTAAATAAACCACGGAGACACGGAAGACATGGAAACGAAAAGTCTAGGTTTTAATTCCAAAAGTTAAACTTCCGCGCTTCAGCGCTTGTAAGAATAGGGGATGGTGTCTTGGTAGTATTGAGATTTGGGAGTTGTTTAGAATTTAGAATTTAGTGCTTAGAATTTTATTATTATTTTAATGCAACCCAAATTTATTTCCCTTTGCAAACAATACAATTCGGATTCCGGTCCAGCTGCATCATTGTATACTTGCCGGCCATCATGTCAATTATCAGCACACCTGACATAGGAGCTTTATCCAGTATTACCTTCATTGCCTCATTTGCCTGGATTGATGCGGCTAAGGATGATATGGTAGGGAACGCCGGTATTACCGCATCTTCAAGTGCTTCGCATGAATCGTGCAGGTCCATTATCTCCGCATAATTTTCCGGCGGGATCTCGCATGCCATACAGGGCGACCCGGGCGTCCAGACCTGTACGCGCGCCATCAGTCCCTTTAAGCCACCGTCAATTAAAGGTATCTGGTGTTTAATGGAAAAATCCGCAAGCCAGATCCGTACGAGCATGCTGTCAAGACCGCTAATAATCACATCAGCATCTTTTAAAGTCCGATGCGGTACGCGCTCAACCCGTTTGGGTATCGCTTTGAGCTCTGCATAGGGATAGTGCTGGTTCATTATTGCAGCCAGTGCCTCCGCCTTGTTCTTTCCGATATCGGAATGGGTATAAAGCGATCTGTTCAGGTTGGAAAGCTCGACTTTATCAAAATCAATGAGCGTGATATGACCGATACCCATCAGTACAAGATTGCGAACAAGCTCGTTCCCCAAGGCACCTACCCCAACAACAACACACCGCCCGTTTCTCAATTTCTGCTGGCCCTCGCGCCCTATCTGGATCTGCTGCCGCGCCCAAAGGTAATCTACGATCACTTCCTTTTTCGTGCGCTTGAATATTAGATTTGTATGGCTCTCCTCGATGCCCAGCCGGTCGCAAATGGCATTCTTGAGATCCGATTCTTTTACATTTTCCAGCTCAAATTCTTCCACACCTGGCATCTTGACTTTTATCTTTGTAATCTTTCCTTTAGGCATTGATATCAACCTCAGGTCTATTGAAGTTAAAAATTATTGTCGGGATTATTCCACCTCATCATCTTCATCTGGAAACTTTCGCCTCAGAATAATCTTGCAGTGTATACATTGTATAACCTTGGAATCTAAATCCTCCAAAATGAACGGGCGGCGGCAGTTCGGGCACACCATCGTATTTTCATGGCGGGATAGGGTCCCCCCGCGCTTGCGCGGGAATCCGTACTGCTTGCATACCTCTGCAGCGCGAACACAGCGTTTGGATGGGTAGTGGCTGTACGGATTCGGGTCGTAGAGTAAGAAGTAGAGCGCATTTATCACAGCTGCAAGCTTGGTCTGAGGCAGCCAGCCCTTACCCAGCAAACTAACGCAGACCTTGCCTGTTCGCTTGGGGATTATGTTCGGGTGGTCTATATCCGTAAGCCAGGTTACCTTCGGGGGCTTGTAAGGATGGAGGTACGAAAGCCTGATCCTGAACTTATGCCAATCGATATATTGATTGAAGGGCCAGACGTTATCATCTGCAAGCTCCTTTATTGGACCGCCTTCACATCGAACCATCCCTTCATAGGTTGTTAGATTTATCATTGTAACCAGCGGGAATTGATGTCGTAAAAAAGCGTATTCGTCCCTCAATAACTCTTCGTCGATACCGCCCTTCAATTCCGAGGGTACCAGCGCATAGTGATAAGCGCCAATAGATTCTAAAGCAGCTAAATTGA
>CP070629.1:756105-758646 GCA_020356005.1 Thermoplasmata archaeon
AGGATATGAAACGAGAGGTCAAACCCTCCAACCTACCTGATCTCCTGAATGCTCTTGTTCAATATTAGAAAGATTAAAAAGAGCTTTATTTTTGATTTTGAAAGCTTAATGTAAGCTTAAAAATCGATTACAGAAGTGCGTCTAGCGGTTGCGTCAAACGAACGCTAAGCGTAAGATTTTTTTCGTTTCGCACCTCGCCGCCGATTTACGAAACGCAAGACGCTACCGGATGACGGTACGCTCTTCGCAACCGCTCAACGTTGTACGCACTTCTATAAGCTTTCAATAATCTCATAAAAGCTATTTTCAAAAACAATAAGCTAATGTCAATTTTTTCAAAAACTCAATAATATCGTTCTTTACCTCTTTTTCTGATTTAACGACCACTCTTTCCATGAAGCTTGCGATTTGTTCCATCTCTTCCTCTTTACAACCCCGCCTTGTCATTTCGTTGGTCCCCATGCGGCCCATTGTATCAATTATTATATTTTCACTCTCTAACAGGTTCATCAATTCCATCGGTGTTAATTTAAAATCATTCTCTACCTTATCGATATCAAGTAGAATCTGGTGGGTCTCTGTATAACCCCTGTGGCCGAATTTTACCGGCAGACCGGAATTTGCAAGAGAATTCGCCAGCTTTTTTGAATTTGCGATCACCTGCTTTGCATAATCGCTGCCGAACTCTTTCATTTCAAGAAGCGTTTGGCCCAGTGCTGCAATGCGGTTTTGATGAGGATTATCGAGTGTGCTCCAGGCTAATTTTTTTGATGCCAGCTCAAATACTTCTTCATTGTTGGTTACCAGCAGTCCGCCCTGCGGACCCGGGAGGGTCTTGTGCGTGGAGCCAATCATAATATCCACGCCGTCGCCGAGCGGATCCTGGAATTCGCCTCCGGCGATCAGTCCAAGCACATGTGATGCATCATATCCCAGCCAAGCGCCAACCTCTGTGCAGGCTTCACGAATAGGCTTGATATCATATGGGAACAGGAAAAACGATGCGCCGATAATCACCATCCGGGGTTTTTTTTCCAGGATCGCCTGGTGGGCAGCTTCGTGGTCGAGGTTCCAATCTTGCTCATTAAAAGGTAAGAAATCAGCTTTGAGATTGAATATGCTGGGGATATATTCGGGCATGTAACCGTCGTATCCACCGTGCTTTGCATTGATACCCATAATGAAATCGCCGGGCTTACATAATGCACTCAGCATGATCAAGCAGCCTACATGGCCTGATAATGGTTTCAGGGTACAGAATTTGGCATTAAACACATCCTTGCAGAGCTCCTCCGCCTCATCTTCAATTAAATCCGTATATTTCGTACCCCCGTAGGCATTCTTTATTTTGACGCCATGTAAAATCATATCCAGGTTCAGGGTATACCGGTGTCCCAGGTCAGATGCAAGCAGCTCGCGAACTTCAGGTGAGGTCACATTCTCCGAGGGGATAAGATTCAATGTTTCATTCATCCGCCACTGTTCGTGCTCCGTTAGCAAAGAGAATAATTTGTTATCACGGGTCATGTATTAGGAAATCTGGTTTTAATATAAAAAAATTGCTAATTTTAAGCTGAGATATCAATTTAATCAGGTTCCAGGTTCTATAATCAGGACCCAGGACCAAGGACACAGGACTCAGGGTGCTTTTAAATCGATTAAAAATAAACTTAGCCCTTGTACCATTGCACCCTGCTCCATGCTGCTTGCTGCCTATTTTTTCCCTAGCACCTATTCTTGCGTTTCCATCAATTTCACAATGGCTTCGGCGGGATTGCCTCCGCATTCTTCAAGAGCTTGGCGCGCATCTTCAAGACTGACATTTGCCTGGGCTGCAACAAGCTCAACATCCTCCTGCGGAACGACAGAGCCGCCCTCCTCACTTTCTTTTGCTACAATTTCGGGGGTGCCCACTATCTGGAATGTTTGCTGACCCTGAATATCAATGATGGTGACCTCTGCATCTTTAAATACATAATCCTGTGTCGCGGTTTTTATTAATATCTCTTCAACATCACTGACTTCATCAATAGTCATACCCATTTTTCGCATCATCTGTTTCATCTGTCTCGGGTTCATACCTCTTCCGCCCATGCCGGGAAACATAATTTTCACCCCCACGCACAATTGCGAGGAATTATTAATTTAAAACACAATAAGTAATTGTATTTTTAATATTAAATCATTTCATCTGTTTCTTTAAAAAATATTGGTGGTAGCCGGTAATATTACCGCCGCTCTCCACAATGAAACCTTTACTTTTAAATAGCAATAATTTTTTATGCGATGTATTATCGGTATGGTAGAGTTCCACACTTACCTGGTTCACTTTTCGTCTTTTCATATGAACCAAAAATCTTGACAGTAATCGTTCAGCATAAAGGTTCTGCCATTCATTTATAGAAAATGTCCCGATTTGTGCAGTGCCGCCATTTATTGTATACTGCAACCTACCCAGCGCCTTACCCTCTTCATCATACATATTAATGGATTTGGATTCGACATTGGGGTCGGTGCTCTCATATTTTATTTCATACATTA
>CP070629.1:758746-774014 GCA_020356005.1 Thermoplasmata archaeon
CCCGGTGAGGAGGTTCCCGGCGAGGAGGTTCCAGGAAGCGAAGAAATTGAGCCTGAAGAAGAAAATGGATTAGATAAAAATAAAAATGATACAGTACATACCGATGAATCGGAAGAGCAGCTTTCAGAGTGAAAATTAAATAAAAATCAAAAGTGAAAAAATGGCCTACCCCAGATATCCACCCGGCGGTGCACCACCCCCCGGTGCTCCTTACCCCTACATGCCATATCCACCTCCCAGGAAAAAACCCAGTAATTATCCAACAATGGCGGGAATATTATTAATTTTAGCAGCAGTGTTTGGTTTAATCACCACCGCGGGATTATTATATTTTTCAACAATAGACTTAGAAGAAGCTCTAGCCAGTGATAGTTCCGAGGGAGCTTCCGGAATTATTGATGGAACAGTAGTTTATGCAAAAAACGATTCGGCAGTACCGGGTGTATTAGTAGAATTAGAAGATGAAGATAAGAACACCACGACGAATATTGATGGTTATTTCATTTTTGAAGATTTAAGTGAAGGGGAATATACTCTGATATTTTCCAAAGAAGGTTATAAGACTGTTTATTATACAACATATCTTCTGGCATCGGAGGAGCTCACTATTGATATCGAGCTTGAGGAGGGTGAGGGTGAAGATGAGGAAGAAGATGATATTATTCCATTAAGCGCGTATAGTGACGTCTGCCGCTCCTGTAGTGTTCTGATTTTATTCTTCTCCATATTCGCAATCATTGGTGCATATTACTCGTTTGTTCGGAAAAACTACTGGCTGGCAAAAATGGGTGCTGTTTTCGGCATTTTTGCGGTAGGGTTCGTTATTGGTGCGATTCTGGCCCTGGTTGCATTGATATTATTGCTCATGTCGAAAGATGCATTCAGTTAGGAAAATCTTGTTTTATTTAATTGTTTTACACAAATCTAAATTACTTTACGTGCGTTTTAGAGCTTAATAAAATCTAATGGTAGGGGCGACCCAATTGCCAATGACAATAGCTCAAAAAACATTAGCATTAAAAAGTAATAATAAATCTGTAGAAGCTGGCGATATCGTTGTTGCAAATGCAGACAGGGCAATGTCACATGATAGTACAGCTTTGGTAGTGAAGCAGTTCGAAAAGCTGGGTATAGACAAGGTATGGGATAATGAGCGGATTATTGTTGTTCTGGATCACCGCGTCCCGGCTAATACCATCGAAAGTGCCAGTTCCCACAAAGCCATCCGAGACTTTGTGCAAAAGCAGGAAATAAAGAATTTTTATGATGTTGGCTTCGGTATCTGCCATACATTAATGACAGAACAGGGCCACGTTAAACCCGGCGAGCTTATTTTGGGTACCGACTCGCATACCACAACTTACGGGGCACTGGGTGCGGTTAGTACAGGTATAGGTGCTACTGAGATGGCGGCACTCTGGGCTACCGGTCAAATTTGGTTGAAAGTACCAGAGACCATTAGGATCCGGTATGATGGAAATAAAGCGTCAAATGTATTCGGCAAAGATATCATGTTGTACACCCTGGGTAAGCTTGGGGTGGATTTCGCGAACTACAAAGCGATCGAGTATGCTGGTAACATCATACCCGAGCTTTCAATTGAAGATAGGATAACGATTTGTAATATGTCTGTTGAAATGGGTGCTAAATTCGGTACTTTCCCTTTTGATGATATCACTAATAAACATTATTCCAAGCGATACCCGCATCTACTTGAAGGCATTGATTTTAACAGTTTACAGCCTGATCCCGATGCGAAATATTCTGAGGAACGCGTATTTGATCTGAACGAGCTTACACCGCAGATAGCAGTTCCGAACAATGTGGATAATGTAAAAGCCGTTAGTGAGGTCGCCGGTAAGAAGTTCCATCAAGCGCTGCTGGGCACATGCACGAACAGTACATTAAAAGACCTGGAAGTGGCTGCTGCTTATCTTAAAGGAAATCGCATCCATCATGATATCCGGATGTATGTGGTACCGGGCAGCCGCCAGATCTATCTTGATGCATTGAAAAAGGGCCTCATAGAGATCTTTATCGAGAGCGGTTGCATTATTTTGAATCCCGGCTGCGGGCCGTGCATGGGTGCGCATCAGGGACTTTTGGCACCGGGAGAGGTTGCACTGTCAACTTCTAATCGGAACTTCAAAGGACGAATGGGGAGTTACGAAGCCGAGATTTACCTGGCTTCGCCGGCTACCGTTGCCGCCTCTGCATTAACAGGTGCAATCACCGAACCGCAGGAGGTGGTATGAACATGGGTGCTGAACAGATCAGCGGCAAAGCCTGGGTCTTCGGTGATAACATTGATACCGACGCGATCTATCCCGGTCAATTTCTTCACATCCAAAACGAACCGGAAATGGCTCAGCATGCATTCGAATTTATCAGACCAGAATTCGTTAAAGCCGTCCGACCAAACGATATAATTATTGCAGGTAAAAACTTCGGGTGCGGCTCCAGCCGTGAGCAAGCGGTCCTCTGCTTGAAGCAAAATGGAATTGCAGCCGTTGTTGCGCACTCGTACGCAAGGATTTTTTATCGCAATGCTATTAACTGTGCACTACCAGTTTTAACATTCGAATCAATGGAGCAAGATATGAATGGAGCTCTTCAGACAATAAATTCAGGTGATGAAGTTAAACTGGAATTTACCGGAAATGTTCTGGAGGTTACTTCCTCCGGTAAAAGCTATAACCTCCAACCCTTACCCGCCCACCTTTTCGAGATCGTTTCCCACGGCGGATTGATTGAACATCTGAAGAAGAGGATGGAAGCAGAGAAATCGAAATAATCAGGACCCAGGACTCAGGACCCAGGACCTTAATCTTGTACTTTTTCACTTTTGCACAATTCCACTATTCCACTTGTTCTGACAGCGCCTCTAGCGATATCAAAGCAGAACGCTCTGACAGTGACTTGAATTGTTGAATAAGCAGAATGCTCGACAGCGCTTTTAATCGATATCTAAGCAAAGCGCTCTGACTGAATGCAATAAAAAATCATTTAGCTTCAGCTAGTTAATTATTACATTTAATACAGATCGTTGGTGTTCGATTTAATTTACTCCAATTCTTTATTTTGAAAAAGATCAATCGTCCTCTGTGTCATCTTCGGTTAAACTTTCGTATACCATACCCTCTGTAAAAGGATTATTATGAAATTCGGTTATATATCGTGTTTTCAAAAATAGCTGGAGGCAATCATGTTTGGATAGGATCAATTTTGACATAGCGCTCACTCCCATTACCATATCCTGGGGTAAGGGAAATATTTCCTTCCGGAGGTTAGCCTGATTATATTATTTTCAGATATATTTAAATTTTTTCAAATATTATCCCAAAATTTGAATAATAATTACAGAGTTATACTGAAAAATGGAATATCTGGCAGTGATAAAAATTATTTTCTAACCTGTGGATTACACTTTAATCGGGATTTTATTTACTGTTTTCGAAGATAAACTTAGGATTTTTATTCATTCTTGACTATTAATACTGTTAATTTTCATATTAAATTATATAATTTATATAATATTATTTTATACTCTACAATAGTATAAAAGTCAATGCAAATAGATACAACAGACCATAACGTTTTTATCGTTATATATTGAATGTTCTGTTTGGGAATATAGTAGTCCATTCACCATACTAGAAATCCAGTAAAAATACACCTCAAATTATAAATGAAAAAAGAAATATGGCAGAATTTGGTATGAATTGATTTCCATCTATAAACGTATTGATACGGAGAAACATTATTTAAACAATATATCCTACAATTAAAATAGACTTTAATGATTTAGTAGGTATTACAATCATTATTTATTAACCATATGTGCAAAATTGCTGGAAGAACTTTGCAGGTGGAATTCGCAAAAAAAATCAGGCGGAGGGCTGAAAATCAAAGAACTCCAGAAAATTGAATTGATAATATTTTCTAATCGAAATGAATTATTAATAAGAAAAGTCAGAAGGGATGTTTTATGAAACGAATTGTTATTCTAGTAATAATTCTGATGCTGATAACCATGAACTTTTTAAGCATGTTCTCTGAGAACACCGAGAGCGCAGAAATATCACATATCGTAGATGAAGACGAGTCGGAACCGATCACAGAGAATACACTGGAAATGCCGAACGGAGGCGGGATATTCTACCTTGGTAATTACTCACTTCGTAAAGGTGTCCGCGTTATGGAAGCTTCATTCAATCTAACCGGCACTCCGAACACCAATGGGCAATATCCTACAGAACTTCGGGTGCGCGTCGGGCAACCTTACGACGGTCAGAACGAATATGAATTCATGGGTACAGGATACGGTTCCTGGGGATTCCAGGACCGTCTGGCGGATAATACAACTTCGGGAAGGTATCAATTTCCAACTCCCGGCAGTGCAGATACCATCGAGGTGAAATTACCGAAAAGTGCAGATGTGACATCAGCGCAGTTACAGATATCAGGCGGACTGTACCAGATATCAGATCAGAACAGGATAACCTCCAGCCACAGCAATATCAGGGAGATTCAAGACGCTGATATGGACGGTGATGACGACAACGATATCGTTGCTATTGGAGACCACAAAGTTATTTGGTACAACAATACAAATGTACCAACAAATTGGCCCAGTAACGAAATAAATCTTTCACATAATAACGTTTATTCATTCCGTGTATTTGATGTTGACAATGATGGCGATCAGGATGTCGTCGCGGTCTCGAGAGCGGGCAATCCACCCGTTGGATACCTGGTATATTACCGCAATATGGACGGTAACGGTACAAACTGGACCACCATCATCGTTAATGCCACCGGTCATCCTCTCTACAACTGCTATGAAATTGATGTGGCGGATCTGGATAATGATGGTGACGGAGATATCGTCACCACCAACAGGAATTGGACCGGTTCATCCGGTATCTTTTGGTTCAATAATACAGACGGCAACGGGACCTCATGGAATAAAATATTACTTTCAGGCATGGCAGCATCCCAATTTGTAAGAATCATTGATGTTGATGATGACGGTGATAACGACACTGTAATAGGCCGAGGATGGCCCCGTGAACTGTGCTGGTTTGAAAATATCGATGGCAAGGCCACAAGCTGGTCACCCACCCGGATTCTAATCACATCATTTGGTGGCGGTACCAGCATATACGATATGGAGACAGGTGATTTTGATAAGGATGGTGATTTGGACCTCGTGGCAGCCACAATGAATGATGTAAGATGGTTCCGTCAGCCGTCAAATCCCAAGAACACCTGGTCGGGTTACACAGTGGGTACTTTTGGCAATTCCTGGAACGGTGTGGGTGTAGCAGTTGGCGATCTGGGTAACCCCGGCGGAGAGCCCGACGGTAATCTGGATATCGTTGTTGCTGCCTACAATGCAAACGATGTCATATGGTGGCAAAATGACGGCACTCCCACTAGCAGATGGGAATCACATACGATCAACAGCAACCATGCAAATGCAATGTCGGTAGTGGTTGCCGAAATTGATGGTAAGGATTTTGTAGATGTAGTAGTCGGGTCAAATTCCGGGACAACTCTTGACGATATTGTCTGGTACAAGCTGAACGGCAGCTATCCATCCAATGTGAGACTTGATATTGGTGCTAATTCCAATAATGATTGGACCGGAACGTCGAGCTGGTTCAATACAACCGCAACCGTCAGCAATCTAGCAAACACATTCGATACCATACTGGGTGCTGCACCTGCGCCCACGCCGGATGATTACGGTAATGAAATAGTATCAATAAAATTGAAGGTGATAACTGACACTATCGGTATCGTATCATTACAAGGTTTTGATATAAAATACGATTATACCGTCAAAGTTACAGGCCATAAAGACAGGTCGATTGCCGAGGAACTTAATGAACTCTTATCCGAGCAGGCTGAAGGTAATGACACCATACCGATTATAGTAACAAGCAGTACCGGCGGGAAGTTAAAAATCGATGATATTTATGTTAAATACAATGATTATCCCAAGTCGTTAAAGATTGAAGGGTACTCCATACAAGAGGATAGTAAAAATGAAACACTTATCGACCTAAGAAACCATTTTATTGATGATTTCACAGCCAGCTCAGATTTAACATTTGAAGTTATCAGCCAGACGAACGACACATTCGTGCTCGTTACGCTATATGATGATAAATATGTTAGTGTCGATTCATCGCAAAAAGGTCCAAATTGGTACGGTAGTACCACAATCATTGTAAGTGCGATGGATGAAGAGGGTTTAGTAACAAAATCCGAACCTTTTGAAGTAAAAATCGAACCGGTGAACGATGAGCCGGTCAAGGGTACAAAAACATTTCCGGATATTTCAATTAACGAAGGTGGGAAAAGCCTGGGAATCGATCTGGATGCAGATACTTACTTTGCCGATATCGATTCCACAGAGCTGTATTATGATTTTATAATCGATCCGCTGGATGAATACTCTGATGAAGAGTTAAATGCAAGTATAGACGATGAGACCTGGATACTCAGCATAAATGCCCTAGGTGATTGGGTCACCAAGACAGGTCAGCCCCTGAAACTGAGGGTATTTTGCGACGATGATATGGACGATATTAATCAGTCGTTGGCCTATCAGGATATACTGATAACAGTAAATAATCTGCCTGACGACCCGCCTGTGTGGAAGGAGATTCCCACTGTTGAAATGGACGAAGATGAGACAAAATATTTTGCTTTTAATCCCATTTCCGATAATCTGGTAACCGACGTCGATACCGATATAAATGATCTGATATTCAGTGTATATTCAATCAGTGTTGATGAGCTTAAAGTTGAAATCGATTCTGATAAAAACATATATCTCACTCCGGACCCCGATTATTTCGGCACTGTAACCGTTGAACTCAAAGCCAGTGATACAATAAACTCTGACATACAATCATTCGAAGTCATCATCAATAATATAAACGATCTCCCCACAGTACAATTACTTTCACCAAGAGATGGAGCGGTGATTTATAATGAAACCGTGGAACTCAAATGGATCGGCAGCGATATCGACCCGGGCGATGCTGCAAACCTTAGATATTCGATTTATCTTGATACTACCGGCGGAACATCTCTTTATAAAGATAATTATCAAGGGTCGTCAATAGTAATACCCGGATTAAATGATAAGAATACCTACTACTGGCAGGTCAAACCCTACGATCCTTCTGGAGGAGAAGGTGTTTGTATTTCCGAGCCGTGCCCATCAGAATTTACCATTGATATTGGAATCAAACCTCACTCAGTTCTTAAGTTACCTCCAAAAGAAGCGATTATAAACGAGGATAGCGCTCTTTTAAAATGGGAAGGCACGGGAGAAGAGGGTTATACGCTTACATACATCATATATCTTTCAAAGGAACCCTTGAATGAACCTTTAGATGATACGGATATATATGCCACAGGTGTAGCCGATACCGAATACGTAGTAACGGATCTTGAGCCCTATGAAACATATTACTGGACCGTGATACCATTAACAACAAAAGCAACAGGTATTTGCGACAGCGGTTACTGGTCATTTAAATACGACCCATCAGTCACACCTTACGACTTCAGGATCGATGCACCCGACAGATTAGAAATTGAAAAGGGTACGACAACCACAAAAACAATTTCGATTATAAATAAAGGTGCGAATCTCGATTATATTACTGTTACACTTGATGCAGGAAAGATTACCCACGGTGTGACACTTCAAGATGATGGTATTGAGTTAGAAATAGTCAAGAATGGAACTGAGAACTTGATTCTGGAAATATCTGCAAAAGACATCGAACCTGGAGAATATGAAATAAAAATCTTGGCCGAATCCGCTGGCAGTGGTGACCGTCAGGAAGCAACTATTACAATCAAGGTTTATGAAGAGGAAGGTGATGAAGAGGCTACTTTTATTACCAAGGATGTGATGGGACTCCCGATGTTCGTTCTTCTTATACCAATAATAATTCTCATAATAGTCTGTTTCGCATTCTTCATGTTCTGGCGTAAGAAACGCATCGAGGAAGAGAAAAGGCGCGTGGAAGCGGAACTAGTAAAACCGATAGGTGCGACACCCACCTTAGATGCGGCAGACGTTCAGTATGTCACAGGACCCACGGGTCCAGCTGTGGGGGCAACCGGATTCGAATCACCACAGCTGCCATTTGTTACAATACCAGGCGGTCCGGCAGGTCAAGGTGGTGTTACTACGGTGCAGACACCGTACCAGCCGGGTACCGGTGTGCAGGCATTGCCACAACTTCCGCCAGCCCAGGATATTTCAGGTCAGCCGACAACTGCGGCAGTCCCGGGTGCTGTACCACCTGGAGTACCACCTGAAATGCCGCAGGCTCAACCGCAGCCACCGTATCCCGGTGCACCTGCAGAGCAGCCTCCCGGAGCAGCAGTGCAGCCACAGGTTCAAGTGCCGGTGCAAACACAGGCGCCGCCTTCCGGTCCGGGTGTAAACGGAACGGGAATGCCACCGGTCCAGGTACCCTATATCCCGACAGCAAAAAGGGAAGGTGAGCAGGGTTTGGAAACCGAAGTACCTGAAAAAGCTCCTCCGCAAACACCTGTTGATCTTCAGTACAAAGCCCCGTCTTCGCAGCCGGAAGCAAAAGGAGATGAACCAAGCCTGGAACCCGCGGAATTAATGAACCAACTCAAGACCCTGTATATAAAAGGCGAGGTATCTGAAGAGACATATATATCATTGAAAAAGGAACTGAGAGATAAAACCTCATCTTCAGAAGTAGACGATTTAGCAAAGCGCATCATTTCCGGCGAAATAAGTGAGGATGAATATAAGCAGCAAAGATAGCTTTTTAATTGATTCTTAATACTACCAAATCGAGAACTTCTGTTCTCGCCAGAAAATCGGCGAAATCTATACTCGGATAAACCTCATAGTACGATTTTCTGTCCCAATACTACCAAATTACAAGGAATAATACCAAATCCCAAATTCCAACTTCGTCGAGAGTCCGAAGTCAAGAGTCGATAGTAGATCTTTTGCCTCCTACCTCTTGCCTCTTGTCTTTTTTAGTAAATTTTAAAAGCGAAATATTGTTTACTGATTTATAATAATATAATATATTTTTGTGATAGCAATGAACTCTTCGATTATTCTGGCTGGCGGTGAAAGTTCCCGATTCGGTAAGAATAAATCTTTGTTAGAATTAGATAACAAACCGTTGATTACTTGGGTTATTTCAGCACTGGCAAATTTTGGGGAGTTGATCATTTCTATATCTTCCGAGGATGATATTTCGATTTATGACAACTTGATCGGGCACCCTCATAAGTTCATTATCGATATAATACATAAGCAAGGACCTTTTGGAGGACTGCTAAGTGCAGCAACGGCTTCCGAAGGTGAATACATCGCGTTTGCACCCTGCGATGCACCATTAGTTACGGAGGAATTATATGAGATTTTATTTGAAGCTGCCAAAGGAGCCGAAGGTGCTGTGCCAAAGATCAATGGGTACTGGGAACCACTGGTAGCGGTCTATAAAAAGGATCCCCTTATAACATTATTAGAAACGAATTTGAAGTTGAATAAAATAAGGTTAGGATTAATTTGCGAAACCCTTGACATCCGGGAGGTTCGCTCGGACGAGTTGGCGGTTCAAAATATCGGGCCGGAACACTTTTTAAACATAAACACTCCCGAGGATCTGGAGAAGGCTGAAAATATTATCAAGAATCGCATTTATAAAAGGTAACAATTGTTAATATTATTATATTTTCGATATATATCTATTTTATCTGCTGACATTTAAAATATTATTATTGCTATGCAAATGTTTATTTAATACTGTTGCATTCAACACCAACAAGATTGTGTTTGAAATAAAAATACAAGTTGGGGTAAAAATGAAATCCGCAACAACCAAGCTTCCTTGCGAGGTTATTATCTGGTATGTTATACCGGACCTTCGAAACGAAATTTCCAGGATTCTGTTAGAAGATTATAATTATAAGCAGGTTGAAATTGCCAGGCTCCTGGGAGTAACCAAAGCCGCTGTTAATCAATATCTATCCTCCAAACGCGGTGAGAATTTTTTCAGTCTGGTAAAAGACAAGAAAACGAAGAATATGCTTTTAAAGGAGGTCCGCAAGTCGGTTGCCACATTGGTAGACGATAAAACTACAATTGACATTGAATTATGCCGGATGTGCAATATAATCAAGGGCAACAAGATCATTTTCAAGGTCTATGACAAATATGTTCACACCGATGTGCCAGAATGCCTGGCAGAATTTGGTGAGGTCTCAACAACACCGACAAGGAGTACGAAATCCGGTAAGCAGCTTAAGTGCCCATCATGTCGTAAACAAGTACAAAATGATTGGGTTGTTTGCCCCTACTGCAGCGAAAAACTGGCTCTTAAATGTGCTGGATGTAAAGCAATGGTTGAGATTTCATGGAAAAATTGTCCGTACTGCGCCCGTAAAATACCTGCGAAAAAGTCCAAGAAGAGTTCAAAGAAGAAATAAAATTTTATTCCCCGCATATTCTGGTTTTATAAATTACATTCAACATATGTAAATTTGAGAAAAAGAATTTTGTGAAGTTATGGCCGAGAGCATCGCACTCGTTATCGTCCCGAAGGCTTTTGAGTATTAGGAGAGATGCCATCAAGACACAACTTTAAATCGGAGGGAGCCCCCGACCAATTTTCACATATTTTGTGCAAAATACCGCTTGGAAGGCATGGATGCGAATTAATTAGTAAATCCCTTCGAAGCTATAAATAGAGTGTTGTACAAGTTTTGAAGTTATATAAATAATTAACTGTTCGCCATATAGCCATTTTAAACATATTTATGTTCGAAAATGACACCGCTTTCGGAGAGGCGAGATGCGAGTTGGGAGTTGCGAGACGAGCTTCGCTACCGCTTATCGAAACGAGCATCGCAGACGCAACCGTCCGACGCATTACTGTATTTAAAAAGATTGTTTATAATTAATAAAAAAAAGAGGTCGGGTGGTTAGTAAGGTAGGCCCATTTTAGGGTGAGGGAGCTAAGAAGGGGCAATAAAATTTCGATTCCAGGAAGGGGACGGAACCCACCCGACTCACTTAGAAATCTAAATTGCCCTGTCAATAATACGATATCATTTATAGGGGAAGAATCCCCTACAACCACTCTTTCTTTATCTATATGGGTGATGCCTTCGGCATCACCCAAACGAAAAGAAAAGAGAGGGGCAGGGGAGAAACACTCCCCTAAAGATATCATATTGATTGAAAGTGCTTTTGAATTTCTAATTAATTTATGGACAGGTGAGTATTTATAAAGTCTCGTACAAGTTTTGAAGTTTTATTTAAGTTTAATTGTACACAATTGTAATCAAATGAAGATCTATGATACAATATCAATTTTAAAAATGAAACAAAAAAGAGGGCCAAATATCGAAAATATAAATTATAATTAAAAGTCGACAGTTGGCAGTCGATAGTCGGCAGTCAGCAGTAAAGGGACTATCGAATGCCGATTTTGTACTGTCGACTATTTGTATTAAATCAGCTGTTATTTACCTTTGAAATCCGGTTTACGTTTCGATATGAACGCGTCCATACCCTCGGATTTGTCCTCTGTAGAGAACGCCAGTGAGACGGTTTCGATCTCGTATGCGAGCCCATCATCAAGAGTCATTTCGCCGCCGCGGTTGATGGCGGATTTGGCCAATCTGACAGCCACGGGGCCTCTTGCCAGTATGCGAGCGCCGAGGTCCTTGCATTCCGTAATCAGCTGGTCCGACGGCACTGTCTTGTTCACCAGCCCGATGCGTTCCGCCTCTTTCGCGGGTATCATATCGCCGGTAAATATGAGCTCTTTGGCTTTTGCCCTGCCGATGAGCCTGGGGAGCCTCTGGGTACCGCCGAAGCCCGGGTGGATGCCCAGGCTGACCTCCGGCAGGCCGAGCTTCGCCTTTTCAGAAGCAATAATCATATCGCATGCAAGAGCGAGCTCGCAGCCGCCGCCCAGTGCAAATCCGTTCACCGCAGCAATAACGGGCTTATCGAGGTCTTCAAGCCGCTTCAGGACCTGCTGACCGTACCTTGTGAATTCACGCGCGGCCATGGGCGATTTCTCCATCATTTCCTTGATATCAGCCCCGGCGACGAACGAGTTACCTTCGCCTGTTATGATCACCACGCCGATATCGTCATCTTCTTTGATTCTGGTGATGACATTATCCAGGTCCGACAGGACCTTCGTATTGAGCGCGTTGAGCGCTTCGGGACGGCACATTGTGATCAGGCCGAACCTGTCCTGCTTGGAAAGCTTAACGGTACTCATCTGCCAGGGCTGCTTCATCCTGGCCTGATCCAGGAGCGACTCGGACATATTGAATTTACCGTCAGTACTCAGCGCGAAGCCCTGCACAACCTTACACGCGTCGTTGATACCGTAGGAGTTCATCATCTCGAACGGTCCCTGTGCCCAGCGCAGGCCCAGCAGCGCGCCCCGGTCGGTATCTTCCTTCGATGCCACACCTTCTTCCACAAGGTGGCATGCGATACCCCATGTGGTACCGAACAGGCGCTTCTGCACAGCTTCGATCTTCGACTCGTCCACTTCCTCGCCTTCGAACTCCCAGGGCTTACCTGCCTCGAACTGGCTCTTAAGCGCCTCCGAGGGTCTGTAGAATTCGCCCAACCCTTCGTACAGCGTATTTTCGGCATGGTAAGCTATGGGTATGCCCGTAAAGTTCATGAGCGCAAAGGGCCCCATGCCGATTTTGAATCCGCGCTTCGCCGCCTCTTCGATGGTGGCCTTGTTCGCCACGCCTTCCTCCAGCATCCTGCAGGATTCGTTCAGGAAGGGTACGAAAAAACGGTTGACTGCAAATCCCGGCGAGTCCTTTATCTCCAGCGGGATCTTGCCCAATCTCCGCGAAAAATTCATAAGTGCATCAAACGTCTCATGCGAGGTCTTCTCGCCCCGGACCACTTCGATAAGTTTATTTATTGCCGCGGGATTGAAGAAATGCAGTCCGCCGAACTTGCCGGGGAACTCTGTGAATTCAGCCATTTTGTTAATACCCAGCGATGATGTATTGGAGGCGATAATCGCTTCGGGTTTACAGAATTCCTTTAGCTCCGAAAACAATTTCTTCTTCACTTCAATATCTTCGAATACGGCTTCGATAACGAGCTCGGCATTTTCCACCGCAACCTTAATTTCCGTGGTAACTTTGATCTTCGACAGCACCTCTTCTACCTTCTCCGGCTTGATCTTACCTCGCTCTACGCCCTTATTCAACATCTTCTTAATCTTTCCCATACCAGCATCAACGAGCTCCTGGCTGGTATCCATCATACTCACTTTATAACCTGCCTGGGACGCGGCCTGCGCTATCCCGGAACCCATTGTGCCTGCACCTATTACTGCAACTTTATTTATATTAATAATTTCACCCCCGATGATTTCAATTCAATTCTATTTTTTTAATTTTAACATAATATTAGATATCAGGGGAAGAATCCCCTGATAATCCCTCTTTTTTTATCGATATGGGTGATGCCTTTGGCATCACCCAAACGGAAATAAAAGAGAGGGGTTTTAGAGGAGATTCTTCTCCCCTTATCCATTTAATTTCAAATGATTTTTGAGCGTTGGTTTATTTCACCGGTTCGAACCGGTACATAACCCGCCCGTCTTCGTTCTCTACGACCTTCATTTTCACCGGCATATCGAAATCCAGGTCTTCGTACTTCGCGTTATCGATCCTGCTCAGGATTTTTATGCCGACATCGTCCAGTTCCACCACGCCGATGCAAAACGGCACGTCCTTTTCCAGTGTGATAGCCGCGCCGGCGTTCACCTGCGTGAACGCATAGAGCTTACCCGTGGTGGGCAAATCGATCCATTCCAGCTCGTCGCTCAGGCACTCCCGGCATACGATCCGGGGCTGCCAGAGAACGGTACCGCACTTGGTGCATTTCGTGGTGGTTAGCTTACCGCTCTTGAGGTTGGTGAAGAACTTATGGATCTGGGTTTGCTCCTCGCTTTCCTGCGGATAGAAATCCAGGATGTATGGTAAATCTATTTGCACCATTATGCATCCCTCCCGTAAATGAGTATGCTGTGAACATTCGAGGAGCCGCTCAGGTTGTGCGTAAGCCCGATCTTGGCACCGTCAACCGCGCGGCCCTTGGGTGCTTCGCCTCTCAATTGTTCCATAATGGCGATTGCCTGCGAGATGCCTGTTGCACCCAGCGGGTGACCCATGCCCAGCAGGCCGCCGCGTGTATTCACCGCGACCTTGCCGCCGATATCCGCCTGGCCGTCTTCAATGAACTTACCGCCGGAGCCTTTCTCGCAGAATCCCAGGTCCTCGTATTCGATTATCTCGGATATGGTAAAGCAGTCATGCACTTCCGCCACATCGATATCGTCGGCCGTTATTCCCGCCGATTGATATGCCTGCTTTGCCGCGAGCTTGCACGGCTCCCATGTGGACAGGCTTTCATGGCCGTTCATCAAGTTCCCGCCGGAGGCCTGACCGGAGCCTTTGATATATACAGGTGTGTCCGTCAGGTTCAGCTCCTTTACCTTCTCCTCGGAGGCCATAATTACTCCCGCGGCCCCGTCGGTTATACCGGAACAGTCGAACAGCGTCAATGGTGGTGATACCATGAACGATTTTACTATCTTCTCTATCGTGAATTCTTTCTGGAACTGCGCGTACGGGTTCATAGTAGAAAAATGATGGTTCTTGACAGAGACCTGCGCCACCTGTTCGCGGGTGGTACCATAATCTTTCATATGCCGCTGCATACACAAGGCGAAGAACGGTGGAGCGGATGCGCCGTGCACGCCTTCCCACTCGCGGTCCAGTACACAGGTCATGCTGGACTGCGCTTCCGCCATGTTTGGCAGGTTCATCTTCTCAACGCCCAGACACAGCGCTATATCGCTCATGCCTGTTGCGATCATGCCGTAGGCGTACCTAATGGCGGCTTGGCCCGAGGCGCACGCAAGCTCAGTGCGCGCAATTACACGACTCGGGAACACCCCTAACTGCTCGCCCACCATGGGTGCCGCGTGCGCCTGGAACGCGAACCGTTCAGGCTCAGCCGCCCCCACGAACAAGCTATCAACATCTTTCTTATCCAGATTCGGTAAGCTGTCAAATAACGCTTTTCCTGCTTCCTGTACGAGCTCACGCCATGTCGCGTTACGGATTCCCCACCTGGCGTGGCCGCCTCCAACTAATACAACTTTTCTTA
>CP070629.1:774114-782850 GCA_020356005.1 Thermoplasmata archaeon
AATGGGTGCCGTTACCCACCCCGCCCCATTTCGGTGGATACTCTGAAGATACCATTGCAATTTTCATCCAGTTGCCCCTAGTTTGATTTTATAATGCTTCTTAATACTACCAAATCCAAATATTACAAAATCCAAAGTAAGTCCAAACTTCAAATAACTACCAAAGGAAACCCAAAAATCAAAAGCGGTAGAAAATCCTTCCTTGGTCTTGGGATTTACTTTGGATTTGGAAATTTGATTTTACTTTTGAAGTTGGGAGTTTGAGCTTATTTTGTAGTATTTGTAATATTTGTAGTATTTGAATTTAAGAAGTAATATACTATGAAAGACTCAATCTGGTAACAATTCCCTTTCCACTAAGTAACATATGATATGTCCGGCTGTAATATGTGCCTCCTGTATCCGAGGTGTGTCCCGGGAGGGTACATTGAATACCAGTTCGGCAGATTTATCCATGGTCCTACCTTTTTCTCCTGTAAAGCCGACGGTTAATGCTCCCAGCTCTTTAGCTTTTTCTAGACCCTTAATTACGTTCGGGGAGTCGCCGCTGGTGCTAAGACCGATAGCCACATCGCCGGCATTGACAAAAGCTTCTATCTGCTTTGCGAAAATCTCAGAGTAATCATAGTCGTTAGCAACTGCAGTTAGAACTGAGGTATTGGTATGTAATGCCATTGCAGGCAGCCCTTTGCGGTCCTTGTAGTATTTACTTACAAGCTCCCCTGCGATATGCTGTGCATCAGCAGCGCTGCCGCCGTTACCGAACAAAACGACTTTATTACCGGCACGGTATGCCTCAATGATCTTCTGCGATATTTTTGCAATGACCACAATATTTTCTTCGCCAATGTTGTACTTGAGATCTGCACTTGTTTTAAACGAAGCCTCGATCTCTTTTGTCATTTCACTTTCTGATGGGCTCATAAACGCACCACTTCCGTCTGATAGTACTGGTTACCCTTATATAATATAGATTTAAATAATTTTATTATCAATAAAAAAATAATTGGTACTATTTTTTACAATATTTCCACAGTTAACATTAAATCTTGGACCCTGTTACCCACTTCAATGGATAATAAATTGACTTTTACAGATACATATGCATTATTGCTCGCATCGATAATGTGGGCGTTATCATTTCCGTTCATTAAACTCGGTCTGGAATATTATCCGCCGATAATGATGGGGGCATTGCGATATTTTTTCGGTGCGCTTCCATTGATTCTATTTTTTATTTTACGAAAGGATTCCCTGGAAGATACCAAGAAATTATTCAAGTCACACTGGAAATTCATATTTGCCATAGGTATTTTCATGGTGACCATCCCGAATATAGCCCAGAACATAGGAATGCAGTATACAACCGCCTCCCTTTCGACTCTTATCCAGACGGTGGGGCCGGTGTTCACCGTCATTTTGGCAATAATCTTATTGAAAGAGAGCGCAGCAGCTTATAAAATCCTGGGAACCATTCTGGCACTTACCTGTACCATAATACTAATATTTCACCAGGGTGTGGATTTTGGAGGTAATAATCTAGTGCTAATAGGAAATATATTGCAGTTTATTACTGCAATCTCATATGGTATCAATGCCATTTTCAGTAAAGTTGCAGTAGAAAAAGTTCAACCGTTTCTCCTGGTGGGTTGGAGCATGTTTGTCGGGGCAGTCATATTGGTACCCATATCACTTTTAACAGAATCACAGAATTGGACGCAATCCCTAAACATCCAGGCACTTTGGGTCATGGGATTCCTCGTGATCTTTCCAGCAACCATTGCTACATCATTATGGTACTGGGTTCTGCAGAGATATGAAATATCAAAGCAGGTTCTTTTTATCTATCTACTGCCGTTCATAGCAATTATATTTTCGTATATTCTGCTGGGAGAAGTGGTCAGCTTTATAGCTATCATCCTGGGTATCTTAACGATTTTAGGTGTTGCAATAGCCCAGAAAAAATGAATCAGGCGCTAGAGACTAGAGATTAGGCGCTAGGGTGATTTAATTAGGGATTAGGGATTAGAGATTGGGGGCTGAAAATCGTACTATAAGGTTTAGTCGCTAATAAATCATATCGATTTTCAGGCAAGAACAGTTTCAAATTAATTTCAATTTTATCTGAAACTGTTCGCATATTATTTTATTACAACTTGATTGGGGTGGTTTTAATCGTTTAGAAAGCCTAGGAATCCGGCCTCTGGCCTCCAGCCTCAATTTCTCTGACAGCGTCCCTAATCGAAGTCCAAGCAAAGCTCTCTGAGAGTGACCAAAATCGATGAAAAATCGAAACGCTCTGACAGTGGCTAAAATCAACATATAATCGAAACCCTCTGATTTTGATACAAATTGGTACAAGTGCGCTTGAGTTATATATAAAAGCCCCCTCCATATAGTAATCAGGTCAGTCGAAAACCATTTGGAGTGTGAAAATCTATGAGATTCCAATTGTTGGGTAAAATTGCAATAATTGTGATAACAGTATTCATGATATCTTCTACTATACCCGCAATAATTCCAGCTGAAGATGCTGCCGGCGAAAGAACCGATGCAAGTGAATCGGATGATATTACGCATTATGAAGATACCATGTTTGTGGAGGGCCATGTAATCGATAAAGCCACGGGCATGATGATCGGAAGCGCATACCTGCATTTTTATAATGAGGCTTCGAAATTCCGGTGTGTGACTAATAACGACGGTTTTTTTATAATAGAACTTCCACCCGGAGCTTATGAAGTTCTGGTTACCGCAGAAGGTTATATGGATTTATTTGAAAAAGTTGCCGGGAGAACCGATCAGGTAATCGAAGTCAAATACTTCCTCGGTCCCAGAGACGATACCGAGAGGCCCAAGGATGAGCCGTCTAGGGAAGAGGAGCCTAAAAGACCGCCTCCGCCTGAAGATGAGCGAGAACGGATCAGGATCGAGGAAAACGAGAGGTCCAGGACCATAAGGGACGCTCTCGGCGGTGGTGACTGCGTGATTATCCGGAATGATAATTCCGATTCGTTCCTGGCAATAGTCTACGGTACCCGCGAGCAGCCTAACGATATAACTATCCTTGCTTATTATACGCATTATATCGGTGCGGGAGATATCTATGACGAAAACGGTGCGCTTATCGGCCGCAACGAACCTATTGCAGTAAAAATAATCTACAAACAAACATTCTCGCTTTTGAAAGAATACAGTGATAACAACCAGGATGGGCTGTTCAATATAAAAGAGTATTTTGATGGTTACAATCATTATATTCGCCATGAACCAGTTTATAAAGCAGTGTCATTGAAGACCGCATGGCACCGTTCGGAAATAATTGAAGAGACCTATAAGGACACAGTAAAGGAGTATACATTTGAACTTACCGCCAAGAACCTGCCGTACCGAATCATGGGCGATCCCGAAAAGATCGTCGCCAGGGGGAATCTTGACCTGGTAAAGTTTACTTTCCATATATATTTAAAAAAGGATGATGTAACAAGAGATGATGTTCCAATTTACGATGTTGATGTGGAAACGAGTTCGGAGGGCGACATAGAGACCGTAACAGATGCAGAACTTAAGGAATACCGGAGTTATAAAGGTTCCCGGATATCAACGAAGGTAAAATATGATTATTTGATATCGGGCTGGGATTATGACCCCTCGAACAGCAATCCCATGCTGTTTTTGGACATGGATATCGCATTACTGCGGGCTGGCGAGGGTAAAATCGCCAGGTGGTTGGGTGATCGGGAACTTGAAAATATGTTCATGTATAAAGAACGGTTTCAATATCAAAACGAGGAAGGCATTGAGAAGGAATTGTATGTGAAGCATGACGAAACCCGGGATGAATACGAGCTGGTTGAAAAAGATGAACCGGATTATGAATCCACGGGTACCCGCGGTGTTGAAGAAGAACCGGTAAAGGAACCTCCGGAGGAAAATGAGGATGAAGTCCCCCTCAAAGAATATGATATGCCCGAGAAAATAGATGATAACCAGCTCAGGTTCAAGGACAACCTTAATAAATTGGGGAGTTTCAGCTGGGTTTCCAATGTCACTGCCGACGGCGAAGATGTTTTGATAAATTTCCAGATCAACAAAATAATCTGGTTGAAAAAGTATATTGAGGATAAGGTTTTCATGGGTATACTGGTGAAAGGCGGATTCAATTTACCCGGCGCGCAAGAAATTTATCATGACCCGACCTTTGCATCCGAGATGTACACCCTTGATATAACATCAGAACCCGTTGAAGTTAGCGGGCCGTTCAATGGTAGAGTGATAATTACCGCGATTATTATTCTGATTGTAATCGCCATCATTTTAATCGCTTTTTACGGCACTATAACATCGGATAAAGAGCGGAAGATGGTGCCGCCCAGGCTGCCCAACGAATCAAAGATCCGTTCTGAAATAGACCGTGACAAAAACGGCCGTAAAAAGGAAGAAACAGATGAATATTACGAAAGCTTCTATATCGATTGGGAGGACTAGTTGTCCCGTTCATTAAAAAATGATACGTTTCTTTCTTTAAATTATTTTCTATTCTGAATTTTCCAGCTTTCTTTCAATACCTTTCTTATCTAAATCATTTTCAACATTTTCTTTCTGAACAGGTTTCGTAACGCCGGCTATTTCAAAATCAAATAACGCTTTTATCTCTGCTGAATCCGATGATTCAGGTATGGGTGATGGTGTTGGATGTGCCAGGACAGCATTCGCGGTTCTACCGTCCGGTTCCGCACTTTGCTCAGGTGTTGAATCTTGAATTGTTGTGTCAGTTGGCGGTGGTAGCTGTGGCGCTGCCATCACCTGGGGTGGTGAAGGGGTTGGGGTCGGGGTTGGGGTTTGCGCCTGGACCGCCGAAGGTTGTACTGAAATCGGTAATGCGGGTTGTATCGAAGGCTCAGTTTTTACGGGAATATCGACTTTGGTATTAACAGGTAAGGCCTCGGACTGCAGTGGAGAAGGTACTTGATCCATAGCCACTATTGGTGCAGTAATGGCACCAGGTTTAGCAACAAAGGTCCCCGGAAGTGCTGGCTTATCTTCGGAAGGAGGCAAATGTTCCACTTCAGGCCTAACTACCTTCTTACGTTTTATATATAGAGCAACGACAGTAATACATATTATCATTATAATGATAATTAATATTAACCAGATCCAATAATTTGATTCTGCACTTGACTCTTTTTCAACTTGATCTTCTTCTTCTTTTTCTGTCTCTTTTTCTTGTACTTCAAGTGTAATAATTTGAGTGTCTTTGATATCTGTGCCGCCTCCAACAGAAATTACGGTTATATTGATTTCATAAGTACCAATTTGAGCTGTCAAGGGTAAATTTATTATTAAAATTCTTTGACTAGAGGTGTTACTGATTAAAGTTACCGGTGAGTAATCGAAAATTATGTAAGATGCTGATAGTGTACCAGTTTTAAGTTCAATTTTAATCGTGTCATCGTCATTACCTAAATTTGTGATGGATAGTTGTATGCTAACATTATCTCCGGGATAAAGTAATATGTATTCTGGTCCACTTATATCGACTTTGAATATCCTTTCCTCTACTGGATGAGGTGGTGATGCTAGATCGATTTTAAACCACCAAACCCCATTACGGCATAAGCCCTCTTTATCATTGAGTTTCGGAATTACCTTCCAATAATAAATCTCACCGTCTGCAAGATTCTCAATCAACAAACTGGTATTATTAATACCCGTTCGATTAATTTCTGGTGGGTTGACATTATCAAAATATACATCATATAACACGCCTACCATTCTTGTATCGTAAAGAGCCCACGATAGTTCCAAGGTTGTTTTATTAACAGAGATACCGACGGGTGGCGATAAAAGTGTGACCTCCGGTATCATTTCCGGGATCCATGTATTAACATTTATCCCATAACATGACGATTCCGCAGGACCGTTTCCCGCAATATCTGACGCACGCCATTTTATCATATTGTCGGTACCGTTGAAAAATGTCAGGGTCAGGTTTACATTGACATTCATACTATTATTCAATCCTTCTACTACCTGCCATGCACCCCATGTCTTTCCCTTATCGTTCGATACGGCATACTCGATCGTTGAAGCATTTACACCGGAAGTTGTATCTGAAATGGTAATACTAATCTCAACTTCTTCGGTGGGTGATATATCAAAACCTAGCGGTAAGGCATTTGAAAATGTTACATCTTCTGTATCAACCAATATTCTATAAACCAGGCTTTCTACCGGTCCGTTACCCAGCATATCCGCTGCCTTCCATTTGATGAGATTTTTAATTCCCTCTTCCAGTACGATAATATCCTGGGCTTGTATACTCACTGCCGATTCCAGACCGGTGATAATATTCCAATCACTCCACATGGAACCGTTCTCAATGGATATGGCATACATAATACTTGTTGCATCGACAAAGCTTCCACCAACATCGGTTATCGTGATACCAACTTCCACATTGGTAGAATTCTGCCATTTAAAGGGGTAGGGAAGCGGTTTTGTAAATGTAACATTATCGTTATCGATCTTTATAACAAATGTTTCATTTGTCAAATCTGATGCGGATGGAACACCTGATAAATTTATCGTATAGGAAAAACCAATCTCATTTGTCTCTCTATGAGTGACCGTTTCAAAGAAAAATACATCTCCGGAATCGGGAGAATCGTACCAATAATTATCAGCTTCATCCCATATGGTCACATCGAACTCGTCTGCCGGTGGGTAGACGTCGGTCGTACCTTCATAAACGACTTTCAACCCTGTCCAGTTGAGTATTTCCCCACCACAGACAAGAGATTCTTTTACAATAATCCGGTTATCCTCACCTTTAACGGATAATGTACCGTTAAATACTAAATCATTTTCAACTCGGAATTTTTTTGTATCATTAAGCCACACATGAGATAAAGTTTTACTTGTTGCATAGACCTGGACATCATTTAATTCTTCTTTTGGATAAATCCAGTTAAATGTTATATTAAAATTCAATATCCACCAATAATAAAAATTAAAAGAATTACTGGAGGGTTCAAGATGAATATAATTATCAGGATCGGACAGAACTGTAAATGTATCAGTAGCCCGAACCCATAGGAGCTGGATATTACACCCGAGCGGATCGAGACTCAACCGAACATTGATCAAATCCGTAAAATCAACAGAGTCAATTAATTCAACCCTGAATGTATAAGGGGCTAATCGTGTATATGTTGTATTTACGGGGGTTTCGTTTTTAAATAATGATACCGAATATATTTTTATTAATGTCCGAGTGGCGAATTTTACAACAAATACATCACTGCCGCCGCCATAAGTTCTATTAAATACCCCCAGGGATGTTGGGAAGTCCGAAGATTGGGTATAGCCCGTTAAATATACATTATCAGCAGCATCCATGGTAATAGCCAGCGCGGCATCAAGAGCCGAACCTCCAATAAATGTTGAGTAAAGAAGTGTTGAACAGTTGTGATTGAATTTTGCAAGAAAAACATCTGAGCTTCCGGTCAATGTTCTATTATATGCCCCAGGTGTAGTTGGGAATAATGAAGAATCAGTATAACCCGTTATGTAAATATTTCCCGTTGAATCCATATCGATATTTTTTCCATAATCATTTTCGGAATCTCCTAAATATGTCGAAAAAATTAGATTTGATCCTGCCTGGTTCAATTTAAGGACAAACACGTCAAAATTACCATTATGCGAGGGATCATACGCATCAGCAGGAAAATCAGTTGATTTAGTAACTCCAGTTACAATAGTATTTCCGGATGGGTCTAATATAATTCCACTTCCGCCATCTGTATTATCCCCTCCAATAAATGTAGAATATTTGAATAATCCTGTCGATAGATCAAGTTTAAAAACAAAAGCATCATCCCCGACATCTTTAAAGTTATCATATGCCCCACCTGTCGTAAAAAAGTCACTTGAACCTGTATAACCTGTTACATATACAAATCCCGATGAGTCTACATCAATATCTTCACCGGCTTCACCGCTGCCTCCACCTACATACCTGGAAAAGTTAAGGGAAGTCCCATCTGAATTCAGTTGAAGTACAAATATATCGTATCCGCCATAATATCCGCTACCGTATGTGTATGGAAAGTTCATGGACTGCGTCCGGCCTGTCACATAAGCATTGCCATCAGCATCTATATCAATAGCAAAGCCATTATCGTGCGCGGAACCGCCAATTAATGTTGAGTACAAAATGGCCGAACCATTTGCACTTAATTCCATTACAAATACATCTTCATTTCCATTATGTCCCGTATCGTATGCTCCTTTTGTTGTTGGAAAATCCGTAGAAATCGTGTATCCTGTAACAAATACATTACCTAAATCATTAATTACAAGATCCCTGCCAAATTCAGTACCACTACCGCCTAAGAATGTTGAATAAATTAGATTAGAACCAGTTGGATCAAGTTTTGAGATAAACGCATCCATCGTACCGTTCAAGGTGTTATCATATGACCCTGGTTTTATTGGGAAATTCGTGGAAGTCGTCATACCAGTAATATATAAATTACCATAATTATCCGATACAAGACCATAAGCCAGGTCATTGCTTATGCTTCCTATAAAAGTTGAATATTCCAGTGTTACATCAGGATCAATTATTAATTTTTCAGATCTTTGATAGGGTTGAAGTAATTCAAAACCGTATTCCAGGTTATCATATAGAACAAATTTACCTTCAACTTGATGCCGTTCAGATTCGTA
>CP070629.1:782950-795055 GCA_020356005.1 Thermoplasmata archaeon
AATGGGTCGCGAAATAGTTTTTAATGACTGAAGTACTCCTTTGATAGTAGTGAATGGCGAAAACCCTCATTTAGGTGCAAGGTCCAATGTTCCGGGGCCCCCCTCCCCCCCTTTTTTTGATTTCTTTTGATTAATCAATGATTTTTATTGCTAATAGAGGTCCGGTATTCGGTTGCGTTTGCGAGAGGCGTACCGAATTGAATTCACATTGATATAACGGCACCGCCTAGCGATTGACAAGTATATTTCAATAACAGAACACTGTTATATTCGGCACGGCCTAACGCCAAGCGTGTCGTAGGCGACATCATATGCGTGTCGCAAGCAACTATTCAGTGGTTGCGTTATGCGTCCCGTTCAACGGTATCGAGGCTCGTCACATCTTTTGCCTCATGCCTCCTGCCTCTTGCCTCTCCCGAAGGGAAGCCTCTCCCGCAGGGTTGGTGAAAATTAACTATCGTTAACTATTTATATTTCGGGCGCCCTAATAATAGCTACATTAAATTTTCAGGAGGAAGTAAAATGATGTACATGGTTTATCACAAACACACAGCAGAGATGTGCCCTGGTGGAAATGTAAGACCCGACAAAGAGTTTCTGGCGAAGCTTAACAGCCAGATCAAGGAATCGGGAGTTAATCTGATTGAAGGCTATCTTGACGCACCGGGCCATGAGTTCTATCTTATATTGGAAACCGATGATAACGCAAAGCTGAATACAGCAATAGAACAGCTGAGATTGGTAGGAGATACCAATAAGATCGTTCCGATAATGAAGTTCTCATCCGCTGTGGAATGGGCACAGAAGATGAAGATACAGAAGTAGAGTATAAGCGATGAGCAGTGAGCACGCTCACTCCCTACGGTCGTTCACTTGAGCATTGAGCACGCGAGCTTCGCTCGCATGAGCAATGAGCAGATTCGGGGCTGAGGTATCGGGCCTGGGGGTTCGGGAGATTTTTGATCGATTAGAAACGATTATAGAAGAGCGTCTAACGTTGAGCGGTTGCGAAGTGCGTACCGGCTAACGGTTGCGTAGTGCGTACCGTCTTATGGGCAATGTGTGACGGTCGCTTGCCGTTGATCGCCAAACGTTACGCCCCTCGCAACCGCAAACCGCTGAAGATATTGCCCACACCTAGTTGCCAACACCGACCAGATGCATACTTAATCGAGGTGCTTGGCGGTGCGTCATCTAACAGTATTATCTCATATTATTATACATACAAAAGGTGTAGGGCCGTGCCGTCAAATTGAAAAGAAATTAACCCGCACTTCTGGAAGCAATCTTTAATCACCCTAGAGCTTGATGAAATCGCTTTCTAAGCATCACTCATCATTCTATAATCGATATAAAAGCTGAGAAGGAGGCTTGACAACCCTCCTTCCCAACCCATTTTTTTGGAAATTAATCTGAGAGTACCACAATTTGATTGAAAGCATAACGTTCTGAGAGTGTTTAATATTGATAAAAAATCTTAACGCTCTGAGAGCACTATTAATTCTCATAGAAGCGGAGCACTCCGATTATGGTAGAAACATTCGTATATAATTTAAACCATTTAAGAGCCCTGTATACAGCAAGGAGCATCTCCAAAATGGTAACAATATACAGGACCCCGGAGGGTGAAACAAAAATTATCGAGCTCTATGATAAGATCCTGGCCGAACTGGAAATTGATTTTGAAGAAACGATGATCAAAACCCGCTTCGGAGAAACCCACATCATAATAACGGGACCGAAAAAAGCACCCCCTCTTATTATTCTACAGGGCGGCAACACAGTTAGCCCGGTTACCCTATCATGGTTCTTACCTCTTTTAAAAAAATTCCGAGTGTATGCACCGGACACCATCGGCCATCCGGGTAAGAGCTCCCAGAATAGAATATCACCCAAAGATGAAAGTTTCGGTAAATGGGTCGCAGACATTTTGGATAATTTGAATTTAAAAAAAGCGGCCTTCATCGGCCCTTCTTACGGTGCCGGCATCATCCTCAGAACCGCAACTTTTGCACCGGAACGGATATCTAAAGCAGTTTTATTTGTACCCTCGGGTATTGCTACCGGTTCGATGGGCAAAATGATCTTCAAAATTGTTTTTCCCATGTTAATGTACCGGTTCCGGCCAACCGACAAGAGGCTGGTGAAGGCGGTAGGCCCCATGTTTTTCGGAGAAATCGATAGAACCTCAGCTGAAGTCACAGGTGCAGTTTTTCTAAATGTGAAACTTGAAACCAAAATGCCTAAATTAACAACAAAAGATGAATTGAAAAATTATAAAGCACCAACAATGGTAATGGCGGGTGAATTCGATGTATTCTTCCCGGCAGAGAAAATAATTCCACGAGCAAAAGAGGTCATACCGAACTTATATTCAGCCGAGTGTTTGAAAGAGCAAGGTCATTTCCCGTCCAGGAAGAATCTGAAGATTATTAATAATAAGATATTGAGATTCTTGGAGGAAGATAAAAAATAATTTGGGAAATGCAATCCTCACCATTCACACTCAAGGTTGCAAAGCAATCGTCACAATCCTCAATCCCCAGGCTTCCCAGTTTTTTCATTTTGAATTGTCGGGTAAGGTTAAAAACAAATCATCGTCGATCTTTACCTTTTTCTCTTCTGTTGATTCAACAGGCGTTTGCAGACCTGCTTGTTCCATCGGCTTAATATCGGCTTCCTGCGCTGCCGGCTCAGGCCGGGTTTGCGACAGCACGGTTGCCGGTGGAAGATACGTTGTGGATGCAGACGGGCTTTCAATTGATGGAAATTGACCCTGACCCGGTTCTTGAGGCGGTGCTATTGGTTGAATTCCAGCAGGAGCCGTTGCAAGATTTGCCGTAGCTGAAGAAGCAGCTTCCTGGACATCTGCAATTGCCATCCTCAGCTTATGCCGGTCCTCACCCATTTTCTCAGATTGCTTTCTTATGAACAAAAATAAAGTTACCGCAATAACGATGATCATTAAAATCAAAACGATTAAGTAAATCGTCAATTCCTTTGAAAATTCATCCTCCCCCGATTCTTTCTTTGAAGTGTCATCTTTCTCGTCGATTTCCGACAGGGTAATGTTATAATTTCCCGAATCCGGAGTTACGGCACTGTTATTATGATAATCCCATACCTCTATTTTATAATAAATTCTATCTCCGCCGCTGTATTGTGCAAGTTCATCCAGTTCGGCCCTATCCAGCGTGATAATGAATGTATCAGATAATATTTTAGTCATACTCCTTCCAATAGCCTGGTCATTGAGGTATAATGTCACACTCGATATTCCGGTATTATCAACTGCCGTTACCGTAATCTCCAGGTTGTTAAATTTGTTATGTGTTTTGCTTCCCGTGCAATTAAGGATCACAGGTGGTTCGTTATCAATGATATTCACACGTATATAGCCGGAATTCGGGTATCTCAAGATGTTTACCGGTTCGCTTTTGTCTGTTGCTTCAAGGTAGTATTCAATGTACGGGTCTGGAGTAATTTGTACTGTATGCAGAAATGTATAATTAACCACGCTTTCCTGTAGAAAATCAAAATATTCAAAATCCGAATCAGAAGAATATTTCCAGTAAATCGTAACGAGATCCACACCGCTTCCCGAATCGTTAAGTTTGAAATTAAAGAGGAGATCTTTTCCGGGAATGGCGTTTTTCGGTGTCAGGTCAATTATGTCGGGAGCCGCCGTGTCGACCTTAACGATCCTGGTTGCTGTATCGGACCAGGTACCGAGAGAATCCACAGATTTGAGATGGAAATACCAGATGCCGTCGGGAACGTTGTCATAACCCACCAGGCCTTTAAAATCACTTGCGTTGTATTTGAACCCAAATTCATCTGCGGTCATCATTATGCTGGTTTCGGGCTCTGCATTTTCAACCGAATCGAGAGAAAATGAATAGCCCGCAATGCCGCTGGGATCTGAAGGTTCATTCCAATGGAGATACACTTGATTGTTATTATACCAGATGTATGTGAGCGGATGTGAAAACGATTCGATTGTCGGGAGGGTAGGTTTGCCGGTATCCACAAATAAAAGATTGGACACAGACCACGGGCCCCAGCTCCCGTAATTGTCTTTTGCCCGCACGCGCCAGTAATATTTTCCATCATTCAGGTCCGAGGTGATCTTGTGACTGCACTTCAAACTTTCCACAGTACCGGTTTCATGTGCAATTATAGAAAAGGTTTCTTCTGAACTTACGGCAACTTCAAATCCGGTCTGATAATCCGATGTATCCGGGTCATTGAACACCCAGCTCAATTGAGGTTTGGAATCATTGACCCACGATTGGTTCTGCGGTGAAACCAGTTCAGGTTTTGACGGTACCGCATTGAATGTAAATGTTATGGTAGAAAGTTCGGGTGTGGTACACGGGTCATCTGTTATCAATACCGCCTTGTACTGGAAGTATTTTCCACCTTTATAGCCGAACTCACTCTGTCCTTTGCTAACCATTTCCCACGATTTAGACGAAAGATCGTCGTAATAAGATTGACGGAAATATATCTCAAGATCGGTATTTTCAGGCTCTTTGCTTGTCCAGTCCAAAAACCGGAGCGGCAGCCCATCCTTGTTTGTTTGATCTTCAGCAGAAATAAAAGTATAACTGTCAGGATATGTATAATAATCAATTCTGACCCAATTCAACTCCGGTGTGGACATTCTATTCCCGGTGGATAAAATTACTTTATATGCAAGATATCTGGATTTGGCAAGTTCTGATGGAACGGAATGCCCCGATTCCTGATAGAAATAGCTTGTGGTGAGCCCATTTGGTCCAACGAAGATATCCGCATCACCGGGTGAATACTGTGAGCCCGCAAGCTGTATCTTAACCGGTCGAGAGCCCAGCTTCGGTGGTAATGGTTTTGTTATATTGAATAAAACCGTTTTCGGATTTATACTGTAGCCGGGATTAAAAATCGAGGAGGTCAATTCACCCGAGGGTTCGTAACCTGTTACATTCGGATAATAAACAAAGACGTCGTCAGTGCGGACTTCATTGATCGTGCCTCCGAAGGTTACCAGCCGGTTCCGGACCGGATCCCAGTCACCGCCCACACGGTCTCTTGCGGGGTTCGGGCCGTCAGATTTTCTTTCCCAGCTATCGGTATCGGTATCATAAACCCATGTATCATTTCTATCCGGTTCGCCGCCCCCGTGAACGATCAATTTATTGTTCAAGGTATCCCATACAACCACCGGCCTCACCCTTTTAGTTGTGGGTGTGCGGTTTACCCAGGTATCGGTAGCCGGGAAATATTCGTTTAATTCTGTTACGTATGTATAATCCCCGCTCCATATTACTGCACCGCCGTAAACAAACATTGAATTGGTTTTGGGGCACCAGGCCGCGCCATGATAGTAACGTTTTGTATAACTTTTTTTCATGATCCAGTTGTCTGTCTGGGTATTGTACACAAATACCTGGTTAGATGAAAATTCGGTACCGCCAATGTAACCGCCGTATACAATGATCTCCCCGGTGTTAGGATTGAACACGCCGGCGGCATCACTTCGTGCACCCGGTCCGCTTGATTTCTGTGTCCACTGGTCATTACCCGGGTTGTATGCCCAGAGGTCATTATACTGGGTGCCGCTCGGGTTTGCCCGATCTCTTCCACCGTAAACCCAGAGCAGATCACTTTCGGTATCATAGACGACAAGCGCACTGCACCTTGAAGAGGGCCCGCCGAACTGACCTTTTTGGGTCCATACCCCATTTGCCGGGTTATATTCGTACAATTCATTAACAACATTAGTGTTGGCTGCAACACCACCAAAAGTGTAAAAAACTTTTCTGGTGCTGCTCCATACCATCCTGTGCCGGTACCTGCCTCCAAAGCCGTCCGGGAGCTGTTCCCATGCGTCTACATCCTCTCCTTCACTCAAACTCAAGGGGCCGTTTGAGGATGTGTCGTTGATATTGTCTGACAAATTATATTTGCTATCGTCAATCCACAGGTGCTGGCCGCCTCCGCCGCTCCAATCATCCTGTATCCATGATTCATTTTCCTCGGGCATGGTAACGGGCGTTGTGGAGATTATTTGAAAATTTTGGCGGGTGCTCATTGATGATCTTGTAAGCCTATCGCCAGCCGGCTGTGTTGAATGGTTATCGGATGGTTCTGAATTCATTATATATGGCTCTTCATAATGTGAAACCGATGCAGTCATAGAAACCAATAATAAAAGCCCAATCAGTAACATTAAAAATAGTTTATTAACTGGTTTCATTGAACAATTCCCCTTAACATACCAACAATCAGGCTATTAATGGAAATCAATTAATGTGGATATACTTAAGGTTTTCTTAATTATATGTAATAAATATCGACTAATTTAAGAAGAGAAACGATTCATTTTTTAGTGAACGGGACGCTGTGAATTTAGAATAAATATACACATAAAACCGAGTATTTCCCAGTTTTTTCAATGTAACCATTATATAGGATTAAATACCTATTGTATATCAGATGATATAATGGCTACTCAGGTAAATATCAGGCTGGATGAGGATCTACTGGAAGAGATCGATGCTTTAGCGAAGGTAATGCATATAACAAGGACCGAATACATTAAACTTAAACTCTCAAAAGGTCTTCAGGAAGATACGTTGAATATGATCGAAGCAATTGTACTTGAATATGCAAAGGGTAGGATTTCCGAGAAGGAACTAAGGGAACTGTTAGGAAAAGATGCTGATGATATAAAATTCATTGTTCAACATATAAAGAAAAGTAAGAAGAAAATTGATGGTAAGATCAAGTCCGGGTTGCTATGAAACCATTCTTAGCTTTCGATACTTCAGCCCTGGTATCGTTGGGACATACAGATCTTGTTGAAACAATAATTGGAAATTATAAAATAATCGTATCTCAAAGAATAATCGATGAGTTGAAAGACATCTCAAAATTAAATGACAGCGATGCAATCGCATCGAGGAAATGGTTAAAGAAAGTGAAAAATTTCCAAATCAAAAAAGTGAAAAAACGGTCATCGGGAGAAGAAGAATTATTTGAAATATGTAAAGACCTTAATATTGATCTTGTTAGTGATGACATTAAAGCAATAAGAAGATACAATAAACTTATTGATTGCTATTTCAGCATACACCTCATTTATGCCCTATACAGGAAAAAAATAATTACAAAAAGTAAAGCAATTATTGAAATCTCTAAAATGAAACGTGAAAGAGATTGGAAACAAAATGCAATATCCATTGCAGCAAGAATTTTGTTTAAATGAAGAAGAATGAGCAACTCTCATCAATTCGTAATCGATGTTATAGTGGTGAATGGTGAGGACGCTCGAGCCCTTCGGGCTCTCGCTTGAATGGTTAGTTCAGGGATTAGGGATTAGGACGCTCGCAAACTTTGTTTGCTCGCTTTCGGAATTGGGGTTAAGTTCAATCGATTTCAATCAACCCTAAACCCCAAAGGTTCCGCAGGAACCGTCCTAATACAGATAAATTATGATTATTTTCGAACAGTTCAATGATTTAATATCAATAGGATTTGAACTGTTCTGTCCTGAAAAACGGCGATATATTTATTTTATTCAACCGATGAGTTTGTTTTTCAGTCCTCAATCCCCAGGCTTTTAATGCCTTCACCATTTCCAGTGGATCTCCCATTCACAGTTATTATCGCCCTTGTGTACACATTTGGTCTTTGTAATCATGAATTCTTCTAACTTCAAGTTTTCCATGATGCCTGTAAAATATTGTGTCAATGACCTGCAAAATATCGGGTCAAGAGAAATATCATAACCCCGTACATATCCCGTGTTATCATTTTCAATTATCCCTTCCAGTTTTCCGAAATCATGGAAATTCGGCCAGTATTCCCCCGCCTTTTTTATTAATAATTCCGGCGTACCTTTCCATTTGATAAAAAAACCAACGATGCCTTTTTTATTGGCAGTTGCTCTCGTCATTCTATCAAAGTCCGCCTCTCCGTAAAGTTCAATATAACTTTTTAAAAAGATCAAATGGTCGTCAAACGGATATTTCTTCCCGATTTTGTATTCTTTTTGTTGAATCGGGCTTGTATAACCCCGCTCCATGGCTTTTCTAAAAAGTTTATCGACTCCTTCAACTCCATGCCGTTCCCGCACATACTCAAACATTGGATGAAACACTCCTCCATAAACATGTCGGTCGCTCATGTCATACCCTCCATTAGATCAATCTGCGGTACTCCTGAGATAATTTATATATTCAACACCGTCCATAATTCCGTTCATATTATTAATATTTCCTATTATAGATATATATATTTATTCAGAAATCTCATAGATTCGAAGATAAATATATTGGCTACATATTAAGTTGTGAAAGTCGATAAAAGCTGAGGTATTGATGTAAAAGTGGTGAATGGTGAGGACGCTCACAGTCTTCGGCTGTTCACTTGAATGGTGAGTCCACCCCCCACCACCCTTCGATTTTTTAGCTTTTACTTACCACTCAGCATTCAAGACTGCGAAGCAGTCGTACTCACCATTCTGAAAGTGATGTAAAAGCTTTCAGGGTGCAGTTTTGGCGTATGCCAAAAATAAAGACTCAATATTTGCTTCAAGTTACATAATGAAATCTGATGCGTTTTCTTTCTTTTTATTAATCTACGCAAATTATTATGATAAATATAAATAATTATAAAATAATACATTTTTTATATTATTCTTTGGGGGGGCGAATTTATGAAGAATAATAATCATGAAATTGTCTCAAATAATTTTCTCCAAATAGAAAATATTTTACGTGAAATAGTTGAAGAATGTAATAAATTAGTAAATGGAGATGGCTGTTCAATATTTTTAAAGGATGAGGGGACAAGAAAGTTTGTTTTAAAAGATAGTACTATAATGACACCATTTTTGGGAAATTATTACATTACAGTAAATTTAAATGAAAGAATTGAGGATAATATGGGATTAACAAAATACGCAATTAAAATTGGAGAAGCTCAAAAAATTGAGGATGTAAGCAAATCAAGATTTTGGAGCAAATATAATATTGAAATTAAAAATGATGATGTAAATGAAATGGTACATTGTGAATTACCTTACGATGAAGTTGGATCAATGTTATTAATACCCTTGAAGGTAAATTATGAAGTCATTGGTATCGTAAGAGTTGTTAAACAAAAAAAAGAAGATAGTTTTACAAATGAAAATTTATCTGAATTAGAAAATTACCTTAAGCAGAAGCTTCCAAATATTGTTGGAGCAATTGATATTTCTCATTTATTAAAAATTGGTTCAATACTTGATATAAAGGATTTATGTAAATTAGTCGTACAAATAATACCTAAAATGGTAAACTCAGAATGGTGTTCAATATTCCTTGCTGAAATGAACGATGATAAAATAATATATAGATGTTATGGAACAACAGGACTTTTTGAATATTTATCTGAAAACGGTTTTCATGAATTACATAATTATGAAAACGCATATTATGAATATGATAAAAATGAAATACCTCAACATTTGACAACCGCGGTAGTTAAATATAAAATCAATTTATTTTTAGAAAATCAACAAGAATGTAATTATGATAAATTATTTCCTGAAATAAAACGTAAAAGTGGAAAATATTTACATACACATTGGAAAAATCGACAATTAATACCACCAGGTCCTGCAATTTTTATCCCATTATTTTCTCCTCAAAGAAATGGAAATCAAGAATATAGTGTGCTTGGAGTAATAAGAATCACAAAACCAGAAGGAAGTCTTTCATTTACAGATGAAGAATTTCGGTTATGTCTTTCATTATCTGAAAGGCTCTCTAAGTTGATACTTTTTAGTAAATTCATGTCACATTTGAATAAACCCCTAAATATTTCAGACCTTGTTGAATCAAAAAAATCAATAGAAACACTTGTTGACCTCTTTTGTGAAGTTACTGGAGCACCGGATACAACTTTATTTGTAAAATCAGATGATGGTTATATTTCTGAAAAATCATCTTCAAGATTTTCAAAAAAGGGACTAAATGAGGATAAAAAGGTATACAGATTGCCAGATATAGAATCGGAATACGGATCTTCATATTATAGAGGTTATACTCTATGGGTCGCAGTTTTTAAAAAGATTTTAATGTTTAATAATGACATAGAAAGAGAACAATATGGTAAATATGGGTCGATACCAGTTCATTCCGGTCAGGAAGGTTGTGAAACCGAGGAAGTACCACCACCAAAATTCCTCGGGGTTCCTATCAAAGGCACTAAAGGTGAATTGTTGGGAGTATTAAGAACCGCAAAAGAAACATTCGACCCGTCTTTTACTGATAATGACAAAATGTTATTCTCATCACTTGCAACGAAAATATCTCCGTTTATTGAGAGTATAATTACTTCAAAACGCCTGCAAAAAAATATTGACATTGAAATTGAAAACAATATCGCGAGGGTGTTAAGAAATAATGTTCTCAGTGTAATAAATGATAATAATGACGGCGATTTTTTTATTGATGAACAAATTAAGAATTTTTTCGAAATAGATATTTTTGACGAAAAAAACATAGGTGAAAGAGTATTAAAATCGATACATTATTTATGGGATGAATCAAAGATAGTGTCTGCAAATCAAACTCCATTAAGTTCGTTTAAATTTTTTGATGAACAAATATTGGCTGAATTGCCCGGGTATAGAGATCATTTTATTCATCAATATCAGGTTTTTTTATTAGGTTATTATATTTTAAGAAGATTAAATCAGTATAATCTACCCTTTCAAGATAGTTATTGTGATTCTTTGAAATTATCACCAAAAAATAATCTGGAAAAACAAAATATTGCAGATATTGCATGGATGATTACTTCAACATTCCATGATATTGCATACCCGCTGGAAAAAACAGAAACATGGCTTCCAAAAATGCTTGAAGACTTTTTAGATGAAGAAGCTAAAGATATTGTTCCAAAAATACCCATTGAACAAATATTCTTCAATGAAAATCAAAAATATAATTCTTTTATTAACGAATTATCAAAACTGTTTAAAAAAATAAATATTAGTAACGAAATCAATGCCGATGATTTCAGGATATGGTTACAATCCGAAGTTGCTTTAAATAAAGATCACGGCATTCTGGGCGCTTTAATTTTATTAAAACCGCATTTCCTTAGAAATCGAGAGATTATTCTTCCCTCAGCATTAGCAATCGCTATGCATAAAAGGCTCGGATTAAAGATTAAGGATAATGGTGGAAAAATTTGTTATGATAAATTTCCTTTATTATATCTTTTAATATACTGCGACATCGTTCAAGAATGGAATCGCGATCCGGAAGATAATAGAAACAAACCACCTTTTTTAGAAAGAATAATTGTAACAAAGGATTTTAATGAATTGAAATTAGAAGATGAAAAAATTCCTGATGAAATAAAAAATAACAGCGACACGATTTATATTCATTCCGAATTGAGTTTATCCCATAACGTACCAGGGAAGATCAAGGAATGCGAAAAATGGTTTAAATTTTGTAAATCATCCAATCCCCATTTCAGTATTAAAATTAATAATAATGTGATCTGTTCATCATAATTACAAAGAATCAATTTCATTTTTAATCATGAAAATTAAAATCAAGTGTTGAAACGGACTTTCAGATTAAGGCGATACTTCAGCAATCCTCACCGTTCACCATACAAGACTGCGAAGCAGTCGCACTCACCATTTATGTAATCGATATTAAATCAGATTCCACCCCCCCACCTCATGAGACAACCGATGTTTTCCCACCACCCTCACCCAAAACCAGACCCCCCGCTGCCAACCCCTCCCCCCCGCTCCACCCGCCCCGCAGGAGCGTCTCGACGAGCTCAGGAGGGGGTGTACCGAATTGGGAAACACTATGGGTTGAATTATCAAATCTCCGAGGGGGTTTAGCAGGCAGGATTTGGAAAAATATAATAGGGACGAAACTTATTATTTTTTTTTATGGCGGGAGAATTATTATGATACCAAAAAAACTATTATCTGATTCTTTAGAGAAAGCAATATTTTATAAAAAATTAATTTTAGATCCATCTGAAGATAAGAGAATGAGAGTTGATACTAATATTTCTCGTGCTTTATACGATTTAGTG
>CP070629.1:795155-806807 GCA_020356005.1 Thermoplasmata archaeon
AGAGAAAGCAGTGATTATGAATCAGACAATAAATTAAGTGAATCAGTTGCAAATAAAGAAAAAGATAGAGAAGATAAAGACGAAGAGGAGGAAGAAGAGGAGGAGGAAGAAGAGGAGGAGGAAGAGGAGGAGGAGGAAGAAGAGGAGGAGGAAGAAGAGGAGGAAGAAGAGGAGGAAGAAGAGCTGGAGGATGAGGAAGAGGAAGACGAAGGTGAAGAGGGTGGAGAAGCCGAAAAGGTAGGTGTGGCGGAAGAGGTTGAGGGTAAGGAAGAGGGAGAGGTGGCTCCTGCGACGGAGGTTGTTAAAGCTAAACCGGCAGAGAGCAGTACACCGGCACCCGCCAATAGCAAATCCAAAAATTCCAAACCCATCCGGCCGTTAATTGTATTCGGTGCATTCTTTAGCATCGCGATATTATTGTTGTCCACCTGTGTTGGAGCTATTACTATGATGGCTTTGGCGGCTCAAAACGAGCAGCCTGAACTAGAGGAACTGAGGATATTCGATCAGGAGGCCAAGGATATCTGGATATGGATTCCTTATTATAATCTAAACGGCACGGAAAGCGAGGTTGAGATGCATTCAGAAGTCCTGGAGTATGATGAAGATGTTTATCCGCCGTGGTGGAGCGCATATGGGAGTACGCAGAGCCTGCGGCAGCTTGTGGATGCGCCCTTCCCCGTGGAACGGCTCAAGTTCTGGATCAGTCATGTTGAAGGCGGCGGACCAATAGGGGTTAAGATCACTGAGAATGTCAGTGCTGATTCGGGCGCGGCACGAACCGAATATTTCTGGACGGATTACGACGCGGATTCGTTCGGATGGTGTGAGGTTAATATATCAAAATCCAAGATCGCCAATGTACCCGGCGGCAGTTCGTATTATGTACAGATCACACCACCGCTTGACATAAGAGACCTGGAATACGAATATGGCATAAACAAAGTGGGTGTAGTAACCCGGGATGGACTTCAGACTCCTCTTGCTCAAAGCGTAAAAAACACTCTGTATGATATAGAGTTGGATAATTATGCCAATACCGAAGAAACTGATTACAATTATGTATTCTGGGAATCCAAGATCGATGATGATATTGTTATAGACCAGTATTTTTATGAAGTGGAGGATTTTGACGAGGGCCCCATGACTGATAATGAATGGGTAGATAATGACTTCAATCTCAAAATGGAGCTCTACATCAAGGCCGAAATAATACAGGATGTGGTGGTAAAAGATCATGCATATGTGGGATACGAAGATGCCAATGTGGAAGGTTTCATGAACATTGTTAATCCCTTCCGCGATACCGAGGATTTCACAGTAAGGATCGGTATCTATACGCCCAACGGTACCGAGGTTGATGTCTATAAAGAAGACATCAAACTGGGATACGGAAAGGTTATGGAATTCAATTACTCACATGTATTTACAACCGAGGCGGAAACGGGTAAATATTATGTTCTGGCCGGAGTATATCTCACAGGGGCTTATGAGGACAACCACACCGTTATGATAGATAAATGGGGCGATACCGATGAAGAGCTCGTCCAGACGATGTTCTCAATAGTAGAAGCCAAACCGATTTCGAATGTCGACCTCGTAGATAAACTTGAGTTTGAAACCACGGAGGGACAGATCCCTGTATTCCACTTAAATTGCGATGATGCGCCGGGCAAACCCTCCAGGCGGATAAAAAAGGAAACTGATCAAATCGAGACAAAATTCGAATCGCTGGAAACGGTCCTGGGTGTGGAATTCGAGCACCATGAGATAACCAGCACCCGCGAATTCGCCGAGCTGGTGGGCTCGGATGTGTCCAAAGGTATCGTCGTCAATTACCACAGTGAAGTATTGCCTATTCCCTCCACATTAGTGCGTGGAAAATATATAGATAAAAATATCATTCTTAACTATTATTTTAATGAAAATGAAGGATTAAGGGTCTACGACCAATCAAAATACCTGAACGATGCTGAATTTGTAGGGACGCCCGAATGGAGCGTGGAGAAATATGAGGGTGTATCCGCGCTTTATTTCGACGGTACGGAGGATATGCTCACCATCGAATCGGACCCTACCCTTAAATATCCTACATTCACCGTACAGTTCTGGGTCAATATCAGCCAGGACTATACCTCGGGTCTGCATACACTGATGTCTTATGCAGGTGCAGAAGGCGGATTCGAGATTAACTTAAATCAATCCGTAGCGAATCCTAAAAACAATATAGAGTTCGCAATCCGATATGACTCCAGGTGGCATAAAATATCGGGGATGTCGTTGGAGAAAAACAAGTGGTACAGGATCACAGCTACATTTAATGTAACACTTGCAAAACTTTATGTGGGTTGGGAGGAGCTTGATCGGACGGAAAGCGTCTATTACGTTGATGAGCTTCAGGGCGAACTGGATACAGGCGGGATTACCTTTTCAGATGTGCCCATGACCATCGGCGGTTATACAAATTCTGAAACCCGGTACACCGAAATGATCATTGACAGCCTCAAAATCTCAAGAGAAGTATTACCACCCACGAAGCATACCAAAGGGTATATCGAGGACGGCATGAACTGGATCAGAAAGGTGACCCGGTGGATTGCAGAGAATAACATCATGTTTGTAAATATAAAGTATTCACCCTTCCAGGCAGTGGGAAATACGGAACAGAACTGGAAGAATCATAAACTTGACATAGGCCCCGAAGGTTTCGCGTCAGTAATCAGTACCCGCGGTATTGACGGTACCAGGTACAGTGAAACCTATCTGACCGGTATAGAGTCCACATTAACCTCGGAGGCATCTGAGATCAATACCGAACTTTCCGGCTGGAGCTATTCATTTTCGAACTCGATTTCTAACGGTAGAACGCACCTTACATTATCTCCCGAGTTCGAGCCGTTCTGTATACCGCTGTACAGGATGGGCAACGGCGACTTGACACACGCATTGATATTTTACGGTAAGGGCGCCATATTTTTCAACGGGCTAGATAAGCCGGACAGTACCTTGATTGCAGGTATTTCCGCATGGTACGCCGCAAAGAATATTCGACCCCTGTATCTAATCGACTGCGATGATGCGCCAAAATCTAACGTACCGGTAACTATAATAGACGATATGAAGAGTAATTTTGATGCTCTACAGTCAAATACGGGTGTAACATTTTTTTACAAGACTATCTCCAATACTACGCAATTATATCATTTTATACAATCAAATTTGAAAGATATAATAATAGTTAATACACATGGTGAGGTATTACCGCTACCAGAAAATTATATCAAAGGTGCATGCCTGGATTACCAGACAAGAGCGCTGTATAAATTCGACAAGAGCAGTGATGGGATTCTGTATGATTCTTCGGGCAAGTATAACGACGGTCTGATCGTGGGTGCGGATTGGACAACGGATTCTCATTTCGGTGAGTATGCACTGGACTTCAATGGTGATAATGAAGATTATGTAGCAATAACCCACACGCCGAAACTGACGCCGGAGAAATTCACCATCGAGTGCTCGCTCTACCTCAAGCAGGATTATACGAATAAAATTGCTACGATAATATCAAATGAATTCCAGCTTTCAAGTTCAGGCGACCAGGGTACATATACCCAGACATATGGATATTCATTGACATTGAACGAAAGAGGTTTAATGGGTACGAACAAACTCGTATTCTCGCTGGGCACCGAGCATTATTTAAGAGAATACCTATCCTATGATAGTCTCCAGAGCAACCGGTGGTACAGGCTCGGCGCCACCTATGACGGGATTTATATGAAACTGTTCGTGGATTATGTAGAGGTAGCTTCAAAAGTAAAAGTTGGGCTTCACCCCGAGACCTTGAGCAATCTACAGATCGGTAAATGTCCTACCTGGGACGACCCCATTACTGCAATAATAGACGATGTGCGGATATCGGAGGGCGCGAAATCTGCAGAACAGATGTTGATCGATACCATATCGCATGAGGATTGGTATGAGGCAATAAACGAGTGGATCGATGAGAACAATATTATCTGGGCGAACACTGTAGGTTATGACTTCTATTATCTCGGTTTGAACGATCAAAATTGGCCGAACGATCTGGCAACCATCCGAAATCAAGGGCTGAACGAATTTACGGAAGTTGGCTTGCCTGCTCTGGACCTTTCAGCCGCTACTAGAACATGTACAAGAACCGAGCTCGGGAACGAGATCCAGGTGGATTTACCTGGTATAAATCTGCCGTCTTCATTAAGTAGTGTAAAAAACATTCCGAAAAGCTACGATATCTTCACTATACCCATTTATTCCGACGGTAGTGTTATTTCTCACGGTGTAATTCCGGTAGGTAAAGGCAAATTCATACATTCGGGCTCATATGACCCGAAAATAACTGCGGGTATCGCTACCTGGCTGTATACTATCGGTAAAGTTCAAATGATTTACATTATTGATATCCCCAAAAAGGAAGGAGGTACAGAACCAAAGGTTATTGAAACAATCCATCCCTATCCCACCAAATACGGCAACAACGCCAATCTTCTCACCAACCCTGGAGCAGAGAGCGGCAGCATGGCCGGCTGGACAATCATCGCCAACGGCGGTAACGGCTGGGGTGTATACTGGGGCGGTTACGACGGAACGCGCCAGTTTATAACATCATATAATTCTTGCACTCGCTATCAGGAAATAGACCTGTTAGCAAAAGGCTATTCCGTCGCGCAGTTGAACGCGCAGCCGGCTGTTTACGCCGAAGAATGGTTTATGGGGTCCTACCCGAATTTCGCTGATAGTTATTACTTAAAAGTGGAGCTTCGCGATGCAAATCATCAGGCAATTGCTACCTATGATTCTGGTAAACAGACCGGCATATGGGACTGGCGCAAGCTCTCGCATACTTTTACAAATTACGGTTCAGGCCTTCGGTACATCTACTGGGAGGACGGCGGTGACGATGCGGAATACTGGTGGGGTTATTACGGTACAAGAATGGATGGGGCGTTTTTGGCCATCGATACTGCCGCTGTGGATGATACCTGGGTGGTAACCAAGCCGGGTGTAGATAACATCAGGCTGCATTTCGAGAGATACACTGTAGGCCATACTGGCGATTATATCCAGGTTTTAGATAAAGAAGACAACGAGGTAGCGAGGTATTCCGGCTGGGGTGAGTCCGGGTCATGGTCGCCATGGTGTGACGGTGATACAATCAAGCTTAAGTATGTCACAGGCGGCCTTCGGCACTACTGGGGCTTTAAAGTCAACCAAATCGAGCATATAACAAAGATTTCGGAAACTATCCACCCAATAGGCAAGGAGGAGATCCGTTATAAACTTGATTTACTGGAGGCCAGCATGGATACCGAAAGTGTCTACAGGACAATCACATCGACTGAACAACTTGAGCAGTTAATCGAGAGCAGGATCGAATCTCCCATGGTCATCAATTTGCACGGCAATGCAACGCCCATACCCGAATCGTACCTCAGCGGTGCCAGGACCGCGGAGGTGCCGCCTCTGGGCTACGCCTCCGGTGGACTCAAGGGCGAGTATTACGACGATAAGAATTTTAATAATCTAAAAGTGACAAAGGTGGATCCGGAAATAAACTTTGAGTGGGGTTACGGCATTCCGGCAACAGGCGTACACGGAGACACATTCAGCGTGAGATGGACGGGTAAGATCAAGATAGATTTTACGGAGGAGTACACGTTCTATGTCAGGACGGATGACGGCACCAGGCTCTGGATAGACAAAAACCAGAATGGTGTTTTTGAAGAACCTTCTGAACTTGTTGTTGATACATGGGTGAATCAGCCACCAACATGGCACCATGGGAGTATTAAGTTAACACCGGGCTTCTATGATATCAAGTATGAATATTATGAAAATTACGGTTACACCGTAGCAGAACTTCACTGGGCATCCAAATCCGTTTCAAAGTCCTTAGTACCGAGCACACATCTATTTTCGAATCTGGCAACACCGCCGGGTTATACGGCAGGCGGGCTGGAAGGCGAATATTACGACAACGCCGATTTGCAGTACCTCAAGCTCAAAAGGGTGGATTCTACTATTAATTTTGACTGGGGTACTGAAAGCCCTGATCCCTCCGTTGGTGCAAATACTTTCAGCATCCGGTGGACCGGTAAGATCAAAATAGATGAGGTTGGCGAATATAAATTCACTGTCAGAACCGATGACGGCACGCAGCTCAGGGTAAATAATCAACTCATTATTAATTCATGGAGGGGACAGTCTCCAACCGAGCATTCAGGTAAGATCACATTTAGCAAACCCGGCTTCTACGATATTGAATATAAATATTATGAGAATTACGGCGGGGCAGTTGCGGAATTATACTGGGAAACACCCTCGATGATTGCTTTGGCTGAGCCGAAGATCATCATACCCACGCATAATCTATTCAATACCGGCGACATTTTTTCGTACGCCCAGGAATGGCTGGATATTCTGGGCGACTGGGTGGCCCGTAACGGTGCGGTATTTTCCAATGTTAAAGGTTATCCGTTCCAAAACGCGTTTATAGAAAACCCTCCTCCGGGCAGCGAAAACCTCTGGTACGTTGGCGAGGATGGCTTGAACGAGTTCCTGTCACCGCGGTCCGAGACCGTAAGCCTAGCACGATTCGGTGAGGGGCTGGGACTGGGTAACCTTACCCGGCAGGGCAGGGAACTGCGAGATTTCCTGCCCCCGCGCACACTGCCTAATTATGTTACGGGTATTGATTTTTCACTGCCTTCGGATTACAGATGCATACCGTTCTACCGCGATTTCGAGACCGGTGAGATATCGCATGCCATAATCCCATTCGGCAGGGGTGCGTTCGTACACTGCGGCGGGTTCTCCGTGGATGCTCTCGTTGGCATGAGCTTTGCGTATGCATCGAAACGGAGCGATATCGAGTTCATTGGTGATATTTATTACAAGGGCGATACTGTCTGGACGGAACTTACATTGAAAAACGAAAACCCCCTGAAAATGATTTACGATTTTGAACTGATAATCAATTATCCGGTGGAAGGGCTGCGTTCCAGGAGAATGGTGGATACTCAAGCTGTTGAAATGGGTGAGAACGAGGAGAAAACCATATATCTGTCATGGACACCGATTCAACCAGATAAAGTTGGTTCATATGATATCGAAGTCCAGGTGATCGACCTGGAACGCAACGCATTCATTGAGTACTGGGGTGACGATATAGAGAACGAATCCATCAGCGTGAATGTTAGGGTGGGCGGTTTCATATCCAAGATCCGCACAAGCGAGTTTATCGGGTTCTTTGATACCGTCTATCTTGAGGTCAGCGTTATCAATGATATGGCCGTGGATAATATATTCTCTGTTTATGGCACCTTCCAGCATAAAGGGACAGGGCTCGTTTACTGGACGGAGAACGAAGAACTGCCGGAGCATAAAATTAGTGGCGACAACGAAATTACACTTACTGTGGAATGGCATCCGTCGCAGCATAACTATCCCAACCAGACCTTTAATCTGGGCATTTACAGGACAACTATGTTTCTTGAGGATATAGCCAGCGCATACTGTGTACCCGATACTTCATTGGAGCAGGATGAGCCCGAATATATTCGCGTTAAGGAGATTATCGACCAGAGCTCTGAAGAGTTCCGGATCGTCGGGCAGCTGGAGATTAACTTCCCCACGGAGCTAGGGCGATGGTCCATCAGTTATCACGGCGCAAAAGGGCCTTTTATACCGGTTGATCCGCAGATCAGGAGTACATTCAGGGTGATGGATCCAGACTATGAGATCTGGATTAAAAAGGAATCACCCAGGGTTGATTTTGGCATTGAAATGAACCCGGAGGGTGTCATGGGCTACTGGAAGCTTGACGAGACCAGCTGGAGCGCCGACCCGGGCCAGGTGATCGATTCCTCCGGCAACGGCCATCACGGGACCGCTTTTAACGGGCCTACAACCGTACCCTATTCAAGGTTCGAGCGGGCTGGCAATTTCGACGGCCAGAATGATTACATCGAGATACCCAGCATAGACTGGACGCCCACCGCATTCTCCGTTGAGTGGTGGATGAACCCCTCCGCACGGTATAAATGGAATGACCAGATCCGTGCATCCAACGGCTGGGGTGCGTTTCTGTTCCACACAACGCCAACGGGTGCTGTATATGTGGGAACGGACGTACCCACCAGGTTCACGCCGAATAATTTGCCCATCAATACCGTTATGCTTAACCAGTGGCAGCACTTTGCATTCACCTTTGACAACGGCGCAGGTAAGTTCTATAAGAACGGTGTGCTGCTGGCATCCAAAACAGGTATGACGCTTCCTTCGGCCTGGGGTGGATTCAGGATCGGTGATAAAGGTAGCAACACAATCAAAGGCTATGTTGACGAAGTTTGTATTTACGACCATGCTATTACCAACGCGGAGATCAAAGCTCATTTCAAAAGTGGTATTATAGAAGTATCAGAGAAAACTGCGTTCAAGCTCGGGTACTATTCCGATACCGGTATGAACCTCTATGCTGCAGTGAACTTTGAAAGCCAGGATGACGGGAGTTATTACCAGAAGATCTTGAAGCTGAAAGGGGACGGTACTTACCTCGACCGAAACGAGCTGTTCGCGTATTACTGGCCGCAGGACACCATTCTTATGATTACACCGGAACCCGAACTGAAATTGAAGGGCACGGATTATCACCACGTCATTGAATACGCCTCTGTAGAGTCTGATACTGTCAAAGAGGGTACGGAATGCGTAGCACTGTACTGTTACAGATCACGCGTTGTGTATGATGTGGTAATGAACCATGCAAATTTCTATGATTTCACATTCACAATAAGAAACTGCGAGGAATCGAAAGCAGGCCCCATAAAAATCAGGATTCACTTCGATTACTGGACGGGCAATCCAATGCACCGCGACGCGTTCGGCAACAGGGGCTGGAACGCCTCGGAGGAATCGCCTCAGGATTTCGAATGGACCAATGTTAATAATGAGTTTGAAACCAAGGAGTTGAAATTAAAGTTGGAACCTGCCGGCCATTACCAGATCACCGTTGAGAATCGGCATGATTATTGTGCAGGGGGATATGATAAAAACGTGTATATTTCAGAGGTTACCATCCAGCCCCAGCCGGTCCTCGATGTGCCGCCGCATGAATCCAAGGGGAATTCGCTGGGCGGTCAAAGCTCCTCGAGGAGCGTTGGTGGTGATGAAGATGATTCCATAGAATCTAGATCGTTCAACATGGGGGCCTACCCGCGTAAAATGCCCAAAGAGATGATGGATTTCCTGTACAATGATGTACCCATCCCGTTGTTCGGGTCAGCTTCCGACTTGGGCAGCCCCGTGGTTAAAATTAAGTTCGGTGAATATTGCGGCTTGGATATTGATTTTGGTGTGGATATTGATGTAATGAAGGGCGAAGTCTCCAAGGCATGGCTCACCGTTACCCTGGGCGGAGAAATTGACATCAAAGGTACGGGCATTATGTTCACGTATCAGGTGGAAATTTCTCTGGATTACAGTGACATAACCAATAAAAGTAAACGATTCGAGGACAAATTCAGCTGGTCGGTAACCTTCTCAGTGGAGATCAAGCTGCCTATCGGGAGATGGATCTGGGGTGCACCCATAGAGTTCGAAGTTCCGTCACCCTCCGGCGGCAAGGACAAGAAACTAATGGAATTAAAGTTTGAGCTCTACTTCGTACTCGGGCTACAGATAAGAATCCACAGCGGAGAGGATGCTTACGACGATCAGTACGACCTTGGTATCTATACCGGATTCATGTTCGAATTCAATTTCGAGGTGAACTTATCAAAAGAAATCCTTTTCGGTTTAATGAAAAAGAAGAGCGATTATGAAGCAAAGCAATCAAAAATTGACAGGGAAAAGAACAGCCAGCAAAAGGTAATCGATGAGGCTAATGATCACCGGAAAAAGTGGGTGGAGGAACAAAAGAAGAATAATCCGGGTAAAAGTTATAAGAATCTGGATAAGGAGTACGAGAAATCAAGTGAGGGGAAACCGTATGCAGATGCCGAGAAACAGGCAGAGAAAAAGTTTCAGGAAGCCAACGAGGAATCGCTGTCAAACGGTAAAAAGTTGAGCGAATGTAATAAATATTATAATATATTTAAAAAAGTAAATGTAGATAAATTTCCAAATTTTATCAAGATCAGGTTCTACGTCCATTTCATGGTCGGGATTTACTTCGGGCTTAATGTCAATCTAAGTACAGGTAAAACCCTATTGTATGCCGAGTTCTTCCTGGAATTCTCTATAGGTATCGAAATCGAAATCAATCTCTGGATATTCTCCATATATATAGATATTTCATTTTCGTTATGGATCGATAAGATCTTTTGGTATAATAAAATCGGGTCGGACTGGACCAATCCCGACGGATTTTGGGGAACCTTATGCTTTAAAGACCGTGAGGACCTGGATGATGAAACACAGCTCTACCTCTTACCCGCGCCGGTGGGCGACAGCTCCGGCTGGAAGGTTAAAGTGTGGTTTATTTCGTTTGGAGGAAGCTTTTAGAAGCTGGGAAATTGATTTCAGGTTTCGTGAACGGGTTTTGGTGTAGAGGCTCGTATGGTTAGGCGGAATCGAAGGTCGTCTCGTAATACGGTTTCGAGGATCGTATTGTTTAACGTGGAAGGCTATAGTGTCAATTAACGAAATTCGATTAACGAGACGATTAACAAGCCCTAAAAACTAGACGCCTAACGATACCGCCAAACCAGACGATTAACGATACCGCTAGACCATACGAGCTTCCAAACCGAAGCCGAAACCCGCATTTCTATAAGCGAAAATAAATCCATTAATATTTACCAAAATTTACTAAAATACGAAACTATAAGGATTATTATAACTATTCATAAAGAGTCAAAATTGCTTTCAGGGAGTTTCATTTTTGAGCATAAAGGGGAAATTTTTATGCGGTTAAGATATAGTTTTTTGAGCATTATATCAGTCTTGATAGCGGTTGGTATATTAATTATGCCGGCATCGAATGTGAATGCGCAGTTCCATAATATAATCGAGGACCTCTGGGCGGATGAAAAGCCGTTAATTATAGAAAACGACTGGAATAACGGCTTCGATTGGGATTCGGTTATGGGCGACTTGTTCGATGAAGAGGGAATTTTTGAAGATCCCAATGCTTTTGAAGATGATGACGGGACACTCTGGTTGAGCTGGGAAAGCGGAGGTATGATATATATCGCCTCGCTGGAATCCTCGGATGTAGTCTGGAAGGTCCAGAGTATAATAAAAGATGAAACAGCGGTCCTTGCCGAGCCGCACCTCATCCAGGATAATGCCGGTAAATTCTGGATGGCGTACAGCACCGAGCCCAAAACGGGCTATCAGGGCCCCGCACCCTCCTCCGCTCCTGAGTTGAATCTAACCAATAATTCAGGTATCAATCAAACCGCACCCCCTAAATTGATTTATGTTACATATTCTTCAGACTGTATTGCATGGAACACCCCCATATGCATCACACCCACGAATTCGTCGTTCCAGTTTTCAAATCCCTGGCTGTGTTACGCTCAATATAAATACTGGCTTGTTTGGGATTCCAACAGGCACGGGGACGACCAGGACCTGGAAATATCCTATTCCTCCGACGGATTGAGTTGG
>CP070629.1:806907-810197 GCA_020356005.1 Thermoplasmata archaeon
GAGATATAAATAATTGATGATAAACATCGATACGAAGGTTAGTTCAATGACAAAAAAACCTATTTTGGTACTAGGATCTTCTGGTTATGTCGGGACCAGGTTAGTTGAACAATTGATAATTGAAGGTTACAAGGTCAGAGCCGTTGCCAGGAATAAAAACCGATTAAAAAACAATTTCTGGGCGGCTCATCCATCTGTTGAAATAATTTCCGCAGATATTCTTGACCTATCTCAAGTAAGATCAGCCTGCAAAAGTTGTGAAACTGCATATTATCTTATCCATTCGATGTTATCAAGCAAAAAAGGATTTGCGGAGGCGGACAGAAAAGCCGCCCAGAACTTTGTAAATACGGCAGAATCTGAGGGGTTGAAACGAATAATATATCTCGGAGGACTTGGTGAAAAGGAAAGTGGTATGGGTGAACATCTGAGATCCAGGGCCGAGGTTGCGGACATATTAAAGTCAGGGAAGGTCCCTGTTACATACCTCCGTGCGGCAATGATAATCGGGTCTGGTGGAAGTTCCTTTGAAATTGTCAGGTATCTCGTAGATAGATTACCGGTTATGACCACTCCAAATTGGGTATATACAAAATCCCAACCGATATCGATATCTAATGTTATCCAATATCTTACAAAAAGTCTCGAAGTCCCTGAAACAATAGGAGAGACCTTTGATATTGGTGGCCCGGATATTCTCAGCTACAAGGAATTATTCGATCTTTATTCAGGGGAGGCAAAATTGAAAAAACGGTGGATAGTAAAGCTGCCAATTTTGACACCAAAAATGAGTTCATACTGGGTCGCCCTGGTGACACCCGTGAAACTGACTCTTATCAGACCACTTATTGAGGGATTAAGAACAGAGGCAATTTGTAAAGATAATCGGATAAAAAACTTGATACCTCAAAATCTTATAACATGCAAACGTGCAATAAGGGCCGCCATCAATCCAGAGCAGCATTTCACCGTTTATAATTTAAAAGGTTTAAATGAGAACAATTACGCTTACGAATGGTCCAGGCCCGGAGACCCACCATATTCAGGCGGTCAGGTATTTGAAGGGTCATTTGAACTTATCACCGAGTCAACTGCTGAAGAAATCTGGGAACCGCTTAAACAGATTTCAACAGATCTATCATGTTGTTATAATGACATCTTCTGGAAGTGGTGGAGACGTGCAGATGCCTTCGCAGGGGATGTCGCATTCAGAATAGGTCTCCCTGGGACGACATTCAAATCCAAAGATGGTGTATTTTGGAGAGTAGTTTCCAGTGAACCCAAGAAAAGATTGGTAATAATTGCAGAAGTTGAAATTTTTGGTTGGATGCTGAAGGAGTTTTTAATTGAATCAGTCGAAAACGGAGGCACAAAACTCAAATTTAATATTAAATTTCATCCAAGAGGCCTTGCTGGGATTTCTTATTGGTTTGCCACATCCATGTTACATCAGGTTGTGTTTAACAATATTATGAGCTGGGTGGCTGGGTGCTTAACAAAGACATGTACAATAAAGTATACGTAAAATCATAATACTGGATTTTTATTTATGTGAAATTATTTTAACCATTGTGAACTTTAATAATTAAATGTTTAAATATGAAAAACGGTCTTTAATAAAGTGTATAAAAATTCTCAATATTATTTATTTTTTTACGAGAATTAAAAAAATATTTTTAAGGTCCGAAATAAAAACTGCCTTATTATTTACTTGAATGCGATTAGCTGGGTGTTATCAATGAAAAAAACAATAATTTCATCGAAGGATGTTGTCAAAATCTATGATACGGGCGATGTGAAAGTAAAAGCCCTTAATGGAATATCCTTAGAGATTCAAAAAGGTGAGATGGTTGCTGTTATGGGTCCTTCAGGATGCGGAAAAACAACTCTATTGAACTGTCTCTCAGGACTTGATGATGTAAATAATGGAATAATCAAGGTCGATGGAAAGGATATCGCCAAAATGAATGATTTCGATAAATCCGCATATCGCGCCCGCAATATCGGTTTTGTATTTCAATTCTATAATCTCCTTCCTGTACTTACGGCAAAGGAAAATGTAGAACTTCCTTTGTTACTGGCAAAGAAGCAGCCCAAGGAAGCCAGCAAGACCGCAGAAAAAATGCTTGAGCTTGTTGGTTTAAAGGATTGGTCAAATCATAAGCCCGCTGAATTATCCGGCGGACAGCGGCAGAGGGTCACAATAGCGAGAGCTCTAGCTAATACCCCTGCAATCGTGTTTGCAGATGAACCCACCGGTGATCTCGATTCCAAGACCGGAAAAGAGATAATGGATTTGCTAATGGACCTTAACCGCTGTGAAGGTATAACATTCCTGATCGTAACACACGATTCAAATATCGGTAAAAATGTACCCCGCCGAATAACGATGCAGGACGGTCAGATAAAAGCAGATAAACGAAACAAGGATTACGATTTCACCTGTCCAAAAGCTTATACAAATAAAAAATTCTTCAACGATAATCAATGAGGTGACTGGATTGGAAATAACCACATCCATGATTTTTTTCATTTTATTTTTAATAGTTATATCCTGGGTTACCGTTTCAGCATTTCGGAATAAGATCCTTTTTAGGATGGCCTTCAGGAATTTTTTACGAAAGAAAGGAAGTTCTGTTGTTGTAATTATCGGTCTTATGATAGGTACGGCAATAATTTCATCATCATTTACAGTGGGAGACACCTTTAATACGCTGCTTGCATCACAGGTTCTGGATGATATGCAGGGAACAGATGAAGTATATGGATTTCAAATACCTGGTACTCGTGAAACTTTTGAATTCCCAATTGAAATATACGAAGATCTTAGAAATTCAATTATCGATGACAATTCCATCGATGGAATGGAGCCCGAACTCCGCAAGAGCATAAGTGTTTTAAACCTTGACAAGAATCTTGTTGAATCCAGAGTAACTACCGCGGGTATTCTATTCAATTATACGGAAACCTTCGGTAAATTCATGATTGACGGCAGTACAATAAATTCATTACCCGAAGGCAATGTGCTTCTCAATTCAGATCTTGCTGCAGAGATCGAAGCCGCTTCTGGTAATAAGCTGTCTTTTTCATTTCTTAACCGAACCGGAAATTTTACAGTTTTTGGCATTCTCGATTCAGATGGACGGGGTCTTTCCAGTGTAGATGTTTTCATGAATTTAAATGAACTCCAGGATCTGCTGGGAATGAAAGGAATGATTAATCGTATCCATATTTCCAACGAAGGCGAGATAATCTCAGGAATGAAAAGAACAGAGGATGTGAAAAAATTA
>CP070629.1:810297-815961 GCA_020356005.1 Thermoplasmata archaeon
ACAAATACTACAAAGGAAGCCCAAATACTACAAATACTACAAAGGAAGCCCAAATACTACAAATACTACAAAGGAAGCCCAAATACTACAAATACTACAAAGCCCCACCCCCGTCTCTAGGACTTTTGGGTTTGGGTTTTTCTAGCAAAGGTCATACTCACCGCTCAAGCAAGGTCTGCTCGCGTGCTCAATGCTCAAGGCTACGAAGTGGTCGTGCTCACAACTAGGCATTAGCCTTCACTGCCTCCTGCCATTGCTTAAAATTATTATAAAGCGAAACGGCCTGCCCCCTGCGTCCTGGTTTATTCCCTCCACTTCCTGATGGTGAGCACCGCCAGGACCAGCACAACGATGATAAAGGCGGTGATGGCTACTATATTAGTTGTGGAAAGATTACCGATCACAGCCCCGTCATCCTCGTCGTCACTGCTTACCCCGCCCAGCGCTGCATTTTCGAATTCCGTGAGTGCTTTGTCCATTTCTGCCAGGAAGGGATCGGCATAGACCAGGCCGCCCAATCTGCTGATAACAGCCCCATCGGGCATGAGGAAAAAAGTAGTGGGATAAGCTTCCACGCCGTACTGTTCCACCAGATCCTTGTTCGTATCGCCGTCGACTTTTATACATACAAACAGTTTGGATTTATTGATCACCCGTTCGTCTTTATATGTGGTCTCATCCATTACCTTACAGTAAGTGCACCAATCGGTGTAAAAATCTATGATTACCGGTTTATCATTATATTCTGCATCTGCCATGCCGTTCTGGTAACTCTTCCATGCTATCTCACCTGCTTCCTCAGCAGCTATATTTGAAGGAACAAACGAGATTACAATTAACAAAACCGAGAATACAGTAAATATAGTAATCTGATTTCTATTGGATTTCAAATCATATCTCCATGGGACTTCTTAACTATATAGACGAAAGTAACATATTATATTGGCCGTGATATTATATTACTTTTCGGTTAACCATAGTTAACTTTATGTGCTGCTCAAATCCACATTAAATTTAACAGCAAAAACCGGCTCTTTACAGTATTGAATGCAAATAATTTCGCCAATATATAAATATATTATTTAATACTATCAAAATCCCATATGTATGCTCTCTGTCCCGAGTGTGAACATGTTAATATCGATCCCGGCAAAGGCGGTTTTATCAAATGCAGCGCATGCGGAGCTGAATTCAAATCAAGACCTCTTCCGGAGAAATTCAAGCAATCTCGGCAAGGGGCGGGACCACCCGGTCCGGGTGCAGGAGGGCTCCGCAGCTTTCCCCCGGAGGAAGGTGAGGAGGGCCCAGTAAGACTTCCGCCACCTCCGCAGCAATATTACGATTGGAGCTCGGGACGATATTATCCACCCCCTGCAGAATCCGAATCTATTTTGAAAACGATAAAAAACTTCTTCGTTCTTATCATAGGCTTTTTGACACTGGTAGGGTTATTTTGTTTTTTCGCAATATATGTCTTGAATTTATTTGCCCTGGGGCCGACCCTTGCGCTGGTGCTGCCCAATATGATGCACGCCTCACCGATATTGTTCGTTCCAACGGTCTTCCCGCCGTTTCTTGCGGTGATCGGCCACGTTCCGGCAGGGTACCCCGCAGTTATTTATTTTATTTTTATCGTTTTTGCAATTCTGTATTCGATGTACTGGCTGCTGAAAACCGAGGGGAGGGAAGCACTGCAGATCCTCAAGAGGTACGGGAGTAATCTCCAGGCGCCGTTGAAATCCCGCAATTCATTCTTTTTGTTCCCGCAAATATTTCTGGCAATTCTGTTCTTCAATGTTGTAGTGGTACTGCTGTTTACTTATTTCGGTGCACCGCCGGAGACGCCTGAATCACTGAGTGAAGATACACCGCTGTGGAAGCTCATGTACCAGCTGGCGAACGCTTCTGTTTGGGAAGAGTTCGTTACGCGCGTACTTTTTTTGGGTATGCCTCTAGCCTTTATAGAATTCGGCAGGCGTAATATGAAGAGGGGTAATCAGACAGAGTGGAAAAGATTCCTGCTCGGCGGTAAGATGGAAATCGGGTTCCCCGAGGCGGCATTCATTCTATTTTCTGCAACGATATTCGGCCTGGCGCATATCAGCGGGTGGGACTACTGGAAGTTCGCCCCTACATTTCTTTCCGGGCTGGCCTTCGGGTACCTGTTCGTTGTGAAGGGTCTGCATGTGGCGATCCTGTTACACTTCGCATTCGATTATATGATGATACCACTGGAACTGTTCAATAATAACATCATACTATCCATGGTCTACGGCCTCATCATACTGTTCTTCTTCGCCCTGGGCTTTATATTTTTCATTTATTTCGGCATCCAGGTCGGGGAGTTTACGGTAGATAAAATGAAAGCTTGGAGAAAAGAATCAAGTAGAACATAGAAATCTAAAGATTTCATATTGATTTTTAATTTCTAAGCACTAAGTACTAAATACTAAACAAATTCTAAGCACTAAGCACTAAACGAATACAAGATTTAAAGGTAAAATCCAAGCTATTGAAAATCGTAAATAAGTTCTCTTGGTTTTAGATTTTTGATTGTATGTACATTCAGCCACCCCTCCCCTGTTTTATATTAAATAATCCAATTCCTTCTAACAATTATGAACGAAAAATCAAAATCAAAAATAGAAAAATCAAACAATTCTCCAAATCATGATAATCAAAACAGTCGAATATTTGATTTGGAAAATAGAACTTTTGAGTTTGCTAGAAGAATCAATTTCTATGTAAATAATCTTCCAAAAACTATGTCCAATTTAGAGAATGGTAAGCAATTGATAAAGTCAGGCGGTTCAGTTGGTGCAAATTATTTAGAGGCAAACGAATCATTGAGTAAAAAAGATTTTCAAATGAGAATAAAGATTTCTAAAAAAGAATCTAAAGAATCTCGATACTGGTTAAAATTAACCGAACCTAGGGATAACCAAATAGATGAGAAAAATGAACTGATTCAAGAATCTACTGAATTGATGAAGATATTCGCTTCAATATTGGAAAAGGTAAATAAAAGAAAAAATAAAAGATATTGATGTTTTTATTTTGAAATTCTTAACTGTTTAGAAATTAGAATTTAGTGCTTGTTTCGAGTTTAGTGCTTAGAATTTAGAATTTCCTCCTCAGCTTCCTATATACTGTTAATGCTGTAGGTGGGCAGCCCTTGGTGAATATGTCCAGCCCATCGAGTGCTTTTGTGCAGTTCCCGATACCGATCCGGTAAGCAGAGCCACCTTCGCCGGCTGGAGTTGCACTTCCATCGCTATCCTCGGCGAAGTTCTGGCCGATATAAAAGCTGCAGCCCTGCAGATCCTCCAGCTTCTCGTCGTCCGCCACACGCTTGAGGGCCAGGTAGAGCGCCGCCAGGCAGCTGCTGCACGCGCCCGATTCCTGGATGTCCAGGCCGTAGGATTGGAACGATTCGGTATATCGTGCAAACCCTACGGAGTCGCCGATCTCGCCTTTGATACTGGCGAGCTCCACATCGCCTTTGAGCTCGATTTTTGAAGTGTCGAGACCTTTACCCACGCCTAGCTCCTCTGCATGGACGATATGTTCGATCTCGTGAGGGTCGTAGCCCATCATGGTAGCACATAACGCGTCCAGCGCCACCGGGTCCGTACCCGCCACGATGGTGTCCAGCCTGATAGGATCGCAGCCGAGCTCCGCGGTCATCTCGCCCACTATCCCGTCCAGGACGATCAAATCGGGCGAAAGTACAGTATTAAGCTCTGCAATTGCGCGGTCGATATCGATCCTGTGGAACCTGCGCTTCTCGTCGTCGGATATGCACCCCTTGAGGTTCTTCAAGCTGAGCGTAAGTTTCGTCTGCGCGTGCGCTTTCAGCTTGGGGAGGTTGATGAGCTTGTCCGCGTCCAGTACGGTCTTTGCGATGTTGACCTTACCTTTGAGTTCGTTCCCTGCGGAAACCTTTACTGAAACGTACTCATCGCGCTGGAGGTTAACGAGCTTGACACCCTCGCGCGCGCACAGCCCGCTCAGGCCCGTGGCGGTGAACGCGCGCTCGGTAGGGCACCCGACCCAGGACCCGTCCGCCACGGTAATATCGCTCACCCCGATGCGCTTGAGCTCGTGTATCAGCGCCAGTACGATCAACGGGTCAGTGGTCGCCCCGGTGAAATACTTGCGGTTCGTAACAAGATTCGGTTTTAATACAACCCGATCGCCTTTCGAAACAAACCCCTCCACCCCGCCCAACGGCTCCAGGACGGTCCTGACCATCTCCTCGATCTTCGACTCATCAGTGATCTTGCTGCGAACCAGCGACACAACTGCCATCTAATCACCAAAATCAGGTACGATCGTATTTGGGGGAGGAATCCCCCAATCCCCCTCTTTTTTTATCTATATGGGTATGCCTATGATTTCATTTTAACATCTAAGGCATACCCAAACCGATAGAAAAAGAAAGGGGTTGTTAGGGGAGATTCTTCTCCCCTAACACGATTTTACCTTTTTTGATTACGGTTTCGATCAGGTTAACGCCGAAGTGGTAGGGTATAGTGAGGTGGTTTTTGGCGTCCAGTACGAGCACGTCTGCTTGTTTGCCGACTTCCAGGCTGCCTACCGTATCGGCGCGGTTAATTGCAAATGCGGCGTTTCGGGTGGCGGCGGCCAGCGCTTCGCTCGGGTGGAGCTTCATGTTGTACGCCGCCAGTGCGATAACGAACTGCATGGACTCCGTCCAGCAGTTCGGGTTAAGGTCCGTTGAGAGCGCGACGGGCACGCCGGCTTCGATCATCGCCCGCGCGCGCGGGTATTCCTTTTCCATGAGCGCGAACGGTGTGGCGGGTAGTAATTCGGCGATAACGCCGCGTTCCGCCATGCCTTCGAATTCCTGATCAGAGGTCTGCATCAGATGCGAAGCCGAGACCGCGCCGAGCTCTACGGCGAGGGCGGTTCCACCCAGCCGCACGATCTCGTCGGAATGAATACGGAGACCGAGGCCCGCCTTTTGTGCTGCGCTCAGCAGTTTCCGGGAATTATCAACGGAGAACACGCCCTTTTCACAGAATATATCGCAGAACTCCGCGAGCTTGCGCGCGGCCACCTCCGGTAATACATCGCTAATAACGAACTCGATATAATCGTCAGGTGCGCCTTTGTACTCTTCCGGGACAGCGTGCGCGCCCAGGAAGGTTGGTACGAGCTCCACCGTATGCGTCTTGGCCAGCTCGGCGATCGCCTCCAGGCTCTTCAGCTCGGTGTCTTTGTCCAGCCCGTAACCGCTCTTGGCTTCCGCGGTTGTGGTACCGAACGCCAACATGCGGTCGAGCCGCGCGGTGGCTGCCATTACGAGCTCTTCTCGGCTGGCGTTCCGGGTGGCGCGTACGGTGTTCAGTATACCCCCGCCGGAGGCGAGGATTTCCAGGTAGCTCGCACCGGATTGCTTCATGGGCAGCTCGAACTCGCGCTGGCCCGCGAAGATCAGGTGAGTGTGCGGGTCCACGAAGCCCGGCATCAGGGTGAGCCCTTCCAAGTCAATCACCCGGGTGTATTCGTTGGCCAGACCCAGGATTTCCTCGTTGCTGCCGAGGTCCAGAATGAGGCCATCCTTGATGGCCAGAGCCTGCGCTACCGGACGAGCCGGGTTCAGGGTCCGCACCGTGCCGTTGTAGAGAATGAGGTCCG
>CP070629.1:816061-824383 GCA_020356005.1 Thermoplasmata archaeon
AAGAAGAGTCCCTCAGTGTAAGTATCTCCTCTATTCCTGTTAGCGATCCAGATGGTGATGAAATAACATGTATATGGGATTACGGCGATGATAGCAAAGCTGATGTAAAAATGGAAGGTATAGAAAGATGGTACAGTACGCATACCTACAGCGCGGCAGGTACCTACGAGGTGAGCTTAACACTGGATGACGGCCGCGGTGGAATGACTGAAATCGTGAAGAACATCACGGTGGGAACAACAGAGGAGGAGGTAGAAACTGCGCCTCCGACCAGTATAGGTATGTCGGAGACCGAGAAAGAATCCAGTGTCGATCTGGGTTTAATACTGCAGGTTCTTATAATCGTTATCGTAGTAATCGTAATCGCAGCTCTTCTATACCTCAGAGCAGGTAAAAAGTACGAGGAGGAGGAAGAGGAAGAAGAGGAAGATTTATTAGAGGGCGATATGGGCATCTCTGAACTCCTGGGGCTCAGCGTCGGCGGTCCAATGCAGCAAGCTGGAATGGGAGTACCCGGAGCTCCAGGTATGTACGGCCAATATACGGGCTATCCCATGCACCGCGGTGCATTTTTCTACCCACAATCACCGATGGTGATGGGTGCGCCGGGATTACCTCCCATGGGTACCGTATTCGGTCCCCAGGTAATGCCCTCACAACCACCGCCAATGGCTCCGCAACTTATGCTGCCGCCGGCCCAGGAACCGGAACCGTTGAATTTGTGCCCGCAGTGCAACCAGCAGACCATCGAATTCCTGACTCCAGATGGAAGCTCATTCCACTGTACTAGCTGTGGATACAAGGTATGATCAAGGGTCGATTCTAGTTTGATTTTTTATTGCTTATAGAAGTGCGTCCTACGTTGGACGTTTGCGCAGTGCGTACCGGCTAACGGCAAACGTTCTGCGTTTCGTTAATCGGGTTCGAGGCTCGTTTCGTAATACGGTTTCGAAGCTTGTCTCGTATATCGTTTCACGGTATTGTGCCGATTTACGAATTTCGATAAACCAGACGGTAAACGAAATCCGATGGACCAGACGAGTCTCCACCCCGAAAAAACTATACACCTAACGAAACCCCTAGACCATGATAGATGTTTTACGAGGAGCGATTTACAGGACGAATTTCGTAACCTAACTTCGAAACGGGTTTCGTTACCTTAACCGAACTTCGACTTTCTATTGATATTGAAATCATTTTCTTCGGGTCGGTGTGGGCAATCTCTTCAGCGTTTGCGTCAAGCGTAACGTCCAGCGGATGCGAGGGGCGTCTCTTAGTAAGTTTTTAATTTATACCAACCAATAAAAACATGATTTTAATATTATAATACATTACAAAATTATTTTTTTATATGTAATCATTTTATATTAGAGTATAATATTATCATAATTACGGGGGCTTTTTCATAATCTGGCTCGGCATAGATGACACGGATTCGCCCGAGGGCGGGTGCACCACATATCTGGCGCTGGAACTTATCCAGGCCTTATCCGATTGGGTGCCTTCAGGTTACCCGCGGCTGGTGCGCCTCAATCCCAATATCCCCTGGAAGACGCGAGGTAACGGGGCTATTGCATTGAGATTGATTCAGCGCGCAAAAACAGGGTCCTTATCGAGAGAGGGGACCGAAAACAACAGGAACCGCATGGGAGAGATCCAGGGCTCGCCGGTTTGGGATCATTCTACCGATATCGATGATAATTCAACGCAGCATGATGCTGACGCTGTAGAGGCCTTATTCGAAACCGTGTGCTCAACTGTAGAGCGGTTCTGCCAGCTGGATGATACAAATACCAACCCTGGAATCGTGCTTGCACAATCGAAACCGCCCGCAGAACTATACTGGCAAGCAGTGCACGATGTAGTGGAACTATCAAAGGTAGAAAAAATACTCAATAAAAGCAGCTTCATGCACAAAGGCTATAAAAATCGGAGGGGGTTGATCGGGGCCTGTGCTGCTCTGGCCTGGGAGCCGGCGGTAGATTCCGCCAGAAGAGCACCCGGGCGAACCTTCGAGCTGATAGCATACAGGGATCGTGCAAGGTGGGGTTCGGAGCGGGTGTGGGATCCCAAGAGCGCCGCCGTACTCTCCAATGTAATCCCCACTTCATTTGATAATTATGATTTCCAAAACGACATCCCGAGGATCTTACCCCACACACCCTGCCCGGTTCTTTATGGAATCAGGGGGACGGCCTCGGGGGAGCTGCCCAGGGCACTGGAAGTGGTAAATACCGAGGAGAGCGTGGACCGCTGGGTCATTTTCGAGACCAATCACGCCAGCGATGACCATATCCAGCCGCTGCAAATCCGGCAGTTTCAGCCCTACCAATCTGTACAGTTAGGGGGCGGTGTAACCTCAGAACCAATGGTTATGAAGGGCGGCCATACCTTTTTTGAATTGAAGGATGCAGAAGGTGACCGGGTAATTTGTGCAGCTTACGAGCCCACGAAGCAATTCAGAGATGTAGTAAAAGGTTTGATTCCAGGTGACAAGATTGTAATTTACGGGGGGCTCCGCGGACCGAATGGCTCCAACGGCGATTTATTTACCGGAAGCGACCAAAAGGTCCCCACAGTGAATTTGGAAAAGCTCGAGATACTGGGACTTGAAAAAGAAATGGGTAAGGTCAGTAACCCCAGGTGCCCGAGCTGTAAAAAAGCTATGAAATCTATAGGTACCAACCAGGGTTACCGGTGCAAGGCCTGTGGAATACATGTTGATGAAAGTGCTGCGGAGTTCGCACCCGAAGCCCGCAAGCTTGAGCTGGGCTTCTACGAAGTTCCACCGTGTGCCAGACGGCATTTGAGCTGTCCTATAGAATTATTTAATAAATCCTAAGCACAAATGAGTCAAAGAATCTGAGGGTCTAAGAGTCGAAGAGTCGAGCTTTTACCTCTTGCCTTTTGCTTATTGCCTCTCCCGAAGGACACTGCACCCTGCATCCCGCCTCCTGCCCTCTGAATAACTACTTTTTTATTGCTTTCCGGCCCCTTCCTACCTTCCTGCGGCCGCGCTGCTGAATTTTCGCGGGTTTCGACCTCACGGCTTTATCGGACTTCTCTTTCCTCTTGTCATCCTGTATCGCACCACGTACCTCTGTACGTATATCCCTCTTCAAATCCTGCTTCAAGCCTTTCTTAAGGTCCTGCTTCAAATCCTTCTTCAGGTCCTGCTTGATGTCCTTCGTCAGATCCTTCTTAAGGTCCTGCTTGATGTCCTTGGAAAGGTCCTTTTTCAACTCCTGCTTCAAATCCTTTTTTATCTCCTGGACTCCTTTCGAATCCAATCCCGCGGCGGCGGCAACAGGCAGTGTATCCATTACAACACCCAGCTCCTCGTCCTTTTGTTTACTGCCGTCTTTCAAAGATATCTTATGGGTCCTCTCGTACTCCTTTACACTTCGTGTTAGTGCCACCGCCAGTTCTCGTACGGCCCTGGGCGGTAAAATCACCTGGACATCGTTTACAAGTGCATCTCCATCCTGTTCGGCCACCTTTTCACTATAGAAATTTATCCTGAAATCATTCGGCGTCCATACACCAACGGCCCCGATAGCATAAAAACACCGGAAGTCCGGGTGACGGATCAATGAAAGATCTTTATCTTCTTTTGCCATTACAATCCTCCTGATTGGTTATATATGATTTATAGCAGTGAGCACGCGAGCTTTGCTCGCTTGAGCTTTGAGCACGTTCGCAGCCTTTGGCAACTCACTTGAGCACTGAGTAAATTCGGGCCGGGGTCTCGGGATTTTTACTCGATTATAATCTCCCCGAACCCTGTCCTATGAACCCTGAACCCCGAATTCATCGCTTTCTCAGCTTTTTTCACTCAAGACCGCGAAGCGGTCGTGCTCATGGCTCAATGCTCAAGGCCACGAAGTGGCCGTGCTCACAGTTCATTGCTTCTATTTTATCTTAATCCTGTACGTCGAATATTTTACCCTGGGATCCTTTCTGATTTCAAATGCTTGATCCACGAGTTCCGAATCATCCTCGGCTTGTGGTACGCTTACCTGCAGTGCTTTCTTGGGTGCGGTTCTTACAGTTTCACCATACGAGCTGTGATCACTTAAAGGTTCTTGCGTAGCGGGACGATATTTCATTGATTCCAGCGAGAGGTTCATATCATGGTTGAGCAGCCACCTTGAGAAGTCCGAGAGCTTGTAGTACGAATAGGTTTTGGAACCTGATTGATTCTCGTAGTAATTTTCAACAAGATTTGCCGATTTTAATACCCTCAGATGGTATGCCAGAGCGGCCCTATCCATCTCAAGAGTCTCGGAGAGCATTTTGAAGGACTGGGGCCCCGAGGCCTGCAAAATATTGATGATTTTCCGGCGGATGGGCTGGTCGAGCTGTCGATAAAGATGGGCAATGGAGTGCTCCTGGTAGATTTGGTTATTTTGCGTATAATCCATGTAAAAACCAGCTAAATAATTCTTTACCTTGCTAAAATGGTTTTTAGCTATAACCAAAATGCAGACGAGATATAAAAATGTATCGGAGTAAAAATTCAGATTTGGGATTTTTATCCTACATAAAGATTGTGGATAGAAAAATCGCGATAATTAACAAAATTTTTTGTTAAAAACAAATAAAGTATTTAAATAATGATGCCATTTTTTGGCAAACTATAAATATAATCTAGTCAGTTAAAAAAAATAATTTCGTTTCGATATGTTTATATACTATTAGTTCATTAAGATGTAAAACTATGATATTATAGCAATCTCTATGTAAAAATCTATGATTGCACCAAAAAAACGAGTGAGAACTGCAATTTATATAAAAAATAAAAATATAAAAAAAATATGAAAAAATCCATGAATAATTATGATGGCATGTAATGCTTGAGGAATTGGTGAGAAAATATGAAAAAAAATATGTGGAAAAACAGATTTTTAGTAAGTCTGATGGTACTGGTACTGATCGGTGCTCTTTTTATACCGACGTCAACCGGTGCCGAAGAAGCGCGAGGCATGAGAGCGACAAGCCCTGATATGGAAGTTTCTGTGGCTGTAAATGAGTCGGCAGATATGTTGTACGGAACCTACGCCAATATTACACATAATTTCACTGTAACTGTGAAAAACACCGGCAGCGAAGTTATTACGAATATCACTGTGGGCTTGATCATATACAATAAATCAGCTAACGCTGTTGAATTGGATATGGGAAATCAAACGATAACAACCCTGGGAGTCGGCGAAACTGCAATGGTCTACTATCTGGACTGGGATCCGAAAGAGGAAGGAGACTATGCCGTGGCAGTAACAGCAATGGCGGATACCTATCCGGTTAACGATAAACCCAACAGGATCTATGAAGATGAGAACACGGATCCAGCCTTGAACATGACAATAACAATTTACGAAGGCGGTACGGTTAATGTGAAAGCTGTAGGTGCATACTTATCAGATTCAGATCTAGTAGAACCGGATTTCTATTTGGATGTTACGCGAGAGACAAAATATTATATAAATGCATCTTTGTATGTTACGGTTGTAGTAGAAAATATAGGAAACGGTCCATTACCTGCTAATGGGATAGACATTGATGCAAAAATATATTATACACCGGAAGTTGGCGAAGAATTAGCATATGATGAGAGCGTTACTATAGATTTTGAAAGCGCGGTTGGTAATTTTACCAAGTTCCGATTTCCGGTCTGGGGAGACGTCGATGGAAATACCGATTTGAATGCTGCCAGAAGACTGATGTCCAATTACAGGCTCGAAATCGAAATTACTACTGCTGATATGTATGTAAGCGACAATTTCTTTAATTTAACTTTTAACCTAACAGATGCAGCTGGAATTACCGATGTAATGCCGGTAAAGGTTAACCTTCCAATTATTGCTGGCGGTTTACCTTTAAATACTTCTGCACTACAACCAGTTCCATGTTTGATTAAGAACAGCGGTACAGCAGCTTTAACAGAAGATTTCTTTGTAAATATAACGATTAGAGGTCCATCAGCTTACAAGGACATTAAAATGCAGAATGTCGATTATACTTTACTTGAGAACCCTGGTGAAGATGAACAACTAATGTTTATGCTAGATACAAGTGTATTGGCTGAAGGTAGTTATACGATTAACCTAACAACATCCTATGCACGAACGGTAACGGATTTTAATGCATCAAATAACTATACAGGACCAATTTTCCCGTTTAAGGTTATAGATAGCGAAGAATTCGATATGGCATTTGTAACGCCTATGACAAAAGACGAACAAGCCAAACAGGAGCTCGAAGATATTGAGGTTAATGTAAGCATAATGAATACGGGTACAATGCATACACATGATTACGGCGGTGTTAATTTAAATATATCCATTTTCGATAAATCCGATTGGAACACCCCTGTTGTATTTGATGTCCAAACCGATATTATTTTGGATTCCGGTGAAATGGTTTATAAAACATACGACTGGCTGATGGCAAAAATGACACCCGGAATGACCTATTCGTTGAATGCAACACTGTACAACGCCACCATGGACCTGGCGAAGGCCCGATCCATCAATATAACCTTCCCAAGCGATGTTGGCAGCGCTTTTGTAACTGTTGATCCCACAACCAATGTTGAAGGCGCAACTGTGACCATCGGAACCGGTACAGGAACCCTGACGAGCTCCGGAAATGTGGTTGTAACAGGTATCGCACCTGGTACACATGATGCTACGGTTACGGGAATGTACTATTACGAAGATGCAACAGAACCCGGTGTGGTCATCATGCGCGAGATCCGCACTGATGTGAACATTGCATTGACGGCGAAAACCACCTATGCATTGAATGGTACAATCTACGACCAGGACATGAATAGTGTAAGCGGTGCAGCGGTCAAGGTTGTGGCTACTGGTGTATTTGTACCGTCGACCACATCTGCTGCGACCACCGGTTATTATGAGTTCGCATCGGTTGTACCGGATGAAACAACAACCAAAGTGACCCTGAATGTTTCCAAGACCGGCTATTATCCAACCGAAGTCACATTCAATGTTACTGAAGATACAACGATGAATGTAACCATAAACCTGATACCGGCGCCTGTGGATGTCAAAGTGGATGTACCCGCCCGGGCAATGACAACTATTCCTGATGAAGGGCTCACCGGTGTATCCATTGCAACCGATGTTTACTTCGACTTTGACTTCGATATCAACACGAGCATGGTTGAAGACGATAACGTGTTCACCATCAAGCAGGGTACAACTGCTGTAGACGGCGAGTGGAATTTCACTGACGGCGACGATGACAACTCAACATTCTTCTTCGATATCAACGACAGCGTACCTCTGGATTATGTCACAACTTACGACATAATGATCGGTTCCACACTGGAGAACCTGACCGGTGCCGAATGGTACTTCGGCATGGATAAGGTCCTGAATTTCACCACCGAGGAACTGGGAACTGTAGAGGTCAAAGGTAAGGTCGTGGATTCGGTCACAGGCGACGGCGTGGAAGGTACCACAGTCACTGTCAGCGGAGGAACCACCGAAACTGCCACAACGAATGCGAACGGTGAATTCACATTCGCAGCTGTGGAATTGCAAGAAGATACCGATACACCATATACCTTCACGGCAGCCGCGACAAAATTCTATAACAATGTCAGGTACGCCGGCGGCACAGCGGATCTCCTTGTCAACAAATCAATAGCATTGGCAGACGGTCTGGAGATCTCGGTTGTTGAACAGGACTTACCGGTAGAACTGGATAAACCGGCTGTTGCAATCAATGTATCCCATGACACCACCATCGAATTCACTTTTGTTGATTTAATGAATTTTACAGAAGTGGAGTCTGCATTCAGCCTCAAGACCGGCGGAGTGACCGCCACTGGTGAGATGACCACAGCCGATAACAAGACCTACACATTCACGCCAGATGCTAACCTGACCTACGGTGCAATGTACGACATCAAGATCCTTAAGTCGGTTGAGAACGCAGATGGAAACCTGACCTTGTGGAAGGACTTCGAGAGCAACTTCACCGTGAAGGCAGCACCACCGGAAATATCTGCAAAGATCATGGTGGGCACAACAGAACTTCCGTCTACTGCTAAATTCGCACTGGATTCAGTGATTTCAATCGAGTTCACTGCCACACCATACGGCATACTCAACACAACTATAACAACAACCACAGTGACAATCACTCCCGGAATCACAATATCGGCCTTCATATGGGACGGCGATAAAGTGACCCTGACAACCAGTGCACTTACTTGCGGCACTACATACACTATAGCTCTGACTGATGGAATTACTGATACAATGGGAAATAAACTAACCGCAATGAGTG
>CP070629.1:824483-829457 GCA_020356005.1 Thermoplasmata archaeon
ACTATGGCCTGCTAAGACATTACGAGTTTCATTTGTTTGTAAAACTTCATATTTAAAATAATAATGGACATTATCTGAAAAATAAATATAACCAGTATAATTTAATTCTGACCTAGAAATTGGATATTCCTGTAATTCATTAATAATAATATCTTTTGCATCTGCCATAGTTATCGGGATATTTCTTTCTATTTTTATTTTTGACCATTCAAAAAGGCTTATTGAACTTATTCTTGAAGTCTCCTTTTCCATATTAACTTTAATACCAGTGTTTTTTAACGAAAGATTATCATTACAAGTTTGCCGAATATATACTTTCCAATTACTTATGGAAGATTCTAAGTTTATATTATAATCATTTTCAGCAAGTTGATAATTCAAGCTATTTAAAAATTCCTTCCATATATCCAAAACCGAGTCAATTGCCTTAGAAGGATTGTTTGAAATATTAATTTCAGGATTTTTTCCACCATGAATTTCAATTGGTGCACCTAAAAATGTACAAAATTTCTCTTTAATCAATCTAATGGCTATAGAAGTGTTTTGATAATAATATCTGTACCATGTAACACCTCCATGAGATTCTTGTTCTCTTGATTTTAGTGGGGTCGCATCCAGTGAACTAGCTAATTTCTCTGCAAGTTCTGACGGTGTATATCCATTGTAAACAGAATCTTCTCCATGATGAATTATAACATTGTCCCAATCATCTGAATCTTCTCCCCATTCTTCATCATCTGAATCCAAACTTATGATACGAATATACAATGCTGTTGGGATTAATATGATTAGTGTCAATAGTATAATGATAAATATTCTCTTCATATAATCACGATCGACATCATTGTAAAATATCGAATAACTATTTAAATTTTATTCGTACCTATAACAATTTAAAAACAAATTACCGAGAGTTAACCAAAAGTGCATCTTTAAGAAATCCGAGGCCCCAGGCCCCATACCCGAGCCCCGAGTATAAGCATAATCTAATCTCAAAAAAATTAACTATTTTAAGATTCCTGTGATTTGATGTGAATTATTTTTCATTGGAAGAGAAACGTTTTTAATAAATAAATTGTATAGAGGGGCAAGGTGCCAGTTAATGGACAAAGCAGCATATATCCAGCATTTGAAGCTAGGAAACCAGGCATTCATCAATAACCAATTCGATACTGCCCTGGAGGAGTTCGAAAAGGTAATCGAAATCGATCCCAAGAGTGAAGAGGGATGGTTCAATAAAGGTCTTACACTTTACAATCTCCGCTATCACGACCAGGCTATCAAGTGCTTCGATAAGGTTCTTGAGATAAATCCGAAGCATAAGCCGGCTATGAACCAGAAAGGTAAGATACTGGTGGACCTTGAGCAGCCGCAGGACGCAATGAAATGCTTCGATGAAGTTACAGATCTTGACCCGAACGATTTCGAGGCCTGGCAGAACAAGGGCGACCTGCTGACAAAGCACTCACGCTGGGAGGACGCGATAATTTGCTATGATGAAGTTTTGAGGATCAATCCCAGTAACACCCGGGGGCTGTACAGTAAGGCGAACGCGCTGGAGAACCTCGGTAAGTCGGCGGAGGCGCAGAAACTCCAGACACAGGCCATGGGGCTCGACCAGCAGGGCCTCATACAGGAACGAAAGTCCCGGCCGCAGCAGCTGGATGTGTACCACCTGCACGATTCGCTGGAAGACGGGAGCGAGATCGATGATATCGAATGGCTGGACCGCGGCAGCAAGCACCACGAGGACGGCGATTTGAACCGTGCAATTTACTGCTATAACAAAGCCTTGAGCATCAACCCGAGGAACGTGTCCGGCTGGTTCAGCCTGGGTAATGCATTATTCACTATGGGCAAGATCCTGGATGCGCTGCCGTGTTACGATAAGGCGCTGCAGCTTGATCCCGACCGCGCTGACATATGGTACAATAAAGGCAATCTGTTATTCGCATTGAGAAAGTTCAAAGAGGCGATACAGTGCTACGATATGTCGTTAAAGATCAACCCGTATAAGGCCGAGGCGTGGTTCAATAAAGGCGCCGCATTGAAAAATCTCGGGCTGCTGCGCGAGGCGCTCGTGTGTTACGACCAGGTGCTGCAGATCGAGCCGAATAACGCTCATGTATGGTTCAATAAAGGTAATGTATACGACCGTGCGGGCAAGTACAGGAAGGCGCTGGAGTGTTACAACAAAGCGCTGGAGATTAATCCCAGGAACGCGGAAGTGCTGTACAACAAAGGCATAATTCTATACGAGCGCAACCGGCACCGAGAGGCGATTATCTGCTTCGACGACGCTCTCGAGATCAATCCGAAATACGTTGATGCGCACCGTGCAAAAGCCATAGCAGAAGCTGAAATGACCAGGATTACAAAGTAGTGTGAAACGAGTAGAGGGGTTGCTTTTTTATGGAAGTAAAAATAGGTATGTTCGGCGGTTCCGGGTTGTATGACCCTGAAATGTTTTCGAACACGGAACACTTCAATATCGCCACACCTTACGGGTCCACATCGGACAGGGTAATGGTGGGCGAGCTGGAAGGTGTGAAGGTCGCGTTCATTCCCAGGCACGGTAAGGGCCATGTGATACCGCCGCATAAGGTCAACTTCAGGGCTAACATCTGGGCTATGAAAAAGCTGGGCGTTGAACGTATTATATCACCGTGCACCGTGGGTTCTCTGAAAGATGAATACAAGCCCGGCGAGCTCGTGGTGGTGGACCAGTTCATCGATTTTACCAAGCGGCGCGATTACACATTCTACGACGGCTCCAAAGTGGCGCACCTGCCCATTGCCGAGCCGTTCTGCCCCGAGCTGCGCGAGTTTGTCTTCGGCAAGACCAAGGAGCTGGGCATCGCAGCGCACCCGGAGGGCACCTATGTCTGTATCGAAGGCCCCAGGTTCTCCACCAAGGCGGAGAGCAGGATGTTCCGCAGCTTTGCCGATATCGTGGGCATGACACTTGTGCCGGAATGCCAGCTTGCACGCGAAAAGGATATCTGCTATGTGTCGCTGGCTATGGTGACGGATTACGACGTGTGGAAGGAGCACGAGGTGAATATCGAAGCCGTTCTTAAAGTCATGGGCGAGAACATCGAGAATCTGAAGAAACTGGTGCGTGCGGTGGTTCCCGTGATACCCGAGGCCCGGGATGCCTGCGAGTGTAAGAACACGTCAGCACAGGCAGAATTTTGATAAAGCCTATTTTTTTAGGGATTGGAGATTGGAGGTTAGAGGTTGGGGTGCTTTTAATCGATTATAGTCACCCTAGCGCCTCGCGCCTGTTCTCTAGCGCCTATACTAATCTCTAAAAATCAATTGCGTATTATCGAAACAATTAATACTGTGCTTATTGATTGCCCTAAATATGTCTTCTCTTCACGATATGTTAGGCTCAGCTATTAAAAGCGCACCCAGGGTAGAGCACGGCGGTAAAATCGATATCTATCCCAATTTCGGAAGCTTGAGCATCGAGCCGGAACTGGTGAATGTAATTGTAGCCGAACTTGGCAGGTTATCGGAGTTCAACTGCGATAAGATCGCACTGATCGAATCCATGGCGATTCCCGTGGGGACTGCACTTGCTCTTGATAAAAAGCTTCCTTATACGGTGATCCGCAAGCGTAAATACAACCTGCCCGGGGAGGTCAGCGTCAAAAAGCATACAGGGTATTCCCGCGCGGATTTTTATATCAACGGTATTTCTGAGGGCCAGAAGATCATGGTGTTCGACGATACCATCAATACCGGCGAAACGCTCCGTGCTGTAATCAAGACACTGCGGCATATCGGCTCCGAGATCACCGATGTGCTCACGATCATGGATAAGGGAACACACCGCGCCCGGCTCGAAGCCGAGCTCAACTTGAAGATCAAAACGCTGGTGAAAGTTGATATCCAGGCCGATACCGTTGAGCTGAGCTTCGAGGTGGATTGAACATGGCCGAACAGGTTCTCGAACTCGAAGGTAACATAGTCGATGTAGCTGCTAAGCGGACCTTTCCAGGCAGGCTTGTCACAGGAAACGGTATAATCAAATCGATTGAGGAGACAAACAAAGATTACAGTACCTACCTCGCCCCGGGCTTTATCGATGCGCATATCCATATCGAAAGCTCCATGCTGTGCCCCTCACGGTTCGCAGAGGCGGTGGTTTCGCACGGTACCACAAGCGTTGTGGCGGACCCGCACGAGATTGCCAATGTGATGGGTCTTGCGGGAATAGATTACATGATAAAGGACACCGAAGCGGTGCCTTTGAAGGTTTACTTCACCGCACCCTCATGCGTTCCGGCCACGCCTTTCGAAACCTCCGGGGCAGTTCTCGGCGTATCGGAAATAGAATCATTACTGGCGCGGCCAGAGGTGGTGGCGCTGGGCGAGATGATGAACTTCCCGGGCGTTATCAACGAGGTGCCGGAGGTTATGGCGAAACTGGAGGCAGCCAAACGCGCGGGCAAGCCCATTGACGGGCACGCGCCTATGCTTTCCGGCAGCGATTTGGAAAAATATGTGGCGGCGGGGATTTCCACCGACCACGAATGCGTGAGCCTGGAGGAAGCCCGGGAGAAGGCAAAGCTGGGTATGAAGATCATGCTGAGGGAAGGCAGTGCCACCAAGAACCTGGCGGAGCTTGCACCGCTCGCAAATGAATACGATAACTGCTTCATCGTATCGGACGATAAGCACCCCGAGGATCTGCGCGAAGGGCACCTCAACAGCACTCTTGCCAAGGCCGTGCAGCTGGGTATTGACCCGCTGAAGGCAGTTGCCATGGTCACAGTTAACCCCGCAGAACATTATAAGCTTGACAGGGGAATTCTAGCCGTGGGTAAACCCGCTGATATCGTTGAGCTCGACAGCCTGGAATCGTTCTCCGTGCGCAATGTGTATATTGCCGGCGAGCTCTCTGTGGAGCATGGTAAGCCCCGATTTGAAGTCAAACCAGAACCCGCCGCAGGTGCTATTTCA
>CP070629.1:829557-856733 GCA_020356005.1 Thermoplasmata archaeon
ACCCCGATATTGAACGATGACGAGGATAACGATTACGAACCCTCGTTATTATACACCGCTGACGAATTTCTGCTCGTATGGGTCTCAAACGAGTTCGATCAATATACATTCATGGGAAGTACCGATGAGAACCTGATTACATATTCAGTTTCTTCTGACGGCTTGAACTGGAACGATCCTGAGAGTGTCCATCCGCGGTACTGCCAGGAATCCACACCTTATTTAAGCGTCGATTCCATCGGCAGAATTCTGCTTACATGGAGCTCGGACAGGATGGATTTCGAAGAGGCAGAGGATGAGCGCGATCACGATAAAGATATCTGGTATTCTACTTACGCCGCCGGTGAATGGGCTGTGCCTTCGGCGCTCACATCGGATCCGGCCAACGATGAATCGCCCTCAATGTTCCAGAAGGGGAACGGCGATTACTGGACTGTGTGGTCGCGGGATGACAGGATCTTTTATTCCACCACGGATGAGCTTCCGCCTCCGGTCAATGCCTTCGGATCAGCAATTAATGTTCCCATCGATAGATGGCGAGAGGAATTCGACTATACATACGAGGACGAGATCTCAAACACATTCTGGATCTACAACTACGGTGAGCGCGACCTGACAGGTAAGATCACTGCTTCGCAGGGATTCACATTAAACAAATTTGAATTTGCTATTGCGCCCGGAGAAAACATATCGTTCACGGTTACATTAAACGCCAAGGACGAAGGGCGGTACCTGGGTGTCGTGGAGATCCTATCCAATGACGAGATCGCACCCAGGATTTCCATCCCGCTATATGTGAAGATCACATCGTCAGAATTCGAAGAGAGCGAGAAGGATATCGGAGAGGGCGTCGGACCTGAGGAGGAGGAAGCAGAGGAGGAGGGCGAAGAGGATTTTCAGAGAGTGCTTATTTTACTTACCGCCCTGGTTATAATTCTGCTGTTAATATTCATAGTAATGAGAAGAGAGGAGAAGAAAGCGGCGGAGGAGAAGAAGAAGGAGGATGAGGAGGAAGAGGAAGAAAAGGAAGAGGAGGAGGGGGAGGAAAAGGAAGGTGAAGAGGGTGAAGAGGAAGGTGAGGGTGAAGAAGAGGAAGAAGGAGGAGAGGAAGAGGAAGGAGAAAGCAAGGGAGAAGAGGGATCGGAAGTGGAGGAGGATGCAGCAAGTGATGAAGATGTAAAGACGGAGGAAAAAGAACCCGAAGATAAAGGTGCCGCCAAAGCCAAACCCAAGCGTAAGAGAGCCGTGAAACCTTTAATGGTGTTCGGTGCGTTTTTCAGCATTATGATTCTTTTATTATCAAATTGTTCAGGTGCGGCGAATATGATGGTGCTCGCTCAGGATTCGGATATACCCCAGAGCGAGATCCCCAAGATATCCGAAAACGACCCCGGCGAATTCTGGACATGGGTACCCTATTATGACCAGAGCGGTGAAGAATCCAATCTGGAGATGCATTCCGAGTATTATGACGATGAAGGTACTTATCCACCTGACTGGGTCGAGTACGGAAGCTCTCTCAGTTTAAGACAACTGGTGGAGATGCCTTTCCCGGTGGAAAAACTGCGGTTCTGGATGAGGCATGACGAGGGCAGCGGACCTGTGGGAGTAGAGATAACAGAAAATGTTTCCAGCAAGGTTGCTGCGGGAACAGAATATTTCTGGGCGGATTATTCATCCAGTTCATATGACTGGTGCGAGGTCAATGTTTCCACTTCGAAAATCACCAATGTTCTCGGAGGGGGGTCATACTATATTCATCTTACACCCCCCATGGATATACTTACCGAAGGTGAAATGTACGGAGTAAACCGAATAGGTACTGTTAAACTTAATGATACTCCCATACCCCCCGCGCATATTGTATATAAAACCCTGTATGATGCAGAAGTGGATTTCGCACAGAGAGGTACCGATAAGTATCAGCACATATTCTGGACTTCAAAGATCGATGATACTGTTTTGATTGACGAATTCTTTATGGACTATGACTATTACGACGATCTAAACCCGCAATATATGTCTGACTCCCTCTGGTATACCGATAACGATTTCAATATGAAAATGGAGTTGTATATCAAAGCCGAGATGTTCAACAGCGCTAATGTTTTTCAGCCTTCTTATCCGGGTTACGAGAATGCCGAAATAGCAGGAAAAATAAATATCGTCAATCCCTTCAGCGACCAGGAGAACTTTACTGTCAGAGTAGGGTTACTGGGTCCCGATGGAACAGAATATAACGTTTTGAATGAAGAACATAAAATCAAATACGGAACAAACCTACAGCTCGATTACTCTTATTTCACAGAAGCCAAACTTCCAGCAGGCGATTATAATGTCCTGGCGGGCATTTATCTGACTGACATTTATGAAGGTGAATACCTGGTCATGGCGGATAAATGGGGAGATACGGATTACGAGTTGGAAAAAACGAAATTTTCTATTATCAATACCACCCCGATCATGGATGTTACCCTTATCGATAAGCTCAAGAGCGATGTTGTTGACGGCAAGATCCCGGTGTATTACCTCAAATGCAGTGATGCGCCCGGCCATAAGCCTCCCCGGTCGATTCAATCGGAGATGGATAATATCCAGGAACGGTTCGATTCACTCGAGAGTGTACTTGGCGTGGACTTTGAACATAAAGATATAACCAGCACTCGTGAATTCCTGGAATTGGTAGAATCGGACGTTAAAGATGCCATAGTGGTTAACTACCACAGCGATTTACTGCCCATACCATCAAGCTTTGCCCGCGGCGAGTATGTTGATTTGAACACGATCGTACGATACTATTTCGACGAAAATAACGGCACCACTGTTTACGACCGTTCAAAATATATCAATGACGCAGACTTCGTCGGCAATCCCGCCTGGACACAGGAGAAGTATCAGGGTGCATCTGCACTGTACTTTGATGGGTCGAACGATATGCTGGAAATAGATGACGATATTACATTGAAAACTCCCCGGTTCACCATCCAGTTCTGGCTTTATTTGAATAAAGAATATACATCCGGTGTGCAGAGCATACTATCATATGCTGGTTCAAAAGGCGGATATGAGATCAACTTAAATCAAACATCTTCAAATGCACCAAACCAGATCGAGTTCTCGATTTCACATAATTCCTCATGGCACCACATCTCCGGTATGTCGCTGGAAGTGAATAAATGGTACAGGATCACTGCGATTCTGAACGATACGGAAGCTTCACTCTATGTGGGGTGGGAGGAGACCAAGAAGAAGCGCAGGAGTGAGGTTACCATACAGGTGGATGAACTGCAGGGTAAAATCGAGCTCGGCGGGATTTCTTTCAGTGATACCTCCTTGACCATCGGCGGCTCGAAGTTGGATACAACCAGAAATATAGAGATGTATATTGATGATTTTATTCTGACCAATGATGTGCGGCTCCCGCAGGAATACACCGAGGGTCATCCCGAGGACGGTGTCAACTGGGTCAAACGAGTTGGTAAATGGATCGCCGACTCTGGCATCGTATTCGTGAACACAAGGTACAGTCCCTTCACCGCCGTTGGCAATACAGATAAAAACTGGCCGTACAACAGGATTTCATTGGGAGCCGAGGGCTTCGGAAATATTCTGGAAACACGCTCAGTGGACGCCACAATATACAAGGATACATGGCTGGAGAATATCAAAACCGACAAAACACCCGAAGCGGCAAATATTCAAACAATATTGAGCGCGTGGGGCATTCCCTTTCCGGATTCTTTTGAGAGCGCTCAAACCTATATGACTTTGGACTCCGAGCTTGAACCTTTCTGCATACCGCTTTATAAAACGGCTGATAATGAAATTACCCATGCAATGATATTCTATGGTAAGGGAGCCATAATGTATAACGGCCTGAATAACCCCGACGCCGCCCTCATTGCCGGCACTGCGGGTTGGTATACAGCCAAGAATATCCAGCCGCTGTATTTCATCGACTGTTCTGATGCACCCAAATCCTCAAGCAGTAAAGATTACGTGACGGAGCTGAAGAGCTCGTTTGATAAATTACAGGCGGATACGGGTATTCAATTCTATTATATTACTATCTCCAGCACCGACCAATTCTATCAATTGATCAACTCCAACGTCAGGGATATCATTGTGGTGAACACGCACGGAGAATACCTGCCAATGCCGGCAAATTACATCAGCGGTGCATGCGTGGACGATAAAACGAATGCACTCCTGGGATTCGAGGAGGGCAGTGATATCAGCGCCTTCGATATCTCTGGCAATTACAATGACGGATTGATCGTCGGCGCTACATGGAGCACCAATGCCCATTACGGCGATTATGCACTTGATTTCGACGGCAACGATTTTGTCGTCCTGACGCGTACGCCCAAGCTGTCGCCGAAAACCTTTACTATTGAATGCTCCGTTTATCTGAAGCAGGATTATGATAACAAGTCTGCAGCAATTATCTCAAACGAATTCCATCGTGATTCAGAACCGGGTGAAGAATACACGCATACTTACGGATATTCTCTTTACATTAATTCCAATTATACTACATTAAACAGACTGGTATTTTCATTGGGTACAAAACTGCCTGAAGTGGAGCCTCTTTATTTCGACAGTCTGGAAAAGGAGCGGTGGTACAGGCTGGCTGCTACTTACGACGGCAGGTATATGAAGCTTTATGTCAACTATGAGGAGGTAGCTTCCAAGGTAGCGTACGGCCTCCATCCCGAAACGCTCAATAATCTGCAGATAGGTAAATGTCCCAGATACGATTACCCGATAAATGCAATAATAGATGATGTGCGGATATCGGAGGGCGCGTTATCACCTGACCAGATGCTAATAGATGTTGTGTCTCATAAGTTATGTCTGGAGGACCTGAATAGGTGGATTTCAGAGAGTAGTATTATCTGGACCAATATTGAGGGCTATGATTTCCTTTACCTGGGTTTAAAAGATCAGGACTGGCCGGATGACAGAGTCAACATTGGCTATGACGGCCTCAGTGAGTTTTCAGAGATCGGACTGCCGCCGCTTGAACTCAATACCAGATCAAACACATGCACTCTGACAGACGTTGGCGATAAAATCGATACCGATCTGGCCAGTATGATTTTGAAATCCAGCTTCCAGAGCACTGCAAATATACCTGCCTCATACGATATGTTCACTATTCCCATCTATTCGAATGACAACGCTGTTTCGCACGGGGTGATACCCATCGGTAAGGGTAAGTTCATCCATACCGGCACCTACGATGCAGATCTGGTTGCTTCAACTGCCGCATGGTTTTTCACGAAAGGTAATGTCCAGATGATTTTCCTGGTGGACATCCCCGCAACCGTTGGCGGTACCGACCCTCTGGTTGTGGAATCCCAGCACCCTTATCCCACCAGGTTCGGAACCTCCGAGAATCTTATTGATAACCCCGGTGCGGAATCCGGCAGCATGTCGGGCTGGAAAGTCCTATTACACGGAGGTAACGGCTGGAGGGTACAGGGCGGCAGCTACGACGGCGAAAAGCACTTCAGGACATCTTTTAACTGGTGCAAGCGTTATCAGGAGATCGATTTACTGGCAGAGGGGTACACCACCGATGAATTGAATGCTAAGCCCACCATCTATGCAGAGGAATGGTTCCACGGGTCATGGCCGAACTACGGTGATTACTACTACCTGAAAGTGGAGCTCCGCGACGCTAACCATAAAGCCATCTCAACCTATAATTCCGGAGTACAGCGTGCAACGAACAGCTGGCAGAAGTTATCTCATACCTTCTCAGAGTACGGAGCCGGTGTGCGCTATATCTACTGGGAGGACGGCGGTGACGATGCGGAATACTGGTGGGGATATTACGGTGTAATGATCGACGGTGCGTTTTTGACCATTGACACCGCCGAGCTGGATGATACCTGGGTTTTTTACAAGCCCGATGTGAGCAGGATCAGGGTGCATTTCGAAAAATACGAGATAGGTTCCACCGGAGATTACATCAAGGTCCTGAATAAGAACGATTGTGAGCTCGCCAGGTACTCCGGTTTCGATTCCTCAGGAATGTGGACACCGTGGTGCGAAGGCGATACTGTCAAGTTGAAAATGGTAACCGGTTCCGGCCGGCACTACTGGGGTTTCAAGGTAAATAAGATCGAATATCTGACCGACGGGGTCTCCCCCATTCATCCCTACGGTAAAGCCGAGCTGATAAATAAATTGACCAATCTTGAGAACACCATGGACACCATCTGCATATTCAATGAAATTACTTCAACCGCCGAATTTGAAAAATTGGTAGAAAGCCGTCTAGAATCGCCCATGGTCATCAATTTGCACGGCGATGCGGTGCCCGTCCCTGATTCTTATTTAACCGGAGGTGCCAGCGCCACCATACCGCCGCTGGGCTATTCGCCGGGCGGTGTAAAAGGCGAATATTACGACAACGAGGGTTTCACGAACCTGAAGGAGACCCGTGTGGACAACGAAATAAATTTCTACTGGAAATACGGCAGGCCTGTGGGTTCCGTCCATGGTGATACATTCAGCGTTAGATGGACCGGAATGCTGAGAGTCGATTTCTCAGAGGAATATACCTTCCATGTCCAGACAGATGACGGCACCAGGTTCTGGATCGACAAGAACATGGATGGTGATTTCGACGATGCAGAAGAACTTGTAATCGATACCTGGAAGCTCCAGGCACCCACCTGGCATCAAGGTAAAATAAAGCTTACTCCCGGGTTCTATAATATCAAGTATGAATATTACGAGCATTACGGCTATGCGGTGGCAAAGCTGTTCTGGAGCTCGAAAAACATTAAAAAGTCGGCGGTACCCGGCGAGAACCTCTATTCAAATCTGGCAACGCCGGCGGGCTACACCTCCGGCGGTCTTGAGGGTGAATATTATGATAATGCCGATTTAAAATATTTGAAGACAAAAAAAGTTGATTCAACAATCAATTTTAACTGGGGTACGGAAAGCCCGGATGCGGCCGTGGACCCTGATACATTATCGATCAGATGGACGGGCATGGTAAAAATCGACGAGACGGGTGAATATGAGTTCTCGGTTAACACCGATGACGGGTCGAGGCTGTGGGTGAACAATCAGCAGATCATCAATTCATGGAAGGACCAGTCCGCGCCCACTGAGTATTCCGGTAAGATCTCCTTTACGAAACCCGGTTTTTACGATATCACCTACGAATACTTCAAGAATACCGGGAGCGCTACGGCACAGCTATACTGGAAAACTCCATCCATGACGCAGGATGGTGAGCAGAAGGTAATCATTCCCTCCGATCATTTATTCAACCGCGGCGGGATATTCAGATACGCACAGGAATGGCTGAACGAGCTGGGCGATTGGGTTGCGCAGAACGGTGTGGTATATGCCAACACCAAGGATTACCCGTTCCAGTACGCCATAATCGATAACCCGCCGCCCGACAGCGGCAATCTCTGGTTCATCGGCGAAGAGGGTTTTTCGGAGTTTTTATCACCGCGCTCAGAAAGTGTAACGCTTGCACGGTACGAAGAAGGGCTCGGGATGGGCAACCTGACCCCCAACGGAAGAGCGCTCCGTGATTACCTGCCTGCGCGTACATTACCGAATTATGTGACCGATGTACCCTACCCGCTGCCCTCAGACTATGACTGTATTCCCATCTTCCGCGACAAGGACAACAGGGATATTACCCACGGTATTATTCCCTTCGGAAGGGGTGCGTACATCCACTGCGGCGGATTCTCGGTGGATGCCTTAACCGCCATGTGTTTCATGTATTCATCTAAAAGAGACGATATGCGGTTTATCGGCGAGGTATATTACAAAGGCGAAACCGTCTGGACACAGGTACAGGTTCGCAACGATTATCCAATGGAAATGACATATGATTTTGAGCTGGTAACCCATTTCCCGGAGGAGGGGCTGCGGTCCAGGCGGATGACGGATTCGGAGATCGTTACTCTGCAGCCCGGCGAGGAGAAGACCATATACCTATCGTGGACGCCCATCCAGCCGGATAAGATCGGTAAGTACAGCCTGGTAGTCCAGGTAATCGATCTGGAACGGCACACACTGGTAGAGATCTGGGGTAACGATATAGAGAACGAGTCTATTTCCATTAGCGTGGAGGTGGGAGCTTATATTTCGCAGCTTAAGACCAGCGATTACCTGGGATATTTCGATACTGTTGAAGTTGAGGTTACCATAACGAACGAGATGTATATAGATAATCTATTTATCGTCAGCGGTATTTTCCAGAACAAAATCAACAAACATGTTTACTGGACGGAGGAGGAGGAACTTCCGGAGTATGAAGCCGAGGGTGGTATGGATACTACAGTGACTGTTGTATGGCATCCCTCCCAGCATAACTATCCGAACCAGACTTTTGAGCTCGGGATCTACCAGGGTACCATATTCTTAGAGGATGTTGCCAGTGCTTACTGCATACCCGATAAAAGTTATAAGACAGGTGAGCCGAAATATTTCAGGGTGAAGAAGATCATAGATCAGAGCTCCACGGAATTCCGGATCGTGGGCCAGCTGGAAATCAATTTCCCGAAGGATATCGGGACATGGTCCATCAGCTACCACGGCGAGCTGGGCCCGTACTTCCCAATCAACCCGCAGGTCCGTGATGTGGTGCGCGTGTTCGACCCCGAGTACGATATCTGGATACGCCGCGACAGCCGGCTGGAGCTGGAGCCAGAAAGAGAGCCAGGCGGCATGATAGGCTACTGGAAGTTTGATGAATCTGTATGGACCGTGGACGCCGGCCAGGTTACCGATTCGTCGGGCAACGGGCACCACGGCACCGCTTATAACGGTGCAAATACGGTACAGTATTCAAGATTCGGTCGATCAGCTGCCTTCAACGGGCAGAATTATGTTGTGATACCGGCCCATGATGACATCAATGTTGGTAATAACAATGCGAACTTCAGTGTGGAATTCTGGTTCTTTTTAAAGCAGGGTCCCATCCGTTATTGGCGCAACATAATGCACAAGGGTAGTACGAATTCCGAGCGAACATTTGCAATGTGGATGAAGCCATGGGATAATAAAATCCATGCCCGGATAAGCACCACACACAACGTGAACGAGGGATTTGACAGCAAGGCATACCTCCAGTTGAACTCATGGACACATGTCGCTTATGTTAAAGACGGAAACACGCTCAGTCTATACCTGAACGGTAAACTTGATACCAAGTACACATTGGTTGGTTCTGTTGTTAACAATTCGGGACCGCTGTACATAGGGAAGGACATGTGGTACAATGGCGTTAACAGCCACATCGATGAATTGTGTCTTTACAACCGCCCCATTTATGAAGATGAGATAAAGCTGCACTATAAGAGCGGTGTAATGGAAGCTTCGGACAGGAACGCTTTCAAGCTGGGTTATTATTCGGATTCCGGAAATGACCTGTATGCTGTGGTGAATTTTGAAAGCCAGGATGACGGCAACAGCTACCAGAAGGTTTTAAAGCTGCCCGCTGACGGCAACTATCTAGATGTGGAACATCTGTTTGCATATTACTGGCCCGAGGGTACAACTTTAAAGATCTCGCAGGAGCCTAATTTGCAGTTCTCCGGTACGGAATACTTCAGTTATAACGGCCCGAGACCCACCACTTTGCCTCTGGAGACCACCGTTAACGGTGTGGATTGCGCGGTACTTTACAACAGAGGTGCGGGAGTCACTTACGATGTGGTTTTAAACGATGCGAACTTCTACAAGATCTTCATTACGGCCCAAAACTGTCCCAAGTCCGAAGCCGGCGATATAAAGCTCAGGCTGCATCTGCACTACTGGACCGGCAACCCGGCACACAAAGATTCGTTCGGTAACGTTGGATGGAAGACCAACGACGAGTCACCGAAGGATTTTGTATGGAGCGAGCGAAATGAGGAATTTGATACCAAGGAGTTCAGGCTGATACTGTCACCTGCAGGTCATTATCACATAACAATAGAGAACCTGCACGATTATTATACAAAAGATTATGACAAGAACGCGTATATATCCGAAGTAGCGATCCGCCCGACATATGCTCTTGATATGGAAAAGCAGAAAGTAGATGAGAGCCAGATGCTGGCAAGCGGAGAGGCGGGCACACGGAGCATAAGCACCAGCAGCCGTGTGGGCGAAGATGGACCCATCGGCAACCGCAACTGTGACCTCGGTGTTCGACCCAAGAAGGTGCCGGATGAAACCATGGACTATACGTATAACGAGGTCCCCATCCCGATGTTCGGCGCCAACTACGATATGGGCAGCCCGGGCATAGAAGCTGGCGGCAGCCTACCTGTAAAATTCGGTGACCATGTAGGATTGGAAATAGAATTCGGTTTAGAGATAGATCCTACTACGGGACTGCTTCAAAAGATCTCTATCGGTATCACACTGGGTATCGAGGGTGAGATAGGCGGGATAGTTAAAATCGCCGCCAAGATACAGGTCCAGATAGAATTCGATGATATACTTAACACCAGCAAACCCTTTATTGAGAAATTCAAATGGTCTGTTACTGTTGAGATCGAGGTGGGTTTCGAGATAGGTAAATTGATCTGGAAAGCGCCCATAAGCTTCGAGGTGCCGAAACCTGGAGGAAAAGAGGGTGAAGATGAATCTCTATTGGCATTGAAACTCTGCCTGTGGATAGAGCTCGGTTTCAAGATAAGTCTGCACAGCGGAGCGAACGCCGGTGACGTCCAGATAACAGCGGGAATCTACGGCGGCATTAAATTCGAGGTCAAGTTCGAGGTCAAGATCACTCCTGATATCTTGAAGGGATTAACGCAAAAGAGTACAGATATGAGAAAGGAGAACACCAAGGCGTTAACCGATCACGCCGACCAGTCCCAGAAGGCAGAGGAATTAGAGGAAAAGCGCGAGAACAAAATCAAGGAAATGCAAAAAGACAATAAAGATAAACCGCGCGAAGAGATCGAGAAGTTAGTAGACGAATCGCCAATGGGAAAACAGTATGCCGAGGAGCAGAAAAAGAAAGAGGATTCGTTCGCGAACCTGATGAAAAGCAGTAAAAAGTTGAGCGAATGTAATAAGTTTAAGGATATATTCGAAAAGGTTTTCGGGAAGGGCTTCAAGGATTTCCCGACCTTCCTTGAGATAGAGTTCACCATAAATTTTGTTATCGGCCTCCGCCTGGGTGTAAGCACACAGGTAGCGCCGTTCTCGCCTACCGGTCCATACTGGAAACTGCTGTTCTACACCGAGTTCTTCTTCGCGGCTGAAATATCCTTTAAAATAATTATCAATATCTGGATCATTAAACTGGAATTCCCCATAGGCTTCAAGTTCTGGATCGACAAGATCTTCTGGATGAACAAGGTCAATATAATCGGTGCATCAGAATGGGATGACGACGGCGTTATGGGTCAGTTCATGTTCAAATGCCGCGAAAATATAGATGATGAGACCAAGGACATGATGCTGCCCGCACCCATAGGAGACGATTCAGGCTTCGAAGTGGTGTTCCTGTGGTTTAAGTTCAAGTTCTCGTTTTGTTTGGTATCTACTTGATGATATAATTACGATTGGTTATTGCTACCAGAAAGGCGACTAACGGTGTGCGGTTGCGAGGGGCGTACCGGTTAACGGCAAGCGTCTAGCGTACCGTCAAGCGGTAGTGTCTGGCGTTTTGTCTCTCGCAATCCGACTTACCAAATTAGTGATTTTATTATTCAATTGGTAAGGATTTATAAAAATTTGCCAAAACTAATAAATATTATGGTAAATATATATAATATTGTGGTAAATTGGAATTTATTAAAATCGACCAAACGGGTAAAATCTACCTGCCTAAAGTCATACGAAACAAAATAGATACCCGCAGTAAATATTTGGTAATTACCCTGCCGGACGGCGATGTGATTCTTCATAAAATTAAAAGGTCAAAGAATCCTATACGTGATTTTCAGAAAGCATGGTCCACAGGAAAGGATATTGCAGAGATAAGAAAGGATATTCTGGATGAAGCCGTTAAACTTGCTGGAGAACGCGGTGATTGAGTTGTATGCCGATACCGATTTTTTTCTGGCATTAATAAAAAAAGATGATTGGTTGAAGAAACGGGCGGAAAAACTTTATAAAAAACATCAAAATGAATTGTGGACATCTACATTGACTATTAAAGAATTAATGCTTTTAGCATATCGTGATAATAAGGATGTTACAGATATTATCGAAAAAGCTTCCGCTTTAATGCCGGTTAAGGAGGTAGATATCGGTGTGGAAGGGCATATTGCCGCCAGCTTTTTAATTAAAAAATATAAAATGACGCCCTTCGATGCATTACATGCAGTTATTTGTGATAATGATTCAATTATCAGTTCAGATAAAAAATATGATTTGATAGGGCTCAATAGAATTACGTTAGAAAAAGAATAGATAAAACTGAGATTGGGAATCCGAACCAATTTTTCTCCAAATTTATAAAAACAACAAAGAATTTAATAGTCTATAATGCAATAATGTGGGTAATCTTCCGATTATATTCATGGAGCTCTTTGTGATGAAAATCAAGATCAACCGGATATTGTTATTGATTATTGCATTCATATTGATCTTCGCCGCGGTTGGCAGCGCTGTTATTTACAGATTCTATTTGCAGCCTGAGGAGGAGGAGGCGGAGACGCTCAAAATCGGTGTGCTGCTGCCCCTGAGCGGCCCCGAAGCTGTTAATTCATATGAGGTGCTGGATTGGGCTGCGGGCAATATCAATTCGCAGGGCGGAATAAAAGAATATCAAATCGAGCTGGTGTACAAAGACACCTATAACCATGACCTGGCATTGCTGGCAGATGAGTTCATACAGGACGAATCCATTAAAATCGTGATCGGGCCGGGCACAAGTTCAGGTGTGTTCGATATTGCGCCTATGTTCATTGCCAATAAAAAAATTCTTATCAGTGCATTTTCCACTGCAGCCGATGTATTCAACGCCTTCGGCGGTAAGAACTACATATGGCGCACCTGCCAATCCGATGTTGCACAGATACGAACCATTCTGCATATACTCGACTCCAGAAATGTACAGAAAATATCGTTGATGTACGAGAACTCGGTTTACGGGAAGTCCTTCTATGATTGGACCGGTTTTTTTTCGCTGGAACTGGGAATAGAATTATTGAATCTGGTGGAATTCGAGTACGGGCAGAGCGATTTTTCCGAGGATGTGAAAACTGCTCTGGAGGGTGATCCCGACTATATCGTTTGTGTCGCATTCTCATCGGATGTAGTGGAGATCAAGAAGGAGCTGGATTTGACCGGCAGCTCAGCCAAGCTCTTCCTCACGGACGCAGGCGAGACGCCGTATTTGATCAGCGACCTAGGACAAGCAGCCGAGGGGCTGGAAGGTACCACCCCCTCTGCAGATCCCGCTGCGGGTTTCGAGGCAGTTTATCAAACCGAGCTTGGAAACCCGCCCAACAATATAGCAGCCACAACCTACGATGCGTTCCTGCTCGCACTATATACCCACGCCAGACAACTTCATACGGGCGGCTCGGAGGGATTAGATGAATCCATAAAAAAAGTTGTTAGTGGTAACGATACGAAAGTGGGCTGGAGGAAAGAGGATGTGGGAGCTGCCGTAGAAATGATTTTGAAAGGAGAGCTCCCGGACATCTCAGGCGTTTCGGGGCCATTGGAATTCGATTCCGAATTCGGCTGCGATCCCCTTGAAACCTTCTTCAATCACTGGCAGGTATCGGGCGGCGAGTTTCAAAGCCAAGATTCGATCAGTTCGGCTGCATCCTTACATGCAGGAGCAGTTAAATCAGGTGCTTCCGCATGCAGAACTTCGGGCAGCGCTGAAATTGGTAAAATAGAGGACACAACCGGCACAACGAACGGTCAACTCGCTGCCAGGAAGGATTCCTGGGCCGTAATTGTCTCTACCAGCACAGACTGGGACAATTACCGTCACCAAGCAGACGCTCTTGCTGTTTACAATATGTTGAAAACCAACGGTATGAGCGATGATAAGATTATATTGTTAACGGTGGACGACATACCTGACCATGAGCGTAACAAAAAGCAAGGAGACATACACCACGAGATTAGTGGTACAAATCTCCGGTTGGATGCAGAGATCGATTATTCTGGTAATGATGTTACCTCCAAGATCTTCCGAAATGTATTAACAGGTAAAAAAACCGCCAGGACACCCACCGTGTTGGAATCCGATGAGAACAGCAATGTGTTTGTGTATATAGTAGACCACGGCGGCCAGGGCACCATACCCTTTGATAACGGCGGAACACTAAAGGCAGATACATTGAAGAATTCTATAGTCGGTATGGACAATGACAATATGTTCCGGCAGATGTTTGTTATTATCGAGACATGTTTTTCTGAGAGCATGACCGCCGATATCGAGACCCCCGAAGTTGTTTTTTTGACCTCCGCAGCAGAGGACGAGCCCTCATTTGCTGCGAATTACGATTCTGAGATCGGGGCATGGCTGGCGGACGACTGCACCTACCAGGTGGTTTCCACACTATCGGAGAATAAAGATATTTCCATAATGGAACTGTATGATGATACATATCCCAAGATCACCGGGTCGCACGTAAGATTAAAAAACTATAACAGCTTCAGTAATGTTGAGAGCACGCCGGTAAGCGATTTCATCATGCCGTAAGAAAGCTATTATATCGCTTACAGAAGGGCGGAACACGTTGAGCGGTTGTGAAGTGCGTAACGTAGGGCGTCTTACGTTTGACGGCCGCATTTCGCAAACGGATTACGTTACGCCCCTCGCTACCGCAAACCGTTGGACGCTCTTCTATTAGCATTATAAAATCAATAATAAATCTTTTTTCATCGCTCCCTGTATCCCATCTGCTCGCGAACTGTGGGCGGTTTGTATTTCGATTTCTCAAGATCGAATTTTGCCGTGTATGCCATTTGATTTAACGACTCCGCCAGGAACTCGAACTCGTCACCGGTATTGACCTCAATTTTGTGTTCAAGCTGTTTCTTCTGCATTGCGTCTGCACCATCTTTAAGTAGAAAAATCGGTCTGGTGATTGACCTGCCCACCAGTATGGACAGAACAGAAATTACAGCAAGAGCAATTATGACAAAAAGAATGGATATGTTGAACGCCTCACCCAGCTGTTCGTCGATATAGTCGCTGGCGTTCCCTGTGGCATTTGTTATTTTACCTTCGATCTCCACAGCGGGTGCGATTATTTCGGCAATGGGCATAACAAATGCGACGCTCCAGCCGGTGCTCTCTATCGGCGCGTAAGCGAAATATTTCTCACCCTCCTCCAGTTCACACCGACTGATCCCAGAATTGCCCGTTGTCATATCCTCGCCTATGGCTTTTAAATCCGGGTTCGTACTCTCCAGCAGATTCTCAAGCTCAAAGGATTCGTCCCACATTTTATCCTCAGCCTGCAGGCCCGGCCGGGCGATTATATTACCGTTATTGTCCACAAGTATCCCGTAACCGGTTTCACCAACCTGCGGTTTAATAATATCGGAATTGATGGTTTTTATGGTAATATCCGCCGCCACCACCCAGAAATAATCTGTGCTGGTGGAGTACACAGGTGCGGAGCATGTTATCATCAGCTCGTTCGTACCCACATCCAGGTACGGGCTCGTCCAGGATATCCCGCCCGACTCTACCGCATTTGTATACCAATCCCGCACCCTGGGATCGTACGTTGGATCTATTCCGGTATCCCACGGATAAATCCTGGCAAAACCGGAACCGGTCCCGATATAAATCCATTCTACATAGGGATCGTTGGAATAAGTGGGTATGAAAATATTATCGAGAACACTTGAAAGGTCCAGTTCAGCTCTAACATTATCTGCAGACACACCGGGGGCCAGCACATATACGGAATCTTCGAAAATATCTTCAGGCTGCTCGTTTTGTGAATATGAATATTTATATTGAAACGATGATGAATTATCGATAAGAGTGGCGGCGAATTCAGACACTATGCTTACTTCCGATTCTATCTTTTCGAACAGCATATTTCCGAAAGCTGCTTGACCTTTTGCCAATCTTACCAGGTTATCCTCGGCTTGTGACTCTAGAGCAGTTGTGCTGTCGTCCACGGCGCTGTCGCCAAGTTCTGTGCACCGGTCAATAGTATAATCACCGCTCTCCTCTAAATTATCTAGAGAGAAATATCCGAAGAAAATTAATGAAATCAGAGAAAATACCAAGAAAACTATCAGGATTTTTGTTCGTATCTTCATTTTGATTCTTGATTTCTGTGTCATAAAAACCACCATACTTAACTACTTAAGCATTTTTTCTGCATCTTTAACATTACTGCAGCATTTAAAAAGAGAGGTAAAGCCTGTTATATCAAAAACCTCCTTCACCTGAGGTTGCAGTCCCACAAGCACAAGCTCACCATCATTCTTCTTCGTCTCCTTCAAACCTGCCAGTAGAACTCTTAAACCGGCACTGCTGATGAAATCTACATCTTTCATATCGATAATAAGCTTAAATTTCTTATCGGAAATGATCGAATTCAACCTGGATTCGAGATCCAGAGCCGTATTGGCATCGATTTTACCCTTTACAATTACAAGGCCCAGGTCTCGTTTCGTTTTAAAATCCAATTCCATACTAGTTCCTCCTGATCGGCTATTTACCAATATATTTGATCATTGTTAATTCATTCCCTGCATCTGCATCAAAGGTATAATCCAGTTTATCGATATAAGCTTTCATTAAGAAAATTCCGAGCCCGCCTATTTTTCGCTTCTCCAAAGGCGCTTTCGTATCCGGTTCGGGTACACTTTTTGGATCGAAGGACTTGCCCTTATCCCTGATAATGATCTTGAATTCATTGCCGGAACCGGAGCAGTCAATAATAATCGGCCCAGCTGTTCCGGGATATGCATGTTTCATTATATTGGTACATGCCTCGTCCACTGCCACCTGCACCTCAAATATCTCCTTTTCGGACCCGAACCCGAGGCTCTTCATGGCATCCGCTATAAAGTCCCTGACCTCAGGGAGATTTTCAAGTTTACTCGCAACTTCAAGATGTAATTTCTGATCTTCCATGTGTATTATCCATCCCGGATCTTTGATTAAGATATATAATTTATTTAACCTTTAATATTATCATAGTGATATCGTCAGCCTGGGGTTCGCCCCTGGTAAACTCTTTAACATCAGCTTTTATTTTGTCAACGATCTTTTGAGGGGTTAGTTTGCGATTGCTCGCAAGCAGATCTTTCAACCTTTTTTCACCGTACTGCGCCCCCTTATCGTTCAGTGCTTCCGTAACTCCATCGGTAAAAAGTACAACGATATCCCCTGATGAAAGCTCCACCTCAACCTCTTCAAGCTCTATGCTTTCAACTACCCCCAGTGCGATTCCCTTTGCTTTTAACAGCACAATCTCACTGGTATCTTTGCGCAGAACCAGAGGAGGGTTATGGCCGGCGTTAACATAAGTTAAAATTCTTTTCTTTGAATCGAAAATAGCATAGAACAGCGTTACGAACATGGAAGCCTTCGAGTCCTCGCAGATCAGCTTGTTCGCGCTGGTAATGGCCCTTGCAGCCGTTGGATCTTGCACGGTGTTCGCACGCACAAGCGTCCGTGACAGCGCCATGAACAGAGCCGCGGGCATGCCCTTACCGGATACATCGGCTATTGCAAGGCCCCATTTATCCTCTGAGATATGTATGAAATCATAGAAATCGCCGCCGATCTCCTTGGCGGATTGATTGAATGCCGCAAGCTCGATACCTTCTATATCAGGCACATGCTCGGGTAATATGCTCTGCTGGATCTTCTGGGCGATATCCATTTCCTTCATCAACCGCTCCTTCTCTGCAGTTGTGTGCTGCAGTTGATCCATATGCCGGTTCAAATCCAGCGCCATTTTATTGAAGGAATCCGCGAGATCCTCTAGTTCATCGCCGGTCTTTACATCAACTCTATGCTCAAGATGACCCTGCCCGATGGTGTTGGCGCCCTTTGTCAGGGTTTTAATGGGCTTGGTGATTTTTCCAGAAAGTACATAAGCCAGGGCGATAACTGCAATAATTATAACAATAAAAATTATAATGAACATATTCTGCAGATTCAGGATCTTATCCTCAATGCTTTCCTCTGTATCCTTCGTGGCCCTGTCTATTTGACCCTTGGTTTCGGTTGCCGGTGCGATTATCTCGGAAACTGGCATAACGAAACCAACGCTCCATCCCGTGCTGTTGATAGGTGCATAAGCAATATATTTCTCCCCATCCTCAAAGCTGCACCTGGCAACGCCGCTGCCGCCAAGTGTCATTTTTTCGGCTATCGCTTTCAGCTCTGTATTATTGCTCTCCAATAAATTCTCGGTTTCAAACGATTCGTCCCACCTGTTATCGCCCGCAGCCAGACCCGGGCGGGCGATAACAGAGCCTGACTGATCAATTAACAAAGCGTAACCCAGTTCGCCAACCTTTGTATTGATAATATCGGAATTGATGGTCTCTATGGTAACATCGAGTCCGATGACCCAGAACATGTCATCCTGAGGTGAATTAACCCGCTGCGAGCAGGTCACCATCAGGCCCGTGCCGGCAACATCGATATACGGCTCGGACCAGGATATTCCCTCGGAGCTCTCTGCATTCTTGTACCATTCGCGCTCCCTGGGGTCGTATGTTTCGGGGATGCCGGTGCACCATGGGTAGATCCGTATCATACCCGATTTGGTGCCGATGTAAACCCAGGTCAGGTGCGGGTCGCTTGAATAGACCGGTATGAAGATCTCGTCCATGTTGCTTGATAGATTCAGTTCTGATTGAATAGAATCGTTGTCAACATCCGAAGCAAGAACATAGACTGAGGTCGAATAAATATCATCGGGCGTTTCGTTTTGAGAATAAGAGTACCTGTAGGAGGTCATTGATGAATTATACATGAGGTTATATGCGAAATCGCTCATGATATTGGCTTCGGCTTCTACTTTTTCAAATAAGGTGTTGCTAACCTCCGCTTGGGCCGCCGCCATATCCATGAGATGCTTTTCGGCCTGCTGCTCCAGTGCAGTTGTGCTGTCGTCAACCGCCTGCTCGCCCAGGTCCTTGTTGCGGTCGGATGAATAATCGCCCATCTCGTTTATGTTCCAGAGTGCAATGAATCCAAAAATGGGAAGAGCTATAAGTGATAGAATCAAAAATGAAACCAGTATTTTGGATCTTATCGTAAAGTGCTTTGATTTTCCAGCAGCCATATCTTTACTTCCAGTTAGCTTTGAATTTGATGAATGGAAATCCATCAATCTTTCTTACCCCGGCTCTTTTTATATTTCATGGGGATCAGAATGAACCGCATTTCGGGAAAGTGCTCCTGCAGGTGTTTTTCGATTTTGCCCTGGAGCTTACTTATTTCTTTTAACGACATGTCCTTCTTTAAATAAAGTTCTATCTCAATGAAGCGCTTTTTGCCGCTGCTGCGCGTGTAGATATTACCTATATTCTCGTAACTTTCGTATTGTTGTGCCAGAACACCCATGATCTTCAGCTGGTCTTGTTCCGGCAGCGGAAAATCTATGAGGACCTTGAAGTTACCCACCGTCAATGTAATTCCGCAGTAAAGCATGTATAACGCGAGGATCAATGATATTATCGGGTCAAGTAAATAAGCAAGGGTCTCCTGCCCCGAAGATACGAGCACAAACCCGAAGCTTATACCGATCAGGACCCCAATATCGAACAGTGTCGTTACTTTGAAATTGATATAGTACGAATGTACCATTGGCGATTCGCTTTTCTGCATCAGCTTTGATGATCTTCGGAACAGCCATATACTGCGCAGCAGTGAAGGTACCAGCGGTATCTGCGCCAGCGAAAAAGATATGAATTCGGGCGGCGACATAAACCTCCAGGCTGCGGTGTATATAATGAACAGAGATGTGGGTATAGCCAGCGCACCGTACAGGAAACTCGAGAAATTCTCTAACTTGCCCGTCCCGTAAGGGAACTTCAAAATATTGGATTTCTGGATGGTGCGTATGGATTGGAACGCAAATACCTGCACGATCAGAGACAGCCCGTAATCGAAGGCGATTGTATAAATGGTAATGGCATTAGAGAAATACCCGAAAATGAAATACAATATTATAAAAGGAATAATAGAAAGGAAGGCGATATCAACCAATCTTTTTAGGTCCTCCAGCTCCTGCTCCTCATCTGTCTTGGCTTCAGATGTACCCATTTCACCTTCTTTGCCTTTAGTAGTTATAAATCTCATCTCCCTGATTTGACTCTATTAAAATGATTATTGTTGTATTCTCACCAGCCTGAAATGGAATACCATTACATTTTTTATAATTTTTGGATGTGAAAACATAAAATGTAACTCAAAAACCAGCTTTCATTAATTATAAATATTACAATACAATTCCAAAAACCATCAAAATCAATCAATTCAAATGCACTTTCAAATTGATAATGGGATATATTAAGTTAGGGGTGGAATCCCCTAACAACCCCTCTTTCTTTATCTTTTTGGGTGATGCCGCAGGCATCACCCATAGAGAAAAGAAAAGAGAGGGGTTATAGGGGAGATTCTTCTCCCCTATTAATATCCCACATCAACTGAAAGTGCATATAGATTGGATGATTGTATGAAAAAATTATATTTCGGCACTGCGGGAGTCCCGATAAGTGCTAAGCGGGACGATTCGAAGGAGGGTGTGCGGCGCATCTCCGAGCTCGGGCTGGACGCCATGGAGCTCGAGTTCGTGCAGGGCGTGCGGTTATCGCTGGAGGGTGCAGAGGCGATCGACGAGCTGCGCAAAAAGCTCGATGTTAAGCTCACCGCGCACGGGCCGTATTATATCAATCTTAACGCTGTTGAGCCGCACAAGGTGATCGCCAGCCGCAACCACATACTCTCGGCTGCGCGTGTGGGCTGGCGGGCCGGTGCGGTGGGGGTGGTGTTCCATGCCGCATTCTACCTGAAGCAGCCTGCAGACAAGGTCTACAGGCGCGTCAAAAAGGAGCTGAAGGGGTTGGTCAAGAGCCTCCGAGCGGAGGACAACGAAATCTTGCTTCGGCCGGAAACCACGGGCAAAGGCTCGCAGTTCGGAACACTGCAGGAGCTTATCAAAATGAGCGAGGATGTTCCCGGGGTGATGCCGTGCCTGGATTTCTCGCATATGCACGCGCGGCAAAACGGCGGGCTGGGCTTTGAGGATTTTAAAACTATGCTCTCTGACCTGGAGGCTGCGCTGGGCAGAACATCTCTCGACAATATCCACATACATCTTTCGGGTATAGAATACACGGAGAAGGGCGAGCGCCGGCATACAACTCTGGAAGATTCGGATTTCTTATACGAAGATGTACTGAAGGCCCTCAAGGAATTCGATGTGAAGGGTATCGTAATATGCGAATCGCCCATACTGGAAGACGATGCGATCGTGTTAAAAGAATTTTATGAGGGGCTTTAATCATGATTGGATGTTGCTTTTATATCGATATTTTTAGGCGCTAGAGAAGAGAGAATAAGCGCTAGGGTGATTAATAAAGGATAAATAGTGAATGGTGAATAGTGAAGGTAGCTGAGATATTGCCCATTCATAATCTGCCTTCACCATTCAAGCTAGCGAAGCGAGCGTATTTATCCTTCACCATTTATTAATCATTCTGAATTCTGAGTCCTGGGTCCTGATTAAACTGCCTTCAGTGCGTGCTCCCAGCACTGCCTGTAGCTGTCGATTGCTGAACCGTAATTTTCATTCATTATGAATTCGTATGAATCCTGCATCTTTTGCTGCGCCATTGCAATCTCATGGTCTACCTTTTTGCTTGCACCCGCATTTAAAACTGCTTCATCCAAGGCGGTTTTGGCCAGCAGCCAATCAGAGTAAACCAGATTTATTCTGGCATTAATACATGCCTGAACTACGGAATTCGGTACATTTTTATGGTTCATCAATTCCTCCAGCTTCTGCACCGCCTGCTTTTCCAGCGAGAAAACCTTATGACCGTGCTTCGGATCGAGATGATCCAGATCTTCCCACAGTTCTGAATCCAAACTAGCTTCAATAAGCTCGATTATCTTGTCAAGTTTACTATCGATTTTCTTATCGCCGGTTTTGGCGGATTCAAGATAGTATGCGGTGTAATCTTTGAACGTTTCAGGCGGTATGCTTACCGCGTTGTTTACAACGGCTACAATTGTGGATTGTGAATAGGTGTTACCCGCTGCATCATACACGCGGATCTCGATTCGGTTGAATCCATCGTTCAAATCACTGGTATCAAGTGGATAATCAAAGCCGAAATTTGAAGATGCAGGTAAATTGATAGTACCGACCAGATTGTCGCCCACATAAATTTCAGCCTTCTCCAGGCAGGTATCGTCCATTGCTACTGCCGATATTGTTACCGCACCCTGGACGTTTTCAAGATACTTGGGTGATTGTATGCGCAGCCCCGGTGCAGTGTAATCCACAGACACCTGACCGGTTCTTGAAAACTCCACCTCGGTTTCGCACGGTATAGCGCTGTGGCCGTTCTCATCCTCGGCGATTATCATTATTTCTATATCAGTGGGTCCTTTCACATGGTTCTTAAATGCACTTATAGGTATATTCACGGACCAGGTTCCATCACCGTCGGGATCGCTCATTTCATAGTTATCATAGTCTATATGCTCGATATATTCATAGGTTTGATAATTCGGTGTTAATGGTATAAGAGGTATTATACAGGCAGTCACCTTGGATATAGCTGCCATAGCATCGATCTCGGCTTCGACGGGTATTACCTCCAATTCTGGTGGGATGGGCCATATAAACGATCTCTTTTCGATTACATACTCAATCCATGGAATGCGAATGATCGGGCCGCCCATGTAGATATGTGCCGCAAAATCACCGTCGCCGTCATGTGGCAGATACCCGCTGAAAGCAGGTGTATCCCAGCCGTGGCCGACCCCGTCTCCGTTATCATCCAGGAGTGGATGATATGAGTTCAGCGTACCGGCTACATATTGGCTGCCGGTATTGAAAGCCGCCCCAAGTGAATCCCCTGACTTAATCGCCGGCCAGTACTCGTTGCTGAACTTCTCGTAGTACGGTGCAGGAGCGCCGCCGCTGTTTTCATCTGCATTGCTGGATGTAATCGTAATTCTTCCATCCCCGGTGAGGTCATCGATGAAACTGCCGCTGTGACAGCCCATGTACCATGTATAGACATCCGCATCCGTGTCTGTTTCCAGGTCGTCTATCCAATCCTCCAGGTCCCACGCCCAGACCTGATCGTCGGTGGGTGGGTCGTCTATACAGAACTTATTGACATTGCCGTGATCGAACATAATAATGAATAACGGTTCGTGCTCGCTCACTTTCCCTGCCGCCCAGGTATCAATCGCAGTCTCCATTGTAGCACTGGTAGCCATTCCATCCACCCTCCAGTTATTCCAGCTGTTAAGATAATATACCCTGCTGGATGGATAACCGATATCGAGTAGATCATCAAAAATTTGGTTACAGGCTGCGTCTATCATAAACTGCATATCATCATTATTGTTACCCGCAACGAGGAGTACATAACCCATACCCCGGACTCCAAATGTATGTCTTCCTTCCAGAACGTCATCAAGAATACTTTCAGTTACAATGGTATATGTCCCGGGATCTAACTTCTCGGTTAAAAAGTTCGACTGCGAAACCATATTCGTCTCTGTATCACCGGAACCAACACACCACGTTTTAGCCTGCATCGGCCAGGGATTGTTTTTTACATAAGCTGGCGGGTAGACAACCTCGCCATCTTCATTGTAGATTTTAAATTTGGGCATTATGTCGAACATAATATCGGTTTTGCCTCTGTTGTTGATAAAAACCGATATATCTTCACCTTGTTTGTAATAAGGTTTGTTCGTGTAAACTTTTAACGGAGATATTATATCCTGGCTTATATCAGAGCTTAAAGCTTCTGAAGATACCTTCGTTGCCGGTAATGCAGCAAAACCTACAAAGACCAGCATTATGACTATACCAATATTTATTCCAATCTGAAAACCTGTTCTCATTTATTGCCTCCCACTTCGGTAGATTTTTTCTACTTAAATCCCCCGAATTAATATTATCGGAAGGGAATAAATATGTTGATATTTATAGTTATCCTCAATCGATTATTGTTGATTAGTAATACTACAAATACTTCAAATACTACAGATAAATCTAAGATTATATGCGAAGACTTACAAATTCCATATTGCATATATTGTAAGTCTTCTGTCCTGAAAGCCCATGAAATTGGTTCTTTATTCAGCGTTGCGTAGGACTTTCAGTACAAATACTACAAAGGAAGCTCAAAAATCAAATACTACAAAACGAAGTCGGCAGTACTTATTTCCTGACTAATTACTATCGACTATCGACTCCGTACTATCGACTATTTATTCTCATATTTGCCAATCATTTAATTAATATACAATGAAATCAATTAATCTATGCTGGGAGCAGATGGGCGATTTACGCCGTCTTGGTGATGGTGAGGAAAGTCCCCACTCCTTTAAGCATGCGGTCCGGCGCAAGCCGGATGCCCGAGAGGGCAGGCTCTGGAGCAGAAACGTAACCTGTGGTGGTTATACTATGATTTACTTTCAAAGTGATGAGGTTCCCTCCGTTCAGGCTGAAACGGCCATTCCCCGCTGGTGCAAGTTCAAATGTATCGGGATGACGTGCTTACAGACCGGAAGGTAGAACGCATAGTCCAATATCGCCTGAAACAGAATGGGGCTTACAACCTGCACCCAGCATTATTTTAATTTTATTTTATACTAGGGGGATTATTGAATGCTAATAGAAGTGCGTCTATGGGTGTGCGGTGGCGAAGTGCGTAACGTCAATCGGTAGCGAAAAGCGGCTGGTTCAAAGGTAGCAAAGCCTTTATCGGAAAACGGTCGATATCTTACGGCCGTATACCGTTAAGCGCAATTCGGTACGCCTTTCGCAAACGCAACCGGGGAATGCACTTCTGGGATTGATTATAATACTTATAGAAATCAGTTTTTCTTTATTTTTATACCAAATTATAAATATTATAATTCTATAGATGATTTTACAAAGGTGGAATAATTGATACAAATCGGCGATATGGTGACATTGATCGGTCCTCGCGGCAAGTTCGTTGTTAAGGTCTCATCCGAGATGCAAAATATAAAAAATCTAGGTGTGGTTGATACAGGTAAAATAACCGAGAAGGACTATGGTGAAAGTATCAATATAATCGATCAGGACTACATAATTCTGAAACCTTCTTTATCCGATAAACTTGATGCGCTTCAGCGAAAGGCCCAGATTATACTACCTAAGGATGCACTACAGCTTGTGGGTATGTGCAATATCCAGTCGGGTTCGCTGGTAATTGAAGGCGGGGCAGGTTCCGGTGCTCTTACTGTAGCGCTGGCACATTTCGTTGCACCCAACGGCAGGGTGGTGACGTACGAGACCCGTGAGGATTTCGCGGCGGTCACCCGTAAAAATCTGGCAATGGCCGGTGCGGAAAAATTTGTGGAATTGAAAATCGCCGATGTAACCAAAGGTTTTGACGAATACGATGCCGATGCTGTTATTCTCGACATCCCCAATCCCTGGAATGTTGTTACCCATGCCTGGAAGGCCTTGGCACCTGGCGGGTTCTTTGCGGTGTATGTCCCGACAATGAACCAGGTGGAAAAGATTGTTTCTGAACTCCGCGATAATAGATTCATTGAACCCAAGAGTATGGAGACACTCCAGCGTGAAATTGTAGTAGGGAACGGAGGTGTACGTCCGAGCTTCGATATGCTGGGACATACCGGATACATTACCGTTGCGAGAAAGATTTTATAGCGATTGAATCAGGTTCTAGGTTCTGGGTTTTAGGAGAATAGACAAAGGACCCCGCGTGTTATTATCAATTAAAATTACCCTTGGGCCTGGCCTCTGACCTCCGGTCTCCAGTATTACTTTTGCCTAGTGCCTCTTTTCTTTTGCCTCTTATAAAAATATTCTCGCTTATTCAAAAAACTCTTCTAAAATCCCTTTACGGATGGTTATCTGTTCGCCCTCGGTGGTCTCCACCGTTCTCTCTTCAGCCAGCAAACGGTCCATATAATACAAACCCAGCGCTAAAGCACCCAGCGCTATACCTTTTTTTAATCGTTCATCCTCTCCGGCAATTAGTTTCTTCTCATCTGATGATTTTTCCGTGGGTTCTGCATCGGTTTCTTCAGGTTCTACCTGGTTTTCTTGCGTGGGTTTCGGCATAAAAGTCACTTGTGAAATTCCTATTCATAAGAAGGACGGAAAAGGGATGAGCAGGCGATTGAGTTCCTGACGCAATGCCATCCTTTAGTGAATTTTGATGTACTCGCCTTCTAAATACGGTACCATAAGGAATAGGACTTATTTGCTCCTCATCCCTCAAAAAAAATGTACGTGATTGGAACTATATATTCTTTTTGGGATGATTTTGGATTTCAGGGTTAAATGTACACTTTCCGGTTTTTAAAAGTAAGCATCATTTCCAGTGTAACCGCAAACTATAAATCATTCGAACAATAATATTATTAAAGCCTTGGTACGAAGGCCTGGGGAAAGCAATTGATGAACCAGTGCGCAAGCTCCAAGGTGACATTGCGGTATCGTTTGGGTCCCTGTTTGACCTAACAGACTTGTAGTCAAGGGATGATAATAAGGCCAACCCCGATATCGTACAAATCAATCCCCCGGTACAGGGTTAAACTGTGGATGTTGCACTACGCACTAGATGACTACAGTGGTTAGTATCGGGGGACACTCCCTTTTGATTTTTTTTAATTTTGGACAAGGGAAATTCAAAATTCAAATACTACAAATACTACAAAGGAAATCCAAAATTCAAAATTCAAAAAAGATCTTCAGATTACATTCTTTTCTCGGAGCTCTTGAATCTGTGTGTCGTTGAGGCCCAGCAGTTCCGACAGTATTTCCTCGGTGTGTTGGCCCAGAAGCGGCGAAGGTTCGAATTTTTCCCTCAAACCCTTGATCTTAATGGGATTGCCCAGTACCTTGAGCTTACCACACTTGGGATGGTCGATCTCAGGAACCATATTACGCGCAACCACCTGCTCGTCCTCCATTACCTTGTCCACGGTATTTATGGGTCCTGAAGGTACACCAGCC
>CP070629.1:856833-865847 GCA_020356005.1 Thermoplasmata archaeon
AAATAAAGCGTTTTTAAGTTCGTGAGGTTTCCAATACCGGGAGGTAACGAAGTCAGCTGATTGTCTGTAAGAATCAGAAATTCTAAATTTTTCAATTTCCAAATCCTTTCGGGTAAAGAGCTAAGATTTATAGAGGATAAATCCAGGTTCCTACCACCAGATCTTTCAACCTCATTTATTATTTTTACAACCTCGTCCTCTTCCATGGTTTACCACCTAGATCCTTTTTGATACATTTTGAAACCACTCTATTCCACTATAAGATTAATTTGGTTTATCTCGTTCTTCTAGATTTGAATATACTAATCACTATATTTAGTTTATCACCCTCTATAAAACCCACCCGCGTCCTAAATGGGATTTGAACTTTTACACCACTTGAGATTATAAATTGATTTCGGAGTAGCGAGTGGCGAGAAGCAAGTTGCGAGAGGCCACTCTTCGGGAGAGGCAAGAGGCGGAGGCCGACTATCGACTAACTTTCTACAAATTCACCGCAATTGAGAACACTATCAGTAAGATGATGATAGTAATATATTTGATTTTGGCAGCTCGTTTTAGCTTGTTCTCATCTGCAATTGGCAGCGGCAGCATAACCATCAACAGCACCGGCCACGGTATCACTGGAATGTTGTATACCGCGCAGCTCAGAACGTAGACCTCGTAGTAGTTCGGTATCGATAGTATATTCTCCCAAATCAATTCGTCATACAGTGAGAACACATTCCCGTCCTCGCGGTGCAGCCTGAATAATTTCAAGCCCAGGTGGACCGGGGTGTGATCGTAATTGTTTATACTATAGAGGTAATGCCCCCCGCCCGTAAAAATGAATACATAATCAACGTAGCGGTTGAGTACAATCAAATTATAGTAAAGCCATGCGCCCGACCCGGGCAGGTTTGTACCGAGAGCCATATTGAACTCCGGCACGATGATTCGTTTACCTCCCGCGAGCTTTTGATAGAATTCCAACGAATTTTGAAGGTCCGCATTGGTGAGCGGGTACAGGTCCAGCGAGATCACATCGCTTAACTGGAAGAACCGCTCGACCACGTCGGCGGTCAGTCCGGATTGTACCGTACTATACCGCGCGAGGAAATGCGCCATGACTTTCACGGTAACCGGTTTGGCAGTATGCTGTTTTACCGCCCCGGTTAGATTCTCCACAAGCCAAATCAACGATTCTTTCCGGAAAGTCATCCACGACTGCCATAACTTATGGGTGCTTTTACGCGGCGCTTCCAGTTCACCCCAGTCGTTTAGGATTATTCCGGTGCGTAATTCGAACTCGGTCAGATCCTGATCATACTGGTTTGCAATCCAGGTTCTGTATGCTTCCACCGTCAAATTATCGTAAGATGCAATTCTAAGATTGTTGAAATCTACGGGGTATGTAGGTTCGTTTTGTATTCCAATGAATTTAATGCACGAGAGGTTCTGGTATCGCTGGACCGCTTCTCTGGTAAAGTTGAGCTTCGCCTCCAATACTTTCGGGTCGTTGAAGCTGAGGTCCCATATACGGCTTGTATTCGAGCGCGGATCCTCATCGAGCCACAAGAATTTATTACCCCACTGGTCCCTCATTACCGCCTCTTCGTTTTGCTCGATAAACCAGTTCGGCGGTAGAGGATGCACCTGGAAATATACTTCGAAATTATTACGCATGGCATAATCAAGCTGCCAATCTATATCGGTCCAGTAGGATTGGTCTGGCCCGAGCTCATAAACCTCCTTCCAGGTGACCTCCATATGGATGGCCTTATCGAAGTAATCGGTGTCGAGTTTGGTTATATTACCAACATTCAGGCCAACGGTAAGATCAACATCCTCCGGTGGTGTGGAATATCTGGCCATGGCGATCAGAATCAAATCCCGCGAAAAAAACGAAATGAGGATGATCGCGAGAAGCGTGCCTGTCACGAGTTTTTTGGTGGTTATGGGGCCGTATCGTGATCTACCGCCGAGATAGATTAAGTATACCAAAGAGACCAACATCAAAGCCGAGGCAATGAACCATATCAGGTACGCGATATCGTATCTTAGAACAAATCTAACGGTATCAAGATCGCTTTCGAACGCCGAAATCAGGTAGCATTCATAGAACAACACTCCGGTCCCCAGCGCAAATAATGTGGAAATGATTAGAAAATTCGGCAGCGGCATATGCGTGTTTGCCTGCTTGAAGAACCGGTTGCTGTTGATCAGAACTGCGAAGAACAGTATACCGGTCAGGGGTACCATGCAGCCACGGAACGCTTCGAGGTACAGGTACCCTCGATAACTCAGATCCAGTAGAGGTTCGATCATATCAATAACCATATAAAGAGACCATGAACTGCATGCAATCACGGTGAACCAGAACAGCTGTTTAGAACGCGTATGATAGTAAATTATGAACGCCCCTGCGGCAAAAAACAGGATGAATAATAAACCGAATGGCATCAAAAATTGTTGTGGTAGTAACCATTCAAGTGTAAGCCAAAGAGATGCGAATAACATGAGAACAACGGATTTTTTTACAGGGTGGGTCCTCAGCCAGAACCGTCCTATGTCCTTTACACGAATAAAAAGAGTCAGAATTGATATAATAAAATTCCTGAACCACTTGGATCTACCGATCAAAAGCTTTTGCTCATATAATTCCCAGAACCTGAACAAGATTTTTGCAGGTTTGTTTACCAGCGAAGTAGACGTTAAAATCTGCTCGGCCTTTATGCTCAAATCTTCTGATAAATCGATCAAGGCACGGCGGTCGGCCCGGTAGCGCTCGACTACCCGACGTTTCTCTTTGGTCTCACCGGCACCCAGCAGTTCTGCGGCCAGATCAAAGTTCTTCTTACTGTGCGCCGCTCCGTATAAGAAAAATGCAAATAAGATTACCAGCAGATTGAATACAAGTCCCATTACAATCAATGCAATTATTATGATGTAAGTGAGCCTTGTAACCCAGATAGTAGCCCGCTGATAGTCCAGTTTATGGCTCAGGACCGCCCGAAGCATCCTGCCGCCGTCCATTGGGTAGATCGGTATGAGGTTGAATATCGTCAGTACCAAATTTATTTTAAAGAATTTTAATATAGGTGAGAACTCCAGGATATTCAATCGCAGTAAGTATTCGAACCCGTAGAAAAAATATATGAACGGTGCCATGCACAGGACAATGGAAAACGATACGAGAGGTCCTATAGAGGCTATCCTGAATTCATCAAGTTCATCCTTTGGCATCCCGGAACGGACACTTATTCCGCTGAAAGGCAGTAGAATGATTTCATGGATGTAAACTTTATACCGCTGGGCATAATATGCATGGCCCAGTTCATGAATAACGACGCTGAAGCTTAATAAAATCAGAAAATTTAGTATTGCCAGTGCGGTTATGAGATTGAAAATAAAGTAGAATATAAAAGGTACAAGAATAAATATTAAAATATAAACAATATGAATTTTTATGATAATATTATCTAAACGAAAGAAAGAGTAAGAATACTTCATTTATACCCTTTTAAATTATGGATACAAATAAGTTAAATATTTTACTATTACATGAATATAGATTTAAAGCATTCTATTTTAAAGAGGCAATTATAAATGTAATCTAAGTTAAGGATATGTCGACCAAAATCAATTATACCAATTCCAACAAATCCAACAAATATATATTCAATCCAATCAATATCCTACAATCAATAATTTTACTTTCATCGGAGGTAATATTTTGGGAACAGAGATAATTGAATCAGGCGAAGGCGAATTCATCGCGCCAGACCCCGACAGGGCGCGAGCATGGATGCGCGAGCACAAGAGCCGTGAGCTTAAGTCCAAGGTAATGAGTGAAAAGGATGCGGTTGAGCGGTTCGTAAAGGACGGATTCTACCTCAGCTACGACCTCTCCTCCATGGTGCGCGGGCCCATGGCGCTGGAGCGCGAGATCGTACGCCAGCGCAAGCGCAACTTATGGATAGCGGCGAAGTTCACGCTGCTGGATACTACATTGCTGGTAGCTGGCGGGTGCGTGTCGAAGATCGATGTGGGATTCGCCGGGCTCGGCCGCACACTGTTTTCGGCCATCGAGAACGGCGAAGTGGAAATCATCGACTGGTCCAACGGCGCGCTTGCGCTGCGGCACCTGGCGGGAGCCATGGGCGTACCGTTTCTGCCGACGCGTGCACTCATGGGTACGGATACATTTAAGCATTCGGGAGCAAAAGTCATCGAAGACCCGTTCACCGGTAACAATATCTGCCTTGTACCTGCCATTAATCCGGATGTTGCTATAATCCATGTGAACCAGTGCGATGAGTTCGGGAACTCCCGGGTATTCGGGCCCAGCGTGTCGCCTGTAGAAACCGCAATGGCTTCCAGGAGGGTGATAATTTCAGCGGAGGAGATCATCCCCACCGAGGACATCCGAAAGAGACCGGGTCAGACAACCATCCCCTATTATCTCGTGGATGCCGTCGTTCATGTACCCTTTGGAGCACATCCCGGTACTGTGCCGGGGCTTTACACTTATGATACTGCACACCTTGAGGAGTTCTTCGCAGCAAGAGAACCTGATGAAATAAACGCTTATCTTGAAAAGTATATCTACAATGTGGCAGACCACAAGAGCTATCTTAAGCTAATCGGAGGACCGGCGCATCTTGAGAAGCTGACACAGGATGAGGAGTACAAGGAGGGATACTATCTATGAGCGCCGGAACGGGTTCTGATGATGCGAATGAATATACCAGTGTCGAGCTCATGATATGTCAGGCGGCAAGATTGATAGAAGACAGCCGGACGGTTTTTATTGGGTACGGCATGCCGCAGATAGCTGCGATCCTGGCACAGCGCCTTTACGCACCGAACATCTGCCAGGTCTACGAGTACGGCGCCATAGGCCCCGAGGTTGCAACGCCGTTTAGGCGTAACATGATGGCGGACGCGCGCAACAGCCACCATGCTGTATGCTGGACGAACATGACCACCATGGTGGCCACCGCCTGCGCCGGGTTCATCGATTACGGTATACTGGGCGCCGCCCAGCTGGACAGGTTCGGTAATATCAACAGTACAATGATCGGGTCGGATTACCGCCGACCGAAACTGCGCTTTACAGGCAGCGGCGGCGGTAACGAGGTTGCATCGCTGTGCTGGCGCACCATAATCCTCATGCAGCACGAGAAGAGGCGGTTCCTGGAAAAGGTGGATTTCATAACCTCGCCGGGCTACCTCGACGGTACGCAAAACGCGAGGGAGCGTGCCGGCCTGCCCGAAGGAACGGGCCCCTACCGTGTTATCACCTCTATGGCACTGTTCGACTTCGAGCCGGAGTCCAACCACATCAGATTGATAGGGCTTGCGCCCGGCGTAACCGAGGATGATGTGAAGGATAACATGGGCTTCGATATACCCGTAAAAGATGGGTTGGAACAGCTGGAACCGCCAAAACAAAGCGAGCTCGATATGCTGAGGAACGTCATCGACCCCGAAAGAGTTGTAATCGGGAAGGTGAAGGTGTAGTATAAGCGCAGAAATCAGGACCCCGGACCCCGGACCCAGGTTAACTTTTCCACTCCTGCACTTTTCAACTATTCCACTTTTACACTTTTACACTATGCACCATGCACCATGCAGCCTGCTGCTTGCTGCTTTTATTGAAGTGTTATATCGATAGATACTTATATTTGTATACTTTTTTTAGTTGTAATGTTGGGAATACCAAAATCGCATTCGGGCAGTGATAGCCCCCGCCATCTGGCGTTAAACTGGATTACTGTGCTGCTAATATGCATTATATTGATTCTATCAACCCTAATTATAAGTACCCCGGCACAACCAGAGGAAGAAAATGGAAATGAAATTGTTGATAGCTTTGGTGGAGCAGAATATAATACGCAGTCACCCCAGAGCCGTCAAACCAATGTAGTTATCAATAAATTATCCGACGGCTCAAGCTATCTGGAAATGGATTTAACCACTAAGGATCCGGTCAGCGGCCTCTATTTCAACAGCTCAGCAGCGGTAACATTACCAAAAAATGCAAAGATACAGAGCGCAGGTTTCGATGTGGAAGGGTTGAGCACAACCATACCGGACAATATTGTAGGCGTTCATAATTTTACGGACAGCCTCAATACCTTCGCCTATGCCGGACTGGTATTCAACGACCCGCCCCAGGGGCCGCTGGGTCCTTTGAAAGCCTCCTATCAATTCAACAGCACTCACCGCACCAACATAAGCGCAGCGGATTCTCTGAATGTGACCAACGCATCCAGCGGAGCGGGCAGTTATGCATATCATTTGTTCCAATTCAAATTGGGATCTGTTGTATTCGAGGCGGTTAACCTGACCTGGGTGGGGCACGGTGTGCACCTCAGTGCACCGGCGATTTACAACGCCAAGCTGTTCTACTGGGACGGGACCGATTTCGTTATGGTAATAAGCCAGACCGGCGGCGGTGGAGCGGATTACAATAGTTCAATGATAATTGACGATGAAAAAATGCTCGACGCCTCTGGAGATCTCCATATTATTGCCATTTCACCTGCAGAGGTGTCAAATGAAGCAAGACTTTTTACAAATTATGTCCAGGTACAGACACTGAAAAACGGTACCGGTATGAGCTTTCCGTACAACCTGACTCTTGATATCGGTGCCGACGATGTGAACGAAAATGCTACTGTCGGTGAGCTTTCAAATAAGATATCACTCACCCAGGACCTGGAAGAAGCCTTTCAACTGGCAGTAAATAATTCCGGGGATGGGTACGGGGATGTCATTGTACCGCTGAAGTTTACGTCCGAGAAACTCGGGCGAATTAATATCTCCAATATCCATATAGTCTATGATCTTGAGGTTTTGCCGGAGCTGCTCACACTTATTCCGAACAGTACTGTTATCGACGAGGACTCCGGCTGGACGAAAAGCGAAATCGACCTCCTGGATTACTACGCCGACGGGTTCGGAATACAGAACCTCTCGTTTTCTGTAAATTATAAGCAGGACGCAAGTGAGGTGGACTGCTGGATCAATCAAAGCCTCGCGTCGGCTGTACTGGAATTTTATACAGGTTCAAATTTCTACGGTGTGAGGGAGTTCCAGGTAACTGCCAAAAACAAAGGGGTGGATGGAGCCTCAAATACAGGCGATGAGAAGAGTACTCCTTCCAATATCTTCTCTGTAACAGTAACCCCCACCAACGATCCTCCTGAAATCTACCAGCTGTCCTACCCCGGCGGCCATAAAAGAGCTGTGGGTGCGAATCAGGTAAAATTGATCAACAGCAACGAGCGTGCCTATGAGGATTCCTTGTACAGCTTCGTAATAGCTGCCAGAGATATAGACGGAGATAATCTTATGTTCTCATGCAATCTCAGCGATGGAGCCGGCAGCGACGATATGGATAACTTTGAGCTGAATACCACTACAGGTGAGATACAATTCGAACCCACCAACTTGGATCTGGGATTTATATATTTCAACCTTACAGTAACGGATTCCAATGGTACTAAACCTTTAGGGGACTACCTGAATGTGGAGCTCTGGGTTGAAGCAGTAAACGACGCACCGGTAATAACCACAACAGGGCCGCTTGTGGCATATGAGGACCGCTGGAACTACTTCCAGCTGGAGGCCTATGATGAAGAAAGCCAGAATTTGATCTTCCGCTCGAACCTTACCGATGGAATGGGCAGCGATGATAAAGAAAATTTTTTCATCGATCGCGATACAGGTGAGATAAGCTTTATGCCGGAACAATCGGATGTGGGAATTATCAATGTCAATGTTTCCGTTGAAGATCCCGACGATAAGATCGGTTATTCCCATCTGCAGGTATCTGTTCTGAATATGAACGATCCGCCGGTAATTCTAAATGTAGGTTCCATGGCCGCAATTAAAAATGAATACATGCTGTTCGAAGTGGATGAGAGAACATGGCTGAACTTATCTGTAACATATGGGGATGAGGACGGCGATTCCGCGACATTCGAACTGCATCCCATCTCCAAAACAACCGTACTGCCTGCGAATCTAACAATCGAGCGCGATTCCGGTACCATCCGTTTTTTTGCACCTTCCATTGATGACGAATCTTTGGCACGCTATTTTATCAATTTAACGGCAGATGATGGGAATATCACCAACGGGACGGATTATGTATGGCTGGAAATTCAAATCAGAAATCTGAATGACCCGCCGGTTATTTCCAGCTGCAACTGCGATCTCGAATACAGTCGAGTGACCTTGAGCCTGGATGTTAAAGATCCCAACGGTGATAATTTGAAATTCATCTGGGATTTCGGTGACGGCTCGCCCAAGGTAACCACCTACGGTTCTGGAGAGGCAAGCCATACCTATGCCAGGCCTGGTGAATATACAATTAGAGTTACTGCAGTGGATACATTCAATGCAACAGATTTTTATGAATATACCTTAAACCTGACAGTGGATGACTTCCCGAATATTCCCTCAAGCACCTCGCAGGGTAAAGAAGAGGACAGTAAATTCTGGATTGGTGTGGGCGCGGCGGTTCTGATCGTCAATTTAATTATTCTCAGCTTTATTTTATTTTTGTTTTTTACGAAACGAAAGAAGATGCGGGAACGCAAAGAGCTGGGAATCGATGAGCTCGTGGCTTTCGGTACCGATAAGAAACTAGGAGAAGCACCCAAGGTGAGAGCATTGCCGCCGCCCGGTACCCCCGGTGCAATCGGGCCAGTAACTGCAAGAATACCTGGTTTGCCACCCAAGGAGGAACCAGCAGAGCCAGAAAAAGGGCCGGTTCAGACGAAATTAACGCGGTTCGGAGAGATTTTTACAAAGAAAAAAGAAGAGGAGTAGATATTAGATTGATGAAATCAGGCGCTAGAGAAGAGAGAATAGACGCTAGGGACTTTTTGCTTTTAAATTGCTTATTAAATCCAAACACTGCAAATACTACAGATGAATCAAAGATTATATGCGAAGACTTACAAATTCCATATTGCATATATTGTAAGTCTTCTGTCCTGAAAGCCCATGAAATTGGT
>CP070629.1:865947-869466 GCA_020356005.1 Thermoplasmata archaeon
CGGATCGGCAGGAAAAGAGTTTCTGGGATTGTCCCAATCGTCACCGGCATCCCATGCCTGCTGTAAATGCTCGTATTTATGGGGTACATTCGGACAATACATGGTACTCGCATCAGGTATGTATTTCCTGAGGTATTCGCTCATCGCCCGGTGCAGTTGAGGGCTACGGCGTCTGTTACCGGTTAACCTGGTTGAGTCGGTCCAGTTCCAAGTGTCACCAGCCCCAATCGTTGCAACCGATTCGGGATATCTATCATCGTTGTCCGAGGCAAAGAGATTCATGGTGGAGGTAATCTGTCTCATGTTGTTCATGCTCATCATCGAGCGTGCCTGAAGCCGTATTTTGTTGAATGCGGGTAGTGAAATAGCCATGATTAACGAGATGATGGATATAACCACAAGCAGCTCGATCAGCGTAAAGCCCTGCTTTCGTATCTTGCTTACCTGCATATGTACAAATTGGGCGCGGATTTTTCTATCCTCCTACCGTGCTCAGAATACTTTTTATGCGCTCCTTCAGCGCCTCGAGCAAATTTACCACATTATACTCGTGATTCAATCCTTTGTCAACCATAAAATTTACCGGTTTTTATCGGAAGCATCAATTTTTGACAGCCGGCAGATAAACATCTCAGTTATGAGAAGAGGTTCCAATACAAAAAAAACTGCCTATTTGCTGCTACTTCCCGGCCTCTTTTCTTTTATCGTCAACACTAAGCTTTTTACCTAAAAAGACTTATGGCAATTATCTTCATATCGTAAAAAATTATTTTACCGAGGTATCTCTCACAACCTCAGTGACGCGCATTATGAAATCCACCGGCTAATGATACCATGCGGGTAGTGTACTTTTAGAGTCTAAATAATCTTAATTATATGGTTTATACTTCAAACAATCGTTTCAAATCATATTTTATTAATCACGATTACTCCTGATATTACCAGGAAGGCCCACTCTTGCTCGCGAACGGTGTTCCGCCATAAGCACCCATGTTCACTATGCCTCCATGAGGCTTCTGCTCGCGTCCTGTGTGCACCCCGGGGTCACCGCCATCGATACAAGGACTTGTTTGAGAGTCCGTCGTCCAGGTACCCTTTGGCAAATATCTTCCGTATTCGGACTGCAAATGATAGTCGCCATTGTTAATATCAGCGAATATCGGATCTTTACTTATATTGCCGAGGTTACTATCACCAGGTTTCAATTCTCCAAGATTACTGTAGCGAGCACGGCATTGCTCCAGGTCACCGAATTGATTGTTCCAAAAGATGCAGTTAGTTATGCTCGGGTCAGAACCTCCGTAAGCAGTAATCCCAAACTGATTATTAACTATAGTCAGATTAGTAAGCTCAGGCGAAGCACTATTACAAAAGATGGCCCCCTCTCCACAATTAGTGATTACAAAATTACGCAGAACGCTTCTTGAACTCTCTGCAAATTGAAAAGTAAACGCATAGTCGTTCGACGGAGCCTCGACTACCGCCGCATCGTCGGCGCTCTGAATGGTTATTGCTTTACCGACAACAAATACAGCTTCACGATAGGTTCCCGGCCAGACCATTATGGTATCACCGTCATAAGCCTCGGCCACGGCTTCCTGTATGGTTCTGAATGCCTGGTCCCTGCTGAGGCCGGAATTATACTTATTTCCCCTTGATCCATCTACATGAAAGATAAGAGGGCCGATACTTTTGCTTGCCTGACGTGTCCCGCCATATGCCCCCATATTTATGCGCTTATTATTCGGGAAAGGCTCAGCTCCAATCGGGTCCTGGGGGTCACCTGCATCTATACAAGGACTATGACTGCTAAACGAATCTATGACCCAACTGCCCGAATCAAATCGGCCCAGGTTAGACCGAAGATGATAGTCACTTCCTCTTGATGCGAACATAGGAACCGCATCGATATTGCCCTGTCCCGAATAATATCCCTCTATATTCGAATAGCGAACGGGATTGGACGACAGCGAACCTCCGAGCGAGACTGATGAGTTACCATTATACCATACAATACTGTTTCTGATTGCTATATAGCTCGCATCAGCGTGAACACCCGTATGTGTATTGTCAGCAATTGTGCAGTTCGTTATGTTCACGCGGGCATTTGAATCCGAGAAGACGCCGCCGCCGGTTTCGGCGGTATTATTCGAAACGATGCAGCGTTCTAATGTGGCTTGTGTTGAAGAGCCTCCGCAGTAAAGGCCGCCGCCCCTGACATTTCCCTGTGCGTTATTAAATGAAATATCGCAACCGGACAACATAAGCCTGCTTTGCCAGCAATATACACCGGCTCCGAAACTTTTATCAAAACCCATGTTGTTCTCGATAATACAATTGACAATCCTGGCATCAGAGCCTTTTGTAAGGCCGATACCCGCTCCAAATCCACCAGATTTTGCCTGTCCAAAGCCTCCGGCCTGGCATTGCTCAATAGTACAATCAATAATCAAAGGCGAACCACCAACAGAACCGATACCGCCTCCCATCTCGGCGCCACATTGGGTTATAACACAATTAATTATGCTCGGGCTGCTGTATTCACAGTATATGCCGGCACCAATCGGATGTGCAGGACTTGAGCTCCAACTATTGTCAGACGGAATCTCAGAGCCGGGTAATAGAGCTCCTTTGATTGTAAAACCGCGAACGACAGAATTGCGGGTTTCTCCCCGGTGGAAATAGAAACCTCTGCGGCCTTCATTTCCAGTACAGTCAATTGTCGTTCGCCCCGGCCCGGATGAGCTGCGTACGGTGATAGATTTACCCTTGAAGTCGATATCCCAATTACCATCGCCTTTATAGATACCAGGCGAGACCTCCACGATGTCACCATAAGACGCTGAATCAATAGCCTGCTGGATGGTGGCAAAATCGCGCGGTACTTCAATCGTGGCAGGAGACGAACTTAAGAACACTTCTATATTATCGAACAAGACCTCGGTTCCACGGAATTTGACATAACAGGCGCCACTGACAGATTCCAGAGGTATGGTATGATTTCCCTGGCCCAGATGCCTTGCCGAGGACCAAATGACCCCATCGTCCGAGAGCGAGTATTGTAAAGAGCCCGCAACCAGGTCGGTGGTGTCCTGAAACCGTATGTCAATATTCAGGTATCCACTAACAGCGCTGTGCGACTGAGTCGAAGCAATTGGAAAGCAATAACCCAGAACTGCCGGCTCACCGTTGTAATCCCCGAAGCCTAATTCTTGCTGCTGCTGTGTATCACTATGGTACAGGTATGACTCCGACGGTGGAAAAGCCCCCTGCGGCCAGAATATCGAGTGAAGGTAGCTGTCTTGTTCAGCTTTTTTGGTGCTGAAATCATCCCTGTATTCATAGGCATGAACGTGACCCGGAACCAGGCAGACCGCAACGCTTACCACAACAGCGGCAGTAATCCAACTCCAACCTGTTCTTGCCAGCCTCATCTTCAATGCCTTTCCTGGACCGAATATAATACCTCATGTCAATTAACGGTGTCCTCCCTGGTTTTGGATAACCCTTTGAGCTTAC
>CP070629.1:869566-872637 GCA_020356005.1 Thermoplasmata archaeon
AAATTAAATTCTCAGGGTCGGGTTTACGGATTGTTTCAACTCCAATAATTATGTACCAGATTAGGAATGATCGTAACCAATTTTATTGGATGATTATAATAATTGCTATTAAATTTATGCATTTGGGTATCGATGATATTTAAAACAATTTTATATTGCTACCAGAAGAGCGTCCAACGTTTAGCGTTTGCGAGGGGCGTACTGTAATCCGTCAAACGTTATTCGGATGCAAAACGTAAGACGCCTAACGTTACGCACTGCGCAACCGCTGATTTGTTGCCGGCGCCTTAGCGCTCGGCGGTGCCGTTATATCGATGTAAATGTGATTCGTAATACGCACTTCTGGAATCTATTATGAAGCTTTTAAAAATCTAATAATAGCGTCTCTAATTGATTATACAACACTTTTAAAATACTCTATGGTTTCCTTCAAGCCCTCTTCAAGCGTCACCGTGGGGCTCCAGTCCAGGTATTTTTTCGCACGGGTAATGTCAGGCGACCGCCTAACCGGGTCATCCTCCGGCAGCGGCTTTTTGATCAGCTCACCTTCCACACGCACGAGTTTCTGTATCAAGGTTGCAAGTTCCAATATGGTAGACTGCCGGGGGTTGCCCAGATTCACCGGGCCCACGAATTCTTTGTAATTCATCAATTTATAGAGACCCTCAATCATATCCGATATAAAACAAAAGGACCGGGTCTGTTCTCCTGTGCCGTAGATTGTCAGGGGCTGGTTGGTGAGTGCCTGCATGATCAAGTTCGATACCACCCTGCCGTCCTCCTTGGCCATCCTCGGACCGTATGTATTAAAAATCCGGGCTATTCGGATATCCACACCGCATTCCCAGTAGTATGCCATATTGAGGCTCTCCGCAACGCGTTTACCCTCGTCATAACACGCCCGGGGACCTATGGGATTAACATTGCCCCAGTACTCCTCACGCTGAGGATGCACCTTCGGGTCACCGTATATCTCTGATGTGGACGCCTGAAGAATTCTAGCTCCAGTCCGTTTTGCGATTCCAAGCATGTTCACCATCGCTACAGTCCCCATCTTTATGGTTCTCACCTTGTTCTTCTGGTAATGTATCGGTGAAGCAGGGCAGGCCAGATTGTAGATCTGGTCCACATCGACATAAAGAGGTTCAATGATATCGTGTTCCACTATCTCAAAATTGTCTTTACCTATAAGATGCTCGATATTCTTTTTACTGCCTGTAAAATAATTATCAACGCATACAACATGTTCTCCCTTATCCAGCAGATATTCACACAGGTGGCTGCCTATAAAACCGGCACCGCCGGTTACCAATACCTTAGTCATTTAAAAGCCTCTTGAGATATGCCTTCATGGGTTCGGCAAATTCCTCGCGTTTGAGCGTCAGCTCGATATTTGCTTTGAACCAGTCAAGCTTGTTACCAATATCATAGCGTTTACCTTCAAAAGTCAAGCCGTAGATACTTTGCTCCTCAAGTAATATCTTCATTGCGTCCGTAAGCTGGATTTCACCCGAAACCCCGGGCTTGGTGCGTTCAATGCATTTAAAGATCTCCGGGGTGAGTACATAGGTACCTGTAATACCCAGGGTGGAGGGTGCCTCTTCTACGCTGGGCTTTTCCACAAGATTGTTGATTTTGTAAATATTATCTTCTATCTTCTCGCCATCGATGATACCGTAATTCACCACCTTCTCCCTGGGTACTTTCTCGATGGCGATAATGGAACACTGATATTTCTCGTATGCATTCATCAACTGCTTTGTTAGCGGTACATCGGCAATATTTATAGTATCGCCCAGCATTACGGCAAAAGGTTCATTTCCCACATGCTTGCGGGCGCAGTATATTGCATGCCCCAGCCCTTTTTGTTCCTTTTGTCGTACGAAGTGAATATCGGCCATATTGGAGATCTTCTGGACCTCTTTAAGCTGGTCATCCTTATTTTCGTTCCGCAGAAGCTGCTCGAGCTCGATAGCTTTATCAAAGTGATCTTCGATGGAACGCTTTCCTCGGCCGGTAATGATCAATATATCATTAATGCCGGCGGCTACTGCTTCCTCTATAACATATTGAATAACCGGTTTATCAACAACCGGCAGCATTTCCTTCGGCTGCGCCTTGGACGCCGGTATAAATCGTGTCCCGAGCCCTGCAGCAGGTATTACAGCTTTCATTTTCCCACCATTTCTGGTATATTTATATTCATTTTAAAAAGATATCGGTGTATTTTTCGCCGCTGATTCTTTGGCCTTTTCCACCATCTCCACAGCGCGCTGCCCTATCCTGACATCCGAGTTAGGTTTGCCCCTATCCTTCATCCGCGCTACGAAATGCTTGAACTCCTCTTTCAGGGGCTCCTTATAATCTATGGGCAGTACACGGGAGCCTTCATGCAGCCCTTTGAACTCCTTTCGGCCCTCTACATTCTCCTCTACTACGGACGAGTCGAAAATCTGGAGCTCATGAGGCTTGAGGTAATCGATTCGGGCACTTTTATGGGTTCCTATCAGTACCAAATCGCGCTGTTTACCGTATATTGGCGAAAGCCAGCTTTCAAAGGCAAAGCATTTAACATTATTCGGGAAGTTCATTGTTACCATCGCTGTTTCCTCGATCTCCGGTTGATAATAGTTACTGAGAACGGCAAAAATAGACTCCGGGTATTCATGGTTTAAAAGGTAGCAGAACAGATCAACTTCGTGGATGGTAAGCGCATAAAGCACACCCATATCCTGCCGGGGCGCCCTGAACGCCAGCCTGTTGCAGAACAGATATATTACCTCACCGAATTCCCTTGCGTCCAGCCGGCGCTTGAGCTCCAGTACGCTGGGATGGTACCTGAAGATATGGCCTACCATACAGACCTGTTCTGAGTTTTTTACCACATCTACCAATTTCTCTGCTTCGCCAACATCCAGCGTCATGGGTTTTTCTACCAGTACATCTTTTTTTGAATCTATGAAATCCCTCGTTAACTGATAATGCGTCGGTGAGGGCGTAACAATACTAACACCCTGGATTTCATCGGAATTTAAAAGCTTCCTGTAATCGGTTTCATAACCGATTTGAAA
>CP070629.1:872737-898218 GCA_020356005.1 Thermoplasmata archaeon
ATATCGTGGATATCGTTGTTAGCAATAGTCACCGTTTTTACATTAAGGTATAGTATCGCATATTATCTTTTACCGTTTCAAGCTTTGTTTCAGCAGTCGATCTCAAAGCAGTCCACGGTTACGCTGATGGTCCCGGTGCCAGAAACATGGCTGCCGGACAAGCTGCCCCCGTACGCGAAAATCAACGGATCCCATGAATATCCTGATTCCTGAAATGTATAGGTGCTCCTGGTGTCCGGAGCCACGAGCTTGGGTTTGCTGCCGCTCTGCAGCGTTAAACTCTTGTCAATGATAAGTTGTTCATTATATGTACCATCATGTACAATAACAGTATCCCCCGGGTCTGCATTATCGATTGCGTTCTGGATGTAAGTATAATGGTTATTGTATGTATCCCAGTCCACCGGCATATACCAGATGTTGCCGGTGCCGCAGGTTCCATCATCCTTTCTCTCGGAGGTGTAGAAGAGGTAATCGTTACCGCCATCGTTGAACGCAATGGGCCACATATCCACCCACGGGCTGCCGCCGTACGACCCTGCGGTAACCTTGCAGCTATCTGCGTATTCCAAACCGCTCAAGGTGGCGGCGGTCCATGCAGCGATATACTGCTGTGTTCCGTCCCATGGAGCATACATAAGGCAGTAATCGCCGCTGCCGCCGATCTGGAACAGGGTGGGGTCGCAGTCATCATTTTCTGTGCCGGTTATAGAGTGGTCAGGTGTGGTGGACCAACCGTTATTGTAGGTATGGATATAGTATGCAGGCATACCCCAGCTGCACCATATCATATGCAGGTCCCCACCTGAATCTTCATAGAACCGCGGCATGCCTTCATTGCTTGACGCATCATCGGCTGAGGACCAGCTGACGCCAGCATAGGTTCGGACCTCCAGTTTATTCCCCACTGCATTGTAAACCAGGAAGATTTTTCCGTCGTAGACCGTGGCCCATAGGTGAGGTGCACCACACGCATCAATGCCGGTATCGTGCTCGGACCACGATAAACCATTCGTTGAATGCCAGGCTTTGATGCCGTGGCCATCGTTCTCATCGGCGGCGAAAACCCAGACCTTGCCGCCGTAATACACACACGAGGTCTGCCCCTGATAGATATTATCCGCACCTGTTACCGCGGTGGGTGAACCACTCTCCAGGCCAGCAAGCGTCGTCGCTTTCATGAAATAGGTATCATATGTCGCACCGTCAGGATCGCCGGTGTCGTAATTTCCTGTTTCGTCGGTTGACCGACCCCAGAACAGCCAGTAATAACCGCCTCCTTTGGTAATTGATTGGCCTCGTTCATAATAGCTATCCGAGGTCAGCCGTATGGGATCGCTGACCTCTATGGTCGAAGTCGATCTTGATGATCTCGTTGTCGGTTCAGAATCTGACGCCAGGCTCGGCGTAAATATCAATAACACTGATAAGATCATTATGAGTGCACACCCGGTTGAAAACAATTTTTTTATCATTTCTATCCTTCCTTCTATTGAAATTTAATATTTCTCCGAAATAAACACATAATTTTTCTAGGTCCATGCCCCCCTTGCTCAAGAATCCCAAGCGTGCCCTTCCGGTACGTTAGATCTTAAGCGTGATCACCGTTATATTCACTTTTGAAAGATCTCCTTCTTTTCGTTGATTTTTAGAGTAGAGTATCTCCTAATGCCTCATTTATTATCCCGGTTTATTAAGGAAATCCTTTCGAAAAATGAATCGGGCTGATTTTATTTAAAGATTTCCAAATTAGAATAATATATTATTAATTTTTAAAAAAGTGTAGAGGATTTTTAGGGATTTCTTGAAGCTTTTTAGATGATTATAGAGGGGTGGCTAACGGTGGCGGTTGCGAAGTGCGTAACGTCTAACGTTTGCGTCAGGCGTCTCGTCTCTCGCAACTCGCTGAATGGATTGCCCACACCTAGTTGCCAACACCCTAAATCTATATATGCTGAATTGATTGCCCAGACTTCACAATAACTATTAACATTGAAGTGTAGGGCCGTGCCGTTTATAACGGTGAAGTTGAATTATTTCATAATTACCAAAGGTGCTTGGCAGTGCGTCATCTAACAGTATTATCTCATAGTATTATAATTAAAATCAGTGTAGGGCCGTGCCGTTATATCAATATGAATTCAAGTCGTCTCTCCGAAATCAATATGATATTGATTTTAATATCTGAAATCCCTGAGCGCGAGCTTCTCCACAACACTGGGGAACATTCTGTGCAGTATAACAAAGGGTTTCAGGATCCTGAACATGCGCTCGATGGCGTTTCGATCCTGTCTGAACCGCTCCTTGAGCTTGTAAGCGCGCTTGAGCTTGCGCACCAACCTTGCTCGCCAGCGTGCATCGTAGGTTTTCAGGTAATCCAGGCCGGCGCCTTTCTCTCGCATTTCCAGTATCGTTTCCACCGCAAGGGCGCCCGAATAAAGTGCATGGCCGATGCCGCTGCCCGTGAGCGGGATGGTGAACCTCGCGGCGTCGCCAACCAGTATGACATTGCCAGATACGGCGGTTGTCATCGGGCTGGATTGCGGGATGCTACCCACCTGGTGGTTAGACTTATTGCAGTTTTTACCGCAGCGGAATTTAACGAATTCGTCCAGCACGGGTCTTGTACCGGTTTTGGGCACGTGAACGCCCGCGACGCCCAGCCCGACATTTGCAGAGCCGTCGCCTCTGGGGAACACCCATGCATACCCGCAGCCGGATACAATTTTATCACCCCAGTACATTTCCACCTTATGGTGGTCATGCTCGAAGTCAGATACGACATACTTCGAGCATATCCCGATGTCCGCCAGTGCCAATGTTGTATCCAGGCCCGCCCAGTGCCCCACCACTGATTCTATCCCGTCAGCACCTATAATAAGTTCGGTTCGAACAGTGGTGCTGCCGATTTTTACGCCCTTGTTCGATATACCTGTAACATTCGTTTTCATGGCAATCTCTGCACCGCTCGACTGCGAGGCTTCAATTAACTATTTTTCAAAGTTCTCCCTGTTCAAAATCAAACCCTTTTGTTTGGTAGCGATCTCTATCTCGCTGCCTGCCGAGCTGACGAACTTGCCGGCATTGACATGGTTGCGGACAAGCCCGGATTCAACGGGTATGCCGAAATCCTTCAGCACATCCTCTGCGGTCCCCTCACCGCACCGGATGGGTACGCCCACCTCCGCCTTACGGTCCACAATCAATGTCTTCAGGCCGGAGGCGGATGCTTTGAGCGCAGCAGAACCGCCGGCGGGGCCGGTGCCCACGATAATTACATCAAACTTTTTATCAAATGCAGGATGATTTTTAATTTTATCAGCTCTCCAAATTTAATTGAGTCGAAGAGTCATATAGTCGAGAGTCGAGAGTCAAACCATAACAGAGTCGAAGAGTCATAGAGTTGTGTAGTCGGAGGGTTTCGGACTATCGACTTAGTACTTACGACTAACGACTATTTTAAGTTTAGTTTTTGGGATTTTCTTGGGATTTCGCCTTTAAAGTTGGGATTTGTAAGTAGAAATCTCATATAATTTTCTACCAGAAGTTGGAGAAGTTCCCAAAATATTAATATTGTATTATCAGTTTAATATAAAGTCGATTAACATGGGCCGGACATCTAAACAGGAAGAACCGGAAAAATGCCAGATTGTAGGGTGTGATCAAGAGTCATCTCGGTCTCTTCCCACAAAAAAGTTAAGTGAGGTTTTCGAGTCAGAAAGGCTTGAATCAGGCCGTAAGCGAACGAAACTGTGCAAGGTGCACTACCGCGAATACAAAAAAGCGACTAAAAAGGATCGTAAGCTGGAATCATTGGGCTGGGAATACTGAGTTGGCCAAAATGAATCGTATCTCTTTTAAAGGAATGGTTACGGACCCATTCAGCTTTTTTAATATCTTTCTCATTTTTATTGTGGCGCTGGCTATTACCACAGTGGTCGGGTATCCATTGCTGGAATACCTGGTGTTCAAACCTGCCGGCACATCCTTTTTTTCCAGCGACGAGGGATATTTAGACCTGGTCTTTTCGCCAAAAGCGTTATTCATATCGCTCGCCCTGCAAAATATCGCGCTCGTTTCGTTGATTTACCTGCGCGTCATCAAATTCGGCGGCCACACACAAGAGGAGTTGGGTATCAGTACAAAAAAAATAGGTAAGCTTTCACTGCTCGGCCTTGGATGGGGTATTATAATAATCGCGGTTGTAACTGCTGTCACCATTGGCCTGGCGCTTGCGGGCTTGGAATCCGAGCCCTCTTTCGGTATACCCGAGAAGCTGCCCGAACTGGCTCTTATTCTGGTGGCCGGCGTGGTTTTTGCACCTATCGGTGAGGAGCTCTATTTCAGAGCCTATATAATGACCGCAGTATCGGCACGGTACAATAAGACCGTCACTTTTACCTTTAGTGCTTTATTTTTCGCTGTACTCCACCTGAGTTTAGAAGCATTAATACCGATCTTACTCATGGGCTTTTTCCTTGCGTACATCTTCGACCGCTACAAAAGCATAACGCCTTGCATCATCATTCACGCAATGAACAATTTTATTGCCATCATGTGGATCTTCTATTTTGATTAGTAACTATGCGTGTTAGGCGCTAGGCGCTAGAGAGGAGGCGCTAGGGTGATTATAATCGATGAAAACATATTGGGTCCTGAGTCCAAGGTCCCGAGTCCTAATTTCATTGCTTTAAAGCACCCTAGCGCCTAGTCTCTCTTCTCTAGCGCCTGATTCAATCAATTTAAAAGTAAATAAAATTCGCCTTAAATCTATTCTTTTATCGCATCCTTGATTACAGTCCCCAACCGTTCCGTGCCTATCTCGATCTGTTCGTCGGTGGGATAGCTGAAGCTTACCCGCATGGTGTTCTTCACACTCCTGTCCGGGTAGAACGCGGCACCGATAACATAAGCGACCTTATGCTGCTCAATTGCAACCTTTAAAAGATCTGACGAGTCCAGGTAATCCGGTACGGTAACCCAGGTGAACATTCCGCCTTTAGCCTCCACCCATTTTACGTGCTCTTTCGGGAAGTGCTCGTTCAGGCCCTTTCTCATCAGTTCCCATTTGTGTTTGTACAGCGCACGGATTTTGTCTATATGCGGTTTGAGTATACCCCTGGTGAGCGCCTCCGCGCCGATATACTGCGCCAGCGTATTGGAGCACAGATCCACCGCCTGCTTCGCGATTATCATTTTATTGATTATGTTTTCGTCGGCGATGATGTACGCCAGCCTCAGGCCCGGTGAAAGAATTTTAGAAAAAGTACCCAGGTAGAGTACGCGTCCGCCGTCGTCGTATGCCTTTATGGGCTTGATGGGACCGCCTTCGAACTGGATCTCACCGTACGGGCTGTCCTCTATAATCAGAAAGTTATATTCGTTTGATAATTCAATCATTCTTTTACGCCGGTCCTCGGGCATTAACGCCCCCGAGGGGTTCTGGAATGTGGGTACGACGTAAGCGAACTTCGGATGAATATCTTTCTTGTTCAATTCCTTGAGCTTATCCTCAAGTTTATCCATATTCATACCGTCTTCGTCCACCTCGACCTGGTGCATTACCCCCTGGTACGCTTCAAAGGCGTTTGAGCCGCCTACATAGGTTGGCGAGCCTACAATAATGTTATCGCCCGGGTCAAGAAACATTTTCGAAACGATATCCAGGCCCTGCTGGGAGCCCTGTACTACAATATTATTATCAACGGTACTTTCTATGCCCAGGCGCGTCACCCACTTGGCAATCTCCTCGCGCATCCTGGGCAGCCCCTCCGTGGTCCCGTACTGGAGCGCCTGCTTGCCCTGGCTCTGCAGGATCTCATCTGTGATCTTCCTGATTTCCTCCACAGGGAACGCTTCCGGGTTGGGCAGTCCGCCTGCAAAAGATATGATTTCCGGCTGCTGAGTTAATTTCAGCAGCTCACGGATCTCAGATGCGTGCATACTCTGGACCCTGACAGCAAAAAATTTCTCCAGCTGATTGGCCACAGGTCCCGAAACAACAGAAGAAACATCAACCTGCGCCATCAAAATAACCCCCGAATAATGTTCGTAGTCACCATAAAGACACCAGCGCCAGTATATATTTAAACCCATATAATATTTTAGAGAAATCTTTTTAATATCCCATATTACAATTAAATCGGAAAAAAAACTGCCATAAAATTAATTGCCGGTAAAGTCTTTCGGACAATTGGGAGATTACAATGACTGTTCTGGTTCTTATCGGGTCGCGCTCGGATATGCAGGTAGCAGAAAAAGCCTCTGAGATCTTGAAGGAGTTCGATATTCCCTTCGAAATCCAGGTGGTTTCCGCGCACCGCACACCTGAAAAGCTCGTGAGTACAGTAAAAGGCAGTGATGCCAGCGTGTTCATAGCAATCGCCGGCCTGTCGGCGGCACTGCCGGGTGCAGTAGCAGCCAATACCACCCGGCCCGTTATCGGTGTCCCGGTTAGCGGAAAGGTCAACCTCGACTCCATCCTGGCCATCGTTCAGATGCCTAAAGGCGTGCCCGTTGCGACGGTTGGACTGGACAGGGGCGATAACGCCGCACTGCTGGCGGCTGAGATACTGGCACTTAACGATGAGAAAATTGCTGCGAAATTGAATGAATTCCGTGCGAAGCTTGCTGAAAGTTAAAAGCAGGATTTTGTAGGGGAAGAATCCCCTACAACCCCTCTTTTTTTATCTCTATGGGTATGCCTTAGATATCAAAATATATCATAGGCATACCCAAACGATAGATAAAGAGAGGGGTTATTAGGGGAGATTCTTCTCCCTTAATTCCGCATTCATAGCTGGGATTGTAGTTTAATAACAAAAAAGCTTAATAGTGCTGTAGGTGCTCAAGATTTATATAATGTAATGGTAAATGGATAATGATCAGGTGTAAAATATGTTCGATCCTGAGAAGTTTATTGAAAGTACTGTTGCAGACCTCAAGACGAAGTTGAAGGGCAAGACCGTGATTGCCGTTTCCGGAGGGGTTGACAGCACGGTAGCTGCAGTGCTGGCGGATCGTGCCATAGGCTCTGAGCTCGTGGCGGTCTATGTGGATACGGGCTACATGCGCAAGAACGAAACGGAGATGATCGATAAGTTGTATACCGAGCTTGGTCTGAACTTCCGTATCGTGGAGGCCTCCGCTGAGTTCTTCGCGGCGCTCAAGGGTGTGATCGACCCTGAGGAGAAGCGTAAATTAATCGGCGAGAAATTCATACGGATCTTCGAGCGGGTTGCGAAGGAGGTGGAGGCCGTATACCTGGTGCAGGGCACCATCGCCCCGGACTGGATCGAGTCCGGGGGCGGGCTGCGCGATACCATCAAAAGCCATCATAATGTGGGCGCGCTGCCACCGGATATGGACCTGGAGCTTGTGGAGCCGCTCCGGGATATTTACAAAGATGAAGTGAGGAAGGTAGCCAGGACTCTTGAAATTTCCGTTGCGGAACGGCAGCCGTTCCCCGGGCCCGGCCTGGCGGTGAGGATACTGGGGGAGGCGACCCCCGAGGCCACTGCCATTGTGAGAGAGGCGTGCGCAATAGCAGAGGAGGAGATCGACAAGGCAGTGGAGGAGGGGCTGATGGAACAGCCCTGGCAGTATTTCGCGGCGCTGCTGCCGATAAAAAGCGTGGGCGTCCAGGGCGATGTCAGAGCGTACGGGCGGACCGTGGTGGTACGGGCAGTACAGTCCGTGGACGCCATGACCGCTGCATACTCGAAGATCCCGCACAGTGTTCTGGATAAGATTTCCATTCGGATAACCAACGAGATGAAGGATGTAGTGAACCGGGTAGTATTTGATATAACGAACAAGCCGCCTGGAACGATTGAGTGGGAATGAGAGGGAGCTTAGTATAAGCTTTTATATCAATTTTTATCGATTATAGAAGTGCGGTACACGTTTAGCGTTGGCGAAATGCGTACCGTCATTCGGCAGCGAGGGGCGTATCGTCTCTTGCCTCTTGTCTTTTGGCCTGAAATCCTTCGCATCGTAGGATAAAGGGTCAATAGTCTGGATTTCAGGTCCAGAAGGCTTTCGCTAGAAATCATTCTCATTAAAACTAGTTGCCCACACTTCACAATATCAATAAACATCGAAGTGTTGGGCCGTGCGGAATCTAACAGTGTTGTTAAATCCTATTATAATACCCTAGAAAGCCTTCGTTTATTATCATTTAATATTGTGGCCTCTTGCCTCTTATTGATATTTAAGCATTGCTGTTCGTGCGTGGATTTTCCATTAAAATTGCAGCGATTTTATTTTTAAAATTTTATTAAAAAAATCCCAGTAGCGGACATATATTTTACATTTGGAAAGGCTAAGCTGAATCTGTAAAATAATATAAAAAAAATCTAAATTTACTCTACAAGGGGGCAACAATATTTTGTTATTTTAAGTTTGCTGTGAAAAAAAAAATTTAATTTGGTTTGGGATGGGATTTTATTAAAAAGCTTTTAATATTTGTAAGACGATTTCATTTCGGTACGCCTTATGGACCATATTGTAGAACTCAGGAAAGACCAGATAACAATGCTGTTAAGCGGTTCAAAGACCATAGAACCGAAGTTCATGAGAGAGAAATTACCGCCATATGATTGTATACATGAAGATGATACAATATACTTTAAGGTTAAAGATGGTTATGCGGTAGCCAAGGCTAATGTAACCAAGGTCGAGAACTACTGCAACCTCACGCCTGATAAGGTCGTGGAGCTAATAAACGATAATAAGGAGGAGCTCTGCCCCACCGAGCAGTTGGTGGAGAAGGCTGTTAAATCCAAGTTCGGGACCTTTGTATGGCTGAACCATCTACAAGAGATCCGGCCGTTCCGAATCAAGCACGGATCCAATGGAATTACAAACTGGACGATTGTGGACGATGTCAATAAGATCAGAACGCTGTGATGTTGACAACAATAGTCTATAAAAAGTAATAATTGATGATGTAAAGGCTCAAGCGATCGTGGGGGAGGACAGACACGATTTTTCGTGGGCCCTCGTGAAGATGTAATAGTGCTGGCTTGCATTACACGGTACGGATCAAAACCCTAAGAAGTATAATCCGGCGGCTCAATCATGGATTATAAAAGTAATTTTGATTAGATTGAATCAGAGAATGTAGAGTGAATGCTTTTTTTTAGAAATCCTAAGCACTAAGCACTAAACTAACTTGAATATCCATTCCCCCTGGCTAAAAATACAACCAAAGGGGGGGTGGGGGTTTAGAATTTAGTATTTAGTGCTTGTTTAGAATTTAGTATTTAGTGCTTGTTTAGAATTTAGTATTTAGGATTTAGAATTTTATAAAATCAATCTGTAATTTGCTGAAAAGCGCCATTGTTTTCCACTTCAGTCAAAATGCATTCGCCGAGGGGTTCGAAGTCCGGTGCGAGCTTATGGGCGGACTCGCCTGTGATGAACAGGCAGTTGCCCAGCATTGCCATGCCCGCCCCGTACCCCTCGGGCACCGCTTTCAGTGCTTCAAGTAGCGGCTCGGAGGCAAGACCTGAGCGCAGTGTGAAGTCCCGGGCAAGTTTGGCGAACGTTTCTCCACTTCGGTCATCTTGGAATTTGGCGATCAATTCACTGCCCAGTGCGTTGATTATACCCTGGTGTTCCGGCGAGGTGATTATTCGGCGCGTGGAAAGCGGAGGTGAAAATATAACAAGGAGAACTCCCGTGTGCCAGTCCATAACCTCCACGCCCCCGAATGGCGGAGCGCCGGGTTTGGTGCGCAGCTCCAGGCCGCCGATGGATTGCGCAACGACGTCGCCCAGGCCCGTGCGAGCCTCCACCTCCGCGCGGTGCGCGTACCCCACCAGTGTATTCTTATCGGTTTCCAGCTTCAACGCTTTGTCCAGAGCGATGGCGGTGCCCAGCGCACCTGCGCCGCTCATGCCCAGCCCCTGCGAGATCGGCAGTTCCAATTCGATGTCGATTTCAACCTCGCAGGGTTTGGTACCGATCAAAAAATCCACAACCCTCCTGCTGGTGCTGGCCGGCGGCGCCTCCTCCCCGTTTATCCTCACATCCACTTTTGCCTCTTGCCTCTTGCCTTTTGCCTCTTCGACTTCAACTTTTGTTTTCGCGCCCTTCTTAATGCAGAACCCCGCGCCGCGCGAACCGCACTTTAACGGATCGCAGTCCTCTAAAAAAATCTCGAAAAAGCCTGTGATATGGCCGGGAACAAATGAGCTCGCTTGCAGAAATTATGCCTCCATGTGAGATTTCATTATGTTGAGATGAGGACTTGCATTTTAGTATTAGAAAGTTTGCATTTTTAAGCTTAAAAATCGATTCCAGAAGTGCGTCCAACGGTTTGTGGTGGCGAGGGGCGTAACGTCTACCGGCTGCGGAACTCGTCTCACCTCTTGCCTCTTGCCTCTTGTCTTTTGCCTCTCCTGAAGGGGCTTTTATCCTTCACCATTCTACCAGCGATTTATATGCTTCTTTCTATTCTAGTGATCTTACAAGCTGTAAAAATTTTTCCTCGTCAATTTCATTTTTAATGAATTTGATTACCAACCTTCGAATGATCTTGAATTTCAATTCCTCGTCAGGCACAAACTCGTAACAAACATTCCTCTCAGACTGATATTTATTTACAAGATTCAAATCTATTAACTTCTTGATTTCTTTGGATAACTGGAACCTGCTAATTCTTGTCCTGTCCACAAGTTCCTTTTGATTTATACCCGGGTATAGTTTGATTGTATCAAGTACCTGCTCCTGCCGGGGGGTCAGCTTATATAATTCCAGCGTCTCGCCCGGGCTTCTATGTACATTCACAGAACCAGCGTTCGGATAATAGCACCTTACACCCTTATCCAACCCGCAGTTAATCTTATCATTCTTCTCCAAATAATCCAGATGGTATCTTAGTGCCCCATCCGTTAATTCAAAGATATTTTTCAATATATTGAAAGATACACCGGGATATGCATTAATATGATTGAAAATCATTCTTCTTTTTTCATTCTCTAATGCAAAATCCTCAGAACCCATATTACACACTCTTATTACACTAGAGTATTAAAAACCGATTTATAATTTTCCTACTCATGCAACATTATTATGTCTTTAATCATTAATGGAATTGGCATTTTCCGGAATTTCTATGGTTTTTATTATGTAATTATAGGTCTCCTTGGATAGCTCTCCTTTTTGGAATTTATTATCCAGTATGGTTTTTATTTCATCATTTGACAATTCACCCTCGCCCTCTCCGGTTTCTGATAATACCTCCTGCATTACTTGATGAATCATGCTCTTGTTAAGGTCCACCTCCTCCGTGGGTTTACGACGAGCTTTTAATACAACCATTTGAACTGCTGCCAGGACGACCAATATGATTACAACTATGATGGCTACAATTATTGCAAAATATGACTCTTTTAATGCCGGCTCTTTTTTGTACTTGCTCGGATCTTGTGGATACTCGTCCAGGATTAAACCGGTGGTTGAATCGTCACGAGATTTACCGGGGTTCCATTTATCCGGATAGCCATCGCCGTCGGAATCCACGCTGGCCGCAGGGTCTTTGGGGAAGTCGTCCTCGTGATCAGGGACACCATCGCCATCTGTGTCTTTGAAAAATTTGGCCGGATCAAGCGGGAAGCCGTCAACATCATCCCGGTAGCCGTCCCCATCGGTATCTTGATTATTAGGATCGGTTCGAAGAACCACTGTTTCATAATCATCGGGAAGTGAGTCGCCATCAGAATCTATATTGCTATTAGGATTTGGATCGATATCGTCCGGTACACCATCACCGTCGGAATCTTTCCCTTCTGTAGATATCCATTTGGTCGGGTCATTTGGAAATTCATCAAGAGTTAGACCGGTGGTGGAATCCTCCTCCGATTTACCGGGGTTCCACTCATCCGGATAGCCATCGCCGTCCGTATCAACGGATGCAGAGATATCGTTGGGGAATGCATCTATTGCATCAATAACTCCGTCACCGTCGGAATCAGTCTCTTCGGTAGATTTCCATTTGGTGGGATCATTTGGAAATTCATCAAGAGCCAAACCGGTGGTGGAATCCTCCTTCGATTTACCGGGGTTCCAGTGGTCGGGATACCCATCACCGTCCGTATCAACGGATGCTGAGATATCGTTGGGGAATGCATCTAAATCATCAATAACTCCGTCGCCGTCGGTATCCGTCGATGAGCTTCCTCCTTCACCCTTTACAGAAATAATGCATGTATCAGAATCTGTTAACTTTCCATCAGTAACTTCTAGAGTTACTGTGTAATTGCCAGGATTACTATATACATACTCTGTGCTGCTATCACTTTGCCATTCTTTGGAGGTCCCGTCTCCGAAATCCCATTTATATGTCAAGGGATCGCCGTCAGGGTCACTGGAGCCGCTGGCGTCGAAATGAACGGTTTGATTGACCGTTACATTTTGGTTTGGGCCGGCGTCTGCAATAGGTGGTTTATTAACAGGGATCCATTCTCCACCAATTGCATAAAGATGCCAATCATTAGAGCCAACATAAATAGTACCGTTAGCACCTATTGCTGGTGATGATTCTATGCTTTTTCCTGTTTTATATTTCCATTTCAATGTACCATCTGAATTGATAGCACAGAGATAATTATCATCAGAACCTACAAAAATTGTTCCGTCGGAACCTATAGCTGGTGAGGACCCCTTCCCAACATCAAATTCTGGATCAAATACCCATTTAGTTGTCCCATTTGGGTTTATAGCAATCACACGGCCAATTGCAAGATATATAGTTCCATCTTTACCTACAGCCGGTGATGATGAGCCTCCTCCATAATTTGATTTCCATTTTTCTGTTCCATCTGGATTTAGTGCATAAAGATGACCCGCCATGTTAATATATATGGTCCCATCAAAACCTATAGATGGTGAAGTAATAATTTCTGAATTTCCTTGATTAAATTTCCATTTCAATGCTCCATTTGCACTGAGACAATAGAAATAATCATTGGTTCCAAAATATATTGAGCCGTCCGTACTAATAACAGGGGATGATCTATATAAATAACCTATGTCGAACTTCCATTTTAAAGTTCCATTTGGGTTTAATGCATAAAATCCTCTATCCATATTATGATATATCGTCCCATCAGGTCCAATAACTGGTGACGTTGAGCCGTCTCCAGTACCACCGAAATCCCATTTTACTTTGCCATTTGAATCAATAGCATATAATGATCCATCTTTTGAAAATATATAGATGGTTCCATCGGAACTAATTGCGGGTGTGGATTCTATATTCAACCAGGTTTTATATTTCCATTTTGTTGAACCATCGGGATTAATTGCATAAAGATATCTATCTTCTGAACCCACATATATTGTGCCGTCAGGGCCAATAATAGGAGATGATTTTACTTTACCACCAGTTTCAAACTTCCAAATAAGTTTACCCCCGTTTTTACTTGTATCGTATTTACTTTGTGCTGTATGTTTGGGATTATTCATAAACATGGGCCAGGGTGAATTTGCCAGCGTTATAGCTTTTGATACTTTAATAATGCATGTGTCGTTATCTGTAAGGAAGCCGTCAGACACCGTTAACGTCACGGTATAATTACCCGCTGCAGTATATTTATGCGATGCATTACAATCATTCTGCCAGCTGGTAAAGATTCCATCGCCAAAATCCCATTTGTAGGTTAAGGTATCTCCATCGGGGTCACTGGAACCGCTGCCGTCGAAATATACGGTTTGATTGACCTTGGCATTGTGGTCTGGGCCTGCGTTTGCTGCTGGTGCAGTATTATTGGGTGCAGGGCTTGAAACGGAAATTGTGCATGTATCGTTGTCGAAAAGTGAGCCATCAGAAACCTCAAGGGTGGCTGTATAATTTCCCGCTGAGGTATATTTATGAGTTGTATTACAATTATTCTGCCAGGTTGTGTTTGTTCCATCTCCAAAATTCCATTTAAAGGTCAGAGTATCTCCATCAGGATCGTAGGAAGCACTGCCGTCAAAATAAACGGTTTGGTTCACTGTCACATTTTGGTCTTTGCCGGCATTTGCAATCGGTGGGTTATTTATGGTAATATTTTTAGCTGGAGATCTTAAAATTGGGTTGTATATCACTTTTCCAAGTGCAAAGTCATCATAGTAATCATAAATACTGTTATTAATCTTGGCGGTATCATTTGTGCCCCACCAATTATTTTTAAAATCTACATCCTTATCATAATTATTCACATAAACACTGTTCAATGTATTTAGAAAAATATTATTATTATTTATTGAACCGTTAACTGGATATCCATAACCGTGCTTATCAACAAAAAAACCATAACCATTACCTGTAACATTATTATATTCTACTTTACCATAAAATCCAGATAATTCAACACCGTAACCGCTGTTATCTTTCATTATGTTATTATAAATAGATCCATCTTCATCCTCTAATGAAAGTCCTATATAATTGCCTGAAAATAGATTGTCATATATTCGCGCATTATCAACCATGCCTTTGGCTCCTCCCTTAACATTATCAAGAAACTGATTGTTAAAAATCCTGCATGGAGCATCTTCAACAAGAACACCCCATTCACTGTTATTTCTAAAAATATTGTTTGAAATTATTACCTCCGTTGGACTATATTTGATCCTGATACCTTCAACATTATCTGTAAATAAATTATTTGAAATTATATGATTTCCATTTTTCATTTGTGTCCCCATATTATCATTTTCTCTAATTATACAATTCAAAATGTCAATATCCACACCATCGCTGTAAATAACTCTGGTGCTGTATTCTATGATACAATATTTGAAAATGGATTTAGTAGATTTAGTAGTGAATCTAAAATCCAACCAGTCACCAGGCGATGGGGAAGTTTTATTTGAAGTAAATTTAATTTTACTTGGTTCAGTACCCACCGCATATATTGACCCATCTATCATTAAGTAATAATCCGGATCGAATTTAACAGTAACACCAGCTTGAACTGTTAAATTTACATTTTCTTCAATCAAAGTATTTCCTGTTATAATATACGGGCTATTTGCAGCTGTCCAAGTTGTATTCGAAGAAATGATACCGCTTATATAAGTCGGGCCAGCAGCACTTACCTCATCAGTTACCGTCGAAAAACCGATGAATCCCACGCACACAACCATCCAGATCATTAAAAAGGATGTCCCGAGTGATTTAAATTTTTGATTCTTGATAAAGATCATTATTACACCTCAAAATATATTGAACTAATTACGAATACTCAAGAGTGAAGGGACTTAAAAAATAAATATCTTATTTAGCGAATTTGACACATGTCTGGCCACAGATGTGATATTTAAGATTTACGACAAAACAGGTTTGATTACTAATGATGATAAAATCCTAAGCACTAAGCACTAAACCCTCATTTATTCGGGAAAGACGATAGACGAAATGCGAAAGACGAAAGGTGGGTTTAGAATTTAGAACAGAAAATCGTACGCGAAGGTTTACCCGAGCGTAAATATCATCGATTTTCTGGCGAGAATGTCAATTCTCGATTTAGTGCTTGTTTAGTATTTAGGATTTAGAATTTAGAATTTTCTTTTCAATCTCGTCAAAAATAATCTCCGCCAGCTCGGCTTTCTTCCCTTCCGCTTCGCGTTTCTTGCCGTCTTTGTGCAGTATGTAGATGTAGTTGCGGTCCTCGCTTACATCCTTCAGGTCGTTTGCAACCATCATGTCGAGGTTGTACTGTTCCTGCCGGCCCGCCGCTTTTTTTATGAGCTGCTGTTCGGACACGTCGTACTCCGCCTTGAATCCCACGAGGAATGTGCGCTGGTCCGCTTCGCGGATGGCAGCCAGTACCTTCGGGGTGGGCTTGAGGTTGAGGGTTAGAACATCTTGCCCCGAGGGTATCTTGCCCTCCTGCCGCTCCGGTGTGTAATCTGAGATTGCGGCGCACACGATGGTGACATCGAAGTCTATAAAGGATAATTTGTTGAGCAGGTCGTTTACTGATTGGAACCGTTCGGTGTAGATGTAGGTCGGCGGTTGTGATGGCGACTGCCCGTACCAGAGGGTGACCTCTGCGCCGCGCATGAACGCGCTTTGTGCGAGCTCTATACCCATCTTACCGGTGGATTTATTCGTTATGGTTCTGAATTCGTCCACCGGTTCCGCAGTTGAGCCGGCCACAACCAGAACGCGCTTCTCCGCAAGATCCCCTTTCCACAGCCTCCGGATGACCCTCGCCACGATCTCTTCGGTTTCTGCTATTTTCGCCTTGTGCTCCTCCATTCGTGGCCCTATGATCTCTACAGCATCCCTTTGCTCTTCCAGCACTTTGAGATTTTTCCGTACGAGGGGATTGTTGTACATCGAGCCGTGCATTGCGGGCACGATCTGGATGGGTATGCCCGTGCCCAGCGCGGTTGTAGCAAAGGTAGTCACCGTCGTATCATCGATCCCCTGCGCGATCTTCGAGATTGTATTGGCAGTAGCAGGTGCGATGAGGAGCAGGTCCGCACGGTCCGGAACCTCGCCGCAGTAGCTCACATGCTCCACGGCGCCGGTAAGCTCCACAATTGGCTTGACGCTCGTTGCGAACTCCATTGCATCCGGATGAATTATCCTGCACGCCGAAGGTGTCATTACCGGTATGACCTCCGCGCCGTGCCGGAGCAGCTCACGGGCAAGCTTAACGCTCTCCACGGCCGCTATGCTGCCCGTAACGCCCAAAATTATCTTCTTCCCGCTCAATTTGGTGCTTTTGCTCTCGTGCAAAGCCTTACTTGGATGCATGATAGTAAATTATATTCATATATGTAGTTATTTTGGTGAGATTGGCTTTCTTTTTGATTTTATACTGATTAGTAAAATCAAATACTTCAAATATCCAGAATTGATATTCAGGCCTGAAAATCGACAAAATCGATGCTTGGTTAAACCTTCGCGTACGATTTTCAGCTACAAATACTACAAAGGAAAGCCAAATACTACAAATACTACAAAGCCACCCCCCACATCATCGGAGGAAAAGACCTTCGGGAAAGGTAAGAGGTAAGAGACGAATCGCGAGACGAGCATCGAAACCGTAACCGTTAGTCGAGACCTAAAATTAATAAAAAATCATTGGTTAATCAAAAGAAATCAAAAAAAGGGGTGGGGGGTTTTGTAGTATTTGGCTTTTGTAGTATTCCTTTGTAGTATTTGGATTTTGAAGTATTTGTAGTATTACTAAGCAACCAAAAATCAAAGAAGGTATCCTAAAATCCCTAGAGATAATCCCAAAGCAGCCCCATAGCATATTACAAACCATATGCCCATTAGCTTGACAGTGTCGTTTATGGTTGTGCTGAGCTTGAGGGTGTTGCCTTTGCCGAATACCTTAAAATTGGAGATCTTGACACGGGTGGACGCCACCTCCACAGGTTCCAGGTCCTTTAGTGCACGCTTCACCACCGACACTACATCCTTCAGTAACCTACTTCTATCGATCTTCTCGCCCACCGGTTCGTACCCGCCGATTATTTGATTGACGATATGGTTGTCTGTAGTGATCGCTTCAGCATCCTCCACGCCGGTCTTTGCAAGCACTAGCTTGACGATCTCATCACGCAACCCCGGCTTGAGGTTATTGCCGTCAAAAACTATGTACACCACCCTATGTTTCGGCGGTGTCTCTACCGCAAGGGCCTGGATACCCAGGGGTCCCAGCCCGTCCTTATCCACCGAGTAACCACCTTTTTGTGCCAGCCCGATCTTCAAACCAGTTTTCTGCTTTTCCTTTACAGTGTTACTTGTGGCATCCTTGAGCGTATCCATAATGGCTTTGGACTTTTTAGATCCGTAATGTACATACCCTTCCCCGGGCGCCATGCTGTTATGCGCGTCGATAAACACGGGGTCGCCCGCCTTGCCTGCTACTTTGTTCGAAACCGTTGCCATCGCCGAGCGTAACTGCGGACCGATCTTGTAGTTGATATCGTCTGTTGGCCTGGGCGCCGCGGTATATGTGCTCACGGGCGATTCGCCCAGGTACTGCAGTGTTACATTCACGTTTCTGGTGCCGCGTTTGCGGATCATTTTACTGCAAGAGGAGGAGAACTGCTCGGGTGGAAGCTCGTCCACGGTGCTCTTAAGCGCTCGAATCAGTCGCCGGTTCTCGGCGCTGCTCACGGGGTTCATATCGTGCGTGGCGGTCCCGTGGGGCGTTATTACATGTTCAGCATCTCCTTTGAACTCCCTGGCGAGCTTTTCCGGCATGTTCGAGCCACCGAGATGCCCGAACGGTCCCTTGTGGATGTCCGGTACCACCATTAATGCCTTAAACTTCTTCTGCTTGCCCCAGGCGGTTCTGGCACCGCCGTCACCTTCACCTGCACCGGTCGGCCTGCGGACCGCAAGCACCCCTGCGGAGGCATCAACGGTCTTACCGAAGCTTTCGAAGAAACTTTCGAGTTCCGTTCCCTCGCTTTCGCCGCCGGTCTGATGCTCGAAGCTCTGGCGTACCAATTTTAAGCCGTTCACACCATAGACCCTCTTCAGAGGCGTTGCCACAATGGTGATCCACATTATTGACAGTACGACGAATATTACTATTTGCAATAGTATGATCAGGATCTTGGTGTTAGTGAATGCATACCCGGCGATTATGAGTTCGTGGCTGAAAAATAATATCAACAATCCCAGGCCGGGCTGGATGAGCGCCGGCGGCAGCGATCTCAGGTAGTTATCGTTGGACACCGCGGCGAGAACAGACAGCTGGAACGCCAGTATGCACGCATACGCCATTCCCAATGTCAGAATGAAATCAATGGTTATATAATACGATACGAATTTTGCAATGATTATAAAGACCCCGATGATGAGGACCGAAACAAACGCCAGCAGTGCTGCCCGACGCAGCAGGAATACGCCGCCGAGCGCTTTGGCGGTGGGTGTGATCGTCAGAACAGCGATCAAAGCCGGCACCCCTATAACCGCGATGCCGAAAATTATTGCTGATGAATAGATTTTATCCCATGTAAAGTTCGCCGGAATTGCGTTTAAGTCAAAAAAAGCGATATAACCTAAAGATAATGAAATGATTACAATAAAAATAAACGCAATTGAAGGCGAGGGGGCTTTTATAAGCTTTTCCGCCACACCAGTTGCCTTGCGCACCCGGATCTCTTCAAGCTCCTCCAGGGACTGCCCCTCGATTCCCTCCGGGTAGTGGTTTGTGGGTTTAGTTGTAGTTCCGTGCGCGTTATCATTCATTCCCATCACTTTCGGTTCTCACTTCGACCTTTTATTGCTGTTATGAGCGCACTGAGGGTGGGCTGTATATCGCCGGTCTCCTCCACGATGGTGCCGGTAACAACGATATCGGCACCGGCATCGGCGATTGCCCCTGCGTCATCTACTGTGCGGATACCGCCGCCGATAACCAGCGGGATATCTATGGCGGACTTGATCTTTTTCACCATTTCCACCGGCACCGGTTCCGGCGCGCCCGAGCCGGCTTCGAAATAAACCAATCTCATCCCCAGGTATTGTGCAGCCAGCGCATACGCGGCTGCATCATCAAAAGCATCCCGGCTCAGCAGGTCCGCCTCGCCCACTTCGCCAACCTTCATGCCCGGCTCCACAACGATATAGCCCATGGATATGGGCTCCAGCCCCAGCGACTTTATCACCGGCGCACCCTTCTTGTGCTCGCCGACGACATATTTCAGGTTCCGGGAGTTCAGCATGCTCATAAAATAAATCGCATCGGCATACCGGCAAAGAAAATTAGCGGCGGTAGGAAATAGAATGACCGGGAGCTCACTGCTGCTCTTGATGCGCTGCACGGTTGAATCCAGGTTTGCCTGGTTCAAACCGGTGGAGCCGCCTACCATTATGGCATCCGTTCCCGCCTGGGCTGATGCCTTCGCCATCTCCCCGGCTTTCTCCGGCGGCTGCTTATCGGGATCCAGCAAAGTCATATGCATTTTTTTATTTTGCTTCAGCTTTTCTTCGATGTAATTCCAAACGCGCATTTAGGACACCAAAATCTACTATTTTCTACCGTAATTTATTGTTACAAACAAGTTTGTTGGGGACCCTATAGATAGTTTTGATTAATATAGTATTTCTTTACCATATTAGAATACAGGACCAAATAAATTGATGATTTTTTTTTCGGCTTGAATCTCAATAATTACAGCATTTGTTTTTTATTTCAATAATATACATATTTCACAACCAAATCCAATAGTGGTATATAAAATAAATTGACCAATTTTTGATTTCCATTACGTAATATATAAATATAAGAAATAATAAAGGTTTCATATTATTACTTAAAACCTTTTGTGGTTAAGGAAAGATTAATAACACTGAAATGTGTTTCGCTTTTTTCCACAAAGTTATATATATAGACTATTCCAATATAATGACAGGTGATTTGTGGATGGAAAATGATTTATATTCCACTACAATCGACACCACCCCGTTGGAGATGTTAAACATTATCGAGCGGGAGCTGAGTGAGATCATAGGGAAGGGTTGTAGTCAGATGTTCATCCAGTCCATCTACGATGAGGTTGTCGCCCACGGCGAGCAGCTCACCCAGGAGAAGGTTTCTAAAATTTACCGCGAACTACATGTTGAACTCAAAGGACTCCTGGGTGCCCAGGGCCTGAAGACTCTTAACCGCCGCGTAACAAATGCGCTGATGGAGCGGTGGGGTCTTAATCTTTTGGAAATGAGTGAATCGTAAAATCAGGCCGCTTCGATTTTTCATCAATTTTAAGCGCTAGCAGAGCGATTATTGATTGCCTATAGAAGTGCGAATTAATTTTTCATCAATTTAACGGCACGGCCCTACACCTCGAAATCATTTTCTTTGGGTCGGTGTGGGCAACTTTTCAGCGGTTTGCGGTAGCGCTGTGCGTAACGTCTTACGTCAAGCGTTAAACGGTCCCAAAATTTAGTGTGTAAGTCGGAGATTTCTCGCAAAAGCATTATGAAACGTGAGACGCCTCTCGCTAACGCATGACGTTACGCTCCTCGCAAACGTTAGACGTTACGCTCCTCGCCACCGCTAAACGTGTACCGCTCTTCTATAATCGATTAAAATTGATATAAAAGCTTACAAAAATCAAATATAATATTTACCCAATTACCACATTTATTAACGGGGGAATTTAGTTGAGCACCAAAAGTTCAGAAATCAGCGGATTTTATAAGCTGCCAATGGAAAAACGGCTGGAACACATAAAAGCCTTCGCGGATCTTGCAGATGAGGACCTGGAGGTACTCAAGCAGGCAGGCGCGCTGGGTATCGACCGCGCTTCCAATATGATCGAGAATGTAATAGGCACGTTCGAACTGCCAATGGGTATAGCAGTGAATTTTCTAATCAACGGCAGGGACTATATGATACCCATGGCAATCGAGGAGCCCTCTGTTGTAGCCGCCTCCTCGAAGATCGCCAAGGTGGCCCGCCAGAAAGGCGGAATTGAAGCCTCCACCACCGAGCCCATTATGATAGCGCAAATACAGCTCACCGATATCGATGAGCCGGAGAAGGCAAAGGATTTGATATTAGCAAAAAAGGACGAGCTTTTAGCGTATGCAAACGAGCAGGACCCCATGTTAGTAAAGTTCGGCGGCGGCGCTAAGGATATGGAGGTGCGGCTGGTGGAAACGCGCCGGGGTGTGAATGTTATAACGCACCTGCTGGTGGACTGCCGCGACGCCATGGGCGCAAATGCCGTTAACTCCATGGCAGAGGCGCTGGCGCCCAAGATCGAGGAGCTTACGGCCGGCAGGGTATACCTCAGGATACTATCGAACCTCGCCGATAAACGGCTTGCCCGCGCTAAATGCGTTTTCGATTCAGAAGCATTGGGCGGCGAAGGCGTTGTGGACGGCATCCTGGAAGCCTACGAGTTCGCCGAGGCCGACCCGTACAGGGCGGCGACGCACAACAAGGGTATAATGAACGGCATTGTCGCAGTTGTGCGTGCCACGGGAAACGATACCCGTGCGGTGGAGGCCGGGGCGCACAGCTATGCCGCAAGAAGCGGGCAGTACAGATCGTTAACACAGTATGAGAAGACCGATGAGGGGGATTTACTGGGTACCATCGAGCTGCCCATGGCGGTGGGCCTAATCGGCGGTGCCACGGCGGTGCACCCCACAGCCAAGCTCGCGGTGAAGATCCTGGGAGTGGAAACAGCTTCGGAGCTCGGGCAGATAATCGCCTCGGTGGGGCTCGTGCAAAACGTAGCGGCCCTCCGCGCGCTGGCTGCGGAGGGTATCCAGCGCGGACACATGGCGCTCCATGCGCGAAATGTCGCAGTGAGCGCAGGCGCGCCCCCGGAGCTCGTGGACGAGATCGTCAAGAGGATGGTTGAAGAGGGCAAGGTGCGCATGGATCGAGCGAAGGAGCTAATTGAGGAACTGAAGAAATAATGGAAAGGCGCCAGGCGCTAGAGGGGAGGCGCTAGGGTAAAAACAATCGGCAAGCGGCAGGTTGTAAGTGTATTATGGGAGTGCATAAATTTAAGAAGATGAGGTAAGCGGCAAGGTGTATGGTGCAAGGTGCAAGTGAGATTTAAGCCACCCTGGATTTCGAGTCCTAAGTCCGGGGGGTGGGGTCTTTGTAGTATTTGATTTTTGGATTTCCTTGGTATGTATTGGTAGTATTGGTAGTATTGGTAGTATTGGGATTTCCCATGCGTCTAGAATCAATTACATTATTATATCAGTATCACAATCACAGCATGGGCGTGTTCCTATGGGCGTTGAAAGGGTAGGAGTTTCGTTCGAGCCGGAGCTGCTGGATAAGTTCGATGGACTGATAAAAGCCAAGGGTTATACCAACCGTTCGGAGGCCATCAGGGACCTCGTGCGTAAAGCCATAATCGAATCGGAGGTGGAGGCGGTAAAGGGTAATGTAATCGGTACAATCACGATAATATACGATCACGATATCGGTGATGTGACCAACAAGTTACTGCACCTGCAGCACCACCACCATGCGGAGATCTCATCTACTACGCACATACATGTAGATAAGCACAGGTGCCTGGAGGTGCTGGTTGTTCGGGGTAATGCCAAAGCGGTGAAATCGCTGTCGGATAACATCAAGTCCATTAAAGGAGTTAAGCATGGAGAGCTGGTAATCACTAAGACGTCGATTTGATTTTGATTAATAGCGATCTTAGAAGTCGAAGAGTCGGAGGGTCAAAGAGTCGGGAGTCAAAACTATAAAAGAGTCTGGGAGTCGAAGAGTCGAAGGGTCAGAGAGTCGGGAGTCAAGGGTAATAATAATTTGTTAGAATACTATACCTGTAATTACTGGCAAAAGCTTATTATGATAAAACTGCCTAAAAGCCCCGGGACTGCTCACATGAATAGAAATCAAATAATGGCCCTTTCCACCGGGTTCATCTTTATTGTGGTCATAATAATTCTTGCGATTGCAGGTGTCAATAATCTTATACTGGCACTTGTACTTCTGGGTGTAATCGCCGGTTTAAGCGGTACCGTAAAGGTGCTGCTGCTAGCAGAGAAGCGTAAGGAAGTTCACGAAGCACTTGAGGAGTTCCGCAAAATTCAGGATAAGCAGGTGTCGAGAAGACCTGTGAAAACGGAGAGGTTTGAATACTACTGCCCCTTATGCCTGCGGCAATCACACAAGTTTGAGGCCGAATGCTCAGAATGCGGTAAAAGCGCACTCAGGAAGAGTAAAAATTTAAAAAAGTAGAAGAGTGGAAAAGTAATAGTTGATAGTCAATGGTACAGAGTCGATAGTCGGCAGTCAGACTTTTGCCTCTTGCCTCTTACCTTTTGCCTCTCAACCAACCTTAAAAGGTGTGTTTTTCCTCATAAAGATACTCTTTACCTTTACCCGTTATAGCCCAATCACTCATCTCAGAGTCGGAATTTAATATAGAATCATCCTGATCGTCCACGGGCATATACATCTTCATTATGAGATTGTTCTCTTCCATTTCTGCCAGAATATCTTTGATATCATTTTTACTGACACCCCTGGATATCACCAGGTATTCAACAATCTCCTTCTCAAAATATGCCCTCTGGGTCAAAAGATCAAGGATTCCTATTATCAATTCCTTTCTCATCAATGCAGCTGCCCCATTACTTAAAAGATATATGAGGATAAATATTTTGTTATAAAATTATTCACTTTTTATAAAAATAATCATATAACTCTCTTTTTTAATATTATTTTTTTTAAAAAAGCCTTGATATTTCTATTCCACTTTGAACCAGCTTGGTATCGGTCTGAATTTATAATGGTCCCGGATAATATCCTCGTACATGGAAATGTAGAACTCATTGTGCTTTCTTATGTATAAAACGCCTTTTTTGGTAATAGAGATATTATAGCTTCTTTCGTCCTGTTCCATTTCGATCAAACCCATATCTTTCAATTTATTCAGGATTTTATTTGTCATCTGGTAATTTGATTTTATTTCGTAGCTGATCTCCGATTTCGGTACCTTGGGTTTGGATTGATCCAGGATCTCATCGAGTTTATCCTCTAATCCCTCCTGATAGAGGTCGATATCCAACTCCATCACCAGGCGGTTAAGAGTCAGACACATGTAAATTTCCCAGGTTTTGTACTGTTTTACCATTTTTAAACTCAACTCGATTCTTACTGACCGGCTTGGCTTTTTTCTATCTCCGAAACATCAGTCCCGTAGGATACCTGCGGTATGAATGAGTAAATGTCACCGTCCTCTGCAATTATCTGAAGGTGCGAGCCGCAGCCTTTGATCCCGATGGGGTTCTCCAGCACGTAATTATAAACCTCGTCATCGATTTCGGAGATCTCGCTCTGAAGTGCTATTATCCGCAGCGGGAATGATTTATCGGCCTTTGTGACATCAATCACCGCCGCGCGGAAATCCTGTATGGATTTTTTCGTGATTTCGGATGGGAACACCTTTATGAAGACCGAAAAGTGTCCCCTGGGTATGCACAGTTTATCGGACAGCTGTGCCAGTTTGTTCTCTGCAGAAAAATATGCATCAAATTCATGGGCTTTGCCGGAACTGCCGGTTTTGCTAACGGCTCCGATCTTCCAGCCCGTATCTGCAGCGCCATAATGTTTTATGAACGGATCGCTCTTCGATAGATGCTTTATGAGTCTTCTCACCCGATCCTTTCCCTTCGGCACAACACTGGTTTTACCGAACTTGATACTGTCGATTATGTCGTGCCGTGCCCGCATGTACGAGAACATTTTTCCAGAGTTCCACAGGAGTGCGATAGTAATGAAAATAAACAGCAGAACAAAATCACTCAATACTAATTCCCAGTAACCCAGAATCAAAAGCAGACTTTGATCCCACACGAATTCAGTGATTATATTTATTTCAATAAAAATGAGAACGGCAGCCAAAAATAATTTAGAGATGTTCATTAATCTAATCAGCTGGGGTATCTCATGCATGGACTCTTCTACCAGGTCCAGCATGGCAAATATAGGGTTTTTCTTATGACGCTTTGA
>CP070629.1:898318-901061 GCA_020356005.1 Thermoplasmata archaeon
AACAATTTAGGTTTGGAAGAATATCCGGTCCAATATTATGAAGATTTTCTAAATTACGTGAAATCAAAATATAAAGGCAAGTACCTTCAGAAATTACCTTGCGAGCTATCCGAACTCTGGTCTCAAATTTATCTGCATCTCCGGTGAATATTACTCACTCTACAAATTAGGTAATAGATAAATCATGGATCTAAAAGATAAACGTGTGGTTTTCCATTTTGTTAACAACAAAAAATACCCCGAAAAGTTACCCTTCGATCCGCCCCAAAATTACCCCGAATTAAGCGAAACCCAAACAGACCCACAAAATGAAGTTTATTCTGCTGTCAGGGAACTATTCTTTCGCCTGGAGCTGGACAGGGGTAATTTTAATACCCAACACTGGAATCCATTGGGAGAAATCATCAAACCAGGCATGACCGTATTTTTGAAACCCAATACGGCTGTACATAAGCATGACAAAAAGAAGGATATATTCGCCTTAATTGTACATGCTTCCGTTTTACGGCCCATATTGGACTATGTTAGTATCGCGCTTAAAAATAGTGGAAAAATTATTATTGGTGACTCACAGTTGCTTTTCAGCCACTTTGATAAGGCCATGGTCAACTCTAAAATCAACGCACTACTAGAGTGGTATGGGAATCAAACCTCAATCCCGCTTGAATGTATTGACCTCCGAATGAACCGTGGTCACCGAACCTATCTCTATGGGAAGTGGGGTAGAAAGCCTGTCAAGCAGGACAAGCGCGGTTATCGTTTTGTTGATCTCGGAGATCTAAGTTATTTCAAGGGAATCGATCCTGCGAGACTCAGAATAGCCATTGCAAGTCATAAGAATATGTACAAACATCATTCGAATGGCAAACATGAATATCTTTTCCCTAAATCATTTCTGCATAGCGATGCAGTGATCAGTATTCCGAAGTTGAAAACCCATAGGCGTACGGCGGTGACGCTGGCTCTGAAAAATTTCATGGGACTGCCGGCGTTGAAAGACAGCCTCCCTCATTACATAACCGGTTCCCCAGATGAAGGGGGTGATCAATATATTCATCCATCCTTGCGAAAGCGCATTTGCACACGGCTCCATGATGAGATTCAATCAAATCCGTACACTCCTGTAAAATTTATCTGTGCAGTTGTAAAAAAGTTGATCTGGAATTCTTGCAAGGTAATCCCATTCGAAGACGATATTTATGAAGCCATGTGGTACGGGAATGATACCCTCTGGCGAACGCTGTATGATTTAAATAGGGCCGTGTTTTATGCAGACAAAAAGGGGCACATCTGCGAAACTCAGCAGAGAAAATTTTTATGTGTAATAGACGGTATAATAGCTGGAGAGAAAAACGGCCCGCTTGCCGCGGACCCTGTCCAGGCAGGCGTTTTCGTTGCGGGATTCAACCCTGTAGCAGTTGATGCCGTCAGTGCGACCATAATGGGTTTTGACATTGAAAAAATTCCTCTTATTTCTAAAGGGTTTAATGAAGGAAATAACTCGCCGCCGATTTTCCTGGGCACAAAGGATGATATAAAGGTGATTAAAGAAGAAGATTGCGTCCACTTTTCAGAATTTGAGAAACATCGATATTTTAGATTTGAACCTCACCCGGGCTGGAGAGGACATGTGGAACTGAACTGACGCAAATCGTCTCCTCTAAGATATGAGTATCCAGAATCTTTTCAGAAAAATAGTGCGCAACATAGAGGACTTCGGCGCTTTAGCGACAGCTATAAAAGGTGTCTGTTACCTCTTTAAACCCATCTATGAAAACCGGATATACACTGTTTACGGTGTCGATTTATGTCGGATTGCAGTTCATGAGGTGGAAAGTAATGACTTTTATTTCCGGATCGTTCGTCCGAATGATCATTCGATTATAAAACAGATTGTTGCCATGGAAGAATGGCTGTGCGGCCGGCTAGCATGTAAGCTTAGAAACCAGAGCCTGTGCATCGCTGCTATGGACCGGAAGAGAGTGGCTGGATTCAACCTTATTTCTTTTAATGAAGTTTATATTCCGTTGTTGAAACTGACTAAAAGTCTCAAACAGGATGAAGCTTGGTCTGAACAGATAAGCGTGCATAAAAATTGCAGAAGAAAATGTCTGGCCACCGCCCTTCGATACCGGGTGTTTTCCGAGCTTAAAAAGAGGGATGTAAAAATGCTTTATGGCGGAACATTAAAAGGCAATACAGCTGCTTTAAACCTGGCCAGAAAGGTTGGCTTCAAGGAGCTAGAAGATATTCATTTTATCAATCGATTCGGTTCTAAGAAATGGTGCACTATTGAGGTTGAAAAAGAATGTGCGTTGAAAAAGTAAATTGGTCCATTGTTAGTAGAATAACATTTCCTGCCACCAATTATCTCTTTAACCGGCGGAGAATAATGAAAATCTATAATTGCCTCCTGAAAACAGAGTGTCTATCCGAAGAAATTATCCGGAAAATCCAATATGAAAAGCTGCTTAGAGTTCTTAAATACACCCAGAAATACGTCCCTTATTACAGGAAGAAATTCAACGAAATCGGATTTGATTTTCGTGAAGTGAAAGCAATCGACGATTTTAAGAAGATTCCATCCCTAAGCAGGCAGGAGGTCATTGATTTTCATAAAGAAATGGTCGACTGCCGCCTGCAATCATCGATTCCGATTGCAGATAAATCACAAGGAGACCCTGGGATCCCGATCCCTTTTGCACGCTTTCGCAAACATAAACTGGTGAAAAAAACTTCGAGT
>CP070629.1:901161-910798 GCA_020356005.1 Thermoplasmata archaeon
CTGCGAACTTGATGTGCAATTTCCTGGAAGCAGTTTATGGGAAAAACTCGGCAGCGCGACCTATCTTGATGGAATCTGGCAGATGGATTTTGTTCCCGCCAGGGATTATCCAATAGGCATGTACAGTTTCTCTGCTAATGCATATGACGGCGATATCGTCAGCGGTAAGAGTCCCCCGTTTACCCTTACTGATATTTTAAAGGTAAAGAACAATCCGGGGAGGGTAACAAACCTGTCGGTGGAGGATCCGGAAGTATTCAGATTGCATAATATAGACATCATGATCGAAGCCGAAGATGTGGAGAATCCAGAGGTCAGTTTGATAGGAACTGTAGAGTACCGTCACAACGGCACGCAGCCTTCCGACTGGAAAGATCTATCTACATTGTCGTATCAATACGAGGGTGCCGAGGGGTACTGGGTCAGTGTGTTCAAACCCGAGAAGAATGCAGAACTTGGCATGTATGATTTCAGGGCAAGCTTCGAGGATCTGGACGGTGAAAGTGAAGGATGGGTCTATTACAACCGTGCGGTCAAAGTAGAGAACAACCTGCCCATAATTGAAAGCATCGAGGTGTTACCCGATACCATTGTCGGGAACGATTCGGTTACTATCACAGTTACAGGTTATGACAGCGAGCATACCCGCAGTGAGCTCACATGCCAAATCGAAGTTGTTCCGGCAGCAGAAACTGGATGGCAGCACTTAGATGCCGTCCGCGTAAAGGACCAGTGGGACGCTGTCTTTACCTCCGGCGAATCTGCAGTCCTCGGATATTACAATGTCCGTTCAAGGCTCATCGATCCCGATATGGTGGATTCAAATAATAACATTATTATCGACGACCCGGAAGAATTATGGACTCTTGACTTCAGCGCATTCTTCATAAAAAAGGATATTCCGAATATGAAAAATGTAAGCATCCAGCCCAGTAGCATCGAGCAAAAGGGTAAAGCTACAATTGAAGTTACAACCGAGGGTGACCTCAGCGAAAATTCTGAATTGACATGCATAATACAATACCAGGGCCCCAGCGATTCAGAAACCAGCTGGAACACCCTCTCCGTGCAATTCGACGGGACTACCGGTAAAGGTGTATGGCGCGGGATCATTGAGGGTGAAGAGACCGAATATCCAGGGGAATACAAATTCAGGGTGCGGTTCATCCATCCTGAACTGGGTGCTACGGACTGGATTTATCCAGCTGATACTCTTACCGTGGAGGATGCCGAACCGGAACCAACCAGGGAAACTTCAGACAAATCCTCTCAGATTATTAATTGGATTATCATTATTGTCACCATTATAATTTTAATTATATTATTATTTGCAGTTCTTTATAAGAAGCGTAAAGATGCCAAGAAAGCTGAAGCGGCGGCATCCATGAAGGCGATTGGAACACCCAGCCCTCAAGTCCAGGCCGAATGGCTGCCAAAGGATGCTGGATTACCTGGAGCCGTAGCCCAACCTGCAGGCCTATACGGCAGCCTCCAGGAACCTTCCCCCCCACAGGTTGCTGCGGTTCCCGTTGATGCGCAGCCTGCGGTGCCCATGCCGCAGCAGCAACCGGCTGCTTTCTTACCTCCGGGAACCGAACAGTTCACAGCTCAACCTCAACCACAACCCGAGGTGAGCACTGCAGGCGAAGTACCGGTTGAAGCTGAATTAGAGCCTCGAGTTACCGACACAGACACACCATCGGTTTCTGTTGTGGCTTTACCGCCTGTTGAGGATGAAGCTGAAGAAGCAGAATCCATGGAACCGTATAAGGATAAGGAACAGGACAGCGGAGAGGAGCACGAAGAGGAAATTAAGATCAAAGAAGGGGAGATCCTGGAAGCTGAGATCATGGACGCCGAGATCCTGGATGACTCTTTTTGGGATTCTGAATCGAAAGCGATAGATGATAGGAAAGAAAAGAAACAGATCGAAGACGAAGAAAATGAGAATTTACAATCAAATTCAAATTGAGCATATCATTGACAGAGGCATGGTATTTATGATAAAAAAATTAGTTTGCGGTTTCATAATTTTTATTTTTACAATAAACCTGGGAATGCTAAACATCTCCGACCCATCCGAGGCAGGTTTTGCACCTCCGCCGCCACTACCCTCTGGAAATGAGATCCAGTATATCGTTGGTGATTGGGATGTGGATAGCAGTGTTTATTTTGAAGATAAAATAATAGATCTCCGTGGGAATCTTTCTATTTACAGCGGAGCGCGTCTATCATTCAAGAACGTAACGTTGAGAATGAATGTAACAGCAGATAATCAGAATTATAAAATCTGGATACAAAACGGCGGTTATTTCGAGATGTATGATAGAGATGACAATCCTGCGACTACGGATGATAAATCGGTTATTACCGACAGCCCGGTGGATATAGATTTTAAATTCGGGAAAGATCCGGATTTTAGATATTACTTTCAAAATTACGGAGGTCTTTTTGTTAAAAACAGCTTGATCGAGGAGGTCGGGGTGCCAAATTATTACCTGGATTATAGTTCACTTTGGGTTAAAGGTGACCTGTATATGGAAAATTCGACATTCAGGCAATCAAATAGTGGGATCTATTGTTACTCTACTGATGATGTTCTTATAAAATATTGCACCATCGAGGAATCCGATAATGATGGACTTTTAATTCAGACCTGCACAAATCCCAGAATTCTCCATAACACCATTAAAAACATTACCTTGGAAGGAATAGAAATGAGCTACGGCTCCGGAGCACGAATACTTGGCAATGTTATACGTAACGCAGGCCGTGAGGGAATCGATGTCTATAAAACAGAAAATGTACGCATTGAGAACAATACGATCATAAATACACAGCGAGGGATATATTTACGGCCATATCGTCAGATCTATTACATTAGAAATAATATTATCGACAAGGCAACAGACCAAGGGATATATACATATCGATTGATTGACAGCGTGATCTATGGTAATGAAATAAATAATACAAAGTATGGATTATGGACCACATCTACTGAACGATCGATCATCGAATACAATAAAATCTTTAATATAACCTCAAATGGCATAAGGTCAATTCAAGATAAGGATACAATATTTAGAATGAATACCATCAATTCTTTCGGCAGTTACGGTTTTTATTGCGAGGGTTATTCAAATGTAAAAAATGTAATATTTGAGAATAACACCGTGATGAACACGGCTTATGGTTTTCAAATTAGCTCTGCCTGGGATGTCACCGTTAAATACAATAAGTTAATCGGCAGAAATACCGGTTACGGAATCAGATGTTATAAAGCAAAATATTTACGTTTTGAACATAATGATATCAGTAAATATACCTATGGCATGGATATCAAAGAATCCTCATTTGATTTTAACGATCATATTGAAATTTATGGAGGTTCATTTAAAAATATTATTGGTAATGAGTTATTAGTGTACGCAACTTCTTATGTATACCTATATAATGTTTCAATAAATTTAAACAAAATTGTGGTGAACGAAATAAAATCTTATGTAAATGTCTATTATAATGTTGATGTATACGTCAATGATACCGAAGGGGCTGTAGGTGGTGCAAGGGTCACTGCAAGTGATACCAGCGGGAAGGGATTGGAACCAGTAACCAAACCTACAGATCAGACCGGGTGGGCCAGAGGAATTCTTGTTCTGAATCAAACAAAATTCAAAAATGGTGTACTTTATTACGGGCCCTACAATTTTAGTTCAAATGTAAGCAATTCCATTGCTTATGGAGATCAGAATTACAGTATAGATTCCTATACAACCTTAAATATTTACCACGATCTGGACACCTTTCCGACACCTCCAGTGGATCTGCGCATTGAAGTTGAATATTCTAGCATTATACTCACATGGGAGTGTTATGTAACCGACCTGGATTCCTATAAAATCTACCGGAATGACTCTTCAGGCGGTTGGGAGATGATTGAGAAAGTGAAACCGCCACCACCGGGTGTGACCAAATCCTGGGAAGATAAGGGGATGGCAAACAAGCTTGTGGAATTTAAATATAAAGTCCATCACAACGACACAAGCGGACAGGAAGAGCAGAATGATGATTGGGTCATTTTTACTGACTGGGTTATTACTGATTTCAAAAGAATTAGTGATCAAAATAAAGTAATCAACGGTAGTTTGATAATAGAAAATGGAGGCGATTTATATTTAATCAATACTTCGATTAACATGAACGGTACGCACTATTCACCTGGAATCAAAACCATCGAAGTGAGAGAGGGCGGGCGATTGTTGATATCCGATCATGATGATAATAAGAGCACCACTAACGATAGATCATTCATCAATGCTTCGAAAGCTGCAGGATACTTTAACTTTATCGTAGAACCTGGTGGAAATCTAGAGATCTACAATAGCTGGATACAGAATGCAACTTTGAAGGACCCGTTTGGTGATATCAATATTTTAATTCTCTCGGACAACTGTACCATCAAGGGCAATACAATAATATCTTCTAATCGAGCTATTTATTTAGAGGATGCAGAGAACTGTGTGATTGACGGCAATATATTTTATAACGAAACCATTGAATTCAGAACGGCTATTGATATTTTTAGATCCGACAGGATTACAGTATCAAATAACACAATCCTCAGGCCGTTTTGGAATGGTATAAATATTGATGAATCGAAAAATATAGAAATTAAAGATAATAATTTTACTTTGAAAAATTACAAAGACTCTGAAATAAAAGGTATTGAACTGTATACTTCCAATGATATTTTAGTTGAGAACAATATAATTTATAATTCTTCCCGTGCGATTTATGTATCGGCAAATGAAGATATTGTTATTGAATCGAATACAATCTTCAATTGTACTATAAAAGGTGTAGAGATAGAGGATTCCAAAACAATTTCAATAAAAAATAATACCCTCGATATGAACGATGGAGTTGAAACAATATATGGAATATATCTTTACAATGATGAGTACATTGATGTAATTAACAATACCATCTATGGCTTTAAAAATGGTGAACCGAAGACTTACGGTATGTATATCTTCTCATTTTATGAACTCAATGTTTTATTCAATAACATCAAGGGTCCCAAAACAGGTATACGCCTCGGTGGAAGTACATCTATTTCAAGTGGTACTGTTCTTATCGGTGGTAACATTATACATGATGCTGTTTTGAGTGACGGTGTTGGTGTAGAGCTCAGTTATATCTCGGATGTATGGCTGGCCAATAATACGATGTACAATGTGCATACAGGATTTCTCCAAAAAGATTCCCCGAATATACTGTATGTTGGAAATGTTCATATTTTTGTAGATTATTGCTATTCAATAAAATATTCTAGTTCAGCTTCAATAATAAATGCGACAATATTGGATTTACCGCCATATGCCGTGTATCTTAATGAAAGCTCTGAAGCTGATATTCTCAATCCCAATTTCAATCAAACAAGAATTACAGTTTCGGATCAAACCTGCGAGGCGAGAATATACTGGACCATCAATGTTAGAATAAAAGATCATTATGGCAATTATATCCCTAACATATTTTTACAGGTGCGTTCACTTTTTGGTACTATCCTTTATGAAGGATACACTGATACGGAAGGTTACATCAAGAACTTAATAATAATGGAACGCTCTCAGTTGTACAACGATAACATTATGCACACCCCAACAAACTTCAATGCTGAATATGCCAACCATACCACAGATGACTACATCGCAATTACAAAAATCCAGACGGTTGAATTGCAGCTCGGAAATACTCCACCCAATGTCTATAATATTATGCTTCTACCGCAGACACCCAGAACAAAGGATGATCTTATACTTCAAACAGAATACACCTTTTTGGATGCAGAAAACGACGCTGAAAGCGGCACTTATTATAAATGGTATAAATATGTCGGCGAAAACCTGATTTATGTTCCAGAACTGGATAACTTTACTACCGTCCCCTCAAGCTATACTACCAAGGGTGAGGTATGGTTCTGCAGGGTTGTACCGGGCGATGGGCTTGATTACGGAATCTACGGCCATTCACTTATGGTTCTGATATTCAATACAAAACCTGAAGTAATGAAGCCCTGGCTTTACCCCGACAACCCGGACGGCCTCACTGAGCTGAATGTAGAATATGAATATTTTGATATCGATGATGATGAAGAGCTGGGGACTACATTTTATTGGTTCGCAAGTACGGATACGACTTTCGAGTTGAGAGCGACGACCAGCAAACCGGTTCTCGACCCGGTAAATACGAACAAAGGAGAACATTGGTATGTGGAGGTGGAGCCAAAAGACGGTGAAGATGCAGGTGATAGATACCAATCTAACATAATCACAATCGGTAACACAAAACCCTCGTTGGATAACGTATTTGCATTACCTTCCAAAGCCAGCTCAAGCGATAATATTTCTGTAAGTTATGAATTCATTGATATCGATGGAGATCTGGAGGGAAATACCACATTTAAATGGTTAAAGGATACAGGCCTCAAGGATAAGGATGGAAACAGCATTGGCTTTCTTGAATCGGGATTCAATACACAGGAGGTAAGCTCCGAATACTTAACTAAAGGAGAAAAATGGATGTGCCAGGTTACGCCCCATGATGGTATTGAAGCCGGGCAAACAGTGAACTCATCGAATATAACAATAGGAAATACCCCGCCGGTAACAACCAATTTACAGATTCAACCAACAGAGCCGGAAACCTTCCATGATTTGTATGTTACCTATGATTATTCTGATAGGGATGTAGATCCAGAAAATGAAACCCAATTCGAATGGTTAAAAATGGTAAACGGTGACTTTATAAAAACCGGCTTGAAAATTAAAACCCTGCCCTCGTTATATACACAAAAAGGTGATGTCTGGGTTTGTGATGTCACTCCCTTCGATGGATTCGGATTTGGTGAGACTATCCGGTCACCGTCGATTTCAATTGGCAACAGTGCACCCATAGTACAACAATTAAAAATATCACCTGGCGCTCCAAAAACTCAAAATGATCTTAATGCATCTTATAAATACAAAGACGATAACGGTGATGGTGAAGGTAATACATTAATCAAATGGTATAAAAACGGAATTCACGCAGCCGATTTTGATGGTCAATCATCGATTCCACCAGAAGCCACAATTAAAGGTGAGGTCTGGCATTTCACGGTCACTCCCCATGATGGTTTCATGTATGGTCCAACATTCACGTCTCCCTCTATAACCATCGTGAATACACCACCTGTAATAATATCACCGACAATTACGCCGGGCTCACCGTACTCCGATGATGACCTTGCAGCAAATTATGAAATCTTTGATGCTGACGGCGATGACATTGAATCCACTCAAATTACATGGTATATGAACGGTGAGGAGCAGCAGCCACATCATGACGATCCTTCGCGCGTATCTGCAAATGCAACGGAAAAGGGTCAGTCCTGGAAATATACTATTATTGCGAATGATGGTGAGCAACCAAGCACTCTGTATGAATCTTCATCAGTTACAATAAAGAATTTAGCTCCCGAGCTCAAATGTTACCCCCAGGAATCGGTGCTGTATATCGAAGAAACGGAAAGTATCACATTTTCTATTGATGCAGATGACCGAGATGGTGACCTGCTGATAATACAGTGGTTCCAGAATCGAAAGAACAAAGGCGGTGATTATAATTATCTTTTTACAACCGATTACACCAGCGCCGGTAATTACACTATCAATATCACAGTTCAGGACAGCGGTACCGGTTCGATCATGGTATCCAATGAATGGCAGGTGTTTGTCGCAGATAATAATCGTGCACCCTCATTAAGTATTAATGAACCGCTTGTACCAAATCCTGTGATAACAGAAGAAGAAACACTGAAATTCGATGTGACCTACTCCGATCCGGATGTCGACGATTCTCCCCTAATCACATGGTACCTGGATAACAAACTGATTCTTGAAGATGAAAAGACATACATATACAAACCTGAAAGCGTGGGTGATCATGTCGTTTCCGTAAAAGTAACCGACGGTGAAGTCAATAAGACATACAGCTGGAATGTTACGGTTCAGGGTGTCACCAAAATCACGGAGGGTATGATGGGATTGAGCTGGGACCAATGGAGCATCGTGCTGGAAGCATTGGTTATCGGCGTTACCGGACTCGCGGCTTTCATCGGATTTCTTAAACTGCGTAAACGCAAAGGTGCGCTCCAGCGCTACATGAAAGAAATCGAGGCGATCATGAAAAAGTGGAAAGACGACCCTGACGCTGCAGAGGAGAAGCTGGTTGCGCTGGCTGAAACAATAGAAACAGATTTCAGCGAGGGTAGAATTGAAGACTTCCACTTTATTTTACTCGATAGACAGGTCAAAGAGAGTTTGCGTGATATCCGCCAGAGCAAACTCAAGCGCGGATTCGGCACACTTCCCGATAACCTCAAGCGCGAGATTAATATCATGCTGGAAGACGGCCAGATCAGCGATAAGGAATACCGGACCTTCATCACCGTTATGTCACAGAGTGATGGTATAACACCTGAAGATAAAGCGGAACTAAGAAAATTGATGAGGTCCTGGAAGGAGACCGGTGTACCTGCGGGTGTTAAGAAACCCCCAGCGAAATCCAAATCGTTATTCGGTAAGAAGAAAAAGAAGTACGAAGCCAGTCAGCTGGCTTGGGAAGACATTGATGAGGAACCGGTAGAGGAGGAACCTTCTGAGCCGGATCTGGATTTGGATCTGTCAGCTTTGGATATAGAAAATGAAATTGAAGAATGGCCTGAGGAACGTCCAAAGGATCCAGAGGAGGAGGTGTGACAATGACTGTAAACCCACAACCACAGAATAAACGCATTCAATGGAAAGTCCTCACCATCGCTGTTGCATCTATGTTTATCTTCTTAAATTTGAATATCTTTGATTTCACAAGCCAGGATGCCGCAGCCGGTTCACCACCTCCAAGCGACACTGTTAATGGTGTTCAATATATCCAGGGTGATTGGAATGTTTATACGACTGAGAGTTATACAGATGAAATAATCGATCTTACGGGGAACCTTTATATTCATAAAAACGGCGTTTTGAAATTCCAGAACGTAACCTTGAGAATGAATGTGACTTCCTCGACATTTTATGAAATCAGAGTTTATGATGGCGGTAAATTCCTCATATCTGACGGCGATAATGATCCCGCAACCACTACAGACTGCTCTAATATTACTGACAGCATCTTTGATGTTGACAATCTATTAACTACAGCTTCGGATTACAGATATTTATTTTTCATCGATGTCGGTGGAATACTTGAAATTAAAAATAGTATTCTCAGAGAAATCGGCACCGATTTTATGTCTTATACAACCCATACACTTAATGTAAACTCTGCCACAATAACAATGCAAAACTGTACTTTTTCAAACTCCATCGGTGTTTATATTAACTCCAACTACGATATAAACCGCCGTAATGCATTAATCGAAAACACAACTTTTAAAAATTCTCTTTTTGGGGTCGTTATAGAATGGTCGAGAAATGTGGATTTGAAATTCAATAAATTTTACAACCTGGATTATATTGGACTTTATTATTACAATGTGTATAATCTGGATATTTCAAATTGTACATTCACCAATATTTCCTCCACGTTC
>CP070629.1:910898-929066 GCA_020356005.1 Thermoplasmata archaeon
AAATATGCTAACAGTATAATCAATAGCAGAACGAACATCACAATGCAAACAATTGTCAGTATTTCCATTTGATCACCAAGATTTATTAACTACTTACATCTGCAGATAACAATGCAACAATTACTCCAATAACTTCCAATGCACATGCCAGGATCAGCAGCCCGGCCATTTTCCACTTGAGCGATTTCATTACACCGGCCTCGCGTTTGTTTGAAATAATAAAGGTCGGCTCATCCTCTCCTTTTCTTACCAACACATTATTAGGTGCACCACGGTCGGGCACTGCGGTTCCCATCAGAAACAAATTTTCGTTGGGCTCGAGGTAGTGCTCATAATACTTCCTGTCTCCCACCGATGCACCCCAGGTGATATGGCCCGGCTTCACTGGCTGAAGATTCCAGCTGCCGATATCCATCTCAGTTGTTTTAGCTTTATCCCAATCACTAAGCGCTGTAAGTATCGTCGAAAATGCGCCAATGAATCCACCGCGGTGCTGGTAAAATACCTTTTTCAGCGGTACATCGTATTCTGCACCTCTGGGATCGATATAAACATCTCCCGTATCATCTCTTGCAAAAAAGGGGATCTGTCTTGAACCTGATGCGATGGTATCCCAGCTGTAATACACAGTGGTACGACCTTTTGAATCGGTCCGGGTATGCATCCTGTATTCTTCGATCCTGTATTGATAGTATACGCACTGCGACCTCGAAAATGGTGTTTGAATTGTCTCGTTGGCAGCAACAACTCCGTGCAGTTCCACAAGCCCCATGGCCAGCGAACGAATTTTCGAGCGCGGCGTATCCTTTATCAAGCTGTACTTATGGAACTGTTTGAACCCGAAGATGAACGAGATTGCTCCAATAACGCAGAGAACCAATGCAATAATAATCCCAATCAAAAACATTTCAGGCGAATTAAGACATTGTTGTATAAATAATTTTGCTTCCGGTATGATTTTAATTGCTGATTGTAAGCTTAATAATCAATTTTAGAATGATTTCGGAGAGACGAGTAGCGAGTAGCAAGAGACGAGTTTCAATGCAATCGATATAAAAGTACCCTAGAACCTTGAACCCAGAACCTAGAACCTGATTTCATCGATTTCTCAGCTGATATTACCTATTTCGACTCTTCCGTAAGGGAAGGAGGAAGCTTAGGGGATTGTGGTTGCTGCGCGGGGGTTGGTAAATTGCTCCTCTCAGGAGAAGCTGTGTCCTCTTGTACTTCTTGCAGGGCTGCAGATGGTGGAATTGTCGGTGGTGGTAATTCCTCTTTTTCCCCCTCTTTGGCGTCCTCCTTCCCGGGTTTTCTCCTGAACACCAATAAGAATAATATGATTAAAACCGCAATGATTACACTTACACTGACAGAGCTGAATTGATTCGATTTAGATTCGCTGCTTTCGGATTTTTTTACATCAATGGTAAGAGTTGTGTCGGTGGATGTATTGTCGTTTACCACTTCGAATTTTATTTTACGTTTGCCTTCTGTCATTATATCGTTTACATCTATGGTTATTCGTATCTGTTCACGGTCGCCTGGGTTTAATTGACCGGAGATCTTACCAAGTTGTATATTAGATGTCGTGAACTCATCGGAAACAAAGTTGATGGTGTAATAATCCGGTAGATTACCTTGATTGATTATCGTTAAAATCACATTCACAGATTTACCCGGTTCTACCTCCACAAAGGTCGGAGTAAGAAATGCATTGATTTCATAAATCGGCCAGTAATCTTTATCGATAACCTCGAGATTAATTGTGATTTCACTCTTGATAAGACTGTCACTGAATGAAGTTGCTTTAACGCTCAGCGGAAATACTCCGATTTCAAAGTCCGAAGGTAAATCAATAATCAGATGAAATACCGCGAGCTCTTCACGGTCCAATCTTACATTGATAGTATCCAGTGATATTACTGACTCCAATACTTTTGATTCGCAGTCAAGCATGAAAACATCTGCGACATTACCATCATTTCTTATTGTGAAGTTTACTACGACTGCTTCACCCTGTCTGAGTTCTATATAATCGCGTTCGACTGAAAGTCCAACTTTGTAGACAGGATTGGAACCAAGATCCACAGTGAAGCTGAACTGACCTGAATCACATATTCCATTGGATGGAATTACCTTCCAGTAGTATGTCTTGTTATCTTCTAATGGGATTTCCAGTTCATACGAAGTAAATCTATAATCGGATTTGATGGGAATAATCGGGTCAGCTTGAGTGTCAAGATAGATATCGTAAGTAACCCGCTCATTACCGGTGTAGTCCAGTTCCCACACCAGTTTCGGGTTCCTGGTATCGATTATACCGTTATCCGGCGGGTACAGCAGCGACGTTCTGGGGGCATGCTCAGTTACCCAGCTGTTAATTTGAACGGTAACATCTGTTCTGGTAACGCTATCTCCGTCACTGTCCGTTAAAGTCAATTCGATATCTATGAATCCATCAATATTTCGATGCGGTTCGATGAACAGTATATCATTTACCTCATCGATTATTTTTACTGATTTGAAATATTGACGATAATTATTACTAACGCTCCAGACCAGGTCGGTATCGCTATCCTCGATATCGCTTTCATATTGAGTTAAATAGATTATTTCAGGAGATAGGCCAACATCAAGACCGTCAAGATCACTAGATATAGCTGGTAGATTGTTACATACTTCCAGAGAATCATTAATGTAGATCCAGCCGGAGGATGCATCGTAATTATCTTCGAATTCTACCCTGAAGTCGTAGGTACCCAGGTAAAAGTCTTTTTCTGTTTTAAAAGCATAGCTCCATCTGTTGCTTGAATAACCACCAGAAATGTAGTGCCATTCACTTTCATCATCGGGTGTATTATATTGGACATAACACTTCAGATCAGCTTCAGAGGCTTCATCATCTGTTGCATTGATGTAAAGGTTTACCGAATCTGTCCTGAGAACAGAGGTTTTTGAGAATTGTACATCCAAGAGCTTCGGATTATCATTGTATACTATAAGAGAATTATTTTCGTAATACCAGCAGCTCCAGCCCAGGTCGGAATCGGAAAATTTCACCCTGAAGTCGAAATACCCCAGTGGAATCACAAAGGGTATAGAGAAGGTATATTCCCATTTATCATTGACATACTCAGGTTCGCTCAGGCCTGCAGTCTCCCATAATTGGTCATCATTGATACTGTACTCCAATTCAATTGCCAACTCGTTTTCCGATTGCTCTGCATCAAAACCGTTTGCCCATATTGAGATAATTTCACCCTTTACTGCTTTATTACTGGACAATATTAAATTCTCCACCCTGGGATGATTATTGACTACTGTCAACTGGTTCTCCGAATACAGCCAGTGGCCGACCAATTTGTCTGTATCGTTGAACCTCACCCTGAAATCGTAACAGCCGAGTGTTGCATTTTTAGGTGGAGTAAAGCTCACCTGCCATTCAGAATCGATATATTTCGGTTCCGAGAAGTGTGTAGCGTTCCACTGAACATCATTGGAATCCATGTATTCGAAGTACGGCCTCAGCTTGAATACTTCATCGTCAACGTCTGTGGCATTTGCATACAAAGTAACAGTTTCAGTTCTTTTAACGATGGATTTAGAGGGATAAATATCAGTAGCCACGGGAGGGCCCAGATAGAATTTTAAAATAAATCCATCGCAATTGCCACCCATGCTGGTATCATTTGAACCATTGGTATATGGAAAATCCTTCGAATGGGTAAATCCGGTAATATACGGATTGCGTTCGGAATCCAGAACCATAGCACTTGACTTATCGTCAATGGCACCGCCAATAAATGTAGAATATTTTAGATATGAACCCGTAGGATCCATTTTTAAAAAGAAAACGTCTTTAAGACCGTTGTGGTCTGTATCATATGCACCCGGCGTTGTTGGAAAATCCTCGCAGAATGTCCAGCCTGAAACATATATATTACCGTCGGAGTCCAGCTCGATGCCGTTGGCACCTTCATCATAACTGGAACCAAGACGGATTCCTCCAATGAATGTAGAATAAAGAAATTTGGAGCCGTCGGGACTCAATTTTATAATAAATACATCAGAGCTGCCGTAAATATATTTTTTAAATGCATCTTTAGTTGTTTCCAAATCGAATGATTCTGTCAGACCGGTCAGGTACGCATTGCCGTCTTTATCCACTGTAACATCATGACACAGGTCATTTTCCACGCCGCCAATATAGGTCATATATTTAAGAGAGGAACCTGAGGAGTCCAGCTTACCGGCGAAACCGTCATATCTACCATTGTGCGAGCTATCGTAGGCTTTAGCCGTGGTCGGTAGATTAGGGGAACCTGTAACGCCAGCGAAATATACACAACCTGATTTATCTATCTCAAGGCATTCGATCCTATCTGAATTGACACCTCCAATGAAAGTGGAATAGATTATTTTAGAACCTGTAGGATCCAGCTTGAGTAAATAGCCGTCACCATAACCGTTATGAATGGTATCTATTGCATTTGCGGATGTTGGAAAATCATCGGATCTTGTAGTGCCGGCTATATATGCATTACCGCTGTAATCGATTTGAATAGCTAAACCGTGATCATAGCGGTTTCCACCAATATATGTAGAATACATGAGTGATGAACCGGAGGAACCCAATTTCAGTACAAAGATATCCTGTTCACCATTAAAGGTAGTGTCATTTGCATTGGATGTGGTTGGGAAATCTATCGAGGATGTATAACCAACAATATATGCATCGCCATTATCGTATATATCCAATCCATAACATTCTTCCTCACCGGAACCACCGATATAGGTGGAATATATAATTGATGTGCCTGATGGATTCAATTTTAACACGAATGCATCATTACCCTTGTTGTATGTTGTATCGTTTGCGTTGGCTGTCGTGGGGAAATCATTTGAAGCTGCAATTCCTGTAACATAGACGTTTCCGCTGGAATCGATCTTTATATCATTACTCTTATCGTAACTGGAACCCCCGACAAAGGTTGAATAAACCAGAGGATCGATGATCAGATCTTTTTCTCTATCATATCCCTCTCCAATCTCGAATCCGTATGTCATTGGAGCCGTTATTATGAATTTCCCAATAAGCGGAGTTTTACTCTCTCCTGATTCCTGATAAATAAAAAGGTTGGAATCCATAACCTCGCCAAGATGCGTCTGGACTCTTATATCACAACTGGATTCAACATTAAGGTCCTGTGCACCATCGTATCTAAGCTTGATATCGGTTGGGATACCCTCCGGGTGGACAATGAAATCGTATTTCAAACCAGATGGTGTTGAATAATATTTTAAATCAATGTTGTTGTAGATATTTCTGTAAATGATTTCTGCGTAGTTCGAAACATCCGTGCACCATTTCGATGGGTCATTACCGTAGAAATAATTACTTTTGTGAGGAAGTAATAGCGAACCCTCCGGACTGGCGATATTTGCATCTTCGAAATTCAATTTTAAAGTCGCTTTTTCTGCATGACTCTGTCCTGGGTTTTCACTTTCAAAGTCCGGAGGGGGTAATTCGAATTGATCAGCTTGAGTTTCTAAATCATATTGTTCCTTCGAGATCTGAAACACCACAGCGTTATCCAGAAACCATATCCCTTTACCCTGGATGTAATACCTCACATCAGAATTTCCTACCTGCCCTAAATTCTCCGTAAAATATCCATTAAAGCTTTTGAGATTATCAAGAATTCGGATTTCTTCGGGATTTGAATCCACCACCACTCCTGCAGGCTCTATATCCTCTGCCTGCGTACTCAGGCCCACCAATCCAGAACTGATTAAAAATACAATGATAAGTTCTGAAAAAAATACTTTCCAAATAGATACAATGTTGATTTTACCACCACCTGCGAATTTCGCCGCCAATGTCAACTTGTATTGATCATTTCACACATTGAATTAATTTGACATTTGGACAGTAATAATATTGGAAGGAGAATACTTAAGGGTTATGGGACAAAAATCGAACAGTCACAATATTTGTCATGACAAACTTTAACATAGTAACGATTACATCATGACTTTTTTATGCCCATACAAGTTTTTTATTCTGTTTGATCCGATACTTCGGGTTCTTCTGGCACGGGTAGTAATACAGGTGCATCCTGATTTTTCGGAAGCTCAAATCCCTCTTGCTTGTGTATTCCTTTGTCAAGTGTATTTGAATCCTCTGCAGATTTTTCCTGGTTTTCCTCTACTTCGGCCCTTTTCCTGAACACAAATAAAAATAAAAGGACAAGTACAATTGTTACCAAAACAATGATAGTAATTGCTATTAGAATTGTCGAATTATTTTTCTCGCCCTCTGATTTTGTGACTGGTGGACTATCACTTCCGGATTCGGGCAGTTTCAATTTAACGCTCAAGGTAGCATTTGCTGCAGAATTTGCACTTTTTACTTTGAAATCAAAATCGAACGTCCCGGTTAGCAATGGTTTATAAGAAGATAGAATAATCTCTACTTCTATGGATTCGCCAAATTCTAACTGTACAGAGCTTGCGTTCAACATTATACCTATCACAGCAGAAGCATCCGTGGGGTAGCTGATAGTATATTCATCATAGACGTTTCCGATATTTGTAATTGTTAATATTAAACTGGTTGAACTTCCAGTTTCCATTTCTATATAATCCTCCGAGAGCTTTACACTTACATCGAATCTAGGTACAAACTCTTTTTTGAATACCTCTATATCGATGGTAACTTCATCGTGTACGCTCTCGTTACTTATTGAAGCTGCTTTCACTGTTACTGAATACGTCCCCGGCTCAAAATCAGCAGGGATATCAATGCTGAGCCGCAATTTAGTGAGAGACCCGGGGCCCAATTTAACCTCGGTTCCATCAAGTTCCATAATGGAGTGCGGCATCGTGGATTGATATTCTATCCTAAAGGTATCCGTACTTTTACATTCGCTTTTTAATATGAGTTCTATTTCTTCCGAGCCGCCTTGCTTCAGACCGATATAATTTTTCTCTGCGGAAAGATTTACTTTATTTGCACCATTTATATCAATACCGACAGTAAAACAAAATGGGTCAGAGAGACAAATTCCGATATTAGGCAGTACCTTCCAATAATACTTTTTACCGGGTTCCAGCTCAAATTCCAGTTTGTATTCCGTTGAGTTAAGATTTGATTTAATCAATTCTGCCGGCTCAGCGTTTTCCTCAAGATATATATCAAAAGTTATATTATCGAAACCGAGATAATAAAGAGCCCAACCCAGTGTGGGCGTTGTGGTACTTATTTCCTCGTTATCGTAAGGTGAAACCAATGTGACATGCGGACCGTATAACTCAATTCTGGTGTCAACGAGTATGGTGATATCTGTTTTTTTACACAGCCCTCCATCGGAGTCTGTCAGGGTTAATTCTATATCCACCGAGCCGTAAGAGTCCCATTCGGGTATTATCTCAAGTGTATCATTAAATTCATCGATTATTGCTACTGATTTTAGATACTGGTATTTACCATCGGAAACGCTCCAGGTCAAATCCGAGCCACTATCTTCAATATCAAATTCGAATTGGGTTAAATCGATCCTTTCTCCAGAATAATTGATTTTTATATCGTCCAGGTCCTGGGATATTTCTGGAAGGTTGTTTTGGATCATTAACGAATCGTTTTTGTATAACCAACCAGTAGACGCGCCATCGCTGTCGTCGATTTTATACCTGAAATCAACGGGTCCAATGTAGGACTTTTTATGCGTAAGAAATTCGGATTCCCAGGTATCATTTGCATATTTACCGTTAAGAATTCTCCAATCGATAGAGGGATTTGAGGTATTATATTCGACATAATATGTAAGCATGGACTTTTCGGTCTCATGATCGCTGGCGTACAGGCAAAGCTGCACTGATTCCGTGCGGTTTATGCTATTTTTGGACAATGAGAATTCAGACACTTCCGGTATGCAGTTGACTAGATGCAGGGAATTGTTAATGTAGATCCAGCGGCTCCAGTACAGTTCCGGGTCCACAAAAGCTGCCCTGAAACCGTAATACCCGAAGGGTGCATCCATTGGAATATCGAAGACGCATTCCCATCTATCATTAATATATGCCGGCGAGAACGGATAGCTCGCGTTCCATAAGAGGGAGAAGGGTCTGCGATAATGTAATATCAGCGTCAAATCCTGTTCAAGATCCTCAAAATCTGTACCGTTAACCCATATATGAATTGCATCTCCCCGTATTGCCGTATATTTCGATAGCTTTATATCTTCTATTATGGGCCTATAGTTGTGTACTGTTAATTCATTGTACAAATACGCCCATGACCCGAACTTCAGTTCGGAATTATTGTATCTCACCCTGAAATCGTATTTACCTGGAGGTACACTTACCGGAGGGGTAAAACTTACCTGCCACCTGGAATTAACATATTTTGGTGTTGAAATAAATGTGGAGTTCCACTGTTTGTCATATGGATCCCTGTACTCGAATACGGGCGTCAGCAGATTTTCAGTATCATTGAAATCAGTGGCATTGGAAAATAAAAGAACTTGCTCTGTTCTATAGATTGCCGGTCGTGAGAGTTTAAGATCCATTGCTATGGAGTAATTGATTTTATCTTTATTCAATTTAACAAAGAAGGAGTCGTAGTTACCATTGTGTGTGGTATCCAATGCATTATCTGTGACCGGGAAATCGCTGGAGTATGAATCGCCGATCAAATAGATATAATCATCATTATCTGCAATGGGCCTCCTGCCTATATCACGCATTTCACCCCCGATAAATGTTGATCTCAAGCGTTTTGACCCTGTGCTGTCCAGGCATACCAGATATGCATCCCCGCTGCCGTTGTATGTGGAGTCGATTTAATTTTCCTCTATAGGAAAATTATTTGAAAGCGTTAGTCCCGTCACATAAGCGTTACGATTTTTATCGATTCCGATGCCGTGGAAGAAATCGTGGCCGCTTCCTCCGATAAAAGTGGCATATACAATTGTTGAACCGGTTTGGTCCAGCTTTAATACATAAGCGTCATATTTGCCGTTAATCGTGGTATCGTTGGCACCGGGTGTTACTGTAAAATTAACAGAATTCGTCTCTCCGGCAATATATACATTATTGGTATTGTCAAGTTCCATATCATAACAAATATCAGCGCCTTCGGCACCTATGAAGGTTGAATATACAAGAGCGGTGCCTGAGGGATTGAGTTTTAATGCAAAAGCATCCGTTCCACCGTTGTAAGTTGTATCATTTGCAATTGAAGTGGTCGGGAATAAAGAGGATGAAGTATACCCTGCTACATATACATTGCGAAATGTATCAAGTTCAATTCCATATCCGTAGTCAGAAGAACCTGCTCCGATAAAAGTAGAATACATTGGTAATCTACCTGTGGGATTCATTTTAAAGACGAATACGTCGGCGCCTCCGTTGTGAGTTGGATCAAATACAACAGCAGAGTTGGGCCAATTTTTTGAACTTGTATAGCCTGTAATATACGCACTGACGTTATACTCAAGGCAATTTCTATCTACAACAATATCATAGGCTTCATCGTAGTAGTTACCACCGATGAAGGTGGAATAATTTAAGGCAGACCCATTGTGATTTAATTTGAACAGAAATACATCTGAATAACCACTAAAAGAGGTATCAAAGGCATTCTTTGTAGTAGGAAAACCACTTGACTGTGTTGTCCCCGCGACATATGCATTCCCGAAGTCATCCACGGCAATTCCATAAGGTCTATCGTAACTGCCGCTTCCTACAAAAGTTGAATATTTAAGTTCCAGATTTGTGGGATTGAATTTAAGTATAAAACTGCAAAGATTATAATGTGTTGTGTCATATGCACCGGGAGTTGTGGGGAAATCAGATGATAGCGTATAACCGGACACATATGCATTTACACTTGAATCCAAAGCGATATCCAGTGTAGTGTCCCTTTTATTTCCCGCAATAAATGTTGAATGTACAAGCGGGTCGATTATCAAATCCCTGGATCGATCGTAATCGCCTGTAAGTTCGAATCCATAAGTATTAGATGAAAGCTGTTTGAATTGGCCGTCAATATAGCTTACACTGCACCCTGTATCCTGGTATATCAACAATCCGGAATCGACCAGATCGCCAACGGGCGTTCGAATTCTCAGATCATAGAAGGATGGGATTTCCAATGCCGATGCTCCCTCCACTCTTACCATGATATTTTCCAAATTACCCTCTGGATGTACAATAAAATCGTACTTTAAACCGGAGGGTGTTGAATAATATCTGAGATCGATATTGTCATAAAGATTTCTATAAATAATCTCCTGGTAATTGGGAACATTTGTGCACCATTTTGAGGAGTCGTTTCCGAAAAAGAAATTGCTTTGGTGATTAAGTAATCCCATTCCCTCCAGACCGGCCGTACTTGCACCTTCGAAGTTTAATTTAACAACAGCACTTTTTTGAATAAGTGGTGTTTGCAATTCAGGCTGAGTTTCTATCAGGGGTTTTTTGTATTCAAGTTCGAAATCATCAATTGTGTTCACATCTTCAAAAATCTGGAACACCACGGCATCCTCCAGGAACCATATTCCCTTGCCCTGGATGTAATATTTAACGTCGTCAACTCCAACCTGCCCGTTGTTCTTAGTAAAATATCCATCAAGGTTGTTTACAGCCTCCTTAATACGGCTTTTATCAAAATAACCTGAGGACAAGCTGCTCTCGGGTATTTCAGGAGATATTTCCGATTCAAGCTCAGAAGCCAACCCCTCGATATTCTCATAAGGAGCCTGCGCCGATACTATACCTGGATCTGGTTCGAAAGCTTCCACAATAGGAGGCTGTATAATAATCATTAATCCCGGGCACACAAAAAGTAAAATTACTAGCCAAGAAAATATATTCTTCTTAATACTTCCATCACTATTAATCCAACCACCAATAGTCATGTTCCACCACCTGCCTGATTCGCCACCCATGCTATTTTTCCACCAATTAAAGTTGGTTTCATCCAGAGATCTTTACTTCTCTTGAATTCAATATGGGCATTATGCTTATTACTATAAAATTGGATATGATTACTTATAAGTTATGGGACAAAAATCGAACTATTAAGATAAGATTCTTCTAAAAAGGCAAGAGGAAAAAGGCAAGAGGCAAAAGAAAGGGTTTGGGTAAATTTGCACGTTCGTATCATTGAACGTTCTGTTTGCTTCTTTTATTGCGTACCCATAGATTATAAAGAATACCCAGGATTATAATAACAGCAACTACAGCGATCAGATAGCCGGTGGGACCCATATCGGAAAAAATTCCACCTTCTTCTGCTTCCTGGGGCTCAGGCTCGCTAGAACCTTGTGCAGCGGACAGGTTCAACACACCCAAGGCCAATTGATAGGATATGGTAAGCCCCGTGCTAATGCCTTTCAGCAATTCCGATTTACCTCCCGCATAGAGTTCCATGGTTTCCAGTGTGTCTACCGGTGTGTGTTTGAAATTCCGCTCGTTAAGATCGCCTTCGTCTTTAGGATATTCATTCATACCGCGGAACCAGACGGCAGGTATGGATTTGCGGATGAAGAACTTGTGGTCGGAAGCCCCGTCGGTATCGTCCATGACCAGCACCCATTCCGGCGGATATCCGTTTTGGGTATAAGATATATCTTTGAGCAGGTCCTGGAAAATAGTAAAATTGTCTATTATGGAATCGTTATAATCTATATCGCTGTATTTTGAAAAATCAACTATTGGGCTTGCGTAAAGATATAACTTGAAGAATTCTTCTGATGAGCCGGGGATGCTGTTTTTTATGGGATAATTAAGGCTGTACATGTCTAGATTTATATAAGCAACAATCTTTATCTCAGGAGGAAGATTTTCTAGAAAGTATGAGCTCCCGGCGCCGCCGCCTTCTTCTGCATCCCATGTGGCGAACAGGGTTGAGATCTCCGGCCCATCCTGGTTTTGGTAGTATTCCACAAAATACCTGGCAAGTTCGATAACAGTAGCAGCACCCGCGGCGTTATCGTAGGCCCCATGGGTTGCTCTTATATTGGCATCGTAATGACCGCCGATAACCAGCCATTTTTTGGGCTCCAGCGTACCCTCTAGGAGCCCCAGAACATTTGCACCCCTCGCATTACCGTCTATGCGATTGACTGTGTATTCCTGTAAGGATGTATTAAGACCAAAGGATTCGAATTTCGAGTAAATGTAATCTTCTGCAGTTTTGTGGCCTGAAGTGCCCAGATAACGATACCAATCAGAAATAATATCTATTTCGGAATGAACATTTTCAGCTGAAGGTTGGATCCCATTTGATTGAGGTTTCGCAAACTGCGGTTCTTCCTGAACAAAACCTGAAGAAAAACTCGAGGAAGTTAATATGAAACAGGATATCATAATGATAATATTCCCTTTGAGAAATCTCAGGAATACCAATATATCTCACCCGCTGATATATGGTTTTCAATGTTTTTAAGGTTAAGGGAACGGTTTAAATTTTAATCAATATAATCGGGATTATGGATTCGGGTGATTTTTATGATTAATGCTTACTTACGGCATGCGCCTGCTGATTGCCGCAAGGTTATACCATCGCCCCAGAAATAGTCTATCATATTATGTCAAAGCGATTTCCTCATTTGCCTTTGCTTATTACCCTGATGGTATCAGTACCGCTGAAATTCTTCGTACCCACTTTACCTGTAATTGTAATAACCACATTATCTCCCGGGGAGAGTATACTTTGTACAGCAGCCCGATCGAATTTGACCATTAAATCGGCAACACCGTCTCCGTCGTGGTCTCCGATGGAGGTGGGTTTATTTTCTGCAGATACTACGCCGTTCAATAATAAAGAACTGATATCTATGTCAGCTACATCATAACCCGGTGAGAATTCGATATAGCAAGTGATCCATTTGCCGTTGGACTTGAGGTTAAGAGTATCCGGGTCGATGTCGATGGTCACATTCAACTGTTTTTGTGCATAGGTGGGATTCATCAGCGGATAGAAATCATAACCTGCTGTTGGATGCGCTATTAGGGTGTCGCCGATACCATCACCGGCAACGGCGTGTTTGCCGGTCCCCGAGCCGTCGTCAGCCCCGGTATAGTCGGACCAGTAGTTACCCTCCAGGAGGCCCGGATGATGCCAATAGTTATTTGCCGGTGATTTATCATAGACCTGTACACCGCCGCCGTTGTTGTTAATGAAGTTGTTATGATAAATCAGGTTATTTCTGCTGTTTACATTAATAGGTATAGGAATTGCGATTCCATCTATAGATATTCCGAAATTCAAATTATTGGTTATATTGTTATTTGATATTTCATTATCAATTGAACCTGTTAGATACATCCCCCAATTATTTTGTGAAATTTCATTGTTGTAAACTGTGTTGTTGCTGGAAACTAACAGGAAAATTCCAGCCAATAAATTGCTGTTGAAGCTGTTGTTTTTTATGTCGCTGGAATTCAATGCGATGGTGAAAATGCCTCCCAGATTATTTGTGCATGTATTGTTCTCGATATTGATATTGTTCGAAAAACCGATTTCAATTGCCATACCGGTGTTCTTTATGTTCAGATTGTTGATATTGAAATTTGTGACATTTCCAAGCAGTACCTGCCCAGTATTTGCAGGTACGCTTCCGCCGCCCATATCAGCGTTACTGTAATACCGGATTGGTTTCCCGTTGGCAGTGTTATTGGTGAGCAACTCCTGGGTTGTAAATGTGCTCAGGCCGCCCTGTAAAAATATGCCACAGTTCGTCATTGCGTTGCTGTAAAACCCGTTGTAAGTGGATTCATTGACCTGTATACCAAAATGTACATCGACACTGGGGTATGAGACTATATTATTTTGAATGGAATTGCGATGTGATGAGCTCAGAAGAATTCCGGTTTGTTTGTTATTCACACAGTAGTTATTATCGATTTTATTGCCGTTTGAAGATCTGAGTCCGATACCCTTATCATTGTAATAACAGCCGTTGCTTTTGAGAAGGTTGTAAAGTGAGTCGTAAATAGCAAATCCATCATAGTTATTGTACGAGCAGTTATTATACATAAAAAGATTATTTTTACTGGATTTCTGTACGAAGACACCGTGTTCATTGTTGTATGTACATGTATTTTTAAAGAACTTATTTTGAAACGAGTTTGATATGAAAAAGCCTTGATTGTTTTTTGAACAATAGTTGTTCTTGAAAATATTATTATCGCATGATTCCAGATATATTCCATCGGCATCATTATTATTACAGGTATTATTTGAAATCATGTTATAGTCCGAATTATCCATACCAATCCCAGCAGCGCTGGGTCCGTTGTAACTGCATATGTTGTTGTCAATCAAGTTGTTCGATGAAAAATATAATGATATCCCCCAGTGGTTGGAAGAGCAGTTGTTGTTGATGATGGTGTGGCTTGATGATCTACCAAGGAAGATACCGCGATCTTTATTTGATGAAATCTGATTATATTCGATTTTATTATTGGCAGAAATATAGATATTGATACCATTTTCTTTATTTGAAATAATTGTGTTATTGTCCACCTGGTTATTTGATGAATTAGTGAAAGAAAAACCAGCATATTTATTCGATAAAACAAAGTTCCTGGTAAATACATTATATGACGAGCTCTCAAGCCCGATACCAGCACCGTTATTTAATGATGCATTATTATCTTTTATAATGTTATAACCGCTAATTGTGTAGTATAATCTAATGCCGGTCCAATTGTTAAAATTTACTATATTTTCTATGATACAATTTGCTGAGCTTGTTCCGATGTGAATCCCGAACCTATCGTTTGAGCTGCAGGAATTGTTTTTAATGATATTATTATTTGATGAAGAGTAAATGGAGATACCGTGCCTGCTGTTTAGCTCACATGAGTTATTTGCGTATGTGCTGTTAATTGCCGAAGGCCAAAGTACAATTCCATCGTCATTGTTATCGCAAATATTATTTTCAACTATAAGATCAGTTGAACTCCTTATTTGAATACCCCTGGTATTGTCAGAACAGTTGTTATTTTTAACTCTTAATCCAGAGGAAGAATCAATGCAAATACCATGTCTTTCGCTTGAAGTTTGCTTGATACAAATGTTATTTTCAACCAGAGCGTTGGTAGAATATTGTAAGTACATACCACTTCCTTTATTTGAATCGCAATTATTGTCTGTTATTGCATTATTAGAACAAACAAATGTACTGATACCGGTATGATTGTTGTATTCTACTTTGTTGTTTTTAATGGTTGTTGAATCTGTATAAAAAAGATAGATGCCGTTTTTTAAATTCAATTTACAGGTGTTTTTATCAATGGTATTGCTGGGTGAGCTGCGCAAATAAATACCATATGAATTGTTCCAGCAGGTGTTATTTTCAAGTACACCGTTTTTCGCATTGTATAATATCAATCCCGAGTTCTTATACCACTGCCCTGGATTACCGCTTGCATTATAGAGCGTGCAGTTTCTTACCTTAAAATATTTTGTTGTATTGCCGATATAAATGCACCATCCATAACCGGTGCCGTCAATGCTCCAGTCGCTTATAATATACGGACTGGTGCTGGTGCCGCTCCCTCCCGTAACGCCGTTTGCACTGGTGAATTCGGAATTGCTGTTGATACGGATCGGTGAACGACTGGAAAGTGCAAACGCCTGTGGAGCCGGTCCGCTGCCGGGGCTGTATGAGATTCCGCCCTCAGGCGAAGTTGTCGGTTGTTCTTCAGCATCAGTGTTATCTTTTATCGTCTCCTCAAATTCCTGCTCTGATTCCGATGACAGGTCAACCAGATCTGAGTTGAGGTCCTCATCATTCTCATACAGTGCCATCGTCCCAAACATGCTAACAAGCATTATTGTAACCATTCCAATTGCTAATCCTTTATTTGTAAACAAAATCATTTACACTACCTCCCAAAGATTCTTATTTCATTTTACAAGTAAATGTTTACTTGAAAGATTCCCCCTTCATAACAAATTTATCTGTAAGTAGATAAGTTATATTGTAAACTGTAACCGGTAACCACTTGTATTCTCATCGCTCCCTGGTCCATTAGTTTTAATATTCCTACTACTGTCTTGTTATTGTTACGAATAATCCTGGATAAAATTATTATCATTTAAAATTTGCCCTAAATATATTTTTATAAAAATATTTTTATTAATTAGTATTTAATATGAGATTAGAAACCATTAGATATTAATTCAAATCATACTCCTTCGGCCTTTCAGGCGGAGGGGTTTTTTTCGATTTTATTATCATTAAAACAACAATTAATAAGATAATTGCAATTATAACAACAATTCCGACTATAAGTGGGAATAAATTAGTTGATTCTTCCTTATCCTCCCCTTGTTCTTTATCGTCCCCATCATCATCGGAATCATCGTCTACTGGTTCATATTTGGCAGGTTCATTTTCATTGACTGAATTATTGACAATGAGAGTTAAATTCTGTACCGCAGAATAATAGAATCCATCATGGGCCCGCACATATACTGTATGGATCCCGTCTGATACTTTTGTGGTATCCCAGGTGTATGACCAGGTAGAAGTGCCTTCGGCAACTTCCCAGCTGTTGCCGTCTATTCTAACTTCAACTTTTTCGATATAAACCTCCGAATCATCAACCTCACCAACGATTATGACCGTATCGTATATAGTATCCTTCAGAGAATGCGACTTGAATGATATATCCACCGGCTGATAAAACGCCATTCTTCTGATGATTATATCGTCAACGGGCTGCTCGCCTTCAACAGGAACTTCATTGATCAACTTGTAAATATCGTGCCCGGAAATAACCTGGCCGAACACGGCGTATTCTCCGTCAAGATGGTGGTTATCTCCTACTGAAATATAAAACTGGGTTGTGGCACTGTCAGGATCGGAACCCCGTGCCATGCCAAGTGCACCGTCCACATGCGTCAAATCCTCATGGATTTCAAGATTAATTGGAGGATATGTGGGATCTTTGTATTCCATACCCGGGCCGTACCCTCCCCCTTGAATTACAAAATCCTTGGCCACTCGATGGAAAATCAAGCCGTTATAGAATCCGTCATCAACATATTTTATGAAATTGGATACCGTTTGGGGTGCCAGGCTGTCGTACAGTTCTATAACAATAGACCCGTAATTGGTGATTTCCATAATAACAACGGTATTATCTGGATCGGTGGGCTTCGGCTCTCCAAAATCGTAAATCGATTCGCCACCTTCACTGCGTGTGGATTCACTTGTGGTTGTTGCTACTCCATTTCCCAAAATGCCAATTACACCTGCTGATAGCAATAGACATATAACCGGTACCACTGTGAGCTTCCATTTGAATAACATTATCCTGGCCTCCACATTTCATTAATGATTATTGTAAATGAATTATTATGTAAATAATTTACTGTGGAATTCAGTAGAATTATGATTAATGGGAGAAGATTATAGTATGATTTATTATTGCTACCAGAAGTGCGGAATGCGTTTGCGTCTGCGAGGGGCGTACCGGCTAACGGTGGCGAAAAGCGTCTCGTTCAGCGGTTGCGAGGCTCGTCTTGTATATAGTTATACGGTTTGGTGCCGATTAACGAAATACAGATTAGAGGAATTATTCACATTGATTAAATTTTCATTCTGTATTTAGAATATTGAGGATTGAAATTTATTCAAACAAATGATGTGTACAGTACAGTAAATTTTTTATGTGTAAATAACTATTATTTTTTTAAGAACGGGACAATCCTATTTATTAAGAATATTTGTGTAGATAAAAGATAGAGGTTAATTATGATTGATAATAATATTAAAGATAGTGATTTTAAAATTTTAGATATTGATAAAATGATGGCAGCCGAAAGTAATTCTAAATGGAAAAGTAAAGAGCATGTTAAAGAAGAATATAGTTATCTTTGTAAAAGAAATAATAACCAACCATTATCACAAAATAAATTAAAAATAATAACCGGATCAGATTCTTTATACAAATCAATATATAAATTCTTTGGTAGTAAAAAAATAATTGATGATGAATTAGATTTAACATGGGATAGGACTATTAAATGGACAAAAGAAAAATGTTTATTGGATGCACTAAAATATAAAACAAAAAGTGAATGGCAAAAATATTCAAATGGTGCAAAGAAGTCAGCAGTAAGAAATGGATGGTATGAAGAAT
>CP070629.1:929166-936409 GCA_020356005.1 Thermoplasmata archaeon
AGTATCAAATCAAGAGCTGTATCAGTCGCAAATAACATCAATATAAGGGATGGCTTGCAAGTGGCATTGATTGCTAAGGTAATTATGGCGTTTCTTGTTTTTGTTATAATATTTACTATTAGCCTATTATTATTATGAAATATGTAGGTGAAAGACATGATAATTGAATTTGGATCAATATTGCAATATAGAAAAATGATTTTCTAATAATCGGAAATTGTAAAGGAACTTTGAAAAAGATATTATTGTAGTCTCAGGTGTAATATGCCAAAACGAATTTATTCTTGGAGGAGAAAATTATGAAAAATAGAAAAATGTTAGTAATAATAATTGTGAGCGTGTGTTCGACATTTTATTTATATGGAACCACTGGAGCTGAAATAAATTATGATGTCATTCATGAAGATCCAAAGGATGATATAAAAGCTATTGATGAAAATGGAAATTCTGAAATTGTTTCGGGACATGAAGAAATAGATATAGTAAAAATAAGTTCTTCTAAAACAATGGTTAAACAAAATATAATTTTAGCAATGACCGTTGCTGGAACAATAATATCATCGAATTATTTTAGTTATGGATTTTCTATTATGGATGGAGAGAATGAAATTTATATGGTATGGTATCTAAATGGAACATGTTCGGGAATAAATATGAAAGATTATAATTCTGAACCGGATAAATTAGTTGCTACTTGGGCAGATACTGATACATTAGAAGTTACAGTTCCAATTAAAAATATTGGGCCTGTAACAAATTTTGATTTGGTGGGAAGTGGAATGGAAAATTCTGAGGATCCAGAACGGTTTGAAATATATATGGACCAGGCTCCAGATGAAGAATATCCGTGGCCAGGCCCTGGAAATGGTTGGGAAGAGCGAACTGTTACCATTACAGAGCCCACGGATGGCGCAACGGTTTTTAAAAGCACAACAATCAAGGGCATTGTAAATACATACGAAGTAAATATTCAATCAGTTGAAGTCCAAATTGATACAACTTCCTATAGTGGCTGGCTGACAACCTCAACTTCGGATGATTGGAGTACGTGGAGTTACCAATGGGATACAACGAAAGTATCGGACGGAAAACATGCTATCTATGTAAGAGTATTTGATGGGGAAGAATATTATTTTGATTCGATTACTGTTTATGTTGATCAAAAAACAGCAGTCTCACCAAAGAGCTATGATATTCCTACATTTCAAATCGATGATATATTTGTGTATAACATGAAATACAACACCGAGCGTCTGGGCATGCCCGAAGGAGCTACTATGGTAGGAAGCATGACTTGGAAAGTTGTTAGTATAGAAACTATTAACATAAATGGTAAAAAATACGATGTATATGTATTTGATATAAATTCATTTCAAGAGGTTAGTTACGGATTGTCTTCAAGTAAATTTACTATTGATGGTACAATTTGGATGCAAATGTCAAATTTAGCCATCGTAAAGGAGGATATGAAGGAAGAGTCATCAGACCCGATTATGGGAGAATATTATTGTCATGAAATAATTACCTATGACCCCCCCTTGTACCGGTGCAATTTTCCGATTGAAGTCGCTGAAAAATGGGTTTGTATTACAAATAAGACAACCGAAAATACAGAAACATCAGAAGGCGAAACTGAAACTTATAATTACACAACTCAAACTATAAATAGTTTTGAATGCCTGCGGTCGGAAACCGTAACCGTCCTTGCCGGGACATTTGAGGTGTTCCTTGTACGCTGGGACGAAGAGGATAAAGATGAATGGTATTATGACGATTCAGATGGAGATGGTTGGACCGACGATGAAGAGGCACATTATGGTACCGATCTGGATGATCCCAAAGATTATCCATTACTCTATCCCTCTGATGAAAACAGCACAGCAGGAGAAGATGGAGACTCTGGGATTATAGTATATGATGAATCATCAGAGGAAGAAATGGAGTCTGAAAACAGTTATGAAGACTATTCGATAGAATATTATTCGCCCGATATTGGTTTCTTGGTGAAAATTGAATATTACGATTATAATAGGGAATTGGTCTATTCCCTGGAATTAGTCTCATATAGATATAAAGGAAAAAGTTATGATTCTTCGAATCAAGATTCAAAATCTTCTGATGTAGCTCCATTTGAAAATACTTTTCTTTACTTATTGATATTGGCAATAATTTGTATACTAATTATTATTGGAATTGTGACTATTGTTAAAAAGCATCGTAAGAAAAAGGAAGTGGTTCTACCTGAAATAAAGGTAAATGAGCCAAAAGTAATCCAACAAATCCCGATACAACAAACCCCTGTACAATCAACGCGAGTGCAACCATTAATTATATCATGTTCTGGATGTAAACAAGCCCTTAAAACCACATCGTCGGTAAGCCCTACAACGATTAAATGTCCTTATTGTGGTATTGAAGGCAAAGTAAATGGCCAATAATGAGGCGACTAGTAGCAATTGACAAAGGGGTTGTATATGATTGGATAGTTGGTTACCTATTCGATAAATAAATACATGAGGTGTAATAATGGAATTTACTAAGGCTGAAAGATGGGCATTATATTGTGGAAAACAAACTCAAGGAATTTGGGGACATTGGATATGGAGTTTAATTCTTTTTATTGTTTTTCTAACTTCATCGATATTCTTTATTATGGTTAATCTCGACTTTTTTCTCGGATATTTTCAGCTAGGTTTATCTATAGCATGGATTGTTCTCGCTGTATTACAATTTGAAAGAAGATATTTTTATAAAATAATTATGAGATATGAGGAGGAAATTAAAAATGTCAATAAGAATAATTAAAAATGGAGTGTATCTGTACAGCACCGAAAAAAATGGGAGGAAAAGGTTTACTCTCAAACACCCCGGATGGAGGTGAGCTAAGATGGTAGGAAAGTCACAGTTTTCACCTCATGAAAAGGCCGAGTTGAAATCAATCTCCCGTTGACCCTCACCATTCAAAGCTGAGAAGCAAGCCGTGCTCCCTCCTCATCATTTTATAAACGGTGTTAAAGCTTATAGGAAGCCACCGGGGGCCCGACGACACACAGTGCGAATCTCACATGAATTTTGGCACAGGGGACGTTCGTGGAAAAGGGAAAAAGGTGTGCCAAAAGTCTGAAATCCTGGCACAATTTTGTCATATGCCAAAAATTGATATAAGGAAAAAACCGTATCATTTTTTTATGGACGGGACATTGATTACTTCAAAAGTAATTACTAATTTAATTATAAGAAAATTTCAAGAAAGTGATCTGAAATCAATTATTGAAATACTGCAAATAAATAATCAACTTACACATCCTGATGTAGATGGTCCTGAGGCAATGATACGCGTATCTAAAAACACAAGTTCGGTTTTTTTAATTGCAGAAATCAACGGAAAGGTAGTTGGATCCGTACGAGGGGTATATGATGGTTCAAGAGCATTAATTCATCAAATCACAGTCCACCCGGATTGGCAAAAACAAGGAATTGGATCAGAGTTAATAAAAGACATTACAAGGGAATTCAAAAACCTTGGTGCGCCATCGGTTTCAGTAACAGCTGGAAAAGGTGATCAATGGGATAGCATAGAATTTTTTAAGAAGCTTGGATTTACAGATATGCCAATAAAATTGATGGTTAATTTTAATATCGATGAATTGATTGAAAAATAGAATAAAGGAAATGTTGAGGCTGGAAATTGGGGTTGGGCTTTAATAATCCACACCCCTCAAAACTCACCCCACACCCCTCTATAATCGATATAAAAGCTGAAAAGCCAACGGGGGGCCGACGACGCACAGTGCGAATCTCACACGAATTTTGGCACAGCAATCATTCTTTGAAATCTCAAATAGGTGTGCCAAAAGTCCGATATTATTGGCACAGTTTTAGTATATGCCAAAACTCAGAGGACAATAATTGCTTCAAGTTATACGAAAAAATCTGATGTGGTTTCTATTTTTCATTTTTTAATTCTCTTTGGTAGATATTAATTATAACAATCATTTATCAAAGACAAATTTCGAATTCTTTAATTAATTGTTGAATTAAAATTAATAAAAAGGCGCCCATATAGAGCGCCCATTTTAGGCCATCTCTGATATAGAGATAGAGATTTAAACCATCTATTTTCCAATTATGATGATGTAGAAGTCACCATTTTGCTTTACATCGTTGTCGTAGTTGTGGATAACGCAGTGGTATTGATCAGTTTCATTTACGCCAAGGTCGTTGTCATTATTGGTACCAGCGCTGGCTACGATGGTCGGATTTGTGGTAAAGGGGTTCTTGTAGGTTATTTTGTACTCACCTGTTGATACTTTCTCGCATATGAACCCTTCACCCGAGACAATAGTGCCGTTCTGATCGATATAGCCCGTGATCACTCTGGTCGAACCGTCTTCTGCACCCAGGATTCCCATGTTCATATCCGGTGTTCCACCTACTTCAACATATGTTTTAAACCTTAAATCCCAACCCGTTTGCGTTCCATATACATTTGACCAATAATGCCCATTGGGGTAAGGATTCAAGCTTGAACCCTGGCAATCCCATATAGATCCATTAATCTTTACTACCCTGAAGGTATAAGTCTCTCCTGCAAATACCGTTGCGGGTTCCGAAAAGGTAACAGTTTTCCACCCTGCACCCGAAGTAGTGAATGTTTGTGAAGCCAGCAGTACCCCGGTTTTTCCCTCACCCGTGAGGATGCTCATTGTGTAAATACCAGTGTAACTCCAAACATTTTTCCTCCATTGGATCTTTGTAAGTAGTCCCGACTTATTTGCTTTAAATGATTGCCAGACATCGTCTCCGTGTAATCCATAGTTTGCACTTGTCTGTTCCTGGTCTAATTCTTCTGTGCCTGATTTCCCCTCCTTATGAAGGTGCAAACCATCGGATTCCACCGTGAAATCCGAACTCGGATTGGAGTCAACGGTGACATATGTTTTGAATCGTAAATCCCAACCCGTTTGTGTACCATATACATTTGACCAGTAATGCCCATCTGGGTAAGGATTTAAGCTAGAGCCCTGACAATCCCATCTGGATCCATTTATTTTTAAGACCTTGAAGGTATAAGTCTGACCTTTATAGACCATTGCTGGATTTGAAAAGGTGACTGTTTTCCAACCGGTACCTGAAGTAGAGAATGATTGTGAAGCCAGCAGTAGCCCGGTTTTTCCTTCACCTGTGAGGATGCTCATTTTATAAACACCTGTGTAACTCCAAACATTCTTCCTCCATTGGATCTTTGTCAATAATCCCGATTTATTTGCTTTAAATGACTGCCATACATCGTCTCCGTGTAATCCATAATTGGCACTTGTCTGCTCCTGGTCCAATTCTTCTGTGCCGTTTTCTACATCAATCTGGACATGAAGTGGAGCGGTTGGTGCTTCTGTACCAATTCCAATATTTCCATCGTCGTATATTGTACCCTTAACAAGTGCAGTACCGTTCCATTTGGCGACATAATTGAGCCTATTAATCCCAACCTTCGAACCACCTGTAGCATTTGTAAGATATCCCATTGCTCTGTGGTCGCCCCAGCTGTAGGCGGTGTTCCAATTGCCTATCATTATACTCGTCATTCCGTAGGCCGCATGAGCACTAAAGATCGGATCAGTCTCGGTATATGATGTTAAATAACCAGCAGTGGCGTGGTTACCCCAGCTGTAAGCGGTGTTCCAGTTCGTGGAATTGCCTCCCAAAGCCGTTATGACGCCGTTTACATGTAAAAGCGTGGAAGGGTTTAATGTACCGATTCCAACCTTGCCGCCCATGATCGCCATTGTATTGTCGTTGGTGAGCTTCCACTCAGCTGAATTATAATCCAAACCAATTCCCACCGAGTGGTCACCACTGACATTCATTGATCTTCCCATGGCAGTGGAGAAATGTCCACCCGCCAGGGTAGCATATCCAAAGGCCGTTGCATAGTTACCACTGGCAATTGTGTTACGGCCCATTGAAGTTGATGCATATCCACTTGCCGTTGTTGAACGACCCATCGCCGTTGAGTAGGCTCCGCTGGCTGTGGTATAACCACCAACTGCAGTTGAACCGTACTCGCTGGCCTTTGATCCTAATCCCATCGTCGTTGAATATGCTCCGCTTGCATTTGTATAGCCACCCATCGCTGTTGAAACATAACCGTAAGCGGTATTCACACTACCAATTGCAGTTGAATATGCTCCGTTTGCTTTTGTGAAGCTGCCCATAGCTGTCGAATAAGATGCGCTGGCTGTCGTCCATGGGCCAATTGCTGTTGAGTAAGTTCCACTGGCAACAGCAGAAGGTCCCATGGCCGTAGAAATATATCCACTGGCTTCTGAACCATATCCCGTTGCCATTGATGTATATCCACTGGCTTTTGTGGAATGTCCCATAGCGGTAGAAACACTAGCGCTAGCATTTGTATTATATCCTATAGCTACTGCATAATTACCTGTAGCAACATTCGCACTATGACCGATAGCTGCAGCTCCACCTGAACTCACAACAACAGTCAATTTTGCGCCCGGTGTGGTTGTCCCGATACCAATATTACCGTTATCGTAAATGGTACCTTGTGATAAAGCCGAACCATCCCACTTGGCGACATAGTTGAGTACATTCGTTCCAACTTCAGGATCCGTCTCTGTATACGAGGTCAGATAACCCACAGTGCTGTGGTCACCCCAGCCGTATGCTGTGTTCCACTTTGTTATATCGGTGCTTGCGATACCTTTGGCTGCGCTTGCACCGAAGATCGGGTCAGTTTCCGTATATGATGTTAAATAACCTACCGTGCTGTGGTCACCCCAACCGTACGCTGTGTCCCAATTGGAGATCTTTGTGCTTGTTATTCCCGAAGCAGCGCTTGCCGAATAAATCGGGTCGCTTTCACTTGTCAGGTAACCCGCAGTTGCGTGGTCACCCCAGCCGTAAGCTGTGTCCCAATTGGAGATCTTTGTGCTGGTTATCCCGTATGCCGCGCTTGCGGTAAAGATCGGATCGCTTTCACTTGTAAGATAACCCGCAGTGCTGTGGTCGCCCCAGCTATATGCGGAATTCCATTGACTTGAATTACCACCAGACGCGGTAATGACACCGTCCACATGGAGCTTCGATTGCGGGTTTAATATACCGATTCCAACGTTACCTCCCATGTAGGAGATACTCGTTCCGTTCTTCTGCCAAACATTTATCTCATCTATTTTTTCTTCCATTTCGTCTATCTTATCCCATATTGCTATATAGGGTTTGC
>CP070629.1:936509-947558 GCA_020356005.1 Thermoplasmata archaeon
TAAATATCGAGTTGTTTTTACCATTGAAAAAAATGAGATTTTTATCACTGAAATTTTTCATAGAGAACGAGGTTATCGATAATTTAAGTATATTGGAGATTAAGTTAAATATATTTCAAGGTATTTGGATATAACGGCTTCACATCCACTTTAAAAGATCTTCTATTCGGTTCATACCCTTTGTAAATCCGATTTCCTTGGCGATTCCGTGGGTTTTTGTAAGTGTTGATTTTGCCTCTTTATCATATCCAAGACTCTTGAGTACTTCCGCAAGACGTATACCCAGTATTACCTGTGGGTGCTTATCAGCTAACCTGGTAAAGATTTTTTCTATACTTGAATAAAGAATTAATAGCGATTTATTATCATAGATGGGATTACTGGTAAACATCTCCAGATCCTCCAGGATCGTTTTGGCGTTAGGGTAACTCGAATGATAATTATTATACTCCTCGATTTTATCGGGTAGACTTTCTTTTTCCCACCTGGCTGCATAATCCAATCCATTTTTTAAATGATCATTGTATACATTGTTCCAGATCTCCGAGGATTTGTGATCCTTGAAATGTTCGGATAAAAGAAATGAAGCGCTCTCAAGATATCTCTTTGAACTGCTCTTATTTTTTAATCTGGTTGAACACTTGAATAAATCGTTAAGATTTTTAATCTGGTTGTATAAATCATTTGACTTCCTGTATGCCTCCTGTGATTCCAGAAGTAAATTCTCGGCTGATTTGAATTCGCCCATCTGGAGGCGCGTCCTCCCGAGCTTTCCAAAAATCAATCCTTTTACCTCCGGATATTTTATGGCGGTTTGTTCCACCCTGGTTAAATAATTGTTGGCCTGCTTGAAGTCGCGCTTAAGAATATATATGTCACCGATATTTACCTCCACCAATGCAATTGCATTTTGGTCGGCCAGTCCGGTAAAAACCTTCTGGGCGGAAAAAAGCTGTTTCAAAGCCAAATCAAGTTCCCCTCGCTCTCGATGAACAAGTGCTAGATTATTGAAGGCTTTACCCACTTCGGCATCATTACCGAATTTACGGTTAAGTTTAACGCTTTCTCTGTATGCTTTTATCGTATCATCCAGCCGACCTTCCTGTTTGGATAGTTCTGCGCTGCGGTTGTATATACGCGATAGTAACTGAACGATCTCGGTGTTATATGAATCATTTTTATGTTCGGAAAGCATCATTTCACAATTTCTCAAACCTTTCTCAAGAAAACTTCTTGATTTTGCTGGATTACCGTTAATAAAAGCATTATCTGATTTGAGTATAAGCAGCCTGATTTGGTCGAGCTTTGATAATTCCTCGGTATCAACATCCTGTAAGTACTCACCAACCTGTGTGTAGCCCTGTGATAGTAGAAAATCACCGTTCTCGAGAAGTGCAGAATTAAACCTTTTTGTATCATTTAATTCTCTAAGAAGTCTTAGATATTCCAGTATATCTTTTTCGGAACCTCTGGTGGAATAATGATCCACTGCGATTTTTAAATATTTTTTCTTCTCAAAATCATTCAATCGATTTAAAAAGTATGATTTGATCAGGTCATGGATATCATAAGTTCCATTCTGGTAGATTCGCAATATCAGTTTATTACAGAGCGAATCGATCACATCTGAATCTATTTCTGGCTTGAAGAAAAATGCGCTGCGCGAAACCGGTCTTTGGAATAAAGATGCCAGTTTGACAACATCACTTTCGGACTCACTCAAATTCTTGATGATCTCTTCACCGAGATAAGTATCGATTTCCAGGCTTGGAATTTGTCCATCTGAAAACAGAGCGGGTGAATAAAGCTCCAGGGCCAGCGGATGGCCTTTTGTAAGCTCATAAGCCGAATCATACTCGGTTTCTGATATACCCTTTTCACTGAGTATCATCGCCGCACTGCTTTTATCAAGTCCGAATAATTCCAGCTCCATTACCTGTTTGGCAATTACTATATCTTTTCTACCGTAGAACGCCGGCCGCTCCCTGCTGGAGATCATAAATATTATATTTTGATGTGAATCCAATAGATCCTTCATTGATTTGAACAGCTTCACGATTTTCGGGTCTGCTTTTTGGAAATCGTCGATTATAAAGACCGGCTCAAGCGCTCTTGAATCAGTAATAAACGCTTTCAAAGCATCCTGGATATTGAGCCTGGTCGCAGTTCCAAGATAATTGAACAGAGCTGTTTTTTTATGCTCTTTGAAAAAATAGCCCCAGTCGTTAAGCAGATTGGACAATCTGGACCATTCGTTTAACGAGGTCCAGCAAACCGGCCGGTCATTGATACCGGAAACGATTTTGATCATAAGAGCGGTTTTTCCCTGACCCGCGATTGAATTAATTATAATAAATCGAACGTGATTATTCTCAAACGTGGACATGATCGATTTCAATTCCTTATTCCTGCCGTAGAAATGGCGCGACATCGGTATATTTAGTTTCTTTATCCTACGCTCTTCTCTGTCGGGATAACTTTCCAATAAATTCAAATCTATCTCATATTCATCCGAGATCTTCATCAATAGCTGGTGATACGTAGGGCTGAAGCCCTGACGCTTCTTGATCTCCTTTAAAACCCTCTCCAGGCTTAATTCTCTCAATTCTCCATCGGTTGTATGTACCAGGATTGTTTTTAACGACAATTCATCCATTATATCCCGAACAATCGTTACTCCCTTCTGAGTTAGAAAATATACTTTTCTTTTACGGATTGCACCTTTAACATGCGAGCTCCTTGAAAATATCAGCTCATCAGATAGAAGTTCTGTCAGAGCCCGTGAGACATGGTTCTGCCGGAGGTTGAGCTCAGATGCAATACCCGTTTGCGTTACTACTTCAGGAACGTCATAGCTATCGGCATACTTCCTGTTATCATATAATAACAGCATAATTCTTTTAGGTACTGTGATCCGTTTCAGCCGACTCTGCCCGGTAGCCATATTACCGAGAAATTGTAATATTAAGCTGGAATATATAATTTTCAGCTTGTTTTGGTATAATTATGCTGTTTTGGTATAATTAATAGATATCTTTGGTTGAGTTTTATAAAGAAGAAATGCCAATCTGTTCTGTAGAAATTAACTCAGGTGGCTGAAATATGTTCAATAATACAAAAATTCCGGTTTTTTGTGTAGTTTTTTTAATGATATTAACTGCCCTGGCAGCATTGTCTTTTAATGCGGCAGGTTCTGGAGGCAAAGGAAATTGGCCGACGCTGGGAAATGCGGGTGTTACACCATCATCAGGGGATAGTAATACTGTATTCTATTTCTATATCACTTATACTGATGCCGACGGCGATATGCCGTTAAACATGGATATTATCATCGACAATAACTGGTATAAAATGACTACCAATGATACCGATCCTACCAGAGGTATGTATTATTTTTACTCAACAAAACTATCCACGGGAAATCATAGTTATTATTATTCTGCCACTAACATGAACAATGAAACAGTTCGTGCACCGGCAACTGGCACCTACAACCTTTATGTAGGCTCCTCGGGAACACCCAACAAGCCCCTGCTCTATAACCATAAGGTATCACCCGAAAGGCCCAAGGCAGACGAAACCATTAATTTTACCGTGCAGTACAAGGATCCCAACAATGTCAAACCGAATTACGTAAGATTACACCTCCGACTTCCCGACGATAATAACAGTTATAAAAATATCAATATGGAAATAATCGGAACTACCTATTCTTCCGGCGTGACCTGTTATGTCACATTATCTCTGTCAAATGGTACCTATTATTACCATTTCTCCGCTTCTCATGCTAAAGGCACTGTAACCGACCCCTCTGGTGGTGGTGATTATAAACTTGTTATCGGTGACGACTCCCAGAATAATTTCCCCGCACTTTACGGTGGAGCGGTTTCGCCCGGGAACGGTTCTGCAAACAAAACGCTGTTTACTTATCACGTTATTTACCAGGACGGTTCCTTCGGCAGTGCCAAAAAGAGCCTGGTATACATCGATGGAACTTCGTATACAATGTCAGAGATTGATGAAGATTCCGGGTCACTTGGTGTATACTATGAGTATAATACAACCCTTCCTGCAGGAATACACAACTTCTATTTCCTGTTCTCGAACGAAACAGTGGAAGTAAGACTTCCCGTTAGCGGTACATTTACCGGACCGTATGTTGATACGCCCGGTCAACCCAACAATCCACCCAAGGTTACTCTTTCCGTCAGTCCTCTTTCCGGGCCGGTGAATACGGTATTCTATTTCAATGCTACCGGCACGGATCCCGACAGGGACCCGCTCACATATTCATGGAAATTCAGCGATAATTACAACAGCTCGAATTCACCGAATATTGTTCGAAAAATGACTAAGGCCGGGAATTATACCGTAACCGTAACCGTTTCCGATCCCGGTGGTAAGAGTGCATCAGCAACTGCCAGTTTCACTGTAACGGGTTCAAACAATCCCCCACCTAAGAATTCACCTCCGATTATTGTTTGCAATCTCGAATCAACCAATACAGTCAAGAAAGGTACAATAATGAACATCTCCGCGGCGGATTCCTATGACCCGGATGGCGATCCTCTTACTTTCAGATGGGATATAATGAGTATGAACAGCATTAATCCGCCGGTCTATCTTGACCCCTATTTCATGTATGATTTCAATATTGCGGGTGACTATACATTTGAATTGCAGGTATCGGATTCAAAAGATACTGCTTACGGTAAATATCTGGTTCAATGCGTCATAGAAGATAATATTCCTAAGGATAAACCTGTAGCACTTGCAGCAGTTACTGTCGATCAAATGATGGCAATATTTTCAGCTGAGAAATCATACGATCCCGATGGTTATATCGTTAAATATTCCTGGGAAATTGATAGAAATACCTTTTCCAGTAAGTATGTCAATTATACCTATAAAACCGAAGGATACAAAACCGCCAAACTGACGGTTACCGATAATGACGGTTTGACTGATATGGTAATTATCGGGTTTTATGTATCAACGAAAACAAACGATTCAAATCAAGGCATAAAAAATTCTGAAGATACTTACATTGCAAGTCATGTTTCCATAGATTACAATGACGATACCGGTGCATCCTTGACTACTTTTAATGCAGAACCTGATTTTATTATTTCTATCATCGATACCGGACGCAATTATTTAAAATTCGAAGTAAAATCAAATTCAAAGACCGGAAAAATGATTGTCGTGGATTTGATTAATATCTTCGAACCTGATGTTATTGATCAAATCGAAATTAATATGGATAATTCAGAAATAAAATCTACTGATCTTGAAAACATTTTGTTAACTTCAGGTGATGAAACTTTTTATCACTTAATTCAAGATATAGAAAATTTCCAGCTTCTGGTCTATATCCATGAGTTTTCAGCACATATTATCGAAGTGAAAGTAAAATCAGAGATCTCTGAAGAACAAGCGGATCAGAGCTCTGCTTCTGCAAAATTATGGATTTCTGGTGGAATTATGGCGGTGGTTGCTGTGATCGTTATTATAGTTGTGTTCATGCAGATAAAAAAGAAGAAGAAAATCGAGTATTATAACGACTTCCGCGTTGCGGAGGAGAAGGTTTATAACGGCGAACGTGTGAACAAAGACGATTCGGAGTCTGTGGACTGGGACGAATATATTTGATTAGAATGATTCTATACAGCTAAATTTGCTATATCAGGGCCTCGGGATTCGGAAGTTTGTTTTACTTAATTTGATACATTCAAATCTCTTAAACCTCCAGCCTCGAGTCCCGGGGCCCAACCTCGAAGTTCTTGCCTGACTAAAATCACTAATAGCACCCTAGCGCCTATCCTCTATTCTCTAGCGCCTGATTTCAGCGATTTCTCAGCTTCTAGTGTTCATGATCGTTTTCATGCCAGCAGTACGAAAAAGAGCCGAAGAAATCGCCGGTCTCGCATTCCGCGTGCACCCTGCAGCCGCCGCCGCAAAGTTCCAGGTGGTGGCAGCTTGCACATTTACCTGTGCGCTTCTTATTCTGGATGTCTTTGAATACCTGCGAGTTTCTTATATCTGCATAACTCTGCTCAAGCATATTACCTAAAATCAAATTCGATGGATATCCGCACGGGAAAACATCACCGTTCACATCAATTCCGTTGAACACCCTGCAGGCCTGGCAGCCCACGCCCCATTCCAGTGCAGTAAGCTCCTTGTTATTAACCGGTCTTTCCATGAAAGGCACCATCTCAAAGATTGAATAAATGGGTAGCTCCGCACCTTTACCGGACCGAACTGCCTCTACCGTTTCTTTATATTTGAATTCATACAATCTTTTATAGTCATCCTGGTTCAACCCGATATCATCCCAGTTCTCAGCTGCCTTCTTCTGCTTAACAATCGCTCTGAAATACGGTGCTACGCCCCATTTCTCACAAAGCTCCTTTATATTCTCAAGTTCGTCAATATTATATTTCATAACCGTAGTTGACCCGCACATAAATAATCCGTTTTTTAAACCGCTTTTGGCTGCTTTTTCTGCATACTCCAGAGAGTTTGGCGAACCTCGAATCTCATCTGATTTTTTTGGATCGGCGCTGTCAACACTGATAAAAACATGGCTCATACCGTTATCATGACAGTATTTGGCGAAATCATCGTCAAATAAAATTCCGTTTGTTATCAGTGCCTGGTAATAGTCTTTATCGCCGCAGTATTTGATAAGCTCCCGGATATCCTCCCTGCAGGTAGGCTCACCACCGAACCAGATGTAAACACCACGTTTGCCCTCCTTCCTCAGCGAAGTCTCAAGGTTATCCAATATGTGCTTCCACTGGTCCGTTGTTAATTCGGGCCTGTGCTCATGTGAATCAGCAGCGCAGTGCACGCATTTCTGGTTGCAACGATCGGTTACATACATTGCGAAATGGACGTTGCCCGGATGAAATGCCTTACCGAACTGCTCCCATGATACCCTGTATTCATCCTGGACCTCCTTGAGTTCAATATATTTCTGGACATCCACGCCAAGCTCCTTCAAATTATCAATGGATTCCGCTTTGAACGGTTCAGGCGTGATCTCGAAAAGTCCAGTGATCAAATCTGCCTCGTTTACCATCCCAGCATTGCGCTCATTGCACTTCTTCTCTGCTGTATCATGCAGCATCGGCTTTACCATTGGTCGAAATGTCTCCGGTACTTTCGCTACTATCTTTTCGAACAGTTCTTTTACTTCCGGTTCCCAGTCCATGTTATCCCTCACAAATCTCATTTTTTCGATTTTAGTTGTTCTGTTGCAATTCCATGCGCCTTTACCTGTAATGGCAGCATTGGTGCGCAGGCCATGAGAATAGTCATATCACCATCAACGGTGTAAGTTCCCGCCATGGTTGCTTGCACGGGGTTGGCTTCACCTGAATTTACTTTTCGTAAAGTATCGAGATCGGTCGTATGGATGATCTTCGTCTTGTTTTCATCGGTGTTCTCACCCATGCCCCAGTAAATACCATCCTTCTCGAATGAATGCCAGTAATTGAATTCTGGATGATCGCTTATATGGTATTGAAATACTACAGGTGCACACTCAAGTTTTTCAAGGATAGGTGGCACTTCAGGCAGTTCATTAAGTACCTTTGTCAATTTATCCAGGTAACTTTCCCAGGAAGTTTGGTCTGCTAGGTCTTGCATCTTTGGGGCAGATACCTTAATTATATCTACGCAGGGACAACGTCTGCACATTGGCAGTAATTTTTCATTTATCATACCCTTTCGTAAAGCACGGAGAGGTTCAGAATCCCAGATCTCTTCAAGAGAATGATCTTTTATGTTACCGAAACTTTTACCAATATTGGTACACCCATAAACATCGCCTTCGGGGCCTACCATTGGTGAAAGCGGTGGCATCAGATGAATTTGACAAATCGGTTTTTCCTGCTCGAGTAATGTGCCCCGCCAATAGAGTTCTGGTTGTTCACCAAATATATGTGGAAAGAACATAACCTGAAGGCCAAGTTTTTTACTTACTTCTTTCACATCGTTAATACTGTTAATCAATTGCTCCTCGGAATATGGTATTTCTCCGATATATCCACCAATTTCTACATCTTCACCTAACCATTTCTTTAATTTTTCCCTTGACTTCTTTGCATCTTCCTCTGAAAATAACTGAGTGAAAATAAAATTAACTGTCCCGACACCTAATTCATGTCCGAGTCTGACCACATTGGCAAGGTCGTCAATATTCTCCTTCAGAATCACACAGTGTATCCACACTAGCACACCGGCTTCTCTGAGGAGCCTTATACTTTCAACTGTTCTTTTAAAAGCGTTAGGTGAACCTCTGATCTCATTATCGTTATCGCCTGTTCCATTTAAAGAAACCTGGACACAAACCAGATTTTTCAGCTTGGCAAGCTCCTCGGCCAATGACTTCGTTATATTCATTCCATTTGTGGTAATTATCTGGTTTGTCCCTTTGGAATCGAAGTATTTGATTATTTCCATCGTTTCGCCTCGTATAAACGGCTCACCGCCCAAGTGAAATAACTTTGTGACATTTACATTATCAAATATATCCTTCAATTGCTCGATGGATAAATATGGAACCGCTTTGTCCCTCGTATAGTCCGCATGGCACATATAGCAATTCAAGTTGCATTTATATGTGGGGTAAAATAGGATATCGGAAACACCACCAGAAAGTCCATCCTCTTCTATTTTTTGGATAACTTCCAATGGAGTCTCTTTTCCTAAGGGCATTCCTTCCTGTAGAGATAGAGTTTTAACCATAAACTACACCTTCTTACTATTCTCATATAATTCAAGATACTTTTGATAGTCAATACCTGCAGCTTTCAAATTCTCATATGCATCGGGTTTGAACGGTTCCGGGGTTATATCGAACAGTGCTAATACAAGATCTGTTTCGCTGACTGCCCCGGCATTTCGTTCCTTGCATTTATTCTCGGCGGTCTCATGTAGCATGGGTTTGACCATGGCGCGGAATACATCGGGGACCTTTGCAGTTAAATTTTCGAATAATTCATAAACACCATCCTCCCAGTCCACCGTTTTTACCAGTTCCTTACCCTCATGTGCGGATTCTCCCACACGTGATTTAAGTTCGTCAAGCACAATGCCCGCATTTGCGCCCTGGGTCATAAGTTCGATCATAGAACCCGAGTAATCGTTTTCGATTTTAATATAATCACCCTTACGCGAAGGTGTGATGCTGTAAATGAAAGTCTGTTTGTCCGCAAGCGTCGGTGCGGCTTTTACATATTTCTCTATCAGTGGATCCAGATGTGTTGGAACCTCACCTGGGTTTAACGCCGTTGTGCCGAAACATACCCGTTCGATTATATCTGAATCCCAGCTGAAGGTATAATAAATAGTAATTGCTTTTGAGCAGTGTTCCAGCACTTCCTCGGAAGGCACCTTGAAATCCAGATCACCTATCATGCCCGCAACCTTTTCCGGTGGATTTCGGCTTGGGTCATCAACCATGAAATAAATGTTCGTTGTTCTATTCTTAAAATCTAAAGCAAAAAGACTGAAATCCTCTAGACCGTATTTTGTAAAGTAATCAGCATATTTACGGATACCATCCGGGGCATGGGTCATATGGTATGCCTTCTGGATCGGCGTGGGTATCTGGAAGAACGTCCAGATTTTAGTTAGCCCGAAGTTAGCATCCATATCCACACCGTATCCCATCATAGGGTAGGTGGCGTGGATCTCGGGATAAAACTCGAATATTGGATGATCATCCTTTGTTATAATTCCATTTTCTAGGGCGATCTTCAAAGGGTCATGTGGCACGGAGAGTTCCACGTAACGTACCGATAATCCTCTGGCATCCTTCGGCTTTGTGGATGTTACGAAGGTTATTGCAGAACCCGAATAAAAATCGCTGAATGCGCTCAGTACCTTCTGGATTTTTTGTTTATCATACTTTACCTCTGCAACTTCAGCGGCCTTTATGATATCATCTAACATCTGGTCTAAGTTGATGTTGTGTCGAAAGCCCATGGTCCTCACCCTCTCTTCATATCGCTAGTGTTCATGCCAGCAGTATGAAAATGATTCTGAAAAGTCACCGGTCTCGCATTCGGCATGCACCCTGCAGCCGCCCCCGCACATCTCCAGGTGGTGGCAGGTGGCGCATTTACCTGTGCGCTTCCTGTCGCGGATGTCCTTGAAGACCTGTGAATTCATTATTTCCTCAAATGTTTGTTCCATCACATTCCCGATTTTTAAGGTGGATGGATAATCACACGGGAATACATCACCGTTTATATCGATCCCCGATATTGTCCTGCAAGCCTGGCAGCCAACACCCCATTCAAGTGACGTTAATTCCTCATCATTCTGGGGGATCTCCATGAACGGAGTCATATCGTATATATCGAATATTGGCAGTGTACCTGCCTTCCCCTCACGAATTTTATCAATGATGATCTTATATTTGAAGTCGTAGAAACGCTTATAATCATCCTTATCCAGTCCGATCTCGTCCCAGTTGTCTGATGCTGCTTTTTGTTTTATAATCGCTCTGAAGTACGGTACTGCACCCCAGCCCTCGATTAAATTCTTGATTTCCTCGAGCTCATCGATGTTATATTTCATAACAGTGGCGGTAACAAGCACAAGCAAATTCTCATTTACAGCTGCTTTGATAGCTCTTTCAGCATTCTCATATGCCTTGGGCACACCACGGATCTTGGCGCATTTCTCAGGGTCCGTGCTGTCCAGGCTGATAAAAACATGGCTCATGCCGTTCTCCTTGCAGTATTTAGCCCAGTCCTCATCGAACATCATACCGTTTGTTGAAATCGTATGGAAGTAACCCTTATCACCGCAGTATTTGATTATATCACGGATATCCTTACGCATGGTAGCCTCACCGCCAAACCAGATATAGACACCGCGCCTGCCCTGGTTCCGAAGAGATGTTTCAAGGTTCTCGATTATTTTTATCCAGTGATCCGTTGAAAGCTCCTCACGGTGGTGCTTCTCGTCGGCGGCACAGTGGAGACACTTCTGGTTGCACTTGTCGGTTAAATACATCGTGAACCAGTA
>CP070629.1:947658-951784 GCA_020356005.1 Thermoplasmata archaeon
CTTTGTAGTATTTGTAGTATTTGGATTTGGTAGTATTAAAAAGCAATCAAAAATCAAAAAGGGTCCCCCCTCTCCAAGCGTCTTAAAATCATAATCTAATCGAGCGGTCTAATTAAAATTTTTCTAAAAACTGTTCCACTACTTTTTCAAGCGTCAGCTCACTCTGTTCTTCGATTGCGTATTTTGCTCGCTTGATGGTTTTATTGGTGGACACCACTCGGTTAAGATCTATTGGAGTACCGGCGATTACGAAATCGCAGTCGCATGCATTTATGGTGGCTTCAAGGTCCTTGACCTGTTTTGAACCGTATCCCATGGCCGGCAGCACGGATTCCAGATGCGGATACGCCTCGAAAGTTTCTTTGATAGTATCCACTGCATACTTGCGCGGGTCGATTATCTCACCAACTTTTAGGCTCTTGGCTGCTATGAAGCCGGCCCCGTACGGCATTTCACCGTGTGTTACCGTCGGACCGTCTTCCACAACTAACACGCGCTTTCCTTCCAGCTCCTCGGGCTGCTCCACGGTAATAGGCGAATTCGCCTCGATTATTTCTGCATTCGGATTGATGCGTTTTACATTATTACGAACAATCTTTACATTCTCTGCATCTGCAGTGCTGACTTTATTTATTATGACAATATCCGCCAGCCGCAAATTGGTCTCGCCTGGGTAGTAGAGCTCTTCATGCCCGGCCCTGTGCGGGTCCACAAGCACGATATGGAGGTTTGGCTTGAAAAACGGCAGGTCGTTATTACCGCCGTCCCAAACAACCACATCCGCATCCTCCTCGGCCCTCTTCAGAATCTCGGCGTAATCCACACCTGCATAAACTATGGTTCCCATATCTATATGAGGCTCATACTCCTCGCGCTCTTCGATAGTGCATTCATATTTATCAAGGTCCTCGTAGGTTTCGAACCGCTGCCAGATCTGGTCCATAAGATTCCCGTATGGCATCGGGTGCCTTACCGCTACAACTTTCAATTCACGGTCTCTTAAAAGCTTGCAGATTTTACGCGTGGTGGGGGATTTGCCCACGCCGGTTCGCACAGCACAAATGGAAATTACAGGCTTGCTGGATTTCAGTATGGTATTGTCCATGCTCATCAGCCTGAAATCCGCACCGGCGGCAAGAACAATTGAGGCCTTGTGCATGAGGTCGTTGTAATTGAGGTCGGAGTAGCTGAAGATCACCTGGGTTACCTTGTATTTTGAAATCAGGAGCGGCAGTTCATCCTCGGGGCGAATGGGTATACCTTCGGGATATCTATCCTGTCCTGCAAGGGCTGCAGGGTATACTCTATCATGAATATTGGGTATCTGCGCTGCAGTGAAAGCAACCACATTGTAGTCCTGGTTGCCTCTAAAATGGGTATTGAAATTATGAAAGTCTCGCCCTGCTGCGCCCATTATTATTACATTTTCTGGCATATATATCCGCTCGTGCCTGCCAGGAAGATAGCTTACAGAATAATTTATTTTACGGTTAATTTAAACTAAGTATATATTATATGATATGTCGATACGATTAACAAGTGCTTTTGAACCGGGGGTGAATTTCCCATGACATCTTTATATGATAAAAACCAAACACCTCTTCCCGGGTTTATCTATGGGACAGCCTGGAAAGAGGATGATACCGAGAGGCTTACATTTACGGCACTAAAAGAGGGGTTTATGGGTGTGGATACAGCCAATCAGCGCCGCCATTATGTTGAGGCTATGGTAGGTTCGGCGGTTGCCCGGATATTAAAAGAAGAAATAAGGCGAAGAGAGGAATTGTTTATCCAGACCAAATTCACTTATGCTGACGGCCAGGATCACAGGATACCATATGATAAGTTAGCGGACTATCCGGACCAGGTGAGGCAGTCCTTTAAAAGCTCACTGGAACACCTCCAGGTGGAACGCATTGATTCGTATATATTGCATGGACCGTACTCTAATATTGGTATTACAGATATCGATTGGAAGGTCTGGCGTGAAATGGAAGCAATCTACAGGGAAGAAAAAACAAGATATCTGGGTGTGAGCAATGTCAATTTTGATCACCTCAAAGATCTTTTCAAAGGTGCGAAGGTCAAACCAACCTTTGTACAGAACCGATGCTTTGCACAACTGGGGTGGGATATCAAGGTTAGATCGTTTTGCAAACAAAATAATATAATCTACCAGGGTTTCTCACTGCTAACAGCAAATTCTTTCGTTTTATCAGATAGTGAAGTCCTGCGCATTGCCCAGAGGGTGGATAAAACACCTGCACAAGTTATATTTCGGTTTGCTATCCAAGTTGGTATGATTCCACTGACCGGGACTACTAATTTAACTCATATGAAACAGGATCTTGAATGCATGAATTTCTCTCTATCCGATGATGAAGTGCATTATATCGAAAAAATCGCGCTCTGATGAGATATCACTGAGGGAAGAGGCAAGAGGCAAGGCCAACGCCTAATAGTGAGCACGGCCACTTTGTGGCCTTGAATGGTGAGCACGCGAGCTTTGCTCGCTTGAGTAATAATCATTGGGTACGGTCTATAGATGAGATAAAAGATATCAGACGAGCCTCGAATCCGCTTATCGTAACGAGCATCCTTACCGATTACCGTAACGAGCCTCGATGCCGCTTAACGAGACAAGCCTCGATGCCGCTTAACGAGACGAGCTTCGCAGCCGAATAACGAGACGCCAGACGCTTGCCGTAAGACGTTACGCACCTCGCAAACCCAACCGCTAGCCGCTCTTCTGAAATCGATATTAATCGATTATTAAGCTTATTACGTTCTCTCCTCGATCATCGTCAGAACACTTCTAACAGTGTCCTCTGTCAAAATCGTATAGGAGATCTCCTTGCCCACCTTGACCTTCTCCAGTATCCCGATGGAAATCAACCGGTTGGCGTGCCAGTTTACAGTGCTGGGATGAATCTCAAGAGTGCTTGCTACGTCCTTCTGGTTGGCTCCCTGGTGATCAAGGACATACCAGACGATTTTACGCGTCGTGGGGTTCTTGAGAACCGCCACAAGCTCCTTGTAGTTGCCGTTCTGTATATCCCTGGAGATTGTATTGCCCGCCACATAATAGCGCTTGTATTTATTATCGCGGTGGATTACCACCTGTTCCGTATCCTCAAGAACCTTCATGTGATATGTGGTGGAGGAGGGTGACATGTCGAACTCGTGCATTATGGCCGCGAAATGCTCGCCGGGGTTGTGCCGGATATATTCCACGATATCGCGGCGCACACCGTCCAGCGCCCGGCCTTCTTCCACACGGGCGATCAGGCCCCACATTGCTACTGCTAAAATTATTACCACGATTAAAATCGCCAGGGCGGTCCAGAGCCATGATCTATCGGAGGATTCTCCTGAGGGGGTTTCGGGATCGCTTGAAGAGTCTGGATCGGAATATGGAACTCCATCTGGGAATCCATTTTCACTATCATCAGCATCCTCTTCCGAGCTAAAAGTGCCATCTGCATCTTCCTCTGATGGCCTTGTGTCCTCAGCTTCCGAGCCCGTTTTATTGTAATCCTCACCGTCATCATAAAAAGCATTAATAGTTTCCTCATCTGCCTCGGCTATGGTTACGCTCCCACCCAATGTCATCATAGCGAGGTCAAGCCCGGAACCGTACTGAATATCAAGAATATCGTTGGTACCGCTGAGCCACGCCTGGGCCTTGTTGAACGCCTCGGCGGTATCGCCGGAGCTGTCGGTTGCAAGAGCCAGAAGCGCCCAGGTTGTAGCTTCTACGGTTCCAAAGCTGCCGGAACTGTCCTGGTGCTCAACCAATTCCTTCAACTCGGTGCTGACATCATAACCCATGGAATCGAGTGCTAAAATTGCAACCGCGGAATCTCGCTCGTTGTCCCAGTATAAATCGGTTTTCTGTGAATTAAGATAATCCCCGGACTGCATGGCCACTTGATCCTTTGAATCCGATATCACAAGAAGTGCAAATGCTGCAAGAGCGGTTTCATAAACGTCCTCATTCCAGCTCGCGGTACTTTCGTCCTGAGCGGCTCTTAAAGCGCTAACAGCTTCACCCAAATCTGAGGTGGCTCCAACCGTATTGAATGCCAGAAATGTTAATGAGAAATCTTCAACATTGATCTCGGCA
>CP070629.1:951884-956356 GCA_020356005.1 Thermoplasmata archaeon
AATAACAAAGTGATACTATGACTTCAGTATATGATGTTCCTGCAAAACCTTTAATAAAGAATTTAGCAAAGAAATTACAGGAGAACGACCATATAAAAACCCCTGATTGGGCGTCTTATGTAAAAACAGGCCCCCACAGAGAAAGGCCCCCCGTAAATTCAGATTGGTGGTATATCAGGGTGGCAGCTTTGTTAAGAAAAATTTATATGAATTCGCCTGTAGGGGTAACGCACTTACGAAGCATGTACGGTGGAAAGGCCGATAAGGGATCTAAACCCAACAAAGCCCTTATGGGCAGCGGGGCCATCATTCGCCGGTCGCTGCAGCAGCTGGAGAAGGCCGGACTGATCGAAACCGAGAAAGGCAAAGGGCGAGTCATAACTAGCAAAGGTCGGAGTCTGTTGGATCACAGCGCCCATGAAGTACTCCAGGAACTTGCCAGTGAGAATCCGGAGTTAGGAAAATACTGAATTTAGATGTAATAAAAGTAATCCAAAAACTTCACAATAAACAGGCGAAGGTTATGACTGATGAAAATGATGAGTTAGAAGCAATTCGTCGAAAAAAGCTTGAGGAATTGCAACGCCAGCAGGAGACAGTGGACCAGGAGGCAATGGCGGAAGAACTTGCGGCCCAGGAAGAAGCGCAGCGAAAAATGCTGCTCCGCAAGATTTTAACACCCGAGGCGCGTGAGCGGCTTGGACGCATCCGAACGGCGCGGCCGGATTTTGTGGACGCCGTGGAACAGCAGCTGGTCATGCTTGCGCAATCAGGACGGTTGAACAAAAAGGTCGACGATGAGACTTTAAAAATGCTGTTACAAAAAATCACGCCCAAAAAAAAGGATATAAATATAAAAATAATATGAAGGAATGATAAGATATCGATTCGATTTAAACTTTAATAATGAAAAACGCGAGATGTAGGTGATCAATCTAATGACTCGAAATAAACCTCTGGGAAAAAAGATACGATTGTTGCATTGTGGTAAGCGTAACCGGCGCGTTCCAGCGTGGGTTATGATGCGCACTAGCAGACGCTTTACGCAGCACCCGAAAAGACATAACTGGCGCAGAAATAAATTGAAACGGTGAACTATATGGCCGAAGAGGACGAAGATGAACGTATATATACCATCCCGCTGCGCAAAACTAAAAATGTCCCGCGCCCGAAACGTGCGCCGCATGCGATACGGACCATAAAGCAATATGTAGCGAAGCATATGAAATCCGACCTCAAAGCGGTCTGGATCGACCCGCCTGTAAATGAAATGATATGGTCGCAGGGAATTGAAGGCCCACCTTCAAAAGTAAGGTTAAGAGCAAAACGAGTAGAAGAGGATCTAATCGAAGTAACACTCCCCGAGGAATAATTATTTTATAAATTTGTAGAATAAAAGATCTACATTTTTTTTGCGAGGATTAAACTTGGCGGTACTTCAACTTGACATCAATGGAAATCCTTTTATCGGTGTGTGGTGTGCTGCCAACAACGACGTTGCTTTTGTACCTTCAAATACAACAAAATCGAATATCAGAAAAATCCAGAAAGTACTGGATGTACAGGTTGTTAAATTAACTATCGGCGGAACGAATCTCATCGGTTCTCTTACCGCTATAAATTCGAAGGGTATTGTCGTTACAAATTTCATCCATGAGAACGAATTGAAAATTCTAGAAGCTCACTTAAAGGTCGGGATTTTAAAAGATAAATTGAATGCTGCGGGTAATATAATTCTGGCGAATGACTCTGCCGCCTTAGTACATCCAGAACTTACAAGCTCTCAAGTCGAAATGATACAGGATGTACTGGAGGTTTCCGTTCGTAAAGGAACCATCGCGGAACTGAAAACCGTGGGAGCCGCCGCGGTAGTTACCAATAAAGGACTGCTGTGCCATCCCAAAGTAAGCAAATTAGAAAAGAAAGAACTTGAGGATCATTTCAAGGTACCCGTTGACATCGGTACGGCGAACTACGGTGCACCGCTGATAGGGGCATGTTTGATCGGTAATGAACGGGGCGCGGTAGTGGGATTCACCAGTACGGGTATCGAGCTGGGTAGAATTGAGTCTGGATTGAATATAATCAAATAATTATTAGTCGAAAGTCCAACGAGAGGTTGGAGACCGGAGACTGGGCCCCAGGGTGACTAAAATTGATTAAATCACCCTAGCGCCTCTTCTCTAGCGCCTAGCGCCTGTTGAAAGCAATATCCAATCAAAAAACTTAAAGCGAAAAGACCCAAACCTGCTGTTCATCCGATAGATCTTCACCTTCGAAATCGATTTCATTACCCACCCGTTGAATGCGCTGGGCTTGTTCTAAAAAATCATCCACGGGCTTGATGGATAATGAAAGCCCGCCGACCCGGTAGTGCATTGGCACGATAATTATAGGCTTTAATTTTGAGATGACCTTCCATGCCGAAGTTGCATTGATGGTAAAAACATTGCCGACAGGAATGAATAAAACATCTATGCCTTTAAGATTTTTTGAAATGTCATCATCGATTATGTGGCCGAGGTCGCCAAGATGACAGAAGTTCAAACCGTCCATTTTGAAGAGGAAAATGTTATTTATCCCGCGCTTCTCGCCGTTCATATCGTCATGATAGGATTGGACTGAGCGAATCTGTACCCCTGAAACCTCGCAGGGTTCGGCACATTCTGTGATGACCTTTGTATTTGGCCCTTCCACCGTCCGGGTACTGTTGTGGTCAAAATGTCCGTGGCTTACCAAGACCACATCGGCTTTAACAATAGGGGGTTTTATACCGATTGATTTGCCGTCATGGGGATCGGTTACCAAAGTTATATTGTCATTAGCAATTTCGAAACAGGCATGACCGTGCCATCGAATGTACAAAATAATCTCCCCCGATTAATTACGGAATGCAATCACAATAAAAGTATTTTTCGATTGAACCAGGATTTGTATAATATAATTTTCAGTTAATATAAACCAAATTCATAAAACACTCATGACGCTAACAGTACAATCAAGAGGATTAAAATAGTCTCGTGTCTAAAATTCTAAGCACTAAATCCTAAATTCTAAACAAACACTAAATCCTAAATTCTAAACCCTCACCCCTCTTCACATATAACTATTGTTTGGAATTTTCGATATTCGAAATTGTTTCGGATTTCGACATTCGTTCTTCGAATTTGTTTAGTGCTTAGTGCTTAGAATTTGTTTCGAATTTAGTGCTTAGAGTTTAGTATTTCCTCTTCATCTTCATCTATATTTAAGCCAAACAAAAATTAATTGGCTTCATCTATCCTTCACCGCAAAACCGCATCCGCAAGCCTCACAGCATCAAATGCCTCTTTTACATCATGCACCCTCACAAAATCAACTTTATGCATTATGCTGATAACAAGACTTGCCAGAGTACCGTACAGCCGTTCGTCCGGAGGCCGCTCGAGTACATCCCCGATAAAGCTTTTCCTGGAAGTGCCGATGAGCAGCGGCTGACCCAATGTCCTCAGATCACCAAGTTTTCGCAATATCTCAAGGTTGTGCTCCTTTTTCTTGCTGAAACCGATACCGGGATCAAGAATTATTTTCTCTTTGGCTATCCCAGCCGCTTCGGCGGCTTTTATGCGTTCAAAAAGAAATAATTTGATGTCCTCCATCAAATTTTCATATTGAGGATCGGGTACCATATTGTGCGGCCCTCCGGCGAAGTGCATCAAAACGCAGGGCACATCATATTTCGCTACCACCTCCGCCATCCCGGCCTCTCGAAATGCATTTACATCATTTACGAGATGCACACCCAGCTCCAGTGCCTCCTCCGCTATTTCCGGTTTATAAGTATCGATAGAAACGGGGACTTTGATCTCATCAAGTAATCGCTTAATTACAGGAATTACCCTCTTACGCTCCTCTTCGGTGCTTACCTGCCCCGAGCTGGGCCGGGTGGACTCCCCCCCGACATCGATTATATCTGCACCCTCATCCACCATTCTATGCGCTTGTGCTACTGCGGAATCTAGGCTGAAAAATCGGCCGCCGTCGGAGAACGAATCGGGGGTGACATTTAAAATTCCCATAATAAAGGTCCTGGAGCCGATTTTGAAGGTCCGCCCCCCGATCTTAAGATCATAGTTAAGGTCACTCAAAACATCAGCCTCAGCACCAGCAATAACGGTTATAATGTAAAATTTTTTTGTTTGGTTTGATTTCAATATAAATATAAATGATGAGATATAAGCACGGTTGCTTCGCAGCCTTGAGCAGTGAGCTATGAGCACGGCCACTTCGTGGCCTTGAGCAATTACTTCATCACCCTAGTCTTGGATTTAGAAACGAAATCTACTATAAATTCAAGCGAGCAAAGCTCGCGTGCTCAATGTTCAAGCGAGAGTGCTTGCACTCGAGCGTGCTCATTACTAACCATCAATCATTACTCTTTCCAATGCTCCATAGCAGCCCCGGCTGTATAAAACGAGCCCGTTATGCAAACC
>CP070629.1:956456-958995 GCA_020356005.1 Thermoplasmata archaeon
GGTTAAGCGGTTTATATTCTGTCTCTTCTTGACCTGTTTTATTACCGCGATTATCGGCATCCTCCAGATACCGGGTGGCGATCGTGTCAGTGCGCCGTTTGAGGGTGAAAGAGGGGAACCGAACACACTGGGAGGATATCTCTTATTTATCGGATCGGTTGCAGCAGGACTGTTAAGCAAAACTAAGGATCAAAAAGTAAGAAAATTGCTCATATTCCTGATTATTGTTATGATTCCACCATTTCTCTTTACTCAATCGAGGGCTTCCTATTTAGCTCTGGTTCCGGTCTGTTTGACTTTAGGCCTTATGGCGCAACGTCGAATAATCATACTCGGATTGATAATAATTTCTTTTAGTTTGAGTCCTTTCTTTTTACCGGCTCCGGTAAAAAATAGAATTCTCTATACGTTCACCCAACCCGAAGAAGCCGGTCAGATAGCTATTGGCGAGATCCGCCTGGATACCTCGACATCCGCCAGATTGGTAAGCTGGCGAGAGGCTTTAAAAAATTGGTTGAAACATCCAATAATTGGGTATGGCGTCACCGGATATTCATTTGTTGATGCCCAATATCCTCGAGTTTTAACTGAAACAGGCATTCTGGGCTTTATCGCCTTTATATATCTTCTATTTTCGATTTTTAGATTGGCCGTCAATAATTTAAGAACTGTAACGACTCCCCATTTTAAAGGTCTATGCTTAGGTTTTATGACCGGTTACACGGGCTTATTGGTTCATGCACTGGCGGCAAATACGTTTATTATCGTACGCATCATGGAGCCTTTCTGGTTTTTCGTGGGGATTGTCGCCGTCCTGCCAACGTTGGAACGCCAGGGGGTAACCCAGTTGCAAACCGATGAAGTACCTCGCCGTAAGTTTGCCCCGGTTTCATAAATTTTACTGTCATTTTTTTCACAGTCATATCCCCATACCCATCCTGCACGACGTACACGCATTCGATGATTGATATCTCATTTTTTTCGTGTTACATGTCAAAACTTTAGAAAGCATTGACCATAGACCTCAAGTAAATCGACAATTTCAATCGGAAATATTTCTGACACTTACTCTGAGTGAATTACATATACCATTTTTTTGACATTATTTTGAGGACTTATTATGAGAAGAAGCGAAAAAGAGATCACGGAAAAAACCGAAATTGAGTCCATTATTCAGCAATCAATGGTTTGCCGACTGGCACTGTCTGATGGGCAATATCCGTACATTGTGCCGCTGTGTTTCGGCTATAGCAACCACACACTCTATTTCCATTCAGCCAAAGAAGGCAAAAAGCTGGATATTTTGAAGCGAAACAATCAGGTGTGTTTTGAATTCGATATCGAAACTGAAGTCAAGCTGGGAAAAACCGCCTGTGATTGGGGGATGGCCTATCAAAGCGTGATTGGATTCGGCAAAGCTTTAATGGTGGAGGATGTTGCAGAAAAACGCAAAGCATTGGAATTAATTACGGCCCAGTATGCCGACAAAGCCTATAAGATAACTGATGGTGCGGCTAAAGAGACCCAGGTGTTTAAAGTGGAAATTTCCACCATGACCGGTAAGAGATCGGGTTAGTCATGGTTTCTGGTTTTAGGTCGCTGGTCTCTAGTTTCCGGCTCCTTGTCTCAAGGTTCAAGGTCTTTCAATTTCGGATTTTAGATTTCGGATTTCGGATTGAAAGTAATAAAGAATTAGGGTTCAGGGTTCAGGGTTCTGAAATCCCTTAATTTCTCAATTTCTCCCGCGTTCGCCTTTATCTTTTTGTTTTAAATCCGAAATCCGCAATCCACAATCGGCAATCGAATTTCTGGCACCTGAAACCAGAAGCATGACGCCAGCAGTCAGGAGCAAGCTACCAGTGACAATCGACCAGGAGCCAGTGACCAGTAACCGGCTAAGATACCAGCACCAACCCAACCAGAATTCCACCGGGAATTGAATCCGGATCGGTATTTTTTGTAATGGAATGGATTTCCCATCCCACATCTTGAATCAGTATCAACAATTGTTGCATCACTTACTCCAATTATTGTAGCTTTCTTCTTCAACTCAGTGAGAAATGCGCTTAGATTATTTTCCACCTTTCCCTGATTTCCTTTCTAATTCATTGATGGCTATTTTGCAACCATGTATATGCCAGAAAAAGACCGGATATGGTTTTGCTGTCCTGAATTTCTCCATTGCGAATCATGTTAAGGGCTTCTTCGAATTTTAGCGTATGAACATTCAAGATTTCATCTGAATCGAGATTTTGTCTCGCGGGTTCCAAATCGGTGGCCAAATAAATATAAATACGTTCATCCGAGTATCCGGGAACTGGTGTAATTTCAGCTAGTTGTTTAAATTCCTGTGCAGAATACCCTGTTTCTTCGATCAATTCCCGGCGGGCACAGATGATCGCAGTTTCCCTGGGGTTTAATGTTCCGGCCGGAATTTCCCAGATGAATTTCCGGAGGGCATGCCGATATTGGTGGATTAAAATAATATGCGTTTCATCCAGCAAGGGAACAATCGCTGTTGCTCCCGGATGATGAATAA
>CP070629.1:959095-979421 GCA_020356005.1 Thermoplasmata archaeon
ACAATGATACTCATTTTATTTTTTATATTCCATCGCAAGAAAAAGCGAGGGGTAGAGGAGGAGAAATCGGTTGAGGTTGAAAAAGAAGACGTTTCAACGAAGGAACTCTCTGGGGAACTTCCGGGTGTTGAAGCAAACATAGAATCATTACCAGAAACCACCACACCGACGCCTACACCCGTTCCAGCAGTTGAAGAGGCAAAGGTACCCACCCCGGTTCCCATGCCTGTAGAGGAGCCGAAGCCGCAACTGCCGCCACCCACCCAGGCAGCTGTGGCCGAGCCACCGGTAGCGCAACTAATACCACAAGCTCAACCTGTACCACAAGCACAGCCAGCAACACAACCAGAACCTATGCCGGAAGTGGAACCTCAGCAGCCGCAGCCGAAACAAGGAACCGCTGAAATAGAACAAAATAGTGGAAATGAAAAAGATTTGGATTCATAAAATTTTACATCCACGTCCTCCGCGTTTCCGCGGTTAAAAAGGGGTGGGGGGACGTTGACAATCAAAACCCTAGATTATTCTTTCGCGGTGTTATTCAATCTTTCTTTCCGCGTCTCTTTCTTCTGCGGCGCCATAAAAAAATCACTACCACTATCGCGATAATGATACTTAATGCAAAAACAGAATAACCAATTTTTACAAGTAAGGGATCGGTTAGGGGCCATTGAATTTTACCTTTTACCATCAAAGTTAGTGGTTGAAGAAAGTCATGCGAATTATATTCGGTTATTAATCCATAAAAATTTCTGGGAGAAACATCGTCAACATGAACAACCGCGGTCCAGTTCAAACCATTCCACCATTTGGAAACGCCTTCGAAATCGAACCTCTCGTTGACTAATATTTCTGAAGTTTTTGCCAGGACAGAAATATAAAGCATATCACCTTTCAATCTGAAACCTTCACGCATGCTCTGGTCATTACTTATATCTACAAGCTCTTCTTTATCGACCCCGTCGATGACAGATGGTATAAAAACGGCATCGTTGGAATTCGGGTTTGATTCCAGCTCATCGAATCCATTAAACGAATTATTGAATTTGAATTTTAAAGTAACGGGAACATTCCACAGGTACGGGTCTGCATCACCGTTTAGAGTTAAATCATATTTTCTATAACCTTTACTTTCAAATGAGTCAACTTCTAATACCGATAAATTTTTCGCAAGACCACAGTACGAGCGGACTTCACCCCATGTTGCACGCCAAACGATTTTTGAATTCTGTAGATAATTAAAAAAATCTTTATCAAACCTATCCCTGGCATGTATCACTGCATCTGCCAGCGTACCTGCCTCCTCTGCAGCTTCCAGCAAGCTCAGGTCGGCGCTGCCGGATCTGGCTGAACCAGCAGTGCGGTTGATATTCAACCAATCCAGGTCGTTTTCTGGTAATTCGTACGATTCGCAGAACGCACAATAGCTTGAATCATGTTGGTTTTGACCACCTATACGGAGACCCGCATCATAACAAGCTTTTTGAACCTCGAGATTGGTGCTTGAATATGGATAAGAAATACTCAGGCAATTATCGGCCCAGCGTGATGTATATTTCGTGGAGGATTCAATATCCGAAATGGAATCTGAGGCCCAGCTGAGGGCTTCATCGTAGGAGAATTGATTTGTATCTACATGTTTAGTTCCATGCGTGCCGATTTCATGGCCTGCTTGCACTATATCATAATTGGTGATCTCGTCTCCAAAAAATAGTGCTTGGGCATTATATGAGGAAGAGAGGGGAATTATTAAAATTAATAATATAGAAATCCACAGGCAAAACAATTTATGAAAACATTTACCCAATGATCGATATTTCAAATCGTTATCTCCTGAAAACAGATGGATACTAATAATGTAATCAGGTATTGGTTATATTATATATTTATTATTTCATAACAACAAGGGCAATTAATGCTGGTGCACATGTTCATGCTCGTGCAAGACTATGGGCCTAAGGGCACCGAAGGCGCGCTCGACAACCTCGCTCAACGCGGGATGGATATGCATCCCTTCATTAATTGGTTCGAAGCTGCCGTCCTTTGTGTACATTAAATTGATTATTTCTTGAATCAGCACAGAGGCCTGGGGTCCTATAATGTGCGCGCCCAGGATCTTCTTTGTCTCACGGTCTACGATTACCTTGACAAAATAGTCTTTTACGCCCATAGCCATGCCCTTGGCAGTATTCTCATACTTCTGAACACCCACCAATATCCCCTCCTCACCGTATTTCTCCACCGCCTCCTGCTGGCGCATACCCACACCCGCGATCTCAGGGTGCGTGAACACTGAATGCGGAACCGCGTGGTAATACACCTTCATCTTTTGCTTTAAAACTGCGTTGTAGAATACCACCTTGGATTCATAATTCGCTACATGTTTGAACAGATGCTTGCCCACGGCGTCACCAAAAGCCCAGATATTGGGCTGGTTTGTCTCAAGATATTCATTTACTTTAATCCACCCTTTTTTATCGGTTTCTATACCTGCCTTTTCGGGATGCAGTATATCTGTATTCGGTCTGCGGCCTGTGGCTACTAAAATATCCTCGGCGTTTATTGATACTTTCTTGCCTGTGGCTCTTTTAAGGGCAATTATCTTTTTCTTACCCGTTAATGACTTATGGACCTCTTTTACCTCGTGATTAGTAAGAATTTTCATATGCTTCGATAGCTCGGTTTTGGCGAGCTCCGATATCTCAGGCTCTTCCTGCGGCAGGAACTGTGGATTCCTGCCGATTATAGTTACCTTGGTCCCCATTGCCGAGAAGAAATGTCCGTATTCTGCGGCAATGTAACCCCCGCCAAGTATTGCCAGATTGTCTGGCCGCTTGGTTATCTTCAAGATCGTGTCGCTGGTATGATATTTTACCTTGTCCAGACCTTTTACTGGAGGTATCAGGGGTTCCGAACCCAGGCATAACAGGATCATTTTCGAGGTTATGGTATCCGAACCTACTTTCAAGGTATAAGGAGCTACGAACTCCGCGGTCTTTGGAAAGTAATCAATATTTGGTGAATGTGATAATCCGTTTCGGATATTGTCAATATCTTCGTATATCAGTTCCTTCATGCGTTCCATGATCTTATTGAAATTGACTGATTTGATATCCACATCGATCCCGAGATGGTCTGTACTTTCAATAACTCTTACTAGTTCTGCGGGATAGACTAAAATCTTGGTGGGGATGCACCCCCTGGTAAGACATATGCCGCCGGGCTCGTTCTTATCAATAACGGCAACCTTTATGTTAGGGTTCCTGCTCATCATGGGACCTACGAGATTCATTGCAGAACCTGTCCCGATGACTATCAAATCATATTTCTTCATGTTTATTCGCCTCCTTAAAGGCTTAGATATCGCTTATAGAAGGGCGGAATGCGGTTGCGGTTGCGAAGGGCGTAACGTTGGGCGTTTAACGGAAAGCGGCCGTCAAACGTCCGACGCAAGACGTTACGCACCGCGCAACCGCTAAACGTGGGACGCACTTCTATCAGCTTTTATAATTTAATTATAATTAATACAAATATCCTAATATCTTATTAAAATTTACAAAAGCTAAAATTCACCATATCAAATCTTAATGAATCTTCTAGGTACTTATTAAAGTGATTTTACAATCGTCATGTTTATATATTTCCAGCATCAATTTTTATTACCACAGGATTATAAAATTAATAAAAAGCATAATAGGTGGGATTGTTATAATACAGCTCGACCGAGAGGATAAAATTATGGTTGGAAAGGATCTTGTTCCGAGTGCCATTGATGAGTATATATTTGTAAATCAAAATAAGATGGAAAAATACTGGAACAAAGAAGAATTCCAAACATATATCGACGACGAGGATTTGATCAGTTTTGGTGAGTTCTATCTGAAACTCCGGGGAAAAGGTAAGGACCTGGTGGAGATCGGTAAAAAATTATACGAAAAAGGAGAAAAAATGAGACTACCAGGTTTTAACGAATTGAATACCTAAGCCGGCCATAATACACCATAATACAACTAGAATCAACTAATCAATAAGAATTCATCAAAAATGCTCTACTTTTAGTATTTAAAGTATATAACATCTAAAATTATCTTTATTATTCGATAAAATATTTCAATTCCTGTTTTTTCAAGAGACTTTTGCCGTTAACTTTAAATAAGTCCTAATTTGATTTTTTTTAGTGCCCATTTTATTGCCAAATTTTTCCGCCTAAAATCGATATCTCTAAACACATTTTGAGTCATAAGGTGGTGTGAAAATAAACCAATTAGATCGGAAAGAAAAGCATAAGTTTGGTTCCGACGATGTATTAAAAGCGATAGACGAATTTATAACAGTAAATCGCTCCTCATCGACCATATATTGGAATAGGGACGAATACCGAAAGTTGCCGGAAAGGGAATACGAACGTTTTGGAAAAATCTTCGATAATTTGAAGGGAAAAGGCATCGAAAATGCAGAAATTGGTAAGATCATATATTACATTGGTGACGAGATGAAGTTGCCAGGTTTTGTGCCCAACCCTTCAATTCATAAGAAGTTTCAGTAGTATACTTTGTTTTATCAACACATCCTGCATTATTCCCCTTGTCCTGAATAAATATAAATAATACATTTTTTTCTACATGCAACCTTAGAGTACTCTTTAATTCTTTTTATTTATTATTTTTACAATCGGATATAAAATTTAACTATAGTTAATAGTTCTTTATGAAATTTTTTTAATAAACCAAAGTTATTTATTTTAGATTTGAAATTAGCAGATAAATTAGTATATGGTTTTGAAAAATCTTCGTGGGGATAGAAATGACATTAGATTCTGTGATAAATACAGAACCCGGAAAGGGTTTTGTTATGTGTAATGAAGCTATGGTAAGAGGAGCAATTGAAGCAGATGTCAAAGTAGTATCATTTTATCCGGGCGCACCCACAAGTGAAATTCTTGATACATTCAACAGCGCCCAGAAGTATTTTGATTACAAATTCAGTGTTGCCACAAATGAAAAGGTAGCCCTTGAAACAGTTGCAGGTGCATCCATGGGCGGCTTTCGCGCACTCACAGCCATGAAATCTGTAGGATTGAATGTTGCCTCCGACGCATTCTTTTCTCTGGGCTATACGGGAATAAAAGGAGGGTTGGTGCTGGTTGTGGCAGACGATCCTCACTGCCATTCATCCCAGAGCGAGGAAGACGGAAGGTTGTTCGGACCCAATGCCTACATCCCAATGCTTGAACCCTCCAACCCGGCTGAAAGCCGGGAAATGGTCAAAGCGGCCTTTGAGATCTCGGAGAAATACGGAACTATTGTCTTAATAAGAACCACCACGCGAGTGAATCATCAAAGTGGCATAATAACCACAGGGCCTATTGAACGAAAACCATTTGAGAAATCACAATGGGCTGAGGTCGGGAAACCTTACTTCACTGTTGGCGAAATTGCCAGGCAAAATAAATTGAATTTATTGAAAAAGGTAAAGGCTATGGGAGAAGATTTCGAGTCATCGACGTTTAATATCGTTACTCCCGGAGAAGGTGATGTTGGGATAGTTGCATCTGGTGTAAGTTATTGTTATGCGGTTGACGCATGCAAAAAACTCGGCATCAAACCTCATATTTTAAAATTGGGTACTACTTACCCCCTGCCCAGAAAAAAGATTATTGAGTTCTTAAAACCGTTAAAAATTGTGACAGCCGTAGAAGAGCTCTCGCCTTATCTCGAGCATAATCTGAAAACCATAGCAAAGGACACAGGATTGGAGCTAACTGTATTCGGAAAGGATTCCGGCCATTTCAGCGAGGCTGAAGAATATAATGTTCCCATAGTCTACAAAGGAATTGCATCGGCGCTTGAACTTAAAACCACAAAAGATTACGAGTCCGTACTTGAAAGAGCCGCTGGATTGAAAAGTATATTACCAGAACGGATACCGGTATTTTGTGCAGGATGCCCGCATCGGGCGACGTTTTGGGCATTGAAGCAGGCGATAAGGGGCAGAAAGATCGTTTTCAATAATGATATCGGTTGTTACTCCATGGCGTTCTTCCCTCCGCTGAACTTTTCAGACTCCATGCTGGCAATGGGCGCTTCCCTGGGGGTTTCCGCCGGAATGTCCCAGGTTCTTAAAGATGATATCATTTGCATGGTAGGCGATTCGACTTTCTTTCACGCTGCTTTACCGGGGCTTGTGAATGCTGTTTACCATGATCGCAACATCACACTTTTTGTCCTGGATAATGAAGTGACTGCAATGACAGGACAGCAGACACACCCGGGCACGCCTCAGGACAGGGGAATGCCTCAAGGTAAGAAGAAGATTATTATTGAGGATGTCTGCAAAGGTATAGGCGTTGAGAACATTACAATCCTGGATTCTTATGATGTGAAAAATAATGTAAAGCCGATTAAGGAGGCGTTGGATCATAAAGGACCCTCGGTTGTCATATCACGTCGATCGTGCGCTCTTCACGGTGACAGGATTAAACGCAGAAATAAAATACCAATCGTACCCAATGAAGTTGACAAGAATGCCTGTAAGAAACCCCATACGTGCATCCGGGATTTCCACTGCCCGGCCATAACTTTCGATACCGACGACCGGGCCTCGCATATAAAATCCGATATATGTGACGGCTGTGGGGTATGTGCAAAAATCTGCCCATTCGGGGTGATACATCCGGTTGGTTCCGAATCCAAAACTGAGGAGGTGGAGAAATGAGCGAGCAAAAATCCTTCGATATCGTTCTCACCGGGGTGGGGGGTCAGGGTATCGTTATGCTTTCTAATGCGTTGGGAAATGCATGTGCTAACGCCGACATCAGGGTTCTTACGGGAGAGCTGCACGGGCTATCGCAGCGAAGCGGTACAGTGTACATCCATTTAAGAATGGGTGGAGAATCCATTTCGCCTTTAATACCCTACGGGGAAGCTGACGCCATACTGGCAATGGAACCCATGGAATCACTCAGATATATAGAGTTCTTAAAGGATGAGGGTATAATCATATTAAATAAAAGAGTGATCAATCCGCCACTTGAAATCGCTGAATTATCAAAAGAAAAGCGGACTGATTTTGTTACATTTGAAAATATAGTGGAAAAACTCAAAGTGGTGACCCCAAATATTGCGCCAATTGATGCTCTGGCACTGGCAATGGAAGCGGGGAATCCAAGAACCGAAAATGCTGTATTCATCGGAGCCATGTCGGCTCTGGCAAATCTACCTCCCTCTGTTGAGGATATGAAAATAGGTTTGGAGACGGTTGTTCCCAAAAAAGCACTGGAACAGAACATTAAAGCTTTTGAATTGGGCTATAAAACCGCATATGATGGCCTATGTGATTTAGTACAATGTAGGGAACTATAATCGTCACCAGGCGTTTTTGAAAGGAAATTCGGGCAATATTTAGCCAAATTATGCAAAATTTTAAATATCTTAAATTGTATTATGTACTAAATAGGAATCGCTACAAAATGGGAATTAGTTCAAATAAAAGGGATTTTATATGGAAAAATATGCGAAATTATTGAAAAAGCATGGCATAAAAGTCACGCCACAGAGACTGGAAATATTGAAATATCTTAATGAAAATCACAACCATCCCACGGCTTTCCAGATATTCTCTAATCTAAAAGAGCGCAATCCATCATTTTCTAAAACTACGGTTTATAATACTTTAGAAATGCTTAAGGCTCACAAACTGATTCAAGTTTTAACCATTTCAGAATCCGAATTGAGGTACGAATTCGACAACAAACTCCATCATCATTTTCTATGTAAAAAGTGCGGTAAGATCTCGGATATAGACGTCCAGTGCCCCTTTTTTGAAAAGATGCTGGACAGTGAATACAAAGTGGAGGAGGTTCACGGATACTTCAAAGGGATTTGTACCAGATGTTCAAAAGAAGAAGAATTAAAGAGTGAAACTTAGGAGGGTAAGATTTTGAATAAATACAGGTGTAGAATTTGTGGATATGTTTATGACCCGGCTATGGGTGACCCGGACAATGGAGTAGAGCCCAATACAGCTTTTGAGGATATACCTGACGATTGGGTATGCCCGGTATGCGGGGCAATAAAAAGTGAATTTGAAATTTTGTGAAGTGGTGTTATGAACAAAGTGGAACTGAAACCGAACATTTACTGGGTTGGCGGAATCGACTGGGACCTTAGGGAATTCCATGGATATTTGACCCAGAGGGGTACAACCTATAACGCCTATCTCATCATCGATGAAAAGGTCGTTCTGGTTGATACAGTAAAGCACTACCTTTTTGATGAGATGCTTGCACGAATCAAAGAGATCATCGATCCGACGAAGATCGATATAATTGTATCCAACCATGTAGAGATGGACCACTCGGGTTCGCTGCCCAAGATCCTGGAGATTGTCCCAAATGCCAAGGTGGTTACCTCTACAATGGGCGAGAAAGGATTGAAGAGGCATTATAAGCAGGATTGGGATTTGCAGGTAGTAGAATCGGGTGATACCCTTAACATAGGTAAACGTACATTGCATTTCGTGCATACAAAGATGGTTCACTGGCCTGATTCCATGGTAACCTACATACCCGAAGACAAGTTGTTATTGCCCAACGATGCATTCGGCCAGCATATTGCATCAGACGAAAGGTTCGACGACCAGATAGGCTGGGAGATCCTGAAAGAGGAAGCTGCAAAATATTACGCAAATATAGTTCTTCCTTACGGTGATATGGTGAAAAAAGCGATAGAAGCACTCTCGGGATTGGAAATAGATATGATCGGTCCCAGCCATGGAGTAATATGGCGCTCCTTTATACCACAAATACTTGAAGAGTACGGTAAGTGGTCGAATTATGACTCTGAGAAAAAGGCCCTGGTAGTATACGATTCCATGTGGGGTTCCACTCAGAAGATGGCATATAAACTTATGGAAGGTTTGGAGGAGCAGGGGATTCCGACGACGATTCGAAATCTCAAGAATACCCATATTTCAGATGTAATGATAGATGTATTAACTTCCCGGGCCATTCTGGTGGGTTCGCCCACATTGAATAACGGTATGCTTCCATCAATTGGAGCCTTTCTCACATACATCAAGGGTTTGAGGCCGAGGAACCGAATCGGTTTCGCATTCGGATCATTCGGCTGGGGCGGTCAAGCCGTGGGTGAAATCGAAAAGGTATTGACAGACCTACGGTGGGAATTGCCCGTGGAGAGCTTGAAATTGAAATATATTCCGGATGAAGATGAACTTTATAAAATGAAAGAAACAGGAAAAACAATTGCTGAACATATTAATAAGGAAAGTTAAAAACTAGAAAATTAGGTTAAAATATTCAGGAGGAGAATTGTATGTTGAATGAACAAATGGAAAAGGCTTTGAACGAGCAGCTCAATGCAGAGATGTACTCGTCATACCTTTACCTGTCCATGTCGGCTTATTTCCAGAGCAGGGACCTACCGGGTTTTGCTAACTGGATGCGGGTGCAGGCCCAGGAAGAACTTATGCATGCGATGAAGTTCTATGATTTCATAAACGAGCGGGGTGGACGGGTCAAATTGGATACAATAGAGGGACCCGAAGTGGAATGGGAATCACCCCAGTCTACATTCGAGCATGTTCTAAAGCACGAGCAGAAAGTAACAGGTCTGATCAACGGACTGGTAGACAAAGCCATAGAACTGAAAGACCATGCAAGCAACAACTTCTTGCAGTGGTTTGTGGACGAGCAGGTGGAGGAGGAGGCCTCGGCATCCGATGTGTTACAGAAAATTAAATTGGTAGGCTCTGACGGAAGCGGGCTTTTATTTCTTGACCAGGAGCTTGGCAAGCGCATCTTTACACCACCTGCATCTGAACAGGAAGGTACACAATAGAAATGGTGGTAAATTATGGATTTAAGCAGCTACTCTCTTGAAGATATAATGCTGTCTGCAATGAAGAGTGAAATCGATAGCAGAGCGACATATCAACAAATTGCTGGAAAAATAAAAAATGCGTTTCTAAAGGATAAGATCAACTTTATTGCAGACGAGGAAGAAAAGCACCGGGAATTCGTTGAAACCATTTTTAAGAACAGGTTCCCGGATAAACCGATAGAGATCCCTGATAAGACACCGGTACCGTTACCGGAGCTGAAACTGGATGATGAAAATATATCTCCTGTGGAGGTATTTGAAAAAGTTATGGAGGCAGAAAAAGCTGCTAACGAATTCTATTTAGCATTTGCGAACAGGATTGAAGACGATGAAGAAATAAGAAGAACATTACAGTACTTTGCTTCAATGGAGCTGGGGCATTATCGATTGTTTGAATTAGAGAAAGAGAATATGGAAACATATGAAACGTTTGATGCCGACTGGCCAATGATGCATGTCGGCCCTTGAAAAAAATAAAAAATGGAGAAAAAATGATGAGGTGAATGAATGACGGAACTATTGGAAGTATACAAATGCGAAGTTTGTGGAAATATAGTGGAGGTAGTCCATAATGGTGCTGGAGAACTTGTGTGCTGCGGCAAACCAATGGTACTGCAGCAGGAGAAGTCGGAGGACCAGGGCCAGGAAAAGCACCTGCCGGTAGTTGAAAAGACCGATTCTGGCGTAATGGTCAAGGTTGGTTCGGTTGCACACCCCATGGAAGCGGAACATTATATAGAATGGATCGAGGTAGTAACTGAATCGGGTGCATTTCGGAAGTTTTTAAAACCGGGAGATACACCAGAGGCGCAATTTGACTGTGTCGACCCTATCACAATTGTACGGTCATACTGCAATATCCACGGACTATGGTCCACTAAAATGTGATGCAAGAGGTGAATTAATGGTGGAACTAAAAGGAAGTCAAACTGAAAAGAATTTATTGACAGCATTTGCAGGCGAATCGCAGGCGAGAAACCGCTATACCTATTTTGCTAGTACTGCAAAAAAGGAGGGCCTGGTTCAGATCTCATATATATTTGAGGAAACGGCCAACCAGGAGAAGGAACATGCCAAGAGGTTTTTTAAATTCCTCGAGGGCGGAGATGTAGAGGTCAGTGCGGCGTTCCCTGCAGGAAAGATCGGCACTACTGCCGAGAATTTGAGAGCTGCAGCGGGCGGCGAGAATTACGAATGGACAAAGATGTACCCTGAATTCGCAAAGATCGCCCGCGAGGAGGGCTTTGATGATATCGCCGGAGTATTCGAGTCGATAGCAGTAGCGGAGAAACAGCATGAGAAGAGGTATAATGGTGTTTTGGAAAACATAGAGGGCAATAAGGTATTCAAGAAGGATAAGCCAGTAGTCTGGCGCTGCCTCAACTGCGGTTACTTACATGAAGGACCCGAAGCACCTGACGGCTGCCCGGCATGCGCGCACCCTCAGTCATACTTTGAACTACTTGGCGAGAATTGGTGAATGAGCAATATTAAAAACTAATTTGTTGAACGTTACAACTGTTGTACCTCAAATACGCATACTGGTGATAAAACCGAATATGGTAGTAGAAAAGCCGATCGTTGATAAAAATAAAAAAAATGAGGTGATTAATTATGAGGAAAGAAATAAAACCAGATGCAGAACTTGACTGTGTGGGGCTGTACTGCCCGATACCAATCGCTTCCACCCGCGAGGAAATAGATAAACTTGAAGTGGGGCAGGTATTAAAAGTAGAAGCAGACGACCCTGCGGCAGAAGAGGATATAAAACGGTGGGCTAAGCGGACCGGTCATGAAATCATAGGCTTCGAAAAGGATGGAGATATAGTTATTTTCTATATCAGAAAGATGAATTGATCGGGTCCAGTTGAAAAATTTCCAACAAGATAAATGATGGAATAAAAAAACAATAAAACAAGAGGTGATTAAAATGGAAGAAAAAGATTCGATATTATATGTCCAGACGAGCGATTCGCCCGAAAGACAATACTCACCGCTGGTTTTAGCCCAAACGGCCAAGGCTATGAATCTTAAACCCAAGGTTTATTATCTGGGTCAGGCCTTGAGAATTCTACTACCCGGCGAAGCCGAAAAGATAAAACTGGGCTCATTTCCCAGCGTACTGGAAATGATCAATAAGACGCTGGAAATGGGAATCGAGATCTATGTATGCGAGGCATCCAAACGGATGTTCGGCTGGGAAAAGGTCGAGTTAATACCCGGGGTTAAAATCGTAGGTGCTGCCACATTGAACGACCTGGTACTTGAATCGGACGCTACAATGTGGTTTTAAAAAAACACAGGAGATGAGTGAGCCATGGAAAAAATATATCTGGACTATGCATCAGCCACACCAGTGGACCCGAGGGTTCTTGAATTTGCCAAACGCTTTCTTATGAAGGATATGGGCAATGCATCATCACTGCATTCGGCAGGATTGGGTACAAGGAAGGCTATAGTTGAAGCGAGAACTCGGATTGCGGAGCTCATCAACGCAGAAAGTGAGAATGATATCATCTTCACCAGCGGAGCCACGGAATCCAACAACCTGGCGATAAAAGGTACGGCAATGAGGAACACAAGGAAGGGCAAGAAAGTCATGGCGAGTGTTATCGAGCATATTTCTGTTTTGAATTCCATGAAAGAGCTTTCGAAGAACGGTTTTGAATTCGGGATGCTACCTGTAGATTCCATGGGAATAATCGATCTTGACCAATTAAAGGAAAGACTGACAGATGATACCACAGTAGTATCCATAATGTATGCCAATAACGAGATCGGCACAATCGAACCCATTAAAGCGGCGGCTAAACTGATCCATGAGAAAGGCGGATTTTTACATGTGGATGCAACTGCGGCCGCCGGCAAAATCCCCATCGATGTACAAAACGAAGGCATCGATTTGTTAACAATATCATCCAATGACATGTATGGGCCGCAGGGCGTCGGGGCGCTTTACATAAAACCCGGCATAAAGCCCCAACCGTTCATTCTCGGCGGCGGCCAGGAACGGGGGTTCCGATCAGGCACAGAGAATCTGTTCGGGATTGCAGGCATGGGCGAAGCTGCAAGGCTCGCAAAGGAGGAAATGGCGGAGGAGAACGGCAGGCTGCAGAAAATACGGGATCAACTTATAGAACAAATCCTGGAGATCGAAAACACGAATCTTACCGGCCACCGCACGCAACGATTACCGCACCATGCCAGCTTCACGTTCGGCCGGATCGAAGGCGAAAGTATACTTTTGAACATGAACCAGTACAATATACAGATCGCTACAGGTTCAGCGTGCACATCTCGCACACTTGAAGCTTCACATGTTCTTCTGGCACTGGGCCTCAAACACGAGGAGGCCCACGGGTCGATGATAATCTCTCTGGGCAAATCCAACAGTGAAGAGCAGATACCGCATATCGTAAAGGCGGTAAGAGAGACCATTGAAAGGCTGAGAGCTATGTCACCATTATGAAATCAGGAGGTGAATAAAATGACAGAAGTAGGTTATTCCGAAAAAGTTATGGAGCATTTCATGAATCCCCGCAATGTAGGCGTCATCGAGAATGCCGACGGATACGGTAAGGTTGGAAATCCGACGTGCGGTGATCTCATGGAGATCTTTATCTCTGTTAAGGACGACATTATCACAGACATCAAATTCAGGACATTCGGATGCGGCTCGGCAATTGCCACGAGCAGCATGGTAACCGAGATGGCGAAAGGGAAGAACATCGATGAGGCAATGAAAATAACCCGCAATGATGTAGCAGATGAGCTCGACGGCTTACCGGCAAAAAAAATGCACTGTTCAAATCTCGCAGCGGACGCTCTGCATGAAGCTATCAAGGATTACAAAAAGAAAAAAGGGATTGAATAGAGTTGTGAGAATATGAAAAAGAGTAATTCAATATTGAAAATAATGCTGAAGGACCACGGTAAGATAATAAAACTGCTTGACGATTTTGAATCTTCAGCAGGCGAGGGGTCCCAGAAGCGCACAGATTCGTATAATGCATTCAAGTGGGAACTTGAAAGACACTTTTTAACAGAGGAAACAGCGATATTTACATCATACGAACCAGAGGATGACGAGAATTACAAAATGGTACCCAAGCTTTTGAACGAGCATAAAGCGATAAAAGAATTGGTAGGATCTTTAGAGGAAAGCTTAGCAAGTCCCGGAGGTATCGATATCTCGGAACTAAAAAATGTTCTTAAACAGCACAAGAAATTCGAGGAGGAATCATTCTATCCGGTGCTGGATACCGAGCTCGATTCGGCACGGAAAAATTCAATAATCGAAAAGATCAATGAAAAGATGTTTTATTAAGTGATTTTTCAACCAAATAATCAAATTTTTATATATGATTCGTAGGACGATTTAGAGAAATTTAGGTAAAAATATACGAAATTCCAAGGAGGAATAAAAATGGTGAAACGCAAGATAATAAAAATCGATGATGAAACCTGTACGGGCTGCGGGGTATGCATACCCAACTGCCCGGAGGGAGCACTCCAGTTAATCGACGATAAAGCCAGGCTGATAAGCGATCTATTCTGTGACGGTTTAGGTGCCTGTATCGGCGAGTGCCCCGAGGGGGCAATCTCAATCGAGGAGCGGGAGGCCGAACCCTATGATGAAAGAAAGGTAATGGCCAATATAGTGAAACAGGGAACAAATACAATCAAGGCCCATTTAGCGCATTTGAAAGACCACAACCAGGACGAATTTTATAACCAGGCAGTGGATTATCTGAAAGAGCAAAATATCGATGTGCCGCAAGAAGAAGATCCACAATGCGGTTGCCACACTGAAGCGCCATTACAGTGCGGCTGCCCGGGTTCTGCTGTGCAGGACCTGCGAGAGGAGAAGACCAGCTCAGATGAAACTGCAGCTGCACTCAGAGCGGTTTCCAGGCTGCAGAACTGGCCGGTCCAGATAACCCTGGTCCCACCCAGTGCACCTTACTTCCAGAATGCAGATCTATTGATCACTGCCGACTGCGCCCCTTTTGCTTACCCGAGCTTTCATTCCGACTTTTTGAAGGATAAAGTTCTGGTAATAGGCTGCCCGAAACTTGATGAGGTCGAGTTCTATAAAGAGAAACTTGCCGCAATATTTTCGCAAAACAGCATAAAATCCATTACCATTGTGCACATGGAAGTGCCGTGCTGTTTCGGCCTGAGGAAACTGGTTGACGATGCAATAAAAGCATCGGGCAAAGATATCTCGTTGAAGACTATTGTTATCGGGATTCAGGGGGATATATTAGAAGAGATATAAGCAGATAATATTAAGATTATATATCGCTACCAGAGGAGCGGCTTACGGTTGCGTCTGCGAGGCTGGTTACGATAAACGGTATCGAGGCTCGTTACGATAAACGGCATCGAGGCTCGTTACGATAAGCGGCATCGAGACTCGTTTCGGTAGTCGGTATCGAGACTCGTTTCGGTAATCGGCATCGAGGCTCTCATATCAAAATAATTGGTTAAAGGATGAAGGAGGAAAAGACGATGGATGAGAGGATTATTAACGTCATTTTAAAAGCGAGAGAAAAAAGAGGAGAATCGAAGATCTATACTTCTCTCGATTTTCGAATTATGTTAGACGAAGAACGAGGTAGGAAGTATGAAAACTACCTTTCGTCCTTCTTCTTTCGTACTTCGTCTTTCCGAAGGATGAGAGCATCGACCCCGGGCCTCGTAACTAGCATCGAGTCCGTTAAACGTCCAAATAAAGCCATTTGTTTACAGTTGTATAATGCGATTGCGAGGCGTGTAATTTTGAGCATCAAACAGTAAAAGGCCGTCAGACGTTGGACGTTTTACGTTACGCACTGCGCAACCGCAAACCGTTGGACGCACTTCTGTATGCAATAAGTAAGCTTTTAAAAAATTGCACCGATCAAAAACGCTATCAAAGCTACTGCCATTCCGATTTTTAATAATCTGGAGGCCTCGCCCGGATTTATTTTTATTGTAGCAATAGAATTGATAAAAACGAGGTCTGCAATTAATACAAAAATAAGATACTGGTAGCCAACGGCATGGTCAAAATTCAATAATGAAAAAGCCGAGGAAAAAAATGGCAGCGGACTGATACAAATGGCGATTATTACCATTACGGCGGCGATAAATCCCGCCTGGGGAACCCCGATCTTTTTAGGCAGTGTAAATCTGTCTACATCGCCCTTGATGTCCTGGATATCCTTTACGATTTCACGTCCAAGGGTTGCAAAGAATGCCATGACTGCTAAAAATATATTGAGTTTATAGCTTAATACCACGGCACCGCCGTAAATAAAAATGAGCGCCACAAGAACCGATATAATCAGATTTCCGATCAATCCTTTATTTTTATATTCCAGTTCATATAAGAATATCAGTAAAGTTGCATTACACACAATGAAAAATGATGTAAAATTGATGAAATATCCCAGTATAACGGAAAGGCCGAGAGCACCAACTCCGAAATGTAATGCAGTGCCGGGTTTTATTTTTCCAGAGGGAATCGGTCTATCCGGGTGATTGATTTTATCGGTCTTTCTGTCATAGTAATCGTTTAATGAATTAGCCCCGGCCATGAAAATGAAAACAATGAACATTTCTAAAGTAATATCTTGAAGATATCGAGTAACAGATAGACCCACACCCACCACTGCCCCGATGAATACGCCCAGGCATCCCATGAAACAGTTGATGGGTCTTATCAATTTAAGGTAAGGATGCATTGGGAGTTTATTATATTAATATTATAAATATTTTCATTTCGAACTATTGTTTATAAATTCAAATATAATAGAACTATTTTGAAAAGAACCGGTAATTTCGCTGAATTTGATATACAAACAGCGTTTTTATTTTTAAAAAAATAGACATAAATCGGGATTTTTATTGAGTTTTGTTTACCAATTTTTTTTTGTTTTTATACGGATTTGTTTTTTATTCACTAAATTGCATAAAATTAATATTATAGCGCACACAGAATAATAATAGCCCGTTAACATTTTAACAAAATTAATGGGTCAAGCTACGGGTCTTTTTTATATACAAATTTTCCATTATATTAAAACCTACCCTATACAATTACACTTTTTTGGTTAAATGTATTCCTTAATCTTAAATACCCGCAAATGAATCTACACTGTAACAGGAACTAAATAAGGGGGTCCAATTCAAAGCACAAAACAAGATGATTTGAATATTTTTTTTTAACAGACAAGTACAATCGATTTTTATTAATCAGGTATCAAATTGGATCCCTGTTACCGTTTGAAGGAGGCGAACGAAACAGATAGGAGACAAGAAAGTTAGCCAAATATACGTAAAAAGGATGGAAAAAACATGATAGGAAAAAAATTGAGTACAAAGATCGGCATCGCTCTGGCGATATACGTTATTTTTGCTATGATTTTAACGTCATTTGTCGGAGCCGTTGATGCTAATAATAAATCAAATAACGCATCAGGTGCCGATTCTGTGTCGGAATCGGGAGATGTTCCCGGTTTTACCGATACGGGAGAGAAGTTATCAGATGTGGAGTTCCCCAACCAGGAAAATATGCCTGCCATAGTCGAAGCTTCTTCTGATGGGGTGATCATGGAATCAGGAGAAACCGTAGATCCCAATGTTGACAGCAGTATAGCTGTTGATGAACAGGAGAGATTGGCGGGAAAGATCCTGGGTGGATCTTCGGCAGAAATCAACCAGATTTCAAACAGCGTTGCCGGTTTAAAGGTATCGCTGGATGATACTATAGGCCAAATAATAACCGAGACACTGCCGAAGGCGTCAGATAAGAATCCAGGGACCACAAACCTGTACGATACAGTCAGCAATTACCTGAATAATGACCGAGTAGATGATGCTGGCTACTACGTACCTGCCTGGATCTTGCTTGCCCAGGAGGGCTACACAGCTGATCGTGAGCTAGTAGAAGAACGAACGATTGACTCAAAGGTCTTTTTAAACGATGACGGGACGCGAACTGCGATCATGAACAACGGCCCGCTGCATTTCATAGATGAGACCGGTGAATGGCAGAATATCGATCTTAACATCGTTGTGGGAGAAGACGGTAGCTACATGAATGATAGAAACCATATGCGCACATATTTTGATTTCGAATCCAGTGCTGTGAGTGTAAATGTGAAGGGTTCGGACGGATTTTCATGGACGCCCCTGGAAATGCGCTATATGGACAGCTACGGATTGATGCACAGCCTGTCCGAAGCTCAGTCATCCATAGGGACCGTGAAAAGCAATGCGATACACTACGATGATACGTTCGAATCCACATCAGAGGAATATTTTGTTATGAACGGCCAGCTGAAGCACAACCTGATTCTGAGCGAATTGCCACAAGCGGCCATAAACGGAATGTACCTCAGCTATGTCGGCCAGGTTGAACTTGCCGACGGGCTCGAACTTTATGTCGACGGAATGCTTATCACCAGCACAATTGAAACCACAAGCAGCATAGAGGTCAGGAATGCGCAAGGCGATATTGTATATATTTTACCCGCGCCATTTGCATTCGAACAGGCCAATATCGAGGAAACCGTTGACGGCAGTTACCGCATCGAGATCGTGGATGGAGAGATCTATCTTTCAATCAATACACCCATAGAATGGTTGAATGATGCAGCCAGAAGCTATCCAATTGTTGTGGACCCAAACATTATTGTGGAACTTGATTTTCCAACATATGGTTCGAACTACGGATATTGGTATCAAAGAACTTACCGTTATTCGACCTCGAAGTATTATTCGTATTCCACACAATCGTACAGGCAATATCTGGGCGGCAGACAATCCGGCAGCTATTATTACCTGTACCGCGATTGGATCAGGTGGAGTACAGCAGTAATACCTAACACCGCAACGATCAAACAGGTGGATGTCAAATTCACATACTGGTATTATACCTACAGCTATGTTGACATCTATACGAACCTTCGCGCTACGAACCCCAGCTATCCCCCGGACAGCTATTACTCATCACAGTCAGCGCGCAGGGCTGTTTGGACGAGCCTTGGAACAGGTGGTAGTATATACAATCCACAGGTAGGTTCGATACAACCACCCATCAAATTCCCCGGTACTTCATCCAGTCCCCGAACGATTACCGTAACGAATCTGGCTGGCACAGTGAACTCGGATGTAAAAACCAGCCTGACCAGTAATAGATTCTATATGGCGCTTCACAAGTCCAGCGAAGCGACCTATGAGCGCTATTATGGATACTTTTATTACTGGTACAGCTACGCGGACCGCGGCGCATGGCTTACTGTAACATACGACCCGTGTCCCATACCGCCTAAAGCCGATGCAGGCGGGCCATACAACTGGCCCGAGGGCACGGTAAACCCGACTCTAGATGCCAGTAATACCTTTTCGTGCGGCGGCGCATGGTACTTCTGGGATACGAACAATGACGGTATCTACGGCGGCCCGGGCGATCCAGCCTGGACAACCAGCCCGACCACCACATGGTTCACTTCATTCCCGGACGACCAGGCGACCTTCACCATCGGCTTGAAGGTAGTGGATCCGTACGGAACCAGCTATTCCAAAACCACCGTGACCATCTACAATGTGAACCCGAAGATCATTTCGCCGGCAACACCGATAGTCGGTAATGAGGGTTCGACTATCAATTTCCCGGATATCGAGTTCTACGATCCCGGGAGGGACACCTGGAAATGGTACTATGATTTCAACGGCGACAATGTAATCGACAGGAGCGGTTCGGCCATAATTAAAGGCGGTAAGACCTATGTACCTGCCCAGACCTGGTACTACTGTGACGATGCAGACAATGTCAATTTAACAGTAGAGGACGAGGACGGCGGCTACAGCGATACTCTTCAAACAGATTCATTCAAAGCTGCTGATTACGACGGTTATGTACGGGCCTATTATCGTACAAGCGAACATACGAGATACAGCAGGTACTGGACTACATCATCTTCTGCATATACATATGTCAGCTACCAGGAACGCGCACCGCCCTATACAAGCTATTCACAATACAAGAACTACGAGCGCAGAGGTGTGTTCAGGTTTGATACCAGCGCCATACCGTCAACTTTCAAAGCGACGAAAGCTACCTTAACCCTCGGTTATGTATATGTGTCCTCGAGCAGTGATAGAAAGCTTGGTGTTAACGATATAAATTCCGATCCGAGCTCGGCAGCTTACGCAACGGCATTCAACGATGCAGATGCTACGAACATCTTATTGAGCGGAAATTATTATACTGTGTCTTCAAGTGGTAGTAATAAAGTGATTGCACTTGACCCGAGCGATTTTAACAGCAAGTTTGCGTCTCACAGTAGCTGGTACGGAATAGGATTCGACAGGTACGATAAAACCGCATCGTATTTCTACATGTATTTCAGATATTCACGGGATCATTATTTACA
>CP070629.1:979521-982332 GCA_020356005.1 Thermoplasmata archaeon
GCAAGTCCGTAGCGACCCCCGACGATTTCAAGTTTTTCCTTGAGGTGGGATTTGCCAGAATTAGAAACCTCGTCAACAGCAATACATACGTCTATGTAGAGTGGTTCTCCGATTGCACCGGCTTCTTTTGTTCTGTCGAGTACTGCGATTGATTTGACTGTCTCAGGCAGAGCAGCAACAAATGCTTCGGAATCGAACGGACGGTATAATCTAACCTTGACCAATCCGACCTTCTCGCCTTTGGATACAAGATAATCCACTGTTTCATGAGCAGTCTCACAGGATGATGCCATGGTAACAATCACCCGTTCGGCATCTGGTGCACCGACATAGTCGAAAAGATGATACCTGCGTCCGGTAATTTCAGCAAATGTATCCATATTTTTCTGAATAATCTCCGCAGTAGCATCGTAATATTTGTTGACAGTTTCGCGGCACTGGAAAAACACATCGGGATTTTGCGCAGTACCTTTAATGGTAGGTCTGTCCGGTGTAAGTGCGCGGTTACGGTGTTCCATAATAAATGTATCGTCTATCATTGCCCGCATATCGTCAAAATTAAGCTCTTCGATCTTAGCCACATCGTGCGTAGTTCTGAAACCGTCGAAGAAGTGTACAAACGGCACCCTCGATTCAATTGATGCTGCCTGGGTAATAAGTGTAAAGTCCTGGGCTTCCTGAACCCCTGCGGAGGCAATAAGGCCAAAACCTGTTGAACGGACTGCCATAACATCCGAATGGTCACCGAAAATCGAAAGCGCATGGCTCGCAACCGTACGAGCAGATACATGAAACACCGTAGGACTCAATTCACCCGCTATCTTGAACATATTCGGAATCATAAGGAGAAGCCCCTGCGATGCGGTAAATGTAGTGCTCAAAGCGCCGGTTGATAATGCACCATGAACAGCCCCGGAGGCGCCGCCTTCGGACTGCATTTCAACAACATGGGGAATGGTACCCCAGATATTTTTTAATCCCTTTGCAGACCGCTCATCAGCTACTTCTCCCATACCCGAGGAGGGTGTTATAGGATAAATGGCAATGATTTCATTAGTAGCGTGGGCTACATTAGCCACTGCTGTATTTCCATCAATGGTTATCATTTTACTGCTCATTTTATCTCCTTTTAAAATTATGATAAAGATATAACTGAAATGAATTTAAAATATCTAAGTTAATAATGTGTGAGGAAGATTAATTATTTCAAGAAAAACAGAAATAAATCAATTTTAAATAGATAAATAATCTAAAAAAAAATAGAGAAGAAGTCAAGAGATGTTAAACGCTTTAATCAACACTTTTAATAAATAAATCAGGTTTATCCTGGTAATGCGCACCTGAAAGATAGGATGTAATTATGCTGTTAACAGCAGTAAGGTTTCGAGTTCTGGTTGACTTATTCATCTATAATATCTATATTTAAAATCTGTATAAATATTTAAATGTATAGGGTGAAAAATGCTTAATGGCACAATAGATCTTCATCTGCACTCAATATGTTCTGATGGGAAAGATACTCCCGAGGAGCTTGTTGAAGCTTCTCTTGGTGCCGGGTATAAGACCATTTCCATAACTGATCATGATTCTGTTGAAGGTGTTCCAAGAGCTATTGAATCAGCAAAAGGAAAGCCGATAGAGATTATCCCCGGTATAGAGCTGTCTTCTGTGGATGATTCGGATGATGTCCATATACTTGGATATTATATTGATTATGAAGAACCTTATTTTATAAAGCGTATTGAATTTTTTAAAGAAAAAAGAAGAGATAGAGCCGAAGAGATTGTTAAAAATTTAAATAAAGTTGGACTCGATATTCGGATTGACACCGTATTTAGAATTGCTCATGGAGCGCCCATAGGCCGCCCTCATATTGCTGAGGCACTTCTTTCAGAGGAATTAATTGATACTTACGGGGAAGCGTTTTTCAGGTATATCGGTGCAAATGGACCGGCGTATGTACCAAAATACAAGGTGGAACCTGCTGAAGCTATAGAACTTATTCTTAAAAATGGAGGTATTCCTGTTTTAGCCCATCCAGGTATTATGGACAGAGATGAACTTATTATCGAATTGAAGGAATGTGGCCTGATGGGTATAGAAGCCATTCATCCTCTCCATGTCCCGGAAAAACAGTTGTATTATGAAAAACTGGCAAACAAGTATGGGCTTCTTATTACCGGTGGTTCTGATTGGCACGGAAAGGGCAGAAACAGAAGTTTCAGAAAGATGATAAATTCCCGTAAAGTGCCGCATAAAACCATAAGTGAAATGAAGTCAATAATTAAAAACAGGAAAAAAAGTGAGAAAAAAGACTCTTCAAGAACGTAAAGCGGAATTAATGAAAAGCCGTCTTCCGGAGCATATAGCCATAATAATGGATGGAAACGGACGTTGGGCGAAAAGACGAAAACTTCCGCGTATTCAAGGACACCGGGCAGGAATAGAAACTGTTAGAAAGGTGGTACGGTTAGCCGGTGAACTTGGAATCGGTTATATGACTCTATATACTTTTTCCTCTGAAAACTGGAGACGTCCCTTTGGTGAAATTATGGGGATTATGAAACTCCTGGCAGAGACATTAAAAAATGAAATTGATGAACTTAATAGAAATCATGTGAAAATTAAAACCATTGGCGATATTTCCGTTCTTCCAAAGAAGAGCAGGAATGCTCTTGCCGAGGCTGTTGAAGTTACCTCTTTAAACGATGGTTTGACACTCATTCTCGCTTTGAACTATGGAGGACGGGATGAAATTGTCCGTGCTGTGGAAACAATTGCCTGTAAGATAAAGAGCGGTACATTGAAACA
>CP070629.1:982432-988974 GCA_020356005.1 Thermoplasmata archaeon
GGATAGTAATTCTCGTTGGAGTCTGTATATAGAAGTTCAACATCGTTGGTTAGTATGTCACCATCACCAAGTGTCGTTGAGGTGGTAACATTCAAATAAATGATCTTTGTCGTAGCCGGACATATGTTTGTAAATTTCCAGACCACTTGTGAGCCGCTCATAGAATAATAAGCGGGTGAGCATTCTTTGAAGGTAGTACCCGACGGAATGGTATCGTTCACCCAGACCTCCGCTGAACAGCCGGAACCGGTATTTGTGAATTCTATCTGGTAGTGGATATCATCACCGGGGTAAACCTCCGTTTCATCTGCCGTTTTTGTTAGTGTATATGACGGAGCGATAACGTAGGATTTTACACTATCTTCAGATTCGGGGTATAAGGTCCCCCCAGCGTCATAATATTCAAGATGAACATAATTAATTATTTCAGTACCTGCGGATAGATATTTATCTGCAGTAACATTCAGCATGAAGCTGTGGTTGCCGGGTTTAACATTTTCAAGTTTCCAGCTGTAGGTATTACCTGTATAAGAATAATAAGAAATATTGGAGCTGTGAAAGCTTACATGCTCTGATAATGTATCATTTATCCATACAATCGCAGCATTGCTTTCACCGGAATTATTATAATAAATTGTATAATGAATCATATCACCGGGATTTACATAGGTTTCTTCTACGGTTTTATAGACGGTGACATTAGGCGGACCTGCGAATACATACTCTGCCATCCAGTCCTTTTGCAGCGGGTTGGTCATTGATGCGGAGGTACTGAAGAATAATCTGAACTCCGTATCGATGCCGATTAACTGCGTACCCGTATCGTCTTTAAATTTAGTGACCGGGATTGCATATTCCACCCAGTATTGTGTTAACCCTGTATACGATGGGCCGTAATCGATAGCGGTTGCCCGGGTGTAATCGTTTGAATTGGAACTGGCCTCCGCTTCCCAGATCGCATCCTGTGCAGGATCGTATTCGTAAGTATCGCTGTTGTTGTAATAGACACCAACGGTACCGAACTTATATGTACCGCCGCCGCCGTTGATATCGATAACGAACTCATTCCAGATATCGCCATCTGTATCAATCAGCACATCCCAGTGGTACGACATATAATAATATTTTCCTGTATGTTTCGGGTCGTCCGCAACCCTCATTCTGAAAAAAAGCCAATCATCATCGATATTTGTCATGCCCACGGTGTTGCCCAGCTGGTCATCATAGACCCATTGTACCGATGTAAAATTGCCCGGGTTGTTCTCTGCACCTCCTCCCGATGCATCCACACCCGAGGCGATATCAACAGCCTTTGGCTGCACATTGGCTATACCGTGGGAAGGGTCATTCTCATAAGGTTTATCCTCATAGTCTCGTACCGGTTCACCTGCGATTGTATAATTCATCCAGGCAGAATCGCTGGGCCATGGTGGTGATACAGGTGCCGCAGCTGCTGCTCCTGTCAGAACAAACAAACTTCCGAGGATCATGAAAAAGACAAACAAAGATGTTAATGACCTCTGCGGGATATTTGCTAACTTTCTCAAATTTATAGACTTAAAATTACTTGCTATACTGGGTTCATACTCTCCTTCACGTGGCATAATGCTCCCCCTAAAGGAATTTTCTCAAGCTTACATTAATTGCATAAGGCCCCTGGTTCCCGCTCACATAATAATTTTAATACATATATAATATTTCTGTAATTTAACTAGTTTTATTCTAGAAAGGATTTTTACTATCACTCATCAATCAAAGCACTTCAAGATGGAAATGCCTTTAAAAATGATATAAATAGAAAAGAGAAAAAAGGAGGGAATTGGCACGACATTTGTTTTAATTTAAAATATAATATTAAAATAATCAGTTAAAATGAGGAAGATTAGTGGTATGATTTGTGTATGCTACCAGAAGTGCGTCTTACGTTGGACGGTTGCGCAGTGCGTACCGGTGGACGTCCCATGTTAAGCGGTCGGCTAACGTAAGACGTAAGACGGTACGCCCCTCGCAGACGCAACCGCTCAACGTTTTCCGCACTTCTATGATTGATTAATCACCAAATATAAAGCCGACACCCTCTGCCGCATCCTCCTCCTCGCTTTTGATTTTTTCAAGTATCTCAGAGGATTTTGCATCATCCTGTTCCTCTCCAATATCTTTGAAGAGCTCCCGTGCGCGATCCAGGGCCTCGTCCTCACCCTCTATTACAATAATCTGGGCTTCTTTTTCGATTGACAGCGCGGAGGCGTCACGGATGGTTATACTCTGACGGCTGACAAGATCATCGCTAGTTACATCACGGATTTTACCTTTGTGTTCGTTATCTACACTAAAAACTGCAACTCCCATAAAATCACCAAATGTCCTTTTCATGAAGATTCATAAGATATATCAAATTAGATTCAACTTTAACTACAAATTTTAGTAATACCCACAAATGTACATGCGATATTTAAGGTTTTACATAAGTGGTGAGTACGGCCACTTCGTGGCCTGGAATGGAAAAGGCATTAAGAGCCTGGGGATTAGGGATTGGGACGGTTGCTACGCAACCTTTGGGGTTTAGGGTTGATTATAATTAATTACAATAACCCTAATCCCGAAAGCGAGCGACCGTAGGGAGTGAGCGTCCTAATCCCTAATCCCTGAACTCACCATTCAAGCGAACAGCCAAAGGCTGTGAGCGTTCTCACCATTCACCGCTTATTACAATAAAATCTTATTAAATAAACCATAAATTATATATTCGTAAAATAGTATAGTCAGGGTGATATTTGGTTTTACAGCCTTAATAATTAATAAGGATAAGCTTTTACACGGTAAGTGATTACAATGGCAGATGATGTAGCAGATGTGCGGCGCCAACTCAGAGAAATGCAGCTAAAAGCAAAGATGGAGAAGAAGAGATTAAGACAGGAAAAGATAAAGATGAAGCTGCAGAAGAAACAGGAAAGGGTGCGCCGCAGATTGGAAAAGAGAGGGCACCTGTCACCTGAAGATATCAGGAAAATGGAAGAAAGGGAGGAGCGCAGAAAAGCCGCAGCAGAGGCACCTGACAAGATCGTAAAAGCGGAGGTTGTGGAATTCAAGGCAGAGAAATGGAGCCGCAAAAGCGTTCAATCACTGGACGAAGTCGAGAGAAAAATCGATAGGTTTTCGGGCAAAGGTGTCAAAACACTTTCTGACCGCTACCGTGAAAGGTACGGTGAGGATCTAAAAGTACCTGAGCTTTATCAGATCGAAACCGCGCTTGAAATGGATTCAGACATCGATAGAATCCTGAAAAGCGACGATATAAAATCAATGGAAAAAGACATAGATAAACTTGAACCCGAGGAAGTTGATGAATTGGGCGATCTAGAAGAGGATGCAGGAATGGATCTGGAGGAACTTGGAGGGCGGCGAGAACCTAAATTTTTTGATTTATCAACTGCAATAATGTACCTCTTAAGAAAATTTGGAGTAACCCGAGGGATTTTCGTCAAGTTCTTTCTGGTGATCTTTGATTTGATTATACTTCTTATATTATTCCCCTTGACCCTTATTCGTATATTAACCACAATTGTATTCGTGATGAAAAGAAGAAAAAGGAGAAGGTTAGCCAGGCAGTCAAAAGATACATCAAAGGCAGCCGAAGCGTAAACCTTTAACCAAAGGCGGAACTTATTTTCGTTTTTTCCGACGTTCAGTACTTTTTATGGCACTGATGTCTTTCCAATCTGGATTGATCATATTTAATGATTGTATTGTTGCCTTTGTTACAGTTTTATTACCACTCTTGTGAAGAAGTTCTATCAAGGGCATAACCGCCTCTTCATAACCGAGGGACCCCAATGTAACGGCTGCAGCCTCTTTTACCCTATCATCACTATCCTTCAGTTTTTCAATTATAGGGAACACAACATTCTCACTGCCTTTCTCGGGACAGGGTTTTGATTCGGCACTGACAACAATGGGATTGGTAAAAATTTCACCAAGACCATAAACTACATCAGCTCTTATTTCCGCGTCAGGATCAAAGAGAAGTTGAACGATGTCAGAGGTTGCAGTTTTATTAACGAGTCCATGCAGTAGATGTATATGCGCCAGCGCCTGGGTGGCGTATCCCCGAACCGCCTTGTCAGGATCCCTCAGCCTTTCAATGAGGGGATGAATTACAACCTTAAGTTCATCTTTATCAATTTCTTTTATTGTTCGGGATTTAAAACAGGCGGTGGCACCCCTCCGTACTTTAACATCCTTGTGTGTCATTGCTTTGGCAACTCCATGCATATCTCTCTTCTCGAACATTCTCCATGGATCTGGCCTGAAGAATCCCATATTATCGCTCTCATTTTGTTATAATTAGATATTGAGTGTTTGATATTTAAGAACAGAAGTAAATGGAACTTTTAATATTACAAATAAATCCAAAATATTTATATTAGCGTAGGGTGATTAATTATTTATAACATTACTAATTAATATCAGAATACCTTTCATAAGATTACATTCCAGGCAGGTGGAAATTTGTCGGCAAAGTTACGCTCGATTACAAATTCGCTTAGACCCAGTAAATGGGGTACAAAGCATAAAATGGCAATCGCGGTTCTTATCTGTTTGATGCTGGTAGCACTGGCTGTTACGGTACTGCCTCCAACAGAGCCCAGGGAAGATAAATATCGACCCACAATAGACCTCCCTGAGAATTACATCGTTCTCGTCGAAGAGCCCAGGGATTTGTATGATATGACTTTCATTGCCGCACTTTCCTCGGTGGTAGTGCATAACGACAACTATAATCCTATGTTCATTTTAGACGACGGCTCGCTGGACCAGCACCAGCTATGGACGATCCAGCACCTGAATCTTGCAGAACTGCCCGCCCTGCTGTTCACCGATAACCCAGATATTGCCGGGGGTTTGAGAGAACACTTGCAGATTGACGACACCCATATCTATCCCAAAACTCCATGGATGCTGGCAAATTTCAGGGGCTATTCAGATTTTATTTCGGTAGCGTCATATGAAGAGGCGCTATGGGTCGCACCCCTGGCCAAGATAGAGAACAAAGTGATCAAAATCGGTCAAAGTTCATTTACCAGCCAGGAACAGGTCTGGGACCGCCTGAAATCGCACGGGTTGAATGCCGATTATATCGTAATTACCAATCCTAATGATGTTACTGTAGAAATGCTGGAAGAACAGGAAGAGGGTTACGACTTCTACGATTCACAGTACCATATCCCCGCTCTTTCTGCTGTGGCCGCAGAACTTGCCGCTTACCATGAGGCCTATGTAATGACCTCGGCTCCTTTAAGCACCGAGCAGATCGGTGTCATGGACGTGGAGCTTAACGCACGCCCCATAGGGTTGTACCTTAAGCTTAAGGAACTCTCGAACAATTACGGGCCGCCGGAATATGTTTGCATAGTCGGATCCGCCGCCGCTGTACCGCAATTCCAGCTGCCCGGTAACGGCGACGGCGATGTGCTTGTTAACTGCGATGTCATCTTCGGGTTCCTGGACGAGGATAAATATACAATGGACGCTGCCGTTGGCCGGATAGTCAACCTCAATGTCCAGGGGGCATCCAATCAGATCGTCAGGACATTTCTGTACGATAGCGTTGCGGAAACAGTTTCTGTAGAATACAGCGATATGGCCGGCGGTACGCAGGAAGTCAACTGGCGCTACCACGGCGCATCCTTCAGCGGTTACGAGATCACATATAAGCGCGTGCAGGCCACACCTGCCAGGTGGATGTGCGAGGATTTTGAAGATGAGGGAATGGAATATGAATACTACGGCCCGGCGGGAACAGGCGAATTGATCGGCGACGGGGTCAAGAACACCGATGAGAGCGATATCGGTACGATATGCGAGGCCTCGGGCTTTGTGGCGTACCGCGGGCACGGCAGCGATACAGGCTCACTGTACGGCCTAAAGGTTTACGGGCCGAACCAGGAAGAGGGCTATTTGAGCGGTACCGAAGCGGCAACGCTGGATTTACCGCCGCAGACTTCCTTCTTTGTAGCCTGCATGAACGCCAAGATACACGGGACGGATTTCGGAGAGGACGCGCCGGATGTGGAACTTGAGGAATTATTCTGCTTGAATTACCTCTACGGCGGCGCGGTGGCACTGGGCGGCGCCACGGAGGTGAGTTACAGCAACCTCGGGCAGGATGTTACCTCGCTGTGGGCCGAGTACGGGCGTGGAATACTCCATGATGAGAACGACCATGACTGGGACCTCAACAATGCATGGTTTGCATTTTTCTGGGACGGCGTAATGGACCACGAGGAGGAGCACGGAACCGTAGGTAAAGCACTCCAGTGGGCCGAGAACCGCTACATCAAAAACCACGATAATACAGTCTCGCCCTTTGATTCCACGGAGGACGGCGACCTGGGTGCGCACTGGAAGGAAGTGGCGATGTATGCTATATACGGCGACCCGGCGTTCCAGCCGCATATCACCAGCCCCGGCCCGAACGATTACGATCCGTGGCACAACGGCAATGATGATATGTAGGCAATTTATGCATGATTTTAACCAGA
>CP070629.1:989074-999985 GCA_020356005.1 Thermoplasmata archaeon
ATTATTAATCAATACATTGTTAATGATTATATCTCAATCATATAAAAATAAGTGTAACATGAGTCGGGGATAATCATGCAGGATGAATCTAAAAAGGATTCAAAATTAAAAGATAGATCAGAAAAAGGTTTAACCTATGCAGATGCGGGTGTAGATATCGATGCAGAATCCACCGTGATTTCAGAACTGGTCAAGCAGTTCAAGAAATACCCTGTGGAGGGGCTTGGCAAGCCTATAGAACTACCGGGCCATTTCACCGGCCTTGTAGAATTTGGTGATTATGCATTAACGCTTTGTACCGACGGGGTAGGTACCAAGATTATGATAGCAAATGAGCTGAAAAAATGGGACACTGTCGGAATTGACTGCATTGCTATGAATGTCAATGATACCATTTGCATCGGTGCCAAACCTGTAGCTTTTGTTGATTATCTGGCCATGGAAGAACCCTCTAAGGACATTGTTGCAGAAATCGGGAAGGGGTTGGCAAAAGGAGCCGAACTTGCGGGTATCAATATCATTGGCGGTGAAACTGCAACACTCAAGGGTATCATCAACGGAGTCGATCTGGCTGGTACATGTCTGGGATTCATTGAACGCGATAAGATTATTACTGGTAAAAAAATTGTAGAGGGCGATGCAATCGTGGGCTTACCCAGTTCCGGTATTCATTCAAATGGGCTCACACTGGCCAGGAAAATAATAGAGCTAAAACAAATGGGATACAATGCTCCTTTTCCGGGCTCTCCTGACAATGCCAGTATAGGAGAGGTCCTTTTAACCCCCACAAAGATCTATGTGAAAGATATCCTGGGAGTCTTACCGGATTTAGAACTCCACGGCCTGGCGAATATCACCGGCGGTGGTCTTAAAAATATAATGCGGCTAAAAGAAGATGTTCATTTTAAAATAACAGATCCGCTTCCAGTTCCTGAAATCTTCAAATCCCTGAAGGACTGGGGGAAGGTCAGTACCCATGAAATGTATCAGACCTTTAATATGGGACTCGGATTTTGTATTGTTTTACCCCAAGCCGACGCAAATAAATTGGTAAACCGGTTAAAAGACAGCCCTGGAGCGAAAATTATCGGATATGTTGAAAAAGGCAAAGGGCTATCTGTTCCAGATCTGGACCTGAAGTTCTGATCTTTTAATTTTAGTTATGGCTCATTTTTCATTGTTACAACGCGCTGCGGGAAAGGTATCTCAATATCCGCTTTCTCAAATTCTCTATGGATTGTATGATTAAGTTCGTGCTTTACCCTGTAGCGGTCATCCAGGTCCTTAACCCAGAAGAACAGGGCGAAATTCAGTGAGGAATCGCCAAAGCTCAAGAACCTCACGAAGGGTTTGCAGTTCGGGTCATCGTTGATTATATCAGGGTGTTTAGATCCTATTTCAAGCAACAGTTTTTCAACTTTATCGGTATCTGTCCCGTATGCAACGCCCACCTCAACCCTGTCTTTAATTCGTCTGTCAGGCTCGGTTAAATTGATTAGCATCTCATTTGCCAGGATATTGTTAGGTACCACAACTATCAGATGTTTGAATATGTCGTACAACCTCGTTGTTCTCATCCCGATGGTTTTCACCTGGTAATAATCATCCTTGACCTTTACAATATCGCCTTCTTTGAAATTGGGTTCAACGATGAGAAAGATGCCGCCGAAAAAGTTTGACAGTGTATCTTGAGCAGCAAAAGCTATGACCAACCCCATAACACCCATACCTACTACAAACATCCCAACATCAATACCGAAGTAACTTAACAAATAAATCAAACCGAAAATGACTATGATAATTGAACCTAACTTCTCAATAACAGGTATTAATACATGCTCCAATTTGGATTCCGTTTTTTTCGCCCAGCTGCGGCCGAGTTCAATTAAAACTCCTTTGAATATTTTGATAGCTATCCATGTCATCATGAGAATGAAAGCAACGCCGTAGATTAACAGGAAATAATCCATGACCTCGTCAGGAAGATGCAATTCATTTAAAGAATCTATAAGACCGTACAGTATGATTAAAATTAAAACCGGTTTCCTAATAATGCTTAAAATAATATCATCCAATTGGGTTTCGCTTTTTTTAACAATAGCACGTACAACCGGGTCCAGAACGAACAGGGTGATAATTCCGATAATTAGCCATGATAATAGCGTTAATAGAAATCTTCCCACGTCGTTATCCAGGTCCTCTGGAAGATCGAAATGGGTCCAAAAAATATCAACTCCGTGTTCCTCAATTCTTTCCGGGTCCTCCACATACGATATATTATCCAGCGTATAATGATAATATTCATAAGTGGAATTGCCCATTATTGTAACCATTACCTGGATTTCATCATCTGCCTGGTATGTTACATCATGCTTACCGATAAAATCGAAATAATAAGGATGGATTGAACTTGTCCCTACGCTGTCAACAAAAATATAGGTATGATCTGCATCGGAATCGTATTGAACATAATTGATAGTATCTTCTATAACAACCTCTTTACCGGGATCCCAGGATTCGAATAAATTTGAGGTTGTATTATAATCATCAAGGAACTCTTTGAATGTTATTGCAGATGGATCTGAACTGTTCGCTGCCGTTATATTAGGGGCAAAACCCGAAAAGAGAATTATGATAAAAAGAATAGTAATTAGTGTGGCGGATATAGAATATTTTAAACCGGGCATTCTGGGAGTGATTCTCATCAAGGGCAACAGAATAATATCAAATATATTAATATTTTTGTTATATAGAAATAGAGTAACTTATATTATGTTAAGTATAGGAAAATGTATAATAAATTTATATTTGAATAGAGAAAATTTTATCAGGTATAATACAGTTAATGATTTGTAAAAATATTATGCAGGAGGTGAAAAATTGGCGAATATCTCAGGTAAAAAGGCATTAATGATTATTGCACCGAAAAATTTCCGCGATGAGGAACTGTTCCACACCAAAGAGGAGATCGAGAAGGCAGGTGGGGCAGTGACCATAGCAAGTACAACTGTTGGTCAGGCCACAGGCATGTTTGGAGCAACCGCCAATCCCAATATAACAATAGATTCTGCGAATGTAGACGAATATGATGTTATCATATTCGTGGGTGGCGGCGGCTCGGAGATCTATTTTGAGAATCCCCGGGCACTGCAGATAGCCAGAGATGCTTATTCAAAAAATAAACTAGTAACAGCGATCTGTATAGCACCCAGTATCCTCGCAAATGCCAAGCTTTTACAGGGCCGATCAGCAACGGTATGGGCCGGCGATAAAAAATATGTGGGCATACTGGAGCGCAACGGTGCTAAATTCACAGGTAAATCGGTTCAGGTAGATGGCAGGATAATCACCGCAAACGGTCCAGAAGCTGCGCGTAAGTTCGGTGCGACTATTGTAAAGAATTTAAGTAAATAACAGTACTAACTTCTGCAAACATCAAATTGACAATACGGTAATTGCATTCATAAAAAAATCGATGAGAATTTCACTAGGGGCTGGTTGAATGAAATTTGGTATAGTCTATCATTGGCGTGATCCCTTTGAAATCGTCCAGATGGCTGATGATTTCCTTGAGCTGCGGATATTCGAAGAGGATTTGAAGAATAAATACAGACCATGGAAATCGAAATTGAAAGAACTCCGGAAGGACTGGGATTACGAGATTTCCATACATATGCCGGAATATTTTGAGCACCCGAATACAGGTTTAAACACATTAGTGGATCTTGCAAGTACGGAAAGAAAGATCTATAATTTCAGTCTTGAGGTAATCAAAACCCTCATTGAATTCGGTAAGAGCATAGAGGCCTCAAAAATAATAATTCATCCCGGAGGTATCTCCGAACAGCCTGCACTGGGGGATACCACGAAAAAAATGGATAGATTGAAAAAAAGCCTGAGTGAAATTTCCGGCATGGAATTCGCCGGTGATATACTGCTAGAAAATATGCCGTGGTTCTACTGGCGCCGTGACGGAACTAGATGGTTCAGCACTATTTGCTATACACCACAGGACTTCAGACCTTTATTAAAATACTGTGACGGGATGGTCTTGGACTTTTCTCATGGATACCTATCAGATTCATCTGGGTCAAACAGATATCTCGAAGAATATACTGAATTATACAAAGATCAAATACAATATGTTCATATCGCAGATTCTCTTCCTCCGGATAATGAAGGTTTGCAGATAGGCGAAGGTAATATCAATTTCGAAGGTATTCTAAATAAACTGGACAAAACTCAATTATGGTTGGTGCCGGAGGTCTGGAAGGGCCATGAGAACTTCGGCGAGGGTTTCGAGATTGCTCTTGATAGGATCAATCATCTCATTTGATTATATCTACCATTGCTACGCGCTCGAGTATTAAATTGGACCAGTGGGACTGGGAAACCGCCTCCAGTTCTTCTTTTGTAATTCCAAACCGTTCCAATACCGATTTGTCACCTTCTAAAATCGTATCGTCTCTTACCAGATCAAGCTCAGACAGGATATCTCCGCACAATTTCGAACCCTCTTCTGACGCACCCTGCGATGGTAGATCATATATTATCAATCCGAACTCCTCGGTATCACTCTTTATTCCCATCTTGGTTATTGCCTGGCCTATCTGGCGTTCACCTGATGCATATAATATTATTTCTACAGCTATTGATTTGGCGAGGTTTGTAGATTTAGCCATGGCGCGCTGTGCATGGAAAACCGCACTATCAAGATGGGCTTTTCCGAAAATTAACCGTGCATCAATTAGCTGCAAAGTAACATTGTACTTCTCTCCAAGATTCTTCAATCTATCTATAACACCCTCAACATCCTCGAATTTGCCTTTAGCACCAACGATTTCATAATCCATAATTAAACCGCTCTAACATGCATATATATCATATACTTAAATTTTTTTCGATTTCTAAATGCTTCCTAATCGATTATAGCTTGATTTTAATCAGGCCGCTTCGATTGTATACCAATTATAAGCGCTGGCAGGAGGCAGGCCGTTTTGATTTTTTACGATTGTAAGCACTGGCGGGAGGCAGTTTGATTTTAAACGCTTAACGAAACGCTAGACAATGACGCTTATCGAAACGAGCACCTTCGGGAAATACTTCCCTCCGGGGTAGGAAAGTGCGAGAGAGGATGGACGAGGGGATTATAAACGTCATAATATAACAAAATCGAAAGACGAGTGCCGAAATACGAAACGAGCCTCGCAAACGCTGACGGTACGCTAGACGTGACCGCTGAATAGTTGCCTGTAAATAGATTGCCGCTGAATAGTTCTCGGAGCATAGCGACGAGCGTGCGGAATATAACAGTATTATTGTATCGACTTATAAGTTACAGTCGCTTGATGTAGGCCGTACCGTATCTAACAGTATTATTACATCGATTTATAAGTTTCAATCGCTTGGCGCTAGGCGGTGCCGTTATATCACTGTAAAATTAACTCGGTACGCACTTCGCAACCGTCCAACGTTGTACGCTCTTCTATAAGCAATCAAGAATCATCATTCCATTGGTCCAGCGTCCCCGAAGGTCCGCTGTCAAGCGCCTCTTCTATTACATCCGATTTTTCCTTTTCGATGAATTTCCTGGCACTTTCATCGCCAAGTTGTTCCTTTATGCTTAACGCAACCAGTTTTCCGATTGTAGGCACCGCAGAGATTTTCTTCAAATCCACATCTCGAAGGTCATCAAGACTGCGCAGGTTCGATCGGAAAAGGTTTCGGGCGCGAACCCTTCCTATCCCGCGCAGTGAAACCAGCGGCAACAGTTCTTCTTTTACACCGTATCGTATCCTGAGGTTTAACCGGATCAAATCACGGCTGAAATCCCTGAAATTAAACATCCTGGCCAGCTCACCTAATGCATACATAAGCCACTGGCTGGTATCCACGCGGTTGCGGATATCGCCCGGCCCGATATTATAGGTCAACGAAATCCGCTCTTCGCTCCGCTCGGAAATCCAATCCCATAACAGCCATGCGGTCTTGAATTCACTTAAAAATGATTCGTAGTCCGCTTCATGCGGCGAGGGTTTTATCAACAACTCCTTTTCATGCTCCTGTGCAAGAGGCTCAAGCCATTTATAATCAGCTTCGCGCAAATACAGCTGCATCATGTCAGCTGTACCCGCAATGGTGTGAAGATATGAAATGGGTGTCAGGTAATCCGGGTTTGCATCTGCAGCTTCAAGTGCACGCCTCATTCGAACTGCAGAAATCGGATCTATATATAATCTCGAGACGCGCCTGCCGTATTCGGTGGCCTCGATTTTATTATCAGTAATAACAATGAATTCCTCCTGTTCCAGGAAATTCTTAACCATCTCAAGCTGTGCATCCAGCGCCCAGGTATCACCCTGGTAGGCGAAGAACGTGTTATCAATGAATGCTTGAAGACTTTCATCATCGAACACGAACTCTGAAGCAATTGTCGATAGGATATTCATCCTGAGGGCGGATTCCAGGCCTAGCTTTGAATATATTCGTTCAGGTTCTCCCAGGATGTATCGCTCCATGATCTTTCGTTTATCAGATTCGCCCTTGGCTATTGCTATCGCCTCACCCTGGGTATCATATTTAGGCCTGCCTGCCCGTCCGAACATCTGTTTTATCTCAAGGACGGGTATAGGCCGATAGCCCAGATTGGCATCGTACCGGCCCAGGTCGCGTACGATTACACGCCTCGCCGGGAGATTTATACCTGCTGCAAGCGTCGGCGTCGCCACCAGGACTTTAATTAGGCCGTTACGGAAGTTCTCCTCGATTATCTTTCGATGTTCATTTGTCAGGCCCGCATGATGGAACGCCCCTCCTTTTTTCACCATATCTTTCAATCGTGATATTATCGTTGTTATCTCTAGCTGCGCGGTTCGAAGCTTTTCGGAGGTTTTAACAAGTTTGCCAAGCTCGGTATCGGTCAAGGTCGGTGCAATCAAATCGCCGAGATTTTCACCGAGGTTCTCTGCAGACCTACGCGTATTAACAAAAATCAAGCACTGGCTTTTAGCTTTCAAGATATCATTGACAATAACCGAAATGGCATCACCACCCGATTCAAGTGGTAGAACGGAGTTATCCCCGAAGTATATATTTTTGTCAAAATACACGCCCTCCTTGAGCGGAACCGGCCGCCATTCGGAGGTAAAATGCTCCGCATTAAGCCACAGTGCAAGATCAATAGAATTGTTGATTGTTGCGGACAGTGCAATGACTTGCGCACCAGGATTTATCTGCTTGAACAGTGCTAGGATTACTTCCAGGGTTGGACCGCGGCTCGGGTCATTGATCAGGTGGATTTCATCGGCGATTATTATGGATATCCGATTCAACCAGTGCGTCCGGTGACGTAAAAGCGAATCCGCCTTCTCCGAAGTGGCGATTAAAATATCAAATTTCTCAAGTTCTTCTCCTTTAGAATCATAATCACCTACAGATAGGCCGACATTAATTCCAAGCGCTTCAAATCGTTTGAGGTCATCATATTTCTCCCTGGCCAGTGCCCTGAGAGGAACGATATAAAGTGCCTTACCGTGTTCCAGAACCTTCTTTAGGATTGCGAGATATGCAACCAGGGATTTACCCGAGGCCGTTGGGATTGCCAGAACGACATTCTTACCCTCAAGCGTTGCTGGTAATGCTTCAGCCTGCGGCGGGTAGAGCTCGGAGATGCCTTCCTGCTCTAATACGGAAACCACCTGGGGGTCAATATCAAGATCTTTAAGCTGCATTCGTAATCGTAATGGACTAAAGCATTAATAGAATTTCTATTTAATCGGGACCTATCCGAAAGTATTATTCAGGACGCTTCGATTTCTTTTTGATTAAAAGCACTGGCAGGAGGCAGGGGGCGGGAGGCAGTTTGATTTGAACTGCCCCCTGCTAGTGCTTTAAATAATTATACAGCAAAACGGCCTGCCCCCTGCCTACTGATTTAAATCAATTTAAAAGCTAATAGATATCGGTTCTAAACAAAAAGATTATATTCTCTACAATTTATACAAAGAGCCATGAAGATACTGGTGGTTGACAATGGAGGTCAATGGACTCATCGTGAGTGGCGGGTGTTAAGAGATCTTGGGGTTGACACCGCCATTGTCCCGAACACGCTGGGTTATGATGAGCTTGACGCCGACGGGCTTGTACTGTCCGGCGGCGCACCGCGCGTGGGTGAGGACACACCGAAATTGGGTAATTCGGGTGAATATCTGGATAAAGCCACGATTCCGATCCTGGGTATCTGCGTGGGCCATCAATTCATGACTCTTCATTTCGGGGGTAGTGCCGGCCCTGCAGAGGTTGCAGAGTTCGGGAAAGTGGAATTGATAGTGGACGACCACGACGAGATCTTGAAAAGCCTTCCGGATAGATTCCAGGGCTGGCTGTCGCATAACGATGAGACGAAAATTCTACCGGAGAATTTTATCGGGCTTGCACATTCCAAGAACTGCAGGTATCAAGCCATGCGCCATGAAACGCGCCCGATTTTCGGTGTTCAGTTCCATCCCGAGGTTGAGCATACCGAACACGGCGAGGACATCTTCAAGAATTTTATTGGGGTTTGTAAAAAGTAGAATTGAAAAAAGACAAAAGGCGAGAGGCAAGAGGCAAAAGTAGGGTTTAGTGCTTGGTGCTTAGGATTTGTTTAGTATTTAGTGCTTAGAATTTAGAATTTTAATTGTCAGGTTGATATTTCTCTATAAACTGTAGCAGCCCTGCTGGGTCCAACTGAGAGCATCTCTGCGGGGGTATTCGTGGCATCTTCGATATAATTTACATAGCTTTTTAGCTCTTCAGGTAGTGCTTCGTAACCCTTTTGCGCGAGCTTTATCCACTCCTCCTCGGAATATTCCTGCCAGGCTGATATTGTATCATAGACCGGTTCACATTCCGATAATACATTAAGATTGGCAGGGAAGTGCTCAATTTTCGTTCCCTTGTGGTTGTACCCCGTGCAGATCTTGAGCTCCTTCAGGCCGCCCAGCACATCCAGACGGGTTATGGCAAAAGATGTTATGCCGTTCAGCCTGCAGGAGTGGGAAACCACCACGAGGTCGAGCCACCCGCAGTTGCGCGGTCTGCCCGTGGTGGTGCCGAATTCCTGGCCTTTCTCGCGTATATAATCGCCGGTCTCGTCTGTAAGGTTGGTTGGCATGGGGCCTGAGCCTACCCTGGTAGTGTAGGCCTTGACCACACCGATAACACGGTCGATTTTGGTGGGGCCTACTCCTGCACCGATACAGACGGAACCTGCGAGAGGATTTGAAGATGTAACGAATGGATAGGTGCCAAAGTCCACGTCCAGCATTGTACCCTGGGCTCCCTCAAAAAGAATGGTCTTATTTTCATCAAGCGCGGAATTTAATAACACAGAGGTATCGGTAACATACTGCGCCAGCTCTGAACCGTACGCGGAATACTCCGACACGATTTCTTCGATATCGAGCTTAGGCGCATCGGGGCTCAACGCCTCGTAACTCTTTTGAATTCCCGGAAGTATCTGTTCAAGTTTCTCACGAAATGTGGTTTCATCAATAAACTCGCCGATTCGAATACCGGTGCGGGCGACCTTGGTCATGTAGCACGGACCGATGCCCCGACCGGTGGTACCGATTTTTGCTGAGCCTTTCGATTGTTCCTGGAGGCCGTCCAGGATTAAATGGTAGGGTAAAATAACATTGGCACGGTCGCTGATAGACAGCTTTGCACTTTCAGGTACACGCACTTTAAGCTCGGAAATTTCCTTCAAAAGCACCTTGGGGTCCACAACCAACCCATTGCCGATGACCACATGCTTATCGGCCCGAACAACGCCGGATGGCAGCAGGTGGAATTTGTATACTTCCTCACCGATTTTGATGGTATGTCCTGCGTTATTCCCGCCCTGGAACCGCACGACAAAATCCGCTCGCTCTGCATAATAATCGGTGATCTTTCCTTTGCCCTCGTCGCCCCACTGGGTTCCTATAATAACAATTGCTGGCATTCTAGTTAACTCCCAGACGGTAAAGAACTATTTTATTTAAATACTTAATGATTTTATAAGATTTGTTTTTGATGGAATAATGCTTAGTAAATCCAAATACTACAAATACTACAAATATCCAGAATTGATATTCAGGCCTGAAAATCGATAAAATCGATGCTTGGTTAAACCTTCGCGTACGATTTTCAGCTACAAAGGAAATCCAAATACTACAAATACTACAAAGCCCCACCCCCATATCCAGGACTTTTGGACTTGGGACTTTTTTAGATTTTATTGATGTAGAGTTCATGATACCAAATGGTCAGATGGACATAATTTAATCAAAATAACATTAAAATCATTATCAAGGATTATTATTTGATATGTACAAACAAAGACTGCACCTAATGGACCAGAACGATCTATATAATCGAGACACATATCAATTATTATACAATTTTCAAAATCGATAGAATAATTTCCTTTAATTAATTGTAACGAACCATTTATCAATATTTTACAATAATATTGTTTATTAAAAAAATGATAATAATAATGATTGATTTGTTGGATAATTTCATCATCATTTGTAATTGTAAAATTGTCACTATTATTAATTATAGAGATTTTTGAATAGGAACCGACATTTACTGTATAATTCATAGAAACATATGTTTGTCGTTGATTGTTTTTATACAATTCAATCAAATCACTATAATGATTAATTGTTGTGTGGTCAATGAAATTCGCCCAATGAGATGAAAATCTTGATAAGTTAAAGTATTCGCTATAATTGATATTTTCAGCAATTTCTAAAGCCTTTTCAAAATAACCTGCCATATGGTAAGTAAAGGCTTTAAGGAATAGGAAATCAATTTTACCTTTCCATGTAAACGATTTTTCTTTTTCGATTTCATGAATTAATTGTAGAGCTTTCTGTACTC
>CP070629.1:1000085-1004177 GCA_020356005.1 Thermoplasmata archaeon
ATATAATCAAACCTAGTTGCCGGAGCAGGTTAAAATGGTTTGTGCGAACGGCCGTGCGGAATATAACAGTGATGTATAATATTATTATAATTCCCCAGGATTGATTCGCTTATATTCGCAATATAATCTCTAATTCGAAATTCTGATTTCGGATTTGTTTTTAATCATGTTTGCTTTTTACAATACTTTCCCTTCGACCCCTTGTAGATCTTAATGTACGCAGTGTCTTACCCATACCCAACATACTTTTTTTGAGTAAGGCCAGTTCTTCGAGAAGCCATAGCGTATATTGTGATGGAACAGAATATTTTTCTACCCAGGCCTGGATCGTATGGAGCTTTAAATCGATGGACCAGTTATAATAGCCTTTAATTTTATCCCAATCCCCGCCTTTCTGCGATATCAGGTGCCCCAATCGGATCCATGAGTCGGCTCGGCTGCGGTCCAGCTTGATACTCTGTTCAATAGCGTTCAAAGCCTTCTGGCGCATTCCTGACTTTTCATAAAGAATACTTTTCTTGAACAAAGCCTCCGCTTCCGCCAAAATCAACCCTGCATCCATCTCCTCTTCTTCCTCCACTGTTACTCTTGCTTCATCGTTCCCCTCGGCCCCGGCCTCTTTATCTTTATCCTCTTCCTCAAATTCATCACCATTTTTATCATTTTCTTTGGCATCTTGGTCTGAGGGTTCCGTAATTTCAAGGGATTCTTTACCTGTACGCTTACCGGTTCCGGTCTTACGCTTACCTTGGGTATGTACGAAGGTGATCCCCAGAATCTCAAGCGTCGGATGAGAATTATTCGAGCCGAAAGCAATACATGGATTATCTGTAATTAAATTCTCATATCGTTTCAGTGCACCTTCATAATCGCCTTCATCATACAGCCTGGCAGCAACTTCAACTCCCTTCTTAGAGCGTTTAAGGTGGTTCTGTATATACCTGTCTGCGAGCTTTTTACGCAGCAGAAGCAGAAAACCTGTAATGAATAACAGTATACCCATAATGCACAGAAGTGCCTGTACATAAGAAAGAGTAAGATCTACCTCGAACAAAGCCGCGCGTAAAAATGTGAACAGTGCCAGGAAGATCATACCGGCAAGCCAGGTAGGGTAACAGTTGTTCATTTTGATATTGAATGTTGTTGTGTTGAAAATAAAATACGAGCTGGCGATCAGAGCAATAACACCGATGATTATCACAATGAATGACCCCAGCGGTCCTCCCACGGATCCGATGAACGATTGCCACCAATCGTCATTGACGACGGTTTTGATCAAAGGCCAGCTCAATAAGGTTATACCCATGGACAAAAAGATTATCTGCAGGGGTGTAACCAACGGCCATGCCCGCCGGCCGCCCGCAATGGAGCTGGCAGATAAAATAATGAAAATTGCGCATGCCAGCAGGTCCGTTCCGGAACCGCCGTATACTGCTACCTGAATCATTGCAACAAAGCCGATGCATAAACCGGAAATTCCCATTATTATTAATGTGAACAATAAGTTCGATTTGTTCAGCATCTTGTTCTTTGGATTTGCTAGGTAAAAAAGTGTTGCCATTGTTCCCAGTATGATACAAATGAAGAATGCCCATGATACGATATAATTGATTCTAATATCTTCAAGAATACTTTTTGTGTTGAACGCCGTAATCACAGTCAGAGAAATAATAGCAATGAATGTAATGAAAATAATATATGTTATTGTACGCTCACGGGCTATTGCATTATAATCCACAGTAATGTAATGCATCATAGAACGACGGTCAACTTCTTCTTTGAGCTCTTCGGGGAGCACTGCACCGCACCTTCGGCAGCTGTGGGTGCCCCAGTAAACGTAAGATCCGCAAAGGGGGCATTTAATATCCTTGTAGGCCCTGAGGTGCTCCTTTTGTGCTTTACTATCCATTTTATCTATTGGCAGTTTGAGTTGACCCTCCGACATAAGGGGAATCTCCGGCATTCTATATAATAATGAATTCGACTATAATAGTAATAATTGATAATATTAATTTTGATAGGATTAGTTTAGCAGAAGAGTAGAAAAGTGTAAAAGTGGAAGAGTGGAAAAGTACAAGAGTCGAAGAGTCTGGGGGTCGAGGAGTCTAAGAGTCAGGATTTCGCTACTCGCTGAATAGATTGCCGGAGTCATGTACATTGTAGTGTTTGAACGGCCGTGCCGTCATATCAATATGAAATTAAGCCGCATCTCGCTACTCCGAAATAAAAAAAAGTAAATCGCTTATTTTGTTGAAGCTGCTTCGAATTCTTCCTGGAGGTCGATGACCACCTGCCTCAATACCTCTTCAAGGTCTGCATGGCGGTACTCCCGCAAACCACCCAGATCGGTTTGCACTTTTGCCAGATATTCACCGCCTTCGTCTGTGAGTTCTATATGACAGAGGGCCTCTTCCAAATGGTCACCACTTGTAATTTTTTTATTCGAAATTCAAAGCACTTCGGATTTTAGTGATTGCAGATGATATATATATCTTTTGCTGTATATTTCATATTTGAGAAAAAGTCACGGAAGTGGTGGACAGCGATCCCAGGTTCCCATGGACTCGCGTACCATAGTACAGCTGGAAACGTCGGTGGGCTTAACTTCCGGGTTCGGAATGAGACCGGGTGAACCCCACCACTATGACTGTCCAACCACTTATGTGTAAACCTTCAATACGTAAGGTGATATAAAAGATTTTCCTGTAGTAATAAAGATTTAATAATTATCATTGATTTAAAATACTACCAAGCTCAAATACTACAAATACTACTAAGTAACTCCCAACTTCAAATAACTACCTAGAATCTTTGGATAGCATATCGTATACCGCCGGAGTCGCATATATTGGAATGTTCGAACGGCCGTGCCGTTCTATTGTTAAAGAACTCCAGAAACTCAAATATCAAAAACGGCAGAAAATTCTTTTTTGGATTTGAGGGTTACTTTGAGGTTTGAAAACTGGATTTAATTGGAATATAAAGGGTATTTTTACCACGAAGTTACGAAATAATCGAAGATCACGAAAGATAATCAAGGATTTTGATTTTATAATGTTTTGATTACAAACGTCCCCACCCGGCCCCCCTGTTTTTATAAACAGGAAGTCAGGAAGTTCAGGAAGTATAATAAATTAACCACCGATGAACACGGATGGACACGGATGGACATGGATGGACACGGATGTTCCTGCTGGAGTAATTATCTGCGTGTATCTGTGTGAATCTGTGGTTTTATTTCTCCCTCACACCTTTTAACCATGAAGACCGCGAAAAGCGCGAAAGATATTTTTAGACTTTAATTTAAATCGTTTTGATTGTTAACGTCCCCCCTCACCCCAATTTAAACACAGAAACACAGAAGCACTGAAAAAATCGAGGTCTAAAATTATTTCGGGCTTTCGATTATAAAATTTTTGTTAAATCAATTTCGTGATATCGTGGTAAAATGTGGAATAGATTTTTTTAATAATTTAACTTTTGATTTTATTTTGAGTTTTGTAATTTGAATTTAGATTTGGATTTTTAAATTTAAACTAACTATTGGTTGTTTCGCTAAAATAGCATAGCGATTCTCTACCATTATAACATTCAAAGGTCTCGGTCATGTTCATCCCTGAGATCGCTCATATCCACCTTCTTCAGCCACGGATCTGCACCGTACATATCCTCTCTTGTAGAAGAAAAATAATTAGCTAGAATTTCGTTGATTGTCACTGAAATCTTTCTTTTGCCGTATTCTTTAATGATTTTATTGTAGATATCATATCTGAGTTCAATTGTCGTTCTCATGCTATCACTAAGTCATATATGCTTATGCTTTAATATATACTTCTCTGAAAAATGTTCAACCACATTAAAAATTGATAATTAAAAAAACGCTGACCCTCACGCTAAACGAAACGAGCCTCGCAAACGCCTCCGCTACACGCCAATCTAACCAGCTATTCATAATCTCCTAAAATTAGTCCTCATCCTTCTTTTTCTTCTTCTTCCTCTTAAAAATTTTTTTCGTACCTTTTTTCCTGAGGTAAAATACTATTATTATAACGATGAGTATCAGTATTCCGAATATCAGAAACGGGAGTATCC
>CP070629.1:1004277-1017714 GCA_020356005.1 Thermoplasmata archaeon
TCTAGCACTGTAGGCCCCGGCAGTATTGAGCAGCCATTTGGTTGACATCCGCCGGCCGCTGAGCTTGAGGTTGTCTATCCCCATTTCTTCGTACAAATGCACATCCTCGGGCCGAATCCACCTGCCCCTTATCAATTCAACAGGATTTGTGAAGCGCTTCATCGTGCACCGTATGATACAGTAATCGAAATAGAAGCCCTTTAAAGGATTGATCGTCTGTGAAGCATGGCCGATGATATTGTAATGATAACCCCGGAAAGGGCATTGATATAAACACCCGTCATTTGCGAGCACCGTCAATTTGCACTTTACAGCTTCCCTGATCTTTTTAATCAGTTTGAACTCCCTGTTGATATTGAAGTCCAGTGCAATGGATTGCACCCCGAGCTCTTCAAAAAGCCTGGCGCGGTGTACGCTGTTAACATGGGTGATTACGGAAACGCTCACACCTAGCCCTGGAAACTGTTCAAGGATAATTTCCATCAGGTACGGGTTTGTCACGGTAACCGAGTCCACCTCCATTTTATTCAGCCAATCCATATACTCGATCAATTCCGTATGCGTTGCCTTATCGTATTCCATATTGTTCATACACGGAGCGTTCAGCAGATAATTGAATTTCATACCAGCAGAATGAACCGCATTAATATACTCTTTAACATAATCCTTATCGACTTTGGCCAGGAGCAGTGAGGGTCTGCCGCCCCCAACGGGTGTTTTGTCCATGACCCCGAAGAGTGTATTAACATTCAATTCTGCCAGCTTCGGGATCAGCTCCTTATCCCAATTTGTGGCTACAGTGAGTTCCATTAAAATACCGATCCTTAAAGGTACTTTTCTGCGTCGATCCCCTCTCGTTTTAAATCGTTAATTATTTGAGGTTTGAAGATCTCAGGTGCCTCGCTCAGACACGCCCTGGCAATGTCCTCCACCTCTACATATTCAGAACCTCGCTCTACTGCGTTCTTCTCCGCCTTTGCGGTGGTGGTCTTGATTGCCATGTCCCTAAACATTTTCGGCGTGTTGCTCATCAATTTATTATATAATGCTTTCATATCATCGTTCCACTTGACTTCCTCAGCCATAGATCTACCTCCTCGGTTTTGATTTGTGTGCGTAAGAGTTCTGGGTATAAATAAATTCGGGGAATAAGTTACCGTAATGTAGGGTATTTAAGGATGATATTATCAAAAGGGAAATAATTAGTATCAATATTTTGGCTTTTTTAATACTTATAACTATAAGAGTAATAAAAAAAATTGCCTAGTAAAAAGAAGTTAAAAAATCATTTATTATCAATATTAACAGTTATATTTACCGGTTCCATATCTTTTCCAATCATTTTTGGTTTTACCGAGATTTTATGTTCACCGTTATCCAATTTTGCTGTGTCCAATGCATAAGACCATTCTTTATTTTCCACATTTACTTTTATATTGTCACCGCTGTCCAAATGCAAATAAATTTCATGAATGGATTCATCAGAGACATTACCTTTAATTGCCGCTAAACCGGATATAGAACCACCGTTCTGGGGCTCTATAATGCTAACGCGCAATTTCTCATCGTATTGCTTTTTTTTACGCCGATAATAAATAAGAAAAACAAATGTTAAAATAATAACGATTATTATAAAAATACTTACTGAAAACATAATTGATGTCTTATTCTGTGATTTATCACTTTCGCTTGAGATTTCCATACTGAACGTAACCGTATTATTAAATTCGTTTGTCTCGGGTATCGTATTATCCGGATCTACTATAAAGGTTAATGTATGCGAACCACCCTGCGAATACCAGCGCATCACAATGAGTTTCTCACTGTCACCCGGAATAATTGTTAGCACCTGCTCGGCGATTAATTGACCATCGACCTTTAATTGAACTTTTATTTCTTCAGATATATTAATACGTCCATGGTTATAAACGGTAACCCTGAAAGCATATTCTCCCTGAACTCTAACGCTTTCTTCCACCGGCGGTATGCTTAAATATAGATCGGGTTTGGAGACCATGCATAAAATCACAATGCTTTCAATTGTTTCCGGATCCAAACTGGAATTTGCGGTTAATTCAATGTTATAGGTATCAATGCCGATATCTGAAGGGCATGTTATATTTGCGGTTATCAACTTCGATTCATCCGCAAATAAATCAAAGATATAATGATCCAATTCAATCCAACCCGAATATTCCCCTTTTGGTCTGAATGAAATCGTATCAAAACCGTTTCCGGTATTTCTTATAGTAACCGATACTGTAAAATTTCTACCGGGCATGATGTCTACTATATACCGATCATTTTCGAAACTTATCCCGAATGTCTGGTTGACATATACATTGATGTTCATTAATAGCGAGAAATCTCCCGATACCGGCTCGAATTTAATTTGATAATTTTCATTCAATGCATCTTCACCTATGAAAATACTTACATCTACCATTCCGGTTTCATTAGTGTTTAAAAATAAACTCGATGGAATAAACTCCAACTGCCAACCAACAGGGAGTTCCACGGGTATAAAACTAATAAAATCACTTGCGCCTGTGTTCGTTATACTGAAATTTACCGAAGTATAATTGCCCGGAAAACCGTAACAATATAAATCATTATAATTGACGAATAACTCATTTTCATAACTTACCACTGTCGTTGTGATATTTCTGTATTTCAAAAACGGTTTCTCTAGAATAGCAGCTTCAACAATCACCTCGAGCCTATCATTTTCAATTGAATCTTCAGGTGAACGAACTGTCAAATTGAATATCTTCCATTCATATCTTTTCAGATGAAATGAATCATTTGATAATATAACATTCCAATCAGGTTCATTATTGAAATATGATATGTTCGCATTACAGCTGTATTTGCCAACATTAGAGATTTTAAATGTATAATTGGTTGCCGTGCCGGGCTTGACCTTATGTGCATCGGTATTTAGAATCATAAGATTCAATTTATAATCCGTATTTGTAAATGTAGTTAAATTAAGCGCTGAATTTATTTTGGGGTCGTATAATGAAATAGCACGGACTTCAATTTCGAACTCAAATTCTGGACTTGAAATATTTGTATGCGTTACAGTTAAGTTGAATTTTGAACTCTTAAAAGGTTCCAGGTATACATATTGCGGCTTTGATCTTGCTTTCCAGCCCTGCGGCGCATCCGAGAGCGCGATCTCGAACTCGTCTTCAAAGCTGCCAAGATTGGTTATATTTATTGTATAGTTTTTAGATGTGAGCGGTATAATGCCGGCCCCTTTTTCAAAACATTCGAGTTCCACACCTACAGGTATGACCATTTGAGTTCTAGCAGTTACGAAAGCTGATACGGTATCATCACCCCGGGAAATGCCATACACTGTAATATTCGCCCAATCATTGTGTCGTACATCGTCAGGTGCGGTTACGGTGAGAACGATTTGTTTTAACTCGCCGAACTTGAACGATAATGATTCTGAGTTCAATTTTGCGTCCCAGTTGTCAGGCACATCAACCATCATGAAATCAAAGATATCATCATAACGGCCGTTATTGGAGACCGTGATATGGAATTCTGTTGTTTCGCCGCGGCCGACGATATGATAGTCATCTTCCAAGCCCATTTCTATGCCGTAACCTGTGGGGATGCCGTACTTGATATAAATATCACGTTTTTCTGAAGTAGACTGCCATACAGTACTACCTATAATTATATCGTCTGTACCATCACCGTCAATATCGCCAGACACCACTGAGTCGCCAGAAAAATCCTCTTCTTCAGCACCATAAAAAGTTACATCGGCTATTTGAGATGCATAGTAGAATGCATTGAATTTCTCTTTTATCCGCCCGTATATCAGGTAAGTTTCTCCGGACCAATGCTTTAAATTGTCCATTCCGTTCGCTTGATTCGCTCCGGTGATTATATCCGCTTTGCCATTCCTGTCAATATCTCCTACTGCTACACTGAACCCCAGTGCATCGCGGACTTCATCACCTTTGATCAAAATCTCAGCATGCGGGTCACCAATTAAACTCAGATCGATATATGTTGGTAATTCATCCCTGCCGTATAGAACATGAACTTTACCGTGTGTTTCAGATACATCAGGAGGGACTACAGCTCTATAATCACTACTCTCACCAATGATTAAATCATTATATTTGTCACCGTTAATATCTCCAGATGTATATATATAACTTCCATCATTATCATGATTCAATAACGTAAAATTTACTTGAAAATTACCCGTGGTCGGGTCAAGGTCAATGACCGCTGGCAGATCGTCCGAACCGTATATGCCATATATTCCTCCAGCTAAATATTCAAGAAATATTTCAGCTTTATTATCATTTGTAATATCTGCAGCATAGGCTGACCATCCCAAATGAGAATAGGCATCATGGCCATTTATGGTTATATCGGCATCATCCGGTAAAATTATATTTTTACCAATATCATCCCGGTTACTGCCATATTTCACCTGGACTCGGCCTCTTGAATAATTCCAGTCGGGATCAATAAATACCACATCATCAAAATCATCTCCATTTATATCAGCAATTGATACGGGTTGTCCACCAACGATCATTACATCGCCATGAGAATATGATGTACTTTCGTTCAAATCGATTATACTGCCGAATTCTTCACGCGGTCGGCCGAATATTATGTATTCTTCATCATAGGTGTTGATCAAAATATCATCGAATCCATCATTATCCAAATCACCTGATAATACCGATCTACCAGCACGATTATGTTCATCAGCACCGTATATGATAACATCTGCATCTGATAAACTTGTAATGGATTCGATCTTTGCACGGCTGGCACCAAAAATCACATATACAACGCCAGCATCTTGACGTGAAAGACCATCCATTAAAAAATCACCAATAATGATATCATCTTTGCCGTCGTTATTGATATCACCTATAGCAAATGAATAATGATAAATCTGACTATTCACTCCTTTGATCGTATAATTCATATCCGTGGAAAGATTATATATACCTTTGATTTTTTGATTATCAAATCGGGATTTTATAGTAATTTGTTGTAAATTATTATTGACATCAGTAAATTGTACAGAACTACCTGAGTTGGTCACTATCGTTGAAACAACAAATTCCGTATCATCTTTCAACGTAAAAGATATAGAAATCGAAGTGATAATCAGCATTATCATTATATGTAAAATTACACACGGTTTTCTTCTCATAATTATACCCGAATTAATATTAATAATTTTATTCGTATCATCATTTATATAATTTGTGTATGATTGTTATAATGATATTATTTTCAATAAAAAAAATGTGATTAAACGCTGGTTTGAAAAGCAGTGGTAAGCTAACCATCCGGAAGTTAATTATAATCATGATTTTTATATAAATTTCTGATTCTATAAATTTATACTTTTAAGAAATCATATAGGATACAATTCTCTGTTTAATAGCAATATATTACCTATCAACCAATCATATATAGTGTACATCTCAATGTTTCCATTGGCCGATGAATCTTGAGGGTATATATTTATATTATCATCCGGTGACCAACTTAATGATCCGTTTTTATTTAACGTTTTGATTTCATAATCAATTATTAAAGCCGACATTGTATAATAATTAATATTCACATTCACTGACGATGGACATGGAGTTGTGATTGTTAGATATAAAAATGAGTCATGACCAGAATCTTCATTGAAATAAGTAGCCCAGACCGGCTCGGAATCTAACAAATAAAGTGGGATGCTTGCAGATGCTTTACTGGTATATTCCACGAAATTTTGGATTGTAATACCAACTACATCGGACCCGCTTATCAATGTAATTATTGCCGTAGCTTCAATACTCTGAATTCCATTAAGATCGTCAGTTGGTTTCCATGATTCCACCGCATGGGAATTGATTGTATGACTGAAAGTTGATTGCCCTCCACTTGAGATTACATTTCCATATGAATCATAATATGTTACATTGACAATAGCATTTTGATCTCCAATATTTTTTAAATATATTGTCGTTGTTCTTTCTTTTGCGCCGGATGTCCATTCGTTTACCTGCGTTATGTAATCTGCGCTTATTCTTTTTAACATGGGTTCCAATTCCATTTTTTCCAAACTGTAATTGTATCTCATTATACTTCCGATTACAGGTGATTGATATATTTCAATCTCAATACTTCCTTTAAAAACTTCTTGAGCGCCTGCATCTAAATCATCACCGGGTTTCCACTTTTCCACACTATTGGATTCTATGGTATGAGTATAATTCTGGGGCGGAACATACTGGGTCCCGTTCAAATAATAGTATCTTACAATTACATCAATCTCGCTTGAGTCAGTATTAATTAAAGATAATTCGGTTTGCCAATGCATTGGATCACTATTATCCTCAAAATAAGGTACATATAAATATTCACCGTCAATAATAGTATCGTTTGTATGATGCAACTTCTGTGAACCACCGATCATTGCATCTATATTTTCAATTATCAATTGCCCTAGAAGCCCCCCATTACCCGATATATTAGTAATAACTGCGCGGCCTTCCCAGTAATCTCCATTGGGCTGTCCAAGATCTGAATCCGGACTTGTCTCTAAGGTCTCGTAGGAATTTACTGTATGTAAATATGGACTGGTACCAAGTGGTATGCCATCCATATCATAATACCAAATATCGAAAGTTGCAGAATATCCCGTAGGATTATAAACATAGAAGTAAGATTGCCAATTGTTTGGATCTGAAGTATCGGCATCAATAAAATAAGTACAGTACAATTCATCATCATTTCCTGCGATTTCCGATGTCATAAATAATGGATTCCATTCTGCAATCAAACCCGATGATTGATTTGTCACCTGAGAGGATTCGACATTCGATCCAAGGTCAAAACCTATAGTCGTGTGTACATAAACCTTGTAATAATAAGTGTAATAGGTTTGTTCGTTATGATATAATTCTCTATCGATATAGGTGTGTTTTGAAGTTATCTCAATTTCTTGGTATATCTGATAAATTGTATCCCCCGTTTTTGATGATTTTCGATAGATTTGATATGAATCAAAGAGTGGGCAGTTGGATGCTGTCCAATTTAAATCCAATCTGACTGAAAAAGTATTGTCCAAAGTAATATAGTAAGGATCTTTCAGGTTGACATTTGAATTGGCATCAGATGGTGCGGTATCATCGTTATCAAATGGTGATTTATGACCCCAATAGCATTCTTCTGCCGTAATCGATTTGCTTGAGTGAACACCAAAGTCGGTGTTGGAGTAAATATTATTATATTTGATAGTAGCACTTGACCCAGATACTATTTTTATTCCTATTTTGTTGTTATGGATATGGTTATAATGAATACTTTCTGTATTGGATTTAACAGAATAAATCCCCTCGTTTGAATTTGATATTATTGTATTATTTCGAATTGTAATATCAGCATTGGAATCATCACAATAGATACCTTTGTCATTAGATTCTATGGTATTGTTTGTTATCTCATATGTGCCGCCGCCATTAATATAAATACCATAATTTGCATTTCCTTTGATATAATTTTCATTTATTTTTACATTATTGTAATTGTATGTTGTATAAATACCATTTCCAGGGGTGTCAATTGTATTTTTAAATAAAATTAAATTTGACATATATATGGAAATTCCATTATTGAGAGTTACATTTGTAATTAGATTATTTTCACTAGTATTCCAAAAGTATATTTCCTGGTTATTATCTTTCATATAAAATTTATCTTTATTCAATCCTTCAATTGATAATTTTCCTCTTATAACAATATCTATAGAATTATCGAAACTGAAGTTAAAGTAATTTGTGTCGTCCTGATCTATTGTTAAAGTTTCTCCCTCTTCAACATAAACAGGGGTTATTAACCTGATCTTTGAAGTCAAATCACTGGATGCCCATGTCGTGTTTGTATCAATGTATCCTCCTTTAACATCGATGTTGATATAATTTGCGACACTAACATTTCCATTGTAATCATCATTTTCCACTGGAATATAATGATCCCACGCGTTATATTGTGCGTCCACTGCAAAGGTCTGGTCAAAGTTATTGTTATTTAAAGAATAAACGCTACCATCGTTTATAGAGTTGTTTCTTATCAAAGGATCGCTGTGTCGTGTTGGTGTTCCTAAATAGCTCATTAGATATATCGCATGATTTGTGTTATCGAAAATCATATTGTGCTCTATAACCGGGCTTGACCCGTAGCATCTGATTCCATCAACGCTGTTATCTTTGATCGTACAGTAGCTTATTTCTATTGATTGACCTTTTACCCCATTACTGGTTTTATCAGATGCATTTATACCATAAGTACCATATTCAATAATACATCGTTTCAAATAGGAATTTACACTGGCTTTTTCTCTAAAAGTTATACTTCCCCAATATCCTTTTGTCTTTGTACCGCTTGGGCCGAAATAAATCGGTTGAGTATTTGTACCACCTGCAATCAATGTTCCTTCTGTTATTATCAAAGAATTGCCAGTATTAAATAAAACCCTCACACCAGGTTGTATTGTCAATATTGAATTATTTACAACATTAACATGACTTGTAATAATAATTGGACTCATCGCAAGTGTCCAAGTTGTATTTTTTTCTATATTACCTGATTCTTGTGTACCAATTGCATTATCAATTATACTGATAGGTTCCGGCATCCACAAGATACTTGTTGGAATCAAAAGCGCACAAATTAACCATGTCACAATAAATTTTCTAAAACTCATATCATATTCCCCCGATCAGATTTATTATCTTTAGAAAAATATTTGGTTACACCATCCCCATCACATTACAAATATGTTAATCTATTTAACATATATTCCGAATATATTCCTCAAATATACGTCAATTATACGTCAAATATGTGGAATAAATTCATCAAATTTTAATTTTGATTTAAAAATTCATTTTTTCTTCGATTTTGATTTTTTTATCTTTAATGCAAGTTCTTGACCCTTATCTGTTAGAAAATATGCTTTTTGTTTTCGTCTCTTCCTTTCAATTTTTCTAGTCATTTGTATTCCATATCCTTCATCAATTAATTTTTTTAATAACCGTGATACATGACCTTGACTGCAATTAATGTTTTTACATATACCTTTCTGAGTCACCGCATAAGGAACAACGTAATCATCACTATAATTATTATTATAGGACGATAAATATACCAACAATTCATCTTCTTTATTAAAATAATCTAATTGAGATTTATTGTTTTTCATGTTACAACCACCCTGTTAAACAACTAACAAATATAAATCGGTCTATAAATAATTTGCTAAAATCTCAACCATTTGAGTTAATGGATTAAAAATTCACATCCAGCTCAAATGTCTTCTTGACCACAGGAGCAAAATTCAGATTTTTTATCAATGCCAATTTTTCCACCGGAAATAAAAGTTCATTTACCTGCTCCGGTGCGAATTTCAGGCCTTTGGCAAATGTTGCTATCTGGTCCTGACATTCTTTATATTTAGTGAAATTCTCAAAAATGAGGAACAAAACCGATTCCGGTTCCATGCTGTTCGTAATCAAAAAGTACGGCTGCGTTGGTAACGTGTGCTTCTGCATGATCCGCTCGGAAACATACACCTTCTCCATGAATTCCAGATCCAGTGTATTATGGCTGAGCACAATAAGTTCGAAGCCAAGTTCCATCATATTGGGGATCTTCAATTCTTTAATAATACCTTCATGGTGCAATCTTTCTTTTATGCTGTTAACCGTGGGTCGCGATATTCCAGTCATTTCTGCGATTTTTCCGTCCACTGCCTCGGGCATACGCATAAGCGCATAAAATACAAGCTTCTCCTTTTCGCTGAGCTTTTTCAATTCCTTATCTTTTTTTTCCTCATGGGATTCTTCAGCTTCCTCCTCGATTTCTAAGTCGAATGTGTGTTTGAGTGACGGGGCAAAATCGAACATGAAAATAAGCTTGCTCAACTCCAGCGGGAAATGCACCACCTTGACTTCTTCTATATTTACATACTTGTTATAGAGTTTCGATAGTTGATCCTGAACCACCTTAAAATCGGTATATCTCTCAGACAGATACATATTTAAAAAATCGGTTTGGGATATAAAGCTGTATATCAATTCCGGATAGTCATTTACTCGGTCTTGTAAAGATTTAGTTTTTATGGGGCCTTTGGGAAAGGGTTTGAAACTGCCGTAGGTTATTGTTATCAGTTCCTGTCCCAAAACTTCGAAATCAGGGATAAGAAGGGTATCGTACATACCCTTGGTCTTCAAGTTCTTACGTATTGAGGTTACCGTTCGCCTGTCTACATCGATTTTTTCTGAAATCTCGACGTCATTTAAAGCGGGCCAGCGTATTAAACTGTAAAATACCAGCTTCTGTTTATCGGTCAGACGAATCAAAAAGTTCACTCCTTAGCTGAGGTATTAATGTGATAGTGGTGAATGGTGAGGACATTCGGTCACTCCGTTCCCTCATTTGAATGGTGAGTGAAAGCTAAGAAATCGAAGTGGGGTGGGGGGTGGTGCTCACCATTCAAGCGAGCTTTGCTCGCGTTCTCACCATTCACCACTCTATAAGCAGTATCTCAGCTTTTATCACCATTATTCAATCAGTATGTCATTTATTTTTTTGCTACTAAGAGCCGTCAAATGTTTTACCCCTGGATTTCTCCCTGAACCATCGAACAAATAATCTTACCGTAAGAGGCGGTACGCGGATCGCTCCTAGGAACCCGTGGATCTTCTGGGTATACCTGAAATCGTTATAGAGCCGCTGCATACCCCATTTCGGTCCTCGGAACTTCAGGTAGGCAAACTGTATAAAATCCTCAAGCTCTTCCTTGGTGATCTCGTTCGTGTTCAATACGGGGTCGTACATATTCAGATCGGACCACTTCGTCTCCTTCGGCAGCCATCCGTTCTGCTTCGCTTCGTCCCAGAACGGTGTGCCGGGGTACGGCGTGGCTGCACTGAATACCGCCACGCCGGGATTCAATTTCTTGATGAACCATAATGTTTCTTGAAGCGATTCTTTTGTATCGCCGGGAAGGCCGAACACAACGGATGCTACGGTGTCCATACCCAGTTTTTTACACCATATGAAGAACTGTTCGATCTGTTGCAGCGAAATTCCTTTATGAGAATTTTGTAGAACCCTTTCTGAGCCGCTTTCTACCCCTACCAAAACCTGCAGGCACCTGGATTTCGCCATCAATTTCAGAGTCTCGAAATCCATGGTATCCACACGGCTTACTGTCCCCCAGTATATGTCTAGGTCGCGCTCACGGATGTCCTGGCAGATATTTCTTATACGTCTCTTACTGAACGTTGCCATGTCGTCCATAACGGCTATTGCCCTTATCCCAAATTTCTCGCGGATTTGCTCCATCTCATCCACGACGTTCTTGGCGCTCCTGGGTCTCCATACATTTTTATAATAAGCTCCTACGGCGCAGAACCTGCATTTAAAAGGACAGCCCCTGCTGGATAACAGGCTCTGCATCTCTCTTCGAGCGCCGAAATAATGATATTCGTCCATAGGCAGAAGGTGCCGGGCGGGGAACGGCAGCGCGTCGAGGTCCTTGATGAAGTCGGCATCGGGCGTATTTACCACAGCGCCGTTGCTTCTGAAACTGATGCCTTTAATATCCTTAAGCTTCTTACCGTTGGTTCCGTTCTCAAGTGCTTCTGTAAGCTTAAGAAAGGTATATTCGCCCTCTCCCCGTACGAGATAGTCGATACTTTTTGACATTTTCAGTGTATCATCGGGCATGAACGTAGGATGGTGGCCGCCGAACACCACGGTGGTGTCCGGGTATTCCTGCTTGATGCATTCTGCCGCTGTTTTGGCTTGATAGATCGCAGAAGTATAAGCCTGTATGCCGACGATGTCAGGCTTGGTCTTTCGAACGGTCTCCATCAACTGCTTCTCTTTTATTTGTAAGGGAGGGGCATCCAAAATACTAACCTTGTGCCCGTTCTCTTCAAGAACAGCGGCAATGTAAGCCAACCCAAGTGGTGGAAAAACCATCCGGTTCAACGATGGTGCTTTGGTGTACTTTGTTTCAAATTCCGCGGGATTGATTAGCAGTACCTTTGACAATACCTCACCCTATGCCTGTAATCGTTTCATGCTTTTTGTTTTTCATTATTTGATCGTAATGAAATATTAATCTGTAACTTAGTAGTGATTATATATTATCAGTTCAGTTCATTTCTCTCAAAAGTATATTGGCAACGATTTCAAAGCATATAAAAGTTATTGGGAAATATATATATCGACTACTGTAGATTTTAAACTGATTAATAGAGATTTTATTAGCTTTTAGAATGATTTTAACCAGAGCGCTTCGATTAAATATTAATTTCAAGCGCTGTCAGAGCGCTCAGCTTTTATATCAATTAATAGCGCTGTCAGAGCGTTTCGATTATTTAATAATTAAAAGCACTCTCAGAGCGCTCAGCTTAGATTTCGATTAGAGGCACTGACAGAAGACTGAACACTTCGATAGAGACGGGACGTCTTACGCGACCGCAGTACGTTACGCCCCTCGCAACTGCAACCGTTTACCGCACTTCTATAAGCACTCAATAATCGCCCCAACTCTAATCAATTGACAAACATTTTATTAGCTTATTCTGATATTCTCTGTTATCAAATGTCTATCTGGTGCAGGCCATGCCGATGAAGCTTTCTGTGATTATTCCCACCCTCAACGAAGAGGAACAGATACAACATACCCTGCAGGCTGTGAAGGGTCAGAGGACGGATTTCGAGTTCGATATAATCGTTTGCGACGGGGGCAGCACCGATAAGACGACCAGGCTTGCCTCCAGGCACGCCAGGGTGCTGAATTCACCTGTGGTGGGTAAATCTAAGCAGCTGAACTATGCGGCGAAGAAGACCAAGAGCGATATTTTAGTGTTCATCGATGCGGATATAACGATTCCTCCGAACTACCTCCAGCAAATCTACAACATGTTCGGAAATGACGAGAACCTCTGGGCGTGCGGAACGAATTTCCGGCATTCCACCGATGGGTACGGTTTTTCTGATAGGCTGAAGATACATTTCGTTAATTTCCATATGCCTAAGTTCTACGACTTCCATGCATTCTTCGGTATGACCAAGCTCCCCGGCTGCAGTTTCTGCATAAGACGCGACATATTCATGGAAGCGGGGGGGTTCAAGAACATCCCGAACGAGGATTCCGTGCTCAGCAACGAGTTGAGGCAGCTTGCCAAGAAAAGGGGGTACGGTAAACTTAAATATATCAGAACCATAAAAGTGACGAGCTCTCCGCGGAAGATCCTGGAGCTCGGGGCATTGAAGATCTTTGGACACTACTCACGGCGCGGGCTTGAGGCTAAAAGGATACAAAGGGAGGCGGGGAAATAGGTATGGCGAAAAAAATTTCTATCA
>CP070629.1:1017814-1025757 GCA_020356005.1 Thermoplasmata archaeon
ATCTTGATATCTTCAGGAACCTTATCCAGCAGTTCTGCCAGTCTCGAATACTGCTTATAAATGTCCTTGATGATAAGCTCGTTTTCCTGATCCGGATAGATCCCGATACCGTCCACAAGATCGCCTGCGACCACAATATAACTGATCTTATCGGCAGTGATATCGCCCCTTACCTTTTCCTTACCGTTAAGCCATTTCATCAATTTGCTCCACTGCATTTCAAGAAACTCTTTGCTGCCCACATGTATATCCGAAATGAACAGCACATCGATATCTTCCTCGGCCCGGTGTATGGTACGGCTTCTAGGCGGGGCGGGCCGAACGATCCTTTCAGCCATCACCATTTTCAGTTCCATATTTGTTTCACCGATTACACCGATTACCTCGTCCAGCAAAAATTTCTTATCGCTCTTGAAGGTCTCTTGATTCAGGAAAACCGAAACCTCACCGGTCTCATCCTCAACTGATATTATTGTGTTCCCTTTTGCGGTTTTATTCACGCTGGTTATCATACCGATAAAAAATACCTCGCGCTTGTAATTCAATTTGATCTTTTCAATATCAACGGATCTTGCAAAAATGCGGTACTGTGTTTTTATTATATTTTTCAGTGTGTTAAACCTGTGTAAAATATTGCGGTTGAAATCCTTGATCACTCCCTCACATGTGGATTTGCCGGTGATATCAGATATGATTTTGAACTCGGGATACTCTTTGGACTTCTCCGCGGTGAGCTCAGGCCTGGAGGATTTTGTAATATCATGGACCATTCCAACCGCACCGTCACCAGCCCTCATTATTCCGCCAGAAAGCGATTCATCGGTCTGGAGCTGAGGCATGGGTGTCTTGGAATCAAACATCTTCTTGCGCTCCCCCGGCGTTATTACCGTTGAGTCTGTTTTGACCTGCATCTTCTCCATTTTGGGTGCGGGGGGATTGACCAATGTGGTATTTGGTTCTGGACTCTGGGCAGGGGAGACCTCACCCTTGTCCTCGCGCACGATTACAACATTCGATTTCTCGAAATTCTGGACATCCTCCAGTGTAAGAATCATTGGTAGATTATGGATATTATCAACCAGATTATTAACATATTTTAAAGGATCTTTTTGCTCTGTAAAATAATTTACAACCTCTGGATGAAGCAACGTATCATGCTTCATAAAAATGTCAAAAATATGTTTGGTAAGCATACCGATATAGATAGGGTCTCAGGGTCTATATAATTTTGCTTTCGACAATTTTTTCGACAGCTGTAAATATTTTTTAAAGATAATAAAAATGTTATGAGTAGCGAGAAGCAAGTCGCGAGAAGCGAGAAATCGTAAGCAGCAAGATTCAAGGTGCAAGGGGCAAGCAGCAATGCAGCATGGTGCATGTTGTAAGTGGATCGGAGTACGCTAGGCATCGAGTCAAAAGTACGGGGGGTGGGGTATTTGTAGTATTTGATTTTTGGATTTCATTTGTTTTCCAACAATACAATGGCACGGCCGTTCGAACAGTCCAATATATACGACTCCGGCGGTCTACGATTTGCTTTCTCGATGCTTTTTGGTAGTATTTGTAGTATTTGTATGTATTGGGATTTCCACCGAAGGTGGTGGTAGTATTAAGTATCAAAATTCCAACAAGGAGGTAATCTCATATACTCAAATTCATATTAGCATTGATTTAAAATGGTAGCCAAGAAATTAGAGGATGTAAATGCAAATCGAATGGAATTGCTGATCATCCGGCGCAGAATAGCTTTAGCGGAAAAGGGACATAAACTGCTCTCTGAAAAACGCGATGCACTGGTAATGCAGTTCATGCGGATGTTAGAAGAATACGAAAATCTGCGTAAAGCTGTTCTGGATTCACTGCAGACTGCATATGAGACCTTAATCGAATCTGAAATGATGATGGGCCAGATTAAACTTGACGATATAGCCAACAGGATCCCTCCCGTTCAAGATCTTTCATTATCAACACGCAATATCATCGGGGTCACCATTCCCGAATTAGTAGAAGCAAAGCTGCCGCCCATGGATAAATTTCAATATGGTCTCATGGATACCAATGCGAAACTTGACGAGACAGTATTGAACTTTCGAGGGGTATTACCCGATATTTTAAAACTGGCTGTGGCCGAGGCAGGGTTGGAAAAAGTAGCCCGCGAAATCGAGAAGACCAAACGCCGGGTCAATGCACTGGAGTATATTTTTATTCCGCGCCTCAAAAATACCAAGAGGTACATTGAAATGCAGCTTCAAGAGCGCGAGCGCCAGGATTTCTTCAGGCGCAAGAGGATCAAGGCGCTTCTCCTGGCAGCCAATAAAAAGCAGTCCGGTGGTTAAACAGGTCTAGATTTTTTTAATAAATTTACGGTATGAAAGGAAACATTAAAATATGAATAGGATTTAAAAATGAAAAGTATCAGCTTTTCTGGTTGATTTTCAGTTGAAATAAAGGATAAGGGATGGCTGTGGAACGAGATCCATTTCTGGAAAAACTGTTCGAATCTCCCGAACGTGTGGCCAAACTCCATGTTATTTTTACTGCCGGATATATTCTTTTTATAATTTTTGTCATTATTGGATTAATTGCCGTGATTTTAAAGCTTATGGGCTATATTTAAAATGATATGAATGTAAAAAAATGAAATAACAAAAATTATTTATCGAGAAATCTATAACCCCATGGTTTGAGAACATGCCCACAGACGAGAATACGAAAAAAAAGGTCCAGCTTTTAGGCCTGTTAAACGCCCTAAGAGATGATGCAAGTGCTAATAAGGAGACTGGCAATCCCGGTGTGTATATCGCCAAATATAACAATTACCGAGAGATTGCAAAGCAGGTATTCAAAGGAGATATTTTCCTCAAAACTACTATTCTACAGCTAGATCCCAAGAAACACAGCTTCTCCTCACTGCTTGCAAATATCGGTCAGTTAATTGCTTATATTGAGAACGACACGCAAAACATCGTTGCTGAACGGGATAAGCTTAGGTTCCAGGTGAAAAAGCTGAAAAAGGAAAATGAGGAACTTAAAATAAAATTGAAAGGTTACCAGAAGATTACTTAATATTCAGACTACCCCTTTCTGGGTAACCAGAATATCCCTTTTTATTTCATTTTTCTGTTATGCATTAATTTTTAATCTATTTATTAAAGAAGAGAATTAAATTATTATTTATGACTGTACAATACAAGAATATCAATTTTACCCTCATTAGTACGCTCCTTGGTTATATCTTGTACAGCTGAAGGCTCGTTAACGGTTGCATACCCGATCCGTTCAAGCTGTACCAATTTACCTACGGCGGATTTTAGGGCGGTCTCACCTAAACCGTATATTGTTTTACCCTCTGGCATAACCAGATTCACCCTGATGTATTCCGATCCGGAGACCCATTGAACGATTTTTACATCACCTGTTTTTAATACAGATGTATCGTCTCCTTTATACTCAATGGTATTATCACCCTTGGGTTCGACATTGCAGAGGTCCTTTAATCGGAATAGCTTCGTATTTTTTAGTTCACTCCAGTCCTCTTCAGCGATATTTATCGGTATCGGAGCTCCAGACTCGGATTTCAATTGGACCTTACGGCTGCCCCGCTCGGGGTATTCTGGATGCAGCGGTGCATGGCCTTCAAGTTCTGTAATTCCGGTCAATTTTAACTCCACAGGGTCAGGTACAAAGAAATATCGGGGGGCGTCAGCATCCACGAGCTCACGATTGAAGGCGTAGAGCGTATCCCAGCTGAATTTTACATCCACCTCTTTTGTGCCCACCTCCAGCCAGTACCGGCGCACAGCTTCACTACGGATACCTCGCAGTGCCAATGCCCGGAAGGTGCCGAGCCTTACATCAGACCAATTGGATATCTCACCGGCTGCAATCTTTTCAGTAATTTCACTGGTCTTCAATATTGTTCCTTCGATAGATACCCAGCCGTAATGGATATATTCCGGTTTGGGCCACTTGAAATAATCATAAAGGTACCCCTGGCGGTATGTATTATTCAAATGATCCTTGCCCCGCAGTACATGAGTCAGCCCAAGTAGGTGGTCGTCAAGAGCTACCGAGAAGTTCATCAGAGGATAAACCCTGACCTTATCACCGGTGCGGGGATGGAGCGGTTTATCGATTATACGGAACGCAATGAAATCACGGACTGCCGGATTGGGATGACTCAAATCGGTTTTGACTATGTATGTTACCTCGCCTTCGCTATAAGTTCCGTCATGCATTTTTTCCCATCTATCAAGCTGCTCTTCAACAGGAAGCTCGCGGTCCTTACACGGCTGCTTATTGATCTTGCGGCTGCGCCAATCCTCCACATCGCAGGTGCAGATATAACTGTGGCCGCCTTCAAGCAGTTCCTTTGCGTGTTTGAAATAGAAATCGAATCTATCGCTCTGGGTTACCACTTCATGATATTTTACTCCCAACCATTCCAGATCTTCTTTTATCATGTCGTAAGCTTCCGGCTTGATTTTGGCAGGATTGGTATCCTCAAGGCGAAGTATCAGCTTACCTTTGTATGACCTGCAGTACTCATCGTTCAAAATCGCGGCTCTTGCGTGACCGATATGGAGAGGGCCGGAGGGGCCTGGAGCGAACCTCATTACCACATTATCGCCTACATTTTGCAGAGGTGTAAGTTCCTTATCCTTCTCCGGTTCTTTTCTCGCTTCCAGCATTTCAGGAGCAAGCTTTGATAGCTCCTCGCGCTGCTGCGAAAGTGATAACCCACTAATTTCATCAACAATCTCAGTGATCTTGGTTCTCAAATCATCTATATTTTTACGCAAGTCTGGCTGCTCTGCAAGGACTTTGCCAAGTACCGCTTTGCTGTTGGCTTTACCATCGTATTTTAAAGCATTATGCAAAGCGAATTTTTTTAGAAGCTTCTCTAAGTCAGATTCGATTTGGTCGGACATTTAATTCACATTAAATAAAAAATCAAATTAGTTTAGAATTGAAATTGATTTTACCAGATTGCGTCTCATTATCAGACTGAAATTCGTTATATGTGCCAATTCCCTGTCCTTATCTTTTGTGAACCGTATGACCACAATCGGTACATTTCCATAACTCGAAAATGTCTTGACCGCGGGAAAACGGTACCATATGGCCATTTTCACATTTCGGACAGGAGGGAAATATACATTCCGCCATGAATTCCGCCTCCGTTGACCGTACCAGACCAATATTACTTTTATAATAAAAATGTTTCTGTATCTCTATTTATATTTTTAGCTGTAAATAGATGAAATAATGGTGAGTACACTCGAGTGCAAGCACTCTCATTTGAATGGTGAAATAAGCTGAGATATTGATGGAGGAGTGGTGAATGGTGAGAACGCGAGCAAAGCTCGCTTGAATGGTGAGTTTAATCGGGGCTAGGGCCTCGGGGTGAAAAATCGAACCAACCGCCCTTTTCGAATCTGACCCTTTCACCCTCGAAACGCGATACGAATTCTTCGAATTCTATCTTGGTCTCAAAAGGTCAGCTTCTACTTGATACAGACCTTTTGACACAGCCCGGAGTGTAAATGATTCTCAGATAATACTACCCTCTTCAAATAATAATTAATGATATTCGGGGTAGCATTATCTAACCGTAGGTTTAACCAAGGATAAATTTCATCGATTTTCTGACGAGAATATCAATTCTCGATTTAGTGCTTAGAACTGAAAAATGTACTATAAGGTTTATCCATTAACCAATTGCATCATTTTTCAGTCGAGAAGCATTCCGTTTGGAATCAATAAAAAAAATCTAGGAATGATTCGCAAATTATTAAAAATCTTCTCGATTTAGAATTTGATTTAATCGTAGTCGTATAATTCATCCTGTTCCTTTTCTGCAAGCTCCAGCCGGTGCTGGTGTGCGAACTGGCGTACCGCACCCCAATCCTCATCATCGCCTATGAAATCATCTACAATGAACCTGTTGCTGCGCCTGGTGGCCTTAAATGCGCCTGTCATCTCGGAACCGTTGAACACCACGAAGCACGAGCCGATCTTGAACTTCTCTCGGATGGACTCGATGAGGTAGTGGCAGAGCTGGTCCTGCGGGCTTAATATGAACCGCTCCTTCAGCCGGGGCAGCTTTCGGATTTTCTTTGCTGCACCCTTCAATATCCAGTACAGCTCGCTTTCGCCTTCTACGAGGTAACCTTTGGCCAGGACCCCCTCATCCTCGAGCTCCCGCAGCATCACCCGGAGCTCTTCGGCAGTAAAACCGCGCTTCAGAAACGCCGCCAGCCCCTCCGCGGTAAATATCCCGAAATTCTCGAATACCCTCTTTACCACCATTTTGCGCGCCTCTGTGAAGCTTAATTCCGGCATACTACTGATCTTCTTATAGTAATTCAGCGGTGTTTTTATTACATACAGGCCCTCGTACAGCCGTTTAAGTGCCTTTTTATAGGTGGGCTCGGAGAGGTTGACTCGGTCCTGCAGGTCCTTGGATTTGACCGGTGTGTCGTCAGGTATCCTGGAGAGGACATGCTCCATTATCTCATCTTGCTCGTACCCCTTGGCGGTCCTGTAGAGCTGTGCATCCACTTCCGTGCAGTACATTAAAAATTCCGGTATCATCTGCCCGGTTGCCAGTGCGTGATGCCGGCCGTATTCCTTGAGATCGTAGGATCGGCCGTTCAACCGCAGGTGCAGCTCGAATGTGGACCTGATACCGCCGAAGGCGCGGATAATATCCATGGGATCGTCGAAACGCCTCTGGGGATGGATATGCTGCCGGTAAAGCACAAAATTCATTATCTCCTGATTTGTAAAAGTCGCGGGCAGTACCCGGCCTTTTACATATATACCCTGTATGAGGTTGTACCCGTTATCTTTAAGAATCGATTTAAGTTTCGGCTGGAGCTCTTCCACCGGCGTATTGGAAAATGCCTTTATCCTCAGTATGTCCAGGCCGTTAGAATTGTAGAGTTCCATCAGTTTATCCAGTTCCTTAAGCGCAGCTTCTAGAAGTCTTTCACGCTCTGATTTATTTAAATCTGGGTCGAGCTCTATATTTCTTATCTCGATACTGCTGGCAAGCTTCCAGAGGTTTATTACTCCCCTGGGCTGGTAACCGTCAAATATTGCCACATGCCAGTCTTCGCCGAATTTGTTTTTTATGGAAAATTCGAACCTGCGCGCGAAGGGGTCGGTCTGCGATAATAATCTTACCTCCCGCTTGCGTTTGCGCTTCGGCGAAGCCGCGGTCCGTGCCGAGGCGGTATTGAACCGCAGAAGAGCGGTGCGAAGCTCGGGATCTGCATATACCTCCATGGGCCCCTCGCCCACCACCACGAACTTGAATATTGTACCTTTATCGGTCATAAGCTGGAGCAGATCCTTGAGGAAGTCGTTTGGCAGCCGCAGAGCGTTTCTAATGCTCATGAAATTCACAGGACCGTACCCCGAAATAAACTGCTTTACCAGCATTTCGGCTGCGTCTTCGTGGTCTGATTCAAGCTCCAGGGGTATATACCGGTTCAAAATACCGTACTGCCGGGTATCTCGCTTGCTGCGGGCAATATATAGATTATAATCAAGCTTGTCGATGGTATCGATTATATCGCTCTCTTTATACTTGAACGCCGAAATTAGCTCGCTGCGAGTTACACCCTCATTTTTAAGAGCATTGTTGTTTGAACTGCAGAATTCCTCGTAGTTTGTTTTGAGCGGTTTACCGGATTCCCCGCTCGTACCCAGGTTCGGAAGGTTTGATTCGTCTGTTGAAGGTGTGGTATCTGCACCCGCGCGCTGGTTGGCAACACGGGACTTGATATAATCCAGGACCTTCTCCTCCATGGGATTGAGATCCAGCTGCCTGTACAATGAAATTACGGGTCCTACATCGCGCCGGCGTATAAAACACACCCTGCCCCCCTGGAACCTCCCCTTTATAACATCACCGCTGGCAAGCAGCTCGTACC
>CP070629.1:1025857-1035691 GCA_020356005.1 Thermoplasmata archaeon
TAATAATCATTTATACTTCAGCTTATATTAGTTTTTAATAGATATCGATATTATTTACCATAAAACATTTAATATGATACAATATATTATAATTAATTACGAGGTGCAGATTATGAATAAATACATGGTTTGGATGATTATTCTGACTTTGTTATTATTAAATCTATTTTCATTCACAATTACTAATGCCCCTGCGGTTTCTGCCGAGTCTGAGGACAAAGCGAAGTGGACCTTCATGGTATATCTGGACGCCGATAATAATCTTGAGAGTGCAGGCGTAGAGGATGTCAATGAGATGGAAACTGTAGGTTCTACTGACGATGTCAATATACTCGTACAGTTCGACCGTATTGAGGAATATGATGTGACCAACGGCGACTGGACGGATACAAAAAGGTTCAGAATAGAAAAGGATGAGGATACCCAGGCCATATCCTCGCCGGTACTGGAGGACCTTGGCGAAATAAACATGGGCGACCCAGACAACCTGATCGATTTTGTACTCTGGGGCGCCAGCAACTATCCCGCTGAGCACTACGCGGTGATCTTGTGGAACCACGGCGGCGCGTTCTGGGGTGTGTGCTTTGACGATACCGGTGATGGAGAAAATGCAGATGCTCTGAACATGACGGACCTCCGGTATGCATTTTTAGAAATCCAGAAAGGGCTGGGCGGTGAGAAGATCGACCTGGTAGGATTCGACGCATGCTTGATGGCTGAGGTTGCTGTATTGTACCAGCTGCGTGAAACTACGGATTTCGCGGTCGCCTCCGGTTTCGTAGAGCCCGGCGACGGCTGGCCCTACGAGAAGTTTTTACCGAGCCTGATAGAAAACCCTGATATGAGCACGCTGGAACTTGGTAAGTACATTGCCAACACCTATGTGGATTCCTATACCGACCAGCAGGAGGACCCGGATGATTCCACCGCCATTACAATGTCCGTTTTTGAAATGGCGAAGCTGCCGGTCACTATCGAACGCCTGACCGAATTCGCAATGGTGTTATCCACGGCAGCGCAAACGCACAACTTACAGATATGGGCCGCCCGCGACAGGACCGAGAGCTACGATATGGTCAATGCCGGACCGTTCGATTTTACTGGATATGCAATGTACGATGTGATCGATTTCACAGAGAAGATCCAGACCGCGATACCGCTGGATACAACGGTAAAGGATGCGGCTACGGCTCTCCGTGAAGCTGCATACGACTTGATAGCTTACGCAAGAGCAGATTCGTTTCATCCCAACGCGCACGGGCTCACTATCTATTTCCCCAATACCGAATCCAGTGCAATCCAGGTACCCGGCCGGAACGAATACGATCCGAGGTTCGACGAGGTGGATTTCGCCAAGAACAAGTACTGGGACGATTTCTTATTCCATTACTATGCCAGAGAGGATGCGATGGATACCCCGCCTACGGTTTTGATCATATCTCCATCCAATCATGAACATCTATTGGCTAACGACGGTACGGTCTTGATAGAGGGAACGGCGTTCGATGCGCAGGACAAGCCCACAATCGATCTGCGCATCGACGGGAATGACTGGCAGGAGGTGCAGGAGGGCAAGCAAAGCCCCACAGGCAGCACTTCATGGTCCTACCAGTGGGATATCGCCCAACTCTCGGGCCACCATACAATCGAGGTTAAAGTAACCGATAACGACGGTAACGAACAGATCGAAACCCATATAGTAAATATCGAGAATACCGTTAAAACGGAAAAAAGCACCGATTATTCCATCCTGATAATTCTTATTGTTATACTAGTAGTTTTAGTCTTATTAAGCGTAGTAGTGTCACGCATGAGGAAACTCAAGCGCAAATAACCAAGAAGTCGACAGTCGATATTACTAAGTCGATAGTCCGGGTGCCTTGACTATCGACCGTCGACTACTGACTGTCGACTATGCTTTGTATGATAATTCTGATTGAGATTTAGGATATTAACTATAAATACCTAGAAACAATATTGGTTTTTAATTCAATAGATGGTACAATAAAATGATTCAAATCGGGGCACGAGCTTGTCATTTGTAATTTCTGTTAAGGATCTGGATAAATATTTCGGCGATTTCCAGGCGCTGGCCGATATCAACATCGCCATTCAACCGCGCGAATTCTACGGGTGTTTCGGGCCGAACGGTGCAGGTAAGACCACATTGTTAAAAATCCTCACAGGGCAGCTCGATTACAACGGCGGTAAGGTCAATGTTTCAGGGCTGGCGGTGAAAAACTCGCCTCTGGAAGTCAAGCGCCGGATTGGTATCGTGCCCGAGTTCGAATCGCCCCCCTCGTTTCTTACAGCACAGGAATACCTCTATTTCGTGGGCCATGTGCGCGAGGTTAACGATATCGAAACAAAGGTTAAGAACTGGATGGATTTTTTTGATCTATGGGAGCGCGGCGATGTTCTATGCCGCGATTTATCGAAAGGTACACGCCAGAAGCTCATGATCGCCGCGGCGGTCATACACCAGCCGAAATTACTTTTTCTGGACGAGCCGTTCATTAACCTGGACCCGATCTATCAGAAAAAGGTGCAGAAGTACCTGCTGGACTATATCAAATCCGGCGGCACGATCTTCATGTGCACGCACCTGCTGGAGATCGCCGAGAAGCTGTGCACACGCATCGCCATACTCGACCACGGCAGAATAGTAGGCGAAGGCGATATAAACAGCCTCAGAAAAAAACCGAAAGAAGACCTCTCCGACATCTTCATGAGATTAGTTCAAAGCAGATAAAGTAGGGGAAGAATCCCCTACAACCCCTCTTTTTTTATCTATATGGGTATGCCTAAAATAGCATATGATATCATAGGCATACCCAAAACGATAGAAAAAGAGAGGGGTTATTAGGGGAGATTCTTCTCCCCTAATTTACAAGCTTTTAAAATAACTGCATGAGGTAGTCAGTTTGCATGAGTTGCATTTGGGGCCGATGGGCCGGCATATATCCTGGCCGAACCGTACCATGAGGTTATTGATATCGAGCCAGTAACGTTTTTTCAGTTTAGCCCTCAGTGCTTCTTCGGTCTGGTCCGGCGTTCTGGTAGAGACCAGCCCGAGGCGGTTGCTGATACGGTGCACATGCGTATCCACCGGCATCGCGGGTATCCCGAAACCGTATACAAGAACACAATTAGCTGTTTTCCGGCCCACGGAGGGCAGCGCCAGCAGCTCATCCATATCCTCCGGTACCTTCCCGTGGTATTTGTTGTTGATGATACCTGCCACCTCCTTGATCTTCCTGGCCTTTACATGGAAGAACCCTGCGGGTTTGATCAACCGCTCGATGGTACGGATATCCCCTTTGGCAAGCTCGTTTGCGTTCTTGTACTTTGCGAACAAATTCTCGGTGGCTTCGTGCGTGTTCTCGTCGCGGGTACGCTGAGAGAGTATGGTCCCGATGAGCACCCGAAACGGGTCGCGGCCGCTATGCTTGAGTTGTTCCTTGAGCTCCGACTCGAGCGCGCCCTCCGCCTCGTAGAGCGACTTGAGGTAATCTACAAGCTTCTGCTGGTTCGCTTCTGTCATTCGCATATTAGATTCCCGCACAAGATTCAAGTTTATTTTATACCGCACGATTGAATACCGTGCTTTTCATAATACCGCTGGTGATACTCCTCGGCCCTGTAGAATGTATCGGCAGGTGATATCTCCGTCACAATATCGCCTTTGAACCGATTGGAACCCTGGAGCCGTACCTTTGACGCCTCGGCCTTTTTGCGCTGGTCATCGTCATGATAGAATATCGCCGATCTGTACTGCGTGCCTACATCAGGTCCCTGCCTGTTCAAGGTTGTGGGGTCGTGGACCTTCCAGAACACCTCAAGCAGCTCGTCGTAGGACACCACTTCCGGGTCATATTCAATTTGAACGACCTCTGCATGACCGGTCTTGTCCGTACAGACCTCTTCGTAAGAGGGGTTTTTCAATGCGCCCCCCATGTACCCCGCCGCAGCGTCCTTCACACCTTCGATCTTTCTAAATTCAGCCTCTACACCCCAGAAACAACCTGCACCAAATGTGGCTTTTGTCATTTAAATCACCTTTTATCATAAGCTCCTTTACATACTACATAAACCTCCGAGCTTTGCGCACGGGACGCCGGCGGTGAATGTACTTTACAGAACTCAAAACGCTCTTTTAGTTTCTGTAGAAACTCCGGAAAATCCTCCCCCTGGAAGATCTTGACGATGAAATGACCGCCGGGCTTGAGCATGCGAACAACAACATCAAGAGCCTGCTCGGCCAAATACACCGATTTCGCCTGATCCACCGAGTAATGGCCTGAGATGTTCGGTGACATATCCGATATGATTACATCTGCATAATCGATCTTCGATTTTATTAGGTCCATCGTATCCTCCGATGTCATATCACCTTTAATGAACTCCGCACCCTCCAGGGGTTTGATGGGGTCGATATCAACCCCGATAACAGTACCTGAGGGGGCCACAAGCTCCACAGCTACCTGCGACCACCCGCCCGGGGCCGCACCCAGGTCGAGAACCTTCTGGTTCGCTTTGAAGATCCTAAATTTCTTATTTATCTGTAGAAGCTTGTATGCCGCCCGCGACCGATACCCGGATTTTTTTGCCTGCCGGTAATAGGTCTCTTTACGGTGCTCTTTCAGCCAGCGTTTTGACATTGAGGGTCTGAATCTATTTTTTAAGCTTTTAAGTTTCGCTTTATTGAGATTTTATTTAATATTTGAAAGCTTTCTAATCGCTTACAGAAGTGCGTCTTTCGGTTGCGTCTGCGAGGGGCGCACCGTCATGCGGCGGCGAGGGGCGTACCGTCATACGGTGGCGAAGGGCGTACCGTCATGCGGCGGCGAGGGGCGTAACGTTAAACGTCTAACGGTAGACGGCCATTAAACGTAGACCGCAAGACGGTACGCACTGCGCAACCGCACAACGTGTATCGCACTTCTGGTAGCGATTTTAAATCATCCAAAATTCGACTTCTCATATATCAAAATACCAGAATAATTATATATTGAACCAAATCTATTCATATGTTAATCCATTAAATTAATTTAATTAATTAATATGATTTATATTAGTTTCCAGGAAGAGTTTCCATGTTAAAAATCCCCCTCAGGTTGTTTTGTGTGCTGTTATGTTTCTGGCTTTTAATGTCAAACATTATTGGTAATACTGCAGCACCAGGGCACGAACCTGAGTTTGACCAGACCGAGGATGAAGAGGCGGTGGAAATTAAAGCCGGTTCGGAAACCACACCTGTTATTGGGAGCAATGGAGTAAGAGGTGACGAGGCCGTCACGTTTACCAATGTAACCAACGATGTGGGCTTAAAAGGCGTCAACGGCAATTATTTCTCATGGACCGATTACGACAACGACGGATACTTTGACCTGCTGATCAACGGCCGCCGGTTATTCAGAAACGACGGACCGCCGGATTATAACTTTACGGAGGTGACCGGACCGGCTAATATCACAGGCGGGACCAGTAACGGCGTCTGGGGCGATTATGATAATGACGGGTACCTGGATTTCTATGCTGGCGGGGGCCTCAATAATAAGGATAAGCTCTGGCATAATAACGGTAACGGTACCTTTACAGATGTTACACAGGCCGCCGGCGGTGTTACGGATACTTCTCCAACCACCGCTGCGGGCTGGGGCGATTTCGATAAGGACGGCGACCTGGATTTATATGTCGCCAACGGCGAGGACTGGAACAGCGGTAACCCCATTTATTACGCCGATAAGTTATATGAAAACAATGGTGACGGTACTTTTTCAGACATAACAGTCGCAGCGGGTATAGACGATTATACAACGCCCTATTACGGCAGGGGTGTTGCGTGGGGCGATTACGATAACGACGGCTGGTTGGATGTATACATCTCCAATTACCGCATCCAGCATAATTATTTATGGCGTAATAACCACGACGGTACCTTCACCGACGTATCTTTCGATATGAATGTAACAGGGTTGGTTCATTATTACGATGACGGGCAGGGTAATGTCTACGGGCCGTATTACGGTCATACCATAGGTTCGTCCTGGGGCGATCTAAATAACGACGGTAACTTAGACTTGTGGGTGAGCAACCTGGTGCACAAGTATGTGAGCAGCACCGATATTCGTGGCTATATCTGCGACGATTCCAATATTTTCGTTAGCCAGGGTGCGCCGTTCTACAACTTTTCAGATATCCGCTTGACCTCCGGGATACCCACCAAGCCCATCGGGGGTGCGGGAACTTACATAGGTGATGAGCTGTGGTTCAATGCCGCTATTGCGGATTTCGATAACGACGGCGACCTGGATGTATATGTCCCGCAGGCGGGAGGTGAATATTATAACTTCACATACTCATATTCCTTTCTTTTCAGAAATAATAACGACGGAACATTTACGGATATTGGCCCCACCGCCGGTATCCGGACATGGTGCACCTACGGCGGTGCATGGGCAGATTTTAACAATGACGGTTTTATGGATCTGGTGACAAGCGGCAAGATCCCTCAAGCGGGCGGCAAATACGAAGTGAAGCTTTATAAAAACAACGGGAATTCCAATAACTGGCTGCATGTACAGCTGTACGGTAACGAGAGCAACAGCATGGCTATAGGTGCCAGGGTGACGATCAAAACCGCTAGCGGTATCCAGGTCCGTGAGGTGGAGGGCGGCATGGGCTGCCATTCGCACGAGAACTCGCTGCCGGTAGAGTTCGGGCTAGGTGGGACTACTACTGTGGCCGAAATTGAGGTGCGCTGGCCAAACGGAAAACTCCAGAAGCAAAAAAATGTGCCTGCCAACCAGCTGCTCAAAATCTATGAGGATATGAACGCGCCGGAGATCACATCTGCAAACGCCGATAAAGCGACCGTTAACGAAGATGAGGTTGTTACTTTTAACGGGGCGGCGACAGATCCCGACGGCTCCATTGCAAGCTATTCATGGGATTTCAACGGCGACGGTATATCCGACTGGAGCTCCACCACCTCCGCCGGGCCCGCCACCTATTCGTACCCCGATGCCGGCATGTTCAATGCACGGCTGACTGTCTGGGACGATACCGGTAACCTCGGCGCATTCGACAGTACGACCTATATTACGGTCAACAATATAGCACCGACAGCAGATGCAGGTGATGATTTCGCTGTTTTCGAAGATGATGTGATCACATTCAATGGATCCGGCAGCACCGATCCACCCTCCGACCTGGTCAATCTATCGTACCGCTGGGATTTCGATGACGATACCCTCAGCGACTGGCAGGCCAGCCCGTTCGTCGACCACACCTACAGCCTGAACGGCCAGTATGATGTTTCCCTCATGGTTCTTGACGAAGATGGCGAGCTGGATTCCGATACCGTGCGGGTCACCGTGAACAACAAGCTCCCCGGCGTGGAAGCCGGATCCAATATCGTTGTTGCCGAAGATTCTGAAATCAAACTGGAAGGTAAGGGTAACGACACCGTCTCCGATATTGGATTCCTGAGGTACAAATGGGATTTCGGGGACGGCACGAGCACCGAGTGGGGCACTGACGGTAACGCTACGAAAACCTATGCCAATAAGGGCACTTATACGATCACACTAACCGTTAAAGATGACACCGATACCAACAGCGATACCGCGGAGGTTATAGTCTACAACCCTGTACCTGCTGCGTTCATAATGGACAACAAGAGCGTGGAGGAGGATACGCCGCTGAACTTCGAGGGCTGGGGTAATGATAATCCCTCGGATAAGAGCGAGCTGAAATACTTATGGGATTTCGGGGACGGCACCAAAAGCTCCTGGATGACCAACGACGGCAATACCACCTATACCTATACCGAGGCGGGGATCTACACAGCGACGCTGATTGTACTGGATGGTGACGATGCCGAGGGCAATGCAAGTTGCACGGTAACTGTAATAAATGTTGCACCTACTGTAGATGCCGGTAACAAGATCGTTGTTGATGAAGACGAATTGGTACTTCTTTCCGGTACCGGTTCCGATACGGTGTCGGACCAGGATACACTGGAATACCGGTGGGTGTTCGGTGACGGCAGTGAGCAGCACCAGTGGAATTCCACACCGGATGCGGAGCATTCCTACAGCAAGGCAGGCTCGTACTCTGCGATTCTGAAGGTGCGCGATAATAATCTGGCAGAAGGGGAAGATTCATTTCTGGTAACCGTAGAAAATGTAGCACCTAAGGCTGCTGCAAGTGCTGACAATACCAACATCGACGAGAACGACATTGTTAAATTCAGTGCCGCGAAGTCAACCGATACGCCGTCGGATCTACCAATTCTCAACTATACCTGGGACTTTGGCGATGATAGTAAGGGTTACGGTGTGGAGACCTCACATCAATTTAACTCAGAGGGCAGTTATAATGTTGTATTATCAGTAAAAGACGACGACGGCGAACGGGATGAGTATACCCTGACAATTTCTGTAATGAACATCAAGCCCACTGCAACATTTTTGGTCTCAACCACCACCGCTAAAGTGGGTAAAACTATCATCTTCAATGCTTCGGGTACCACCGATACTGAAAATGATATCGACTCCCTGACCTATCTCTGGGATTTCGGTGACGGCAACATGGACACCGGCCGGATAGTAGAACATGAATACGAGGAGGATGGTGAATTTACAGTCAGGCTCACCGTGAAGGATGATAACGGCGATGCGAGTACATATATTACAACAGTAACTATCGAAGAATCCGAGGGAACCGGTGATGATACTACCGGTGGGACACCTACAGAAAAGGAGAGCTCGAACCTACCTATGGCTCTTGCTATAGTTGCTGTAGTTATAATTATAGTAGTCATTTTGATCATGTTTTTAATGATGCGCCAGAAGAAAAAGCAGAAGGCAATAGTCACTAAACCCGAGGGTACCGCTGGATTTGATGCGGTGATCCCACCTGCACCTCTTCCCGCGATGCCAGGCGGGCCGCAAGAAGCAATGGGTCCGGGCGCGGCAGAATTCGGCCCTGCGATACCGATAATGCAACCCGATGTTGGTATAATGGGTCCAGGTATGCCGCCGCCTGTATACCCACCGGGAGTACTGCCGGGGATGATGCCGGGCGCTCCGCTGCCTCCACCTGCACCGGCACCTGTGAAAGCGCCGTTTTGCGGTGAGTGCGGCACCAAGGGCATTTATGTCGAAAGTGCAGTGCAGTGGTTCTGCACCACCTGTAATATCCCCCTGAAGGGACCGCCGGTACCTCCAGGCTGGCAGCCCGAAGAGCCTCTGGAGGTGCCGCAGTTACCTCCCGCTGAACCGGAGGAGCCCGTAACCGCAATTGTGGAAGATGTGGAGATCGTCTATACCAAACCCGTGGAGCCGCCGCTGGAAGAACAGGCATCAGGTGAGGAACCTGAGGTGTCAGAAGAGGAAGATACTGAGTCAGGAGAAACACTTGAAGATGAACCCACTGAAAGTAATTCCAAATCAAATTAGGTTTGGGGTACCCTGATTGAAATAAAAAACAAAAAGAGTCATATACTATTGAAATGAATTTATACCAGTTAAACATCTTTCAAAATCACGAGGCTAATTTTATGGATTTAACATCCCACCGTTTAAAAATAGGGATTCTTGCTTTAGTTGTTATTTTAGTTATTACAGCCTCCACCGGGTTATTGATCCAGTACCAGGCCTCCAGGACAACGCAGGTCAGCTTGATTTCGTTCAATTACGACCGAGCTTACGATGACGAGCTTGGACTGACATCCATCGGTCCCCGCGCCGCCGGCACGGCTGGTGAGCTTGCCGGCGCACAATATGTACAGGACCAGTTCGAAGCTGCAGGGTTGGAAAATGTCAA
>CP070629.1:1035791-1040088 GCA_020356005.1 Thermoplasmata archaeon
CTAGGTCTGCCCAGCGTGCAACCTTGGATTCGAATCCGTCTGCCGCAACGGTTATTTTGGCATTGATATTGAACGTGTCCTTCATGTAAACAGCTTTGACCCCGGTGATGTAATCACCCTCGCGTAAAACATCAATTGCACTGGTCTTTACCATGAGGTCCGCTCCGGCTTTCACCGCCATCTTTGCAAGTTCCTGATCGAAAATCTCGCGGTGTACCACGTAGCCGCATTCGTTACCTGCAACGCGCTCATCCATTGTAAGCATTCCTCCGGAGGGAGAGATGACACGTGCGCCGTCGACTTCATGGGCAATCCATTTAGGATTGGGTTCGATACCGACTTCATTCAGCCATACCCGTGCGATTCCCTCACCACACCGGACCGGAACTCCGATCTCCTGCCGTTTCTCTATTAGTATAACTTTCGCGCCTTCTTCTGCAGCGACCTTGGCGGTCATCGAACCGCCGGGACCGGCCCCAACAACCACAACATCATAGTTTAAATCATCCATAATAATCCTCCAGAGCAAAGTAAAAAATCAATTTACGTTAGGTGGTTTCAATAGCGCCTACAGGGCAGCCCCGGGCACACCATCCGCATTCATTACAGCCCTCTGTAAATTCAATTCGTGTTTCGTGCAATGTGACGCCGTCGAAATTGCACAGGCCGGCACATGCACCGCAGCCCATGCAGGTATCATTATTGACCTTCAGGTTCATCCCTCCGAGTTTAACAATTAACGCTTACTTCTATTCTGGTTACTTACGCATTTGAAGAGGAGCCTACTGAAATTTCACCCTTCTCATCATCAGCAACCTCAACTCCTTCCAGCAGGTCCGTTGTATCAAGCTCATGATCTGCAATCATTTTCCTTCGTTTGGCGATCCAATCTTTTATTGGTACACTGTATTTCTTCTCAACTTCCTCCCTGTAGAACGGTCCGCCATTATAGGCGCAGAACGGGATTATTCTGCCGTCCGGTGCAGGGTAGTGGATTACACAGCGTTTGACGCGCTCGATATCATAATTATAGCTATCCTGGAAGTGCATGCCCCCGATGTACATGGTATTCCATGCAAAATCCGCTAAGGCTTCCTTATTACCGCCGGTGAATATATTTGTAATCAAATCGGTAATATTATCGCGGTCCAGCCCGTCAGGCGCAAATTCCGGTTTGAAATATTTATTCACCCGGCGTTTAAGAACACTGCGCCGGATCTTATCGGATTTTGAAAAGACAGATGCGGTGCCTACCTTTAATTTGGTAAAAGCTGTATCTTTGGTAAGGTCAAGTACCATGTCCTGGGTATCTTTTAGAAACGTTGGTATATCCATGAATCGTGTAATGGGCACAACATCATCTTTAGTGATATATATATAAGTTGCAAGCCCGCAGTGGGGATGGGCGGTGAATGCAACTTTGGGTACCTTCTGAATTATTGAGGTTAATTCCGAAATTGGTGTTACTGAGGGTACAGGGAAAAAGTCCTCTTTTTCGAAATAACCGGTCTCCATCAACCTGTCAACCAGATCCGACAAAGTAAAGCGCTGCGCCTTAAGCTCGTTCTCATCGATCCGGCCGGTGAATGACACCGGTTGATAATTTATACCGCGCACAACATCGAGGTTTTTGATCGCATAATCGAATATTTTTGTTACCTCTTGGTCATTGATGGTGTTCACAATAGTGGGAACAAGCACATTAGATAATGTCTTTGGCTGATACAATCTATTAAGATCGTCTCTGAACGGTTTGATATCGCGACAGTTCTCTATCACCTTTTTCTTTACCTCTGCCAGAGGTTTACCGCGGCAGTCGACATATGCCTTATCATCCAAACCATCAAACTGGAGATAGACCGTATGTAAATGGGCCTCCACCAGTTTCTGAACATAATTCTTGTCTTTGGCCATGGTTATTCCGTTGGTGGCTATCTGTATCTGCATGAATCCTAGGTCCCACGCCTTTTTAATGATTTTAGGCAGGTCGGTACGGATTGTGGGTTCTCCACCCGAGAATTGTATGGCCGGTGTAGGGACAGGGCGCTGTGCACGCAGCGTTTCCATCATAAATACGACTTGATCATATGTCGGTTCATAGACATAACCAGCAGAATTGGCATTGGCAAAGCATATGGGGCATTTTAAATTACATCTGTTCGTGAGGTCCAGAATCGCCAGGCTGGTGTGACTTTTATGCAATACACACATACCGCAGTCATCCGGGCAAACAGCATCTTTTTTAGTATAGAACGGTTTTTCAAGCCCTACACCGTCTTGTGCCATGCTCTCCATCCATATGTACGTTTTAACATCAGACATTATCACATCTTCGAACTTACCGTGCTTATCACACTCTTTTTTCATTACTGCCTTCCCGTTTTTTTCAATGATATCTGCATCTATTATTGTTTTACATTCAGGGCAGAGTGACTGGGTCTTTTTCGGCAGGCCTGTAGGAGCTTCATAATCCTGAACGACAATGCGTTTGGACATATTAACCACCTTAGAAATGATTTCATTGAAATTTTTAGGATAAAGTTCCCATCCGCATTTAATTATTGATATTTTTACAACTTAATTTGACTGCTTATATATACACAAGAGCTAATAAGTTTTTTGTAGCACTCGCTACTACAAAAACACGTTTCACTCTTTTTCACTATTCTAATCACAGAAAGATCCATGGTTACTTTTTTATTACTAAGATTTGATAAGTATTTCTCATTGATGCTTAAAACTATCAGTATTCAAAATATATCGAACGAAAACAATAAAGCTCCTAGTTTTACATATAAAATAAGGTCTGCATATTAAAATGTGCTAAATAAAATTATCTAAAAAAAGGAGACACCAACCCTCCCAATCTTTACAAACTCCTGCATCATCTATCTTACATCCCCGTATTATTATAATTGCATTATAATATTTTAACATTTTGTGTGCACATGTGGACACGTTTTCACTATTTTTTATCATTTATTCTTTAGGCAATATTCTTGTGAGTCCCAATTATATATATAAAAGGGGGATATTTCCAAATTAATAATAAGATAATAACTTACTTCAATAGTGAAAATATAGAAATTGAAAGAAGGGGGAATTTTTCTTATTTCTTTCAAATATTATACAAATACTAAGGTTTATTCCATTTCTCCGCTCTTTGAGTGGATGAATTTATTCAAATCCTTTAAATATAAACCGGTTCTGATACACCAACGTACATAGGTTGAGACATCTGTATGGAGTCTTTCAGATTCTTCTTTTACCATATCAAGAAGCTCCGGGTCAATCCTCACTTTTAATGTTTTGGAATACTTACCTTCAGTTGTCATATTGTCACCTCTGTCAATAATGTATAACGAATTATATATTGAAAAATGTTCCTTTCTCAAGATTTATGATGTTTTTCATTCCTTCACGCCCTCAGCCCATTCCATTCGCCTTTTTAGATTTGATATTACGATCTTATTATCTTTGAATTCGTTCTCTGCCTCGGCTAGATATTCAACTGCTTTAAGAATATCTTTCTTTCTTGGATTATTAATATCGATTCCCGCCCTGGCAAGTTCCTGCCTGAGTATTAACATTGCCATTCTCGAATCATCAAAACCTTCGCAAAAATCAACAATAACTGCATCAAGAGCTCCAACTGGTGTGGTATTGTCTGCATTTCTACGAATACCTGTAGCAACCAGACTATCATAGAGCTCTTTTATTGGATCCATAACTTCTTTATTATGCAGGACCAAATGCCCTAAGCTCTGGAAAGCTGATTCGACATTGCTCCCGAATTTTGCACTGGTGGTAAAGCATAATTCCAGTCCCTCAGGTATGATTTCATTGAAACCTTTATTATATTTTGAAGCGATTTCTTCAATCTCATCATAATCGAATTCAAAATCATCTTTTAAATCTGATTTGTTGCAGGTAAAAACCATTGGGACATCACCAACAACCTTGATCAAAAATGGTACCCAGTATCGTTCAAGGCTGAGAAGCGTTTCTCTTCGGGTTATATCAGCCACCAGGATTGCCCCGTCAACACCCACAAATGTTCTGGCATGTAACCCTTGGTAACCTTCCCTGCCAATGAGATCCCAGATCATAAGTTTAAGATTTGCACTTTTTCTGGACTGGGGAATTTTTAACTCTTTTTTTGTTACCTTGCTCCCAATCGTTGCGATGTAGGTATCTTCGAACTGATCAAAAACATATCGGCGTATCAAACTGGTCTTGCCAACCGCACTGTCGCCCAGAAGAACTATCTTTTTTTTAACAACCAATTTATCACCGA
>CP070629.1:1040188-1042755 GCA_020356005.1 Thermoplasmata archaeon
AATTGAAGATTTTTGGTTTACTATCGTGAAACTACCGCGAAATGAATAAGATGAATAAAATGTTCTATCACTAAGCCGGTTGACCTGAACCAGTTTATCATTGTCTTGAAATCGATTAATAATTTTTGGTTAGCTGTTGTGAAATTACCACTGAAGAAATAAGGCCCAATAAAAAACATTTCTCTTTATCATTGATACTATATGTGTTATATTCAAAAAGAAGATATATTTAAATATTTTATAATTATATAAAAATATTAAATTATATATTTATTTATAAAATTATTCTTTTATATGGCAAGAGAGATAAGTTGCTACCTATTTTGAGGAGCAGATATGATGGGAGATGAAGATGAAAACAAAATAAAAGCTTTTCATCATATAAAGATGGGAGATCTGCCTATATTGACTGCACTCGGGTGCGGAGTACTCTATTGGATTCTTGAATCTCTTCTCCATGCCTTAATTTTTCAGGAAGGTAATCTTTTTTCACAAATTTTCACCCCCGATCCCCACGAGATTTGGATGCGCTTATTAGTGATAAGCATTATCATTATGTTCGGGAGCTATGTCCAATTCATTATCAATAAGCGCAAGCAGGACGAAAGAAGAATCAAAGCTATAAATAAAGAACTTGATCAGATATTCAATACGGCAGCAGATGGTATGCGTTTGATCGATAAAGATTTTACTGTATTTCGGATTAATGAAACATTTTCGAATTTAATCGGTTTGGATAAGGATGAGATTATAGGCAAAAAGTGCTATGAAACCTTTCGTGGCCCCTTTTGTCATACTGAACATTGCCCTTTGAAAAAAATTTTCAATGGTGAAGAGTATGTTGAATGTGATGTAGAAAAAGAACGAAACGACGGCACCAAAATCCCTTGTATTGTAACAGCCACTCCCTTTCGTGGGCCGGACGGCGAATTGCTTGGCATTGTTGAGGATTTTAAGGACATCACCGAGCGTGAGCAGGCAAAGAAAAAACTAGCTCAACATGCAGAAGAATTAGCCCGTTCCAATGCAGAGCTGCAACAATTTGCCTATGTAGCCTCACATGACTTGCAAGAGCCTCTGCGGATGGTGGCAAGCTATGTGCAGCTATTGGCGCGGCGTTATAAAGGTAAACTTGATGCTGATGCGGACGATTTCATCAATTTTGCCGTAGATGGTGCAACCCGCATGCATAACCTGATTAATGACCTTTTGGCCTATTCACGGGTAGGTACACGCGGCAATGATTTCGGGCTAACTGACTGCACAGCGGTTCTGAACCAAGCCATCGCCAATCTGCAGCCGGTTATTGAAGAAAATAAGGCTATAATTACCCACACCTGTCTACCGACGATAATGGCTGATGAAACACAACTGGTTCAATTGTTTCAGAATCTGATAAGTAATGCCATTAAATTCCACGGTAATGAGCCACCGCAGATTCATGTTTCTGCTGAGCGAAAAGAAAATGGATGGCAATTTTCAGTTCGTGACAACGGTATTGGTATTGACCCAGAGTATGCCAAGCGTATCTTTGTTATCTTTCAGCGCCTCCATAACAAAACAGAGCATCCCGGTACTGGTATTGGCCTAGCCATCTGCAAGAAGATTGTAGGACGCCATGGTGGGATTATATGGGTAGAGTCTGAATGTAGAAAGGGAGCAATATTTTACTTCACTATTCCGAATAAAGCGCGGAATTATAAAGAACGAGTGCTGCGAATTCTCTGATCAATCTTATGAAAATGACAAGGAGTGAATAAAATGGATGATAAACCCATCAATATATTATTGATCGAAGACAATCCAGGAGACACTCGACTGATCCAGGAAATGCTTATGGAAGATAAGGATTTTTCCTTTTCTCTGCATCGTTTCGACCAGCTTTCTCATGGTTTAGACCACATAACCAAGGGGGGAATTGACATAGTTTTGCTCGATCTTTCACTACCTGATAGCCAAGGGATGACTACATTCGAGAAGCTATACTCTCATGCATCCGGCGTGCCGATCATTATATTAACCGTTTTTGATGATGAAATGATCGCTGTGAAGGCTGTGCAGAAAGGAGCCCAGGACTTTCTCATTAAAGGGCAGGTGAATAGTTATTTACTCATCCGCTCAATACGGTATGCTATCAACCGCAAACAGGCAGAAGAAACTCTTCGGGCCTCCCATCGGTTTCTTGAAATCACCAATCGGCATATAGAAATGTCCCCCTTGCTCCAAGAATTTGTTGCAGAAGTCAAAATGTTTACCGGCTGTGTTGCTGTGGGAATCCGGATCTTGGATGAAGAAGGGAATATCCCGTATCAGGCTTATGAGGGTTTTACCCAGGAATTCTTCCAATTAGAAAATCCTCTTTCGATCAATCAAGGCCCGGGAATGTGCCTCATGGTCACAAAGGGGACGACAGATCCGGCTCTCCCCTTTTTTACAGAAGGTGGCTCCTTTTACGTGAATGGCACTACACGCTTCTTGGCCACAGCTTCGGAGGAGTATTTAAAGCGAACCCGTAATGTGTGCAATCAGTTTGGATATGAATCTGTAGCCTTAATTCCAATCCGCTC
>CP070629.1:1042855-1051547 GCA_020356005.1 Thermoplasmata archaeon
ATATATTACCTTTACATTAGTGGGAAAAATATCCTATTAAAGATTTATTATATTCCTAATAGGATATATATAAATTCTCCCCTGGAGGATGTAGAATGTATAAAAAGAGCACTCGAAAAGCATTGAGCATTATAATGATGCTGGCAATTGTATTATCTGCAATGCCGGCTCTGACAGGCAGCGCGAACGATTCTGATTTGGTGGAACTGGAAGGGGTCGTTATGACTGAAGACAATCGTCCAGTCCCATATGCCACTGTCTATATTATCAATGCTCATACTGGTGCTCAAGTAGAAAGAGGTACTGATGATAAAGGTTATTTCCATTTTACGGTGGATGAAGGATCCTATGTACTGAATGCAGAGGCCTCTGGATATTTAAATTTTCAAGGTATTGGGACTTCTGATGTTATTATTATGGAAGCTGGCGATATATCACCGTCACCGGTGGTACTTAAACTCCGGAAGGTCCCCCTAACCGCCGCAGAAGAGATTACAATAAACGGTACTATAATGGATTCTATGGGAAAGGGAATTTCCAGTGCAACTATTGAATTCCTTTCGACAGGAAATCTATATAGAAATTATACAACTTCCACAACTTCTTTATCTGGTAATTTATCGATTAATGGTACCTATGAAATCGAATTGTTCAAAGACGATTTTACAATAACAATAAAAGCCGAGGACTTTAGAACAGCAGTAATTCAACGGACATTTTCTGCTGATGCAACAGAAGATATAACATTAAATGCAAAACCAAATGAATTATTCGATTCCGTATCCGGTTACATCCGGGATAAAGATACAGGGAAATACATCACCGATGGCATGGCTTATCTTTATGATAAGAGCAAACAAAATTTTATTTCAAGTGGGACTCCCGGTATACACTTTGAAATATCTGCATATTCGCCAGGACAATTCATGTTGATCGTGGATGCACCAGGTTACAAACCGCATTACGAATATTTAGTTGAATTACCTACTCTAGACAGTGATGAATTCTGGGCTCAAGATATCTATCTTGAACCTGTTGGTGAAGATGAAATCGCCACAACCATCGACTTCGGTTCTGATTGGAACACAACCACAATTGATTCGGTTTGGACTCTTAATGCCGACAGCAAAGTGTTTGGTTTACATTATACTGAATTTGGCGACCTCCGTTTCCATATCGATTTTGAAGATATGTTCTGGAATGGTGACAGAAAGGACAGTAATGGAAATGATGTATTGGAAGTCAATAGTGACGAATTAACAGCATTTAATAATTATTTGAAAAACAGGGGGCCGTATCACATCTCAACCAGTGATTTCATCCAAATAAATGAAAGCAATTATATTGCAAAAAAGAAATCCGGTGGTGCATTTGATTTTTCAGTTTCAACATCCAATATAAACCGTGAGTATGGGGATGACAGTGTAATGAAAATCACAACTCATACTGATTATAAACTTGAGGAGGGTGTGACGGGAAATTCACAAACCTTGGATATCGGCAAACTCCGCGAACACGAGCATTTAACGATAAAGGTCCCAATAGATTTTGAGATTGCAGATTGGACGCCCTCCGATGCGGATGTGGAGCTTACAAATTTCCATGAAGCCGAGGTGCGCAGCTCTGATGTTGTTTTAACTATAAACCGCGTAGAGGGTCCAAAGGCGGATATTTATGCATCCGATAATTACGTCAAACCGCTAGTTGAAATTGAATTCAACGCCAGCGGCTCCACTGATGTTTCCGGCAGAGGTATCCAGAACTACACCTGGAAATTAAAGGACGGTGCAGTTCTTGGATACGGCATGGGTATTTTCCACAACTTCTCCAAGCCGGGTGAATATAACGTTACCCTGGCGGTCATTGACTCTTCCGATCTGACCGATACCGATTATGAAATAATTAAAGTCGACAACACACCACCGACCCCCGCATTTAAACTGCAGGATAATGAAAGCGTGGAGCTTAAAAAAGAAGGCGGGCAGTATGTGGTGGATGAGAACAAACTGGTATTCTTCAATGGAACAATGTCTACCGATACCCTGGACGGCACAATACCCTCAGAACTGGATATGACCTCTACCGATACCTTCATATGGAATTTCGGCGACGGCATGGAGCTCGAGAGCGGCCCTGAAGTAAACCATGTTTATACGTTTTATTCATCCGAGGCACACGAAGGCGATAATACCTACGTTGTGGAATTAAACGTTACCGATAAGGCCGGTAATTATGCTTTAATTAATACAACGATATTAATCAAGGATAAAACTGAACCGATACCTATAATTACTCCACCTCCTGCTATTGATATCGGCGAAGAGGTCACCTGGAACGCATCCGGAACCACCGACAATTTTTATGATCCGGACACCCTTAAATATGTTTGGGATTTTGATGACGGCACCACAGGTGTAATCGGTAAGGTCGTTAACCATGTATACCAGAAACCGGGCGTTTATAATGCTAAGGTGAATGTCTCAGACGGCAATGACAATTGGAAGGTCACGGAATCTTCAGCACTGACGGTCCGCGGCGTTAACCTTGCGGTAAACAGGATCTATTTCCAGAAAGAAACCGTAGAAGATGGAGATGAGATCACAATTCAGGTCAATATCACCAATACCCAGTTCGGTCAGTACAGCGGTGCCGATGCATATGATATTATTGTGACCTTGTTCGACGGCCAGAAACAAATCGGACAACCGCAAAATGTCGACCATCTGGCCCTGGAAGAATTCAAAATCGTGAATTTCACATGGAAAGCAAAAGGTGCCGGCACACATGAAATAATGGCTAATGTCACATTAATAAATACGACCTGGGAATTGAGCTGGGACGATAACAATCTTACCAGAAAGATCGTTGTAGAAGAAGAAGAATCCAATGCGGCTTTTACCGTTACAGTTATACTGATTATCGTTGTTATTATCATATTCGTGGTTATATTCTTAAGACGACGGGGATTGATCACTATCGGCAGAGGCCGGCGCGGTAAAGATAAATCGAAAAAGGAGAAAGGTAAGAAAGATAAAGGGAAAGGTAAGAAAAAGAAATAGAACAAGCCTATAATTTAATCCTGGCGATCTTTAAGGCCTGCAGATCATCTTTATAGATCCGTGCGAATAACATGTCCTTTCTTACTCCGTGTGCCAGCCTGACCGCCCTGGATATCTCAGGCCAGTTGGAGCAGTAATTTTGCGGCACAACATGCATAAGATAATCGGAATGTTCAATGTCAGGATCCCCTTTATAAATCCTGAAATGTGTCCCGTACTTGAAACCGGTCTTGACGATAAGACCATGTTCCTTGAGCTTACCATATGCTTTATTGCAGAGCTCGAAATCGGGCTGGATGGCTTTGGCACGGCGCATGAAGTGGTTGAGGCCGATTTTGCGGTTGTTTTTTACATTTCTCAGTTCTATTATGCCTTTGTCCAGTAAGTAGGAGCCTTCCATCAGCGAAAGCTGCAACGTTTTTCCTACGATTTTACCAAGAAATTCAAATTGATGGAGCTGGTCTATCAACGCCGGGTCCCATACCAGTATACGATCTTCTACAAACACGGCAGTTCCTTTGCGGGTGAGGCGTTTGCGTTTCAATTTGGTTTTGGGCTGGGCCAGATCAATGGAATAGTAGGTCAGGTCACCCTCCTCATCCACGACTGCAACAATCAGCTTTTTACGTAAGCTCAATGTGGCCTGAACGCTTGCCACAAGTTCATCCAGAACAAAAGGTGCGCGCTCTGATAACGGTATGATTTTGTAGTCCGAGGGGGTCTTTTTAGGGTTTACACCTCGCTCGTATACATTAAATCCGCTGGGAATATTTGGTTTGACAACAAACCCTCTCAAACGCAGATCGCGGTACACAATATAATAAATCTCAAAGGCAGGAAAGATACGAGTGGAATATTTAATCAGATCTTCAAGGGTTTGGGGTTTTCTATTTCGGAATATCTCCAGCTTTTCCTGCTCCAATAAAAAAGCAGCTTCAATAAGCTGTAATTGCAGATTCCCGCCTGAAAGAGGCATACCGAAATAGCCTTTATTGTGGATCCTGTTGGCCTCTTTTGTGTCTGTGATTATCACTTCTTGATCCTTAAGCTCTGATGTCAGGTGACCAAACCTCCGAATTCAACTTTATTAATTTTGGTCTGCATTTGGAACATGTTCTATTCAAATTATTCTAAACTCATTAATTATTACTATTCAATTTTAAACTCAATGTATATTTTATATTTAAGATTTTGAAGATAATACATAAGAATATATACACTTTACTAAAAATATCAATTACTTGAATATTAATTCTACGAAAATATATAAAGAAACATATATGATATCTTACATAATCAAAAAAGCAATATTTGAAGAAATAATAGTAAATATTTTTAATAAATATCAATAAAAACAATGAAGATTATAGAATATTATCAATAAATTCTTATATAGAATCAAGTATATAAAATATAAAAATAACAATAACTGGAAATACTAATAACTTTCAAATCATAGTACCGATTAGAATTTCAATTAATGAAATTAACCAAAGTGAATCTGGGGCGATTCGAAATGCGAGCTAAAAGCAGTCATTATTTATTAAAGATCTCCGTTGTATCAATTGTATTTTTAATTCTTTTATTACCCTGCTCCTGGTGCGACCAGGCCAGAGGTAGTAACGGAGGGGCCGTAAAAGACATGGTGATACAGATTCACAACTGGAAATCCGTATCGGTAAATTTTACAGAAACGACAACGATGATCGATGAAAATCCGGTAGATTTTATACGTGCACAGGCGGATTTTCTGGGTGATAATAATTCTATAGTCGATGATATCGATGCATCGTTGTATGAAAGGACAATAGAGTACATATGGAAAATGGAATATATAGATAATCCAGAAGATAGCACTGATCTATTTTTTGGAAATATTATGATTGATGGGTCTTATGGAACCATTAACCGGACGAATTTATACTTTGGAAATCTACAAGGGCCGGTAACCTCTATAGAGCCAGTCCTGTACTCTCGGGAAATCTTTTATGACTATAACAATACCGATCTTACCAAATCCACACATAATATTAAAGCAACACTTGGCATGGGTTTCGGAGAGGAGCAAACATCGTTCAATCAATACATAATCAAGCTCCCGGATGACTGGATGTTTGATACTGTTAATGAGACAGATTATCCGCCATTAATATTTTATAATCAAAACCGGTTAATAAATATTACAGATCAAATTTATAATGAAAATTTAGAACTTGAAGATTATTTGAAAACCGATGGTATTACCTGTGTGAGATACCAGGGACCGCCAGATAATGATGTAACCAATGGTAATGAAGATTCCGAAGAGGAAAAAGAAGATGATGAAAAAGATATTCTATTTCTGAGCTATTACGAATTCGGATTTATTATTGCAATTATAATCATTTGTTTGATAGCTGTTATTTTAATCTCCCGCCGAGTAAAAGCCGAAGAAGCTCTTTCCGAGTCTGCTTCAAAAAAGGGAAAAGGTAAGAAAGGCAAAGGTAAGGAGAAGGAGAAGGAGGAGGACGAGGAGGAAGAAAAAGAGGACAAAAAGAAGAAAGGTAAGAAGAAGGATAAGGATGAAAAGGAGGAGGATGAAAGGGAGCGGGCAGGCAAGAAAGGTAAGGGAAAGGGTAAAAAAGGAAAAGATAAGAAGTAACATTGAATCAGATTACTACTTATCCGATTTTTTTCTGGAGCTTTTTAGAGCGGAACCGCATACCGGACATGTCTGGTGCGGTTCATTCCAAATTCTGGCACAGCCTTTGCATTTTAATTCCCAGTGTATTATTTCGGTAATACCTTTTTCGCTAACCGTACGATATGATATCCCGAATTCTTCGGCCAGGTTCTGTATTGAATAATCGTCTGTGATCAATACTGCATTCAATTCCAATGCAAGGGCAATTAATGATTTGTCTACCTCTGAGAGCCTCTCAGAATCACCTGTGGTTTTGGCCTTCAACTCGATCTCTTCCAAATATTTTGAAGCTGGGCTTTGAACCTTCAATCCTGCATTCTGGAAGTATTCAAAGCGTTCTTTATCTGCCTTACGGCTCAGTTCTAAAAATACACCCGGGACGGTATATAATTTATCTGTTAATGAGCAGGGGATGCCAACAATAAATGCGGGTGTGTCAAGAACGTAAATTGGAATTGCCATTGGCTGTATATAGAGTTGTTTCGAATTATGTTTTTCGTCCAGAATCAGAGCGCTCAGCTTTTATATTGATGAGAGTCACTGTCAGAGCGCTCAGCTGAGATATCGATCACAATCGCTCACAGAGCATTTTGGTGGGAAATTAATTATAAGCATTCACAGAGCGCTCAGCTGAGATATCGATTTAGAACGCTCACGGAGTGCTCTGTTTAGATTTCGATTAGGGTCGCTTTCAGAACGAGTTGAAGATTGGAATTGTGTAAAAGTGGAAGAGTTCAAGGGTCCAATAGTCGGACGCTCACGAGAGGCTTCAAGTATATTATATGGGTGCAAAGATATAAGAAGATGAGATAAGCAGCATGTTGCAAGTTGCAAGCGGTAAGTTTGATTTTAATTATACGTTACCCCATGCACCTTTTTCCATGCACTTTGCTCCAAAATTTTCACCTGAACTATGCAACCTGCATCTTACCGCTTTGCACCATGCACCTTGCTGCAAATGATTATACGAGCTTCGCCTCCGCCTGACGTTACGCACCGCGCAACCGCAAACCGCTGAATTGTTGCCGGAGTCATATATATTGGATTGTCCGAACGGCCGTGCCGTCAAATTGATAAGAAATTAATTCGCCCTTCTGGAATCGATTCTAAAGCTGTAACAAATCAATTAAAAATCATACATAAAGCTAAAAAAAGCTTTCAAACTGCTCTTTCTGCTATCAATTCGATAATTTCATTAAAATCATCAATTGTTTTCAATTCATGGAGCGCAATAATAGGAGTTCCTTCGATATTTTGTTTGAAGTCACTTTTACGCACAATGAACACTGAATGTTTATCCGTCAGCTGTGAGATGTTGTGAATAACTTTGGCACGGTGTTTAAGAGATTTAGATTTATCTTCTATACCTGTCAATATCAGAATTTTCTGGTTGGCTGTGATCGCATCAAAAGGACTGCGCTGGGTTGGGAACACCTCGTAGCCCAGTACCTTGAGATGTTCAATTACCTCCCTATCTGAAGGCTCTTTTGCTCCCAGTTCGGACTTGATGTTTTCCAGTTCCTCCGGGTTGTATTCCGATTCGAATGGTTTGCAGGGTTTGATTATGGGTTCATTTAAATAATTCTGCAGCCTGACAGCCACATCCACCATAGCGTTCATTCCATTTTCATACATCTGGATTGCCCTGCGGGATACACCAACTGCGTCCGCCAGGGTACCCAATGATATTCCCCGGCTTTCACGGACCTTTTTTAATATATCCCCATCGATTTTCACAAAGAACCCGCCGGGAGCGGCAAAAATAAGAGGAGGCTTGTCATCCACAAGATAATCAAAGATGGTCTGGGGTGACATGATAGGTATACCGTATCGAATATAAATCGCGCCGTCCTGTATCTGACCCACGCCGCTGTGATTACCGATAACCAGCGGGAATCCGTCGAGAAAGTTTGAGACCACTTTGAGCTCCATTGCGGAATATTTGTTAAATGAGTCTATATTTACCTGGACTTTTATGACTAAAAGCGTTTTGTCGCGGCGGGCAATAACATCGAAACATATCATTCTTTCAAAGATCTCATCCGAGACTTCGAAGCCTGATTTTACCAGCATTTCTCGTACATTATCTAATAGCAATAATCGATTCATGTCAATACAGTAAATAGATATTGTTCTCTCTATAAATAAGTACCGCATAAATATATATCAGCTATCGAATAATAAAAAGAGGCAAGAGGCAGCCCTTCGGGAGAAACCTCCCTTCGGGAAAGATGAGGTGCGAAAGACGATACGCGATAGAATTCTTCGAATTCAATCTTGGTCCCAAAACTCATTATTAATAATTCAAGTGACTTTTGGAACGACGAGGGGATTAAAAACGTTATTATAAAAATCGGAAAGACGAAAGGCGAGAAAGGGTACCAGGCCCGGATTAAAGCACCTTGGGTCCTGAGTCAATTAATCTTAATATATACAACGGCACGGCCGAAGACAAGCTTCGGCAGTATACGATTTGATATAACATTGATTAGAGGTCCTGGGTTCTGATTATATCGCCTTAGCAGCAACCGTACAAGGGGTTATACGGATTTCTAAGCCAACGATTCATATCATATTTTATATGGTAGCTAGGTTCATAGAGAATTGTCGGATAAAATAATATTTCAGAACTTCTCATTAGCCCTATAGTTTTTTGTACATCCTCAATATCTGGTAAATTACCGCAGTGCGGACAGTTATTTTGAAAATCTGCAATAAAAGTATAAATTCCGCACTTACACCGCAGCCGTCTCATCAAAAATCACTGGTATATATATTCCCTTAATTTATTAATAAAATATATTATATGATTATCAACTTAGAAATAAAATTTAAATATCTTGCTCTCAGTGCTATTTATCTGAGTAAATATTTAGTATTGTTTTAATTGCTTCACTTTCTACCTTTTTTACGTTGTTTTGGTTTAGAAACTGAGGGCTTAGATTTTGAT
>CP070629.1:1051647-1061164 GCA_020356005.1 Thermoplasmata archaeon
ACCGAAATAATAATGAAAATAATCATTAATTTTCCATATTTTTAAAATAGAGTTCTAATGGAAATAAAGGGCCTCCCCGGTTAGTGTTACCTAGATATTTCCACCAGAAATGGAGGGGTTTGGAGAATGAATTAAATATCAAAATGAATTCTTGCAAAATTTGTAAAGAAAATATTTTGTATATACATCCCTATTACTACCTGATAAAACCATTAATATAGAATAATCGCATTTCCACTGGAAATGTAGCTTTATATAAAAACAGTACAATCACTCTCCATAATGACTTTCGGGGGAGGAAAATTAATGGAGAAAAAAGGAATCTTTGATGAATTTTTAGGGGCAAAAACCCTCTTCAAAAACAAAGAAGTTTTGAGGCCAAACTATATTCCGGAAGAATTACCTCACAGGCGAACCCAGATCAATCATCTTGCATCGATACTTGTTGCTGCACTTCGGGGTGAAACGCCTTCAAATATTTTTATTTACGGTAAAACCGGCACAGGTAAAACAGCAGTAACGAAATATGTTGGAGATGAGCTAAACAAAAAAGCGAGGGAACTCTCCGAGGAATATGAAAATAAAATAATCAAAACAACACTGGATTACATTAACGATGATAATGGCGGTCGTGCTAATTACCTGGAGAATGCCTTCAACCATCTTGATTTTGAAAAATTCTTTGGCGATGAATTAAAAAATAACATCAAAATTCCAGTGCATTATATTTACATCAACTGCCAGCATGTCGATACACAATATCGCGTGTTGACCCACATCGCCAATTCTTTTATTGAAACATGGGACGAACGATTACCACTGACAGGCTGGCCGACCGATGAGGTTTATAATCGGTTAAGACAGAATATTGATGATGCGGGAGGGGTCATTACTATTATTCTTGATGAGATCGATAAGCTTGTAGAAAAGAGCGGTGACGATATTTTATATAACCTTACACGCATCAACAGCGATCTACACAATGCAAAGGCAAATGTAATAGGTATATCAAACGATCTAAAATTCAAAGAGTTTTTAGATGCGAGAGTGAAAAGCAGTCTTGGGGAAGAGGAGCTGATATTTCCACCCTACGATGCCGAGCAGCTCCAGGATATTTTATATGACAGGTCGCAAAACGCACTGCAGGAGAAGGCGATAGAAAGTTCAGTCATACCACTGTGCTCTGCTCTGGCTGCCCAGGAACACGGCGATGCGCGCCGGGCACTGGACCTGCTGCGTGTGGCCGCTGAACTTGCCGATCGGGATAATACAAACCGGATAACGGAAAAACATGTGCGGAAGGCATTAAGTAAAATTGAGCAGGATACAGTTGCAGAGGTGATACGGACACTGCCGCCGCAGTCCAAGCTGGTACTGTTAAGCATCGTTATCAATCACGAAAATGATGTGGTTAAATTAACTACCGGTATGGTATTTGATGTATACAAAGAGCTATGCGAAAAGCTCCATATGGATACACTTACACAACGGCGTGTCACGGACTTAATATCCGAACTCGATATGCTGGGCATTATCAACTCACGTGTGGTATCCTTCGGCCGCGGCGGCAGGACGAAGCTTATCGAACGCAGTGTACCGGTAGAAAATATAAAAGAAGTATTGGAAGAAAGCGATCTATTGAAGCCGGTGATCGATTATAAACCGATGATATCACAGATTGTGCAGTCCACATTGCTTTAAGCTTACTCATCGATGACAGAAGCGCGTCTAAGGGTTTGCGGTTGCGTTTAGCGTACCGTCAAGCGGTGTCGAGGCTCGTCTCGCTACCCGCAACTCGTGACCCGCCACTCCCGAAGGGTGGTCTCCTGCCTCTTGACTTTTAAGAAAACGATAACCCTTTTCTCTAAATCAATCTTTAACAAATTCCATCACATACTCTATCATCCCGTTAACAGCGATGAAACGGTGAGGATAGCTGTACAGCCCGACATCGTATTCCCGGCAGCGGTCCCAGAGCATTATATTGTTCAATTCCAATCCTATATCTGCAAGTGTTTTAATGTAAATCGCATGCAGCGGAATGTATTGCCCCTGTCTTCTATAGTCGCCTGTGATTAACACAAACCTCTTCCCCGGCTTTAATACCTGATGTATTTGAGAAAAAATCCCGGACATTTCAGATAAAAAACATTTTAAAGTGGGCTGATTGCTCAAATCACGGCTGTCCTTTGAATAATTCTTTTTCAGGTATTTCCCCCTCGATTTATTCCTAGATGAGGGCCTCTGCTTCAATAGATCCCAGTATGGAGGGGAAGTCAAAACTAAATCGATGGAGTTCTGAGGTATGTGGTCAGTCAAAAACCTTGCATCAGCCTTTAGCTGGACGGAACGAACGGCGCTACGCCGTATGAGCTTTTCTCCATCTCCAACCTTGATTCTACTACCCTGTAGATCCCGTATATAAGCCAGCCTGCGGCGTGCCAGCGCCACATAGTGAGGGTTCAGCTCGAAACCTATTGCGCTTCGCCCCAATTCCGAAGCCGCAACAAGGGCCGTTCCCACACCGCTGAATACATCTACCACAGTTTCTCCGCGGTGTGAAAAGGTCTCGATTATGCGGCGGGCAAGTACCCGGGGGAATATCGCGGGGTGGACCTTTTTGGAATTGCGCTCGAAGTCCGAGCGAACATCCTCCAGAGAGAATCGCCATATAGGCGATTGGTATTCAAACCACAGGTGCGGCGGCAAACAGTTTAACACACCCTCTGGACAGTGACAAGTCCGCTCCGATGGTAGCCAAGAAATTGCCGTCATAATTTACTACTCGCCTCTCCGAATTCAGTTTGTTATCTGTAATGGAATTTGATGTCTTTCTCTAGCTATGTGTAGATTCAATTCGAAACAAGTGAGTACTCTTGAACCCAATGATGTCAGTACCGCTTTGTCATAGTTAGCATTTTTACATAGAATTCTCTCGATGAGCCCCAGCTCATGGCAGTATTTGTAAAGCTGCCGGAAATGCGCTTTGAGCGTTTGGAGGTTGTACGAGGAACCGAAGAAATTGTTCAGGTACTGCAGCTCATCCGGGCTTATCAAGGTCCTGGCCTTGGGCAGCAGTTCACCGCCGGTCACATTGATATAGCGTAAAAACTGGAAAATATTGATCTTGGTTTTAGTAAAATTATTGTTCAGCAGGATCTCAATGATCAACCGCCGGTGCTCCAAAGGCGTTAGCAGGTGCGGGCTCGTGTCCTGGGCCAGCGGACCCGGTGGAGATTGAGAACCCTCATCCTCAGGCATTATAGCCACATAACGTTCACCGTACGAAGTTAACCGTAAGTAATTGGTCCTCTTACTGCGGAATCTCGATATAAGTTCGAAATCCTCCGCCAGCCGTTTAAGAACATAGAAGTTCGTCCTGGAATTGAAGTTCTTCATAACATCTTTCCATGCAATCTGATTCACATTTCTTCTTGCGTATAATACCATAATTTTATTCAACCATGTAAGTGAACTCACCCCCAGTGTAACCGCCCGCGACAGCGCCGCACCCGAATTCAAGGTTATGCGGGCGAGATGCCTGTCGTAAAGCTGCTTGATCTTCAATATCGAATAGCTTATGGGCCGCACCCCGTATTCACCAGCGGTCCTTGTTATTATCTTCTGGTACCTCTCCGGCGTACCTTCCAATGCGTACAGCAGTACCACCAGTACCTTGGACGGTGTGCTGTCCGATGCGAACTTGCTGTAGCGCTGGACCTGTTCCAGTGCATGATTCAGCTTCGCATCGCTGTCTATGGAGGTTTCCAACTCTATCAAGATTATATCGCCCCGCTTGGTCTTGTATGCCAGATCGATTCGACCGAACGACGTAGTAAGCTCTGTACCAAGCTGCTTTGTCAATTCCTCAGAAAGCAATTTCTGGAGATAGCCGGTTTCACGGGTGAGTGTCCACTGTACAAGTGTTTCTTCCATGTACATACGCCTTGTCTATTATCGAGTTCGAATTTCCCTCTAACAAACGAGTTTTTTGCGGTTATATACTCTACACAAGGTATATCCTCATATAAAAAATCCCCAGGGGGGAGGGGGTTCACCGAAATTACTAAAATATATTAAAAATATCGGAGTACCATGAAAAATCTGGTTAGAATAACAAATGCAATTAATGTTAGATTATCGAAAAAGGAGCAGGTGAGGGAGCAAGCTCTAGCTATGAGCCGCGATATTAACCGGCAGGCGAAAGAACTGATATTTGACATCCACCATCAAAGGGATGTGAAAAAGAAGCTTGATATGCTGAAAAGAAAGGTGCGGAAGCTCAATACCAAATTAAAACAATTTCCGGATATGAAGAATGCCGGATTTACCCAGAACGCGTTGCAGGAATATGCGGAGGCCGCTGTATTTTCGGCCGTTACCTCAAATTCCACCGTGCCCTCTCCCGAGGATCTGGAGATCGATGATATTCCGTACCTCCTGGGTCTGGGCGATGTGGTGGGCGAATTGAGGAGATTGATTTTGAATTTATTGATCGAACAACAACTCGGAGAAGCGAAACGGCATTTTCGTACGATGGAAAAATTAACAGAGATCCTCTCTAAATTCAACTACCCGGACAGCATGGTACCCATACGACGCAAGCAGGATATCGCAAGGGGCATACTGGAAAAAACCCAGGGTGAACTGGCTATTGCTCTTAATACAAATTCACTGGAAAAAAAGCTACAAAAAGTAAAAAGCAAATAATTTACTAATTTATTCTTCTTTTTTATCAAAAGAAAAATTCCTCGTTTTTATCTTGCTTTCGCCCAGGAGCTCAGATGAAAGATCGTCTGCATAACCTTCTGCGAAAACTATCTCGCTTATTGAGGCGTTCACCAATATTTTAGAACAGACACTGCACGGAAAGTTCGTCACGTATAATATAGCATCTTTTATACTGGCCCCGAAAACTGCCGCTTGTATCACGGCATTTTGTTCTGCATGCACACCGCGGCAGAGTTCGTGGCGTTCGCCGGTAGGTACATTAAGCTTCTCGCGAAGACACCCTGTTTGCTCACAGTGCGGCAGCCCCTTCGGAGCGCCGTTGTAGCCGGTGCTCAATATATGGCCGTCCTTTACCATAACGGCGCCAACCTTGCGCCTAAGACACGTTGAACGCTCACGTACCAGATACGCCATTTTCATGAAATATTCATCGACGGTGGGCCGGGGATTGGACATAAAATCACATTGAAATAATTAGAATGGGCAACAATTACAAACTATAAGAATGTTCAGATTAGGCGCTGAAATGATTATTGATTGCTAATAGAAGTGCGCAAAACGTTGAGCGGTTGGGAAATGCGTAACGGCAGGCGTCCTCTGTATAGTGGCCGCAAAACGCAAAACGCAATACGTTACGCACTGCGCAACCGCCCAACGTAAGACGCCCCTCTATATGCGATGGAAATCGATTTCTAAGCTTATTAATGCAAAATAGTTAATAATAAAAATATTATCAATCATATTTATATATAAATATGGCATTGCCATAAAAGCTTGATAAAGTAAGTCCAACAGTGATAATATGGGTTTATTCAAAGGTAAAGCAGAAAGTCCCGAGGAAATGGAAGATGCCCCGGGTGCGGAACCGGGCCCCGGCGGGCGAGGAAGACGGCCGGGTATTGGCGGGCCAAGCCGGTTCGACCGGCCCCAGGGCCCGGGTGCGCCAGGCAGGGCACCGGGTGGCCCCCCGCAGTACCAGCAGCGTTACCGCCGGGACAGCCGCCGCGGCAGGCATGTGGACGACCGCATTGACCGCGGTACAGAACCCGGCGAGGGGGAGGGTGAAGAGGAAGAACAACCCGAAAGCTGGAAAGTCACGGCGTTCGGACTGGTTAGAGATGTTACCATTGCAGTTATCATTATGCTCATAATCATCGGCGCGATGTGGGGCTACACAAAGAATTGGCCGCCCATGGTCGTTGTGGAATCTGCAAGTATGATGCATGCAGAAGAGAGCTCGGTGGGCGTTATCGATACCGGCGATCTTGTTCTTGTAAAAAAAATCGATAGCCGCAGCGATATTACCACTTATTTTGAAGGCAAATCAAAGAATTATAAAATGTATGATGAGTACGGCGACGTTATTATCTATAAAAAGGACGGTGGGGCCGATACACCGGTGATACATCGAGCTATCTTCTGGCTCGAATATGATGAAGAGGCAACGATGAGTGACCCCAGTAATGCAGGATCCTCTATCCCACAAGTTGCACATTTCAACATTCCAGAACTGAACTTATTTGATCTAAGAGGCGATCTTCGCAATCCATCGGTAGGGACTGAAATTGATAGTAATTTCCCAGCTTACGCTGAAGGCGAACAAGATGGCCCGCTTGTTATCAATCTTGGTCGTATATATGAATTGATGAAAAATGACCCGCACAGCGGGTATATCACAAAAGGTGATCATAATCCTATCAGCAGTATCGACCAGTACCAGACCAGCACACCCGTAAAAGTCGATTGGATCATCGGCAAAGCAAAAGGCGAGCTGCCGTGGTTCGGGTTGATTAAACTGTATGTCAGCGGCAGCCTTGAAGAGAACCCGGCACCGCCTAACAGCGTGAATATGTTGATATTCACTATCGCTCTGTTAATTATCATCCCCATATCCATCGATGTAGCTTATGCCGCATATGTGAACCGCAAGAAAGCCCGGGAGGAAGAAAGATTGGGGATGGTTAGAGAGGAACCGCTGCCGCCGGGCAGAAGAGGGCCTGAGCGGGGCGGTCCCCCCGTTTTCAGAGGCCGCGGGGGCGGTGGCAAAAATGAAACGAGCGGTCGGCCAGACGAGCCGGACCAGATGAAAGGGCAGAGGAGATCTGGGTTCAGACGTTAAAAGAATTTTGAATGCTTAATAATCGATTACAGAAGAGCGTTTAACGATTAGATTTTTCATTTATATAACGGAACGGTCCTACACCTCGTAATCATTTTCTTCTGGTCGGCGTGGACAACAAATCAGCGTTTGCGAAGTGCGTAACGGTAGACGTCCTGCGTTTAGCGGCCAATAACAGCAAAACCTAGTTGCCTGCGCCACGCTTGGCGCTAGGCCGTGCCGTTAAATCAATGTACATTCAAATCGGTACGCCCCTCGCAACTGCACACCGCATTCCGCTCTTCTATAATTGATTATAATCGCTTAAAAAGCTTATAAAATCTGATAATTTGCATCGAAGTGTTTATTATAAACATAATTTATTCTATAATACATTATTCGAAATTCTATAAATTTCATATTATAGGTACTATAAGTGGTATTGATGTCAGAGCGAACGGTTTATGCCGGTAAGCTGTGGGTGCGGAGGGCGAAGCGCCGAATGCGCATCAAACTCTCGGACCGTAAACGCCTCAAGTCGTTCAAACGCGTTATGAACGATAAGAGCGCTTCGAGGGCAACCAACGGGTGGGGGCGCAACCGTGACGTTCGACGCGAGTTCCTCACACTGGACGACCGAAATAAATTGATAAAGTCCGGGAACGGCAATCAGGATCTGAGGAATTTCACCAAGCTCGAGATCAAGGAACGGTTGTTCTCAGCAGGTATACCTGTACCGCTTACATACATGACCATAACCGATACATCGGAAATCCCCGAAAGAATGGAATTTCTAATGAAGACCTTTCGGGGAGGTTTTGTGATTAAACCCAACGACGGCCATTCCGGAAGGGGGATCCTCGCAATAAAGAAGGTGGTGGGCCGCCGGTTCATTACCATGTCCGATGAGGCCTGGGATGAGGGCAGGTTGTATTTGCATCTGGACAGGATACTGAAGGGCAGGTTCTCACGGGGCCGCACCGATATCGCCATAATCGAAGAGCGGATAGATCAGCATGCCAAGTTGCGCGGTATAGCCATTAACGGCCTCGTTGATTTCAGATTGATCGTTTCCAACGGCTATCCCGTAATGGCAATGGCCAGGCTGCCCACCAGGCGCTCGCGGGGTAAGGGCAACCTCCACCGCGGCGCGCTGGGCATGGGCGTATCCTTACATGACGGCACACTGACCTCCGGTGTGTACATGGAGAAGCCGGCTTCGAAACACCCGGATACCGGTATGCTCGTTTCAGGCTTCAAGATACCCGGGTGGCAAAAGATTTTACTTACAGGTGCGCGTGCGCAGTTCTTCAGCTCTTTGAAGTATGCCGGCGTGGATATGGTGGTGGACATCCATGGTAACATAAAAGTGCTGGAGGTGAACCGCCGGCCCGGCCTCGCTATCCAGCTTGCCAACAAGGCGGGGCTGCGGAAGCGCCTGGATTACGTCGATAAACTTGTCAACGGCAGCCAGCCTGATCAAGAGAACGGGTTCGAGTCTATAAAGGCCCGTGTGGAGTTTGTCATGGAAACTGATAAATCGGGATGGGATAAAAACGGTGATCAAACTTGATCCAATCAAACACTAACAAAAATGAAATTACTGATTACGAGTTCTGGTACCGCCAGAAGGTAGTTGAACGTATCTGGGCGTACCAGCGCAAATTAAAATTAACACCCAAGGAGCTCTACAATAAATCCGAGTATGAGTTCAACGAGTTTGATACGCTGAGGGCCGCCAAACTGTTCTTCGGGTCGTGGAAGGGCGCACTGGCTGCATCCGGACTGCACGGGAACGGGCAAGCCGCTAGCCGCTTTGGAAAGGAGTCCGGCGAAAGGCCGCAGTTCTCCAAACCGCAGGTTCTAGCGATAATCAAAGGGTTGGCAGATTCGGGCGAAGATATGTCGCCTGAAAATATAATCGTCATGCACAACGACATATGGCGGTGGGCGTGCGGCCCCAAGGGCTACTTCTCGCACTGGCCCACAGCACTGCGCTCGGCCGGTGTGAACCTGAACGCATTGAATCTTCAGCCGTACTGGACGGAAAACCAGGTAAAAAACCGGATACTGGACCTCTACGAATCCCAGTTGATTTTATCAACAAAGTTCATTCGTGATAATTTCTGGTACCTGTACCGGTTCGGCCTTAGGTTGTTCGGCAGCTGGCACAATGCAGTTAACGTAACCGGCCTGGGCTACGAGACCGTGGGTGCCGAATACTCCATGATAGAAAATAACCAATTTCAGTTCCAATCAAATCTGCAAAAAGTCCTCCAGGGTTCCGGTCGGCCGATCCGGCAGCTCGAACCCTCGGGTGATTCAATTGCACCCTCGTTGGGTCCGCTGGGATTATTTTGCACCGACACTTCCGACGGCACGATCATAGGGACTGTGCTGCGCAGCTGGTGGCCCGGCCTGGAAAGAATGCTGGAGCCGGTAGTGAATAACAGGTCCTGCCCAAAGGTAGAACTATATTACTTGCAGGGCGAACCCCGCGCGTGGAAAAACGATAAGGTGCAGTTCATATGCTCTTCGGATCTCGTATTACCCTCGCACGAGAACGGAATGGATCAATACATCAATGAAATTTTATCGCTGCAGTATAATGTAAGAAGCTTTTTGTAAGATTTTAGAATGATTTTTGAATGCTTAATAATCGCTTACAGAAGAGCGGCTGACGGTTTG
>CP070629.1:1061264-1065702 GCA_020356005.1 Thermoplasmata archaeon
CTGTTTTTTGAATTTGCATAAGCTTCCAGTGGTTGTTCATTGAGCTTGAGAAAATGCGGACCCCATTTGTATAACTTCAATAATTCTTCTGCCTGAGATTCCCAACCCAATATGGCAAGAGCAGATGCGAGAGCTTCCAGAGTGCTCAGTCTAAACGGCTTACCGTAATTTGTGGGATTTGAGGCGATAAGAAAGGGGAGGGCACGGGACTGCATCTTCTTACGCACTTCCACCATATGCAAAATCTCTTCAGCACGCTCCCACGAGCAGTCCACCGCCAGAACGCCGTGCTTTTTCGCTACCACCACATCTTCAATGGATAATGCTTTTTCGGCATACGGATTTAATACAATGCAGCCGTACGGCAGCATATTCATTTTATAAAATACATTAGCCAATTGAAATTTTTTCAGTTTTACTGCCGTGCATTTCTTGGGATCATCCTGGCTGAGATGATAGATATGTAATTTTATATCCTGCTTTCCTGAGCTCATGTGATCACTGGTACAGATTCGAACATATCTAAATCATTTTCTTGATTTTATTAAATCAGCTCACCTTAAAATAATTCTATCTAAAAAACTTAGAAAATTCAGCTACCACGAATCCTCATTTTTATTTTTCTCGTCAATTTTTATGTTTGCCTCTAACCTTTTTTTACATTCGCCTCATTACCCAAAGCTTTTTATAACTATTGCATTTTAAATTCAGGGGCGGTTTTTGTATTAACAATCCCGTCGATATCTCTTATTTCTTTTTCCACCAAATCCGCCAACTGGTTATAACTATCAGATTCAATTTTTGCGATCAGATCATACTCCCCAAATAAGACGTGAACATCTTTGATCTGTGGAATTTCTAACAATTTAGTATAAATCCCGAATTCTGTTGAGGGGGCAGCACCGATAAAAACATAGCCAACGACCATGCTATCCTTTCACACTAAATGCATTCTGGCTATAAATATCTATTGTCAAGAATTAAAATCGAGCCTATATTCTTTCTATATGGTTAACTATTGTAAAAACCGAATAATTTCAGAATTATTTTATAAATTATTAGGAAAAAAATTATATTTTTAATGCTTTACAAATCCAAAATTTTAATCCTGAAAAATCCTCATTTCGAGATATATTTTAAATAATACAATTGATTTTTATTTGGTGAATCCAGGAGGGTAATTTCCAGATGACAAAAAAGATCTGTGTTATTGGCAATTCAGTTGCGGATTTCATTGCTTCGCCAGTAGAAAAAATCCCACGATGGGGTGAACTCATGGACATTGTCAATCCCATCACAATGAACATCGGGGGTAACGGTGCGATTTCTGCAGCCTGTGCCGCAAGGTTGGGGTTGAAACCCTACCTTGTCAGTAAAATCGGCAGCGATGAATTGGGTACGCGATTAAAATCAGTCCTCGATACTGCAAAAGTAAATACCCAATGGCTATTCAGCGATGCAAAAACTCCAACAAGTGTTACTCTTGCCATCGTTAATAATGAGGGCGAACGAATGTTCTTTCATCATATCGGCAGCAATGCAAAACTGACAATAAAGGACATAAAGAAAATCAAGTTAAAAGGTATGAATGGATTGATATTGGGTTCGATGTTCATCCTGCCGGGAATTAAGCCTAAGGATGCCGCGGCGATTGTTAAAATGGCGAAGGATAATAAACTGCCCACATTCCTGGATGTTGCATGGGACCCCACAGGTAAGTGGGACATCGGCAATGTTTTCAAGAATGTTGATTTTTTCATGCCGAACGAAGAAGAGCTTCTACATATCGCCCGTACGCGCTCATTGACACGTGCAGTTGAACGGCTCCATAAAAAGGGTATGGACACTATAATTGTTAAACAGGGCGCTTCGGGCTGCACTGTTTTTGATTTTGGTCATCGTTCCATGCATATTAAGGCGCCCAGGGTAAAAGCAGTTGATTCAACAGGTGCCGGCGACGCCTTCAATGCCGGGTTTATTTATTCATACCTGGATTCCGGCGATGTGCGGCACAGCGCCGAGTTTGCTACTTTTGCAGCTTCCAAAACTGTTACCGGGATAGGAGGCGCGCGAGCTGCACCTACAATTAAAGAGGTTAACCAGTTTATGAAAAAGCACAGCAAGAGCTAATATTTATAATAAAAAAAGAAACAATGTTGTTATATTGTAATTTTAATTTGCTGTAGTTATTACTATTTCATCAATGATTATTTGGTTTCCTCCTGGGTTTTCAAGGTTTGAGATTTCGAGTTTAATTTATATTTTTTCCACCTAATTTTCTTCTGACTTCGGAGGTAGGGATAAACGCTTTTTCTTCTTTTCTGTGACTCTTCTAGCACCCTCCTCGTTTACAGACACATTTTTATATTTATCTTTCAATTCTTTATATGTCTCTTCGGATATCTCACCTAAAACAAAACGCTGATCTAACTGGTAAAGTATTTCTTCAGAAGTCATAGTATGTTTTGGCAGCTGAAGTTGCGGCTGTATTCCAGTCAATTCCGCACCCGCCCGAGATGCGTGTTTACCTCCCGGCAGTGCCCCTGCACCGACCTCAGCCGCAGGTAGTGCCGGTGCACCAGGCTTTGAAACCACCTCCGGAATAATCAATTTTTTCCTGATATGACGTCTGTACAGTATGAAGCCGAAAACAAGAGCTATAATAAAAATCAACATAATAATATTAAGAAATATGATACTTGAAATCGTAGCGCCGGAAAGTCCCTTGGGATGGCTGTCGGGGTCCGATGGATCTGTTCCGGCATTATATTCTTCCTTGTTAGTAAACCCGTCATCGTCTTTATCATCCTGAGCATCGTTTTTGAGAGGGTCAAGATCGTACATCAGTTCCCAGTAGTCCGGCATACCGTCGCCGTCATCATCCGTATCTTCACTATCATCAATTCCGTCACCGTCCGTATCCACGGGTAGAATCGTCAGTTTAAAAGTAGTATTGACGATGTGTCCGCCCTCGTCCGATACCCTGAGGACGATATTATGTTTACCCGGGGTAAGCTGGAGGTTGAATCGGCTGCCTGTACCGATCTCACCCATCAGGTCGGATTCCCACCGGTAATTCAAACTATCGTTATCTTCATCGCTGGTATCGCTTGCATTGAATTCAAGCCAGTCCGAGGTCATATATGTCTCCGTTGATAGAGGGCTCGTTATTACCACATTCGGGACTGAGTTGACTCTTATCCGGAACTCCTCCGAAAGCACCCGGCCGTTTCCGGCAATATCATCAGCGCGGAACTGTATGCGGTGACCGCTCCCGAATGGAAGTGTCATGGGAATCGAAATCTGTACTTGACCATCAATATTGATGATGGCGGCTTTTTGCCATGCACCGTAATCGTCTTCACCTGTAAGTGCCAGCCTGTACTCGCATGTTCTTACACCACTGGTATCAATCAAAGTGAGGTTGATCAACATGTCGCGGCTGGTCGAATAATAAGGGGTAAAGCCGGTGAATATTACAGACGTCGTATCAACCATAACACTTATTGGAGGCGATTCCACCGGACCGTTACCTGCAATATCCGAAACACGCCACTTGATATAATTATCGCTGCCTTCAGGCAGATCCAATTCCTTATTGGCTGTAATAAAATTGAATGGCGGCGGCGTGGGGTCTCTTGCGGAACTCACATCGATACTATCCGGACGCTGCCAGGTACCCCATTCATCCGAACCCGATTTCTTGACCGAATATTGTATACTGTCTGTATCGATCCCGGAGCCCTCTTCCCACCATTCGGTTTTCCAGTCAATTGCTTTCATGGAGCATTCAAGAGGGGTATTGTTTACCCATTCGGTTTCATTCGGTGTAAATTGAACGAAAACAGGATCGGTCATATCGATAATAATCGATACTGTACTTTTACCGCCGATATTTCCGACATTATCCTCGCAGTATACCTCAAAGCTGTGAGCACGTTCGGTTAAGCCGGTCACCTGCCCGCCGGTATCCGTAGTAAATGTGGGTGTGCCCCCGACCCTTCCATAATAATAACCCTTGATGCCCGAACCGGTCTCGACCGATGACGACCAGCTGAGATATATAGTATCATCATTATCGGCATTAATAGAGATATCTGTAGGAGAATCTGCATGAAATTCGAAATTCGCAGGATTTCCAGGTAGATCAGCATCAATTTTAAGCTTGAAAGGCGCCTGGCTTGTTTTATCCGCTGATGTCGGCAAGATCGAGAAACGATAATAATTGATATTACTATCTGTCACCTTTGCTTCCATTGTCAGGGTGAATATCCCATTTGCACCTACTGGTATTGTATTGAAATTACCAAGGTCGTCCGATATTTTTATCTGGCAGCTGCCCGCTTTTGGTGACTGCTCGGTGTTAGATTGATATACCAAAGTAAGCCCTGAGAAATCTAATGACTCTCCTTCACGCACCCAATCGTTCGAAGAAAGC
>CP070629.1:1065802-1070993 GCA_020356005.1 Thermoplasmata archaeon
AATAATGGAAGAGACATAATCTCCCACCTCACCGATCCTCTCCATACTTCATTCCTCACCACTCATAACACACCCTCCGAAATCGATGTAAAAGCTGAGAAACCACCTGAGGTACCAGCCAATAAATTGCAAAGATCGATTTCCTCTTTTCCTGTTTTCCTGAATAAAAAATCGGGGTTAGGGAGAACGAAATTGTTGAATAATCAACACGACACCGCAACCGTCCTCCGTAACGCGCCTCGTCACCGACACCGAAACCCTACCCAATTGGGTGAAGAGCCACCGGGGGGACTTGAACCCTCGACCTGCTGATTACGAGTCAGCTGCTCTACCAACTGAGCTACGGTGGCACAGGTTTAATGATGAATTGATGTAATTACAATGTAAGCAGTTGTCAAAACCCTAAGCACTAATATCTAAATACTAAACAAATTCTAAGCACTAAGCACTAAATAAATTTTAATCTCTAATCTCCAAAGCTGGAAATACAACCAAGTGCGGGTGGGAGTTTAGAATTTAGTATTTAGTGCTTGTTTAGAATTTAGTATTTAGGATTTAGAATTTTATTAGCGTGATTATATCGATATAAATGATTATTCTTCTTCCAATTCGTAGATCAAATCTTTCTCTCTCTCATCTTCCTTCTTTTCTTCGTTAACTTCATAGATCGGTGAGTAGTCGTAAATTTCCCGTTTGCGCTCTTCCACAGCAGTTTTTGTAAAACCTCCTTGTTCGTAAAGCTTTTTAGAATTTTTCAGCTCCTCCAGAACAGGCAGGGGCTTGCCCGTTAGATACGTTATGCACGCTCCGCCGCCGGTACTCACATGACCGATCTTGTTCTCGAGGCCGAGCATTTTAACCACCTGCGCGGTTTCACCGCCGCCAACAACGGAATAGGCCGATGAATTTGCTACAGCCTTGAAAAGCTCAAATGTACCGAATGCGAATTCGTCGAGTTCGAATATACCGGCGGGGCCGTTAAGAATTATTGTGTTGGCCTCATTGATCCATTCACTGTAATTAACGATTGTATCCAATCCGATATCTGCGATCTGGTATTTCGAAGGCAGGTCGGATACATGCTTGCCTTTCCGGGTGCCGTTTTTGTTCACAGCCACATCCACGGGGATCTCGATCTGTTCGCCGTGCCAGTTCCACAGCTTCTTGACAATTTTCATCAATTCATCAAAATTGGGTAGTTCATGCTTTATAAAATCATGGCTCTCTTTACCCAGCTGGATATCCTTTGCCATCATAAATGCATTTGCTACGACGCCTGTCGTGAGGATCTTATCGGCGATCTGTTGTTCAAGCATATGCTTGGCTACCATTATGGAATCGTCAACTTTCGCGCCTCCCAGGATCACCACAACGGGCTTTTTACCCTCGTACAGCGCCTTGTTCAGCGCCATAACCTCGCGCTCGACAATGGGACCCGCAAGTGAAGGAATCGATGATGTGAACCCCGTAAGGCTCGGCTGCGACCTGTGCGCCGCTGCGAATGCGTCGTTAACATAATAATCTATCAGCGGCACCAGATTTTTTACTATGTGCGTGCGCGCCTGGGTTTTCACTGGTGTATCCTTCAACTTTACCTCTTCTGAATACAACCGCGTGTTCTCTAAAAGCAGCACTTCACCATCGTTCAAAGTCAGAATCGCTTCACGTGCCCGAGACCCGAACAAATCGTCCACGAACTTCACAGGCCTGCCGATATTATATGATATTTTGTCAGCGTGAATTTTTAAAGAAGTGAAATCGGCCTTACCCGGGCGGCTTTGATGTGCTAAAACAATTAGTTTTGAATTTCCTAACTGCCGGATTGTATCACTATGTTGTATAATACGGGTGTCACCAAGGATTTCACCGGAGATGGGATCTATCGGTGAGTTAATATCTACCCTGAGCAAAACCCTCTTGCCTGTTAAATCGAAATCCCGGATAGTCAGGAACTCAGATTTCATATTTATCGTATCTTGAAATAACTTTCAACTAATTTATTCTTTCGAATCATATACTAAATATATGGTAGAATTTTTGATGATAATATGGAATCGAGTCGATAGTCAATAGTCGATAGTCGGCAGTCGGTAATGTCAGTGTAATAGTGGAACAGTGGAAAGGTGCATAAGTGGAATAGTGGAAAAGTTGGAATTGAGGCGTGAGGCCCGCCGCGAGGGGTGAACTGGACCTCGATACCTTATTACTGAACGCTATACGATACCGCCTGACGAGACGTGCCTCTCAACGGTATTACGAGATCCGCCTCACTCCGCCAGACGAAACGAGCCTCGATACCGCTACCGCTGCGTCAATAATTGAAAAACAGCAATTGCGGTTTCGTATCTCTCTCTCGGAATATACCCTTCCGACAAAAATCGATTATAATCAGAGGAAGGGTAAACGCCGAGGGAGGGATTCGAACCCCCGCGGTGCAGCGCACCACCGGCTATCCAGAGGGCTGCCGTCAGATCCAGCAGCATTGAATTCTCAAGGCCGGCGCCGTAATCCGGGCTTAGCTACCTCGGCATGATTTACTTTGCTTTGAAATATAACTGCGGATTAAATAATTTACTCTTAATATTACTCTCAAAAATCACTTTGAAATTTATTTTCAGGGTAGCTCTGAAATTATGAAAAAATCCATTCTATTTTTTTATTATTTTTCATTCAAAAATGAATAAGCCAGGTTGTTAATTTCGGTAAAATTTAACTGGGTAAAGATTAAATATATAAACATCATTACGCTCATATATAATATTTAAAATATATCAAAATCCATATATTATGGAGGGATATTATAATGCGGGTTCTTAAAAATACCAAATTAAGCGCATTATTATTATTGACTATTATATCAATATTCCTATTAGGAATGATTAGCCCAGCAGCAGCAGACGAAATCTCGAGTAACGACAGTGACGGTGACGGATTAAGTGATTCGGATGAGGACATTCACGGGACTGATCCTGAAAATCCCGATACCGACGATGACGGTCTTACCGACGGCTATGAAGTCGACAATGATATGGACCCAAACGATCCCGTCCACGACATGATCATCTACGAGGAAGAGGAAGATGTTCCCTATAAAGTAGAGGTATATGGAACAGAAGACGAATATGATAAGGCGAGAAAGAGCGAAGAGACACTGAATATCGCATTATTCACATTCCTGATGGCTTTTGCTGTTTTTGCCTTGATTGCAGGTGCCTTCACCGCATATTTCGGTGCTGGTAAAAGCCGGGCAATAGGCTCCGGGCTGATGCTCGTTGGCATTCTGGTTATTCTAGTTTGGATATATTTCGGCATTATGCAAGATTATCCAGATGATTCACTTCTTGGAATAGTGCACTGGGAAGCTGCCAAAACACTACAGTCGTTCATCACGGTTCTGGCGGCCCTATTGGGTGCTATAGCGGCAATCGGACTGTTTCTTATAGCTATTATGAAATCCTAAGCACTTTTAAAAGGTCCGATAAGAAGAGAGATATTCAATTTAGGCGCTAGAAGTTAGAGCTCAGACGCTAGGGTGATTTATTCAGGCCGTTTTGTCGAGTAACGATTATTGACACTGGCAGAGGCCGGGAGGCAGGGGGCTGTTTGCTTTTTGGATTAAACTGCCTGCTGCTAGTGACTGATATTATTAAAAATCGAAACGGCCTGCCTCCTGCTAGCGCCAATAATCGATATTTAATCTAAGCGGCCTGACTGAAATCAAATTAAAATCATTGATTTTAGTAATTCTACTTTCTCAGCTCACCCAGCGACGTCACTCTCTCTGCAAAAGCGTTGTGTTTATGGATGGATTCCAGGCTCTCAGAAAGTACCGAAACCTGTACATCATCAGGTAAATCCTGGTACTTCTCTATTATTTTCGCCAGAATATCACGCACCACATCCTCAACAAACTTGGGGTTCTTGTGTGCATTTAAAACAAGTTCTCCCTCATCCTGGCGCTTTAAAAGCTCATAGGTAGGTGATGAAAACGAGCTCTCGACAATTTCGATCAGGTCATCCGCTTCTACCTGGTATTTTTCCGGGACCTCGATTATCAGGCTCGTGCGATTACGCTGATTATGCGAAATAAAAGGTATTTTATTCATTTCGGGGGTATCGATTCCATTTTCATTTTTGATTAATTCCCGGACGGTTTCCATCGCACACGGGCACGCCGTCATTCCTATCGCCTCAACACCTATTTGCTTGCGCGTCTCGATATTCTTATCGGTCCGGGATGACATTGCCCTGGCGATCAATATATAATTCTCAAGCGAGTCCGTACCCCGGGGCGATTTGCGTTCCAGAAAGTATTCGGAACGCATTTTCACCTCGGCAAAATTGGCATATTCATGTTTATCCAGCAGACCCTTCGAGATTTCTTCACATAACTCTTCAAGTGAATCCACGGGATTCTTTATACTTTCTTCCACGATCTCATTGGTTACTTCAAGGTTTCGTGACATGTGTGCGCCCTTTTGCGTAGAGGGTAGATTAACCGAGATATCGATTACCGGCATCAAAGTTATCTGCCGGCCGGATCTAACTACCTTTACCTGTTTTTTTAAATTGGTAATGCCCACACGGGTCAATCTGAAACCTGCAATTGACGGGCTTTTGTTATGAATATCCGGCAATTGTATATAATCACCAAAAAAAGAGAGTATTTTAGTAGATTTAAAAATTTCGTGCTGAGAAATTAAGTTCTGTGGCACGAATAGTATTTAAATTTACTATATAAGCCTTGCACGGGTCAGGATTGAAATTCATTGTTCTTTGGAAACTTGTCTGGGCCTGCCATGCAGATGCATTGATTAGCAGCATATCGGAAAAGCGCTCACAGCCGGCGGTATGGACATGGCCGGTGACAAATATATCTGGTAACCTGTCCAGCAGCAAATAGTCGTGGTGCTCGGGTGCAGTGGGTGTACGCTCACCGTAGATCGGTACCAGGTGGCGCCTCAACAAAATCTCTTTCATGGGCAGTATCGGATTCGCATACGTCGCTTCAGGGATATACTTGACAATATCATCAAAGCTCCTGCCGTGATAAATCAAAACATCCACACCGTGAAGTGCAAAATAACATGGGTTCCCTACGAAAACTGTATTCTTACCAAAATATTTCTGGAACTCGAGACCCAAAGCCGGCTGGGGCTCCGCCTGCCTGACGGCGTCGTGGTTACCTGGC
>CP070629.1:1071093-1088531 GCA_020356005.1 Thermoplasmata archaeon
AAAATGATTTCGAGGTGTAGGGCCGTGCAGAATAAAACAGTATATTGTCATTAAGATATACTTGTCAACGCTCGGCGGTGCCGTTATATTATTGTAAATTTGATTCGAAACGAGCTTCGACCCCGAATACCGTAACGAGCATCGAGTCCGCTTATCGTTACGCACTTCGCAACCGCTAACCTCTAGCCGCTCTTCTGGCAGCTAAAAAAAACGAAAAGAAATCAATTTTAAATCTACCTCAGTTCTTCTTCATACAACCCGTACTCGTAGTCCTCCACCGCCATGGATGTCGCCCTGTTTATCTCTTCAAGCTGATGCCGCGGCAGCTCCGCCGGCATCTCGGGGGGCGGCATGGGCGGTGCCATCCCGTACTGGTCCTCGATTGCCATGGAGGTCATTTTATTGATCTCCTCTAACTGGTCCCGGGGCATTTCCGGCGGGGGTACAGGTTCTTCCGCCGGCTCCTTCTTACGCTTGAGCATAAAGAACAGAGCGATTATGATTACAATTACAATTATAAGCGCTATTAAGAACGGGAGGATGCTCATGCGATCCTCTGATTTTTCCTCAGATTCGATATCTGTCGTAGGTGCTTCCAGCTCGTCCGGGGAGGGGTCCGTTCCATCCCGCGGGTCGGTACCCTCCTGGTACTCTGCCAGGTTGGTATAGGTATCAAAATCGGGATCGCCCTCATGACCGTTCTCGCCGGTGGGATCGTTCGGGTCGAAGAAATATTCAAGTTCCCAGCCGTCCGGCAGCCCGTCGCCGTCACTGTCGCTCTTGGCAGGGTTCGTGCCTGCTTCATACTCTTCTTTATTGGTGGCGCCGTCTTTGTCAAGGTCCAGGCTGGCGTCCGCGGGATCGTACGGGTTGAGGCCGTACTGCTCTTCCCATAGATCGGGCAAGGTGTCACCGTCGCTGTCGGTATCTTTATCCGGCAGAACCGTTACGGTGGCGGAAGCTGTTATTGAATCATCCACGATCTTCTCTGCTACAGTGACTTCCCAGGTACCTGCTTCACTTGCGGTGAACACCCCTTCATCTGTTATACTGCCGCCGCCGGTAACCGACCAGGTAAAATGAAGATTGCCGGGCGGTATTAAATTGTTATATTGATCGTAAGCCTCAAGCTGGTATTCCACCTGCTCGTCTATTTTCATAATATATTCGCTGGGCGAGATCTTCAACATGAACAGCTTGCCGCTGAGAACTTCAAGGTCCGCTGTGTCCGTTACTCCCTTGCAGGTAGCGGTCAGGGTCCAGAACCCGGCCTGGGTTGCCATGAAAAATCCGGATTTCGATACGAATCCGCCGCCGTCAACTGACCAGGTAAGAATAAAGTCATCCTCCGGAATCTCATTACCGTACGCGTCGTAGCCGTATGCATAGAACTGTGCACCGTACCCTGCAGCAATCCTTCCGAAGGAGGGTATGACCTGGAGGGACGCCAGCGGGCCCGGTGTAACTTTTACCACCGCGGAGGCCTGTATACCCTCCGCAACGACACTCACGGTCCTGTTGCCCGCGTAGTGCGGTGTGAACAGCCCGGACTTTTCATCGATTTGGCCGCCCCCGTCTACGGACCATGTGGACTCAAAACCAGTTACCGGGTTATCGTATTTATCGTAGCCGCTTGCATGGAACTGCACCTGCGTTCCCGCGGCAACTTCGATATCGCCGGGCTTGATGATAAGCTTCGCCAGGCTCGCGGGATTGATATCAACAATACATTTATCCGAAACCGAACCGGAACTTGTGGAAGCGGTTGCGGTCAGCTCCCAGCGCCCGACCTTGGTGCCCTTGAAGGTGCCCGGCGAAATAAATAGTCCAGCGGCTGAGGGTGCAGACCAGTCGAGTGAAGTAACGACAACGAGGTTATCGTACGCATCGTAGCCTGCTACCAATAGAGTGAGAGTCTTGCCGGCTGTAAGTGTCGCGGTTTCAGGTGTGAGCTCAATTCGGTAAAGCTCGCCGGGCTCCACCTTTATAGAGGCAGAGCTGTAATACGCCGAGAAATTACCGTAAAGTGTCCATTCACCAACGGTGGTTGCCTTGAATTTGCCCGTTGAATCAATAGTGCCGCCGCCGGTAATTTCCCAGACCGGTGTTACCGGGTAGATATTACCGTCGGCATCGAAGCCCTTGACAATGAAGCGCTGGGTCTGGCCTGCCTTCAGAACACATTCGGTGGGATTGATTTCAATTGAAGCCAGATCTCCCGTGTTCACAATAACCTTTGCGGAAGCTTTGACATCACCGTATTGTGCATAGACCGTCCAGACACCCACCAGTGACGGCTCGAATTTACCGCTGACATCGATGGTACCTCCACCGGAAACGGTCCAGGTCGGTATAAAATTCACAAGGTTGCCGTCGGAGTCATAGCCGGTGGCAATAAAATTAATCATCTGGTCTGTTGTCATGGTGTGCGTGGATGGGTTTATTACAATGCTGGCAAGTTCACCGACAAGTACCGTAACCTCGGTGGAGTTGGAAATGGAATTATCGGAATTGTTGCAGTATACCATCCACGAACCTACCTTCCCGGGTTGGTAAAATCCGTTCACTACACTCCCCCACGGGTCGGTGGTCGACCACACAGGCGTAAATATCACCTCGCGGTGGTATACATCGTGCCCCACAGCTGTGATGGTTACATTCTCGTCTGCGGTGCCCGTCCAGTTGGATCGCGAAAGGTGGATGTGGTCCAGCACACCCAGGATGGTTATGGTAACCGGTATTATTTCCAGCGGGGAATCAGGGTCGTTGCTGGTAACATAAATGGTGCCGTGATGTATTCCCAAACCGAAGCCGGTCATGTTCGCTATGACCTCTACTTTTTTGCTGACGCCGCCGGAATCTACAGAAATCGTGGTAACATTGGTGGTCAGCCAGTTATTGAACGCAAAATATTCGAATTTAATATCATCGATGAAGAAATCGTCTAACCCGGAGCTTACGCCCGAATGCCTGAACCTGAACTTGAAGTTGGAATGGAACGCGTCCTCCGGGAACTCATATGTATAGAAATCGAAGGTAATATTTCCGAGCCGGTAACCGGTTACGGTACCGTACCCGCTCCTGTTCCATAGGTTGACCCACTGGGAGCTCTTATTATAATAATCGAGATATAATGTCGCAGAGCTCCTCGGGCGGTATGTATGACCGCCGAGCTCTACATAAAAGCTTATTTTAGCCCCTGTAGCGTTCGTTAGATTGATGGTAAGGGATTCCACCGCGTCGTCTTTCCCGTCGATATCCAGCGAATACGACCCCGAGGGCTCGTTCAGCGCTGCCGTATTGATAACCGGCGTGCCAACCTTAGTGGGCCACTTGGATGTATCCAGCGTGGTGCTTGTGAATTTTTCCTCCAGCACATAATGGTACGAGCTGAAATGAGATTTAAGTTCCGCGGTTCCGGTATTGGTCAGTGTCAGCTCTGTTTTAAGCGTCTCGTTCTCCTTACCCTGCAGGTTAATCGCCGCTGGTGATAAACCCTGATGCGGTACGGTGTAAATAGTAATATCTCGCTTTGCGATGTTATTGAAGGTCCCGTTCTCGTACGGTACCGCTGACGCTTCGATTGCAAGTGTATGTACCCCGACGCTTACCGAGCTGTTCGGCTTGAACTTGAAGCCCAGCTCGAGGCTCTTACCTGCACCCAGCTGCGGAATAGTCTTCGTTTCAAGCAGGTCATTATCCAGCATAAATTTAACAGCAATATTATTTTCAGCGGTTGTCCCCACATTGATCAAAGTTGCATTGACGGCATCTTCTGTTTCGCGCTCGAGCTGCGCAGGAGCCCTTATGTCCTGTACCGCGATATCGTGGTCGGGTACAGGCACCGTCAGGTTCACCGGCACAAGCACAGCACGTTCGTCCGTATCGTTGCTGGCGATAACTATGTTGCGGCTGTACTTGCCGGAGTACAGTTCCGTGGTGTTTACGACCACACTGATCTCTTTCGAAGTATCGTTGTTTATCAGGCCGGAGGTGGGTAATTCCGACAGCCAGTCGGTGCTGCCCAGATCTGCTGCCCACACCAGAAGGTTTTTGAACAGGATCTCGTTGTCGGTACCCTTGGCGTCCCAATCAGTAGTGAACCTGTTGCCGTTCCAGTAGACAATCTTTGCGCCCGAACCGGGCACGGAATCCGTCACCAGTAATTTTACATTAGAGCTGACAGTGGAAATGGATTTCGAGCCGCGGTCGGGATCTGTCCGTGCTCTATCGTGGTCCTCGTCACCTGCAGTGAAGCTATAGCCGTTGGCAAAGCTGCCGAAGGGCCCCGAGGTTATGGGGTGGTTTGGATCTGTCACCTTACAGGTGTAGGTCCACGGGCCATCGCCGTAGGACCTGGAGCGCACCACGTATGCCATATTATAGTCCGTGGGGCTGCCCAGCGAGTCGTACCCGGTAACTATAAGGTTACCGCCGTACTTTGTCAGGTACTCGTCAAGTACGAGCTTTTCTGTCAGTGATATTGCGCGGGATGCGGAATAAAAAATTACCAGCCCGTACTGTTTAAGAACATTGATGTTTTGAGTATACTTACTTGCGGCATTGTTATTGTAAATGGTATAATCGGTCAGACCTATTTCATCAAGAGTATCCGTGATATTTTCCAGCTCCTTGATATCTGATATCAGAGCGATCTTCCTGTACTTATCTGCGATGGCATAATCTGCGACATCGTAGTAGAGCCCGGAGGTGCCGTTGTTATAAACCGTGAGGTTGACCGTATGAACCTTACCCTGCGGCACCGTCAGCTCAAAGCTCTTCGGTGAGAAATCGATATCGGGCCTGACCTTGACGGTCACGGTAGTATTGAAATAATTATCCTCTAATGATAGTTCATTGGTGAGATTCTCGGCGTAGATGGAAACGGTATTATCGCCGGCTTTGCTCGGCGTCCAGTTCAATATGATATCCTCTGTGGAGCTTGCGTTGATGGAAGGTATGGTTGTGTTGAATACATCGGTTCCGTCAATGTATAAAATTACTTTTACATTTGAAACTGCCGTCAGTGCCAGATTTTCAACTGTGGCGGGTATCGTCGTTTTCTCCTTCAGCCAGATGGGCTTGGGCGGACTGGCGCTCTGTATCGATACATCAGGTCCCGCAATCACCACCTGGTAGCGGCGGTTGTTGATCAGTATTTGCTCACCTGCAACCGGTTTGGTTTCAATCGAGACATTGTAGATGCCCAGTGCAGGTGTCCAGTTGAAGCTGACATTTTGTGCCGAAGCGGCTTCGAAAAACGGGATGGTGGTGCTGTTTACAACGGAGCCGTCAACGGTGAAGTTTACAAGCACGGTGGTCTCGTTGCAGTAGCCCCTGTTGTGAAGCGTGGAATTGATAGCAAGCTGTATGCCCGGTATCGCATGGTCCGGTGCGGATAATGATTTTACAGCGATATCGTGGTCAGGCGGCACCGGGTCGCGCATCTTTAGCGACGGGTCGCCGAACAGGTTTATCTCGTAATAGCACCAGCGCCCCACCCAGGAGGTGGTGAAGCCTATATTGTCCTCCTTGGAGTCCTGGTTCGCCCGGCCTATATCGCGCATGTCCTCACCGTACAGTGCATCAACGAACTGGCGGTGAAAGCGCTGGGAGGCGCCGTTGGTGCTGCCGCTCGAGCCGTACCCGTACCTGGAATTACCTATGGTAGCGAAGGAGCCGTGCGGTTCTGTTACAAAATGCTCCGCTATGGAATCGGTACTGTAATATTTGGTTGAGCTTGTCCCGCGGTTATCGAACGCGCCGTTATAGCAGCCCTGGCTGATGCTGAAAAAATATTCGGAGTTATTGAAATTATCCGCGTTTGTTACATTGAGCTTCATATTGTATAGAGTATTCGAGTGGCCGAGGTGGTGGATAATATGTATGTTATCATCGATGCGCTTGATCAGCTCGGACTTGGGCCAGCGCTTGGTGCTGGGCCAGTCGCGGTCGTAAAGCGTTGTTACATTGTAATAGACATCAGTTATGTCCATGGGGATGCCCACGGTGGTGTACCCGTGCATGCTCGAGCCGTCGCGGACCTCGTCCATGTAGTCGCCGCCCCAGGTGATGGGTGGGCCGGCCCAGAGGTATTCGCCCACCATCAGGACCTTCTCCAGGTACGTACTGTTGGTCTCCTCATAGTGCAGCGTTTTATTGACGAAGTTCGACAGTTCGTAGGCGCTGTCAACAGGTGCGCGGCCCACATACACCTCGGCGTACCAATCGCATTCGGTGGGGTATTCGCCCCAGGAGGTATCCTTGTCGTTATTCCAGTTACCGTCAAGCGCGGCGTAATAAAGGTCCGCGGGCACGTTATTATCACTGCTCTCTTTGAACCCCCTGGCGGGGATGATATTATCGCCGCTCTCGCCGCCCACATCTTTGCCGTCACCATCACCGCCCAGCAGCACATAGGTTATACCCCAGTTGTTGTACGCATGGGTAATGAAGTTGCGTATCTGTGCTGCGGTGTCGTTGAACAGTGCGCTGGATGTGTTCCAGTAATTTGGATTGGAGGTGATGTTCTCCACGGTCATAATCGTGGTGTTAACGCCGTGGCTGTTCCTGTAAGCCGCCAGGTCCTGGAAGGTATAGTCCACCCCTGTGGTCTTATTCAACGTATCGTTTGTTATTATCACCATATCCCAAACGGGATTGGAGGGGCCAGCCCTCGTACCCGTGGAGGTGCTTTTAAGGCCGTACGATTCCACCGTTCTCGGGTTATCCACCATATCCATAACGGCAGCCTCGTCGGATGCCAGGCCGCGGTAGTTCAAACCCGGTTGATTGAACGCACTTGAGATTGAGCGGGTACCTTTACTGTTATCGAGTTTAATTTTTAAAGTAATAGAATCAAAATAATACAGCTGCCCCGGAGCAGGTATAAAATGTACGGGGAACAAATTGACGACTGTAATATCATAACCCCTGAACCGTTCGGTGCCCACAAGCTCATACAGCCCACCGGGGTAGGGCTCGTTGGAATTGTATATAACTTCATCAGGTTCAAGCAGGTTAGCATCCAACATTTCTTCTGTAAACTCTGTCAGCGGCACAGGCTCACCCGCCGGCTCCACCTTATATTCACCGGGCAGGTAGATTTCGGTGCCGGCGGTTACCTCGATATAATCCAGTTCGGCACCTTGCGGTAAAAGTACCCTGGCGGTATCGAAAGGTAGAGCCGGCTCGCCCGGGTTCATCAGGTTCTGGAGGCCCTCCATCTCCACGCTGTCATAGATACCGCTGTTTACGCGTGGAGAGGGAAAGGTGTAGGTTAAAGTTATTTCCGATTCCGGTTCCTCCGTTGATAATTCGACATTATCTTGCTGCTCGCCCTTCGAAAGATCTTGAGAATTCACATTGAGCTGAACGGAGCCGCCTCCCTCATTGAAACTGAAAAAATTGGTTCCTACTGAGCTCGTCAGTAATATAACAATAATGAATGGTATAAAAAATCTGATAAAAGTACTTCGGAGGCTGAGGTTCATAGCTCGCTTTGTCTGCATAATGATCGAGGTCCCCTTGGAATACAAAGTTTGACGAATATATATATTACAAATTTAACCTAAAAAGGAATTATTGTTGCAAATATTATAATATAGGGTAGTTGGGGTTTTATTAACTTAGTAATATATAATTATATCCACTATTTTTGTTTATTTTAATCATTTATAAATATAATTATTAAATAAATTAGTTGATTAATTATTGGTAATTTTATTTAAAGAAGAGGTGCGAAAGAGGAGGGACGAAAGAAGGCTTTCATACTTCGTCTTTTATTTTTCGTCTAACACAGCCCGAAAATCGAGAGATGAGGGGGTTTTCATTTTTCTTCTTTCCTATTTCGTTTTAAAAAAGACGTATATAATCCCCTCATCCTTCGTCCCTTCCTCCTTCTTCTTTTATCAAAAGAGTCTATAAGCGACCTAACTTAAAATAAAATCAGAGCGCTTGGATTTAATAGATTTAAAAGCTTTTACCATCCTCGTTCCTGCAGCCTCTGATCTTCAGGTATATCGGAAATTTCTATACCGGGCATAGCATCGCCCAGGCCCTTGGAGACCTCTGCAATTACCTTGGGGTCGTCGTAGTGCGTTACCGCCTCCACGATTGCACGTGCACGGATCTCCGGGTCGGAGGATTTGAAGATGCCCGAGCCCACGAACACGCCGTCACTTCCCAGCTGCATCATCATAGCAGCATCCGCCGGCGTGGCAATGCCTCCGGCGGCGAAATTCACCACCGGCAGCCTCTGCAGCTCGCGGACCTCTATTACAAGCTCCACAGGTACCCTGAACTCTTTAGCTACCTTGTTAAGCTCGTCCTCTGACTTTTCTTTCAGGTCCGCTATCTGCTCGTTGATCCTGCGCTGGTGCCGGACCGCCTCCACCACATTACCGGTGCCCGCTTCGCCCTTTGTCCGTATCATAGCCGCGCCCTCGTCTATTCTCCGAAGCGCTTCGCCGAGGTCTCGTGCACCGCAGACGAAGGGGATCTCAAAATTGCTCTTATCTACATGATAAAAAGGGTCTGCAGGTGTGAGGACCTCCGATTCGTCTATCATATCCACGCCCAGGGCCTGGAGGACCTGCGCCTCCACGAAATGGCCGATGCGCACCTTCGCCATGATAGGGATCGTAACCGTATCTATAATTTCTTTGATCTTGACAGGGTCGGCCATGCGTGCAACGCCGCCTGCCGCACGAATGTCCGCCGGCACGCGCTCCAGCGCCATGACCGCTACTGCGCCTGCACTCTCGGCGATCTTGGCCCCTTCCGCATTGATCACATCCATAATCACGCCGCCCTTCTGCATATGCGCGAACCCGCGCTTGAGCAGCGTTGTGCCGTGCCGGAACTTGGTAAAATCGAGCTCTTTTGGCATTTGAACCACCTTTTATCTTAATTATCCTTTGAATCGGGGGAGGAATCCCCCGAACCCCCTCTTTTCTTATTGTTTGGGATGCTCGGATTTCATACGCTTTTATGCGCATCCCATAAATTAAAAGAGGGTGCGAGTATTGTATAATATTATTTTGAAAGCAATATTATTACTATACAAATACAATTGGGAACGATACCTAACGCTAGAGGTATTTTAGTAATTTTCGGTAAGAAATTTAATGAGGATATAAATTTTATTAGTCGGTGAGTCAAAATAAGCAGCAAGTTGCATGCAGCAAGCAGCAAGTGTATTAATAAAGGACAAAGGAAAAATACTCTCGCTACGCTCGCTTGAATGGTGAAGGCAACTTATAATCGGGCAATATCTAAGCTACCTTCACAATTCACAATTTATCCTTCATCCTTTATGATGCACCATGTTCTTTGACTTTACTGTTCTAATCGCTTATAAAGCTGTTCGGTCATCTCCAGATCCTGTACGCAGTGGATTTTTAGCGGTTCAACCTCGCCGTTGGCGTGATAGGCAGGGATCTCCTCGCCCCGGATCCTATCATCAGGTACCTCAACACCCAGCAGCCGGCATGAGATCTCCAGTGCTACATTCAAAAAGTTCTCCTTGCCAGACAGGAGCTGCATGCAGTCGAAATGATTGGAGTTCTCCATGCGCCACTTGGTGGTATTGAACTCCACACTCGGTTGGATCTTGTTCATTTTCGACCGGATGTTGATGAACGGCACATCAAAATTGTAGCCGTTGAACGTAACGATTTTGTCCGGCTGAACCTTATCCATGTACTTCCAGAACCTATTGAGGATGTTCTTCTCCTTCTGGCCGTAAATCAAAATGGGGGTCCTCCCCTGTTTCTTCAGCCCGATCATGACTATTTTAGAAAACAGCGGGTGGATCTTCCGCGGAAAGCTCTTGTCCATAAGATATTCCATTATATCGTTGGTGAACGGCTTTTGAGGCGCCACCACGATGTTCACCACCACCCAGCCGTTCCCGCCGTTGTTGCCTGAATTAACTTCCAGCTTCGGTACTTCTACCTTTGGCACTTCTGCCTTCTTTTCCTCTATTATAGGTTTGATCACATTATCCGTTTCACTATCAATTTTGCTTTTACTTTCGTTCGACATATATTTCACCCAATTCAGCTTATAATAGCTTATATTTTTATTTCTCTGCCGATATAATAATGAGAATATATAAATGTTTGCTTTCGGAAAGATTTTATCAGGCTGGAGGATGATTTAGTAGCATTGAGCACATTCGTTCCCTAACGGGAACTCGCTTTGAGCACTGAGCACACTCACAGCCTCTGGCTGCTCGCTTGAGCAACGAGTATATTCAGGGCTGGGGCCCGGGGGTTTTTAATCGTAAATACACACACCAGAACCCAGAACCAAGAATTTAGAACCTGCTTATATCGCTTTCTCAGCTCATTGTTCAAGGTTGCGAAGCAACCGTGCTCAATGCTCAAGCGAGCTTTGCTCGCGTGCTCATTGCTATTAAAATTGTCCAATATCAAATAAAAACATTAAAAAAAATGGAAAATATTTTAATAGATTAAGATTAATTTACCATTAATTCTACATTTTACCCGGAAGAGGGATAAGATGTTAAATTCTGAAAAGAACCGGCGCCATATGATTTTCCTAGCTTGCCTGGGAATTCTTTTACTATTGTCCCTATTCCAAATTATGGCTGTTGGATCTTGCACTGCAGAGCCTGTTAAATCCCGTGCTGATAATGCTCCGACAATTAATAACTATTCCCCACAGGGTACCGATGTAGACGTGGATGCTCAGATTGTAATTCACTTCAGTGAGCCTATGAATTTGTCAAGTCTTGCACAGGCATTTTCAATATCTCCTCAAACCATTGGCGCATTTCAAGCAGGTGAAACGACCTTAACATTTATCCCATCACACAATTTGGACTATGGTACGCAATACACGGTGACCATTTCAACAGATGCGAAGAGTAGTAAAGGTGTGCACCTTGAGCAAGAATTTCAGTGGTCATTCGAAACTGAAGAAGACACAACCCCTGAAATGGTAGAGACAGGAACCTTCTGGGAAACCTGGGAACCAATAATTACTCTTGCACCCTTTGCAGCAATGGGTATAATTGTGTTAATTGTATTGATATTTAATATGAGACAAAGTAAAAAACGACGTAAAAGAATGTTACGCTATATGGATGATATCGATGGTACATTTAAGCTGTATAAAAATGATCCCGAAGTATGCGAGGGAAAATTAAGAATAATAAGAAGATCCATGGAAAACGATTGGGCAAAAGATAAACTTTCAACCAAGAAGTATATGATATTGAGTAAAAAGATCGAGGATTATATTGTAGAGCTCAAGATCGAGAAGGCAGGGTCGAAAGATTAAAGTAATTGCTCTTGAGGTAGGGCCTCAATCCGGTTTTCCGAGAGTGACTTAATCGAAAATCTTATTACCAATCAATCCCTAGTCCATTCGGGTGTGAAATATGAGCCGCTGTCAGATTTGCGGGCAACAATTGAATGAAGATATGGAATATTGTTACAAATGTGGAGTCTCCACAAGATCCCCATACCAACGCCATCCATCAGATCAGATGATTCATTATTGGACTCCTGTTGTTGCTGGCATCTTGATTCTAATAGCCAGTATTTATTGTTTAACTCATGCAATTTCATTTTTAAGAGTAGGTTATTATCAAATCTGGGACGATTTAGATTATTGGGGTTCAGCTTTCTTCATTATAGGTATCATATATATTTTTGGATTCTATTTCGGATTGCGAGGATCGATTTTAATATTTCAAAGGAAAAATTTTAAATTTGCTTTTGGAACCGTTATATTTCTGGCAATTTGCGGTGCAATTCCACTGGTTTTTTGGTCGAATACTTCAATTATTCTACTTTTGGCGATAATTGGAATAGTGATATTGTGGTATTCTAAAGATGTATTTGATCGACCCGTTGGAGAATATGATAAACAAAGAGAGGCAATGCCACCATTTATAACACCACCCCATGATGCTAAACCCAAACCCTCGGCCGCCCAGCGATTAAAGGAATTGAAGGAGCTCAGGAAAGAGAGGCTTATAACTGAAAAAGAGTTTGAAGAGAAGCGGAAGAAATTGGCGCAGGAGCTATAAGATTAATAATTAGAAAGATTAGGTGCCATAAGCCGGGACTAGATCTTGGACTCCGACATTCCGACTCGCCTTGATATCATTATATAATAGTAAAGCTCTCATATGGATCTTAATCGAAAATCTTTTAATCAATCAATCCCTAGTCCTTTTGGGTGTGAATAATGAATTATTGTCAGAATTGTGGGCAGAAATTGAAAGAAGATATGGAATATTGTTTCGAATGCGGCGCCTCCACCAGAGTACCATACCAAGGCCATCCATCAGATCAGTTGATTCATTATTGGACTCCTTTTGCTGCCGGAATAATGATACTTTTAGCTAGTATTATGTGTTTAACAGGTGGAATTAATTTATTAGGAATATATTATTATTATATCTCAGGAGAGTTATCCTCAGGTAAAGTAGCTATCATCATTAGTGGTATCGTATATCTTTTAGGATTCTATTTCGGATTAAGAGGGACGATTGTAATATTTCACAGGAAAAATTTTAAATTTGCCTTCCGAACCGCCATATTTATAGCAATTTGTGGAGCAATTCCAATAATCTTTTGGGTTATATTTTCAAGTATTTTAGTTCTGTTCATAATTGGAATTGTTAGAACCTTAATTATTTTAATTCTAGCAATAATTGGAATAGTATTATTGTGGAAATCTAAAGATGAATTTGATCGACATACCAGAGATGTGGATAAACAAGAAGGGGAAATGCCATCACCAGCAAAACCGCCCGGTGATGCTAAATCCAAACCCTCACCGGCTCAGCGATTAAAGGAATTGAAGGAGCTCAGAAAAGAGGGGCTTATTACCGAAAAGGAGTTCGAGGAGAAGCGGAAGAAATTGGTGGATGCACTCTAGGAGTTGTAATAGAAAAAAATATTTTGCCCCAGGGATATTTTGGACAGGAGTTGGAAGTGAACGCTGAGAGGCAGGAGGGGCCTTTGGGTATGCAATTCAAATTGAATTCGGGAACCCGATATTTTATGAGAGCCGTTCACTTCCAGACTCCCGTTGCGACCTTTTACGGTCTTGTTTTAAATTGGTTTGAATGTGATTATTGAAAATTTGATAAATGATTTATTCGGATTTTGTTGTGCCATACTTTCAGATAAATAGTAATTATGCCTCCCCCGTAATAACAGGGTTTTAGAGCTCTATAGGGTACCTCTCTAATTGTTGATGAGTATTTATATTAATGTTGGAGAAGATTTTTACTATGCATATAGGAGCTTCATGTTCTATAAATTATAAAATCTGAAAAATAAAATCACCCCTTCGGGAGAGGCAAAAGACCACAATTGTAAATGATGATAAACGAAGGTTTTCGGGATTATTGAAGTTTTTTTTCGAAATCCTTCTGGACCTGAAATCCAGACTATTGGCCCTTTTTCCTGCGTTGCGAAGGATTTCAGGCCAATAGGCAGGAGGCAAAAGCATTACTGGAGGTTGGAGGTTAGAGGTTGGATATTGGGGTGCTTATAATCGATTATTATTACCCAGGGGTCTGGCATCTGGCCCCCTCTCCAGTTTTTCTTTCGTCCCTCGTCTATCGCACTTCGTCTTTCCCGAAGAAATGAGGGTTTAGTACTTAGTGCTTAGAATTTTTCGTATCAGGTGGTTTTATTTTACCCCTATAGCTTAAGCTTATCAAAATAATCACGATTAAAAGAATGATTATTATTATTGCCAGTATCATATACTGTTCATCCCAACCGCCTTTATCATCATCCTCTTCTTCTTTATCTCCATTACCTACATCATCGATTTTTTCCGGGTTACGAACGGTGATATTTACACTTACATTCTCCGAGTACAGCACGCCGTCCCATGCGCGGGCGTGGATGGTATGCTCGCCGTTGGGAACAGAAGTAGAGTTCCAGAAGTGCACCCAGTTGGAAGACTCGCTTACAGAGAACCATGACCCGTCGTCAATTCTAATAAAAATAACGAAAATATAGCTGTCGGGATCGCTGGCCGTGCCCTGGATCTGGATACCGCCGGAGATTTCATCATAGAATTGCGGGTAAGATATAGAGCAGATAGGCGGTTGATTCGGTACGTACTCCGGAGTTTTGGGATCGAATGTCATTAGAATGATATCGGAGGCACCGGTGCCGAAGGACATTGTGGTGCCAGCGACAACGAAGTTGCCGTTATCTGCTTCTAATAGAGAGTATCCGAAATCGTAGTCTTTCCCCCCGAAGGTCTTGAACCACAAAAACTTGCCCTCCTCGTCGGTTCGGATCAGGTAGACGTCAAAGTTTTCGGCATTGTAGTCACCTGAATTACCGCAGATAACAAACCCTCCGTCGGAAACCTCTATGATATCCTCACCGAACTCGTGCAGATTACCGCCGAAGGTGTAGTTCCATTGTTCCTCACCCTTCGAGTCGGTTTTCAAAATCCATATGTTTTTATATTTTTTGTATAAATCTGTATATCCAGCAAATGCATAGCCGCCGTCTGAGGTCTGGATTACAGAGGTTATGAAATTGGTATATCCCATCTGAAAAAAACTGCTCCACTGTTCCACGCCATCAGAATCGGTTTTCATAAGCCATGCAAATTCAATTAAAATATCCTTCTTATGATAAAGGCCGCCGATTAAATATCCGCCATCAGAAGTAATTATGACTTCATCGATCCGGTGAGCATTTTCACCGTAGGTTTTGTTCCAGATCTCAATCCCGGAAGAGTTCAATTTGATAAGCCATGCTGTATACACTAAAAAATCCTCTTCTAGATAGCCCTTTTGTGCACCGATGATATAATCCCCCTCGGGGGTCTGTTTAACGGAATTGCCGTGATCGTCTTCATCACCCCCGAAGGTCCTGCTCCATTGTTCACTACCGGTGGAATTTATTTTGAGGATGTATATATCGAAATCGTCATTTCCCTCCAAACGGGTTATGCCTGTAATAATGAACCCGCCGTCGGAGGTAAGCGCCATATCGTAACCCACATCTGCGTTCAAGCCGCCGTATGTGCGGTTCCACTCCTGCTGGCCTGTAGCGTTGGTTTTTATCAGCCAGATATCGGTATAGCCCACGCCGGAAAACTTCGTGGTGCCCAGAATAACAAACCCTCCGTCGTAGGTCTGCAGAACGGAACTTGCCTCGTCCGAGAACCCGGAGCCGAAGGTGTGCCACCACAGCGGGTCCGCCGAGCCCAATACGTCCTCCGAGCGTGAGGTGGGTGCCTCACCGGGTGCTGCCGCGGATGTGATAGGAAGGGAAATAATAGAAATTAATGCAATAGTGCCCAAAATGAATGTAAATCTAGATTTAATTCTCATCATACCGTTTGTAAACTTGTAATAATAAATAGCTTTTTCGATTTTTAACTGATTTCGGAAAGACGAGTTGCGAGGTGCGAAAGGCGAAGAAGATTAAATATCGATATTTTTCTTATTTTTTTTTACATTAATAAAAATAAATACTATATTAATGAAAATAACACTAGTAAAGAGATATGCGGTAATTAATAATATAAATTCAAGAGAAAAAATACTTTTTAAATCATGTAATGTAACTTTGATAGATGCTGATAGCATAGCAATAAATACAATTATAAGTGCAAATATTTTTGATATTTTTTCTTCTCGTCCTTCTTTAAAACGTTCAATACCAATTCTTAAAAATATATAGCTCATTAATAAAATAAATTGACTAAATAAAATGATAATTAAAAACTTAGAGATTTGACTCATTAATGATGAGGGGTGACTAAATTCTTTATCAATATCATAATATTGTCCATAAATAAATATTAATAACACCCCTGAACATAATAAAAAGAAAGATATCAAAAAGATTTTACCAATTAATTTTTCTTTTTTCTTAATCAATTGTTCACCCAACTAATATGGTATATATAATGAAACATAAAAGATTTTAAATATTTGTCACCAATTAAAAAGGGGGTGAGGCCTTGGTATTATTGGGATTTGGTAGTATTCCTTGGTAGTATTGGTAGTATTGGGATTTGGTAGTATTAAGAATCAATATAAAATCTTACTATATCATTCCCAATCTAATAGCCTTTTCTCGAATTCTAGATGCCTAATATGAGTAACGTCCTGGCTGAATTCCAGGACGCCTTTGTATTTCCCTTTATCGTCGCGAACTGCATAGTACCTGATGTGAACAAAACGTTCTTCCATATTGAACCAGAACTCGGCTATGTCGCGGTTACCGGATTTGAACTCCTTTACTATTTTATTGACCATTTTGACGCTTTTTGACGGGTGGCATTTCTGGACTTTTCTGCCGATAACCCCCGGGCTCCTCGGGAAAATCCTATCTTTCCCGCCTGAATAGTAAAGGACCTGGTCGTGCTCATCTACATAGGTTAAATCCACCGGCATGTGGGTCAGCATCAAATTGAGCTGTTCAAGCGAGAGCATGCCGGTATCCAGCGGGAGCTGCTTCCCGCCTTCCTTCATCTCTTTTTCTAGCTTTCCTTTCAGCTTGTCCGCCTGGGTGGGCCAGCCCCTCCGCGGCCGAACCCACGCATAACCGATATCTCTTTCTCCTTGTTTTACCTCAACCCATTCCTCATGCGAGAGAGTCTCCAGACACATGGGAAACAGTATATGCTCTTCCTTGTAGATCATATCATTAATCTTCTTTACCAGCTCCAGTGTGAATAAACTGACCTCGGTGACTTTGTCCTCTTTAATTAATTCCTTTACTTTTTTGAAAAAAGTCCGGATCTCGTTATGAATGGCCCACATAACCTGCGACGGCCCCGAAACATCATGGGCTTAAAGCCTGGGAAACAGCTGGTTCTCCTTCCTCAGGTAATGCTTCTCGATCTCCGCCAATTTGTCCATAAAAAGTGTCAGCGCCTTCTTATGTTTCTTGAATTCCTCCGGGGTGGGCGTTGAATCGATAACCTCTATTAATGATGCTATATTCGCCAGTATCTCCTCTGCCGCCCGGTTCTCCAGCATGAATGTATGCACCGGATGGCCGCGGGGCGCCTCCGGCGGCTCCTGGTCCTCCAGGGCGCTTTTGAAGACCTCCACATGTACATCGCAGAGCTGCTTGACCTCATCCTCGGGCATGCCGTCATCGATCAGCCTCTGCTCCATTTGACTGATCTCGGTGGGGCTCACATTCTTAATAAGTTCCTCGAACCGTTTCTTGATTAAACTGAGCTCCTCACCGTTATGAAGCTCCTTGATAAGATCCTTCATTGTATCGATCTTATCTTCAAGATATGTTTCCTCCTGTGCATTCCTCTCGATCTCCTGCTTGATCTCGTTCATCAGATCTTTAACCTGCATTTCACCCATCTTCGCCACCGTATCAAGCGTAGCGATCTTGGCAAGAGTCCTGCGCATTATGGGATTCTTCAACTTCTTATATTTG
>CP070629.1:1088631-1091883 GCA_020356005.1 Thermoplasmata archaeon
CGATGACATCCATGTTATGGACGGCCATGTGCTTGGCTACGGTCCCGCCGCCGCCCTCGTCCACCTTGCCCAGCTCCGCGGTCTGCCACGGGATTTTATTAGCGTTCAGCATACGGCGGATGGCTCCCGTGAATTCTGCCGAGGCGTCGTTTGCGAGGTACTTACCGCCGCTGCCGGTGAATTTCGTTACAACAGGGCCGTACCCTATTTTCGCAGCGTTCATTTTTTCATGTACATCCTTAAAAAGTGGGTTTATACCTGCATTCACATCCGCCGACAGCGCCCTGGAGTTGGTGAGTACACTTCTCAGCAAACTCTCGCGGTAGTTATTGTTGGTAAGCTCCAGTACATTACCTATGGCGTCCACGATAAACCTGGAACGGATGCTCGTGGGACCGTCGGACCCGATCTCCTCTTTGTCGACCATAAAGGCAATGGAGGTGTACTCGGGTGTCTTGATATCAAGTATGGCTCTGAACGATGTGTAAGCGCATATACGATCATCCTGACCGTATGCTCCTATGAGACTCTTATCGAAGCCGATATCCATTGCTTTACCGGCGGGCACCGCCTCCATTTCCGCGCTTATGAAATCCTCCTCCACGATCCCGTATTTCTTGTTTAAGTAATCCAGCACCCAGAGCTTTACCTTTTTCTTCGTGCCTTTATCCTTGATGGGTAAACTGCCGATGAGTATGTTCAGCTCCTCGCCTTTGATGCCCTCCATTAATTTCCGGGGACCCTGGCGCTTGCGTGCCAGGTGAGGTAGAAGGTCCGGTATGATGAATATCGGATCCCCCGGCTCCTCTCCGATTGTTATATCAATTATTTTACCGTCATTTCGAATGATCCTGCCGTGCAGTGCCAGCGGGATATTAACCCATTGATACTTCTTGATACCGCCGTAATAATGTGTCTTCAAAAGAGCCATTTGTGTTTCGCCGTCCTCGTACAGCGGGTTCTGCTTCAAATCGAGCCGCGGTGTATCCACATGTGAAGCTACGATGTTCACGCCCTGCTCCAACGGCTTCTTTCCTAGAACGATAACCACTAGATTCTTGTCGCGGTTCAGCTCGTAGAATTTCATGCCCGCTTTAAGCTTCTTTCCTTTGAACGTAGCAATGTTCTTAAAGCCCTTCGCCTTAAGTTCCCTGACCATGTATGAGATCGTCTCGCGCTCGGTCTTGCATTCATCCAAAAAATCTTTATAACCCTCAGAAAACTTCATTATCTGCTGGATTTTTCTTCCGTCCAGCGATTCCCACGATAACGTGCGTTTCATACTGAGTTTATCTTCAAGTTTCTTCTTTTTTGCAGCACCTTTTTTTGCACCGGCTCTGGCCTTGGATGCCCGTGAACGTGACCGGGCGGATTTGGCCGCTCCTTTCTTCGCAGTTCTTGTCATTTATTAATACCTCCTGTATAATCTTTATGAGGTTGCATCAAACTCATATATTATTGATGAAATAGCATTTTAATTTTAACCTGTATTATTGTTGGTATATTAATAATGTTATAGTAAAATATCACAAATTTATAATCGATTCCAGAAGTGGGTCCTACGGTTTGCGGTGGCGAAGAGCGTACCGTATTGCGTTTTACGTTTTACGGCCGCTAAACGTAGGACGTTTGACGTTACGCCCCTCGCAGACGCAACCGCTTTCCGCACCTCTGTAATCGATAATTAAGCTTTAATTAATCAAATAAAATCTACAAACAATCGATATTAATCAATATATCAGCTATTTAAATCGAAAAACATATATTTCGATATTATAATCCGTTTCTGTTTGATATTTTCGATGTTGTCAGAACTCAAGATCTTCATCATGGTACACCTGATTACCAAGTAAACAGAGCACTCAGAAAGGGTTCATTCATCACGAGTATGATATTTGCGTGCTTGCATAAAAAGTTGTGGGTATTATGTTAATAGAAGCGGAAGGGTTGGTCAAGAGCTACGGGCCGATTCGCGCTATGGATCATGTCTCGCTTAAGGTCAAAGAAGGCGAGATCTTTGGTATATTCGGACCGAATGGCGCAGGTAAAACCACAACGGTACGGGTACTCACGGGTCTTACGAACTTCGATGAGGGTGAAGCTTATGTTTTTGATATTGACTTAAGAGAGAATCCTAATGCAATCCGAAAATATGTTAGCATCCTCATGGAACTTCCTTTTCTGTACGAATATATGACGGCTAAAGAGTATTTGAGATTTTTCGGCAGGCTTTCAGGTGTTAGAAGCTACGGTCTTAAAGCCCGCATTTACGAATTACTTACGCTGGTGGAACTTCAGGATTCGCCCAATAAGAAGATCGCCACAATGTCCTCCGGGCAGAGGCAGAGGCTTGAAATTGCCCGGGTACTGCTGAGCAATGCACGCATATTGTTTCTGGATGAACCGTTTACAATGATCGACATCGACATGCGCCGCAAGCTCCGTGAATATCTCAAGGAATGGTGCGGGAGCAGCCGGTGCATTTTCTATACATCACACAATATAATCGAGAGCGAGTACCTGGTGGACAGGTTCTCGTTCATTTCCAACGGGCAGATAAAGGCCGTGGGCGGTGCCAGGGACCTCAGGCAGAAATTGCTCGTGCCTAAATTCTTCATCGATGTATCCGACAGGGATAGAGCTTACCAGCTATTGAAATCCCAGAAGTGGGTCAGCACACTGGAGCTCTCGGGCTCCGGCCTGACCGTGGGCTTAAGTGAAAGACGCAATGCAAAATTGATTGCACAGTTAATGGTGCGCTCTAACATCGATATCTACGAGATGAAAGGGCTCGGGACCATGGAAGATGTCTTCGATAAGGTGATGCGTTAGGAATTGCAATTAATTCATACGAGGCTGATTGAACAATGGCGATAGGTAAAGGATCAATAAGGGTACAATGCCCCGCTTGCGATAATGTACTCAGGTTATCGGGTGTACGTGGCACAACTACCCTCAACTGCCCCAGCTGCAAAACAAAGATTAAAGTAACAGCACCTGCAACCGAGCCGCTGGGTGCAAGACCTGCGCCGGTTCTGGATGATGAAGAAATTGACGATTATGAACAGGATATCAGGTTCGCTGACAGGCTGCCTATCATTAAGAACATAGTAATTAAGGATCTGATTAGCCTCAAGAAACTGTTTCTCGTGCTGTTGATAATCGGTGGAATCCTGGCGGTTGTGATGATTCCACAAGCCTCATCCATCGAACGCAGAAATACAGATGATGTGGAGACCTTTGACCCCGAAG
>CP070629.1:1091983-1136033 GCA_020356005.1 Thermoplasmata archaeon
GGGCTAACTAGAACAACAACGATACTCACTACAAAAATTCACACCAATAAAAAACTGAGACTTAAATTATGTAAAAATGAAAAAACGATAAATTAGTAAAGAATCAATAACCCTTAAAATACATTGATAAAAATGAAAATTTACCATTTCAAAAAGAATTTGATAACGATGTAACCATTTTAAAGAATTATAATGATGATATAATACAACATATTTTAAATTTATATAATGTTTCTAAAGCTGATGAAACCTATGATAGACTAGATGGAATGTTTCAATAATAATTAAGATTTATATTTTATTTATTATAAGTACCAAATTTTCGATTGATTATCATCAACCGGTACCGAGCCTTCTGGGCTGGCTCCAAGTTATCAGTCTGCGGCTTTAATTGACTTAAAGGTAGAGTCCTTCGAAAAGACGAAGGACGAGAGACGAGGGACTGTACGCACTTCGCAACCGTATTACGGGACGCTTGACGCTAACGCAATACGTTACGCCCCTCGCAACCGCAAACCCTTGGCCGCGCTTCTTGTATCAATCACTCATCACCCTAGCGCCTATTCTCTAGTCTCTAGCGCCTATAATTAATCAATCCAAAATCTTCAAAAAATCATCTTTCATCATAATCCTGCAGCCGATATTTTCCATATCGTTCAGGTTATATTCGTGTATCTCCTCGGTGGCTGCCGTTCCGCAATCTTTGATTATTATCGTTTCGAAATCCAATGCGATGGCATCGTAGGCCGTGGTGCGCACGCAGTTAGGGGTCTGCACGCCTGTAAGCACCACTGTTTTGATACCAAGACGGGTCAGCAGCATCTGGAGCGGGGTTTGGAAGAACGCGCTCCAGCGCGGCTTGATAACAACATATTCATTTTCCTGCGGCTTGAGCGCTTCGATTATTTCGGCGCCTGTTGTACCTTCAACCACCTTAAAACCGCTCTTCTTGTACTCTTCCAACCTGGGCAGCTCCACATTCGTGCCGTCCGCGCGATAGGAACGCCTGATGTGGAATACCGGTTTCGAAGCCGTACGGAACCGCTCCAGTATTTCCTGTATACCGGGTACGATCCCGGGTGCCAGCGGCATTTTCTCAACTACATCATTTTGCATATCAATAATCAGCAGTGCAATATCGGAGGTCATATTATCAGCCTTTTATATGCTGATAATAAAAATTATGGATTATAAATTTAATCGTTAGATTTTCGACGATTCCAGAAGTGCGTCCAACGGTAGGGGTGGCGAAGTGCATAACGTCCTACGTCCAACGTTCAGAGGCCGTCTACCGTAACCGCTTTACGTTACGCCCCTCGTGGCCGCAATCGCTAGCCGCAGTTCTATAATCAATGTAAAATCACCCAAAAACCTTAATAATACATAAAAATAATACAAATTCCGTAATATGTCTATCAAAACTCTTTTTATGGCTTTCATTCTTTTTATATTGATCGCAGGTGTCCTCGACGCCAATCTCAGCGGTGAGGGTACCGTTGAGGCCGAGAGTTTTTCCACAGCCCAGGGTACGAACACCGCGGCCGGTACTGCCCAGGAGGGCGTAACAAATGGACTTCCCGAGCAGCCCTTTGATAAATATTTCAAAGAATATTTTACGCTAACACAAATGAATGAGCAGCTGCAGAGGCTTGCCAAAACCTACCCCGATATAATGCGTATAGAGGACCTGACACGGGGAACCGCGCACGGTGCAACATGGCAGGGCCGCAGCATGTGGGGCGTAAAAATCTCCGATAATGTGAATGTGGAGGAGCCGGACGAGCCCAAGGTTGTTATACTGGGCAATATCCACGCCCGCGAGTGGATGGCGTTCGAAGTGCCCATGTACTATATTTTCCATCTCTGTGAGAACTACGGGCTGCCGCCCACAGACAACGACGGTGACGGTGCAGTGAACGAGGATATGTTCAATGGAAAAGACGATGACAGCGACGGGCTCGTGGACGAAGATTGGTCCGAGGCCCGCGTGACCTACCTGGTGGACCACCGCGAGATCTGGGTGGTGCCAACCCTCAATCCCGACGGAACGGCGATAGACTTCAAGATGCAGGCGGAGGGCTCCGGCTCTTGGCGGAAGAACGCACGGGATAATAACGGCAACGGCGTGTTCGACCCGGACTTCGACGGTGTGGACCTTAACCGCAATTTCCCGTACTACTGGCATGCCAACCAGCAGGGTATAATCTCCGAGAACGGTATCGAGCAGCGTTTGGACAGCTCTATACCAACCTCGGGAGTGTACAGGGGCCCACAGGATAATCATGACAACGACGGTGACAGTATAATAACGCTGCCGGACTGGTGGGACCCGGTTTACAGGGAAGACCGTAACGGTATTGACGAGGACCCCTGGGACGGTGAGGACAACGACGGCGACGGAAAAATCGATGAGGACAAGGACGGCGGGTTCTCCGAGCCCGAGACGCAGGGCATAGGACTGCTGATGGATAAGCTTGATACCGATGGAAATCACCATAATATGCGCTCGGATGTGGGATTGGCTCTTTCCTACCATGCCGTGGGCGGATGGGTCATCTGGCCGTGGGGCTACACCTACAACGAGGCGCCCCATGAAGACCTGCTTGTATACATCGGCCACGAGCTGATGGATCAGACCGGTTATGCATCATGGTGGGATGACAATATGTACCTCACCTCCGGCGATTCTGACGATTTCATGTACGGCTGCCACGGCGTATTATCGTACACCATCGAGCTTAATGATGAGGACAACGCGGGTTTTCATCCTCCAACCGAACTGATAATCAATACCAGCCGAAAACTATTGACCTGCAATCTCTTCATTACAGAGATGACGGGTGTGGCAAAGATCGCCAAGGAGAACGATTATCTGGACCTTGATATCGGGCTGCCTATCCTCAAACATAATCAGCGACATACAAAATATTCGAGCGCGAAAGCTTATGAGGTACAGGTCGAAGTTGGAAACCACCATCATGTCGATCCGAACTCTATGATGATACACTACCGCGTGGGCACCGATGGTCCATATCGCGCTGTTAAAATGATGGATACGGGCAGTATTGTGGAGGGAAATACAACCGGTTCAGAAAAAGCAGTTTATAGTGGAAAGATCCCCGCGCTGCCGGAGCATGACGGTAAAACCGTATATTACTATATAACGTGTGATGATGTACGCGGCCTGTTGGTAAGCGAACCGCTTTACGGAGAAAATGAACCTTATAGCTATGAGCTCGATTCCAGGATCGATTTCACGCTTTTTGATGCCGCTGTGGCCATCCTCATGACCGTAATCTTTATCGCTATTGTCTGGGGCGGGTTCTTCAAAGGTGTTCATATCGCCGTAAAAGCCGACAGGCGCAAGGCGGTTATCAGAGAATAATAGAACCGTGAACGCCGGACCAACTGTTGCTTTAACAATTTAAATAACTTTGAACATAGCACTTTTACACTTTGAACTGATCAACAATAAGAAAATAGTTTCAAGGATTGAATGAGATGCAACTTGAAGTTGAACTCAAAGCTTATGCTGATGATCTTTCTTCCGTTAAAGCTAAACTTGAAGGTGCGGGGGCGAACTTTATTAAAGCTCACCTGGAGGTTGATACATATTTTTCGCACCCCGAGCGCGATTTTGGCCAGACAGACGAAGCCTTGAGATTGAGGATTATAATACCCGAGGAAGGAAACGACGTGCAAAAAGAATTTGAGGGGGCGGAATTAGGCAAATGCGAACTGAGCTATAAAGGTCCAAAAATAGATCCTGCCAGCAAGACCCGGGAAGAATATACCGTCCATATCGGTAATATTATCGCTGCGGAGAGGATTCTTACCAAACTTGGATTTAAAAGAATTATGGAAATCCGAAAACAAAGAACGATATATGAACTGGATGATTATACCGTTTGTCTTGATGACGTTGAGCACCTGGGAACATTTGTTGAAATCGAGAAAATCATATTAAACGATCAAGATTTTAAGGGTACAAGGCAGGATATTCAAGATATATTCAAGGAGATTCTTAAACTGGATAGGTTCGAGCGAAGGTCATATCTGGAATTAATTTTAGAAAATGATAATCAAAACAAGAAATAATGAAAACATTTATTAATATCAATTTATGATTCTCGTTGCATAATTGATTTAAAATACGTATAATATGTATATTAATAAAGGGAGTTCTTTTGAATGACTGAAAAACACTGTAATAGACTATTTGGCTACGGAACATTGAGCGATGTGAACTTCTTTATTAATGTAGCACGAATAGAGCCTGATTCTGTTAATTTTGGTTGGATCTACGCAAAACTATATAATTGCGGCAGCTTCCCTATGATTGTAGAAGATACCGATAGAAAAGTATATGGTCGTGTTTATACAATTAAATCGTTAAACGAACTTTTGCCGAAACTTGATATCTATGAACGATGTAACATTGAACCCATCGAAGATTCTTTTTATATCCGAAAAATTATTCCTGTCATCCTTGAATCCAACGAACGGGTTGAGGCCTGGACTTACATCGGCAACCCGGAATCGGACCTGTACAAATTAAAATGCATCGAGGAAAATCTAATCGAATCGGGTCGATGGAATTCCTGAAATACTTTTACTCAATTTTTATAAAAGTTATTTTTTGGATAATATTTTTAAATTTCAAATAAAATCATTATAATATTTGGTGAAAGGTATATTATTAAAAATATAATCTATCGATTATAATTATTGAACAAAATCGTAAATATTTGTTCGAAAATTTATTAAAAATTTACCCATATCAAAATAAATAACATTAACTAATAAAAAATATACTCCCTTCAAATTATACCATGCGAATACTTTGGAGAGGGCGGGATGTTGCCATCCCAAGTAGTGGGGGGGATCTAAAGAACTGAATGATCGATATGCTTATCGAAGCCGTTGCTTTTTTACTTCTTGTGTGAAGAGCAATATTTGGATTTGCCCGACACATATTTCTTACACTGCTTTCCGGCTTTGGTCTTTGCAGCACAACGAGCACTCTTGGCCTTCTTCCTTGTTGCTTTCTTTTTCGGCCTTGCCTTTCTCTTGGGTTTCTTTCTAGCTTTTTTCTTTGCCATTTTTCTCACCCGAAATTTTTTTATTGCTATACCTATCTTACTATTAGTATAAAAACTTTTGGGATAAAATTCATTTTTTTACACTTTTAACGAACGATTTTAATCGTTCTAACGCCGTTCGAACGCTTTCGATGAACAATTTATCTATGTGACACCATAACTTTGTCAAAAAAAACTAAAAAAATAATCTTTAACGAATTTTAAAAAAAAATTATGACAATTATATATGCCAGTATTATATCTATTAATCTAAAAATTTTAAAAAAGTTTAAAAAAAATTCTTTACGCTGATAAATTAAGTTATAAATAACTTTTTTCAACGCTTCTTCAAACAATAATTTTTATGATGCTTCGTTGATCCCGTTCAAAGGGTTTAATTAGGTTTGCGTTGCTTTCAACGAAAAAATAATTGTTAAGCATGTATTATTACATCGTTCGTTCATTCTATTAATTTGTTCGTTCTATTTAAATAACCTCGTTGGACGAAAGAAATAGTTTTCGTTCATACAAACATACTTTAACGAACGAAGAAAACAATTAAATCATTGTTCTATATAGAACAATCGTTCGAACGAAGCGTTTTACTTCGTTATTATTAAAATTTATTAAGAAAATCGTTCAATGACCGTTTTTTTCACGAATTGTTCTCAAAAACAGGCCCTTTGTGATAAATATTCAGGTCGATATTATATAAATCCCCGGAAAATTATAAAAAATTACCAGAAATCATCAATTTTTTTAAAAAAATCACTCAAAATTAGTAATTTCTATCTCAAATGGAGTGGCTTATATATATGTATATATTGTATATTAATAGAGAAGGTTTGAATTACCAGTAATAGAGCTGATTTTCATAATTACAAGGGCTTTTGATTTCATTAAAATAAGTGCGATTTTGGAAAGTCGATAGGCAAGAGGCAAGACAAATATCGAGTCCACTAAACCATACGAGCTTCTAAACCGAAGCCGAAACCGTCCTTCTGGTAACGATTTAGAAGCTCTCAATATATGTTATTATATTCACAATAATTATTTTAAATATATCAATCAAGTATATATTTGATACATTTATATTGGATAGATCTAAATTGATTATCTCTAATATATTACACCCCACAAGAAGGCGTGGTTATGGTTCAAGAAGAAACGATTATGTCTATAATGCACGAGGGTCGTAGAATACCCCCCAGCAAGGAGTTTAGAGAAAATGCCAATATAAAAAGCCTGGAGGAGTATGAAAAGCTATATCAGCGTTCCGTAGAACACCCTGAGGAGTTCTGGGCTGAAATGGCAGAGCAGCTCCACTGGTTTAAAAAATGGGATAAGGTACTAAGCTGGGATCCCCCCTTCGCAAAGTGGTTTGAGGGTGGAAAACTCAACGTTTCTTACAACTGCCTTGACAGGCATATGGAAACATGGCGCCGCAATAAAGCTGCAATTATATGGGAAGGTGAGCCCGGCGACAATAAAATCTACACATACCAACAGCTCTACCGCGAGGTGAATAAGTTTGCAAATGTCATGAAAAAATTTGGTATCAAACGCGGTGACAGGGTTTGCTTATACTTACCTATGATTCCGGAACTCGCCATTGCCATGCTGGCATGTACCCGGATCGGTGCAATACACAGCGTCGTATTCGGCGGATTCTCCTCCGAGGCGTTAAAAACACGGATACAGGACTCGGAGGCAAAATTACTGGTAACCAGCGACGGCAGCTACAAACGCGGTAAAAGAATCCCTTTAAAATACAAGGCGGAACTGGCACTTGAAGACTGCCCTTCTATAGAGCATGTCATTGTGGTCAACCGTACCAACCTGGGCGTGGATATGGAAGACGGTCGGGATGCATGGTGGCATAACGAGATGGAAGAAGCAAGTCATGTTTGCGAACCGGAACACATGGGCGCCGAGGATCCGCTGTTCATACTGTATACAAGTGGTACCACAGGCAAACCCAAAGGTGTTATGCATACAACCGCCGGATACCTGCTGTATACGACTCTGACCACTAAATGGATCTTCGATATGAAGGAGGAGGATACCTACTGGTGTACAGCCGATATCGGGTGGGTGACCGGCCACAGCTATATCGTATACGGACCGCTTTCTATCGGAGCAGCAACCATAATGTTCGAAGGCGTACCGAACTACCCTAAACCCGACAGGTTCTGGGATGTAGTGGAGAAGTACGGCGTATCCATATTCTATACCGCACCTACAGCCATCCGTGCATTGATGCGAGAAGGTGAGAGCTGGCCAAAGCAGCACGACCTGTCCTCACTGCGACTGCTGGGGTCTGTTGGCGAACCCATCAATCCAGAAGCGTGGATCTGGTACTACAAATATATCGGGGGTGAGAGATGTCCCATTGTGGATACATGGTGGCAGACGGAAACCGGCGGGATCCTGATATCACCGCTGCCCGGTGCAATGACAATGAAGCCCGGCTCCGCGAACCGGCCGTTCCCGGGTGTTGTTCCCGCTATTTTCAGTGAAGAGGGGAAACCCGTTGACATAAACGAGGGCGGGTACCTGGTGATTACACGCCCGTGGCCGGGAATGCTACGGACTCTTTACAAAGATCCCGAGAGGTATACAAACACATATTTTTCTCGATTCAAGGATGTGTACTTCACAGGCGACGGTGCCAGGCAGGATGACGACGGCGATTTCTGGCTAATGGGCCGCGTGGATGACGTCATCAATGTATCCGGGCATAGGATAGGTACAATGGAGGTGGAAAGTGCGCTGGTAAGCCACAAGAGCGTAGCAGAGGCCGCCGTGGTACCCATGCCTCACGAAGTGAAGGGGCAGGGGCTGTACGCGTTCGTCATACTTACTGCGGGAACCGAGGCAAGCAAAGATCTACAAAAGCAGCTCAGGAGCCATGTATCCACTGAGATCGGCCCCATAGCAAAACCCGATAAGATACAGTTTGTGGAAGCACTCCCGAAAACACGAAGCGGGAAAATCATGCGAAGGATTCTTAAGATCACCGCGGCGGGGGGAACCGATGTGGGCGATACCACGACGCTTGCGGATCCGTCGGTTGTAGAGAAAATACTTAAGGAACGATTATAGGCGATTGAATCAGGGGTTAGGCGCTGGAGGTTAGGCGCTAGGGTGATTTAATTAATTTTAATTATTGTTAAACCTATGTTGTTTTTAAAGTGGCGTTATTATATGGAGAAAAAAATCTTCTTCGGGATCATCATTGTTATTGTTATTATTATGGTAATTCTTGCCGGATTGGTTCTTTCTATAAAAGAGCCGGCCGTCCAGGTTTCAGAAATCGAATTTAAAAGCATCTCGATTTTGGAGACCTCTATATCCTTCGATGTGACTCTGAGAGTGGATAACGATAACCTCTTCGGCGCTACACTGAAAAAAGTAGAGGCGGACATTATTATCGACGGTACCGACATAGGTGATACCTATTCCGAGGAAGAATTCGAGATAGAGGCCAAGGAGATCTCTGAGGTCACAGTGGTACTTACTGTAACAAGTGTACCTACCACCATATTGGGTAAAAGCCAGATACAGGTGCAAGTCTCAGGTACTGCTCATGTTAAAGTATCATTTTTTGATTTTGAACTGCCCATTGATAAGACCGAAACGGTGAACATTTTCTAATTATTGTATGTCAACTGCTATTTTCGTTTTCTCGCTCTAACATTCAGGATTACAATTGCAATTATCGCAACAAAAACAAAAACCGCTTCGAATCCCGGCGATTCCAGACGGTCAGCGGCCGTCTCCTCTTCCGCCTGCTCTTCTTCGCCCGGTATCACTTTCAATGATACTGATGAAGCAAGCTGCCGGCTGTCCGCAAGCGATGCAGTGACCGTCAAAAGCTGGTCGGACCCTTTGGTGCTTTTACCTGCAGTGAACTCGATTGTAAAGATACCATCGCCGGCGGCTGCATCGCCGCCCATACCGTCATCGGTCAGAACCGCTATGCTTTTACCGCCCAGCGCGCTCAGATCCACCCAGATTATATCGAGCTGCTCGCCGGTAAGCCGTACAACTTTTGCACCATCGGATCCGCTGTTATCGTGCCATTCTACAACCGCGGTGAGCTTTGCAGAAGAAAGCCCGTCGGCGGTTAGCTCTGAAGGCGTTACTGTCGTACCCAACCGCACATCTTCCATTAATTCCACAGGCACCAATATCACTGTAATGTACCTATCGGTACGATCGTAATTACCTGCACTGTCGCGAACCGTTATCTCGATCTTATAATCGCCAATTTCATCCGGCGGCAGCCATGTAACTGTGCTGCCGGTACCTGTAATCGAGCCCGCATCGGCACTGTAGACATATCCTGTGATATCGTCATTCGGGTCCGATGCGTCAACATTTATCTCCGCGCTTCTGCCAACATAAGCGGGCTCGGGGGAGACCTGAACAGACTGTATAGTAGGCGGCTCGTTCACAGGTTGATTCCGAACCGTAACGGTCACCACTGCCTGTGTATCGGAAACGATATCACTGTCGTCTTTTACTATCAAGCTCGCCTCGAACTCGCCGGCGAATTTGTAGGTATGCTCTACCAGTGGCGAATCTGTCCAATCCGAATTCTCGGTATCGCCGAAATCGAAATAATAACCGATAATCTCGCCGTCGTCAACCGAGCCGCTGCCGTCGAATGTAACTACAGCATTCGGAAGTTCAACGGAAAGAGGCGTTGCGCTAAGCTGTGGTATTGGCGCACTGTCAGGTTTAACAACCGTAACCACAGCTGCGCGTACGTTATTATTGGTATTTTGTTCCACAGGTATAACGGAATCCACCATTGCCCAGAGCTCGTTTGCGCCGAGCTTACCGGTGGTGTCCCAGCTCACGGATACATCGGCTTCACTGCCGGGATCTATGGGTAATTCAATCAGCTGATCGGAGCCGATCTGGTACGGTGTCAGATCCACGGTATTCACATCAACGGGCACCGCGCCTTCGAAGAACCGCACTCTGCACGAATCCACGCCTTCAGTGCCCCAGTTGGAGACCGTTGCGTGCAGTGTGATCCGGCTGCCCTCCGCAGGCTCGGGTGTTTCGGGCCACAGAGCGGTTACCACCATGTCAGTTACCGTGTCCGGCTCGATTACCGTTAGTACATCGTTTTGTGATACGCCTGTAACCACCTGCTCCCTGCCCGAGGGCCACCGCACAGTTACATCCACATCACCGGTTGTAGACCCGAACCCGAACTCCGCACCTAATGAATGCTGATAGGAATGGCCGGCGGTGCCGCCCTCTATTTCGCGCAGCTGCGTGCGGCCCGAAGTGTCGGTTACATAAACGCGCGCGCCTATAGCTGCGCGGTTGCTGGCACGGCCCTCCAGCTCTACTCTCAACCAGTTCCGATCGCCGTGCCCGGACACCTCTGCGCCGTTGCTTTTGAACAGGCGCACCTCGTAGCCGCCCTCGTACGGGTATTTGCCCTCGGTGATAAGATCCAGGAACCCGTCGTTATTGTAATCGCACCAGCACCCGCCGTCGCTGTCCCACACACGCACGCCTGTCTCTTCGCTTATATCGGTAAAGGTCCCGTCGCCATTGTTGCGGAAGAAATACGAGTAGGCGTAATCGATATAGCTCTTGATCTGAGGTATCCAAAGGTCCAAATCGCCGTCGTTGTCATAATCGCCCCAGGCAACGCCAAAAAAGAGCTCTTCGTTTTCGCCGGCTGAATTCGTGGGTATGCCCGTCTGGTCGCGGACGTTCGTGAATGTATAACCGCTGACGGCACCGTCATTTCTCAGCAGTTCGCTGTCTGCACATATACCCGCGCGTAACGGGTCCTTATGCGCGAGGTTGGTCTGCCAGAGGTCTAAATCGCCATCGTTATCGTAATCGCCCCAGGACGAGCCGGCGGTATGCCCGTAATAGTCCTGGCCCGCACGGCGGCTGAGCTCGCCAGTGGTACCTGTTTCAAAGGCACGATTAACGAATGTACCGTCGGCGTTGTTGTGCCATAAAAAGTTCGGTGTGAGAAGGTAGTTGGACACATAGATATCGATCCAGCCGTCGTCGTTATAATCGCCCCAGTTCACGCCCATGCCCGCGTAAGGCTCGGTATAATCGTCAATGCCGGCGGAAATCGTTACATCTGAGAATGTGCCGTCGCCGTTATTGTGCCAGAGCTTGTCAGCGTATCTTATATCCGCGGCGTCCCGCCAGTTGACTACATAGAGGTCGATATAGCCGTCGCGGTCGTAATCGCCCCAGCCGGCAGCAAGCGAGGGGTACCCATCGTCCGGCGTTCCCGCCTCCGCCGTGGCGTTGGTAAACGTCCAGTCAGGCGGGCCGTTATTGCGCCAGAGCGTGTCCATGTAATTGTAGGGGTGACCCGCCGCGTAGAAGTCCAGGTAGCCGTCGTTGTTATAATCGCCCCAGACGGCATAACCACTGGAGTCCAGCCCTGCAAGTTCCGTAACTTCGGTGAAATCCCAGTCGGGCGGGCCGTTGTTGCGGAACAGCCGCGAGCCCTTTACCAGAAGGTCCTGGTAACCGTCATTGTTGTAATCGCCCCATGCGTACGAGTCGCCGCGCACGCCCGATAGGCCCACCGAATCGGTTACATTAGTAAAAGTGATCACTGACTGCATACGGCTCGCAGTATAGCCGCTACCATCACCACCATAAGCGGTATCGGTTAAAACAACATTAAAAGGAACAATTAATAATAATGAAATAAAAACAACTACGCCAACAAAACGGACCATTCAATAAGCCTCCAGGATAGCATTTTTACTATACCCAAATTACAATATATACTTTTTCAATAATCGTATATATAGGGTCAAATGTAGGGGAAGAATCCCCTACAACCCCTCTTTCTTTATCTCTATGGGTGATGCCTTCGGCATCACCCAAAATGATAAGAAAATAGAGGGGTTTAAGGGGAGATTCTTCTCCCCTTACTTCGAATTCCAATATAGCTGATTGAAAATTAAAAAATTACAAATAATTTGTTTATATATTCGATGTTTAATGGTTACGAGTAATGAGCTTGAATATTTGAGGAGGCGAGCGGCTTGGCTTGGTCGGCGGTCGCTGCTTGAGCTTGAGGTGGTGTTGAACGATGCTCTGGAGAACGAGCTGCCGGAGCGAGTAGCGCAGGGAGATATTGATTGGCTGCGCGACCTGAACAAGATCCTGGAGCTTGACGATTACGATCTGCTGGACGCTCTCACAGGCAAAGCAAAGCTCGGTAATGATTTTAATCCAAATGTTTTGGCTGTGTTACAATCATATATGCCGGGAAAGCGAAGAGAAAACGATTGAAATCAAAACGCTTTCAGGAGAGGCAAGAGGCAAAAGACAAGAGGCAAAACAAGCAGCAAGTTGCATGGTGCAAGTATGATTATTAAAGGCGAGAGACGAGACTAGCCTCGAAACCGCCTAACCAAACGAGCCTCCATACCGTTTAACGAGACGAGCTTCGCAACCGTTAGACTGTACGCATCTCGCTACCGCCAAACGTGATTCGCACTTCTTGTATCAATCAATAATCATTCTAAAATCAGATGATTTTATCCTCCAACCTCAACCTCTGCTGGAGTTTTTGTCCTATCGCTTTCGGTGGGTCGCGGCGGGGGTCTTATGATGAAGAGCATACTCAGGTCGAACACAAACGCCAGCCAGAACAGTCCCCAGCCGTACCGGGGCCCCCATTCGTATTTCGTCTCTAAGATACCGTCGAGTTCAGAAAATGAATCTTCGCCCCAGAATGATGTATAGACGGCGTCCTCTGAGGGGTAATGGAAATAATTGGTATCGTTGGTAATTGCAATGGGCAGCCCGACCGTAACAAAGATGGGTATGATCAAGGTAACAACGGTAGCCAGGGCGGTTATGGTGATTACCCACTGCTGGGTGGTTTTGAACTGCCTGAACCGCAGATATATCCAGAGCACTGCAAAGTTGAGCACCAGGCCCAGCAGGACGATATAGAACGAGCGCAGCCATAGCTCGGCCACCCTTGGGAAGTCGAACTCGTCGGGATCGTATGATGAACTCCAGTCTGAGCTGGGCTCCAGATCGCTTTCGTACTCGGTACTCACTTTAGTTAAGAACCATTCGGAGCGGTACCGTTCAACAAACTGATCTTCTTTCCTCTCCTCTACACTGTACCACCACGGACTGAAAATTGAAACTATGAAGACAATGATAGTTCCGATCCAAAGAGCTAGAAATAACCTATGTTTATCCATTCCAAATCGCCATTAACTGTTCTTATTATGATTCTTAATACTACAAAATCCAAATACTACAAAATTCAAAGTAAATCCCAACTACAAACTTCAAAAGCAAATCCAAACCTCAAATTTCAAAATAAATCCCAAATCCAAAAATATTGTTTACAATTTTTGGATTTTGGATTTCATTTGGTAGTTATTTGAAGTTTGGGCTTACTTTGTAGTATTAGTAATATTTGTAGTATTTGAATTTAATAAGCGTTATATCAACAACGGTCTACATTCTGAATAATCCAAAGGGCGTGTCAGGTATGGGTGCGTTCAGGGCTGCGGAGACGCCCAATGCCAGTACCATGCGTGTATCCACGGGGTCGATTATACCGTCATCCCAGATGCGGGCGGTGCTGTAATACGGGTTTCCCTCTACCTCGTATTTTTCCAGTATAGGCTTCGTTATCTTCTTCTCTTCTTCAGGCGAGAGTATAACGCCCTTGCGCCACAGCTGGTCTCTTTTTACCGTTAGTAACACGCTCGCGGCCTGCTCGCCGCCCATGACCGATATCCGCGCGTTGGGCCACATCCACAGCTGACGCGGGTTGTACGCGCGCCCGCACATACCGTAATTACCAGCACCGAATGAACCGCCGATAATGACAGTGAACTTCGGCGATGTGGAAACCGATACCGCGGTAACCATTTTGGCACCGTTTTTGGCGATCCCGCCCGCCTCGTATTCCTTGCCCACCATGAACCCCGTGATGTTCTGGAGGAACACGATGGGAATTTTACGCTGCGAGCAGATCTCTATGAAATGCGCGCCTTTCAACGCGCTCTCGGATAACAGCACACCGTTATTGGCGAGAATCCCCACGGGGTAGCCCATGATCCTCGCAAAGCCCGTCACCAGGGTCACTCCGTACAGTTCCTTGAACTCGTGAAATTTACTGCCGTCAACGATGCGCGCGATGACCTCACGGACATCGTAGGGTACGCGCGGGTCCTTGGGTATTATACCGTAAAGCTCCTCGGGGTCGTACAGGGGCTCTTCCGGCGGCTTGACATCAATGTGCGTTTTGGGCGGCCTGTTCAAGTTTTCCGTTATATTTCGCGCAATCTGTATCGCGTCCTCATCGCTTTCCACATAATGATCGCTTACGCCTGAGGTTCGACAGTGCACATCCGCCCCGCCGAGCTCTTCAGGCGTAACATCCGCACCGGTGGCGGCTTTCACCAGCGGCGGCCCGCCCAGGAAAATTGTTCCCGTACCTTTAACGATTATGGTCTCATCGGACATTGCAGGTACATACGCGCCGCCGGCTGTGCATGAGCCCATAACAACAGCAATCTGAGGGATTTTCATGGATGACATCCGCGCCTGGTTGTAGAATATCCTGCCGAAATGCTCCCGGTCCGGGAACACTTCGTCCTGCAGCGGCAGAAATGCACCGCCGGAGTCCACCAGGTATATGCACGGCAGGTGGTTATCTATGGCGATCTTCTGTGCCCGTATATGCTTTTTAACCGTCATTGGATGGTAAGTACCGCCCTTGACTGTGGCATCGTTTGCTATGACCATCACCTCCCGGCCGTGTACCGTACCGATACCTGTTATTATGCCTGCGGAGGGTGCTTCGTTATCGTACATATCGTAAGCGCCCAGCGGGTTCAGCTCGAGAAACGGTGTTTCTTCATCTATCAGCGCCTCTATACGCTCACGCGGCATCATCTTATTGCGCTCGCGATGTTTTTTTACTGCATCTTCACTGCCGCCCGCCTTCACCTCTTCCAGCTTGCTTAGCAGATCTGCCATCATAGCTTTATAATGCTCCATATTCTCTTTATATTCGCTGGTCGACGCATCGATCTTACTTTCGATCGGGTCCATCTTCATTCAGCCTCCTGTTTCAAGTTCGGCTTGGAGGGCTCCATTTCCATCAGAATCGAGCCGAGCTCCACCTGTTCGCCCTCTTTTACATGTATCTTTTTTACTGCCCCGGCAAAGGGCGACTTAATCCGGTGCTCCATTTTCATCGCTTCTATTATAACCAGGTCCTGCTCCTGCGACACCGTCGCACTCTCCTCCACCCATACGCGTATGATTTTACCGTTAATGGGCGACTGGATCTTACCGGAAGCGGCAGAATCGGCACCGGCTTTCGACTTTCCACCCTCTGCCGTTTTCTGTTCTCTTGGTGTAAGCCGCTTCAGCTGGTAAACCCTGCCGTCCATAAATATATGCCGGAGCGCTTCGGAGGCCGCCACCCGGCATTTATACGGGCGGCGGTTCAATTGAAATTTTAATAATCCTTCACCTCGTTCCAATACATCCATCAGGGAATACGTGCGCCCGTCGAGCTTGATAATAAAATCATCTTTATCCTTGATTATTTCGATTTTATACGTCTCGTCGTTATGCTCGTACATGAATTCCATTTAGCTCCCACCCCCGCCGCTGCTGCTCGCACCCGTTCCACTGAAGCACGCGCTAATACGCCATTTGCCGCCCTTTTTCCACGGCGAATGCGGGTCGTCGTTCACAGCAGCCGAAACGCCCTCGCCGTTCTCCACCGCATGCGCTGCAGGACCTTTTTCTGCAATATAATCTGCAATAGCTGCCGCGGCTATAACTTCCGGGGGCAGTCGGCTGGGCTTCTCTCCCCAGTTCTTAAAATGATCGTCAATGAAATGCGTGGTGATATCGCCTGCCTGGAACGCGCGGTGCTCCAGGACAGCTTTTAGAAACTGAATATTCGTGGTCACGCCCAATGCCACGTAGTTACCCAGCGCCCAAATCATTTTCTCAATGGCGTCGTTCCGGTTCTCGCCGAACACAATCAGCTTCGCCAGCATAGGATCGTAATATGGAGTGATCTCGATACCGGACTCGATACCCACATCGTGCCTGATGTTGACGCCCGAGGGCAGCTCCACTTTCTTCAATATCCCGGTAGACGGCAGAAACCCTTTCTCGGGATCCTCCGCATAAATCCTGCACTCGATGGCGTGCCCGCGCTGCATCAAATCCGCCTGGTTCAAGCTTAGATCTTCACCGGCGGCGATCCTCAACTGCCACTTGACAATATCGATACCGGTAACATATTCTGTAATTGCGTGCTCCACCTGCAGCCGCGTGTTCATCTCCATGAAATAGTAATTGCCGGAGGCGTCCATCATGAACTCTACCGTACCGGCGTTCTTATAACCAATGGAGCTCGCAGCGCGAACCGCCGCTTCACCCATCTCGTCGCGCATTTCGGGCGTTAATGCAAGCGACGGGGTCTCCTCTATTACCTTCTGGTGCCTGCGCTGAATGGAGCATTCACGCTCGAAGAGGTGCACAACCTTACCGTGATTATCTGCCAGCACCTGTATCTCGATATGGCGCGGCTTGTCCAGATACTTCTCCAAAAATACCGTAGCATCGCCGAAGGCCGACCTGGCTTCACGGCTCGCACTTTCGATAGCGGTCTGGAGCTCATAGGTATTTTTGACGATATGCATGCCCTTCCCGCCACCGCCGGCAGAGGCTTTTACAATCAGGGGAAACCCTATCCGTTTACCCTCGGAAACGAGTGTCTCAACCGATAGATCCTCGCCGTGGTAGCCTGGTATTACAGGCACCCTGGCGCTTTCCATCCTCTGCTTGGCCTCTACCTTATTGCCCATGAGCGCAATTACCTCCGAGCTCGGGCCGATAAAAACGATTCCCTCATCTTCGCACTGCTTTGCAAACTCCGGGTTCTCAGATAGGAACCCGTACCCGGGATGCACCGCCTCCGCGCCTTTTTCCTTACAGCCCTTCAGGATCTTTTCGATATTGAGGTAGCTCTCGGCCACTGTGGGCTCGCCCAGCGGGTACGCCTCGTCGGCCTGTACCACATGGGGGCTACCCTTATCGGCATCGGAATAAACGGCAATAGTAGTAATACCCATCTCCTGACAGGTTTTGATTATCCGTAAGGCTATTTCGCCGCGGTTGGCTACCAGCACCCTGTTGAAAATATTACGACCTCCTCCATTCAGGTTTGCGCTTTTCAAGAAATGCTTTCAAGCCTTCCTGTCCTTCCGGTGATGTCCTCAACTTGGCGATCTTGTCCACCGTGAATTCGCGGTAACTTTCCGAGTCCATGTCAAGCCACTTGGCAATAAGTTTCTTCACCTGGTGCATTGCTGCCGGGCCGTTTGCCAGTATGGTTTCTGCAACCGCCCCCACATCCTCATCCAGGCCGGCTTCGGGCACCAGGCCGTGTATCAATCCGATATTGAGAGCAGTATTTGCATCGAACCTCTCTCCCGTAATGAAAAGCTTACGGGCGTGCCCGGGCCCTATCCTTGCAATCACATAAGGCGATACCACCGCGGGGATAATGCCGAGCTTTACCTCGCTGAACGAGAATTTTGCATCTTCGGCGGCTATTGCCACATCGCAGACCGCTACAAGGCCCACACCTCCGCCGAATGCGGAGCCGTTTATCCTGCCGATAACAGGCTTGGGGCACTCATCAATGATTTTGAACATTTCCGCGAGATTCTGGGAATCCGATATATTCTGCTCATGGCTGTAATCGATCATTGCTTTCATCCAGTTGATGTCGGCACCGGCGCAAAACGATTTGCCGGAACCTGTTAAAATTATCAATCTTGTATCTTCATCCTCACCAAGTTTGATGAAACATTCCGAGAGCTCTGCAATTAATGTGTCGTTAAACGCATTATGGATCTCGGGCTTGTTGAGTGTAACAGTAGTGATTTTATTGTCTGTTTGGGTGAGAGACAGTGAAGTAAAGTTGTTTGATTCTATCAATATAATAAGCCTCCTCGAATTGGTAATTTATATAATTAAATCTAAATTATGAACTGGTAGTAATTACAGCCTGTTTTATATATGCTTTTCGTCCATTTACGAGCACAATATACGGCGATTGTCGTACAGGTAATTTGCAAAATTCTAAGCACTAAGCACTAAATCCTAAACAAATTTTAAGCACTAAATTCTAAACAGACCCGAACAACCAATGTCCCAAGCTAGAAATAAAACCGAAGGGGGGGTGGCTTTGTAGTATTTGTAGTATTTGGATTTCCTTTGTAGTATTTGCAGTGTTTGTAATATTTGTAGTATTACTCAGCAATATAAAATCAAATCAGCTTCCTTTAAAATCAGCCTTCCTCTTCTCAGTAAAAGCTGATACCCCCTCCTCGAAATCCTTTGTTCCTGCAGCAATTGATATGGCCTTGCTTTCGAGGTCAAGCTGCGTCTGGAACTGGTTGCTCAAGCTGGCATGCAAAAGCTCCTTGGCCAGTCCCATTGCCAGCGTCGGGCCCTTGCTCAATTTTGATATCAGGTCGGTCTTTGCCGCCTCCAGCTCCTCTTGTGGTACCACGCGGTTAACGAATCCCATCTCAAGGGCCTCCTCCGCATTAAAGGTCTGTGCCGTAAATACGAGCTCGCATGCGCGCTTGTAGCCCACGATACGAGGCAGGAAATAGGTCCCGCAGCCCGGCGGCGCGCCTATATTCATAAATGCGGTATTGAACTTTGCCGCCGTGCCTGCAATGGCGATGTCGGCGGCCATAACAAGGCCGAGCCCCGCACCGCCGGCGTATCCGTTCACCACCGCCACCACGGGTTTTTTCATGGTCCTCATCTCGATTATTGACCAGTGAATCAACCTGCTCAGCTCACGCAGGTATTTCGGCCGATCTGCTGCATCACACATCTCACGGACATCGCCGCCCGAGCAAAACACCGATCCTGCCGCTTCCAGTACCACCACCCGAACAGAATTATCATTCGAAATGTTCTTCATATGCTCGTACATCAAAGTAGCCGTGTCGATATCCAGCGCGTTGCGGCGCTCCTCACGGTTCAACCTCACAGATGCGACTCCGTTCTCGATTAAAAGCAAAACATTCTCATCAGCCATAGAACTCGCCAGGGGTATAACGATTCAAGCTTTATTGAGGTTTCTATGAATCGTAATACTACAAAATCCAAATATTACAAAACTCAAAGGAATACTACAAAATCCAAACCTCAAAAACAAATCCAAACCACCAACCTCTAACCTCCATTAATGCTCACAGCTCAAGTGAGTTCCCGAAGGGAACGAATGTGCTCAGGGCTCAAGCGAGAATGCTTGCACTCGAGCGTGCTTAATAGTATATAATTATAATAATTTATATTGAAGCTCTTGATTTCAAAAGTTCATATCAATACTTTTATATAATTAAATCAATGTCATCCACTCTCTTTGGAGTTGAAAGTTATGAAAATCAGCGACCTGCGACCTCTAATCAAAGTCGAAGAAATCGAAGTAGAAGTAATCGAAAAAGCCGAACCGAGGACGGTGACCACCCGCTTCGGAAACCAGGAGCTGCGGGTGTGCGATGCAAAGGTCAAGGACGAGACCGGCGAAGTACAGCTGACGCTGTGGAACGATGAGATAGAATTGGTACCTCTAAATTCCAGGATAAGAATCACCAATGGTTATGTCAAGGAATGGAACGGTGCGCTTCAACTCAGTGCTGGTAAATACGGCAAAATCGATGTTCTGGAATAAAGCAACTTTTTTTTATTAACTGTGAAATGAGTAGTTTAAACAGATAACATTAAATCATATTAAATTCATGACCGATTTTCAATGAACTTTAAAAGTAGAAATATAGTTTCTATATGGGATTTTACAAAAGATGAGGTCGAGTTCATTCTCGATTCCGCGGAGGAAATGGTGCCCATTGCACGGGGTGAGGAGACAAATACAGCGCTTTCGGGTAAGATTCTGGCAACGTTATTCTACGAACCCAGCACGCGAACCCGCTTTTCATTCGAAAGTGCAATGAAGCGGCTGGGCGGCAGTACAGTGGGTTTTGCGGACCCCTCAGGCACGTCTTTTAAGAAAGGTGAGACGCTGGCTGATACGATAAAAATGGTGGATGCATATTCGGATGTCATAGTGCTCCGCCATCCCCAGGAGGGTTCGGCCCGGCTCGCTGCGGAATTCTCCTCCAAACCGGTGATCAATGCAGGTGACGGCGCGGGCCAGCACCCCACCCAGACTCTGCTGGATCTGTTCACCATACGTCAGGCAAAAGGCAAGATCGAGGGTAACAAGATCGTCTTTGTCGGTGATCTGAAGTACGGCCGGACCGTGCACTCGCTGGCTTATGCACTGTCAATGTTCGGACCGGAGCTGAACTTTGTCGCCCCGGAGACATTACAGATGCCAAAAGAAGTTGTGGAGCATGTTACTGCGTGCGATACAAAGGTCTGCAGCGGCAACAAGCTTGAAGATTTTATCAACGATGCCGATGTGGTATATGTTACTCGCATACAAAAAGAGCGGTTCCCGGACGAGGCTGAATATCAAAAGGTTGCACATATTTATCAGATAAAAAATACATTACTCCAAAATGTGAAGGACGATCTGATAATAATGCATCCGCTGCCACGGGTGGATGAAATCGCCCCTGAGGTTGATAAAACACCCCATGCACGGTACTTTGAACAGGCCTTCAACGGCATTCCGGTGAGAATGGCGCTATTAAAACTCGTTCTGGGGGTGAGTTGAGTTGAAAAAGGAATTCAAAGTTACACCTATTCAGAACGGGACAGTAATAGACCATATTACAGAAGGCATGGCCTTGAAGGTATTGAAGATCCTGCATATAACCGGTACCGGCAAATCCATTGTTTCCGTAGCGATGAACGTACCAAGTGAGAAATGCGAGATGAAGGATATTGTTAAGGTGGAGGACCGCGAGCTTGAGCCGCGTGAACTGGATAAAATCGCTTTGATAGCACCGAACGCCACGGTAAGCTTCATCCGTGATATGGAGATAGTAAAGAAACACCGGGTGAATTTACCGGATATGGTGGATGGGATTTTACGCTGTTCAAATCCGAACTGCATCTCGAACAAGAGCGAGCCTGTGGAATACAAAGCAGTTGTAACGAACCGTGACCCTTTAACATTGAAGTGCTATTACTGCGACCGCGAACAAGAGGATGTGGTTGGTAATATCATCTAAAAAATTGCTTTGTTAAAAAACGATAACTGACGCAATTTTTTCAAATTCGAATTTAGAATACCGAACCTCGAAACAAGATAGAATATCGAAATTCCAAACAAATCCGAAGCACGAATAACCAAATCCCAAATAAATACGAATATCTAATTCCCCAAGTTAGAAATATATCCGATGGGGGAGGGGTGGGTTTAGAATTTCGAATTTAGAATTTGTTTCGGATTTAGTATTTCGAATTTCCTTGAGATCTGGATCATTTAAAAATCAATAGAGATTTAATAGGTTTATTCCCCAAGCAATTGTAATCTAAATTAAATTACAGCGAAATTACCACGGTATATAGAATCCAATTACACAGAAAACAAATGTAATCCCGTACAATCCAAGTACGGTTTGTTTTTCGGTCATCCTGAAGTAATACGGCAGTATCCATTTCAGAGTTAGATTATTTGGTACTTCTAAAGTACCGTCAGAGCGTAACTTTCCGAATTTGACCGATTTATACCGATCATCGTCGGGTTTACGCCATCTCTGGAATCGCCAGTATACGTACAATAAGAAATTGACGGTATGCGGTATGAGCATGATAAATCCTGATATATAAAATCCTTTGATGATTATGCATATTCCTATGGCAGCTCCGATCATCAGCGCACCATTGTTGCCCTCAATTATCTGAGAGGGATACTTATTATACCACCATAACGCGATCAAAGCACCTGTAATTGCACCGATAGCAACTATGTCGCCTGTATAGCTTGTCCATTGAGCTTTGATTATCAACATTACCAGGATAATTATTGATGTGCCGGTAGCTAGACCGTTAAATCCGGAATGCATATTGACAAGATTTGCACAAACGATAATATAAAGCGGTATAATGATGAACCTGAATAAAACGCTCAGAGTTATCACCCAGTATACGGAGGTCTGGAGGTCTATTGTACCGAAAAAAGGTAAGGCAATCGTGTCGGGGTCAACGGCCAGTATCATGGGTGTTGTAAATAAAATCGGCATTATTATCTTCAAGGGTCTCCCCAGGTCGATATAATCATCCATCAAACCGAAAATCCCGAAAACCAGAAGCACCATGACGATTGCATCATTCTCAACTGGCAGGTAGGGTTCACGCAGCGCCTCGACACTGAAAATAACAAACATACGGCGGGTCAGATATACCAGCATAGGATAAAGGCATATCATGAGCCCGCAGGCGAACATTAATGCCAGTCCGCCTTTATCAGGAATATATGTAGGCTTTCGTTTATAATAATCCCTGACAAGCACCCCTCGTTCGTTCAGGCCGGTTATCAATGTTGGTATTATTATCATTGTGAAGATAAAGGAAAGGGCGGCAATGACAATAATCAATAACATTTATTTCACTAATCCATGGATGATTCAATCATTTTCCAAAATTTCATTCATCTTTTGTATTATCCCGCTTAGGTTTTACTTTTCATAGTTATTTCTGTCTTACTTTTCGCACACGAACAATTGTTGATTGGCGCCTTGCCAAAAGGTCCTCAAGGATCTTTTTATGTTTCAATGCCAGGCTGTGCCCTGGATCGATTTCGAGTACCTTGTCAAAGCATTCTTTTGCCTCGTTCAAATTTCCTTTGCTTCCCAGAAGAACGCCTTTGTTATACCAGGCATTAGGATACTCTGGCTTCAGCATGATGGCCCTGTCATAACACATGAGTGCGTCCTCTGTTCGGTTTACCTGCTTTAAAATAAATCCTTTATTCGCCCATGCCAAATAATTCAAGGGTTCCAGAGCTATGGCTTTATCAAAGCACTCTATGGCTCTTTCGGCATCACTATCTGTTTGGGATGATTCCGCCCAGATTCGTTCGCCAAGGTGATTCCAGTAATGCGCATCATTCTCATCAACTTCAACACTCTTCGTTCTATCGAGCCCGGTAACGCCATAATCCAGACCGTCTTCTGGTAAACCGAGTTTGTAACGGATCTCCTCTTCGATTTGCTTGTGTTCCAATTCGGTTATATTCAATTTCTCTTGAAGCGCATTCAAAATCGCCTGTTCCTTCGGTGTTATTTCTCCATCAGCGAGCACCTGCTCTAAAGTTAATTTGTATGCAATAAGTGCAGGGTCGCGCTCTCGCTCACGGATCTCATTTAGAAGCCTGTCGTGCTCTTCCGCTGTGATTTCAAGGCTCTCGCGTAAGCTAGCTAACATCGATTCTTCTTCTTCGGTTATCGTACCGTCGGACCACGCTTGCATCAGTGCAGTTTTATATATATCGATCTCTGGACGGCGCTCATCTGTTGGTTGTACTTGTGCCATATTCATTCACAAATTCTCGCCTTTTTTTTCTTACCGCATATAATATAAATTATGTACGCATATAATACTAATTAATATATTTAAATCAGATAGCCTTTTTTCGGTAATTTCCGGTATTTATATATTAATATTCTAAATAAATTAAAAATATTAAAGATTTAAGGTATTAAGCTCTATTTTTGAAAAAAAGATTTATGCTTAGTTCGATAATACTTGTTAATGCTCCAGTATGTTTTTATTAATCAAATGGAGTTAAATAGCTATCTTTCTGGGATTATATCAAAGTTATTAATTAAAAAAATATTTCGCAGATTCTTTTACGATTTTCAAAATAACTTCAATAACCTTAAAATAATACTTTTCACATATGGAGATTTAGACATTAACTATCTTGGAAGTAGTGGTGTAATCATCTAAGGGTTTGAATAATGTACGTTTAAGTAAAAAAGAGTATCAAATAAAAACATCAATATATTAACAAAATAATAAAAAACGGGAACTAATACATATATAGGATGGCAAGATTTAAATATCGGTTTGGAAAATTATGTGAATTCTATTTCAATAGGTTAGTAAAATGTTACCAAAGATATTTATAGTCTGAAAAGTATGTGGATATAGGAGTAGCGGACATGTAAAAAATCAATGACGCTTATTTCAGAGAGGTGCTTATGGAGCCTTCTTTTTCCGTTACGACATACACCCAATCCTCTCTTCTTTTCAAACTCCATCTGCACCTCTCTGGTTCACTTTCATTTTAATTTTTTTTTAAAAGCTTTTTAATCGATTACAGAAGAGCGGTTCACGTTTAGCGTCTGCGAGGTGCGTACCGAATTAATTTTACATTGATATAACGGCACGGCCCTACACTTCAATGGTAATTGTTGTTGTGAAGTGTGGGCAATCTCTTCAGCGTTAGCGTCTAGCGTCCTGCCTCCTGCCTTTTACCTCTTGCCTCTCCCGAAAGGTCCGTCTCGCTACTTGCTACTCGCTACTCGTCTTTCCAATATCAATAATCCAACAAAGATTTAGTATTAGTAATACCTATGGAGTTTTGATTTCATATGCCTTTGAGTATGCACAATGCATTCACCATTGCATTCATTACAGGAATCGTTCCTGCCATTACACTGCTTTATTACACATTGAAAGAGTACGAGAAATATATCAACGACAAATTCATGTTCTTTGCCATCCTCACCGGCCTTTTCCTGGGTACCCTGGTATCATTCTTCCATCTGATTATGTGGGGAACATGGGCATTGAATTACACTATAGTTTCCTTTGCTTTGATCATTATATCATTTGCCATTTTCGAAGGACTGGTCAAAGTGGTTTTCGTGCAGTTGAGACGGTTCGAAGCCAAATTCGATACCACCTATTACGGCGCAACATTCGGTATAATAATCGGCGCTAGCATAACCATGGGCCGCACCTACCAGTTCTTCGTAGAGGACGTCAATATTTATCAAATAGTAAGCATTTTCTTATTCGCAATTGCTATAATTTTCATGAACGGGGGTACAGGCGCCTGGCTGGGCTACGGCTGCCATAAACGTGATATGAGATGGACTTTTATTACAGTCGTTCTGGTAAGTCTTCCGTTCAACACCCTCCTATTCTTCTGGTACCTCTTTACTCTTGCCTTCTCTGCATCTATCGATCATGTGGTTCTTATCGCTATGGTTATGATGTACGGTATCGGTGTTTACCTGTATGCATATTTCAGCATAATGCCGAAAGCCCTGCCGTTAAAATATCAACGTGAACGGTTAAAAGATGCCCGGAAAGCGGTTAAAAAGCCGAAAAAAGATAAATCATAGTAAACTCGAAATTAAAAATCATTCTTTTGCCTCCTGCCTCTTGACTTTTGCCTCTTTTTTATTATTATAACATATCTGTTATATTTAATAAAATAAAATTAACACCGAAAGTTTTAAACTTTGTAAACAATTATTGTACTATATGCCTAGATGCCCACAATGCGGGGGAAGTATTGATTTTGATGATGATTTTTGCTTTGCCTGTGGCGCCATTATAACCCCCTCAGAACCGCCGCCGCCACGTCACAGATCTTCCCGGCCGCCGCGCAGGCCTCGATCCCATCACGAAGGCCATGCGGCTGCAGGTGCACATGCAGGTGCGGCGGGATACGAAGGGTACCCACGAAGCAGCGATCCTTATTATAACGACTACCCCGATGAACCGCGTGTAACCCGCATCGAGCGCAGACCACCCTCCCGCAAAAGTACAACCCCGCCCCCGCAGAGGAGTGAAGGTGGGGGTGGAAAAGCAATTGCGGCTGTGATTGTAGCGATTATTGTTATTCTTTTATTATTGGCGGCCCTTCAGATGGGGTTGCTGCCATGGTTAAGTGAACAAGGCGATGACCTGGATTTACCAACCTCGCCCTTTTACCGCGAATACCCGGAGGGGGCGGAATTCAAATTTGACAGGACTGTTGTCGTTTCTACATTAGATAGCCTTCGCTCCCGACAGAGCGGTGAATTCAGCTATACCGTCAAAATAGCGCAGCCCATGGACATAAACGATGGATCTGTATTTGTTCAGGATACATTGAATATATCTACAAGAACCACTCCTACGGAGGGTACGCCTGATATAACAACGCAGTGGAACAACATGTTGATATGGGAGGATTCCATTACCAGCGGTTCTGATTCCATTACTGTGAATTTCCATGTCCAAACCGTAACGAAGGACTGGATAGGCGAATACGATCTTGACGGCTCCATATCAGGAACGGTGGATGAGATCAACGAGACCTGGAAGAACAGGTATAATTCAGACGAATGGTATGTAGATATAGATACAGACGGTGAGCTGGACCCGGAGGACGACATTGACGGTGACGGCCAGTGGGATTACCGCATAGAGCCTACCAATCCCGATATACGACAACTTTCTGCTGAACTGACCGAGGGCAAAACCAATGTATTCGATAAGCTAAAGGCAATCTATGAATATCTCATCAGCGACGAGATTCTCGATTACGAAACCATCCGCGGCGGGGGGCTGCCCAAGGCCTGCACCCAAACCCTGGATGAACGCAAGGGCGATTGCGACGATTACTCCATTCTGTTTATATCATTAGCCCGTGCTGCAGATATACCGGGACGATTGTCACTGGGATTGTTGTATGATCCGGATAACGATGATTGGATCGGGCACGGATGGGCTGAAGTGTATGTTCCCATAAAAAGCGGCGGCGCTTTACTGGGCACAGTGGATGTGGTGAACAAGCAGTTCATGCTGAGGGATCCCTATCGCGTTACTGACTGGATCGACACGGGCACCGATATTATTTACAACGGTGAATATGTTAACAACCTTGACTTTTATTACTATTCATTTACATACCGCGGCCCCGGCAAAAAGGTTTCGGATGAGTACGAGACACAATTGTACAGACCCATAGGCGATAAAATAAGAGTTGAGCTGAGCGAAGCGGAGCGAACGGGTCAACCCGGCGGTGAGAGTGATACCGAATACGGGTTCCTACCAGGCTTTGAAGGTATAGCCGTTATTGTCGCGATAACTTTTATGTTGGGTATGTTTTATTATAATGATAAAGTCCGGAAATTGAAATGATAAGTAATTAATCCAGATTTTTTTTCGATTTTATATTGATTTTTAAAGCTACAGGAGGTGCGGCTCTCGGTGGCGTCTCCGAGGGGCGTAACGTCTTAAGGTGGCGAAGAGCGTTAGATCAATTGCACTAAGCCGCATGCTGCATGATGCAATGAACGTTTTTAATCTAATTGATTTTTATCAACCCCCATCCCGAGGCCCGATACCCCAGTCCCGAGTAAACTCACCATTCAAGCAAATGAGCGAAGCTCGCTTGCGTTCTCACCATTCACCACTTTTATAAGCTTCAATACATCAATTATTTAAACTAGTGAGGCCATTTCAAAATCCATTCAAGAGCGTAGTATAATGGGTTTCGATAATCTTAGTGAGATAGATAAAAAAGTCTATGAATATATTAAAACAGGTGACTTCCAGAAAAATAAATGGTCGACACCTGTAGCTGCCAAGAAGCTTGGTTTGAAAGAAGACGAGGTCTACAGCGCTCTTGTTAATCTGGCGAAGCATATCAAAGATAATATCTGGATTTATTATGAGGACGGTGGAATAAGGGTTGTAGCGGAATAATCCCATTTTTTTAAAAGACGAAGGAAGAATGGACGATACGCGATAGAATTCTTCGAATTCAATCTTGGTCCCAAAACCCATTATTAATAATTTAAGTGACTTTTGGAACGACGAGGGGACTATAAACGTCTTTTTTAAAAGCGAAATAGGAAAGAGGAAAAGCGTAGAAGGGTCCGGGGTACAGAGGATGGGGGTGAAAAATCCACCGCAAAGGTTTGGTAAATAAACAATATTTTGGATTTTTTACCCAGATGAGTTTCGTTTTTATGCAATATAATATTTAGAAAGTCATCGTCTAAAATTGTTATAAAGTATGGTCCAGGGAGCTTTTAGTCGATTAATATTACCCTTGACTCTTCGACTCTAAGACTACAGGACTCCCAGACTCTTTTATGGTTTTGACTCCCGACTCTCGACACTTGGACTCTTAGACTCAAGTTACTTTCGACCCTCTTCTTTCGCACGTCATCTCTCCCGAAGGGAAGTCTTTCCGAAAGCAAAATAAAATCAGCTCAGGTTTCTTCAACTTCACCGTAATCCAGCACAACGGTGCACGGCGTGGGGAGCTTCATACTGGCGCGCCTGAGCGCGTTTTTAGCTGTCAGGTAGTGTGGTTTTGTGGTACGGATCGATATAAGTTTCTGGCCGGGTTTGATGCGCGCGGCGGTACCCACGGCTTTGCCGAACGACTTGCGCATTCCCTGTGAGACACGGTCCGCTCCTGCCCCCGTGGCCTGCTTATTCTCACGCAGCACAACATGTGGATGTATCCGGATTTTCAAGTGGAAACCCAGGGTGCCGGCTTTTTTGGTCATATGGCGGTTAGCTGCTATGCGGGCAGACTCCAGGGCCGTATGCCGGATCTGACACTGCTCTTTGGCTATCAGGGATACCATAATAGAAAATTCGCCCTTTTTATGACCTAAATCAAATTGTGTTATACGCGAAGCTGGTACACCGCCCATATATTCACGGCGCGTGTTTGCCTGACCTCGTATTTCGCGATACATGCAGTTGGGTTTGCGAGACATAATAACCATCCCCGGTTAATATTATCTGAATATATATTAAATTTAATTGTTAATTTTTTAAGTGAGCCCCGAAATTAATGTTCAGGTTTATAAATATTATCTTTGATTTATTGCTTTTTTTATATTATAGAAATATTAAGTGTTCTCGACAGGCAAGAACGGTAAAATCCAATAACCTTTAAATACTTATTAAAAGTAACATAAATATACTGCAGGACCTCAAGTTCGTTTATTCTTCAGAGGTATTTTACATGGCAAGGGCAATATTCAAAATCTATTCAGTTTTTGTTGTAACCGCCCTTTTGTTCACTACAATTCTTTCGATTAATACTGGAGTGGACAATGTAGAGATGGATGGCTCCGGCGAGCCAATACAAGCCGGCCCCACTGAGCCTAATTACGGCACCTCAACCCAAGAATTTGAATCGGATATCCCCGGGACATTTGTCGCCTCTACCCGCGCGGAAAATAAAACAGATTATACAATATCGGACAAAACGATAATCGAGAATCTGGAGTGGGTTATTGATCGATTAGTTTACGTGGAGGATGGGGGTGAATTGATTATTATCAACTCATCGGTTCTTATGGATACTTCCGAAGATGTGCTTTTTATTTATGTATATCCCGGCGGTAAACTAACAATATCCAATTCCAGTATCGGCCTGGCAGAGCCATCGACGTCATCCATTAATGGTTACGCGCTTATTGTCGAAGGCGAAATCGTCATGGAAAACTCTTCAATGTCTTACAGCGGTTACACGAACCTGGACCGCATTAATAAATTATTATTCGATGGATTTTATATTGAACGAGGATCTGCATATTTCAACAATATCAGTTTCAATGCCAACAATAATATCAGGATTCATAATTCTACTTTGATTTTAAATGATACTTCAATCACTAATAACAATAACGGCCTAATACTCTACCAGACGAATTTTACCATTGATAACTGCACTTTTAAGAATAATAATGTAGATTTAGCTGTGGATTTTTCTAACGATTTTGAAATTTTAAATTCGGTTTTCAGTCACGATGACGAGTATATTTATTTAAATAAGGAATATACAATGGGAATAGATTTGTTTGGCTGTTCCGGAACGATATATAACTGCTACATCTACAGCAAACACACGGGCCTTGAGGTAAATGGTGGTACCCTCGAGATCAATAACAGTCTTTTCTATTTCAACACCCGCGAGATTACAGCTTATGAATGCACTGTGGATATATACAATACAACCATCGACAATCCCTATGCAAGCGATTATTTTACTTTTAATGAAGTGATTCTGAATGAGTGGGGCATCTACGGAATGAATACCGATATGTATGTTTATAATTTAACGTTGAACAATTGTTCCAACGGGCTAGCATATTCCATATCGAACATTTATATATCCAACAGCACGCTGACGAATTCTAATGCGGGCTTGAACTGCGAATTCTCACACCTTGAGGCTGATAACCTCACCTTGACGGGTAATGACCGAGGTGCCGAGGTCTGGTTTTCAACCGCCAATATATCCAACTGCCAGATCTCGGATAATACCATCGGTATTACGAGTTACTATACGGACACAATGCTGGATTCCAATCGTATAATAAACAACACCGCCTGGGGTATCGTAACGCCCTGGTATATTAAAGATATAGAATTTGTAGGTGATAACTTCCCCATACCGGCAGGCTGGAGCACGGATCAGCCCACCAACGGCAATGGTAATTTAGTACTGATCAGGGAGTTATATGTTGAGATAAAAGATCTGTATAACAATCCGCTGGGCAATGTAAAAATAGATGTGGAATCCGACTGCGAAAAATATTACGGCGACGATGATATCCTCTATAAGGTTGATAACCCAACAACCGATCCCAGCGGCTGGTGTCACCTGGGCTGGCTGATAGAATATGTCATCATCACCGGCTATGATAGAGTTTACTGCGGCGATTACACAATAACTGCCTCGTATATGCTTGATGAAAAGCTTGAAATTAAAAATTCTACGGTCATCAACCTGAAGGATTTCTACGATTATAAAATTCATATGCAGCTGGCGCTGCCAAATTTCTATCTTGATGAATCCGAGTTTAAACTTTCGCACAGCTCTATTTCTGCAGGCGAGACGCTTACTGTAACAACTGTGATTCATTACATGGGCCAGGGTAATCTGGATTTCTCAGGTGTCGAGGTGAAATTTTATGTTGACTTCGTAGAGATCCAGAGTGTTAAAGTCGAGGGGCTTTCCAAAGATAAGACCAGCCAGGAGTTAACTTTCACCTGGGAGGCAGAAACGGGAGTGCCCATGGAAAAGAAGGTAGGGCAGAGAATGGTACAGGTGTCAATAGACATTCCGGAATCGTGGGAATATCAAAAGGGCAATATAAGTTATAGAAACGACAACTCCCTTTCGAAATCTATCGATATAAATATCGAGGAGGAGGACGAAGGGTGGGTGTTGACTTTGGATGAGGAAGGTGTTGCTGCATTTGTTTGCGTTATTTTTATCATTATCAACATAATCGTTTTTGTCGCTGTATGGAGACGATATAAGAAAAAGAGGAAAGAGAAGAAAGCTAAAGAGGATGAGGAGGAATAAGAATCGGGGCTCGGGGCTGGCATTCGTCTTTCGCAACTCGCTACTCGTCTTTCTGATATCAATTGAAAATCGCTATAATGATTTCAAAGATCTTCTCATTAACTTACCGCAGTTACGGCAGTGGACGATAATGATTTTATTCCTAACCCTGATATCGGCTGTCCGGCCCGGGTGGAGGTACGCGTAGCAGTGTTTGCAGTAGCGGCGCTTGTATTTCAGTGGTATGCGTACGTTGTACCGCATACCGATCTTTCGCGCGAGCTCTACATAGCGGTCGAGGCGCTGATATTTGCCGGCTGCGCGCTGGGTTTCGGCGAACTGGAAAAGCAGTTCAATGCGCTCGTTGGCGATTATTATCATGTTTTTTGTTCGCCGGCCGCGCCGCCCCCGGCTCTTGCCCCTTTTTTCATTTTTACCCGAGCTGGTATCAGTCATAATACTAGGTAATAGGGAACTGCTATTTTTAGATTTTATTTCGAATATAGTAGGCGCTAGGCGCTAGAGAGGAGGCGCGAGGGCAATTATAATCAATAAAATCACCCTAGCGCCTATCCTCTAGTCTCTAGCGCCTGTTGTAATCGATATTGAATCAAAAATAATATATTACAACCTCCGCCCCTTCCTCCAGATATTCTGTATTCGCCGAAATCTCGATATAGCCCGAGGCGAAGCTCATGGAGGTTATCGCTCCCGATTCCTTGAAGGCGGGGTATGCTACTCCGTCTTCAACTCTTACGGTGTATATCTGGTGCCTGCCGATGGTGGAGGTTATATTTGTTGACAGCACCGCTTTACCGGTCCTGGGCTCCATAGGCAGCCTGGCCATTTTCCGCACGGAGGGCAGCAGCAGCACATAAGCATTCGTGAGGCACGAGGTGGGGTACCCCGGCATACCGAACACCATGGTATTACCGACGATACCGCATATGGTGGGTTTGCCGGGCTTCAGGGCAATACCGTGGAACAACAGCGTACCCAGTTCCGCCACCACCTCGAAGATAAGATCGCGCTCGCCGACGCTGCTGCCGCCTGAAAAAACGGCATAATCGTACTCGCTGGCGCGCTCGATACTGCCTTTGAGCTCCTCCCTGGAATCCCCTGTAATCTCCATAACCTTGACCTCTGCGCCTGAGGCCTGCAGGAGCGAGGTCAGAGTGTATGAGTTGATATCGTATACTTTTCCATATTGCAGCTTTGTTCCCGGGGGCACGACCTCGTCGCCGGTGGGAAACACCATAACCTTTGGTCTTGAATAAACCTCAACGGACTCAAAACCAAGTGCTGCCAGAACGCCGATCCGGGGTGGTGTAAGCAGTACACCTGCGTATAGTACTTCCGTGCCCTTTTGAATATCGGAATCCTGCTCCGAAACATTTGCACCTGGATAGACCGGTTTATAGATGCTGACATCATCGCCCTCAACCGAGGTCTCTTCCACCATAACCACGGCATCAGCACCCTCCGGCATGGGCGCGCCCGTGGCGATCTGGATGCAAGAACCGCTCACCACCTTATCCTCTGGTTTTTTCCCTGCGAAGATCTTTCCTTTCATTGCTAGGTGTTTCGGGTCGGTCCGTGCGGCCCCGAAGGTGTCTTCGGCTACCACTGCATACCCGTCCATTGCCGCGCGCCGAAAGCCCGGCACATCCAGGGGCGCCTTCACCGTTGCGGCCAGCACGCGCCCCTCCGCCTCACGTACCGGTACCTTTTCCGTTACACTTATTTCTCGAGTGTTCTCCATTATTGTTTTCTTGGCCGTCTCGAAGTCCATGAGTTCCTTGAACGGCCGCATGGCGCTCATCGGTTGGCCTCCCAGATGATGTGCCCGCACTCCTCCAGTATCAGCTTCTCCATTGCCAGCTTCACCGCACCTATGGAGCCGGGTATACAAAACACCGCTTTACCGTCAATTACACCTGCAGTTGCACGGCTCATTATCGCTGCACTGCCGATCTCCTTCATGCTCAACACCCTGAAGATCTCGCCGAAGCCTGTAAGTTCCTTGTGCAGCATCGGTTTGATGGTCTCTACCGTTACGTCTCTGTGCGAAATACCCGTTCCGCCGCATAAAATCACAACGGAGACCTCGGTTCCGCCCAGCACGCGGTACGTTTCCGAATAAATCTCGTTCTTATCGTCCTTTACAATATCATAGCTCACGACCCGGTGCCCGGCTTTCTCGACCAGCTCTTTTATCAAAGCACCGGAACTGTCGGTCTCAACGGTTTTGCTGTCACTTACCGTAACGATCGCAAAACCGAGATTTTCCACTTTTTGCTTCTTATGCTCTTCGGCACCCAAATTCAAACCTCCTCTTTTTGCTTCTTTATTACTCTTACTTCGTTAATAACAGTAAACGGATACTGTCCTGCTTCGTCCTTTTCCAGATACTTTACCATGTCCCAAACCGTAAGCAGTGCAGTGGTCACACCCACAAGCGCTTCCATTTCCACGCCGGTTTTGTAATCCGCACCTACCTTGCACTTGCAGATTACATCGGTATCCTTGATCTCAAAGCTCACCTCCGCTCCGGTTATGGGGATCGGGTGGCAGTGCGGGATCTGCATGAAGGTCGTCTTTATACCCGTCAGCGCTGCCGCCTCCGCCGTTTTGAACGGGTCGCCTTTTTTGATCTCACTCGCTTTGATTGCCTCTATTGTCGCCTCCTTGAGCTTCAGGTGACCCTGGGCTTCGGCGGTCCTCCCCACCACTTTCTTATCTGACACATCTATCATTCCCAAATTAATTCCTCCAGTATGGATAGCGGTTATTTACTGCAGACCTGAAGTGGTCCAGCAGCTCGTCGAAACTTGCACCTTCCCTCATGGGCGTTAATATATCCACCAGGCCCTGGTTGTGCATCAGGCAGGGCTTCAGGTAGCCGCTGCTCATCACCCTGATGCGGGAGCAGTTCCCGCAGAACTCGGTGTTGTGCATGGGCCGTACCAGCTCCACCTCCTTCAAATCCCCTAAGCTATCTTCAACCGAATAAATCTTCCGCCTGTGCATCGCACGTTCACGAACGGATACCGCACGGGCGGAAACGGCCTCCTCCACCCTGGATAGATCCGAGTGGCCGTTATCGCCGAGGTCAACGAGCTCGATCAGCTGCGGGATAGCGCCCAGCTTCCATACCTGCTCCACCGTGGCCATCAAATCCTCCACGCGGCTCTCGGAAAGCGCCACTATATTAATCTTCACAGGGAACAGCCCCGCCTCTATGGCGCTATTGATGAACGCGACAACCACCTCCAGCTTGTCTTCCCCCGTGATGCTCTTGAAATTACCTCTGTCGAACGAGTCCAGGCTGATATTGATACGGTTCAACCCGGCCTCATTCAGTTTCTTCGGCATTGAAGTGGGGAACGCGCCGTTGGTTGTCATAGACACATCCTTCATGTGCGTGCGCCCGCGCCTCACAATGTCCAGTATATCCTTGCGCAGTAACGGTTCGCCACCTGTGAACTTGACTCCGGTGATTCCCAGCTTCCTCGCCAGCTCCAGGACCCTTTCGATCTCCTCTGGCGTCATCACTTTACTATTCGAGGACTGGCCCTCGTTGTGACAATAATAACATCTCAAATTGCAAATATCCGTAACGGATATCCTTATGTTCCTCAACGGCCGACCGTATAAGTCGTTCATATAGCTCATATCTCCCCCCACTTTCAATTATTGGAATATTTAGGGGAAGAATCCCCTAAAACCCCTCTTTTCTTATCGTTTTGGGTATGCCGATGATTCTAATATGATATCGACGGCATACCCATATAGATAAAGAAAGAGAAGGGGGTTTGGGGGAAGATTCTTCTTCCCCCTAATAATTCCCCAATAATTGAAAGTGTTGTAAAATGGTAAGTTGGGATTTTGAGGTTGGCAGATGCGATATGCTCGAGTAAATATAACGGGTATTAATTAAATATTTTGGGAAATAGATTATATATGGAAGAGGTAAAAGCCAAGAGGCAAAAGTGGGAGGGGGGAGGTTGGGGGGTGATGCTTGAATTCACTAAAAAGAAATCAATCCCAGCGATCCAAAGATTAATAGTAAAATAATGGGTACAAATATATCGATAACTCCCAAACCCAAGGCAATCCGTCCTCGAACCTTAGCGTTTCTTTTAATAGCTATCCATCCACAAAGGATTGCAAATGGTCCAAAAAGAATGCCAGCAAAAATTAGTCCTATCACGCCCATCATAATACCAATATCTGCGATAATGAGTCCCTTGAATTTTTCTTTCCTTTTTAAAGTTGGCGTTGGTTCGGACTCGGGTTCGGGTTCAAACTTAAAAGCACTACCTGCAGTTCCACAATTACGGCAGAACTTTCCCCGAATCATTTCTCTACAGTTCGGGCAATATTCTACAACCATTGATTCATCAACAAGAATGAAAGAGGCAGGTTGTTGAGGTTGATATTGATGGCCGCACTGGTAACAATAGTCCTCTTCTGTAAATGAACCACAGTTCTCACAGTACGGCATAAAAACTACCCGTGATTCGAATTGCAGTTAGAATATAAAAAGGCATTTATGCGATATGGAAGTGGTGAATGGTGAGTCAAGCTGAGAAATCAATATTATCAGGTTCAAGGTTCTGGGTTCTAGGTTCCAGGGACCTGAGTCCTGGGTCCTGGGTCCAGGGTCCTGATAACATCGATTTAAAATCCTCCTCAGAACAAATTATTTAGCCAATAACAATCCTACTGCTTCTTATGACTACATCCGGCATTCTGCTCTCAATCAATATCTCATCTGAAAAGGGCGAGAAGAAATCCCCGATTGATAGAAGTTTTATAACAGAGTATGGGGTGGAAGGCGATGCGCATTCTGGCGAGGGGCACCGGCAGGTGAGTTTGCTGGCGGATGAGAGCATCGATAAGATGCGTGGTAAGGGCGTCGATATCAACTACGGCGATTTCGCGGAGAATTTGACTGTCAAAGGCATCGATCTTATGAGTGTAGCAGTAGGTCAGAGGATTGGGGTAGGAGAGGCTGTGGTGCTGGAGGTATCGCAGATCGGCAAGGAGTGTCACGAGGGCTGCGCCATAAGAGAGCAGGTGGGCGACTGCGTTATGCCCAGGGAGGGGGTTTTCGCAAAGGTGATAAGAGGGGGAGAAGTTAAAGTCGGGGACAGCATTAGATTAATCGATAGAAGCTGAGATTTTAAAAGCTTTTACGCGGGGTTCGGGACTCGGGTCTGGGGGCTCGGGTGAATTAATCGTGACCAGTTACCATTGGCCAGTAACTAATTTTTTAAAATTTATCAATATATGTTGTATATACTGTAACAGTAGTAACATTTAAACAGATTAACAACATATAAATAAACAATTTCTAAAAAATTAAATTTAGAAATGATCTTTCGAATTCGAATGAAACCCTAGCTATTCTTTAATCAAGGTTTTAAATTTAAATAAAAAGAGAAGGATTAAAAATGAATATAAGAATAAAAGAGCCAAAATCAAAGTCAATTCTTATAACCTTATTATTAGTTCTTTCAGGATTTCTAATTTGCATACCAAATACTCCGCTAACAGAGTCGGCAGAGGCCTTGTCTGAATGGTATCAGGCATCGTATGAAGATTTCATCAATGGCTCATTTGACAATTTATCTATCAACGGTAGTGGACTTGAAACTGAATTAAGATTGGAAAATTGTGCTATTGAGTGGAGAAAAATTGACATTCCCAATAGTCCACCTTCTAGATATTTACATGATATGGCTACTGTTTGGGGGACTGATAAGGTTGTTCTATTTGGAGGATTTTATCCACATGCAAATGATACATGGATATTCGATGGTAAAAATAAAAAGTGGACGAGAAAATGGCCAATAAAGCATCCAACAAATAGATCGTACCATGCAATGGCATCAATATGGGGGACCGACAAGGTCATTCTATTTGGCGGAACTGATAATAATGGTAAATTAAATGATACCTGGATTTACTATTTTAATTTCGATATTTGGGAAAAAAAATTGCCGCAACCAAATCCCACCGCTAGAATAGGTCATGCAATGGCACCTGTTTGGGGTACTGATAAAATTGTTTTATTTGGTGGATATTTCAAAGGAAGTCAAATGTTACAAGATACTTGGATATATGATTTTAAAAATAACACCTGGACGGAAAAAATACTTGTTAATAAGCCAAAAGCTAGGGTTTATCACAGTATGGTCCCACTCTGGGGAACTGATAAAGTGATATTATATGCTGGTTGTGACGCATATGATGCGGGTAACTCTTTGGATGAAGATATTTGGATTTATGATTTGAGCGATAACAAATGGACTAATAGATCAACAGAAATTGAATTAAACGCATCCTACTTCCAATCCATGTCAAATGTTTGGGGTACTGATAAAATTGTCCTTTTTGGTGGACAAAAAATGATTAAGCCGTTGAATAAAACATGGATATACGATTTTGGTAATAATACATGGACAGAAAAAAAATATCATATTAATCCAGATGTGAGACAAGCTTCTGCAATGGCTTCGATACATGGAACTGATAAAGTAGTGCTTTTTGGAGGGTTTGGTGCTGTCACCACTTTTTTTAACGATACATGGATATTTAAATTAAATCAGGGTAAATATTATCAAAATGGTTCTTATATTTCAGACGGTTACGATACTTATTCGAACTCGTCTTTTAAAACAATTAATTGGAATGCCAATATACCGAACAATACCAGTATAAAATTCCAGCTGCGAACTGCGAACACGGAAGCAAACCTAAAATCTAAAAGCTTTGTAGGACCGAACGGAAATGCAAGCAAATATTATGATTCCTCACCCTCTACTATCTGGAATGGTCATTACAGAGATCGATGGATACAGTATAGGGTTTATTTTAATTCTACTAATGCTACTCGAACACCTTGCTTAAAAAATATTTTGATTAAATATAATTGCTTGCCCGAAACATTTTTATTCGGCCCGGAAAACGGAAGCATAATATCAAACAATAAACCAAAATTTATTTGGAATTTTACCGATTTTGATTCGGTACAACAGGCTGGTTTTCAGGTTATCATAGATGATGAAAATACATTTAACAATGTGGATTATGATAGTAAAGAGCAAATTTCTGCAAATCAATATTGGCAATTTCCATCGGGTACAAATTATAATGTAATTGCGGATGGGGTATGGTATTGGAAAGTGCGGACAAAAGATGTTGACGGTGATTGGAGTGAATATAGTAATTCCAGGATAATTACAATCGATACAAAATTACCAAGCTCTGAGATAGAGGCGCCTTTAAACAACGGTTTTTATTATAAATTAGATTCGATATCCGGTACGGCAGCAGATACTATCAATGGTTCGGGATTAGATAAAGTTGAAATTTCAATTAATCGGTTAAATGACGATAATCATTGGAATGGTTCTAATTGGGAATCAAATGAACAATGGTTGCCTGTGATTGGGACAATCAAATGGAAATATGATATCCAATCTGAGATCTGGAACTCAAGTATGACATATGTAATAACGTCCCGTGCTATTGATAATGCATCCAATATTGAAATTCCTAACAGTGGCATTAAATTTTTATTTGATCCGGATAAACCGTTTTCAATTGTAGATGTTCCTTTAGTTGATTCTTATTTGAATGATTTAAATATGATATCGGGCCAGGCTTTTGATACCGGAGGTTCAAATTTAAAACAAGTTGAAATAAGTATTATCCAAAGTGGTAACAAATATTTTTGGGATGGTTCAAGCTGGTCTACAAGCGAAACATGGTTATTAACCTCGGGAACAGAGAAATGGTCATATAACTCAAGTCAGATTATTTGGTCCTCAGGCACTCAATATATTATTAAGTCCCGTGCAGTAGATATTGCCAATAATTTTGAAATTCCTAACGTTGGTACAAGATTTTATATCGAAATGGATAAACCGGCTTCAACAATAAATTCCATTTTGAACAATAGTTACTTGAACACGTTACTATCTATTTCAGGGACCGCTTTTGATGTCGGTGGTTCTGGTGTTAATGATGTAAAAATATGCATCCAGAGAGCTTCCGATAAATATTATTGGTCAGGTAGTAACTGGGGTATTAAAAAACATTGGTTAGATGCAATTGGAACTACTTCGTGGTATTATAATGCATCTAATGTTATGTGGGTATCTGATACATTGTATAATATCCGTTCCCGTTCCAGCGATATAGCAGGTAATATCGAAGATCCCGGTTTTGGAATTAATTTTGTGTTCGATAATCGTCCACCGGAAAATCTTTCCATCCTGATCAATAATGGTGATGAATATGCAGGTTCTACTTCGGTGACATTATCTCTTCATTCAGTAGATCCAAGTGCTGGCGTGGACAAAATGTCATTCAGTGCCGATGGTACAGTATGGTCCAATTGGGAGGAATACCGGGGAGCTAAACAATTTACACTACCCGCAGGAGATGGTAATAAAACCGTATACTTCATCGTATCAGATCGTATTGGTAATATTGCTGAACCTGTAATTGATCATATTATTTTAGATACTACACCTCCAGAAAATTTATTCATTGAAATAAATTCGAATAATGATTATACTAATTCTCAAGAAGTGATCTTAACTCTTAATGCAATAGATGCAACATCAGGTCTAAACGAAATGTCGTTTAATGTAGATGCAAATACTTGGACGGTATGGGAGCCTTTTAACACACAAAAATCAATGACCATACTTTCTGGTGATGGTGAGAAAATAATTTATTTTAGAGTTAGTGATAAAGTTGGAAATATTGCTACAGCTTCAGATACTATCATTTTAGATACAATGCCGCCAGATTCATTATGGATATCGATAAATGATGGCGCCGCAAAGACGAATTCAACAACAGTTGAGCTTTCACTTTACGCCATCGATGAAACCTCGGGTGTTTATCAGATATCTTTTAGTTTTGATGGAAATGTCTGGAGCCAGTGGGAGTATTATACAGATGAGAGATCTTATTTACTAACTGATGGTAATGGAGTTAAGATAATATATTTTAGAGTTATTGATCATGCAGGCAATATTGCAGAACCTGTTAATGATGAGATTTTGCTAGTTACTACTCCACCTGATGTAGAAGATGATGATTTGTTGGAGCATAAACAACCTGATAAAAAAGAGTTCTATTTGCTGCTGTTTATTTTATTGTTAATTGTTGTTATAATCATTACATTAATTGCTGTCAAAATTTTTCATAAAAAAAGAAAGAAAGAGGTTCCTGAACAAAAAGATAAGGTTGTAGATCCAATAATAACAGCAACACAATCCAGCAATCAACCATCAGTCTCTACTACTATTTCAACAGTTGAACATCCAAAACCTGTAATGGAAGGGAGTACACAACCAACGATTACGAAATTACCACAACCAATTCCAAAACCGAAACCAATACCAATTATATCACCCCGACCAAAATTACTACTTCCGACAACATCTTTGACTCCCCAACAAAATAACGAAGAGTCAACTGGAAATACTGAGGATACCCTCCAAGTTTCAACGCAGAAGTCCTAGGTTTCGCGTCCCTAGACTTCGCGCGTTTCGCGGTCTTCGCGGTTTTCGCGGTAAAACAATTCACAGTTCCTCTTTGATTTCGTTTATTGAGAAGAATATTCTACCTCCGCTCTCCTCGATCCAGTGTTGGACCTGGAGGTTGATAATTACACCCTCGTTGTCTCCGCTCTGTCGGAAGTCGCCTCGATAGCCGTAGATTTTTTTTCCCAACCCGAATGCAAAGCCAATTTCACTGGCGGTACCGGAGTCCACATCGGTTCCATCTAGAATTGCAAATAGCATATCGCTCTCCCTGATGGCATCTTCATTATCTTTTGCGATCTTCTTATCGATCTTTTTAAACTCCTCTCGCCGTTTATCTATATCCTTAATTTCTTCAGCCTTCTTAAATTCATTATCAGAAATAAAAGTCCATGGGTTTAAAACCTCAAAATCTTTTAATTCTAAAATTTTAACCATCCCTTCCATAAACTCTTTTGTAGACTCGGTAAAGCCAAGAGGCGAGGCCAGATAGATTTTCAAGTTTTGATTTTGAGTCACTTTAATTACTCCATAATGTCTTTACTATTTTTTATTTTTTCCACTTCCTTTTTTCGATCCCTTGTTGATTCCTTCAAATCTTTTGCCGCCTGTTCTCTTTTCTCCCACATTTTATGCATAAAATAGATGCTCGCAAAGATAATGGATATAATTAATGCTGATAGCAGTATAAATGTAAATGGTGTATTTAAACTTTCAAGAATATTGATCACTAGATAATAACCCATTAGACAATCAATAGTAATAATAAAAAGAATGTACATTAAGGTGGCAGCATGTGTTGAGCGTGCATCTAACTTGTCATATGTTGAAGCAATTTTAATACTAATCATATTTTCTCCATCATAGTTATAATCTCTAAATCGCATTTCTAATTCTGAAACTCTTTCGGAAACCGATAGTAAAAACATAAAGAATTTATGGTCGTAACACCAGATTATAGCAATCAAACAGAGTGTAAAAAGTGATAATAATATTGTCACAGCATAATACTCATAGCTAAACAGGAAACCAATGGCGCCTGTGAAACCTGTGATAACCGAGATGCCTTGAAATCGTATATCCTTCAATACATTATCTAAATCATCGATTTTATTTCGACAGATCTGATATTCCATTTTCAAAATTTCCAGTTTTTTATCTTCTAGAGTTAGATTTCCACCATTATCGGACGTATCCATTCCTCCTTTCAATCTTAATCGTAATAATCATACATAATCTTTTGGAATTGTAAATGGGAATGATAAATTATAAAAGATTGATTTTAAAGTTAAGACTAACATTATTATATATAATTCAACGATATCTATAATAACAATAATTTTTATACATTCTTTTCTGGTATTCGCATGAGAACCGCCATTTCAACTATTATATTCATTACATTACTATTCTCACTGGGTGCCGGATACCTCCTCCAAACGGGAGGTGAGCTGCAGCCCGAGGTGGAGCTGCCGGCATACTCCACCAAGATTCGCGCGAACGACCCCTGGGTGGTTACCGGTACCGAATATATCAACGACACCCAGGAGCTCTGGGCGCGCGATATCCGCGTGGAGGCCGGCGGAATGCTCGTATTCGATAACGCAAGAATCAATTTTGATACCATGACCGAGCCGGTGTTCATCAATGTGACCGCCGGAGGCATAATGAGGGTTCTTAATTCTACTGTTTTTGATCTGAATAATTTCACCAACCCGCACGGATACTTCATCTGGAGCTACGGCGAACTTGAAATTCTGAACAGCACCATCAATTTCGCCGGGTACACGGCCATAACCAACGGCTCGGGCTGCTCTGATCCCCAACCGTGCACCGATTATTTCGGCGCCGGCATCAGGGTTGTTGACGGTACTGCAAAGATCAGCGGCACCACGATCTGCAACAGTACCTACGCCGTTTTGAAAGAGGGCGGGCTACTAAAAGTTGAAAACTCAAGGTTCGAGAATAATTTCTACGGGATATATGGGTATTATACCAGCGGTATACAGGTGAAGAACACCGTGCTAACCCAGAATTACTACGCGTTCTTCTTGATCTCCACCAAAGCGGTAGAAATTTCAGACTGCACGTTAGAACTGAACCTCTTCGGTATGTTCGTGGAAGATTCGGATATCGTTGCGGTAAGCTCCACATTTCGCATGAACACGGAAACTGCAATATCGGGCTACCGCGGAACCGAACTCACCTTAATCGATTGCATTATATCGTACATGCGGGGCGCGTTCCTGGGCTATAACCTGTTCCTGGAGACGAGCACGCTGGTTATGCAGAACAGCACTTCCGAAAACGGGCTGTGGGGTATATATTTAATGAACTGTACAGCAGAGATATCACAGTCAAAACTAATTGAAAACCAGCTTACAGGTGTATACGTTTACTACAGCGTCCTGGAACTTTCTAACAGCACCATCTCCGGTAATGACAACGGCGTGCTGCTGGAAAATTCAGCCGGGAATTTGACAGGTAACGATATCGTAGAAAATAACATAGGCGTTTTCGCATACGAATCCGCACCGGTGGTTGATTACAATATCATCGCCGCAAATACTTATTTCGGTGTGCAGTCGCTGGACATGGAGTTTTCGCTGGGCACGGGAAATGAGTTTACCGACGGCAAAGGCAGCGAGAACGGCTGGGGCAGATTCCAGCAGATCTATACGGTCTATGTGAAGGTCACCGATACATACAATAACGTCCTGCCCTTCGCCGACTATTCTGTAACCAACCGCTCCGGCGAGGAGATCTATAACGGGACCTTGAATGTAAAAGCTACGGTGGACGGTGCCAAGCTCTGGCTGCACCATTACTGGGTGGATAACGAAGGAAGCCGGGTGGAGCCGGGCCCGCACAAAATTACCATCTGGTGGGGTAATACCAGCTGGGGCGGGTTTATCTATGACAGTGTATCCATTTCGGTTTCGCCCGACAGCAATAAATACATAAAGCTCGAGCGGCCCATACCCGATATCTATGTCACTGACGATGATATAAAAATATCAGCGACGAGCGTGGAGGAGGGCGAC
>CP070629.1:1136133-1145078 GCA_020356005.1 Thermoplasmata archaeon
GGTGCGGTGTAAATCGATCATGTCCCTGAGCTTCTGGTACATTTTCGCATTAACGATTTCAAAGGGCACAAGATTCATGTCCTGGACGGGGCAGAGCACCTTGAGGTCGAGCTGTTTGCCGAAGAGCGCCTCGATAATGTGTACATCCCTGAGCTTCCTACCGTTGTATCCCACCAGGAACCTGGCGATTTCATTTATGGGTGCCTGCGTTGCACTGAGACCTATCCTGGTCAGCTCAAGTTTAACCGGAGAAATAACTTCAACCGCTCCATCCTCATACTCATCCTCCTCTTCCGGTTCTTCCGGTTGTGGGGCAGTATGCATGTTGCTTGAAATAAGGTACTGCAGCCTCTCCAGCGAGACCGAGAGGTGCACACCGCGCTTTGAGCTGCATACCTCGTGGATCTCATCCACAATAACATACTTCACATCACGGAGGTTCTCACGGAACCTAGTTGTGGATAATACAATTGCTAGAGTTTCTGGTGTGGTGATCAGGATATGGGGTGCAGTTTTGACCATTTTTTGTTTTTCATACGGGCTGGTATCGCCCGAGCGCACGCCCACCCGGATCTTGGGCAGTGTTATTCCTTTTTCGGCTGCCAGATCGTAGATCTCCTTTAAAGGCTGGTTTAAATTCCGCTCGATGTCATTTGCCAGAGCTTTCAGCGGTGAAATATAGACGCAATATACCTTGTTTTCCAGCCGGTCATTTCTACCCAGAATAAATAATTCGTTTATTATTGTTAAAAAAGCAGTCAGGGTCTTACCCGAGCCGGTGGGTGAGGCGATCAATACATTTTCTCTATTATGGATTAAGGGGACCGCGAAAGCCTGGGGCGGTGTTAAATTTGAGAACTTTTTATTGAACCATTCTCGTATAATGGGGTCCAGTAATGAAAGTACCTGGGTCTTATCGTACTTTTGGGTTACTTTATGTATCATCTATGTTCAACCTGTATTAACTATGAAACCGATCTAATCTGCACATACCAAATATGCGGTATTTTGGGAATTCTGCGCCCAGATAGCGTTTATATTAAATTTTGGGCTCTTATTATGTATATATGCATATATACCTGAAATCTAGAAATTAGGAAATTAGTATATAATGTATTATTACTATATGAAATTTGGTAAAAAATAATTTAATTAGATATATAGTTGATATTATGAGGGAAAATTTAATTATTTAAAAGCAGTAAAATCATAAAGGAAACTATATAAATAGGTATACTAATTCAATCAGAAGGTGAGATTTATGAATAGAAATTTTATTTTAACGATATTGGTAACGTGTATATTGACGCTCAGTTTTTTAACCGCCATCTCGCAACCAGTTTCAGCCAGGGAGAAGATCACAGTGCCCACATGGGAAGAGGGTGATGAATGGAATATGGGCTTTTATGAGACATTTGATAAAGATGATGTATTCGGAGATATAGAGGACTATGAAGATTATTATGATGAGTATGAAGAATATGAAGAATACGAAGAATATGCCTACGAAGAAGATGATTCACTGTTATATGCCCTGGGTCTTCTGGCATCTGAAGCCGATATCGAATTCGAGGGATCCTTAGGGTTCTACCAGACCTTTACGGTGGAGGATGCCGAGGATACCAGTACGGATTACGAATGCTACAAAGTCAAATTTGAACAGTATTTTGGAGCAGTAACAACAGTGGATTTCGAGGCGCATGTAAGCGACAGTGATTTCCCATCAGAATATGGAGAGGTCCCCGAGTTCCGGTGGGACTTCACTTTTCACGGCTATCTGTGGATCCAGCTGGATTGTACTGGATATATCTATTTCACCGTGGATGATCTTGCTGTAGCCCGTGAGGAGGTAAAAATCGTAGCTAACGCTGATATCGATTTTAATCTGGATTGGCACTGGGAAATGGAAGATACAGGAGGAGGAGGAGGAATAGGAGGATCTTCAACTTACGAAGAAGATATACCTGAGGACATGAAATTCGATCTGGCGTTTACTGTAACAGATCTAAATCTTGATTATGAAATAGATTATAATCCACCGCTTGACATTTTCGATTTCCCCATAGAATCTGACGAATATTCCTGGTTTGCAGAATCGGAATATACTTTAAAATTGAATGATGCAAGCGGCACCATCTCGTACAGCATGGACGGGGATATGCCCGGTGAAGATCCCATATCTGAAAGCGATAAAATCGATATCGCTGACGAGTTTGAAGCCGGTACCTACGGCCCCGAAACCGTAAAATATTATTTTATGATATGGAGTGAAGAGGATGTAGGAGAATACGAAGACTGCATTGTAATCGATGGTGATGAGAGTACATACTATGACTGGTATGAAGAAGAAGGAACATATACGGAGGGAGAAGAGGGCTTTTCCCTACCGGATTTCGATGAGTTAGATGCAGAGGATGTAGATGAGATTCACCCAATGACCATTATAATCGAGGGAGATAATTATTATTGTCCAGATGAGGGATTTATCGTCCAATCAGACATTTCTGAATCCCTGGACATGGGCGGCTTCGACGGCCCCTTTGACATGGCCGATCCCGGATCGTTCTCAGCGATGGAAATGGAGCCGGCAACCCGTAATGAGGTTTTAGATTTCAAAGATGATAAACGCGAAGAGCAAAAGAAGATGTATGAGGCTTATAAAAATCCAGAGGATGAGGAAGAGCCTTTTGTTGGCAGCCTGCTGTTCTGGCTGCTAATAGCTGTAATTCTCGTGGTGGTTATTCTGGTAGTGGTCGGATTTGTAATGAAATCCAAGAAGAAAGGTGCTGGGGCTCCGCCACCGCCACCAGATGGTGCAGGACCGCCTCCGCCGCCAGGTATGGAAGGTGACCGCAGAACCCCACCCCCGCCTCCACCACCTCCACCGCCGCCGCCGAAGTACTGAGAGAAGCTTTAATCAGAACGCTTCGATTATACATCGATAATAAGCGCTCAAAGAGCGTTCAGCTTATTCATCGATTATAAGCACCCACTGACGACCCTTTTTAGATTTTTTTACTTTGACCCCTAAAACGCGATACGAATTCCTCGAATTCTATCTTGGCCTCAAACGGTCATATTGTATTTGATACAGACCTTTTGACGCAGCGTCGAGCGGAAATGATGGCCACCTTCGGTAGGCCATGCGTTTATGCTCGGCTTCGCCTCACCCCCTCCTTCGCCGTATAGGCTCAGTCGGAGCTTAGATTTCGATTAGAAGTGCTGACAGGGGGGGCTGGCCTCTAATTATGGAATTGCTGCCGGATAAATTTATATATAATCGATATATTAGATTTGAGTACCATGGATTAATACTAATACTGAGTGATAGCTATGAGGCCAAGTGAAATCAAAAGCGGAATTTTCTGTCATGCAATTCTACTTATTTCCAGTGTTTTTGCAACCACAGGTACCGGTTCACCCGAGCCGGTGGATTATTCTATTGATATTACTGACCCCACGGGGGACTCAACCGGTGTGGGTGATGATACAGAGGTTTTGCAGGATGCCGACATTTTAAAGCTGACTTCATCAAAAAGTGGTGATAACGTAATTCTTACCATGAAGGTTACCGGTAAAATTCATCTTAAGGGAACCGAGTTCCTGGCGGGATACAGCTTCTTCTTGGACATTGATGGGGATGGTTCAACGGACTGGACTATAACACCTTCAAATTCATACGACCCGACAAAAGGGAATACAATGATTATAAATGATGATCTGACATACACAGATTACCTGGGTAATGCCACAGGCAATGGAACAAATACACTTACCATTGAATTTCCCATTTCCGTTATATCAGATGAGGAAACCATAGAGTCCTGGGACATGTACGGTTCAACCAGTATAGGCCGTGCCTCCACCAGCTCTTCAGGCGTGGATACTGCGCCAGACGGCGGTTACGGCGGGGGAGGAAACGGCGGTAATGAGAATGATCTTGACAACGACGGTATGCCGAACGAATGGGAGATCCAGTACGGGCTTAACCCCACGGACGCCTCCGATGCCTATGATGATCCGGACGGTGACGGATACTACAATCTTGAGGAGTACTTTGCAGGCACCGACCCCACAGAACCACTTTCTATTCCCTCTGATAACGGCGAGGGTGTGGATCCCTCCAAGGATACGCCAACCGATTCCTCCATAACCGTTGAAATCTCAGAAGCGAGATTCAAATTCACAGAAGAACCCGGTAATGTCACAATCGATATTCTGGTCAAGGGAACCACTAGCGGTGTAGACCATTGTGAAATTGCCATACTCGAGTATTACAGTGACGGCAGTCGCGAATTAGGAATATGGGAAGGTGCCTTCGACGCTTCAGACTCTGATTTCACAAGCTATTTCAAGGCCACCTCCGATAACTGGAAAAGCTGGGAATACAAAATATACGGCAGAATACCTGTACCGGAAAACGGTGAGAGTTCAGAAAGCGAAAAAAATCTAACGAAAGTAATTGTCTATGTCCGCGCATATTCAGACAGCGCAGAGACAAAATGGAATCAAGCCTCCAAAGAGGTTTTTATGCCAGGTGCAGGTGAGGATGATTCAGATAAAGAGGACGAGGGCGATATTATGCTGTTAATCATAGGAGCTATCATAGTTATTATTATTCTGGCACTGGCTATGGGTATGATTATTTCTGGTAGAAAAAAGGGTGAGCAAAAAGGTCAAGATGACCGTGAAGAAAAAGAGGAGAGAAAAGATAAAAAATGAAAATATTGAGGCCGGAATTCATCTTCCAGGAGGATTGCACCTAACCGACTGAAAGTGCCCCGGTGCCCGGATTCCGAACCCGGCCTCTTATAAAAAAATTTTATAATGTTAATTTACCTCGATTTTCTTACCCTTAGATTTCCGCGTGGGTTTCTTACATTTCAGTGTTATCTCAAGTACTCCGTTGTTATAATTAGCCTTGATGCTCCTCTTTGAAACCTCTTGATCAAGCTGGATAACCGCCCGGTAGTTTTTCTTATCATTTTTTGCTGTTAAGATTAATTTATTATCTTTGAGCTCCAGATCAATATCCTCTTTTGATATGCCAGGAACCTCTGCATTTATCTTCAATTCCTTCTTTTTCTCGTTGAAAATCGAGCAGGTATAGGGTTCTATGACATCCTCTTCCCCGCCCGGGATCTCTGATTTCAACAGGGCAGGAGCACTGCATCCACATTCGGATTCTGATGTACTGCAGCTTGTTAGACTATTATCATCGGGTGTTTTTAATGCTCCATCAATTTTCTTACCGGGTCTCACATTGCCGTATTCGTGCACTTTCGGAATCCCATCGGGCCCCATTTCTACTGTATAGCCGTAATAGATCGGTTTACCTTTTTCATAATCCGGATGGCTCCTGATCTCCTCCATCATAGCATCCATTTTTTCCCACATTTGTTCGAAATCGGAATTGAATCCAAAGTCATCAAGGTCATCAAAGAACGGGAATCTGCGATATTTTTTCGGCATCATAATCACCTCCACTACACAACCGGCGGTTGTACACATAATCTATATAAGTAGTAGTATATAAGTTTTCCTATTATGAACATTCACCTAAAATGAAAAAACCTCACAAAAGGCTTATTATTATTCAATAAATTATATATAATTAGTAAATACATATATTACGTAAAGAGTATCTATTAAAAATTTACCTCGTCGCCTTAACTATATATGGGGGAGAGCTTGCAAGAAGTAATTATAGATCCGCGGTGCTTTTTTGCACTGATCACTTCATCGTTAGAAGTGTATAACCGCGAAACCACAGGGCTTTTAGTAGGCAACTTTAGAATGCGCAAAATGAATGGTTCGCGCAAACGAAAAAAAGTGATTGTACTTGAGGCCGCCTACCCGTTCCAGACAGCGAAGCGTAAGCCCACGTGGGTTGATATCGGCAATTTTGAGGCATTCCAGCGAGCCAGGGCCTCATTGCACTCTCTGAATTTTTCTATGGTAGGTGAATTTCACAGCCATCCCAACAGGTCGATCAGTCTATCGGATGCAGATGTGCGATATATTCGTGAGCGGGTTCAGGAGATCTATTATAATGGAAATAGTATGCTGAATCACCATTGGCTTGAACTTGTAATATCAGTGCGTAAGAGGGAGTATTCGCAGCCCCAGAAAACGGGTTGGACCTGGCGCAAATATAAAAATAAACTATCCTGTATAATCAAAACCAATCCATATTTGGGTTACAAATTCACCCTAGCGGGATTCTGGGTGAGTATAGACGAGGATGATAAACGCAAGGTTGAAGCCAAGCTATATTTTCCAGATTTAATCCGCTCAATCCAATCCCGAATTAAGGCAAGCTGAATAAGCGAAAAAATTGCTGAGATTAAATAATGTATTTTATGGCAATTTTTTTAAATTCCAATAATGTTTGGATCATTCAAAATTATTGAGAAATAAAAAAAAATCCCCCCCCACTATGTTTACCCTCTCCAAGGTAAACGATTTATGAATGATTCATAAATCTATTGCTTTAATTGCATTAGTTATTTATAACCTTTTCGTTCAAAATGCAGGAAAAGGCAAAAATATCGTTGTTTTTTTACTATAATTAATAAATTAATAAAGATATATACTACTTTATATCACTCAAAGCTTCCTGAAAGAAAACCTTTTATAATTGTATTTATTAATTCATATTATCAATTGATGATAACCCTGATAGGAGTGAACGTTAATTGCCCTTTGATAAAAAAACGTTAGTAATACCGAATGAAACAACCATAGAGGACAACACCATCCATACCAATGGTGATGCTGTAATAGATTATCATGCCGATGTTAATTTTAATTTTAAGACCGAGAAGCGTATTTTTGTTGGAGACCGGGTAAAGATCCAGGGTGATCTGGAAGCAGATGATGATATCCGGGTGGATACATTTACGGAGATCGACGGTAATATTACAAGTAATAACGATATATATCTTGGCGAAAAGGTCCACATCAAGGGCAAGCTTACCGTTGGCCGCGATCTTGATGTCGGCAACGATGTGAAAATCGACGAGGGTTACGATGCCAAAGGCTGGATCAATGTGCAAAGCTCATTCTCATGGCTCACATATCTTTTCGCATACCTTCTGTATTTATTACGCCGCGGTGAGAGCCAGCAGGTAAGCGCTATTCTGGAGGAACTTGAATCTGAGAATCCCATGGAGATATTGATCTCCGATGTGTTTTTATTCGTACCGCGCCACTCAAAGATGAGCAAGGAGACCATCAATATCCGCGGCAACTGCCGTATCGGAGAGAAATGCATGCTCTCGGGTAACTACATCATATCCGGTAAGATGAAGGTGGGTGCTGAGACCGAGATCGACGGTTCCATAGAGGCAGTAGAGGATATAGAAATAAGCGACAAGGTAACCATCAAAGGTAAACTTACCACAAAAGAGAATGTTTTTATAGGTGACGGGTGTCAGATATTCGGTGATGTTTTCGGTCGAAAGGTAGAGATGTACCAGACCTCCACGGTAAGCGGTACCATCCATGCCGAAGAGGGTATCCAGTTAATAACGGCAGATACCGAGGAGATGGATGAAAAGGTGGAGAGGTTCGATAAAGGCCTGGATGAGCTGGGGGACATACTGGAATAGCTTGGATGTCGATATAAGCGAGAGCGTTTCGATTTTACCTATAATGAGAAGCACTGGCAGAGCGTTAGGCTTGTACATCGATTCTGGGCACTCACAGAGCGTTACGATTAGTATTACTGAGAACCACTCACAGAGCGCTCTGCTTGGATATCAATAGGGGTCGCTGTCAGAAACTGGAGGCCGGAGGCCCTGCTCCGGGTGCCAGGGTATTTAATCGATTAAAACCAGACGAATTTCGATTCCGCCTAACGTAACGAGCATCGACACCGCAACCGCCAGACGCACTCCAATAATCGATCATGGATGCAATTCAGACCATGTGTCCACAAAATTATCCACGATCTCATCGAGGAAGCTTTTACGGTAGCTTATGAGTGCCCGTGCCACCTCATCCTCATCGATTACGCGGTACTGGTTCTGGCGGCCGCTCCGCTCCTGAGCCAGAATCCCGCTGCGGGTCAGTTTGCTTAAATGAAATGATAAAGTCGATGCCGAGATATTGAACAATTCTCTGAGTTCCTTATGTGAAGCGCCGGGATTTAAAAGTACATGGGCGATTATTCTGCGCGGGATCTCCTGGCGGAGTATGGCCATCATGCTTTTGTCCTTGGAGTCTATAGTACCTTCCACATAGAAACGCTTGTAGCGGCCCTCCGTGCGGGCTATTACCAATCCCTTATCCTGGAGGTACTTCAGGTGGTATTCCACCACACCGGTAGATATACCCAGTTTGCGGTTTATATCTCTGAAGTGAGCACCTGGAACCTCTAATATATATTCATATATTCTTTTGCGTGTATCCAGTTCCAGATGTGCATCGTCTACCATACCAGGATTCTCTCCTTAATTATCGTCCCCCAATATTATTTTCTAAACATAGCAAAATACAATAAAAGCAGAATGATAAGATCTATAATTATCAGCAGATCTAGAAAAATGACAAAGGATGATGAAACATCCATGTGACCGGTGTACAGCGCTATACTCATAATGATACCTTTTGAAAAGAACAGCGCGAAGCCACCTGCGATATACAAGATTTTGGGATTTTTCGTACGCCTGTAGGATATGATTGCAATGGCCAGCAGAGCTCCTGCGAAAATTGCAATCCAGGCAAGCAATACATCCTGTACCAAATATTCAATTGAATTCATAATAATCCCTTTTCCCTTAGAAATATGTTCACGGTGTATAATTCTTTTTATTTATTCACTCAATCCATTCATCTAATTCTTAATTACTATAAACGCTGGTTGTTCATGTACGCAGTTGCAACATTATTATTAATTATTCTATATAAAAACATAAAGCTATTTACATGTAATATCAAAA
>CP070629.1:1145178-1159796 GCA_020356005.1 Thermoplasmata archaeon
ATAAAACGGTCATCAAGTCTATTTTATCGGAATCATCTTTATCCTTATCGACAGCATCGTCCGGGGTCTCCACAGGGACATAAATACTTGTGTTAACTTCTATTGTGATAACAGAGACATCAATTACACCGAACTCATCAAGAACAGTTAGAGTAACATTGTACATCCCCGAGGAATTGTAATTATGGGTCTGTTTTTTACCCCATGATATATCGGTACCGTCCCCGAAGTCCCAGCTGTACTCCAGATCCAACTCATCACCAACGGGTGTTCCATCTGCATAAGTTACTTGTGCTTCGAGAGTAACATTCTCACCTATTGCCAGTTCCATTTTCGAAGATGCGATCTTGACCGTAAGATTTTCTGCATTCGGGGACTGTTCCCTGGTTAATACTATGGTTATATGCAGATGTTTCTCGGATTCAATGGTCACTTCCTGGATTGTGCCGGGTTCATAACCCACAGCTGTTGCGTAGATATTGTATTTACCTGCATCCAGGGATGGTATTATGAAATAGCCTTTGGAATTACATTTAAAATTTGAAAATGCTGTAAGTGATGTGGAATAATATACCATGGCCTGGGGTATGCCCGCACCGGTCCTGTCATCAACCACGTAACCTTCAATTACGCCCGGCTCTGGTTTTATCGTCTTGTTGGTTACGATGGGTCCGGGCCAGAGTGCGCTCCTGTTGTATGCGCCGTGGGGATCCTCTACTGCGAAATAAAACGAATAATCCCGCACGGCAAGCGTAGTTGAATAGAAATAGATTTTTCCATCAATGGGATTTTTATCCGATTCATCAGCTTCTTTCGGGATGAAAATTTCGTCGTTAAGATATAATTCAATTACCGCCGGAAGTTCACCGTCGAGTTCCACATATTCAACGGTAAAATTGAATACTGTTTCGGGGTCACCGTTCAATGGCGAAAAGCCGATATTTGTCAGTTTGGGTATCCTGTTTTGAACTTCCAGTGCAGCATTAATAGTAAACCAATCTGTTACGTTGCCGCTTGAATCGAACACCCTCGCACGAAAATCGTATTTACCAAGCGGTCGGTTCAGGGCAATAAAAACCTGTGTTTCCAGCAGGTCAAGATCCTTATTGTACTGCGGAGGCTGTAAAAATTCCCAGAGGGTACTGTTGGGTTCGCGCATCTGGATACTAACATTGAAGTATTTATCCGGTGTATCTTCTATGTCCTCGCTATCCAGCCAGAGGGTTACTGCTTCGAAACGGTAAACAGCGCTTTCAGAAAGGAAAAGCGAATTTATTGCGGGTAGATTATTTAAAATATACATAGCATTCATTAAAAATGATTCAGAGCTGGATTGGTTATCCAGGTCGATCATATAGCCTCTTAAATCGTAAAAGCCCAATGCCGCAGTCAAGGGTATCGTATAATCGAAATACCACCGATTGTTGATGGGATCGTAATCCGTGTGATCGATTTCTGTCCAATCACCCCCATAATATCGATATTCAACTTTCGGTGTCAATGAGCTGTTGGAATCCTCGATATCAACACCGGCGAGGTAGATTTTCGTTCTTTCTCCACGATAAAGCGTTGTATTTGTTATTGCGAACTCAGTTACTTCAGGGAGATTGTCCAAGACCTCAACGGCTGAAGTAATATTCAACCATTCACTAAAACCTGTAATAATCTCGGTGTCTTTTAATCGTGCACTGAAATTATACCAGCCAAGTTCGGCATTTATGGGCAGAGTTAAGTTTGCCCGCCACAGTTCATTGATATATTCAAATGAGGTTATAGTAATATATTTACCCGAGGGTGTCTGGAAAGCCAGTTCCGGTATGAGTGACTCCTTTGTGGTTTCGATATCAAAGCCGTTGATGTAGATATAAAGCCATTCGGTCCGGTATACATGATCTCTGGAGAAAGTCAAATTCAGAATAAAAGGTGCGTTATTTTTTACATACCATGCATCATCCTGGCCGTACCAGCCGGTAGTATCATTATCACGATCGCGGAACTCCACGCGGAAATCGTATGATCCCAACTCATACGATATATCAGGCGAAAAACTTGTGGCCCAGGACTCCAGAACCGGATCGTAATACTCGTTAAGAAAATCGGTCCAGGTACCGGAGGGCGGACGATATTGCATTACGGCGGTGAGATTTGCAACGTCGTCTTCGATATCACTGGCATTTGCGGAAATATAGATGGTATGGGTTCTGTTCAGAATGGGATTTGATATCGAATAGTTGTTGAATACCGGCAGATTATTCAAAACCTCAATGCTCTTGTTATGATAGTACCAGTCACTGAAATCGTAATCGGTGTCATTGAATCTGAACCTGATATCGTAAATACCAGACGGGAAATCAACTGCGGGTGTAAAATTGAGCTTCCAGTATCCCTTTGTATAGTTACCCGGATCAGTACCGGAGTAATTGACATATATGTATCGGATATCCCAGAAATTGCTCGTTAACCATGAGCTCGTAGATTGTTTGCGCATCTCTAAATGAGGCGTCAAATTAAATTCAGATTCGTCAGGATCGGATCCGTTCAGCTGGATTCTCAAGGTCTCTGTTCGAAACAGCTTAAGACCGCTGATGTTGAAGCTCAAAGCTACTGGTTTCTCGGTGATTATATTAAAAGCATCATGGATGGTCAACAAATCACTGTGATATCCTCCTCTATCTTTGAATCTGACCCTGATATCATACCAACCCTTTGACCCGTTCAAGGGATGCGTGAGATTTGCATACCATGTCCCGTTGATATATCTGATAAAAGATACAGAAGAATTCTCCCATGATCCATTTGTTGCACGATATTCGAACAGTGGTGTTAAATTAATTTCATCGTCCTCAATGTCTGATCCGTTGGCTTTGAACATGACAGCCATTGGTTCTACAGAAATGTTCAATTCGAAGGAGAAATTATCAGCATGAGGCAGGTGGTTTATGGGCCACGGGACCGCAAGCGGGTATGTATCATTATCGGAAAAACTTGTATTGAACACGAAAGGTTCGTCCATCAAACCGTCGGGCCCTGTAACATTTTGGCCCTCGGTACAATTCAGGTCGATCAAATTGGAATAATCGTAATAATTTCCTCCGTCGGGATAACCCAGAGTCCATTTCGATGCATTTTTAAATTCAATTATTTCATTGTAAAAATTATTGTGGTAAACGCTGGTTGTTGTTCGGTTATTACCGGTCAGGTTAAGATCATAAATGATGTTATCAAAGGTATTACCCCGAATCGTGGTGTAATAACCCGCCAGCAGTAAACCGTTATTGTTGCTGAACAGATTATTGTCGTGGATGCCTACATATTTGGTATCATTAAGATTCATACCGTAATTATTGCTCGTAAATGTATTATTTGCTAAAATGATGCGCTTGGAATGATTTAGTATGACCCCGAAGATATTATTAGTCATAGTATTGTTCAATATATTCGTATTGTCAGTGTCGTTAAAAAATAAACCCTTATCATTATTTGTAAAAATATTTTCAGTTATATTAGTATAGTTGATATTATCGAAAATATGCATGCCGACAATACCCGGGAATAAATTGAGAATAATTTCGGTGTTCCTCGTATTATACAGCCTCAATCCGTCATCTGTTGATATAAAGGAATTATTATATATCACTATAGAATCCGTGCGGTCAAGGTAAAAGATGCGCTGCTGATTCTGTACAAATGTGTTATTTTTGAAAGTGAGGTTGTTCATATCGATGATAGGCACAAAACTCCAGTTATTTCCCTTCATGATCGTTTGCAGTACTTGTGTATGGTTTTTGGTTATATTGATGCCCAGCGAACAATTATTGATTTTATTATTGGCGCTGGTGGAGTTGTTGCCTAAGAAATTGATGCCGATGCGTGAGAATGATATCGTTGAATAGCTTACTGTTGCATTATTAGCGAAGATATTAACAGCTTCTGCGGTACAATAATCAATATAGGTATTATTGACCACCACATCTGCTTGAGTTCTCGGCAGCATAATACCGGTTGTGGTATCGTGGATTGAATTATTTTTTATTCGGATAATGCTCGCATTCAGTTTTAGAGCATTGCCGGAGGTATGCCATATCCGTGTAAAATTAGCTTCGATACTTGTATTGAATTTATTGATCGGGATATCTTCAAAGACAATTCCGTTAACCGCATAATCTATCTCCGATTCATAGACTTTTGCTACGGGACCTTTGATATAAACAGCGTTCTGGTCAACATTATAGATTTTACAGTCCAGTAGTTTAGTATTGTTGCCTTCAACATGTACCGCAACGGTCATGTTCAAGAAATTGCAGGTGATGACGCGCGTGTTGTTGCCGATTGAATAAATACCATAGTCAGAGTCATAGAATTTACAATTATAAGCCATGCCAAAGGAGTTATTGAATCGTATGCTGTAATAAGCATCACGAAAAACCGAATTCGTAACTATTGTATTGTTTTCTTCAGCAAGAATTCCCACTTTGATACTGTTTATAATCACAACCGATGATACGGTGTTGTTCGGTTGGGTAAAAATTATAGCATAAGCGCAGTTAAAAAAATCCAGGCCATTAATGTCAGCTGATGACTTATTGAAATACAACCCGTATGTGCAGTTGTAAAATTTCAGATTTTTTAAGGATGCAAAGCTATCAAAGGTATTGTTATCAATTATCAATCCCATTGAACAATTATTGAACCTGGTATTTTCGAGGGTTATATCAGCACTTTCTGTGTACAAGCCGGCTTTCCTGTTTTTGGCGCGTGAACCGAGCTCCGTACTATTGCCGCATTCTTCGATGCTGCTGTCTTTTACAATAAGAGTGGCTTTTTGTTCCACCCAAAACCGGAATCTATATCTATCGCTGGTTAAAATCGAGGTATTTGTTGTAATGAGCGAGCCAGCATAGATCTCGAGCTTACCACCTGAGAGCACCTGGATGGAATATTTGTAACTTAAAGAACAATTAAATTTAAGAGTTACGTTGTATAAAACGAGATTCCCCCCGTTTTCAATTGTTAAATTCCCATCGAGGATTATGGTCTGGTTACCGCGGTATGCATAATTTGCTACGTTCCATGAACCGCCGTAATTTGTCTGATTTTCATTATTCGGCGGTTCGCCCAAGCCTGAGACAGGACCTGTCATGTAAATATTCAGGCCGGCGATTAAATTGAAAATAATAATAACATTAATAACGATTGCTTTGAATTTAACGGCCGTCATTGTATACACATCATTTATCTGTAGGTAATATCAAATGATTCCATTGTATTTAAAATTCTAAATTCTAAATACTAAATACTAAACAGATTCTAAATTCGAAATTCAAAACCCACCTTTCGTCTTTTGCCTTCTTTAATCGGGTTTATGATTTAGTGCTTAGTGCTTGTTTAGGATTTAGATATTAGTGCTTAGAATTTAAAAAAAATTGCGCCAATATCGTTTTTTTACGGAGCAATTTTTTTCATTTGAGTAGTTTATATTAATGGAAGTATTTATCTTTTATATTGTAAATAGTCGCTATTAACAAACCGGTCTAAATATTATCTTAAGTTTCCTTCCACTAGTATAATTTATTATTACAATAATAATAAATATATAATTAGTTATTCCCCCAACATCGATACCTATATAAAGGGGGAAGCTACCATCCTTATCGAAGAATATAGAGCAGTGGCGGTTTTTGCTATCGTCGCATTGATTTTTCCTGTAATTACTTTCTTTATGACACGTTTTTTCAGACCGAAATTATCCAAATATAAACGATTGACCTATGACCGTGAGAAAAAAAAGGTAATGGAAACCCAGCATCCTTACAGCTATTTTTTAGATAAATCCTTTGTATCCAAGCAGTCAATCGAGGAGAAGTATGAGACTTATGAGTGCGGTGAGGAACCGCTGGGAGAAGCCCATATTCAATTTCATTTTCAATATTATATGTTTGCCATTATTTTTGTTGTATTTGATGTTGTCATTGTGTTCATGATGGCCTGGGCGCTGATATTTACATCACTTTCATGGTCAGCGATACTTTTCATGGTCATATTTCTGGTGATCATGGTAATTACTGTGATATATGCATTGAAAAAAGAGGAGGTAATCTGGATTTGAGCAGCGATACTAGACGACCCTCCAAGGAGCCAGCATCAGGAATTTGGGCTATGAGCAGCGACGATCTCATGTTCTGGCTTGACGATAAAATAGAATGGGCATTTGATCTCGTGAATGCCAGGCGTTTTATCAAACCAGTGAGGAATCTTTTTACATGGAGCTACCGCGAGTCGCCGTGGATTTTGCATTTCGGTATTATGTGCTGTGCGCTGGAGATGGCGGCTGCGGGCGGACCGCGCTTCGATATGGAACGATTTGGAATTATCGGCCGGTCAACGCCGCGGCAGTGCGATGTGCTGATCGTGAACGGCCCGGTCTCCAGGAAACTTGCTCCGAGGCTCATCAGGCTCTATGAACAGATGGCGGAACCGAAATTTGTTATTGCAATGGGTGAATGTGCAATTTCAGGCGGACCGTTTTGGGAATCGTACAATGTTGTAGAGGGTGTGGATAAGGTCATACCGGTTGATATCTACATTCCAGGCTGTCCCGCCAGACCCGAGGCTATGCTGGACGGATTCCTCAAGCTCCGTGAGAAGATCAAAAAGGAGCGCGACTACAAGGTGCATGTAAGATAGATGATTTGATAAAAAATCAAACCAAGGAGATACGAAGGCGAATAATCATGGCAAAACCGAAAAGAAAACGATTTACAGATACACAGGTCATATCCCGAATGCAAAAAGGCGTACCGGGAGCGTTTTCGGAACTGGAACAAAAAAAGCCTGGGGTTATCTACGGAAAGTTATATTCACCGAAGTATCTTCTTAATGTCTGCAAATTCTTAAAAAATCGTCTTAATTTTAAATATCCTCTTTCTATCTCGGCACTGGACTGGCCGGAACATTACGAGCTTGTATACCATATTGTCTCTTATGAGAACAACAATCTATTCGAACTGCACCTGCCGGTTCCGAAGGATAAACCGGAGGTCAGCTCTGTGGTTCGAGTATGGAAAGGTGCAAACCCCCATGAACGTGAAGCGTACGACATGATGGGGATAACTTTCAAGACCCACCCGGACCCCCGCAGGATTCTTTTACCTGAAAATGTAGATTATTTTCCGTTAAGAAAGGATTTTCCGCTGGGCGGTGACAAGGAGGGTAAATTAAATTCAAAATCGAAAGGATCGATGTGATGCTAAATTTAATTGGTGGCATTTGAGAAATGACAGAAATGTGGATCAATATGGGCCCACAGCATCCCATGACGCACGGGCTGTGGAATCTTCGCGTGCTGGTGGACGGCGAAACCATCGCAGATGCGAAGCCGGAGATCGGCTATCTCCACCGCGGTATAGAAAAAATCTCAGAACACCGCACCTACGACCAGATAATACCGCTGTGCGACCGGCTGGGGTACGCCTCTGCAATGACATGGTCTCACTGCTACTGCCTGACCGTTGAGGACCTCCTGGGAATCGAGGTGCCTCCACGGGCGGAATACATACGGGTGGTAGTACTGGAACTTCAGCGGATCGCCTCACATTTAATGTGGCTGGCCGCTTACACACCCGACCTAGGGTTGCTGGCTGTGTTCCTGTACGCACTTCGCGAGCGAGAATTATTCCTGGATTTACTGCAGAGCGTAAGCGGTAACAGGATGGAATACAACTATCCGCGCATCGGCGGCGTCCGCAACGATCTGCCCTACGGCTTCGAACACCAGACTCTCAAGGTTCTGGACCATTTCGAAAAGAAGCTCAAGGAATACGAGGAAATGATGGATGACAGCTCCATATGGCTGATACGCAACCAGGATGTTGGCATCCTCAAGAAATCCGATGCGATCGACTTAGGTGTAAGCGGCCCGACGCTTCGCGGCAGCAACTGCAAACACGACACGAGGGTGCATACACCTTATTCGGTATATCACGAACTGGATTGGGAGCCGCAGGTAGAAAAAGACTGCGATTGCTATGCTAGATATGTCGTGCGGATGAAAGAGATGTATGAGAGCTGTCATATCGTGAGGCAGGCCCTGAAGAAAATGCCGAAAGGTGAGGTGCGCATAAAAGCACCGCGCCATGTACCGGCGGGTGCAACCTTCAGGCGCACGGAGGACTCGCGCGGCGAGGCCATGATGTACCTTGTAAGTGATGGAAGCGATAGGCCGTATAGATGGAAGATACGGAGTCCCGTTTTTGTGAATGTGCTGGCATCCCCAAAGTTTCTTATAGGTTATAAGGTCGCAGATGTACCTGCGATAATGGGAAGTGTGGATCTTGTCGTGGGAGAAATGGATCGGTGAAATTTAGATGGATATCTATCAAGTGGTAGAAGCAATACTGGTCTGGATAATTTCCGGCCTGGGTGATACAATAATAACACCCTTATTCGGGCTTCTGGCCACCATAATTGAATTCTTTTTATCATTAATCGACGGGTTCTTCGATTTGTTCGGATGGGACACTGACATTGTTGGATTCTTTGAACCGCTTACATCATTCATACGTGACTTTACGGAATTTCTTCTATCCGATACTGTTATGAGCATACTGACCGCACTTGTGGTTGGTATTGTTATTTTAGTGCTTGTTATGCTACAGGTCATCATTTTCATATACATGGAACGCAAGATCTTCGGAAGGATCGGCGACCGGCGCGGTCCGAAATATGTGGGCTTAATCGACCACGGATTCCTTCAGCAAATCGCCGATGCATTGAAATTGTTTTTAAAAGAGATAATAACGCCGGAAAAATCCGATAAAATGCTATATCATGTAGCACCCGTTATTCTAATTTCCTCTACTTTAATGATTCTCGCGGCACTGCCGTTTTCAGAAGGGTTCTATATCAGCGCACCCAAGGGCGGCATTCTGTTCATAATGGCAATGTTTGCAGTTGCACCCATCGCCATACTGGTCGGCGGCTGGGCGTCGAACAATAAGTATACATTGATCGGCGGTATGCGCTCGGCGGCGATGATGATGAGCTATGAGATTCCGCTGCTGCTGACAATAGCCGCAGTCATTATACTCGCCGGGACCTTCGATTCCATCGGGATCGTGCAGGCACAATCAGATTTCGGGATGTGGTATGGAATACCAATGATCCTGGGATTCATTATTTTTATGATATGCATCGTAGCCGAAGTGGAGAGAATCCCTTTCGATTTACCAGAAGCGGAAGCGGAATTGGTAGAAGGCTGGACAACTGAATACGGCGGTATGAGGCTCGGCTTGATCTGGCTCACCGAATACACCCGCATGTACTGCGGTGCCGCTATTGGAGCGATATTGTTCCTTGGCGGCTGGTCCGGCCCCACTATCCCGGTCCCCGGCCTGGATGTGATCTCCGGCGAAATCTGGATCAGCGTTAAAATCTACATCATAATCCTGCTCTTCATCTGGATACGTTGGTCGTTACCGCGGGTGCGCACAGACCAGATCTTACATTTCGGCTGGCGGCGGTTATTACCGCTTGCATTATTCAATGTATTTATCGCCATCGGCATAAAGATCCTGGGCGACATGTGGGGGTGGTTCTAAAATGGTCTCCATAGATGAAAAAAGATATCCGGGCCGGAAGCGTCCCCCGCAGAGCGCGTATGAGCAGCGCTATGCAAAAGGCAGGCGAACAAAATTCCTGGGTATCCGTGGCTATGTTATACGGCCCATGTGGCTTGCCTTGAAAAGCGCGCTGCGGGCCACCTTCGGGTCGCAGCCCGATGTGTTTTATACCGATAAGCGCGGGCCCAACACACTGCTGTATCCCAAGGAGAAATTGCAGCTGCCGGACCTTTACAGGGGTAAGAACGAGGTTGTGTGGCAGTGCTGCATCGGCTGCGAGCTGTGCGCACGCATCTGTCCCAATCAGTGCATCGAGATGGAGGTATTCGAAGCAGACCGTGTTTCGGACATGCCCGAGGAGCTGCTGGGTCCCAATCGTTCCACGCAGGACGAGAAGAAGAACCAGATCAAGCGGCCGGGCATCGATTTCGGCCGCTGCATGTTCTGCGGTAATTGTGAGGAATACTGCCCCACTGGAGCGATGAGGATGACAGATGAGTTCGAGCTTGCTAACAGCTCGCGTGATGCACTTGTTTTTGAAGCTGAACTGCTTAGGGTTGAACCGTACACGCTCGAAGGAGAGGTGAAGCTCCAGAACAAGATCCGGGAGATCCCGCTGGTGGATTCCGATAATTGTACCGGCTGCCAGCTCTGCATGCGGAACTGTCCCACACGCTGCATAGAGATGGTGGACGGCCCGAAGCTGCGTAAAGATAAACCAATAAAAAATCCGAAGGTTGACACATCCAAATGCGTGGGCTGTGCCACATGTATGAGTAACTGTAAGTTTAACGCATTGAAAATGGAGGCGGTATAAAATGGAAATCGCGTGGGACTGGATCGCTTTCCTCGTGTTCAGCATAATAGGCCTCATCTCGGCGCTGTTCGTTGTGGAATCTTCCGAGATCGTGCGGAGCGTCGTTTGGCTTTCGCTCAGTTTCATTTGTGTTGCCGGTATCTTCTTCATGCTGAACGCCGAGTTCGTAGGCATCGTCCAGATCCTGGTGTACGTCGGCGCTATTGCTGTTGTAATCTTATTCGGTATCATGTTAACCAAGCGAAAAACCGTAGGAGCAGAAAAGTCATGACAAAAGGCGGACTCTGGAAAAAAATCGCGCTAATCGCGCTTGCTGTGCTGGTTATTTACGCACTGGTGGATCCCCCATGGGATTCCGAGCAGGACCCGGCACCCACAAACGAGGAGGTTGCAGAGACCGTATTCGAGGATTACGGGTTCACATTCATGATTCTAGCATTACTATTAGCCGCAGCGATGATCGGCGGAATATTCATCGCAAAAATACCGTACGAATATACGAGGCGCATAGAAAAAGGCAAGGTAGTGGAGATGAAAATCAAGCGCAGAAATCAGCGCCGTAAAAGGGGAGGTGCGTAAACCAATGGCGGTCCCGCTTGAAGCGTACCTGGTCTTTTCGGCACTGCTGTTCCTGATAGGCCTCTACGGCGTTCTGACGCGCACCAACGCCATCGTGGTGCTCATGTGTGTGGAGCTCATGCTGAACGCCGCCAATGTGAACTTCATAGCGTTCGCATCGTTTTCAGGTAACCTAGACGGCCAGGCCTTTGCACTCTTCTCCATAGGCATTGCAGCCGCGGAGGTTGCTATAGGACTTGCCATTTTCCTCGCGCTGTTCCAGAAACGGGGTACGATCGAACTTGACAGGATCAAATTACTCAGGTGGTGACTGAAGGTTGTTTGTTGAATACTCATGGCTGATACCATTACTGCCCATCTTTTCGTTCCTAATCTGCCTGTTCTTCGGCAAGCGATTGAAGGAGGGCGGCGGTTATTTCGTGGTAGCAGCAATCTTCGGTTCGTTCATCATATCCGTTCTGGTACTATACGAAGTTGTAACGGGCGGTGCAAATTTACCGTACGAAGCCTCCCGCACCTGGATCGATTTGGGCGATTACGGTGAGTTTGAAGTAGGGATCTTGATCGATTCTCTATCCGCGCTCATGCTCGCACTGGTATCTATTCTGTGTTTGCTAATTGCGATCTATTCCATCGGGTACATGGCGCATGAAGAGTCCAAGAGCCGTTATTATGCCGAGATCTCGCTGTTCGTAGTGGGCATGCTGGGGATGGTGATCGCGAACAATTATCTCCAGTTTCTCATCTTCTGGGAAGTCATGGGATTATGTTCGTACCTTCTCATCGGGTTCTGGTACGAAAAACCCTCCGCGGCCTCCGCCGCCAAAAAGGCGTTTCTTGTAACCCGCGTTGGCGACATGTTCTTTTTGGCGGGCATCGCGGTGACTTTTGTAACCTTTGGCACAACCAACTTTCTTGAGATCACGCATCTGATAGACGAACACGGAGCAGCTTATTTCGGCAAGATAGCGATACTGGGCGCGAATCCCACAATGCTGACAGTCATAGCGCTGCTGCTGTTCGGTGGAACAATCGGTAAAAGCGGTCAGTTCCCGCTGCATATATGGCTTCCAGACGCCATGGAGGGTCCCACCACGGTGTCGGCTTTGATACACGCCGCCACCATGGTAAAGGCGGGCATTTACCTCCTGGCGCGGTCATTCCCCATCGTGGTTCATTCGCCCGATGCGGCGCTGTTCATTGCGTGCCTGGGTGCGTTCACAGCTATAATTACCGCATCAATGGCACTCGTAAATTATGACATTAAAAAAGTGCTGGCGTATTCTACGCTGTCCCAGCTGGGCTACATGGTGCTGGGCCTGGGCACCGGCGCATACATGATCTCCCAGGGCTACGTCGGCGTGGGCTACACCGCCGCACTGTTCCACTTAATGAACCACGCGTTCTTCAAGGCGCTATTATTCCTGTGCGCCGGCTCGGTCATCCATTCCGTTGGTCATAACGACATGCGCGGAATGGGCGGTTTGCGCAAACACATGCGCATTACCTCAATGATGATGCTTTTCGGCTGCATCTCTATAGCGGGAGTGCCGTTCATCTCAGGGTTCTGGAGCAAAGACGAGCTGCTTGCTGCCGTATACGGAGCCGGCGAGGTGAACCAGATCTTCTTCATTCTGTGGCTGGTGGGTACCGTAACGGCGTTAATGACGGCGTTTTATATGTTCCGGTTATGGTTCATGACCTTTGCCGGCGATTACCGCGGCGAGGACGAAGATCACCTGCACGAATCTCCCGGCGTAATGACCGGGCCGCTTATCATCCTGGGCGGTTTCGCACTTCTATCCGGCATAATAGCTGTTGGAATGGGCGGCTTTGGCGAGTTCATAACCTATCACCCGCATAATGTAGTGCTGGAAGGCCATCACCTCTCCGGCGCAGGTGAGATCTTCAGCCATACTTTTACCAGCTGGCTGACTTACATTTCCATCCTCATGGGCCTTCTTGGCATATTCATTGCATATCATTTCTATTATACCGATGTTAGCCGCGCCAGTGTTTTCACCGCATCTACTTTCGGCCGAAAAATGCATTCGTTTTTAACGAACCGAATGTACATAAATTCGGCCATGGTAAAGTTTGCCCAGTACGGCGTGGACGGTACCGCAAAGATCCTGAACTGGTTCGATAAACACATCATTGACGGTATCGTGAACGGAGTGCAGAAAATGGGACTGTTCTTCAGCCAGGTCTATCACTATATGGACAAGACGATGATCGAGGGGATAATCTCGGTCATTGCTGAGGGCAGCACTCGCTCAGGTAAAGTTCTGAGAAAAACTCAAACGGGCAAGGTAGCCGATTACGCAGGACTGATCGTGCTCGGTGTTGTGGCTCTTGTGATCTTGATCAATTTCATTATACCCCATATTGGAGGTTGAAAGTTAAATGGACCTAAATTCAATGATATCAGGGATTCCGATACTATCGCTATTAATCATACTGCCCCTGATAGGTTCGGCAGTGATACTGTTGTTCATCCGCAAGGTCCAGTACGCACGCATATGGGCCCTGTCGATTTCAATAATCGAGCTCGTGCTTGCATTACTGCTCTTCGCCGCCTTCGACAAAGGTGCCTCCGGGTACCAGTTCCTGGAGAGCTTCGACTGGATTCCCAGCATAGGCATATCGTACATAGTGGGAGTTGACGGCCTTTCGTTACCCATGGTGCTTCTCACGGCATTGATAACACCCATGGCAATAATGTTCTCCTGGACGAAGCAGGAGCGCGGTGTGGAATTCTTCGGACTTATAATGATCATGGAACTCGGAATACTCGGCGTGTTCATCTCTTTAGATTTCTTCCTCTTCTTCATTTTCTGGGAGATCGTATTGATACCCATGTATTTCCTGATAGTCATCTGGGGCGGCGAGAACCGGCATTATGCCGGCATAAAGTTCTTCATTTACACACATGTTGGCAGCCTGATCATGCTGTTATCAATATTCGCACTCTATTTCCAGGCCGGCCCGATTGATGACGGCCACAGGACATTCTCAATGATAATCATCGGCGAGGCAGCGCCGGGTTTCCCGCAGGCGTTCCAATCCGGGATATTTCTGGCGTTACTGCTTGCGTTCGGAATTAAACTGCCGATGGTGCCGTTCCATACATGGCTGCCGGACGCGCATGTGCAGGCGCCCACGGCAGGGTCCGTACTCCTTGCCGCCCTTTTATTGAAAATGGGCGGCTACGGCCTCATCAGAATCGCGGTGATGATGCTGCCTTCGGGCGCCGTGGAGTTCGGGCCCCTCATGGCGATACTGGGCACCATAAGTATGGTGTATGCCGCCTTCGTATGCCTGGCGCAGGACGACCTGAAGGTGCTGGTAGCGTATTCGTCTTTAAGCCATATGGGATTCGGACTGCTGGGCCTGGGAACGATTCGGGCCATAGGAGTTGACGGCGCCATATTCCAGATGTTCAACCACGGTATAATCACCTCCGTTTTGTTCATGATGGCTGGGTTCTTCAAGCATAACGCGGGTACGAGATCTATAGCGCAGCTGCGGGGTCTTGCACCGAAAATACCCATAGCGGCGTTCGTCCTGGGTATAAGCTTCTTCGCCTCGCTCGGCCTCCCGGG
>CP070629.1:1159896-1162882 GCA_020356005.1 Thermoplasmata archaeon
AGGGACGCGTTGGGCGCGACGCCCCTGAGAGTCCTGTCTGCTCCGATTATACCGGAGACCATTGTACCGTGAAAATTGTCATCCATGGGGTCGTTATCTTTATTAACGAAATCATAGCCGTCGATAACCTTGAAGCCCGTGCCCATACCGCCCCCGAGCTCTTTATGCGTGTACTCTATGCCGGTATCAAGCACCGCTATAATTACTCCGTCACCGCCGAGGTATTCCCCTGTTTCATTTTTCATCTGCCATACCCTGTCCGCACCGATGGTCTTCACTGTATCGGAAATAGCTCCCTGACCCAACTGGTCAAAGTGCACGGCTGTAACACCCGGCAGCTTCTGGATTTTACCGATATCACCCTCATGGAGCACCAAACCCAGCCCGTTATAAGCATTAAAATAATCCCATAGGATTTCGAAATCGATATCAAGCCGTTCCAGGCCGGCATTAAAAAGCGCATGCTCGCCTTCGACTTTGTTGTAATATGCTGTAATCTTTTCGGAAAGCAACCCCTCGGAAACCCCGCTCTTCTTTAATATACCCTTTTTAACACCTACAGGCTCCAAATCGAACTCTACTATTATTCGCTTGTACGGGCTGTCTGATTTGAACGGCGGCCAGATGTCCGGGATCGGTAGAGTTCTACCTGCACTAAATTGATCCTTAATGTTATTAGTAGAAATAACCTCTTCAACAATTTCTATGCTATTTTCCACCGTTTCTCTACCCGAATCATCTACCTGGATTGGGCTTGCAGGTATATTCAATAAAAGAATAAAAAGTCCTAAACATATTCCTGTTTTTATTTTTGGCATGGCTGTCAATCACTGGATAGATATGATTATACATAAATTCTTTTTGGTAAACATTGTATTGAAATGAGAAACATATTTAAAAATTCTCAATTCTAAACCTTATAAGAGGGGAGAATGGAGACAGCTTTTATTAATAAACGATATCAATCGCTTGGAGAAGGGAGTTTGACTAGTGCATGATAAAATTAATCATATATTCATCAATCTCCCCTCTCGCTTCTCCCCTCTCGTTTAGTGCTTAGTGCTTAGAATTTGTTTAGTATTTAGTGCTTAGTGCTTAGAATTTATGAAAACATCAACCTGCTACTGCGCATTCCCTTCATGATTCGGCTCGTATGGGTTGAATGCAGGATCGCCCAGCACATGGAACTCTTCCACCGTATCATCATGCGCGCCGCCGCCGTCCGTACCGCATTCCTCAACATACTTGTTCTTGGCCAGCATCAGCGCTGTACCCACCGAAAGATCGCCGATATCGGAACTGATAAGCCCGCCTTCCTTATTGTAGACATAGCCCGTGAGGTAGCCGTACATCAAAAGCCCGAGATAAGCGCCGAACACCTCGCCGGATTTCTCGCCGCCGATGGAGAGCGTGCCCCACGATAACCTCGATGCGCCCACATAGGTGTTCACGCCGGAATGTAAGAACGCCTGAGAGACAGCATTGTAGGGTTGTATACCGTCAATCTTCCCCGTAACGCACGATGACCCGAAGATGACCGAGGGTCCGAAATCATTTTCAATCACATTGGCGGTATAGAACCCGCCTCCCACGCCTGCGGGCTTGTAGCCCGGGGGTATGAACCAGTAGTAGAATCCGTGTGCGCAGAAATACACAAAATTACTCTGCCGGAAAATCGGCATGGTTAACTGTGAATCGGAAAAGGCCGCGTCATGATGTGAATCAACTGTGAAGTAAGCCTCATGAAAGCTCTTGTCGATCTTCTCCGTAACCGTTTTTGCATTGCCCACGGGGACCTTTGTGCCGAATGTGTTCATGGCGCTGTCCTTCCACGGCTGGCCGCCAATACCCTGGAACCCGTCGATGATGTCAAAGTAGAAGAATGTGCGTGCCAGCAGCGCGCTCACATCCTGTACATCCCAGCCCGAGATCCGGCCGTTGGCAAGCTCAAGGTGCGGGTCGCCGCCGTCCAGACCGAAAGGTATGTTCTCCTTATCCGCGTTGATATCTGCCAGGAAATTATCGCTGGCGATGCCGTACCCCTCCTGCGGGAGGTCGCCCTGGCCCGCCGTGGGATAATAGTACTTGGGCACCATGTTCGGATCCGCAATTATGCCCAGGTAGAACGGGTTGTACGGGTCCTCGCTGTACGCCGCAGCCAGATCGTTATAATCTCCTGTACCTTCCACAGTTCGCCCCTTCAGCTCGCCCAGCTGCTTGTTCAAATCCAGCTTGAGGTTCGCCATGTGGTTGTTGACCATCTCCATTTGCGCCTCATTTTCAGAGGGGTCACCGCAGTACGGTTCTGCCAGCAGCTCCTCGGTGTAGATACTGTAGTCGGGCCTGGCAAGAACCAACCCTTGCCGGTATGCGGCGAGGTACGGGGCGAGGCTGGAGAGCTCCGGCATAAGGGGATAGTTATGGCACGAGCGCTTCTCCACCGTCACGGTCACCGTATAGGTCGTTGTGGGCGGGGGCGCAAAGGGTGTATAGGTCAGGTGTAATGTGGCCAGTATCTGCACCACGTGCTTGCCCTGCGCGTTATAAATCGGCTCCTCGGCATAGCAGCGCGCCTGGAGCGCATTACCGCTGGCATCCCGGATGGTCTCGTACCCCAGCGACTGCATGAAAAATTCGAACCTGTCGTTCTCGCTGTCGGGATCGTTATGCATCACACCGTCCTCGTCCTCATCCACACCGAAATATGTATAGCAGCGCTGGCCGTCAAGATCAGGTGTGCGGCCGGGTATGGGACTCTGGGTAAAGTCCATCACCGTTTCGATTTTTACATTCGCCCATTGATAATCCTCGGGTATGGTGATGTAATGCTTCGGTGAGTTCGGGTCCGCGGAGGGGTCCGATGTGGAGCCGGTATCCGAAGATGTGACCTCGCCTGTAAAGACCTCTTCGAAGCTGTCCAGCACCTCGGGCTGGTGCGAATCCAGCGGGTTTGCCAGTGCTATATAGTTCGGCTCCAGCCCGAGCC
>CP070629.1:1162982-1168991 GCA_020356005.1 Thermoplasmata archaeon
CCATCCACCATTTCAAAAACCTCGTCCAGGCACACAACTTTGCATTCACCGCAGCCTGTGCATAAATCATGATCGATTTCAATTGTTATGTTCAACAGGTCGCTGATCCAGGATTTTGCTGTCATAAAGCATCAACTTTAAGCATTCTCATTGCTTTCTTATTGCCTATAGAAATGCGGTTAACGTTGGACGGTTGCGAGGTGCGTAACGTAAAGCGTTTAGCGGTAGACGGCCGTTAACCGTTTGACGCCCAACGTTACGCACTTCGCCAACGCAACCGGAAGACGCACTTCTGGTAGTTATTTATAATCTTTCCTATTTCTTATCATCATCCTTGTGTCTATGCGTTAGAAATCTTAGCAGTATATAAACGATAATGAATATAAAAAAAGTAACGTAAAACCATTCTGCTCCTGCAAAAGGTAGATAAAATGCAGCTACATTATTCATCAAGTCACTTCAGGTAGTTTATACTATTTTGTATTTTTTACCCAATATGGATTCTTAATATCGGAAAAAGCGGATAAAGCAGCTATAGAACCCTCCGAGACCGCGGTTACTATCTGCCGTACACCACCTGTAACATCTCCCGCAGCATATACCCTGGGGATGTTCGTCCGACAGGACCTATCGACTTCAATGAAACCATCCTCGCCTAGTTTAATACCGATCTCGGAGGCGAGCTTGGAGTTGGGGATCTCACCCACGGCGATGAACACTCCCTCAACATCTCGAACCTCCGTCTCATCGGTCTGGGTATCCCGCACCTTAACGGCCTTTAATTTATTATCCTCACCTATGATTTCGTCCACCACCTTGTTCCATAACACCGGGATATCCTCCCTGTCAATGGAGTCCTGAAGATATTGCTGTGCTCTTAATGAATCTCGCCTGTGAATTATATTAACATTCGCTTTCAGGTTCTTCAAAAACAGTGCATCGGTTAGGGCACTGTTACCGCCCCCTACAACTACGACATTCTTATCCTTAAACAGGTATCCGTCGCAAGTGGCACAATAGCTCACACCTCTTCCATTAAAGAGATCTTCGCCGGGCACCCCAAGTTTGCGATGGGCCGCGCCGGTGGCAAGAATCAATGCTTTGCCTATTATAATGCCCCTGTTTGTGATTGCTTCCACCTTTTTGCCCACCTTAATTTCGATAACCTCTATGCCCTCCAGAACATTGGTATAATTTCTGGCATGCGCACTTATGATGTCCATAAGCTGTTTGCCTGCAACATTGGTAAATCCCGGGTAGTTTTCCACCACAGGTGTGAGCGCCACCTGGCCGCCTATGACATCCTTTTCCAGTATAATAGAATTCAAACCGCTTCGCTCGGCATAGATACCCGCGGTTAAACCTGCGGGCCCTGCCCCGACAATAATCAAATCTACATCCTTTACCTCCACGGCTTCACCCGGTTCCCTTATCTTATCCGAAGGCTCTAACGATATTAGCTCTTCCACAAAGATCTCTATGGGTTCAAGCCCCCTCCGAATGGTTTTGCCGTTCATCACTGTGTGAGGTACTGCTCCGACTTCGTACTGCTTGGCTGCTTCTATGTTCTGGGTTGACTCGATACATTCGGCTTTGACAATATCGGGGCGTTCAATAGCTGCTCGTATTGCATTCAGAACCTGTTCCGGGCAGTACGGACAGCCCGGGGTTACGAATACTTGAACAAGCCTTTCCTCCTGAAGATCCATTAGAGCGGTTCTAGTTTCAGGTGGAAGTTCACTGTCCTTTATGGATACCAACCGGATGGCATTGAGAAACGACCTGCCCTCCTCTCCCGCTGGTGCGCCGATATATCTGATATGATATTCATCGGGATTGATCAGGATCGTTGGCGAACGCTCCACTTTATATTTCTCAGACTTCTCGTCACCCACCGGGTTTATTGAAATTTTAATTTTATCCGACAGCTTCGCAAGATCCATGCAGAATAGTACCGAGAATACATTATAAGGATCGTTTTCGCCATCTTTTATAAACAGTTCTAAAGTAACATCATCTTTCAAATCTGAAAAAAGTTCTTTGATTGATTTACGGATATCCTCGGGTATGATCCACTCATCTTCTTTTGGCAGTTTCTTCAAGCCACCAGATTTCACCTTTCCTTTTTTCTTACTGTTGGTTTTCTTACCCTTTTTGAGCTTATCTATCATTTTGATATCCCCCATAATGTGAATTAGTGGGTTTGATTAATATAAAAAAATTAGACTTTTTTGATATCATATCATTCAATGCAGTCGCTGTCAATTAAAACAATGGCTTTTTCCGGGCATTCATCCACACATAATCCGCAAGCAGTGCAGTTGTTTATGTTTACTGGATAGGATCGTTTCTCTTTCGCTGCATATTCCGGGTCCGGACAGATCCCGGAGGTCTTCACATCCTCGCAGTATTCTATCTGTGACAGATTACGGATCTCAAAAATGTCCTCGGGGCATACTTCCATACATATGCCTTTACCTGTACATTTATTGTAATCTATCTTAGGTACTTTCTTACCAGTTACATCTGTTTCGGCCATTCGTTTCGCCTCCCAATTTATTTGCTTACAAAAATAAATCAATCATCCGGCTTCTATGAATAATTCAAACCGCTCCTTTTTCGCTTTGCAAATCGGGCAAACGTCGGGTGGATTCTCACGTGCACTCAGGTATCCGCAAACCTTGCAGCGCCATACCGGCAGCTTCAAGCCCGAAACTCCCACTTTTTCCGCTGTGGAGGCGGAGGGTTTGGATCTCCTTTCCTTTTCTTGCAGCCTGCGATCCGGTATGGAACCCTGCTTGATCTTGCCCTCTATCCAGTCGGAATTCACATATAATGCGCAGTAGCATGTACCAAAATCATTCAAGTCGGGATCACGATAATCACATGGACAAATTATATCCAGATCCTTCTCTTTTTCTCCGAATGCAAGTCGGCAGGGACAGGATTGATAACCGTACCGTTCGGTGTTTGTCAGCAATCCCTCTATCAAATCATAAACGAATTCCTTATCGGGGTTTAGTAAATATCCTCCATCTTCCGTTTCCTTCTTTAATTTGTCAAAGAACTCGTCTATTTTAGTCATCCCCGAGCGCCTCTTTTAACTTCTCGGCATCATGGCCGACAACGACAATCTCTTCGTCGATCACAACAGTAGGAAAACTCAGCATTTCATTATACTGTTTTACCTCCTCACTGATCTTATCTCTCTCATCGCCCTGAAGCAGGTCTACATCGATGTATTCGTACTCGTATTTATTCGATTTCAACCAAGCTTTCGTCTTTTTACACCAACCACATGTGCTTATTGTATAACATTTTATTTTATGCTTCGTCTTTTCTCCGCTTACTTTCTGTATAATTTTATCACCACCTATTCTGCTAAGGTTATGAATATTATTAATATATTATTGTGATTATTCGCTGCTTTTTAATCGATTATAGATGGGCGTCTTACGCTGGACGGTCGCGCGGTGCGTACCGGACTACGTCTTTCGTTATGCGGCCGTTAAACGCTAAACGTTAGACGGTACGCGCCTCGCAAACTCAACCGCATAACGCTCTTCTATAAGCATTCATTTAACGCTATTTAATTTTCCTATTGATATTTGTTCATATAAACAAATTCACTCCGGGATTTTCGTTCCGGTCTTGCCTTTTCCCTGTTCACCTGGTCTTCAGAAAGAACCGGATTGAGCTCCTCGGATTTCTTACCCACTATTACCAGGGTTATTACAGTCATTTCCTCGGGTATACCCAGGATTTCTCTTACTTTCTTCGGGCTGTACCCTGCTATGGGATGTGCTACCAATCCCAGCTCCGTGGCTCTCAGAATTAAAAATGCAGTTGCCATACCCGTGTCGAATAAGAAATATTCTCTGTCTTTTATGACGCAGTCAAGATCCTTCTGGCTGAAAACCGCAATAATCAAAGAAGCTTTATGTGCCCATTCGTTTCCCTGTGACAACGCTTCATGCATTTTTTCCAGAATAGCTTTGTCGGAAACAAATACATACCTCCAGGGCTGGTAATTAAAACACGAGGGTGCTAAACTTGCACTTAGCGCGAGATCATCGAGCAGTTCATCTGTAATTTCCACATCTTCAAGCGACCGGTACGCTCTACGGGTTTCTATTGCTTCTTTTACATTCATATGAAATTCCCCCGAGTTATTCATAGATACTTTTAGAAATTTTTTCCACATCGAACAATTTTTCCGCTTCCTCTGCGCTTAAAATCCCCTTCTCCACTGCAAGTTTTTGGATTGGTATGTTCTTTTCTAATGATTCCTTTACAAGCTCTGCAGCTTTCAAATAACCAATTCTGGGGTTTAAAAGAGTTCCAAGCATGGGATTATTTTCTAATTTCTTCCTGCATTCATCTTCATTCGCTTCTATACCCTCGATACAACTTTTTGTGAATACTGGTAGATAGTTATTCAAAATCGCAATTGATTGTAATATGTTATGAGTAATCACCGGTGTCATAACATTAAGTTCCAACTGGCCCGACTGTGAAGCTAATGCAACGGTAGTATCAGAACCAACAATCTGAAAAGCCACCATATCAAGACATTCCGGCATGACCGGGTTTACCTTACCGGGCATGATGGATGAGCCTGGCTGGACGGCGGGAAGCGAAAGTTCGGAGATACCGCTGGTTGGGCCGGAGCCCAGCAGCCGTAAATCATTGGCGATCCGGATAAGTTCCAGAGCCAGTTCCTTTAATGCGCTTGAGAATGCACTAAGTTGCGAACGGCTCTGGAGGACCTCGAAGCTGTCTCTGGTCTCTATGAATTGGATAGAACTGGATTCGGATAGTTTTAATATTACCAACTTCCGAAATCCAGCTGCGGTGTTAGTGCCGGTACCTGCGGCTGTGCCTCCTATTGGCAGTTCCAGCAAATCGTCCCTGCGCTGTTTTATTCGGTCTATAGCTCGGTTAATTGCTGAGGCGTAAGCTCCAAACTCCTGACCGAGGGTCACGGGTACAGCGTCCATTAAATGCGTCCGGCCAGATTTGGCGATATCTTTGAATTCTCCACTTTTACGCTCAAATGCCTCTGCAAGTTCTTGTAAGGTTTCTATTAACTTATCTGCCGAATTTATTACTGCGATATGTGACGCTGTGGGAAATGTATCGTTTGAGGACTGTGCCATGTTCACATGGTCATTGGGGCTGAGGTAATTGTAATCACCCTTATCTTTACCCAGGATCTCCAGTGCCCTGTTCGCTATTACTTCGTTGACATTCATATTAAATGAGGTTCCTGCACCGGCCTGGAATACATCAACCACGAATTGATCATCGAATCTACCCTCCAATGCCTCCTCCGCGGCTTTGATTATCGCCTCGCCTCTTTTGAAATCCAGAACCTCCAGTTCTATATTGGCCTGGGCAGCAGATTTTTTTAGTAACAGATAGGCATGCACAAATTCAGGCCGCTCGCGTATCCCGCTTACCGGGAAATTGTTTACTGCTCGTGCGGTCTGGATGCCGTAGTATACATCATCATCTATCTCCATCTCGCCCAACGCATCCTTCTCTTTTCTGGTCATATCAAATCACTTCTCAATTCTTATTTTTCTTTGGGCTCATGCCCCTTTTGTTTTAAGATCTGGCGGGCGCTTCCGATAGCCAGATTCGGCGGTACGCCCTTCGGACACACCTTCTTACAGTTCATATGGAATTTACAGCCCCACCAGCCCGATTTTGAATTTGCAAATAATAATCGTGATTCATCGTTATCTTCTCGAGGGTCTATGTGGAACCGATATAGCTTTGCCAGTGCTGCAGGACCTAAATAATCACTATCTTCACCGTTAACAGGACATGCACCCACACATGATGCGCATAAAATGCAGTTGGTATACTTTTCAAGCTCTGCCACTTGTTCTTTCTCCATCAACCGTTCGGTACGAGGCGGCTCACCACCCGGCCTGAATACAGGTTGAATGGTCCTGTAATACTTGAAGAAGGTGTCCATGTCAACCACCAGGTCCTTGATAA
>CP070629.1:1169091-1177798 GCA_020356005.1 Thermoplasmata archaeon
ATCGGTAGGCAACAGAAAAAGCATTGGGCAAAGCCAAGACTAAAGACAAAAAAGGAAGTAATAATAACTCAATCGACATTAAACGACTACAGGTAAACCCCACCCACTTTAGGGGGTGGAACGTTTAGTATTGTTTTAATTGCTTCACTTTCTACCTTTTTTACGTTGTTTTGGTTTAGAAACTGAGGGCTTAGATTTTGATTTTCCTATCACTTTCCTGGAACTTTTCGGTGCCTTGGGATAACGGGCCCGGATGTCATTTATTCGACCCTGCAGGACCTCTTCCAAACGGTCCCCTTGAAAATCCCCTTTGTAATAATCTATTTTTATGGCTATGGAGATTTTTGTAGCCAGAGCCCTGGCGATTTTTCCTCGTTGCCAATACGGAGCGGCGTGCAGCAAGGGATGTTGAAAAATCACTCCGTGTTTTGGCGGTGAACTCCCGTCCCTCAAATGCCGAAATAACGCCTTCTCAGCACCGAGTAGCTGGATTGTACTTGCCGAAACTCTTGACAGTCGTTTAATACCATTTGTAAGAGCAATAAGTTTAGCTGTGATGAGAGGACCTGCAATTTTTGATGTATTTGGCGTTAGATCTTCAACACTGGATTTAACGTACCGTTCCAACCGTTCCCTCTCAATGTTTATATCATTTAAAACCCTGGCCAAACCCTGGATCGCCACAATATCTTCCTGACTGAGTTTTGTGCCGAGCACATCCTCTGATTGAACTTCCTCGCTTACGACGCTTGACTCAGATGCGCTGTCTGCATCAACTATATCCTCCCTCGTACCGTATTCCAGAATCAATTTCAGGTATTCCCGTTCATTTACCTGTTTCGATAATTCCGGCCAGTGGAGGCCGTACCATTCATGTAATCTTTCAGACAGAAGGTTTGCGGTTTGGGTCAGTTCATTGATCGAGTTTATTGCATGTATAATGTGCTTTTCCGGTGAAACCTCGCTGACAATTTGCTCTTTTGAACGATATAATGCCGCGGCATGTAATAGATCATATTCATAGTCAAATTGGTCTGGCTGCGGACCCGTTAAGCTCTGGTTTATTTCTGTACTGCCTTTGAAAAGACCCTGTAAGCGCTCCTCAGTTAGTGTAATATGCTCAATATCATTGTAACCTTCAATCAGCTCGCGCTCCTCATCTAAAATCTTATTATCAGCTATTGCACTTAATCTCGTTCCAATATCTTTTGCATTTTTTGGAAATAATATTGATTTCTCTATACTGCCGTCATCATTCATTAAAAATGTGCCGAACCAGAGAGTTAGCATATACATATTACTCAAATCTAAGAATGAGCCGCCTACCTAAAAAGGTTTCGATGAAACAAGGCCGGGAAGCTGCAATCAAGGCCCCTTAACAGAGGTGAGTATAAAAACAAGCAGCAAGTGTGTTAGGGTGGTGCATATATACAAGAAGATGAGATAAGCAGCATGCGGCAAGCAGCAAGTTTAATTTTAATTGCACCTTGCTCCATGCACCATGCTCCTTACACCATTCATTCCACATGCACCATGCAGCTTGCACCATGCCTCCTGTACTTTCCAGCTCCTATCTACCTATTACTTATTCCGGAGCTCCTTTATTCTCCTCTGAGCTCTTTGTAATTCACTGTCAAGCAGATTGATTCTGGATTGATATTTAGTTTCAAGCTCTGATATTTCCTTTTTCATCCGTATTTCAAGATTATTTACCATATCCTTTTCATGTTCCTTTGAACTATGAGTTATATCGTTCCGGATATCTTCTTCCAGGATCTTTGTTCCTTCTGTTATCTCCTGACGAAGTTTATCTACATTCTCTATCGTTGTCATTAGTTCTTTCCTCAATTCATCTTCTTGCTTTTTCAAATGCTCCTGGAATTTCATTCGATCCTCACGGCGCTTTTCCTTCAATTTCTGGATCAGGGCTTGTTCCCGTTTCTTATATTTCTCCTCGATCTGCTTCTCGAGTTCTCCATTCGGGTCCTCTTTATCTTTTCTTATATCTCCCCATAATTTATCAACATTTGTAATTGTACTCTTTAATTGACTTTTTACATCTCCTTCTTTCGTTGATATATCCTTTCTTTTTCCGATGTCGGGTTTCATAGGTGTGTTGTTGAAATACTCCTTCATGGTTTTTCGGAGATTGTTGACCATCATCACATTGTGTTTTAGGGCGTTCTCTATCTTGGTCAGGGAGTCGGAGACCGGTGGCTTGGCTTTGGCTCTCAGATCTTTTACATCTTTATACTCATAAAAGATCTTATCCCGGATTTCATCCAGACTTTTCATAATGTTTTCTGGTTTTGATTCTATGACATCAGGCATATAATTGTCTCCCGAAAAAGGAATAAAATATAATCGCAAATATATATTTAATATTTTCATTATTTTTTATAAATATTCAATTTTCACAAATGAAATTTCCAGGTTAGGTGGATATCTTTTCGGCACTGATTTTGATGTTTTTTTTGAATTATTTTGTTTTTAGAAATTTTCCCAATATGATTCCAATATATAAATCCCAATTTTGCTTTAGAAAGGTTTATATATAATAATGAATTATTCAAAAATTGTTAAAATTTATCGAATTACAAGAAAAAGTATCATGATATGTATTAAATTGAATATCAATTATCATCTTCACATTAAATAGGATATACCAATTATATCCTGGTGACCTGATTAAGATTATATAGAATGACAATAACATTTGTGCAATTTGGGCTGTTGAGCATAATAATAATTGCATTCTATATTTTTTCCATAATGTGATGATAATAAAATAATATTATATCATTAAAAGATGAAACATAATACAATCCACCTGAATCATTCAAATTAGAAAAAGTCGGAAAATAGAGCGTTAATCCAATAAATTACTATGAAATAAGACAATTAAAGCACTCAAGATGCATTTTTCAAGGATTAATAATTATGTTTCATACCCTGCAATAATTTGATACATTGTTTTGATACTTTTTTTGTTAATTCGTACTATTGGATCAAAACAGCCAAGCTAAGAAATAGAAACAGATAAGGAATCTATTAGAAAACACCAGCAATATTCAAACCCAAGAACGGAGGATGTAAAATATGAACCTCGATCCTAGTACAACAAAATATCTAATTCGTGCGAAAATCGTCGCGGATGGAATAGTTGAAAAACCTGATGTCGTGGGTGCCATTTTCGGTCAGACGGAAGGTTTGATTGGTGACGAACTCGATCTTCGCGATTTACAAAAAAGTGGACGTGTAGGTAGAATTGAAGTTGAAATGACTTCTCATAAAGGGAAGTCCGAGGGCGAAATCACCATGCCCTCATCTCTGGACCAGGTAGAAACCGCAATACTTGCATCTGGTCTTGAAACCATAGAGCGAGTGGGACCTTGTAATGCTAAAATCACTACTACTACTGTTGAGGATGTTAGGGCTTCAAAAAAGAATAAAATAATAGAGCGTGCAAAGGAATTACTTTTAAAAATGATGGAAGCTTCGAAATCGTCAAGTGTTGACTTGACCGAGACCGTAAGGCAGGCAGTTCAAACAGAAGAGATTGTATCATTTGGCACGAACAAGTGCCCTGCGGGTCCGAATGTTGAAACCGCAGACTCGGTTATTATTGTTGAAGGGCGTTCGGATATTTTGAATTTATTGAAGCATGGAATTAAAAACGCAATTGCAGTGGAAGGTACAAATATTCCCAAAACCATCCAGGACCTCTCAAAGGAGCGAGTTGTAACTGCATTTTTAGACGGCGATCGCGGCGGCGATCTTATCCTGAGAGAACTCTTGCAGGTGGCAGAGGTGGATTTTATTGCAAGGGCACCTAAAGGTCTCGAAGTTGAAGAGCTTACACAGAAACAGATGACCAAATCGTTGCGGAATAAAATTCCCACAGAGCAGTATGTCGAGATGTATGGACTCACAGACGTTTATAAAATGCCAGCAGAACCTCTAATTAAAGATGAGAAAGATGTTGTTAAGCCCTCTGATAAAGGCTTTGGTAAAAAAAGAGATCGCGTTCAGCCCATGCCCCCAAAAGACCGCCCGAAGGACTACAAAGAGCGCAAAGATTTGAAATTATCACCTGAATATATGAAATACCGGGAAACTTTGAATACACTTTCTGGTTCGCAGAAAGCGAAATTATTGAATACGAAAGGAGATGTCGTTCGCGAAGTTGCTGTAAGAGATCTGGCGGATGCATTACGAAAGGCACCGCGGGAAGCCACAGCTGTGGTATTTGATGGTATTATAACCCAGCGGTTACTGGATAATTTGACCGGTACAGGAATCAAGGCTATTGTCGGTGTGAAGCTCGGCAATATCACAAAGCAGCCTGCGGCGGTTGAAGTTATTCCAAAAACCATGCTGGAATAGATCGTTCATTCACCTTCAATTACAATATCAATCGCAAATTAATTTGTTAATGGTTAGATATATTAATAAATCGATTCCGTTAAGAAGCTTTAATTAATGGAATCGAGAAGAATATAGGTGACAATCTGAATGAAAGACAAAGCCGATGATAAGAAACTTATAGTGGATGATAAATTCAACTTAAAGGACATCGAAACTACAGCGGATATAGCATTGCCAAAAGATCCTTTAAGCAGAGTAATCGGTCAGGATGAAGCTATTGAGCTTGCCAGGATTGTTGCCAGGCAGCACCGCCATCTTCTACTTGTTGGTCCTCCCGGTACAGGAAAATCAATGATTGCACAGGCTTTAGCACTGCATTTACCGCAGCCCAAAGAGGAGGTGCAGATTGTACATAATCCGGAGAATCCTGAGCGGCCCTTTGTTGAGGTTAAAAAACAAGCGGAAGTGAAGAGAGAGTCGGCGGAAAGGGAGTCCACCGAGGGAGAATTGATAACTCCCAAAGAAGCACCAATGAAAATCGCGGAGCAGTTGGGGTACAGATGTCCTCAATGCGGGTTATATTCACCTTATACGGAGCAGTTATGCCCTTCCTGCAATAATCCCAAGCAAAGTTCTATACCACAGAAGACCACGGGTAATCCGTTCAGTGATTTGATAGGAATAGTTGAAGTGACCATAGGACAGATGAATCAGACAAAGCCGGAACGAGTCAGCACCACCAGGATTATTAACGGTAAGGAGGAGGTAGTATTCTACGAGCGCGCAGGAGATAAGATAAAAATCCTGGACGAGGCGACATTGGAGAAACGGCGGGAGATTGAAAGACAAAGCCCTATGAAAATACTGGTTCCAATCGACCGGATCCCTTTTGTAATGGCCACAGGCGCTAGCGAGACCGAACTTTTGGGTGATGTAAGGCACGACCCCTACGGCGGCCATCCACAGCTTGGAACCCTGCCGTACAACCGTGTGGTGGCCGGATCGATCCATGAAGCGCATGAGGGTGTATTGTACCTGGATGAACTCCCCCTCCTGGGCCAGCTCCAGAGAAATATACTCACAGCCATGCAGGAAAAGCAGTTTCCAATAAGCGGCAGGAATCCGCAAAGTGCTGGTGCAAGCGTTAAAGTCGAAAATGTACCCTGCGACTTTATATTCGTCGGTGCATGTAACATCCAGGACCTACCCCAGATTCTATCACCGCTCCGTTCCAGGATATCAGGTGACGGCTACGAGATACTGGTTGAAACCACCATGGAAGATCACGATAAAAATCGAGCATTTTTGGCGCAGTTCACCGCACAGGAGATCGCTGTGGACGGTAAAATACCGCATGCAACTCGGGACGCAGTTTCAGAGTTAATAGAGGAAGCTAAAAACCGTGCTAAAAGAATCGATGAGAAGGAAAATGCGCTTACACTGCGGTTAAGGGAGATGGGGGGAGTAATTCGAATCGCAGGGGATCTTGCTAATTTGCAGGGTTCACAATATATCGAAGAGTCACATATCAAGAAAGCCTTAAAGCGTGCCTCATCCATCGAAGAGCAGATTAAAAATCGGTACGGGAGTTATTACAAAGGATTGGGTCACGATGTGACAACCTCGCAGCGCGACGGCGCCTCACCCTACAACTACTGGGACCAGCACGCCCATGACGACCGCAAGGGCTATGAGTGAAATCAGGCGCTAAGGTTCACAAGATTTTTATGGGTTTGGTAAACTGAACTCCCCAACAGATAAGATATTTATATCCAGCCTAGCCGTTTCGGTGATGTAATAACAACAATCTTAAAATCTTGATACAGCATTCCCGAAATCAATATTCTATGGTCATTATGATTATTAAAATTAAAAGTATTCAAAACACAAGGGTAGGAGTGAATTTATGTTAAAAGCAGAAATCAGAATCGGTTTAAAAAAAGGCGTGGCAGACCCGGAAGGCCAGAATGCAAAAAAAGCGCTGGAACTTCTGGGTTACAAAAATGTAAATGATGTTAGCGCCGAAAAGATCTTTGTTGTGCAGCTGGATATGAAAGATCCGGCCGAAGCGCAGAAGGTTGTTGAAAATATGTGCCAGCGCCTTTTTGCCAATCCCGTAATACATGATTACCAGATTTCATTACAATAATGTTAATGGCAAAGAATGGGGTGCCATTTATTATTAGGTGTGAGTAAATTTGCGTGCCGTAGAAAAAAAGATTGTCAATTCTACTTTATTCGAAATCGAGCTGTCCAAATGCGGAGACGATGAGCTAATCCAGATAAGCGACGAAATGGGTATCGGCCTTTCGCTTGAGGAGATGAAAACCGTTCAAAAACATTTTAAAGATGAGGGCCGCAATCCCACCGATATAGAGCTCCAGGCGCTGGGCCAGGCCTGGTCTGAACACTGCTGCTATAAATCCTCCAAACCGATTTTGAGAGAATATATTTTTAACATTAAAGCCCCGCAGAACATTATGATTATATCTGAAGATGCAGGTGTCGTTGAGTTCGATGATGATCATGCTTATGTCGTGGCATTGGAATCGCATAATCATCCCTCCGCAGTTGAACCTTACGGCGGGGCAGCCACAGGCATAGGTGGTATTCTGCGGGACGTTGTGTGCATGGGCGCCCAACCCGTTGCCTTGATCGACCCCCTCTTCTTCGGACCGCTGGATTTCCCCGACGATAAACTGCCGGAAGGTGTTAAACATCCCATATATTTGACAAAAGGGGTTGTAAGCGGTATCAGGGATTACGGCAACAGGGTTGGTATCCCCACAACCTCCGGGATGATTTATTTCCATGATAATTTCCTGACAAACTGCATTGTCAATGTCGGCTGTGTCGGTATAGCAAAAAAAACTGATATAATCCAGAGCCGGGTGAAGGCGCCCGGTGACATTTTTATCCTCGTGGGCGGCCGAACCGGCCGTGACGGCATCCACGGCGTTACATTCGCTTCTGCAGAACTTACAAAGGAATCAGAGGAAGCATCACGGGGCGCGGTTCAGCTGGGCGATCCCATAACCAAGGAACCGTTGATTCATGCCTGCCTGGAGGCAAATGAGAAGCAGCTGCTGCAGGGCATGAAGGACCTGGGCGGCGGCGGCCTATCCTGCGTGGTGGGGGAAATGGCACTGGCAGCAGGATTTGGCGCGGAAGTGCAGCTGGAAAAGGTCATGCTGAAGGAAGAGGGTCTTATGCCCTGGGAGATATGGGTATCCGAATCTCAGGAAAGAATGATGTTGGCCGTCACCTCGGAGAATTTAGAGGAAGTACTGGCACTTTTCAAGAAATGGGATGTGGAAACCACTGTCCTCGGTAAGGTCATTGAAGGTAAAAGATTAAGGGTATTCTGGCACGGCGAGAAGATATTCGAGATGAACCTGGAGTTTCTCACAGGGGGGCCGGAATATAATCGACCGTATTGTTCCAGGTCAGAAATCGCCCAAGATGGAACCACGAAGGTCTGTACCCCTTCGGAAAAGAGTAAAAATGCAAATGCACGCCGTACCATTGAGTATGAATCCTGCCCATCGGATCTAAGTGAGGTTCTATTAAAACTACTTGCCCGGCCCAACATAGCCTCCAAGGATTGGGCCGTCAGGCAGTATGATCATGAGGTCCGGGGTAATACGATCCTTAAACCGCTCCAGGGTAAATTATTCAACGAGAGTCATGGTGATGCCTCTGTGGTAAAGCCTCTGAAGGATTCATGGCGCGGCCTGGCAATCTCTGTGGATGTAAATCCATCTCTTGTGGATGCGGAACCCTACTGGGGCGCCTGTGCTGCCCTGGATGAAGTATGCAGAAATCTTGTGGCGGTGGGTGCAAAACCCCATGCAATGGCTGACTGTTTGAATTTCGGCAACCCGGAGAAAGAGGACCGGATGGGTGAATTCTACGACGCTTGTAAGGGTCTGGGCGAGCTGGCCCGCAGCCTGGGAATACCGTTCGTGTCCGGGAATGTAAGTTTTTACAACGAAACTGCCGGGCAGACAATCCCACCAACACCTACCCTGCTTGCCGTTGGTATCATCGATGATGTAAGAAAATGCACAACCGTGGATTTTAAAGCAGAAAATTCGGCAATTTACTTGATCGGCTCCACCCATACGGAATTAGAAGGATCAGAATATTTCAATATGATGGGCTGGCACGGTACATCGGTACCCAAAGTCGATTTCAGGAATCTTAAAGATTCCATTGAAGTCATGTTAAAAGCCAATCAAAAAGGATTGATACTGGCATGTCACGATCTTAGCGAGGGAGGTCTTGCAGTAACACTGACAGAAATGTCAATAGCCGGTAAAATCGGTGCTGAGATAGA
>CP070629.1:1177898-1182411 GCA_020356005.1 Thermoplasmata archaeon
ATATTACAATTTTTATTATAAATACTTTGATATTTTTATTTTTCCTCCAAATCTTTATCTGCAATTACAATAAGTTTTTCACTAAACGAAGGGTCAATCTTTTTCATTTCATTTTTTATCTCAGGATAATTGGTCCAAACTTTCACCCCTTCATTCTCAGGACTATAATCATTGTCCACCAAATATTGAACTACCGTATTATCCTCGGTGGTTATAAACCCATGAGCAAAGTATCTTGGAACTAATAACTCATCACCTTCATTCAATTCAAAAAAGAAAATTTTATTGTAATCATCAGACACCATTCTTAGATCAACAACAAAGTCTAAAATCTTTCCTGAAATTACTTTTATCAGTTTGGCTTGAGCATATTCATTTTTTTGGAAGTGTAGTCCCCGAAGTGTGTATTTTCGGGGATTTACACTGATGTTACTCTGAACCCAATTCTTACCTGTCTTATCAAGTTCTAATGGACTAAAAGTTCCTCTTTTATCCTTAAAGATTTTGTTTTCAATAAAATATGCGATCTTAATCATAAAAATTTAATTTCATTAGTTATTGGGATTTGGGAGTTACTTGGTAGTATTTGTACATATTTGGATTTTGAGTTTCCGCGGGATCAATCTGCAATCATGAAGGAGGCGTCTAAATGCGAGATGTAGCGGTTATCGGTATAGGTTTGACAAAGTTCGGTGAGCTCTGGGACCGGTCCTTCAGGGAACTGGGGATTGAAGCCGGCTTGGAAGCGATAGAGGATTCCGGGATCGCCGGCAAAGACATCGGAGCGCTTTACATCGGCAACATGTCTGCCGGCAGGCTCATTGCACAGGAGCATATCGCACCAATGGTTTCGGAACAGGTGGGCCTCACGCTCGGCAATATCCCTGCAACACGTGTGGAAGCTGCATCCGCCTCCGGCGGGCTCGCATTCCGTCAGGGATTTATCGATGTCGCCTCCGGCCTCCACGATATTGTTGTGGTGGGCGGTGCTGAGAAGATGAGCGATGTTGGCCCCGAGGTAATAACCGAAACGCTTGCGTCGGGGGCAGACCAGGAATGGGAAGCCTTTTTCGGCGCTACCATCCCATCCTTATTTGCTATGATGGCCCGCAGGCATATGGTTGAGTTCGGAACTACCGTAGAACAGCTTGCGGCTGTGGCTGTTAAAAACCACAAGCACGGCTCGCTGAACCCCAAGGCGCAGTTCCAGGGTGAGATCAATATGGATGTTGCGCTGAAAGCGCCCTTCGTAGCCGAGCCGTTAAGAATGTTCGACTGCGCCCCGGTTTCGGACGGTGCAGCCGCAGTGGTTTTATGCGCACTTGAGCGAGCGAAGGATTACACGAATCAACCCATAAAAATATCGGGCACAGGCCAGGCGACGGATACCTTCGCACTGCACGACCGCAAGTCGCTCACAACCATGGCTGCAACGAAGGCCGCAGCGGCACGTGCATTCAAAATGGCCGGTAAGAAACCTGGGGATATAGACGTCATTGAGGTACATGATTCGTATACAATCGCCGAGATTATGGCCATCGAGGACCTGGGCATCGTTGATAAGGGTAAAGGCGGCCCGGCGGTTGAGGAGGGCCTGACCGCGCTGGAGGGCGAGTTCCCGGTGAACACCTCGGGCGGGCTGAAAGCCCGGGGCCATCCGCACGGTGCCACAGGCGTGGCCCAGGTCGTGGAGATCGTAGCGCAGCTCAAGGGCATAGCAGACAAGCGCCAGGTAAAAGATGCAAAGGTGGGCCTCACGCATAACATCGGCGGCACCGGCGGAACCGCCGTTGTGCACATACTGGAGGCGGTATAAATGACGGTTGCAAGATTCTGGCGCGAGCAGGAAAACCGATACAATCTCATCGGCGTAAAATGCGGTAACTGCGGTAAAATCTACTTCCCGCCCAAGGATATGTGCACGGATTGCCACAGGCTAAGTTTAGGTAAAATGACTGGCCATAAGATCAGCGGGACGGGTAAGGTAGTCACCTATTCCATAGTGCACGAGGGCCCCGAGGCGTTCAAGATGCAGATACCTTACATCATGGCGATCATCGAACTGGACGAGGGCACGCGCATTACGGGCCAGATCGTTGACTGTGAGCCCGAGGACGTTAAAATCGATATGCCCGTGCACACAGTTTTCAGAAAGATCCACGAGGAAGGTAAAAGCGGCGTGATACATTACGGCTACAAATTCAGGCCCACGATACCGATTAAAAGCGAATCGAAGAAAGAAGATTGAGGGCTGCGGAGATATTGCCTCCGGAGTAGCGAGTGGCGAAAGGCAAGAGGCAAAAGTGGGTGGTGCTTTGCATCCGGGATCTTAAAATAATAATAATTTTATAATAATCACCATTTTACACTTACTTATTATTTGTTAGTAAATTATAAATGTAAACATAATCATTCCCCTTTGTCCATTAAAATGGAAAGATCGGACGAAGGTTTGAGCCTATTTCATTAAAATGTAGGAGGTAAGTTGGAGTAGGTTTTGATCGGATTTAATCAATGAAAGAGATGTATCTCTGATATATGATGTTTCATTAATAACAGAAGGGCGTCTAACGGTTGGGTTTGCGACGTGCGTAACGTCGCTCGTCCAACGGCAAGCGGCCGTCAAACGAAAGACGAGAGACGAGACGACTGACGCAACCGGTTGACGTTACGCTTAACGAAACCGTTGTACGTTACGCACCTCGCCACCGTCCAACGTCTACCGCTCTTCTTGCAGCAATTAAAATCGGAGATTAATCAAATATAATCTTACCAGGGAGGCAAAGCTTATGGGATTGATAAGAAGCAAGTTGTTAGTGTATTGTATTGTTTTGATGATGAGCTTAGTGGTGTTTGCTGGAATACCAACTAATGCAGAAGCTGCAGGTTGGTATGTAAATACAGATAGCCCGGATGGTCATTTAGTGCAAGGTGAAGATGTAACGTTTACTTTTAGTTTTGGTGGGAGTATAACTCTCACTAAATTTGAATTATACACAAGTGCTGGAAAAAGAATTGTTTATCCTTATAATGTTAATGTCAGGCATCATTCATACACCTGGGAAAATTATCCTTACGGTGACGATGAATGGTGGTGGGTCAAAGTTTGGAAAAAAGGTCTGGTAAACGATTATGTGTATTATGCGAAGTCATTAACAAGTTATTTCATTCATGATAGGCCGTTAGTATTGACAGAGACACACTGCGGCAGCACGTGGACAAATCACAATAGCCCAAATTTTGAATTTTTTGGTGAAATGTATACTATAGAACAGATATTACACCTTGGATATACGGATCTTAAAAACGAGTACTATGGATGTTATTACCAAGGATATCTCGATAATCGAAAATCTGGACATTGGGCGGGTTTTGACAGTAAAGAATCCTATCATGTAACATTGGAAGACGGTCGTCATACTTTTTTTGTAAGAGAATATTGGTATAAAGATGTATATAGGGGGATTTGGGGTGGGCCTTCATATTGGGTGTATCAAGGTAACTATTATCTTTGGATTGAAGATTCCAATACAATCGATGTTTATATCGACACAACCCCTCCACCAACCCCAAAGATTTTTTCCTTTACTCATCCAACCACAAGGTGGGGTCCTAATAAAGCAGTCATCAAATGGTCAACGAGTTCTGGGGATAGCCCGGATACTTATTACTATAACCTCGATAACCTCGGTTGGCAATATACAGATTCAAAGTATAAAGAATTCCTGGATCTCGGAGATGGACATCATACAATCCAGGTGTACGCAGTCGATGTGGGAGGAACCAGCGGAACAAATACTTACAATTTTAGAGTCGATTCAACACCTCCTTCAGGTTCGATACTAATCAATGATGGAGATGGACTGACGGATTCAACAGAGGTTGCGCTGTCATTAGCATATTCAGACAGTCTTTCAGGGGTGTGGGTGGTCAGGTACAGCAATGACGGTACATTTGATAGTGAGCCCTGGGAAACCCCCACTGGGGCCAAATCATGGACCTTAACTGCAGGAGAGGGCACCAAAACTGTTTGGTATCAGGTAAAAGACAATGCATTCAATACTTTTGTAACCTCAGACACCATATATTACGATCCCAACCAGCCGCCGGTAGCAGATGCCAACGGGCCGTACGAGGGTGATGAAGGTGCGTTGATCATTCTTGATTCATCAGGGTCATACGACCCGGATGGCGATCCTATTACTTACCTGTGGGACCTGGACAATGATGGAGTGTACGATGATGCAACACCCAACCCCGGCCATGCCTGGTACGATGACGGCACCTATAATGTTGTTCTCCAGGTCTCTGACGGAAAAGAAACGGATACCGATACTGCAACAATTACAATAAATGATGTCGCACCGACTCTCGGACTGACTGGACCCGCAAGCGTTTCCGAGGGATCAATTTATACGCTCGGGCTGTCTTCTTCCGACCCCGGAACCGACACTATCACCTCATGGGAGATCGACTGGGGCGACGGTAATATAGAGACTGTAACAGGTAACCC
>CP070629.1:1182511-1190502 GCA_020356005.1 Thermoplasmata archaeon
AATTTTTAGAACAGGAAAACAGGAAAAATGGAAGTAATATTTTGAAGATAATACTTCCTGACCTTCCTGACTTCCTGTTTGTAAAAACATGTGGGGTGGAGGGTGGGTACGTATTTAAACAAAACGTTATAAAATCAAAGCCCTAGATTATTTTCCGCGATTTCGATTATTTCGGATCTTCGTGGTAAAAAATATGTGAGTATCGAAAAATCACCCGAAACCATTTTAAATGGAAAATATAATGGTTTTTATAATTTTATACGAAGACTTACTCAGATTTGGGGAAATACTATTCGTAAGTCTTCTGGGTAGAAAATTCGTATGGTTTATCCTAAATCCGACCATTTAGTTGAATTTTCCACCCCCAGCCCCGAGTCCGAAGCCCCGATTAAACTGCCTCCCGCCTCCTGGCCTGAAATCCTTCGCATCGTAGGATATAGGGTCAATAGTATGGATTTCAGGTCCAGAAGGGTTTCGAAATGAGTCTTTAATAATCTCGAAAGCCTTCGTTTATTATCATTTTCAATTTGTGGCCCCCTGCCTCCTGATTAAAATCAATCTGCAATCGCTAAAATTGCTTATAAAAGATTCCATATTTACGAATTAATTTTATATATCTAATAAATAATCAACTGGTAATTATAATAGATTATCGGGGGAGCCTTATTGCAAAAACAATTCTGGACGGTAATAACAGTTATCATTTTAGCGTTCAATTTTATCACTATAAGCTCCAGTGCAACCGCTTCTCATCTAGAAAGCTCACAGATTCAATCAGAACCTGCTTTCAACAAAATGAATGAGGAGGACATCAATTCGATCTTCACCAATCCCCCGGGTGCTTTTACCGCGAATTTCGGCCAGCTTGGTAACAGCGAGGTAAGATTCTATGATGTCGGCGGCAGCGTCTGGTTCACCGATGAAGGGGTATGGTTCAGAGGAGAGGGGGGAGAGGGGAAGGGAGAGAGGAGTATTGTGTTCAAACAGGAGTTCGTGGGCGCAAATCCCATAATTCCAGAAGGCCGAGAGCCTCTGGATTATTACTCTAATTTCTTCTACGGTAATGATCCGGCCAGATGGTGCACTGAAGTGCCGAATTATCAAGAGGTATTTTACGAGGAAATCTATGATGGCATTGATTTGAGGTACTATACTTATAAAAATCAATTAAAATATGATCTTTTAACTCATCCGGGAGCGGATTTGTCTCAGATCGCCGTCAGGTACGATGGTACCCTGGGCCTGGAATCTGTTGATCACAATAATTTGAAAATCAACACAAAACATGGAACCATAACTGATGGTGATCTTTTTATTTACCAGGATTACGGTAGTAAGAGGCACGAAATTGAGGGCGAATTTGTTTTGTTAAATGAGAATAAATTCGGTTATAAGATCACCGGTGATTATAACAGGCGGGAACTTCTGGTGATCGATCCTGTTATTAAATATTCCACTTTTATGGGCGGTACAGGGTGGGGAACCGGTAATAAGATCGCCCGGGATCCGGATAATAATATTTATATTACTGGCTTCTCCGGCTCTGATGATTTTCCGACGACACCCGATGCTTATAATAGAAAAGTGAATGGTAATAATGATTTGATAGTTTTCAAAATGTACCCAACCTGTTCAAACCTGGTGTATTCTACATTCATCGGCGGGCTTGATACTGAAGAAGGGTATGGTATTGATGTCGATTCCTCCGGAAATGCCTATGTTACAGGTTTTACAAGATCGGATAATTTTCCTGTAACCCCGGGTGCATATGATATATTTAATAACGGAACAACAACAAATACTGACACTTTCATATTAAAGTTGAACCCGTTTGGTACAGGCATCGTTTATTCTACGCTGATCGAGGGTGATGATATCGATAGGGCATTCGATATTGCCGTTGACTCCTCAGGTAATGCGATTATTTCCGGATATACCCGATCTAATAATTTCCCAACCAAAAACGCTTACGATTCCTCATTTGACGGCGACGGCGACTTCTTTGTGGTTAAATTGAATTCATTCGGCTCGGATCTAATTTTTTCTACTTATATCGGCGGTGACGGAAGCGAACATTCATACTGCATTGCTTTAGATAACAATGATGATATTTACATTGGCGGCAGATCATCCTCTTCGGATTTCCCGGTTTCTTCGAACGCTTATAAAAAGACAATAACAGGTGTAAGTGACATATTTGTATTAAAATTCAGTAAAAGTGGTAATTCGGTGATATATGCAACCTTTATCAGCAGCAGTCATGACCACGAAGATCCTAAGGATATATATGTGGATGATGACGGCTGTGCATATTTGACCGGTGATACGGGTTCGCCGGATTTCCCCGTTACTCCCGGTGCATTCAATTGCTCGAATATTACATTTAATACTCGAAACGTATTTGTTGCAAAATTCAATTCCGATGGGTCCAACCTGATTTTCTCTTCACTCATTGGCGACAATGCAGATGACATGCCGAGATCCATCCAGGTAGATTCAAATAAAAATGTTTTTGTAGCCGGTACTACGGCATCTGTTAATTTTCCAACCACCTCCGATGCATTATATAAACCTACAAAATACAATTATAATGCTTTTTTATTTCAACTATCTAAGGATGGAACGAAGCTTTTTTATTCTACTTTTATCGGCGGGTCAAAACCCGATTACGGTGCAGGTATGGTCCTGGACTCCAATGAAGAGCCGTATGTAATGGGCTCCACCAATTCAACCGATTTCCCGGTTACACCTGGAGCTTACGACACTTCCATTAATACCACTTATAAGATCTTTATTATGAACATCTGCTTCAAGCCCTTTGCGGCCGTCAACTCCACAACTCTGGATCAGGGTAAAATGACAATGACCGCCTATGCACAGAGCGGATCCTACAACTTCAGGGTAAATGTTTACAATACCGGATCGGCCGACAATCTCGTATCGGTGAAGCTGACACTGGATCCAACCGGTTCTGCAGTTGATTTACTGTGCAGGCGCTCTGATGAGACATTCAAAGAAGTCAGTGATCCGTACGATTATGTTTCCATCCACCCCTCAAGCAGGATTGTATATAAGAATAATTATTGGGAGATCGACTTCAATGTCACCTTCAACTGGCATTACCCTGACGAGGGTTACCATTCAGTTGGGGCCTTTGTTACCACGGGGTCTCTGCCGCAGTTTTATGCGATTTCTCAAGCTATCTACCATGTAGAAAACGATCTGGTTTTTCAAGGTGATCTAAGGGTAAAAGACGATGATGGGAATATTATTCAAGAAAACGATCTGGTCGGTGCCGGCCAGGACCTGACCTTTTGGGGTTTAAAGGCGGTTTACGAGGGAACTACCGGCATTCACCCGCAAAAAGACAGCTACCGCATCTCGGTCTGGGATGAGCTCGGAACCTGCTGGCATGACTCACCGGGGGTGGGTGTACCCTGCAGCATAAAAGTTACGGCGCCGGAAATAACATACTCCTATGGTCATACCTTTACAATAAACATAACCGAAATTCCACGTTATTGTGATAAGACTTCACAAAATTTTATTGTCAGGATCGACGCCGGCAATGTTACCTTCGCCAACCCTTCACCTGATGACACAACATGGCAGCTAGACACCAAGGTTTCTACCAGCATCGAAATAGCAGATGTGGGCGGCGGTTTTGTCAACGATACCAGCATAATGTTCTCAACATCCACAAATAACGGCTCTGCGTGGATGGGGTGGCGCAGTCCGGAATCAATTTTAATAAATTGGGATAAAAGTGTAACCGCAACTACCGAAATAGAGCTTGAACAAGGTAAAAATAATTTGATTAAATGGCGGGCAAAAGATACCGTGGGTAACGGCCCTTTTGAGAGCAATGAATTCAGGATTCTTGTGGATTCTGAGCCGGTTATTTTTTCTGACGCGATGCCAGAAGATACAGATGTTGCTCTTACACAAACAGCCGAAGTGGGGATTACTATTTCGGATCATATCTCCGGTGTGTGTGCTTCCACCATAGCATATTCAACTTCAACTGATTCCGGAAATACATGGAATCAATGGAAGTCCCCTGGTTACTACCAGGATGGGCCTTTAATTAAGATCTTAATGAATTTAACATTTCCAGAGGGTAATACCAATCGAATTAAATGGCGTGCCGGTGACGTTGCAGGAAATGAGATCGTTGAATCTCCTGCGATTACAATCTATGTCAGAAGCTGGGGACACCTGGAATACCCCGCAGTTAATCTTATTACACCACCTTCAGGTGCCGTATTTAACACGAATCAGGTTATGCTTCGATGGGAGCTTTTAACACCAAAAATATCCTATGTTACATATGATGTATACTTCGGCAGAACGAACCCACCCGCTTTACACAAAGAAGACTTTGGAGACATTTCCTATAATCTGGACGAACTTGAATACAATGTGACTTATTACTGGACTATAATACCAAAGACTGGTAACCAGGAAGGGATCTGTATCAGCGGTATCTGGGAGTTTACCGTAGAAACACCCTCTGAACCCCAGGTGGATTTTTTTACTACAATTAAAATCGAAGGTCCGGATTCCATACAATTATATCAAGGCGATTCGAAGAGCATTGATTTAACAATCAGTAATATTGGAAGCGAGTATGAATTAATTGAAATTACAATATCCGGTACAAATTTAGCCAACCATGTTTTTTTGGAAGATGCCTCGTTGTTAGATCTCGAGGCCAACGGCTCGGCTAAAAAAACATTGATAGTCAACATCCCGGATAATTTTGGTGCCGGTGAATATAACATATTCGTATCTGCAAAAGCGGTTATGAATAACAGTAAAATCATGGCCAGCCATACGATCAAGGTCCAGGTACAAGAGAAAGAGACCGAGAGTCCCGGATTCTTCAAAGAAAAAGGGATTTCAAATTTAGTTATAGCAATAATTATTGTAATTATTGTAATTCTAATTGTATTATTTTTTGTCTTTAAATCAAAGTATGGAAGACGAATCCTACCGGGTGGAAGAGCCGCCTCGGGTGAAACCGGGCCCTCGGCAGGACCGCCCGCACACCGGGCACAGCCTCAGCCGCCCGGATTCCCGCCGCCGCCCATCCCAGCGCAATATCCGATGCGAACACCCCCGGGACAACCTCCTCAATTTCCACAATATCCCGGCCAAACACCGTTCACCGGTGTAAGTACGGGGCCGCCGTTAGGATCTATCCAACCCGATCGGATGTATACCGATGTGTCCGAGGCGCAGCCGGGCGCTGCAGCGGCACCGGCATTTCAGGCCGGCACATCCTGGCAAGAGGCTTCGGTGAAGAAACCCACAGAAGAAGCCTCGATTGAATATAAGGATGATATGAAAACCTGGGCTCCCGAAAAGACTGGCAAGGTTTCATTGGACAGTTCAGAAATGGAACGCCAGAAAATTGTTACTGAAGAGCTACGAAGATTGGATGAGTTGAAGGCGAAAGGGGCAATTGACGAATTTGTCTACCGGCAGAAACGGCTTGAGATTTTGGAAAAGTAATATAAAAAAGGTATTTAATGACCATTCTTCCGTGATTCTGTGGTTAATACTTCTCCTGTCAAGCAAAGGGGCCTAAATAAACCACGGAGGCACGGAAGACACGGAAACGAATTTTAAGATTTTAATTCTTCTCCTCTTCCATTATTTCTTTTTCTGAATCTGCGATCTTAGGTTCCGGCTGCGGCTGCTGTGGCTGTACCTCTGGCACTAGTTCAGGTTCTGTCACCGGCTGCGCTACCGGCGGCTCGGCCGGGGCTGCCTGCGTGGGCGGCGGCAGCTGCGGCTTCGGCTCTTCAACAGGCATAGGGACAGGAGTGGGCACCTCTGGTGGTTCAACCACTGGAACGGGTGCAGGCGTTGGTGTGGTGGTTTCCGGTAATGGTTCGGCGCTCTCGGTAACCCCCGGGAGTTCCCCTTCGGTTTTTTCCATTGTAACGGTCTCTTCTTCAACCTCAACCGATTTATCCTCCTCCCCTCGCTTCCTCTTGCGGTAGAATGCATAAAATAAAATGAGTATTAATGTTATAATTATAATAATGAAGATAAATATTATGTAATTATTATCTTTTAGAATTGCTTGAATATCATCTTTCTCTTCCTCAACGTCAGGTTTCTCTCCTTCAATACTGTTAACATTTATTGTTATATTTGATTTTATAACAGTACCGCCATCTGCATCTGCCAGTATTACAGTAATATCATCATTACCCGATTTCGAACTCACAGGGATGATCACGAGCTTTTGTTCACCTAGTTTACTATTATCGATATTAAACAATTTTCTATCAACACTTGATGTATCCACTTCCCAAATCAAGTCAGTTGAAGGTGTCTCTACATCATAGCCGTAATCAGTTAACGTAATGGTCACAGCCAAGCTCCCGACCTCTATATCATCGAGATCTTCAGATATCACAGGTAGATTATTTCGCACCCAAACTGAATAATTGGAAAACACCGGATTTGAAATAGCACCATGCTCATCGATAAATTGTACCTTAAAGCTGTAGTTGCCCAACTTAGAATTTATTGTAGTTATCAATTCCGAATGCCACTGATCCGAGCCTTTATTATATCCCACCGATAATTCATGCCATTTACTTCTAAAGGGCTCTTGATAGTAAATAATGCATTCCAGGTTCTCCTTCACAGTTTCCAAATCCAGTGCATCAGCAGTTATTTGAATGGTCCCGGTCCTGTAAACTACATTAGGCTCCTGGTCTAAAGAAATTATTTTCGGGATGGAATTGTTTACCACCAGGCTGTCGTTGAGATAAGAGTATTCACTCCAGGCATCGTCGAGGTCACGCACACGCGCCCTGAGACTGTATGCACCCAGTGGAGCATCATAGGGCACTGCAAACTCGAAATGCCAGTAGTTATCCGAATAAGAAGATCTCGAAATGTAATTTGTAACCCAGTTCACACCCCCGGGTATCCTGTATTCCAGTTCAACTTCTAATAAATCATCAGCATTTTCGACATCATTTGCATCGATAGAAATGATTGCTGATTCGTTTCTATGTATGTTCTCAGGTAAAACGATAATATCAACAATTTCGGGTATATTATTCAACACCCTCAATGAATTATTCAGGTAAAACCAGAGGTTGGTATTTTCCTCGGGATCCGTGACCCTGGCTCTGAAATTATAGATACCCAAAGACCAACTGCTTTTACTGTCCATGTCCGCTTCCCAGCGTTTATCCATTAAATCCGGGGATAGATCATACCATTTTTTTTCTAGAACTGAAATATATTGTAGTTCGACATCGAGAAAATCGGCAAGACTATCGGGGTCGGTACAGTTAATATACACTACCAAACTATCTTTACGATAGATTTCATGTTTTGATAGATTTATCGAGATAACTCTTGGTTTAGCAGGATTGACCAACAACCGGTCCTCAAGCTCTCTCCAATCACTATAACCCAGATCGCTGTCATAGACCATCGCCCTGAGATTATAATAGCCCCAATCCATGGTATTATTGAAGGTCATATTATATTCCCACCATGAATCTACCAATTTTTTTTGCTCAAAACTTAGAGGATTCCAAAAGGAATCATCAGAATGTTTATATTCAAATTCAAATGTAAGTTTTTGCAGATCGTCTTCCACATCTGTTCCGTTTACAAACAGAATAAAACTCTCGCCGATCTCTACAGAGGTTTTGGATATATCGAAATAGTCCATTTCCGGCGGATTGTTTAATACACGAAAAGAACCGTTAAGATAACACCATGGAGACCACATATCATCTGTATCGTTATAGCGCACCCTGAACTCATAGTAGCCCAGGGTCGCATTCACGGGAATAGAAAATACAGTCTGCCACCGCCCGCCCTTATATTCGGGCGGGCTGTTAAGGTCTGTTTGCCAGCTTGTATGATTCGGACCCATATATTCGAAGTGCGGTAAAAGTTGCTTCTCAAGATCTTGAAAATCTTCAGCATTAGAATAGACCTCAACC
>CP070629.1:1190602-1197822 GCA_020356005.1 Thermoplasmata archaeon
ACGTCCCCGCCTTGCCCGGCCGATACAATCCGCCGCTGTCAACAGTGCCCCAGGGGTCGTCGGTGGTCCACACCTCCGAAAATTGTACAATACCATTGGATGCATTCCGCCCCGTGGCTGTAAACTGCACGGTGTCATCGGCGGTACCCGACCAAGGATCGGGTGTTACATCGATATGATCAAGCAGGCTCACTTCGATATTAACGGTTGTGGAATTAGAAACGAACCCGTCGGACTCGTTGCAGTACACGGTCCAATTGCCGGGTAAGCCTGGATAGTACAGCCCCTCGGGGGTTATCCAGCCCGCGGGATCCGTCACATCCCATGTGGCATTGAAAGCGCACTGGCCGTGTGTCATATTATAGCCCACGGCGATGTATGCCACAATTACATCGGAATTAATGGTGAAGTTCACCGGATTGATAATAATATATCGCAGCTGCCCGTAAATGATCAAGTGGATCGGTACAACTATCACAGGTTCGTCGATGTCGTTTGATCTGACCGTGATTCTTCCGAAATATTGACCTTTTTTCAGGCCGCTCGCGCTGTAGGTTACATTAACACTCTGCGTCCCTCCAATCTTGACGCTGCCCTCCGTAATATTCAAAGATATCCAGGTTACATTGGTGGTAAGCGAAAAGCCCAGCGCGGTCAAGCCCGTGTTGTGAATTTCCAACAATGTGTGTTTGGTCTCGGTCTCGTTGAGCTCGAGTTCAAAATCGGTGGGATTAACCGATATCTCCGGGTTAGGCAGGATCGTACCCCACAGCTGCCGGTAATTGTCATAAATATAGGTCTCCCCGGCAAACGGGGTAACGTTGATGGTAACATTCACATACCCCAGTTCATCTGCCGTCCATTTGAAGGTGAGATTGGTGTAGGTGCCGACAGCCAGGCTTGGCAGTATGGTAGAGTTTTTGAGGGTGCCGTTGACATACAGCGTTACATTAACATTGTTCAGGACCTGCTGACCTGAATTGTGTACAGAGATATTGAATGTCAAGTTATCTCCAAATGGAACATCATCGAATTTACCGGTAATGTTACGAAGTGAGAGGTCTACATTATACTTCGTATAATTTGAAGTTGAAAGTGCATTGTATAATAACTGAAAGTCAATTTGATTTGGATTGATATCTACATAGTGTGAGATGTAATAAGCCCCGTGGTTATCAATAATGGCGCAATTACCGCTGGTTATATTTCCGGCTAGAATAACACCGGCATCCATATCGGAATCGTCCCATAACCTATCTTCAGGTACAACTGATGAGGGATAAATCGGGGAATATGTCTGGGGGATCTCGGTTAGCAATGGATGGTCGGGTATAAATGTATTGATTCTTTGAAGAGTATTCGTCATATAAAAATTTGTACTCGATTCGTCCCTGATACCCACCACGGGTGCGAATTTATAATTATTCGGTGCTAAACTGTAAAAAGTTAATGCTGTTATTACCAATCCATGGCCCTCTTCTACATATCTTTTGATATCAGCTATCTCGGTATCGGAGAACTGCCAGCCTTGAGAAACTCCATAGGCTTCAGAGATCACAACAACATCCGCACCTGAGTTCGTAAGGTTCTGATAGGTGATCGGAATATCATTGGTGCTTATATAATTAAATCTAGAATAATTTATATCTAGAGGCACCATCCCGTACCTCCACCAGTTGTTATTCAAGAAATTCCATGGTTGAGGGTTGTCGTTACCCCACGAATCCAGGATGAACACTTTCTTTGTATCGTAGGGTGTAATAAGAATTAAAACCGATTGGTTATTGTTATCAACCAGCGTCTCGTTCTTGTCGGGCACAGCTTCTATTGTTATATTTATCCAACCCGATTCCTTAGGAGTCCAGTTGAACGATACATTCGTTTCGGCTGAGCCGGCCAGATTGATCAATGTCCAGTTAATTACGGTACCGTTCACGCTGAAGGTGACATTAAGATCAGTAATACCCATTTTGCCCAGGTTCTGGATGGATGCGTTTATAACCATGTTCTCGTTCAGGAAGCCCCAGTTGGGGTTTTCAATTGATTTCAACCACGCATCGGGCTCCACGATTACAAAGGTGGTATTGATATTATTATCGGTTTCAAGCTCACCTGAAACCGGTGTGATCTCTATACTGACAATATGGATGCCAACGGTGGGCTTCCAGCTGAGCTCCACATCGGTTTCCGTCCCGTTTATCAAAACGCCCAGTGTTGTAGTGTTCACAACCGTGCCGTTCACCGTTAAATTGATATTAATAAGATACTCATCTGAAATGCCTGCATTAAAAATGGTCGCGTTAACATATGTAGGCTTGTCCGGCTCGGCGTACAGCGGTGCTCGTGTGGAGTTGACTGCAAGATCGTGTTTTTGCCAGCCGCGCAAAACACCCGAGGCCACAAGAGCAAAGGCCTGGTCCGTGGCTGCTGTTCTGATATCGCCGTCCTGGGGGACGTTGTACCCGGAAACCTCGATGGTCCATTTACCCTTTGCCGGGTTCTGGATGAATACATTCTCCACGTTGTTCAAGCCGTCGTGCCTGGGGGTGGCCGAAGCACTTGACCATAACGAATTGTTCAGGTCGTAATTACCGTAATAGACATTTCCAGAGGGATCGATAACCTTCAGATCTAAATCGTTTTTGAGATGCTTGGATGACGACGTCGTTCCACTTACATCGGTCCATGCTAGCGTTATTTTTAAAGGCTGCGTTCCGAGCGGTTTGATGGAATATTTAATATTCGTACCCGTTTTCAATGCGTCGGTTTCGTTCACTATCAAATGGTTTTTCCCTGTATCATAAATGTTTTTAAGGTCCGGGGTGCCCCAGCCCTGCTGTATCCGCGACGCATCGCTGAGACTGTATTGATACGCATCCGCGATCAATATCGCTTTCACGGTGGCAGGTGCCGGGATTTCGTTCGAAGCGTTATTATCGAAATGGTTCGCCCTGTACATCTGGTAAATTATCCCAACGGTGCCTGCAACCACAGGGGTGGCTCCGCTCGTGCCGCCGAAGCCGCTGTAATAGTTTGAGGTCGTGTAACCGCCTGAACCCACTACATCGGTTGTATAAATAGAATCGAACGGCCCGCAAATGTCGGGCTTGATTCTTCCGTCCGCTGCCGGGCCCTGGCTCGGTGTATTGCCCGTACCGCCATTCACCCAGGCGTCATCGCCCCTGCTTATGGTATTCTTATGGTTAACACCGCCAACCGTTATTATGTTCTTGGCCACAGAATATCGGTCCAATGTCTTCTGGCCGACCCCGCCATTACTATTACCGGCGGCAAATAGAACTGATACATTATAATCGAACACCACCTTGTCGTTCTCCTGTGAAGCAGATGAGTATACCCCATCCAAGGATCCCGTACCCCAGCTGTTGCTCTGGAACAAACCGCCCCAGTTATTGACAAGGTTCCTGATAGAATTCGTCTGCGTTGCCGACCAGCTGGCCATGACGCCTTTTGCGCCCGGCAGCATTCCCAGGGCCTGATTACTGTTCTTACCGGAACTGAAGACTATACCAAAGGTGCAGGTTCCGTGTGCCCGGGTGGTAATGGTACCATCGGTGCCCTTGATTTGACCTGCAAAATCCGGATGGGTCTGGTCGAACCCGTCGTCCTTCACCTCACCCACGATACCCGTGCCGTTGAACCCCTCAAAGTGCAAATACTCTGCACCTGTGTAGTTGCGGATATTGTTCATGTAAATGATCGGTTCATAATATCGTTCAATCCATTCCACCTCCGGGAGTGTCATCAACGGCATAAGTACTCCTGCATCCAGTTCTGCCCGGATAATGTTGTTCTCCCAGCCGGCATGTTTCACCACCGCTCTCATTGTCGGTAATACATCCAGTACATTTTCTAAATAATCAGGCTGCTCGTAAATCTTAACGTTGATTTCTACTTCTACTGATTCTACTTGATAATAGATCTCAAGCAGCTCCCTGTCGATTTTATAGATGGGTTTATATTCACCTATCCAGCTGAGCTTATCAGCCAGAGCCGTTGATGATATTACCGAATCATGATCTCCGCGAATGATAAAAGCAAAATCCGGTAAATAATCCAGAATCGTTATATCCAGAACAGCCAGTTCAATCAGCCATTCTTCATAAATGGGTCCATTGAATTGTACAATAAACACATCTGAACCTTCATGGGATAATTCACACAATGATTGATAGCGGTCAGATTCCAATAGATCCTTGTTTGTTAAGAAAATATTTTCAGGTACCTCTTCATTATAATATTTCTGGATATATCCTATTTGATCTAACTTATCAGCGGATTTTAGTTCGTCATTCTGAATCGGGGTTGTATCTCGGGCAATTTCTGTTATATTATCGATTTGATAAGCTGTAGCAAAATTAGTAAAAAATGATGTGAAGAAAATAGCGATAATTAAAAAAGTAATTTGTGCATTAAATGATTTTGACCTGACCATATTTTTTCCTCGGGCTTATGTATATTAATCAATTACTTTATTAAATTTTATTGAATTTATACATATTTGAGTCATTAAATTACCACTTTTTTTATACTCTATTTCGATTTTTATCCTGATTTCAGATTAATATCTGAATAAATTAAATATAGTTGAAAGTATATTAATATGAAATCCCTGTATCATACATTTTTCAATGGCAAAACCACTGATGGGAAATAATAAAATCAGACTTCTTATGGATGGGACGCCAGCAATACAAAATGGGAATAGTAGCTTACATTTTACCATCAAGTTTCCTAGCTATTTCCAGGAAATTCCAGTGTTTCTTTAAGGGATATAATAACCACCACGTAGATTGGAAAAAATCCCTTACCAAAGGTGATTGAATCACTGTGAGAAAGGATGCAAAAAAAGGCCGTAAAAAATCCGCCCCGAGAAACGCAAAAAAACGTGCCGGCAAAAATTCCAAAGAGAGTGCAAGCCCGAATGGTTCCAATGAGATTTTTGCTAACGCCCGTAACGGCATGTTTTTAATGGACTGCCAGACATGGGATATAATCGATATTAACCCCAGCTTTTTAAAAATGACCGGATATAAACCGGCAGAGCTTGTGGGAAAAAAGCTCTGGGAAGTTCCTGATGATGAAAACGGCGAGATTTTAAAACGTATCTTCTTTGAAATATTCCAGAAAGGTACATCCCATTATGACAATGTTCCGCTGGTAACAAAATCCCAGAACCTGTTAAATGTAGAATTGGACTCCACACTGATTGACGGTAAAGATCAGAAATCAATGCTGTGCATTTGTCGAAATAACAATTCCGGTCATAATCACCTGCCCAATAACTTTGACAACAAGAACTTAACGGCGCAGCACGATCCGGCGGAGCAGTTCTCTAAGGAGTTGCTGGAGAATGCAAATTTAATTGTGATTTTCATCAATACCGAAGGCGAAATTACATTGTTCAACCGCGAAGCCGAATTGTTCACAGGTAAAACCAGTGAAGAGGTAGCCGGAAAAAAATTCTACGAGGTATTAACACCGCAAAGATCAAGGGATAAATTAAAATCAAAATTTGAATTGATGATCAACGGTTCGGATTTTATAGAGAGCCAGCAGTACCCCATGCACAACAGGCATGGGACGGAAAGAATGATTTCATGGCGTAATACATTGATAACGAACAGTGCGGATGATGTTATGGGTATTCTCTCAATAGGTGAAGATATCACGGAAACGAAAGTAATGGAGCGGAGATTGAAATTGTATTCGGACGCCATTAAAAGCTCCATTGACAGCATGATAATAACAGACCTGAACGGATATATAATCTATAACAACCGTGCAGCCGAGACGGTTTACGGATATGATTCATCCGAGTTACTGGGTAAAAACTACAACGTGTTGTATCTCGACAGCGATCCGCTCAGAAATCAGCCGCTGAGGAGTTTACTTAAAGATAATAACTCATGGGAGGGCGAACATTTATACAAGCGGAAGGACGGCGGTGCAAAAGCCATTTATCAAACAATGTCGTTGATTAAGGATGAGAGCAACAAATCAATTGCGATTCTCACCGTGGGCAGGGACATAACCAAAACCAAGCAGCTTGAAGACGAGCTCAGGAACGCCAAGCGCCATTCAGAATTCTATCTTGACATTCTGACACATGATCTTAACGATATCAATCAAGGTATAATGGGTCAGCTCCAGTTGCTGGGTCACAAGGTTACATTGGAAAAGAGCCATCAGAAGCATCTGAAGGCTGCGTTAAATCAGTTACAGAGCGCTATCAGGTTAATTGATAATATTAAAAAATTGTCAAGAATCTAGTTTAATGATAAGACTTTTAAAATGTTCGACCTGAATGAGGTTCTGGACTACTGCATCAAGAGGATAAAGATGCATTATCCTAAAAAGCGCATCCACATCTGGGGTAATTTCAAACAAACCAAGATGAGTATACGGGTAGATGATTTTATTTTTGAATTGTTTACCAATCTACTGGATAATGCTGTAAAGTACGACTCAAGGGAGCAGGTTGAGATTGGTATTAATCTCAATAAAGTAAAATGGAAATCCAGCGATTATATCAGAATCGATATACTGGATCGGGGCTGCGGTATCCCTCCGGCTCAGAGAAATATAATTTTTAAACGGTTTAAAAGCTCCAAACCGGGCCCGAACAGTTCCGGATTGGGCTTATCCATCGTAAAAGCCCTGGTTTTAAGATACGGCGGAGATATAAAAATAAAAGATAGAGTAGCCGGGGATTACCAGAAAGGCACTGTATTTTCCATTTATCTGCCGAATGAAACGAATAAAAATAATAATAACAGTAAGTAGCGGAGTACATTCGGTCACCTCCCCCCTGTTTTCGTTTATATACAAATATTACTATCTGTGTCATAGTGATTTCAATGGACGATGACGAACATTACAGCTGGCAGGAAGTATATTTCCTCATGAAGTGCTCCGTAAAAGCAGACCGGGAATAAATGAGCATTGAGAACATATATGACTTAACGATGACACCTCATGTATTTTTTTGTGGAGCGGTTAAGAAGCAGGGCACTAAATGTGACACCTCTACTTGCGCTCCACACCATCCCTTTTTGTTTTCTTATTACTTAGTAAATCCAAATATTTCAAATACTACAAATACTACAAAGGAAATCCAAATGACAAATACTACAAAGCCCCACCCCCATCGGTTATATTTCTAGCTTGGGGTATTGGGTATTCGGATTTGTTTAGTG
>CP070629.1:1197922-1201139 GCA_020356005.1 Thermoplasmata archaeon
ACGAATCGAGCATCGCCTCCGTAGAACGAATCGAGCATCGCCTCCGTAGAACGAAACGTACATCGCCTCCGTAGAACGATTCGCGCTTCGCCTCCGTAGATCGCTTGAGTTGAGCTTTTATATAAATAAATTCTTATCTTTCTTAGATTTCTCCAAAAACTCTCCTAAATTAACACGACAGAGATAGATTATAAATAATCTAATCATATTGCCTATACTCGATTAAGTATGCGGGGGTACCCGAGCCTGGTCAAAGGGGCAGGGCTTAGGACCCTGTAGTGTAGACTTACGCCGGTTCAAATCCGGCCCCCCGCATTTCTCGGTTCGACTTTTATCAATTTACATAGAAGAACCGAGGTTATGGATGGGGTCTGGGTTTCATTGGCTGGTTAGTGTAGTTGGAAAGTTCGATAATACTACCCTCTTTTAAATTTATTGTAAAATCATAGAGGGTAGATTAAACAAGCGATCATTTGCCCACGGGGATTTTTGAGGGTAAGAGGCATAAATTCAAAAATGCGCGGTCAGATCCGGCCCCCCGCACTGATTTTTATTAAATCTAATCAGACCACTTCGTTGTGAGACCTATGTGCTGTGAGATCACTCCGCTGTAAGATGTTCTAATATCTATAAAATCACCAGTTAGCTCCGGGGTTATATTTAAGTGTAAAAGCAAGTTTTTTATACAATATTTCTATTACAACGTATTGATTTGGGGTGAAGTGATGAAATTTAAGTCCTTAGCAATGATAGTATTAATACTATTGACCATGTGGGCATTTAATCAGGGTTTCTTGTGGAATGTAATACAAAATGCAGATGGCAAAGATGTTCGAAGTGCGGATAATGATAATACTTTCGGAACGGCAACGCTGATTTCGACACAAGGGTATTATAATGGAACCATAAACGGCTCAGACGATTTTGCGGATATTTATAAAGTATATCTGAATGCAGATGCATCTTCCGGAGATTTATTAAATGTTAATTACACAATCACAAACATAAGTGCCTTTGGTCAAGTTTCGATAATTAATCCGGAAAAATACACTACTGCTTTTAGATTTTGGTGGACCGGAGTTACATCTTTTGACAATATAACTATTTGTGCAAGTTATTCCGGTTATTATTATATTGCAGTTGCAAGTTTTGGTCCAATAGAACAGAATTATTCATTGAACGTAACATGGTATTCTGACACCAGGACAATTGATAATGATAATACAAATGCAACGGCACAAACTGCGGTCTCCGGAGGTTCGTACAGCGGTGACCTCGATCCAATTTATGATTATCTTGACCTGTATAAAATTTATTTAACTTCGGGGGCTACAACAAGTGATGGATTAATCTTGGAGCTACATAATTGGGAGGACAAAGCCCTGGATTTATACAATCCGGATGGATCACTCAGGGATAATTCAGATATCATATACAGCAGTGACCCGAATGCAAAGGAAGTAATAGAGATTGTAGCAGATCAAAGTGGATATTATACAATCGCCGTACGTTCAAGTATCGGTTTTGAGCCTCCAGGCACACCTCAAAATTATTATCTAAATTGTACAGTAGTATCCGGAGTGCCTAATGATGCTGATTATGACCGTGATTCCGCTCTGCTTGTCTTTGATGGTACCGAGATCAATAGTTCATTTAATTCATACTTTGACAAATATGATTATTATATGATCGATTTGAACGCGGATGATAATTTAACTGTTTCAGTTTTTTTCATAGATGGGTACGGTTCTGTTTCCGTCGATATTGAAGATGATATCGGATATCGCATTAATTATATAGAATACTGTTCCCAAATAAAAGGTGTCTGGACATGGGGAATTGCAGAAAAATCCACAAGACATTATATTAATTTGAGACAACAAGATTATCAGGGTAATTACACGATCCTGTTCTCATTAAGCGGAGAGAATCTCTGGGATCGGGACCATCCCATGACCAAGAACGATATCAATAAGGATTTCAGCATGCTTGAAGATACTGAAGATCTCTCACATGTTAACCTTAACGATATTTTTATCGACCGTGATTCCGAAATAGACTTCGGCTCACCTTCACATCCGGATGGCAAAGGGAAGAATATTGATATCGATATCTTATATAACGGAACAGTAAAGTTCATGCCGAAAGATGATTTCTACGGATTCGAAGTGGTTAATTTCTCTGCAACTGACATCCATTCAAATTCGTTATATTGGGAAGTCAATGTCACAGTGATAAATATTAATGATCCGCCTCAAATTTCTACAATCGGCCACCTGGAATGGAACGAGGATGAAGAGGTAAATTATACAATTCCAATAATCGACAGCGACAATACCGAATTCACAATTACGCATAATTCAACACTTTTTAATGAAGTAAATAACACAGGTCGAATTGCATTTACACCAACCAATGAGCAGGTTGGATATTATTATATACATCTGGAGGTGTCCGACGGTGAATATAAAACTGCTGTAAATTTTACCGCGGAAGTATTAAATACAAACGATCCGCCTCAAATTATCAAAGTTGATAATAAACCTGCAGTTCCGGAGGGTTACGTTGAACTTACCGCGGTTGAGGATTCATGGTACAATTTTACAATTGAGGCCAGCGATCCGGATCATATTATCGGAGAGACCGATATCCTGGAATTCTACACCGCTGAAACGGACAGCGCATTTAATATTGATTCCGAAACAGGCAAAGTATCCTTCTTCCCGCTCCAGGAGCATGTTGGGATATTTAAGACTAAAATAATAGTGAACGATGGAAAAGGTGGAATCGGTTATCAAAATTTAAGCATTAATGTCGAGAATGTAAATGATAACCCGACCCGGCCGAACATAGTAATCAACGACAAAATTGACTTGACAGTATACTGTTCCGCAGAGGATGCAGTTGACGAGGATAATGATAATCTGACCTATACCTGGGATTTCGGCGACGATTCTGGAAAGCAAACCGGGAAGGAATGCTATCATTCATATTCTGAGGAGGGAATCTACAATATTTCTGTATTGGTTTCCGACGGGGCTGGCGGTTCATCAAATGCATATTACATGTTAAATGTAAGTTTACCTCCTGATGATATACCTGTAGATGATGGAACCGATAATAATGATTCTGTCATTGATGATGATTTCCCTAAGGATGATAACGTTTCTGATGATAATAACATTCACCCGATCATAAAAAAAGAGACCGATAAAAA
>CP070629.1:1201239-1220298 GCA_020356005.1 Thermoplasmata archaeon
TGCAATTTAAAAAACGAAAATGGTTACATAATTCAATAAACAATGGTCTTTATTGGAGAACATTTGTTGATTTTGAATTTTAATCTTTTTTCTTTAATATTATTTTTAGATCTAAGCCTTCAATTCTTGCAGTAATATTTTTTTTACATTCTGGACATTCAATAATTTTTTCAAAATCAATTTTTCCTAAAGGTTTATTAATCTAAATAAAAAAATATTTAAAAAAACAATTGATAGGGTAAATGATTTAAATTAAAATCAGGTGAAAATATGGCTATAAAAATTAAAGATGATATTTACTGGGTAGGTGTAATTGACTGGGAAATAAGAAAATTTCATGGAAATGAATATTCAACACATCGAGGTTCAACCTATAATTCCTATTTAATTAAAGGCGATAAAAATGTAGTCATCGATACTGTCTGGACTCCATTTGCAAAAGAATTTGTAAAAAATCTATCAAAAGAAATCGATTTAGATAAAATTGATTATGTAATAGCAAATCATGCAGAAGTAGATCACAGCGGTGCGTTGCCAGAGTTAATGAGACATATCCCGGATACACCGATTTATTGTACAAAAAATGGATTGAAATCATTCAAGGGTCATTTTCATGAGGATTGGAATTTCCAGACCATAAAAACCGGTGACAAACTCAATATCGGTCAAAGAGATCTAATATTTGTAGAAGCCCCGATGCTGCATTGGCCGGACAGCATGATGTGTTATCTTACGCAAGATAATATTCTTTTCAGCAACGATGCATTCGGTCAGCATTATGCGTCACAGTATTTGTTTAACGATCTTGTCAACCAGACTGAATTATATACAGAATGTCTAAAATATTACGCGAATATATTGACCCCATTCAGCAAACTGGTGGATAAGAAAATCAAGGAAGTCCTCTCATTCAATCTTCCAGTTGATTATATTTGTACAAGCCACGGCGTAATATGGAGGGATAAGCCAACACAGATCGTCGAGAAGTATCTCGAATGGGCTGAAAATTATTCCGAAGACCAGGTTACAATCATTTATGATACAATGTGGGATGGGACCAGAACGATGGCAGAGAATATCGCGAAAGGAATTTCTGAAGTGAACAAAAAAGTTAATATCAAATTGTTTAATACTGCGTCAACTGATAAAAATGATATTATCGCAGAGATTTTTAAATCAAAAGCGATACTTGTTGGGTCACCAACAATAAACAAGGGAATTTTAACTTCTATTGCTGCAATTTTGGAGGAGATAAAGGGTCTGGGATTCCAGAACAAGAAGGCCGCTGCGTTTGGTTGTTACGGCTGGAGTGGAGAATCTGTTAAAATCATTTCTGAAATCCTGAATGGTGCTGGTTTTGAAGTTATTGATGATGGTTTAAAAACATTCTGGAATCCGGATGAAGAGAGCATAAATCAATGTATCGAATACGGAAAGAACTTTGCGGAAAAGTTATAAATAATTCCCTACATCAGCTCTTATCTTCATTTTGTATTTCCAAAACATTCATAGAAAAATTCGCAGCTGGAGCGGAATGTGTCAGCCACCCCAGTGATATAATATCGGCATGTCTGGCGTAATCCAGAATGTTTTCCGAAGTGATACCGCCGGAGATCTCGATCAATACATCCCCTCTTATCGCCTTCAATTTTTTATACGCCTTTTCTACTTCGGCTGGCGTCATGTTGTCGAGCATAACGATATCTGCACCCCCAGAAACCGCCGATTCGGCCTGCTCGTAAGTGTCCGCTTCGATCTCCACCCATTTCTGCACATGTCCAGGCTTTCCCTCACCCCATTTAAGAGCTGTGGAAACCTTTTCATCAAGCGAACTGACATAATCCATTGCACGCTTGAGTGCTTCTCCCGGGTCACTGACAAATTTAAGATGGTTATCTTTGATCATGACCGCATCCTCCAGGTCGTACCTGTGCGGATGCCCCCCTCCGATAACAACCGCCTCCTTCTCAAATGTCCGAAATCCCGGGGTGGTTTTACGCGTGGCGGCTACTATGCAATCAGAATTAACTCCGTGGACCTGTTCTACAATTTCATTAGTAGCTGCAGCTATACCACTCATACGTGAAATTATATTCAAAATCAATCGTTCGAGTTTCAGTATAACCGCGCCGTCGCCTTCCAGCGTAAATATGAGATCACCATTTTGAGCGCGCTTGCCGTCCTGTTTAGCTACTTCAAATTTCAATTTAAAATGCTCAACCAGAGGTTTGATCGCTTCCATGCCGGCCACAACCGTGGGGCTCTTTGCCACGACCTCCGCCTTGCATTGTGCACTTATGCCCAGCGCTTCCGTGGTGATGTCACCTCTACCAGCATCCTCCTCAAGATACCCCAGGAGGATATGGAGCCGATCATTTTGTCTTACAGAACCGCTCGAATTGTTAGAGGCATCACCGTTCATGTAAATAACCTTCGCTACTTCACTATAATTTACGACTATTAATTATTTGATTGTAAGAAACCATTTAAACGGGTTTATTATACCCTCAACAGCCAATTGAATACATTCACAAAAAATTTCTTATTATCACCGAATTTGATATATTTATCCGTGAAAAGACTTGTATCACCGAGAGCTATAACACGCCCGTTACCGTATTCCGCATAAGCTGCCGTAGTGGCCGACCCGATTTGTTCTCCCTCAGACCATTTCTTATCGCCGTCAACATCACTGAAACTTACAAATTTCGATTTGGCCAGAGTGTAATTCGGTGCAGCAGTCACCGAGCAGCCGCTGTAATAAGCCAGTTCAACAATACCCTTTACTACCGGATGATTACTGAAATCCTTTATTTTTATAAATTCAACAACCTTATCTGAAACAGCACCTTTTTCGGATTTACCTTGAAGCTCCTCCTTCGTGTAGGCATTGATTGGATCTATTATCCTGTCTTTATTGAACTTTATACCCATATCCGATACAAGTGAATTCAGGATTTCTGCATTGTTTTCTATTCCGGACCACTCGCTTGTAACAAGCAGGCTCATTCCGCCCTCAAGCCTCTTCTTCACCGCCTCGATCTCTGGCGGCATGAACCACCGGTCCGGCCAGAGGATCCACAGCATCCGCGTCTGCGCTAATGCATCAACTGACAGATCCTCAAGTATTTGGAGACCAAGTTTCATTCCCTTCAAATGGTCCACTACCGTGCGTAAACCTCTCAAGCGGATCTCATTTTCGGCCTCGATGTTGGATACCTGGCTGATCGAAAGAAACATGATAATCAACCTCATGAAATAACTGTAATCGTTTTAGTTCTTTCCTCAAGCACCATTTATTTTGATTTTATTAATGAAAGTTAATAATGATATATCCGGGAACTCTCCCATTTTGGGAAATGGTAATACAATTTTATTTATAATAAAATTTTTTGATATTTCAATTATACAACAATATTCGCTTAATATTTAAATTATATTCCCAGAGTAAAAATATTAAAAAATCAACAGGCAAAGATATATATAATTCATATTTGGTAAAACCCGCTGAAAAATCATATATGAATCAGGAAAATTAAGGCGACTGCAGGAGGCTGTAAATCATGGAGATTCCCCAGGAAGTCCTTAGCGTCATGAAAAAAGCCAAAAAAATAGCCGTTCTGACCGGTGCGGGCATATCCGCCGAAAGCGGTTTGATCACATTCAGGGGCAAAGACGGGATATGGGAGAAATTCGATCCGGATGAAGTCGCAACACCCGGTGCCTGGAAAAAAGATCCATTGAAGGTCTGGGAATTCCATGAAGAATTTCGTAAGGCAATCGCCGAACACGAACCCAATCCCGCACATTTCACATTGGCGGAGATCGAGAAGAGTTCCGATGATTTTACACTCATCACACAAAATATTGACCAGTATCACCAGGATGCCGGGAGCAAGAATGTAATAGAGCTTCACGGAAATGTCTGGCGGGTCAAGTGTTTGAAAGAGGGGACAGTAAGCGTAAACAAGGATGTGCCCATGAAACAGCTGCCTCCTTATTGCAGTTGTGGAAGCATGCTCCGCCCGGATGTGGTTTGGTTCAATGAACCTCTCCCGCCGGCTGCATTAGAAAATGCATTTAAAGCAACCTACGAATGCGACCTCATGATTGTGGTTGGAACTTCCATTGTTATTTATCCTGCGGCAATGCTGCCCTCCTTCGCTTATGAGCACGGTGCGAAGATCATTGAATTCAATCTCGAACCAACCCCCATATCGCATCTTGCTATGTTCTCTTTTTTCGGCAAAGCAGGAGAAACACTGCCTGAAGTATGGGAAAAAGCGAGGTAGATTTTATGGCGATGAAATCAGGCGCTAGAGAATAGAGATTAGGCGCTAGGGTGATTTTAAATTGATAACAGAATTACGGTTTCGGTTTTGGTATGGAAGCTCGAATGGTTTAGGGGTGTTGAAGCTCGTCTCGGATATCGTATATCGTAAGCGTTCGACTCTTAGACTCCTGGACTCTTAGACTCCCTAACTCTTTTATGGTTTTGACTCTTTGACTCTCGACCCTCTGACTCTTAGACTCAACTTTCTCTCGCTACCCGCTACCCGCTACTCCACCGAAGGTGGGAAAGGTAATTAATCGTAATATTTTTATATAACGGATTATATATTAGTCACTATATAATTTATTTCGGTTTTTGAAAATGATGAACATATTTATATATATTCTCACATAGAATTTATTCTATCGTTCGAAACGGACGAAGAAGGCTCCATAAGCACAATCTTGCGGAATTATCTTACGTTTTTTTACATAGGAGGACTGGAGACAATGACCGAATTTGGCGAGCTTGAGAAAGAGCAAACTGAAAGTGAACCGGTGATAAATGACTTACCTATCAAGGGGATAATTTGCATAGAAGAGGACGGTGTGATTTTAGATTTACACTATGATGCGGTGAAAATATTAGGGCATGATACACCTGCATCGATTCAGGATAGACCTATTTTTGAATATGTAATTCTGGAGGACCTGGATGATTTAAGAAGAGAGATCGAGGTAGCCATGCAAATGAACACCACGAGGTCTGCATATGTATCCCTGAAATGGCCGGATAAGAAGATTTTGAGAACGGAGGTAAGTATAACGCCGTGGTTGAACGACCCTGGAAAGAAACAGATAGTAATATTTTTAAAGGTAATAAATTTGGTCAATGATGTATCTGAAAGTAATGCAGAAAATGAGGATAATATCAAAAAGAAAGAGCTGGAGCATAAGAACCTCTGGATGTTCACAATAAATAAAAATGGTGTATGTCAATCATGGAACGAATACTGTCATAGGTTTTTTGGTTACACAAAAGAAGCTGTGATCTCAAAGAAAAGCATATTTGATTTTATTGATAATAATAATGGTGATAATCTTGATGGAGTTATCAAGAATGCGTTATCGTCAGAAAAGGAGTTCAATGCGGATGTAAAATTTTCATCAGGCAACGGTAGCAAAACAGTAAAATGGGGAAATATAACGATAATGAAGGGCTTGGAAAATGTCGATGAAAACGGGAGTTTTGTTTGCATATTTTCACCTCTGGAAAAAGAGGAGGATGATAATTCGGTAAATCCTTTGAGCGATAAATTAAAAAAGGCGCTTGAAGGTGTTTCAGATGCGGATAAGATACCCATGGCTCATCAACTAGGCGAAACAACCTCGCACGATAAACCACTAATGCCCCTGGATTCGCCCGCAGCGGTTGAGAACACAGAAACCTTCGCACACTGTATGGGATATAATGATATTGCTATTGTTACTTCTGATGGCGGTATAAAATATATGACGGATAATTTTGTCAATCAGCTGGGCTATTCATCATTCGATGAAGTTCGGGATTTTAAATGGTTCGAGCTTTTAATGGAACCGCCGACGCAAGAAATATTTAAGAACGTCACGCAATCAGGCGAATTCAGGTACAAATATGGAACAGACGGGCGTGATAACGGCGGCAAGCAGTTTCCGAACGGCTCGGATTTGATACGGGTGCCTTATAAAACGAAGGGGGGTTTGGTAAAGGAGCTGGATTTACAGATAATACCGATTGCAGATAATAACGGGCGGTATACAGAGGCGATATGGCTTTTGAATCCAGAAGAAGATGACCGCAGGCCGGCTCCACCTTCCCCCGAACATGATTTTGAACCCACCGAACCGGAACTGGCACTTCTGGAGCTCAATAACGATCTGGTCACTATAAACACCATTGCTAATACAATAGAGCAGTCGATGGATTTGAACGAGATCGTAAGAATCGTTTTGAACTCAATTGTTGGAACTATAAAAGTCGAGTACGCCGGCATTTATCTTATCAGGGATCGTAAACTCAAATTGGAATATTCCATCGGGCTGCCTTCCGATATAGAGTTCGAGCCAACCGAGTATACTCCCAATATCGCCGAATTGGCGGCGGTAACGAATGACGGATTCAAATCCTACATAGAGGCTAAAACGCAATCAAGCTGGACGATACCTATACAGTCCAGCGGTGAATTATTCGGGTTCATCGCACTGGCGAGTGCAAATGAAATGGAACTGACCGATATGGATCTGGACCTGATCAATACCACCGCTTATCAGCTTGCAGGTGCGGTGGCACGCCAGACCATTCTTGATGATTATAATAATCTCAAGAGTGAATATACGGATATTTTCAATAACACTCCCGATATCTACATCGTTGTCGATTCCAGGGGGATGATAAGATCCTGTAATAGGAATACCTTCAATGTCCTCGGCCAATCCTTGACAGACCTTTACAATAAAAATCTATCAAAAATATTAAAGGATAAATTGGGTGAAAATAAAACTGTATTCGAATCGTGGTTCAATAACGTTCTGGGCAAACGCGAGAAATCGGGACTTGAAATTGAAATGGTGGTGAACGACGGCGAAAAGCGGTTGTTCAAAATCAGTGCACTGCCTGCAACAGAATCATCCCAAAAATGGGGCGATGGGTTCAGGTTGATACTGCATGATATTACAGATTATAAAGGCACGAATGTCAAACTTTCCAAATCATTTGAGCTCATGGAAAAAATATTCCATTCAACCAATGACGTTATTTTATATCTTGATTCCGACAGGCGCATTGTAGAATGCAACAATAGCGTAAAAAACACCTTTGGTTATGAGCGCGAAGAGCTGTTAAATGGCAAAGTGAACATAATTTATGCAAATGAACTGTTAATGGAGCGCTACTTCAAGAAATTGAATAAATTGTACAAAGACGACACACCGATAAAGCACGAGCAGGTAATACGCCGCAGCGACGGTTCGATGTTTATTGCGGCGGTAAGAGGCTATCCGGTAAAAAGTGACGACGGCCAGGTGACTGGAGTGGCTTTGTGCTACACTGATATTACAGATCGCAAAAAGGAGGAAAAGGAGTTGGTGGAGGCTAAAAAGGAATCTTCATTTTATATCAATATCCTCTCTCATGATATCAATAATTATAACGAGTGCGCATTGAGTTACCTGGAGCTGTTAAAACAATCATCACTGGAAGAACACCAGGAAAATTTCGTTGAAATAATCCGCGATCAGATAGAAACAAGCATTAGATTAAGTAATAATGTCCAGAAACTATCATTAATGAAAACAGAAAAATCAGAATTAGCCACAATAGATCTAAACAGGGTTTTGCATAACACAGCCCATAACATATTGGAAAAAACATTCAGGTCAAGCAACATGGGCAAACTGGATTTGAAATTCAATTACTCGGACGGTATATACGGCGTTAAAGCCGATATTTTAATTGAAGAATTATTTTCAAATATATTCTGGAATTCAGTCCAGCACAATTCACACGAAGTTAAACTCTTGGAAATTGCAATTTCAAAACCTGTAGAACATTCTGATGATTTCTGGCTGGTGGAAATTACCGACAATGCTTTTGGTATACCCGACGATAAAAAAGGCTCGATTTTCAACAAGCCAACCTATGGTAAATCACTCAGAAACAAAAGCGGTCTGGGAATGTCCATCATTAAAAATCTGGTGGACAGGTACGGCGGAAGGGTCTGGATTGAAAACAGAGTTCAAAATGATTACAAAAAAGGCAGTGTTTTTAAAGTATTATTAAAGAAGGGAAAGTTGCCTGTATCAAGCTTGGTATACGGCTGCGGCGCGCTCTGTTAAAAATAAATGCCGGTACCCTATCTATAAATTATTTTTAACAAAATTCGAATTTCGAATTTTTCTAATCTATATTCCCCAAAACTTCAATATATTTCGACCAATCCGTTTCAACTTTGTTCCTGCTCAATTTATGTGCCCGGCTGAACTTTTGCCAGGTCTCGTCGGTCCAGTATGGCGATTCGTATGGCAGCCGTCCCAGGGTTCCAACAAATTGTTCTATTATCGTCTTCAAATGCGTATTCAAAACGCCGTCCAGGTTTTTAAATTGCATTGTAATTGCACTGGCCCAGCTCGATTCTCCATACACCTTTCCTGTTAAAAGTATGGTTCCGCCGTAAAGTTTGATCCTGATCCTCCACGGAAAGTAACTTCTACGCCAAAGAATCTTAATGCTCGCATCACCGCAGTTTGAGGATATAACCTGGCGGAGAGTATCGGCCACGTCCGTTAAATATATCCTATCGGTAAATGTCTTAGGAGTCTCAAACAACCCTTTTGAAAGGCTCTTGTAGGATGTACTGGGCCTCAAATGGTTGGGCATGGCATAAAGACTGAATACGCTCAAAACAACCACACACTCTTGGCAGGGGATATGATACATCTTCTGATTAATAAAATAATTGTTTTTTCGGGTCGTTTGTTAAGTAATAATTATGGACACTGGCAGTAGGCAGGCCGTTACGATTTCACAATAATGATAAGCACTAGCAGGAGGCAGTTTGCATTAAACTGCCCTCCGCCTCCTGCCTCCTGCCAGCGATTATCATCGATATATAATCAAGCGTCCTGATTTCATCAATTTCCCAGCTAAAAATGACCATTATCATTATACGTATGGTAATAATTTTATGAGGATTTCGACCAAACCGTATTAAAATAGTCGACATATTATAATAATCTTTTTATATAATTCACGGCTATTTATAATATATATAAAAAGGGAGCGGATGTAGTGGTTGGATCGTATAGCGATACCGATGAGTATTATCACTCTACTTTCTCTAAGTATAGGACTAAAAGGACTATAGCCACGCTACCATCAATTTTGGAATTGAACGTCCCCACTGCTAATGATAAAGAAACCAATAATCGTGACGGCCATTCGTATAATAGAAGTGAACCAGAGGAAAATAATAATTCTAAAAGAGTTAAAATCAGTGTAAAGAAAAGTGAATCGAAAAAAGAGGTCAAACCAAAAATAATCGAAAAAGAGATCCAGAAAGGAAATGATGATTTTGCTATGGATTATGCAGAAGGTCTTAAGCAGATGGATAAAGGCAATTTCAGAGAAGCAGTAAAGTGTTTCAGAAATGCTTTGACAAAAGATCCTCATGATAGGGCTGCACGCGTCTTTCTAATTGAAGCGCTGAGAGCGGAATTGAACGAGGATGATAAAGCAAATGGAAGAAAGCGGAAGCGGCCTAAATCTGAATACATATCATTTTCACAAAGGCTTATTGAGTTGAGACGGAAACATAGAGAAAGCCAGGGGCTGGAGGAGGATAACGGTATATTACCTCCGGCGGGCGATGTTAACTTCATTAAGAATTTAAGTTCAAAGGAATCTCAAGGACTTCTTGATACTGATATGCATCCTTCAAATTGGGAACTAGATTCAAATGGTTTTATTGATAAAAGCGATTTCACAACCAGCTTGCTCAAGCGTAAATTAACCACTTAAATTATAATCATTAGAGGAAAGGACGTCTGGAACAGAAGAGAAAATGCACAACTTGGTAGTTTGCATAGTCAAACTCTGTTAGTCATCGGTCTTTTAACCTATTTCGAATTCTGATAATTTAATCGGTTTTTTTATAACTAATAATATAGGAACCTATTAAAATAATTGACATTATATAAAAAACCTTTTATATTTTTCAGATTAATCTATTATATTGAAGGAGAGTTAAATATTGGTAGATAAAAGCGAAGTAGAAGATGATAAAAAAACATCGAAAGAAAATAAAATCAAAGCCAAAAAAACAGTTCCCCTCCTTACATCTGTTTTAAAAATGGACATGAAAAATAATGATGCTGAAAAATCATCCAAAAAAAACCAGAGTACAGATTCAAATGATAACAAGAACTCCGAAGAAAGCAACGAAAATAAGAAATCTAGTGCAAAAAACCCGGGCAAAAAAGAGGAAGTCAAGGTTGAAGTCTTCGATATAGAAAGCTATCAGGAACCAAAGGAATTTGATAAATATTATGAGAAAGGCTTAAACAATCTAAAAAATGGGAACTACACAAGAGCTGTTATGAATTTTAAATTGGCTCTGGAGAACGATCCATTTAATAAAAAAGGTCATAATAAATTGATTGAAGCACTGAAAGCTGAGAGGGAAAATCAGACCGAGGATAGCGGGAGCGAGTCGGAATCTGTTGAAAAGATCAAGAAGGAACAAAAGAAGAGCAAGGTTGACAAACCCCCGAAAGGCGATGTGGCCTTTTTATCTGAGGAGAAATCAAAATCTGATGGAGAATCTAAAGAATCCGCAGATGTAATAGAAAAGGATGATTTTGGATTATTATATGACACCCGTGGATTTATCGATAACAGCAATTTTACACAGCGTTTGATCAAACGCGGATTGATCTACTGGAACGATATTTTCAAATAGTCAGTCTCAGAGCGCTCGGCCTTTATATTGATTAATGTCGCTCTCAGAGCATTCTGAATCTATTAAAATTTGAAGCGCTCACAGAGCTTTCTGCTTTTTCATCGATTATTGTCACTCTCGGATTTCTTGAGGCTGGAGGCTGGGGTGATTACAATAGGGACGAGAGCCGAGGAATGATGGGCGAGGGTAAAAATAAGCAGCAAGCAGCATGGTGCAAGGTGCAAGTGTATTATGAGGGTGCATATATTTAAGAAGATGAGGTAAGCGACATGGTGCAGGGAGCAAGTGTGATTTAATCGATTTAAAAGCACCATGGACCCTGTACTCTGGGCTCCGGATCCTTTTACGCTTTTCCTCTCTCTTATCTCGCTTTAAAAAAGGACGTATGTAATCCCCTCGTCTATCCTCTCTCGCACTTCGTCTTTCCAAAAGCGTATTACATAAACTCTTTTATCTTACAATAGTTGACGTATTTGTAAATTTTACTTCGGATATATTCACATATACCACGGAAATCATACAACCAACTTTTTATATAGCTTTTTTAAATATTATTTGTATTATAATATTCCTTGAATAATTCCCAGCGATACTCAAATCCCTGATTTTTTTTTATTAGGGAGGGTGATGATTGGTCGGTCAGAAACAAAATATTACTGATGATTTTCTAAAACGATGGAATAGAGTTAAGAAAAAAGAAGGTCAATTTTCCATTCCATCTACTCTCAAATTAAATGTGCCTTCACCTGAAAGAGAGAGTTCTGATGATAGAGCCAATCTAAGGCAGGAAGGACCAAAATCTGACATCCAATCACAAATCGATGCTCTTAAAAGAGAAGTAAGGGAGAGGGCCGGATATAGGGAGCGGCAGGATTCCGAAGGCGGATTTGCCAGGTTTTATGCTGAAGGCATCAAGAATCTTGACAGGGGCAATTACAGAGAGGCCGTAGTCAATTTCGAACAAGCCTTGAAGGTAAACCCGCGGCACCGTGAAGCTCAGCGATATCTCGTTGAAGCACTGTCGGCAGATATGAAACCAAAGCCGCAAACGGATGATATCGCTGCAAGAATGGAACGTATCCGGAGCCGTTTGAGTGCAATGGATACAAGCAATTTACGAATCAGAAAGCCTGTCACAATCGTGGAACGCAAACCGACCGACCGTCAAGTTGAAGCACCACCCAAAACACCGGTTCTCCCGCCGATAAGAAAACGGCAAAAACCTTTATCGGGGGGTCTGCTGGATACAGACGGGCTTTCTGCTCACCTTTCCAAAAGTATGCAGGATGGGAACGGCTTAACCGCAAGATCTACCAAACGCGGTTTCATCAACGGGAACGGCCTTTCGGCAAGATCAGCAAAGGGATTCATTAACGGCAACGGTGTTACGGACGGTGCACCGAGGGCCAGACAGAAAGGGCTTCGGGGACTGTTCGGTCGAAGGGGTTTGACCAACGGCAATGGTCTGACAAATGGGAACGGCCTCACAAACGGCAACGGTCTCACCAACGGCAACGGCCTCACAAACGGCTTCGGCCATATAAACGGTACCTTCAGGGGCGGTACCGGCAGGATCAGCAGCCATGTTATGGGCTTGACCAACGGTAACGGCCTCACTAACGGCAATGGTCTCACCAACGGTAACGGCCTCACTAACGGCAATGGGCTTACAAACGGTGCCGGACTGGGGGGCGCAAGGACCAGGATACGCAGGGTATCAATGATATATTCAAAAAGCCGTAAAAGGACCATTGCATCTCTGATTATCGCAATTACTCTTCTTATACTACCTTCTCTGATTTATATATATGATTTCTCTTCGGAATATGACGGTATTGTTATCGACGGTAAATTCGAGGATTGGTCTGGTATAGAATCCTATACCGACAAAGCTGACAATCCCAATTCAAATATCGATATTACAGAATACCGGATGGAGACTGATGATTTTGGCACATCGTTTTATATTAAAACAAAAGGCGATATATTAACAGGCTCAGTTTCTCCGGACCAAAAAACCATCGGGGTCGACTCGGTACGGATCTTCATGGACAGTGACAATAATGTAAATACCGGTTATTCCATAAACAGTATCGGCGCCGACGCCATGATCGACATCAAAGGTTATGATAACAGTGTAAGAAAATCCAGCTATATGCCCTTTGACGACAGCCGCTCCCAAAATGATTGGAACGGCTGGGGTGATGGTATAGGTATCCGGTCAATGGCGAGTGGCCCCGAACTTGAAAGCCAGATTCCGGCGGGGCTGCCCAAGTATTCCGATCAACCCATAGTCGTTATCCAGACCGCGGACAGTAATTTCAATGAAGACTACTCGGACTATATATTATCTCAGGTAACAAGTGTGTTAGAAGTTAAAGAATTCAGTACGCAGCCGGCAATCCTGGAGTTGGGCAGCACCGACAATGCCGTACTAAAACTTGATTTAACCGCGCACGGAGCCGATGCAGAATTAAGTGCGTTAAGCTTTACGCGCACGGGCACTGCCCAGGATTCAGATACCGGCGCTATTATTTTAATAAAAGATGAGGATAAGAACGGCTATCTGTCAATGTCTGATTCAATGATCGCCTCTAACGCGCTGGGGTTTATCGCCGGTAATATCAAAATAAGCCTGGATCCGCCTCTGGTTATTGTAAAAGATGAAACGGTAACAGTGTTCGTTATGACCAGCGTGGCCGCTAACGCTAATATGTACAGCTCATTCGGTATAAATCTGCTGGGTGCGGATGTCACAAACGGGATCATATCCAAATCTACACTGGCCGAAAGCCTTACCAAATCGTATATCGGCGGCATTCCAGACCACATAATAATCGACGGTGCATTTGCGGATTGGGATAATTATGATAAGATCGAGGATGAGGTTGGCGACTCGCTGAAGCTTTCAACTGATATTTCATATTACTGCATCTCGAACGATACGGCAAATGTGTATTTCTACCTGGATGTCGCAAGTAAGCTTATGGAAGGCGCTCGTGTCCCGGCCGATCCCAAATTCTTCGCTATTGTGCTTGCGGAAAGAACCGATAGCGACGGGGACGGCGTGCCGGATCATATCGACCCCAATCCCACCAGCTCCTGGGATTCGGATGCGGACGGCCTGTCGGACGATTACGAGCGGGTCATAAGCAGAACAAATGTATCACAGCCCGATACCGACCGCGACGGGTGGATGGACGGCGAGGATATCGCGCCGCTTGACCCCGATATACCGAGGATCATACCGGCAGAACTGCCGGAACCGATACTGATGGGCAAAGATACAGCCCATATTTTTATTGATGCGGATAAAGACCTTAGCACCGGTTATTTTCTGACCGGTAAGGACCTGCCTATGGGCGCGGATTATATGGTGGAGATAACCGGTAAGTACGGTCATATTCTTACCAGTGAACTTATGAAATACGAAGGGATTCGATTTGATTGGACCTGGCGGGCTTTGAGCTCAGTGGATGTGGGCAAGGACCTTAGCCGGCTGGAATTGGGAATAGTAAAACATGAGATCGGGTTCAATGAAAGCTCCGGCTTCGATGTATATTTCTGGATCTCGGATTGGTCCGAGCGCAATGTGGATTGGTCCGATAATATGTTGAATTTCGATCCCAACAACCCCTTCGGACCCAAGGCACCCTCAAGACTGCGCAGGACGCGCGGCGATTACACCTCAGACCATGTGCACCCGACTTCCGCTGTAGATTATGGAAGTTCCTCTTTAATTGTTACAGATTTGGATGAAGATGCAAATGGACTTGGAGATTACGAAAGTACCAGCGGTAAAGTATCATACATGTGGATTCAATGCGGTTACGGATCTGCAAACATACCTTCCGGTGCGATAATTAACAGTATGACCATATATATGGGATATCTTCATACAACTTACTGGGTAACACCCGATACGGAGGCCGGACTTACATGGAGTGCTACCAGTGATGGTACAAGATATAATATTGATGATTATACATTATCAGAAAATGATTACGATGAAATTTATTCCTTAACGACCAACCTGCCTACAGGCAGTCAATTAAATGATGGAATTTACATTCGTGTTAGCGGTAAGGACAATAATGGCGGCGGACCCGATTACTTTTATTTAGATTATCTATATTTTACCGTTAGTTATTCCACATATGATATTTATATTACCGAGGTCATGATGGACACGCCCGGCGGGCCGTACGATGACGATTGGTCCTACCGCAAGAAGATCACTATAGACCACGACAAGGTAGCGGACGACCTTTACGGCTTTCCGATACTGGTCAATTTCACCGATTCGGACCTTGCCTCTGACGCACAGGACGACGGCGACGATATCCTCTTCACCGCCGCGGACGCGGAGACCAAGCTCGCCCATGAGATAGAATATTTCGACGGTACAAACGGTGCATTGTTAGCTTGGGTGAACGTCTCTGTGCTTTCATCATGGAAAGATACAGATATCTATATGTACTATGGTAATGCTGATTCTGTGGACCAGTCAAATCCGATAGGGGTTTGGGATTCCGATTATCTTGCAGTCTGGCATTTTGCAGAATATGGTACCGGTACTGCAGGTGAATATAAGGACAGTACGCGTTACAGTAATGACGGCCAGGGCGGTGCCGGTACAAGTACAAAAGTGCCCAGCAGGTGGGAAGGCAAGTTCAAATACGGCCAGCGTTTCGACGGCGAAGATGATTATATTGAAGTCCCGGGTATGAACCCCATCAGCTGGGGAGATTTCACTGTAACCGCCTGGTATAACTCCAGTAATACAACACATGATGACGACGGTTACCTCTTTGACAGCTCAGATGCCTACGGTACCGGCCCGGGTATGGGACTTACCGTTACGGATGACACGGGCTATGCAGACGGCGTCAGGATGCTTTTGTACGATAACACACCCACAAGTAATTCTCTTTTAAGTGGAACCGATGTGGTGGATCAGACATTCCATTATCTTGGAATGACTAGAGATTATAAACGGAAAGCCGTTTATGCAGACGGCCAGGAAATCGGTAATGAGGACGATACCTTTGAAGGTGTGGTGATTAATGTAGCCCAAAACGCGCAGATCGGCGACAAGCCCGGGAACACGGAACAGGTGGACGGTATAATAGATGAGATCCGTGTATCGAAGATCAGGCGATCGTATGCTTGGATTGCTACCGAGTATAACAGCATGAACGATCCTGCCACCTTTTACTCGGTGGACAGCGAGGTCGCTACCAGTACGCTGTCATCCTCAGGCTACGAGTGGGTTGAGCTCTACAACGCCGGCGACGTGGCTACGGATCTCACCGGCTGGAACCTGACTGACCATCACGGCAACCGGTTCAATCTCAGCGGTGCCGGCTCTGTACCTGCCGGCGGCTATTTAATGTGCCATATAGACCAGAGCGGTACGAACAGCTCCACTAATGTCTACGGATTATTGCAGGATCAAATGACGATCCAGCCAGATCCCACAGCTGGTAAAGATAATTATCTGTTAAGTAACGCAGCGACAATGAATTTTGGTACAGCTACAATTGTATCTATTAAGAACGATGCGACGTCAGAACATCGACCTATACTTGAATTTGATATGTCAAATGTTCCCGGTAATATCAAAGATGCAAAGCTGTGGTTGTATCGCAGCAGTGGAAATGCATACACCTCCGAGATTTCTTTGTATCGAGTTACACAATCATGGACCGAAACCGGATCAAATTGGGATACCTACGATGGAACCAATTCCTGGGCTGCTGCCTCTGGCGGCGGCGATTATGATGACTTGGTGATAGATAAAATAACTGTTCCTCCAAATAACGGATGGTACGCATGGAATATCACCAGTTTGATCGAAGGTTGGACCAAGGATTTATATCCAAATTACGGCCTTTTAATGAGGTCCGATTATGATACCAACGCTCCCAATCCGTACTTCCGATCAAGTGATTATACCGATGACACATCTCTAAGACCCAAGCTTGTGATTAATTTTACGGACAACATGCTCGACTATACTGACGGTCTTACTGTAGAAACCGATACAGGCGGTATCATCGATTACATCGCCTGGGGTGCCAACGCATCCTCCGGCGATGATTCGGCTGTGGCCAACAGCCAGTGGACCGAAAAGGAATTCATCGATACATCATCGCTTCAGACGAACCAGTCCATGGGCCGTAACAGTACCAACGGTGATACAAATCTACCCGCTGATTGGGAGGGTCCCTACACATCACGCGCAGATCCTTACGGCATCCGGTCGGGCTCATGGACGCAGGGTTCTGCCAACATTGACCAGTACCCGCTGGTAATAAATGAATTTATGACAAATCCCTCCGGAGGGCCGTTCGAGGACGATTGGTCCTACAGTAAAAAGATCACCATCAGTGCGGCTTATGTGGACGAAGACCTGACGGATTTCCCGGTTATGGTAAAGCTTAAGAGCACCGACCTGAGGGACAACGCGCGCTCGGACGGTTACGATATCCTGTTTGCCGACGGCGAGCGCGACACCAAGCTCGACCATGAGATAGAGTACTACAACAGTTCCACCGGCGAGCTCATCGCGTGGGTCAAGATACCACATCTTTCCTCAAGCAGCGAAACTGTAATATATATGTACTACGGCAATTCGAGCGCAGATGACCAGCAGAATGTTTACGGTGTCTGGGATAACGGTTTCGTGGGTGTATATCATATGAGCGAGGGCAGCGGAAATATAGCAAATTCCGCCTCACCTGGACACTACGGCGGTAGAGCCTTTTCACCAACCAGAACAAATAGCGTAGTTGGTTACGGCCAGGAATTCAGCGGAGAGGGTTTGGATGATGCATTTTATTTAGGAGACCTGGGGATACTTGACGGCGTAAATACAAATATTACAATTTCTGGATGGTTCAAGCCGGATTTTTCTAAAATGACAGCCTGGGAAAAGTTCTTTTGTAAGAGGACCAGTGATTCCACAGACTATGTCTATTTCCTCAGTTTATCAGATACATATCAGATATATGTAAATACTAACGGCGATTCCGGAGCCTATATTCCGGTACATAATAACCAGACGTTCTATGCAACCCTGACCTATGACGGTGCAATCAGGAGGCTTTATGTAAATGATAAAGTGGAAAATGATGAGACTCGAAATGAAGTATTGTGGGTATCAAATGCGCCTACAGTCATCGGTTCCAGAGAGGCGAACAGCCAGAATTTCGGCGGTATAATAGACGAGGTGCGTTTTTCAAATGTAGCTCGAAGTTCTGCCTGGGTCAAGGCGGAGTACTATAACATGAACGCATCTGACTCGTTCATTACCATCGGCGAGTGGGCCAACCGGAAGACCATTACAATAGAATCGGACATGGTTGCCGGAGACCTTACGGACTTTCCGGTTTGGATGAAAATAACAGACACTGACCTGGCGGCGAATGCACAGCCTGACGGAGATGATATTTATTTCACAACCTCCGACGGTGAAACCAAGCTGGACCACGAAATAACTCAATATGATCCCAGCATAGGTCTTCTCAAGGCATGGGTGAGAGTACCAACCCTGTTATCGTCTACCGATACAACTCTTTATATGTATTATAATAATCCGGATGCAGGTAACCAGTCCAACCCATCAGGTACATGGGATGAAAACTACAGGGGTGTATGGCACCTCCAGGAGTATCCCATAAGCGATTCTGACGACCTGCACAGAGACAGCTCCGGCAACGGCAATCATGTCGAACCCAACGCTATGGATTCTTCCGCTCAGGTACCGGGTACCATAGACGGCAGCCTGGTATTCGACGGCACGGATGATTATCTCAGCCGGTCTGAGTGGGAAGCAGGCAGCCTTGAATTCGGTACCAGTGATATGACAATCGAGTCCTGGGTTAAGCTGGAATCAACAAGCATCGATGCATACCCGGCTATAATTGAAAAGGGCGGTACCGGTGATACAACAGCAGGTTATTTCTTGAATTATCATAATTCAAATGACTATATGCAGTTTCACATCAGCGATGGAACCACCAGGGCAAATCTGAACAGCTATGTTGGCATAAAGGATGATGCCTGGCATCATGTTGTGGCCGTTGCAGATAGAGACGGCAAGGGTATGATCTACATCGACGGCAGGCTTGATAACGGCGATGACTGGTCCGCATGGGAAGGTAACAGTATAACCAACACAGCGCGCCGCTTCCAGATAAGCGACTCTTCCACAGACTGCAACTGGGACGGCGGAATAGACGAGGTCCGGATATCAGCTGCCGCTCGCTCATGGGAGTGGATAAACACA
>CP070629.1:1220398-1222959 GCA_020356005.1 Thermoplasmata archaeon
AAGTCCCTTTCTGCCTTTTGTAATTTAGACCAATCATCTTTTATTTCATCCATTGAAACAGATATGTCTTCTTGTGTATCCATAAGAATGTTTATTTCTTTCTTTAAAATATACCTACTATTTTAAATTAAATGCTGTAAATAAGGATAAAAATACTAAGCCAAGAATAAAAGCTAAATATTGTATAACACTCAAAATAATTGATGGTTTATAATATGTTTTTATAGAAACCCATATATCATATACACAAAGCATACTAAAAAGGAAAAGTATTCCGCATATAATCGATATTAGTTCTAAAATCCATCCACCAAATAACAAATATTCAAAGTCAATATGATCTTGTACAAAAGTTTTTTGAAAAGAAACTGATAAAACAACAACTCCAGTACTCAAAGAGATAATTAATTTCCCAATATCATACATATTTTTTTCTTGATTTTTATGAAATAGTGATAAATCAGCCGTGCGTTTTTTTCATCGGCTGAATTTATTTTGTTAGGCACGGGCAGAACGAATTTTTCTTTGCCTTAGGTCAGTGCACCCGTGTGTCACTATCTGTCAACACAATCCCATAAAGATACCTAGATCGGAGATTGATTAGTTAATTGTATAAAGCTAGCTCTATTTAAATGATGCCACACTGTCGAAAAGTTGAAAGGTCATTTTGTAGTCAGCCAAGTCGGTGTAGCCCTCCCAGTATGCGAGATTGAAGAGGGAAACATCCAAAAAGCTGTATCCAACGCGCCCCTCATGCTCGACACGAATGATAGCCGTGGTATTAGCGACTTCCCAATCCTGACAGATTTGATCACTACTGAAGGGATTGTGCCCAAGAAGAATTTGTCCCTGATTATCTGTCATCAAGTATATATCCGGCACGTCATCGATGCGACGGGTATAGAAGGTACTCGCGCCTGGATCCCCAAGAGCCTGAAATATCTGTACGTTAGCACCCGCCAGTATTTTCCCGTCGGGGGTGTGAATGGTCAGCCGGTTTTCAGCAGGTAGGTCGTTCAGATATTTACCGATATTGCAGGGCTCGTTGTAGTTTCCACAAACAGCTCGATTTCCAGCAATCAGATTTAGCGCGGCAGCGCTGTGTTGATCGATGTACGTGTAGGTCTTGTTCATCAGACCTTTGATGTTCGTTCTATAAAGGATTAAACCCACTTCATCTCCACGTGGACCCGAGTAATGGACGATACTACCAGGCATGTATGAAGTACCAACAATGGGTACTTCATTCTCTTTGATGAGAACGGAATCACCATTTACACCATGAAGGATGCGAAAAGCGTAGACGTCGGTAAGGTAACGTGCATGCCCCAACTCGTGCAGTAACGTGCCGTGGAAGTAGAACGGATTGTTCTCGTTAACACTAAAACGATTTTCGAAAATGGACAAGGCATCTGTAGGGAAGCCCCACTGCATGTCCACAGTACGGTCGTTCACATTTGGGTGTGACCATGGAGAAGCATCCTCGGGAGGGATCTTATCCAGCGGAGCCAAGGGCAAGGCGCCATCTGGAACAACCGTGATCTTATCTATGCGTACGCGGTCGAGTACCCCTGCGGGTGAAGTAGGGTATATGGCATTAGCAAACATTTCATTCAAACGATCTATCTGTCGATGTGCCCAATCATCAAACGTCACAGAGCCGATGTTGAGTTTATGTTGATGTTTCCGGAAATAATCATACAGGGATTGCTCGACGTAAAATCCGACGGTCAGAGCGTCGGTAAAAAACGCTCGCTGATTATTCCGTTCCTCATCTTCCGTAAACGTATTAGCGGGATCAAGGACAAACATCACTTCATGTCTATCGAATGTCCAGAACCAGGAAAGATCGATAGTAACCTCACTACACGCAGAGATGTCAACAGCCCCGGCAGCAATCTGTTCGCCATCAAGGAACCATGCGTAGGTTACACTATTGCGCTTATGGTCCGCCCAGTTTACAACATGCGCCTGCCACGTCACTTCCTGACCTACAGCAGGCCATCCTTCGACTGCTGGATTATTACTATTCCAAACGTAATCTATCTGTGGTAGCCGCTGAATGTAGCGGATCGTAAGATCACTCCCATCGTCCATTTCTTCAGGTTTTGTGGGATTATTTTTGCTACACGTTCCCAGCATCACACAACTTGCAAGGAAAAGTATCATCCACCAGTGAAATAAGAAGGACATAGGCATGCACATGGATTTGGCTGATCCTCGGTAATCCGAAACTAGTTTGGAATGAAAATAATCCTGTTTCATGAGAAGATTCCTTACGTATAGAATATTAATGTGTTCGTATGATCATTTTCGATAATTAAAATATTGATTGCATAATCCATGTATCAATTGCACAAGAATAAAGATGAATAATGCTTTTTCTTCTGCAAGTAATTTTAAAATATTTTGAACATCAATTTGTCTAACGCCAGTTTCAGTTGCCGAAGGTTGCGGCGCACCAGATGTTCGGATGTTTAAATAACTTGATGCGGGCTCAAAAAATACGAATTCGCAATGAGCCCTTCGGTTAACTGCAAACCGATGTTATATGACTAATA
>CP070629.1:1223059-1225910 GCA_020356005.1 Thermoplasmata archaeon
CATATGGAATGCAAATCGGACACCAATATTTCTCAATAAACCAGATGGATATCCAGATGATGACTTGGGCCGTGTATTTAGCATCAACAATGCAAACATTGCAGTAGGATCTATAAATGGTACGGAAGGGATGGAGAGAGCTTTTATATATAGTGGTTTGATGTCAGTGAAGCCTGTTCCCGGCGGCTTCGATCCATCGAAAACTAATGTGGTTTATCGTTCTATAAACGATGCAGGGGTAGCGGTTGGAGTTGTTGCGGATGACAATACAAGTAATGCTATCCGCGGGCTCCAAATTATCCCTGGGACTGGATATGAAGCACGCGATATCAATAATTCCGGTAAAATTGTGGGATATAGTCATTGGTATCCCTCAAATGCTGTTATATGGACAAACGATATACCATATGTTTACAATGAAACACCCAGTTATGCTTATGCTCTGAACGATTCAGGGTTAGTGGTAGGCAGTGTTGGCGGCTCAGCGGTTATTTTCAGAGACAACAGTTATGTAGACCTCAATACGCTCATTCCGAAAAACTCAAAAATAGCTCTTGTCAAAGCTATAGATATCAATAATAAAGGTGAGATTCTTGCTCAAGGTCAGCGGAGCAGCATCGTAGATTTTTATTTGCTTCGCCCACAATCAATCATAACATATCCAGGTCTCAATGATTTGATGGTTGCAGGTCAGCCGGATACCATTCGCTGGATCGGTGGGAATGAGGGGCAACTGATCAAATTGGAATATACGGTAGACGAAGGCACTACTTATCGCCCGATCAACACCAATCCAATAGACGCAGGCGAGAGCAAGTACGGCTGGGAGGTCCCCGATTCACTCCTATACCGCCAAGTGACCATAAAGATGACCGAATATGATACGGGGGACAGCCTGGCGGTAAGTGAAGTGTTCCGTATCAAACCCTATGTCATCACACGTGTCGGAGACGATGGCAAATATGAGGTATATGATTTCGATACACACCGTTGGGGCTTCGGGAACAACGATTACGAAGTCTGGCCTCAGTCATGGTGGAGCAGCTTCGATTATCAGAACGGCACCGATCCCTTCACGAACCTGCCATACTCTCTAAGCCAGAGTTTCACCTTTGTTACCGCATTAAGTGGAGAATTCCCCGACTGGGAATCATTTGTTAATACTTTTACCGTGGATGCCTGTTATTGGGACATCACTTCAGGAAGCTATAATTTGACAGCCCTTGCCCGGTGGGAAGGGATCAAAAGGAACTGGGGTGGTTCCTGCTTCGGTATCGCTAATGCGAATGCACTGGCATTCTATGATAAAGATTCGTTCCGCACGAAGTATCCCGGATTCCCCAATTTTGCACAACCTATTGAGGTACATGCGGCACCTGCGGTTCCAGAAGTGATTCCGGTGGTCAGCGAATTATTCACTTACCAGTATGGGCAACCGTATAAAGCGCACGATATTGAACGCCGTTCTAATTCCTACCCGACCGAGACGGTGGAACAACTGAAAAGCATCTTCAGCGAAGATGATGTATCGATAAAAGCTCTCGCGATCTACAATAATAACGGGAATGGCGGTCATGAAATATTGCCGTATCGACTCGAACAGGACAGGGAAGAAGAACAATACTATTACATCTACGTGTGGGACAACAGCGATCCGAATAACGAGAATGCCATGATCGTTGTTGATACGTCCGTCAACGGCAACAGAGGATTTTGGAATTCAGCCTATGCCTGGAATAACTGGGGTGGCGAGAAGTATTTATACCTGGATCTACAAGCAAGCCAGTTCCTGTCCAATCCCACGTTGGCAAAGCGTGCCTTTTCACAGAAGGTATTTGCCGTTCCGAGCGGCACGATCGAGATCGATACGCCCAATAATTCCTCGGTTATAATTACTAATACCCTTGGAAACCAGATGGGGTCTGATGGGTCAATACTCTGGAAAGACATTCCCGATGGCTATCCTCTCTACGTTGAAGACGGGAGCGAATCGCCGCCTTATGGTTATCAGCTACCAAACGACACATACGCGGTGGAACTGAGCAACTTCGGTGAAGAGACTACTAAAGCATTCTTCTTCATGGAAAACGGCACATACGCTTATCGGAGATTTGATGCATCCCAGGACCATACTGACCGAATATTATTCGACAGCGGTTTATCGGTAACGAATCCTGACGATGCAAATAAATCCATCAATCTCGAGTACATCATCAATGAACCTGAGCAGGAAAAACAGTATATGATTAAATCGCTGATCCTTTCTCCTGACGACTCGATCCGGGTGGAGCCTGTCTCCGGTGATCAATTGATATTGAAAAGTTTCGGTGATGCAACGACATATGATATTATGGTCGGGACCGTTTCAGAAACCGGCCTTGAGATGTTTGAGCATGTGAGTGTTTCTCTGTCTGAAAATACAACACATACCTTGGTACCAGATTGGACAAACGGGAATGCTGCTCTCAAGATATTGATTGACAGCGGGAATGATGGTTCGGTGGATGATTCGTTGAGCGTGGAAAATCAGCCGACTGGAGTAGAAGAAAGAGGTTCACAGATTATACCCGATGAATTCAAACTCAATCAGAATTACCCAAATCCGTTTAATCCAACAACCACCATCAGTTATAATATTCCGGAAAGATCACGTGTTACCATTGCGATATACACAATTGCAGGACAGCAAATCAGGACTTATGATCTTGGTGTTCAGGATATAGGGAACCATGAGTTCTTATTCGATGGTACCGGACTACCGTCTGGAGTTTATCTATATCGGGTTGAAAACGGTTTGGCGGTAAAGATTGGTCGAATGCTGTTAATGAAATGAAAAAATATCTAAACATAA
>CP070629.1:1226010-1232043 GCA_020356005.1 Thermoplasmata archaeon
AGATGAAAGAGAAGATGGTAAACAAATATTTTTTAAGCGCACCCTACCTGATTTTATAATTGAAGATGTAGACGCACCTTCGGAAGCTTGGGCAAATTCTATTGTGAATTTAAATCTTACCGTGAATGACATCGGTTATGCGGACGGGTATAATGTACCAATAATTATTAAAAATTCTGCTCAAGTGCTTTATGAGAGGATAATTGACCAGATTATTTTGAACAATAAAAAACAGATATCAATACCCTGGAAACCACCGCATGAGGGACAATATAATCTTGAATTTATTATTGATGATGATAACAAACTGGAAGAGTGGAATGAGGATAACAATATATTTTACAAAAATATTACCGTTAATAAGAACGCGGCCCCCACAGCGGTTCTTGAAGTAGATAGTACAGAAGTAAAGACCGGGCAAGATATAACATTCGACGCCTCCAAATCATACGATCCTGATGGAAGTGTTACATCATATTATTTCGATTTCGGTGACGGTAACAACTCGGGCTGGATTGATAAATCTATATTTAATTATAATTATTCTAACCCCGGTACCTTCTTAATTAGATTAACGGTGCGGGATAATTACGGTGGTGAAAATTCAAATGACGCTTCTATGCAAATAAAAGTTGAATTACGGGAACTGCCGCCTGTTATCGATGATGTTAGTACTTCACCGCAAAATCCAGTACTCAACGAAAATGTTACAATTACAGTTACTGCAACAGATCCCAATTCTGATCCCATCGAATATATATTTGAACCTGCAAACGGCAGTATTATCGGTACGGGAGCAAATGTTATATGGCGATCACCGTCACAAGCCGGTGAATATCAAATAGTTATAAAAGCGTTTGACGGTGTTTTGTATTCAGCTCCATATTCGTTGAAAATAAAAGTAAGCGAGAACCATCCGCCAAAAATACATGATATTGATTTCAACAAGAGCATGATTGAGCCGGGTGAGATAGTAAATTTAACGATCAACGCGAGCGATACCGATGGACATACACTTAATTATTATTATGAATCTTCTGCGGGTGCAATCGATGGTAGCGATACAAACATTACCTGGCATAGCCCGATGGAAGCTGGAATTTATTTTATTAAAATAAATATAAGTGACAATCATAATGGATATGACAGTACTACATTATTTTTTATTGTAGGTGATCCGGCTCCCGGCTGCTTGATCAAATCATTTGAGATAACTCCAGATAAGATTTATAGAAATAAAGCCACAGAGGTATTGATCACTATTGAAATCGAGCCGGATTATTTAGAATTTATCAACCTTATTCAAGTTGATTTATCCGCATTCACGGGCAATCCCTCACAGCTGTTGTTTGATACGGGCACAAACGGCGATGCTTATGCAAATGATGGGATATACAGCTACAAAGCGGAATTTTTAATAGATAATTTCACAGGCGAATTACCAATCCTTGCGACGGTGGAAACAACTATTCCTGGCTTTGAATTGAACACCTCTGCTATAATAACTGTTGAAACCGAACCGGTAACAGAAAAGGAAAGCGGAAAAGAATTGTATTATGGAATTTCAATAGTCATATTAGTGATCTTAATTATAATTATGCTTATATGGTTAAGACGCAGAAAAATTTGGCCGGAAGAAAAACCAGATGAATCCCGTAAAAATGAAATTTGAAATTTTGAAAAAAATCATTCTTTTTAAGCAATACTTTTACGATTCGCTTGATTCCACACTGGGCTTTGGTGACGGTACCTCGGGTGTTTCTTTCACCGCTTCCTCGCTTTTAGATGGTTCACCAGGGGTGGCTTCATCCTCAACTACACCCTCGGCTCCCTCGCCGGCTTCCGTACCTTCCTCGGCACCCTCCTCAAGCGGTTCCTCCGGCAGTATATCCGGTTCCATTAAGATCTGGGATTTGCGTATCTCGATTCGCTTGATTGGATAGACATGCTTACTGCTCTTGAATATTTGTGATGAGAGATCACCTGAAACCATCATTTTTACGAATTCTGACAGCACAGCGTTTTCCGCGGCATTTTTTATCTCCTCTTTCATAATCTCTCGAATTGCATGCTGCTGCGAGGTCTGGATGCGCTTCTCGGTTATTGCCATAGGCTTAACGCGTATCAAATAGCCATCTTTGGTGTTTACGTCATATACCCCGTCCATTTTGGAACGCTTACGCCTGGTCTGTCTGCGAATATAATCGCTGGTAAGATCGTGCCCTACAAATTTCGCATACGCAATATCATTTTTATAATCGTGAATTTTAAACTGCAGTTTAATATGCATTTTGGAAAAATCGCCTGTGAGGTCCTGGAGCGTTACCTCCGATATCCGGCCGATCAGCTTATCGGGTTCGTCTGAGAGTGTCTCCGCTATCTCGAGACCCTTGAACATATTGGGCGCCACTATTTTATACCATCTTTTGGCACGCCACTTATCTTTGATCTTTTTAGCTACTGTTCGAGACGCGGTTTTCTTCTTGATGGCCACACGAGACCTCCTGAGTTTCTACCTTAACTACTTTACTTATAATAATCTTTTGTGTATAGATTATTTAAAGTTATAGAAAAGATAGAGTCCTAAAACATGTTTTTATATATAAATTCAATCCTGAATTAATTATATCGAGTTATACATTTTATTCGCTCTTCTTTCCCTCTTCCGCGCTTAATCCCGAGGGTAAAATTATAGCAATTATAATTAAAATAATGAAAATAATAATTGATGCATATACGAAAACTTCAGCTCTTGGCGGCCATTTCACATTCTGTGATGCATAGAAACTTAAAATGATTAACAGTAAAAAAACAAAAATCGAGATAAGTACCGATGTGGTAGTTCTGCGGTCCAGAGGCCAATCTTTTCTGCCCTGTGGGTACTTCAGCCCGATGGCAAATAAAATCATAAGAAGTATGAAGATTATAATAAGAAATATTGTAATCAAATCCATGTTTTCACTTTCATTAATTGTATATTGCATTTTTTGATTCTTAAATCCCAATACTACCAATACATACCAATACTACCAAGGAAATCCCAAATCCCAATACTACCAAAATAAGTCGTTTGTCGTTAGTACTAAGTCGGTAGAACTTAATCCTTACTATCGACTGTAGACTATCGGCTGTCGACTAAGTTGTTTTTTACATCCAATAATCCTCCGATGACTCACCGGCTTCTTCTTCTTCGTCATTATTATCATCCCAGACCGGATGGTATGCTCCTTTACGTTTGGGCTTGCTCACTTTCTTTTCTTCTTCCACTTCTTCCTCATCTGCACTCATATCCATTTCTTCTCCGATTTCTTCTTCTCCTTCCTCCTCATCTGCATCAACCGGTTCGAACACAACCTCTTCATCGCTTTCAACTGCCGGCCTTCGCCTGGGCACATCCTTCCTCTTTTTCTTGGGTGGCACGTATTTATCCCAGACCTGCGGCTCCTTCGGAGGTTCTTCCTCCTCCTCTTCAGCCTCTTCCTCTTCCTCCTCCTCGGCTCTGGCCTCCTCATCCCACCTTATGTCGCTCTCTCCTACCGGGATCGGAGCTTTTTCCTCCTCTTCCTCCTCCTCCTTCACTGATATACCGAACTTACGCTTCTTCTTCTTTTTTGAAGGCTCGGTCTTTCGGCCGTAATCGAATCCCAGTTTCTCGTACTCCTTCTGCATCTTCTTGGAGATGCTGGGTTTGATCTGTTCCAGAATTACCCTGAAATCATCCATAGTAATAAACGACCTCCGGTGCGTCTCCAGCGTTCGCCGCATGGCACGCATAGAGGCTTCTTTTACTACATTTTCTATATCCGCACCGGAAAAGCCTTCGCTTGCGCCGGCAAGTTCGTAGAAGTTCACACCAGGTGCAAGCGGTTTGTTTTTCAAATACAACCTGAATATTTCCTTGCGCGCCGCGAACTCCGGCGGGGGCACATAGATGATCTTATCGAACCTCCCGGGCCGCAGAAGTGCGGGATCGATAAGCTCGGGCATGTTCGTTGCACCTACCACCATGATCCCGGCAGATTCGTCCATGCCGTCAAGCTCGTTCAGCATTATGCTCAATAGCCGCGGTGTTACATCGTCAGTGGAATAAAAGCTCCGGCGCTTGGCAACGGCATCAATTTCGTCAAGAAACAGTATGCAGGGTCTGCGCGCCTTGGCGATTGTGAACATCCGGGAAGTCATCTCTTCACTTTCGCCGTACCATTTTGACATGATATCAGAGCATTTTACACCTATCATTTCCACGTTCAGCTCCGTTGCCAGCGCGCGCATTATAAGCGTTTTTCCGCACCCCGGCGGACCGAACAGCATGACGCCTTTCGGGGGATTGACGCCGTACAACCTGGAAAGCTTCGGCCTCAGAAGCGGGATAGTAATGGCATTTCTAAGCTCCTTTTTGACTTCAGTCAGGCCGCCCACACTTTTAAACGATGATCGACGGAGCGTCATGAGCTGGCTGATGCGTGTACCGATGATGTCGCGCTCTATTTCCCTCTTGAATATTGAAGGGTACAGGTCCTGGACTGTGGAAGCTGTGAGCACAGCGGCCATTCCAACGCCGATCATGGCCATGGATAGTATACCGAACTCGGGTGTTAAATCGAACTCGAAATAAACAACAGCACAAAGTGCAGTTATCGGGAACACAACAAGCGGTAAGATGAGATATGATAAAAATTGCTCGAAGGTTTTCTCCGAATATTTCTTGGCAATGAAATAAATGAGATAGATTGCTATTGCCCAGACAACAATCTGGATAATGGGTACCATGGTATTATAGTTATCACGGAAAATGGTATTCATGAGTTCAAAATTTGGTTCATTTAAGCTGGCAAGCGCATCAACAAACTGTATCGGTAAAAACTCTGAAGGTGCTGGCTTGTTGAAAATAATGAACGCAGATTTATGCGGCGGGCCGATCAGGAAGCTTAGATTTGTGACATTTCCACGGGTAATCAGAAAAGACAGGAACAATCCGGATACAACCATGACGGATATTCCCAGAAAGACCGAATACAACAGCGCTGTGGTTATCGGTACGAATATCATTATGCCCAGGCGTGATAAGAAAACGGTTAGAAACACCAGATATCCGAATTTCCAGCTAAAAAATGCACATATCATCATAATAAGTGAAAAAATCAAGAACACCATTCCGAACTCCGGCGCCTGGTAAGCTGTGGCTGCCAGAACAAATACGCTTAGAATAATTAATGCAAGATACGGGAATCTGTATGATATGGATGCGATTGCAAATGCCAGCAGAATAATTAACCACCACGGGTAAAATGGCGCCCACATGGTCCCCGCGAGACCGAGGACGAAGAATGCAATGAACTGTGATATCCCCACCCTTTTTTGTTCCTCCTCGAATAATTTTAGAATCGGTTGAAAAGGCAGCAGAAACGGGTCCCATGGTTTAGCCTCATGGTGGTCCTCCATTCTCCTGTAGATTTTATCTGCACGCTTTTTACTCATCATTTCCTTCCGGCGCTCGGACATTCCGAAGATCAGCAATGGTATGAATAATAGAACCACAGCGAAGGCAGCCCAGGTGTACCACTGCGGAAAACTCTCTATACCGTGCTGTTCGCTTAATAATTTCGCCTTGTCGATTTGGAATGTTAATGATAAATTTGTTTCCTGATCGATATCGATGCCTCTTATATCACGATAGTCGCCGTAAGTTATTATTATTGTATATGATCCGTGATAAAGAAAAGGGGTGTTCATATAACCTTCCTGGTCAAGCACAAAATCAGCTGACCAGCTCCCGTTTCTGATATGCACCCTCGCGTCGGGAATAGCATCAGCGTTCTCATCCACCACAAGAATTACCAGTTGTGATAGATATGTAACAAAGGGTTCGTATTCCTCAACAGTATAAACATATTCCTGTGAGGTTAGAGGTGTGTTATATTTATCATATGCAACGATCCAGAATCTGATTTTTGTACCTGAAGGATATGCATTTATTGATGTCTCCCAAGTTGTGGAATCGATTTTCGTAGAAAAAGGTGTGTAAGGGCCCTG
>CP070629.1:1232143-1235858 GCA_020356005.1 Thermoplasmata archaeon
CCGGAAATAAATATGAATGAAGATGAGCAGAAACTCAATGTATTCAATCTGTTTGAATATTTTAACGATCCTGATGATTATTACGGAAATCCCTATACAACGACTCTGGAATTAAGATCGGTTCACTCTATGAATTTTTCTGTGGATATTTCTGCTACTGGTCTGGTGGATATTATACCGGTACAAAACTGGCATGGGACCGAGACCATCACATTCATAGCTGAAGATTCAGATGATGAAATTGTAACAAACACGGTTACCGTGAATGTTGCACCTGTAAACGACCCACCAAAAATAACCAAGATCGGCGGTTATAATTTCATAGGCAATACAATGATTTTCGAAATGCAGGAGGATGGGAACTGGAAATATCTATACATAGAAGTGGAGGATATTGATATTATGAGGGGTGAAGATGACGAAATTACTTACAGTATTGATACGGATCTATCAGTGACCCTTACTCCAGATTCAACAAATCCATTGAAAGCAAGAATTGCATTTTTACCAACCGATGATGATATTGGTTCATGGGATGTGACCCTTACCGTCCGTGATAAGAAAGACGAAGTTGTTGACAGTACCGCGAACCTCAAGTTCATAATAAGTAATGTTAATGATCCTCCTCATATTGTAAAGGTTACACAGGATTCGCTGGAATTCGAGAAGATATTCGACCGGAACGATACTTCCAAGAAAATCGAGTTCTCGGGTGATAACAGCGCCGTTGAAGGTGAATGGTTTAACTTTACAATTCATTTTACCGATGAGGATTATTCTGAAAACTTCGAATATGATCTTGACGATAAGGTCAGATTTCAGATCAACACCAATACCGGATCTGACAATAGTATTGAACTCCAATTCCAACCGACGAAGAATGACATCGGAAGTAATTCAGTACAATTTACATTATATGACCGGGCTCATCTATCCGATGTACTGACGATAATAATTAATGTAAAAAATATTAATGATCCCCCGCAGGCAATAATTCTGGAGCCTTCCATAATGTCAACTTTCCTCGTTGGAACTACAATCGTATTTAAAGGGGATGTGGTAGATCCAGATATGAAGTTCGGAGATATAATTAACTATACATGGACATCGGATATTGACGGTGAACTTAGTGAAACACTGGAGTTTGCTACTTCTGAGCTTTCTAAAGGAAAACATACTATTACATTCTCGGTTAAAGACAGCCACGGCAAAACAGATTCAGTTACCATTGAGGTTATTGTCAATACGGAAGATGATAAAGATGCGGATGGATTGGATGATGAATGGGAACTGGACTATTTCGGTAATCTGGATTCCAACGGACCGGATGATGACCCGGACAATGATGGATATTCAAACCTACAAGAATATGAACAGGGAACGGATCCAACAAATCCGGAATCCAAACCCACTGCGAAAGAAGCTGAAGAGAATGAATATATTGTCATCATCGCTTCTGTAATTGCACTGGTGGCAATCATTATCGCTATTATTTTATTTATGCAGGTAGTAAAAGGCCAGCGTAAAAAAGATGTTGTGGGCTGGAAATGGATGAGGCCCGATGATTACGATGCTGGAGCTGAAATGATGATGGCACAATATGCTCAAGCCCAACAGGCACCTCAGGCCCCCACTCCCGCCCAGGTACCTACACCCAAGGTTCCGACACCACAAATCGGTGCACCAGAGGAGGAAAGCCCGCCTGCACTGCCGCCGGGAGCGAAATCAGCCCCTGTATCTGTAATTATAGAACCGGATCAACCCAAGGAATATACTGAAACAGTAGAACATGAGTTTGATGATGCAAAAGTTGTTGGACCTATGGCAGATGATATGGAAGAATTGAAGCAGGAAGAAATGGGTTCAGTAAGTGAAGAGGAAGAGGCATTATCAGAAGAGGAGCAAGAGGCTTCGGAGGAAGAGGAGGAGGAATAGTAAAGGGATCAAATAACTAAAATTAAATTCTCTCTTTTATATGTCATTTTATTTTCCACAGGATATTTATTCTAGCACTTCTATTTCCAGATGGTGATTTTTTGGTATCAGAGGTAAGAGCAAGCCATATACTTGTAAAAACCGAACAGGAAGCAAATGATCTATTAGCCCAGATACAGGCAGGCAAGAAATTTGAGAAGTTAGCCAAGAAACATTCGGACTGCCCATCAGGTAAAAATGGCGGCGATTTGGGCTTTTTCGGACGAGGCCAGATGGTTCGAGAATTCGAGAATGCAGCTTTTAACATGGAGGTGGGTCAGGTATCGCCACCGGTCAAAACTCAGTTTGGATATCATTTAATAAAAGTTACAGGTAAAAAATAAAATATTCGGAGAACGAATTTCGAATTTCTAAGCATTATTCATACAAGAATCTTCTCATAGCAGTTATATGGCAGATTTCGTTGAGGAAAATGAACCTGTCCTCGATATTTATAACCGCGCTGCTCAAAAAATTTTGGCGTCCTGGGATTTTTACTGTAAGTATCCAGTCTGATTGATGTAAATCCATTTTCTACTGCATACTGCTCCGCAAAATCCATCATGAAATTGGCGATACCCTCCCTCTGTCTTGCGGGATGGACTGCAACTCGATGGACAATCAAAGCACGGCCATCCTTATCCTCCCAATTCACATCGTCATATTCTTTATCTTGTTTTGCGGTAAGTAGAATAAAAGCAATAATTTTATCGTTATCAATTACAACTCTCAAATCGGAATCGGTGATATGCTCTATGAACATCTCTCGGCTGGGATGATCTTCACCCCACTGGTCCCAGTCGTGGGCTAGCATATCCTTCACTACTGCCGAAAGTACATCCATTATTTCGTCGAGCTGGTCCATTGTAGCCATTGAGATTTTCATAGTGAGTTCTGATAAATTCAATATAATATTTATAGGTTAATGGGAGTGCAAACAAGATGGGAAATTCGTTGGAAAATGTCGACCATAAAAATCGGAAATCTTCATGATTTTTTAGAATTCCCTGGGATATCCCAGTATGCATTTAAATAGGAGTTCTCCCATATAGAGAACTAACACCGACCGACCGTCGGTCTAATGGCGACCGACCGTCGGTCGAAGGAACCAAAGGTGGTTGATTATATGGTAAGTTTGCAAAACCCGGATGAATTGGCTCTCAAAGGCAAGATAAGGCAGTATATTGGAGAACTGCGAGAGCTCAGGACTAAAGTATACGAATTCAACATATCGCTGAGATATCTCACCATTGCTTCAGGGCAGAGAATATAGACCAGGGTAAAAATCATGTTTTTAGATATGAAAGAGGGTAGATTATGATCAGAGTAGTAAAAGAACCCCATGAAAGGCGTCAAGAAATAATAGAGGTTGGAGAACAGTTATTCATGGAGAGGGGCTATGAGAATACTTCTGTGGAAGCCATAATAAAGCAAGTGGGAATAGCAAAAGGGACTTTTTATCATTATTTCAAAACCAAAGAAGATATGCTGAATGAGATAATGGAAAAATATGTGGAAGAAATGAAGGTCATGATGGATCAGATTATGCAACAGGAAAATCTGAATGCCGTACAAAAGATATTTGCAATCTTTAACGCCGGTAGGGAACTTCGTGAGGAGCACAAAGGAATACTGGATTATGTTCACGAAGATAAAAATGAACTGTTCCATCACAGGTTAGAAAAGAAGAATTTACCTATCATGGCAGATTATTTTGAGAAAATTATTGCACAGGGCGTTA
>CP070629.1:1235958-1251033 GCA_020356005.1 Thermoplasmata archaeon
ATAAGCTCTGGAAGTGGAATGAGGGGAATCTTCTAATTTATTATTACAGTCTCCTGCGGTTACCTCCCCAATTAATGATAATCCGACTGATGGTAAGACCATTATTATGCATACTATAATAATTACGATCTTAATTTTCATTATATACCCACTATTGACTCAGTCTATAAATTCTATTATCCCGATATATATAAATAAAGTGTTGTGCAACATTTTGTTCGTTTTAAAAAAGTTTTGGTCAAAAAGCAATAATAGCAATTATAACTGAGGCATGCCCTCTTGCCTCTTGCCTCTTGGCCTGAAATCCTTCGCAACGCAGGAAAAAGGGCCAATAGTCTGGATTTCAGGTCCAGAAGGGGTTCGCTAGAAATCATTCTCAATAAGTGTTGTCAAATCCTATTATAATACCCTAGAACGCCTTCGTTTATCATCATTTACAATTGTGGTCTTTTGCCTCTTGCCTCTAATCCTACCGATTCCTCTTCTTGTAATAATTCCAAGCAATGATGGTAATTACAATCAATAATATAATAGCCACAAACAAACCTGCACTTGCCCCCAACCCGGAGGGTTTCTTCGGAGGCGGGTTGATTACTTCGAAGGTCTGTGAAAATACCAGTGAGTGGCTGCCGTCGGCACCCACCGCACGGGCGTAAAGGGTATGTTCGCCCTTGCTCATCTCCCGCATGTCAACCGAAAAGGACCAGTTGATAAACTCGCCCGCTTCTACATCAGAGAACTCTGCTACGCGCTTCCAGACCGTGCATAGTGGTATGGGTTCATCACTTGTGGCTTCATCCCACTGGACCTCTAATGCTTCAACCTGCCCGACTCTTGCCCATGCCAGCCCTGTAAATTCCGCCTCGGCAGCATTGGCATCAATTGTATTATCGGTTACATTTGTTATGTGGCACTGCAGCTCGATATCAATTGCAGATGTATCCTCGAGCTCCTCGGCGACCTTTACTGCGGAATAGGCGTCAATGATCCCCCAGCCGAAATCCTTGTTCCAGAACGGGTCGAGCTCCGGGAATGTAGGCTCGTCCCACCGCTCCGCTGTGAACCGGAGTATCTCCTTGATGAGTTTTTGGTCGAGCTCCGGGTTCGCTTCCAGCATGAGCGCCACCACGCCAACTACATTCGGCGTGGCGTACGAGGTGCCGCTACCGCGGCTGCCGTACCCGTTGCTGGACGCGTCGCCGGTTCGATCAAACTGTGCCTGTATGATATCCGTACCTGGAGCAGAAATGTCGGGCTTGAGCTCGTCGTACGGGTAGCCGTCGTTGTTGTCCTTGCGCGGCCCGCGGCTGGAATACTGTGCGATGATATCGTCGTCGCGAATTATGGTGTTCTGGTCGTCGGTTGCACCCACGGTGATCACCAGCGAGCCGGAGCCCATACCCCTGAACCCGTCGTTGTCAGGGCCGCTGTTGCCGGCGGCGACTATTGTGAAAATCCCTGCTTCGACGGTCCTGTCCAGCGCACGGGAGTATACATCCGAGCCGTCGGAAGAGCCGTCAACATCCACGCCCCATGATAACGATAGTATGTGTATGCCCGCAAGCTCCTCGGATGCGCCGGCCCATTGATCGTCTTTATGGTCGATGGACCACTGCGCACCTTCAAGCGCGGCATCGTAGAAATCCTGGAACAGCTCGCCCGGTGCGTACCCGATGGTACTGCCGATCCTGATATCCACCAGGCTAGCTTCCGGTGCGGCGCCCATGTAGACGCCTTCGGGCGCACCTGTGCCTGTGGCGATGCCTGCACAGGTTGTGCCGTGACCGTTGGTATCGTCGGCATCGTAGGTGCCGTCCCGGGGCGTGAGGCGGATATCGGGTTTGGTGAAATCCACACCGCCGAGCCATTTACCTTTGAACGACGGGTGATTGTTGTCTATACCGGTATCCATGATGGCTACGGTAACGCCGGAACCCGAATACCCAAGCTCCCAGGCGGTGTTGGGTGAGTACTCCTCCGATTCCCTGGCCTTCACGGCGGGTGTTTGTACATCACCGTACAGCGTGGGATAACCCCTGGGTTCCACCATGACCACATTTTCTAACGCCGCAAGTTCTTCAAGCATAATTGCAGGGACATTGTAAACCAAAACCGCCTTGAAAATCTTATAGACCGAAACCGATGAAAATCCCAGTCGTGCCAGGTTGGCAATATCCTCGTCGGTGGGTTCGTTCTCATAGTCTAATATAACGTCAAAATGCTCCACACCCACCTCGGCTCGCCTCTCCAGCGAATCGAAAATACCGTTGCGGTCCAGATCAAGTGCAGACCTGTGGTACCATTGGTCCTCCTCCGGTACCGGTTCGGACTCGGCACGGTTGGAAACACCGTTATCGGGCCTGTAGATTTCAAAATAAAATTCAAACTCCGGATTGTTCCGGTTTGCACTGCTGGCGGGTATTACAACCGGCAAAACCGTGGGGAGTATGAAAAAAGAGGTAACAAGTAGTGTAAAAATGACCCTGATCAAATTCATCCTAGCCACCAAATAAAAAGATATTTGTGGGAGTATTAATAATTTATTATAATAGTTGTTATATCAGTGGGATTAAATGTAAAAATAGGCGCTAGAGTTGAGGCGCTAGGCGCTAGGGTGATTTTAGGGATTAAAAGCACCCTGGCCCCAAGAGTTTAATCCTGTACTGCTACGGCTTCGATCTCCACCCTGGCGTTCAAGGGTAATGCTGCAACGCCCACGCATGCACGGGCGGGCGGAGTTTCACTGAAATATTTCATATAAACGGCATTAACATCCGCGAAATCGTTTACATCGGTTAGATACACCGTGACTTTTACAGCCTTTTGCAGTGAGCTCCCCCCGGCCTTCAAGACTGCCTCGATATTATCAAGCGCCTGTCTTGCCTCCGCAGCGATATCCCCTTCTACCAACCGCCCTGTAGCAGGTATTATACCTATCTGCCCTGATGCATACACAAAACCGTTAGCAACCACCGCCTGCGAGTACGGGCCGATGGCCGCCGGTGCATCCTCCGTCGACACTATCTCTTTTGACATGAATTCACATCCCGATAAATTTTTTTAGCTTCTTCTCAGCTTTTAAATCGATTACAGAAGTGCGGTAAACGTTGTGCGGTTGCGAGGCGCGTAACGTTAAACGTCTAACGGTAGACGACCGTAAGACGTCCGACGCAAGACGGTACGCACTTCGCCACCGTCAAGCGTAAGACGCACTTCTATAAGCTAATCAAATTTCCTTGAAGTAATAATGTATTATCTGCCCCCGTTTCTACCTTGATGATTGGAATTGTACAAATGTTACTTCTTCTGATGATAAATATAACAATTATCTAATATAAACTTTGGGATTCACTCAAGAGTCATTATGTTTATTCACCGTAAAAAAACAAAGACGATTCCCCTCCCTCTCACACACTTCCACCCTTCTACTTTTACACCCATGCACTTTTCCACTTTTATACCCATGCACTTTTCCACTTTTACACCCATGCACTGACCTAGTACCGGTACAGTCCCCCGTTCACATGTACTACTTCACCGGTTATGTATGACGCTTCTTTCGAACACAAAAATGCAACAGTGTTCGCTATATCCTCCGGTTCGCCAAGTTCGCCAAGTGGGATTCGCGCTGCAACCTCTTCCTCTTGTTCCGGTGATTCGAACACCGTCATGTCCGTGCGGATGTAGCCCGGCGCCACGGCGTTCACATTGATATTGAAAGGTGCCAGCTCCAGCGCCAGCGATTTGGTCAGCCCCACCAATCCAGACTTCGACGCCGCGTAATGCACCTCGTGGTCTGTGCCCATGTAACCGATGACTGAACTAATATTAACGATCTTCCCGCTGCGGCGTTCCTTCATCTGGTCCACGAAAGCCTTGGTGCACAAAAACGCACCCGTAAGATTTACAGCGAGCACGCGCTCCCAATCGGGTACCGGCAGCTCCCAGATCTTCAGGTGCTGGTGGATGCCCGCATTGTTGACGAGTATGTCCACATGCCCGGACAACTCCATGCTCTTTTCATAAAGCGCCTCTACCTCCTCTTTCTTACTCACATCGGCTTTGACTGCAACCGCGCTCCGGCCGAGCTTTTCTATCAACTTCACTACTTCCTGCGCCGCCCCCTCGCTCTTCTCGTAATTGACAACCACATCACAGCCGCGCTCCGCAAGAGCCAACGCTGTGGCTTTGCCCAAACCGCGCGATGCGCCCGTTACTACTGCAACTAATCCTTTAAAATCAAGTTTCATATTATCAATCATGATTATTTATCTTATTGAGTTCGTTGATCAGGTTCTGGATATTATTTGTTAATATATCCCGGGTCCTCCTGTAGGATTCTATGCCCAGTTTGTAAGGGTCGGGTATATCCCACGCCTCGTGCGCTGCCCCTGCAAGTTCTCCGGCGATGAAGGAGTCCATGGCGATTACACGGTCCGCTCGGGAACTCAGCTCATCGGTGACCTGGTCGGGTTTCAGCTCGGCGGTACTGATTCCCGCCTCCTCCAATACTTCTATAGTGAGCGGCTGGATACGGGAGGCCGGGTACAGCCCCGCGCTGATCGCACGGTGGTCTGTGCCCCCGTTTTTTGCATTGAATATAGCCTCTGCCATGGGGCTCCTGCACGAATTGGCATAACAAACGAACAAGATCAACATTTTGATTAGATATAGATTTAATTGATTTAAATATGACTACTTTGATTAGATATTGCTTCTTAAATCCCAATACATACCAATACTACCAATACTACCAAGAAAGCTCCAAATCCCAATACTACCAAGTCCCCACCCCTCGTACTAAGAATTCTTATATTTTGAGTTTTGAATTTGTATTGGGTTTTGGGATTTGGTAATAGTCCTTGGAAGTTTAGATTCGTATTGGGAGTTGGGATTTGGTAGTATTCCTTGGAGTTTGGTATTATTGGAATTTGGTAGTATTACTAAGCGGTAAAAAATCAAAATACGTATATTATAGAGAGTCAAACATCCAACCAAAAGATATAAATATGCAAAGAGTATAATTTTACTTGTGGTAAATGCTATGACCCGCCTATTATCTAGAAATAAATCCAAACGCAAAACCACTATTTCCAAAAGGCTAGTGCCGGCGGTTTTAGTGATTATGCTGGCGGGGATCGTGTTCCCGTTCATTTCCGCCGAGGAAGCTCAAGCTCCCGAGGATCTGCCAAAATCAACCGAGAATCTCACCAATTCCGATTTTTATAAGCCAGGGAACACGCTATCGGCACAGGATTATGCAAATAACGAGAAAACCGCCTCACATGATATGGACGTGTACAACAGTTCCGAACATGCGGGGGCCGCGGCATTCAGCATGCTGCCGTTTCTCGTACCACTCTACTCCAAACTCAGCCCAGATGCTGTGCTTGCCAACCACAGTAGAGCCCAGCTTTATAATATGGTAAACAGCCAGCCAGGTGTTACGTTCGGTACACTCGCACGGGTCTTGAATATCGCGCCCGGTACCGCCGAGTATCACTTACGGATACTCGAGCGCGAGGGATACCTCCGCTCTCGTAAATGCGGTAAGTTCGTGCGGTACTACCCGTGGCAGATGGCAACCAGCCCGTACACGCCTGTCCAGCAAAAGATCTTAAATTCTCTTGCTATCGAACCCGAGCAGAGCCAGACCTCACTGGCTGAAAAGGTCGGGGTTTCCAAGCAGGTTGTAAACTATAATATAAAGCAACTCCGCGAGCTGGGCGTGCTCGAAGAGCAGAAGCAGGGTACCAAAATACTCTGCAAAATAACTACGGAATCTCCATACGAAGTTCCAGCGTTATGAACTCGTATGGGACAATGAGTTATTGGTTTTTTAGGATTTTTGGAGTTAACTGCCTCCCTTATTTTTTTGTTGTTGTCTCTCCTTACTCTTATTAAAATTCTAAGATTCCTTTAACTCATTTTTCCTTTTTTAACTGCTATCCCAATACTGTGCCGATTTGTCCCTCACATGCCATGCATAATTATAAAAATACTAAATTCGAAATTCTAAATACTAAACAAGCACTAAATCCTAAATTCTAAACCCCCACCCCTTTCGGATATATTTTTAGCATTGAACATAGGATATTTGGTGTTGCTTGGAATACTTGATATTCGAATCCGTTTAGAATTTAGTGCTTAGGATTTGTTTAGTATTTAGTGCTTAGTGCTTAGAATTTAAAATTATTAATCTATATTCTTCCGTCCACCATCTCAACTTTCCTGCCTGCGTACTTTGCCAGGTTGGTATTATGAGTGACAAGTACAATGGCGGTCCCCAGTTTTTTATTTAACTTCGAGAAGAGCTTGATTATGGCCTCGCCCGCCTTGGTGTCGAGGTTGCCCGTGGGCTCGTCTGCGAGAATCACAGAAGGTGAGGCGAACAGCGCGCGGGCGATGGCGACGCGCTGCTGCTCGCCGCCGCTCAGCTGGGCCGGCAGGTGGTCTGATCGCTCTGCCAGACCCACATGCTCGAGAACCTCGGAGGCACCTTTACCGTTACGACCCAGGGAAGGATCCATTATCTGTCCCACAGCAATGTTCTCCAGAGCATTGAGATTGGGGATGAGATTGTAGTTCTGGAACACGAATCCCACGTGCCGGAGCCTGAGGTTTGTAAGTTCGCGGTCCTTCATTTTTGATATATTTTCACCATTGAAATAAACCGTACCGGAGCTGGGCCGATCAAGTGCGCCCATGATATACAGTAATGTGGATTTACCTGCACCGGAGGGGCCTACAATAGCCAGGAACTCGCCGGTTCTGACCTCAAGATTTATTTCGTGCAGCACGGTAAGCGGCGAGCGCGCACGCTTGGCCAGAGCAAAGGATTTGCTCACATTTGATACCTTTATAAGAGGGATTTTGTCAGCCATAGCGCAGCGCCTCCACGGGATCGACTTTCGTAGCTCTGTGCGCGGGATACAATGCGGCTATGGTTCCGAACAGAACAGCGATACAAAATGATGCCAGAACGATTTCGATACTGACTTGAGCCGGCGAGAAGAATATCGAGCTCTCACCCAATCCAAGGCTCAGCTCGTACTGGGTGTTAAAATAATGTGAGACCCAGACGCCCAGTACCAGCGATATGCAGTAAGCAATCAGGCATATTGCGATAGCCTCGGCAAATATCAGCTGCTTGATTTTACCGCGGGAGAACCCGAGCGCTCGTAGTATCCCGAGCTCGGTGCGCCGTTCGGATACGGACATTAACATTGTATTGCTCACACCGATTATGGATACTAAAGATATAATTGTAATAATTATATTGAACCAGCTCGAGACCGTATTTTCCATATCCTCCAGCCAATCGAGCCTCATCTCGAATCTGTTATCCCAGCCCTCCGCACCGACCACCGCCTCTTTGTACATGAACTCCAGCTCCGAGAAGTCCAGATCAGTAGCATCATCAATTAAGATGGTTATACCGGGATAATAATAAGTATCGTTCTTATCATCGTAGAGCTTGAAGGCCTTGAGCATGAACTCCATGGGTAGAAATCCGATGTAATCGACCCACCTGTAACCTTTCGACTGGGCAAGAATCCCCACGAGCTTCACATCACGGATGGGCGGTATGTCCTCGGTGGTGTAATTGGTATCGCCGGCAATATAACGGTCATGCATAGTCCAGGGCACCGTCTTAAATGATATATTTTTAGGAACGATATCGATTGTATCGCCCACGGTTTTGTTACTGTAGTAATCGTTCCAGAGCCTGTAGCCCATAACTATTCCGGCTTGGGTCTGACCGATGGTGTCCAGATGCTCGCCAGAATGGAGCTTCTCGGTGAAATCGTATTGTTCCCAGTGCGTATGCACACCCTCGGGCCCGCAGCCCATTAAATTATAGTATTCCACATTGCTTTCGAACCCTGCGGCTCCGTACTTACGTATAAAAGTCACCTCTATTGTTGGCGTTATTGCATAATCGATATCGCTGTCCGCGAAATATTCATCGGTCACAGCTCTCAACGTCTCGAACTCATCTGGCGAAAATGGAACAGGGCGGTAAATGTAAATAGTACCCTCCTTTCGCTCCTCAAGTTCGGATTGGATATAATTGTTAAGGCCCGTTGAAATCGCTGCCAGAACGATAAAAAAGGCGATACAGATAGCAATGCCGGAAATCGTCAGGCCGCTGCGGAGCTTTCGCCTGGAAATGTTCTTAAGTACATACCGAACAAGTGTGATCTCGCGCGCCCCCGAGGGGTTCTTACCCGAAACTGCCATAACAATAACGACCCGGTGGTTACTCTACCTGTATTGATTTCTATGCTAAATCAAACTCAAGCTCCACTTATGACCAGAAAAAGGAATTAGCATTTTTGATTTATATTTATATTGGTTTGATTTTAGACAAAAGTTATTTGATTTTATTAGATTCTTAAATCCCAATACTACCAATACATACCAATACTACCAAGGAAATCCCAAACTCCAATACTACCAATTTTTGATTTAAAGAGCCCACCTTCGGTGGAAATATCACCTTTCGGGTAAGTCAAGAGGTAAAAGAAAAGAGGCAAGAGGTAGTGATATGAAACCTCGACTCTTTGACCCTTCGACTCCCGAACTCTTAGACTCTTTTTGGATTTGGGTTTTGGTAGTATTCCTTGGAATTTGGTAGTATTGGATTTTGGTAGTATTAAGAAGCAGCAAGAAATCAAATTGGTGTTTTCGTATAAATCAAATAGATTTCCAATGTGGGTGATTCGTAATATAACATAATGTTCTCATGGAAATCCATGTAGGTTCTGATCCACTTATGGGACCAGTACATAATATCCCTGTTAGAACTGATGGCATCCCAGCCCTCGTGCATGAGCTGCAAGGTTAAGGTGCTGTTTTCTACAAATATGAATGTGTAGGGTCGTTCGGGTATAAACGATTCTGCCGGAATTCTCAATAATGATTTAAGTTCCCTATGCTTACCCTCGGGCTCGATTATTGTACGCTCAAAATTTACCATGAATGTACGCGCGGAATATATAATCGTCTCGTCCAGCGGGTACTCCTCTATGATCTTTAGAGCGGGCTGGATATTAGCATCATATTCGTAGTACTCATAATCCAGATCTGCAATAGGGAATAATGTAAGCAGGTAAATTGCAAAACAAAGTACACTAAGTCGTTTCGCCTTTAATGAAACTGAAAAGCCATTTCCTGTAAAACGGTTCCCGCCCCTTTTATCGGAGGTCTTACCCTTAACTCCTCTGACCTCGCTTTTATCCAATTTGTTCCTGGATCTTTTTGTGAACGGTTTCAGTGCGACCTCAAGTTTGCTGATGAACTCAACGGAGGCCACGGCCACAAGCCATGATGCGCTCATGGCAAAGAAAGGCAGCGATCTGCCTACCGGATGGATCGGTGTGATAAATATGCCGGTATGGAACACCGCTCCTAGTAAAATCACACAGAAGCTGATGAATACGAGGCTGAATTTTCGTTCCATACAGCCGTATACAGAACAGATAAATGCCAGTGCCAGAACCATGTAATGTTGGTAGCTCGGTAATAGAATTCGTTTCACTGATAGAATCTCGCTGACGGATGCGCCCCAGTTGATTAGGCCGATGGATTCGGCCCACATGGGGGGAATAATGAATGCCAGTATTATTATCACCATCATGAGAATTATTCTCATATCAAATCTGGTATACCAGCATGAGGCAAGAACCGCCATTATCAAAATCAAATACATAATGAGGAGGAACGAAAGAGGGTGGATTATTATTACCAGGATACTGAAGCAGACTGTCATAAGTAAATATCGTTTGCTTCTGGTCAGGTCGGTTCTGCTCTCCGTCAGTGCAAGGTACGCGAAGAGGATTATTATGGGTGAAATAATGAATCCCATAATCTCCGGCGTGGTGTGCGACTGTACCCTGTACAAATTTGTATAATCGAATATCGACAGGGAGTAAATTAGAGCCGCAAGCGCACCGGAGTACTTGTTGTGGATGATCGATATCAGTGTATAAACCGCGATTATGGACAGCACACCGAAAATTCCACCCAGGAATTTCATCAATGTAAAGGTGTCCAGTGCCGAAACCTGGTTCAGGAAGGAAGCTATTGTGTGAAAACCCCGGGGGTAATCATTGAACATTGTCATATCGCCAAAAAGTCTGCCAGAATTAAGTACCTTGATGAGGTACAAATGCCCGAACGCATCCGGTTTAAATATTCCGTTATGCGTAAGTGAAAGGCTCAACCTGAGGTAGAAACCAGTGACCAATGATATGATCAGAATGAAAACAGGAATCGGGAACTTGTTTGTTTTGGTTTTCAAACTTTTAATAAAACCCCCGAGGTTGATTTTGAAATTGCTCCATAATATTGCCGGCAGTTTACCCAGTCGGTTCGACCTCCGCAGTTCCGACAGTTCGGTACGATATAACAACATGTGAACGATGATGATTAAAGCGATATAGATCGCCAGGAACCTCCAGATGGTATATTGCTCCACATACGCCAGACCAATTATGATGATAACAGTAAAGAACATCCCCGAGCACATAGCAGTAAAAATATTGAAAGTCAATCCCTGGCGGCCCAGTAACTTTCGAGCGGGTAAAATAAACGGGGCTGTAAACAGTATGAAAAGTAGAATGAAAATATACCCGATTGTTAGTAGATCCGCTATTAAGCCCATTTTTCATTACCTCACTTTAATCTCCAGGTTTAACTTCTCGAAGATGCATCAAAGTCCTCTCGATGATAAATATTCTTATTTGATATCACCAGATCACCGCGCGGACCGTCCAGATCCTCTTTGAACCAGTGGAAATTATATCCATACTGGACATCTTCATATTCCATTAAGGTCAAGATTATTACTATTTCGTCATAAATTCTAAATCTACTTCCCATATTTTTATTTATTAAAACCAGTGCTCCGTTGAAACTGTAGGTCGTCTCGTTCTCTTTGATTCTTACATCAACAATCAAATCATGTATCTCTACAATGTCGCCAACTTTAACTGAATTGAACCTCTTGGTCTCCTCATCCCAATCCTGCGCAAGCTCCCTGAAGTTCATTACTATAACTTTTCCTTCCCGCTCCGGCTCTGGAATCAGGTGAGGAATAATTACAGCGGATAATATTAGCAGTCCAGTCAATAGCAATAGAAAATACCTTAGCCTTACCTTGATAGATCTTGAGGTTATTCCTTTAGCTTTTTTTGCCGGGCGTTTCATGATTCTAACTTCCACCTCTTTCTTTAAAATGAATTATTATCATATATTTAAAACTCTTGATTCTCAATAAATAAAACGAGTTCTAAAGTGTATAGGTGTATAAGTGGATAAGTGCATAAGTGGAAAAGTGGATAAGTGCATAAGTGGAAAAGTGGATAAGTGCATAAGTGGATTGGTGGAAAAGTGGAAAAGTTTGGATTTGAATCTCGCACTTTTACACAATTCTACTTTTCCACATTGAACTCCCTTAATCTCGCACTATTACACTATTACACTGTTCCACTTTGAACTGCTTTCTAAGCTAGCAGATGCAAATTACCGATCTTAACCCTGCTGAGCCCGGCGTCCTGGGCGGCTTGCTTGCACTCCATTGCACTTTTGCGGGTGGTGGTGCCCATGTCGGGCATATTGAAATCGGGATGGAACGCCAGCAGTGCATACGGTATGGATGTGTCCAGCTCTGCCAGAAATTCCGAGATCTCTCGAACTTCATGGGCTCCCACGTAACCGGGAACTAAAAGGGTACTTGCGATCAATATAGGCGGCTCCGGCCTCTCGGTACCGAACCTGTCCCACAGCATCTTGAAGTTATAGAAGGTATTTTTATTGCTGGTACCGCAAAGGGCCTGGTGAAGGTTCTGGTCCTTCACCTTCAAATCAAATTTAATGCAGCCGCCCGACTCGAGGGCAAGCTCGCCTATTGCCCGTGCTAAACTCCTTGGCATCGAACCGTTGGACTCCCAGCATATCCTCATTATCTCATCTTCACCTTTGAGCTCTCGAGCCAGCCTCCCGGCTTTTAACGAATGTGTAATCTGCGGTGTTGGATCCCCGCCGAAATAACATATGCATGACGTGTTGTTTGTCAAAGCAGCTCTGGCAAGATCGGCTGAGGTGTGAAGCTTGCCCTCTTCCGGCTGCACCTTTCTGAAATGCCAGTTCTGGCAGAAGGTGCAGTCGAAGGTGCAGGCCTCGTAAAATACAGCCATGTTCGAGTGCCCGTGCTCCGGCGTGCCTTTTGTGTGCGAGTAGGTTGGGTAGCCCGCGCCCGTTCCTCCCGGGCATACAAAATCTGCAACGCAGTTCGTGGGCAGCGGATCGAAGTACCATTCCACCATGGCACCCCGGGGAGTGCCGGCAAGCATCTCCAGCCTGCCGGAGCGAACAGCGCGAAGCCCGCAGAATCCGTTACCGCCCTCCACTATTTCGCAGGCGTTCACGCAACCTTTACACTTCCGTACATCTCCTTTTTGTGCATGTTCCTGCCGTGGAATCTCGGAGGGCAAAGAGAAGCGTCCCCGGTGCTTCCTGCGGTTCGCCGCTACCGTGTTCAGGGCACCTGCAGAACCCTCCAGAATACAGCTTCGGCACACGCCAAGGGCCTTTGAAATGGTTGGGGCGGTTGTGCCGCAGCTGGTGCAGGTGGCAGCCTCTGGTTTCGTAAACAGCCCTAAAAAACGCTGTAGGTCTATCAAAATCATCACATTTTAGCTAATACTCTATATAGAATTTTATGAATAAATCCTTTAACTTCAATTATATAGTAAATTCTATTAACTCACTCAATTATTATAACAATTTGCAATATCTTATCATATAATTTCTGAATACATATATATATAATTTCTACAATCTCCGTTGAGTCTTTTCTACAAGGTGCATACATGATTGGTAAAGCCAAAGGAATGTTCAGCCGTTTTCCCAAGGTCTTCTGGATTTCGATGACCTTTGAGCTTTTCGAACGGGGAGCTTATTATTCATTCACACCAATCATAGTATATCATGCAGTTTATAATCTAGGAGTCTCGGAGTGGATCGGGGCTACCTTATTTGTATTCATCTGGCCGATTCAATACGGCCTACCGATTTTAAGCGGAGCCCTTGTAGAAAAGGTAGGATACCGTCGGCAGATCGTTTTAGCATTTTGTATACTGACTTTTGCTTACTTCTTTCTATCGCGTGCTATCAATACTGCCACTCTATTATTGGCTGTAGTTGCAATGGGGTTTGGTATCGGTACATACAAACCATTGATATCCGCAATTGTAGCAAAGGTAACAACATCGGAAGATCGTACATACGCCTTCGGGATTTATTACTGGATTGTAAATATCGCCGCGGCATTTTTCCCCGTCGGATTTGCCTTCGCTGAATGGCAGTACTGGATTCGACCGGAGGTTTACCAGATAATCTTTATGGTCGGCGGCATTCTGGTGAGCTTCAATATTATTATCGGTTTGTTTTTCTTTGAAGACATACCCAGGAGCAAAACCGTGAAAACCGTCCGGGATGCGCTGAACAATGTAAAGATTTCCTTGAGCGATAAAAAATTCATGGTTCTCGTTTTGCTCATTGCAGGTTTCTGGGCGCTGTACTCCACGCAGCTTACTGGTATTATAATCATAATTTACGGTTATCGATGGGTACCGGGATGGTTTACTCCAATAGTCTACGCAATTTTCAATCCCATGACAATCGTTCTGGCGGGGCCGTTCATAAGTAAATATATTGAAAAGGTCGAATCCATAAGAGTTATAATTGCTGGAGTTTTGGTATATCTAATAGGACTTATGATTCTTGGTTATGGGGCTGCGGATTGGAGGTCTCTTGTTTTTGGTATTGTTATCATGTCGGCCGGCGAATTTATGGTGGCTCCCGGCTATTATTCCTTCACTTCAAAGCTTGCTACGAAGGATAAGGTTTCTGCATATATTGGTTCTACTTTCATTTCCACGTTTTTTGGTCTGGCCATGGGCGCTTTTGTACTGGGCTTACTTGTCGCTTTTGTGGCTGTTGAACTTCAAATGCCGTATTTCTTCTTCGGCATCTTGATCGCATTTGGTTTTCTATTATACATCGCATTTATTCTGTACTACCAGAAGTGGGGTCAGGATGTAATAGAGCGTGCTAAAAGAATCGCGGAGGAGGAGGAGGGTAAAAAAGCTGAAATTATTGATGATGGTTATAAGGAACCGTTCATCTTCAGATTGTATGAGACAAAAGCCCCCATTCTATTATCTCTGATAATGATCCCGATTATTTTGTTCAGCACATTCAGTCTGGGCACATTCAATTACATCGGCCCCGAAAAAGAGGAGGAGGTCCGACCCATATTCGATATAAACAATTACAACGTCGCCCCTGGCCTTACCGCGGATTCCGGCGGCACCCTGGCAGAGGGTCAAACCCAGACAGAGACTATGGAAATTGCGTTAGCTGAAGGTGAGAAACTCAAATCGGTTACTTTTGAACTTACCTGGACGGACGAAGATGATTATACACGAGTGGTACGCACATGGGAGAACGAGCCCGACGAGTTCGAGCTAACAGCGTCGTTCGGTGAAAATGTTACCAACAGAACCCAGGGTGCGAATCTTCACGGTGCCTCACAAACGATTTCGGTTACTTTCGAATTCGATTACGAATTCGACGACGAGATCAAAGGTGCAGGTATATGGGAATATTCGGTGAGATTGATCGTTGCCGGTGATCTCACCAACCCACGCTCGCCGATATTATATACCGACGATTCTAACAGCTATGACCTAACAATAAGCGCAGAAATTTATCAGAGGAAATGATTTTGATTGAATATTGATCCTAAAATCCCAATACTACCAATACATACCAATACTACCAAGGAAATCCCAAAATCCAATACTACCCAAGATCAGTCGACAGTCGATAGTCTTGGGACAGAAAATCGTAATATGAGGTTTATCCGAGTATAGATTTCGCCGATTTTCTGGCGAGAACAGAAGTTCTCGATTTGGTAGTATTCCTTGGTAGTATTGGTAGTATTGGTAGTATTGGGATTTAAGAATCGATCTCTAAGCTTATACTACCAATACCTCTTCCCTC
>CP070629.1:1251133-1254146 GCA_020356005.1 Thermoplasmata archaeon
ATCTTTAACGCCATTAACATCGGCTTCCGAGAATGTAGTACATTGTTGATACTGAAATCTTAGATTACCCCCACCACCTTTGGCAGCCTGACAGATTGAATAATTAATTCTTTCAACCCTTAACCATTGATAAGTGATAGCATTAGAGCTTCCTTCTGCAATGGTTAGTTCAGGGGTATCATTAGTCAGTTGACCGTAGGCTATAACCTGTGGATAAAGATATTTTTGAGACATATATCTCTCCTGTTATGGTGGGGCTACCTTTCTTGGGGTAGCCCCTGACTAGATGGTTAATTATGTTGATGCACTAAAAGCCATACCCCAAACAGCACTTGTGGCAGCTCTTACGCCTGTCTGATTAGCAAAAGCAACATCAAAAAAGACAAGATCGTATTCCGTCATGGTTTGGGCTTCATTTTCAGTGAAGATATGGTTCGTGGTTGCTCGATTACCAAAGTAGCTATGAATAACCACTCCGGTGCCCTGTCCTGTGGTAAAACCAAGCGTTCCGGCTCCAGCCAGACTAGAGTTACCAGCGGTTATAAAAATACAATCCTTGATAAAGGTGTTTTCCAACGAACCTGCACTTGAAACACTTATTAATCCATGCGAACTGCCAGTCACATTACCGGCAGGCCCATAAAATAGTGTATTGTTAAGTGTAAGATTATCCCCACCATCAATTTGCATCAAAGCCACACCGCCAGCACACGTACCAACAGCAACAAGCTTGCAACTGTCTATGGTACAGTTAAGTGCGGTTGAGGAAACATCAATAACTATAGCTGGCGTATTGCTTGCTGAATGCTGCCAGTATTCACAATTTTTCATTGTGAAGTGGTCGGCCTTAACTTCAACGCAATGTGCTATAGCATCCAATGTAGATGTCGAAGTAATAATGAAATTTTCGATATATACATCACATGAACTAATTTCCAATGACGCTGAAGTATTGGTTCCCAAGTAAAATTGGGGACGTAGACCGCCCTGACCTATACCGATGATATTCACACCAGCCTTATTAACATTAACGTCTGCTGCCTCTACGTGACCGGGCATTGCATAAATAATATCACCCTTGTTGTTTGTGCATTTAGTTAATGCGTGTGTAATGGTGGCAAAAGGATGGTCTTTATCCTTGCCATCATAACTATTAGAACCCGTATTTGAGTCCACAAAAAATACATTGCCAGTAGTTAAATGGGCACCCCCAACATCAGGCATCCCATAACTACTTACACCGTTAGGAAATTTTGTAAATGTCATTCTATTTACCTCCTGTCGTTAAGATGCCATCGCATCGTTGAGTATATCGGCACCAATTTCACCATCGCCACTGACATATTTGTTGCGAAAAAGCCACACATTTGTACTTCCTTCAGCACCAGCCAAATCAGCTACAGCAGCAGTTGAGTTTGAGTCACCCCTGAGATAATTATCGTTGATAATAAATTCTTGAACGGCATTACTCGAAATACCAATAAGTCCTGTGTTAGCCGCAAGATTGCACAAATAATTATCGTGAATCCAGTTCACCCTTTCTCCTGTCGTGCCACCGCTACAACTTGCAATCATAAAGCTCGTTGTTTTGGTTATAAGAAAACAGTTTTTAATTTCGCATCGACTCATGTGTGGAATCGTAAACACAAAATCCTTATCATCTGCCGCACCGGTCACATCAGTAGCATTTCTTATGATGAAACCATCAATCGTTAATCCCCTGCTGCCTGCGCTGGATGATACAACAACCTGTGCTGCTTCCATAGAAGCAGCATCCGTATATTCGATGTCCTTTAACGTGACATCGCTTGCTTCTATATGAAAAGGCATTTGAAGGTCATCAACACCAGCGACCACATATAGGTTTTCTAACCATGCGCTATGAGCATCAGAGGTAACATGAATTTGAGAACCAGTTCCTGTATCGAGAGTAAATGTTGGCCTGTTTAAACCTGTTCCCAAGCCAATAACTCTTATTCCAGATTTATTAACCATACATTCCGTTGAGCTGCTGATGGTTTCAGCATGATTCGGCATTAAAAAAATTGTATCACACAGACCAGAACTGCATTTTGCGATAGCAGTTTCAATATCTGCAACAGGATGTTCAGGGTCTTCCCCTGTATAGTCATTGCTGCCTGTGTTGCTATCTACATAATATACAGATCCAGTTGTGAGATAGGTTCCGTGATTAATGGGACTTGCCATTGAGGAAATCCCATTAGGAAATCTCGTTATTCCCATAGTTTTCTCCTTCTCAGGGACACGGGAAGCGGATTGTGACCCTTCCCGTGCCGGAAAGAATCTAACTTTCCCTTACCCGTTATTGTTATATACCCGGACTGCCAAATGTTCCCCAAGGCATAGACCAACTTCGTGACCATCTTGTTCTTACCTTGAATTTGGCATCATCTGTGTCAAAATCATTATCCCTGTAATGATCTGGTTTGACTCTCCAGTACCAATAATTGTAATGCTCGGTACAGAGAATGAACCATGCATCAGCATCGGTAAGGAAATGATTGACTACAAGTTGCAAACTACCCTTTGCAGGGTTATATTGATCGTTTGCATTGCTAGGCTCACTGTTGCTTTTCAATATCTTCTGTGCAGTCCATTCCAACTCCACAGGAACAACCAACTTTTGGGGAACCAAATGAAGCGTTAGCCCCCTATCATCCGTTGTTTCTGCTATGTCTATCAACGCTTGCTCAAGCGAAGACATTGCAAGATCAGCCGCCGATGTTAAAGTATTTTTCTGCGTTCCGCCACCAATAAGAATGTGGCTGGAATTGAGCAGACATAGACCGTCAGCACCAGTATAGCTTGTATTGAAAGCCCTATTAAATTGATTCGCCCCATCGGTTTCGATGCTTATTCTCATAGATCTTCCCAGGGCAGCAGGCATCTTATTAATGACACCGTACAACTCATCTTCCCACATCTCTTTCGTAATTCTGTACGCAAGTTCGTAGGTATCATGGTTGTATTCAGTATCTAAACCCTGAACAAT
>CP070629.1:1254246-1258237 GCA_020356005.1 Thermoplasmata archaeon
CTGCACTTTGATTGATAATAAGATACACACTGACGGTCATCTCTCATCAGGGATTTTTATTAGAGAATCGATCTATCATACATTGAAAGAAAATGAGGTTTATACTGGAGGAGAATATAGTTATGGGATAGATCTATGGATGGCTAATTTATCTGATATTTATTCTAACAATGTCTGTACATCAGGTGTGAGGGGGTACGGAATAGCATTGATCGATACACTGGCTAACAGGTTATCCAAGAACAACATAACTACAACCGGTTTTGACGCCCACGGTGTTCATATCGATAAGGGTTATGCGTCAGTAAGCGATACAAAGATAACATCGAATAGTGATGATGTCGCAGCCGTCAATGATGGGAATCTAACCTTGAAAAATTGCAATTTTAATACCGTAGAAAGCTCGAACGGTATTGTACAGGTTAAAAACAATCTTTATGTTCAGGTGTACAACAGCGATGGTATAACACCGCTGGAGGGTGCGGATGTGGAGATTCTGGATAATAACAAAATGGTTTATGCCAGCCCCGGTTATGCCGGTTACGCTCCTACCACAGATGAATACGGGAGAATAATTCCTGTATCACTGACAGACCGATGGTATTATTATAGTGATACCGCCACGGAAAATATAACAGACATAAAGGTGAAGAAGTCCGCCGATATGAACTGGGAAGAAGTGCGGCCAGATGTGGATATGAGCACTCCACATACAGAGATTTTTATTGTTTCTATGAATATTGCCCCGGAGGTGCCAACGGGTTTCAAAGTGACGAAAGTGCCCGAGACCAACACACTCAATATATCCTGGGAGAAAAATTCAAATACATATCAATATACCATTTTTACCAATAAGACAGGCATATGGAAGATCTTAGACAATATTACCCATCCGAAAAACTGGACTCTTGATAAAAATCTGGATTATCATAAATGGTACTATTACAAAATCCAGGCATTTAGCAAAGGTGGTTTACACTCTGATGTGTCACCTTCTAAAGGTTACTATCTTTATGACATTCTCCGACCCGAAATACCTTCTGGTTTGAAGGGCTCACCGGTCTTTAATGACGATGCAATAAATCTTTCCTGGAACCTGGCCATCGAAGAAATTGCAGGTTATGAAATCGTTTGGAATGATACTACAACGGGGAAATGGGTACAGATAGCTAATATTTCTCACCCGGAGAATTGGTATGTGTGGCGCAGTAAAAATTTGATTTCCGGAAATACCTATGATTTTAAGATCAGGGTATGGGATAAAACAACAACAGCATCATTATTTTCAAATCCCATAAGCGTTATCCATCTGGATTTCCTGGCGCCGAGGCCGCCATCCAATCTAATAGCCGAAACGATTTCAGAGACATCAATAAGATTATCCTGGGATGCCAGTTTAGATCCGGATGTTTTATACTACCGCGTATATGTAAAGCAATTCGGTTCAGGTTCTGGCGGCTCGTATTCGTTTCTAAAAGAAGTAAGCTCACTTAATTCTACAATTGATGACTTGGACGAAGACACAGAATATTATTTTGCCGTCCGAGCATTTGACGAAGCACATAATCCATCTATTTACTCAATTGAGGCCTGGACTAAAACCCTACCTGCCAGTCGGCCGTATGTTGTTGTCACCTATCCTGAAAATGATAGTATCGGGATTGCCGTGAGCTGCACAGTGACTATTGTATTTAGCTTACCGATGAATATTGAAACAATAGCGGAGGCTGTTGATCTATCGCCGGATGTTGATCATAGATTTCTTTGGAACGAAAACAATACAATACTGAGGATTGAATTCGAAACTGATCTGCAGTATAATACAAGCTATACGATTGTAATCGCCAGCGCAAAGGCCGTTAACGGTAAAAGTATGGAAAATACCCCTTTTGTTCTTACCTTCAGGACGGTTGTACCGCCATGGATTAAAATTACGAGCCCTCTGCCCGGTACCATTGTGGGACCAGGCGAGTTCATAACAGTCTCCGGCACATCCTTTGGTATTGCCGAAGGCACAAAATTTCAGGTCAGTTTTGGCGATTATAGTTATGATAATTTCATCGGGACAAATGGAATATGGCTTGTGAAAATAAGAGCGCCCGAATCTGACGGCGACTATTTATTGACAGTTACAGTTGATAACCTGACAAGTTCGTTGAACTTTACGGTTGTAGGTGAGCTTGAGCTAACAGAAGCACCACAAAGAGAAAAAGAGGATAAGACAGCATTGTGGGCCGCCGCTATTTTTATTGTTGGAATGATGTTGGTTTTATTTCTAATATTAATGTTGATAATAAGAAAAAAGCGAAAAGATAGGAGTCTAAAAGAAGAGGAAAGTGAATCGGAAAAGGGTAAGCCAATAAAGAAGATCAGGAGTATAACCATAATGAAAAAAGTGAAAAGGAAAAAAGAAGATTTGATCGGAGATGAGGAATTTTATCAAATGGAAGATAATGAAGATTATTTGGATGAAGAAGAATAATTTTTTACAACAATTATAATCACTCACGGAACGATCCGCTTAGATATCGATTAGACGCGCTCTCGGGAGGGGAGGGGATGGTCGGGGGAAAGGGGGTGTTTATTATTGTATTACTTACCCCAGGGGATGTTCAGGTCGGGTTTGGCACCTTCGCAGATAATAATTTCCTCATCTTCCAATGTATCGTTTATTTCCACCGCCAATTTCTTTCCCGACTGAAGAAATATTGCAGGGGGGCTGATAAAGGTTGTGGATCCTCCCAGATCACTTATAAGCTTTTGATAGGTCCTGTAATTCATAACCGCAGTGTCAGGCTTCTCTCCGTTATCTAAAAGTTGGGTATACATCTCATATATTTTATCCATCATCGATAACAATATGCAACAGTAGCTTATTAATTATTTTGTATAGATGGTTTAATGCTTATAATAGTGGTGAGTACGCTCGTTCCCTATTGGAACTCGCTTGGATGGTGAATGGTGAGTATGATCGGGTCCCGGGTCCTGGGTCATAATATAATAGAAATCTATTTTAATCTCATTGATTTTACTGCTTATAATGATTAAAATCGGGTTCATAATCAATCCCATTGCAGGCATGGGCGGGCGCGTGGGGCTCAAGGGTACCGACGGAGTGGTGAAGGAGGCGCAGGCGCGAGGCGCACTGCCTGTTGCCGGCGAGAAGTCGCTCCGCACCATTACGGCACTGCTGAACGCGCCGGAGCTGGTCAACATGCGCGAAAAGCCGCTTGAGGTTAAGTGGTGCACCTGCGCAGGTGACATGGGCGCCGATGTACTGACGCAGGCCGGCATACCCGAGGGTGATATGGAGGTTGTTTATTCAACCGCCTCAACAAGTACCACCGCAGAGGACACGGCAGAGGCCTGCAGGATATTCATGGATAAAAAAATCGAGCTTGTGCTGTTCTGCGGTGGCGACGGTACCGCCCGCGATATTTTTACTGTAATTGACAAGAAGATCCCTATGTTGGGCATACCCGCGGGCGTTAAGATGCACTCGGGCGTGTTCGGTATAACGCCCGAGGGTACGGCGCAGATACTGTCGGAGCACCTGGAGGGCAAGCTGGGCTTCGCGGATGTCGAGATAATAGACCTGGACGAGGATGCCTATAGGCAAGGTAACTGGAATCTGAAATTGTTCGGTACTGTCCATACGCCCTTCGAGCCGAACTACACACAGGGCAGTAAGGAGATGTTCGATTCCGCCTCGGACGATGAGATCAAGCAGGATATTGCTGCGTACATTGTCGAGGAGATGGAAGCTGCGCCGGAGGTGATGTTTGTACTGGGCCCCGGCGGCACTCTTGCCACCGTTGGCGAAGCGCTTAAACTTGAAACGACACTGCTGGGCGTGGACGTCATTATCGGTAAAAACCTCGTGGGCCCAGACCTCCATGAACAGGGCCTCCTGAAAATGCTGGACAAGCACCCTGAGGCGCGGCTGCTGGTTAGCCCCATCGGCAACCAGGGTTTCGTGCTCGGGCGCGGC
>CP070629.1:1258337-1261229 GCA_020356005.1 Thermoplasmata archaeon
ATAATCAGCAATTGTTGTGTCCCAGGCATAAATATATCCTTGAGCAGCAGTTCTTTGCATTGAAATATTTTTGGTAGAGACAATACCCCCAAACGTGCCCAGTCCGGTTGTATTAATCTTTCCATCACCTAAATCAATTTCATAACTTTCTTTGTTGCTGTCGATCGTCAAATCACCGTCGCTTTGGGTGGCGAATGTGCAATAATTGGTAGAATCATAGCTTAACTTTAACTGTGTTCCATCATTCAATATTTCCAGTTTAGTATCCGGGTCATTGACTCCTATACCGACTTTACCTGAAAAGTAAGAATTGGCACCAGAATCGTCATATATGGCCCAAACGGTACCACCAAAAACATCTTCAATATATAATCCATAACAAGTTACATTTCCTTCGTATCCGGGAGTTACCCCGGGAGATACAATGATATATTCGCCATAACAGTTTCTGTTTAAAGTCCCATTTGTTTCAAATACTGCTGATAAAACAGAGCTGTGTGTACCGTAGTCATTTAGAGTGATAGTTCCGTCACTTTTATCATATTCAACACCATTTTGAACAATGTTCTTACATCCATAACTATTGATAGTTGTCTTAGTACATGTCAATTTCCCTGTCCTAATTACATCGTTTTTTATTCCATGGTTGTTTTCAATAAAAGCTACTAAAGTTTCAGCACTGTGAGTAGCAGTAGAGTTTAGATAATTATGCAATCCATAATTACGAACAGTAACTGCAACAGGTGTTCCATTTACTTCGTGAGTTTGGTCAAGCCAATTTTGTGCACCATACGAATCAAAACCTGTGTCACTCGCTGGTGTATCAACATGTCTCGTGTTGATAATACCATAGTTAGTTGAAGAACCCGTATAAGGAACTGTTTCACCATCAGCTTTAACAATATAAGTTTTATCTGCTGTTGGTGTTATGAGTAATTGCCCCGCAATATCTAATTCTACCAAGGGCTCTGCCGTCCCAATACCAACCCTTTCATTTATTGTATCCACATTAAAAACAGGCACTCCACCGTCGGCATCTAAAACTTGAAGGAAAGTTTCAGAGTCCGTCTCAGGCTGAAAGACGGCGGAATTCAAACCATGTACTGAATTACCTGTTATAGTTGAACCAGCAAATGATGGAGATGCTAAAGTATGCAAGGGTTGGTCTATCGAATCTAAATTAGCATCCCAAGCCTGAACATCTAAGCCAATTACACGTTTTAATGTCCCATCGTCGTTAAGAGAGACCCTGAGAAACTTATTCAATATCGCCCCCCATATTTGCACATCATCCCGAGGTAGAGGTAATCGTGGTTCTTCAACAGCCATTAATAACCTCCTTCCCCGTATGGTCCTGGCTCATATCTCGCTATGGTTGTTGGTGGATGCCTACGACCGCCGGTTCTGTGAGCTGAATCGGAATAGTCACGGTTATATCCGAAGAAATCGGCGCTTATCATTTTTTTGTCTATCTCGATGCTGGCAGCTAGGCGATCCATAAATTCCTGCCATTTCACGCCTCGCACTTCATCTTCCTGCGATTCCGCTATAGCCAGACAGCTTGCTATGATCGTTTCTGCGTGCATAGCCCCGCCGTATGGATGTGTTAAAGTGGTATCTACCAGCAACTCCGGCAACACCAGCATCCTGTATTTCAGAGTATATGCCACTGCCGGTATTGGGAAAAACAATATTTCGAACCTTTGACCAGTTGTTGTTATAGTCTGTTTCTTTGGTCTTATTGCAGCAAATTCCGGATAGGTACGAAGTGTTGTTGTTGCTCGTAAGCTTCGTATCTTGCCTTCACCGATGATCCGAACATCAGGCCTGTTGCTTCCTTCGGCGTGAACCAAATTGCCTTCAATGCCTCCGAAATCATCCGGAAGGTCATAATTACCGTTGTGCCTTAAAGTATAGCTGACCAGGTCTTCTGTATCTAATGCCCATGCTTCGACAAGCTCTATATGGGTATCATCCGTTCTCGATGCAATCTCATAAGCCACGCTGTCGATAACCAACGTGCCATTCGTAGCCGTCCAGGAAGGCCAGACACCGTCCGTTAAGAGCACAGTTGAATCCAATTCAGTGACGGTTAAGGTCCCTGTTACATACGAACCAATTAAGTCTATCTCTGTAATGGGCTTTAGAAAGCTCCATTCATAAGGCGGAATGGTAATCCCAGTCCTCTGTCCGGTTTGCACAACATTTGATGGCGGAAAATAAAACTGACGAAGACCTCTTTTAAGAATCAAATCTATAATCGATTTTTCTTCTGTGCTTAAACCGGAATAAGTTAAATTCATCCCAAGGTAATTAAGGATGGCCAAACGTATTTCCGTAATTGTAGCTGACAACGTGCTCTCTGCCATTAGACTGCCTCTACATCTTCTTCATCAAAAGTTTCGGTTTCTCCGTCTTCCATTTCTACTGTAAGTTGTAATGCTTTACCCTTTGCAGGTGGTACAGTACCGACAATTTTACCTTGTTTAAGTTCATCATTATGCAACACCTGAACAGGCATACCCGGGGACCATACTGTTGACATATCAGGCACTTTCTTATCTATTGCTTGCCCGGTGACTCCGCTAACAGGCTGTTTGAGAAACGTATTGTCAGCTCCTTCATATTCAATGCCGTTAGCTGGGCGTTCCGGTGGATTTTCTCCCGCAGCCGCCTCGGGGTCTGGCTCGACAGCTTCCTCGATAACTTCATCATCGTCCTCAGCTAACACAGTAGCAATATCCGGACTGTATGGTGAGCTTAATATAATCAAAGCCAGATCGCCTGGATTCAAATGGGCATCAACGCGATCTACCAACATTTTTACTTGCTCATATCGCTCAAGCAAATCAATCGGCAACTCCTTCAAATTAAGCATCCTACACATACAAG
>CP070629.1:1261329-1278257 GCA_020356005.1 Thermoplasmata archaeon
ATAATAATATCCTTAAATATATGATGTTAAATAATTATCAATACCGCTTCGTTAATAGGTGATATAATGGCTTTTATTCACAAACAGGAGTATATAGCAATTTTTTTAGCCTGTATGTTTTTCATTTTTCCTCTAACCGGTCTCGCAGGATCGCACCCTGTAGAAAAAGCAAGCCGGCCGTCAATTGAACCTCCTGTTTGGAATTTTTATTCAAAATTATCCGATGAAACAATCGATCCGTACCTGAAACAGGAATTGGCCGGCGCCCTGGAATTTGAACAACTTGAAGTTATAGTACAATTCTATAACGAAATATTACCTGTTGACAGGATGTTTTTGGAGAAAATAGGATTTCAATCCGAAAGAGAGTTTACGGCGATACCCGCAGTCTACGGGCTCGCCACACCCATAGAGATCCAGTTGTTATCAGAATATGAGCGTACTTACTGGATAGAATATAACGAGCAGCTGGAGTACCTCATGGACGAGACTACCCGAACAACCAATGCCACCAAGGTTTGGGACACTTACATAACCGATATAACAGGAGAGATCTCCGAACCCATTGACGGTGAAGGAATAACTGTTGTTGTGGTAGACTCCGGCATTGATGCAGGTCATCCCGACCTGGATTACGGCGAGAAGGTAATCTATAATTACAAATCAGACCTGGACGGTTCGTATACATCGGTAGAAAACTCCGATACCAGCAGCGGGCACGGAACACACTGTTCAGGCACCATTGGCGGCACAGGTGACGCTTCTGCAGGTGCAAGGCGCGGCATGGCACCGGGATGCGACATTATCGGAATAAGCACCGGGGAGGCTGTTTCGATATTAAACGCACTGGGCGCTCTTGAATGGGTGTACGAACACAGTAAACCCAATTCCAACCCTCACAACATCCGGGTTGTAAGCAACAGCTGGGGCACAAACGCGGACTACAACCCCGAAGATAATATTGTAAAAGTCACTGAGAAATTGACCTATGAGAACAATGTTGCTGTTGTGTTCGCCGCTGGAAATGCCGGTTCTGACAACCACCTGGGAGAGACCGTGACCACCAATCCTTACTCTTTAACACCGGCTGTGATCAGTGTTGCGGCTATGTGGAAAACCCCCACTGGTATAGCTTACTTCTCATCAAGGGGTTCTGTGGAGGATAACTTTACATGGCCCGATATCGGTGCGCCGGGCTTTCATATCTGGGCTACTGAGGCGCGAAAAACGCTAATTACCGCCAATGTAAAAATGAGTAATCAGGAAGATGCAATGGACGGTTACTACATGTCCATCAGCGGTACCTCCATGGCCACACCCCATGTAGCAGGACTCTCAGCGCTTTTATGGCAGGCCGCACCGAGTTTGAGGGTTAGTAATGTGCATGACGATTATTCCGGAAATGGCAAATATGTCAATGATGAGTTTTGGACCTCACCGAATACACTGATACATGAAGTTGAATTGATAATGAAGCTTACCAGCATGTATGTTGAACCTGATAATGAGCCGGTAAATACAGAGAATGATAATGGCATACCGGACAACCACAGTAAAGGAGTAAATAACCGTAAATATGATTTTGCTCAGGGATATGGCTTTATTGATGCAGAGAAAGCCGTTGCGCTGGCACTTACACTGGAACGATTAAGGTTCAGCAACCCGAAGGCTACTGTATGGGATGCCCTCTACAGTTATGAAAATATAATTACCGGGCGGCCAGAATCCGTTGAGACAAATGTGCTCACAACCGAATGGACTGGCGAATGGAGCTACCTAAACGACGGCCGCGAGAGCACGTTGTTCACCAACCACCCCCGATATGTTTACATACCCAATGAAACCACAGAAATCAAGCTCGTTTTAAGCTTTGAGCCTGTGAACATACCCGAGCGGCAGATCGGAACAATATCATTAACACTGGACTACGACAATGACGGAAATTCCGACTGGCAGAGTGACCTATCGTTTTCCTCAAGCTGGAACGGTGTGAAAGAAGACACTATAACAATATCGGGCGGTATGGAAAGCAACAAAGGTTCACTGTGGACATTTAATATAATCGGGCAGATATTATCATGGCCTGTAGAAGATATAATAACGGCAGGCAACCCTCTGTGGGTAGGTGAAAAGGATTACAGGGAAGGCCTGATCGAGTACAGGGTTTCGTTTCAGGCGGTGCTGGATGTAAGCGAGAACGAGACCACGAAAGTCGATTTCGAGGACCTCAGTGCAAATGTTGGGTGGCTGAAGTTCGGCAGTCCCACACCGGAGTATTCAACTGGTTCAATTGAAAAACATATGAGATTATTCGATTTAAGCAAAGCGCATATGCCTGAGGAAGAAGTTGATGAATCTACGAAATCCGAGGCATTCCCGTGGTGGATCATTATTGTAATTCTTATCCTCCTGATGATCGGGGGCTGGTGGTTCATGCGGAAAAGAGCCGGCAAGCCGTTCTTACCGTCGTTTATCAGCAGGAAGAGTAAGTCCAAGTCAGAAACCAAACCCCCTTCCGAAGCAGAACCCACAAAACCTTCAGAAGGCGAAGAGGTAGACGAGGCCGGCCGCATCGAGCCTCCTGAGATGGAAGCTCTCCCACCGTCTACTGAAGATAAGAAATAGATATCATTTTAAGCTTTTTGATTGTTTAGAGAGGTGCGTCTTGCGGTTTCGTTTGCGCAATGCGTAACGTAATGCGTAATCCGGTTGACGGCCGTAAAACGTCAGACGTAAACCGGTACGCCCCTCGCAACCCCAAAACGTTGGACGCACTTCTGGAAGCTATAAAAAATCTTTATAAAATCATCTATCTACAAAAAACCTGCTTTTTTACGATTCAATTTTGTGCAGATGATTCCATCCTTTGAGCCAATGGCTGCAAGAATATTATCTTTTTTTTCAGGCTCTGCCAGTATTACTGTGGAGGGACCGGTGCCGCTTATTCCTGCGGTCACCGCTCCCGCCTCAATTGCCTTTGAGGCTATTTCTGTATCGAGTCCCATTGCCTTACCAAAGGTTGATCCATTTATCCTGATCGCTGTTTTATAATCCTTATTAAGCGCTTTGGTATGGGCCTCCTTCAGCGTGTCTTTAATTCCCTTCAATTTTTCGGGATCGATATCCGTCTTGCGGATCTTTTTGGGGGGAACATGGATAATCACATCAAAGTCATCTTCAATCGGGTATTGTGCTAATATTTTCCTGTTGAGATTGTCTGTTACCGCAACATTGCCGAAATAGGTGGCACATGAATCATCAAACGCCCCTGTGATGGTTACCTTTGCCTGAAACGAAGCATCGATTCCGAGATTGATTATTTCCATATCAAAAAACTTTTTATCCAGCGCCTTGAAGGTTGAAAGAATAATCGCATTTGCAGCTGCACTGCTGCTTTTCAAGCCTTTGGAAATGGGAATATCTGAACTTGTAGTTATTTTTGCACCGTACTGCTCTGCCATATTAAATTTTTTCAAAACACCGAGAACGCAGTATTCTGCAAGCTTCGGGTTTTCGCCCTCATCACCTTCGATCTTTACATCGAATACGCCCGCCTCATCTGTGAGGATTACCTTTGCTTTGGTAATTAACCCGATACCGTATGCAGCACCCAGTCCGGCTGCTATACCGTTTATTATTGTAGCCGCTCCGTAACAATAAGCACTACCCTCCAACTTTTGAACACCTCACTGTTTTTTTATCTCAAGGATATCATATGTGATCCAATCGATTATAAAATTCTAAATTCTAAATACTAAATACTAAACAAATTCTAAATTCTAATAATCAAACCCCCGCCCCCCTTTTTCCTTCTTCCTTCGGGTTTAGAATTTAGTGCTTAGTGCTTGTTTAGAATTTAGATATTAGTGCTTAGAATTTTTAAATTCATTGCGTCAATAGTCATTTTTTATATAGCAATTTTATTATCAATTATAGTTATTTTTCAATTATACTTTCATCAACCTTCATTCCAAAATGTCTGCCGTGCACATCCAACCACATCAGGATACTATCGCCTTCATTCAAATCCACAATGGATTTCGGCTGTGTACCCGATATCAATCTTATGGTCTCGGCATTTTGTAAAATTATATTATATTTATTATTTTCATATTCTGCTTCAATCAAAACCAGCGGCCTTTTCTCGATCTTTACACGGCCGAGCGTAACCGGTCTTGTTTTTCCGGTACTGTCAACCGCCATAACTTCGTCGCCAGCTTTTAGATCCGACAGATACCTGGTCTTATCCCTTGTTCCCAGAATATATGCGTGTACCGGTCCTGCATTAACCCTGAAAGGCCGGCTGTCTACATATTCCGATTCTACTGATTCTGAATGTACCAGAAATAATCCGTTTGACTGCGAGCCAATTAACATACCCTCGCCAACATTAAGAATTGAGCAGGTGTCAATGCAAACCCGATCCCCTGTTCCAACGGATTGTATTTTGGTTATCTTTGCTGCTACCAGTTTGAGATCTTTTGTTTCGATTTCGTCCAAGAAATTACGTAAGGTATTTATCTCCTTTAGATCCACCGGATTTAAAACTATCCCGTCAACACCCACTTCCAGCGTTTCGAAAAACAGCCTGGCCTCCTCGGTACTGTGCACTTCGACAAGTAATTTACTCTTTGTTTTCTGAAAGGCCGCAATAAGATTTTCAACCGGAATTACTTTCCAATCAGATGCAGCCACAAAAACATAATCGGTTTTACCCGCAAATTCTGCGGCCTTAACCTCGTCACCTTTGCTTTCGATTTTAATGAATTCTCCACTCTTACCGCTGAAGCTGATTTTGCCGTCCTGTAATTTAATTAAATTGAATTTACCAAGTTTTTTAAATACCTCAAAGTCATCTGTATTGACAATTATATCGTTAAAATTTTTCTCCAGCGCGGTAGTAACAATCTTTTTACGAGCATCCTGCGAATCCCCGACATCAGCTCTTATCCAGACAATTTTATACAATTACTCCACCTTCATCCGGTGACTTCAGTTTCGGCGTCCTCCACCTCTATACCTTCCAGAATTATCCTGGAGATCGCTTTCGTTATACTTTTTACATTATCGTGTTGAAATATATTTCGGCCGATAGAAATACCTGCCGCTCCTGCTTTCATAGCGTCATAAACCATCTGGAGCACCTCACGGTCCGAATTAACCTTTGGACCGCCTGCGATGATTACCGGGACGGGGCAGCCTTTTGTTACTTCCATGAAGGTATCAACATTGCCGGTATAATTTGTTTTGATAATATCCGCACCCAGTTCGGCGCCCAGCCGAGCCACATGCTTAACCAGCTCCACATCATAAGGATCGGTTATGTCAGGCCCGCGGGGATACATCATTGCCAGCAGAGGAACATTCCATTCCCTGCATTCGTTTGATACGAAACCCAGGTCGGTCAGCATATCCTTTTCCGTTTCCGCTCCTACATTGATATGAACCGAAACCGCATCCGCACCCAGCTGCAGAGCTTCCTCGACAGTTGATACAAGAACCTTTGCGGTAGGATCGGGCCCGAGCTGCGTACTCGCCGATAGATGAAGAATAAATCCGATGTCCCCGCAAAGATGTTCAAGACCGAATTCCGCCATTCCTTTATGAACAACAACGGCTGTGGCGCCTCCCTCGTAGGCAGACCCTATCGTAGCCGCCATGTCAACTGTACCCTTAATAGGGCCGGCGGTTACACCGTGATCAATGGGGACAATCACAAATTGTCCGGTTTTCTTATCGCGTATCCGATTCAAACGTATTTTCTTACCCTCCATCGCCATTCGTAATCACCTCAGAGTGTGAGCATTTAACAATGGTTTGACTTATGTCACCCCCACAATAAATGATAGGGTCAGGATTAATGTGAATGTGAGTATAAAGCCTTTATGCAGCTTTCTGGCTTTGTCCTTAGTGTATTTCTTAAAAATTGACCTGCAGAGTTCAAAACATATAACATTCCACACGATGACAATAGCTATTACCAATACCTGTAAAAAAATAATAATATCATAAACAGTAAAATATGGAATAGCCCAGAACACCAACCCAAAAACAGAGAATACAACAGCACCAACCGCAGCGGGTTTATGCCCGTAATACGCCGGCGTGGTTATCTTTCCTCCCGCGCGATCGTTTTCTAGATCTCTTAAGTCCTTGGCAAGTGTTTCGGCTACAGCCATAAAAAGTATTAATGCCATCATGAAATATAGGCCATTATAAATATTTGTCATCGCAACATTCTCGTACCGAATCAAATATGCGCAAATCGCTGCATAATATATAAATCCGAAACCAACCCAGAACAGCTGCGATATTATGGGCCGGCCGTCCATCTTCAAGGGTCCCATGGAATATTGATATGACAGGAGTATTAGCATCAATGCAAAGATGAAAATATACAAATCGAGATAAAATGCAATGGCGAGACCAATAGCGTAGAGTATCAGCGCTTGATTTCTCGCTGTGGATTTAGACACCACTCCAGTCACAAGCGGCCTCTTCCCGCGGGACGGCTCCTTGCTCAACCTGTCGGATTCTAAATCGCCAAGATCATTTAATGTACAGGCACCTGCGTCTGCAATAACAGCGCAAAGTATAAAAATAATAAAATGTGCTCGCGGCGCATGCTGTGCAATAATAGCGAAAAAGCCGATGGATGCAAAAACATCCAGCCAGATTAACTGCTGGGGTCTTGTCAGAATAAAATGGCCCCATAATTTCTGACCAAATGTAAATTGTTTAACATTCTCAGCCATTCAATCCACACTCACGCGCCTTCCAATACCTCTATTTTTCCCGCGATTTCATCAACTACACGTGATAAAGGTTTACCGGGCCTTATTTTTCTATAATCGTACAGGGTACCTGGAGGTACTATCTTCACTTTGACATTTGCATCTAACTTGCTTTCAAAATTTGATTTTACCTCTTCAGCCAGCCTGGCATAATCCTTTTTCTTACGGTGTTCGGCTTTTATAAAAATACCTGCTTTGGTCAATTTTATCTGATACCAGACACCGTTAAGATCCGTTTGATACAACAAATCCTCAAGCTCAATGGGGAAATATGTTTTTGTCCCGATGGTAAGTTCCGTTCGCTTGCGGCCCAAAATCTTCATTGTTGGCAGCGGCAGGCCGCACGAACAGGGGTTCTTTTCGATCATTATCACATCGCCTGTTTCGTATCTCAGCATGGGCATGGCCTCGCGCCACGTAGGTGTGACAACAGAATTTGCTTTTTCGCCAATATCGGCTTCAGACCCGTCCTTGCGGTATAATTCAGTAAACATAACAAACGAGGGGATATGAAGTACATTCTTCTCGCACGGAATCGCACCGCCGATCTCGTTCTGACCAAGCAGAGACAGAAATTTCGCACCGTACATCCTACCCAGGACATCTCCGCGGTTATCCGCACATGGCTCGGCGCCGGAAACAATCAATTTGATCCCGATCTTTTTTGGGTCCACGCCCTGGTCCAACAAAATATTAGCATAGGAGAATGCATCGGTAGCTGCAGCGCCCAGGATAGTGGGTCTGAGCCGTATGAGTGCATCAGCCACCTCCTCCGGAGGATACATATTATTTCTGGTACCCATGGGAATGATTGTTACTCCTGCCTTCTGGTTGATGAGATCCGCCGATCGACCCGCCATGGTCCTTGTGTAAGGATAGCATAGCGCAACGCGGTCCTTTGAAGATAATAATTTCTGGAATACCGGAAGGCACAATGCTAGATCTATTGTGCGTTCAAGTTCATCCTTTGTCACCCAGATGGGGACATGTCCGCCGGTGGTCCCGCTTGTCTGCGAATAAATCAAACACTTACTGCCGGGTTCCACAGCTAGTAAATCGTAAGGGTCAGATTGTACAAGCTCGGTTCTGTTTGTTAGAGGTACTTTTTCCTTGAAATCCTTTATACTTTTAATATCGGAACCTTTAACACCGGCTTTCGATAATTTCTTATGGTAAAATTTACTCTTATATGCATAATCCACAGCCTTTCTCAACCGCTTCAGGACTACCCGTTCCTTATTCGCTTGCTTTAATATTCCGGGAAAATGCCGCAGCATAAAGGCTTGAAAACTCACTATAAATCACCTAAAGGTCTCTTGTCTGCATGCCGAATAACAGACGTTCCTTTCGTGGAATTATGGAATCGTGAGACACATATCCAGAAAGTATCAAATGATCTGCGGTAATTATCGCCGAGACCGCTTCGGATACTACCTGCGCTCTTGGCGTATAATTTGCATCAAATCGACCCTCGGTCGACATCATGGCGCTTTTCATCGTCCTGAGATTCACACTTTTTTGAGGTATTAGAATTGACGGCGTGGGCTTCACGGCAAATCTGAATATCACGGGATTGCCGTAGGTTATTCCACCGAGAACCCCGCCGGCACGATTCCTCAGGGTTTTTATCTTACCTTCTTTAAAATCGATCGGATCATTGAATAAAGATGCCTTCAATCTTGAAGAATATTTACCAGAGCCGATTTCAAAGGATTTTACTCCAGGTATATTGAGAATAGCATGCCCCAGATCTGCTTGAAATCGATTGAACATGGGAGCACCAAGGCCCACAGGAGGATTTTTTATCTTAACCTCTATGATTCCTCCCGTTGTATCATTTGTCTCCTTGGATTCCTCAGCGAGACTTTCTATCACACTTTCTAAATTGTCTGGATTAACCTTGTAGCCGCCAAGTTCCAGGAGCCTGCTTGTTACAGCCACTGATTTTAATTTGCAAATATTTTTTGCGACGGCTCCTGCGGCAACAGTGGAAATCCATGTTCGACCGCTTGCCCGAGAACCACCTCTCCAGTCCACATGGCCGTATTTCATTCTATAGGTTAGGTCTGCATGGCCCGGCCTGGGGGTATGGATTATTTTTTTATACTTATCACTTTCAACATTGGAATTACGAATTATTATCGATATTGGAGTCCCGATTGTATAACCTTCGAAAACACCGCTCAAAATTTGAAAGTTGTTGGTTTCCACGCGCCTTGTTAAAACTGGATATGGAATGTCACGTGTCAATTCATCCCTGATTTGTCTTGGAGAAAGCCTCAATCCTGCGGGACAACCGTCGATGACACAGCCTATAGAATCCCCGTGGGATTCGCCCCATGTAGTCACCCTGAAAATATTGCCCAGTGTATTCCCGGCCACCTCGTCTCACCCTTCCCCCTTATTTTATGAAAATCAATTTACGGGTTCTGGATGATTCGCCACCCATTTCACGTACGAAGAATTTTCCCTTTGAGTTAACCTCCAGGATGGTAACAAATAACAGAGGGAAAATCGGTGTCAGGAAAAATCCTGTGCTGAATTGCCATGCCGTTGAAATTCCTATGAAAAACGCCAGACCCAGAAGAATTATTAGAAACGGTAAAAAAGTAATAAATCCAAGCTTTAAACTCAGGTTACAACCTCTCTCTCGATTTCTTTTAGCCCGGAATAGATTCATTAGAGTTATCCCTGATATGGATATCAATCCCAGAAGGAACCCTCCGAGAATCATTGTGATCTCATATTGAAAATAATCAGGATATTCCAGAACATATTCATTCAACATTCGAATGGAAATAAATCCGTACAGAAGTGGTAAAATGCTGCCCTTGAATATTCGAGTGCGATATCTAAAATCCATATGAGTGGGTTTTCGAGGACTTGTTGCAGCTGTGTCTGAGATTACTGTGTCTCTCTTTGGGATTGGTCTCAATTTGGGTCTTCTTCTTACAGTTTTTTTTGCCTTGGTTTTAGGTGCATGTGCTGCTGACGAAATGAACTGCTTTGGCTCCCTGGGCTTTCTTACAGGTACGCTCCCCTCAGGTTCGCTATACTCATCCTGTTGTGGAGGCATTCTCAAGGGGGCACTCTGCTGCGGTGCACTATATTGCTCCTGCTGCGCGGGCATTCTTACTGGGACATTTTGTTGAGGTGCACCATACTGCTCCTGCTGCACTGGCATTCTTACAGGGACACTCTGCTGCGGTGCACTATATTGTGCCGTGGTTCTTGGTGCCCTCTGCGGAAAATTATTAGTCGCATTATTAGACATACCTTGATTGATTGGTCTTCTCACCGGCAAATCTTCTTGTGGAGTCATTTTAAAAACCCCATTATATTCATTAATATACAAATTGGAAATATTTATCCAATAAAGAAATAGTAATTTCACCTATCTCGTAGTAATTAAGTTTTTGTTTCCAAATTAAGTTTTTAGATTTTTTATATATATTTCTTGTATAGCAGTAATTTTTCCATTTAACATTTCATTCTACACTTTTCATAATACCTCTACAATAGATCTTCTACCCACCGCAATCATAATGGCATCAGCAGCGATTAAGATGCCTGAAATCGTAACAATCATAGTTGGAAGTTCCGGTAAACCCCGCTTTATTGGAGGTGTCAATCCCGGAATTAAATCAATCCCCTGAGGCTGCCACCACTCGTCCTTGTTATAATTTATAAATACAAGAACCGGATAGGTGGATTTAATTTTAACAGTTGAACCCTTTGTAATATTTTGATATTCCAGGTTTATAATAGTACTATCTCCCTCGTCCACAGCAATTCTTGGAATGGCATTTATAGCATAATGATTATGTGGATCTTTATAGGTCCACTGCGGAGGCTGTTTATAATCCGTATCCCTAACCACCATATGCATATAATAATAGCTGTTTTCGGAGTACTCCAGGGTGACTGCCTGATTGGGTTCCATCTCGGTTTCGTACGGCATGTACAATCCTGAGAAATCGATTTCTACATCATTGTCTCCTTCATCAAGATTAACCACAGTAATATAAGCCCGGCTGCGGATAGGTAATTTGAACTCAGTTGCCGCGGGATAAGGTTCCCAACCATGCGAATAGTATTTTGTAGTCTTTTTGTATACATTCACATATTCTTCGCCGGACATCTTCCCTAAATCCTCTACATTTAAAGTCCAGCTGGTATTTGCAAAAGTATACACAATAATGGGTTCACTGGCCCGCAATTGCGCCCACTCATATGATGAATAATCATCCAGCTTATATGCGACCTTGAAATCGATTAACTTCATTTCATTCCTGGCTAGGGATCCTTTGTAGGTTCCTTGATTTCCATTTTTATCTTTGAGATCGATAGAAGCGCCTGTAGGTGCATGTATAAGTATTTTACCAAAGCAAGGAAATAAAAAGTCCTTCCCGTCCTTTCCAAAGACCTGTACAAATCCCTGTTCTGATTGTACACCGGCAACAATCGAGATGGGTTTATCGGCACTGATAAGTACAAGATCATCATCGAAGCCGTACTGCTCGAATATCGGATTTCTGGTGTAGGCCCATCCCTCGAATCTATCAAGACTGAGTTTTGTATCATCATTTTTATCAGAATAGTCCCATACATTTACAGTAGTATCAGCTTCCAGTGCGCTTATCCAGCAGTCGCCTGTGATTCGTGTAAAGATTTTTTTACCGTATGCAGAATAAACGCCCTCCCATCTATAATTAATCATCTCATAGCCGTTATCATCAAGGGTTCCCATGGGATTCAGCTTGTGATGCATAACTGAAATTGGATAGTCACTGGTAATTTTTATCACACCGCCAAGTATCCGATAATCGCGGTGAACAAACCACGAATTCAGCTGGATCTCCTCGGTCTCATACTCTCCCAGCGTAACGGTTTTTTTTAACTTCGAAGATTTCGGAAATTTATCCAGCCAGCTTATAGTGTAATAGGACTCAAGTTCCCAGCATTCATTATAGACATTGAATCTTGTTCCATTTATTGCTGTACCATTTAACCATTCCAGCTCGATTTCTGCGCCATTCTCATATGAAAATAATTGGATGGTGCTTAAATTTGCGATTATATATCCGTTAGAAGTTTTGTAAGTGTACCCGCCCCAGTTTGACGGCCTCTCCATAGACCTTACAGTCGGTGGCGGTACATAAAAAACAAAATGATCATTAACAAATGTGGATATATCCGATGAATGATAATCCGTATGCTCTACATTTTCGGAAGTAACCCTCATAAAATCGCTAAATGCCGAATCCATGGGGCTATCATGTAGATAGACATCGCTCATGGGTAGGAAAAATAACCCTATAATGCATATGATCAGCAAAACCGTTTTGATAGGGCGTATTAACATAAGCCACTCTCCATATATGATATGAAATTATAGTTTTTTCAAGAACTTACCTTTTCCAGTGAACGACAGCGTACCTACTATACCTTTACCACCCATGGTTACTATTCCAACATCTATTGCCATTAAAGTAGCCAGTACAGGCGGCAGAAGCCAGAATGGATCGCCTGTTGTGGTGCGCTGGATGGTTGGTTTGTTACTCAAGACGATATCGGCATCCTGAGGTTCACATGAATAATCTCGTGCATATCTTACCTCGAGCATTACATCCTTATTCGCATGGACATGCATCATCTGTATTACCGATTCAAGTTCGTCCTGATTATCAGGTTCGGTATCATCATTTTCATCACCGTTATAATCCTCGTTAGAATCCACAACCACACGATATATCTCATATTTATCCAAAGTAGCTCCCGAAGGCTGATTGTCCAGCCATGTCCCGTCCCAGCCCACCGAGGTATCGTCCTCCAGGGCGATTATATATACCAAACATCGATGGTGAATTGCCAGGTCCCAGTTCTCATCGGCGGGATAATAATCAAAGCCTTCCTTAAATGTTGAAATCTGAGTTTCATCAAAAGCGTTATCGTCATTAGCCATCCAGATCTCCACCCTGATGGGATGATCTGAGATTATCCTGAGCCAAGTTACTTCGGCGACGTAATTGTTAGAGAACGGTCCGGAGCACATGGATGATATTGTATACTGCTCGCCCGGTTTTACAGTAAATTCATTATCACCGATAGAAGTATCGTCAAAATCCAATTCCACATGCGCCTCCTCTTCCAGGCCTGTAATTGTAATAGCTGCTGACAGCGGGACATAGTATCGGGAACCCAGGAAGCCGTACGCCTGGGTATGGAAGTTATTATCCCAGATGCCGCCATACAGAGTAACAGGTTTATCAGCTTTGACCACCACCCAATCGGCTTCGAAATTACCTGAATCCACGGCACGGTCAATAATACTGCTGGACATTGCCTGTCTTGCGGCTGTCAGGTTGGACCAGTCGTCCATATCGAAAAATTCATCGGGGTCCAGTTCATCATTATCACCCGCATCATTGCCGCCGCACCAGGTTTCCAATACAAATGTACTGGCCCACTGGAAATTTTCCCAGACATCCAGAGTAACCTCCTGGGAATCATCTCCATCAGTCACGTCTGTAATTGTTATATGATTGTCATCGTCGTAACTTGCAATCATCAGGTCACGGTGCACGAATCCGAAAAATTCATCACCGTAAAAAGACCATATTGCATCATCGCTCAAACCATTTGCAAACCATTCTGTATTTACACCGTGGGCGATTTCATCATCGCCGTCCGCATCGCCGTCTTCACAATCGTCTGCAAGATCCGGTATCCCGTTATAATTTTTATCGATATAACCATCCGTAACCGTCATTTTCTGTACCGTTACACGTCCTGTGGATTTTACCTCGATTACTCCATCCCACAGCCACCAGTCACGGGTGGTATATTTTATTATACCCTGGTACTGGTTCAGCTCACCGGACCACAGCTCCTCGTTCTCCACATACCGCAGATCCGGTGAATTCAGCGGTGCGCGCGCAGGGTCGTAGAGATCTATTTTATTGCAATCTGGATCTCGATCCGGTTTTCCGTTGTTATTCTCATCAGCGAGGAACACCTCACCATCGGCACTGTGGATTGTGTTCTCCGGATATTCATCCATAAACTGCTGGGTGAATCTGTGACCTTTTTTTACAGTGACTGTTATCTCATTATTATCATCGTAGCTCCCAATCGCTATTGCACCTTCATCACTTATCCAGCTATCTCCGTAAAATGTTATTCCCCTTCGATCTTCATTATCAGTCTGGCCGTTATTATCATCATCATTGACGCCGTTTTCAATTCCCCACGGACACTGCTGCTCAGTATCAGCTTGATCATACAATGGATCGATAGGGCTCCAGTAAAAAATAAATTCATTATTTACGAATGGTGTGTATTTACTGGTGGCTACATCCTCGGTTATCTCCTCAATTATTCCCTTGTCATGTGAAATCACATGCGACGACGGTAAAAGTAATGCACCAAAAAGCATCAGCATAATAGCAAAAACTATGAAAAAACTGATTATTATATCTTTCAAACTGGGGGCGCCCTTATTATTCAATGAAGCCTTTTTCATACCTTTCATACCTCCTAAAATTAAATACTTACCTTATTCAAAAGCACGGATCTGATATAAAAAATTACGATACCATATATATGTATATTTACCCTTCATATAGTTTATCATAGCCTTCAAATACCGCACCTTCAAATTTTCTGAATAATCAGCCATTCATATTATATCCTGCACATTTACTTTTATAATAATTAACATATCTTTTCCACATATTCTAATAATTTTCGTAATCACTTTAACTAATCCTTTTTACCTTTGAACATACCTCCTATCAGTGGTGATGATACCGTTAATGCATTGGATTTGCATTCCCTGGCGCATCGTCCACATTTTATACAATCCAGCTTACTATGAAGATTATCTTTTGTCGGATCGAGTCCCATGGGACAGGTTTTAACACACCGCTCACACTGTGTGCACCATTTCCAATCGTAATTCCGCTTAACCGTTGAAAACGGATTTAACAAAGCGAAAATAGCACCCAGAGGGCAGAAATACCTGCACCACGCACGGCCATGGGTGTAGTAGCTGAATGTGAAATAGAATGCAAATGTTGCCAAATGATAAATCAACCAGAATGCACTAACCGTCTGCCAGGTCAGCCAGTATGGAATAACGCCGAGTAAAGCACCGAAGCAAAGATATCGGCACCAGAAAATGAAGCCTGTTAAACTTGCCAGTATCACAACACCTGCCAGGTAAACATATTTGAAATATCTCAATGAATCAGGCGGTTTATACTGGTGTGTACAAACCTTGTTGCACATATCAAGAATCAGTCCAAAGGGACACAGCCACCCGCAAACTGCTCTGCCCAGGGCTGTCCCGAATGCTAGAAGCACACCGAAAACATAAAACGGAAATCTAAAGTTAATAACATACTGTTGAAGCATACCTACCGGGCAGCCCAGCCATGCGAGCTCGCAGGCCTGGCAGTTCAGCGTACATGTTATTCCGCTGGTGCGCGGGATCGGTGCGTGCCATCCGCCGGGGAGTTTACGAAATATCCCCAATCGATGAAAACCAAAGCTGAATACTTGAACTGCTAATCGAAATTTCGGGCCTCCGAAATTAATGAAAAGAATTACCAGAACTATGAGAAGAATCATTCCACCAAGGATGACCCCGAATTCACCTGCCATGATAGCGCCATACCCTATCGTCAATAGTATCGTATACTTCGATTCTGTTTATTGGTTATTTTACCAGAGTCTTCGATCTATATCAGGGTGTATTGATTGAATGCGAATCAATAGCCAATATTTCTGGCCCAATCATAATTCGCAAATTCTCTAACGAACCAATCATCACCAACCTGGAATGCTAAATACAGCATAAGGAAAGAGAGCACAAACAAGGTCCACCGCATCCTCGTTATGAACTCCGGTGTCAATTTAAAATCGGTAATTCTTTCCTTCAAGAGGTTAATTGCCCCTTTTCCAGATGATCTTCGCTTTCTTCTCCGCGTCATAAAATACCCTTCGCATAGGTTATTTTGATCAATTACCCTCGTACCAACCCGGATTATTTTGTTTCTTCGCAATTCAACGAAAGTAATCTGCAGATCCGAATACCTAAAATGTTATTATATTGATAATCTGATTATCGTATATAACAGTATTTAAGGGAATCCGGCGTCCACAAAGTACTTTTTCCCTCAGTTTAAACTGACTATTTGCTACTATTTTACATATATACTTATTTATGTATATTTCCGTTCAATTATCGTCTGCAGACAATTGAAAAAACAATACCAAAAATACAGATTTTCAATACTATTTTTTACAAAAAGAAGTATGTATCGCTTTTATTGCCTTTTTATAATCGCTTTTATTTACAATAAAATGAGATGAAACCTGTGATGCGCCCGCGGATATTATCTCCACATTTACGCCTGCATCAGCCACAGCTGAAAATATTTTGCCGGCAAGACCCTTTTTGTTACGCGAACCTTCCCCCACCACACAAACCAATGTAATATCTTTTTGATAATCAATAGATTCTATAACACCATGAAATATTTCTTTCAACGCCTTTAAACATTTTAACATGTCGTTATTGTGTATCAATAAACTCAGGTGCGTTTGTGAGGTGCTGACAGAGTAAATATTGATATTGGATTTGTACAAAGTGCTGGATACTGCCGATAACACGCCGGATCTTCCACCAGCACCTGCACCTGCCACCTTTATTTCTACGAGCTCGTTTGAGTATACCACACTTTTGATTACATTTTCTGTTCTGTACCCTTTTTTCTCAACAACGGTACCTTTACCGTTGGGCTCTAAAATATTTTTTATCACAATCGGTATGTTCTTTAAACTTACAGGTCCTACGGTTCTCGGGTGCAGAAAACTTATCCCGAAGTGTGCCAGCTCTGCAGCTTCGTCGTACGATAACTTTTCAATGGTATGCGCATCTTTGATTATTTTCGGGTCCGCGCTCATGAACCCGTTCACATCCTTCCACAGCTCCAGTACATCGGCATTGAACGCATTGGCGATAACCGCAGCGCTGTAGTCCGAACCGTTCTTACCGAATGTGGTAGTCCTGCCTTCTTCATCACACCCGAAAAAACCGGTTATTATGGGAACCGTACCCTTTTTCAT
>CP070629.1:1278357-1281363 GCA_020356005.1 Thermoplasmata archaeon
CCAAGAATTGCGATGAGTAATCCCAAAGGGAGGCTCAAAAGGAAAAAATCCTCAAAGATCCCCTCGGGTGGAAACTGAATATCACTCGGGAAAGGAACAAGCATATAATATAGTGCTATAAATAGAATTGAACCTGGATAGACGATGATCAATGCGATACCTATGAATTGAAAGGTATACCTGGGGTTTCTGGTTTTAAGAGCCAGAATGAAGCTCACCAGAACCCACATTATTAAAATGATAATGACCCACAAAATTAAAAAAATAAAAATTGGTATAAATGATCTGATTTCGATATTGAATAATAGAATTGATACTAAAAAAAGTATCAATGAAAAAATAAAAATCAATATGAAAAAATACACATGCGAATATAAAATTCCTTTTTTGATATGCTCAAAAAATCTCATAATACTCCTCTCTGTTGGATTTCATACCATTCCAAAATATTTTCACCAATCAACATTCTTATGAATTCCACTATTTTCAGTATATCTTTTTTTTCCGTAATACCCGATTTTGTACATACTTCTATTACCGATTTGGGCGCCTCCGATGCATAGGGTAGATTCCAGAAGAATTTTCCTTCAAGCTCCGTCAGGACGATGCTTCTTTGCACCTCTACCCTTCTTCTTTTTTGACCTGATTTCAAGACATTGATCCTGATTATTCTTTGATTATCCTCGTCCCACTCGTAGTTTTTACTTACTTTTACATTTTCCTTGACCTGTATCCGTTTCGCCTGTTCATAAGCTGCCTCCGCTTTTTCCTCTACTATCGAAGAGATATCCAAGTTTAAAATTATATTCGGATTCCGAAGATTGTATTCCATGGCGTTTCGCGCCTTCGTCTTTCTTACCCGGGATTCCAATATATTCAGGCTGGTTAGGTGGTCCAGATATTTTACCGCTGTAGCGATATGGATGCTCAGCTCCGATGCGATTTCGGAGGCGGTTGACCAGGGCTGGATAAATAATTCCTCCAGAATCGGGAGCGTATGCTCCTTTCCAAGAATGGCAGTAGACTGTTGAAATTGTACCAGTTTCATATCGTCCAGCTCTAATTTACTCGGATTAAACTTTAGTGGTAATAAAGTATTCACAGTATTTATAGTTTGGGGGCTCTTGTTATATAATTTTACAAAATCTATACACTGTTTTATTTTGCTATAGAAACATTTATATTTATGTTTAAAAGAATATTTAAGCATGACATTTAAAACATTGAGAATCAAAAAAGAAGTGTATGAGAAACTGCTTTCAATAAAGCAAGAAGATGAGAGCTTCAGCGATCTATTTGAAAGATTAAGCAAGAATAATATTGTTAAACTTAGAAAATTGAGAGGTAGTGTTGAATTTAAAAATAAAGAGGCAATGTTGAAGGAGATTAATTCAAAAAGGCGAGACAATAGAGTAGGGTAGTATAATAATAATCATGGATATTTATAATCATCAAACTTACCGTTTTTTCCTGGCCCTCTCTACCTTACTTCTCACATCCTGGATGAAGATCTCCTTGTCGTCCGGGGTCACCACCCACTTTTTATCCGCATGGAGCATAACATAATTGTCGTTTTTACCGTAGCACCAGAAATTACCTTCGCTTTTGCTCCAGAACTTGCCTGTGATGGAGAACAGCCCGCCGTTACCCCATTTTCTCATCAGTTTATGTGCTTTGAAATCTTTGGGTTCCACCTTAATAATCTTCGCTAGAGGTATAACGATGGGGTTCCGGGGCCGCACAATGGTTATCTTCTCATCGGTGACCTCGTATTTTTGTGGTGAATACGCCCATGAAAGTAATAATGTAGGAATAAAAACTGATAAGATCAAAGCAATAAATCCGAAAGTGGCAAGTAGATGTCGTTCAGTAATATAAATAACAACAGGTATTATAGTCGCCATGACTAAGAACATAATAATGACGAACCAGGTTATACCGGTTACGAATTTATTTGGTGTAACCGTGTAGTCGGTGGCAAATCCTTCGGGCATGTGTAGTAAATGGGCTTTGTGAGATTTTAGATTTTGGGAAATATCGGTGTGGTGTTCCCATTTATTTTATATCTGTGCGCATACCCCTACATATCTATCCCACACAAAATATACTTATATGTGTAGTGGTATATGTCACACTTATGGTACGAGTAAGATCCAGGAGTTTAGACGGTAGAACATACTATTACATAGAACACTCTCTTCGCAGAAATGGTAAAGTGAAAAAGGTTGAGAAATATATTGGCAAAGAAGAACCGGGGAACCTTGATGCTTTAATCAGGGAGTTTCAGATTGAAATCTACGAGGATAAATGGTATTCCACTCTGGAAAAGATTAAAAGAAATTATAAAAGGCTCCACAAATCTATGCCGAAAAGCGTGAAAGAGAAGGATGCGGAGCATTTCATGGTGAACTTTACCTATAATACCCAGCGGATAGAGGGGTCCACTTTGACCCTGCGAGAAACCGCTGTGCTGCTGGAAAAGGAATTTACACCGGCTTCGAGACCGCTTGCGGACGTCAAGGAAGCCGAGTCGCATAAAAATGTGTTCTACGAGATGCTGGGGTATGATAAGGATCTGGCGCTGCACACCGTACTGCACTGGCATAAAATGCTGTTTGGCTCTACAAAAGCGGATATTGCTGGCAAGTTCAGGCAGCACCAGGTGGGCATCTCGGGCTCTAAATTCGTGCCGCCCATGCCTGTGGAGCTCGCAGCTGAACTCAAAGATTTTTTCAAATGGTACAATAAGAGCAAAAAGAACATGCACCCGGTGGAGTTGGCCGCTTTGGTGCACCTGAAATTTGTTACCATCCATCCCTTTGCTGACGGGAACGGCAGGGTGGGCAGGATATTAATGAATTTCATACTGAACAAGAACCGGTACCCAATGCTGGATATACCGTACAGGAACAGGAACAGCTATTATAATGCACTGGAACGCTCACAAACCAAAAAAGATGACAGCATATTCGTACAGTGGCTGTTCAGGAATTATATCAAAGAAAA
>CP070629.1:1281463-1287298 GCA_020356005.1 Thermoplasmata archaeon
ACCTAAAGGTCCCAATGATATCTGGGTTGGAGATACCACTTCCTGGTGGATCGGAAGACAGCGGGTAGAGATATTCCTCTGCTTGGATGCATCTTCGAGGTACATACCCTATTTGATGACTGCGAATGATAGAACTTCTGTTTCAACTCTAAACTATTACGAAAAGCTTTTTGAGGATGAAGTGCCTAGAGCTTTACATACTGATAACGGCCCGGAGTTTGCTAACAAAAAAGCTTTGAACTTCTTAGAAATGAGAGAAATAGAGTGGCTTCATGGTCCATCTCACACACCGGAAGCACAGGGGCTTGTAGAAAGATTGGTCAAAACCCTGAAGGAAGAATGGTTGATGTGGAAGGAACCATCGGATATAATTGAGATGCAGAGGTGCCTCGAAGATTTCCAGAGATGGTATAACGAAAGAAGAAATCATTCGGCATTGGATTACAAGGTGCCGAAGGAGGTTTACTATGCAGAATAAAGCAGGAGATTATTGGAATGAAAATGGTATGTTATTCAAGCATACAGCACATGCATCCAAAAATGAAAATAATAAACCCGCATCCAAATTTTTTCAACAATAAAAATTCATTACAATCTAGAAAAACACCCTGAGTCCTGCGTCCTGGGTCCAGGATCCTGCTTATAGTGATGACCCAGCTCAAAACGTAACAATTTTAATCGTAATCGCTTCGTCCGGGCACGCGAACCCGCACTCATTGCAGTCTTCGCAGAGGAACTCGGTGACCTCGATGCGTTTGACCTCCCGGTTAATCCGCACCGCTTCGCACGGGCAGCGCTCAACACATATAGGTTCTACAAAAGTACCGCATAAATTGCATTTATCGTGATCAATTTCGATTACCATAGATTCACTCTCGATTATATTATGATTTTATTGTTCTTGCTTAGTAAATTCAAATACTTCAAATACTACAAATACTACAAAGGAAGTCCAAATACTACAAATACTACAAAGCCCCACCCCCATATCCAGGACTTCTGGACTTGGGATTTACTTTGAGGTTTGACATTTGGATTTGCTTTTGTAGTATTTGTATTTTGTAGTATTCCTTTGGATTTTGTAGTATTTGATTTTTGTAGTATTACTAATCATTATTTCTTCGATATTGTAATTCTCCGTAAGCAAATACCATCCCCTCTGGGACTGGCCTTCGTTGTTTCTAATTTTACGTTGGTATTGAACAGCTCGTTGAGATCTTTAATTACTGTCTGGAACCACATGTCGCACCCCAGCACGTCTTCTTCCATGGGCGCGCCGTACCGTCTTGCGAACTCCGGCCACGGGCAGTGGTTCCACTGGACGAACACCTCGTCCTTCTTATCGCTTTTGACGATCTCGGCGTCTTCGCCCATCATGGTGGAGCTCATAACGATGCACTTGGCGATATCCTCCAGGAACGTGGGCTTGGACTTGTCCAGCATGCCGTAATACGCCTTGGCGGTATCGTGGCCCACCACCTCCCACGCCTTGAGCACCAAATCCAGCGGCGTGAATTCCGGCCGCGCCGTTTCGATTGCCGCCTGCCGCCATTCGTACCACGTCGCCCTGGTAATATTACCCAGCGCATCAAACTTATTCAACAGCGTTCGCAGCTCTTTTTCAGGGTCAACAGTCATTATATCACACTCATTTTTAACGGGGGAAAAAGAATTTTCCCCCGGACCCCCTTTTCTTTATTTATCAGTTTGGGTTTGCCCTTGATTTCAATATAATATCTTGGGCAAACCCATAGAGATAAAGAAAGAGGGGTTTTAGGGGATTCTTCCCCTAATTGCGAATATTAATTAATCAATCTAAATTCTAATACCTGTTCTATAACCGTCGTGTAAAGCATTGCTCATCGTCCGGGGCACCAGCGCGTCGCCGATAATGTGCAGTTCCATACCTTCGGACTTTGCAAATTCTTTGATTTTAGCGCCAACGGGTTCGCGCTCGGCGTAAACAATCGTGTCTGCCTTCACCGGGATCTTGGTATGGTAAGGTGCATTGATTATAACCTCATTGTCACCGATGGCGCCAACCTGGGCGCTCTTATATACCGTGACCTTCGACTCGCGCATCTTCTGGATGTACCGCCATATAAACGACGGGTTGACATCTTTACCCACCTTGCGTTCTTTACAAACCACCAGGGATTTCTTACCCTGCTCCGCCAGATACAGCGAGGTGCCGATCCCGGGCTTCTTACCGCCCCAGATCACCGTGCGGTCGCCCACCTCGGCTTTACCGTCCAGCACATCCAGCGCCGTTACGATCCGCGCTTTGTCAGAGCCCTCCACTTTTGGTATATTGAATTCCGCGCCCGCTGCCAGCACCACCACATCGGGCATCTCCTCGTCGATAAGTTCTGGGGTGGCTTCGGTGTTCAGGTGGATATTCACACCGTTTTTTTCGCACTGCGCCTTCTGGAACTCGATCATACCGAACAGCTCGTCGTCGCCGTAGGGCGCCTTGGAGGCGTAGTAGACCTGCCCGCCCACTTTGTCGGCTTTCTCGTAGAGGTCCACCTCGTGCCCCCGTGAAGCGGCGACCCACGCGCATTCCAATCCTGCGGGCCCGCCGCCGATCACCATGACCTTCTTTTTCGTTTCCACCTGGTTAATCTTCCAGTTCGGGTCGGATTCGTGCGCGCATGTGGGGTTAACATAGCATGTCATAGGTGCATCCCTGAATAATCTAGCGAGGCATAAATTACAAGCCACGCACGGCCGGATGTCCTCCTCGCGCCCTTCCAGGACTTTCAGAGGCATGTACGGGTCCGCTATCTGCGGCCGGCAGTTCTCCCAGATGTCCAGGATACCGTCGCCGATGGCTTTGTTCGGTATGGCGGGGTCGAACAGTCGATATGCCATTGAAACCGGGACCTTAACGTTCTCCTTGGCGCGCTTGGCGTTGTACAGCCAGCTGCCCTGCGGCACATCGCGGCTGATCACCGGCGTGCCGGACTCCTGCCAGCCCTGCGTTACGCTTATACAATCGATACCGGCCTTCTCTGCCATTTTATAGGTAACCATGGACTCCTCCGGCGTGTTGCCGCCAACGTCGTCCAGGAGCTCTTCCGCGCACAGCCTGATTATAAGCGGCACATCCGGGCCGGCGACGTCGCGGCATGCCGAAATCGTATCCACCATGAACTTACAGCGGCCTTCTATGTCGCCGCCGTACTCGTCTGTGCGCCGGTTGGTATATGCGGATAGGAAATTCGAGATTAGATACCCGACAATACCGGATATCTCTATTATCTGGAACCCTGCTTCCAGCCCGCGCACTGTGGCCTCCGCGTGCTCTTTAATGCAGACCTCAATATCCTTCTTGGTCATCTCGCGCACCGGCCGGAACACGCGCAGCCGCTGCGGGATGGCGGAGGGCCCCACACAGTTCGGGGTCTCCACGCCGCCCACGCGCCCGCAGTGCATCAGCTGGTAGTTCGATACCGCACCCTCATCATGGAGTGCATCTGCAAGTTTCTTCAGGCCGGGTATGAACTTATCGTCCCATGCAGCGGCCTGGCCTACGTAACCCTGGCCCTCCCTGCCGGGGTCCATGTACACGCCCTGGATGGTGCATATACCGCCAGCAACGCCTCTGGCGCGCTCGCGCATGTACTCCAGGCCCGCGTCGGTGACGAACCCGTCGCGGCCGTTAAGATTATCCTCCGTGGCCGCATACTTGATGCGGTTCGGAATGGTGAGCTTACCGATCTTTATCGGCTGCCATAAATTCGGGTATTTTTTAAAGCCCGGGTATGATTTGTAATCCCATGTCTTTGCTTCTGCCATACTGCTCAACTCGCACACCTTAAATCAAATGGATATAGATAAGATTTTCTGGGAAATGATTAAATAAGAACGGAATCGGAGCGCTCTGATTCCACAGTAATTATAATCACTCTCAGAGCGTTTCGATGAGAATTAATGGGAAGCACTCACAGAGCGCTCTGATTCCCTGTCAATTATAAGCGCTCACGGAGCGCTCAGCTTAGATATCGATTAGACGCGTTCTCGGGAGGGTTCAGTTTTCGAGTTAGTGAAATTTATATTATTTTTCCTCCATTTTTATTTATTTGTTAATTTTTAACAATTATGTTCATGTGTTATATAAGTATAAATTCAATAAAATGAGTTATGCTTAAAAAATAGAATCTAGGAAGGTGAGCTAATAAATTGTATTATTAAAAATAACAATTTATTAACGTATTATATCATTATCACATTTATTACAACGGGCTTTACAGGACTATTGATTTTCCAGGATACTATAGAAGAGGTAGATGTGAGCGCATCAACGATAATCGTCGACTGCAGCGGCGGCGGGAATTATGTTACCATACAGGCTGCAGTAGATGCCGCAAAACCGGGGGATACGATCTATGTCTGGAACGGCACTTATTATGAATCGGTGATGATAAATAAGTCTGACATAAAACTGATAGGCAACAGCACTTCAGCTTGCAGGATTGTATACCATTATGAAGGCTCATATGGCGCGAACAATGGATCGGCTGGAATAAATGTATCTGCAGCCGACGTGTACATCACCGGCTTCAATATCTCTGTATCTGGAAATTATACATCCGGGATATATATGGATTCCAATTCGTCGGATTCCAGTATTATCAATAATAAAATCAGTACGTCGGGGATGTGGTGCAATGCAATTCATTTAAAAAAGACCTCGAATATTAATCTATCCGGTAATATTATAAACACAATCGGACAATGGGGAGATGGGATTTATTTAGAATCTTCAATACACAATAACATATCTTCTAATAAAATAATAACAATTTTGAGGAGTTCAGATGGTATAATCATAATAGAGTCTTCGCACAATTATATAATAAACAATACCTTCGAAATATTAGATTTTGGTAGTTGCATTCTTTTATACCAGTACTCTTCTTTCAATATTATTATGAACAATAGGGTCATAAAAGCTAACCCACCTGAGACCGCTGGTTTTTCCATCGGGGGTTCTTATAACAAACTGATTAATAATACCTGCAAAGGGCAGGGGATTAGTATCAATTCCGGATTGGGGGGTGTGAATAATCTTGCAATGAGTAATACATTTGATATGCTAGATATTAGTGGATATTATAATGTCGTAACCCAAAATAAAATTGATATAATTAGAATTATGAATGACCAGTCGTATAACAATGTAACACAAAATACTGCGAAAATGATTGGCGTTGGTTGGTCCTCTCATAATAACAATATTATTAATAATAAAATCATCTCAAATGACAGTTTAAATTGGGGCGGCATAATTCTGGATTGCCCTGGACCTCATAACAATATTATGAATAATACCATCAATGTTAGCGGTTTGGCTTATGGAGGATTTCCAAAGATAGGCATAAGATCATCTTCATCTTTTTATAATAACATAACAAATAATGTAATTAATATAAAAAGCAAAAACGCCTCTGCGATTTATTTAAAAGTTTGCAGTTATTACAATGTAAGTCATAACGAGATCAATACATATTATGAGAATCAGCACGGTATTGAATTGTTTCAATGTAGTAATAATAAATTGAACTATAACACTGCGAGGATAACCAGCAACCGCGGGTACGGAATGTTTCTGGAGCGATCTTCAAGTAATGAAATTATTGGTAACAATATAATCACGGTAGAATCGGAATCCACCGGGATTAATTTATTTCGGTCATCATACTGCACTTTAATTGATAATGAGATATACACTGATGGTCATCTCTCCTCAGGGATTTTTCTGACTGAATCGATCTATCATACTTTGATAGAAAACGAGGTTTATACTGGAGGAGAATATAGTCATGGGAT
>CP070629.1:1287398-1292107 GCA_020356005.1 Thermoplasmata archaeon
ATCATGAACATCAATTCATCGCCTTATCATGTCGAGAAATGGAAGGTCCGCAAGAAGATGCTGTTAGAGAGAGTAAAAGAGAATCCGGTCTTTATTGCGTATAATAATCTTGTGGGCGGCCAGGATGAACTGGTTTTTGATGGACATGGAATGGTCTTCGACTTCGAGGGCAATTTGATTGCTGCCGGAAAGCAGTTTGAAGAGGACCTTGTGATGGCTGATCTAGAATTTAACGATTTAACGGATTCAAAAGAAAATGAAAAATGCAGTAAGACCGAATTGAATTCAATTAAAACTATTGTTGTATCCGAGGAAAGCCCCGCAGAAAAGAAATCCGGTTTGGAACCGCGCAAGATATCAACTATGGACCTGTACGAGGAAGTCTACAGCGCCTTGACTCTGGGCACCAGGGATTATGTGCATAAAAACCATTTTGAGAAAGTAGTTATCGGTTTGAGCGGCGGCATCGACTCTGCTCTGACCGCTGCGGTGGCTGCAGATGCGCTGGGGGCTGAGAATGTAACAGGAATCTATATGCCCTCACAATATTCATCAGCCAGCAGTAAAGAAGATGCAAAGAAAACGGCAGATAATCTCGGGATAGGGTACCGCGTAATTCCCATAACCGAGACATTTGATGCATATTCAGCTATGCTTGAAGAATCTTTCAAGGATATTGAAGAAGATATAACAGAGGAAAATATTCAGGCAAGAATACGCGGGAATATCCTTATGGCGGTTTCGAACAAATTCGGATGGCTTGTGCTGTCAACAGGTAATAAAAGTGAAACCAGCGTAGGATACTGCACACTTTACGGTGATATGGCCGGTGGATTTGCGGTAATAAAGGATGTACCGAAAACTATGGTTTACAAACTATGTGAATACAGGAATTCCATTAGCGACACCGAAATCATTCCCGGCAAAATACTTGTAAAAGAGCCCAGTGCAGAATTGAAAGCCGATCAGAAAGATTTGGATACGCTGCCGCCTTATAAGGATCTTGATTCGATACTGCAGTATTATATTGAAGAAGAACGGAGTGCAAATTATATTATCAGCAAAGGTTACAGCAAGGAAATTATTGAAAAAGTCATAAGAATGGTAGATATAAATGAATATAAACGCCGTCAGGCACCTCCCGGAGTAAAAATCACGCCAAAAGCCTTCGGGAAGGATAGGAGAATGCCGATTACAAATAATTTCAAAGAATAGGATATGAAAAAATAGTTGAGATTATGATTATTGATTAAAAAAACATTGGAGGATACCCAAATGACAAAGAAGAGCATTACAATCGAGGCCTGGTCCAAGAAGAAGAATAAGCCTTTACGCTATTTTGAGTTGAATGAAAAGATACACAGGGCTGCAAACGAAGGTTATAAAAATATTACTGTTAAAAACGTATACGGCCAGCGCTTTATCTGCGCCGGCATGGAACACAAGGATGTAAAAGTCGATATATACGGTACGCCAGGAAACGACCTGGGTGTATTCATGGACGGCCCCACAATCGAGGTCCACGGCAGTGCAGAAGACCAGGCGGGTAACACCATGAACGCCGGGACAATAATAATTCACGGCAACGCCTGGGATGTTACAGGGCTTGCTGCCCGGAACGGTAAGATCTTCGTTAGAGGTAACGGCGGTTACAGAATAGGTATCCACATGAAGGAGTACCGTGAGTTTCGACCCATTGTAGTATACGGGGGTGCAGCCAAGGAATTCTTCGGTGAATATATGGCCGGCGGTGTACTGGTTGCGCTGGGATTGAAATTCGATAACGGAAATGTGTCTGATTTACCCTTAAAGGATGTTGTCAGGGGAAGCCTAGGTTCCGGCATACACGGCGGTGCAATCTTTGTTAGAGGAAATGTACCTGAGCATTACCTGGGTGTGAGCGCCAAAATCCAGCCGTTCACGGAAGAGGACAGGAAAGTATTAACACCGGTCTTTGAGGAGTTCTGTAATTATTTTAACGTAGATATGGATAGAATCTGGGCAAGAGACATAACGAAGATCGCGCCATCATCCTCCAGGCCATACGGGGCGTATTACAACCCCCGATCGGTTTGATCTAATTTATTTAGAATGAAATCGTATATGTGCGAATGCTCTGCCATAACCTTTAAATATAATGGTTAAGCCAGATATGTGTAAGGGTGTGCGTTAGAACATTTTTATCTAAACAATTTGTTTTGCTTTTAAAATATTGTAATTTTATTGAACTTTATGTTTATTAAATTAATAAAGAATATAAAGGGGTAATTATTAATGAAAGTAAAATCAAAGATGATATCGGTTGGAATTGTGTTCTTATTGGTTTTGAGCGGATTTCTTTTTATTCCGACCATGAGTAATGATATTGTTGAAGCCAAAACACTTCATGTTGGCGGTACCGGCAGCAATAACTATACCAAGATCCAGACAGCAATAGATGCTGCCGGTGTTGGAGACACAGTCTATGTTCATGCAGGTATTTATAAAGAAAACATATACATCAATAAAACAATCACATTAATCGGTGCAGATAAAGCAAATACAACCATTGATGGAAAAGGCACGGGCCATGTTATCCAGATCAAGGCGGATTGGGTAAATGTTACCGGTTTCAAATTAACAAACAGCGGTACTAACCACCTGGACGCAGGGGTTGCGATAATATCAGCATCAAATTGCTCGATTTGGGATAACAATGTATCATCTAATGGTGGCAGTGGTTTTTCTATTTTAACCTCCTGCTACAACAATATTAAAAATAATTTTATCACAAATAATAAAGAGTATGGTATTACGGTAAGATATACATCAACCCACAATAATATCATAAATAATGTAATTAAAAATAATTGTAATAACAAAAATCCAAATGTGGCAGGGTTGACCCTGGTTTATCATTCGAGTTATAACGTTATATCTGGTAATAAAATAAATTATAATCATTTACATGGTATGATCTTTTATTCATCATGTGATTACAATTTAGTAAAATTAAATTCTATCAGTGCTAATAATAATGGTATTACTTTTATATTAACAGACATCGGTAATATATTTTATCTCAACGAATTCATTAATAATACCAAACATATAAACAGCACAACAACTTCACGTACCTGGAACTCAATTGTTAAAATCACTTATATGTATAATAATACGAATTTTACTAATTTCATGGGCAATTACTGGGATGATTATACCGGTAAGGATAACAATGGAGATGGTATCGGAGAATCACCTTATTTGATAAATACGGAAAAAGATTCATATCCGCTGGTAAAGCCCCTGGAATATTATACAATTATATCAACCATAACGAAAATGAATTTGACTGCCGTAAAAACAAAAGTAACCACTGAAAAAGTATCAATAACAATTGCAAATGCTAATTTAAATGCATCAGTATCCGGCGATCTACTGGGTTCAATCAATTTTACTGACCTGCAATTCGTTACTATCGATTCCGGTTCATCTGCCGGTAAAGGATTCTTCAAATCGAACTGGACCTCCACACTTGAAAATCTACCTTACCATGGCACCTGGCAGGGAATGCTTTTCAAAAAATCTTCAGATAAAAAAATTTATTTAAAAGGAACGTTTTTTGGCGACCTGGAGGGAAAATCTGAAGGGTTTTTAACCGAAACAACGAAAAACAGTGGTACTTACGACTTATTAAATTCAGGCGCGGTTTTATATAAGGTTGGTAAGGATATAGTTTTTGTAAACCTCACCATAAAAGGGACTGTTAATTACCAGAAGATTTTAAAAACATCATCGGAAATTTATAAATTACAGTCATTATTCACAGGGACCGCAAAAGGATATTATAATAAATCAATAAGTGTAGTTTTAACACATATTAGGATCAATAATGCAACGCATAAGTATTATGGGGAGGGATTTTCAATCATTACTTATATCTCCGCTTGGGGTTCCGGCAGCGGATGGACCTATGATAGATTAATCTCGCCAAAGATAGTGAATCTTACAGGATTTTTCACAGAACCTCTCTGGGGAATTGTGTTCGGAAAATTGGATGAAAATCCAATAAATAAAACATTATCAATAACAATAATACGATTTGATATCGGCCTACCACCTGCCCCGATTATTCATATGAAAGTCTGGGGTCCATGGCGCGCAAGCCCAGGAGACACATTCAATTATTTCATTGAATATAGGAATATAGGCTTGAAGACAATAAATAATGTTGAGATATTGTTGTTACTCCCTAAAAATACAACCTATTATAATTCCAGTACCGGTAAAGGAATATATAATTCTACCAATCATAGCGTAACCTGGCGGTTAAATATCCCAGCCAAAAGTAAGGGCCTTATAAGCGTTAAGTGTAAAGTAAAATGGGGACTGAGTTGGGGTATCAAATTAAATTGTTCGTGTTATTTTAGAGAATATTATGAAAAAATACCAATAGCATTTGCTTCATGGTGCATAGATATATTACCAGCCGTCGACCCGAATGTAAAACACGGGCCGGATGGTTTTGTAATTCCGGGAGAGAAATTGACCTATACTATAGAGTTCGAAAACGAGGGATTGGGTACAGCCTATGATGTTTATTTCACCGATACACTAAGCGAATATCTAAATGATTGCACATTGGAAATCGGATCAGTTTATAGCAAGAAAGATAATACGGTAATTGCTCAACCCGGTATCTATGACCGTGGTAGCCGTACAATCACTTG
>CP070629.1:1292207-1301709 GCA_020356005.1 Thermoplasmata archaeon
AATAAATATTTTCAAGAGATAATGAATCACATGCGTCCAGTCCAACAAATTCTTTTACACTTCCAATGAATTTTTCTACCTTAGAATTATAGATAATAATAGAATGTTTTTCTGATTTATTTTGATTTTCAATTATATTCTTTAATTCTACAAACTTACCTGTCTGGTTATTTTTTCTTACATTATTCCAGTGAAAAAACCTTCCATTCATAGATATATACACGCCGTGCGGTAAAGATTGGACGAATGCTAGTGAACTACCTAAATTAAATAGACCATCGGAGCTACCAAATCTAATTGGTATCATCGCACCTGTTAAAATAATGGTTTTATTATCTATTGATTTAACAAGAGCCCGGGCAGTTTCAACCATTTTATCAGTACCGTGGGTAATCACAATCTTATCTTGTTTTGTTTTTTTGCATTTATTAACTATAATATTCCTATCGTTCTCGGTCATATCCAAACTGTCTTTCATCATTAAGGTCTCGATTTCAATATCAAGACTACACCTACCCAATTCAAGCATTTTATGAAGTTGTGTGTTATTAAAAAAGAGTTTTCCCTCTATTTCATCGTAATCTTTATCAAATGTGCCACCGGTGACAAAGACTTTTACAGTCATATTTTATCCCAATACTTTATTTCCTTTTTATTAAAACATTCTACATTTATCATTATATTAATATATAACATAAAATAAGACATAATTAAGTTCTTGTTCATAACTGATGCAACACCCTGCATGAAAATTATGCCGAGGGCCTTAATTATGTTGTCGAATAATTGAACATATTTTCAATTTTAAAATCCTATAATATATGATTTGAGAAAAATTTATAATATTGCAACATATATCCTGCTTTTCGTCAAAATTTAGCAACAGGTTGTAATATTATGAAAGAAGAAAAGAAAAAAAGTAGCAGAAGTATCGACGATTCAATTTTAAATATGCTGCTGGAAGATCCTACAAAAAGTATCAACGAAATGTCAAAAGAATTAAAGCTCTATAGACAAACAATATGGAGAAGAAAGAAAAAATTAGAAAACGATAAAGTAATCTGGGGTTATACTGCAGTGATTGATGAGAACAAACTTAATCATATAATTTATTTAGTACTAATGAAAATGCAACCAATGTCTAAAGGTATGGCTGATACCTTAATAAAAAGATTAAGTCAAAAAGGACCCCAGAAACAAAAAATACGACTGATAGATGAATTCCATACAAATGGTGAATTTGATCTGATCATAAGGTTCGCAGCTCCTAATTATGCAACAGCCAGAAAATATTACGATACTTTAAGACTGATCTACAAAGACTATCTTATTGAAAAACCAGTGATCGTTGATGTGAATTTTATACTGATGGCTGAGGGAAAAATGAATCCAGAGATTCAAGAACTGCATGAGTTCGTTCCATCGATTTAGCATAAACTCGAGTGTAAGATATCGGAGGACACCTACAAGGAGCAGAAGGCGTTATATTTGAAACCTCAAGAACCTGAGGTAAAAACAAAAAAGTAAAATGACTTCGAAATGGGTTACAGATAGTGAATCCCCACAAAGTAATAATAGAGAAGTGTGAAGCCGCCGGAGGGATTCGAACCCTCGACCTACACCTTACCAAGGTGTCGCTATACCAGTCTAAGCCACGGCGGCAATGATAGCTCCAGATATCACTTCTATTCTATATAATTTACTTTTACAATAATTTCATTTGTAGAGAAAATTCGAAATTCTAATATCTAAATTCTAAACAAATCCCAAATCCCAAGAATTACTGCAAACCTATAGAAATTATATCACACTCATATACTACTACCAAAACTCTCATTAATTAGTAGCTATATCTCGTATCCGTGAGCATCATGAGCAATGTAGAGGACCGTTACAAAATTATAACCCAGGATACAGTGGAACTGCTTACGTCTGAAGATCTCCGCGCTCGTCTTGCCGAAAAAGCCGAATTGAAGGGCTACATCGGGTTCGAGCCCTCGGGGTTGATGCATATAGCGCAGGGTATCATCTGTGCCAAGAAGATCAGGGATCTGAACGATGCAGGGGTGAAAATGGTCGTTTATATGGCGGACTGGCATGCTTATATCAATGATAAGCTGGGGGCCGATATTGAACGCTTACAGACCTGCGGCAAGTATATGGAAGAGGTATTTTTGGCACTGGGCGTGGACCCCTCAAAGACCGAGTTCGTTTACGCCTCCAAACTATTGGATACAATCGATTTCTGGGAGAAGGTGCTGAGGATCGCCAAAGCCTCCAGCTTGCATCGTGTACGCCGGGCAATGACCATCATGGGCAGGAAGGGTGGTGCGGATTCCGACTCATCTAAGTTCTTCTATCCGGCCATGCAGGTTGCAGATATATTCCAGCTGGAGGTGGATATCGCCTACGGCGGCATGGACCAGCGCAAGGCGCATGTGCTTGCCCGGGAGGTTGCCGAGAAGCTGGGGTACCCCAAGCCCATAGCACTGCATACACCGCTGCTAATGGGACTTCAGGGCAGCGGGCGCATGGACTACAGCGAAGCCGAGGTTGCGGTGGATGAGGAGGACGCAAGACTCATCGATATGAAGATGTCCAAAAGCTCGCCCGATTCAGCGGTCTATTTCCACGACAGCCCCGACGATATCAAACGTAAACTCAAAAAAGCGTACTGTCCGGAGGGCGACATCCGTGAAAATCCCATAATGGAAATGTGCAAATATATTGTATTTCCCAATTTTAATTCCGTGAAGGTGGAGCGCCCTGAGAAGTTCGGCGGCGACATGGAGTTTGACAGATATGACATCTTGGAAGAGTCCTTTGAGGGTATGCAGCTCCATCCGCTCGACCTGAAAATGGCAGTAGCGCATTACATAGACGAGCTTGTCAAACCCGTTCGGGACTATTTTGATAAAAACCCGAAAAATTTGGAAGCAGTAAAAAAATTCGAGATTACAAAGTAATCTGTTACTATCCATTTTTATTTTTCATCGTTTTTTCTGCGCTTCTTTTCTGTCGAATCCCTCACCAATTCCATCTTCATGGGCTCTAAGTCCATAGGATCCTCTTCTGACTCTTCTTTTTTCCCTCTTCTTTCCTCTTTTATCCTACTGCCTTTACCAGAAGAGCTCGTCCATTTCGGCTCGTAATCATCTTTGGGCTCCAACCCCTTCAGCCTCGACTTGCGCTGTGCCAGGGCCTTCTTTTTCTCTTCCTGGATTTTCCTGGTGGTCCGGCCGTCCTCGTCCACGATCTCCATTTCTATGGGCTTGATATCATCATGGATTTCACGGGCATCTCTGGCGTACTTGTCCCAGACCTCGACTTCTTTCAATTTACCCTGGGGTGTTGATATTATATTGATCTTGATATCCCTATCATCCGGCCTGTAGCCCGGCGGGGGCGGGGGTACTGGCGGCGGAGGTGGAGCTCTTCTACCACCAGCCGATTTCGAGGTTCCTTTCCGGGTGGTGCGCTGTGACGCTCCGCGTTTCTTCAAGCCGGCACCCATTTCATATGTTTGTACTTTAGTTTTCAACCTCTCCCAGAAAGGCATTTTGACAACCGGCGAGGCCCTTGGTTTCGGCGGTGGAGGTATATACGACCGATCTTGAGGTGGGGGCTCTGCAGTAACCGCATGCCGGTCCATTTCTGGAGTACTCTCCCCTATTCCATCTTTGCTGTCCGGCTGCTCCTCTACCGGTATCGCCTCCTCCAGGGGTTCCACCTCTAAAAACTCCTCGCGGATCTCCTCCCAGTTCTCCTCCTCGTACTCCTCGAACGGGTCAACCTCTAAAATAATATCCTCTAAATCCTCTGTGCGTGTCCCGTCGAGATACTCATCATAACGCCGGCGTTTATCATCATCAACCAGAACCTCCTTGGCCTTGTTTATCCGGGTCATTTCCAGGTTGGCAAGTTCGCGCAGGCGCTTGCCAAGATGCATGGTCTTGTCCGGATGGTATTCCTCTGCCATTTTGCGGTAAGCGCGTTTAATATCGGCCTTCGATGCATCCCGTGGGATTTCCAGCAGTTCGTAATAATTCAAATTCGAAATTGTCATCACCAGAGGAGATTTATTTATACTGTGAAGATGTTGAAGTGTAAGAGTGTAAGAGTGGAAAAGTGATAGTCGATAGTCGGTAGTGCAAAGTCGATAGTCGGACCTTCGCCTATTGCCTCGTGTCTCTTGGCTCTTACCTTTTTTAATCGGATTATTGCTATATTAACCTATCTGGAAATAATTTTGAAATGATTTAAAATGTATTATTGAATATAAAAAAAATTAATATAATAAATCGAATTCCCACAAAAATCTTAATAACATCAAACTTATTCACCCCCACAATTGATGGAATTTCTAATAATTAATGTATATAATAATTAAGAGGTTAGATATCAACTCAGGAGGACAATTATATGGTGGAGTCTGTTGTTTGTTTGAAACAGGTATTTGATGTCTCCAAGATCACCATAGATACAGATACCAACAAACCGATTTTAACCGGCGTGCCGCGCAAGATCTCCGATTTTGATAAGAACGCTCTGGAGGAGGCTGTGAAGCTCAAGGAGGCGCACGGCGGTTCGGTAAAAACTGTTACCATCGGTGAGACGGAGAAATTAACTGAAAATTTGAGGGAGGCACTTGCCATCGGCTCGGATATTTCTTACGCACTGGAGGATAAATTGTTTGAGAACCTGGATTCGTTTGGCACTGCAAGTGTTCTGGCCGGTGCTATTAAGAAACTTGAGAAGTACGACCTGGTTATTTGCGGTGAAGCGTCTATTGATAATTATGCAGGCCAGGTGGGTGTGCAGCTTGCCGAAATTCTGGGTGTACCGGTAGCAACATATGTAAAAAAGGTTACTCAGGATGGTAATAAAATTAAAGTTGAGCGCGCATTGGGGCTGGTTACAGAGGAAGTGGAGCTCGAACTGCCCGCCGTTGTGACTGTGACGAAGGAGATCAACGAACCGCGCCTGCCGAATCTTATGCAGATCATGGGCGCGTCCAGTAAGCCCATCGAGACCTGGAGCGCTTCCGATATCGGGCTAGGCGAAGGCGAGCTCGGGGCAGACGCTCATAAGATGACCACGGTGGATGTAAAGGGCGTCACCATGGAGCGCAAGCGCCAGGTATATCAGGACGACGATGTGGATAAGGGCATTGAGGAAATCGCTGGGGTTCTACTAAAAGGCGGATTCGTGGGGGGTGCTTGAGCATGGCGGACGGAGAAGGAGTTTTGGTCTTTTCAGAGTCCAACGAGATCGCGTTCGAACTGCTGGCCAAAGGCCGCGAACTTGCAGATGCAGTTAACGGGCCTTTGATGGCTGCAAGTTTCGGGGCCGCATCTGCCGAGAACGCTGCCAAATTATCTCATTACGGTGCCGATAAGATCTTTACGGTGGCAGACTCCAAACTGGACACATTTATCGTTGAGAATTATACGGACGCGCTTGAAGCGGTAATTTCAACAGCGAACCCGAAAATAGTTATGATCGGGCAGACCAAGCAGGGCGGCGAGCTCGCACCGAGACTTGCAGCACGGTTGAAGACCGGCTGCGCCGTGGGCTGTACGAAATTCGAACTTACCGGCGAGGGCAACCTCCAGATCGAGCGCATCGTTATGGGCGGGAACGCTACAGCCGTGGAAGTGTTCAATACCGTCCCGCAGGTTGCTACGGTGCTGCCGAAAACCTTCGAGCCCATGCAGCCTGACGAGTCGCGCACGGGCGAGAGTGTCGCCGTGGATGCCGATATAAAAGATGTGGCGAAGGCTGTGCTGAAATCTGAAACAGGCGAATGCGCCAATGTACGCCTCGAAGATGCCGCTGTGATCATTTCGGGTGGAAGAGGCTTCAAGAAGAAAGAGGATTTTGAATTGATCAAGGGGTTGGCCTCTGCACTGAACGGTGAGATGGGGTGCTCGCGGCCTATCGCGGCAGATCTCAAGTGGCTGTCGGAGGATCACTGGGTGGGCCTTTCCGGCCACAAGGTCAAGCCCAAGCTTTATATCGCGTGCGGTATCTCCGGCCAGATCCAGCATCTGGCAGGTATGCGCGATTCCAATATAATCATCGCTATCAACAAGGACCCGGATGCACCTATATTCAACGCCGTGGACTACGGGCTGGTGGGCGATATCTACCAGATCATCCCGAAGCTTACCGAGGAACTTAAAAAAGGTTGAACCCATGATTCTTCAGACCATGGTGGTGGGGCCGCTCCAGACGAACTGTTTTCTACTGGGTTGCGAAAAGGAGCGGGTAGCAATTATAATTGACCCCGGCGGGAACGCCGACGATATACTTAAAGTAATAGAGAAGCACGAGCTCGAGCTGAAAATAATCATCGCAACCCATGCCCATTTCGATCATCTCGGCGCGGTGGCGAAGCTCATGAAGGAATCGGAGGCGAAACTCTACGTCCACAAAGCCGACTGGGCTACTCTTGAACGCGCGGAACGCTCGGCGGCAAGCTGGGGTATGAGGGTTGAACAGCCGCCGGTGCCGGATTTCGAAATGGAAGAAGGCGATGAGATAACCGCCGGGACAATTACACTCAAGGTCCTGCACACGCCCGGCCATTCACCCGGTGGGATTTCACTATCCATGCCCGGGCGCGTGTTCGCAGGCGACACGCTGTTCTACCGGTCCATCGGCCGAACGGACTTCCCCGGCGGGGACTTCGATACGCTCATCAACTCCATCAAAACGAAACTGTTCACACTGCCGGACGATACCATCGTTCATACCGGACACGGGCCCGATACACGCATCGGCGACGAAAAAAAACATAACCCGTTCATCGATTAATAGTTAGGGGAGAAGAATCTCCCCTAAAACCCCTCTCTTTTCTTTTCTATATGGGTGATGCCGAAGGCATCACCCAAAATGATAAAGAAAGAGGGGGATTGGGGGATTCCTCCCCCAATATTTAATCGACGAAGGGATGTTTTTTATAGCTTGGATTTATTCTATTATTGATGGATTTTGGACTGATTTCTGATATTTTATTGTTTGTCACAATGGTATTCGTAGTTGTAGGGTTATTATTATTAGTGTATTTGACAATGAAGTACGAGAAGCTTGCCATTGATGAGCCTGACAAGGCAGCGCAGCATCGCGAGCGCAGGCGTACGATTTTGAAAATCTATCTGAGAATTGTAGTTCTGACTTTTATTCTGGCAGTTATTGCAGAGCTGATTGATCTGGGTTATCTGGAATTTTAATCCAGGAATCCACAATCCGAATTCCATAATTAAATACTCACTATTCAAGGCCGCGAAGCGGCCGTACTCAGTGCTCAAGTGAGTTCTCGTAGAGAACGAGCGTGCTCACTGCTTAATATTTCAACTCTTCATATACACAGCAATCCAAACTTTTATCAATAATAATGCAATTTCACATATGCCAAAACAGATTTCGGTGATTTTATGCGGATGTTGCTCATACACGCAGATTTTTTCGAGTACGAGGCGAAGGAACCCATTAAGGGGCTTGCAGAGCAGATACCGGAGGGTAAATCCAAAAAGGAACGCATCGAGGAAACCCTGGTGGTATTTACAGCAGTGGAAAAAGGGGACGATTCCGAACCCGAACTTATCGACCGTGCCGCTACCGAGATCAAGGGCGTCGCCGACAGCGTACATACCGATAAGGTCGTGCTGTATCCCTACGCGCATTTGAGCCATAACCTGGCCGCCCCCAGCGCTGCAACATCCGTTATGGTTGAACTTGAAAGTTTCGTTAAAGCTGAAGGGCTGGATGTGCACCGCAGCCCCTTCGGGTGGTATAAATCATTTGATATTTCTTGTAAGGGCCATCCGCTTTCGGAATCCTCACGGGAGCTCCACCCGGGCGAAGAAGTTGAGGTTAAGGCGAAAACACGGGAGGAGATTGTAAAAGATATCGAGAGTGAATTCTATATACTGACACCCGACGCACGGGAGCTGCCGCTGGACCTGGATAATATCGATAAAATAGAGGATCTGGAAAAATGGCCGAGCCTGAAAACCTTCATATTATCGGAGGAGATCGGTAAGAAGAAATCTAAGGAGCCGCCCAGCATCAAAGCCATGCAGCGTCTGGAGCTTGTGGATTACGAGCAGGCCAGTGATTCCGGCCACTTCAAGTTCTTCCCGAAGGGCAGGCTGATCTTCGATCTTTTAAAGGAATGGGCGGGGCAGGGGGCCGGCAAGCTTGACTGTATACAGATCGATACGCCAATTCTGTACGATTGGTCGCTGCCCGATATCCGCGGGCAGGGCCAGAGCTTCCACGAGCGCCATTACATGGTACACCCGCCCGAGGAGAAGCGCGAGTTCGTGCTGCGGTTCGCGGGCGATTTCGGGCTGTTCAGGATGATGAAGGACGCCAATATAAGCTACCGGCACATGCCCATCCGGATTTACGAGTTTTCAAAAAGCTTCAGGATGGAGCAGCGCGGTGAACTTTCTGGCCTCAAGCGGCTGCGGGGATTCCATATGCCGGATATACACTCATTTGCTAGGGATATGGAGGAGGCCTGGAAGGAATACGAAGCAATTTTCTTGAATTACACGGAATTTGCCAACGGCACCAACTGCGAATATGCAGTGGCGTTCCGGATAGAAAAAGAGTTCTACGAGCAGGCCAAAGAGCCGTTGATGAATTTGTTAATGGCCATACAACGACCGGCTCTTGTGGAGGTTTTATCAGGGCGCAAGCACTACTGGGTGATAAAGCTCGAGTTCCAGGGTATCGACTCCGTGGGCGGGTGCTGTCAGCTCAGTACCGTCCAGATCGATGTTGAAGATGCAGAACGGTACGGGATCACCTATACCGATAAAGACGGTGAGAACAAGGGCTGTATCATATGCCACTGCTCCATCGGTTCCATCGAGCGCTGGATATATTCGCTGCTGGAGGATGCTTTGAAGAAGGAAAAGCCGGAGCTGCCGTTCTGGCTGTCACCGACCCAGCTGAGATTGATACCGGTTTCGCCGGATTATGTTAATGACTGTGAGAAGATTGCAGGTGCGCTCCCCGGTAGAATCGATGTGGACGACCGCGATTTGAATGTGGGTAAGAAAATCCGGGAGGCGGAGCGTGAGTGGATAAATTTAATCGTGGTGTACGGCGAAAAAGAGCAGCAGAGTGGTAAATTACCTGTTCGGCTGCGCTCTGGCGAAATAAAGGAGCTCGGTTTGAAAGAGCTAAAATACGAAATCGATGCGGGCTTGAAGGGTTATCCCTACGAGAAACTACCGCTGCCGATGAAATTGAGCCGCCGGGTTATCTTTAAGGGATGATATTAGATTTTTGTATGCCGAGATATCGCTACCAGTAGAACGGTTTAGGTTTCGGTGTAGAAGCTCGTATGGTCAAGTGGAATGGTCTGTCGTCTTGTAAGACGGAATCGAAACTCGTCCCGCTTTTCGTTTTTCTGATTTTGTTTTTTAAAATGACATTTATAGTCCCCTCGTCCTTCGTCTGTCGTACTTCGTCTTTCCGAAAT
>CP070629.1:1301809-1308651 GCA_020356005.1 Thermoplasmata archaeon
ATATCAGTAATAATTATTACAATTATTTTTAATGGTTGTATATTTTCTGATAATCAAAAAGATGAAACGTCAGAAAATACCAATCATGAAGATGAAGAAAAAAATAGTCCTCCAATAACTGATACGAAAGAAACTAAAACAAATGGTTGGAATGGTACAATACATTATTTTATCGGTATAGGATTTGATATTGATGGTGAAATCGTTCTTTATGAATGGGATTTCAATGGTGATCAAATTATTGATTGGAATTCTACAATAAATGGAAATGCAACTTATATTTATGAATCAATAGGGGAATATAATGCAGTATTTACAATAACTGACAATGAAGGATCAATTTCAAAAGAAACGATAAAAATTCATATAAATGAATCGTTGCCATTTCGACATAGTGTAAATTTTAATGATTATAAAGATGGATATGATATTAATGGAAATCTTAACATTTCTGGCAATGCTGAAATATATAATTCAAACGATGACATATTGAGTATACAAATTTCCATAAATAATTCAGAATGGATTAATGTTAATTTTTGGAGGACATCTGAGAACACATATGATTGGTATTATATTATTGACACTACCAATTTTTCAAATGGTAATTATAGTATTTCAATAAAAGTAAAAGGTAAAATATATGGTGAAATTATTGAAACGAGTCTAATTAAAATTAAAAATGATAATGAACATTTTTTACTTGTTGAATGGATATCCTATCATTATACTGAATTAATATCAGGAAATTATACTGATGGACATACTTGTTTTGATTTTCCCATGTATTTTATTGATGAGGAAAATAAAACAATTGACGTTTGGTGGGATTTATCACAAGATAATTTCATTTTAGCCTATGGCTCGGGAATGTTTGCAGATGGTTTAGTAGATTCCGGTGGTGCCACAGGTTTAAATTTTTTTAATATATTACCATTTAATAAAATTAAAAAGGTATTTATGGGAAATAATTCTTTCAATGTATCATTAACAATAACCGAAAATTTTGAAGTTTATATTAATGACAGCGATTTATTGGAGTCTGGAGATTCGATTATGTACACATATGATTATAATTATGAATATCAAAATCACAATTCTAATGAAACATGTATAATTAGACATTATGGAGTAACAGTAATAAAAAATTATGGAATCTGGAAAAAATCGTGGATACAATAATATGTTTTACTGTGAATAGTAATGTGGTATGATCTATTTTTTTCGATGGATTGTTCATATTCATATTAAAAATTGTATTCGCTTAATAATAATACCAGATACTGTTGTACTCTTCCGAACTCTCGCCCCGCTCCTCCATTTTATCAAGGTAGCTTTTAATAGATACATCGGTGTAGAGGTAGGGCTTCACCTGATCGATGTTCTTCTCCCACGGGTGGAACGAGTACATCCTCCTGCCGTCTGGCATCACCGCAATAAGTTCGTGGTCCTGCCACGCCCTCAGGTGGTTTTTGCCCAGAAAGGGTACATTGAATACGGGCTCGTCCGTTCTGAAAATCCCGGGCAGTATCCGTGCCTCCTCCTTGCGCTCCTGTAAAATTCTGGCAACCGGTACAGCGTACTCCTCCACCTCCGATTTGCCTTTCATATTGAATGTATAGTAAGGGTCCACGCCGATCTGTTTTATAGCGATCCTCAAAGCCGCGGTCTCGAACCTGCGGCTGTTGGCGAATGTGAACACCTGCTGGTTGTATACATGCAGCCCGTGCATCTTTATACGCCTGATTGCAGCAGCTGTATCCAAAGTGACTTCGTATGGATGCGAGAAATGGGTAACCATGCACAGGGTTTGTTTACCGACCTCGTAATACGTGGAAAAAATCTCGCAGAGCTCCTCCGTTATGCGCTGCGGCACCGTTATGGGAATTCTTGTGGCGATTCGTATGCTGCGGATATGCTTGAGCTCTGATAGACCTTTAACAATGCGCTCCACAAGTTTATTGCTCATTACCAACGGATCGCCGCCCGTTACAAGCACATCCATAAGATGCTCGTGCTGTGCATACCATTCGATCGCCTTATCTATTTGTTCAGTGGATGCCTGCGCGGATTCCATAAACGGATTGGTGATCTCCCAGTTGCGCTGGCAGTAGACGCATATCTGCGGGCATGAATCATAGGGCTTGATGATGGCGACCTTGGGGTACCTGCGTGTGACAAGATCCACAGGTGATGTATCATGCTCACGCATGAAGTCGAATGCGGTTTCACGATCGCCGTTATGGGCTTTCATATTTTCAACATAAGATAGAGGAGGGAAAACCTGCCGGCGTACTGCAAAATCAAAACTGCTTGGTTCATAGTCCATTAAATGTAGGTAGTGCGGGGTTACGCCGAAGGGTACATTGCTTTTTACAGCAAGTTCTATAGCTTTTTCCTGCTCGGGTACGAGTTTGATCACCTTTTTGATGATCTCAAAACCCGCCTCATCCTTGAATACATTCCTGAACTGCCATTTCCAGTCATCCCAGTCATCTTCTGTTGCTCCAAGTGCTTCTAATATACGTTTCTTATTGGCGATCCGCTTTTCTACGATCTCCGCTTTGAGACCGGTTGGGTATCGTTCAAGATATTTGTTCATCTGCTCGGACATTTTATCCAGGAAATCAGATCGGATCAAAGCGGCTTCGCGGCCCTTGTATCCATTGAAATCGAGAGATTCCATATCGCCCATGATTTTGGACGGATATACATCCGAGTTGCCTTTGACAGCCTTAAAAAAATGCTCAAATTCATCTATGAAATCATCGGCCACATCACTATCTCCGGTTCTTGCCGCCTCCCACAAATGATTCAAAGCAGATGAATCCGACAGCCGCTCGTTTCGCGGTGAGATAATATTTTGTAAACACCGGACGCTTTCTTTCAATAAGATGTAATCCCAGGATTTGATATTATCAAAATCGCGCCGGTATGTCCAATCCAAAGATCCGATGTAATTGATTATCTTCTCCCTGGCTCCCTCTAAGGTCTCGCTTTCTTTGAGGAGTATATGTATTTCTGGTTCGGCTTCCCAGCAATTCTGCCATCGAGAGGACATTTTACCAAATTCCGCATATTGATATTTACATTTAATTTTTCGTGCCTTTGAACTCAAAGCTTATATAAGGAGAGTTTCCAATTTTTTAGGATATTAAAAAAAAGCCCGGAAAATCTACCTCAAATCGAATTATAATCCTTAGCTTTCTGCAAAACCAGGATAATACTTACTGTGGTAATATTTTTTTTGTCCAATTTTGACTTGTAATATATAAATATTATGGATAATTAATAGGACATTGATTATCTCATTAAAATAACGGTTTAAATAATATTATTATAGGGCTAACCAGATGAACATTAGAAATCAATATACATTAAGAATACAATCACCCTCAAAAATCTGCGGATGAGTTACGCGTAGAAAACAAGATTTGGTTGTTGATTTATATGAAAGCAGTCATTTTGACCGCGGGAGAAGGAACCAGGCTTCGACCATTGACCCTCAACATGCCAAAAGGTATGATACCTGTTGCCAACAGGCCGATTCTGGAGTATATGGTAGAAGCTCTGGCAAGCAATTTTGTTAAAGACATAATAATGGTCGTTGGATACAAAAAAGAGCGGGTGATGAGCCATTTCGGGGACGGTTCGGACTTCAAGATCAATATTGAGTATGTGGAGCAGAAGAAGCAGCTGGGGACCGCCCACGCGCTGAAGCAGGCGGAGCCGTACATCGATTCAGATTTCCTGGTGCTGCCCGGAGATAATATCATCGATGCCAAAGGTATCAAGAAATTGCTGGCGGCCAGGGGCAAGACCGATGCATCGATGCTGGTGTCACGGTGCGATACACCGGCGAAGTACGGTGTGGTGGGTCTTGACGGTAAAAATGTAACCAAGATCGTTGAGAAGCCGAAAATAACCGGCGATTTGCTATCGGCAGGCGTACCCTCTATATTCTCTCTGGCGTTATGGGACCGCAAGGAGAAAACGCTCAGTGATATTATCAATACCGGCATTTTGAAGTTCCCTAAAAAGATCTTCAAGGTGATAAATAAAGTTTCCGAGGAACAGGATAAAAACGATCTCACCTCGGTTGTACAATATGTATTATCCCATAAACAGAAGATCCATGGAGTGACAACAGAGACGTGGGCGGATGCGGTCTACCCGTGGGATCTATTGAACCTAAACGCGTTGGCACTTGAACGGGTTTCGCAGAGGAAGAGCGGGAAGGTGGGTAGAGGCGTGACTATTTCGGGTGCTGTGAAGATAGGAAAAGATACTGTAATTCATCCTAACACAACAATCATGGGGCCGGTAATTATAGGTAAAGGCTGTGAGATCGGCCCGAATGTTGTCATTTCACCGTCAACATCTATCGGTGAAAATGTTACTATTGCTCCATTTTCTGAACTTGAACACAGTATAATAATGAACGACATCCAGATCCAATCGTTCTCTCACATATCCAATTCGATAGTAAGCAACGGCACGAGGTTGGGTTCGCATTATGTTGCCAGCGCGAGTAAAAGCCAGGTGCAAGTTGATAGAGATCTTATAGAGGTGAAACGAATTGGTACGATAATAGGCGAGGACTGTGAAATAGGCCACCATGTGGTCTCCATGCCGGGCTGTATTATCGGTACAAACTGCAAGATCGCCTCGCTGACAGAAATCAGGAATAATATACCCAACAACAGTAATGTAATTTAAATTACGAAGGGCAGAGCTATGTGCGGCATAGTCGGATATATCGGGGCCAGGCAGGCCCAATCGGTACTTATCGATTCTCTCAAGCGTCTGGAGTACCGCGGGTACGACTCCGCGGGCATAGCCGTAGTACCACCCGGTCAGAAAAAAATGCAGGTCCACAAGAAAAAAGGTATGATTAAGAATCTTGAGGACAACCTGCCTGCCTTGAATGGGACGCTGGGTATCTCCCATACACGGTGGGCGACACACGGGCCGCCCTCTGACAGCAATGCCCATCCCCATGTAGATTGTAAAGGAAACATAGCCATAGTCCATAACGGTATTATCGAAAACTATCTGGAATTGAAAGAGTCCTTGATAAACGAAGGCCATGTCTTCACATCCGAAACAGATACTGAAGTTCTCGCACATCTCATTGAAAAATATTATACGAACGATCTTTACAAGGCCATGAAACTGGCTCTTGAACAGGTCCAGGGAAGCTATGCTATACTGGCTCTGCATATGCACGAGCGCGACAGGCTCGTTTCAGCGCGCAATGAAAGTCCGCTCGTGCTCGGGTTGGGCATCGACGAGAATTTTATCGCTTCAGACGTTCCGGCTGTACTGAAGTATACTGATAAGGTTGTATATCTTGACAACGGTGAGATCGCCGACGTCACCAAATCCAGCATAAAAATAACAGATTTCAACGGGAAGACCATCGAACGGCCCTGGCATAAAATCGAATGGTCGCTGGAAGATGCCGAGAAAGGCGGTTATGAACATTTCATGTTGAAAGAAATCTTTGAGCAGCCCCGGGCTGTTCGGGAAGCGATGCTGGGTAAACTGTCCGGTTTTACGCTGGATAACGTCAACGGCATAGAATTCAACAGTGCCAAAATCCTGGGGTGCGGTACATCCTATCATGCAGGGCTCGTTGGTAAATATATTCTTGAATCGATAATGGGTTTACCCACCTCCATTGAGACCTCCAGCGAATACCGCTATAACAGCACGACCCTTGACCAACCGCTGGTCATACTGATCTCCCAGAGCGGTGAGACCGCCGATACGCTTGCTGCAGCCCGTGAAGCGCGCAGGCGCGGGTGCAAGACCATCGGGATCACAAATGTCGTTGGGAGCACCCTCACTCGTGAAGTTGACGATGTTATGTTCATCAGGGTGGGCCCGGAAATTTCGGTGTGCGCCACCAAGTCGTTCACCGGCCAGATAATATCTCTCTATCTGCTCGCCAGCCACCTGAGCAGGACCCGTGGATTTTTAAAAGCCGATGAGATCCGGGAATTCTCCAATGCGCTCCGCCAGCAGTCCCGGTTGGTGGAGCAGGTTCTGAACAATCCTGAACCCATCAAGGAATGCGCTAACAAACTTGCCAAAGCCGAAAATGTATTTTTTATAGGGCGTAATATAAATTATCCCAGCGCACTGGAAGGTGCACTGAAATTAAAGGAGATTTCATATATCCATGCAGAAGGATATCAGGCAGGAGAGCTCAAGCACGGGCCGCTGGCGCTGCTGATGCCTCAGACACCAATAGTTGCAATTGCTGTTAAGGACCATACCTACGATAAAATGATAAGTAATATCGAAGAGGTGACGGCACGGGATTCGCCGGTTATCGCTATCGGGCACGAATCGGATACTGAACTTGAAAAATATGTAGATACCGTGCTGCGCATACCTGATGTCCCTCCGCTTTTCACCCCCGTACCCGTTGCGGTGGTGCTCCAGCTCCTGGCATACTACACAGCCCGCAACCGCGGCTGCCCCATTGATAAGCCGCGCAATCTGGCTAAAAGTGTAACGGTTGAGTAAAAATACTAAATTCTAAGCACTAAATACTAAACAAATTCTAAATTCTAAATACCAAATCCCCACCCCCTTTTCTTTTCTCAACTCAATTTTAGAATTTATTGCTTAGTGCTTGTTTGAAATTTAGTGCTTAGTGCTTAGAATTTGTTTGGTTTTTCGATATTCGAATTTGTTTCGAACTGAAACTCGTACTCAGAGGTTTAACCAAGGGTAAACTTCATCGAGTTTCAGTAGAGAAACATTATAACCCAAATATAATCAAACCTAGTTGCCGGAGCAGGTTAAAATGGTTTGTGCGAACGGCCGTG
>CP070629.1:1308751-1312834 GCA_020356005.1 Thermoplasmata archaeon
GATAGTCTGACTTTCGTCTCTCGCTTCTCGCAACTCGCCTCTCCCGATGGGTAATCTTTCCACCGAAGGTGGGCACTTTCAATCAAAGAGTGGTAGTATTGGGATTTGGGATTTCCTTGGTAGTATTGGTATGTATTGGTAGTATTGGGATTTAAGAATCATATAGAATTAAAAAAATTAAAATAAAAGCAATATAGCTTCTACTTAGCAGAATGATAATATATCCGTTTGCAACTGGGGCACATGCCCATGCCTTTACAGTTGGGGCAGTTGATGATATTCTGGCCGAAGAACCCTGATTTGATCGTGCCCATCCCATCGCATTCGTTACATCTCCCCAGCCCGTCGCAAACCCTGCAGTATAGCGTGGGTGTTTTGTACGATGCCTGCGCGGGTCTGATGGGCTGGGTCCTCCGGGGGGGTGCAGTTCTACCCGGTGTGCTCGGGGGAGGCGGCATATGCACCGTTATGCCGTCGGGCTTGGTAGTCCCTGTCCTGGTTTCCTGCTGCTTCTTAAAGGCAAGTCCCACTATAATTGTTATGATAACAACAACAATGATTAAAGCACAGATTATCATGAATACCGGATCATCTTCATCCTGGATTTCAAATTTGTCAAAGATATAATTGAAATAATACAAATACTCATTGAACCTGCCTTCTTTCACAGATGCAGAAAGAACATAGTACATTTCATTGTATTCCGATACGATCACACGCCATTTAGTTATAACCATCTCGCCGTTTTCGCTGTAGCGTAGTACCACATCGCCGTACCGGCGATCGGATTCGTCGGTGCCATATGTTGGACTATCGTACATTGAATAATTATATCTCTGGTTTACATAATTTATGATTTCCTGTAATAGGTTCATGATATAGTCATCTGTGTTCGAAGCATCGATATCCTCCACAGCTTTTACATCGATGCGTGCATTTGCGGTATAACTTGTTTGCTCGCGAAATACCGCCAGGTAATCGTAATAAACACCGTCAACTGCACCCTTCCCGTCATCAGTGGACGTACTGGTCCAAACATCAGGGATTTCAATACTGAAATAATAGTCATCTTTAATATATTCTATATAATCATAGGTGTTCTTGATCGGATTATTTCTATCATTGTCCAATGGATCGATATCGGGGTCGTTTCCATCCGGATTATCGCCGTAACCGTCGCTGTCGAAATCAACCCACTGCGTGGAGTCGTACGGAAATTGATCGCCGTTCGTTCCCGTTTTATTATCGCCAAACCCGTCCAGGTCCGAATCCATCCACTGGGTGGGATCGGACGGGAACTTATCAACGGAATCAACAGCACCGTCACCGTCAGAGTCGATTTTCATCAACGTTGTGTTCAACTCGATTTGTTCAAATGTTACTTCTTTATTTGTCGTAAATCTGAATTCTACGTTCATATTGCCACTAATATCAGGTATCGTGTTTTGTAGGTATTCATCGAATGTGTTGAAGTCAAGTGTCATTATCATTTCATCCATGTCAACTATGGTATACCATATTTTTGAAGGGTCTGGATCATGTATTTCTGGATCAAGCAACCACCAGCCGAACTGCAGGTCCTCAATGTATGGGATATAGGATATGGTCAGGTTCGGCGTGGTATCTTGCTGCGGATGCTCCGCGGAATGGAAGATGGATAACGAAGGAACTGTTGAAGTGGTCTCGTTTGCGGATCTTACCATCATCCACAGGGTCTCATCGGCTTTATTGAACCAATCTTCGAGTGCGCTGATATTAAAATCAATAGTATTATTACCGTTCGGCTGGGGAGGCAGCTCAAACGATCCTAAAGGGTTGCTGAACAATCGATTTGGTTGGGTGAACCAGGTTGAACCTTCACTCTCCGTTGTATTTCTGACAGCATATATGTTGTAGATATGGTCCCCTACACGGGTTTGAGCCTGGGTTGCATTGGGTCCTACGTCGTTGGTTATATTCAAGGTTCCATTAGTAATCTTCCAGGAAGAAAAATTGGCTGGGAGCTGATAACCCATAAAGCATCTATAATAATGCGTGCCGTTTAGGCCGGTGTAAAGATACGGGTGGGTACTGTAATTAAGTGCATCAGGGTAATGGGTATTGGTCGGGGGACTTACAATAGAAAAATCCCAGGCAGGACTCAAACTCAGGTTCACTGGTGTTGGTTTTACCTTAAGAGTTAATTTGACATTTAATATATCATAATAGTAAGGAAATTGGATACCCATACCATATATTGTAGTGGGTTTAACAGATAAATTATCCCATGGTTGTATGTCATAAATAATATAATCATCCTGCCTGCTTGATGCATTGTTATTGCCAGCCCTGGTATTATTCTCATTAACTTCAACACTTGCTGCAGGCGAAAGCAAAACTGACAACAGCATGATTATTATCGATAAAATGCCGATTGATTTGTAATTCGCTCTCATTTTTCACCTTAGCTCCAGTTTTTAATCATTGAGGTGCTATTAATAATTTATTATTAAATGGAATCAGGGGCTAGGCGCTAGAGGAGGGGCGCTAGGGTAATTAATAAAGGATAAATGGTGAATGGTGAATAGTGAAGGTAGTTGAGATATCAATATAATTAGGTTCTGGGTTCTAGGTTCAAGGTTCTAGGGGATTTTGAATTGATAATAATCACCCCAAACCCCAATCCCAAAACCCTAATCCCAAATAAAATCTGCCTTCACCATTCAAGCGAGGGAGCGTAGCGACCGAACGTATTGTGCCTTCACCATTATCAGAGTGAGCGTCCTAATCCCCAATCCCGATCGTAGCAGCTGTAATTGCTATAATGATTTTATTCCCAAGATAATATAAAATATTACGAAAGTGACCATAGAATTATGGGTGGAAAATATATTATATAATTTATAAAAGTGTTATTATATCGCCCAACAGATAAAAATAAATACCACTAATGCAATTCCCTAAAAAAGATCTGGGGGACGCGCATGCTTGGGTTGAAATTTGGACATGTAGCTATTATTTTCGGCGTTTTAGGCATTGCGTTTTTGTATGTCGTGACGGTCCTTTCCCAACCGATCCAAATAGAAGATTTTACAGAGCTGGAACACTACGAAGGTGAAGTTGTAAGCGTGGAAGGGACCATTTTAAATTCATATACCACATCCAATGGAGAACAGTATTATACACTATATAAAAATGAAGATCTACTGGATGTTATTATTGAAAATAATAAAAATGTAGATAAAAATGCACAGGTCAATTCCATTGTTTCGGTGACCGGCGAGGTGCAGAAGAATTACCGGGGTGAATATGAACTTGTAGGAACCGACGGTAAAAGCCTGAAGGTTGTAGGCCAATGCAACCCGCCGGACCTGAACTGGACGAATGTAGAATTTTTTAATAATACCTATGTACAGACAGCAGGAACAGTAATCGACATTGAAGATTATTATGGCGATAAACAGAAATTGAAGTTGAAAAGCAGCTCGGATACCATGAGTGTTATTGTCCTGGACCCCACAGGTATACTTGGTATCGGTGACAATATCGAAATAAAGGGAATAATCAGGCAGATGCCTGCTGAGTACAGGTTGTACATCTACAGCTCTTCCGCGATTACAATAACAGGGCACTGGGATCTGGAGTCCGTATCCCTGTTTGATCTGACCTCCGCGCCAGAAAAATACCTCGAGTTTCCCATTAATGTCCAGGGCGTCGTACGATACGAGCCCTGGACAAATCCCACTTATTCGTTCTACCTGAGCGATTCCGCTGTGGACTCGGAGATCAGCATCCGCGTCGACCTTTCTGAACTACCCGAAGGAATGGAGCTGCATAAAGGCGACTCCGTAGCGCTTGTGGCATATACCGCCTTCGACAAGGCGCTCCTGAGGTATTACCTGACACCCATAGCGATCGAGGTTACGCAAAGACACGGCGAGTGGCAGCTCGGCCTGGATGAACTTGCGGCCTCCCCTGTGGAATACGAGCGGGCAGAACTGAACCTCTCAGGTTATATCGATTCTAGCGGTAACGATTATTTTGTTTGCAACCGAGCGAGACTGGAGAACAGTTCCATCTCGCTCTCACTGGCCATAAATCAGA
>CP070629.1:1312934-1316280 GCA_020356005.1 Thermoplasmata archaeon
GGGTCGGATAGTATTTCTAGAATTGTTTTTGAAATAGCTGCACCTCGAAACCGATATTCATTGCATCATTAATGATATTTACTAATGAGAAAATAAACTCATAGTTATCAATCAAACAAAATCACAGGGAGAATCGATATCCGAAACGTAAGAGACGAAACGTCGGACGTTTACCGTGAGCCGGTACGCCCCTCTCAGACCCTACCGCTTTCCGCGCTTCTATAAGCGATTAAAATCGATCTATCCGCACTTAGTATACCCACATGCTCTATCGATGCATACCATGCAGCCACCCTCGCTTATAAGCGCATTACCGCAGTCCGGGCAGACGCCTTCGATGTTATTCAAATCCTTCTTTGACTCTTCCGAATACTGATCCAAGGTAAGAGTATCGTCGACGATATCCTCAACATCTTTGGTCTTCTGGTTTTCCTTCAGATGGTTCTCGATGGCTTTGGCAATGGCGTCCGGACAGGATTTTACGACCGGGCCCTTACCGTACAGCGGTGAGGGGCACCGAATGCCTTCAAGCTCCTCCAGGATGGATTCGACCTGTATACCCGACCGGAGTGCGAGAGATATCAACCGCCCCACGGCTTCGGCCTGCGAGGCCGCGCAGCCGCCGCCTTTACCCATCTGGGCAAAAACTTCGCATAAACCTTTCTTATCCTCATTGATGGTTACATAAAGATTGCCGCACCCTGTAGGCGCCCGCACTGTCATCCCCTTGGTTACGGATGGTCGCGGCCTAGGCTTTTTGAAGATAAGCTCTCCTTCGGCCTTCAGCTTCTTCTTCTCGAACTCCAGGACCTGCTCCTCGCGGCTGCGGTCGCGGTAAATTGTAATTCCTTTACACCCGAGCTCATAGGCCAGCATGTAAGCGTTTCGCACATCGGTCTGCGTTGCTTCGTGCGGGAAATTAATGGTTTTCGATACTGCGTTATCCGTATACTTCTGGAACGCAGCCTGCATTTTCACATGCCATTCCGGTGAAATATCGTGTGAGATCGTAAATATTTTTCGGATGTCATAAGGAATCTCATCCATATCCTGTATAGAACCCTTTTTCGCGATCTGCTTCATCAGTTCTTCCGAGTAGAACCCGCGCTCCTTCGCATGCTTCTTAAAGTACTTGTTGACATATGAAAGAACGTTATTGTCCATCACTGTTTTGGTAAATGATATTGAAAACATCGGTTCGATTCCGGAGGAAGAGTCGGCGATCATTGATATTGTTCCTGTGGGTGCAATTGTTGTGGTGGTTGCGTTGCGGAAGGGTAAACCTTTACGGTTCCGGAATATACTGTTATTGTAACCCGGAAATGCCCCGCGGATTTTGGCAAGCTCGGCCGAAGCTTCATGTGAGCGCTCTAAAATGAATTTCATCACCCTTTCGGCAACTTTGACTGCCCGTTCCGAGTTGTACGGAATACCAAGCTGCACGAGCATATCGGCAAAGCCCATAACGCCGAGCCCGATCTTACGGTTCTTCTCGGTCATTTTTCGGATCTCTTCCAGCGGGAAATTGTTCATATCGATTACATTATCAAGAAAATGGACTGCAATATTGATGGTCCGATCAAGCTTATCCCAATCAACATCACCGGCCCGGACCATTTTTTCGAGGTTGATTGAGCCCAGGTTGCAGGATTCGTACGGCAGCAGCGGCTGTTCACCGCACGGGTTGGTGCTCTCGATATCGCCGTCATCCGGTGTGGTGTTATCGGCGTTGATGCGGTCAAGAAATATCACGCCGGGCTCGCCGTTGCGCCATGCCATCTCAACAATTTTTTCGAAGAGAACCTGCGGTTCAACCATTTCGGCTACCTGATTGGTCCGCGGGTTAACAAGCGGAAAGGGCTCATGGGATTTGAGCGCGTCCATGAACTTGTCCGTAATGGCTACGGAGATATTGAAGTTATTGAGGGTATGCTCCTCCTTCTTGCACTCCACGAATTCCATTATGTCCGGGTGATCCACTCTCAAAATTGCCATATTGGCGCCGCGGCGTGTGCCGCCCTGCTTGATTTCCTCCGTGGAAGCATTGAAAACCTTCATAAACGATATCGGGCCGGAGGCCACCCCGCCGGTGGATTTGACTACGTCGTTCTTCGGCCGGATGCTGGAGAACGAAAAGCCGGTGCCTCCACCGCTTTTATGAATGAGAGCTGTATTTTTAATGGTCTCGAAAATACTGTTCATATCATCTTTAATCGGCAGCACAAAGCACGCTGATAGCTGCTGCAGTTCCCTTCCCGCATTCATCAGTGTAGGTGAGTTTGGTAAAAACTCCAGGTTCACCATTACATTATAAAATTTCTTCTCTATCTGCCGCACTTCCTCTGATGAATGGTACTTTAGGTCCGCCGAAGCGATATTTGCAGCGATCCTCCGAAACATCTCTTCAGGGGTCTCCAGTACCTTTCCGTTATCGTCCTTTCGAAGATATCGTTTCTGCAGAACCTTAAGAGCGTTCGCTGTTAGTTCCAACTTCCTTTCTTTCTTTTCCTGTTTGGGTTTATCAGAGGGTTTTGAACTGGAATCCACTTTAATTCCCTCTATAAATTGGTCACCTTCGCCCGTTTGTTGGTAGGAATTTACGCCGCTATCCATTGAAGGCCCTCCTAAGATTGTTCTAACTCAATTAAATATTTTCGCTGGTTCACGTGTTATTTGAATATTGATGGCCCCCCTTCATATATAGGCCATTTTAGAGACTCCCATCCCATTTTTGGTTGATTGATTATATATAAAATTGTTATATTTTATCAAATCTAGAGGGGCAAGAGGAAGTGTATAACCCTGACGGTAAATAAAAATTGCGATGAGGTAAGTGAAGGTACGATTTTGGATTTATTTTGTTAAGAGCGAAGTGATTTTGGATGATTAAAATTGCTTTCTGAAAATGATGCCTGCGTGATAACACGTAGCACGATGCCTTTCGTCCCGCCCCGTAATTGATAATAGTATTTGGACCTCTAATTTCCACAACAAAAAGAAATAAAAAAACAGAGTGGAGTAGGCCAAGCCGGATCTCAACCACCCTTTTTGAATCTATACCATATACCCTTAAAAAGCGCGGCCCATAAATGATCATCAGAAATCCTATCATCTCTAATAATCAATAATTATATGCGATGGTAGTACACCAGACCAATAAATGCACCTGATATAGAACCAGAGATTTTATATTTACGAATTTCCAGATAGCTTTAAATAATTTTGCATATCTAACCTTTAACCATAAGGATTCAATCAAAAACCAATATACCGAATTCAAAATCATTTTATATTCATATCTCTTGATGGAAATCGTGATGGTAGAGAAAAAGCCCTACAAAAGCTA
>CP070629.1:1316380-1337665 GCA_020356005.1 Thermoplasmata archaeon
CAATAATTACGTCAAATTTTTGGTGCATTATTAAATATATAATTTTAACTTATTATTAACTTTTTAGGGTTGATTATTTCTGTTGGGAAAATATGTAATAGTGGTGAATGGTGAGAACGCGAGCAAAGCTCGCTTGAATGGTGAGTAGCATTGAGATATTGCTTATATATCGCTTTCGGAGTGGTGAGTACGGCTGTTTCACAGTCTTTAATAGTGAATAGTGAGTAAAAGCTAAGGAATCAAAGAGGGGTGGGAGGTGGACTCACCATTCAAATGAGTATAGCGAATGTCCTCACCACGCACCACTTAAGTAATCGATATTAAAGCTTATATTGATGTATTTGTATTTCCTCTCGGTTGATTGTTATGGAATGTGAACAACAGGAGGCCAACAAGGCGGACTGCAACTGCACATACGAACCCTGCTCTCGCAAAGGCAAGTGCTGTGAATGCATAAAATATCACTGGGACATGGGCCAGCTGCCGGCCTGTGTGTTCCCGCCGGAAGTCGAACGCACCTACGACCGGTCTGTAGAACGATTCGTAGCAATACATAGTCGTAGGAAATGAATTTTTGACAATATAATTGTTATAAAAATTCTAAGCACTAAATTCTAAATACTAAACAACTCTCAAATCCCAAATCCCAAAACCCCACCCCCCATTGTTTTTTACAACAGGAAAACAGGAAACTAGGAAAACGAATTATTAACTTCCTGATCTTCCTGACTTCCTGTTTAATAAAGCACCTGATTAAAAACGTCCCCTCCCCACCCTGTTATAAACAGGAAAGCTAGAAATCAAGAAGGCCAAATAATTTTTAAAACACCTATTTACTCATTAACCAAATGTTTCTATCTTTCTTGTTTTAAATTTCTCCTTGCCAAACCAGGACGGGTAATTTCATTGCTAGTATTAAACTCGCACCACACTTTGTAGTTTTGTTTTTTGGGATTTTCTTGGGGTTTGGATTTTGTTGTTGGGATTAAACCAATCCATCAATGATTTTTTTGTGTATTTTTTTATTACGGGTGCCCACCATGTTATATTTTGCTGTAACTGTGATTGGTCTGTTGGACAGCGTACTGCCAGCCTCGTCGGTAACAATCCCTCCTGCTTCTTCCAGAATGATTATACCGGCCGCGGTATCGAGCACCCTGCATCGGCCTCTTCGCAAATCCAGTACACAGTCAAATATACCCTCTGCGGTGTAACACAGGTCCAGCGCCAGCGAACCGATGCATCGGATTTTGCTGTCTGTGTTCAATAATTTCGAAAATGCGGCAAAGGTACCTGCCGGATCCGGTGAAAGTTCCACACAGAACACATTCAATTGTTCCGAATCAGGGGTTCTGAACGCTTTACCGTTTTTATATGCACCATTGTTACGGATCGCCCAGTACTCATCGCCGCTGATAAGATTTTTAACATAACCCAATTTTATGTCCTTCATCAAAAGCGGTTCATCCGTCAATTCTTCTTCCGGGATGGCCAGAGCCAGAGAAACCGCAAAGATAGGCAAGCCGCGCTTGGCGTTAAAAGAGCCGTCCAGGGGGTCCGCCGCCACAACAACTTCCGGTGTGCCGAATACCTCCTCTCCGATTTCTTCAGAAATCAATTTTACATTATCGTGTTTGCGGAGGTGTTCGATTATAATATCCTCAAGAACCCGGTCAAGCTTAACGGTTATATCTCCACCTGCGCCCTTCCCGAGCTTTTCTCGCGCCTCTGCCGTACCGTACATACCCACTGCGGTATCCTGAGTTGCTTTACCGATGGTTTTGAACACCTGCAGCCAGTTCTGTATCTGCTCTGCCTGTCTTTGCATATTATCACTGGAATCCCTGTTAGCCATGTGCGTACCGTCCCTTTGCTCCTATCGTGTATCCTTTCCGATGATGTACCAATCCTCTGGAGGATCTTTTTCAGTATCAACTGTGAGGTGTATAATTGAGAGATCCGGATGCAGCTTTTTCAAATCCTCCAGATCCACCTCCTCGAACTTTTTCAGGTTGTTAAGATAAGCCTGCTCGGTCAGTGCGTTGGACTCATAATTCTCCTTGGTTCTTTTTAATATCCTATTTATACTTGCATCCTTTGAACAATGAGTTTGAAGAATCACGAAGGTTTTATTCTGCCCGGCTGCAATTGCCGCCGCCCGCCTGCGTAGCTCCTGGGTGACGAAGGTGGCGTCCAGGATCACACCCTCCTCCTTCTGCAGGGTTGACTCCGCCCGGCTGAACATCTCGTCGTACACCCGCTTGCGTACCTCGTAATTGCCGGCGACCTTTTCGTCGAAGATGTCCATGTCTTTGAGCACTTCCAACCTGATCAAATCTGTCCTGAGTATAGGAAATCCTTTCAGTTTCGATACTTCCTCCGTAGTTTCCGTTTTCCAACTGCCCGGCAGGCCGCAGGCTATGAGAAGCGTACCAGCTTTGAGTTCGGATTCTATGAATTTAGCGAATGGTTCTCTCAAATTATCACATCCGTTAATGAAATATTTTCTTTTTATACTATGTTAATCTTTCAATATATATGAATGCGCCAGTGCAAAATACCGCTGCGCTGTGGTTCTTGCAGTATTCTTTTTATCTTCCTCCACATCTTTGTCTTTCAGCATAAAACTTGTGACCTTTCCCCTTACATAAGCGCGGTATACTTTAAAGAACTTTATCAGTTCCGATATATCCTGCTCTCCCGCATACTTGAGATAATCGTTGCAGAGCTGCGCTGCAAAATCATCGCCGCCGTTGTATTCCAGATCCATAAGAAGAAACGATAGGTCCGAAGCAATATCTATATACCTGAATCTCTCGTTGAATTCAATGCAGTCGAATATGATAATCGGGTCGGTTAGACAGATGTGCTCCATATGGAGGTCGCCGTGACAATCACGGATCTTGCCTGCCTTGATTCGCTCATTAAAAAGCTCCTCATTGTTCTTGTAAAAATTACCGGTCCAATTTTTCAGTGCATCGTACTGCTCCTTTGTTATGGAATCGCCAATAAACTCAGCAGTCTGTTCAAAATTCTCGTCTGTTGTGAATTTCATAACCTTCATTTTACCGAAGTCATCGATTTCATTTGTCCTCGGCGCGCTTTTGTGAAATTGCGCAATGGATTTGGCAATTCTACTTATATCCTCGGTAGATATTTTTTTATCTGCAAACCGAAACTTCATGAGATCTTTATCTTCCAACCGTTTCATTTTAACTGCATAATCCACAACTTCACCTTTGCCGTCTATTGTATGTATGTTACCATCAAATGCTACCGGATAAACGCCCAGGTAAACACCCTTTGAAAAGCGGTTATTAAGCTCAACTTCCTTCCTGCAGTACTCCTCCCTCAACGCCAGTGTCGAATAATTAACAAAACCGAAATCCACAGGCTTTTTAATTTTGTAGACGAATTCGTCGCCGATGAAAACCACCGAGATATGGGTCTGTACCATGGTAACTTTCTCTGGCGCCTCTGGAAAAGCAGAGGGTTTCAACAAATCGTTTATCATCGCTTCCATGAACTCATCTCAACCTCATTTAATTAACTCATCGAATTGCGCTGCGATTCGTTCCGGCACATCTACTGTTCCCATGATGACGGGGTTCTGGTGGCAGTCCGAGCCGCCTGTCATAATCAAGTTGTGCTTTTGTGTAAATTTCATATAGTGCTCGGAGGTTTTTGGCGTATGCCTTGAGTGCCAGCATTCAATACCGTTGAGGTACGGCAGGACTGCTTTTTCTATTATATCTGTTTGCTTCTCCAAAGAGGTGGTCAGCTTGACAAGGGATGTGCCGTTCGGGTCGTTGGGATGGGCCAGTACCCCGATCCCTCCGGCATTTTTTACCAATTTCGACGCCTCTTCGATTTTAAATGGATATTTAGGCACATCGCATTTGACCAGATATTTATCGAAAGCTTCCTGCTTGCTGGTAACGATCCCTTTTTCTACCAGATAATTTGCAATGTGCGGTCTGGCAAAAACGCCGTCTACACCCGCCTGGATGGCCTTTATGTCATCTTCTGTAAACTTCTCTATTCCCTCGGATTCAAATTCAACGTTAATCTTTTCCAGTATCTTAAGTGCTCTTTCCTCCCTGTAATCACTCATGATCTTTAACTTGCTGGTTAATGCTGTATTTTCAACGTCGCAATTATATGCAAGAAAATCGAGAGATATATCCTTCCCTTCCGTAAGTTCGGGATGGGAAAAAGTTATATTCAGCTCCACTCCTGTAATATACCTGATATTATTTTTTTCCGCCTCGGCTCTCGCCAGAACTTGGCATTCCAGCGAGTCGTGATCGGTGATGGAGAGCATCCCTATGTTTCTTCTTTTAGCCTCTAAAAAAATCTCCTCGATACTCATTCTGCCATCCGAACAGTTTTTCGAATGTACATGAAGATCGATCTTCATTTCCAAACCTCAAGATTATGAGCTTTTTATTTGATCTTAAATTCGAATTTCGGATTTCGTTTTTTTATAATCAATATGAAATCAAATCACGTTCCGGCAGAATAATCCGTCAGGTACTTTTCCTGCGCGGCTGTCAATTTGTCAATTGTAATATCCATGGTCTCAAGTTTCAGCTTGGCTACTTCCTTATCCTGCTCCGGGGTTATATCATAGACTTTCTTTTCTAAGTTCTTACCTTCCTTTGCCAGATACATCATGCTCATGAACTGGTTCGCAAATGACATATCCATAACCTCCGGAGGATGACCCTCTGCTGCTGCAAGATTTACTAGGCGGCCCTGCGCTAACAGATATACTTTCTTCCCATCTCTCAGCGTAAATTCCTCGTTGTTCGGTCGAATCGTGCGCACGCGCTCACTTAACTTCTTGAGCTCCTTTGTATTGACCTCTACATCGTAATGACCGGTGTTGCACACAACCGCATTTTCCTTCATCGACTCGAAATGCCTGCCCCGAATCACATCTTTCATACCTGTAGCGGTAATGAATATATCGCCGACCTCCGCAGCTTCGTTCATTTTCATTACCCTGAAACCCTCAAGGGTGGCTTTCAGCGCCATTATCGGGTTGATCTCTGTCACAATAACGTTCGCACCGAGCCCTTTCGCGCGCATGGCCACGCCGCGGCCGCAGTGACCGTACCCGGCCACAACAAAGGTCTTGCCCGCAATCAGCATGCTTGTTGCTCGCAGTATACCGTCAATGGAGCTCTGGCCGGTGCCGTACACGTTATCGAAATCCCATTTTGTCTCTGCATCGTTCACTGCAAGTACCGGATATTTTAACTCACCGGCCTCCGCCATTGCGCGAAGTCGATGTACGCCTGTAGTGGTCTCCTCTGTACCGCCCAGTACATCATCGCACATGCCGGGGTGTTTCGAGTGGATTGTGAAAATGAGGTCGGCCCCGTCATCAAGCGTTAGGTCCGGTTGGAATTCCAGGGTTTTGTCAATGCACCAGTAGAATTCTTCGGTGTTCATACCGTGCCATGCATATACCGAAAAACCGTCGCTTGCAAGTGCCGCGGATACATCGTCCTGGGTGCTCAGCGGGTTGCAGCCGCACCAAACGATCTGTGCGCCTGCAGCTTTCAAGGTTTTTACCAGCACCGCGGTCTCCTTTGTTACATGGAGACACCCGGCAATCTTTACACCTTTCATTGGTTTGCTTTTACTGTATTTTTCACGCAGTGCCATTACAACAGGCATGCGTGATTCTGCCCATTCGATTTTCAGTCTGCCGGCGTCAGCAAGATTTAAATCGCGTACTTTATAGTTCATGGATCAATCACCTTAACTGTATAAGGGTTTGGATTTTACTTATACTTTATCCAGAATTATTTGGATTATTTCTTGATATTGCCTAAAAAGTTTCATAATTCCTGGACAATGTCCAAATATTTAAATAAAAGTTAGGACATATTATTGGCCATGGCAATCCCGCCAGAACTGGATTCCAAGGACAATGCAATCTTACAAATTTTAATTAAAGACAGCCGTACGAGTATCCGTACCATTGCGAAGGAGACTGGAATCCGTCCAAGTACTGTTCACCAGCGTATAAAAAAGCTGGTAACGCTGGGTGCCATAAAACAGTTTACGGTTAAACTTGATGACGAAATCGTTGGTGAACCGTTAACTGTTTTTATTTTAATTGCCGGAGCCCCCGGAAAGTATCTTGATGAGAAGTTATTCAAATTACCTGCGGTAAAGGAGGTGCATGGGATTACCGGTGAATATGATATTATAATGAAATGCAAATTCAAGGACTTGAATGAGTTCCATAAGTTTTTGATCGAGTTCCGGGATAAGTACGGTAAAAGCATCAGTAAGACTATCACTATGGTTGAGACGATGAAACTGAAGGAATGAGAACTCGTAGCTATCAGGATCTTTCGGAAGAGGCAAGAGGTAAGAGTAAAAGACAAAAGGCTTGAGGAAAGACGAAAGAGGAGAGGCAACAGACGAGACGGGTTTCGATGCCACCTAACCAAACGAGCTTCCATACCGCTTTTCGTAACGAGTCTCGAAACCGTTTTACGAGACGCTAGATGCAACCGCTTGACGGTACGCTAGATGCAACCGCCAAACGTTTGGCGCCCTTCCGTAAGCGTTATTAATCAATCCAGTGACTATTTAAGCTGAAATCCTGATTTTCTGGATTCTAATAATATCTACCATAATCCCGCTATCATGGTTAAATTTTCATTCTTTTATTTATATACTAATCGATACATTTATTATAACAAACTCCATTGTTGGATAAATTCCTCGAACCCAGGGGGAGACGAATGTCTAGGGTTATTTAAAGCAACGGGGGTATTTATGATGGCCAAGGAAATAAGCCCTGACAATGTAGAACTTATAAAGGAAAAGGTAAAAAAGCTTATAAAGGAGGGGCGACTCGACGATGCTAATAAAGGCATCAACAAGTTATTGAAGATCCATCCGGATAATCTGGACCTTCTTCAGCTTAAAGCTATAGTTTTGGAAAAACTCGAATTGTGGGACGATTTGATCAAGATCACCAACCAGATCGGAGAATACAAAATCGGTGATGAGGTAAACATCTACCGCCGTGCAAAATCTCTAGCTAACCTTAAAATGCACACGGAGGCGGTGGATGATTATAACAAGCTGGTGGCACTCAATCCTGACAATATGGATTACTGGATGGAAAAACTTGAACTGCATAAAAAATTGGGAGAGAATAATGAACAGCTTCACTGTTATGAAAATCTTATTGCTGAGAAACCGTTCAATATGGAATTGAAAGCCAACCGCATAAAGTTATTAATCAAGCTCAAGCGTTTTGAGGAAGCCAAGAATGGTGTCGAGAGGCTTCTTAAAGAAGATCCTGAAAATGTGGAATATTTGCAGATGCAGCTGAAGATTTATGTGGATTATCTGCAGTGGAACGATGTGATTTCAATTACCAATAGAATACTGGACATTGAACCAAAGAATGAAGACGCTTTGAAAATGAAGGCACTGGCCATGGAGAAGCTCGGGTCCGACGGCGAATTAATGAAAGTCTATGAACAGCTATTGAAGATCAAGCCGGAGGACGTTGAGATATTATTGAAAAAGGCAGCTTTACATGAACGACAGGAGGAATATCAAAAGGCTGCAGATACTGCAACGGAGATACTCAAAATACAAAAAGATAACAAAGAGGCATGGTTCAAATTTACAATAGCCATGGAGTACCTGAGAAGACACGATCTGGCTGCAAAAGGTTACAAGCGTTTAATGAAGCTTGACCCGGATAATCTAGAATTCTGCAGAGGTCTTCTTAACCTAAATAAAAGTCTGAAAGATTACCCCAGCCAGCTCCAATGTCTGGATAAGCTCATAGAAGCCTCCCCCGCCGATATAAATCTAATAACAGAAAAAATAAGTGTATTGATGGAATTGGATAAAAACAAAGAGGCACTAAAAACTCTGGATTCCTTAATGGAATATTCACCTAAAAACACAAGACTGATGTTCTTAAAAATTAAAATTCTTGAGAAATTGAAAAGTCAAGAGGGAGTAATGGAAATCACAAAGACCTATGTTGAACTCGACCCAATCAACGCCGAGGTCTGGAAGATCCGTGCTCGATTCTGTAAGGAAGCGAGCATGTGGCATGAGGCAATTGAATGTTATAACCAATTGATCCAGCTTGAACCTGACAATAAAGAATATCTCCGAGAAAAAATGATACTGCATAACAAGCTCGGAGAATATAACGAGCTGCTGCAGTGCTTCAATAAACTGATCTATTCAGATCCTAAAAATTGGAAACTGCATGCAGAAAAAACCAAAGTGCTGATAAAATTAGAACGGTTCGGCGAGGCTCTAGCAGGTCTTGACCTGGTCATTGCCGAGAATCCAAAGGATATAAAGTACAGAATGATAAAATTGGATATTCTAGAAAAATTAGATCGTCAGGATGAGATTATAACCGTAAGCTCAGAAATTATAGAACGTGACAAATCCAATAAAAATGCATGGCGCAAACGAACGGAAGCTTACGAAGGATTGGAACAATGGCCGGAAGCGCTTGAAGGTTATAATAAATTGGTCAGCCTTGAACCGGATAACATGAAATGGCTTGAAAAAAAGTATTCAATCATTTTGAATCTGGGTGATAAAAAGGAACAGCTCGATTGCCTTTCGGATATGTTAAAGCATGAACCGAAGAATAATAGCTGGCGATTTGCTCGTGCAGAGCTTTATTTTGAATTCGGCGATTTTGATAAGTCGTCCTCCGATCTACAAAAAATACTTCAGAGCTGGCCTGATGACCTGGATGCACTTAAGCTGCAGCTGAAATTATTTGAGCGGGACGGCGACAATAAGAACCTTGTGAAAACCTGTGTAGCTATACTAAAACATGAACCGGAGAATCGCGAGGTATTAATTAAAAAATCGGAGGCACAGTATCGCCTCGATGATCTCGGCGGCCTGGCTAAAACCTATGCCAGATTGACAGAATTGTTCCCTGAAGATGTGGAATTATGGGAAAGACAGCTGAAAATCCTCAAAAAACTCGGTAAGAAAAGTGCACTGTTACAGTTCATCGATAATGTAAGGGCCGCGGAGCCTGAATCGGAGGAACTGTATCTTGAAATAGCAAAGATCCAGGAGAAGCTTAACCGGCTGGATGACGCAATAATCTGGTACGATTTGCTATTGAAACGCGATCCCCTGAACGAACGTGCACTGCGCAGCAAGTACGAGGCTGCTGCCTCATTAAAGAAACCAAAAGAGGCCCTTATGTGTTTGAACAGCCTGCTGGAATTATATCCAACTAATAAAGAATTTCTTGAAAACAAGTGCAAGATCCATGAGGCGCTTGGTGAATATGATGAGAAGATCTCCTGTTTTGATAAATTACTTGAAATCTCACCGAATGATGAGAAGATCCTCAAGCAAAAGATAAGAACCTTAGAGAAAGCCCACCGTGAGGAAGAGGCAGTCGAGACCCAGAAGGTACTGATGCAGAAGGGAATCAGCCATTTAGAGGATTATTTACGAGAGGTTCTTCTGTTAGGCCAAGTAGAACCCGAGCACGAGAATGAGATCAAGCAGTTATGCCGAAAGTACGATATCAATAAGATCGTCTACAAGGAAACCCATGATAGGATCTCCGGGTTGAAGACCCTTTCACCGGATAAGGATGAATTCTGGGATTTACCCACGACGAAAACCTAAGAAAAGCCCCCTGAAAAAATGCCCAAGATGAAAATATTCCGCACCGTGGAAAAATTAATGATGGTTGATCCCGACCACCCGTATAAACCCACCACCGGCCTGGTAAGCGAACTTGATAAAAAAGAGGATGAGGATGAAGAGAAGAAGGATAAGAAGGTTGATTGGGAATTTCAGTAAGCTTTTAAATCAATGATATAAAATTCGAATTTCGGATTTGAAAAAATTGCGTCATTAATTGCTTTTCTTCGAAGCAACTTTTTTCTTAGATTTCATTTTCGATGAAAATTCCTTGAGGTCTGATTCTATTTTTACCTGGGCCCGTTTCTGCAGCTTTGCGAATAATACCCAGATTACTACGAGGGGTATAATGAGTGTAAGTGACAAAAACATAGCAGTCACGCTGACGGGTGAGCCCTCGGTAAGGTAAACCACGACGAAGTTCGCCAGCACTTCGCACAGCCCCAGTCCGGCAAAGATGTATGTTAGATTCTCCAGTGAGCGCTTACTGCTCTCCGCCATCCGCTTCTCCTCTTCTTGAGCATACAGCAAGTCGATCTGACTGCGGCCGGAGGCATCCACGCTTTTTTGCAGCTGCAAGCTGAGGTTCTGCTGTTTCAAATCTAGATAAGTTTTGATGATCTCCAGTGTATCATGCAGCCTCCCGCGTACCACTTCAAGTTTCTCGGTGATGCTCTTATAAGCATTCGCAATAATTTCGAGGTCGCGCATGGAGGCTATATGGACCTTGGGGTACCCGGAAAACTCCTTTTCATTCCATTTACTGTAAATCACATTTGCATTGGATATGTTCGATGTAACCGTAGAATTATCATGGGAGAGCACTGCAGCAAGGGTTGAGATCTCCGCAAATTCTGAATTGATCTTCAAAAGGTACTGTTCAAGCTGTTTTACCTCGAGATCCTTTTTCAGGATCCCTGCGACCTTATTCATCTCAGCAATAGATTTATTCTCCATCCTTTTGAACTTCGCTTCTATATCAACGTACACCCTGTACATCCTGTCAAGCTTACCCTCGTACGCCGCGAGGAAATTGAGGTCGTCGATAACCTCCAGGATGATGCGCTCGGCTTCGAACCTGTCTGGTGTTATGGGTGCAATGATATAATCTTTCATATAAAAGGGCGGATTTTCGATCTGGTCGTCCTTGCACAGCATGCAGAAATTGTACATTAGTCCGATCTCGTTGATTCTTTTATCAAAAAACGCGGCATACTCATCAATAAAGGTTTTGGCCTCTGCATGTTCATCAAATCCCGTTGTGCCGATTATGCGGAGGTTCGCTATGCGGTTCCGGGGCATTACTGCTATTACCTTCTGCATTTCCTCGATGTATTTCGTAATATCCTGCGTCCAGTCATCGGACACGTAATTATCATCCTTGGGCGATACCATTGTAGTAAAAACACAGTAATCGGGCTGGTCGAACAATTTTATGTACCAGTCATCCTTTTCTGAGGAGAACGCGATTATGGTCTCGTCAACCTTCTCCGCTTTCAATTTCTTACATAAATAATTAAATATCTTTGTGGGGTCATCGGGTCCGATAGCATCCGGTACCTCCTTCTTATCGCCTTTGATATAGGCATCTATATTGATCAGCGTTGGCATTTTCACTTTCGATTGTATCATATACATCAAAACCGGATTCTTCTCGAAACCTTTGAATATAATTTTACTACGGTGCTAATACAAACCAGCAGAGGGCAAATATAATTTTCGGTGTTTACAGGCGCTAGGCGCTAGAGAGGAGGCGCTAGGGTGATTTTAAGGCAAAGAAATCAGGACACAGGATTCAGGACCCAGGACACAGGACCCAGGACACAGGTGCAGGGGTGTAAGCATTAGAGATTAGGGTTGATTTAATTAAAATTTTGTTATTTGGACAATTTTACCAAATTATTTATTAATTATTTTCTTTTTTTAATCTTAACAAATCTTACATGTTCAACTACACATAATATTAATAAAACTGGGTAAAGATTTTATACAGGTATGTTATTTGACAGAATTGGATGGGTAAGTGAACAATCCAGGTAGTAGAATACCTCCGGAGGACCCAATACAAGTGGTGTTGGTAAATGAGGCACATCAAAGTGAATCCAGTAACATCAGCAACCTTAATAGTTGTTTTAATTCTGATTTTATCAATTGTACCTCTAAACGGCTCTTCAGGGCCCTATGAAAATTTAGAATCTGAGGAGAAATTGCAGGAGGAAGATTTTGAGCCTGTGCCGTTCAATATACTCTTTTCAAGTGGAAATATATCCTTCACGAAACAAACAACAGGTGCACCTTTAGGAAGTGGAAAGGCAATTGCCTTGGGTGATGTTGATAATGACGGTGATCTGGATATAGCCGTCGGCTCGGGTAGAATAGATCTTTATTATAATAAAGGCGGAGGAATATTTTCAAAAAATCCGGATTGGACCTCTTCAGAAAACGCTAATATCAGAGGTCTAGCGTGGGCCGATGTGGATTCTGACGGTTATCTTGATTTAGCTATGGCCTCTATGAATGTGGGATCGTCCAGGGGTTTTGAAGCTGTTTATTATAATGATAATGGTACTTTAGAAACAACCTCCTCGTGGAAATCAAATGATTATAATAAAGGATGGGATTACAAGGAAAGTACATCATTAGCATGGGGTGATGTTGACGGCGACGGCGATCTGGATTTAGCTGTGGGAAGGATCAGGAATAATTATTTGTACAAAAACGATAAAGGGACATTGACGAAGAGTCCGGTCTGGACAGCCTCCGATAACCGATGTACATACAGCGTGGAATGGTGTGATTATGACAACGACGGCGATTTAGACCTCGCGGCGGGCAACAGTAACGGCTATAATATGATTTATAAGAATTCCGGATCGATGATTTCAAGTTCGGCATCGTGGACCGCCACCGAGTTCAATGATACACACTCTGTTGCATGGGGCGATCTGGACAAGAATGGATATTACGATCTTGTTTTCGGAGTCAGCCATTATTCAGATGGAAATCCCGTGAATAAAAATAAAATACACTACCAAAATGGTTCGGGCTTACCCACCAGCAGCAACTTCAATTTTACAGCATGTAACCAAACGATGGATATTGCACTGGGAGATCTTACGGGAAATGGTTATTTCGATGTAGCTTCCTGTAACTGGAAGGCCACCTCTAAGATTTATGAAAATATAAATGGTAATATGAATCCTAACCACAGCTGGGACGCTGATGATAAAAACCAGGAAACCTGGGATGGAGATATAGGCGATATAGATGGCGACGGTGACCTGGATTTTATTATAAGCTATCCTCTCAGAATATATCTCAACAATGCCCAGAATAGCTCCAAGTATCCCCTTCCGAACACCCATTCATATGCCACAATGGAATCGCTACCATCCACATTGAAGGGTGATGTTCAAATAAACTACACAATCTATGACGGCGAAGCCGATAAATGCTGGATAAAAACAGAATATTCCCCGGATGGAGGCAAAACGTGGTATAACGCCACGCGTAAGGGAGGGGACGGTATTAAGAATCTGAATTCCAGCAGGAATGGGGAAAATTATACATACATCTGGGATGCAGAAACCGACCAGGTTGAAAGCGATAACGGCTACTTCAGAATCAGGGTATTTTCCAACCCGGATCACCTGGGTGTAATCCAGCGAGCGTGCACAAATGTAACCTCCGGACCATTCAATATAGATACCAGAAATCCCGAAAATGCTACAAAACTTCACGCCCAAACCATTAACGATAAAAAAATCAAACTTACATGGACGAAATCGACTTCAGCTGATGTACAGGGCTATAGAATCTACATGAACAAAACCGGCGAGGGTTCCGGCGGCCCCTACGATTTGTTGAACACGGTTAACAATCAAACTGTGGATTACATGGTGAAAGGTCTTACAAAAGGTACGACCTATTATTTTGTTATTAAATGTTATGATGAGGTCAATAACCCTTCATCAAATTCAAATGAAGCTTCCAATACTACCTTTTTACCGCCTTTCGTAAACAAATCCATGGACGATTTCTCGATTCTAGAGGATCATTATGATGACACATCCGTTAATCTATCGCAGGTGTTTGAGGATTACGACACTAATAAATTAAGTTTTAATGTGATGGGCAACAGCAAAATCATGGTTCAGATATACGACAACGGTTCTGTCAAATTCAGTCCGCAGCCAAACTGGCACGGTTACGAGGATATAACCTTCGAGGCCTCCGACGGTACGACCTACGACCCGCCCAAACCGGCGGATACCGTACGCGTTACAGTTACATCGGTCAACGATGCGCCTGTCCTTGAAAATGCAAAGTTCTGGAGCCCGCCCTCCGACTCGGCAAATATCGTTACCGGTAAGCAGGATGAATTATTATATGTGATTGCATCAGCCAAGGACCTTGCGGATCCCGATGATAAATTGACATTCAAAGCCGAAATGATGGACACTAGCTTAAATTTACCAGGCGATTTTCACATCCAGCCTCCAACAGGTCAGATCTCATTTTCACCTACCAACAGTGATGTTGGCACTTATTATATCAATATCAGTGTTAAGGACAGCGCCGAGCCCCCTCTCGGTGACTGGAAAAATATAACATTTGTGATTGAAAATGTAAATGATCCTCCGGAAAAACCAATAATCGAAAAACCTCGAGATAATGACCAATTTATGGTGACCGACAGAATCAATTTTTCAGGAAGTTCAGATGATCTGGATTTTTATATCCCCAATCCAGATGAGGCGTTGACCTATACATGGAGCTCAAACTTATCAGGAGAGATTGGAGTTGGGCCGACACTTTTGAACATTAATCTGGATGCGGGTACGCATAACATCACCCTGGAGGTTTCTGATAAAGCCAATGCTAAAAGCACATCATCAATCATAATAATAGTTAAAAAACCCGGTGAGGACCCAGACCCCGACCCGGATCCCGATCCGGATCCCGACCCCGACCCTGACCCTGACCCGAATCCGGAGGTATACCTGGTCAGTCCGTTAAATCAAATGTATTTAACTGGTTTGGATGTTATGCTGCAGTGGGATTCCGATTTCATCAATAAGAGCTCGTTGGTGTACGATGTATATCTTGATACGGTTTACCCGCCGATGGATATTGTATCATTTCACCAGCCGGAATTAACCTATTATATCTCCGGTTTAAATCCGGACACTGAATATTACTGGTATGTATTACCCTACTACGGTGATTTTAAAGGCAGCTGCCTCAGCAGCATCTGGAGTTTCATAACAGGTTCTCCATTCATTGATACTTTTGATATAGAAATAACCGTCGCACAAACATCAGATACGCTGGAACAGGGCGAAAGCGCAACCCATGATGTTTATGTAACAAATAAAGGAAATACCGATGATGTAGTTTCGCTGAGCTTTGAATCAGACCTCAAAGGCATCGATTTGGCTTTGAATGTTTCGAAATTCACCCTGAAACCCTCCGCAACCGGAACGGCAGAACTGTATGTCGGTACATCCGAAAACACACTTGCAGGTGAATATCCCATTCAGATTACTGCCACCTCTTCCGGAAATGCAAAGGATACCTGTGAGATAAAAATAACCGTAAAAGCCAAAGGTGTTGACCCAGAACCAGAGGATACCGATGGGGACGGAATGCCGGATTACTGGGAGGAGCTATATGATCTGGACCCCGAGGATCCCTCGGATGCTTTAATTGATTCAGATGATGACGGCTTTACCAATCTTCAAGAGTACAAATCCGATACAGATCCTACGGATTCAACAAACAGCCCGGAGCAAAAGAATATAGAAGAAAAATCGGATTCAAATCGAACAATATTGTGGATTGCAATTGCATTGATAGTATCCATCATTGTTGTTTTTATCATAATTTTTATGTTTTTTAAAAGAAGTAAGCCAGGAGGGGAGGATGAAACCCCTCAAGCTCCGGCTGAGGTTGCCAGTCCACCCCCGGTGCAGACCTGCTCAAGGTGCAATGGTTCCGTCCAGTTCTCTTACAATGAATCCTACACAAAATGTCCTACTTGCGGCGGCATGGTTTTGCGATCTGCTTCAATAGATAACAATATTTCTTCTGGAAGTCGATTATATTAAACAAGCCCTCGGAAAGGCGAGTTGCGAGTAGCGAGTAGCGAGAAGCACTTGAGTCTAAGAGTAAAAGAGTCGGCCGCTACCGAGAGGCGATTGACGTTACGCACCTCGCTACCGCACAACGTGTACCGCACTTCTATAATCTATACTAATCGCTTAATAAGCTTATAAAGTCCAAAAAAGTACCACAAAATTAATAGAAAATAAACGCGATTAATCTACCAGCAATAAATTTAATGCATTTTTGGGGTCTGGGTCGATGAAAGATAATGCAGATGATTATAAGCATTTCCAAGGTAAGGATGTTTGTCCAAGATGCAGCCGGCCGTATTATTACATGCCGCCGCCAAAAGAGAAGAAAAAGGGGTATTTTGGTTTACCCATCTGGGGCTGGGCGATTATTGTTATTATTATAGTAATCATTGCACTTTCAATATATGCTGTTGTATCATTACTGCCTATATTCGATCCTTACGAGGAGACGCGTGATTTTGCATTCGACGTCACTATCGAAAACGGGGGTCATTACAGATACACACTGGAAGAATATTTTTATGAGGAGGCGGACATCGAGTTGGAAGTCACTTCGGAGCTGGGTATGAGATTTGATGTATATATTATGGATTCCGACCAGTACAATGGTGCCTATGGATGGGATAATACATCACTGCAGTCATTTTCATCATCTCATGCCTGGGAGAATGTAATCAAAGTTTCAGATTCCGTTAGCATACACGGCATAGGAGGCGAATCACTTTACCTGGTTATTGACAACCGGGATACACCGATAACCCAGAACGATGCAGTACCGGAGGGTTTATTGACCGTGCATGTGGAAGGTTCCATCGAGATGTTTTATGATTGGGATTGATTTTTTGAGTTGAAAATAATCGGAGATATTTTTTTTACTATTCAAAAAAGATACATTTATATTCAGGGCGTAAATTTTAGATATATCATTATTAAGAATGTGACTATATTTAATAATATTTATTAAATAATCAAAAAAACTTAATAATAGCTAAGACAATATACTACCCTATTAAATCTTCCGGGAATCAAAATGAACTCAAAACAAAAGACTTTCATCGCTGTTAGTTTCATCGTTGTTTTTATTCTACTGGGTATTGCTGTTTTTCAGGCTTATCAAGTGGAAAGAGAAGAGGACGACAAAGTCAAGGTGATTGCTACATTCTATCCCCTGGCTTTTTTTGCCGAACAGATTGGAGGCGACCTGGTTTCTGTCAAGGCTCTTATTCCACACAACACGGAGGTACATGCGTGGCAGCCTTCTACAGCTGATATAGTAGCAACGGAAGACGCAGATGTACTACTCTACAATGGAGTTGAGCTGGACCACTGGTTTGAAGAAGATATATTATCGGTAATAGACAAAAGCGATAAGATAATAGTTGAGACCACGGAGGGTATAGAGCTGCTGGCAACAGAAGATGAAGGCGATGGTCATGATGAACATAATGAGGATGACCATGAGGGCCACGAGCATGGATTAACGGATCCACATACCTGGCTTTGCCCTTACCTGGCGCGGCAGCAGGCCGAGAGGATCTACGAGGCCCTCTTACAAAACGATCCCGATAACGAGGATTATTATGTGACGCGGTGGACGAAGCTATCGGAAAGGCTCGAGCAGCTGGACGAGAATTACACCCGTGAGCTTTCAGATGCAGGCAAAGACGAGATTTTTACCACCCATGCCGCCTTCGGGTATCTCGCAGACCGGTACAGCTTCGAGCAGCACGGCGTCATAGGTATTTCGGCAGACGAGCAGCCCAGCACTTCAGCTATTTCTACACTGGTGGATCTGATGATAGAGCATGATACATATGTGATCTATGTGGACCCGGTCTATGCGGATGATTATGCAGAAACTTTGAGCCGCGAGCTGGAATCACAAACCGGTGAAGATGTTATTATACTCGAGCTGTACTTCATGCTAGGACCTATGGACGGGAAGAATTTTTTCGAGCAGCAGGAGGCAAACCTGGAGAACCTGAAAATTGGTTTGGAGGCATAGTAAATGGCATCAACAAAGGTTGAGACGATAATGGATGTAAAGAATCTGGATGTAACAAGGTCCAATTCGCTGGTGATTAAAAACGCCAGCTTCAAAATCGATAAAGGAGATTATGTGGGCATCGTGGGGCCCAACGGCGGCGGAAAAACAACCCTGCTGCTGGCGCTTCTGGGCATCCTACCCAAAAAGGCAGGGTCAATCAAGCTATTTGGAAATGATATAAAGTCATTCTCGAACTGGGAAAAACTTGCCTATGTGTCCCAGACTGCTTTAAACTTCGATGTGCATTTTCCGCTTACAGTAAGAGAGCTTGTGGGGCTGGGCAGGGTGAACCGCGGTATAATCGGCCGCAAGTTGAGAAGGAGTGATTGGGATGCGGTGGATGAATCGCTGGGATTTATGGGGATAAAAAATATCGCAGATAAAAGGATCGGCGAGCTTTCAGGCGGCCAGAAGCAGCGTGTATTCGTAGCAAAGGCACTTGTGCGCAACCCCGAATTGATATTCCTGGACGAGCCCGTAACAGGTGTGGACGCCGTCACCCAGGAAATGTTTTTTAAGAAACTCAGCGATCTAAAAGATAAGAGGGGAATTACGATTTTGATCGTCTCCCACGATTTAACGGCTGTGTTCTGCCGTATGTCCAAGGTCATGTGTGTGAATCGCGAGGTCAATGTGAGTGAGATAACCGAGGATTTCGAGCCCAATGATGTGCTGAGAGATGCCTACGGTGAACATTTCCATTTCGTATTTCACAGACATACCTGTGAGGGAGTGTTCAACAATGGCTGATCTTAGCCTTTTGGATATTCCCAGACTGCTGGGTTACCAATTTTTCCAATATGCAATTATCGGAGGAATAATAGCGGCACTGGCATGCGCCTGGGTGGGGTTGTTTCTCATTCTCCGCAAGGAGGCCATGATAGGAGGCGGGATAGCGCACACGGCCTTCGGCGGTATCGCGTTGGGGTTGTTCCTGGGCATCGAACCCCTTCTTACGACCCTGCTGATTTCTATTCTTGCAGTACTTGGCATTGCATATATGAGAAAAAAGGGGCTGGCGCAGTCTGACTCTGCCATTGCAGTTATGTACGCCCTGGGTTTTGCACTGGGTTTGATAATCATCAGTCTCGCCGGCGGATTCAACGTGGAGCTCTTCAGCTACCTCTTCGGGTCCGTTCTCACCATTGATACTACTGATCTAATTATTGTTTCTATCCTTGGTATATTCACAATTTTATTCCTGGGGATTTTCTATAAAGAATTATTATCGATAACCTTCGACGAGGAATCATCTCGGTTGATGGGTATACCCGTTAAACCTCTATCTGTTTCATTCAATATACTGGTAGCAATTACCATCGTTCTTTCCATTAAAGTTATTGGTATCATTCTTGTTGTGGCTTTGCTCGTACTTCCCGGGCTTACCGCACTTCAGTTAAGACTTTCTTTTAAAGGGACCACAATAGCAGCAATCGGCTTCGGGATTTTGAGTATAACCATCGGAATTATGCTTTCGGCGATATATAATGTTGCCACCAGCGGAATAATCGTATTCACCGCAGCGGGATTATTTGCGTGGACGGCGGTTTACAGGAGGCTTGAGTAAATGGTTAAAAATAAAAATAAAAAGAACCTCAATATAATATCGATCAGTTTACCGGAAAAGATCTCACAGGATATGGATACGGCAGTTGATGCAATGGGCTATATGAGCCGTTCGGAACTTATACGGGATGCATTGAGGGAATTTTTAAAGGATAATGTGCAGATCGAACGCATCAAGGGCACCGTCGAAGGCGTGGTTACATTATTGTACAGCCACGACTATGCCGATAAGATCTCCGAGGTGCGCCACCGCAACACCAACATTTTCAGGTCGTTCATGCATTCAGATTTCGATATCGATGAATGCTCGTGCTGCGAGGTTCTGATGTTTTCAGGGAATGCAAAAGATGTAAGAAAAGCTTATTTTGAACTAAAAGCGATAAAAGGTGTTGACGAAGCACATATTTATATCGCTTCAAAGCAGTGAAATTATGATTTAGCTATAGCTAACTAACGAGAAAAAAATTACCACAGGGTATTTCTGAAACCTCTAAAATTTCTTAAGAGTCATAATGGTGACATCATTAATAAGCTGTCGCGGTAAGTTCGTTCCTTTTTTCAGAGAAAGACTTCGCGTTTTGCCAGCTTCCCCGGCTTCTCCTAACCCCAATTCATCGAAGGTGGTGATGAATTCATTCATTGCTTCCCGGAGGTCATCATCAGATCCTTCTAAGTTATTAGTAACTTTATCCAGAGCAGATTTCAACTTCGTTTTATCTTCATCTGTTTTATCATTGAGAGCATCCGGGTTTGTGTTCAATATTGCCAATCTGGAATAATATTCTTCAAGCATAAAATCACCTTGAGCTTTACCATCCAATCAGGAAGGAGTATAATGTCGATTGGAATTAATAAAACTATCGCCAAATCTTTTTAATTCAAGCATAATTAGTAAAAATTATAGTAAAAAATAGCATGTGCTTATGCCCCACACAATTAAAATCTGGCCGAAAATATTTTTTAAGCGAAATAATATTCCGGTCTTTAAATTACCATCGGTGGTGAAATTGCTTACTCCCATTATGCACCCGAATATCCAAACACCCAAACCCAAATTGTCCTCTTGACTCACCCTCATGTACTCTAACTGCGGAGATAATGACCCGGTGTAATGTAGAAGTTTTGAGGAATATTTATTGAAATTATAACACATCCAGGATAAAAATATACACCACTTAAATACTCACGCAATCATAGTAATGTTAAGAAGCGATAAAGGGTTTAACCCATAACAACATCTATTTTAAATTCAGCTCAAAGGTGATTTCAATGTCCGATACATGGCTCCGTTCAATAGCCAAAGGTGCAACCTGGTTTACCATTCGATTTGTTACATTATTTATAATTACTTATTTCATAATCGGTGATACGATTACTGCTGGTACCCTGACCACTATCTATTACAGTGTAGGAGTTTTTATATTTCTGATACATGAGAGGGTATGGAACAAAATTAAATTTGGTAGGATTGCAAATAATTCGAAGGAATAATAATTACAAAAAAGTCGACAGTCGACAGTCGGCGGTCTAACTGTAGGTTGGAGGTCGGAGATTGGGTTACAGGGTGATTTAATATTGATTAAAATACCTATTCTGGTTTGGTAAGAACTTCGTTTGCGGTTTCGCGCTTTCCTGTTCGAAAAAATAAAGGGGGGTGGGGTGTTTGTAGTATTTGGATTTGGTAGTATTCACGGGCTTTTACGTTGCTTTAACGGCACCGCCTAGCGATTCACAAGTATATTTTGATATCAAATTACTGTTATATTCGGCACGGCCGTACACCTTGATTTAATCTGCTACTAGTCGGTGTCGGCAACTAGTCAGCGCAGGCAA
>CP070629.1:1337765-1340896 GCA_020356005.1 Thermoplasmata archaeon
GTGGATTTCATCAAACAAACCCTCTTTGGATAATTTATCCTTTAATTGTAAAAATGCCATATGTAAGGCACCCAGGCCGTCAGGTCGGATCTCATCCACAATAAATTGATATTTACCCTGAGGGGGGTAAACACCGATATCGCCGAAAGCTATTACTTTTATTCCTTGATCAAGGTCAAACCTGACTTTTTTTCCTGTTCCTCTGAATTTAACACAAGAAAGTGTGGCTTCTTCATCCTTAAGAGTAAAATAGAGGTGCCCAGAACTGTGTTTTGTATAGTTGGATATTTCACCTCGAATCCAGATCCCTTGTAAATCCTCACTTTGTTCAAGAATCCTTTTAATTCGGTGGGAGATTCCTTTTACTGAATATATATTTCGTTCATCCAGAGGTGTTCCGAACAACTCTGAGTGATTCTTATCTTCCGAATTTTCATTGACCTTTTCCTCTGGTTGCTCTTTTGAGCGCAATCCAATATCCAATTTGCTTTGTTTGGCCATGCGAGAATTCCTTCCACAAATTATATTTGCAGCATGATTATTTTATATTTTCCAATTTATTAACCATTTGAATTGGAGGAAATGAATTATGCGTTTTTATATTAACATACTTTTTGTAGGGGGTTGAGTGAATTTATTAGGGATCATATAAAATGCATTAGAAAATTTGAAATCGTTATTTAAATTGAGTGATATGATTTTAATCATCATTAGCCTGGTTTCTGCAAATTTCATTATTTTTCTATCGATTTAAGATAACCCAGTGTTGGTTCAAAAATAAATCCCTTTGTCATTAATACATTCACACACTCTTCGGTATCATCACGAGACATACCCTTGCTTTCTGCAGCCTTTAAAACCTGATGGTAGTTTGCACCCTTGGCATCGCCACTGTCGAGTTCATCTACCAATGTTCTGACCAGATTCTCTTTAGCTTCCATTTCAGCAATTTGGGTATCATCCGGTTGATCGATTTCAAACTCTGGTTTATGCTGATTATGTTCTGAGAATATCTCTGTAGGTAATGACTCTATATCGTAAATACCGTCCTTGAGGTTGACAAGAATTTCATTTAGCTGTTGTTCATATCGGTCCAGGTCAACCTCGTTATAATTATAGGCTTTCAAAGCAGCGGTAACCCCGGTTATTTCAAGTTTATTGTAACCCAGTGCTAAAAGATTCTTCTCGTCCAGAGGATCCATTTTCAACGCTTCCCGTAAACACTCAAGCCTGTGTAAGAGCATTTTGCTGGATTCAAATATCCAGAAATTACGTGCATAAGTATCAATAGGTTTTACCATTTCAGGTCGGATAGAGACATAGAATCGCCCATCGTCAAGTGTAAATGTCCGGATTTTTCCCACCAGTGCAAGCGTTTGTGGCGGCTCAAGATCGCTGAAGGTTTTTGCTGCATCTGGCTGAAAACGACCCGCAGAAATGTAGAACGCACCTGTGGGATCAATAAGGCGGGCGCGCCACAAAGGATCATCTTCGCTTCCAACATTTTCTTTTTCTGTAAATATACCTGTAACGAATACTCGATTGATTTTTGCTCCGGCCTCGGTTATTATGTAATTAGGTTCATAAGCATCGTTTCCGGCTTGAACCTGCGTTGCCGAGTTTAATTCAAAAGCGAATACTCGCCATGCAACCTCTCGCTTACGACGGGCCGCCATTTAAATCCCCCTCAGTTCATCCAGTATTTTTTCTGTTTCAAGCTTTATATCAGTTTCAATAGGAGAGATCTCCTGTACGATCATCATAAGTCCGAAGTTATCCCGGGTTACATTACCTCTCAGCCTGTACCGCTGTGTTAGCATTTTATCCTTCAATTGTGTTACGATTTCATCGGAATAACCTGGTTCATCGATATTATTTCGATATTCATCAGAAGAAATGCCCAGAATCTCCTCGGTGAGCGCCCCACCTAACACCGCCATAAACGATCCGGTCCCGTCATCCACAATTGCCTTAACACGAATGTCAATTAAACCATCGGTTTTTGCACCGTGGACCATACACTGGTTATCTTGAAGTACACGCCTGCAGTCAGGACAGCGTTTGATTAAGCCTGAACCGGAACGGAGCTCAAGCACCACTCCCTCTATAGAAGTGTCAAATCCACCGCCAAGATCTTCGAAGTCTATTAATTGTCGAACTGCACCTGTATTTATTTGTTCCAGACTGGGTAATGATGTGTCTTCTTTGAAATCTACGTTTGATGATTCATCAAAACTTAACTGCGGTATTCCGCGCCAGCTTTTTACATAACACTTATCGATTTGTATCACATCACCTGGTTTTAAATTGAAATTATGCCAAGCAGAGAATTGAACTTTCCCGGAAGAATCGCCCAGGCTGCCGGAAAACACGGTTTTCTTGGTATCCTTAACAGTAACTTCACGGGCTTCGACATTGATTACTCTTCCAATTACAGTAATGTTTGACATACCCGGTTTCAATTGACCAACCTCAACCTCCCTTTGTTGTTGATATTCAGCCAGTCTTTCAGGTGTAAGATTTTTAAGTTCTCCAGACTTGAGATTTTCAACTTCGGTATTATTTCCTAGATTGATTTGTAATTCACCGCGGAAACCTTTCACATACGCACTCTTAATACTTAAAACAGAATTTTTTTCAAGCCCAAAATCCTGCCAGGCGGTGAAAGGTAAAGCTGCACTTTCATCAGCCATAATACCATAATAGATTTCTTTTGATTCTCCGTCCACCGTTACGGTTTTTGTATCTACCGACATTATTTTAACTTTTAGGTTGATACTGAATTCGCCGTCTTTTACATCCAGTAAATTTTTATCTCCGCCAATCCCGCTTAATATTTTACTTTGTTGGTCTCCCAGTTTTTTAAGTACCCCTCTTTTGGCCTCTGAGATTCCAACACCATAGCTGAAAAATAGTCTCAGCTCTCGTTCAATTACTGGTTCTTCCACAGATTCACCGAGCACCTGTTTAATTTCATCTACCAATTGTGCTATTTGTTCTTCAGAAATAATTTTTCCCCCTAAACGTATATATGGTTCTGTTACCCGTATTAACATAAAAACTAATTAGTTTTTATTATTGAATTTTACCAAATCCATCATCCAATTTGAAAGAAATTAATACCCAAAATA
>CP070629.1:1340996-1352417 GCA_020356005.1 Thermoplasmata archaeon
GGAAATAGAACAATTTTTACATATCTTGTTCGGGCTTCCCGGCGAAACCTTGGAGTCCGTGGAAATGACCATGAAGACCTTGGGAAAATTGAATGTATACATGGGCGGCTGGCAGGGCCAGTCGGAAGCTTTGATAATGACGGGAGTTAGGATCTATCCGCATACAGAACTTTGTAAGATCGCCATAGAGGAGGGCGTTATTACAAAAGATACAAATCTATTAATACCTAGATTCTATATTACTCCTGCCATCGATGAAAATAAGATGTTCGATTTGATAAGATCATATGCAGGGGGACAGGAACGCTGGAATGTTCCTGGTTTGGATATGAATGTACCTTCAGAGATGATGGAATTCATGCAGAAACAGCTGGTACATTATGGTATTTAATCAGATAATAGGGAGGTGATGGCAATGCAAGATCATTCGAAGAATTATGCAATGATGCAGCCAATACCGCCGAAACTTGAAACAGTCATCAATCCCAATGAGAAGATAATATGTTCGTTCAAAGGGGATTGGCTTGACTATGGAATCGGCGGTAAAACAAGAATAGGTATGTGGGTAATAACCGACCAATTCGTTCATTTCATGGGAAAGGTTAGCTTGTGGGATGTAGGTACCGAGATGGGTGATCAAGTCCGGCATATACCCATAACGGATATCAAAAATGTAAACATCAAGGGCAAGACAATAGATTTTTCATTTATAAAAGACCACAGTAAGCCTCATAAAATCAGTAAAAGAGGTATGACGGTAAAAAGATTGAGCGGGGAGCCAAAAGACTTTCGTAAACAACGCAGGAATGATATCTACAGGGTGCTGTACGAACTGGTATTTCAACAATGAGAGCACAAACTGCTGAAATTCTGAATTCTCAAGAGTCAAAGAGTCTTAGAGTCCCATTTATATTACAAATTTATTTCATAACGTTATGACTTTAGACTCCCCAACTCCATGACTCTTCGACTTTATTGGGTTTTGACTCTCGACACCCGACTCTTCGACTCATAGAATCAAGTTACTTTTGCCTCTTGCCTCTCGTCTTTTGCCTCTCCCGAGATCAATTTAAAATTAATTCAAGGGTCGATTAATTATATTGTTCACATTTATCGCAGTACCATCTTTGATATTCCGGGATGTATCTCATATCGGCTGAACAAGCGGAACATTGTTTCGGCGGCGGCGGAGGTGGGGGTGGTGTGGGTGGAGGAGGTGTAGCTGGAGGGGATGTGGCTGGAGGTGGTACCGATGTCGGGGGTGGTTGAGGGTACTGGAAACGCCGGGTTAAAGCCATGAAAAAATCATCCACATCATCTTCGGTTTTACCAAACGATGTAACCATAGGACCTTTTGCCGAAGCCCTCATATAAATTTGCGTTCCATTACCCGATCGAACAAGATTGATCTCCATTTTCTCGCCGAACCATGCCCGGGCATCCTCTCCTGCGGAACAATGTATAATACCGGTATTTGGGTCGGCCCACTCTATACGAAATCTGCATTCTATCAATGCATTCTTTGCCTCTTCGAAAACCCTTTCGTATGGATGCGGTAGAAAATACGTTTTCTTGGAGCTCGTTTAAATCACCTATAAGCTTTATTAAAAAATCACTATATTAAAATATCGTTTAAAAGCTGTAATTATTTTTATAAGTATTGAATGGTGAGGACATTCGGTCACTGCGTTCCCTCATTTGAATGGTGAGAGCCACCCCCCACCCCGATTTGATTTTTTAGCTTTTACTCACCACTCACCCTTACCGGCAGCTTGCTGCCGTACTCACCCCTAAAGAATTAAATACTCATCTGCATAATGCATCAAAAGATTTATATTGCCATATATGCTAACATCTAATTGGAATTTGATAGAAATATGGGTGGTGAAATTACGGGCAGTGAAAAATACATTGCAATGGTGGTAATCGGAGGCTTGATGGCTTTATACGGCGGTTTCTATGGTCTACAGATGTTGCTGTTTGGTTTAGAATTTGGATACGAGCTTGATGTATGGTTAGGCTTAATAGGATGTTGTTGTTCATTACTCGGCCTGGTTCTTTTGATTTTTGGCGCTCGAGAGCTGTTGAAGCCCAGCGATAAGCACCGATATTATCCAGCCTACATGCCGCCTCCACCAATGCCTCCACCCTCACCTCCACCACGATATAAATATTACAGGCATCCACCACCGCCGCCACCTCCTGATTAGAAACGATCTAAGCGAGACCGCTATTTGATTCTATATCGATCTTAACCAGACCGCTTCGAATATTTTATAATCAAAAGCGCTGTCAGTACATTTAGCTTAAAAATAATTATGGGCATTGTCAGTACGTTCTGGTTATTCATTAATTATAATCTCTGTCAGAACGCTCTTCTTAGATTTCGATTAGAAGCGCTGACAGCTCCTGGGTCATTGGTCTTATGTCCTGAATCTCACTCACCATTCACCATTCAAGGCTGCGAAGCAGCCGTCCTCACCACTATATCATTAAATACTCCACTGCATAGTTTAACAAAAGATTTATATTCTGATAATTGATAATATATTATTGAAATTAAATTGAGATATTGTAAGTGGTGATATTACGGGTGGCGAGAAATCCATCGCTAAGGCAGTAATCGGTGGTATAATGGGTTTAAATGGCGGTATATTTGGATTATTATTTCTCATGGCGGGTTATTCGGCAGAAGATGGATTAATACTAATTATTATGGGCACAGGAGCCTGGATAGTAGGCGCGGTGGGTTTTATTATATGTATTATTGGATTCCAGGAAATCATGAAGCCTAGTGATAAACCGAAATATGATCCATATTATGTTCCACCCGGGTATCAGCAGCCCTCCGATTACTATTACACCCGAAAGCCACCCCCTCCGCCGCCGCCCAGGCGATGAAAAAGAGTCTGGGAGTCAGAGGGTCTAAGAGTCGGAGAGTCCCATTCATTTTTCGGGTTTTAATTATAGTCAGATAACTCATTCTCTCAATGATGATTCTCCCAGGGTTCAGGGTCCAGGGTCCTGAGTCCTTTCCCCACAACCTGGAACCTAGAACCAAGAACCCAGAACCTCCAATCAAACTGCCTCTGCCGGACCACAATAATAATATTTTGATTTTAATCATTGTGAGACCGTTACAATTTTATACTAATTTTAAACACTGTGAGAACGCTCTGCTTGGATTTCGATTAAACGCGCTGTCAGCCCCTGGGTCCTTGGTCCTAAGTCCTGGGTCCTGAATCTCACTCACCATTCACCATTCAAGACCTGCTCCGCAGCCGTCCTCACCACTATTTCATTAAATACTCAACTGCATTGTATATCAAAAGATTTATATTGTCATATATGCTAACATCTAATTGAAATTTGATAGAAACCTGGGTGGTGAATTTACGGGCAGCGAAAAATACATTGCAATGGTGGCAATCGGAGGCTTTATGGCCCTGTATTGCGGGACACAGGCTACAATACGATTGTTCTTTGGTTTAATGTTGGGCGAAACATTTTTTCCTTTTATAATCACAATAATATTTTGTCTTGTAGCTTTTCTAGGATTATTTATAGCGATCATTGGTGCCCGTGAGCTGATGAAGCCCAGCGATAAGCACCATTATTATCCAGCCTACATGCCGCCTCCACCACAGTACGGATATTACAGGTATCCACCGCCGCCTCCTGATTAGATATCGATATAAGCGAGACCGCTTCGCTTTTATATCAATTAAAAGCGCTCTCTGACGACCCTTTTCGAATCAGAAACCCTGACCCTCGAAAAGCGTCGAGCGGAAATGATGGCCACCTTCGGTAGGCCATGCGCTTGTGCTCGGCTCCGCCTCGCCCCCTCGTTCGTTTAAAAACTCACTTGGAGCTTAAATATCGATTGGAAGCGCTGTCGGATAAACGGGGTCCTTGGTCCTGAGTCCTGGGTCCTGGGTCCTGAATCTCACTCACAATTCACCATTCAAGGCCTGCTCTGCAGCCGTCCTCACCACTATTTCATTAAATACTCCACTGCATAGTTTAACAAAAGATTTATATTCTGATAATTGATAATATATTATTGAAATTAAATTGAGAATATTGTAAGTGGTGATATTACGGGTAGCGAGAAATATATCGCAATGGCAGTAATCGGAGGTACAATGGCCTCCAATGGTGGTATATTTGGACTTTTATTGATCATGTGGGGAAGTGAAGGAGACGAACTGTTTTTGGTTGTTCTGGGCATAGTTGCCTGTTTAATAGGACTGGTGGGGCTTATTCTAATGTTTATTGGTGCCCGTGAAGCCATGAAGCCAAGTCCTAAACCAAAATATTATCCACCGTATATCCCGCCCGGCCAGTTTCCACCAGGCCAGCAGCCTTATTGCTATTACCATTATATACGCATGCCGCCCCCGCCACCACCTGATTAGATATCGCTACAAGCGAGAACGCTTCGAATATTTAATAATCAAAAGCGCTGTCAGTACATTTAGCTTAAAAACAATTATGGGCATTGTCAGTACGTTCTGCTTTTAGATTAATTTTGGTCACTATCAGTACGCTCTGCTTAGATTTCGATTTGATACGCTGTCAGGACAAGTAGAAGAGTAGAATTGTGTAAAAGTGGAAGAGTCCAAGAGCCAGCCCCCGAGTAACGGGTCCTGAGTCCTGATTATATCGCTCTCTCAGCTGCCTTCACCTTTACACTGTTCCACTTTTCAACTCTTCAACATTTGCACTCGAACTATCGACTCCCGACTCCCCGACCCTCCGACTCTTTGACTTATATTGCTTTTGCCTCTTCCCTCTTTTGTATAACAATGTATTTATAACCCGTATGCGATTTCTATTCGGGTGAATTGTAATGCAAGGACCTCCTTATGGCGTACCACCACCACAATCTGCAGGGTATCCGCCGCCGGGTTATCCACCGTCAGGGTACCCACCTTCAGGGTATCCACCGTCGGGGTATCCGCCTCCCGGTTATCCACCGGGGCCAAGCTATTATCCGCCTGTACCTAAGAAATCCGAATCCCAATTACCTCTTGTTGCAGGAATAATTCTTATAATTGGTGCATTTGCAGCAATAGGCGAAGGTGCAGTATTATTAATTTTTGGCGCCGAAATGGAAGCAGCATATGGTTTCGGTGAACTTTTTCTGCTCTGTGGAATAATTGAACTCGTCTTCGGATTGATTGCACTTGTGGGTGGAGCGTTTGCCGTACAAAGAAAGATGTGGGCGCTGGCCTTAACAGGAGCCATTTTCGGGTTAATATCCATTGGGTTCCTTTTTATTGGATCTATATGCGGTCTTATCGCACTGATTATGATCGCTATATCGAAAGATGATTTCGATTAAATCAGCTTTGAGTTCAATCCAATGAATTTACCAGCCCGATAAGGGATACAATATAGCTTGTTCTAACGATAGTAGGGAATTTGTACGATTTATTATCGCTTACAGAAGGGCGTCTTACGCTTGACGGTTGCGAGGGGCGTAACGTTCTGCGTCCAACGTAAAGCGGCCGCTAAATGTCTGACGTTTTTCGGTACGCACTTCGCAACCGGTTAACGTTACGCTCATCGCAACCGCTAAACGTGCTCCGCTCTTCTGGTATCGATTAAAAAGCCATAAAAAATCTTAAAAAATCATTAGCTTATATGTTCTTCAACTCTGGTTTATCGCCGTTATAGCTAACAAGAGTTCTGGCATTGTCACGGACAGTTTCAAGGTGGATGGTGCGCCCCCAGATTTTGTATAATGCTTTCATGACATCAATGGCATAATCCATATCGAGCTCCCTGCCGTCAAATTTATGTAGCATATAGAGCTCTCTATTATCGTTATAATTCGCACCCTTCACCACGATAAGAGGTTTACCGAAATTGGAGAGTTCACCAATAATGGAGTTTTTGATATCCTCCACATGTGTACTTGTAATAACCATTTCGCCCGTGTTGCTGTCCTGTTCGAATAAAAATAATCCGCATTTATCACAGATATCCTGGGTGAGGTAGTTGCGGATGAAAGATACATCATCTTCGAACTCACGCACTTCATAGATCTTTTTGAGGCCGGCACCCTCCCCAAACTCTTCATCCCAGCGCTTTCTTACATCCTCAAATATCATGTACCCGACCTTATAGGGATTCAAACCTTTCGATGCCATGAGTTCCGAATGCTTGATGGCAAACAAGCTGAAATCTTCGAAATCCAGGTATTCCCTGCAGAGTTCCGTATGCCAGTATGTGGCCCACCCCTCGTTCATGATCTTGGTCAGGGCTGTGGGTATGAAATATATTATTTCATCGTGAACTATCTGCAGTACTTCCTTTTGCCAGTTGGTCAGTGGTGCCTCCTTCATCAGAAACTTCAGCAAATCCCGCTCCTCAAATTCATCCTCAGTTGAGGTCGGGGTAGATTCGGCATTATCCAGATCCCTGAGGCTGGCCTGCTGCGTACTGTTCGAATCCTGGGAGGGGGAGGAGGGCTGCTGGCTAGAAATTACGGTACCTGCCTTCACTTTACCATCATTCTTGCAGGTGCCTTCTTTTTCACCTTCTCCATGGTGTTCACAATTTGAACAGCTTTCAGGGTCTGCATCCGAATCAGGCTCGGGGTAGGCAGAGTCAAAGTCGTCAGATGTAAAATATCTGCTTCGAGCGGCCGAGGGAATTACCTTTACCTTGGATTCCTTGGGCTTGAAAACATTGTAAAAATCTACATGCCACTGAATGGAAATGCATATGTCCAGAAATTCCTCCACGGTCTTCTTACCGTATTCCGATTCCAGCTCATGTATGCGCCGTTCGTGAAATTTCGCCTCGTTAATCATGTTGCGGTTCGTCTTTGAGAACCAGTAATTTCTTTTAAAGAAATCGCAGTGTGCGAACACGTGTGCAATCACCATTTTGTGCTCTACCGTAGTATTTGAATCCAGCAGAAATGCAGTTGCGGGGTCGGAATTCAAAACCATCTCAAGGATCTCCAGAACGCCGAGGTTGCTCAGTTTCTTCAATCTCCCGTAATCCTTACCGAATGTCCAGTGCGAATACCTGTTCGGAAGTGCATAGGTCCCGAACTCTACCATTGCTTTTTTGGTGATCACTTCGAAATTAACAGGGAAAAAGTCCAAACCCGCTTTCTCCGCAAGTTTCTTGATGTTCATTACATCCTTTTGCAGCTGCATCTCCAAATCTATAATTTCACTCATTTTGGTTGCCTCAAAAATCGTTCTATACCGTTTACTATCTCGTCCTGTGTTTTTATTAATGATATTACCAATTTGCTGTTTTCACCGAAATGCTCATCCAGCACTTTGTTAAAGTTTCCGCTGGAACTCTCACCTACCTGGCCGTAATACAGGCGCTTCGACTTCTCCATTATCTCCTCGGCAAATGAAAGCGCCTTCTCGTTATCGTTATCCCAGTTCTCACCGTCGCTGAAGTGGAACGCGTAGATGTTCCACTCGGATGATGGATAGCGATCGATAAGAACCCTCAGGCCCAGCTCGTAGGCCGATGAAATGTTTGTACCACCGCCTGTGGAACTCTTGAAAAACATCTCCTCGTCTACCTCATCCGCCCTGGTATCATGAATAATGAATACAAATTCTAGACCATCATAAATGCGCTCAAGATATTTCTTGATCCACCATAAGGTCATACGCACCAGGTATTTCTTGAAATCGTCCATGGAGCCGGATACATCCATCATTGCCAGTATCAACGCATTGTTCCTGTACTCGATCTCATCATTGTAGGACTTGAACCTGAAATCATCGCGCTGGATATCGCCGATATGGGGGTCGCCGTCCATTGCATGGCGCTTCATGTTCATTTTCAAGGTTCGCCTCACATCTATCCTCGACATGGGGCCGACCTTCCGAATGTCGTTGAATTTGATATGCTTGCTCTTGATCGTACTGTTCATCAAATCGTCCATATCGGGCAGCCCGAGCTCTTCAAAAGCCAGATTCACAAGCTCGTCGATGGTGAATTCCTTTTCAAGTATGTGCTCCTCTTCACCCTGGCCTGCGCCCGGCCCGGGTGCCATTTTAACCTTGTCACCCGCTTTTGCGTCCTTGCCCCTGCCGGTACCGATACCTTTTTGACCTTTTGGAGAAAACCTGAACTCGGGGAGGTTGAGGCCCCTTATGGGTATTTTCACCTTTTTGCAGCCGTCCCCGGTAATCAAGGCCTCCTCGGTTATATACTTACGGATGTCCTTGCGAATGGCCTCGCGGATCTTGTCCTCCAACCGCTTCTCATCACATTCGCCTTTGCGTCTGAGCTCATTTAGATCTTCAACTGGCATCTTCTTCTTTCTCCTCCGCTGGACTTTTACTGTAAATCGCTCCTACAAATTTCAGCAGTTCATGAGCGCAGGTCTTGCAGTAGTTCTGCTCATCCATCAGCCTCTGTACAGTGGAATTGATCTTCTTCTGAAGCTCATCATTGGGTTTCTTAACTGTGGTTATCGCTTTGATCTGGTGCTTGTTCTGCTCGTAAATGATCTCATCGATTGCCTTGCGCAGCGGGTCGTCCGATTTGTATGTGAATTTATCGCCGCGCACGGCATAGGTGCCCACCTTCGTGAGGATCTGGCGGCGGAACGCGTCCTTGCCCGACTCCTGTACATTCATGCGCTTCTCAAGCATCCTCATCAGATTTTCATCTACCGGTATTTGATTGCCAAATTCATCTACCAGCCTGGTATTGTTAACATAGGACTCTATATTAGAAAGATAAGTGTCGAAGAGGTCATTGCAGGATTCCTCAAGACTGTAAACGATAGCCTTTTTGACGGCTTCCTCGGCGATCCGCTCGTATTCTTTATTCACCATGCTGATAAGGTTGACATACCGTTCACGGTCTTCCTCGGAGAACTTGGCATGGCGGTCAAGACCGTCTTTAAGAATTTTTAACAGCCTGATGGGCGTGAGACACTCTATATCGTCCTGTATAAGAGCATTTGAGATCCTGTTCACAATGAACCTCGGGGAAATGCCTTCCATACCCTCCCGCTTGTTCTGGCTGTGCATCTCTCTTACATCGCTCTCGCTGAATTTATCTATATGTTCATCGTTGTAGAGCCTCATCTTTTTTATCAAGTCAAGTTTTAAAGACGAATCTTCCGTAAGACGCGAGAGTATTGCCAGCATGGATGCGACTTCTATCGTATGCGGTGACAGGTGCTTCCGAACCTTGGTGGGGCCCAGCAGTTTCTTGTAAATCTTCACCTCTTCGTTTAGCTTCAAATTATACGGGATATCTATTTTAATTATCCTGTCCTGGAGCGCTTCGGAGCGCTGGTCGGATATGAAATCATTGAATTCGGCCTCGTTAGTGTGCGCCATAACAACGACGTCGCAGTATATGCGCGGGAACCGCGGTGCCTTAATCACCTGTTCCTGTGTCAGCGTCAGCAGCACATATAAGAACTTCTCGTCGGCCTTCAGCATCTCGATGAATTCCATGATGCCGCGGTTGGAAATGTTCAGCTCGCCGTCGAACACATAAGCCAGCGGGTTCGATTCTGAACCGTACTCACCGATCTTGCTGAAATTGATACTGCCCACAAGCTCCGAAATATCCTGGGATTTAGGGTCGCTGGGCAGGAAAGTGCCGATAGCTATACGGGACTGCTCGGATACAATTATGCGCTCGACTTTGAACTTTTCAAAATCACCGTTATATTCATGATCGAGCACATACCGGCAGTGCGGGCAGAGATCACCCTCGATATACAGCCCGTGCTTTTCCATAATATCCTTACGCATCTCCTCGGGGATCACATGTAAGGGCTCCTCGTGCATAGGACAGTTCTTGATACCGTACATTGCACCCTCATCGGTGCGGGAGTAAAGCTCCATGCCCTTCTTGAGGACGTCCACAAGAGAGCTCTTGGCACTGGAGACCGGTCCGTGCAGCAGGAGGATCCGCTTGCGGGTGTCCATGCGCTCGCCGGAAGATTTGAAATAATCCACGACGGCCTTGATCTGATCGTTCAACCCGAACAGTTCCTTTGAAAATAATTTGAACTCGCCCTCCTCGGATATACCAAAATAATTTATCATATTATATAACCGCTCATGTGCCAGTGCGGCAAGCTTGGGATTGCTCAAAACCTTATCGAGGTACTCATTAAACGAAATCTCTTCCTGAAGGCCGTCCAGCTCACTCTTGAATTTCTTTAACTTATCACTTATTTCTAATGCACTTTCATTCATTTTGTATCACCCCTCTCCGCTCGATTATACCAACAAGCCCGTCTGTGCTGTCATACTCAATGGTGGCCAATTTCTCTACCAGGTCCATTATGCGCGGCAGGTCCGATAGAGGTAAATTCGCCTTTTTCACAAGCTCCAGGATAGACATGGGCGGGTCGTTCGGGGATGGCAGATGCCATGTAAAGCGCCCCTCCACATCATCCAGTTTGATTCGCTGATCTATCTGGGTGCGTTCCCGACCGTTCAATAATATGATCTCCGTGATGGTCTGGTGCGTCCTGTTTGTATCAAATGCTACATTCTCGGAGAATTTCTGGCGGATATAGGTATTGGCCGCCTTTAGCTCAAGCTCCGTTAGTTTGGGCATATTTTCTAAATTTACATTTATATCAAACTGGTTATTGGTCAACCAGTACTCGTCGGTGGGCCGAGTGGAGTTCTTGCGTAACCGTGAATTCAGCAGTCCGCATTCACGCATTTCCACAAGGTATTTCTGCGCCGTGGCTATGTGTATATTAAACAGCTTTGCTATATCAGAGGCTGACTGGAACGGGGTAATATACAGTGACGCCAGTATCTTCCCCGTCATCTCACGGCCCAGCACCATGGCCATCCGTTTTGTCCTATCCGTAATAGGGTCGGGTAACTCTGAATAATAAGCAATTTTGTTCATGATAATATATATATAGTTCAAATTATTTAAAGTTTATTATATTTATACAATATATATTAAGCAATATATAAAATGGCGGAAATTATATATAACCAGGAGGCAGGAGGCACCCCTTCGGGGAAAATCAAAATCCAAAACTTAAAACCCCAAGAAAATCCTAAAACCAAAATCCAAAACCCCGCCCCCCTTATTTTATAAACAGGAAAACAGGAAACTAGGAAAACAAATTATTAACTTCCCGACCTTCCTGACTTCATGTTTGTTAAAACATATGGGGTGAGGGGTGGAGACGTTTTTAAACAAAACATTATAAAATCAAAGTCCTAGATTATCTTTCGCGCGTTTCATTTATTTTGTGTTTTCGTGGTATTATACCTAACCTGTTATTCCAGTAATTACATTTACCGCGAAATCACGAAATTGAAAGAAAATGATTTTGAAATCGAAAGCTCGAAATAATTTTATACCTCGATTTTAAAACGCCCACTTTCGTGATTTTCGATTATTTCGTATCTTCGTGGTAAAAAA
>CP070629.1:1352517-1356635 GCA_020356005.1 Thermoplasmata archaeon
AGCGCCTAGCGCCTAATTATATCAATATATAATCGTAACTTATCTGACCAGCTTATATTTTTGAAGTTCGGCATTAGCGGCTTCGAAGTCATCCTTTGCTTTTTGCTTCTCACCCCACTCTACGAGCTCCTTCATGCCGTCTTCAAGTGTATATTTCGGAGAATACCCCAGGGACTCCAATCTGGAAATATCGGCATAACAATCGCGGATATCACCTGAGCGATATTTATCAGCGATTTCAATACCCAGTTCGGGTTTACCGTAAAGTTTCTCAAGTGTTAGGGTTATTTGCGCGATGCTCGTGGGGATGCCTGTACCAACATTATAGGTATTGTAGTCCGCCTCGGATTTCTTGAGTACCAGAAGATTTGCCTGGACTATGTCGTGAACAGATACGAAATCTCGGCTTTGTTTACCGTCCTCAAATATCAGCGGTTTATTATCGTTCTTAATACGGGATGAGAATATAGCAGCCACGCCGGTGTAAGGATTGTTCAAGCTTTGACGCGGGCCGTACACATTGAAATATCTAAGTGCAACTGTTGGTATACCGTAGGTCTTGCCGATGACCAGACACATCTCCTCCTGATCCTTCTTCGTAATTGCGTAAATTGAAGTAGGTATTAGCGGCTTGGCCTCGGAAGTGGGGATAGGCTCGGTATTTTTATTACAGATCGGGCATTTCATGACCCAATCATGTTGCTTCAACTGATCTTCCGGCCTACCTGAAGGATGGACAGCACCGTCATCTTCACAGACATAAGCGCCCTCACCGTAGATGCTCATGGAGGATGCCATAATGAGTTTTTTTACCGAATGCTCCTCGTTGACCAGTAACTCGAGCATCTTCGCAGTTCCGAGTGTATTAACATCCACATAATGACCCACCTGATACATGGACTGGCCCACACCAACTGCAGAGGCCTCGTGGAAAATTACTTCTACATCTTTCATAGCATCTTTAAAATCAGATTGATCTCGGATATCTTTTTGGATAAATGTTGCTTGTGAATTGAGATAATCGGGTACTTTTTTGTGAACCTGGGCATCCAGATTATCGTAAATAACAACCTCGTGGCCCTCATTAACCAGTGCATCGACCAGGTGCGAGCCGATAAAACCAGCACCTCCTGTTACCATAATTTTCATAGATTTCACCAACCGAAATAAAAATACTCTTGAATGTTATTGTTATTTTAGATATGATTATCGGGCTTTGCCTTGTGGTAACACTCAATACAAAATAAGCTATAAAAATATTTTGAAAATTAGTTAGGATTTTGGTTCAGATTCAGCTTTTACTTCAGCTTCCGACTCGGACTCCTTTTTTTCTATTGCAGTGGGTAATGTCATTATTGCGATCATGGCACCCAGCCCGATAATAATATAGACAATGGACTTATAGACAAGCGCCACCGCCATTCCCAGCGCTTTGGCTTCTCCGTATGATAATGAACCTATTCCGATTAAAATAAGGGCAGCCAGGTATGCAAAACTACCTTCGCGTGCGCCCAGACCGCCGGGGAGAAACGATAGAGCACCTATGATGAATGAAGCGGATACTATTCCCAAAACGTAAAAATAGGATATTTCAACATCAAATGCTTGAAATAAAATGAATTGAGTTACAGCATCCAGGGACCAGATAATTACCGTTAAAATTCCGGTGGCCAGCAGAATCATTTTGCGTTCATGATATTTGTACATGGATTTTTTAAAGGTCTCCCATGAAGATATCAATTTTGTACTTATTTTATCCCAGAATTTACCGCGGTTCTCGAAGGTTTTTTCCAATCGTATAAAAAGTCTGTCCATAGTATGGGGCCTCATAACAAAAATGAAACCGATAGATGAAAGCAGTACGAATATTATAAGTTGCAAGTAGAATCTGCTGCCGGGTAGAAAAATGGTGAAGCATATCATTGCAAGAATGAGGAAGAATAATATATCCACCATCCTCTCGATCACTGCGGATACCAGCGTTTTACTGAAATGGATATCGAAATATTTCCAGCCCACATAAGCTCTCGTGATCTCACCGGTGCCCATGGGTGCCACCTGATTGGTGGCCTGACCGATCATGTAGACCTTCGAAGAATCCAAGCCCGACAGACCCGGTGAGACCTCCTTGTATAGTATCATCCATCGTACAAGCATTAAAAGTGTCGTTGTAAGATTCATCATGAACGCAATTACAATCAGACCCTTGTTTGCCTCCTTCATTTCATCATACACAGATCGGGGATTTGCCCAATAAATAAGAATGATCAGAACTGCGATGGCTATGAAAATGAAGTAAGATCGTTTTTTCTTCCAGAAACTTTGTTTTTTTTCCATGATATCCACATGTGCTGTGTGCCTGTAAAATAAATTGTTCTACAGGAGGATTAAAGATGGATAGTACATTAGCTATCTCTTTGAAGCACCTCATACTTTACCCAGCTTCTTAAAATGAAATACATCATAACTAATCCCAGTTTAAAGGCCGGCATTGTCTCACCTGTTATTTTTGAGGTGCCGACACGCTGATTATAATTTAACGAGATTTCAATTACACGCAGTTTGCATACAATAGATAAAATCATCATTTCGGGTGAAAAATGGGAACCGCCGACAGTGAATTTCGATTGGATTTTCTTAAGAGAATCTTTTCTAATCAGGCGCATTGTGCATCCCACATCTGTAAGATTGGGGCCGTTGAAAAGGACTTCAATCATTTTACCCAGAAACCAGTTGCCCCATTTAAGAAACGGTCCCATGTTCGCGCCCTCACGAATGAGTTCTTTAGATGTGCGGGTGCCAAGCACCATATCGAAATCATCGCTGTAAACGAGTAATTTGAGAACATCTTTACCTTCGAATGTTCCGTCCGGTTCGGCAATTATTATAAGATCTGAATCAACCACCTTCAAGCCGCCTTGAATGGCATTGCCATATCCCTGCTTTTTTTCACGGACGAGTTTTGCTTTTGTTTTTTTTACCTCTGCAACTGTATTGTCCTTAGAATTATTATCCACAACGATGACCTCGTCCACATATTCCTGTCTTAAAAAATCATTGACGGCATGTCGAATATTCTCCTCTTCATTATATGCAGGGAATATAACGGTAACTTTTTGGTTTCGCCACATAATTTAACCCATATTTTTGTTATTTTTCGATGTATGTGGCATATTCTATTTAAATATTTATTAAAATTCATTAACTATGAGTATTTTGAGGATATAGAAAAAATAGAGATTCTAAAAATTTTTCGATTATTTCCTGCACCTATTTATTCTTTATCACCAGAGTTTTTAAGAAAAATTCTTTTCATCTCATCAGAGTATTTGAAATATAATAATGCAAGAATCAGGCCAATGATATAAAAGACAATGCCGATAATTATTCTGAATAAGGGGATCGGCTGACCGCTGTCCTCCAGTAAGAATGTGTTGCCGTACCCAAGTATAACCGCCACACCGACCAGATAGGCCGCTCCGTTTCGGCTAATTTGGAAAGAACACTTCTCTCTAATTGTATGAAGATATAAAATAAATATTGAATGCAGGAAAAGAATTGCTGCATAAGCCTCTGCGATCTCCTCCAATAATATGCGCCTATTATAATTGAATTCAATGGGAATGTTTCCATCAATAATTCCGTCGATTACCATTGAAATCGCTAAGGCGATCATACCCACTAAAAATAAAAGAAAAATTTTTTTATCAACTGAAAAGGAATGCTTTAAAAAGATAGCAAAAAAGATCACCATAATCAAGCTGTAGATTATGGTACCGGTGAAATATTCCCTGCCAAGTAGCCAGTTGTTCTCCGCCAGAAAATACATAAAAAAAACGATTATCATGCCAAAATACAAAATGTTTTTCTCTCCGGTGTGTTCGCGGTGTTCATAATATATCAGGGCTGTTAGGATGAAGGTTAAGATCACGGCGATGGTGGTTATAATCTCAAGTGGATAATATTCGGGTTCTGCAGTGCCCACGATATCGTATTCGAATCGGAATATCCAGACATAGACTATAATTAAAACATATGATGCGATAAAAATTAAGGTCTCTGTGTTAAATTTACCGATTATTTCAACTCCAATAATTATGTATCAGTTCAGGAATTAA
>CP070629.1:1356735-1369992 GCA_020356005.1 Thermoplasmata archaeon
AGAAACCCCGCCTGAGGACACAATAGATGAAAAAGAGGAAAAAACCGAAGAAACCCCGCCTGAGGACACAATAGATGAAAAAGAGGAAAAAACCGAAGAAACCCCGCCTGAGGACACAATAGATGAAAAAGAGGAAAAAATCGAAGAACCTCCAGCTGAGGATACAACAGAGGAAAAGGAGGAGGAAGTAGAAGAGGTAAAAGATGTGGAACCGAAAGTTGCTCCCAAACCCAAGGAGAAGAGCAGCAAGAAGCCGGCAGATGAATTCAGTGATGTTGGCGAAACGGATTTAGGGCTGGGGCCGTCAGAATTTGTCCAGCCGGTTGAGGAGGTTGTTACGCCGGTGAAGGCAGCGCCAAAGTTAGAGGCGGAGCCCACACCGGAGGAGGAAGAGTTCGGAACAGGTATATTTGCTATCAAGACCTCCATAGGTCATGAAAAAATGGTAGCAGACAGGATTTATTCACGGTCGCGAAAGCGTAAGTTCCAGGTATATTCACTGTTATCGCCAACGAAATTACGGGGATACGTTCTCCTTGAATGCATAAACAACCGCGATGCAATCAAGGATTTGATTAAGGGTCTGGAGCATGTCAGAAGCGTTGTGGATGGTGAAACTACTCTGGATGAGATAGAACATTTTCTGACACCTAAACCGCTGGTATTCGGACTTATGGAAGGCGATATCGTCGAGATAATATCGGGACCGTTCAAGGGCGAGAAGGCAAAGGTCCAGCAGATCGACGAATCGAAGGAAGAGATAACCGTGGAACTGTTTGAGGCAATGGTATCCATACCGGTAACCATCCGCGGAGATCATGTAAGAGTACTGGAGAAGGAGAGTGCATAACTTGCCGGAAACGATAGAAGCTTTGGTTGACGGCGGTAACGCCACACCAGGTCCCCCGCTGGGGCCGGTGCTGGGGCCGCTGGGTATCAATATAATGGATGTTATTAAGGTTATAAACGAGAAGACAAAGGCGTTCGAGGGTATGAAGGTACCTGTTAAGGTCGTTGTTGATACGACCACCCAGGAATTCGAGATATCCGTGGGTACACCGCCAACATCAGCGCTGATATTGAAGGAGCTGGGTTTGGAAAAGGGTTCATCGAATCCCCGCACGGATAAAGTGGGTGATCTTAGTGTAGAACAGCTGAAAAAAATTGCATTGATGAAAGTGGATTCGTTAGGCGGTGTAACCGTGGCCGAAATGGCCAAGGAAATCGCCGGCACCTGCGTTTCATTGGGGGTTACCATTGACAGTAAGGACCCCCGAGAAATCCAAAAGTTAATAAACGAGGGGGCTTATAACGGTGTTCTCACCGAGCCCTGATAGCCGGACTAAATAATATTAATGTAATATTTAAATAATATAATATTATCAGTTGTCAGAACATACTAAAATAAATATCAAGTTTAATAGAATCATTATTTGTATTCGCAAGATTTTGTAGGAGAGCGCTTAAACTGTTATAAATAATTAAAGCAAGCCGTTTGGCTGGCTGATTTCACTCGTATATACCAGATATATCTGCTCGTTTGGACTACAACATGGTGATCTGCATGGCTGACAAACGAATAATTCAAGCCGTCGAAAATGTCTTGAAGCAATCAAAAAAGCGAAAATTTTCTGAAAGCGTTGAGCTTTCTATTAATTTAAAGGATATAGACCTCTCTATCCCCAAAAACAGGATAGATGACGAGATTATTTTACCAAAAGGTCGTGGCAAGGATATAAAAATAGTAGTTTTCGGTAGTGGCGAGCTTGCACTCAAGGCCAAAGCTGTGGCGAATCTTGTGATACAACCGGAAGAGCTCGAATCTATCGCAAAGGATAAGCGCGAAGCCAGGAAAATGGTAAATGCACACGACTTTTTCATTGCCGAGGCGCCAATGATGCCGGAGATCGGTAAAACATTGGGTATAATCCTCGGCCCGCGTGGTAAGATGCCAAAGCCCATACCACCGCAGGCCGATCCGGCTCCGATGATTACGAATCTTAAAAAGACAATTCGATTGAGGTCAAAGGAGCGAAGAACATTCCATGCGCCCATCGGCACTCGTAATATGTCTGTGGATGAACTCGTGGAGAATATCGAAACTGTATTGAACAGATTGGAATCGAAACTTGAACGCGGTCGACAGAACATCGCATCGGTGTTCGTCAAGACGACCATGGGGCCCGCCGTCAGGGTCATTTGAGGAGGTTAAATCATGCCACATGTAGCCAAGTGGAAAACCGATGAAGTCAAGCAGCTGGTTGAGATTATCAATTCCAAACCGGTGATCGGGCTGGTTAATATCACCAACATACCTTCTCCGCAGATCCAGACGATGCGCAAGAAGCTCCGTGGTAAAGCCATAATGCGAATCTCCAAGAACAGGTTGTTCAAGCTTGCACTTGAGAAATGCAGTGAGAATAAATCTCAGATAGAAAAATTAATAGAAAAGCTCGACGGCCAGATGGCATTGATAGCTACCGATATGAACCCGTTCAAACTTTACCGCGATATGGAACTCACCAAAACCAAGGCGCCGGCCAAGGGCGGTGAGGAATCGCCAGAAGATATCGAGGTAAAAGCCGGCGAGACATCATTCAAGCCGGGTCCCATAGTCGGCGAGCTCCAGCGCGTGGGTATTCCCGCAAGTATCGAGAGCGGTAAGGTCGTTATCAAAAAGGATAAAGTGCTGGTGAAAAAGGGTGAAGTTATAACACCTGAAACTGCACAGATTCTTAAAAAGCTCGAGATATTTCCGCTGATCATAGGGCTGGACCTGTGCGGTGTACACGAAGACGGGGTATTGTATCCACTGGATGTTTTGAAGATCGATATCGATGAAATTAAAGACAAATTTACAAATGCCGCTGTTCATAATTTCAATCTGGCAATGAATATCGGCTTTATGACAAAGCAGACGGCCGTTCCTTTAATTCAAAAAGCTCATCACGACGCATTTGCTCTTGCAGTTAATGCGAATATTTATTCAAAAGAGTCGCTTCCGCATTTACTTGCGAAAGCGCACCAACAAATGCAGTCAATTAAAAGTAAAGTTAAATAGATCCTATCAGGAGGAATATAAAAATGGAATATGTATATAGTGCTATGCTGCTACATTCAGCAGGTAAGGAAATAACCGAGGATGCAGTCAATAAGATCCTCAAAGCGGCGGGTATCAAAAGTGACCCATCGCGCACGAAAGCACTGGTCGCTTCTCTAGAAGATGTGAATATCGAAGAAGCGATATCATCCGCTGCGTTTGCTCCGCAACCGGCTGCTGGTGGTGCACCTGCTGCTGCTCCAGAAGCTCCTTCCAAAGGTGCTGGCAAGAAGAAAGAGGAAAAGAAGAAGGAAGAGGAAGAAGAGGAAGAAGTCAGCGAGGAAGAAGCGGCAGAGGGCCTGAGCGCGTTATTCGGTTAAATTCGATTCTACCAACAACAGCCAAACAACCACAGCATTCAACAGGTCGGGGTTCGAGAAATTCCCCGCTTGCGTGGCATTATTCCCGGGACGAAACCGGACCGTATGCTTTCGACCTTACTTCCGCACTTACACGGGGGAAATTACCCGAGCCTGTAAGATGCTGTGGTCGATTTAATTCGAATGAGCTTTTAGGCTTTTTGCTAAAAATCATACCGGTAGGAAGCACATGCAAAAACCTCACCGGTTCAAACGAATCACAATAGTTTTGTTAATACTTTTATCGAAAGGATGTGGTTTACCATGGAATATAATTATCTTCATCTTACCAAATCCGATAACTGTGCAATTGTAGAAATAGACCGGCCTCCTGTTAACGCCCTCAATACCGATGTCGTCGTGGAAATTTCACAATTATTCCAGGAGCTCGAGTCTGACCCCGAAGTTTCAGCCGTAATTTTGATCGGCAGGGGTAAAGCCTTCGTCGCAGGTGCGGACATTTCCGAAATGGAGAATATGTCCAGCGCCGAGGCGGAGCAGTTCAGTGCACGCGGCCAGAATGCAATGAACGCCGTTGCTAATATACCCAAACCCGTAATCGCCGCAATAAACGGCTTCGCGCTGGGCGGCGGCTGCGAACTCGCTTTGGCCTGCGATATAAGACTGGCTGCGCCGGATGCTTCTATCGGTCAGCCCGAGGTCAAGCTGGGGGTCATACCCGGTTTCGGCGGCACACAGCGCCTGAGCCGCACTGTGGGGCCCGGTACCGCCAAGGAATTGATTTTTTCAGGTAAAACACTGAATGCGGCCGAAGCATTGGCGGCTGGATTGGTGGACAGAGTGGTTGGAAGTGCATCGGAATTGATGCCGGAAGCCAAAGCGCTCGCCGCCCAGATTTGTAACAACAGCCCGAGCGCAGTAACAGAAGCGAAAAAATTAATTAATGATGGATTGGATGTACCCCTGAACGCGGGACTTGAGATGGAAAAAACGGCGTTTGCGGAACTGTTCGGTACACCGGACCAAATAGAAGGCATGAAGGCGTTCCTAGAAAAACGCAAGCCAAAATTCCAAAACAAATGATTTAAATTTATGAGATAGGGGAGATGAATCTCCCCTATAACCCCTCTCTTTTTTTACCGTTTGGGGATGCCTTCGGCATCCCCACATACGATAGAAAAAGAGGGGTTGTTAGGGGATTCTTCCCCTAACTCAAATATTTAATCAGGTTGTATTTGATATGAAGCTCGGAAATTTATTCAAGCGCAAGTCCAAGAAAGCCCAGGAGGAGGATGAGGTACCTTCGGCAGGTGGGCCGGACCGTGATGTACTGGATGTTGACAGTCTGACGGCCATGGGTGATATGGCAGCGCGCAAGGCCGCCGAAGCTGCGGCGATAAAGGACGCGTTGGCCCATGCACTCCCTGACGGTGTGGAGCACAAAGCTAAATTGAAATTCGAGGACGGATTCTTACAATATCTTGTTAAGATCACCAATAATACTGACGATATTATGGGTGATGTAAGGGTTGCGATAACGGCGAGCGAATCTCTTGTAGATATACCTGATGTACGCCAGTCAACAAAGTTCATCGACCCCGGCAAATCCAATGTGTTCAAGTTCCTCATGGAGCCGACAATGGTGTGCGGAAAAACCGAGATCCAGGGTCTTATACGCTATTTCGATTTCAATGAAAAAATTAAGCAGGAATATCTCCTGCCTGAATTTGATCTTAATGTAAGCTTCCCTGATATTTCGGGCCAGGAAGTTGATGAAGAGGACTGGCGGATAACAATGAGCAGGTTGAAATCCTACGAGATCGAAACTGAAGAATTAAATTTTGAGCCCCATAAGGTCTTCGGGCATTTCACAATGATCGTCGAGAAGCTTGGATTCTATCCTTTGAAACCATCCATCGTACCTACGTTGTACCGCGGGATGGGTAAATTTTTCGGGCTTGACCCCTTGAAAGAGCCCCACTGTATCGAAGTACAGGTAATCGGGAGCGGTAAGAAGGCCCGGGTGCTGTTCCGCGTATGGGCCCCAACCACCACACGGGCCATGGGGGTTGCGTTCAGGGTTATTGGAAGAATTGATAAGAAGCTGGATATCAAAAATAATCTTAAGAAAACCTCATGATAATTGATAATATAGAAAAATCATAGGAATACAACGGAAGTGAACAATCATGGCTTACGATCCAAGTGCGCCAGCGAAAAAAACTGCAGATCAAATAGGTCACCAGGTAGTTGACCTAACGCAACGCGATACGTTTTTTTCACAGCTCCAGCAGCAGGGCTATAATATGATAGGTAATCCCATCCAGTTCCCCGGCAGCAGTGATCCCAATACGTTGAGATACTGGGCAAAAGAATATGCAGTCACAGTTAACGGCGATTTCGTTGTTGAAGTAAACGACCCGAACTACTCGCAAGAGCCCAGCAATACACTTGTTTTTTTCATATGGGCCAAGCAGAGCCCCTACCAGCAGACCCCGGGTACAGTGCAGGCCGGTACTGCGGCCGCACCCCAGGCGGCTGCAACGGTTCCGCAGGCGGGAGCGCCTGCTGCTCCGGCTTATGCGAATCCCATAGCGGTTGTGGAACAGCTACTCTGGAGATTGGCAAATATACTGGCGGAACCCACGCCTCGTTTTAATTTCCAAGATACAGGCGAGCTTCTCCACCCGTTCGTGACCATCCGGGAACACGCCTACGAGCATCTCGGCGGCAGGATAATGAACCTTTATATGGTCAAGGACGGCATATACGATTACAAGATCCTGGGTAACGAGGCGCACGGCCAGGCCGGCGGCAGGCTCACACCCATGCGCGACGAGGTTTTTTCTATGAAAACGCTGGGCACTCCGAGTTTTTTTATTATGGACGAGTTCAAAATGCTCGAATCCACCCAGCAGAACCAAATCATTTATGCTTTGCAAACGTTCTTATCCCAATGTTAATCTCTGAAAGAGAGGCAAAAGACAAGAGGCAAGAGGTAAAAGGCTGACTGTCGACTCTTGACTCTTCGACTCTTGTACTTTTCCACTCTTCCACTTTTACACTTCTAACTTAAATACGAACAATGAGCATCCCACAGCTATAAATAATAAAAATTGATATTCACTGCTTGATGGCAAGTTTAAGAGATTCCCTTAAGCTCTACAGCACCCTCTCACGCTTCGAGTTCTTACCTGCGGTCACCGTGGCGATCTTGATAGGTATTTTTCTGGGCGCACCCACCTTCAGTGATCTTTTTACTCTGCGTATGGCTGTAATTCTGATAGAGGGACTTTTGATATTCTACCTGCTTTTCAACACGGGTTTCATGGTCAACTGCTGGGCGGACTGGAAAGTTGACGAGATCTACAAAAAGAACCTGGCTGAGGCAGTCCGGAAGTTCGGCCGCCAAAAACTACTGCAGCTGGTGATAATCCACATCGCACTGGCGATTTTACTGACGGTCCATCTCACTTTGATATATACCTTCCGCCCGGAAATCTTCGTTATGGTTCTCATAGGAATCTTCATCGGGGTGGGCTATTCGGTGGAGCCCTTCCGGTTCAAATCCAAGGGGGGGTGGCACTCGCTAATGGCGCTGCCCGTTTTCGCTATACCAGGCTTGTTCGCATACCTGCTGGTATCCGAAATAGCTTTTTCAACTATGTACTTTAAACTGTTTTTATTCATCGTGGTTGGCATCACCTGTGCCCATTACGGGCTGGTACTTATCAGCCAGGCGGAGGATTACCCCGAGGATAAAGCCGCCGGGCTGAGGACGCCTCCTGTTGCATGGGGCCTCCCCACGGTTCTCCAAGTATCCTTCATATTGAACCTCTCCGGGTCTATTCTGACGTGCATTGCATTCTTTCTTCTTTTCTACGACTCAAATATATTTTTACTGGCACTAACACCTATCCTGGTTATTGCACTGTTCTACCCCACGAAAGCCATCTACGGGTTCTATCAATACAGCCGCAAGGTAAAAGGTCAGGCAAGTTTACTGGCGGAAATCAGAGCGCACATGCATAATTATCCCAAGTGGCACGGCATTCCGCTGGGCATGATTATGCTATCGAGTTTCATTTTATTAGTTGTTAGATCGATTTAATAAAAGATGAAGGAAGATAAGACGAAGGACGAGGGGACTACAAACGTCAATTTTAAAACGAGATTGGAAGGAGGAAAATCGAAAAACCATTCATCAATCATTTTTTAGATTGGATTAGACGAAAAACGATAGACGAAGTATGAAAATCTTCTTTCGTCCCTCTTCTCTCGCACTTCGTCTCTCCGATATCAGTTATAAATACGGAATGAAGAGTGTCCATAATAATAAAAACAGAATGAGCAGTGCGGTGTAGATCGTGATTCTGCCCACCATGCCCTCACGGGTCTTCTTATCTTTATTTTTAAACACGCGCTTTAAAAGCGAGTCCCATGCGTCCCTGTACGGATAACCTCCGTCCAGAGGTACAGCGGGCAGGGCATTGAATATTCCCACCAGTATGTTCAGCCAGAATAAATAATAGAACATATTGGCAAGGCCCCAGAACATCCCCTCGGGCATACCGGCCAACGGGCCTTCCACCTCGTACATATCCGTAAGCGGGTCATGGAACGGCATGATGGAGGTATCCAGCGGGAGCCTCAAACCCAGATAGAATAGGTTCATCCGGGCCAGATTTCGATCACCTTCTGCACTTCGGACAGGATGCGAAAGACTTTCCATAAACTCATCGGCACCTCTGGATTCGATACCCAAAAATCCCTGGCCTGCAAATTCTTCTCTCAAATCCGAGAAGTCCTTATAATATTCACCTCTATCGGCCAGTGTGATATTATCAAAAACCATTTCTCGCTCGTCCCAGTATACAGTGAGATTAATCGTATCGTTTACATGGGTCAATTCCATGAAGTCGGAAAACTCCTGCTTCGTGGTTATGTTTATACCGGGCAGCGTAATGCCGGTTGTGGTATTACCTTCAACGTAAATTATGACCATCCCGGGTTTGAGGCCGGCGTTGTCCGCAGGGTAATCCTCGGTAACGGAGATTATAATCACTCCGTCCTCCACCGGTTCCAACGAACCCATAAAACCCCATGAAAAGATCATAACGCAAATCAAGCCGAAGAAGATATTGGTGGCCGGCCCGGCCGCGAACACCCTGTCGCGCTTGAGTTTCTTCGTGTTGCGCAGTTCGTCCTCATCGGGCTCTACGAATGCGCCCATGGGGATCACGAAGAAAACGACACCCAGTGATTTAATTTTTAGGTCTGCCACGCGTGCCTGTATTCCGTGTGCGAACTCATGGATGACAACAGCGATAATCAGTGCAAACAGTCCGTACCACAGCGGTATAATGGGGTTGATACCCGGCAGAACGAGAACATTCTCTATGGGCATGGGATCAATTTCAATGGTTGTTGCGCTGTATGCAGCAACAAAAAGGAAAAACAGCATTGAAAACATAACGAAAAAAAGCAGGACAATGGAAACGTTTGCGTAGGCCTTCCAGAACCTCTTCAATCTGGCCAATTTTTCAATGAGCTTTATACCGCGCGTTGTGCGCCACATAAGTAAAGGGCCAAAAAAGGATAAATTCAATTTGCCCATGGGCTCTTTATAACGTGATGCCAGGAAAATGGCTATGACCAGGTAAATAAAGATAATAAAAAATGCGATGAGATAGCCATTCATCTATTTTACAACCTAAAAATCATTTCTAAGATTGGATTAGTGATACTCGTTAAATGTATTATTATTAAAATAGTTTAGTGAATTACGACTCGTTTTGCGGGCTGTCCCCGCGCTCGTGACGGTGCCAGACGTCATCGGATAAATCTTCATATATGTCATATTCATCTTCGGTCTCCTCAACTTCGATTTTCTTGGCAGATTTTAGAATAAAATCCTTTTTAAGCTTCCAGTAATGGATCCTCCACACTTTGCCTTTCTGCAAAGTAACCTCTTCGCGCATAGTAGATAGAAATCCTTCTTCTTCCAGCATATAGAAAACATCGCGATCTTTGGTTTTCAATTTATTATCTTCAACATAGTCATCGTGTCCGAAAAAATTCATAATATATTCTGCTAATTTTGTAATATGCTCATCAGAAATTCCCTTCGAGCCGAGCCTATTTTGAAGGGCTGTTTTAAAATCATCCAGAGTGATGATATCTGTTTTATCATACTCTTTATTCATAAACACCGCATCACCTTAAAAAAAGCAATTGAGTATTTAAATATACCTATTAAAAACTCTAATGTCATAAACAAAAAATATTTAATAATCAATAACAATTTAATTTAATTAAACACTTATTAATATTGACTGCATATACATTTAATAAATTCGATTTAAAACAACAGATGAAAATGATTATATATCCCCATAGAAGTTATATAGAAATACACCTGAGGTGAATGAATTTGGGACTTAAGAAAAAGAGTTATGAAGATAAGCTTGATGAGGAGCTGCGTGAGAAATTTGGAGATAAGGTTTCGCAGCCCGGCAAGGAGGGAACCGGCACTAAAAAATCGGGTGCTAAGGCCAAGAAGTCCAAGAAGCCTTCGAAGCCAAGTTATCCCAAACCACAATACCAAAGCCCCTGGTTACCCAGGATAAAATTGTTTTTCATGTTCATGTTGCTATGGATATTGGTAATCGTCATAGTATTTGCTCTTGCGGATTATTTTGGATACTTCACCATTAATTTTTTCATTATTCTGGTCAGTCTACTGATAGTCTTCAATATCGCCATATACTATCTGAGCGACAAAATGGTTTTGAGAGCATATAATGCAAAGATAATCAAAGAGAAAGATAACCCACGCCTTTATAACGCAGTAAAAAGTATCTCAATGCGTGCTGAACTTCCCATGCCAAGGGTTGCTATTGTACCAACCTCCACGCCAAATGCGTTTGCCACAGGCCGAAACCCCGACAATGCAGTAGTGGCTGCAACGGAAGGGCTGCTGGAGATGCTTGACGATGACGAGCTTGAGGGTGTAATAGCCCACGAGATGGCGCATGTTAAGAACCGCGATATACTGGTAATGACCGTCGCTTCTACAGCAGCGATGATAATCGCTTTTGCCGCCAGAATGATATTCTTCCAGATGTTGTTCGGCCGCCGCGGCGATGCGAATATACTTTTACTGCTGGTAGCAGCGATAACCGCACCTATTGCCGCTATGATGGTACAGTTCGCTATTTCGAGGTCAAGGGAGTACAAAGCAGACCGCATCGGTGCTATTATAATTCAGAAACCCCTGGCTCTTGCAGATGCGCTTGAGAAATTGGAGAGTGAAAACAGACGCAGGCCTATGAGATCCGGCGACCCCTCCACCTCCTCGCTTTTCATCGTAAATCCCTTCAGTAGAGGCAGTTTCGTTGCATTATTTTCCACGCACCCGCCCATAAAGGAACGCATCAAGCGTCTTAGAAAAATGGCTGAACAATACTCTTATCTGTAGTATTATTGATGGGTGAGTAGCGAGGGACGAGTTGCGAGATGCGAGAGGATCGACTAACCCCATTTTCCAACTCTGTTAATAGTAGTATTATTACGATTTTATTCATTATTATATATTCTCGAATTGCAAAGATTATATAGGATGGGTGCCAATATAACCCCTAATAGCAGTCGAAGATTCGATTTCAGGAGCGTTAAATATGCTCTGTACTTACTGCGGTAATGAAGTGGATGATGGCACATTTATCTGCCCGTATTGCGACCAACCGGTCCCGGAGGGCGAGGTTTTTGATCCCAAGGCGCAATATGCAAGCGACCAGGTATTTACAGTAGAGGAATGGCAGAAACAGAGGACCGTTGAGAAACGGGATAGTATCAAAACCGACCATGATGATATGGAGCGAAGGGTGGAGGAGAAGAAGCGTATTATAGAAGAAAAGCGAAGGGATTCGGGATTGGATATGATCGAAGATGATCCGGAAAGATTTGCAGATGATAACAGACCGAATCCTCGCCCGCGAAAGGGCCGGCCCAGCCTGGAAGAGCTTCTTGAGATCGTAACCAAGGATAAGAAAAAGGAAGTGTTAGAAAAATTCGAAAGGGAGCGTCAGCTGGCAAGACAGAAGAAGTAGATAACAGCTTCTTTTTTGATTTTTTATAATTTTATTCAGCTTTATAATCGCTAATAGAAGTGCGTTTAACGTTTAGCGGTTGCGATGTGCGTAACGTTAGGCGTCTAGTGGTAAGCGGCCGTAAACCGTAGGACGTAAGACGGTACGCACTTCACAAACGCAACCGTAGGACGCACTTCTTGTAGTATTATGAATCATATTGGAATTGATTCAGATAGATTTATGTATATATCCTCGCATCCAGAACGATGTGCGAGATTCCGGGTGCATATGATTTTATTTTGATTTGTTCAAGCACTTTGACTTTAAAATTATACGCACCGGCGGCATCTTCCAACCGGTTTTTGGGTTCATCGGGATAATTTTCTGTGGGGCAGACTTGATGGTAATGGATAATTCCACCTTCGGGTTTCAATATTTTTAAGCCTTTTTGCAGGAATGTCTCATCGGGTTTGATATTACCCATTACAATTCTGTCTGCGATACCCTCAGGTACTGTGGTTCTGCAGTCTCCAAGAAGCGGCTCGACTATTCCCTCTACCCCATTGTTTGTGATATTGGCTTTGAGATAATTGAATGCAACAGGGTTGATGTCGCATGCATATATGTGGGCTGGCTTTGTATACACCGCCAGCGGTAGAGTAAAGTACCCGATGCCGGCAAACATGTCCGCGATAACTTCGTTTTTGCAGTTGAGCTCGGCCATGCGCAGCCGTTCCGAGATATTACCGCTTGAGAACATGAGCTGCATAGTATCGAGCTTGTATTTGATGCCGTTCTCTACATGGACTGTTTCTGTTTTTGTGCCGTAAATGATTTCCATTTCGGGTTTACGATCTATTCCGGTTATACCCGCCAGATCCTCCAGTACCGCTTTCGCGCCCAGTACATTCGCATAAAGCTCTGCAAGTTTCGGCCGCTCACCTTTGAGCTCATCAGGAAATTTTAATACCAGCACATCTCCTATGAGTTCCCATTTGCGCGGCAGGTGCCGCTTTTGCGATTCTTCCAGCTCACAGCTCTTTTCAATCATCTCGAAGGGCTCTGGGGGAATTTCGCGCCGGACCGGATCAGTCATTTCGATCAATTCTATAGAATACTCCTCGAGCTCTTTGAGAATAGATTCAGGCAAAACCCTCCTGATAGGAATTTCAAGATGGGTTCCTAGGTCTGCAATTTGATACGATCGGTCCAACAATCCTTGCTGATATAGTATGCCTCGCACCCTCTCGCCGTCTTTTTTTGAAACTCTCAGTGCTGGTATTCCCATGGGGATTCTCCTGATAATAATGTTGATTAAGTAATAACTGATAGTATAGTAAGGATAAAAAGATTACGAACAATAGAAAATCAAATGTAAGAGGTGTAAGCAATTAAAGTCAAGGAGTCAAAGAGTCAGGGGTCGAGAGTCAAAACCATAAAAGAGTCAGAGAGTCATTGAGTCGGGGAGTTGGGAGTCATAATAAAATCTGCAAGGTTCGAAAAAAAGGACTCCGAGACTCTTTGACCCTCAGACTCTCGGACTCATTTTCATGTTTGACTCTTAGACCCCTGGACTCCTGGACTCTTAGACTATTACAGATCTAAAAATCAATAAAAAAGCATACTCTTATTCTAATTCCTCACCACATATTGAGCACACATTTTCGGCAATACTGACATCCGAACCGCAGATGGGACATTCGGCATCATATACGTTATCATCTACATCTTCTACCGGCGGTAT
>CP070629.1:1370092-1375699 GCA_020356005.1 Thermoplasmata archaeon
CCGCGGGCAGTCGACTACTTTTTCGCTGATTACCTTTTTCAGTGACATAACAATTCCTATATTGATTTCATATTATTTCAAAGTGCTAGATAACAATGTCTGCTGATGTGATTAAGCTATGATCAGGCGCTAGAGAATAGAGACTGGGCGCTAGGGTGATTTTATATCGATTGAATAAGGACCCAGGACCCTGAACTCAGGATTTGACTCTTAGACTCTTCCACTTTTACACTATTCTACTCATACACTTCCCCCAGCGCCTACAATCGAAATCTCAGCAGAGCGCTCTGTGAGTGATTGGAACCAATAAAAAAGCTGAACGCTCTGTGAGCGTCAGAAATTGATATAAAAGCAGAGCGCTCTGTAGCGCTTTTAATAGATTTGATATCAGAGCGGTCTCGCCGGACTCTTATACAATCAATTACTCAGCTAATGTAAACAGTTGGTCGTTCCCCTCCACATCGAACAGCCCCAGCCTCGCTCCCGCATCAAGCCACGCATGCGCGTAGTTCACGGCTGCCAGAGCTCTCAGGAGTTCACCTTCGTCTCTGAAATGCTTTGCATCTTCGTAATACGATGTGGCCATGTTCAAAAAATCCTCGGCGATCTTGCGTATATAGGACCGCTCGGGAGCGATTACCGAAAGTGTGTCCAGTGCACGTGCAGTCAAGCCCAGGTCCTTTTCCACGAGCTTTTTAAGTTCATCGTCCATTTAAATCATACCCCAGCAATTGATTATTATCTAATTTCGGAGATGCGAGTAGCGACTTAAATTCATATAGATATTACGGCACGGCCCAACACTTCAATGTTAATTGTTGTTGTGAAGTGTGGGTAATCTATTCAGCGAGACGCACCCTTCGGGAGAGGCAAGAGGCAAAAGCCAAGAGGCCAGAGGTATGACGAGCCTCGATACCGAATACCGAAACGAGTTTCGAGTCAGCCTTTCGAAACGAGCTTCGCAACCGCTAAACGGGACGCCAACCGCCAGCCGCTAGCCGGTACGCCTTTCGCAGACACAACCGTGAGCCGCACTTCTATAAGCAATCAATAATCCAATAAGAATCCTGTACCAACTTTTTACCGTTTCTCTCTACGCTTATGAGGCTCTTCCAATTTATCCGTCAGCCATTTAAGATCTTCAGGTTCTTCATCCGGTTTTACATCATCTTCCGGCTTAACATCATTTCCTATTGGTTTGGGGCGTTCAAGGCCGGGCTCCTTACAACTCTTGATCATATCCTCATACGCAGCCATGAGTGTTGCATACCAGTCCGAATCAACACCCTCCGGCTGCTCCACATCGGTTCCTGCTCCAGTAATTGATTTAGGATCTGAAAGTTCCTCCATTGCCAACCCTGCCGCCTTCTGGTCCACGATCTCAACAGGCCTGCCGCCGTGCTTGGTCTCACGCGGGCGGACCTCCACGAGTATGGGGAGGTTGATCGCACCACCTGATACCAGTGCGACGCTCACGGGCAGGCGCTGGATCTCGTTGGTCATCCTGAAGTCCAGCCCCTCCACCGAAGCCACAAGAGCCTTCAGATCGTTCGGGTTGGTTACTTTTAATATGATCTGGGTGTTGCACTGGCTCAATACATTTTTATCCACTTTTGCCGGCCGCTGGCTTACCACGCACAAGCCCAGCCCGAACTTCCGGCCCTCTGAAGCTATTGTTTTTAAAATGGAAGCCGAAACCGACGTGCCCTGCTGCGGGCAGAAGTTATGCGCCTCCTCGATCACATAGAGCATAGCCGGTATGCGCATGCGCTTGCGCGCGTCGAAGAGCTTGTGTGAGAGCTGTGCCACCACGATATCCTGTATATCCGGCGGCACACCGCGGAGGTTGATCAGTGTGACCTTTCCCGGCGCTACAAGCTCCTTCAAGGGTGTGGGATTGCTGCTGAATAGCTCCAGGGATTCCAGGTGCTCGAGTATATTGACCAGATTCCATTTCAATGTATTTTTATCCTCCAGCACCTCGTTTATCAGGTCGCGGAGGGTGTAATACTGCGTGTGTTCCTTAACCCGCTTAAGCGCCTGGTGGAGTATGCCCAGCTGCATGCCGGTAGGCTTCAGGCTCAAAATCGGGATCAGCTCGGAAGCCTGCAGCCTCACACCGTCCAGCTTCAGCGGTGAGGTGCCGATATTCAATTCGGTATCCACCGAGAATTCCGAAACGGCATTGGGATAACCCCTCGGCACCACCGAGAATTTGTTCATCACGCGCAGATCCTTTTCATCCAGATTGGGATGCAGCATTGATGAATATTCGCCGTGGGGGTCTATTACAACAATGGGGATATTGCGCTTAAGAAGCTCTTCAATGAGCACCCCTGCCATATACGATTTGCCGCTGCCGGTTTTTGCTATAATACTTACATGTTTTTGCACCAGCGTATTGATATTGATATTAACGGGTATATCGTGTCCTTTAAGAATTCCGACATAAGCACCTGTTACGCCTGCGGGATCAAGTCCCACTATATCCGAAATGAGCGTGTTGTCCGCCAGGTAGACTTCCGCACCAGCGGAAAAGGGTGTATGAGGCATCTGTATCAGGCCGCGGTCTGATTTGTATCCCAGAACCGATACAACCGCCGCCAGCCTGGAATCCACCTTTACGTCAGCACCCACGCTGATCATCTGCGCCCTGTTGTATGTAACATTCGATTCGCGTTCGAGCTCCACAATCTGGCCCAGCACCCACCCGTGGGTTTCGTGGTGTACCATGACATATTCAGATAACTTGACCAGTTTCTCATCTGCGGCGAATTTGAATTCATGCGTTCCAACCGCGCCGAAAATCACCCCTATTTGTACTGCGGTACCCGTCGCTGAGACCCGATGGTTACTTTCAGAAAAAGCCATAAACTCCCGCAAACCCCAATAACATTACAGGATTGAATATTTTTGGATATTCCAGGCACAAATTCTAATCAGCAATAATATAAGATTCATTCATATAAATCCCAGCAACAAAATCCAAACCTCCAAGAAAATTCTAATTTTCAAATACCAAACAAGAGAGGAGTTTTTTTCAAACTCCATTCTCCTCTCCCCATTCTCCCCTCTCAGTAAGTTTAGAATTTAGTATTTAGTGCTTGTTTAGTATTTAGTGCTTAGGATTTAGAATTTTTATATTGTTGCTCTACTCAATTGCCACTTTGGTTCTCTTCCGCTCCTGCTTCTTCTTGGGCACCTCGATCTCAAGAATATCGTTTTTGTAGCTGGCCTTTGCCGCTTCCGGATTGACAGGTGACGGGAGCTTGAACTCTCGTTCGAATTCACCTTCGCGTTCCTCGCACCGAACGAAATAAGCACTTTCTACACATTTCTCAAAACGGGTTTTGGCGTGGATGCGAAAATGCTCCTCTTCCATATCAAGCTCTATATCCTCTTTGGTTGTGCCGGGAATTTCCAATGCGATCCTGAGCTTATCGCCCTCGTCAAAAATATCGGCATGCGGGAAATCCATGGATATGCGGAGTAAGGGCGGTCTGTATGGATGCTCGCGGTCGAAGATATGATGGCCCAGCCCTCTCTCAGAGTTTTCAAGCTCATACTTAAGGTTGCGGAGCATATCGAACGGTGACAGCATATCGAGGTTACGTAACATATCCGGTGAGTAATACCTTCTATATCTCCTGTTTTCAGGTGTTGATGTATCTTCTGCTATAATACCACGCTCCTTCAACCGTACATATGTGCAGGTACCACGCGCTGATCAGGCGCTTGCTGCTTCTGCTGCGCGTCCAGATACTTCTGGGCCTGCATCATGGAGTCCCGTACCTTTTCCTCTATCTCCTCGGCCTGCTTGTTCAGTGTCTCCAGGTCGATTTCCATGATCTTCAGTTTGTTTAGCGTATCGATCAGCCTGGCAGCTGCTCGCGCATCGGGATACATGGGGTTCGCCTCTGTCAGGATACACATAACGTCTATACCCAACCGCTCGCCCTCTGAAAGCAGCAAGCCAGCAACGCCCGTTATCATACCTTCCTTGAAAAGCTTAACTTCGGTACCCTCCAGCTCCTTTTTCAGTTCAGGTGTACTTGCTACAACGAACACCTCAGGTTCCTCTCCCTCACTTATAGTCGGCGGAACCGGCGGAGCCGGCGGAGCCTGACCTTCAGCCTGCGGGTTTTGCATCTGCTGGCTTACCAGCGCTTCCAGCGATACAATCCTGCGTATGCCCTGTTCCTGCATGAATTTCAATAGATTGTCTGCAATCAATCTGGCTAACGCATCCATTGGCGCCATTTCCGAGGACAGCACAATCACACCGCTCTTGCCGTAAAGCCGCAAGGGGTGCCCCGGCTGGTAATCTCGTATTACGGTTAGAGCCGGGAAGACCTCCGATGAGATCGTACCTATCCTGGGCAGTTTCTCTTGCTCTATTACATAATTCACAGCAATGGCACTTGCCAGGCCGGGGCCTGGAAAGCCATGCACTAAAATTCCATCTTTCAATTCTATTTTCTCTTTTAAATCTATATTTATTTCCGGGGTACTCATAACTACTACCTCCCCCTGTATAAAATAAATTTAAACCTGATTGGCTTTGTATATATTTTAAATTTTTGTGATTATTATTATCTGCTATAAACTCTTGAATCCCTGGCTATTACTGACAGCGCTACTAATTGCTATAAAATCTAAGCGCTCTGACAGCGACTTTAATCGATAAACAAGCAGAGCGCTCTGAGAGTGACCGTATTCGATATAAAAGCAGAACGCTCTGATCAAAATCTTTATCTCAGCTATTTCGGTACCTTCTCCCAGTCCGCCAGGAACCTGTCGATACCAATATCGGTCAGCGGGTGCTTTACCATCTGCATCAGGACATTGTAGGGTACAGTGGCAATGTGCGCGCCTATGCTCGCAGCTTCAATAACGTGCAGCGGATTGCGCACGGAAGCAACGATAACCTCGGATTCAAACCCGTAGTTGTCCAGTATTGTTATGATCTGACTGATGAGGTCCATTCCGATATGACTGATATCATCCAGCCTGCCTACAAAGGGGCTAATAAAATTCGCGCCGGCCTTGGCCGCGAGCAGTGCCTGGTTGGCAGAAAATACTAAGGTCATATTGACACTGATTTCTTTTTCGGAACAGATCTTTGTCGCTTTCAAGCCGTCAGCGGTCATGGGGATTTTTACTGTAATATTCGAATGGATTTTGGCAAGCTCTGCTGCCTCTTTTACAATGCCGTCAGCATCCTGGCTCACCGCCTCGGCACTTATTGGGCCGTCAACTATCTCGCAGATCTCCGTTACCACTTCTTTAAAATCACGGCCCTCCTTGGCAATGAGGGTGGGGTTGGTGGTCACACCATCTATTACACCCAGATCGTTCGCCTCGCGTATGTGTTCTATATTTGCAGTATCCAGAAAGATCTTCATTACAATTCCTCCATTTTGATTACATTTAATATTTTGAATTTTCAGGGGAATAATCCCCTGAAACCCCTCTTTCTTTTTCTACTTGGGTGATGCCAAAGGCAACACCCATAGAGAAAAGAAAAGAGAGGGGTGTTAGGGGAGATTCTTCTCCCGTTATCCATTTAATTTCAAATGATTTTTAAGCGTTGGTTTATTTCACCGG
>CP070629.1:1375799-1379735 GCA_020356005.1 Thermoplasmata archaeon
CTCCAATTGAATTTTATATTTTTTCGAAAGTCTTCTGGGTAGAAAAACCAATATATTTTTTCTTTATCCAACCTTTTAGAAGGTTTTTCTACGAATAGAGAATAGGCGCTAGGGTGAAAAATAAGCGGCAAGGTGCATGGTGCATGAAGCAGGCTTCAAGTGTATTATGGGGGTGCATATATACAAGAAGATGAGGTAAGCGGCATATTGCAGGGTGCAAGTAAATATTTGATGCAGGGTGCAATGGTGCTGGGTGAATGTTTGATTAAAATCGATTAGATTTACACTTGCTGCCTGTTGCTTGCCGCTTGCTGTTATTAATTTCTCGCTTCTCGCTACTTGCTACTCGTTACTCGTCTCTCACCCATTTTAAAATATTGATTCGAAAATTATAAATGCAAAATAATCGTATCAATATCGGGTAATTTATATGTACATTGAGATTGACGGCTGGCGGTCGAATTTGCGGTTTTCCGCATGCCATTTTATCCCGGAATATGCAGGTGCTCCGAGGGTTCACGGTTATACTTACACAGTAAACGTGAGAATTCACGGTAAGCCCGACAAATCCGGTATAATCATTGATTTCGAGCAGGTCAAAGCGAAATTGAATTCAATTATTGAATCCTTTGATCACAAGATAATAATGCCGCGAAAAAATATTGTACGTGAAGACGAAAGCAACATATATTTTGAGGTAGAGCAGAAATCATATTCGTTTCCCCGTTCAGAGGTAATTACCGTAGATATAAGTGTACCCTCCGCCGAAGAGCTTTCAAGAATCATTCTTGAGGAATTAAAATCTCAATTCGAATTTCCCGAAAATGTAATAAAAATCGAGTTGGGTTTAGACGAGAGCTGGGGACAGGGTGCATGGTCAACATGGGATATAAAATAATTACCAGATTGAAAAAAGTTAATTTATTCAACAAGAATCATACAAATGTAAAAATATAATATTATTAAATAAATTAAGGATTATTAAATGAATATGTCAGGTATCAAATGAACTTTTTTAATAAGAAACTTTTATATAGTACCACCATTATTATCCCAATTACAGTCTTAGCACTGACGATTTTTTCAGGTGTGTTTTACTATGGCTGAAGAGTTAAAAGGTACTACTACAGTAGGTATGGTTTGCTCTGATGGAGTAGTACTTGCAACAGAACAACGAGCTACCATGGGTACATTAATTGCCCATAAAAATACCAAGAAATTATTCAAAATAGATAGTCATATAGCTATGACCACAGCGGGTTTAGTCGGTGATGCACAGATTTTAACCAGATATCTATCAGCCGAAGCTGAACTTTATCGATTAAAACGTGATGAGGAAATGAGCATAGAAGCTGCGGCAACTCTAATGGCAAATATATTGAGCGGTCGAAGGTATTTCCCTTACTGGGTACAGTTGATTGTAGGCGGCCATGATAATAAAGGCGGCCATATATTCTCACTGGATGCCGCAGGTGGGTCTATACCTGATGACTATGTAGCTACAGGTTCAGGTTCCCCGTATATATATGGAATAATGGAAGATCACTATAAAAAGGGAATGTCGATGAATGAAGGGACCGATTTGGCCATAAGAGCGTTAACAGCAGCAATGAAAAGGGATGCAGCCTCCGGTGATGGTATAGTACTTGCACAAATCACCAAGAAAGGTTATGAGGAACTATCAGAAGAGGATATAAATAAGCGTAAGAAAAAGATGGGGTTAAACTGAATTTTTAATTAATGTTTTTACAAAATCCGAAGAATTACTAAAATTTATCATTTCATTTATTTCCTTAGAGTTATATAACAAGAATGGAACCTGTAAAATGAAGAATTAAAAGAATTCATAAAAGAGCCGAAAGAAGCAATTTCAGGTTTATAATAAAATAAGACTTTATTTTACCTGACATCCAACACAGGTTAACAATTAGGGTTTATAAATCTATTGAGATTATTATGAATATCAACAAAACAAGTTGAATTTCTGCAAAAGTTACAGCAAAACAAATGTCAACAGGGTACGATACGAAGGGATTTCGTTATGACAATGAATTCTATTCTGGAAGAAGTCCGCAAGATGGTACGAAAGCTGCTGCCATCAAAAATCGAGATCAGCAAGATAGACTTTGAAGGACCGGTAGTTGTAATCTATACAAAAAGTCTGGAGGAGTTTGCTGATAACAGCGAGATAGTGAAGCAGTTAGCTCAAGGTCTGAGGAGGCGTGTAGCCATCAGGCCGGATCCCAGTTTATTGGTTGAACTTGATCAAGCAGAGACAGAAATTCGACATATAATACCTGAAGAGGCCCAGATTACAGACATCTATTTCGAGCGTGATACCGGCGAGGTTACCATAGAGGCGCTGTCGCCGGGCCTGGCCATCGGCAAGCACGGCTCTATTTTAAACGAGATAAAAAAGCGTATAGGCTGGGCTCCAAAGGTCGTTCGAACGCCGCCCATACCGTCAAAAACCATCAAAGAGATCCGGAATTTTCTCAGAACGGTAGATGAGGAACGCAAAGAATTTCTAAAAAAGGTCGGATACAGGATTTACAGAGATATCCCAGATGATGAGAACTGGGTACGCACTACCAGTCTTGGCGGTTATCGAGAGGTGGGACGTAGCTGTACCATGCTGACGACGAGAAACAGCAAAGTCCTGGTGGATTGCGGTTTAAATGTTTCGGCTGAGGAAAACGGTTCGCCGTACCTCAATTTATCAGAAGTAATGCCGCTGGAATCCATTGACGGGCTGGTTATAACTCATGCACATCTGGACCATTCGGGATTGGTACCGTTACTGTACAAATTTGGATATAAAGGGCCAGTGTACTGCACGCAGCCGACCCGCGATATGATGTCGTTACTACAAATCGATTACTTAAAGGTCGCCTCCAGCGAAAGTAAAAAAGCACCTTATGATTCATCACATATCCGTGAAGTAATCAAACGCTGTATACCGTTAAGATATGGCGATACAACCGACATAGCACCTGATATCAGATTGACGTTCCAGAATGCAGGCCATATCCTGGGTTCTGCAATCGCGCACTTCCATATCGGCGACGGGCTGCATAATGTGGCAATCACCGGTGATCTGAAGTACGAGAAAACATGGTTGTTCAATCCATGTGTGAATAAGTTCCCCAGGTTGGAAACATTGATCATCGAATCCACCTACGGCGGCCATCAGGATTATCAGCCGCCGCGCAAAGAGGCTGCGAATCAGCTGAAACATATAATCACAAAAGTCATCAAGCGTAAGGTAAAATTCTTGTGCCTGTATTCGCTGTTGGCAGGTCGCAGGAAGTCATGATTGTAATAGAACAGCTCATGAAAAACCATTCCATACCCGAAATTCCCATTTACCTCGACGGGATGATCATGGAAGCTACTGCAATTCATACCGCATACCCGGAATATCTGAACAATCAATTGAGAAATTCCATTTTCCAGCGTAGGCAGAATCCGTTCTTATCGGAAGCCTTTAAACATGTCGATTCTGCAGAGGTACGAGAACAGATCTGCGACGGCGATGAGAGTGTAATTGTACTTGCCACCTCAGGCATGATCAACGGCGGGCCCGTAATGGAATATTTTAAGGGATGGGCACCTGATGATAAAAATTGTATTATTTTTGTGGGTTATCAGGCCGAGGGTACACTGGGAAGGCGTATCCAGAAGGGTTTGAAGGAAGTATCGATTAACGAGAAGGGGAATGTCATTGTAGTACAGATTAATATGGAAATTTCTATTTGTGACGGCTTCTCGGGCCATTCTGATAGAAAACAGCTGTTGAACTACATGTACAATCTGGATCCCAGGCCAGAACGAATTATCATGTGCCACGGCGACGAGAGTAAATGTGTGGATCTTGCCAGCAGTATCTACAAGAAATACGGTATAGAAACGCGTGCTCCAATGAACCTTGAGACC
>CP070629.1:1379835-1383529 GCA_020356005.1 Thermoplasmata archaeon
CTGCTTATAAAGCTCATCAACAAAGAGATCGACGAAAAAACCTTTTTGGAATTGAAGAGAAAACTCGATTGATTTCTAATGTTGAGGGAAAGACGAGAGGCGAGATGCGAGAGACGAGCCGCTAGACGATTGGCGCTAGCCGGTACGCCCCTCGCAACCGCAAAACGTGTTCCGTACTTCTTGTAGTGATATTTAATCTATTAATAATCACCCTAGCGCCTCATCTCTATTCTCTAGCGCCTGATTTATTCTTCTTACAGCGATAAATAATAGAAAACAATCAAATAAATTCCCACAATAATGAGCACGATACCGCTGAATTTCTTTATGGCGCCTGTGTATGAAGCAAGCTTCTGAACCGCGCTCTGGCCCAGCATTGCAATGGCCACGGTAACAGCGATCATAAGAACAACCATGCTGATAATGTAGAGAAACAAGACGATGATACCTTCAAGCAGTTCAAGCTGCAGCAGCGCCTGGGTAACTATGGCAATGAACAGCGGTGCGGTGCAGGCTGCAGCGGCGGCACCGTACCCCACACCGTATGTGAACAAGCCTGCATAATACCCTTTGGAGGACTCTACTGGCGCCCCGGAGGGTTCACCGGATTCGCCATCACCCTCTCCCTCACCCTCCTTTTTCTTTGACCGCTTCTCCGTAATCGACCGATACATATTTTGAAAAGGTTGGATGATTTTATTGTACTGCAGGTTCGTCAGCATGAGTGCGCCCAGCACCAAAAGTATGATGCCAACAATGTAACCCAGTTGAGAAATGTACGGTTTAACGGCGGTACCTGCCAGCAATACAAGAACTCCAATTAAAGTAAAAACCAAAACGATACCAAACGCAGAGATGGTACCACTCGCCATAGCCCTCTTGATACTCGCCTTGCGTTTCTTACGCCGTTCCTCCTCCGTTTCCGCCTCCTTTTCCGCCCCCTCCGCTTTCACCTGCTTCGCTAAATCCTTCTGGAGGTAATACGACATGTACCCGGGCAGCATGGGGAACGAGCACGGTGAGAAGAACGTACCGATGCCCATCAGTACGGCAAAAAGGTAAAAGGATATTTCCACAAGTTCGATGGGCGCGGACCTGCCTGCGATTGCATCATCGATTTCATTTTGCAATTCGTTCTTTGAAGGCGCACCGACTTTTTCATAGACAAGATAACCTTTTTTATCGATGAGGACTAAATGGACGATGTCGGTTACATGGTATTTCAACGCCATATCCCCCGGGTCTCTTGCCACACGCCATTCGATATCATGATCGTCCCAGTGGTCCCGGATCTCTTCCTCGGTATCCTCTATATCGATTGATACGATCTCGAGCTCGTCCCTGTCGTATTTTTTATAAACATCTTTCAGGACTTTTTCGGCTTGTTTACATGAAACGCAGTTGATGGACATAAAATCCAGCAGGAGGACCTTACCCCTGTAATCCTTAAGATTCAACGGTTCGCCGTTCACATCTGTTAATTCGAAATCCGGTGCCTTTTTAACGCCCGGGAGCTGGCCCACATTGATGCGTTCGGCGCTGCCCGCCAATGCGGAATCGAGGTTTGTGGAGAGCTCGGCATATTCAACCACACGTTCTGCCTTGAAGGTACCGTAACCGTCCTTACCTATGATAATAACGGTGGGTAATGTGACTATATCATATTTTTCGCGGATTGTTCCCCCGCTGTCAAATGTGAATGACCAGTTAAAGGAATAATCTGCTCTGATATTTTTCAAGCCTGTAGTACCTTTTTCCGAGACCAGTGCGTCCACCGTTAGTATATCCACATCCGGATAATTTTCATAGACCTCGGCAGTTACATTATTCTGGTCCATGGATTCTGCATCGGAATAATCTGTGAAAGTAAGTAGAACAACACTGCCGCGGAGTTCCGATAGATTCCTGGGTACCTCTTCGATCAAGGGCGATAGAAATTCATCCAGGTCGTAATATTCGAAGTCGGGTGCACGTTCTACCGGCACATCATCCTCTGGTAATATAAAGAAATAATAATAGCTTAAACTGACAAGTATTATAACAATTATAATTGCGAGTGCGGCTTTTCTACCTTTGCCCATGGGGATTTCCTCGGAAATATACTATGTACATCTCTCTATATTTGTAGCTGTATTTAAATTATTTCGGTAAATTAATACTCATTTATTACTCACTGATAATAATACTGGAGGTAAAAACTTTATTAATAACAAAGGTTTATTGCCTTACGTACAACCTGAAATGAATTCTATATGCATGCGAATTTGAGGATGTGAGAATCTGGATAGAATTCCTGTTGGACTCATAGGCGCAACCGGTGCTGTAGGGCAGAGATTTGTTCAAATGCTGGAGGGCCACCCGTGGTTCCAGCTGGAGGTTCTGGCGGCATCAGGAAAGTCTGCAGGAAATAAATACAGGGACGCGGCCAACTGGATACTTGAGGAGGAGATGCCAGAGGAGGTCGGGAATAAGCAGGTAGAGCAAATAGACAGTAAAATATTTGAAAATGCAGGTATTAAATTAATTTTCAGTGCTTTACCTGCCGATGTGGCAAGGAGCGTAGAACCCGAGCTGGCATCCTCAGGCCTGTTCGTTTTCTCAAATGCAAGTGCCTTCAGGATGGCAGAGGATGTCCCGCTGCTCATTGCCGACATAAACGGCGACCACCTGGCTCTGGTGGAACAACAGCAGAAATCCAGGCCGGGTTACATTGTTACCAACCCGAACTGCTCGGTGATAGGTCTGGCTTCGGGCCTGAAACCCCTGGCAGACAACTTTGGCTTAAAAAGTGTGTTTGTAACAACATACCAGGCGCTTTCGGGCGCCGGCTATCCGGGTGTACCATCCATGGATATTATGGGTAACATTGTCCCCTATATACACGATGAGGAGGAAAAGGTGGAGGAGGAATGTGATAAGATCCTGGGTAAGTTTACCGGTGAAGCAATAGAGCCCCTGCAGCTGAATGTTATTGCTAGCTGTGCACGTGTTGGTGTTCGGAACGGGCATCTTGAATCCGTTCTGGTTGAACTGGAAACCGATGCAACAATAGATGATATTAAGAACGCGTTCACCGAATACAAGGGCAATAAGGATGAAGCGTTGCCTACCGCACCGGAGCAGTTGATAATCGTTACAGAGGATGAAAGCAGGCCGCAGCCGGTTTTCGATTCCTACAACGGCTCACCGGAACGGGCCAGGGGGATGGCTGTGACTGTGGGACGATTAAAATTGAGAGGTAGTAAGCTGCGTTTTTTCCTGCTGGTGCACAATACCATTCGGGGTGCTTCGGGATGCTCTATCATGAACGCAGAATTAGCGAAGATCAGGGGTTATATATGATTCAATTATGTAAGGGAACGGTATAAGCATGAAGGTTATGAAATTCGGCGGCTCAACTATAAAGAATCCAAAGATGATAAAAAAAGTCGGTGAGATCATACAAGCCGAAGAGAAGGAAAAGGTTGTGGTCGTATCCGCATTATACGGGCAAACCAACGAGATCCGCGAATATATAACCAACGTCCGGACCGAGAAGAACGAAATAGATGATTTTATTGCAAAGATCAGGAGCAAGCATAATTCAATGGCATTAGGAGTGATTCCCGATAAAAAAATTTCAATGAAAGTCATGAGGATTTTAAACAATCATCTCGAGAAACTGGAACGCCTGCTTTATGGTGTGGCGTATACA
>CP070629.1:1383629-1391931 GCA_020356005.1 Thermoplasmata archaeon
AAAACTACCGCTTGAAAAATTATTAAAAAAATTAAGTAAACTTGATATTGAAGCATCATCAGCACTTATGGTCGGCGATTCAATGTTCGATTTAAATGCAGGTTTGGCTGCAGGTGTACCAACCTGTATAGTAACGTACGGATTTGGTTCCGAAGAGGAGCTGCGAGCGCAAAACCCGGACTTTATCATAAATGACTTTCATGAACTAAAGGTGCTGTTATAAAATCATGCAACAATGGAAGGGTTAATAAAGTTCACTTAATTTTTTTAATAATTTTTCAAGCGGTAGTTTTGTTACTGCCAGCTGTATTCGTTCAAGGTCTGCAAGTTTGATCGCAAGCTTATCTATCCCACCTGGCTGATGATATATTACCAGTGCGGGTTTGAGCGGGTGAGCGCGTATAGCGATCATGGGTGAGCGGCCGTATTTGACACCGGTGAATATGAGAGCCCGCTCATTGCTCCACCCATAAATCTGCAGGTAATCCGAAGAGGAGAATGTGGTTATAGCCAGAACACTATCGAGTACCGTGTAGCCGTGCAGATCACGCTCGCTTTGAGGGGATTCGGTGATCAACTTGGCATTTATTTCTGATAGAAATTTTCCTGATTGTATCGGTACATGAAACTCCTGGATATCCAGAATTGCCAACTTTTTTTCGTCGGGCAGATACCTCTTGACAATCTCACCGCCGCGATTCTCGTCCAATTCAACCAGGGCCTGGACTATTCTCTTAACGGTAGTAACCCCCGGAGATTTACGGCGACCGCTCTCATAGTCGCTTATTACGGATGGGGAGAAGCCCAGGTGCTCAGCCAGAACTTGCTGAGAAATCGAAAAGGTTTCCCGCCATTTTTTAATTGTCTGACCCGGGTTTGAAGATAAGGTTATCTCACCCGCAATTTTTTCTGCCAACTTTATTTTCATAAATCTTCCGATACCTCAAATTGAATTCAATATATATAATTTAGTAGTCGAAGAAAATATAAAAGTAAAATAAAAGCTTAGTTTTAGAACTTAATTCCCGTTAATGTTTTAGTATCAATAACGCCGTCGATAGCCCTGATTTGGTCCACAACTATTTGACCGAGCCTGTTAAAATCTTTCGCTTCGATCTTAGCTATCAGGTCATATTCACCGAAAAGCGGATGGAGTTCAACTATTTCCTTCACTTTTAGCAATTTATTATAAACCTCATGTTCTCTTGCTGGTGCAGTACTGATAAGAACAAACCCGATCGCCATATTTATCACCAAATGCACAAAGATGAGGGGGTATAAAAAATTATGTGTATGTTTAATTAACAATTAATATTTTGTTCATATTATAGACGAAGCGAATGAATTTTAATATATATACTCATTTATATAGCAAAAGTTCACTGATATATGAATCACCTGAAATTGATAATATATTTATTATAAAATTATATTCAGGTTGAAGTAAAAGATAAAGGATCAGGATTGAAATGAGCGAAACAGATAAAACCGAAAGTGAATCCGAACATAATGAAGAAGCACAGTCCGGGGGAAGCTGCTCATGCGGGCCTGTTACACCCGAAGCACGTGAACGTGCAGAGAGAATAACAGATTTAAAAATCCAGGCATTAAAAAGAATGGAAAAGATAAAGTATAAAATAATTATCATGAGTGGAAAAGGCGGCGTGGGTAAAAGTACAGTAGCTGCAAATCTCGCCTTGAGACTCAGCATGGAAGGTTTGCGAGTCGGACTTATGGATGTGGATATAACCGGTCCAAATATCCCCAAAATCATGGGATTATCAAAAATGGGGCTGGAAGCCAGTGAAGAAGGGATCATACCCGTTATGGTACCTCCCCATTTAAAAGTAATCTCAATGGGATTTATGACAGGGGACGACAAACTACCAATAATATGGCGTGGACCTTTGAAAATGACAGCAATCCAGCAGTTCGTTGCCGATGTAAGCTGGGGCGAACTGGATTACCTTATCATCGATCTACCTCCAGGCACCGGTGATGAGCCTCTCAGTGTGGTGCAAAACATTCCGGATACTGATGGAATCGTCATAGTTTCCACACCGCAGGAACTTGCACTGCTTGATTCACGTAAATCATTAATGTTTGCACAAAAGGTTAATATCCCGGTTATTGGAATGATCGAAAACATGTCCACTCTGAAGTGTCCTCATTGCGGTAAAAATATCGATATGTTCAAAGAAGGGGGGGCAGAAAAAACCGCGAAGGAAATGGAGATCCCGTTCCTGGGGCGGGTTCCGTTCGATCCCGATATAGTTCGCGATTCCGATTCGGGTACACCTTTCATATTAGAACACAGCAAGTCCGAAGCCGCAGAGGCATTTCAAGTAATTGTTGATAACATAAAGAAACACCTGGAGAATAAAAGTAAAGAATGAAAATTTCTATACAACTAATAAGCGTTGTTTTCACCAAAAATTTCTTCTCGGTTAAACTAGCCTACACAAATCTATTTTCAATAAAAAAAACTATTTGGTAAGTGGGAAAAGATTTTTATGAATATTAGATTGCGACAACGCTGTTAACTTCGGGTATTTTCTCTTTTAAAACTCTTTCAACGCCCATCTGGAGAGTTAACTGGGACATTGGACAGCCGCCGCAGGCACCGGTGAGCTTCACTTTGACAACGCCACTGCCCTCATCAACATCGACGACTTCAACATCTCCGCCGTCCATCTGTAATTGGGGGCGTACGAATTTGTTCAATACATCTTCAATTTGATCGCGCATGGAATGGACCTCCGTTGCATTTAGTATATATCTATTTCCTTACTATAAATATATTTAAGGTTAATTTCTCTTCATTTTGGGTGCAAATTTGCGTTTTTTTTAAAAAACAATATAAACCGATAATGCATTAAAAGGAATTATCTTTCAAATTATTTCAAAAATTCATATATTACCATAGTAAAATCTTTATTATAGAATATGTATGAACTAAATATAAATAAGAAGGTCGAAATAAAAAAACGGTTTTCAGAAAATGTAAGATTAAAAATATTGCTTTTTCAATGTGATATCCCATGACAATATATGTAGATTCACTAATATGCAATGGCTGCCAGGTCTGTGTTGATCTATGCCCCACCAATGCATTAAAAGTAGTTGAAAGCACATGCCAGTTAATACCATTATTATGTGTGAATTGTGATGCATGTATTGATCGATGTCCCACCGGTGCGATCGAATCAATTTAATCAAATGTTTAATAAACGATAAAGGAATATTTTATAATCCATCAAAATCATATTATTTTTATACGGTATGAATATGAAATTTATAAAGATTGAACCTGATAAATGTACTGGGTGCATGCTCTGCGCTCTTGCTTGTTCATTAATAAAAAAAGGTGAATGCAATCCCCATCGGGCTGCTATTCGAATAGAGCGCAACGAATTCGACCGTTACGAGGTACCGCTGCTCTGCGTGCAGTGTGAGGAAGCCGTTTGTCTTCAAAACTGTCCGCAGAATGCATATTCACAAGATGAATCAGGAATTATTACACATGATCCGAAGCGGTGCATACTGTGCGGGCTGTGCGCTCTTTTATGTCCGAATATCGGTATTAATTACACAGGTTCAGAACTCATTAAATGCGATTTATGTTACGGTTCGCCCGTCTGCGTTAAATTCTGCAGCACAGGTGCAATAGAATTTGTAGAAAGTGAAAGCGTGCCGGAGCTGGCCCGGGAACATCACGTCCACAGGATTTTAATTTCAAAGCGGGTCTCGCAATCGGGAGCATAAAAGAGAACCCAGGTCCCAGTGTGATTTTAATCTGTTGGGATTAATACAACGGGTTTGGCGGGGGGCTTTTTTTACCGCGAAGACCACGAAAATCGCGAAAGATAATCTAGGGTTTTGATTATAAACATCCCCATCCCCCACACCCTTTTTAACCGCGGAAACGCAGAGGTCGCAGAATTATTGGGGAGGTCGGAGGTTAGAGGTCGGAGGTTGGGGAGATTAGATATCGATTAAAGTAACTATTACGATTTGGCAAGGTGAGGTATCAAACAAGAAAGCAAGAACGCTAAAAACATATGTTTTGACAGCCAACCCGGTGTTTAAAAAAATAAAGCGTCCTTCTTGATTTCTAGATTTCTTGTTTATGATGGGGTGGAGAGGAGACCTATTAAATCAGGTACTTTTTTCAACCGCGAAGGCCGCAAAAACCGTGAAAAATAATCTATGATTTTGATTTTATAAGCTTGATTTTTAATGCCCCCTACCCCCCTTTTAACCACGGAACCATGGAACCATGGAAACGAAAGACTTGTGGTCTAGGGATCTTGTACTGAATAATATACTTCTATGCTCTATCGCCTCCATGATTGATATGGTCCCTTGAGTACGGAAAACGGGCTACGGATTCCGATTATATCGTTTTCTCAGCGTCAGATGCTCAAGGTTGCGAAGCAACCGTGCTCAGTGCTCAAAGCTCAAGGTAGCTTTAGCTGCCGTGCTCACTGCGAGGCGTCAACCTTCGCCTTTATTAATATAAATATATATATGCTGTACATTATATCAACCAATCATGGCAAAATACAGTTTTTCTGTGAGGATCTGGGTACAGAAGAACAACCAATTCATTTTAAGCGAGGGTCGTGTAAAATTACTGAAATTGATCGATAAATATGGTTCGATTAAAAAGGCCGCCGAAAAAATGGAGATGTCGTACCGCCACGCATGGGGGATAATAAAAAAAATTAATGAGGCGTTAGGCAAAGAGGTGGTAGAGTCCATCAGGGGAGGCACCTCCGGAGGAAGAACCGTTTTGACATCTTCCGGTCGGGAAGTGATCGAGCACTATGACGTCCGTGCCAAAGCTGTGGATGTAATCTCAAGGTTCGGCCCAAGACCGGCAATAACGGTTGACGGTGTGATAATCAAAGATAGAAAGATATTATTGATACAGCGTAAAAACGAACCGTTCAAAGGATCTTATGCCCTGCCTGGTGGATTTGTCGATTATAAAGAACCAGTGGAAGATGCTGTGGTAAGAGAAGTAGAGGAGGAGACAGGTCTGCAGACTAAGATCAAGCGGATGATCGGTGTTTATTCGGCACCTGACAGGGATCCCAGGGGCCATACCATCTCTGTAGTCTATGAAATGGCAATAAAAGGTGGTAAGGTAAAAGCAGGGAGTGACGCGAAATCTCTGAAATGGTTCAAATTGAATGAATTGCCGAAGGTTGCTTTCGATCATAAAGATATTATTTATGATTCTATTAAACAGAAGAAAAAGTGATCCCAATCATCCAAATCTCTAATTATCATACTTTAAAATATAATATTAAAATTTTTTAATCTACGAATTTTTCCAATATGGGATGTGAATTCCGAAAAAGTTGATATCCTTAGGCAATTCCTACGAAATCCGTAAAAGAGTTCCGCTTTACGAAAAGTATTTATAATTTTATTGCTTTTACTGTAAGAAATCAACAAAATTCGAATATGGCCATATGTGAAGCACATGGATTCTACTGATGAGCAAATTCTTAAAATTTTGCAGGAGAACGCCCGATTATCTTACGTGGATATCGCGGCGAAGCTCAAAATATCCGAGGGCACAATTCGATCACGAGTGAAAAGAATGGTGGACGACGGTGTAATTAAAAAATTCACAATCACCACTGCCAGCAAAAATATCAAGGCCTTGATCGGCGTGAAAATTGAAATAAATATTAATACCTCGGATGTCTCGAATAGAATAAAGGAAATTGAAGGGGTAGAAACAGTCTATGAAGTATCCGGTGAAGATGATATTGCTGTTATTGTGAATGTTATGGATTCTGATGAACTCAATAGAATTATTGAATATATACGAGGAATAGAACATACTCAATCCACCAAAACAAGTATGATATTGAAGGAGCTATGAAAAATGAATGTTATAGGATTTTGGACAATACCTGAAAGCTTATTAATCAATTACAGAAGAGCGGTAGAGTTTAACGGTGGCGAAGAGCGTACCGTCTTACGTCCGACGTCTTACGGCCGTTTACCGATTGACGCCCTACGTTACGCACTTCACAACCGCAACCGCAAAACGCACTTCTGGATGCAATTAAAAGCGTCTTTGAATTGTTCAGAATTTGTTAAGATTCTTAATAATTGACCTAGGAGGAAGAAAGATGACGGAATGTCCGGAATGTGGATATAAATTGGAACTGAAAGATATGGAACAAGGCGAAATATTTTCCTGTAAGGACTGCGGAGTTGAACTGGAGTTATTTTCACTGGAACCACCAGTAGTAAAACTCGCACCCGAGGAAGAAGAAGACTGGGGAGAATAATACAATGCATATCGGTATGCTTTATTCCAGGATTCGGCTGGAAGAGAAATGGTTGTTGGAAGCCGCCCGCAAGCGCGATATCCAGGTCACTAAAATAAAAGATGACGATGTACATTTTGAGCTTGACAGTCACAACGGCAAGGACTGGGAAAAACTTGATGTGGTACTGGAGCGCTGCATAAGCCATTCCAGGGCTTTTTACGCATTAAGGTTCTTCGAACAGTACGGGATTCCTACGGTTAACCGTTTTGAGGTATGCCGGATGTGCGGTGATAAAGCACTTACCTCCCTGGCACTCGCAAGTAATAAGATCCCCACGCCAAGAACCTCAATTGTATTTTCAAGAGACGCGGCACTGGATGTCATGGAAAAAATGGGCTATCCAGTGGTTATGAAACCCGTGGTAGGTTCATGGGGCAGGCTCATGGCAAAGATCGAAACGCGAGAGATGGCCGAAAGCATTCTGGAACACAAGAGCGTTCTCGGGAATTATCTCCATTCGATATTTTACATCCAGGAGTATATCGAGAAACCCCAGAGGGATATCCGAACATTTGTACTCGGCGATGAAGTCATTGCCGGTATTTACCGGAATTCCAAGCACTGGATAACCAATACCGCTCTGGGTGCAACAGTATCAAACTGTCCTTTAGACGATGAGCTTAATGAACTCAGTTTGCGCGCAGCAAAAGCGGTGGGCGGTGGAGCTATCGCAATAGATCTCATGGAGGTGGAGGGTGGTTATACAGTAAACGAGGTCAATTATACAATGGAATTCAAAAACAGTGTTGAACCTACAGGTGTAGATATACCTGCGAAATTTATTGATTATATTGTAAGCGTGGCTAAATCATGACGAAACGAATTGCTATTATAGGCGGCTCCGGCTACATCGGCGGCGAGCTCATCAGAATTCTGCTGGCCCACGAGTCGGTGGAATTAATATCTGTTAGTTCCGACCGGTACGCTGGTAAACCCCTCTCACGTATCCATCCGAACCTACGGAGCCAGACAGATATGCAATTCGTACCCCGCTCCAAGGTGGATGACGACTGCGATTTGATTTTTCTATCTGTACCGCACGGAACATCGCAGGAACTTGTTAAAAGCTATCACGAGCGCAATATCAAATTAATCGATATGAGTGCTGATTTTAGATTAAAAAACCGGGAATTATATCCGGAATGGTACGGCTGGGAGCATACCTGCCCGGAACTTCTCGAATTATTCATATACGGCTTACCCGAATTATACAGGGGCGACCTCACCGGGGCCACTTTTGTTGCCGGGCCTGGCTGCGTGGCTACATCAGCCATCCTACCATTATGGCCTCTTATCAAGAATGATCTTATCGAAGCGGAACATATTATTGTAGATTCCAAGATAGGTTCTTCTGCAGCAGGATTCGAGCCAAGCCTTTCTTCTCACCACCCGGAACGCAGCGGTGCAGTCAGGCCTTATTCACCCACAATGCACAGGCACACCGCAGAGATCGAACAGGCCCTTGGTAGAGGTCGCCCCGTTACCCTCTCCTTGAGTGTTCATGCAATAGAAATGGTACGGGGTATCGCAAGCACCGCTCATGTGTTTTTGAAAGACTCCGGGGTGGACCAGAAAACGATCTGGGGCGCTTACCGCGAGGAATACGGATAGGAGCACTTTATTAGAATCGTAAAGGAGCGAAAGGGGCTTTACCGCTATCCGGAACCGAAAATGGTTGCAGGTACGAACTTCTGCGATATAGGGTTCGAACTGGATAAGCACAGCAGCAGGTTGGTGGTGTTCTCCGCCATTGATAATCTTGTTAAAGGCGGTGCTGGTAGCGGTGTACAATCTATGAATATCATGCTGGGGTTGGAGGAGACATCCGGCCTGGACAAACTTTTCCCTCTTCACCCTTGAAAATAACTTATTTATGAGACTCCAGAGGTAAATTCATGTTAGTTATCAAAGTCGGGGGCGGAACCGGAATAAACATCGATAAT
>CP070629.1:1392031-1395555 GCA_020356005.1 Thermoplasmata archaeon
CTGAATAAAGATAAACATTATCTGATTGTGGCGATAAATCGAAGCCTGAAGGGAATTGGCTGGCTTTAAGTATGTATTTATCTCGTTCAGAACTAAGTGTACAAGAAGGAACCGTAAAAACAGAATCACATATAATTTTATAGCCTGAAACATCGTAGCTATTTTCAGAACCCAGATAGGTTAGTTCTATGTAGCTTGTTCTATTTCCAAGATTAAATAAAACTTCACTTAAAATAACTTCAGGATTATGATTTACTTTGGGCACATTATTAATGCTACCAAATGTCGGTGTCTGAGAACGTGTCCAATCAATTGTGTAATTGCCATTTTCGTAATATCTAGAAATGGATTCTCCAGCTAAGGGATCCGGTGCTGAACCATTCCAGCCATAGCCAACCTCATCCACAAGTTTGGTCACACTGGTATTATACAGCGAAATTAGACCACTTTCATCATTAAGCTGTCCACCTGTGGTTGTATAATAACTGGAACCACCAGGAGGTATTGAACTTGCGCTCCAGGTACCACCAGTTAAATAACTCACACCTTTTGTAACTGATAATCTATAATTTTGGATGTTTGCGGGTGCTGAACCTGCATTGAAAACTTCAATTCGTTCTCCGCCTGCACCACTATCTTGAATTTCTGTAATTATCAATCTTGGATATAATTGCTTCCAAAAGCGTATTGACATATTACTTTGTAGGTCTGTAGGGTAATTTAAGCCAACATCGCCAATAGAATTTTCTATACCCACTTTCGGCCTGTCCTTAACCGGATTGGGCGCAAATGTGATTGAGTAATACTGAAACCAAATTTCATTCAACTCATTTAATACAATTTGAAATGTTTGATAGTCTTTTGTACCTGTAATAGGTACACCTGCCCATGTGATAATGAACTTAAGCGGATATGTATAATCGCTACGATAATAGTAGATCCCACCACCCTCTGAAGGATGAAGATTTTTCCAATAAGCTGCAATAACACCGTCAGGTAGATCTGTACTTGGGATATCACCAGTATGACCTGCATAAGTGTTATTAACAAAACATATCCACCCGTTAGAACAAATTAATATTTTGCTATAATTAGTTCCATAGTAATTAAAATTAAATCCGAGATCTATCCAATCTGTGATATCATTACTGGCAAGATATAACTTTGTACCTCCCGTTATACCGTCAATCCAATCATAATTCACTGATGGTGCAGGTGGCAAACTATCAATCCATCTATAACCCGATGAATCAGGACCGCCCTGGTTCGCCGCTATTTTTGTAGACAATTGGATGAACGAAATCGAACTAATAATTATCATTAGAATAGATAAAGTTGAGAATATTTTTCTCGATTTGAAAACATGAAATATCGTTTGTGATTTTGTCCCCCTAATATTTTAACCTCCTATTAAAATGTTAATTTCAATATCACAAAACATCCTTAATTCATTGATTTATATCGATTTAAATGGAAATTATTATTATACAGCGATTATATAATATAGTGCGATGTAAAATATTTAATGTTTTCTCACCCTTCTATATATTTATTGAAATGAAAATAATTTATAATAATATTGATATTTTTATTCTTTACTCTAATCTCTTCAAACACTAATCATTTACCCGCTCCTTAATAAATGATAGCTTTCACTCAATAAATTTTTTCTACATCATGCATATTACACTAACTCCGCCTCTTTTGATAATAAAGATTATAGACTATCTAAACTTTCAATTACATATGGTAACAATAGCCCATATATCAGATATACACTGCAGTAAGACCCGGCACGGAAGAACTGGATTTAAACCCGAACAATTGAATGCCGGCCTTAGGGAGGTAAACAAACTCAACCCGGATGTGGTAGTCATAACAGGCGATCTTACCATGTTCGGTTTCAAAGAGGAATATAAGATGGCTAGAAAATACATATCCAGGATTGAATCCGAAACCCTGATTATACCGGGTAATCACGATTCCAGATACTGCGGGTATGAATATTTCGATGAATACTTCGGATACGGCAATATCTCTCTTAAATTTCCCAATATAAGTATTATCGGTATTGATACAACCATTCCAGATCTCGATGAAGGTAATGTCGGCAGGGGAAAGTTAAGATGGTTGATTGGAAACATCAAGAAAATGCCGAAGAAGAATTTTAAGCTCGTTGCTATGCATCACCACCTTATCCCTATTCCGCACACTGGAAGGGAACGCGCCGATATTACAGATGGGGGTACTGTACTCAAGGCAATGATAAACGCAGGAGTACACATGGTTCTCTGCGGCCACAAACATACACCGAATACTTGGCTTATCAATAACCTTGCAATAGTCAATGCCGGTTCCGTATCGGCTACAAAATTGAGAGCCAATACAAGAAACAGTTATAATATTATAGAGATCGAGAATAACTCGATTGATATTTATCTAAAGGAAATCGGCCGTAAACCAAAACCCATGGCAAATTTGACCAAAACCAATTTCGGTTCCGGTTTGATGTTCGGGGATCAATAATAAAAGACATAAAGTCGAGAGTCGATAGTCCACCTGGAGGTTGGATATTGGAGGTTGGTGGCCACAAACCCATTAAACTGAGAGCGCTTCAAATTGAAATCCAAGCAGAGCGCTCTGAGAGTGATAGTTATTGATTCAAAATCGAAACGCTCTGAGAGTGACATGAATAGATCTTAAAGCAGAACGCTCTGTAGCGCTTTTAATCGATATGAGAGCGAAGCGGTCTCGCTTAGATTAATCTATAATCATATTGTTTATAATCCCCACGCAGAATCCTGATATTTATCCTGTTTTAATAAAGCTTCTATTTGATTTTGAATTTCAGCTATATCTTCGTCTTTCAGAGGTTCATATCCATCATAGAATCCCGTTTCGCGGTGAGGAAAGTTCAGTGCATCACCATACTTCTGGATTTCGGCACTCTTCGCACGGCCGTACAGATGTACGTGCAGATAAGGCCCCTCAGGCTTGAACACACTCCAGTTACCGTTATCCTGATAATTAATTCGACCTAAATCCACACCATTTTTATTCAAAGCCAGAGACATCGCCTCGCCCACTACCAAGGTGAGCCTCATCAATTCTACTGCCTGCTTCGCAGTAAGCTTCTGGCGGTCCTCTACCCTTACCTTCGGTTTGATCTTGATATGTCCTCCATCACTTCTGGTTACATGCGGTTTTGAGGGAGCTTCCACTATAAAATCTTCTGTTTCGTAAATTAGTGACATGAAGGTGTTAGGCGAATAAGCAATATTTAATTTTTATGTTATTGCATTATGTTTTCCAATTATAATCACCCTAGCGCCTCCTCTCTAGCACCTAATCCCTAATTACATGCACCCTGTGTCCTGAGTCGAGCAAATAAATGATTATATGCAAAGCTTTCCTATTTAATTAATTAATAATATACGGAAACCTTCTAGCCTGAAAATCGAGAAAAATGATATCATTCTACACTTTGATTGAGTACTCGATTTTCAGTCCTGGGTCCTGGGTCC
>CP070629.1:1395655-1404033 GCA_020356005.1 Thermoplasmata archaeon
CCCTAAGGTGCCGAACAACATAATCCGTAGCCCTCCTGGAATTACAAAAGACCATTGCAAGACTCGATTTCTCCTTCTGCAATAATTCCGTCAGCTTGTAAAATTTCATGCCTCTTGTAGTATTTAGGTAGGTCTGTTTTAGCTTTTCTGGCTCCACCATCTTTTCCGCAAAGATTTTTTCGGGCCCATTCATGTGCCTGTTCGCAAAGTTCATTATACCCGGTGGGATGGTCGCCGAGAAAAACAATGTCTGACGGTCGTGAGGGCAATTTCGGATTATCCTTTCAACATCCTTCTGGAAGCCCATGTCAAACATGCGGTCGGCTTCATCTATTACCAGAAGCTTTATTTTTGATGTTTTTATAGTCCTTCGCCGGATATGATCAAGCAGTCTGCCGGGTGTGGCAACGACCACATCAGCATTTCGCAATGCCTTGATCTGGTCGGTCATGGATACACCTCCGTAAACCGCGATGATATTCAATCTTTTACCGCGCGCCAATTCCCTGAGTGAGTCTTTCACCTGCTCCGCAAGCTCCCTTGTGGGCGTAAGAATCAGTGATTGTAAGCTTTCATTGGGAATGACCTTCTTTACAATACCGCAGCCGAACGCCAGTGTTTTTCCACTACCCGTTGCGCTCTCTCCGATCACATCTTTTCCTTTCAGTATTATGGGAATTGATAGTTCCTGTACCTGAGTTGGTGTCGTGAATCCGAGTTTCTTTATTGTCGTTAATAGTTCCTGGTCTAAACCAAGTTGTTCAAATGTTTTCATTTTTTTACCTCTGTGTCGTGTGTACTTCAAAACAAAGCAAAATGTAAGAAAATAGGAGTAAGTCCGCTCTTCAAAAACAATTATGCGATTTCATTATGAAGGATACTAATAGAGTATTAAGTTCTATTTAAGTATATTGGTTAATAACTACGAATTAGTGCTGGTTCTTATTGTAAATCAGTTGATCATCGACGGTTTCGGTTTCGCACATACCCCAAACCAAGTGCCGATGTCCCTACTCCGCCCCCTATGGTTAAGCACTAAATTCAAAGCACTAAACCCAACCCTCACCACTATTAAACTTAGCTTTTTCTAACCACCATTCCAGGCCACTAAGTGGCTCTACTCCCCACTTATGTAATCGATAAAAAAGCTGAGATTATGGACGTGCTGGGGAAAGATTGATACAGCTGATTAACTTGCATTGATTTATATATCTTATTTTTTCCTACTAATATTCAATTCCTTGGCCCATTTCTGGATCTCATCCCAGTTTCTAAAATCGTTAGTCTTGTTTACATCAATCCCATCCTTTTCAAATTCTTCTGGGAATCTCTTCATTATAAATCTGGTTCCTGCCCCATATCTATTAACATCGATCAATCCGCCAAATAGACCATATTTAAAGGGTTTGACCCGCGGATATCTTCTGGCAATTCCCAGCAAGTATTTCTCTGATGCCTCTTCTCGCTTGTCAGGATGGTGAGCACTCATACATGACACAAAAAAAGCAACCCTCTTACCGGCCAGCTCGGATTCAAATTTCTTAAGAAACCCCAGGGCCTTTTTTGTCCAGCTGCCCATCTTTATACCACTTCCTATGATTATCAAATCATAGTGTGAAATATCCTTAATTCTTTCTTTTTGCAGATTTATAATATCAACATCTGCTCCCTGTTTTTTCAATATTTCTCCGATCTTGTTTGCGATATCGGTTGTGGAACCGTATCTTGTTCCATATGCAACCAGAGCTTTCATAGTATCGAGATCTCCCTTACCATCAAGCATCCACATAATCCGAATTGTTAATGGAAAATAAATAAATTTCGTATTATTTGGTGGGTTTAACCACAGGACGAAAATTATATTTGGAAGTGTGAGGGAAAATGCATTTTCAAACACATTGCTACTTTAAAAAAGTAAAATATATATGCTGATTCGAGTAATCGCACTATTTAGAAGAAAGAACCAAGAAATTTCCAGATGATCACTTCAAAGGAGTTTACATGAATAATAAATACAAAGCATATATTTTTGTCTGTGCGGGATTTATCATGGTCCTGATTAACACCCTAAGTTTCATTATGGACTGGGAAACGAACTTCATTCCTATCTGGATATTCGGTATCGCATTTATCGATATTGGTGTAAAACGGGTTAAACGTGAAACAAACGAACAAAAGATTTCTAAGTAACCGTGTTTCGAATCGGAAAACGATATCGTAAAACAAAACGAGCTTCGACACCAAATCCGCTGCTCCGCAGGAGCGAGCCCCCGGGTTCGAATAACCATCCGGGCATTAACCCTCACTGATATAAATCTATAAATAAAATCAATTCTTTACTTCCTTTCTATAAGAAAAGAGATTTCATACAGTTGTTGAAATGAAGTAGAGTTATATTAAAAAATCTGTTTTTTGATTAAATTTATGATGACAAGATTCGCTCTGCTGATAAGATTTTTGGTAAGATGATACTGCTTCCAATAAAATGATAAATCAAATAATTATTGGCATCAATACCATATTAAAAATGGAGTTACATATTATTTAATTCGATGTAATAACTTATTTATATGAATTAAATAATTCACCCATTATAAAATCCGAAAGATATTATTAGCATATGAAATTTAAAGAGGCCTTAGAAGGGGACATTTGAATTGTAAGGTTAATAATAATATCTTAAAGGAGGATGTGAGATATAATGAGTAGAACGAAGAAATATATTTCTGTATCAGTTTTAGGAATGTTTATGGTAATGAGCATTTTAGCCGGCTATCCAGTTCAAGGTCATTACCAAGACCCGCAAACGAATGAAATAATAAGTCTGTCCGGAAAGGGTACGGCAACCATAGATGGGATCATTGACTCAACAGAATGGGCAGATGCCGATTCCATGAATACCGGTGCACTGCTCGATTTTGTGGACGGCACAGTTTTAAAGAACTATCCGGTGGGAACCAGTCCCTACAGCGGAACAATTTATGTCATGAACGACGGTTGTAACCTGTATATCGGTTTTAAGGTCAACGATGCGACTCTTACAGAATATGATGTTCTAACAGTCAGTTTTGACGATGATCATGACGGCTGGCTGGAGGCATATACACCGTTAGGTTATCCAACCAACGGCGGAGGCGAAGATATGGTCGGGCTCAAGGGCAACGGCTATGCCGAGGATCGATATATAGTATCACCCTACGGTACTTATGTAACTTCAGCGTATGATCCCGTGGGTTACAGGGAAATAAACGGCGCGTGCACCAATGATGGAACGTACAGCTATTTTGAAATATCCCATCCACTGGATACAAGCGACGACGATCATGATTTCGATCTAAGCGCAGGGGATACCATTGGTTTCACACTTGGTTATCATGCCTCGGAGGTCAATGAAGCCCACTGCTGGCCCAGCTGGGTTTACGGGACCACCATCGGCATGACCGGCCCGCTTTCCGGATATCAGAACGCTGGAGGCTTCGCCAACATTGTCATCAAACCCGCCGGTCCGTGCGGTGCAGTTCCGGCATCAGTAAGCATCGGACCTAAAACATTGAACCTGAAAAGTAACGGTAACTGGGTCACCAGTACGATTAAACTACCTGGAGAGTATGATGTTAATGATATAGATTTAACAACAGTCGTACTACAAGGGGCTAATTTCGAAATTAGCGCAGTATCCGGTCAGTTTGGTGGTAATGGTATTACTGTTAAGTTCGATCGTTCCGAGCTCATTTCATATTTGAGCCCGGGTGATGTTGAGCTTACGGTTACCGGTGAATTTCTTTCTGGCGGTTCCTTCGCGGGATCCGATACAATAAAAGTGATCAACCCGGGTAATTAATAATCAAACCCAAGATAGTGGATATGTTATTCTTTTTCCTATTGCTTAGCGTAGCTTTTAGAATATAGAATCACAATAATGGAATGTATTTGAATACTATCGCTCGAGCTTGGTTTCATTCGAAACACAATAGGGAGAAGAATTATTAAATACCATGGCGAAGAAAGTCGCTTAGTCAAAGCAACCGATGCGGCGAATCCGCAACGCCCTGTGTTCCTCCTCTCGATGCATTTTTTCAATGCCCGAGCCGGGCAAGCAGGCTAAGGTTCAAATCCTAAACAAAAATCATATATGGAAGTACGGGGTTAATAGAAATCAGAAAAATAAATGGTGTTAAAATGGATAAAAGTGATTATTTCTTTGAACTATACACCGGTCTCCCCCGAGGAGGACCCGGTGATAATGAATCGACGCGGAGAGCCTATAATTGCATGGAGAATCTACCATCTGAACCGCTGATCCTTGATATAGGTTGCGGTCCGGGTATGCAGACCCTCGAGCTTGCGAGAATTTCCGGTGGGAAAATCATAGCTCTTGATAACCACCAGGGTTTTCTGGACAAACTAAAGAAGGATGCGAATAACGAGAAACTTGATGATCAAATAGAGATCAGGAACCAATCTATGCTCGAGATGGATTTTGAGGATGGAACATTTGATATTATCTGGTCAGAAGGAGCACTCTACTTCATGGGATTCCAAAACGGATTGAAAAAATGCCGCCAGTTACTAAAGGATAAAGGGTATCTTGCAATTACACAAGCAGTTTATTTACAAAAAGAAGTACCGGAAGAGGTAATACAATACTGGGATTCGGAATATGATGACATCGATCAGATCGAAAATACTATGGAACTGATCAAGAAGGTAGGGTTTGATTTGATATCACATTTTAAACTGCCCGTATCATCATGGATGGATAATTATTATGATCCAATGTCAAAACGGATTATCGAACTTGAGGAGAAGTATAAAGATAATGAAACCGCGCTCAAGGTGTTAAACGCATCAAGGGATGAAATTGAGTTCTTTAAAAAATACTCGGATTATTACGGTTATGAATTTTTCATTATGAGGAAATAGGGCTTGTTTTTTTCTCTATTCTCAGGAATCCTCAGCCTCAAATTCCACCGATCTCCAAGACTATAATGAAGTAATAAAAAACACAATGGTTTAAAGTGTAATGCCTTTTCCCCATATATCCAAAACTTCTATCTTTTGTCCAGTATACACTTTATTCTGGAACTCAAAACGAACAACGTACCACTCCGTTCCAGCGGTAAACTTGTCTGCTTCAACATAAAGACCGTTGTATGGATTGTCATCTCTATCACTTGGATTTATACCAACACGCTCATCCCAATTTACGACCTCTTCATCATCGATCTTAATACTATTAAAGTCTGTTTCAGTGAAATGATTTCTTACTTCAACAGTTAAAGGATCATTTGATATGATCTCTGCTTCCATGATATCCTTATCATCATATGGTAAGAACCTCAATGGGTTAACATGCGGATCTGCATTGACACCCATGATGTCACATTCACTGGGAAGATCATCTCCAGGTCCATCCCATGAATGACGGCAAACAACGCGGATCTCAAAGTGATTGTGGTCGGTGCTCGCAGTTCCTGCGTGACCAACATGGCCGATCAACTGTCCCTGCTCGACCTCATCACCTTCCTGCACCAGAAAGTCCTGCATATGAAGATTTACTGAGTAATACCTCGTTTGTTCATATCCATGGAATGTGAACGGCGTATCAGGATCAGTAAAATGCTCAATTATAACAACATTGCCTCCGTTGCTAAATCCGTCATCAGGATCATCCTCGCTTGCAGTACGATCAACTCTTCCGGGTGCAATTGCATAAATCGGTTCTCCTTCCTCTGCCCGAAGATCAATTGCCCTATGAAAATCCCACCGATTATTGTGCCATCTCCATCCAAAAGGATCAGCAAGCGTATAATTATTCACCGGCCAAATTACATCATCATATACAGGATGCCCTTCATCCTGGAGCGTTTCATCCGGATTCCTTTCATCATTATTATCATTACCATCATTTGTAGTATTATCATTAATAAAAGATTTAGAAATAATACTAATAGCAAATACGATTATAAAAATAACAAATACAATAACCAGTTTTTTTGGTTTACTCTTATCAGCCATCGCAACCATTATTCAATTCTGATAATTAAATTTATATCATAACAAATACAGTTTTTGATAATACCGAACCCATATATAAAGGAATGGATAACGCTTTTTTTTAATACGGTTGTGTTTTCGCAGCTCATAAAGGTTTAGGTTTCGATGCTTGTCAAGTATATCGGTATTCGGTATAGTCTTGGGTTCGGTTTCGATGCTCGTATAGTATTAGTTTATCGGTATCGTATTAGCCGAGAGTGGATGAACGATGAACAATACGAGCCTCCATACCGATGAACCAGACGAACCTGATTCCGCCGAACCAGACGAGCATCGATCACGATGAACGAGCCGCCTCTCGCCACCGCAATCGGTGCGCCTTTAACGCGGCGCCTCGGGTTCGAATCCCGCCGGGCACTTACCCTCACTGCCCGAAATCACTACTCTACAAAAGTGAGGGTAAAATGCCCGAGCCGGGCGAACGGCCCCAGGGTCAGGTCATGAACGAAAATTATATATTGAAGTGCGGGTTGAAATCTTACATCACATAACATAATGTTATAATATAACTTCAATCCCCACCTCATTGGTTCTTAAAAATCCCGGCATTATTGGATTGTTATATCTCATTAAAAAAGGTTTTCCTCTCATCTTATAATTATTCTGTGATAATAATTTTAGAAGTTCATTTTCTTTTTGTTTAACTTTTTGTTTTGTTGTCCTTCCGCTGAATCTTAGAACTGCAAAAATCTTTTCCTGTTGCACATGGATATCTATGCGTTTATCTCTGGGTTCAGGTAGTCTATCCAGATCGTAATCAGCAGGCATTACAAAAGTAAAAAAATCTTCCGAAGAAATCACCAGTGAAGCATCCTCGGTTTGACCAGAAGATACTACAGGGGCGGTCATTGCAATGTTTTTACCGGATTGATTATTTCCTGTAATATAACTGAATAGTATCCTGAAAGCAGTATTATCATCTTTACCATAAACCGAAGCTAGAACCAATTCAGGGTACTTTCTAATTTCAATATCCCCGATCTTATCAAGGACTTCATACTGTACTTTTTTTACCATATTATAACCACTCATTCAAGTTTGTTTTTCCAACCGTATATTCCGGATGATTTGACATTATCTGTTTTGCGGTTTCCGCCAGGATTCTTTTTAATCCATTTGTTTTTTCAACTTCCTTTAGTGGCGAAATTCTTATGACAATTCCATCATCCCTTTTACCGATCAAGGTAAGAAAATCAGTTTTATTACCACCTTCGATTGCCATGGATTCCACCAAAATCGAAGAGTTATCACTTTCGATATATCTTTTTGATGTTTTTAAAATTGTTTCTCCCTCTTTTTTAAATAGCGGTTTCAATTCGTTAAATATTGTTTCTATGTTTATGTGGCCTAATAACACGACATGTGGCATAACAATAACCTTGATAACATTTATTCAATTTTCTCTGGCTTGCATAAATGTTCGGCTTTAACTGCAAGTCTTCCGCATGAGTTGCAAATATACGACATCTCCTTTGCTTTTTCTCCGCAAACATGCCTCTGATTGATAACCAAAGAACCGCACCATGTACATTTTGCATCTTCTTGCTCTTTGGGATTGCACAGATGACCTTCTGCGCATGTCTCTTCTGAACAGTTTGGACAAATATCTTTTTCTTCTGACATAAAACACCTGTATTATTTTAAAGCTGGTTTCAATTAATAGCTAAGATAAATTACATTATTTCGTTATCGGTATTAATATATTAGATTCAATCTATTAATAAAATATTAAATTATATATAGAGTATTTAATATCGGAAAATTGTATACTTTTTGATATTATATTAATTTTTCTTAAGGTTTAATAGTTCAGCCCCAAAAAGAGCATCATTTTAAATATTCGTCCAAGAAAAAAACAGGAATAAATTAAAAATGATCATAAACACAATCAAGGCAGCGATATTGCTAGTGACAAGATCAATAATGTTCTTATTATCAACAGGCTGTTTGTAATAGCTGTAAATACCTGCCGAAAGAGGTATTATTGAAAATGTTGTTACGATTTTGAGATCAATAATCGTTATTATTGATATATATGATATAAGAACAAAAAAGGTCGATGCAGAGGCCGTAGTTATTGCCAGAACCGCAAATGATACCTTTCTACCCATACGGACAACAAAAGTATTTTTATTACCTTTTATATCACTATCCATGTCCGGCAGCTCTACATTGATAATGAAGTACAATCCATACATCGAAAGTGGTAAAGAAAATATCAAAAAGGTTGAATCGAATCTGCCCATTATAACAAAATAACCCATACCCGGAAGCATTATTCCGGAGGTGACAATTATCGAGATTTCACCTAAACCACGGTA
>CP070629.1:1404133-1407677 GCA_020356005.1 Thermoplasmata archaeon
CGAGAATGCATGTAACGATCTCATTGTAAAAAAAATGCCGTTTACTATAACGACCAGGGAGCGAGCGGAGCTTGAATCCGAAATCGATGTGGTTCGGTCAAACCTGGATTTGATACCGAAATCGATCAAAACACTGCGGATCGTGTCCATAAAGGATTTCGATGTGTGCCCGTGTGCCGGTACGCATATCAGAAATATCGAAGAGATCGGCAAAATTAAAATATTGAAAAAGGAAGGTAAAGGTAAAGATAAGGAGCGGGTTATTTACACGCTCGAATAAAGAAGGTGATTGTAGATGCCAGACCAACCCACCATCCGACCGTTGTCAATGAAAGATTTAGATGATATTATCAAGATCGAGAAGAGTATTTTTAAGGGGCGGCGCAAAAGCCTGTGGGAGAACGGCGCCAGGTATTATATCGAGCAAGGCGAAGCCCAGCTGAACCTGGGCGCGGAACTTGACGGTGAACTCGTCGGGTTCATTATAGGCGATATTCGCCAGAGCGAGTTCGGCCTGGAAGAGAAGATCGGGTGGGTTAAAGTGCTCGGGGTTGCGCCGGCACACCAGGGCGTTGGTATCGGCGGTAAGCTCGGTTTCGAACTGATGGAAAACTTCAAACGCCAGGGCGTCAAAACCGTAAAAACATTCGTGGAATGGGACTCCGGCGACCTCATAACTTACTTCAAAAGCGTCGGATTCGGCAGAGATTCAATGATAAGCTTGGTTAAGAAATTATAAAAAGTTAGGGAGATGAATCTCCCTAACAACCCTCTCTTTTCTTATCTCAATGGGTGATGCCTTTGGCATCACCCAAATAGATAAAGAAAGAGGGGTTTTAGGGGATTCTTCCCCTAAATTTTATATATTTTAAAAACAAACCTTATAATGCAATTTTTGAGTTGTTGAATAATGGCGAAGTCAACTATTGAAAGTCAGGCAAATTCAGTGCAATTGGAGCAGAGCGTTTCAGTTCATCCTTGTTTTTCCGTACTAGCGAGCAAAACTTACGGGAGGATACACCTGCCGGTAGCGCCGAGCTGTAATGTTCAATGTGGATTCTGCAACAGGAGCTTTGACTGCGTTGCAGAGGCCCGGCCGGGCGTTACCAGTTCCGTTCTGACGCCCGCCGAAGCGCTGGAGTGGCTAAAAGAAGCGCTTCGGACCCATCCAGAAATATCGGTGGTTGGCATCGCAGGGCCCGGCGACCCGCTGGCAAATGCTGCCGAAACCCTGGCGACATTCCGGCTGGTGAAAGATGCCTATCCGGACCTGAAGCTGTGTTTGAGCACTAACGGGCTTGTTTTAAAAGATTATTTGCCGGACCTGATCGATGCGGGGCTGTCGCATATAACTATCACCATCAACAGCTTCACACCCGAGGTGGCTGCAAAAATATATCAGTGGGTGCGATTGGAGGGTAGACTATTGAGGGGAGTGGAAGCCGCAGAGGTTTTGATTGACCGCCAGAAAAGCGCGTTAGCTGCACTGGAAGGGCAAAACATACCGGTAAAAATCAATATTGTTCTCATACCGGGTATAAATGATGATGACATACCTGTTCTGGTAAACGAACTCAAGCGCTATCCAGCGGTTACCTGTGTCAATATTATGCCCTTGATACCAGTTGAAGGTTCAAAGTTTGAGAACCTGAAACCGCCCTCTAAAGATCTATTGAATGCTTTGCGCAGCCAGCTGGAACCGCAAATTCCCCAGATACGGCACTGCTGCCAGTGCCGATCGGATGCCGTGGGGTTATTGAATTGTAATCGCGCCGGTCGGTCGGATGACCTGGTAGAGGCGGTGGATAATACCGGGCATAGTCAGGAGCAAGTTCATAACATAATAAATAAAGGCACGCAGGTAGCAGTTGCCAGTTCAAACGGAAGAGATGTAAGCGAACATTTTGGCCACGCCTCTATATTCCAGATCTATCGATTTGATGGGAATGACTTTATTCGGCTGGAATCCCGTGAGATTCCTCCGCTTTGCTGTCATGATAAAGATGAAGCTGATATTATTGAAAAACTATCTGATATCACAGAAGATCTTTCGGACTGTTCAGTAATTATCTGCACGCGGTTCGGCCCCAACCCCCGCAAGATATTAGAATCTGAGGGATTTAATATCTTAGAGAAGAAAGGGCATATTAAAAGTATATTAAGACAATTGATTTAAGCGTGGAATTGCTTTTAATATAATTTTTTTCCAGGAAAATCTAACTTAAATTACTGACAAGTGTACAATAATTTAATTATTATTGGGTTTATAAGGAACGTACAGAATTTTAAACGGGGTAAATAATGGCATCGGAACAGGATTTAGTTACCGTCGGAATCACGAGCACAATCCCTATAGAGGTTCCGCTGGCCGCAGAAGGCGTTAAAGTTGTGGATATGAACAACCAGTTCATCACCGGTGTGAACCCCCAGGAACTGGTGGCGCGGGCTGAGCGTGCAGGTCTTTCGTTCAATCTTTGCGGGTGGGTCAAGGGCCTGTTCGCAATGGGAATGACCGGCGAGTATGATAAGATCATCGTGGTGGACGGCGGCGACTGTGCCGACCTCGTGGCTCTGGCGGATTTCTGGGAGGAGGAGGGTGTGGAGGTCATCTATTTCAATTATCCCAAAAGCCGCCAGCCAAAACCTATGAAAGATGCAATAGAAAGTTTCATGGAATACTTTGAAGTAACCAACGACAAAGTGAACCAAACCAGATTGAACCTGGCAGGAATCAGATCAAAATTATACGATCTGGACACTCTAACATGGAAGGATGGTAAGGTCACGGGTCTGGAGAACCATCTGTACCTCGTCCAGAGCTCGGATTTCGGGTCCGACCTAATTCTCTACGAACGCGCTCTGGATAATTTTATTGAAGAAGCAAGTGCACGGCCTCGGGGATTTTCGTTCGGCGAGGGCGATAGACCTAGGCTGGGGTTCGTGGGTGTTCCGCCGATAATAACCAACTTTTATCAGAGCGTGGATCTGCTCGGCGGCGCTATCGTCTATAACGAAACGCAGCACCAGTTCTCCATGCCGTTTCGAGCAGATGATATTGTGGAGCAGTACCTGAGCTATACCTACCCCTACGGCGGCAAGGCCAGGATGGAATTTATTTTAAAGGAGATAGAAAGGCGCAAGCTGCAGGGTATTATTCTATACACCGAAAATTTCTGTTATAAAAGTATTATTAATACATACATCAGATCGCACCTGAAGGTGCCTTCCATAGAAATCGAGGGTAAATCACCAGAGAACATGGATGCACGCACGAAGCTGAGGCTGGAGGCGTTCATAGAGATGCTGAGGGATTGATCTCAGCGAGACCGCTCCGTTTCTATAACAATTATAAGCCTCTCGGATACCTATAGTCTAAAACCAGCCCCTGGGTCCTGGGTCTAGGGTCCTCGTTATAGCACTATAAAAGCACCCTAGCGCCTCCTCTCCAGCGCCTAGCGCCTAATGATTATAGTTCATCAATGAACGCGCCCGTCATCCCTGCAAAGTTTGAGAGCGACCAGTCGAAGTCCTCGTCCATATCGTC
>CP070629.1:1407777-1413211 GCA_020356005.1 Thermoplasmata archaeon
ACTTGATGCCGGTGGGTTCAATGTCAAAATCGAAGTGGAACAATCAAGTGAAACTGTACGGGAGACTACGTCATCACAACATGTTGATATCTACCATTACGAAAATCTGAATTCTAAAGGTTCCAGGTACCCACGAACGGTATGGGATACCCTGGGGTGCATCGGTAACTATTCCATAACATTCACTGTAGATTCTAAAAATCAACAGAGTGAGGGTAACGAGTTGGACAACTTCATTTCGTTAGAGATACAAATAATACCCACTTCACCGGCTTCATCCCAACGGCGGGTTCTGATAAACGAGATTTATTACGATCCTATCACCTCCGGCGAGCCTGAGGAATATATTGCTCTTTATAATCCAACCGAATTGCATATGAACATTTCAAAATGGCTGCTTGAAGATGGTGAAGGTATCGTCAGGTTCCCTGAAGACACATTTATCTCGCCGGGTGACACCGTTATAATTACACAGGACGCCGGTGAATTCGAAATTGTGTTCGGGTACCTGCCGGATTTCGAAATTTCTGACTGCTTAGAAACTGTCCCGGACATGGAGATTCCAGATTACGGTTTCAAACTCACCAACACAGGTGATGAGATCATGCTCAGAACAAAGCAACGGCACCAAATCGATACTGTGGCTTACGGTAATTCAGATTTCAACGGGACGGGCTGGCACGGTCCTCCGGTACCTCCTGTTTCAGAGGGGATGGTATTAAAGCGCAATTTTAAAAACACCATAACTGGATTGCATTCAATCAACATTGATACCAACACTTCGTTTGATTGGCAGTCCTTTCGAAAAACCGTGCCAGGCCAGAGCGATTTTTCAATACAAACCTTTGAGGACTTCTGCAATGTTTCTGCTTTTATCACACCGGACTGCAGCCTGGATGCACTTTTACCGTTATTACGAACTGCCAATAGCTCTATCGATATTGCAACCTACATATTCACAAATGAACAGATAAAAAACGAATTGGTAGTAGCTTTGAACCGGAAAGTAACGGTGCGAATGTTATTATCCGGCGAACTTGGTAATAATCCAGAAGGTGACGGGTTGGATATGGATACCATACCGGAGCAGGAATGGCAACTGGTATCGGAGCTTTACGCGCACGGTGCACGGATTCAATTTATGGCATCACAACCGGAAGCGGTGGTAATGTCAAGATATTCCAAAATCAACATCAAATATATTATTGTAGATAATAAAGCCGTTTTGATAACTACCGAGAATTTCGGTAATAAGGGTTTTCCAAATAGACCAGGCTACGGCAACAGGGGTTTTGGTGTTATTATAGAACATCCGGAACTTGCACTTTACCTTACAGAGATCTTCGAATATGACTGGAATAAAAGCCGGAGAGATTCCATCAGCTTCGATCCGCAAAGACCTGTATTCAAAGATGTTGGATCCCACCATCCCTTTGAAAGTAATGACGAATATTCCAGTACCACTGTTCAAGAGGATAATTCTGAAAGCAATGGATACCTGTACGACCCGCAGTTTGATCAGATAACCGTAAACGAATATACAAAAATCATACCTGTTATCGGGCCTGATAATATTTTCTTAAAATCATCGGTTCTTGAATTGATTGGCTCTGCAAAAACCTCCCTATCGATTACTTTGTTCCACTGCGATTTGTACTGGCTTTCCGATTCTGCGAACTATAACGGTCTCAATCCCTTCCTGGAAGCAGTCATTACAGCAGCACAAAACGGCGTTGGGGTAAAGTTATTACTGGACCCGCATGGTTTTTCTCCTGACTTGCTCTATAATAATTCCTCTACTTCAAACAATGATTATTCAGACAACGGTAATCTTCATATTCTGAAATACATTAACCAGTTCTCTGATAATTGGGATTTAGAAGCACGCCTGGCATATCTGACTGGATTGGACTACCTGCACGGAAATATTATTATCGTGGATTCAGAGTCAGTACTGTTGAGCTCGTTCCACTGGGGTTTGAGTGAACTAAGTTCTAACCGAGAGCTGGGAGTGATTGTCAATAATCCAAGCATAGCAGGTTATTTCCAGGAAGCTTTTACTTTCGATTGGGAGCTTGCACCGAGGATTTATCAACCAGCCGATAATCAGTTAAATTCTATAATCATTACCGAAATATACTACGACACATACCTGACTTCCGAACCTGAAGAATACTTTGCACTTTATAATCCCACGGAAGGTCAAATAGACCTTGGTGGCTGGTTCATATCCGATGGTGAAGGTACACTCTGGTTCCCTAACCATATTATCCTGGAACCAGAGGGACTAATTTACATCACACGTTCAGCTTACGAATTCTATTCCACCTTTAATTTCTGGCCGGATTTCGAATTCATAAACAACAGTGATCCAACTATTCAAAATATAATGATTGTAGGTGGCCTGTTCCAGTTGAGCAACTCCGGCGATGAAATTATTTTAATGGACCGCAGTGGTAAAATAATTGATGTTGTTATATACGGCAGTTCTGGTTACTGCGGTGTTAACTGGAACGGCGTCCCGGTTCCCGATGTTTCTGAAGGGCGGATTTTAAAAAGAAATTTCGACGATAATTCTGGCATTTTCATAGATACAGATACAAAGGATGATTGGCAAAATCTCAGGGAGTATTATCCGGGTCAATCACAATTCGCACTGAAAACATTTACTTTGACCAATGTAAATGCATCAAAACCTACTCTTTGCACATTCGTTTCACCGGATTCGAGTTACGATTGCATATATCGCGAACTTTGCTCTGTAAAAAAATCGGTATACATTAATGTTTATCAATTCGAGCATGAAAAATTTGCAAATCTGTTAATAGAGCTTGCTGAAAATGGTATGGATGTCAGGGTTCTGCTGGAAGGTGATCCCGTGGGCGGATTATCCAACTCCGGTCGGGAGCTGGCATACAAAATGAAACTGGCTGGCTGCTCTGTACGGCTGATGATAACAGATCCTTCACGAGATATCTTCGACCGCTATGCAGTCAACCATGGTAAATATGCAGTTCTCGATGACTGCACTGTAATTGTCATGAGCGAGAACTGGAAGGAAACGGGTATACCAGCTGATCCAACCAGCGGCAACCGCGGAACCGGTGTGATCATTCATGATAAAGATACCGCACAATATTTTACTTCGCTTTTTATGGAGGACAGCGCTATTGTTCATAAAGATATAATGGAGTTTGATTCAAATGATCCAAAGTACGGATGGGAAGTTGGAAAGGTAACATCAAATCAGTTTGAGGACAACTTTTCAAAACTGCAGCCCGCAGGGGATTATCAGCCTAGATTTCCAGCACAGGAATTTTTCGGCAGAATCGAAATTACCCCAGTGATATCACCGGACCACTCACTTCTTGAAAGCGGCTCGATTCTGGAAATGCTAGGATCCGCAAAAGAATCAATACTGATAGAACAACTCCAGTTCTACCGGTTCTGGAATAGCTATACCGGTGCATCCCAGTCGAACCTTTATCTGGAAGAGATACTTGATGCTGCACGGCGAGGATGCGATGTAAATATATTGCTTGATTCGGCCTATATCGACCATTCAGACAATGTCAACGATAATGCTCAGGTTGTTAAGTATATCAACACACTGGCAATTGAGGAGGGGTTGGAATCAAACCTTAAAGCGCGGCTGATTAATCTCGATGACAGGACAGGCCGTAACCAGCTGGTAAAAGTACATAACAAAGGTATTATTGTTGATGGACAGACTGTGTATGTGGGAAGCATGAACTGGGGATTTGGCGGACCTATAAAAAACCGCGAGGTAGGAGTTATTATTTCACATACTGGTGTGGCGAAATATTTTAAATCCGTGTTCTGGTTCGATTGGAATCTTACACTCAACAATAAAATCGAAACGGCACTCCCTTATAGTACCAGCTTGAGATTTACAAAAACTGATGTTACATTAAACTGCGGTCTGGCAATATTCAATACCAATCGAACTGATTCGATATCCATTGATTTAACATTAAATGTTTACAAAACAGGAAATGGCCACAATAACTTTGACCTATTAGCTATTCTTAACCGCACTCGCCTACAACTCAATCCAGAAAGCTGTGAAACCCTCGAAATTACTATTACACTTGTTGAAAAAACTTCAGAAATCATCGATTCCTCACAAACCATGGAGGATCTATGGGTGTCTGATAATAATATAATATTCATGCTGGAACTCAGATCAGCAGCATTGAACATGACCACTACCTCCTTATGGCTTGAGATATTGTACCGAGAAAATCCATATGCCAACTGGAGCTCCAATACCACAAGCGGCATAAAATCAGAGCCCTGGACTTACCGCGACCTGGAGGCATGGAAGGTTCTGGCAATTGTTATTCTGACAATGATTACAATTTCTGTTGTAAGAGATATGGTTGGGAGGAGGAATAAATGATGGATTGGGGATTTGCAATCTTAAATTAAAAAATTCAAAGCATCAATTCTCATGCGTAACGTCCTCTTGATGATATTTCAGGCACCGTTCCGAGCAAAAGGGCCCCTCGCCGCAGCGCCTCGCCCGCGTCTTCCACTTACTGCAGTAGAGCTTATCCTTATCGGCCACCCCCGATAGATCCTCAAGACAGAACTTGCAAACATTTCTGCTGCTGCTCGGCGTGGGTCTCTGCCGGCCCAGCAGAATTGCCAGGATGATTATGCTGACGCCGAATACCAGGATGAATATGAAATAATTGGTTTTGAAGAACCCGGGCTCAACCACCAGCTCCTCCTCCGTATCCTTCGTGAGGTCCACTGTGAGCTTTAACTCACTGTATTCATAGGTCAATTTCGTAATGATTGTATTTTCGAATATTATGTGGCGGATAGCGATCCTCCGGTTCTCGCCGGAACTCAATTCCGCGGTCCCGTTATCAAGAATTGTGAAGTTGATAAAATATAATATCGGTTTTGTATTTTCAGAGGTTTCGATTTTGCCCTCCAGTGTGAAATATTCCGGGAGTATGGTTATCTTATCGCTCTGGTCGTTGTAAATAGTCAGGTTGATTATACCCGTTAGAGGTTCGGTGGCGTTCGCCGGTTCAACCACCTTTTGACCGGTAACCACGATTTTTATTGTCTCGTCCTCTAATGTGCAGCCAGTCCCGGCCAGGAAAATCAATAATATTCCAAAAATCGCAAGAAGCACTTTTTTCATAAATCTCGGACCTTGTAATTTGCGTTCATTATCATTTTATTTGCAATCGATAATATATATGATAATAATATATTCGCATATTTAATATATTTATTGTTAATCTTATTATTTTATTGAACATAAATCAAATTCAATAAAATACAATATCTATAACAACTATTATTGGTTTAAATAAATTTGAACTTCTTTAATTCTGGGCAAAATATTAAGCAATTTTATATCGCTTATAGAAGTGCGTCTATCGGTTTGCGG
>CP070629.1:1413311-1421788 GCA_020356005.1 Thermoplasmata archaeon
CACCATTGGTAATTATAAAACAATTCAACTTCACCGTTATATACGGCACGGCCGTTCGTATATAAGTATTAGAAGATATCACATCACTGTATGATCCGCACGGCCGTTCAAACAGTATAATATATGCGACTCCGGCAACAAATCACGATTTTATTTATACGACTCCGGCAATCAATTCAGCTTATATAGATTTAAGGTGTCGGCAACAAATCATGATTTCATAAATACGACTCCGGCAATCTATTCAGCGAGTAGCGAAAGCCAAGAGTCTGACTGCCGACTACCGACTACCGACTATCGACTCGTATTTCAATATCATTAATTATTAATAACCAAACCGCTCTGAGTATAACGACGGTCAATATGCCTACAGCGAAAAATGTCCTCAATGAATACAAATGGCGCGACGACAGGGATTTTAACGCACTGCAGGTAGTCTACATCCACCGCGGTGCAAAAGGCGATCTTAAAACGGTGGAAGGGGCAGATATAACCACTCTCGGCAATTCGTTTTTCAAAACTACAACCGCAGAAATACCCTACCACCGCATCGTTCAGATTCGATATAAACAAAATACCATCTGGAAACGAACTAATAACAATGCCAATAAAAATTAGGAGTATTATTGTAGGGGTAGAATCCCCTACAACCCCTCTTTCTTTATCTATATGGGTATGCCTAAGATATTATTCTGTAATCATAGGCATACCCATATGGAAAAGAAAAGAGAGGGGTTTTAGGGGAGATTCTTCTCCCCTAATAATATTCCCATTTTATTAGCATTTGATATCGGTAAACTTTGCCCAAAGTATATATACAGAGTTTTGTTATACCTCTGTTCCAACCTTCATCCTTATGGTTGGGGTGGGAGATATTATTATGGAAAACATAAAGCCATTGAATATATTGAACCAGTCGATGAATTCGCGTGTTATTGTAGAGCTGCGGTCCAGCCGCGAATATCGCGGCACACTGGACGGGTACGACCCGCACATGAACCTGGTTTTAAAAAATGTAGAAGAGCTCGAAGAGGGGAAGGTGCTGCGCAAACTTAATATGGCTATTGTGCGCGGCGATAACGTTATCTATATTTCACCCTGATTTCTAAGAGGCGAGTAGCGACTTAAATTCATATTGATATAACGGCACCGCCGTGGCGATTGAAGAGTATATTTTGACCTTATATTACTGTGATATACGGCACGGCCTACATCAAGCGTGATGTCGGCAACTAGTCAACGCCGGCAATCAATTCAGCGGGCAGCGAAACTGGAACCTGGAACCCAGAACCTAATCTAAGCAAACTGCCTCCCGCCTCCTGCCTCCTATTCAGTAAAAAAGCGATTAAATACCTGAATAATGAAACAATACGTGCCCAAGATTTTTATATTATAATATAATACTCGGCTGTATTCTAGAAAATAACAAACTCAGGTGGCGGCCATGACGAAAGGTACGACCAGTAGAGGTAAACGCCAGAAAACGGTGCATATGAGATGCAGGCGCTGCGGTAATAGATCCTATCATGTCCAGAAAAAGGTATGCGCCAGCTGCGGGTACGGCAAAACCGCCCGCATTCGCGGTTATAACTGGGCCAAGGACCATTAGTTCATTTCAGATAAATAGCCCCACAGTATTTTTTAAATAACTTTAGACTAATACGTTTTTTAAGGGTACAGGACCGTCCCAATATGATTAAATGCAATGACCATAGACCCAACGATAAGTGCGGGGTAGTGGGTGTGACCTCCACCGAGTCGTGCAGCATGTACATTTATTTTGCACTGCGTGCACTGCAGCACCGCGGGCAGGAGAGTGCGGGGATCGTTACCTATGATAATGTTATACACTATAAGCGCGGCATGGGGCTCGTACACGAGATCTTCGACGAGGCGCTGATTAAAAACTTGAGGGGCACGTGCGGCATCGGGCATGTGCGGTACTCCACGCAGGGCAGCTCCTCGCTGGACAACGCACAGCCCGTGGTGGCGAGCTCATCACTGGCCGACATCTCGCTGGGCCATAACGGCGAGATCGTGAATGCTGCACATCTCAGAGAGAAATACCAGAAGGCCGGCTGGGCGTTCTTCACCGATTCAGATTCGGAGATCATTATCAGGATGCTGGTGAACGAGATCAAGCTCTGTAATGGTGATGTAGTTAACGCCTTGAAAAAACTGGCCAAGAACCTAGTGGGGTCGTATTCCATAACCATCCAGGTCGGCAGTAATATCTATGCAATACGCGATCCCATGGGCATCAAGCCCCTATGTATCGGTAAGCTCCCAACCGGATTTATCGTGGCTTCAGAGAGCGTTGCGCTGGATTCTATCGGGGCGGCGTTCATCCGCGACGTCGAGCCCGGCGAAATAATCGAGCTAACAACGGCAAACCTGCGATCGGACAGGCTTGTAGAGGAACGGGGACAGGTGGCACACTGCATGTTCGAATTCGTCTATTTCGCCAGGCCTGACAGTGTGCTTGACGGCCGGGTGGTATACGATGTGCGCAAGAACATCGGGAGGATTATTGCCAAGGAAAGTCCGGTGGAGGCGGATTATGTGGTCCCCATACCCGATTCGGGGATGTCGGTGGCACTGGGATATTCCGAGGAGTCGGACATACCATTTGCGGAAGGACTGATGAAGAACCGTTATATCGGGCGCACGTTCATCATGCCGGTGCACCACATGCGCGAGCTGAATGTGAGTTTGAAGATGAACCCGCTCAAAACGCTGGTCAAAGACAAAAGAGTCATTCTGGTGGACGACAGCATCGTGCGCGGCACAACCATCCGGCGCATTGTACAGAGCGTTCGCCAGGCGGGCGCGAAGGAGGTGCATGTGCGCATAGGCTCGCCGCCCATTATCTCGCCGTGCTACCTTGGCATCGACATGAAGACCCGCGATCAGTTCGTGGCAAAACCTCAAGAGGACCAGGAGAAACCATACGAACGGGTAGCCAAGATCATTACGGCGGACAGCCTGGCGCACATCAGCATTGACGGATTGGTGGAAGCCATTGGTTTACCCAAAGATTCGCTGTGCCTCGGGTGCCTCACCGAGGAGTACCCGGTGCCTATAGAAAATGAGAAGATGAGAAGCGAATCCTGTTAAAATCTTAAGGAGTGCTTTAAATTTGAAACCAAATCAAAAATTTAGAGAATACATCGAGGATGAAAAAATCATTTTAGAACCTGTAGTTCCGATTACTGAACTCAAAGGGGCTCTTAAGAAAATGGGGCGGAATAAAACAAAAAAGCACCTGATACGAGAAATTAAGGCGGGTTGGAAATAAGTACGGTGATTTATTTACCTTTGTTACAAATAATCATAGCTGTACAGCTTCGTAAAATACCAGACCATCCTCAGCCTATCGGGGCGGATGAATAATACTGAGAGCACCCCGTGGAGGCGTCGTTTAAAACCCCGGCAGAGGTACGGTTTGTATTGTAAACGAAGAGGATTCGTTTTATTCTTTCCTGAAAAGAATGGAATTTAGGATGTTCCATGATAAAATATTTAATTATTAATGTTAATACACTCGGGAATGGACGAAACAGACCTTCAGTTATGCCAGCTGTTATTAATTAATTCCAGGGTACCAGTCCGTGATCTTGCAGATAAATTGAATATCTCGGTTCAGGCGGTTCATAAAAGGGTCCAGAATCTTGTTGATAATAAATGTATATACAAATATGTAACGCTCCCCTCCGAGAAGGCCTGGCCGGCAATGAGCGTGCATGTCTACGGCATCTCCAAAACAAAATCTATGGATGATGCTCTTGAAAAATTGAGCAAAAACGATTGGGTAATGGGTGTTTACATCGGCAGCGGAAATATCATTTATGTTGCCGGGATACTTAGAAATATTAATGAAGTTGATGAATTCACAGAGTTCGTTAAAAAAACAGGTGAGATCACCGAGCCGGAGGTGGGTATTATGCCGCCGATGACCGGCTACGGAAGTTTGATACCAAAACCCTCAGAACCTCCGAGAGAGCTGAGCCCGCTGGACTTACGAATCATTGGTTCCTTGCATTCGGATTCTCGAAAATCCGTAGCAGAAATAGCCAAGGAACTGAACGTATCAGCCAAGACCGTTAACAGGCATATTGAAAAGATGATCGAGGACGAACTGATTTCTTTTACAATTTTATGGTACCCTAAACATACGGGAGACCAGGTAACATTCCTCCATTTGACCTTTAAAAGCGATGTGGAGAAGAATGTAGAGATCGCGAAATTAATGAATAAATACAGCCCGCGCATTGCATTCTTCTTACCTTTTATTAATATACCGCAGCGGGTTGTGGCTGTCACATGGTCAACTTCAATGCTCGATTTTGAACAGCTCCAGAAAGCACTGGAGGGCGAAGAGTCCATACAATCCACTGAAGCGCATTTTCTTTACAGGGGCGGATATTTTGATACCTGGCGTGACAAAAAGCTTTTTTCCGAGATAGCTAAATTGGACAAAAAGAGATAAGAATTGACTTTTTGATTATTTTGTAAAAATACTTGAATTTCATATATAGAATATCCTTATTTTCAACCATAATATTGAAATTCTTCCCATTTTTTTAACCCTTCCGTGACGATTTTCAATCGAGGTATGAACACCATTTTATCTTCTTTTTTGACCATTATCTGTATCATGGCACAAAAACACGATTTCGATATGGAAACGATCCTGGCAAAAGCTGAGAAGTCGGAACAAAATGAATCATTTCACCTCCTCGCATCCGGTGACCATTTCAGGCTGGGCGTGACTGCCCGCTTTGAAAATGGGCTACCCCAGTTCTCAATCGAACTGTATCTTTGTGTAATGCAGAAGAATTCAGAGGTTGAACTCAAGCTTCTTGAAAAGGCAGTGAGATTGGTGAACAAATTAAATGAATTCGGATATGCTGCTTTTCATCAGGATGACGGGTGGATTGTGATTGATAAAACCACCGATCGCGCCGGGATAAATACCGAGATCGATATTTTGCTTAAAATTGTAGCTAATAATGAGAAATTAAATTAAAGAAGGTAGATAACATGGAATATGATACAGAAAAAAATAGTTGGAAAGAGTTCCACAAGAGTGGACGTGGGGACGCCCTCGGTTGGGGATTGATCTTCCTCTGGGGTGCATTGGTACTGCTTATTGAAATAACGACAAATGTTGAGGCTATAAGCTGGTGGGACGGCTGGGCAATGTTCTTCATTGGCTTTGGCATCGTAGTGCTTACTGGCGGCCCCATCGGCCTTCAGATAGGTGACCATGGGAAAGCAGGCTGGAATTTCTTCATAGGCTTCATTCTTCTGGGATTCGGTCTTGCCGGTATTGTGGGCGGCGGCATTTTCTGGGTCATGGTGCTTTTTGCTATTGCATCATCAACACTCGTTAATGTTTTCAAAAAACAAAACAATCCCGGAGAAGAAAACGGAGTCAAAGCTAATATAAATTAATTAAAAAAATCAAAAAGAAGGAAATTCTAATAAATCCGGTTCTGTCAGTTGAAGGCTTCGGGGTGGCTGAAACAATGACGGTTGCCCCGGGGCCTCGGTTCAGTCCCGACCGAGGTCCAATCCACTCCTATGATGTAATACACTTTTTATGATATTTGGGAGTTGGGAGTTGTTATTTTCTGAATGAGGGGTGAGAAATCGTTAAAAAATTATTGTTTAAATAGACGTCACAATTTTAACCACAATTTTAATATTCATGAACTGCAATTAATATTAAGTATTGAAATGGCGGGTGGGGCTTTATGCAACTTCCGAGAAAATTAATAATAATAATTTTGGTAATTATAGTGTTATTCAGTATGCAGCTGAGTATAAAAGCGGAACCAAATTACAATTTGAATTATGATGATACGTCGGGTGATGTCAAGACATTAAGCGATGACGAGCCAGAAATCGTCCCCGGCCATGAAAATATCGATTTGGTAAAATTACAATCATATAAAACAACAGTCCAGCAGAATATAATATTAGAACTAACCGTTTCAGGAAAGATCGTGGATTCGGAGTCAAACAACTACAACATCATGGTTTTTGACGGTGAAACAGAAAGTTATATGATAACTTATTCTAACGGCACCTGCACCGGATTCAGTATGAACAGCCCGGATTTTGAAGGTGATGAGCTGGAGGCTTCAATCGAAAATGGTGCAACATTACAAATCACACTGCCAATAAGATCCCTGGGTTATATCTCCGAATTTAATATTATGGCAACAACTTTTGAGTACCAGATTACCGAAGATACATTTGAAATTTATTTTGATGAAATACCTGACGGTTCCACTCCATGGGACGGTTATCCTGATGGTGATGGCTGGTCAGATAAACCTATTTTTATAACCGAGCCGAAGGACGGTGCGACGGTTTTTAACACATGCTCTATTGAAGGCATATCAAATACAGATGATTATGAGATCGAACGAGTTGAAATCCAGATCGATTCGAAATCCTCGGGGGGCTGGCAGTCAGCAACCACCTCTGACGATTGGAGCACATGGAGTTTGGACTGGGATACTTCAGATATGACGGAGGGCGAACATAGGATTTACGGTCGGGCGTATGACGGTGTTGAATATCACTATGATAGCATCAAAGTATATCTAGACCAGCTTGCTGATGAGTCACCGCCGACACTTGAAGTGCCGACATTCTCGGTTGGAGATAGATTTGAGTATGTAGTGTTCTTCAATTATGAAGACATGGATATGCCCGAAGGGTCAACTTACACAGGTAAAATGACTATTGAAATAACTGGAATAGAAACGCTGACCTTGAACGGAAATGACTATGAGGTTTATGTATTCGAAATAGATTCGATCATGGAGATGAAAAGCGGATTATATTCGATGTCAAATACGATGGAAGGCACTGCCTGGGTTCGTACATCGGACCTGGCTGATGTTAAAGAGGATATTACATATGAGAGCACCGAATCAGGTTTTGGGTTAGATGATACATATTCATATCATGAAATCTATATATACGATCCGCCAAATGATAAATATCAATTTCCAATGTCTGTAGCAGAAAAATGGATTGCTGCATCCACAGCTGAAGTTGAATGCACGGATTCTTATAATGGTGAAACCGACTCATATTCTTATACTGAAACTTCAACAATGGAATTTGAATGTTTAAGAAAAGATACAGTGACCGTCCCCGCAGGTTCTTTTGATGTGTTTGCGGTTTATTATGTGCAGTCTTATTCTGACGATGATTGGACCTATGAGGACGATGGTACTGATACCGATGATGACGGCTGGACTGATTGGGAGGAAAATGAATATGGTACAGACCCTGATGATCCCACGGATTATCCACCAAGTGGAGATGGCGGAAACGGCGGAAACGGCGGCTCGGGTACCTCTGATGATTCGGATGACGGATGGGTAGTAGAGGAGGATATTTTATATTACGAAGATGAATATAATGTGGATTACTTCTCGCCCGAGATCGGTTTTCTGGTCAAAATGGAGAGTTATAATTCAGACAGGCAGTTAACCTCATCGTTCGAGTTGATCTCTTATAAATACGGAGATAAGGAATACAATCCCGATGGGAACCCGGAAGATCATTCTTATGATGTCTCCGGCGGTTTTAAAGTCACTGTGTTGTTTTTAATAATTTTAATAATTGTAGTGGTAATAATAATTCTGGTATTTTTGTTAGTTAGAAAACGTCGAAAGACCAAAGTGCAGGAAACGCAACCAGGTATATCGGGTCAAACCCAGCCATTGCCGTTAGAACCTGTACAACCGGTGCCGGGTGCAGAACCCGTAGTTAGAGTAATTCAACAACCGGTCATGACCCAACCGACGGGTAATGTTACAACACCCAGACAACCTCCACAATAATGTGATATAAAATACCAGACTTTCCTCGGCCTATAGGGGCGGATGAGCAATGATGGGAGCGCCCCGTGGAGGTCCGGGCTCGAAGTCAGAACGGACTTATCCACTCTTCCAAAATTACTTGATTCTCCCTTTTAAAAATAAATTAACTATCATAGTACGGTTCAACATCAAAATGATCGCATTTTTCACAAAATGTCTCAATCCATTCTCGATCATGGTGGTCAATTCGATATCCTACTATTAGGTCGCCGCCACATTTGCATTTTTTGATTTCAATTAATTTGCTAACCATTTTATTCCACCTCCAATATTTTTATTGTTGCTTTAACTAAGTATTTGCGATAAAAGCAAATTATTCTATATATAAAAAAAATATAAGGAGGGGTGAGTGAAAGTAATTTATAATCTTATAGTGGACTGCTTTGGAAAATACCGGACTGTCCTCGGCCTATCGGGGTGGATGAGTAAAACTGAGAGCACCCCGTGGAGGCCTCGGGTTCAGTCCCGACGTTCGGTCCATTCCACTCCTTGTAGAATACAAATTAACAGTGCTTAAAATTAATAAAAGACGGAGTGGAATGGACCGGTCGGGACTTGAACCCGAGG
>CP070629.1:1421888-1425051 GCA_020356005.1 Thermoplasmata archaeon
AAAACGTTCCTTTTGGATATGACATGCGAATGTTTGAAATGCAGTGGGATGAACGTAAGTGCTTAACACTGATGCAGTTAAGCTCTATGAATAAATGTTAGGTGGTAGTATTTATAAAGCTTATGTTTTTAGTCTAAGGCTGGAAGAGGAAGATAACGGGGTGATCATAATACCAGTGATAGCAGGCGTTTCTGAAAAAGAACTGCGGCGAAAAATGATCTTGAACAGAAAGAAAAAGGTTCAGAACTCATATCAATTCTGAACCTTTGAATACCACTTATCACAATATCAAAACAGGTCCTTCCTGTCAACAAAAATCCGCTCAATTGCTCACAACAATCGGAGTTTTTTCCCTCAGCTTTAAAATAATTGAAGAAAAACAGTCAACATTTCCCAATCCGGAACCGCCCTCATAAATGGAGTACATGGATTATTAGCGCTAGGAGTATGTTATCAAAATGTCGAATCGACCAGAACATGACTCCCGACCGGGACGGAGTCTAAATAAAATATCGTTTTGTTGGTCATTGTTTTTCTTACTATTCTCCTGTTAACCAGGACAATCAGTCCAGAGACCGGGCTTTTTATTCTATCGGCGGTCTCTGGTTTCGCCATTGCCAAAGCGATTTCTGTCAGGCGACCAAAATTAACTCAACTGAGCAACCCAAACAAACTGGACTTGAACGTCGATAGGTTCGATAATTTAACAAATTGCTGCAGGTGACCATCTAATCAAGAGTTCCATTGGTGCCGGTCTTGTTACATTAAAATGTCTGGATTCACCGAACTATGAAAGCTCTATTATTCAGTATGCCTGATATCTTTCCTACATGGAGACCATACTATAATAAATGTCCTAATCTTGGTTTGACCTCTATTGCCGGCAATTGTCCCGGACATGAGGTTTATGTAGGAGACCTTATTCTAAAAAGAACAGATGTGAAAGAAGCCGTCATAAAAGCAATTGAGAAGTATTCTCCGAAGGTCATTGGATTATCTGCAATGACATTTCAATTTCCTACCTTGACCAAGATTGCAGGATTAATAAAAAAGAATTATCCTTCGATGCTTATTGTTGTGGGGGGTTACCATGTAACTACTCCATATGAGCAGGTTACCAACGAGGATTGTTCAGAACATTATGATTTTATGATGAGAGGGGAGGCTGACCTTTCATTCAACGAATTATTGAATGAGTTAGAGTCAGGAGAAGAATTCAATAAAATCAAGGGCTTGTCATATAAAAGGAATGACAAATGGGTTCACAATCCCGCCCGGCCTTTAGAAAATCTGGAGAATATAAAACTTCCTGACAGAGATTCAAGAATATGGAACGGGTATCATGTTTATTCTATAAAACTGGACATGCTTGAGACATCGAGAGGGTGCTTGAATCATTGTAAATTCTGCAGCATAAGACAAATGTATGGTCACAGTTTTAGAGAGTATCCAATGAGCAGAATTATCCAGGACATCAGAAATGCGAAGAAGAGAGGTGCAAAATACATTACTTTTGTTGATGATAATATTACAGGTGATGCCCGAGGATTGAAACGATTTGAAGAATTATTAGACACAATTATTAAAAATAAACTTAATGATATTAAATACGGAACTCAGGCAAGCAGTATTGGCATGGGTTCGGACGAACGAATTCCCGAGAAAATGAGGGAAGCAGGTTTTGACGCGGTTTTCCTGGGTGTGGAAAACATCTCTTCCAAGAACTTAGAATATTATAAAAAAGGAAACATAGTTGATTATACAAAACGTGCCATTAAATTTCTGGAAGATAACGGGATTACCGTGATGGGAGGATTAATAAACGGAACAGAGGATGATAAAGAGAAAGATTTCAAGGTCAATTTCGAGTATTTAATCGATTCGAAGGTCGATAATATCCTGGCGCAAATTTTAACACCTTATCCCGGCACAGAACTCAGGGACGAGCTGTTGAAAAAAGGATTAGTCACAAACAAGGATAACTGGGAATCCTATTCCGGTTATTTTGCCAACGTCAAAACAAGATACCTTTCAACCGACGAATTAAATTTCTTACAATGGAAATATTCAAATCAATATTACAAATGGAGGAGGAGTAATTTCTGGAAGTTAAATGTGTTCAAGAGTCACGCCCGTTTTATCATAAAAACTTATCTATTTACCGAAGCGAGAAGACGAATTCCGCTGCTTATAAGAAAGATTGCCAAGAATGAAATGGGAAAATTCAAAGTAGATTTCGAAGATTTGGTAAATGTCAATGAGAATTTAATTTGAAACCTCAATATTGAAAAGAGGATTTCCCTGTTCGGGAGCATATCATCAGGGCATATAATCCTTATTCAAAGAAAGGAAGACAGGCATATTATGAGAAAAATCAAAAAGGTCGCCTGTGTTCAACTGGAACCGCGGCTGCCGGATTTTTGTAATATGGTGATAATGCCTCGCTACGGACTTCCAGTCATAGGGGCATTGCTTGAGCAGGCCGGATACGAAGTAAAAGTCTTCATCGAGCACGTTGCCCCACCAGACCGTGATTGGATTATCGGTGCCGATGCTTTGTTACTGTCGTGCCTAACCGGCGCTGCAAGCCGCACATACGAGTTTGCTAATTGGGTACGTGCAAGAAAGCGGATGCCTATAATCCTCGGCGGAGAGCACGCCTCAAGTTTTCCGGACGATGCTCTGGAATCGGTGGATTACGTTATCCGCGGTGAGGGAGATGAAAGTATTATAGAGCTTTTCAAAGCCCTGGAAGAAGAGCTCCCGGTGAATGAGATAGGCGGGTTGTGCTATTGGCACGACGGTAGCAAGATTTACAACCCTATGAAGGAAGCTCCCGCCAATATCGATGTTGTCCACAACCTTAGCCTTATCCACGGATATCCGAAGGAATGCGGATTGCGCCTCTTTCTTAAGCGGCGTATGGTAAAGGTCATATGCGTTCAGGGCAGCCGCGGATGTCCGTTTCAGTGCAGGTTCTGTCCGGCTCCGAGGCTGTTCGGTTATTCTTTCCGATACCGGGACATTGAATCCATTATCGAGGATATTCGAATAAAACTGCCGTACGGCCGCAACTTCCATTTTGTGGACAATCTATTTGCGATTGATACCAAGAGAACAAACAAGCTGCTCGACAGGATGATTGAGGAAGGTTTTGGCAGGA
>CP070629.1:1425151-1429115 GCA_020356005.1 Thermoplasmata archaeon
ATTTTATTATCTATTGGGGTATGCCAAAGATATTGAAATATAATCATGGCATACCCCATCAGGAAGAAAAAGAGGGGTTCTTAGGGGATTCTTCCCCTAACTTTAAATATACTTTTATTATATTGGCCCAATCGAGAGTATGATTATATGCCCTACCGCGAAAACTATATGGACGACCCGGATAAAGTCCGGAACTGGCAGCTCGAGTTAAAGAATCTGGTCAGGCACTCTGATCTCGAAGCCGGCGACCTCCGGAGCTCTGCACTGATGGTAATTGACATTCAGAAGTTTTTTATCGAGGAGTCGTCCCATGCATGCTTACCTTCGGCGAAGATGATCATACCTAACCTCAACAGATTAATTACCGCCTATACAACACGCAGCCTCCCCGTTATTTTCACACGCTACGCCGTAGCCGAGGGTGAGGACCAGGGCGTTATGGCGCGCTGGTGGCGCGATATAATCAAGGAGGGTACGGATCCGGCCGAGCTGTACCCCGAGCTCGTTGTACCGGAAAACAGCCCCGTAATACGCAAACCCACCTACGATTCATTTCACAACACCGATTTAAAGAAGATACTGGCTGAGAAGAACATATCGACGGTTGTGATCACCGGTGTAATGACGCATTTATGCTGCGAGACCACTGCCCGAGCGGCGTTCGTTAACGGTTTTTATGTTTATTTTGTCATCGACGGCAACGCGACCATGAACGAGGAGCTGCATATGGCGAGCCTGAAGACGCTGTCAGACGGGTTTGCGGTACCCTGTACTACCTCTGAACTTCTCGAAGCACTAAATAAAAGCTTTGAACAAGGTGGTGACGGTGCATAAATACGACCTGGCGGTGGTGGGCGGCGGGCCAGCGGGTATAACCGCGGCGGTGCAGGCGTGCAGGTCGGATTTGAAAGTGGCACTGTTCGAAGCTGATAAGCTGGGCGGGCTGCTGCATAACGCCAACCTGGTGGAAAATTACCCCTCCGGCCGAAATAAAATTTCGGGGATTGAACTGGTGGAGGTGTTCAAGAACCATCTGGAAAATTTCCCGGTTGAACTGGTTTTTGACGAAATTACAGCCGTGGAGCTCGGAGGTGATAACCAGTTCGAACTCAAAGGCCGAGCTGACAACTACACTGCAAAGGCAGTTATTGTAGCCGCCGGTACCGTACCTAATAAGCTAAAAATCCCCGGGATGGAGTCGGTGCGGCCGGAGCGTATTCATTATGAGGTAAAGAGCCTCCAGCCGATACCCGAGGGGAAGAGTTATGTTATAATCGGCGGCGGTGATGCAGCATTCGATTATGCACTGCAGTTGGCCAGGTATAAGGGTCAAATAACAATTTTGGTACGGGCGGATTTTGCGAGCTGCCTGCCGCTCCTGGAAAGGCGTGTGAGGGAGAAGAATGATTGTATAACATTACAATACCAGGCCGAAGTTGTGAGGGTGGAAGAAGACGAAGCGAGTGGGAAGATGGCAGTGTATTTCAAATCTGCCGGGTCAGAGCAGGAGGTTCTTGAGGTCGATTTTCTATTAATTGCTGTCGGCAGGAAGCAAAATAGCAGTTTAATTGAAACATTATCACACAAAGGTACACATTCTATAAGAACAGAACTTAACGGGAAAACTAATATACCTGGGCTATATTTAGCAGGCGATATAATGCGCGGGTCATATCGCCAGGTGGGAATTGCCGTTGGCGACGGGCTGCGCGCGGCTATGATGGCTGCAGAGTACCTCAGGGGAGTTGAAAATAAATGAGGATTTTAGAGACCACAGGCAGTGACGAGCTCGCCACCGTATATGTGGCAGCTCTGGACGATAAGGCTGAACGGATTGTTGAGTTCGTTCAGTCAACGCAGCCGCCTGTGCCCAGCGACCAGAAACTGGTACTGATCGTATCCACTATGCTGGGATGCCCGGTAGAATGCCTGATGTGCGATGCCGGCGGGAACTTCCACGGTAAACTCAGCAAGGACGAGATAATGGAGCAGATCGATTTTTTAATCAAAAAGCAGTTCAACGGTAATAAGATCACCGTGCCGAAGCTTAAAATTCAATTTGCCAGGATGGGCGAGCCGGCGTTCAATCCCGCGGTGATCGATGTAATGACCGAACTCCCCGAAAAATACGACGCGCCCGGTCTGATGCCGTGTATATCCACAATCGCTCCTGCAGGTGCGAAAAAGTTTTTTGATAGATTGCTGGAAGTAAAACAAAAATATTACAATAACGGTATGTTCCAGCTGCAGTTCTCCATACACACCACCGACCAAGAAGAGCGCGATAGGATCATACCCTGCAAGAAATGGAGTTTTGAGCAGATCGCAGAGTTCGGCCAGAGATGGTTCACACCGAACGACCGGAAGATCACACTGAACTTTGCACCGATCAAAGGCATGACCCTCGACCCGAATGTAATTAGAGAACATTTCCACCCGGATAAATTCGCTATAAAGCTCACACCGGTGAACCCCACCTACCGCAGGAGCGAGACTGGAATTGAACCGGTGATCGAAACCGAAGAATCGCCGGAAGGCCGGAAATTGCAAGCGGAATTCGAGGCGCTGGGGTACGATGTGATTCTTTCCATCGGCGAACTCGCCGAGAACAAAATCGGCAGCAACTGCGGGTTCTACGTAAGTAGATTAAAACGAAATCAACAATAATCAACAACTACACTTCCAACCTTTACAAATTTATTTTCGAAATATTGAGATAATTAGGGGAGATGAATCTCCCCTAATAACCCCTCTCTTTTCTTTTCTCTATGGGTGATGCCGAAGGCATCACCCAAAAAGATAAAGAAAGAGGGGTTGTAGGGGATTCTTCCCCTACTTATATCTCCAATTTTCAGAAAATTTATTTGTAGTTGGGAGTGTACTATAGTTGATGGTATTGATGATTATGAGCGATTACGAGCCGCCGCCGTATCGGCCGCCGAACGAGGCCGGCTCCGTACTTTTGAGGGTCTCGCGGGGCTGCCCGTGGAACCGCTGTGCGTTCTGTGATATGTACAAACGTATCAGGTTCGAGAAGAGGCCGCTTGGGGAGCTTGAAAGAGATATCAAGGCGGCGCGCGAGATCTATGGAAGTTCCGCCAGGGAGCTGTTCATTGGCGATTCCAACTCGCTGAGTGTAAAAGAACTGCCTGAGGTTTTGAAGATTGTCTATTCCGAATTCCCGAAGTTGGAACGGGTGACGTCCTACGCACGGGCAAGCACTTTGAAGCGGCTGGGTGCTGATCGGTTGAAAGTAATAAAGGAGGCGGGCTTGACACGTGTACATGTGGGGCTGGAATCGGGCGATGCAAAGACGCTGGAGCTGATGAACAAGGGCACCACCCCGGAGGTAATGATCGAAGGCGCGCACGAAGCCAAAATGGCCGGTCTGGAGGTGTCGGAATATGTACTGCTGGGCGCGGGCGGGATGGCCAGGTGGAAAGAGCACGCGGTGGAGACCGCCAGGGTCCTGAGCGCCATAGACCCTGACTTTATCAGGATGAGGACATTGACCATCCAGCAGGGCACGCCGCTATCGGAAATGGTGAAGAGCAAGCAGTTCGAGCCCGTTACACCCCTGGTCAGGCTCGAAGAGACCCTGGTGATAGTCTCGGGCCTGGAGGTGACTGATACCGAACTTGCCTCGGACCATATCACCAACTATCTGTATGTAGACGGCAGGCTCGTCTACGACGGTGTGGCGGGCCATTTACCCGAAGCTAAAAACGATCTCGTGAAACATATCAGTAAAACCCTGGAGTTTCTCAAGAATACCGACGGGGAGATCTGGGACTCCAATTATATGCTGGAAAGAGGATACATTGTTGGATTATAAAAGATTCTTAATACTACCAAAGCCCAATACTACCAAAATCCAAGGAATACTACCAAATTCCAAAACGGCAGAAAATTCCTTTTGGACTTGGGAGTTACTTTGAGGTTTGACTTTTGGGATTTGTTTTTA
>CP070629.1:1429215-1432303 GCA_020356005.1 Thermoplasmata archaeon
CCATTAATATCACTTGCAGGAACCGAAAAAGGTGTTTCAATATATAAAAATTCGGTAAAAATCAGGACCCGGAACTCAAGACCAACGGTATTCTAATCGATATTAATCACACAGGAGTCTGGCCTCAGGTCTCAGGCCTCTCCTCTACAAACTCTCAACTTTCTTCAGTATTCCCCTCGCCACAGTGGGGTTGATTTTATCCACCAATACCAGATCATCCACAATTGCATCCTTGAAATCATCAAGGCTCTTGTAACCTGCCTTGTGTAAATTCAATGCCCGCTCCTCGCTTATACCGAAGAATTCTTGATATTTTTTAATTGTTTCCTTCTCATCATCAGCCAGTTTATCCACCTCGGAGGCACTGACTTCGGGAGGGCTGGCTTCTGATGTATCCTTGCTGGCGGGTTCCGGGCTGGCCGAAACCGGCGGTGGAATAATTATTTTTTGCTTGTACTCCAGATCCTCGGGCCTTTCATCTATATCTGTTCTTACAACCAGCGTTCCTGATAATTTATCGGTGTATTTCTGGCGGGTGTCGGAAGTTGAACCGACACCAAAAAAGACATCCAGAAATAGGAACCCGATAAGTTCAGCATATAAAAATAGTGAACCTCCCAGCATAGCCCCAAAAAAAATCGCACCGAGCTTGGTCATATTCCGCGTGAAAGCCTTTGATAAGTCCATGGGGCCCTTTAGAGATGTAACCTTCAACCCTGCAAGATTCTTCCCGATGGTCACGCCGCTATTCGATTCCATAATAACAAAATAAAACAAAGCGAATAATGAAGTTATACATGCAATAAGAAAGTTTGCGCCCAAACCCGCTCCCCTCACAGTATCTGTAGAAAATGGGTTTAGACTCACCGAGCCCCAACCCGCAGAATGAGCTGTGGCGACAACTATAATCGCAATTATAAAATAAATTATAAAGATCGCTATGAGATCTACGATGAACGCAATGCCTCTTTTTATCCAGTGCTCCTGTACCGCCGGCGTTTTCATTATGATATCGAAAGCGTTTGCCATGGGAATCACATTTCTAGATTTGGTTGCGAATAATGTATTGTCTATATTAAAAATTCGGTCATGCTTGTAAATGTTCAAAAGATGTAAAAAATAATAAGAATTCTTGGAGCTGGTTTTAACAATTTTTATTCATTATCTTAATTCATTATTTAAAATTCAAGCGGCTTTTAGCAATACTTTTATGTATCAATTTATAATTATCTGTATTTACTTATAAAATCCGGCGCTTTTATTTTGTAAAGGATCTATCGATTATCAATAGCACAAAAAATCCTTCGGTGTGTATTAGTTATGAACCCTTACGAACCCGAATTGTATAGAGAACGTATTTGCCTGGGATGGGATGAGGTGGCAGAGGATTATCAGGTGATTACCTTACCGTTTTTGGAGCAGTACCTTCAAAAACTTCTCGAGGTTTCCGAGCTGAACTCCAATATGAATGTTCTGGATGTTGGAACAGGAACCGGCCTGGCTGCATTGAAAGCTGCCGAGAAAATCAAACCCGATGGACGCGTGCTGGCAATTGATTTTTCAGAGAATATGTTGAACATAACCCGCACGATCATTGATTCACTTGAAATTACTAATATCGATGTGTACCGCATGCCGGCAGAGGTGCTCGATATCGAAAGTGAAATGTTTGATCGTGTAATATGCAATTTCGGCTTGTCCTTCTTCTCCGAACCGCAAAAGGCTCTTGCAGAAATGCATCGTGTACTCAAGGAAAACGGGCGGTTGACCTTAAGTACCTGGGCGAAACAGGACAGGTGTTTGGTACTGGGCCTGATGGACAAGATGTTGAAAAATTGTGTACCTGCGCTTAAAGAGTCCGAGGTACCCTCGATATTTGCATTCGGTACCAAGAAATCTCTTGGGTCAGTTTTAAAGGATGTAGGGTTCAAAAATATTAAAGTAGTGTCCGAGATCCATTCTGCACGGTACAAGCAGGCCGGGGATTACTGGGAAAAGCTCTACAGAACCGGCCCGGAGCTTCGTGATATACTATCCAATCTTAAACCAGTACAGGTAAAAAAAATTAAAAAACGTGTTCTTGAAGAAGTTGAGAAATACCGCGAGGGCGACAAAATCATACTGCCCAGCGAGGCATTAATAGCTACTGGAATAAAATAAAAACGAATTTTATTCAAGAATAATTGTAATTTTATTAGGGCTTTCAAGTGTTAGTTTTATATTTTCACCTTTTTTCAAACCTAACACATTAGCGACATTCTTAGGAATTCTGACGATCAAGGAATTGCCGCTATAGCTTAATTTTGAATTTATGATTTCATTTTTTAATTTATTATAAGCTAGAACTCTATTTGCGTCAACGGGATGTAAGTAAGTTTCACCACACTTTTTACATTTCCATCCTCTTACTTTAAATCCCTCTAATCTGATTGTGTCGGGTTTCGCCCATTTCCCGCATTTCACACATTTTAAATCATCATTATCTTTCATTTGACTTCCCCCACATGTATAATAGCCCATACCTTTTCATCACTCCAACGCCATTCGTCTTCAACGATTACTACTTTAATGACCTTCGATTTTTTCTTTATACATTTTTCAATAGTATCGCTCCGACGTTTGGATGCGCGGCAATCAAATCCTTTCTCAAGAATTTCGAGAACATCAAATAGATCCATATTAAGTTTCAATAGTTCTCTATTTGCCGATAACGTTGGTATTAAGGGACGCTTTTTCCATTTTGGGTATATGTCGTTCACTATGTAAGTATATGTTGTAAGTCTAATATATAAGTTTCTATTATAAGTTTGTTTTCATCTTTATTTATATAAGAGGATAACTAAACTCCTTTACCAAGTCGCCAATAAATATTTACCAATCCTGCAACACCCAGGCTCTAATATTTCTACACTTTGTTGGCATCCCCTATCACCAATGTCCCGTATTATATCATTAATAATAATAATTTTTATATAATCAATAGGAGTATATATTTAATATAAGAAAAAATTGGGCCTTTGTAATTGATATTATTGAGATAATTATGTTTAACAATATTATCAACAAAAGAGAGATAGTATGGTAAAAA
>CP070629.1:1432403-1438917 GCA_020356005.1 Thermoplasmata archaeon
AAATCATTTTCTTTGGGTCGGTGTGGGCAATCAATTCAGCATATATAGATTTAGGGTGTTGGCAACTAGGTGTGGGCAACAAATCAATGGCGGCATCATCTGCGTGGCGCAGGCAACTAGGTTTTGCTGAAAGCGGCCGTAAGACGTTAAACGCTTAACGTTACGCACCTCGCCACCGTCCAGCGTAAGACGCACTTCTATAATTTCTATTAAAGCTTATATGGGTCTTCAGAGAGCGCTTCTAATTATTGTTGAATCAGAGCGCTCTGAAAACTCATATTCGGGGAACAAATTATTAATAACACCTACTGTATGATAAGTTTGCGAAGGGTATACATTATTTCCCTCATATAAATCAGGTGGCGTGGATGAACGACGAGCCCTACAGGAAATTTTCCAAAGAGAAATTGATATTGCGAGACTGGCTTGCGGCGGACCGAACCGAGCTTGCGAACGAACGGACGTTCCTGGCTTATATCAGGACAGCTCTGGCACTGGTGGTCGTTGGCGCTACCTTCATACATTTCTTCAGGACAGATATAATGGTTTATATGGGGATCCTGATGATGCCCATCGGCGCAATTATTTTCGCCATCGGGCTGTACAGTTTCATTAAAACCCGAAATTCATTGAAACAATTAGAAGATGAATCAGATCAGAAATGAGTGTATGCTTTAAAAACGATGAAATCAGGACCCCGGACTCAGACTAACTTTTCCACTTTTCCACAATTCCACTCTTCAACTCGTTTTAATCCCAAAACCGTTTAGTCCTAGCATACGTTATCTCTGCCTTGAGTATCTCCCGTAGAAATTCTATATCATCAAGGTACTGCTTAGCAAGAATTCTAGCGGCCTTATCGGGCCCGATTCCACGCGCAGCAAGAGCCGTAACGGCGCGCTTGCCGTGCTCCATGACCAGATTGGCGTTCTTGCGCAGCCGTTTTACTATCTTTGCCTCCTCCTCCGTTAGCTCCTTCTTCTTCAACAGCTTAATGGAATCTGTATCGTAGGGCATCACTGCGGCCTGCATGACCGAACCGCATATAGTGCATTTGAATTTATCCTCCAGGTTCTTGATCACAGCGCGCTGGGTACGGCCGCAGTGCAGGCATACCAGCCGCACCACCTCCGCCTCTATTCTGCGCTGCATTGCCTGTAAAATTGTCCTGTCGGCGCGTTCCGGTATCATCAATTCCCGACGCGTCTCGTACCCCGCGTAGCCAATGGGGGATAGCCGGCCGATCTCCAGCTTGATCTCACCGTTTTGAATTCTTGCCAGAACATCTTTTGTTCGGGCCAGATCCATTCTGTCCCAAATTGTTTTTTCGATGGATTCGTAATAAAGGGGTGTATCGATGAACGAGTCCAGCAGTTTTGACAAACTCACCCGTGTATGATCGATCTCCTTACGGATGGCGCCGAACTTGCGAGCGATCTGTATCATCTGCCATTTCAAATACGAGGAGTTCTTGAGGATCACCCTCAGCAAATGTTCCAGCGCATCCGGTTTCGTTTCCAGCAAATGCTCCTGGATATGGTTCAGCGGGATTTTCTCGGGGAGCTCCAGTATAATCCGGTAGGGGTCCACCCGTATGCCCACGGAAGAACCCAATTTGGAAGCTATGAGCGCCGACAGCAGCTGGCCAAGCGTCTCGTTTACCTTGGAGCCGAAGCATGCATTTACTATTATGGCTGGCGGGCGCGTATCGGTGGGCTCTATAGTAATAAGCACATCCGAGGGTATCAAAAAGCCCTTGGCACTTTGGTCTGCAAGATACTCACCGAGCTGGGCTCGTGCATCCTCTTTCATGGGATAATCATCCGCAATAGTATCGAAGTTCGCACGGAGGCGGCCTACTTCCTGGGCGACCTCAAAGGGTACCGGTATCTCCTCGCCGATCCAGCTGGGTAATGCGCCGATATCGTGCACGGGCTCCACCAGGACCGCTTCGGGCTCAAGCTCCACCACGCGCCACGAGATGCCTTTTACAATGAACCTCGAGTAAGGTTCGATATAACTAGCTACGAAGCGTTCGTCCAGTGTCCCTATAACCGACCGGGTTGTTATGTCCACGATCCTGTAGGTCTTTTCGTCGGGTATCATAGATATATTGTCGTAGAAATATTCCATAGCACCCCTTCGTTTGCCGAACTCCGGGTCCTCCAGCCACACCAGGTTTCTTTCGAATAACTGGCCCAGCACGCTTTCATATTTTTTAAAACTTAATTTCTTGAACGGGTAAGCCCTGCGGAATATCCTGTATGCATCCTTTGCATTGGCTGGGCTGGATGTCATTAGAGTAGAAATTAATTGGTTCGCCACCACGCTGAGCGGGCTGTCTCGAACAACCAGTTCCTCCAGCTCGCCTGCCATTGCTCTTCGCGCAATCACGGTACCTTCGGCGATCTCGTCGGGGTTCGTTGCGATTATAGTACCTCTGGAGATCTCGGAGATCCTGTGGCCCGCGCGGCCCACGCGCTGTATCAAACGGGTTACCTGCCGGGGCGAGTTGAACTGCAGCGAGAAATCTGCATGGCCGATATCTATACCGAGCTCCAGTGATGATGTGCATATAAGAGCCTTGAGCTGCTCGGCCTTGAACTCGTCTTCCATCTGTATCCGTACATCCTTGGATAACGAGCCGTGGTGTATGCCTATGGGCAAACTCTCATCCCATAGCCGGAACCGTGCAGCAATGCCCTCGGCGTTGTCGCGGGTGTTTACAAATAATAATGTTGCCCTGTGCTCTTCGATGAGTTCGCGGCAGCGCCGGATGCACGCGATGGTCTTGGGCTCGGAGTGCAGCTCCGGCGCGAGTTCTTCGTCGGCCAAGGTTGGTTCCGGGCTTTCCACATTGATCTGCATTCCTTTCTCGATTTCAACCTTGATAATCTCCACATCTCGACCCATCCCGCCGAGGAATTTGGCGAGCTCCTCCGGGGTGCCAACGGTTGCGGACAGGCCGATACGCTGGAACTCGCTGCCGTCTTTCAAGGCTGCGAGCCGTTCCAGTGCAAGAGCCAGCTGTGCCCCCCTCTCATCTTCCGACAGCTCGTGGACCTCGTCCACCACCACATACTCCACGAACTTTAGATGCTCACGCAACCGCTTACCGGTGAACAGTATCTGAACGGTCTCCGGCGTTGTGATCAACATTGAGGGTGGGCTGCGCGCCTGCCTCGAACGCTCTTTCTGGGGCGTATCGCCGTGCCGCACTGCAATGGATATCCCGAGCCTATCACACCAGCTTTTCAACCTGGCAAGCATATCGCGGTTGAGCGCACGCAGCGGTGTGATATAAAGAATCTTGATTCCTTTTGTGGAGGTGTCCTCAGATGCGCCCTTACCTGCACCCCCGGAGGTTGCTTCAGAGGCAGTGAGTAGTTTATGGAATAGAGGCAGCACCGCCGCCTCGGTCTTACCCATACCCGTCGGAGCGATCAACAGGATATTTTTACCTTCCAGTATCTTCGGTATGGCCTCAATTTGAGGTGCGGTAGGTTCAGAAATGCCGTCTGAGCCCAGTATTTCCTGCAGACTGGCGTGAAGTGATGTAAAAACATCCATGGAGATTGCACCGACTCAACAATTAATTTTGGTTTAAATAAAGTTATTCATTAAAAGATTTTATAATAGATACCAGAGGAGCGTCTAGTGGTTGGGTCTGCGAGGGGCGTACCGTCTTACGTCTTACGTTTGACGGCCGCATAACGTTGTACGCATAACGGTACGCACTGCGCAACCGCACACCGAGAGGCGCACCTCTGTAATCGCTTTCTAAGCTTAAAAAATCTATTGTATCAGCGCACTGATATCAAAACCCATCGCCGGCGATGAGATGACCCCCGTGTTTTTCTTGAGCAGCGACAGCTCCTTGGGCGAATATGCGTTGGGGCTGATGGTAATTAAAAAAATCGAATCGTGCATTATAATATTTTCTTTGGTGCTGTCTAAAAAATTCAGCACTTTCATAAAATCATTATGGTTCACCAGAAATTCCAACCCGTCCAGCAAAATCACTCTGCGTTTCTTATGTTTGATGAACTTGGATATTTCAAGTGAGATTCTGGTCAGGGTGGGCGGCAGGCAGTATTCACAAACCGTGGTGCTCAACCAGTATATCTGCGTATGGGTGTTCTCCATACTGCATTTTTTTCTGAGCTTGTCGGGGTGCTGCCGGGTGATACACAGCGACTCGAACTCGTTTTGACAGCATAACTTCAACAGGTCTAAACTGACACCGGGTTCATCTTCATAAAATGTATAATTCGAGCCCCATTCGATTACCTCTACATTTTTGGATGGTCTATCTTTAAATATCTTAACACCGTGCATGGATTCCGTCCCTGTATAATGCTGACCGTTTATTTCGAATTCAAATCCTTTTTCTTTAGATGTATATGGAGATTTTATTTCGGGTGGGATTCTAACCGATTCCTTCATCTGTTTCTGCGATATGAGCTCTGATAATTGTGTGCGGGCGATCTCGGTATATTTATTTATTCTCATTAGAATATTATCACTGACTTCTGACCATGATTTGATATTCTCGTGATAATCAGTATATCTTTCAACGAGGTTTTTAATAAAATTATCCTGTTCCAGCACGGAGTCCGGAAGGATGCTTTTTAAATTTGTTATGTTCGCCTGAATGTTATTACCACAAATGCGCATAGCACTCACTGTTTCTATTGCCTTTTTATCCAGCTGGCCGATCTCGATTCGCTTACCCTCAAGAGTGTCAATGTTTACTTGTTGTGAGAGTTGCTTCGGCTGCGACTCCTCCTCCCTGACCGTGCGCTCCATTACATTCAGGTCTTCATAAAGATTTACCGCCAGCATGTAGTGGTTTTCTATTTTTCCCAGTAATGAAATAATATAAGGGAATTCATTTGCCAGGAATGTACTGGCCTCCTTCTCATTCTCCTTACCAAGAGTGAATGTGAATTTACGGTTATCACCAAACTGCCACAGCTTACCCGCCGGTAATTCTACCGCCTTTACCTTTTTTACCTCGAACGGTTCGAATTCTGTCTGGAGGCTTTTTATTATATGCTCATCCGCCGGTGTGCCGTCCTCCATGGAATCACGATTCAAAATTGTTTGAAGAACAGTGCTGTGAAAATACAGTTCGCGAAGATTGTCTCTTATGTCAGATATATCTCTATAAAATTCCTGCCAGTTCAGCCAGGGGGTGTCCGTACTGGTGCCCTGCTTTGAATTGATTAAAAAAGTAACAATCAGCGAGTCATGAGCCAGGCTCTGGCGCAGCCATACAAGATTGTCCGGGGAATGGACGGTGTCCAGTACTTTTACATTTTTATCCATAAATATTTTAGTACTTATTTCTTGAATTTTTTCAGTCAGATCCTCGGTATTTACTTTAATTCCGTACTGCGCTGCCAGCTGCTGCCATAGTGAAGATATCTCGTTTATGGCGTTTGCTTTGAATTCGCCCTGCTCTTTCACCAGAAATACGAAATATTCGAATAGGCAAGGCTCGAGGGCCGTTTTCATTTACAAAATCCTCGCTGTTATTATTATAATAGTCAGGTTGAGATTATTTAGATTAATTATGTTGAGGTCTATGAGATCTTAATCTGATTGTATTTTCTTTCTAAGAGTAACACAATAATTAAGAATCTTGATTTTTACTTCCTCATCCGGCGATGTCAATGAAGCTCCTCTTTTTCCTGACTCGTCAAGGTCGGATAGGAAAGCCAGAGGCTCGATTTTTTCAAATACATGTAAAAATTTTGCCGCTTCGTCGTTGGTTTCAGAAATATCCGAGCTGTTTTCCAATAAAGGCTCCAGTTTTTCCAGTTCAGTTGTCAGCAGTGATTGGTCCTCTGTTGATAGATTAACCGAAAGTTTATCCCAATAGTTATCCAGCAATCCCAGAGCAATGGAAAGATTTCTAGCTTGCCTTGCCATATCATTACGGTCTTTACTCGTCATTTTAAACGCCCATTCATGTTATCGTCGTGTTTAAATAAAAACGTTTCTAGAAAGTATTTTTAAACCCCTAATAGAAATCAAAAGATATTTGAAACTCAATGAAAACGTGTTGTAAATGTAATTTTCTATAAATAATTATAATTCACCTAGAATAAAATTGCCCTCAGTCCAGTTTTAATAGTGGATTGCCGTATAAAATAAACCCATTCCAGCCCACATTGCGGTGTTTGAAGGAGTTATGCACTATTTTTCGGGCGGATTGTAATGACTCCCCTAAAGTCATATTGTGAGTAAGATTTCTATAAAATTCACTGGCAATCGTTGCAGAGATTATGTCATGCATGGACCATATCGACCCGATAACGCTCTGCACACCGATGTTCATCAGCTGCCGGATCATACCGGTGATCTGCCTCTCGTGCTGTACCTCCTCCTCTGAAGTGTCTCTTGCTGTAGAGCATGCATTTAAGAATATCACGCTGGGTACACCCTTCTGGAACAGCCATGAGAACTGAGATGCGTATATCGCTTCACCGTTGGCCAATTCCAGATA
>CP070629.1:1439017-1448020 GCA_020356005.1 Thermoplasmata archaeon
ATTATTTGCGAACAGTTCAATTAATTAATATCAATAGAGTTTGAACTGTTCTGTCCTGAAAAACGACAATATTTTTATTTTGTCCAACCACTGAGTTCGTTTTTCAGTCCCCAATCCCTATTATAATCTGCCTTCACCATTCAAGTGAGGGAGCGTAGCGATCGAATGTATTTTGCCTTCACCATTATCAGAGTGAGCGTCCAAAACCCCAATCACTGATTCTCACCATTAACTCAGCTTTTATAAGCTTCTATCCTTTAACCACACCCAGCGGTCTCAGCCTGGCTACTTTCAACGAGATGCCGGCGCCGTGCGCTACTTCCACGACTTCGTCCACGTTTTTATATGCCGCGGGCGCCTCCTCCGCCACAACCTTCCGGCTGGCGGCCTGCACGTAGATCCCCTGCTTTTGAAGCTCGGCTTTTATGGAATCCCCTCTGAACCTCCGGATCGCTTCTGTCCGTGACATTACACGGCCGGCGCCGTGGCAGGTACTGCCGAAGCTTTCGCGCATTGCACGCTGTGTTCCCGCCAGTACATAACTTGCAGTGCCCATATCGCCGGGTATAAGGACCGGCTGACCCACCGCCTTGTACTTCTGCGGTATATCGGCCATCTCCGGCCCGAACGCACGGGTGGCGCCCTTGCGGTGTACATACACCTTGACGCGTTTACCGTCGATTTCGTGCTCCTCGAACTTGGCGATATTATGCGCCACATCGTAGATGATCTCCATGTTAAGCGCCTCCGCCGGCTTGCCCATAACCTTTTCGAAGGCCTCGCGCACCCAGTGCACAATCATCTGCCGGTTCGCCCATGCATAGTTCGCAGCGCATTTCATTGCTTTAAAATAGCTCTGCGCAACATTCGAGGTCACCGGTGCGCAAACCAGCTGCCTGTCCGGTAATCTAATTTTAAATTCGTCGGAAACGAACAACTGGCCTTCTTTTCTGAAATGCTTGCTCATATCCCTGATCTGATCGTCGCAGATCTGGTAACCACACCCTCGCGAGCCGGTATGTATCATCACCATGATCTGGCCTGTATGCTCCATGCCGTACAGTTTAGCTATATTTTCATCAAAGATCTCCTCTACGCGCTGGATCTCCAGGAAATGGTTGCCGGCGCCCAGGCTCCCCAGCTGCGGCAGCCCGCGCTGCTTGGCGCGGTGGCTTACTTTGGAGGGGTCCGCACCTTCCATATTCCCGTTCTCCTCCAGGAACTCCAGGTCGGAGCTCCACCCGAACCCTTCCTCCACCGCCCAGCTTGCGCCGCGGCGCAGTACTTCGTCCAGCTGACCATGATTGACCTTGACTTTCCCCTCGGAGCCCAGGCCGGAAGGTACATTTTTGAAGATGGCGTCTACGAGTTCCCTCAGCTTGGGTTTGATGTCCTCTTCCGTCATGTTCGTTTTTACGAGCCGGACACCGCAGTTAATATCGTAACCCACACCGCCGGGCGAGATCACACCTTCGTTCTCGTCCATGGCAGCCACACCGCCGATAGGGAACCCGTACCCCCAGAGTATATCGGGCATTGCCATGGACTTGCCGAGTATGCCGGGCATGGTAGCAACATTGGCCACCTGCTCGGGCGCGTTGTCCCTGGTCACCTGTCTTATCATGGTATCATTTGCAAATATCAAGCCCGAGGTCCTCATGGCACTTTTGTAATCACTGGGGATCTCGTAACGAAACTCATCTTTCTTCTTCAATGGCCCTTTCCACGGCTGCATAAAATCGCTTCCTTTTTTTGATATTTAGGGGAGAGGAATCTCCCCTAAAAACCCCTCTCTTTTCTTATCATATGGGGATGCCAAAGGCATCCCCAAACGATAAAGAAAGAGGGGTTGTCAGGGAATTCCTCCCCTGACTAAATATCCAATAATACTTGAACTTTATATTTTTCATCAGAGTTTTTCTCATCAATGGGGGTTACTTCCAGTATATGCTGCGTTACGGCTTTGATCTCGGTTTTGTATTCGTGTTTGTCCGGTTTGTAAACCTCGCCGCGTGCCCTGCCGGTAAGCTTGCAGGCTTTTTCGTCGATGCAAACATCGAACTCCACCATAAGCAGCTTCTCCAGCTCCAGCAGTAAGAGCAGCTCCGAAAGCCAGCGCGTCAGCAGTTCCTCGAGGTCGGCGGCTTCGACTTTGATTTCGACTTCGCCGATGGGTTCGATGGAATTGATATCTGTAACAACCTCGAACATGCCCTTGGCTGCGAAGATGAATGCTTCGTCCAGGGTTTCGCCGTAGGCCCTCACGCCAATATCAGCTGTATGCTCAAAGTGTTCAAACCTGCCCATGGCAATTAAATCAATGTAGAACTACATATTTCTTTGGGTTAATATTATTTCAATGAGGGATGCTTAGTAAATTCAAATACTTCAAATACTACAAATACTACAAATGAAGTCCAAATACTACCAATACTACAAAGCCCCACCCCCATATCCAGGACTTTTGAACTTGGGAGTTACTTTGAGGTTTGACATTTGGGTTTATTTTGGATTTTGACATGTTTTCTATTTTGGGGTATTATATTAATGCAAATAAGAATTGTTACCAGAAATACCTATTATTTTTTTTATGAAATGAACATAAAATAAATCTTAGAAATTTTAAGAATCAAGAAAATTTAATATTTGTTGCATTAACTTTTACTAACTGCCAACCTACTTCTAGATAACTTTCCAACTCAAATGAATGATCGATATTTTTTAAATTTGTAGACCAATGATATTTTATTGAGCTCATTGAAGATGAATAAACCCAAAAATATTCTTTATTATTTTTACCTGAATGATTCCATAAGCTAAATTTATAATCAAGCATTCTATGACTTGCCCTATCACTAAAAGCTTTTTCAAAATCATTTTGAAATGATATGTTCAACCCCATTCCATATATTGTAGGTTCAATTGTATAATTAAATTGAAAATAATCCAATTTGTTTATTATTTGGTCATTGGGTTTATCTTCATCGAATAAAGAAGGAATAATAATAAAAGTTACATCATTATCATCAGAATTGAATTCTATAGAATAATAGTAATAGGGGTATACTTTACCCTCCCAGTAGATTAAGGGTAATATAAGAACAACTGCTATTCCTATTGATAAAAAACCATACAAAAATATATATCTTAATTTCAAATATCCTACCTCTCACTAAAATAATATGACTAATTCATAATAAACATTTTCCAAAAACATAGAATTTTATGCCAAAATTCAATGTCCACGTAAAACCACTTTTAATACGGGCATCTGAATTCAAACCTTGAACTTGATTGCAGTTCTTGGCTTTACACCAAAGATGGTTTTCGTTCTTTTCTGAATAATTTGGGAGTTTGGATTTACTTTTGGATTTTGTATTTGGTAGTATTCCTTTGTAGTATTTGGATTTGGTAGTATTGGTAGTATTAATAAGCAATATAAAATCAAATGGTAGTGTTAAGTAGCAATTTACAGCTACCCACAGCAAAGTAGATATACTAGAAAAAATCTATCCTTATTAAAATTACTATAAACTCGCTAGGGGATAACTCATGGGATGCAATACGGTAGATTTTACCGTATCTACAAAGATACGAGGCTTGTTTTTCTCTAAATATCGAGTTTTAGCTGTGCTTAGTAGTAATAAACCTTTACGTACTAAACCTGCATAAATAATAAATTATTAATATCAGTGGAAAAATGATAATATTCTAGCAAAAATAAATGATAGATGTATTTAATTAATAATGATTAAGAACCGGTGGATGTTAATGCGAAATATTAGTAGACCCCTGGTATGGATGCTAATTCCTATGCTGGTCTTTTCGTCAGCCGGGACAATGCTGATTCCAGCAGAAACGACGGTGGATTCGCCGCCTGATGCACAGGGCGCCGAGAGCCGGGGTGGTTCGGCGGGCAGCAGGGCGATAACCGACCAGGACCTGATATGGCCCATGTTCGGAAAGGATCAATACCATACATTCATCGGCACTCCGGCTTCCAAGGGAATCTACACACCAGCCGAGAAATGGGAGCACGGCGAACAGATAGATTCGCTGGGCGCGGCAATGGGTAATTTCGCCGCGAATGTCTTCGGCGTGGAACGGAATGTAAATTTTGTCGTTTACGCCGACGGCGGCGAGGTCTATATCGTTGACGGCGGAACAGGCCAGACCGCCTGGGCGCTCGCCGTGGATCAAATCGACGGCAACCAGGATGCGGACATGGTATATACCTCTCCCGCCCTGGGTGATTTGAACAAGAATGGAAAGATGGATATAGTGTTCGCCGTGGACGATTCCACCAACAGTTCATATGTTTACGCTTATGAACCTGTGATAAAGTTCAACGGTACCGGTTTTGAATGGGCCGATGATAATTATGCAAAAGAACAGCTCTGGAAGTATAAAACCGATGTGGATATGAGCTTCTCATCGCCTGTACTGGCAGATCTGGACCGCAACGGCAACCTCGATGTGATCATAGGCGGTGCGGATAGCATTGCATGGGTCTTTGCAATCAACGGCTTGGACGGGACCGCCCTGGCCGGTAACTGGCCGTACCAGCTGGCGGGCACGCGCACCTCCACGCCGGCGATCTACGAGTTCGGTACCTCACCACGCGTGGTGATCACATCTATCGAAGTTGAAACTTATTATGTATATGTTCTTTCGAACACCGGCCAGACGCTGCACCAGAAGAGTATAAATATGAATCTTCCCATCGGGCTCGTTTACAGCCTGATACCTTCTCCCGCGGTGGGCCAGCTCAACAAGAGCTCTTCGAATGACGAAATCGTCGTGCTTGTACCCATCGAGAGCGGTGCAGGTAGGGTATACAGCTTGTCGCACAACCTTACAACGCTGTGGAGGACCACCTATACCGGCGGGCAGTTCGAATCCTCGCCGGCGCTTGCCGATGTGGATAAGGACCCCAACGGCGACCTTGATGTCATTGCCACCTCATGGGACAGCTTCGGTACGAACATGTACGCCATATCGGGTCGAAGCGGTCAATTGATCTGGAACCAGTACAAGAGCCTCGGAGTGGGTGTCCAGAACATCCGCGCCTCACCCGCACTGGTAGATTTAAGCTCAGATAATAATATCGACGCGGTGTTCGTTGCGCACAGCGAGCTGTTCGCATTGAACGGCACAAATGGAGAATACCTCTGGAATTATACGCTGCCATCCTCCTCCGGTACGAGGTTGGTGCGGAGCTCGCCTTCGGTTGGCGAAATTGACAGGGATAAGTTCCTGGATATCTTCGTTGATGGTACAGTGATATCGCATTATATCATCGATTTGACCCTCGGCCAGAACGATGTACAGTTCTCCTCGGACGAGCTGATACAGGGCCAGGAGGTGTCTGTGACGGCGATCATTCATAATACCGGCCAGGCTACCGCTGAAGATGTTTTGATTACATTTCTGGAAAACGGGGTTCCCATCGATAACTCATCCATCCCGTCCATTCCCGGCGGCGATACCCGCGGCGCCACGGTACAGTGGACGCCGCAGGAAGCGGGCGAGACCACACTGACGATCAAGGTGGATCCCGACAATACTATCGAAGAGATAGTGGAGAGCAATAATGATATCAGTATAAAGCGCACGGTGATCGCAGCCTATCCCGATTTGACCTTTGACGAGTTGAAATTCTACCGGGGCGACGGTAAACAAATCGATAATATCAACACCCACCTGGTGGCCGGTGAGGAATCCAGGATTGCAGCGGTGGTGCGCAACACAGGCGGGCTGCCCGCTGAAAATATAATCGTGAGGTTCCGGGCGAACTCCGTTAACCTCGGCGTGGACCAGCTTATCGGCCAGCTCGGCGTTAACAAAACCGCCGAGGTGGGTGTGAACTGGACGCCGAATTCAGATTATCATCAAATCGACTCGCTGGTGGATCCCGGCAACGCACTGTACGAATCCAACGAGAGCAACAATAATATCCGTGAGGACGCGCTGTATGTAAAATCGAACAACCCCGGGGATGCAAGCTATATAATGTCAGGAATGGTGCTGCAGCCTGACGGTTATACCGCCGCCGCCTCGGCGACAATAACCTTTACGAACGAGCGCACGCAGAATTTCATATTCAGTGCCGCCAGCAGCGAGGGTAAGTATTCCAGGGACCTGAAGGATGTGATGAACGGGTATCTTGAAGGGGACTGGATATCGATCTTTGCTTCTGACGGTACCAACGAATCGATGCTGAAGTTCAAAGCTTACTCGGAGGATAAAGGCAGGGACGATACGATCATATTGACCAGCCTGCCGCGCTATTCGGTGAGCTTATATACAGAGGACGACGCATTGGATGTAGATCCAGGTTCTGCGGCAATCTTTTCAATCTTTGTATAGAACAATGGTAATAAGAATAACTCGATAAAATTGAACCATACGCAGGTCTATGACGTCCAGACAGACCAGGTAGCACAAAGCTGGTCCATAAATCTGGATGGATATTCCGTTGATGACCTCCAGGCGGGTGAGGAATTCGAACGCAAACTTACATTGAGGGCACCTTCAAAGGGTTCCGAAGCACCTGCCGGCCAGGTGGTACGCGCCACGGTCTTTGCAGTCTCGAAGCACGATTCCACACAGACCGACGAGATCACCGTGTACGCAACATTGACGCGGAAATATAAGGTTGAACTGGTGGTGTCGCCGTTATTTCTCGAGATGGACCCTGCGGAGAACACCATGGCGGTGTTTGACCTCAATATTACCAACAGCGGGAACGGCCCGGATTACGTCTCTATATCCGTTACCGATATTACGCTGGATGTGGTAAGCACCGACATGGAGTCCGCGGTGCAGTTGGATATGGGCGAATCCACAACATCGACACTGATATTGAACATCGACAGTAACCATGCCCAGGGCCTGTATTCGCTCATGGTTCATATAAGCTCCGAGGACGGGAGCAGCACAGCTTCAAAGCAGCTGGCGGTGCAGATCGTCCGGCCGGATCTGTCCATATCCGAAAATGATATCGATGTGCCCCCGGATATACCGGCGCTTTACGATACAATGACGATTACCGCAAAGATACGCAATAACGGTACCGCACCTGCCCGGGGCGTGGTGGTTTCGCTAATGGGCGACGGCGGGTCTGCAGATACCGAAATCATCGATCTGATTCCGGAATTAGGTTCCGAGTCCATCGAGCTGAGTATCCTGCTGAGCTCGCCGGGCACTTACAATCTGAAGGTTGTTATAGACCCGGACGATGTTATTATAGAATCGAACGAGGACAATAACGAGGTGGCATTCTCATTCGCCATCTATCCCGACCTCACATTTGTGGGCAACTTAGAGATGGACCAGTACAACCCGCGCGAGGGAACAAAGGTAACCTTTACGGTGACAATAAAGAATCAAGGTGAGGTCTCGGTTGATTCTGATTTCGAAGTTGAGTTCTATTACTACAAAGCCGGTCAGAGAACCAGTATTGTCAAGCTTGATATCACGGATGTTCTTGATGTGGGCGATACCAAAGCGCTCAGCGCCGAATGGACCGCCCGCCAGGGCATAACCACCATATACTGCATGGTGGATTCGTCTCGTAACATTTATGAAAGGGACGAAACCAACAATGATATCAAGATCAATCTTTCGGTTCGCCAGGCGCTGCCTGATGAGGCGGAGGAGGGCGGGACGAACCTGTTCCTGGTTGCCGGTGTTATATTCATTATTATTGTTCTGATCATTTTGTATATGATGTTCATGCCGCCTCAAGGTGAGTACGAGGATGAAGAGGATGAGCGGGTAGAGGATAAAGATAAAGAAAAGAAGGGTAAGGCCCCTGCGGGTAAGCCGGGTACTGAAAAGGCGAAGGGTGCAGCGGAAAAGAAGGCGGAAAAGGGCGAGAAGCCGACTGGAAAAGGTGCGCGCGAGATCCCCTCCGAGCGGCCGAAGGAAGTTGGTAAAGCCAAAGCCGAGGAAGTGGAAGAAGAAGCGGATGAGGATGAGCCCGAAGGTATCGGAGGGGCTTTAACCAGGGGTATTGAAGGCATTATACCATTTGGCAAATTGAAGAAGCGTAAGGTGAGGAAAAAGATCAAGCGCAGGACAGGTGTAAGTGTTACCGGTGAAAGGGATGTGAAAGATAAGAAGGAACGAGAGGATGACACTCTTGCCAAGATCAGGAAAGCGGAGACCTTATTGAAGGAGCGCGAGCTCAGGGAAAAGGAAGCCCGTTTGGAACGCCGCAGTCAACGGCTGAGGGAAAGAGAGCGCGAGATAAGAACCATGAAGGACGATCTTGTGGAAATCGGCATACTTGAAGCGGATGTTATTGACGAGCTCGAAAAGGAGGAGGTTGTGGTGGTGGAAGAGGAAGAGGACGAAAGCGATGCGGTAGAGGTTGAGCCGATAGATTGATATTAATTGATATCTTTTTGATTTTTTATGCTTAGTAATACTACCAATACTACAAATATCCCGAATTGATATTCAGGCCTGAAAATCGACAAAATCGATGCTTGGTTAAACCTTCGCGTACGATTTTCAGCTACAAATACTACAAAGGAAGCTCAAAAATCAAATACTACAAAGCCCCACCCCACATTTGAGTCTAAGAGTTCGCCCTTCGGGAGAACCCTCCCTCCGGGAAAAACAAAAGGCAAGAGGTAAAAGTAACGAAAGACGTAAGACGCTAGACGGTACGCACTGCGCAGACTCAACCGCTGGCCGCTCTTCTGTAAGCGATTAGTAAGCTTTTAAAAATCCATTCAATTCCAATTGAGATTGGTTCCGCAGCTCGGGCAGGGCGTTGTGTTTACTGCGATTTCGGCTTTGCAGGTTGGGCAGGGCACCATTTGCGCCGGAGGCGGCGCTGCAGGTGCAGCAGGAGCTGCTGGCGCCCCGGGTGCTGCCTGAGCAGGCGCAGGTTCCGCAGGTGCGGGGGCTGCTGCCGCCGGGGCCGCCGGGGTTGCAGCGGCTGGTGCTGCAGCCGCAGGGGGTGGCGCTGCTGCCTGCTGAGGTGGTGCA
>CP070629.1:1448120-1451582 GCA_020356005.1 Thermoplasmata archaeon
TCACCTATGAACCAAATTGACAGTGTGGTGACACCGTTCACCGTCCAGTTACGTTTATCGGTCAGTGTCAATGTAACTTCAGATTTTCCAACCGCGTTGTCATAGTAAAGCGGTAGCGACTTATTGCCGCCGTGAACGATAGTATCTTCATAAAATGGAGGATCTAAATGGCCAGCCTGAGAGCCGTTTGTCGGGTCGCTGTAACCGTCCACCCAGGCGTTATAAATCCTGTTGCTGCCGGGCTCACCTTCATCAATGTCATTGTAAGACTCAAAATCATCTATCACAATGAAATCGGCTACAGTAAAGCTCCATAAGCTGCCTTTGCTGATAGTTCCATCAGTATTAATCTCATCGATACGCCAATAGTAGGGCCCACCGCCCCATTCAACGCCTTCGGGTGGATTATAGCTGGTAGCACCTTGTCGTCCTCGATAGACGTTGGTCGTATCTGTTTCATCTGCATTAGCGACAGCGTCTCTATCGGTTCCGAAGTAGATATCGTGCTCAGAAGCGTTCTCTCCAGCCGACCAGCTCAGTGGAATTGCCAGTTCTATGGATACCAGGGAACTGTTGCGCGGGTTAGGAGAGCCGGCCCGAAGCGGATCTTCACCTTTTGCCATTATCTCACTAACCTGTGCGGCGCTGATAGCGTAGTCGAACAATCTTACATCGTCCATCAGGCCATCGTGGTATCGATTGCCATTGCCGGTGCCGACCGGTCGGCCTAATCGTATTGTGTTCAGGTTGGCCACGGTGTTGTTATGACCCACGAAATCCACTTGTTCTCCGTTTGCATACAGTCGGCAGCCATCGGTTAGATCCCATGTTGCAGCCACATGTATCCAGCCGGCGCCTGCGAGCAGAGGACCATCTAACCTTACATCAGTACTTCCTTCGATTGCAAAACCCAGCGTACCGGCGTCTTGATTGTGGATATGGATCTCAAGCTGATCACCAAAACCATCACCATCGGTCTCGGTTCCGTACCAGAACATACCTTCGTTACCTGTTAGATCCGTATTGACCCACATGGTGACAGAGCCTTTAGTTGTATCGACCATGCCGGTGGGCAGTTCTACATGGCCCTGGTCATCGCCAAGGAACTCCAGCGCAAGATTGAACTGGCCGGGAACCCACTGAACGTTGTCAATTATAGTTCCGTGATTTCCGTGGCCGGAGAAATCGATAGCTTTTGTGCCTGAATCGGCTTCGAATTTCCACCAGCCAACCAGATTGGGATCGGTGATAGGTATATCAGGTAAGGTTGTGAAGCTCCAGATATCACCTCTATGCATCGTGGCACCATCAAACTCATCGACCCGCCAGTAGTAAGTCTTGTCTAATTCAAGAGTGTCGGGAGTATAAGATGTGGTTCCAAGGGGCGTACCCACAGTGGCATTTTTCACATCGTCGAAATTATCTCCGAAGTAAATATAATTGAGCTTTACATTTAGACCTTCGGTCCAATTAAGAGTTACTTCAGTATCTACAAATCCAGCGCCATCAGGTGGATCGGGATTATAGGCAATTTGTGATGGAATCGTAAAGCTCCAGACATTACCTTTGTGTTTTGTAGTGCCATCGGCCTCAACCTCGTCAATACGCCAGTAGTATGTCGTACCCGGAGCAAGACCATCCGGAAAAGGCATACCGGGAAAGCCGGCAACGAAAAATGTTCCAACCTGATTGCCTTGGAATGTGCGTTCGGCTCCGGCGTTCACATCGTCATAATTATCACCTAAGTAAACGTCATGGGAGACTGCAGTATCTCCCGGGTACCAACCAAGGTTCACCCAGGTGTCAACATGAAGAGCGCCGTCTGCCGGGCTTGGGTTGGAGGCAGTCAGGACCGGACCACCTATCGATGCATAAAAACCGGATGGGTCCAAACCGGGAGACGAGATTTGAATCCCCTCAATGATGCTGCTATTAGTAAGGTTGTTACCATTTTGGTCCAGCAGGTCCGTTATGGCGAATGCAACTCCCTCAATGGTCTGGCCATTGTGCGGGCCGGAGGTTGTGATGACTAGGCCCGTATCTCCAAAGGTTGACTGTGGAACGTTTACTGAACTTCCAATAATTCCCCCGGGCAGAATTGCTTCTATCGAAAAATCCTGGTTCCCACCGGTTTCGAAGAGAAAAAAGTCAGGATGGTCACCGTTCGTATCGGACCAGACCGGTTTTCCTCCGAGTTCTTTGATCTGCCACGTGGGTGGAACTTCATCGGCGCGCCCCGCGAATAAATTCAGATCAAAATTGTCTGCAACAGTAATGTCGTCATAAGGGGCTGGTTGTGCCGTGGCCACCCCTTCGGAGGTGCCCGTGACGAGTTCATCAACTGTTACGGTATAACCTCCGACGGTTATACTTTCGAGCCAGAAGTTGGGTGCGCCCCCCGGATTATCCACCTCATTAACAACGACGCTCGTAACTGGCGTGACCTCTGCCTGGATAGATGCAGTTACAATTGCTAACACAAACAGAATTAGACAAAGCAAATTCTTCGACATAATAATCCTCCTTTGAAAAGATTTAATACCCGATGTGTGTTGACATGTAGAATAGTGTAATTTGCGAAACACAAAGCAGCAATTAAAAACCCTGTTCTTCGCATAATATTAAATAATACCTCCTCTGTTCGGAAATCTTCGATAATTGAACCTGCAGAAAGACCAAATCCAAAGATATTCAACCCTGTGAAAACGAGCCTAACTGCATTATTTATACCAAATCAACTGCTTCGCCGTCAAGGAGAATCCCTTGATTATGTATCAGCATACCTCAAGGCCTCACCAAAAGCAGGAGTTGGAAGAAGTCCGGGGCATAAAGATCCCTGTTTTCGTGCAAATTTTCGAAAAAATAGCTTTGGAACAGAAGGCAGGAGTTTTTTCAATTTATTAACGATAGGAACCGCTCTTATTGTCAATCGTATATTTTTATAGTACGGATGAATTGATGCGGGTCGTGTTGGTTTAGTACCTTTCGGCCCGCTCTTTTCTTTCTAATTTACCTCGAAATCCCCCGACCCTACCTTAGATTATAGCAGGGCTAATAGTAAGCTTTTTACTCAATTTTGGCCTGTTTTGGACCGATACAATCAAAATTGGAGACTAAAGCCTTAACAACAGCGGAAGAATAAGAATGTAAATTAAAAAAATTCCTTTCAAGATGTTCTTTTAGAAAGGAAGTTGTTGAATACATCAAGAATAGTAAAGAGAGGTAAGCTATGAAAACGTGGAAAATTACTGTTGCGTTAATATTTGTTATCGCAGCGATATATATTGTACCCCGCATAGGTAAATCCAAAGATAAAGGCGAATATGACCAAACCATCTTAGACTTAAACAATCGAGGGTTTACCAACTATATCAACGGCCAGTACAAAATGGCCATAGCAGACTACACCAAAGCGATTCAACTCGATCCAGACTTCGGCCTGGCCTACATCAATCTAGGTCA
>CP070629.1:1451682-1456504 GCA_020356005.1 Thermoplasmata archaeon
AAAGTGATTTGGGGGAATCCGAGAAATAGCTCCAAAGAATATAAGTAGATTTAAAGCTATACCGTTTTGGAATGCGTCTTTTATGTTACTCAATTGCTAAAAAGCCAAGAGCTTGTCGAAGCTTTGGAAGCAAAAGCGATACTTGCTGGAGGCGGGGAGAAATTTAAGCCACACGAAAATTATTGAACATTAAATGGGATAAAGCGTTTCATTGATTTCAAGGAGGTAGAAAATGAAAACGTTTTTGGCGGCATTAAGTACTTTGATCATTATCGTATTTCCAGCCTCGGGCTTGCTTTGCCACTGTGAAATACCATGCGGTATTTATAATGACGAACTTCGTATTTTTATTATAGAGGAGCATGTTGATACTATAGAAAAATCAATGAAAATGATTTTGAAACTTAAAGAAGAGGGTAATTTGAATTATAATCAGATCGTCCGATGGATAAACAACAAGGAATATCATGCAGAGTCAATACAGGAAATAGTACAGCGATATTTCATGACCCAGAGGATAAAGCCTGCTGCGAGAGAAGATGAAACGGCATACAAGGATTATATTGAAAAATTGGCTCTCATGCATGAAATGCTCATTTATGCTATGAAGGCTAAACAGTCCGTAGATACTGGAAATGTTGAAAAATTGCGGGAGATTCTGAAGAACTTTAAGGCATTGTATTTCAACGAATAGGCGATAACGGCGCATATCACATACATTCATGCTGCCACAGTGGGAGAATTGCTTTTGAAGGCACCTGCGTGCATTCGATTCGAAAGCCGGATTCTATTATCATTACTCTTATTGTAAACGGACACCCGCTTAGTTCCTGTATTAGTAGGGCCTTCTTGTAATAGGCCATGGGAATGAGTACTTCCAGAGCTGCGTTTTGGGTATGCCGTTGGCAGGTGTCGTGAAAGAAAGGCAGGATGAGAGAAAAAGAATTACTGTTGACCGAATTGCTATTTATTTGTTATTAATGGTCTTAGCACGGTGATAAATTTTTTTGTGGGATTACTTGAGACCTTATGCTAATAATATTTGGAAATCGTAAAAATGCCAGGATGATTTATAGCTGATCAATGAAATGCATTGAATGCCCTGGTTCAGGAGAAGAAAATGAAAAAAACGAAAACTGAAATAAGAAACGACGTCGCCGTAATCAGTTGGGGGGGTGAAAGGTTAATAGGTGAACCGGACAATTATGAGTTGAGAGACGAAGTTAAAAATGCGGTTGAACAGGGTATAAAAAAGATAATTTTTGATTTTTCAGCGATAAAGTGGACTAACAGCACGGGATTGGGAATATTGGTTTCAGCATGGAAAATTGCTGTTACAAATGGAGCGGAGCTGGTGGTAGTAATTGATTCCGACAGGTTTGATAATATTTTCAAAGTCACCAATCTAAAAGCAATCATGAATACTTACAGGTCAATCGACGATGCAGTGAAGTATTATGGCGAATAGATATCGTGTTTTTACTTCGTCATCCAACATGAACATTTACTCTGCGGCCTGTTTCTTCATCGACTCTGAATATTGAGTTGATTTATACATGGAATTTTTCACGGGCTCTTGAAGGTATTTTGGGTTTATTTACAATTTCCTGATATATGTATTTTGGCCTTTATTACTTGATGTCAGTTCAACACGTAATATCAAGGAAGCATTTGATGCGAACGGAATTGAAATACCGTTTTAACAGCGCGTTGTGCACATGGCCTCTAATGCTCGAGATGTAGAATAACATGTACTAAACGGTTCATTCTAGAAAGGAGGAGTGATGAAAAATTATTTCATCGTGGGAGCTGCAATAATGATTATTGTTTATTCCGGACCTGTTTTTGGAGACCCCTGGGCATTTTCCGTGGATGCGAACCTGACGCTTACACAGAATTCATACAGTGACAACTGGGTTGGGGGCGAAGCAGGTGCATTGTCCTGGACATTCAATTCAAACTCTATAGCTGAAAAAAAGCTGGGTGCCAAAGTTCATAACAAGAACACGCTAAAGCTGTTTTTTGGCCAGACACATAATCAGGATGTCGAGACCAAGACATGGAACAGGCCCGTCAAATCTACCGATCTTATTGATTTTGAAACGATATTTCGCTTTACCCTGGAAGCGCCTGTTGATCCATTTGTGGCCGGCAGGGTGGAAAGTCAGTTTCTCGATGCAGGCGATCCAGAAATGGACAGATATATTAATCCCGTTAAATTCACCGAAAGCGTTGGGGTCGCACGGGTTCTTTTCAAAAAAGAAGAGCGCGAATGGACCGTCCGGCTTGGTGGAGGGACGAGGCAGTATTTGAACAGGGATGTCCTGAATCCGGAAACCGACGAGCGGGAAACACTGACAAGCTATGACGGTGGTCTTGTTTTCGATTCGGATTTTAAGACGAACTTGGCCGAGGAACGAATTACTATCACAAGCAAGCTTACTATATTCAAAGCCGTTCTGAATTCTGAAAAGGATGAACTTGCGGGGCAGCCAAACGAGGATTATTGGAAATCGCTTGACGTAAACTGGGAGAACATCTTCACGGCCGGAATCATCAAATACCTGATGGTGAACCTTTATGTACAGCTTCTGTACGACAAGGAGATAGATCTAGGGGGACGACTTAAGCAAACCCTGTCTCTTGGACTGACATATAAGTTCATGTAAATGGCTTTTGGAAAAATTATTGGAAGGTGGGATATGCAGTGGGAAGTGACATCTCGTATCGAGCGGGAGATCGAGTAATAATGGGAATACAGTCATATTATTATGGCTGGAGACCGGCTGGTGGTCCGGCGTTTATACCGAGATTGAGTATATCGAATATTATTCCGCTAAATTTTGGCTATAGTAAATGCTGTGATAAATGTTAAATCGGTTATCAACGACTTCAGACAGAACTGGCATTAGGGCCGAGACACCGGGCGGCTTGTCAGTTGGTACAAGCGGTGGTAGTCTTGAGTAAACGCCCGTTGATTATTTGGAGCCGGAATGCGGGCTTAACAAATTCCAGTATTTCTGTTTAAATCAATGAAGAGGAGGCCGGTTGATGAAAGTATTAATTGTGTATTATTCAATGTATGGACATGTCCATCGAATGGCGGAAGCAGTGGCAGAGGGAGTAAGGGAAGTTGAAGGCGCGGAAGCAGACATGCGACGCGTTCCCGAGACACTGCCAGAAGATGTACTCGAAAAAATGGGTGCAATCGAAGCACAAAAATCCTTTTCCGATATTCCCTTGTGCTCTGTCGAGGATCTTATAGAGGCTGATGCAATAATATTTGGAACTCCTACAAGATTTGGAAATATGTGCGGGCAGATGCAGCAGTTTTTTGACGCGACCGGTCAGCTTTGGTTAGAGGGGAGTCTGGTTGGAAAAGTCGGGAGTGTTTTTACGAGTACCGCCACACAGCATGGGGGACAGGAATCAACAATATTAAGCACCCACACAACGCTTCTTCATCATGGAATGATAGTCGTCGGGTTACCTTATTCGTTTAAGGGGCAGACGAGAATCGATGAGATATCGGGCGGGTCTCCGTATGGTGCTTCCACGATAGCAGGAGGACAGGGAGAAAGAATGCCGAGTGAAAATGAGTTGGAGGCAGCGAAATACCAGGGCAGGCATGTTGCCTCAATTGCAATGAGGCTTTCACGCTGAAGTTTTTTACATCGGTATCTCGCGATACGATTGGCGCAGCACCGCAGAGAGGATTACCTGTCCGAAGCGCAACCGGTTTACCTTTATGATGCAGGTTTGGTTGTTTTCAGCCATGATTTATCGACACAAGAAGAGAAGGGAGATCCTGGCGCGCATAGCTATGGGAGGAATTCACGGGTGAAGTGAATGCAGGGAATGCCATTTGAAATTTATCTTTCATAAATTATTCTTGAGGAGATGATCGAATTGAACGACTTTGATAAAGATACTGGTGTCACGATGGACTATGATTCCTCCATAATACGTCCTTTGATGCATAACGAAGACGTAAAGATGCGAATTGAACCATCATATAGCACGAGATTGAGAGGCATCAAAAAAGGATTGCTCACATTACATACACTGGAATTAATGGCGGTCAATATTTACAAGTATCAGATAACAAAAAAAGCCAATGAATTAAACCGTCAGTTGGTAGCTGCCATGTGCAACGAGATGACGCATTTTCAGGATTTTCAGGTGAAACTTTTCGAACATGGTTGGAAACCAAGCAAGCTAAGGTGGGCGTATTGGATAGTGGGGTTCTTATTTGGCAATTTTTCGCGCATCCTCGGCGCAAAAATGACATTGAAACTCGGCATATGGGTTGAAACCAAAGCAGTAAATCACTATTCCGAATTGCTGGAAAAAATAGATTGGGACGGGGAAACTCGGAGAATAATAGAAAAGAATCAAGCCGATGAATACGGGCATATTAATCGCTGGAGAAGCTTCCTCCAGTCCAATGATTTGAGGTGAAAGGTGAAGGAGATATCATGGCCAGGCATATCGGAATAGTCGCATGTAGTGCAGAGGGAGCAGCTCTGTGTTATCGTACGATCTGCAGTGAAGGGGCTGATTTGATGGGCAGGCATTCACATCCTCAGATTACGATGCACACATATTCTCTTAGTGAATACATGGGATATATAGAAGCAGGTGATTGGAATGGAGTTGCCGACTTGATGATATCATCAGTTGCGAAAGTCGCGAAAGCGGGAGCGGATTTCGCCATATGCCCCGATAATACAATTCATCAGGCATATGATATTGTTGTTGAAAGTTCATCCATCCCCTGGCTTCATATAGCAGAAGAAGTTGCCAAAGAAGCCAGGAGCAG
>CP070629.1:1456604-1460256 GCA_020356005.1 Thermoplasmata archaeon
GGTTTTGATCCATGCGGACCCGGAGAATTCTACGACATCTCTAGGTTTAACCGCCCCGGGAAAGTCTAGAGTGAGGTACATTACCAATGCATTATCCATTGCCTCCGGCTCGGATTCAGAGGGAGCAGTTTCGTAACCGAAAGAGGTGTTCAGGCAGTACAGCCTGGAATTACCATGCGCCAGGTTTCTGGTTTGATAGGTGTATTCACCTTTGCGGTAATCCACTATGCTGTCCCGAAGTATCATTGTAGCATTTGCCCACACGGATGTATAGGACCACACCTCACCTGACTCAAAATGCACATAAGCTTCCTCCTGAGCGCCCAGGTGTACTGTCTGGCCTTCACAGGTGGAATTGTACAGGTGGCCGACACTGTTGTGCGCTACAACCATTTCACTGAACCTTATGGAGGTTGCATTCAATCTGAAACCTTCATGTATGTCCACCTTCCACCAGTTAACGGATGTATTAACCAATCTAAGCGTTCTATCCCAGATTGGAAAAGTTAGATCAGAATATGACATATTGTTAACCAGAACTCCTTCGATGTCCATCTGGTGGTCGCCGACGAACCTGAACAATATCATTTTTAATTCTGAATTTCGAACGGTGACATTACTGCCGGGATAAGGGTTAATACCCCAGGCAATGGAATAACAGTTTACTGCAGAAAAAGACCAGGGTATACCCGATATTCCGGGGGTTGAATTGTTTATGGATGCTGAAACAGGAGTCAGCGGATCATCAATCGGAAAGCTGTAATCAACCACCGCACCACTGCCGAAGTACAACCACGGCATTATACCCATCGTGTTTATGAATTCCATGGTAGCACCGCCGTAAAAGACGATATCGCCGCCAATGTATACGTTCTCAAGTTTTAGAAAATTATCGTCATGCAGATACCAGGTTTTCCAATCTGAATAAGTAGAATTCAAAACGGTATAGTAACTATTATCGTACATTATGATCGTACCGGAAGAACCGCTGTGTGAAATATGGGTTTGTTCTATTTCGATTCCGGCATCGTCGTATAATACAAGTGCGTGTTGATGAAGATACGTCATTTCATAATGAAATAATGAATAATTTTGGAATTTCATATTACCGTTTCTATTCGCCAATATATGAGTGTCGTCTCCTTTGATGCGGAACACACCATTGTCGACCACAAATTTACCCTGGTTTGAGATCAATAGGTTACCTGTCAGGTTAAGTATACCGTTAACCTGAACCTGGCCGCTGCCAATTATTATTATATTACCGTTATGGTTATACGAACTGCCTGAACCGATTGTAAAAATCTCGCCGGGTGTATCACCTACAATCAGGTTTGCTCGTATGTTGGAGCCCCTGGAACCTATTCCTTGCTTTTGATTTGATATATATTCATTAACATCCAATTCTTCAAATCTTTCTTCCAATGGTTTAACACTTGCTATATCTGGCTCTTGATATTGTAATCGATTTGCTTTTGATTTCTGCAGATTATCTAACGACCACTGCGCCTCAATTTCAAAGTCAAAATTGTCATTATTTTCCCTTTTACCTATCTCAATAGTTTTTACATTTCTACTACTATCAATTAAAATTTCCTCACCCTCGTCTTCCTTTTCTATATTTGATTCTTTGAAATTATCTGCAGTATTTATTGAATTACTAAATATCAGGTTAAATAGAATAATAAAGCTTGCAGCAGCAATTAATATGCGTTTCATTGTATCGTCTCCCCCTTGAATTATTTTTCGATTGATATTTAAAGTATCTTTTTCGATATTTTTATCGGATATTTAGTATATAAATAGATATGAAACTTTGTTACTGAAGAACTTAAAAAAAAGGATTAAATTTTTAAGAATCACTGAATGGATTTATTAAATTGAAAAGTATTTTTTTATAAGAAGTGATTTAACCAGAACTTGGTTTGTTTGTCAAAGCTCGTCTCACCTCTTGCCTCTTGCCTCCTGGCCGATATTGATATCTAATCCACTAATTACTCCTCAATTATATTAACACAAATAGATTTTTATAATATAATCTGAAATGTTATTTAATTTATTAAATTCGGGTGAGATTATGAGGCAGTTTATAATCATAATTCTATGTTTTGCAGCTGCTTTGCTGCTGTTATCGCCTGTGAGCTGTGCAGGTAATCTGGATAATTATTACGACGGTATCGATGAGGAGATCTTCGGTCATTCTTTCAACGATGAATACTGGACCAAGGAGCTCGAAAATATCACAGAGAACGGCGACGAGGTTAAATTTACCGTATCGTATGTGAACTACAACAATGTCCAGGCGTTCCTGGTGGCGCTGCACTCGGTATACAACCCCGAGAATGGGACCGGTACGCTGCCATACCAATTGTTCGGCATGCACTATGTCACGGAATCAGGCCAGGAGGTTTTCGTCAGCGCCCTCTTCGCGTTTTTGTTGGCGTACAACGATACCGACGGCAATGGGATTCCGGGTGATCCTACAGTTGAAAAAAGATATCACATCATTCCTTTCGGTGCAGGTAAGAACCTGGATGAAACCTATCCTCCGAAGGTGACCTCCATATCCGTGGAAAAGAAATCCGATACGCATTACACATTCGGTATGCGGTACGAGAACCTGTATGCAATTTTATCTGAGAACTTTGTGTTGAGTTTGTATCTTAAAACCGGTATGATTGCTAAAATTACCGAGCTGGAAATAACTTATGATATCAAATTCAACGAGGAAGAAAAGAGGGTAACGGCGGAGACATTCTACAAAATCGGAGAAGTAACTGAGCTGTGGAATGTCTGGTTGGGTATTCCGACTCCTGCCGATATAGATATTAAACTTGCAAATCACGGACTGGCGGCGGCTCACTATGTTACTATATTCACTTCAAAATATAATGTGGTAGGTTCCGACTCCGGCAATACCCTGGATACCGGTATGACCAAGAAAATGGATGAGAACATAACTATCAAGGTGGAAACCGACCGCGCGTTTGAGATCGGGTTCAGGGGTGACTACACCCTCTACGATGCTCTCGGGCAGGTGCAAAAGGATTCCGCACCTGCTATCAACATCCTGTTAGAGGCAAGGCCCCTTGATATCACACTGGTACTCTGGCAGCTGGGGTTCTCTGCAAATATATTCAGCTTCATGGCATACGGTCTATCTGAAAACATTCGTACATTATACGAAAGCCCGGCGGACCTGAAACAGAAAAGTCTTCAGCCGCATAACCGGTACGGATTCAGCCTGGCAGCATTGTGGTATGCGGTGTGCTTCCCCGAATGGGAGGGGTACCGCGTGGAGCATGACCCGCAGTATACCGCCAATACAATCTTTGCTGCCGTATCCTCCGGTGAGGGGGAGGAAGAAGATGATTCGGGAGGGTGGTGCGGCTCCATTATTCTGGTGGGATCATCGCTTCTGGCTGTTCCCGCTCTCACTGTAATGAGGGGTAAGCGGAAGGTGTGAGAACATAAGTTTAATTGAACTTATATTTATAATAATAGAGTTAAAGATAAATAGCTAAAAATAATATTCAAATTCCCTTTCAATGCGGGGGGAAATGATACCATGGGGAATATAAAAATCAATATAAGCTCCAAGACCAAGATCAATGATTTGTTAGAGCAGTATCCGTACCTTCTTGATTTTTTA
>CP070629.1:1460356-1465496 GCA_020356005.1 Thermoplasmata archaeon
CTCTCCAAGCGCGGCATAATCAACACCTTTACGCAGGAGTACTACTACCCCACACCCGAACCGCCTGTGACTATGGCAGTCATAGATCTCGATGGAGGTGGGAGGATTCTAGCGCAAATGACCGATACCGACCCGAAGTCGGTTTCTATCGGTCTACCGGTAGAGCTTACATTCAGGAGGCTGCACCAGGGCGGCGAGTTCTTGAATTACTGCTGGAAGTGCCGACCTATTGGAAAGAGCGTTAAAGCATCGGGGGGTGAAAGCTGATGAGCTATAAGGATAAGATCGCAGTAGTGGGTGCGGGCTGCACGAACTTCGGTGAGAATTTCGAGCAGAGCTACCAGGACCTGATCTACCAGGCGGCACTGGAAGCGTGCCAGGAGGCGGGCATCGAGTTCACTGATATCAATGCTGCCTGGCTGGGCACGGCGTTCCCGGACGCGGGTGTTTACAAAGGCCGGTCGGGCATGGACCTCGCCGAGGCGCTGGGCGTGTTCGATATACCCATAACCAGGGTTTCGAACTACTGCGCCACCGGCGGCGATGCGTTCAGGAACGCGTGCAACAGCCTGCTGGCAGGTCAGCACGATGTAGTGCTCGCGCTGGGTGTGGAGAAGCTGCGTGACCGCACACCCACCGAAAGCATCGTGAAAATGATGGTGGACGCGGGTCATCCGATCTATCAGAAAGGGTTTACCGCCGCAGGTACATTTGCGGTGTTCGCCACCAGGCATTTTAATAAGTTCGGGACTACCCGAGAAGATTTATCATTGATTTCAGTTAAGAACCACAAGCACGCCTTGCACAATCCCAAGGCCCACATTCGTAAAGAGCTCTCGTTGGAGGATGTAATGCGCTCGCCCATGGTTGCGTATCCCATAACGCTTATGGAAAGCTGTCCCACCACCGACGGTGCTGCTGCGGTTGTGCTAACGCGAAGTGAAGATGCCAAGAAGTACAATCCGGACAATAAGGTGATGGTGAAAGGGCACGGGTTCTCGGTTTCCACCGGCTGGGACCTCCCGTTCTACGATCCGCATTTCGATTTTACCGGGTTTCGAGCCACTGAAATAGCCTCCAGGACAGCCTACAAGCATGCAGGGGTGAGTGATCCGTACAAAGAGATCGACTTCGCGGAGGTGCATGACTGCTTCTCCATAGTTGAGCTGCTCACTTACGAGGACCTGGGCTTTATAGAGAAAGGTTCTGGTAAAAAGCTTATCCAGGAGGGTATAACCGAACATGGGGGCGATATACCGGTGAATGTCAGCGGCGGGCTTCTCAGCTGCGGGCACCCGGTAGGTGCAACGGGTATAAGAATGCTGTACGAACTGGTCCGACAGCTGCAGGGCCATGCCGGTAAACGACAGGTGATAGATGCAAAGCTCGGGCTCGCACATAATATCGGCGGTCCCGGCGCCGTCGCATCAGTTACATTACTTGGAATATAAAATTAGGGGAGAAGAATCTCCCCTAATAACCCCTCTCTTTTCTTTTCGTTTGGGTGATGCCTTTGGCATCACCCATACAGATAAAGAAAGAGGGGTTGTAGGAGATTCTTCCCCTACATTCATATTCCAAATTAATTTAAATGATACATTAAGATGAACAATAATGTAAAACACAGGAGGGAAAGATTAAATGAAAAAAATACGGGTACTGATTGCCAAGCCCGGGTTGGACGGGCATGATAGAGGTGCGAAGGTAGTCGCACAGGCATTGCGTGCAGCAGGTATGGAAGTGATTTATACAGGGCTGCACCAGTCGGTGGACCAGATCGCACAGACAGCATTACAGGAGGACGTCGATGTGGTGGGTGTTAGTATCTATTCCGGCGCGCATCTCTATTTCGGCGAGAAGCTTATGGCGAAATTGAGAGAAGAGAAGCTGGAGGATAGACTGGTAATCTTCGGCGGCAACATCCCGAACCGTGACATTTTGGCACTGAAAGAGTTCGGGGTGACGGAGGTGTTCCCCACTGGCGCAAAGTTCGAAGATATTGCGAAATATATAGAAGATAATGTCAAGAGGGGTGAATGATATGAGCGACAAGCCCAAATCCGATAAGCCGGCTGCGGATGTGCCACCTGTTGTTCTCGAATCTGGAATTGAGGTGAAGCCGATCTATTCGTATGAGGATGTAAAAGATATTGATTTAGAATCGGAGCTCGCATTACCCGGTAAGTATCCGTTCACACGCGGTATACATCCGCTCATGTACCGCAAGCGTCCGTTCACAATGCGTCAGTACTCGGGTTTCGGCACTGCGGAGGAGACGAACGAACGGTTCAAGTTCCTCATATCTCAGGGCCAGACCGGTTTGAACGTAGCCTTTGACTTACCGACACAGCTAGGGCTGGACTCCGACGATCCCATGGCCGAGGGCGAGATCGGCAGAGTTGGAATGGCTGTAGATTCGCTGAAGGACATGGAGCGTGCGTTTGAAGGTATTCCTGTGGATAAAATCGGTACGTCGCTGACTATCAACAGTGTCGCATCTGTGCTGATAGCAATGTATGCCGTTGTTGCTGAGAAGCAGGGCGTGCCTCTGGAGGAAATCCGGGGCACCAGCCAGAACGATATCTTGAAAGAATATATCGGCAGGGGCACCTGGATTTTCCCGGTTCAACCCTCCATCCGTCTGATTGCAGACACTATGGAGTTCTGCGCGAATTCAATGCCGAAGTATTACCCTGTGAGCGTGTGCGGCTACCATATCCGCGAGAGCGGTGCCAACCCGATCCAGGAAATCGCTTATGCGTACTGCATAGCCAAAGCTTACATAGATGAGGTCAAAGCCCGCGGTGTGGATGTCAATGCGTTCGTACCGCAGATTTCGTTCAATTTCGATATTCACGGTAATTTTTTCGAACAGATCGCAAAGTTTCGCGCCGCACGCCGGTTGTGGGCAAAGATCGTTAAAAACGATTACGGCTCCACTAACCCGAAGGCAATGATGATGAAGATGATCGCTGGCGGCGGCGGCGGTGGGCTTACCATCGAGCAGCCGGAGAATAATATCGTACGTGGCGCTTATTATGCTCTTATTTCCGCCCTCAGCGGAACGCAGACTATGGCTCTGTGCTCTTATGATGAGGCTTATACTATCCCCTCCAAGAAAGCTGCGCTTATCTCGCTGCGCACAATGCAGATCCTGATGGAAGAAATGGGGTTGGGAGATACCGTGGACCCCATGGCAGGCTCGTATTATATAGAATGGCTGACCAATGAAATGGAAGCGCGAATCGTGGAGCAGATGAAGAAGGTGGATTCCATGGGCGGTATCGTCAAAGCCGTTTCAGAGGGTACGGTACAGCGCGAAGTGGCGCTCCAGGCGTACGAGGTAGAGCGTAAAATCCAGAGCGGGGAACTGCCAAAGGTTGGTGTGAACAAATACAGGACCGAGGAGGAAGAAGCGCGAGAGATCGAATTCCACGAGCACGATCCCAAGGTTGCGGAAGCGCAGATCGCGGCTTTGAACAAGCTCCGGGCTGAGCGCGACAATAAAGCAGTTGAAGATGCATTGAATGTACTTAAGGAAAAAGCAGCGACCAAGGAAAACCTCATGCCATACATAATGGACGCTGTTCGGGCCTATGCCACGGTGGGCGAGATAACTAAGGTGTTCAAAGATGTATTCGGCGAGTTCGAGGAACCGGTGAAATTGTAGAGATGACGATTTTATCAGGCGCTAGAGATTAGGCGCTAGGGTGAAAATAGGCAGCAGGCGGCATGGAGCAAGGTGCATGTTTGATTATATCAATTTTAATTACCCCGTCGCCTGGAGTCAGGCCTCCGACCTCATGTTAGAATTTTCCACTTTTATACTCTTCAACTTTTCCACTCGTTCTGACAGCGCCTCTAATCGAAATCCAAACAGAGCGCTCCGTGAGTGAATATATTCAATACAAAAGCAGAACGCTCTGTGAGCGCTCATAATTTATAATAAAGTAAAGCGCTCTGAGAGTGCGAGTAATCGATATTAAAGCTGAACGCTCCCTTATATTCAGCTCAAATCCCCAATAATCATTTATACATAGTTGCTAATCCTCCCCCTGCACCTGGATGTGATTAAAATGAAGAATCTCCTAGATGGCGTACGAATTATTGATATGTCGAGAATGCTTTCCGGGCCGTACGGCTCCATGATCCTGGCGGATATGGGTGCGGAGGTCATTAAAATCGAGGAGCCGGTGGGGGGCGACGGCACCCGCAAGCTGGGCCAGTATTATATCGAAGGCGAGAGTGCGTATTTTGTTAGTATTAACCGTAACAAGAAAAGTATAACGTTAAACCTCAAGACCGAGGAGGGCCGGGATATATTTTATAGACTTGTGGAGCAGGCCGATGTGGTTTTTGATAATTTTCGACCCGGTATTCTGGAGAAATTGAAAGTGGATTACGAAACGCTCAAGAAAATCAATCCGAAGATCATTTGTGCATCCGTTTCAGGGTTCGGCCAGGACGGTCCGTACCGCGACCGACCGGCCTTCGATCTTATTCTACAAGCAATTGGTGGTGCAATGAGCATCACCGGCGAACCTGAGGGCGACCCGGTGCGCATGGGTATACCCACCGGCGACCTGGCAGGAGGTATGTTCGCAGCCCACGGGGTCTGTGCTGCGTTATACCAGCGCGAAAAGACCGGCGAGGGGTGCAGGATCGATGTGGGGCTCCTGGATAGTCAGGTATCCATGCTCACCTATGTTGCAGAATACGTGGTATTCGGCGGTGAGATCCCCAAGCCCATAGGCTCGGGCCATCAATCTGTGGTACCGTACCAGGCGTTCAAGACCGCTGATATTTACATAGTCATTGCCGTTTTTGTAGAGAAATTCTGGCAGCTCCTGTGCAAGGTTCTTGAACTCGAACATCTTACCAACGACCCGAAATTCGAAACGAACGACAAGCGCCGCGAGAACAAATCGGAACTGATACCGATACTTCAAGAGAAACTACTTACAAAGCCCGGCGAGGAATGGCTGAAGCTACTTGCAGAGGCTGGTGTACCTTCAGGACCCATAAATACCGTGGACAAGGTAATGGAGGACGAGCAGGTGGTTGCGCGTAATATGGTTCCTGAGATCGACCATCCCAAGTGTGGTAAGCTCAAGGTACTGGGCAATCCCATTAAGATCAA
>CP070629.1:1465596-1482783 GCA_020356005.1 Thermoplasmata archaeon
ATAAAAGCATCGATCCAAAACCTGTGTTTGATGAAACCGGTGTGCCATTACAAATAGACGGCTTCAATGTAATTGAAAGATTGGACGAGGATTTGATTACAGAAAAGGAATGGTTACCCGTTACCCCAGAATTACATTGGAAGTGCCTCAAGTGCGGCTGGTGCTGTACTCAGAACTGGAGGTTAAACCTGACCTGGAAAGAATATGAGAGGATAAAAAATAAGCTGACAATAGACCAGGTCGTGGTAGATGAGGAAACGGGTATGTCGCATCCTGTATATACAATAAACAAAAAATGCGAGCGCTACGATCCAAAAACACATAAATGTACAATCTACAAGCATCGTTTGTACACCTGCGCTGCGTTCCCTTTTATTCTTGACGAGCATGGAAATCTGCTGAGATCGAAATTCTGCAAAGGTTTCGGTTCTGGCAATCCTGTGGATATTGGAAAAATGAAAACGTATCTGAGAAAATGGCGTAAACGAGCGGGGATGAGGAAAATATAATCATATCAAGGACCCAAGACCCTGGACACAGGACACAGGACCCAGGTTGCTATAATCGATTATAATCACCCTAGCGCCTCATCTCTATTCTCTAGCGCCTGATTTCATCGATTCTCAATCTTTTTTATTTTCTTTAGATCGAGAAGCGCATTTCATATTAACACAAAACTCCCAGGGCTTTTGCTTCCTCAATAGAATTCTTACACGGGGTGACCCGCAAACTTCACATGGATTTTCTTCGGCCTCCAATTTACCTCTTTGAGGTAATGGAAAACTCATGCGGCATTTCGGGTATTTTGAGCAGCCGATAAAACGTTTGCCCCTGTGTGAACGCAGAACAATCAGGTTACTGCCGCACTTTGAACACTTCCCGATGGTGCTTTGTTCAAGAAATGCTTCGCGTATGGAGTTGCCGATGACTTCCTTGTTTTTCTCCAGTTCAGCCAGAATATCGGTAAGCATTTTCTGTGAGTCCTTGACAACCTTGTCTATTTTTAATTTGCCCAACGATATCCTGTCCATTTCCTTCTCAAGACTGGCTGTCATATCCGGCTTTGTTATCAGCTCAGCATAGGTCTCCAGAGCATCGGTAACCGCAAAACCCATTACCGTGGGTCGTGGTGAAGTGCCTGTAACATAACCACGGTTGTACAGTTTCTGGATGATTTCATGCCTGGTGGACTTAGTGCCCAACCCCAACCTGTCCATTTCCTGTATTAAACCCCCCTGACCGTATCGTTTCGGCGGCTGGGTTTCCTTACTTAATAAATCAATTTTGATTACCTTGACTTTATCTCCCTTCTTCAATTCAGGGATTTTCTTCTCTTTACTGCCGATATACGGGTAAAATTTCATCCAGCCTGGCTCCAGAATTCTGATGCCGTCCGCCAAAAACACCTCTTCTTCAATATCAATATTAACTTTCTGGGTTTGTATTTTCGCCTCAGGTGCCAGCGTAGCGAAGAATCTGCGGACGATCAACTCATAAATCTTCCATTGCCTTTTATCCAGCTGGTTCGAAGAGGCGCCCTCCACCGGGTGGATAGGCGGATGGTCTGTAGCGCGGGTTTTGCCTTTTGTGGGCTTCAAAGTCGGCTGGCTTAAAAGCTCGGACGCAAGGTCGGATAGATCCGTTCCCTTGAACTTCTGGAGAATTCCACGGAGGTTAAGTGAAGGAGGATATTCCGTATTATCCGTTCGGGGGTAGCTGATCCACCCGTTGGTGTAAAGGTCCTCGGCGATGGTCATTGCTGCCGCGGCAGTGAATCCCAGGCTCGTGGCAGCCTGCAGATACGCCGTGGTGTTGAAGGGTGTCGGCGGCTTATCGGTTTTGGAACGTTTGTTAACCTGGACTATTGTACCCTCCTCTGCTTTCTTGACCTTATCATAAATCGATTTCGATACTTTTTCGTCCCAGAATTTATCCTCTTCATGCTTGGCTGAAAAATCAATATCCTTCTTCAGCTTTGCCACAAGTTCCCAGTAAGGTTTCGGCTTGAAATCCTGTATCAACTTCTCCTTGTCAACAATCAAAGCCAGCGTGGGACTCTGGACCCTGCCTACCGATAGAAAATCTTTACCTATTTGCCTTGAAGTTAGTGATATGAATCTGGTGAGAACGGCACCCCAGGCCAGATCGATTATCTGCCTGGATTCCGCAGATGATGATAGATTATAATCGATATCAGTCAAATTATTGAATGCCCTTATTACCTCCTCGCTGGTCAATGCACTGAATCTGGCCCGTGAACTTATTATATTGGGGTTAATGCCTTTTACTATCTCCAAACCCTCCACCCCAATCAGCTCACCCTCGCGGTCGTAATCGGTAGCAATTATAATCTCTTCCATATCAGGTATAATTTTTTTAAGAACGTCCACAATGTTTTGTGCCTGGATCTTTTTATAGGGTTCGACCCAGATCAAATCCTTGAGATCGATTCTATCCCATTGGTTGTATTTTGCAGGATAGTCCAGATTGAGAATATGGCCCCTGAGGCCCATCACTGTGTATTTCTTACCATCCATTGAAAAAACATATAATGACACTTTTTTAGAAACAGAACGGCTTGCTTTACCTTTTGAAAGGATATGTGCAATTCTACGTGCTGCATTTTCCTTTTCACATAGAATTAAAATCATCTAGTCACCAGATTTGTAATATAGCCGCTCATAAAAATTAGAATATTTAAACATTTTTAGAAAATTATAATGTTATTAAGTATAACATAAATCTAAACTCAGAGTCCCGAGGCGCGACCACTTTTACGCTGGACCACCTGTAAATTGCTTTGAGCTTGTTTGTAGTTCGGATTGATTTTGATTGCTTTATTATAATATTCAATTGCTTCATTGGGTTGTTTCAAATTAAATAATATATTGCCTTTATTGTTCAAAGCGGTAACGAAATTCGGGTAGATAAAAAGTGCTTTGTCGCAATATCTTAAGGCATCACTATACTTTTTCTCCTTTCGCAGTCTGTTCGCCTGTTTAATCATGTTTGCCAAAAAATAAAATTTTAGATCCTGGTAAATTAATAATATGAAACTCATAATTAAAAATCCGATTCCCATATTGGATACCATGAAAGCGTTGGCATGAAACGAGGTTGCATCCGGGCTCATCATGGGATAATAGCCTGCAAATATTATTTGAAAACTCAAACCGATTACGCATGGAGAAAAATACCCGCCGTATCTTGCCAGTATCACTCCCGCAATAATCGCCAGAATAATCCCGACAACGACAACCCCTGTGCTCTCCACACCAAAATCAAGTGCCGGTGAGGATGGATAAATCATTAAAACTGCAGACGCAATAATAAGAAATATAAATCCCAATAATTCATAGATCATAAACTTTCTAACATCAATAAAAAGGAGTATGAGACCTATTATAGCAAGGAGTGATGTAATTCCCACTACCATTGAAGTATATGACCCAAAATTATCTTGATAATATTCAGCTCTCAGCTTGTATAACAGCAGGAGAATGCCCACAACAAACATCGAGATAATAATATAACTTTTACGGAAATTTTCAAGTTTATCTTTGATTACTTCGTCTTTTAAAACCATAATCTATGACCACGCACTGGATTTTTTTTCTCACCATTTCCTATACATATCCTATATTATAATATATAATTATCTCCAGATTTCTAGTTAAATTTAAATACGTTATATTTTCCATTAGGGAAGCATATTATTATATAATTATCAATATTTAATATTTTCTCAATGAATATTTCTTTTTATCATGCATATAATATTTATGTTGATGATGATTATTTTACTTTTTTATGATTATAAACAATAAATATAAGCTTAATAATCAATATCAGCTTAATTTCAACCAGGTCGCTTCGATATCTTTACAATTATAAGTGCTGGCAGGAGGGGCCGTTTCGTTTTTTTTAATAATCTTAAGCACTAGCAGGAAGCAGTCCCCTTCGTGAAAAACGATAGACGAATGACGATACGAGCCTTGCAGACGCAACCTTTTTCCGCATTTCTGGAATTAATTAATAAGAATGCAGATATTTCCAAGCAAATAATTATATTACAAAAAAAAAATGACTGTTGGGCAGGTAGAAAAAACGATATACCCTATGGCCAGGGGTATGGTGCCCAACAGTCTAGGGGGAGGAGTTTATTAATAGGGGGGTCAGTGTCATTTTCTCATTTTTTACATTATTGATTGAATGTCCCAGCGGCCCCAATCGCTTCTATTGTGCAGCTGGTCCATTACAACATTTCTTTTGATTGTATTTACTGAAAGGTCTTCTACCATCTCAGCCCCGGAAATGATCGACATAACCTTCACTCTATCTTTCAGTGATGGATCTATTCTGGCACCCATAATTACATTCGCATTGGGACTGATGCCTCTGATTATGCCCTCGGTGATCTCTTCCACCGCCTTTAACGACAGCATTTCACCGCTGGTGATATGTATCATAGCACCGAGCGCATCTTTGAAATTGATATCAAGTAAAGGATTATTCAAGGTCTTCTTTATTAAATCTTCAGGGTCCTGACATGTACCTTCACCGTACATGATGGTTGAAATTCCTTTTTTCGTCATTATAGCTTTCAAATCTGAAAAATCCAGATTGATTAATGAAGGCAATGTAATTGATTCAGCAACGCCCTTGATGATCTCGGCAATCAATTGATCCATGATCGTAAATGCACGATCCAAAGGTTGACTGCCCACCAGTTTAACTAAACGGTTATTATCAAGAACTATAGTGCAATTAGCATGATTTTTCAATTCTTTTACTCCTTCCCTCGCTTTATGTTTACGCTCACGCTCAACATCAAAAGGTGTGGTTACAATGGCGACAACAATGGCTCCCTGCTTGCGTGCGATTTCTGCAATTATGGGTGAAATCCCCGTGCCGGTTCCTCCGCCCATTCCTGCCGTGATGAAAACAAGATTAACCTCTCGGAAAAGATCTTCAATCACATTCCGGGATGACTCGCAGCACCTTTCTGCGAGCTTCGGGTCACCACCGGCACCTCGACCGCGCGTCAGATTTTTTCCTATAAGGATCTTTTTATCAGCCTCGGAAACGACAAGGTCCTGCCAGTCTGTATTTATAGACACAATTTCTACCGTTTCTACACCTAATTCGTATAATCGTGTCATGCTGTTGTTTCCAGCACCACCACAACCAATGGTCATGATTTTTGGAACACCCAGCAAATCGCCATTTTCTAATTCCAGATTATAACATTCCATCAGTAATCACCTCATGTTGATGCGTATGACTTTAATTCATCAGTTTTGTAATGGGTTGTAGAAACCATCCCTTCAATTTAAATGAGTAAAGGCAAGTGTTAAACGGGCAGGTCCGAGAACCAGGCCGCTTAACACAAGCACCTTACTCCGCAACTCCTTGTGCTAAAGAGTGCTGCCGTGGTGTACAAGAGTAATCGAAAAGTCGTTTTTTTTAGGTAGGTGCATCCCATCCCCATAAGCGAGGTTATCCTACTCGATTATATCTTACGACTTGGTAACACTTAGATTTTGGTCAATGGCATTTTTAAAGGCTTCTCGTTTTTGTGTATAGTTTTCCCATTCGTGCGAATAATATTTTTCCAGCTTCGATAAGTAATCGTCCAGCGCCCTGTTTATCAAATCTTCACGGCTGTTCGCAAATCCATCTTCCACAAGATTGTCCAGACGAATTACATTGACTTTGGGAACGTGGAACACTATTTTTTTCGAGTTCCATTCTTCTCTAGTATCGTTAATTAGGTTTTCTATGGCGGCTCTAATCACCTGCGATCTGGTTTTGTAAGAGAATCTAAGCATGATATCATCAATAGCATCCGTTTGGGTTGGTGTTAAGCGAAATGTTACTCGTTCTGTAGCCTCAGACATGTTTCATCTGACTCCAAAGGGATTGAACCGCCATAGAATGTAAGGACACATAGCATGACAGGATAGGTCCAGATAAGCGTAAAAATGTCCTACAATCGCATGACAATTAACCTGTAAGGAATTATCTATATTTAAACCTTTCGCAATTGCTAATAACGGTATGAAACTTTATTATTTAAGATTTGGTAGCGTCAAAAATTGGGCCGATATGACATCTTTTGACAAAACAAGGGCACTCAGTCCAAAATTAGGGCAATCTTACATTGAAAAAAATCTAAACAAAACCTTTGAAAAAATTCGTTCAAAATTTGATTTTTTAATCGCGATTTTTAAGATTTCAAATCCCGATAATCATCCCTAAAATGTCTAATAGATATTTACATAATAGCAATAATATAAATAAAGTATATATATGCCTCACTATTATGTAGTATATAAAATTTCCTATTAAATTTACACTCTGGTGTCTACTATGGAAGAACAATTAAAAGATGAAGTCGACGAACTTGATGTTGAATCCTTCCGTTCTGAACTATCGGTACTTATGAAAAAGATAGAAGAGATTGAGGAAAACAGGATGCAAGCATTAACTGCGGGTAATGCCATAGGTGAAGTTCAAATTCTTCGTTCCCGTGACTAAACAATATTGCACTTTCTAGTGTTTTTTGAATGCATATAAAAGAATGTTTTTATGAAGCTTTTTAAGGATGGGACCTAATTTTATAGAAGCTTTCAAATAAAACTAGAGAAATATACTTAGAGAGTTTAATTTAGTGCAATTAATAATATTATATTTTAAATAAAATGAATATATTATTTTATCATATACAATCCGGGGTTGCTGTTATGCAAGAAGTCAATTTGGAAGTAGGTGGATATAAGGCCGTCATAAAGGAAGGCAAAGTGATCATTCATATTAGTGAGGATAACACCTTGGAAATACCAAAAGATCAGGTTTTCATTCTCAGTAAACTATTAGAAAAAATGTAAGCTGATTTTATATCGCTGTGGGAGATGCGATAGGCGAGTTGCGAGAAGCGAGACGAACTCTAGTCAAAGAGTCGAAGAGTCCAAGGGTCGAGAGTCAAAACCCTTAAAGAGTCTAGGAGTCGAGGGGTTTGTAGTTCGAGAGTCGAGGATTATATTAATCGATTATTATCACACTTGCTGCTTGCACCATGCCCCTTGCTGTAAATGATTATACGAGCCTCGCTACCGCTGAAGAGATTGCCCACACCGACCCGAAGAAAATGATTTCGAGGTGTAGGGCCGTGCCGTTATATTGAAAAAAATTAATTCGCACTTCTATTAGCCATCACTAATCTCCCAAATTTTGATTCCTTCGATTTTTATTCTCCCCGTTTGAATTTCTTACCCGGATTCATTATCCCGTAAGGATCAAAAAGTTTCTTGATGGCTACCATATATTCTGTGCTCTTCCCGTGCTCGTATTCAAAATTCTCAACCTTCAAATCCGTATCGGCCATATATGTACTCATGGTCCCCTCGTAATCCACCGCTTTTTTTGTCAATTCCTTGAAGTATTTTCTGAACCGTTCTACTTCATCCTGGTTACGATAATCCACAAAAAGCGCGCAGGATAGGGAAAAGCCAATGCTGAACGGATGTTCCAGATAAGCGTTCATTCCCAGAACCTCAAGTTCATGTTTCTCTGCTATTGCTATGAATTCCTTATAGAATTCCTCAAGCCTGCCCATTGGAATGCCGGGATCTGCAGCACCAAACTTCTTCACTCTTTGCGCATCCGGCCATTTCTGCTTGAATGGTTCAAATTCCAGCGTGTGCTTGGAGATCCACCAGCCAGAAACGATCTCGCGCTCCTTTACTACCTGGCCGTCATAACTCTCGGCCAGTTTGACTGCATAATCCCGGTGGTATTTTACCACCGAATGGTCGCCTGAGAATATGAGTGCCATTAATGCCTCGGCCCAGTCCGGTACCTCCGGGTTCTTTCCGTATTTCTGGCGGTATGCATGCGTATAGAATTTCAAACGCCGTTTACAGTTGATATGAGTCCCTTCAGGGCATATACCTGCCTGCAGTAACCGAGACAGGAATGATACAGAGGCTTTCATCGATGGAAATAATATCATATCAATTTCGCGATGCTCAGGAATGGGTTCTACTTTCAATGTCGCTTCTGTTATGACCCCCAGGGTACCTTCGCTTCCCACAAGCAAATCCTTAAGTTTATAGCCAGTGGATGTGAAATGGGCTTTGCGGTGGCCCAGCTCTATTATCCTGGCCGAGCCGTCCACTATCTGGGCTGACAGAAGTGCATTTAGAATCTTACCGTACTTCATTCCGAAAGTGGAATCGTTATCACAGCCTATGGAAGCTCCCACGGTACACGACCATTTGGATTCAGGGAGGTTCGGCAGCCACAGTCCGTGAGGTTCCAATGCTTCGTTGAGCTTTTGAAGAGGTATACCAGCCTGCGCCCGGATCGTCTGGTTGGGTACATCGATTTCGATCACATCGTTCATGGAGGTTGTATCGATATAGATTCCTCCGTACAACGGGACCGCCCCGCCTGCCATACCCGTGAGGCCTGCTCCTGCAGTAACCGGTATCTTATACTTCACGGCTATCTGGACTACCTTCTGGACATCCTCTGTGGTTTTGGGCAGTATAACAACATCAGGCGGGTAGATCTCCTCTGGTGTTCGAGGTGACCAATCTGCTCCGTATACGAACCTCTCAAAATCCTCCGTAAGAACCTTGGATGGTTCCAAAACTTTCTGTAACTCCTCGATGTATTCAGACATCATGGTACCCCCGGTAAAAGTAATCAAACAAATTTAATTAACATTGTGAATATGAATAGGGCGATAAACATATAAAATTTGTCTATAAACTATGGGGGAAAGACGAGTTGCGGGTAGCGAGAAGCGAGACGCACTTATGTCGAAGAGGCAGAGGGTCAAAGGGTCGAGGGTAAAAATAAGCAGTATGCGACAGGTTTCAAGTATGTTGTGTTGGTGCATATATTTGAGATTATTAGAAAGCCACAAGCAGCAAGTTTAATTTCACTTGCACCTTGTTCCATGCACATTGCTTTAAAATTTTCACTTGAACTATGCAACCTGCACCTTGCCGCTTTGCTCTTTGCATCATGCTACCAATATTTATACGAACATCGTTTCCGCTGTACGTTACGCACCGCGCAAACGCAAAACGTTTCCCGCACCTCTTGTAGCAATTTATAATCCCCCCAAGCGCCTAGCATCTGATTTCATCAATTAAAAAGCTATCTAACCATGTCGATTTCAAGAGAGCTTCTATCTGCAATACTCCCATCCGCTCTGCCTGACATCTGTTCCGATCTCACACCGGTTAAAACAATGATCACCCTCATGGTGTCTCCCAGAGTATCATCGATGTAAGCGCCCCAGATAATATTTGCATTTGGATTTATTCTGGAGTGAATTTCCTCTGCCACCTTTTCAGCTTCTGAAACCGACATGCTCTGACCGCCTGTGACGCACACAAGAGCACCGTGGGCATCACTGACATCTATATCCAGCAAAGGAGAATTAATTGCCTCGTTCAAGGCCTCCACAGCCTTATCACGGTGCGCCGAGGATTCGCCCAGACCGATCATGGCCATTCCGCCGCCTGTCATAATGTTTTTAAAATCCGCAAAATCAAGGTTTACCAGGCCGACCTTTGTGATCATTTCTGTTAGACCCTTGAGAGCCCGCATCAAAATCTCATCTGCCACCTTAAAAGCAGCATTCAAGGGCAGCTTTGGTACTATTTTCAATAGTTTATCATTGGGGATTACAATAACGGTATCTGTGTAAGGTTCCAGTTTGGAAAGGCCGTATTCTGCGTTCTGCCTGCGCAATATACCCTCACCTGAAAATGGGAATGTCACAATACCAACGGTGAGGGCCCCGGTTTCCCGGGCTATCCTGGAAACCACCGGTGCTGTGCCCGTGCCCGTACCGCCGCCCATTCCTGCGGTTATGAATATCAGGTCCGAACCCTGGAGTTTATTACGGATCTCTTCCTGGGACTCCAGTGCTGCTTCCTCTCCTATACGCGGTACGGCACCCGCACCAAGACCTTTTGTGGCCATTCGACCTATCAGAATTTTATTAGGTGAACGAATGTGTAAAAGATGTTGGGCATCGCTATTAAGCGCATAGAGGTTTGCTCCTACTATACCCTCCTGTACAATTCGGTTGACCGTATTGCAGCCTGCTCCACCGCAGCCCACGATCTTTATCTTAGCCTTCAAACTGCTGACTATCTTTTGCAGCTCCTCATCATCTTTTGTTGCCGGCTTGGAAGGTGCCGGTGTTTCGGAGGGTGCCGCCTCCTCTTTCTTCTTCTCTTTATCAGAGGTCCGGCGTTCAACAGATTCAATTATCGATTTTAATGTCATTTATAAACCATCCCTATAAAACAAGTGATTAATTTGGTAATTAATTAGTTTAATTTAAAGGTTTGGATAAAATGGGGTAAAAATCTCAAGTGATTCTAGGTGATTAAAAATAGTTTATGCTCTAGAGTTAAAAGTACATAGGTAGAAAAGTTCAAAGTTAGAATAATAATTTCAGGTCTGGCTATCAGTAAAAACCCGAACTTTTACACGTTTCCACTTTTACATTTATCAACTATTTTTCTCTATTTTATTCGATTATAGAGCTTGACCACGCTCTCTACGGCGCCTTTGGCGCGGTCAACACGGGATTCTGCCTGCAGGCGGCTCTGGCCCGGCCCCGTAATGCCAAGTGAGACCGGTTTATTGTACTCTATTGATAAATCCGCGATCTTTCGGCTGGCGTGCTGGATAACGATCTCATCATGGTCGGTTTCCCCCTTGATTACTGCTCCCAGCGTTACCACACCATCGATTTTTTTATCTTCCAGCAGCATTTTCACTGCAATGGGCATATCGAATACGCCAGGTACCTTCACAACCTTCTTAACATCGGCGCCTAAAAAATCCGCATGTTCCTTTGCCCGTTCGAGCATCATCATGGTAATATCATAATTGAACTCTGATACCACAATTCCTAATTTCATATCAACACCTCGATTGTTAATTCTATTTTAACTTTTTCTATAAATCATAAATGTAAATCATATCTTTTTTCAATCACCTTTTTTTATTGCTGTTGAACTCATCTGGCCGGCATCTGAACCCCCCTGACGCACACCGGAACCTGCCCGGCCCTCCAAAGCTTTGGGTCGAAATAATAGGTCAAAAGCATTTAGTGCGTGATCACGGGAACGTCTGTCGGCCAAAGCCACCAGTTCCCGCTCTGCCTCCGCCTCATCCTCGTGTACAAATACCTCTATTACATGTTTATTAAGCAATAATTGAACCTGTATAAGCCCCATGGAGGCCTCGTGGGCGCATTGTTTGTCGATTGGTTTAGGGCCCGGCATACCCAGGGCAATAACCATATCACAGTTGCGGTCGTCAAAGAGCATCTTACATGCCACCGGAAGGTCTTTGATGCCGGGAACCGTATACCGTTCTATTCGGAATCCCGTCCCTATACTGTTTAATTCATCGATGACGCTGTTGGCCATATCAAATCGTGCAAATGTTGTATCTGCAACCCCGATTATCTTCAGTGTTTTCAACTCCTTGATTCTCATTCATATAAATGCATTATTTACCCTCGATCTCCTCCATCTTCTTCTTAAATGTCCACCAGTCTATAATCTTCCTGATGATCTTACGAGTACCATCGAGGTCGTAGTCGAATTTTTCTAACCTGACTACTTCTACATTCATTCCCCGTTTTGATAATTCCTCTTTGATCTCTGCTTCGTCATGGATTTGATCGTACCCCAGTGCTATGATGTCTGGCTTGATCTCCTCAACGATTTTGTATCTGTCATCCTCATAACCCAGTAGGGCCGAATCCACAGGTTTCAACGCCTCGATAAGCTTTAATCGTACAGATTCGTTGGTTATGGGTTCGTGCTTGATTTTTCTTACCGTAGAATCCGTTGCAACAACAACGTAAAGCTCATCACCCAGTTTGCGGGCCTCTTCAAGATAGTGCAGATGACCTAGATGTATTATATCAAATACCCCAGTTGCCATTACTCTGACCATGCTTTCCATGCCTCGATAATATCGGAACCCTTGACGAAGGGTATATTGTGGACCTCTCCGTATTGTTTTGCACCCTCTTTGGAGAGCGAATTACCATCGTCGCCCATCATCTCACAAATTGTTGCAGAACCGATGAGTCCTACCATTACCATCAGCGCAGTTGAAAGTTCAGTATGACCAAAGCGTTTCTGCAATAAGTTATCAGAAGCTATAAGAAGATGTACATGGCCTGGAGAACGGAACTTCTCGCCAAAAAGCTTAAAGGATTCTTCGGTACTTGCATCCAGAATTTTTGGTATTATCCTGGCAAATTCCGTTATGGTAAGCGCCCTGTCTTTGTCTGTTATTCCCGTAAAGGTCTTCCTGTGATTGATTGTGATCGAAAATGTGGAAATCTCATCATAGGGTATATCGTTTGGTATCAATTCCTGCAATACATTTTCTTTATGGCCGTTGTTGTAAAAGATCTCGCTGAGGTAAGGCAACCCCAGTTTATTTCGCAATTTAGGAGGTACCGTTGTACAGATAAGTCCTCCTCCATCTTTTCGAAAGGTTCGAATGATCTCAGGGGTGATAAATTCTGAGCCGCATACAAGATCTGTTTCTGCTTCGCGCTCGTCACTGTCGAAAATTAAAATCGGTCGGCCGGATTTAAGTTCCTGGATTGCTCTTTGCACACTTTGACGGTCATACATATTATTCGCCGATTATACTATACATTAAGGTAGATATATTTTTTTTGTAAATACCAATATTTTGGTACAACCCCTCTATGGATAATCTGAATTATTCACATTTGAAATAATATATTTAGTGAATTTTAATCAATCAGTTTCCAGAATCCCTTCTTCAATTAATGAAATTTCAGATTCCGACATTCCGATTAGAGGTAGAAAAATTGGAAAGTTAAAGATATCCTTATCCTTCTTATCCATTAATTCAAGATCGGCTTTGAAATCGTTAATGGTCATACCCGAAACGATTCCTTCTACGCGAAATCGAATTGACATATGGTTTATAACCCTGGAATAGAGCTGTATTCGTGAAAGCTGATCATTTGATTCATTTTCAGGTATTTGATAGAATCTGAATTTTAATACCGGCACCCAGTTCTTCAAGATGTTGTAATATTTTTTAAATTCCTGGTTATCCTCCAGCTCCTCTATTTCTTCTATCGATTTTACTTGTGAACGTACCGGGTATACCGGAATTATAGTGGCGCCTCGTTTCATCATCATCCACCATGCAAGAAATGAGTTTTTATTTTCATATATCCCAATGATTCGACCCTGTGTACCTAATGGTAGACCTCCCACTGCACGAATTTTTTTAGAGAAAATATAGAATGTATCGTTACGAACTTCCACAAAAATTTTGACATCAGGAGAAGAGAGGTTTACTGATATATCCCGGTCCTTAAATTTCTTAAGAATTTCGGCCCCTAGCTTTTTTGCAAGATCCATACTGGTGAACTCGTGCGATCCATGCCGCCTTGTTCGCACTGCAAAGGACTGGCCTGACTGCAGTATATCTTTTGAATATTCCAGCACCGCATCTATAATATTATTAAGCCCCCCAGTACCAGTTTCAACAATGCTCACAGAGGCGATCCCGAATATCTTTTTTAACAATCTCACACCGTTATCAATATCATTAGTGTGTACGAATATCCTGCCCCATTGTGAATCAACAACACATTCAATCTTATTTCGAAAAAATCTATCCTGGATGTTTTCTATCAATTTTTGTTGAAATCTTCTTCGAACTTTTGGACTTTTTAGACCCAATTCGTTATATCGAACGAGAATTAGAGACATATAAACCACTCATTATTTCAAAACTATAAAAAATTAATCTCTAATCAGTATAGTCTATTTTTTAACTTTAAAATGCATCAAATATGGTATTGATTCGGTTCAAGAGGTAATAAAGTATTCATATAACAATAAAATTCTATTGCCAATAGTCCCTTTGAATTTATGTATAAAATATGGTAGATTCTCAAATTTATGCCATAAATTTATAATTTAATGGATTGTATCAAATTATAAAAATAATACAATAAATCCTAATAGTTAAATATAATAATCACGTCACTTCAATATAATAAAAATTTAATAAATTCATAAAATTAATCATGTCATAACCTAAATCAATAATATGTTACACACTATTCCAATGTATATAAATAATATATATAAAATAATATAGAAGAATGTAATATCCCAATTTGGGCAACAAAAGTTAAAGATTCGCATGGTGGTAAAATGACTCATTTTTTAAGAATTGTTAAAGTATTCAGTGTAATTTTCATGGTTTTTATGATTTCAAATATGGCATTGAATATTAGTTTAATTCCAATTTCCACAGTTGAGGCCTCAACGATAAATGTTAATACCAAACCCTCAAACGGAAACACTATCAGCGGTAATTACACTTTTAAGGTGGATGACCAGGGGGATTCCGATAGGTGCGAATTTTATATAGATGGTCTATTGATGGGAGGTATGAAAAGCAGTTCCGGCTCATGGGATTGGGAGGAGACGGTAGGCACCTATGCCTGGCCCGACGGCTGGCATGTGATACGATTTCACTCGATCGGGGGTGCAACCGGTGACGATAATAAAACGATTTATGTTAAGTTCGATAATAATGCCCCGGAGGTAACCAATGTCCAGACGATTTATCCCCAGGGTCAAACCGCTAGTAAGCCAGGAGATACTGTAACCATCGTTGCAACGGTATCCGAAACCACCAGCGGTATAAACGAGGTAATCTGCGATACCAGTTATTTCAGCTCAACCAAGACGCAGGTAATGTACGACGACGGCAACCACCTGGATGGACTGTCAGGTGACGGAACATACGGGACACCGATGATTTCAGTTACCAATGAGCTGATCGGCTATCATCCGGTTTATATCAATGCATCCGATAATGCAGGAAATTACAAGTTCACACCCGGTGAGGTCGGGATAGACACCATCGACCCGATGATAGAGGATGTGAATGTGGTCTATCCCAAGGGCCAGTTCTCTGCAAAAGACAGCGACCAGGTCCGGGTGACCGCTTATATCAATGACGAAGATCCTCATGTAGACATAGTTTTGGATATCGACCGCTCGGGTTCAATGGGCTGGACGGAGGATCATTCTTGGACTCTGCAGGAAATTGATATCTCCGATTATGCCGATAACACCAACCAGCTCAACATTAGATTCTCCTATCAAACTGATTTTAGCTGGCAGTTTTCGGGCTGGAACATCGATGATGTGAGGCTTGTGAGTACCGAATCGCCCTCAGGATTCTATTATGCAAATTTTGAAAATAATGGTGCAACTAATCTCTGGACTCTTGATGGCGGCAGCGAATGGGAGCGGAATGTTCAACCTCAAGGTCTCGGTGGGACAGGTTACGGCTATCCGGATCCAACACAGGCGCATGGAGGCAACAATATAATGGGGGTTGCTGTCACTGCCCCCACAGGTGGAAATTACAATCAGAACGTGCCTACGAAATATGCAACCTCACCCTTAATATCCTGTTTATCTCAAAGCAATATACTTTTACAGTATTATCGATGGTTGAACTGCGATTATCCGGGGACTGCTCCGGATTTTAAACCATCTAGTAATACAGGTGATGAGCATACCATTCAGGTGAAAAACAGCACCGGCGGATGGGTTACGGTATGGGACAATAAACAGCAGAAAATTGAAGATGCAAAGGAGGCCGCCAAGATTCTAATTGACCATCAAAGCGGTAATGACCGAAGCGCACTATATTCATTCGGAGACGATATCAGTTCATTACCTTTCCCTGATTGGGAAGTATCACTGAACCAGAGCTGGACTTCAAATAAAACTCAGATGTATGAGGCTATTGACGATTTGATAGCCTGGGGATCTACACCGTTATGGAATTCGGTTGTGGAATCAGCAAATTATGCAGGTACATCAGAGACATTGAAGGCGCTGGTCGTACTGACGGACGGCTCCAACACCGCAGGTACAAGGGACCTGGATGACGCCATACGCGCTGTAAAGACAAATGAAGTACCTACTTTCACTATCGCTTTGGGTACCAATTCCACCGAACCTCAACTCAAGGCCTTGGCCAACGCATATCCGGGCGGGAGTTACTATTTTGCAGCTTCTTCAGATCAACTTGATGATATTTACAAGGATATATCAAAGGCAATAGATAAGATCAGGTTTCCGAAAGGAGCGATTATTACTTATGTAAACGCTACGGAGCTCGGAGGCCTTTCGAAAGTTCTTATGTACGATGACGGTAATCACGAGGATTTCCTACCTGATGACAACATTTACGGCAGCGAACTAATAACAATCTCTACAGGAGGAGAAACCGGCATGATCGGCTTTAAGGTTGAGGTGGAAGATGTGGCCGGTAGAACAGATACCGCGCTGGGAACCGTCAAGGTTGACAACAGCATAATCAGCATTGCCAATGCTACTGTGATTTATCCCGGTAATAAAACAAATGTTAGAGATGATGAGGATATCGTCGTCACTTCAAATATTTATGACCCGCACGGGGTGTTCCCACCCACATCACCCAACGGTATACTGAGTGTTTACCTGGATGCCTCCAATATCGGTGCATCAAGCCATATAGATCTCTTCGATGACGGTAATCACTCTGACAATGAAACAAATGACGGGATATTTGGCACGAAACCGATTACCGTTACCACCGGCTATTCCATCGGTACCTATATAATTACACTGTATGCACTGGATAATGCTACAAACACAGCAAGCCAGCAAATCAATGTTAGAGTTGACAATTCCGGACCCACCTCTTGTAATCTATTATGGCCCATTGATAACACAACCCTCGAGGATACCGTTAAATTCATGGCTACGGCTTACGACGATGCAGGTATTAAGCTCGTAGAAATAGAAGTTGCAGAATCCGGAATATGGGATATAATGAATTTCAACGAAAATTCCGGCAGTTATGAGATCTATTTCGATACGAAGACATTATCCGACGGCGGGCCGTACAAGATCAAGGTAAGGGCTTTTGATAATTCCGGCGATGACCCGGTCTATGATGCATTATCATTTGGATTCTTCGTGGACAATACCGAACCTATTTTAAATATAAACGCACCGCGAAACGGTGATTTCGTGGACGGTCAGTACGAAATCAACA
>CP070629.1:1482883-1486992 GCA_020356005.1 Thermoplasmata archaeon
ACGGTATCGGGCCCGTTCCCGTAGTTTTCCAGCGTTACCTCAAATTCCTCGGTCTGGACGTCGTTTACCATTTTGTTCGGGTCCAAAACCCTCGTGTAGCTCATAGAGGATAATTTCACAAGCTTGAGATCGTAGTACTGCGCTACATTTACAACCAGATCCGTACTGTTTAGTATATCGACTCCCGCTGCGTCCATAGCCTGAAATGTAATCTTGTATTCACCCTCAGGCTTATGCTCATCAGCGGAGACGTGGACGGTATAATCGTAAGAAACCCTGGGTTCAATTGATACTATATCATTCGTAACTACTTTCAACCCTCGGTAGATTTCAGCGTCCAGGTCCGAAGGATTTGCCAGTTGCAGCAATACTTCTGTGTCTTCATCATCGTTGGTTATATATCGTAATCGTATTTTGTGCTCAATAAAGCATTCCGAGGGATCAGAATTTTTGGAGAAATCAATAGTGTTATCTGAACTGCTTGACAGTAGTTCTATGTGACCTGTTTTCTCCATAATGACAATGCAGCCCGCAAAGTCGAAGAATTTCTCCGGGTAAGAGCTCGATTCCACGCGTAACTTGAACTGGATCTCGCTACCGGCAGTTATATTTTGCAATGTAGTGTCCAGATTCCCGGATGAATCCAGATAGCTCAAAGGTACCGTAACATTCAGGTATATCACTCTGGTATCTAAGCCGGCGACCACTATTTTGTTAAATGGGTCTGAAGGCGTCCTGTCGTTGAGCTTCACACTCCAGCCCCTGGGTACCTTCGAAGGCGAGGGGTTCACCAGTTTAACATTCAGTTCCTCGGTCAACAGCCCCAGGTTTGTCACTTTGAACTTGAACGACAGCGTGTCGCCGAATTTTATTTCTCTCGTTTCTTCTTCACCCTCCTCAAGCTCCGCAGTAACGCCTCCCACCATACCGAAGAATTTTAAAACGCGGTATGTAAGATCCCTACGGTCTTCCCTGTCGGCTATCAGGTAATAATTAAAAGCGAAATAAACCAGATTGTAGTTGTCCGAATACTCCAGTGAATTATACGCGGATTTGGCTGTGTTCTGATAGAATATCGGTACGCTGTTTGAATCCTTATCGATTAGACCTCCGATATCAATGAATCCGGCGGGCGGTTTAAGTTTATATGTATCGTATTCAACCCCGCCGGCCAGCGAGTTCTCCACACCCAGCAGTTTGGCCGGGGTGCCGCGAATTTCGATCTCACCATTGCTCTTGTAAGTGGTCTCGTTGGCATTGCAGTAAGTTACATGCAAATAATCCTTCAGAAATCCGGAGGGCTGTTCTGCATCCTCAGACTCCGTCAGGTCGTACAGAACGCCCGGGCTGATCAACCAGAGGTTCTTATCCCCCTCGTCCAGATAAGCAGCGATTTCGCTTTGATCCTCGGGTTTGAGGGTTATTCCCCATTTACCGCCGGTGCTGCTCCAGCTGTCCTGCGGGTTCCTGCCGTAATTCGAATGCTCGTTATCCAGCCCGGTCAGCCATATAACAGCTTCAAAATTATTCATTATTGCTTTCGTTGGCCCGCTCTCGTTCGTGTCGACATTATAGACATTGTAGGTTATTCCTATATCGTCCAGGGACTGCAGCATGCGCTCTTCTACATCAACATAAAATATCCCTGAACTGTGAAGGCTGTTATCGTCGTCAACTACCAGCAGCCTGCCGCCAACCTTGCGGACAATGAGCTTCAATTCGAATATATTCAGCTGGGGTGTGTAATCCTGTGTCAGATCACCCGCTTCGATATAGACATAATAATCCCCTTCGGATGAGGGCGTCCATGTCCAGTCCATTTTTACCTCATAGTCCTCTTTCAAGCTGCTTATAGTCTTGGTCACCGGCCCGTGCACCGACTTTGCGTTCGAGTGGTCCCTTGGTGCATCATAAATCTGAATTTTTACAGGTACATTTGTCAGCGCTTCGCCCATGTTCACGATTGAGGTATCAAAAGAGCAGGCTACATTCGGGTAAAGTATCGGGACGCCCATGCTTTTTACATTAGATACTTCACTTATACGGATGTTATAGGGCGGCAGCCAGTGCTGGTAACCCCAAGTAATGAAATCATCGCCGTAGTAACCCGGCAGGTTATCCGTATCGTTCTGAGCGTCGCCGTCGAAGAGAAGCCTGAACTGTACCCTGGACCAGTTCATTGCTCCGTTTCTGTGCTTTACATCGCCGGTTCCGTCAGCCACGAACATGTTCAAGGGCCAGCCGTATGTGGCAGTTGTCTCGCTTGTCCACCTTACATTAGGATGCCATATGGGTTGGGTCTGGCCGCCCTGGGTTGCCCAATCATTATAGACATAGCCCCCATAGCTTTTGGGATTCAGTTCCGATTTCCAATTAAATCCATTATCATCAGTATATTCATATATCCAGAGTATGTCGGAATCTGAAAAAGTAGTATCGGTTTCAGCATTGCCTGTAAACATTCCGGCCATTTTTGGGACGGCAAAAGGGTAATAATAATCTTCTGGAAGTATACCTGCTTCCTCCTGACCATTGGAGATATCACCCATATCTATTTTGGGCGATATTAGATATAGATCGACAAAGTCATTATAATAATCCGGGGAATCGTCTGTTCCGTGGTAATAAGAATTAACGGTTGTATGATCCTGGCTGTTTTGATTTTGCGCTGTATCAGTTTTATGCCATTTGTTCTTGGTGCCAAGGTCACCACCCCAGGTATTGGGCGACTGTGAGCCGTCACCGTTACCTTCAGCTTTGAAATCCGCGGTCCAGATGATGGTCTGCATCCCGTACATTGCCAGCCCGTTGTTGGAAGTAACAGGATCGTCAGGATAATCGATATAAGCAGCAATATAGAGTACTTTAGCAGCCGGTGGGGTAAAATCCAACTCAACCTGTGCGGATGCGCCTATTAAGCTGAAAGAGACCTGAGTGGGTATTTTGATAAGTGGTATCCCGCCGTAATAATCCCAGATGCTGAAGTTCATTCTGACATTTGAAACGGGTATTGTGGGATTCAGGTTCACCACACTTACTGTGATTTTTGTAGGTACGCCCACCATGAACCCACCCAGGTACGGCTGGTTCCCTGAATCCGAATCGGTATAATGCGCCCAGCCGGAATTAACACTTGAACTCCATTCCATCTTTGTGATCTTCAAATCTGCACCGCCGGCACGGGTTTTGCCGCTGGAACCTACCTGTAGATATGGGCCGAATTGAACCATCTTAACCCCTTCGGTTTCCTCCAGCTCCAGCTCATTATACTTCGGCCCTGATGGAGCCTCAGCTCCTGGCCCCAGCTCAGCTATGATATTATCATAATCATATTCAGGTATGGGTACATTGGGATCGGCTTTCATCATCCTCTCCCGGTTATCCTCCATCTTCTCTAAAAAATTCTTATTTATATTTGTATTCAAATTTTTAATAACTGTACTATCATCCAATGGCATATTACTTTGTTCTGATTCCAAATCTTCTTCGATTATAGCTGAGTCCGTTTCTAATTTTGGTATTTGATCATTTGCATATGGTATCTCAGAGCTCACATCTATAGATGCAACCGGCTGCATTAAAAAAAGCACAGCAGCCAGGATGCTTATGCAAACCACAATATTGCGACTCATGACGAGCCCCCACGCTATACCAATAATTTTTTTTTATCTCTAAAGAATGTTGAATGATCCAACCATTATTGGAAATTCTAAATCCTAAGCACTAAATTCGAAACAAGCACTAAGTACTAAATTCTAAACCCCCACCCCCCTTCCGTTGTATCCTTAGTTTGGAATTTTCGATATTCGGATTTGTTTAGTGCTTAGTGCTTAGAATTTGTTTAGTATTTAGATATTAGTGCTTCGAATTTGAAAAAAATTGCGTCAATATTCGTTTTTTTGCGAAGCAATTTTTTTAGGATTCTATTCAACAGCCCTAATCCTTAATCTCTTTCAAGTCTATTTATTAATGTTGGAACACTTCGTAACCGATTGTATGGCGATTATAATAGGCGCTAGAGAATAGAACAGATATTTTACGATATAACGGCACGGCCGTTCGTATATAAGTATTAGAAGATATCACATCACTGTATGATCCGCACGGCC
>CP070629.1:1487092-1489698 GCA_020356005.1 Thermoplasmata archaeon
CAATCCATTTCGTAATGTGTCGCACCTTTCTCTTTTGCATCTTCAAGCCAATTTATAAGCTCATCAATATCACCTTTTTTATCTCCACAAGTATATCAGGTAGAATCTTGGTCTCCTCACATACATCCAGACTGTTATCTACTGCTTCTTTTACTGAAGTCAGCATCGCTCGGGTTGGTGTATCGAAGCCGAGAATATGTTTATTCCGCTCGAAAAATTCGGCTATTGAGATTTCTTTAGGGTGTTTCGCCAGTTCTTCTGCTATAGTGGCGCTCAAATAAAGCCCCTCCAAAATTGGTATGAGTGCATCGATTGGGTAGGGTATGACTCAGGGGAAGTATTAAATTTTTGTAGTATTATTTTTATCTAATAATTTATTCCTTCGGTGAGGAGAGGGTAGGGTAAAAGTATTAAAAAACCAAAAAAATCGCCGGATTTGATTATATGTCGATTTACATAAAGTATATAATGTCAATATAGAAACTATAGAAAATAATATATATGCCATACTTGTTATTGCTTAAAATACTTATTAAATGCGGTAGGATTGCATTAATAAGCAGAACAGCTGAAAGTACTCAAATGAACGAACACTTTTGATTACAAAATATTCTATGAAACAATGATAACACGCTCATCCCCGGAGGAATTTTCTTTGGACAAAATCGGTAAAGAATGTGTCATTATCACGGATCTTGACGGCACCCTGATCGATTCCGATAACGAGAATTTTGCATTACTTATGAAAAATCTCAAGAAGTGCGGTTTCGATGACAAAATCGACTTGATTGTTGAAGGGTTGGTTTCGGGCTGGGATTTTGATACGATTATGGAAAAAATCGAGATGCCGCCAGATATTCGCAAGGACTTAGAAGAGAAAATTAAAACAGAGATCTCAAATCAAAATTTTAATCTATTGCCAGGCGTGCGTCCCACACTGGAACAGTTATTTCGAGAGGGCTTTGAACTATCGATAGTGACCGACAATTATTATCGTACAACGGTAAACTGCCTTGAGAAGACCAAAATATCTCATTATTTTGACAACCAGCTCATCTTCGGCTCAGACAACTTCGCCTACCAGAAACCCTCAAAAGATGTTGTCAACGAGATATTGAAGCGCTCTAATAGAAAATACGGAATCATAATCGGCAACAGCTCAAAAGAAGTTGCATTTGCCAAAAATGTTGGACTCCCGATTATTCTTTTGGAAAACAATCATTTGAAAAATCTCAATGGTTACGTTCTTCAATATTATCAAAAAATTCGTGAAGAGGGCGAACAGGAGTCCTATGAGAGACTCTTTAAAGTAAAAAATTGGGAAGAAATCTTGACGGTGTTAAACCGGGTAATAACCGAACGGAATGGAAACTGACCTTCAAGATTTTTATAAATTATCTCACTCCCCCGTAATGCGATCTTGATTTAATTGAAATATTTAATAATAATTTAATTTAGAACCTTTCGGTAGTTGTGGATACAATGCCCCGAACCTACAGTCGAGAAGAGTTCATGTCGCTTCCCACAAATGATTTTGTAAATCTTATCAATGATGCCAAAAAACCGCGCGTGGGGGTTTTGATTCCAGACGGCACGCGCAAAATCGGTGTGATATATTACGGGTTAGACAGCAACTCACCGGAGTTTGAAGCAAAATTGTTCCAGCGCATTAATAAGGATCTTATGGAAGTGGTCAAGCTTTTTTTTAACCACGGCCTCCATACCTTTTTCGTACCGTGCCTTACAAACGGCAATCTGGCGCGAAATGAGCATTATGTGGAAAAAGCTGTCAGGAACGGGTTGGAATATATACTGAAGAGCGATGAATGGTTGGATTTTTACGATGAGAGGAAAATCCGAGTGAAAATCTACGGCGATTATGAAAGATTAACGGAAATGGGATTTGCCGAAGTAGCTGATTGGATCTCGGATGTACAAGCGAGAACAGCTAAGTTCGACCGCCATATTCTTTATTTTGGTATAGCATGTTCCAACCGAGAAGAGATGGATCGAATTTTAGATTATGCAATCGATTTTCATCAGGAGCACGGCAGAAGACCCAGCCGCGAAGAGCTTATCAGCTGGTACTACAATGGAGCGGTTGATGATGTTGATTTTTTCATCAGACCCACAATGTTTCGTGACAGTGATGTCCAGCCTCCATTGATCAGCGGTGTGAAAACCCAGATGTATTTCCCTATTGGACCGTTCCCGTTTCTGAATACCAATATGGTACGAGAGATTTTTTTTGATCTGCTTTACAACCGTACAATAACACACGGTAACGATACTGAATCACTGGATAACCTGACAGAAGCGGAGGCCGAACTTATCAATAACTATTATACAGAAAACCGTGACAAGATCATCGGGCTTGGCAACCGTATAGGAGATTTCTGGTTACCCTCAGGAAAGATCAAATCTCTAAAGTCCGATAAAAGAAAGATTGATGAATAGAATATTGGATCGACAGATTCTACATTAGAATTGATATAAAAAACAAATGATTTTATTGGATTCCTTTACTTATATCAACTCAAGTTTATAAAAGTATTATAATCAAAAATATTGAACAATCTTATTTTTTTCTGTTAAAATTGCTGTAA
>CP070629.1:1489798-1493435 GCA_020356005.1 Thermoplasmata archaeon
ACCTGTACCATCAACCATAATAGAATTCAAACTGACCACAGTTTTTATGTTGTGTGGTTCCGTGGTTTTTGACACAAATTTCATCATTATACCGGGTCCTGCAGTAAAAACAAAATCTATGTTCTCGCCGCTATCAATTATTTCCTGTAACGCTTCGGTTACCAAACCCTTTTTACCAGCAGAACCATCATCTGTTGTGATTATAACTTTGTCACTGTAACTTTTAGCCTCTTCTACCAATATCAACTGCGATTCGGTCTGGGCACCAATAATCGTGGTTATTTTATTACCCTTCTCCTTTAAAGCTTTAATATAGGGTATTACCGGGGCAGTACCGATGCCGCCACCAACCGCTACCACAGATCCAAACAATTCCACTTCGGATGGTGTACCAAGAGGGCCGATAAGATCTGGAATTGAATCGCCCTCATTCAATCTTCCCAGTTCAATTGTGGTCTTTCCAATTTCTTTGAATACAAGTGTTAGCGTACCTTCTTGACGGTCATAATCAGCTATAGAAAGAGGTATTCTCTCACCCTCCTCTCTGAACCTCAATACTATAAATTGTCCTGGTAATATTTTTTGAGCAATGTCTGGAGCTTTCACTATGAATTTCTTGACATCTGGTGAAAGTTCGATTTTTGTTACTATTTCATTCATATTATTCACCAATGGTAATGATTTTTTATATTTATAGATTTTTTAAATTAAAATTGTTCATCAATACAATTTTTAATATATGAAAAACCAAATTATTTTGAATTAAAAAAAGAAAAGAGAATGGGAAAAATCCCATTCTAGATTTTTTAAATACCTGCAGATTTGATTTAATTCTTATAGCTGTCCAGCAGTTTGCCCCTGTGGTTATAAATATCCAATTTAATGGGGATGGTTCCATCGAGATTGTGCGTTGCACAGCTCAAGCACGGGTCGTACGCCCGAATGGCCATCTCAACGGTGTTCAATATGCCCTGGTCGTATTTTCCGTCTTTTATAAGTGCTGTTGCGGCCTGCTTTACTGACATGTTGATCGGCGCGTTGTTATGGGTTGTACCTACGATCAGGTTAACATCAGTTACCATACCCTTATCGTCTGTATCGTATTCATGTATCAGGGTACCTCTGGGTGCCTCTGTACTGCCGATTCCATTAGCTGCCCGGGGCTCGACTTTTGCGCGAGTCTCCTTGCTTGTTATATCAGGATCGTTCAGCAGTCTAATAACATTTTCAGCGTTGTACAGCAGCTCAATCAACCTTGCATAATGGTACAACAGAGTGGTTTGTACCGGTCTGCCGAAAGCCTTTCTGAACTCCTCCAATTCTGCCTGGGCAAGTTCGGTGGGCATCTTATCGCATACGTTTATGCGAGCCAATGTGTTTGTTCTGTAAATTCCCTTGGGATTATCCAGATCCATAGAGAAACCGCCGGCACGCTTGTCGTATGGGAACTTGAGATAGCTCCAGGGTTCTACATGCTCGGCTATGTATTCTTTATAGTCCGATACCGGGAAATCGACAGTTTCGCCGTCCGGTGTCATCATACGGAGCTTGCCGTCATATACATCGAATGAACCATCATCTTTTACTGTACCTAAAAATCCAGTATTAATGACTCCAACTGTTTTGATTGCATCCATGTATTTCGGGAATATGTTATCCTTGGCGTTCTGTATCGAAAACTTACAGAATTCCAACAGTTCTTCAGCCATTGGCATCAGCTTGTCTTTATCGGCACTTGTCAAGGGTTTGGAAAAACCGCCGGGAACTGCCGTTACCGGATGGATCGCTTTACCGGATACAATATTCAGCATTTTTGCACCGATATGCCTGTTGCGTACTACTTTCTTGGCAAGATCTGCATTAGCTCCTGCAATACCGATTACATTTCGCACGGAGTAATCCGCATCAGGTCCCATGACGAAGTCAGGGCCGGCTAAAAAGTAGAAATGCAGGATGTGTTCTTCGGTATAGGCAATACTGTTGCATAGCTCGCTTAGCTTGGCGCCGGCAGCCGGGGGCTCTACACCAAATACTGCATCATTTGCCTTTGCAGAGGCCAGATGGTGTGACCACGGACATACACCGCAGATGCTTGTTACAATTCGCGGAAGTTCTTCTACAGGTCGACCTATGCAGAATTTTTCGAATCCGCGTAATTCAACAACATTCACGCGTGTGTCAGCCACATTTCCAGCATCATCCAGCTGGATTGTGACCTTTCCGTGACCTTCTAAACGTGTTATTGGTGCTATTGTTATCTCTTTTCCCATTTATTTTCCCCCCGGTAAAGGTTTCAATCGGTTCTGACCGCCGATATAACGGTTGAGAAGTGCTCTTCGATCAGGTACCTGCTTCGGGTCCAGACCAATGGATGATAGTGCTCCAAGCATATCTACCAATGGATTTGCGCCTTTTCTTACAGGACCGAAGCACCCGCGGCATGGCATATAGCCCTTCACACAGCGCGGTACTTTCTCCTCGCCCTCTTCCATGGATTGGGCACAACCCGCACGTGTTACCGGACCCAAACATAAGTAACCCTGTTCCATATAGCAACGGGTATTCTCCCAGGGTCCTTCCTGATCGAATGCCATGTTTTCCAGCGGACGTTTGATCTCGCCACCAGCGGCTTTCTTCTCCCGCTTGGTAGGACATTCGTCACAAACACTCCGTTCTTCCAATGTAAAGGGTTTACCCTCTAAAAGGCCTGTGACAGCCTGAACAATCAATTCCGGGGCTGTGGGACATCCAGGAATGTATACATCCACATTCACTACTTCATCCACTGCGTAAACCCTATCCTCCAGGGGAGGTAACTGTTCCGAAGGAGTATCTGCTGCATCCGTTGTTTTCGTGCCTCTGTAAACCTTCTCATATATATCATCCAATTTATACATATTTGCAAGGGCGGGAATACCACCGAAACATGCGCATGAACCAAGAGCAATTAAGGTCTTACATTTTTTACGCATCTCTTCTGCGACATGTCTCTCTTTCTCATTCCGGATTCCACCTGAGATTATACCAACGTCGGCTTCCGGAATTTCCAGTTCTGATTTCACGCCTGTCTGACCGAAGTATTTGTGGTCCATCAAGACAGGTATGTGTACAAATTGTAGACTCGGGAGAAGATCCAGCAGAGGTTCTCCGATATCCAGGACGGTTACTTCGCAACCACCACAGATATTTAACCATTCTTCTGCTACTTTTACCATGTAATACTTTCCCCCTATTTGTTAACAAACAGGTTTATTGTGATAGCGCCCCCCCAACTATATATAAATATATAAACATATTGTGAAACTGCGAATTTTTACAAAATAAAAAAAAATTTTTGTTATCCAAAAACTAACTGATTGTTATTTCGGACATAATAAAATTAAATCTACAATAGATATTGAATTTCAATTACCAAATAGTAATTATACTAAAATAATATGAACAATCACTTTAATTTATTCAATTAATTTATTAAAAGGATCCAATAAATATGTCTGAAAAAAATAAAGTAAATAATAAAACTGGAAACTCCAATGGATCAGGTGAATCAGATCCAGATTTGCCCGGATATTACACGGAAAAAAATGTCGTTTTTGGATGCGGGAATATATTATTTGGTGACGATGGATTTGGACCC
>CP070629.1:1493535-1498326 GCA_020356005.1 Thermoplasmata archaeon
AGAACTCAGATATGCAGGATTCGACAGACTCATTTTTACAGGTAAAGCCAAGAAACCCTCTTATGTCTATGTAGAAGACGGTGAGATCGAACTACGCGACGCAAAGGACTACTGGGGCCTGGATACCACAGACGCCCAGAAAGCCCTCAGAGCTGACCTGGGCCATGTGGAAATGGCTCTCTGCGGCGTTGCAGGTGAGAACCTGGTGCGGTTCGCATGTATACGCACCGGCATCAAGAACGCTGGCGGGAGGACCGGCATGGGCTGTCTCATGGGTTCTAAGAACATCAAAGCTGTTGCCGCCAAGGGAACCAGAGGTATCGAAATTGCACACCCCGATAGGATGCTGAAAAAGGTGGAAGAGCTCAAGGAATATCTAATGAGCTCCAAGATCACACCTATACTCGGCAGCGTGGGGACTCCCCTGCTTTATGAGGTAAGCAACGCCTTCGGCGGGATTCGCACCAAGAACAGCCAGCTGAACGCATGGTCGGATAACCTCAATGCTTCCGAAGTGGAAAAGTATGTTGAGAAGATGATATCATGTTCTTCGTGTTTTACTCACTGCCGGCACCGCAATACACTGGACGGTGAAGGACCGGAATACACTGCGCTGGGCCTGGTGGGCTCCAACCTTGGCATCGACAACCTCGCTCATGTGATCGAACTTCAAAACGACTGCAACGAGCTCGGGCTTGATATTTCCTCATCGGGTACCTACATGGCCTGGGCTACCGAACTTATGGAGAAAAAGATCATCAATAAGAAAATGACCGGGGGTATGAAGCTTTCCTTCGGCGATTTCGAAACCTATAAAAAGCTTCTTTATAATATTTCACGTAGAAAAGGCTTCGGTGACATCCTGGCCGAGGGCAGCCGGAATGTTAAGCGGTTCGGGCCGAAATCGAAAGATTACCTGATCGCCGTCAAAGGATTACCACAGTCGGACCCGCACGATGTGCGGTACATGCGCGCATTTGCGCTGGGTATCGCAACCTCCACAAGGGGTGCGGACCACCTCCGGAGCCGGCCCACCCTTGAGATTTTCTTTAAATTGCCGCCGGAGGTGAAGGATCGGATTTACGGTAAAGGCATCTCACGGGACCCCACTTCACTGGACGGTAAGGAAAAAGTGGTGTTTTTCTCAGATAATATATTTGCTATGATCGACTGCCTGGGCATGTGCAAGTTCATATGCCACGGCTTTAACAGTCCGCATTATGTGGATTACAAATGGATGTCCGAGCTGATATACTGCGCATCGGGCTGGAAGTACAAAGAGAACGAGCTCCGGGAGATCGGCAAGCGCGTTATTGATATCGAGCGGCTGTTCAACTACAAGCACGGTATGACCAAAAAGGACGATACGCTTCCCAAACGCTATTTCGATGACCCGAGCCCGCTGAAAGCCGCGAAGGGACACCATGTGGACCGCAAGGAATTCGCTAAAGCGCTGGACCGGTACTACAAACTGCGGGGCTGGGATAATAACGGCGTTGTCAAAGGTGCACGGGTCAAGCAGCTGGAGGCTATCCAATGAAATTTCTTTTTACCTACCCCGAGTTGTGCTCCGGTTGCAGGCAGTGCGCTATATCGTGTGCATTGAACAAATTTGGTGAATGCAATCCTAAAAAAGGCGCTATCAATGTCGTCCGGGATGAATTCGAGAAATTTGAAATGCCCGTAGTATGCCTGCAGTGCGAGGAGCCGGAATGCGTAGCAGCCTGTATGAAATCTGCCATTACCCGCGGTGACGACGGCATTATAAGAATCGACAAGGACAAGTGTATTGGTTGCCGCATGTGCGTGGCCGCATGCCCCTTCGGCGCGGTATTCTCGTTCAAGGGCGAAATGATAAAGTGCGATCTGTGCGACGGCGACCCCGTCTGCATAAAATACTGCTCTACAGATGCGTTAAGATACGAAGAGGAATCGGAGGAGCTGCTCAGACGCAGGAAGGATGTTAGATCTGCGGTTCTTAAAATGGCGTAAATTTACATCAAATTCATTCTTAAATAAATATAAAATGACGGTGACTATGTGAGTGCTGACTCCAGCAAGATAAATTCGCTTTTGCCCGTCTGGTTCATAGAACCTACGGCTGCAGACAAGCGCCGGCAGATTGCGCTGGCGCGCAAGCGCCCCGCAGAACCGTTTTTCAATATGGATGAAGTTAAACGAACTTTGCAGGATATCCGCACCGACGCGCTCAATAATTTTCTAAAATTCGAAAAGAAGCTGAAATCCAGCTTGAAGAAAAGATATAATGTAAATGTAACTTCAGCGCCGACCGGTCTGGATGTTGTGGATTATATCAATGACACGCTTGGAGATATAAATACTCTGGCAATCAACCGTTCCAGCACCATCAGGGAGATACAAACTGCCCTCCCCGAGGATATGGATCTGCAGTTCTTCGATTCGTACAACGCCGCTCTTGAATCCAGTCTTGACATGGAAATTTCCAAGCTTGAATCCGGCGGGCGCGGTATTGCAGGTTACTGGGACCTGCCGTACTCCGAGCCGGTGCAGATCTGGAACTCGTTCAACCTGGACCCGGCCATAAAGGGATATTACAGGACAGAATCACCCTCCATCCCAGGCAAATACGCGGCCTTGATGGGCGTGAACTGCCTCACCTCGGACGGCAACATGTTCATGCTGCAGCATTTACAAAATATAACAAATGTTCTCGCCAATGCAGAAACTGCAATCTTTGTTGTGGGCCTGGAAAAGTTGGTGCGCCATTACGAACAGGGGCTGTTCCAGACGCGGTGCTCCGCACTGTTCGGGTATGAAACCATACTGCTCGAGCTGTTCGATAGAACAGAGGAAGGGCCGGAGAAAACGAAAGCGGCCAAAAAGCGGCCTGCACAGCCAAAATTAAAAGCAAAGAAGAAAGGATCAAAGACCGGCCGGGCGGACCAATCCTTTATCGAATTCTCGCTGCCCGCCGAAGTTCATGTTATTATACTGGATAACGGCCGAAAAGGGATTCTTGATACCAAATTCAAGGATATTTTGAAGTGCATCGGCTGCGGTGCTTGCGGTAGATTGTGCCCGCGCACCAGATGGCAGGGATCCGAATCCAGGCTTAACGCCCGGGACCTGATCATGTCGGCGTTCACCTTCGGGCTGGAATATGCAAAGGATAACGGGCTGTTCGACTGCACTTTATGCCGGAACTGCCAGTTCAACTGCCCGGTGGATATACCCCTGCAGGATTACTTGAACGATTTGAGAAAGGCCTGTGAGCGCGAGAAGTTACTTCCGCCGGTTTACGACCGGCTATACGAGAATATATTGAATTACAACACACCTTACGGTAAGAAATGATGATTGTTTCAGAGGAGGCTATTACATAGCAAAAGAACCTGTAAAATTCTGGGTCGGCTGCACCTCGCGCAGGTATGTGCGTGAACCTGTAGATGCACTTAAGGTGCTGCTGACAAAGCTCAACAAGAAAATGGTGGTGGTGGAGTCCGGCGAACTGTGCTGCGGCTCCGTACTCTACACAACAGGCCAGGCACGCAGAGCTGCCGGTAACAAAAAGGAAGTAGAAAAGTTTCTTACAAAGTACAAAATAACGGAAATGGTGCTGCTGTGCCCGGGGTGTCTTCGCACATTTCACGAATATTACATCCCGCGCAAGAGCAATCCTTTGAAAAAGGTCTATCACTACACCCAGCTTCTCACTGAGGATCTTGAGGCGCTGGAATTCAAATCACCCCCGCGCGCTCGCGAAAGAACCGTTACTTATCACGACCCCTGCCACCTGGGCAGGCACATGGGCATCTACGACGAACCCAGGATATTGTTGAAAAATATACCGAACACCAAGTTCGTCGAGCTGCCCACCAGCTGCGACAGCGCGTTCTGCTGCGGCTCCGGCGGCGGTGTGCGCGCGCTCAATAAAGAGCTGGCGGATAACACCTCGGCGCTCAGGCTGAAAGAAGCACTGTCCATCGGCGCAGAGTACCTGGTGACCTCGTGCCCGTTCTGCGAACGCTCGTTCTATTCAGCACAGGAATCGGACCGGTCACTGAAACAAATCAAAGTAGTAAACCTCGCTGTATTCATTAAACAAAATCTAAGGAGTTAGGGGAGAAGAATCTCCCCTAACAACCCCTCTCTTTTTTTATCTTTTGGGTATGCCTCTGATTTCAGGAGATTATTGTCGGCATACCCAATAGGATAAAGAAAGAGGGATTGTAGGGAGATTACTCCCATAACTCACTGACAGCTTTATATAATGTGAGATTAAATATTATATCTGGATTATAATGCGAAAAGATAAGAAAAAGAGTCCGAAATATATCAAGTTCTGTCCCCAATGCGGGTCGTCGAACATTAAGTGGGAGCTGCCGCAGACGTGGTCGGTATGGAAGTGCTGGGACTGCGGGTATGTGGGTGCGTTCATAATCGAGGACAGCACGATAGCTGTAGAGATAAGAAAAGATTATTTGGAACGCACCGGTAAAGGTGAGGGCGTGGGACGGAAAAAAAGAAAGTTAAAGGTAAAATCCAAGGACTGAATTTTTCAGATTATTTTTGGATATTATCTCCAGGATTTACGATATTGGTCTGACCTGGAGGCAGTGGAGGGGACGGTGCCGGGGTTGGGGGTATTTGCGGTGGTGGGCTGTAGGGCGGTATGTTCGGGGGGATTTGAGGTTGAGGCTGAGGCAGTCTTTGTAATTCTGCCGATTCTAAATTCGGATTGATGATCTCTTCCATTTTTTGCTGTTTCTTTCTGTAATACATGAAAAATATCATAATTAGAATAATTAC
>CP070629.1:1498426-1503083 GCA_020356005.1 Thermoplasmata archaeon
AGGCTCCAGAATTTCATACACGACCACGATTTCGGTAAAAGGTCCACAGGATCGTCCCTGGTATATTCAACCATCTTTATCGTTGCCACATGCGGGTTGATAATGGGCGCCACACAGGCGTGGGGAACACCTTACGCTGTTTCCATTGAAGTTACAATCACCAGCTCTGATCCTGAATTACCCGACCTGAGCGGTTATGCGCCCTCACCCGTAGAAACCACGACCGATTCCGGCTACCTCCTTGAAGGTGAAACCCAGACCATTACCATTTCTTCGGAACCAGAAAAATACATATCTCTAATAGTGGTAACCGTAACTTGGCAAGACGAAGATGATATACAGAGGGTTCGGACATTCCAGAATCAACCCGACACATTTTCTGTAGCTCTATCTGGATTGAATTCAACGCCGGTAGAGGCAACGGGTTCCAATTCACACGGCAGTCCGGGTACTATCAATGCGGAACTCTCATTTTCCAAAGAACAAATAGCTCAGGGCATCCTGGATGAAGGTGAAAATTACCAATGCACTATTGAAATAACAATGGTCGAAGCTGGACCTTATATAGCCCCTCCCCTAGGTGCAATCGGTTTCGTGGACGACGGTAATGATTTTCAATATGAAGCACAAATCACATATCTAGAACCGGAATGAAATTAGAAGCTTTGAGATTAATATAATCAGGCGCTAGAGACTAGAGACTAGGCGCTAGGGTGATTTTAAGCAGCAAACATCTGGTGTAATGGTGGAAAAGTGCAAAGGTTGAAAAGTTTATCTGGGTCCTGAGTCCTGGGTCCTTGATAATAGAACCTCGAACCCAGAACCTAGAACCTGATTTAATATTCAGGCGGCGGTGGTGGTCTTGCGCCGTATAAATTTTCATATTGGTCGTGATAACTGCCGTAATCCTTTACATTCGGATCTGCAGGTTTAGCAGGTTTTTTCCTCATCATTAAAATCATTAAAACGATTATAATTACTACAACAACTACAATAATTACAATTATGAGAATAATTAAGGTAGTTTCCCCCTCGTCCTCTTATTCGTCTACTTTCCATTTGGTGGGGTCCTCGGGGAACTCATCCAGTTTCAGACCCGTTGTGGAATCATCCTGGGATTTACCCGGATTCCATTCGTCAGGGTAGCCATCCCCGTCCGAATCCTTCCACGCTGCCGCATCTTTTGGGAATGCGTCCGGGTAACTTCCGGATTCATTATCTCCATGGCCGTCCCCGTCCCTATCAGACCACTGCGTGGGATCATCAGGGAATTTGTCCGGCGGGTTCCCGGTGGTATTGTCGCCGTACCCGTCGCCGTCGCTGTCGGTATGCTGTGTCGGATTATCCGGGAATTCATCGGGATTGTTACCGCTTTCGTTATCTCCGTACCCGTCCCCGTCCGAATCCTCGAATTGGGTCGCATCCTCGGGAAATGCATCGTTTTTATTGATAACGCTGTCATTATCGCTGTCCAGGAGGTCGTAATCGTCCCGTGGGTCCAGCGGGTCGTATCCTACCCTGACCTCGTCACCGTCCATTACACCACCGCTGTCGGTATCGGGATTTAGGGGGTTGGTCTCACCGGTATCGTATTTACCGTTGGCATTCACATCCTCCCCTGCTTCAGAACCGGCATCGAAAATCCCGTTTCCGTTTATATCATCCCAGCCGTCCAGCAGCCCGTCGGCATCGGTATCGTTCATAAGCGGATCCGTTGTAGATGTCGGGTCCTCGTCCTTACGGAATTTTTCCATATCGGTGTCCGTTGTCCCCTCGGTTTTACCCACCTCCGCTCCGTCCCAGATACCGTCGTTGTCGGAATCTGGATCAAGTGCATTTATTAGTGTGTCCTTGTCCCAATCCACATTCCAGTACTGCTCCGCGCCATCTTTTATGCCGTCATCATCACTGTCTGCGTCGGAGGGGTAAGTGCCCCAGAACACCTCCTTACCGTCATCAATACCGTCTCCATCTGAATCTGCGGATACAGGATCTGAAATTATAACTAGAGTTGATAAAACCAAAATAATAAGAATTGAAATGGACTTTAGAGTATTTATTTCAATCACCACCTATCGTCGACTTTTTTCATTACGAGTAATTAAGGCAACAATTATAGATGTAAATAAACTTTTACATTGAAGTTGCCTATTGTTTAGTGGTTATTTTGGATAATTTTCCCTTTTTTTTCAAAACCGCAATAATAATGATGATTAAGATAATAACAATGACAATGAACCATGACCAATTTCCCAAACCAAAAGCTCCGATTTTTTCAACATTAATTAAAACCTTAACATAATCCGTACTCACAATATTATAATCCCCTTTACCTTCATTAACAATTTCAACAATAATTTCATGCGCTCCCGAATCTGCACTACGGGGTACTTTTACGATCATTTTTGTATCTTTATCATTTCTTTCGTCCACAAATAAATAATTATTATCAAATGATATCTCCCACTTTCGTACCTCCGCGTCTATGTCATCTGATAACCGTAAGTAAAATTTTTCTTCATAATTCCCGTGGTTCTCGATTTTAATTGTAAATTCAGCTTTCTCACCTGCCGATACATCTGTGAATGTTTTATCAACTGTTACTGCGCATCGCATAAATGGCTCGATTATTATTGTTGGTTTCACCGGTTCGATATAATATATTACACCGCCCGGAATCGTAGTGGCTGTCCCAGAAATATTTACAGTGCATAAATCCCAGGCTGACGCTTCCTCGGGTGCAGTTACTCTTAAAACAAAATAATCTGAATAATAATTGGGTGATTCAAAATGAAATAAACTTGGGTTTACTGATGCAACCCAACCTGAATCCGTACTGACTATCAATTCCACATCCACTTTCTGGACATTCTGGCCGATACCCTGGGTTTCCAATGTGATTTTCCCGGAAATTAAAGCGGTTCTATCGGATCCGGGTTGAACATCCAGTTTCTTTGAATATGTGTCCATAGTGATGGTGACCTCTGGGTCGATAGCCGAAGCACTCAAAGGTAATAAGATCGTTGATATCAATAGTATTGATATTATCCAGTATATTAAACGAGCCGCTCGTATTTTCATACTTTCGCCACTTTAAATTTAATAAAAACCTGAATACCCTCTTTGTTCTTAGTAATATAGTGGTCAGAACAATATTTATAATTTATTGAATTCATTAAAATAATAAAATATGCTAAAAGCAAAGAATTAATAATAATAAACTTGGTTTATCCGCTATACATTTGCCAGAGGGCCAAAGATGTCCAAAGATAAATTTGATGAATGGACTTCGGATGATTGGAAGCGCAAATTGCAGCAGCAGGCAGAGGATAGTAGAGAGTACCGGTACAAATTGTATGATAAGGTGGATTTGAAAAGTAAACAAAAGATCCTGGATGCGGGCTGCGGCACCGGTGCAATAACAATGGATATCGCACAGCTTGCGGAGGGCGAAGTGGTCGGTGTTGATATCGATACCGAGAAGTTGGAGCAGGCCGAGAAACTGCTCGCTGAGATATCAAACGCCAGGGTCATGGAAGCTGATATTACTGCACTCCCATTCGAAGACGAATCGTTCGACCTCGTGGTGTTCAACATCGTTCTCATCCATGTAAAGGACCAGCAAAAAGCAGTAGATGAAATGGCCAGGGTAACAAAACCCGGCGGCATCGTTTTGGGAACACTTGAACCTGATTACGACGGTATGATCGCATATCCAGAAACTGAATATACTGACTTATGGAAAAAATCAGTGAGCGTGCTGGGTGCAGATCTTCAAACAGGTAGAAAATTAAAATTTTTATTCAACAAAGCGGGCTTGAAAACGGAAGTAGGGTTCGATACCGAAACCGAGTTCCTGCTGATCAATGACATAAAAACGCAGTTGGATGCATTTACTAAGAATTTCTGGGTGGCGGAAAAAATATTTGTAAAAAACGGCTGGTCAAAAGAAAAGATAGAGGAATTTAAATCAAACCAGACAGAAGCGATCAAGAACGGTTTGGTTTTCATACTTTCCACCGCGTTCTGGGTAGTTGGTATAAAACGGTGAGCGGATATTATGGTATCCATCAGGCGAGCAACACAAGACGATCTGAGCGCAATAACCGAGATTTATAATTATGCAATTTTAAAGACCACCGCTACATTTGATACCGAGCCCAAAACCGTGGAGGAGCAAAAGGCCTGGTTTGAAGACCACGGGTCGCAAAATCCAATACTTGTGGCTGAACTGGATACTGTAATCGTTGGTTGGGCGGCATTGAGCAAATGGTCAGATAGATGTGCTTATTCGGATACCGCTGAAATCTCACTTTATGTCAAAGAGGAATATCAAGGGCAGAAAATTGGCAAAATACTCATGGAAAGGATTTTAGAAGAAGGCCGGGAGGCAGGTCTGCACACCGTTATTGCGAGAATTGTTGAAGGGAACGAGATCAGTATACACCTGCATGAATCAAATGGTTTTGTTCAAATCGGGATTATGAAAGAAGTTGGTAAGAAATTCGGGAAGCTATTAGATGTATATTTACTCCAAAAGATCTATGAGAATCAGGTTTATTGATTTTATTTTAAAATAAGAATAATTACAATTTACTATATTTTTACTAGGGTAAAACTATTAAATATAGAAAAATATTCACACAAATCTGTAAAA
>CP070629.1:1503183-1506876 GCA_020356005.1 Thermoplasmata archaeon
GCAGTTCCAGGAGCTTTGCGGTAAATCGGTGGCATTTGTACCGTTCTCCAACTTCTGGGGCGAGCTGTACGCGTCCAGCGACCAGCTGGACGAGATCGCATCCTACGGAGCAGTGCCGATGCTCCGGATAATGCCGTGGGGTGAGCCGTACTACGACTCGCACGGGTTCCAGTACGATTTTTCAATGGACAAGATCATCAATGGGCTTTACGATTTGTTCCTGATGGACTGGGCGGAGGAGCTGAAAGATTTCGGTAAACCCGTCTTTGTAACCATGGGGCCGGAGATGAACGGGAACTGGTACGCATGGTCGGGCGTATACCAGGGCGGCGGTGCACTGGACGGCTACGGCGATCCCACGAAAGAGGACGGGCCGGAGAAGTACGTGGATGCGTTTCGACACATAATAGACCTCTTCGAAAGCAACGGTGTGGATAATGCGGTATGGTACTGGCAGCCCAATTACGAAAGCACGCCCGAGAAGATCTGGAATGTTATCGAAGCATATTACCCTGGTGACGACTACATCGACTGGGTGGCGTTCAGCTTGTTCGGCGCACAGACCGAGGAGGAGGAATGGGTGAGCTTCGATAAAGTAATGGAACCTATTTACAATGAGTTAAGCAGTAAGTATGCTGATAAGCCGTTGATGTTGGCTGAGTGGGGAATTGGGGAGATTTAGGTAGAATTTATGTTGATTATATAATGCTTATAGAGGTGCGTCTAGCGGTTTGCGGTTGCGTCTAGCGTACCGTCAAGCGGTTGGGTCTAGCGTACCGTCAAGCGGTTGCGTCTAGCGTTCCGTCAAGCGGTTGCGAAGCGCGTTTCACCTTTTGCCTCTTGCCTCATGCCTCCTGGCTTTTATTAATGATTTATATGAAATTAACCTTGTTGCGTAACAATTGTTTTCGATTGGAATTTTTGAAAATGATAAGATTTAAATAAAAAAGAAAAATCGTACGATAAATACTTTAAATTACATTGGCTATAATAAGTGATGAAGGCAGTAGATCTCTTAGGACCCGCGGTGAGGTTGGAACCGGTGGAGACAGGAGACTTAGAGAACATTCAATCAGCAGTGCTTTTCAGTTCACTGCGCGGTTCTTAATGACAATTTGTGTTATTCAGAACTGCCTCAACAGCAACCATTGATATAGAACGCAGGGCAAAATGCGGGCTTTTATGGTGCATGGTTCCGAGTAAAAGCATTCGAGGTTGGATCTGATTGAGATGTGGTTCTATATCATGGAGTGTTATTAGCAAGCTGTTCCTGGTTTTGATTTTATTTTCTATAATATCAAGCGCCTCCGCCTCAGGTATACAGTATCTCCCCGAGAATGAGAAATCGCAAGATTACTTCATAAGCTTTGAAGAAGGAGAGGAGATACAGTTTGCGGATGTGCGGCCGGGCAACAATGAATCGGTAAAATTCCCCGGCACCATCAACGGCACTTATTTTAAGGATAAAAATATCTCCAAAATCATCTGCACTCTGGAAGCCAAAATCGACCATCGCTGGTATGCAGAAGAGAACAAAAGGGGCAAAAAGTGGTTTGTAAAAGTTCAACCAGAAAGGATTGAATTGGGCAGAGACGAGCAGGAGAGGTTCAAGGTGATCGTGGATGTGCCCTCGGAAATATCGTTTAATTCCAAAGGCGAGCTGAGCCTGACGGGCACCGTGAGGACACTCCCGAATGATGATATCTACCAATTAAGAGATGTCAACGGGCTGGTGAGGATCCAGTATTATGCCGATTGGGACCTGAGCACCCCGGAGTTAAAGAATTCGGTTAAAAAGGGTGAGCAAACAGTTTTCAAAGTAAATATAAACAATCTTGGTAACGCCAGGGACATCTTCTATCAATCGGTTCACAATGAGAAGACCCTACTGGGGTCCGAAATCAAGATAGAATTTCCCTCTACCATGGAAGTAGGCGAGAAGGCCAAAAGAACCTTCGAGATTGTTGTTAAAACGAATAAGGACACACCCTCCGGTGAATATCCCATACGGGTATCATCGTATCCGACGGATATAAATGAGATCAAGGCGGCGGGGGGCCAGGCGTATCAGATCGAATTTACATTAATTGTGGAGCCGACGTTCATAGAGAAGTATTGGATACCATCATTGATCGTTATTGTTATTATTCTGATTATAATAGTAGTTAAGATTGTTCGGAGAAAGCGGTAGAATCAGGTTCTAGGTTCTGGGTTCTGGGTTCTAGGGTTTTTTGATGTGCAGGGTTATCTAGTCGGGATTGGCATGGGACATTTTTTTACCGCGAAATAAGCGAAAGGCGCGAAGACCGCGAAAGATATTCTGGAGGTTGGAGGTTAGAGGTTGGGGGTCAGGGTGCTTTTAATCGATTAAAATTACTTTCGGCGATCCCTCTAAATTTATTATTAATATTATCGAGTGGATATATAATTGAGCATTTGCTCAATATAATGAGCGTACGCTCAACATAGTGAGCACCAGAACCATTTCGTTGATAATATGCAAATGTTCAGAAAGTGTCAATATATACATTTATCTACTGTATACACATAGCAGAAAAGTATATACGGGATAAGTTACATATAAATGAGGTATCACCTTTGAAAATTCGAATCAGCAGCAAACGCAAAGATTTGATTCTCACAGGTCACTGCAGAAATGAGTTGTATGATAAATATAAAAAGAATCTAGATCTGATTATTGAGATATTAACCGGTGGGCTGCATTCAAAAGAATCGAAGGAAAAATCGATGGTTAGATTACGCACCAAGAAAGGTATATGGGAACTCGTTTATGTAGAAACCGAGAATGAACTGATACTAATACACCTGAAATTCAGGAGGTAGCATTATGGATAGATGTGCATTATGCAAGGGAAAGCTGAGGAAGCATAAGGAGCTTAAAGATGAGGTTGAAATCAAGGGCTGGAAATGCAGTAAGTGCAAGGAGACGTATTTTTCATCCAACGAGCTTTTAAAATGGGAGATTTTCAGCGGGCGTAGAAAAAACAATGTACGTAAGATCCGCAAGGTGGGCAACTCGTTCACTGTTACGCTACCAAATACATTCGTAAGAGCTGATAATATTAATAATAATGATCTAGCAATTTTTAAGAGGCACAAGGATGGATATATACTGCAGATAGTTCATTTATAAGTGGTGAATGGTGAGGACGCGAGCAAAGCTCGCTTGAATGGTAAGTATTATGGATCTGGGGTCTGGGGCCTGGGGTCTGGGGTTGATTTTAAATTGATGGGATTACCTGTTCGGTTTTAGCAATGGAATTTTATTACCACGAAGATACGAAATTATCGAAAATCACGAAAAATAATCTAGGGTTTTGATTACAAATGTCCCCACCCCACCCCCCAGTTTTATTAAACAGGAAAACAGGAAGATCAGTAAGAATATCGATTATATTCTCCCTAATCCCGAATCCCTAATCCCCAATCCCTGGTTTTAATTTAATAAGCTATAGAGTTAGCTTTAATAATTTGTGGGTCATTATGTAGATGGGAAAGCCCTGGAAATCTTTTGTGTATAAGTGATGATAGTAATGAGAAGTAAAATTATGGCATACGCAATAGTGATCTTACTGGTAGTGTCATTTTTCACGCTCGCAGTGATGTATCTTATTGCGGAGCCGCCGCCAACCTTCGAAAGAACCTTCGGAGGGGAGGGCACCGAATACGCCC
>CP070629.1:1506976-1512649 GCA_020356005.1 Thermoplasmata archaeon
ATCATCGTCCTGTTTCTCTACATTATCAGCATGGTTGTCCTTATGATCGCCGTTACAGTGGCAATTGCAATACTGGGCCAGAGCGCGGTGCAAAAACTGGCGTCATATACAGGCGCCATAAAGAAATTCAGCGGGATAGTTCTTATAATCGTGGGAATCTATTTGATTGTTTTTAATTTATTATCGCTGTAAGAAGATTTTATTAGATTATAAAGTGGTGAATGGTGAGGACGCGAGCAAAGCTCGCTTGAATGGTGAGTAATCCTAAGGACCCAGGACTCAGGACAAAGCACCCAGGGTGCTTTTGCCTCTTGCCTCCTGCCTCATGCCTCTCCCCTAGCATTTAGAAATCAATCGAGTTTTCTCTTCAATTCCAAAAAGGTTTTTTCGTCGATCTCTTTGTTGATGAGCTTTATAAGCAGCTGTCTTAGAATTTCGTATCGCAACTGCTCATTTTCTATGTATTCATAAGATACACTATTGCCGTTTGGATATTTTCGCACAATGCAGTGCTCCATTAACTTATTGAGGTTCTTGTTTATGGTGTTTCGACTTATCCCTGTCTTATTGATCAATTCCTTCTGGGTAATTCCAGGAAAATCCTTTATCGTTTCGACGATACGTTCCTGGCGTGGTGTTAGATCAAGAACATCGGGAGAATTGGAATTCCCCTGGTTCTGGACTGCATAAGCTTTATTCGCATGCGGGTAATAATTACGCTTTCGCTTTTCCAATCCGAAACTTATTTTATCATTCTTTTCAAGATAGTTTAAATGGTATCTCAGAGTACTGTCATTCATATTGAATACATTTTTTAACACATTGAAAGAAACACCGGGATTTGCCATAATGTGGTTATAGATCAATCTCCTGGTTTCGTTGTCTAAAACAGATTCGGTTTCATCATTCCCCATTATGTTCCACCCTGAATTCGGCATTCAATAATTGCTGATATCTATTTATTAGAACCTTTTTAATGTTTTCCCGATAGGTTTTTATTATTAGTCAAGGGATGCTCGAGGGTTTTCTCACGCTCTATTTCCAGGTATGTTTCCTCGGATATCTCACCCCGCTGGTATTTCACCTCAAGAACAGTTAATAAAGTGTTGTCTGACATCTCCGGTCTTCTTAATGAGGTGCCCTGGATAATATCATCACGGATACTGCTGATAAATTCATCATCATCAAAGGGTTTGGCAATGCGGTCTGCCCTTTTTCGTTTTATTATTGTAAAAAGTATCAATACAATTATTACAACAACAATTATGATTGCAAATATAAAGATCAATATATCATTTCCCTTCGACTTTTCTTCCACTTCACGTTTTCCTGGTCGGGTGGGATCGGTGGGATATTCATCTATGCTGTCAATGAAACCGTCGGAATCGGTGTCTGCCTTGGTGGGATCTGTCCCGATCCTAAACTCCTGTAAATTAGTTAAAAAATCTTTGTCGTTATCGATTCCGGCATCGCCGGGGTCATAAGGATCTAAGCCGTATAATTCCTCCCAGCTGTCCGGCATTCCATCGCCATCGCTATCATCCGATATCAGGTCCAGTACCTTCACCAGGAATGAGCCCGTAACCTTGAATTCACCATCGAGTACATCAATTTCAACCTGATAATCACCCGAGGACTCGAATGCGATTACCAATAATGAATCTTGAACTTTTACCTGTTCCGGATAATTTGTTTCGATTGTCAAATCTGAAATCCTACTCTCCACATCTGAAATATAATCCTCAAGATTCAATGTTATCTCTTCACTTACATTGACCACCATATCAGAGAACGGCTTCAGATCCGGCGGGTCATTAACGGAGCGCACCTCAATGGTTTGTTGGATTGTAGCTTCTACACCCTCCGTGTCATACAGATGGTAAGTTAATACTTCCACGCCGTACTGATTCGAAATACTTGTAAATGTAAATGTATCGGCATTCGTTCCGGTGCTGTTATCTCCGGTTATATTGAAAATGGTACCGCTGTTGCCGGTAACATACCATTTGAGGTCGTCTTTACCATAACCCGGATTGGTATGGCTTTCAAAATCTGTTAGACTTAGTGACCATTCCTCGAAGTCTTCATTGATTAAAATGCTTGTCGGAAAGGTAGAGTCGATAACAGGATTATATTTTGGTACCTCATGTACGGTAATATTCACCTCTGCGATGTTGATATTGGATTTGCCATCATCATCTTTTACTTTCAGCCTGACCGAATAGATCGTATTGCCTACGTCATATTTATGGCTGGCTGCTGGCGATTTAATCCACCCTGAATTGCTGCCGTCACCGAAGTCGAAATAATAATCAATTATATCACCGTCGAGATCTAATGAGCTTTCGGCATTGAATTTTACTGTTTCGTTAATAAAGACTTCATTGAGATCCGCTTCAAGAACGGCGTGGGGTGCTCTGTTAAGAACTTCAACGTAAATCTCATGAGAGTTATAAGCATCCCATTTATCTTTAACAGTTAGCTTTACTTTATAAGTACCGTCATCAAGATATTGATGCGTCATTATTTCATCGTAGCCGAGGTTTCCATCACCGAAATCCCAGGTGTAATTGACTATCACCCCATCGGGATCGTAGGATAGAGAGGCATCGAAAGTAACATTCTCCAGGGTGTAGGCAACTTTATTACTTCCTGCATCTGCAACAGGCCGTTGATTGATATTCACGATTGTGATAATACCGTTGGTCCTGGTTATTTCGGGGACGCTCGGAAAGTACACCGTTGCATAATTGATGATTACGGAAAGTAAAGGTGCGTCCTGCCTTACATTGATGCTAATGTTGGCATAGCCGCCTTCACCGGGGCCGACTTCGCCTATGGACCACGTTATTGTCCTGGTGTATGGATTATATGTACCTGCAGGTGCGATTATAGAATGATTTTTTGTACTAATAACAGGCCCGATCTTCAAAGTGGAATCATCCAGGTCTTCATCCAATGTATCGGTGACATACACCCCGAAGGCGATCCCTTTGCCCTCATTCTCATATTCAATTGTATAATTTAATTTTTCACCGGGAGGTATATTACCTTCATAACCGTATTTAGCGTTCGGATCACGGGCAACTCTCACTATGCTAACAAAGGCATCAGTAGCAAGATTTTTTTGTTTGGAATTATCGTAGATATCGCCCTTAACCGGTAATTTTGTTCCCTGAGGCAAACCCCAACTTACATTACAGATAACACTTACAATAGATCTACTTTTTGACTTAATAACGGTGGTCCAGACCACCTGGTGTTTTTCTGCATTGTAACTTCCACTTCCGGTATTGGATGAATAACTAACATTTTTTGGAAGTGTCATGATGACATCAGTATATTTTGCATCTTTCAAGCCCATATTACTGTATTCTAGAAAATAGTTCATGGTTTGACCGGGACTGACCCATGTTGGGCCCCAAACATCCACATCAACACTTATACTGGGAGGTAAACCGATATCGATTCTAATGATATTTAATGATAGTGTAACGATAGGTTCGCATTCGTAGAGCGTTCCAACGGTTATACCCCAGATAGGTTTGGTAAAGTAACCGTTGAGCTCTGCTGTACCGGCGGACACGGTTATATCATACGTCCACCCTACGCCAGAACCATATTTGGAGATATATGTTATTATAGAGAAACCGATGCCAAAATACTGACTTGTAACATCATTAATTCTAACATTGGTTATAACGATGTCCAAAGGACCTTTATAATATCCAGATGCGTTTCCCATGAATTTAGCCTGTAAAATAAAAATACTGGATGATGTATCTTGCGAACTGGTATATTTCACATTACCATTCATTGTTAATGTTAGAAAAGTTAGAATGGGTTCGAGATGGTTTAATGTCCACGTCGAGGCATATAAGTCGTATTTTCCGCTGCCGCTGGTGGATTCCTTTAGATATCCATCGGTTATACCTTTCAGCTCACCGGTAACGGTTCCTTTTAAATAGAATTTTCTTTCACTCGATTTATTAAACAGCATCCCGCGCCAGTTACCTTTGTATGTTTTACCTTCAAGCACAGCAGTATAGTTACTTGTAAAGAAACCTTTACCGGCATAAGAGCTCGAATTGAAAATTACAATTTCAAGATTGTAGAAATCAATGGTGCCAGTTAATGCACCTCCCATGGTAGCATTAGCCGAAGCCGTTTTGATGGATAATGATACAGATGCAAAAGATCTTTTTGATGATAGAGCATTCAAAGACATTTGAATACTGGACAAGGTCGGTAAATAATTTTCGATGGGTTTCATAAGGGGATAAGAGTCTTTATATGAACCAATGTTATAAGGTGTATCTCCAATCCCATCACCATTGGTATCCTGACCGGTATAATCATCCCAGTAATTGCCTAAATTGTTCGTATGATTTTTTCCATTATAATTATATTCCCAGGGTTTTTCTGAATTCCATGTCCGAGAGGCATCGGTACCATATACATTTTTATTATTATTAATAAAATTATTCAAATAAATTCTACTTCCTTCACATGTTGATCTCCATGCGATCCCCCAATTATGATTTTGGATGGTATTGAATTTAATTAAATTGTTGGTTCCCCGACGAAAATTAAAACCGGAGTTATTATTACTAACTATCCGATTTCCTAAAAAAATATTCCCATTTGAATAATCCAAAGTGATGCCATAGTAACCATTATTATAAATATTATTATTAGAAACATTATTATTTGTGCCATTATTAAAATAAATAGCTTCCATATCATTGAAAGTAATATTATTATTCAAAATATCAGTATAAAAACTATGATAGTTGAGGATCCCATATTGATTATTTAATGTAATATTGTTATTAGTTATTAATGTATATCTTACAGATTGAATCTTAATCCCCGCATCATTAAAACCATTACCACTATTTCTTATAGTAAAGTTTTGAACCGAAATACCATCAGCGGCACGAATATGAATGACACTGCCAGTACCGCCCCCATCAATAATCGTATCATTTTTTCTTTCGCCAATTAAAGTTATTGTTTTATTTATTTCTACATTTTCATTGTAGGTACCATTGTAAACGTAGACCGTATCGCCCGATTTTGCAGCATTTAGACCGGCTGTGATGGTTTTATAGGTTTCATTTGGACCTACATAAATCGTAGCAGCTTCCACAACATTGTTGTCTTCAAAGCTAAAAAGCCCAGAAAATCCACCCATAACAAAAAAAGATATAATAATAATCGAGCTCACTTTTAATTTCAATTTACCATTCATTAATTTAAACATGGTTCCACCATCGATTCAGAGATAAAACTGATCATTTCATCTGTAAATACCCCAATTCACTCTGGAAATAAAATAAATCTGACAATGAGAGGGTACAAGGCTGGCCCCGAACTATGATTTAAAGTTTATGACAATAGCTGATAAATCGATGGAATCAGGACCCTGGACCCTGGATTCAGGGAGATTAGTAAATTATGAAGGATAAATACGCTCGCTACCTGCGGTTACGGCACGGCCTAACGCCAAGCGATTTATACTTATGAATCGATGTAATAATACTGTTATATTCGGAACGGCCCTACACCTTTTGTAAGTATAATAATATGAGATAATACTGTTAGATGACGCACCGCCAAGCACCTCGATTAAGTATGCATCTGGTCGGTGTTGGCAACTAGGTGTGGGCA
>CP070629.1:1512749-1516024 GCA_020356005.1 Thermoplasmata archaeon
CCACCGGTCGAGTTAGTGCTCGGGCTGGCATCGAATAATAACGGTGTACCCTCATAACCGCTTGGACGGTTGGTCGTTAAGCGTGCTGATAGAAAATCATAATACCACTCGATTACCAATTTCGGCCCGTAGGCAGTCATGGTGCCTGTAGTAGATGAGCCGGAGAGACCGACTCCGAAAAAGTCAGGGTTGCCGTCCTCGAGCGCTGCCTGGAAATCTGCCGCGGCAGTCTTGCCCAAATCCCATTCGAACTCGGCATTCGTTGCTGTGGAGTCTTTGCTTGTATAATATTCTGTGCCTGTCCCGCAATCCTTGTAGATCAGGTCTGCGCTCACTGGGGTGGTCACGTTTGTGTCCATGTCGAACACTTTAATACCCTTTGAAGTGCCTGAGAATTGATTGAAACGAAGGCTTAATTTCTTAATCTTTACCGACGACACATTCTGTTCAGGGAACGCACGCCGAATCCTACCGATATCCCACTGGGCATACCCGCGGAAATCTTTGGTCGTTATATCCTTCACATCCAAGTAACCATCCGGAAAATCATTACCCACGGTGAACATCTCAACATAACCTGACCAGTCGTCGCCAAATGCTATGCCATTGCCACCCTCCGTGGGCTGAAGGTCATTCTCATATGAAAACTCCACTGCCAACCGTATATCGCTCCAGTAGGCATTACCCTTGGTGTACCCTGTATGGAGTTTGCTTATGTACATTCCAACCGCGAATGTGTAGTATTTCGGTGAGCCATGGACAGTATCATTAATCGCCTTCACCGCTACTTCATTTAATGGTACATAAGTAGTACGTGGTATAATGCTTGAAATCGTGCGGGTCTCATACTGGCCGATGAGCGTGCCACTTGGGCCTGCTTCCGTGTAAATGGTCTTTGCATATGCACTCATTAAGGTTTGATACGGAGTCTTCTTTAGTAATGTGAAATTTACAACATTAATTTTATCCATCTTCCAGTTATGAATCATTAATGTTGCTGACTTGATATCCACGCCTGACCACTGGCCGATATCCTGTAAATCGAACACCGCCCAACCACGGTATTCACTCGAGCCCGAGGTAAGCGGGAACGCATGATAGTTGGCCAGGCTGTTGTAAAATGTACCCGACTTAGCCGCATAACCTAACGCATCACCAGCGTACTCGGGGTTGTCACTGCCCAACTGGATTCTACGCACTGGCGGGATCAGTATTTTCCATTTCACCACTAATATTGGTGAATAGAAATAGCTATAATAAGATGTACGGGTAAATCCAAGGCCGAAGAACTCAGGGTCACCATCGAGCGTTTCGTTGAAATCATCTAACGCTTCCGGACCCAAATCCCACTCGAACTCCTCGGACTCAGAGGAACTATAATACTTATAAGTTGTTGGCGAAAAATACTTGGTACCATTCCCCGCATCCTTGAATAGATCTTGTACGGTCTGACCCACCGGATGGTTCAGCAGATGATAGATACCTAGGGTGGGTTCAATATAACCATAGTACTGGCTTATGCGTAGACTAACCCCGGTCAAGAGCACTTTTTCGCCACGCGGCCCCTGCTCAGGGATCATCGCCTTGATCATCGAGGTATTCCAGACTGCATAGCCACGATAATAGGCATATGCTGGGTAAAGACGACCGATATCATATAAGTAATAAGAAGAAGGCGGGCCCCGAACATACCCGCACAGCACATCACCGTATCCTATACCACCTTCCTTTTGGCGAGGCATCTGGGTGTAGGTGAAGTTCAGCATCAGCCGACAATCGTAAATATATACATAACCGGATGTTCCCGAGATTAGCTTCGAAATGTCTGCGCCTATCGCAAGATCATAATTAGATGACGCGATGCGCGTGTTCAAATCTGCGATTCCAGCCGGGGTGAGAGTAGTGAAAACATCAAAATTACTAGAAGTACTAGTCGTGAATGTGTTAGAAGCCAGATTTACTGAGCCCGTGCCGCCGATCTCGTTGAACCACGACTGGGCCTGTGAACTGGTACCTTGGATATAGAACGGAGTCGATTGCATGGTCCAGAAATCTAACTGCGCCACTCTCTGCCTGTTATCCTGCCGCCACCAGAGCGCACCGGAGGTGACCTTCACACCTGAATATTGTCCAATTTCGGTTAGGTCGAACACCGCTCGACCTCGATACTCATAAGTGGTATATTGGTAAGTGCGCATATAGTAATTGGTATACGAATAATAAGAAGTACCGCTACGATATAGATAACCCGTTCCTTCACCTGGCTTGTATGAATTATCCGTGCCAAACACCATTGTCAACTTTCCGTTGCGAGAGCGTGTCGAGGGTGCTTTAGGTGTAGATTGAAGTGTATCATCTTTGCTTGGAATCGTTTCATCTTTGTCCGTAATATACGATAATGCTTCACTAAGTTTGTTACGATCTTTACTGGATATGAGTAGCTCTTGTTGGTTTAGTTGCTTTGAGTTAGGTGAGCTTATTGTCTCACCATCTACAGTAATATACTCTTGATTTTCAGGCACAATTGGAACCCCCTCTTCTACTAATACCGATTCGATCTCATTATGTTCTAACATCTCATCCTGCTCATGTTCGGTCTCGGATTCCTGCTCGGATTCCTCCTCGGGTTCCTGGTAAGGATCTATTGGCACCAAATCGGATTCCCAGGTATATTCTGCCTCGGAAAGTGGTTCAGGTTTAAAAGATTCGTTATATCCATTTTCTTCAATTACAGTCTGATTAGCTGCACCGACAAATGCACCTGTTGCCATTATAAATACAACAAGCACTGCCAAAGAAATTGTTAATAATTTAGGCTTCCCCAAAATACTCGACATATTTTGCCACCTCCTAAAATTTTTTTGTTACTTCCCCTATTTTTGTTTTTTTTCTGGAATATTAAATGAATAAGGAGCGTAAAAATGAATTTTGGTACGCTTTTTTTATTAATTTTTAAAGTTTTGGTAGACTCATCATTTTTGAAAAATCTTTTTGAGGTTTCAATAAACTGATTTATTCCCAAGATCTTCACTCTCTCTTATTCTTATTTTGGAAAGAGTAGAGGGTATTGCTAAGTTGAAAAAAACATACTTTTCTTTGGGGAAGACAAATATGTCATACTTTTGAAAGCAACACCCTCATTTTTTCCACAAATTACTCTGTAATCTTGTTACATCACCTTTTTTTATTTTTTTAAATTATTAAATTATATCAAATTATACCACTCCATATATGAGGTAAAATCGCTATACACCCAATCATCAAAACTCGTATAC
>CP070629.1:1516124-1520298 GCA_020356005.1 Thermoplasmata archaeon
ACGACGACTACGGTGGAGGAAGAGGTTTTCGAACCCTGTCCACCGTGCTCGGCCGAAGAAGAGGAAGCCCCCGAGCTTGAATACGAGGAACAGGTACAGGCCGAGCATCTGGGCGGCGACCCGGATGCCGACGACCAGGATGACGACGACCAGGATGACGACGATGACGATGACCAGGATGATGACGACCAGGACGACGACAATGATGACGACGACGACGATAAACCCGACTTCAAATTTGATAAACCAAGAGTCCGGTTACCAATAATAGGCAGTCCGAGGCACGAGCCCAACCCGAAGAATTTCGATAAGTCACCCTGGTACGGTGAAGGGCGAATCGTGGGCAACAGCTTCGTTGCGGAAAACTACATCATGTCCGTTGTGCCGCCACCGAAGAGGGACGAGGAAGATGATGACGGGGAGCCGGATACACAGTCCGACTCCCCGGAACAAGATTGAATTCGAAGAATTCTATCGCGCTTCGTCCTTTCCTCCTTCATCTTTTAAACAATTATTTAGAAATGAGAGCCTCGCTTCAGCTTTCGGATACGCATATCGCTTCCATTAGCCGGTACGCATCTCGCTAACGCTAAACGTAAGACGTACTTCTGGAATTGATTATAATCTATCGCCAATCCCCAGGTGCTACCCTGGGTCTCCCGGGATAGCTCCAACCCGGAGGCTCCTTATAACTTCTGCTTGCGGGTCCCCAGTCGCCGGGCTTTACCCTCCCCGGTCCTGTATCAAAAACAAGCTTATTGCACCAGGTACACCGATAGTTCCACAGGCCCGACCATGTGGTTTTATCATCCGGCGGGATGATCTTGTACGGTGATTGACAGCGCGGGCACTGTCCGTTAAGTAGATGTGCGGGGAAGCCGAGATCTCGCTTCTTAACTCTCCTTTTTGGCTTATCCGCAAGTGATACTTTCTTGAAAGGCTTGCGCTTCGGTGTCGTTGGTGCAAATACAAGTACCTGGATAGCTGTTCGGGCGGAAATATCGGATGACTTCTGACTGTAATCTTCGCGTCTTGCAGAACTACTACCGGCAATGATATCGATTAGCAATAATATTTTCAATAATTTCGATGCATTCCTCTTGAAGGCCTGACCGCCTGTTACAGGCCCGCCGTCAAGACTGATAACTTCTAAATTCATCAGAGCTTTTCCAATAGAATATGATTTCTCGCCTGTACCCTCGAGGAATGTAAAATAAATCACCTGTAAAAACCCGAAAATGAGCATGAAAATTAAAACATACAACCAATTGCCCAGAGGGTTCAATAACATCCCTAATCCACCTAGGACATAAACGAATAGTAATAAAGGAAATGCAATAAAAATTGAATCTATAATGAATGCTACAGTTCGTGCACCCCAAAATCCCGTACCTACAGGCATAACTTCAAAAGTCTGATCCTCACCATAATAGTCCCTCATATTTCTCACCTCGGAAACTAAATCTGGATTTTTTAATATGTTGTGGTTTATACCCGGATAAAATGATATATTTCTATATATTATATAATCGCCAAACTTAATATAAATGTTTCGGTGGCATTATTAAGGATTTACACACGTTTCTTAAATTTATTTCCATTTAGAAGCAAAAAATATAGATTTTATTTTTTTATCAAAGCAATTCATAGCATAATCAAAATCAATTTCAAGGTAGCAAAATTTATTATCATTAAATGTAATTTAACCATAAAATTATTTAAAATCGTTTTTATATTTAATAATTATATTAATACCATATAATAAAGGTGTACGATATCGATGATAAATCGTATAAAATCAGGCATTCCGGGGTTAGATGAATTCATACAGGGAGGGTTTCCGCTACCCTCGGTTTTACTTGTATTGGGCGAACCGGGTACCGGAAAAACAACATTTGGCATGCAATCCATTTTCTATGCGGCCAAGAGAGGTGAGAAAGCGATTTATATGACCGGTATCGCGGAACCTGTATTTATGATAAAAAAATTCATGTCCTCCTACAAGTTTTTTGATGAATCTTTTATTGAAAACGGCAGAGTACAATTCTGGGACCTAGGTACATCGATACAGACTATGGGCCCTAAAAAAGCACTTGATGCGATTACAGACATAGTCCGTGAAACCAAGGTAACTAGGGTAATTATCGATCCGCTCCCTTTAGCACAATTGTTTTCATCGCCGGTGGATTACCGAAGATATCTCTACGATTTCCTCGCCGCTCTTAGAAATTTAAATGTCTTCACAATAATTGTTGGAGAGAAAGCCGATGAAAGTGCGGCGGATTTGGAAGCCTATATGGTCGATGCCGTTATTATTTTGTATCTTAAGTCGCTCGACAACCCGCTGGTGTACAAAAACCTTATGAGGATCCGTAAAATGCGAGGGACGAATCATACCCGCGATGTTCTCTCCGTGGAGATAACCGAGAATGGTATGAGCGTACTAAAATTAGACTGATAAAATAAATATCCAAAAATGACGCGTATACCCAAATATTTAAATAAAAAAATTCCTATACAATCTCAAGGTGTGATTTTATGCCAGAGAAAAAGCGCGTAGTAAAGAAATCATCTTCATCTGGTGCAACCAAAGATGCGCGAAAGATGAGGGTTTCCGATCTTATCATTACGGATGAATTTAAAATCATTGAGATGGACGCAAACGGCAAAGCTGCCGCACAAAAACTGATGGGTATCCCGCGCGGTGTTGTACTGGTTATCGATAGTGATGGAAAAGCAAAAGGCGTAATCACCGCTCGTGAATTCTTGAAAAAAATCGTTGATGGAGATAATCCGGTAAGCCTGGATGTAGATCGATTGATGAATAAAGATATCATGGAGATCAAATATACCGCACTACTGGATTCTGTAGTCCCTCAGGTAACGCAGCGAGATCCCTATGCTGTGGTTGTAATCGACGATGCGGGTAAATTCAAAGGATACTTCTCACCAAAAGACTATCAAGAGGCACTTGCACGGATAAATTACGTCCAACCAAAATAGTAACTTTAATAAAAAGTAACTAACTCGGGATTTACTCCTCGGTTTTTTATTTTTTACCCTTTAATTTTAATTTTAATCTTAGCGCGAGCACTATAAGCTTTTTAAACGATTTCAGAGGGGCGTCTAGCGGTTGCGGTGGCGCAGTGCGTACCGTTGGGCGTTAAACGTTTCGCGGCTTTAAATCGCAGAACATTTTTTAGACGAGTCTCGATACCGCTGAACGAAACGCTTTACGCGACCGTCAGTCGGTACGCACATCTCAACCGCAAACCGCTGAATAGATTGCCCACACCTAGTTGCCAACACTCTAAATCTATATATGCTGAATTGATTGCCCACACCGACCCAAAGAAAATGATTTCGAGGTGTAGGGCCGTGCCGTATATAACGGTGAAGTTAAATTATTTCATAATTACCAAAGGTGCTTGGCGGTGCGTCATCTAACAGTATTATCTCATATTATTATACTTACAAAAGGTGTAGGGCTGTGCCGTTATATTAAAAAGAAATTATCTCGTACTTCTATATGCAATAAAAATCCAAATGATTGATTTCAACCATTTTCTGCAAATTTGAGTTGCTGCATTAGTGTTTTGCGCATTTTGCGGTTGCTTGAATAACCCTTTATGGCCTTCCGCGTCATATTGTAATATTTTAATAATGCCTTTACATCACGGGGTTCGCAGCCTGACCCTAATGCGATGCGCTTCACCCTTGATGATTTGATGATCCGCGGATTGTCCATCTCCTCATCGGTCATGGAATCCATGATTATTTTGAATTTTTTCAATTTATCCTGCGTATCTTCCATTGCACCCTTTGGAATTTTACTGCTCAATTCCATAGGGAACCTACTAAAAATCTTTTGGAGCGGTCCCATTCCGGATATCATTTTCATCTGGTCGTACATTTCCCTGAGAGAAAATTTACCGCTCATAAGTTTTTTTGCAGTATCCTCTGCATCCTTTTCGTCAATAACGCCCTGAGCCATTTCCAGCAGGCTCTGGATGTCGCCCATGCCCAGCAGCCGTGAAATAAACCGCGGGGGATCGAACTTTTCCAGATCTTCAAGATGTTCGCCTGTTCCTATGAATACTATTGGTGCCTGGGTTTCGGAAACTGCCGATAGAGCACCACCGCCTTTGGCGGTACCGTCAAGCTTGGTAACTAT
>CP070629.1:1520398-1536362 GCA_020356005.1 Thermoplasmata archaeon
AAGCTTTTTTAACAACCAGCCTGGGTGAAAAGCCCGAATCGGTCAGTGCCACCGGACAGATCCCGGTACATTTACCGCATTCGAGACAGTTATAAGCTTGAGTTACTGCAAAAGCTTCCCGGATATTGTCTGGATTGATCTTTGCCTCGCTGGGCTGCTCCCGGGATTTTTGGCCCGCTTCGGCATCTGTAACGGAATTTTTCGTAGCCAATTCTAATTTCTCCTGATCATTGTCTATACTCTTTACTAACCACCTTGAGCCTGAGCTTTTGCACCGGATTCCCCTAAATTCTTAATGGTTTCTACAAATTCATCGATGGACTCGGCGAACTTCTGACCCTCTGCTGCAGATATCCACTGAAGTTTCAGCCTTTCCGGTTCAAGCCCCAGGGTCTGGATAAGTTCGCCTGCAAGTTCCATTGTTACCTGCGCTTTTTCGTTGCCTGTAATGTAGTGGCAGTCGCCCGGGTGACAGCCGGATACAAGAACACCATCCGCGCCTTTATCGAAGGCGTTCAATATCAACCCGAGGTCTATCCGGCCGGAACACATGACTCTTATTATTCTGGCGTGGGGGTTATATTGAAACCTGGAAACTCCAGCAAGATCTGCACCTGCGTATGAGCACCAGTTGCAGCAGAACGCAAGAATCTTCGGCTCGAAATCTACAGTCTTCGATCGGGATTGGGATTTGCTTTTGGTACTTGTTCCGGCACTCATGGCTGCTCATCCTCCAGGGCTGATATCATAGCGATCAATTGTTGATCTGTAAAAAGATTAGCGTTAATAGCACCGCTCGGGCACCGTGCGGCACACGCGCCGCAGCCTTTGCACAGCGTGGGATTGATATAGGATACAAACCCCTCCCCGGATTCCCTTTCCACCAGGCTCGGTGCGCCGTAAATGCAGATATCCGTGCAGGTGCCGCACCCCCAGCATATAGCGCTGTCCACGATGGCGGTGTTCGGCTCGGCAGCAAGTGCGTCCTGTGTTAGCAGTATGGACGCTTTCAGGGCCGCACCACTGCCCTGCGTTATGGATTCGTGTACACCCTTGGGGTACTGGGCGGTTCCGCATAGAAAAATCCCGCCCTTGGTGGTCTCTAGCGGTGCAAGCTTTGGATGGGCCTCTAAAAAGAACCCGTCGGAACCCCTTGGGATCTTGAAAAGGTTCTGTAGATGCGATACCTCATTTACCCGGGGTATGGTACCGCACCCGAGAATAATCAAATCAGATTGAAGTTCAAGCAGTTCCTGAGTCAATAAATCGTTCACCACGACGCTTTTACCATCTTTACCAAGTTCCGGCTGCTGACTCTTATCGAAACGGATAAAACGGACGCCCTTGGATGCCGCATCATAATACAATTCTTCAGAGCCCGAATCGAATGTTCTGATATCGCGGTATAATATGGTAGTCTCTATTCCGGCCTTTTGAAGTTCCATTGCCTGCTTTATTCCTATATCACAGCATATCCTTGAGCAGCCGGGATTTGTAACCTTGGAATTGGATTCCCGTAATGATTCGGGAGCTGCATTTGAACCATCCTCCGGTGCGGTCCTGGAACCGACACACAGGATATAAACCGCTTGCTTGTGCTCTCCGAATTTAAATTTCAAAGGATTTGAGCTCTTCAGGTTTTCTTCAAGCTCCAGGTTCGTAATAACATGGCCGTGTTTACCGTACCCGAATTCGCCCTCCGGTCGGTAAACCTCCGACCCTATTGCAACTATGACAGCACCCACCTGGATGTTTTGGGATTTTCCATTTGCATTCAGTTCCAGTTCAAAGTTACCAATTGAACCGCTTACACTTTTTAGTTCTGCACCTTTAAATATTGTTAAATTGGATTTGATCTTTAACAGCTCGGAGATCTTACTTTCCAGCAGTTCCTTCGATTTTATACCTGTTCTGGCAAACGTTGAGATATCTCTTAATCTACCGCCCAACTCCTGCTCTTTTTCGATCAGGTAGGTTTTATATCCTTTTTTAGCAAGATCAGTTGCAGCCTGTATACCCGAGATCCCGCCGCCTATTACGGCCGCTGAGTGAAGTATATGGAAAGTAGGGCGGCTCAATTCAGTCAGGTTAGCAGCTTTTGCTACTGCCATCCTCAAAAGGTCCTTGGCCTTCTCCGTGGCCTCCTGTTGTTCCTCGCGGTGTACCCAAGAACAGTGCTCACGGATGTTTGCCATTTCGAATAAATAAGGGTTTAATCCCGCTTCCCGGATTGTGTTCTGGAACAGCGGCTCGTGCGTGCGTGGTGTGCATGAAGCCACCACTACGCGGTTCAGGTTGTGTTCATGGATAACATCTCTGATCTGCTGTTGCGTTGCGTCCGAGCAAGTAAATAGATTGTTATCGGAAAAAACCACATAGGGCAGTGTTTTTGCGTAATTTGCTACCTGCTCCACATCTACTACGCTTCCGATATTTGTACCGCAGTGGCATACAAAGACGCCGATCCGCGGCGGCTCATCAGCGTGTCCTACAGGCAGGTTTTCTGCATCCGAGGGGATCTTTACCTTGTGGCCAGTCATTATATCCAGTGCCGCAGAAGCTGCCGCGCTGGAGGTGGATACACTGTCTGGTATATCTTTTGGTCCCACAGCACAGCCTGCCAGAAAAATACCCTCCCGTGTTGAATGCACCATGGAACTTGTGGGATCCAAGACCTTGAAAAAGCCGTATTCATCAAGGTCGATGTCGAGCTTTTCTGCAAGATCTTTATTGGATTTACTCGGCAGAATCGCTGTGGCAAGTACCAGGAGGTCGGCTTCTACTGGTATAATTTCACCTGTAAGAGTATTTTCGGAATTGATAAGGATTCTATTCGATTTCGGATTGAATCCTACCTCCGCGGAATATCCGCGCAGGAATTCTATACCGTGCTCAGTTTTAGCCCTGTGGAAATAATCATCGAAGTTCTTACCATAGGCTCGAATGTCGGTGTACAGTATAGTCAAATTTTCAAGATCAGGGGAATGCTCTTTGGCAATGATTGCCTCTTTCATGGAGTACATGCAGCAAACCCTTGAGCAGTACGGCACCCCGGAATTGTTATTGCGCGAACCCACACACTGCATGAAAACAATGCTCTTCGCCGGAGCCGGATCCGAGCGTCGAAGCACCATTCCGCCAGTGGGCCCACTCGGGCTCAGCATCCTCTCGAACTCGATACCTGTAATAACGTCCGGGTATATACCGTACCCGAACTCCGGGCGGTCGTTGGGTTCATAAACATCGATTCCAGTAGCGACAACTATGGTGCCGATATCAAGCTCCTCAACTTCGTCACCTTGATCGAACACCGGTGCCTCGTTGGGGCAGAATTTCAGGCATGCCTTGCATTTACCATTTTTAAAGTAAATGCAGTTGTCTTTGTCAATGGTATACTTCAAGGGCACAGCCTGCGGGAACGGTATATATATAGCCTTCCGGTTGCCCAGGGATTGGTCGAATTCATTGGGGACTTTCACCGGACATTTCTCGGCGCATATCCCGCACCCTATACATTTATCTTCATCAACGAAGCGTGCTTTGCGGCGGACCTTCACCTTAAAATTACCGCTGCTTCCGCTAACTTCCTCAAGCTCAGAATTTGTTAAAATCGTAATATTGGCATGGCGGTTCGCCTCTACCAATTTCGGTGATAAAATACACATGGAACAGTCATTGGTGGGAAAGGTCTTGTCGAGCTGGGCCATTCTCCCGCCTATGGAAGGTGTGCTTTCAAGTAAGTATACCCGGACCTGTGCGTTGGCAAGATCCAAAGCGGTCTGAATTCCTGTTATTCCTCCGCCGATGACGAGGGCACTTTTTTCCATTGAACTACTCCATTTCCGTGCTTTATTCCTTTTTTTAAATTTAATCATCTATCAGAAGCGTTTATCCCTGACTATTTCTTTTTAGAGATTTCCAGCGTGGGTTCTTTTCCGTGTACAACAGCTAATTCATCATTATAAAGATCCATGAATGTTGGTTTATCTTTGTCTACAAATTTTCCTACGATTATATCTTTGTGTATACCAAGTTTAGCCTCTGCAGGATCTGCACCGTGTTTGATTATGCAGTGTTCTTTGTAATATCTCATTTCATCAAGGCCGTCGCCCAGCTTATTCATACGGTTATACGCAGATGGACAGGGTGATAGAACCTCTGTAAATGTGAAGCCGCGTTTTAAAATCGCTTCCTTAAATGTTTCCTTGAGTCTCCTGACATGTAGCGCAGTCCAACGCGCCACAAATACCGCACCGCTGCCAATAGCAACATATGGTAAATTAAATGAGTATTCGAAATTCCCGTAGGGTGTTGTGGTCGTGCGAGCCCGAATCGGCGTTGTTGGTGCCACCTGCCCGCCGGTCATTGCGTAATTGTAATTATTTACACAAATAATGTCGATGTCCACATTCCGCCTCGCAGCATGGATAAAATGATTACCACCGATTGCGAACAGGTCTCCGTCACCGCTGTAAACCACAACATGCATATCCGGTTTTGCTAATTTCAAACCTGTAGCGAACGGGATCGCACGGCCGTGAGTTGTGTGGTAGGTATCGAGGTTCATATACCCCGCAACTCGGCCGGTACAGCCTATACCGGAAACGATAGCAATTTTGCTTGCATCAAGATCCAGTTCCTGGACTGCTTTAATAAAACAAGTCATTATTGAACCCAATCCGCAGCCGGAACACCATATGTGTGGAATCCTCCCTGGCCTTAAATACTGGTCCATGGGATGAATGCCGTGTTCATAGGTATCCCGCGTTGGTGAAAATTCGTGGATCGGTGTGTATCGATCACGGCTGGTATGGATATCAACCAACCTTTTCTTGGTTCTGCCTCGCTTTGAAACCCTGTGGGGTTTGGTTACCTTGGGTTTTTTATTCTTATGGTTTTTTGTTTTGTTAGGCATTAAGCCATCTCCTTGATTGCTTTCAAAATTTCTTCGGGGGTGTGGATATCTCCACCCATTTTAGGTATTAATAATGTTTGAGCATGATACACTGAATGACGCTCTACTTCAAAGGCAATCTGCCCGAAATTAACCTCAGGTACGATAAACAATTTTACATATTCTGCAAGTTTTTTCACGCGGTCTTCCGGGAATGGCCAGATGGTTTTGGGCCGAAGCAAACCGACATTGATACCATCGTTGCGAGCTCTTCGCACCGCTTCTTTTGCACACCTCGCTACACTGCCGTATGCAATCACGACAATATCGGCATCTTCCAATTCCTGCTCCTCCCAATCGAGGATATCATTTGCATTTTTACGGATTTTGTTTACAAGTCTACTGACAAGATCTTTTTGGGCTTCTGGTGTTATTACAGGGTAACCTCGGTCATCGTGCGTAAGCCCTGTTACATGAACATTATAGCCCTCTCCCGCACATGCCATGGGCGGTACGAGGTCATCATCGGGTGCGAATGGTAAATACTCGCTGGGAGGTACCTTTGGATGCCTCCGCGGTGTTAATTTGATCTCCTCCGCGCTTGGTATTACTACTTTTTCCGTCATATGTGCAACGATTTCATCACCAAGAATTACAACTGGTAATCTGTATTGTTCAGAGAGATTGAAGGCCCGTATAGCAAAATCGAACATCTCCTGCGGCGATGACGGTACCAATGATATAACACCCACATCGCCGTGTGTACCCCATCGGCTCTGCATCACATCTCCCTGGCTGACAAGCGTGGGCAGTCCTGTAGAGGGTCCACCCCGCATGATGTCTACAATTACACAGGGTGTTTCGGTCATCAAACCCAGGCCGTAGTTTTCCATCATCAAACTGAAACCCGGACCTGAGGTTGCCGTCATTGATTTAACACCACCCCAGGAGGCGCCCAGGATGGCGGCCATTGAAGCCATCTCATCTTCCATCTGGATATATATTCCATCAATTTCCGGCAATCTATCGCTCATTCTCTCGGCTATTTCTGTTGCCGGTGTTATTGGATATCCAGCAAAGAATTTACAGCCAGCAGCAATCGCTCCTTCTGCACAGGCGACATCACCGTTCATAAAATGTATCCCCTGCAATACTTGCGGCCTCATATTATTCAACCTTCATTATTTTTAACGCTAAAGCTCAAGGAAATCCATGGATAATAAAAAAATGAAAAAATTAAGTTGACATGCCCGTTCCGCTGGGTTAGGGTGTGGTTAAATGGGTCATCATCATTTTTCATTGCTAACAACTTGGGGGCTGGAATTGGATTTACCCTATATATATATTATTGTTAAGTACCTATAGTTACAACCAAATTAAAAATTTATTGGTCTATTTTATTTTACAGATACCAAGCAATCCCACCAAAGAAAGGGGGGGCTAATACCAATTCCGAATTATCACAAAAATAAACATTTTTGAATTAATGTTGTCTAATAAACACAAAAAGATTAATAAAATCGAAGATTATATATATAGTTCACAGTAGATTAGAACTCGAATGTTTACAATGATATCGATATTTATACAATGCAAATCGTGATAATATGCGCTCATTCAATATTGCTATAACATTAACACTTCTATTTATTCTGGGTCTAGCACCGGTCATAATCATTTCTGACAATGCAGCTGGCGTCTATAATTATGATGTAAACCTGAGTTGTACCGAAACCGAAAAGGATGCCGATAAGGATCATGAAGCTGTTTATTATTTGACGGTCCGTAATAAAGGGTTGAATGATGATGTATATAAAATGACCTTTAGTAACCCGAAATCAGATACTTGGTTGGTTAAATTCAAAGAATATCTGGCAGACGAACCCGAAATTGCCGTTAAAGCCGGTCAAACTGGTTATATCAATTTATCTGTAATTCCCAGCTGCGGCTGTGAAGAAGGTAATACATTAACTGTAGATGTTACTGCATATTCCACCAAAGATCAATCTACTTTTCAATCAATACGGGTAGTTACAACTTATGAACAAGTATCAAATAATGGTCCGGGTAACGGCGGTACCGATCCGACGGATTCGGACGGTGATACGTGGACTGATTCAGAAGAGGAATATTTGGGAACAGACCCGAATGATCCCTCCGATTACCCGCAGCCAAATGATTCTGATAATGACGGCTGGACCAATGACGATGAAAAATTCTACGGCACAAATCCCTATGATAAAACAAGTTACCCGGTGGACTCGGATGAGGACGGCTTAACGAATGATAGGGAGATAAGCCTGGGTACAGATCCCATGGTGGCCGATACGGACGGTGACGGTCAAAACGATTATTTCGAATATGAGCACGGCACGGATCCGCTCGACCCCAAATCATTTTCTTATGAAAGTCCGGACGGGGAGGACGCTACAGAGGATGATGCAAAGAGCTCGGACGAGAAGACCTTTTTCGGGTTGAAGGTAGAGAATGATGCATTTTTTATTGCAATACCTGTTTTGATCATTATTATCATCATCAGCATGATTATTTTATTTTATGTATGGAGACCAGAGCGCGATGAAAAACCAAGAAATCTTAAAGACGCTGATGATTTTGATGATGAGAGGGTAGAGGATCCTTCAGAGATGAAGAGAAAAAGTGCAAATACCTACGCATCCTCAAGTAAAATCGAAACAATAGATGTCAAGTTAGAGAAGAGTTCTTCGGGTTATAAATGCCCGGAATGCGATCGGTACTTTAACAAGAAAAATGTGAAGAGACATTTATTGCGCAAACACCATAAACGAATCAAGCGCCTGTGATCTACATGAACCGTCTAGCAGTTACAATAATGTATTTTGTAGTGATTTTTACTGTTGTTTTTCTCGTAAATCTCGAGCCGTCAACAGGATTCAAAACCCTAGCTGTGGAAAAGGACCGATCCTGCATCGAAAAGGATGATTGCCATGATTACCCGGAGTTCCAGCGCGTTATGGAGGGTGAAGCATTACCTTACGAACACTGCATATGTCACTCTGAACTTCCCCAAAGTTCACTGGCAGTAGAAGTGCGGGGCGCCAGAACAGTTACGGTGAACGAACATATCACCTATACTGTGATCATCAGAGGCGGGCCTGGAAATATCTATGGATATTCAGCAAACGCCACCGCCGGAAGTATTCCCCAGCAGTATCATTTCCCTCCCCAGGAATCCCAGACATTTGAAATCGAGTATATCGCTCCCGATGAACCCCAAAGTGTCAATATTACTTTTGTAGGATTCTCCGGTGACGGCGATACTTTTGCCCAACCCAAGGATAATACCAGCACCGGCGATCAATGGAATATCCATATTATAACTGTAGAGGTTGTAGAGGAACCTCCAGAGGATGATACGGATATAATAATCGCGATTACAATAATTATGGTTTTAATAGTCGTTGTTCTAATCGCAATAATATTGATTAAAATCCGCAGAAAGAAAAGAAGGGGCAAAGAGAGCGATTCGTCTTCGGATTAGATCATAATTCTAAAATTGAGTACAAGGGAATGATCTTGTATCAAGCACGCCGTCGATTTTACGGATGCGGTCGATTATGTTATCGGCTATCTCGTCAAAATCAGGAAGTTCAAGTTTTGAAATAATATCATAGTCTCCAAATAATATGTGTGCTTCATCGATACCCTGGATTTTCTTCAAACCCTGGAAAACCTTCGTCTCCATCCCCGGTTGGGTTCTTATGAGAATGTAACAAACTGCCATACAGAATCGAGACATAAAACACTTTTTGATATAAATTTTTTATCAATATAAACATGATTTAAATGTGGTATTAGCCGTTTTTGCACAGATTGGGCACTTGATTATTAATAATCACTTTAACCCAGCGACCAGGTCCATAAGTGCTTTGCGCGGATCCTCGGCTTTAACTATCCCTGAGGCCAGGAGTACCCCATCAGTTCCCAGCTCGATTGCTTTTGCTACATCTTCGGAGGTTTTTATTCCTGCACCTGTTAGAACCTTGACTTCAGGGGCCAGGTTTTTGATTTCAGTGACGGTATTTTTAACAATATCGGGGTCTGCAGTGGTAACCGAAATGTCTCCGCCAATCAATTCCGGGGGTTCAATGGCGATAAAATCAGGTTTGAGCATAGCACAAGCTGAGCTGACCTCAAGATTATTGGTACATAGTATTGTTATAAGGCTCTGTTTTTTGCATACCTGGACCAGCTCATCAATTTCTGAGATTTTTATTCTATGCTCGGAATGGTTGATAAGTGTTCCAACAGCCCCCGATCCTGCCACTGCCTCAACGCTTGTAAATCCGGTAAAAGCACCGGCGGTCCCTGTATCTATATGCTGTGCAAATACCGGTATTGATACCTTCTCTGCAATAAAACCCAGGTCAACCATTTGCGGCGCGATTGCGATACTTGCATCGGTTTCGCTTGCCACCGCTTCGCAAATTCTCGCCAATTCGAGACCTTTGGCACCCACTACCTCTTTGTAGATTTTGAAGTTGATAACAATCGCTGGCGTTTTCAAAATAATAACGCTCCTTTTAAATGTCCTGCTATAATAATATTGATCAGTCTTTGACCTTTTTGAACCTGTTTTTAAGCTTCTTCATTACATTGGGCAGTGTTGTATATTCCATGTCTGCCAGAGGCAGCCTGTGTGGTTCGAAAGGTCCGTGACGGCGCATATAATCCATGACTCTTTGTGCTCTCTCGCGTGTAATATCAAATGCCGGATCATCGAAAAGGTCCACAGGTCCTACCAATTTGGCATTGGCGATCTGGAATCCAAGCCCCAGGACTCTCGGGGGGCCGTCAAATCGGGTGCACTTTGCGTTTCGTTCCCCTACTGGCATTAGAGGTCCGTTATGTGATCCCCTCATCCATCCCGATCCCAGATGCGGGAATCCGAAAGGTTCGAGAACCTCGCCGAACGCCGGTAGGCCGGACTGGGCTCGCACCATTGCCGCGGGGTCATCTTTACCCACATATTCTCCGGCGATCTCGTAGAGCTTGTCGGTGGAGATCACTGCCACAGGCTCATTCATTTTTTTACTACCGAGTTTTGGATGTTCCTTTTTTGGGAATACCCGTTTGATGACATATCGCTCCTTTGCACCTATCAGAGCCAGAATATCATACATTTCCTCAGGAGAGTTCATTATAACCATTTTATGTTTCTCGATATCCCAGATTTCGAACCTGAACCCATCGTGTACAGAGGGATCTATTACCAATCCTGCTGTATTGAACGGGTCCGCAAATATCCTGAAGATGGGTAGGTTGAACGCACCCGGTTCAGTCTTGTCCATCATAAAGACAGCCACAGGTTCCGCGGCTCGTTCTGTAAATTCCATCTCTGCTGTGCCGGGGCCCATGCCTTTTATATTTCCGGAGAATGCATCTGAAAGAATATCTTGACCTGCACCGTATAATTTCAATTCCTTAGCCTTTTTGGTGGCTTTGGTAAAAACATCCCATGCCAATCCGTGGACCTTTTTTGAATCCACGCCAAGGGTGTGCGACATAATAAGTTCAAGATCGTCGCCGCAGTTGGTCACATAAAAATCTTTCAGAATTTTCTTTTTCACACCATCATTTTTAAGTATTTTATTTGCGATTTCTTTCAATTCCGGGTGCACCGTAACATGGCCAGGCCAGCCGCCAACATCCGCTTTTATTACCGATAAAGTAGTTTTTCCAGCCATTTTCTCACCATTATTTTTCTATGATATTATTTATTTTGAAGTCAGGAATCATTTATTTTATTTCAATAATATTAATATCCGTAGACTTACCAGGCAACTCTTTACAAATATTAAATAATTTACTGAAATAATAGATATTAATTTACTGCTAACTGATATATCATACCCAAACAATAGAATTATATTTATACAATAAATCATATTTACAATCCAAATTTTATGTATTAATTAATACAGTTCAGGAGGAAACGCATGCCCGATGATATTTTTAAAATAATGAAGAGAATTCCAGTTATTGTCGGATTTATTTTGATTCTTGTTGGAATTGTATTGGTTTTCGCCTTACCTTATTTGTTAATTCCTGCATTTACACTGAGCGCCGATGAGCTCAATCCCGATTACAGTAATGGCAAATTTATTTCATACAGTGATTACGGTCCCTTTACCTTGAGCGGCGAGATAACTTCAAAAGAAATTGATGAATTCGGTGTTTATATTTATCATATCGATTACTCTACATATGAAATTCGTTCGGGAAAGGATGTGGGTGGTATTAATGACAACGTGTTATTAAGAGTGGAGATCAGGCAGACACTGGATACAGACGAAGATTATTTACTCGTAACAAAAGAAAAAAATGCACTTGTTTATAATGTCCCCGGCTTTGTTATTTTTGTAATCGGTGTTGGACTATTTATTCTTGGTATCGTCCGAAAGACGCCCGAGGAAAGAGCTTCTAAGGAAAAGGCAATTGCTCGTAAAAAAGCACTTGATAAGGAATTGGATACACTGGAACGCGAGCTGCAGGTTTCTATGCCGGGGGGAGCACCCCCAGGGGGTGGAATGCCCGGTCAACTAGGGCCCCCACCGCCGGTTAGTACACAGCCAGGTATGCCGCCTGCAGGTTTGGCCGGTGGACCTGCCCAGGGCCCAGCCCAGCAGCCGGTAGCACCAGCACCCCAGGTTCCACCTGGAGGTGCAGGAATGCCGCCTCAGGCAGGTGCACCAGCACCAGCACCTGGAATCCCACCTGCACCCGGAGGCCCACCTGCAGCACCGGGCGCTGCCCCGGGGATGCCAGCGCAGCAGCCGCCGGGCCAAGCTGTCCAACCCCAACAACTGCAACCCGGTCAACCCCAACCAGGTCAACCTCGACCGCAGCAACCAATTCAAAGACCACCTCAGCAGTGATATTACCTTCGGAGATGCGAGGTGCGAGTGGCGAGTAGTGAGAATAAAAAAAGCAGCAAGGGGCAAGTGTAATTTTAATCGATTTAAATCAATCCCAGGCCCCAGCCCCGAGACCCCAGCCCCGAGTTAAAATCGCCCAGAAGCTAACTGAACTCATTTCTTCTTCTTCTTCTTCTTTTCTAACTTTTCAATACGTTCTTTCAGTTCTGCTATTTCGTCCTCTCTTTCCTTCACCAATTCAGTAGCGCGTTGAAGAAGGTCTTCGTGTAAAGCCTTCCAGTTTGCCTCATCCGGTTTGGTTTTGGCCTCCATTAACTGGGCGGTTAAAAAAGGATAGTTCTTATTTGGGATTACCCTGTCGCAATTAGGGCAAATCCAATCCCTTTCTTTTATATCGGCTCTGAATTCACTCCTGCATTCATCGGAACCACATTTGACAATTATCTGCATTTTATTCACAAACCTATCAGTGTAGTATTTATCGCACCAATGATTCTCCCTGCGCTACTGGCTTTTACCGTAATATCATTTATACTCAATAACATTTTCGATTTTTATAATTATTATTTATCTTTAGGGATTATTAAATGATATATTTGATTTAAAAATTCTAAATCCGAAGTCCGAATATCGAAACAAATACTAACTTCAAACTTCAAAAGCAAATCCAAAATCCAAAATCCAAAGCCCCCCTCCCCTCGGTCATATTTCTAGTTTGTAACATTCGATAATCGGATTTGTTTGGAATTTGGTTATTCTTGCTTCGAATTTATTTGATACTGAGAATTGAGGTAAATCATTAATAATCTATCTCAATTGTCAGGCGAGAAGCTTTCCGAAGGAAAGATTCACATTTATTTAATTAACAAGCTCGATTTCGATATTCTGATTTGTTTCGGATTCCGATATTCGAAATTCTAATTTATAAAAAAATTGTCTCAAAACGCTGCTCTTGCCCATTTCCGGTCTATACCCTTATACAATATGATTGTCGCAATGATCATAATAATAGTTGTTATTAAAAGCGCAGTTATGGCAACGAACCAATATGTGTTCAGGTTCAATACTATTATTTGCAGACAGATCAGGGGGAGGGCTGATAAAATACCGAATCTGATCAAGATACTTATATCGAAAAGGTATGAATGGGTTCTTAAGCCGGTTAAATACGCTGTGGAGGTGGCGATATAGAACGAAGTTGTGAACATAATGAAAAGGCTGATGCCCAGCAAGTGAAATTCATCATTTATCCCGGAAATGATCACGATATATATGGTCGAGACGATAGAAGAAATAATGATGAATAGTGCCAGCTTTATTTTGATTATTGAAGGTACGTCCAGCGGTAATACCTGGAACGATTCAAGATTATCCATGGTAGTAAGCCAGTAATAAATCATTACCGAGAAAAACCCCACCATGCTTGCATAGAAAACCGTATTGAATTCCACCTCCATGACAATATGTGAATTCAGCAGCCAGGACATGAATGTTATAATGAGCAGCGGGATTACAAATGAAAATGCAATTTTAGTAATTGCCCGGCTGCGAAGTAGATCCAGATATTCCTTGGCAAATAAATGGGAATTACCGCGAAAGTATCGGAACCTTTTTGTCATCCTCGGCAGATGGTTCTGATATTTGGGTCGGACACTTTCAAACCGTTCTTCAATAAACAGAGCAGCGGAAACTGAGAAGAAAATGATATAGAACAGCGCTAAGCCCAGGTGAAAAATTGATTTGTCTAAATATATGTTCATGCCGGGAATGAACCACCCGATATCTCTGGATGTGAGAATCGATCCCGCCATTAAGACAGCTAAAGCCACAATCATAACGGAAAATGCAGGGATATTTTTAATATAGATTGCAGACATAAAAAAGCAGAAGGCCAATCCGATAACAAAACAAATGAAAAGAGTTATTGAAAGGAACAGAATTGAAATCAAACTGTAGCCCATTGCCGGTACAGAAAGTATCAGTCCGGCAGTAATGGGTATTATAACCATGATGTAGTAAAAAATAACATCATGCAGATAAAACGCCACGAAGGTTTTTCTGAATTTTATCGGTAACAAAAGAGGGGATGAGATGAGAAAATTAATCTTTCCCGAGCTCCTCTCTACATACTCCCTGCCCAGGAATGCGAACGAGCCCATGCTGATTCCATAAATGAACAGCGATGCGTGAAGGCTTAATATGATTTGTCCATAACTCATTCTCTGAAATAATTGCGGTGCACTCATGGCAATAATGAATGTTAGAAAGAGAATCATAAATGGGAATAAGATAAAACCCTTTCTATTCGAGAATGAGGTATGGAACCTGTATTCCTCCTTCAGCATCAGCTTGAGTAAATACCACATTTGAAATCCCTGGATTGAATTTTTACAGAAGAATTCTATGGATTTATAATTTCACTTTAATGGATTATGGGCTTATTTTATATTGAAAATCTTATAAATTAATATCAGATTTGATAATAAGAAAGTCATTATATATAACCTAGTAAAAGTTTTTCTAGCATATACTTCACAGTTTAAAAATAATTATTATATCTTTAATTATTTCTTATATTATATGGCCAAGGAGGGAATAGAGATCGTAAAAATTTTTATTGTTGACGATAAACTTTTTTTCCATCAAATGTATAAGAATTTTTTTGAAATGGAGGGATACGAAGTAATCGGAAATGCCTATAACGGCAGCGAAGCCGTGTCCGAATATAAGAAACTCGAGCCCAAACCTGATATTGTAATAATGGACCATATAATGCCGTACCGAAATGGACTCGAGGCCGCTAAAGAGATCCTGGAGTACGATTCCGAGGCCAAAATTATTTTCGTTAGTATTGATCAGAATATTAAGAATCTTGCTATGGATGCAGGAGTCCTGAGATTTATTTCCAAGCCTTTTCAAATGCAGTCATTATTAGATAATATCCGTGAAATTGCCGAAGAACAATGAATTTAGGATATTACCATAAGTGATTTTGATTATCCCTATTCGATTTTTTTAATCTCGATCTGGAATTCGCCCTCTTCAAGCTCCCAAATCGCTGTTCCGGTTGCTCCCGAGGCCGAGACCATTGTTTTACCGAGTTTGGCACTTTTATCTGCAGAGATCTTTTTTGCTTCTTCAAGCCCCTCCACCTGTTTCAGTGTTTTGCCAAGGGTCTCTTGCTGGATGTAAGGTGAAAATGCCTCGATGGCCTCTGCTATAGGACCTGTTACCGCATAGGCGATATCAATGTTTGCAGAATAATCCAGGTCCATATCCTTTCGCATGACCTGTATTCGCCGGACAACCTCTCTGGCAATTGCCTCCTGCTTCAACTCGGGTGTAATTACCGTATCCAGCAGAACCGTGGCATTAACAGCCCTTCCGATAGAGAAATCATCAGGTATCTTCTCTTCTAAAATGATATCATCTCTGGCAAGTTCGATATCTTTGCCATCAAGAGTGAGGAAATATTTACCCTTCTTGTCTAATTGCTCTTTTATATCCGTAGCGGATGCACTTTCCAGCTGTGTTTTCAATTTAGGCAGATCCTTTTTATATCTGGGCCCGACCTTTTTAAGGTTCAAATTGACCTTGTAATTTTTAGCCCAATCCATATCACTTTTGAACTCTACCGATTTTACATTTAGCTCGGTTTTGAGTATATCTATTAAATCGTTATTTTCTATTTGGGATTCCGTAATGCATACAATCTTTGATAGAGGCTGGCGGATCTTGAGGTTGCTCGAGGATCTTGCGCTCCTGCCTGCCTCAACAATATTTCTGATGTGGCTCAGGCTATCTTCGAGTTCTGGATTGATCAAATTCTCATTGAAATCCGGAAATTCTGTCATATGGATGCTCTCAATATCAGAACGGCCGTTGCCGCGCTCAAGTTTCTGATAAAAATATTCCGATATAAACGGTGTGAACGGTGCAATTAACTTGCTCAGCTGTGTTAAAGTCTAAAATAATGTATCATATCCATTATTCTTATCTTCATCCTGCTCGGTTTTCCAGAATCTTCGACGGTTAACGCGGATATACCAGTTGCTGAGGTCTCTTATTACAAAATCTTCGATTTCGGTGGCGGTTGCGAAATAATCGTAATTATCCATCCGATCCCGTACATATTGCATGAGTTTATTTAACT
>CP070629.1:1536462-1540298 GCA_020356005.1 Thermoplasmata archaeon
TACGCTCAGTGATATCCCGTATAACTCCCACACCTTCAAGGGGGTTTCCTTTGTCATCATAAATCAACCGCTCATTTAACTCCAGTACCTGCGTCTCGAATTCCTTTTCAAAAGCCAATTCATAGCGTGCTGTTTCTCCTCTTCTCTCGATGGTTTCACGGTACTGCTCGACCATTGCCTCTAGGGTTTCCCTGGAAACATTCACCCGTTCGGCTGCCTGGAACAAATTGTTACCGATAAGCTCATCCGCAGGAATGCCGAACAGGTTTTCACAAGCACCGCTGATGAAGGTAATATTACCCTCCGGGTCGAGTGAAAATATTACATCCTGAATATTTTCATTAACACGCCTGTAGCGCTCCTCGCTTTCATGCAAAGCGGCTTCTGTACGCTTGCGCTCCGTTATATCTCTAACGATCCCCATATCTGCGGGTTTACCATTGTACTGGATGGTTCCTGTTGATACTTCAATATCTTTTATAGATCCATCTTTGTGTAGAACCTTGGTTTCATACCTGCTTGGAACCTTCTTGCCCTCCATCCGCATCCTATATCTTTCATAAAGTAGTTTCTTATGGTCTTCTGGAACGAAATCCACAAAGGGTTTACCAATAAGTTCTTCCGGTGTGTAGCCCAGATATGATATTGCTTTGTTGATGAACAAGATCTTACCATCCTGTACAATAAACACGCCGTCTTTTGCATGCTCTACCAAGGCTGAATACTTGGCCTCTGATTCGCGCAGTGCCTCCTCCGTTTTCTTGCGCGAGGTTATGTCTCGAAACACAACCTGCATGGCAGGTTCGCCCTGATAGGTGATCGGGATACCTATAACCTCTACATCGATTACAGTTCCATCCAACCTGAAAAACTTTTCTTCTACTGATCTTGCCGGGATCCCTTCCTCTTGTACCTTTTTTAATCTCTCATTCACTAGATCTTTATAATCTGGATGTACGAAATCGATGATTTGTTTTCCCAGAATTTCCCCGGGATCGGATGCACCCATTAGATTTGCCCCGGTGGTATTAATGTAAACAATTTTGCCTCCCCTATGAATTATTACACCATCGTATGAGAGTTCGATCAATCTGCGGTACCTCTCCTCCGAGGCCTGCAGTGCCTCCAACGATTTCTTATGCTCGGTAATATCATACAGGGCACCCTCCAATTTTAAAGGTTCAAGACTTGCACTTTTAATGTATTCTCTAATCCAGCGGATCTCTCCATCCTTGCGTATTATACGATACTCTCTTTCAAAGGAATGATCAATGTGCGTATGTAATTTCTTTTCATCTTCGTTTAAAATTGCCTGGAAATCCTCGGGATGAATTATTTTATCCCAGCTCGGGTTGCCCGCCCTGAGTTCGTCCTCTGTATAACCTGTAATCTCCTCAACCGCGCCGTGAAAGAATTCTGGGGTCCAATTTTCACCTGCCCTGTAAGCTATCCCGTGGAAATTCTCTATGAACGATTTGTATCGCGCTTCGCTTTCGCTTTGGGCGGATTTCCTTTCCCCGTGTCCGGATTTTGTTTTTTGCTGTTGAGTAATTTCCTTTTCGCGCTTATTTATTTCTTTATTATGCTTTTTTTCGGTTTTTTCCAGATCTTTCATACATAAATCCTCCCCGAAATATATTGTTGCTCGTGGTAAGAGGTTATTTTAAACAATATTGATAGCAAGGGGGATTATCGTAATTGAATAGGTTGGGAACTAATGATTTCGCCTGAATTTTCTAATCAAAAGTACCCATTTCATGCTCGCCCCACAGATTTTTTATCAGGTTCCAAATGTAATTTTTTATATTGAAAGTAAAGTTGTGACCTTTACAGGATATATATAATATTTAAATAATATCCAATTTTTATCTGGAAAAGATAATTATACAAATACCAGATATTCAATTAAAATTAGAGATGTACAATATGCCCTCTTTAAATCACCGCCCAGAAAAATTGGCAGGAATAACTGCAGTGTTTCTTATCGGAATCGGAATTGTCCAGGTGTTTTTAGGAGAATTCATATCAAACAGCATCGCCCTCACAGCCAACGGGATAGACTGCATGGGTGATGGGTTTGTATCAGCCATTGTGTGGGTGGGTTTGAAATATTTCAGCCGCCCGGCGGACCATAAGTTCCATTACGGCTATTACAAGCTCGAGAACTTTGCTACCGGTATGGCGGCTATCGTTATGATTTTACTTGCAGTATATATCGGGTACCGCTCATATCTAAGGTTTATCGATCCACATGAAGTAGACCTGCCAATCATGGGTGCATTAATCGCTTTAATTGCAGGTGTAATTGCCCTGGTGCTTGGAATTGTTAAGTACAGGCAGGGCAAAAAAGCGCACCTCCAGTCCGCAAGGTTGGAAGCGTTCAATACCATCAAGGACAGCGCTGCTTCTTTTCTGGCTGTTATTGCTATTATCCTGGCAGCCCAGGGATTCCTCCTGGCCGATGCAGTGGCTGGTTTTATTATTTCTATTATTATTCTCAGCATTGCTTTCGCTGCAATAAAAGAGTCCAGCCTAATGCTGCTGGACGCCTGCGACGGCCAATGCATTGATTCGCGGGAAGTTATAATAGCAATCGCAACGGACCACGAAGAGATCAAAGCGGCCCATATGGTGCGGGTGAGGCGTACCGGGCCGGTTATACAGGGTGAGCTTGAAATCGAGCTGCCGGAGGATATGACCATAAAGGACCTGGACAGGATTAAATCGGATTTACACAAAGAATTAAAAGATAGAATACATAATATAGAGCGGTTGACCATTACGGCTGTGGCACATAAAAAATATAAGGATGATAAAGATGACAGAAGTTGATGATGATAATGAATCGATAAAAGCTATCCGCACTGCCATTGAAATCGAAATCGTGGGCCTGGAGACCTTTCAAAAGTATGCCGAACAAACCAAAAGCGAGGCAGGTAAGAAGGTTTTTTTACAGTTGGCAAAAGATGAAAAGCGCCATCGCGAGATCCTAGAAGATCAGTTGAATAAGCTGACCGAGGGTAAACCGTGGGAGGATGTGGAAATCCCGGCTTCAGAAATCGAGCAGGTGGTACCCAAGCTCCGTGAGCGCGCGGTGGAGACCAAGGGAGAGGCCGGTGCAGGTGAGATCGATGCATTGAACGCCGCCCTGGACCTCGAGAAAAGAGCTTCGGAGTTCTTCAGGGAGAAGGCTGAGCAAGCTGAGGAACCGGAGGCAAAGGCATTATTTTTAAGATTGGCGGAGTGGGAGGACTCGCATTACGATCTGATCAAAGCGGAACTGGACTCCATCAACCACTCAGGGTTCTGGTTCGATATCAGAGAATTTCGCATGGACGCAATGTATTGATTTCTCATCGATATAAGCGAGAACGCTCCGATTCTATAATAATTAGAAGCGCTTTCAGAGCGCTCAGATTCAAGATTAATTATAAGCGCTGTCAGAGCGTTTCGATTATATATCACTAACAGTCACTGTCAGAGCGCTCTGCTTAAATATCGATTGAAAGCGCTGTCAGATTCTTTGTGCTCTCGGTGGAACTTATTACGGTCGGCAATTTCTGAGGGGCCCAATCGTCTATAATCAAAAAGTTCGGTTTCATTTATAGAAATGATGGAATTGGATTCATATCCTAAATGATAAAATAACTTGAAAGCGAACGTTTTATAATTGAAGTCTAAAATTATTTCGAGCTTTCGATTTTAAAATTTTTTAAAAATCAACTTCGTGATTTCGTAGTAAATGTAATCCACTGGAATAACGGCTTAGGTATATTACCACGAAGATACGAAATAATCGAAGAGCACGAAAGATAATCTAGGGTTTTGATTTTAAA
>CP070629.1:1540398-1545725 GCA_020356005.1 Thermoplasmata archaeon
CTATGACTGGCAGAACTTTACTTACTATGCTACTTATTTCGATGCAGACAACCAGACGCCCACGGTAATGGCAGTGGAAATCGACGGGAAGAACCGCTACAATATGACCTTGAACAAAGGTACACCCCTGACGGGTATGAACTATTCCTATTCCACCATGCTGACTGTAGGGTCGCATAATTTTACCATAGTCTATAACGACGGCAACGCTACCATAGACTATGTAACGAATGTAACCTGGTGGCCGTATGTCCAGCCCCAGATTCCCGGCGATTATATTAATTTAACAAACGGCTCTGTAACACCGCTGCAAGGCGACACAAAAACGATCTTCACTTACCAGGTAACTTACAGCAGCGAATACGCCTATCCGCCCGAGAGGCTCGAGGTAGTGATCGATAACCTGAGCTTCAGAATGAATTATGTAAGCGGCTCCAATCTAACAGGCGCGATCTATCAATATAAATCGCTGCTAAGTTTCGGGTCCCACAATTATTTCTTTAACTGCACCCTCTGGAACGAATCGGAGCGGCTGCCTGCCTACGGTTATTATCACGGGCCGTCAGTTGGTGGAACGCAGGTGTATCTTCTTAACGGTACCGTAAAGCCGAAATCGGGTACCGTTCAAACAATCTTCAATTATACCGTGATTTATGTAAACAGCAATAATACGGCGCCGAGCTCTGCTCTGGTGTACATAGACGGCAAATCGCATTCCATGAACCATACGCCCGGAAACTATACCAAAGGCGTGGAGTTCTGGTACGAAACCCAGCTGAGCGCCGGCCAGCATAATTATCATTTCCAATTCAAAGGCGATAACCTCTCGGCACGCTTACCCACCGGCACCTCCAATAATGTTTATTACTGGGGCCCGGCGGTCTTTTCACCTACAATATTCCTGCTGAACGGTAATGTAACGCCCAAAAGCGGTTATCTATACACGCTTTTTAATTATACCGTAAAATACCGCGGCAGCAAGCACAGCTTCGGGGGTGACGGTATAGATAACGACGGCGACGGAAAAACCGATGAGGAGCTTTATAACGGTAAAGACGATGACGCCGACGGTTATATCGATGAGGATGTAAGCTATTACTCACAGGACGCCAACGGGTCCGCCCCGAAAACTGCTCTGGTTTACATAGACGATAAACCCTTTGCTATGAAGCATACGGCGGGCGACTACAGCAAGGGCGTTGTGTTCTGGTTCAGCACAAACCTTACTGCCGGCCAGCATAAATATTATTTCGAATTCAAACTTGAAAATGAGACCGCGAGGTGGCCCTCTAATCCTCCTATAGATCAGGCCTTCGGCCCCGATGTAAACGGGTCGCTTGAACAGCTGTTCACAACAAAGCTTGAGCCGACGGAGGGCAACATCACCACGGTCTTCACTTACACGCTAACGTACAATACGAGCGTGGATTATGTACTGCCCATCGAAAATGTTACCGTGGTTATCGATAATGTTGCTTTCAACATGACGAAGCAGGCTGGAGGGGCCAACACAACCATGGTGTTCAAATACACAACAAAACTTGGACTGTGGCAGCATAATTATTATTTTACCGCCAGGGTCGCGGGCAAACTTGTCCGGATACCTAAGGGGGTGTACGTAGGCCCGGTTGTCAACGACCTCCCGCCGAGGCTGTACAACGGTTCGGTAAACCCCATCGCGGGCTATGAAAATCTCACCAAGTTCGAGTTCTCGGCGTACTACGCGGACCTGGAGGGGCTTGCACCTTTGAATGCGGAGGTGTTCGTAAACGGCAGTTATCATAAAATGAGCTACATCTCAGGTTCTAACACCACGGGCGCCAGATACTCGTACACCACAACGCTCCCGGCAGGCAACTACGAGTTCTTCTTCAGGTTCTCCCAACCGACCAGGGCTTACCGCTATCCTGTTGAGGGCAATTTCTCGGGGCCCTCGGTTTCGAAACAGGGCGCGCCGCTGAACTATCCGCCGGAACTATGGAACGGGTCTGTTACGCCAGCAACAGGCATGAACGATACCACATTTACATACCGGGTATACTACAAAGATAAGAACGGAGATTATCCCATAACCACTCATGTCTGTATCAACGGCACGGCTTATGTTATGAAAGCCATCGAAGGCGATTACCTGACGGGTAAGAGGTACGAATATTCAACGGTATTACCCGTCGGTCTGCACAATTATTATTTTTATTTCAAGGATGTAAATAACAGCGTGGGCCGACTGCCCACCATTGGCGCTTATATTGGACCGAAGGTATTGCCTGCGCCGAACAAGCCGCCTGTACTTACGAACGGCTCGGTAACCCCTGCCAGTGGAAATACATCTGTACTTTTCACTTACAGGGTGCACTACAGTGACGCCGAGCACGATCAACCATCGGTCAAGACAGTGTATATCGATGGTTACCCCTTCACCATGAAATTAAGTACCGGCAGTCCTTCAACAGGTTGGGTGTATAGCTATTCTTCCTACCTGGGCGCAGGCAATCATAATTACTACTTTTTGTTCAACGATTCCAAAAACACGGTGCGATATCCTATAAGCGGTGTATTTTACGGCCCGAATGTGACAAAGGTACCGGGCATAAATAACACGCCGCCTCAGCTGTCGTACGGGCGGGTGTCGCCTTACACCGGTACACCTACTACCAATTTTACTTTTTATGTGTATTACTACGACGCCGATAACGATACCCCGACGAAAAAGCATGTATGTATCGACGGCAAGCTTTATGAGATGACACCTTCGTGGGGCCAGAACTACCCGAACACGCACATCGGTCTTTATACCTATACCACCACGCTTCCTGCGGGCAATCATACATTTTATTTTGTTTTCAGCGACGGGATTGATACTGTCAGGCTGCCTGTAACCGGCACATATACCGGTCCCATAGTATCGGTTACCCCGCCGCCCAATAAGGCACCAACGCTGTCCTACGGGACGGTGACGCCTTCACAGGGTACACCTACCACCGAGTTTGTATATTCCGTCCTCTATGCCGATCCCGAAGGGATCGCCCCCACGGTACACGTGGTATATATCGACGGCGTACCGCACAAAATGCAGTTCAAGAACGGATCGTATAATACAGGCGCGTTCTTCGAATACCGTACCACGCTTTCGGCCGGTACACATAACTACCGCTTTATGTTCAGCGACGGTACCAACACCGTCAGGTTACCCACAACCGGCTTATACTACGGCCCCACGGTGACCAAGCCGAACAAAGCACCAGTAGCTGAGGCCGGCGTGGACCAGGTTTATACCGTCGGTCCGCCGAAGACCGTCTATTTCGACGGGTCCAAATCGTACGATCCCGACGGCGACCCACTGCTGTTCTTCTGGGACTTCGGCGACGGCGGGTGGGCGTATGGTGAAAAGGTCTCGCATATATTCCACGGCGTGGGCACCTACAATGTGACGTTGAAGGTCTCCGACGGCAAGCTCACCGATGTGGATTACTGCGCCATAAAGATCATCGACAGCGGCCAGGGCAAGACCCAGGGCAAGGCACCCAAAAAGAGCGCCAAGACGGACAGCGGGTGGGTTTTGTCACCGCTGATGATTGCCGCCTCCATTGCGGCCCTGGGAATAATCGCGGGCGTTATCATTGGGGGCACGGAATGGGGCTGGTACGCCTTTGCAAGCCTGGTAATCCCATTGTATGTCAGGTACTCGCGCAAGCATATCCTGGATAATTTTACCAGGGGTAAGATCTACGGTTATATAATCGCCAATCCCGGCGACCACTACAACTCCATCAAGACCGCCTTGAAATTGAAGAACGGTGCGCTGGCCTATCACCTGAAGACGCTTGAGCGCGAGGAATTGATCAAATCGCAGAGCGACGGCAATTATAAGCGGTTCTATCCGTACGAGATGTCGGTGCGGAACCGTACGAAGAAGCTGACCACCATGCGCCAGAACATACTGGACCACATAATCGAGCAGCCCGGCATCACGCAGAGCGAGATCTCCGAGAAGATGGGCGTGAGCCACCAGGCGATAAGCTACCACCTGCGGCCGCTGGTACAGCTCGGTGCGGTGAATATCGAGAAGAAGGGCCGGGCGAACCACTGCTACGTAGGCGACTACGAGGGCGACAGTCTGCAGTTACCTGATGAGGATTTGGAATGGCTTTAATTTGATTTTATGATGATTAGTAATACTACAAATACTTCAAAATCCAAATACTACAAAGGAATACTACAAAAGCCAAATACTACAAAGCCCCCCGCCCGTAGGTTATATTTCTAGCTCTGGAAGTATGTCTTCCCTTTTATCTTTTGCATATTACCATTCTCGAAGGGTGGTTTTTCCATCGTAGGTGTTGGGGTGGGACAGGGACGTTTGCAATTAAAACGTTATCAAATCAAAGTCTTATATTATCTTTCGCTTTTTCGCATATTTCGGGTCTTCGTGGTTAATAATTCCCTTTATAAAAACAAAGTAGGTTATTTCATAGGCCTTTAATCGTCCTAGCCTCTAGCTTCTTGTTTTTTGACACTTGCCTTTCCCAAAGAATGATGTTTCCTCCGATGATGTGGGGCGGGGCTTTGTAGTATTTGTAGTATTTGGCTTTCCTTTGTAATATTTGTAGTATTTGAAGTATTTGATTTTACTAAGCAAATAATATCAATATACTTTTAATAAAATATAAATAATCTATACGTATTCCTAAGAATCCCAGTTAAGATCGATTTTAATATGATTACGGAGGAGATTTCGATGAAATGCATCCATTGTGAAGATGAAATGTTCAATAAAGATGTCAAGGGCGTGGAGGTCGATTTATGCCCGAACTGTGCCGGCATGTGGCTTGACGGCGGCGAATTGAAGGAGCTGACCAATTACGACCTGACCGCCGGCAGGGTATTGAGCTGCCTGCGCTGTGAGAAGCCCATGCAGACGAAGATGCTGCGCGGTGTAGAGATCGACATATGTCCGCACTGCTCATCTGTATGGCTGGACGGCGACGAGCTGACCAAGATCTCCGGGCTGGATTACTCAGGCGGAAGAATTTTGACGTGCCCCAAGTGCGACGACCAGCTCCAGACGAAGATGCTTCGAGGCGTGGAGGTTGATATATGCCCGAAATGCTCCGGCGCTTATCTCGACAAGGGCGAAATGGAAAAGCTTTCTGCAATCGAGCAGCAGAAGGGTGAGCATACGGATATCGGCCGGTTCCTGCATGACGCTTACAAGATCCGCATTGATGTCGCTATCAGAATGTACAAGGACGGCAAGCACGATAAGGGCAGGGCCGCCGAGATCGCGGGCGTCACCATAGAGGTTTTTGAGGATATGGTAAAAGAAG
>CP070629.1:1545825-1552648 GCA_020356005.1 Thermoplasmata archaeon
AATATTTTTTTCAAATCGCAATATCAGCGATATTTCAACAATAAAAATTAATTTTCGAAGCAAATATATATAATTAGAATAATGCTGTACCCCATCAAACTATTTTCATGCCGAGGTGGCTCAGCCTGGTGGAGCGACAGACTCATAGGGACCGCTCAACGCGGTAAAGTGCTCCTGAGGTATCTGTAGGTCGCGGGTTCAAACCCCGCCCTCGGCACTTTTTTATGATGTTTTATTTTGTTTAAATTATGGTATTAATTACTGTCGACCACGGCGCTCTATAAATGATTCCAGCGCTTGTTTCAATTTAGAGATATACAGCATTGTTGAATGATATCCATCGTCTGTTATTGTTATTACAGTCCGGGGTCCTTTTGATAGAAATGCTTTTGTTATTTTGACATATCCACTCTCCTCTAACTTCCTGAGGTGGCTGTCCAGATTTCCAGGTGTAACCTCTAAAATTTTTTGCAACTCGCTGAATACGATTTTTCCCTGCGATACCAATGTTATCATTATGGCTAATCTTGTATGCTGCGAAAGAATATGATTGGGATCCAAGATATTCATTGCATCCGGTTTTGTCTTTTTGATTTTAGCCATCTCTTTCACTTTCTCGATTATAATGTCGGTAAAGCAGATTTTTCAGCAGAATAAAGTCCGTAAAGGCCGCCTCCAAGATAGGCTACGCTGATTGCAAATGTGAAATATAACCATGCCAATCCATGCCCCTCGGGTGCTAATATTATCATAGGGGAAAGAGCGGTAAGAATAACAACGACAATAACATGCTCAACAGACCGTTTCCAGTTTTTGAAAATAATACTTTCTGCTAAATACATTGCCAGAACCGCTAATAATAGACCGAAGTAGACCACATACCCCCATGCAAACTCATTATAAGTATCTTGAAGAAGCAATCCCCCTGTAACAATACCTATCGCAAAAACGGTCCAGATGATGCTCGCAGAAATGCCAAATTTGCGGCCCTTTTTACGCCATTCTTTCCTGTTTCCATTTACTTTTTCGGCATATTTATATTTGGGAGCAAATAATCGATATCCGATCGCTCCAATAAATAACGCCATCCCGAACCAGAACGCCATTGTAATTGCACCTTTAATTGGTTCTGAAATGGTTTCGAATTGACCAGGAGCCCATAAGAAACTCATGAACCCAAAACCCAGGAGCATCACGAATGCCCACATTACATATGTAAACGCTGCATGTCGGGAACTGGCAGCTTCCATATACCTTTCTACATTCTTAAGCGAGGTATTGAAATCTTCAAGCTGAGAAATATTATTTTTTTTCATAACATTCACCTGTATTCTACTTTATATCCCACAATCTATTTAAGCTGAGAACAAATTCTGTTTCGCAGAGTAATAATATTTATGATAATTGAGAAAAATAATGGTATATTTACATTTATAAATGTACCTTAAAACCAATTTTAATTGAATTCCTATCTCTCTGCAGCACAGAATAGAAAACTCACATAAAACCAGCGGTTTTCTTAATTATTTTTTAAATCACTCATCTTCTGGAGCAGTCTCATTTCCCAGTGAACCTCTCACAAAATACATGTCGCTGTGGCCGTTCTCAGGGCCGATATAGTACTGGTATCCAATATTCAATGCTTTATCGGGTGTGATAACGATCTCGAAGAAATCGTGGAGTGCGTGGAGGTTATCACCCACATAACAAGGTGTGGGATCCGCTATTGTAAAATTGAATGTAAGATTCCCCTCGCGGCCGTCCTCAAGCATTGCACCGTAAAGGTACCATTCACTTTGTGAATCGATGGGCAGCCTGTCGGTGGCATAAAATGCAACCGCCACAGAGCCGTCAGGACCTGTGTTGATTGTATTATAATCAAAGAAACCTTTGAACGGTGTTATTTCCCAGGTGTCCCAGCTCTGGCCGTAATCGGTGCTGCGGCCTACATAGACATGGTTGCCTTCTTCCGTACCGTTATCGGGATTCCAGTTCCATAGTGCGAATACTAGTCCATCTTCTCCGTGCGATATCACCGGGTACTGCCTGCCCGGCCCGTCGCGGTGCGCAATAACAACGGGATTGTTCCAATCCCAACTTACACCCTGGTCGTCACTAACATAAACAACAATATCTGCTTCTCTTCCCACATCGGTTTCAGAAATAATGTAAACATGATTACCGTACCGCTCGGCATCGATGAGCCCCCATCCGTTTCCAGGTACCGGGTCGCCGGCTGTGAATGTTCGCGCGCCGTTCGTTGAGCGGTAGTACCAGTACCGGCCGCCGTTGACCTCAACTGCGTTATTACCGAGGTAATGCACGATTGCATTGCCCTGCGCTGCGATCCACGGCCGGTCGTCCAGGCCCGTTGTTTTCTGGATGCGCACGGAATACTCGTATTGACCCTGGTTGCTCCAGACATGTATGTGATTGTCAAAAAGATATGTGTCTACAAAATATACATTATCTTTTGCATCAACTGCAATGTCACCTTCATCACCCACAAAGGTCTGCCAGTAAAGCCCCTGCGGGAAGGGCTCCTCCGGTGACTTCCAGCTCGCGCCGTTATCAGTAGAGACGAAAAACCAGCTTGCCAGATAGTCCCAGGAAGATTTATCATCAAGATTTTTATGAGCGGTATAATAAAGTGCTCCTGTAGAATCGCAGGCAATACCCGGTTCATAACCCTCCTTGTTAAAGACAAAGGGCGCCTGCCAGTTCACTGCGGGAGGCCCCGTCACCTCAGGTGCGACTTCTGGAGGTGCACTACTTTCTTTACTAAATTCTATTGTATTCAGAGTCGCCAGAATGATTATTATAATAATTACAAAAACAATGATATACATTAAATTCTTATTTTTCATTATACCAATAATAAGTTTATCAAAATAAAACAATTTTGGTTTGTTGTACCAAATATTATAAATTATGCCCAGGTTCCATTTCGGCGGTTTTTTCTGCCCCCTCCTCCTTTTTTTTCTTTAATGTGGCGGGGCCCCCCGGTGATAATTGGGATTGGAGCTCAGAAGTTGTGCGGTTATCATCAAATTTTTGCTGCATCTCAATTAACTGGGCCTGTGCTGGGGGTAATTGTGAGGCCCCATGATGAGCAGGAATTTTTGGTGGATGGGTTGGAACAGGACCTCCAGGATGTATTGAAGGTTGCGGCTGTTGAACTTTTACAGGCTGTGGACGCGCCCGTGGAATCGATTGGTATGGCAGACCGTAATTAACATATTTCTCGCTGCCATCACTGGTAAACAGCTGTTTTGAGGGAATATAGGCAGGTATAACAGCTCCTTGTTGGCTTAACTGGATTTCTTCTTGTGTTTTATCTACTTCTGCTTGCTTTCTGGCTTTTTTTCTGCGCATCATAAAGAAGATAATTACGAAAATAATAATGACACAGATTAATGATATTAACAAAGCAGCGTTGGTGGTACTCCCCAACCAGCTTGCACTTGTTTCGGAGTCTTTAACCTGTACGGTAACTGAGTCTGATCTGGCTAAATTTTCCATATCTCCCAATTGAACAGTAACCTCGATCTTATATACCCCGGGTTTGGAGCTTTTGAAGTTCACTGTTTGGCTGTTGAAATTATCTAATGATCCCCCAGAGATTTTCCACTTGAATTTTAAATTATCCGTTATTTCATTACCATCGGGATCGAAGACCCTGGCTGTTAATTCTATTTGCTCATTTTTGGAGATCATGTTTTTTGAAATCTCTATTCTTACCATATCTATTGTTGGAAGGATTTCTATTTCAAGATTTGCAGTAAATGTTCTTCCGTAGTACGTGACATTGACTGAGATATTGAACCGTCCGGTCTCCAGAGGTATAGCTTCAATTGTCTCTCCAAAATCTTCTCTATCAGAAAAAATTCGTGGCAGGTACCAGGAATATTCTAAATTCCCTGTAATTGGATTATCACTGGAATCCAGTGCCACTGCTTTAAATGTGACACTCTGTTTAACCAATATAAACTCATCAGGAACTTCGATGATAACCGAATCTACCGGGGGTGGAACAGTGATCTCAACAGTATTTGATGCAAAGTAACCATAATATTCTGCCGTTACGGTTAAAATATCCTTACCCATGGCAAAAGGAGAAAACCAAAATGATAGGCCGTCAGATGCAATCTCCACATTGCCGAATACATTTGGAATTTCTACGGATAATTTCAATTTATCAGAGATTTTGTTACCACTCATATCATATGCCGTGATCTCGAATAAAGCAGTATCATCGAAATATACAAAAGCCACATCCGGCGTAACTTTTATCCTATCCAGCGGCATGGGAACAAAAATCCAGGTTATATTTACCAACTTATCATCGTAATAATTAATAGTGGCATTGACTTTGACCCACCCCGTAGTCTCAGGAATGAACCGGGCTGTGGTACCGGGAGATGAGTATATGAGCTGCCCTTCTCCTTCCTCGATTTTCCATGCAATACTGGCAAAGGAAGAGAGATTTGCATCAGATAGTCCAAGAGCATTTGCCCTCAGGGTCACATTCTCACCAAGCTTGACAACGGGCAAAACTGGAGTAACGCCAAAAACGTATATTTTTGGTACAACTTCAAAAGCCAGCTTCTTTGTTAGCGACATATTATAATAATTCACTGTGACCTCAAGTTCCCCCTGTCCCTTTGAAATTGCGTTCAGTGTAACTACTTCATCGTTTACCTGTGTTTGGAATTTGGCCACGCTGCCATAAAGTTTCCAGCTGTATTGCAGTTGTTCATCATCTATTAAAAGATCATATTTATCAATTGCCTGTACGCTAACATCATATGTATTAGTTGTAATCATTATCAATTGTGAAGGGTTAAATTTAAGATCGGCCAGTTCCTGAGGGACGATCACGACTGCTTTGGCTGATACCTCGGTGCCGAAGTAAATTGCAGTTGCACTTACCTCTCCGCTTCCAATTTTTTTAGCTGTGAAAACTGATACGTTTGAACCTGCTACAAATGAGATATCACCAATATCACCCTGCAGCGACCATTCAAAAGTTACTCCCTTCTCGATTTTTTTATCTTCAGAATCAAAGGCATCTGCACGCAGGTTTATTTTATCTTCTTTTGTGACAATGATTGGCGATTCTGGTGAAATCCGGACTTTTGTTAAAGGTAATTTGTACAGTTCGAAGGAGTTATTGCTGAGATCGAATCCGATATTGTTGAACGGCGAGCTGTCGTTGGCGCTCAAACGCAAATAACAGTTATTCGATTCTATTAAGGGTACATCCCAGGTATATTCGCCAGTATTATCAATCATATCTGCAATTAAAGAATAAGTACCGGTAGGCCCGGTGGTGGAATATTCCAACTTTATTTTTAAGATACCCAGGCCGCCGAATGCTCGCCATTTGATATCATATTCGGATCCCACCCGGATACGCTCGCCGCCGTTGGGTGAATTTACATTAACATGCACCGGTTCAGGGTGCAGGCATTTCCAGACCTGTACACCGTCCTCGCCGTAGTATGATATGCCGATATCAAGGTAACCATCGTTATTCATATCGCCTATGTCCAGGCCTTCGATTTCGTTAGTGTCCTCAGGAAGCCCGACGTCTGCCTCGGTCCACTTTCCTGTTCCTTATCCGTACCAGATGTTTACGCTTCCCGGGGCACTGCCGAAGGCGTTAACACCAGCTACAATATCTAAATGCCCGTCATTGTTCATATCGGCCATTTCGATATCCCCGAAGGTACCTGAAGTCGGCAATCCCGAGGATGCATTTGTCCATTTACCCGTCCCATCTCCTTGATAGAGACAAATACCATTTGTATTCGAATTTGAATGGAAAACCGAGAGCGCCACATCGATATTCTCATCATGGTTCATATCACCCACTGCAACACCCCAGAATTGGGTCTCAATGGTCATACCTTGGACGGAGGGTGTCCAGTTTCCTTTACCATCACCCAGCCAAACACTTTGGTCATACCAGTAGGTGGTAATGATATCAAGATTATCATCGTTATTTACATCTGCAAATGTGATTTTGTGGCCGCCTGAACTGGTTGGTAAACCGTTAGATGCATTTGTACCGACCCAGTTACCTTTACCATCTCCATAGAACGCCTGGATTCCACCAGAAAGATGTCCAATGATGGCGAGGTCTAAGTTATTATCGTTATTAAAATCACCAACTGCAACATCTTCACCTGAAAAAGACGGTTGTGTGGCTTCAGTCCAGCTCCCCGTGCCGTCACCAAGCCAAACACTGGAATCTGATGTTACAATATCCAATTTATTATCTTGATTAATATCTACAAGTCTTAAATCAGATCGACCGCTCCAGGAGGCTGTAATTCCGGATCTTGAATATGTCCATGTCCCGTCGCCATTGCTAACATACGGCTCGGGACCGTTACCTTTTCGGCCAACTGCCACGAGATCTTCTAAGCCGTCACCGTTGAAATCGCCAAAATCTATACCGGTCCAGCCGGAATCCCCTCCAGAAGGAGATCCTGCGGGTAGACCTCCCGATGCCTTTTCATATAACCCCTGGGCTCGGGAATTACCTCCGCCTCTGATGCCTGAAGATGGCTCCTGAGCTGGATCCTGTATCGGTTCAGTTGATACCCTAAGATCACTTTCATTTTCTATTTGCACTGGAGTAATTTCGTGATCTGGAGATATTTCATTTACTCCCCCATTCTGAATTGAAGGTAAGATTAATATAAAAATTAAGAACCAGAGAACCATTTTGAATATATGATTATTAAACATAGCGTCCATCCTGGATTATGGATTTATGTTATAATCCATGTTATTATTTATTTATAGTTTTGAT
>CP070629.1:1552748-1569054 GCA_020356005.1 Thermoplasmata archaeon
AATAAATATGGCTAGTGCAATGGAGTAATAACTCCATATTGAGGGAGTGAAAAGATGACAGGTACATATAAAAATTTAGATGCATGGAAAAAATCTATACAATTGGCAAAAAGAATCTATCAGGTTTCTGAAAGCTTTCCCGATAACCATCCATCAGGATTGAAATCACAAATAAGAAGATCAGCGGTGTCCATTTCAAATAATATCGCTGAAGGTTCGGGTCTTAGTAAAGAAGGACGTAAATTATATCATTTTGATATCGCGTTTGGATCATGTAATGAAGTGGATAATTTATCTACTCTAGCCTTGGAAATTGGATATATAAATGAGGAGGTACAAAAAGAAATCGAGGAGATTATTATTTCAATAAGAAGACCTTTGAGTGGCTTGATAAAATATACCGAAAACAAAATCCAGAATTTTAAAACCTAAATTTCTTTAAGAATCCTACCATAAAAAAATTTAGAAATAATATATGCAAACCGAGAGCGCTTCTCAGCATTTTGAAATCGAAGCGCTCCGTGAGTGCTTGAAATTAATTTGTAATCGAAACGCTCTGTGAGCGTAGAAAATTATTGTGATATCGGAGCGCTCTGACAAAATCGTCCTCTCATCAATTTAAAAGTTATTGCTATCAAATGTATACTAAACAAAAAATTAATACTTAATAAGTATTTACATTTAAAAACAGGTAATATATAATCATTGCCTCAACGTTATTTTTAAAGATATTAAGAGGAAAAGTTTAATTTAAAAAGAAGAGGGCATAGGGGTAAAGGTTAATATGGTAGAAGTATATTAGGCAAATATATAATCTTAGAATTATATAAAGATTAAATTAAAAGAAAAGAGATAAAAATCAGCCGAACCGTATACTTCGGCCCGTGCAAAGTTTGGGGCATTGACTTGAAACTGAGACATATACTGGTAACTATACTTATCATAACAAGTACTTTCGGATTGGGTTTGGGCACCTTGTCCTTCAATTCCCAGGCCGCCGGCGATTCTGATGGTACGCTCGTTATCGATACCAAGGTCGTTGCGTCGGGAACTTATGATAAGGTCCGGGTAAAGTCCACAGGGCATTTGATAATAGAAACCAGTCTTGAGGCAGCACAGTTATTTTTAGAAGCAGGTTCGATTATTGAGCTCACAGGCGGCGAACTCAGGATCATTGATTCGGATACGCCGGGCGCTCCAGTCTTCATTAAAGGCACCTGTGATACTTTCAAAATGACAAATGGCGCAAAAATAATCATAACCGGTTCTCCCGGTGCAAGTACTCTCAGTCAGAGCAGCGGCGGCAATGCGGATTTGAATGTCACGGTTACTAATATTATTATCATTGATAACTCAGAAATTGATATCACAGCCGGTGCAGGCTACACCAAAACCACGCCAGGTGCAGCCACGGATTTACCGCTGGTGGATTACCAGTATTCAGGCGGTAACGCTTCACTGGTGTTCCAGCTGTCAAACCTGGCAGAGCATCAGTTCAGCAATTCCAACATAAGCATAACAGGCGGCTCCGGCGGCAAGGCCTCCGACGGTGAAATAAGCGTGATGCTGGAACCGGGAGAGGGCGGCGGGTACAGCAACGGCGCTCTGGTAGGCGGTTTTGTCGGTTCAGGAGGGCGCGCTGAAGTCAAGATCAATTATGAAAATTCTCTTATTTTTGATGGAATGGATATTTCAGTTACAGGCGGTGCTGGCGGTGAAAGTGGAAAAGGAAACATATCCGGTTCGGATCACGGCGGCGGCGGCGGCGGCTATTCCGGCGGTGACGGCGGTCTGTCATCAACCTTTGAACCCTCAAAGGTGCATGGTAAACCCGGCGGACCTGTAACAGGTTATGTGGGCGCCGGCGGGAACGCCACGCTGGAGGTGTCATCCAACTCTGAAGTCACGCTGGAAGGCTGCTCAATCAAGGTCCTGGGCGGCTCCGGCGGCGATGCCGCGTTTCAGTCCGACGAACCCGGGCTCCTTGGTGGAATGGGAGGCTCCGGCTACGGCGGCGGCGGAGGCGGTGCTGGTTATGGCGGTGTATCAACAACCCTGACCTCATACGGTGGTTCCGGCGGTGATATTTCAGGTTATGTAGGCTCCGGCGGCGGTGCGGTTCTCGCATTAGATTCCCAGGATCACTTAATCGTTAAAGATACATTGATAAATCTCTCCGGTGGTTCCGGTGGGTCCGCAGGGATGGGGACTCCCGGTGCAGTTCACGGCGGAGGAGGAGGAGGCGGTTACGGAGGCGGAGGAGGAGGGGGCGGCAGCTTTCAAAGTACGGGTAACATAAGCAGTTTCGGGGGTACCGGCGGCGATGTGTCGGGTAATGTAGGTACCGGCGGAGATTCAAAACTCAAGTTCAATTGTCAAAAAGAGATAGAATTGCAGGCCACAACAATATATTGCTACGGCGGTTCCGGCGGGTCTGCAGGTGCCGGCGGCATCGCCAGTAAAGACGGCGGCTCCGGCGGCGGCGGTTTCGGCGGCGGCGGCGGTGGTGGTAAAAACGGTCTGTATATCGGCGGTACCGGCGGCTCTGGCGGCGGTATTTCCGGTAATGTAAGTTCCGGCGGCAGCGCCAATTTTGAGTTTTCTACAAGCTCGGTTTTTGATATGATGGATTCAAAGCTTATCGGCTGCGGCGGTTCCGGCGGGTCAAAAGGCGTCGCCGGTAAATACAGTTCAAACCTTGGCGGTGCCGGTGGAGGTGGTTTCGGCGGCGGCGGCGGCGGTGGCGGCAGCGTATCATACTGGGGAGGCCCGGGAGGGCCAGGGTCAACGATTTCTGGTGACGTTGTTACCGGCGGAGATATCAACTTCATGTTTTCCGCTGCTCAATTTACTATTTCACAATCTTCATTAATCGATACCACTGTGGGTATCGGTGGTACAAGCCTGGGAGATCCGGGCGCAAGTGGAGGCTTGCGAATAAATGGATACGGCGCAGGGGGAGGAGGTTCAGGTCATATAGGAAATATCGGTGTTTTGACCTTGAATATCCCCATGGGCATTCCCAGGCTGATATCGCTTCAGGATAACGAGGTTATCTCCAACAACCTCCCGACCTTTGAATGGATACCACAGTATAATACTTCATCCAAAGGTGTCCTGACGGCTCATCGCCTGGAGATTTCCGAAAAACCCGACTTTACTACTCCTGCGGTAATAGCTTACACGAAGGATGGAACCTATCAATTAAAGAACCCTTTGAAGGACGGTGAATATTATTGGCGTGTCCGCGCGGAGTACGGTGTCAATAACGCTGGCTGGTCTGAAACCCGCAGATTTATTATCGATACCACACCGGCGTACTATTCGAATCTTGCGCCAACCGGCTGGTTGAATACCCTATCGCCGAACTGTACTGTTGATATCGGCGATTCGCTAACGGCGATCGAACTGGAAAGCATCGAATATGCGATCTCGAAGACAGATACGATGCCCTCATCGTTTTCGGACTGGAAGAAAGCGGAGGGGAGCGCGGATCTTAATGGCCAACTGTCGCAGGTGCGTGCATGGGCGCACCCGACATTCTTACCGGGTACAACGAACTTCATCAAATGGCGTGCTGTGGACATTGTTGGCAACGGATTGTCGGAATCACCCGTGCTGTGCGTGCTCATTGATATGGAATCGCCGCTGGTGAATTCCATTTCGCCGGAGAACGGCAGCTGGCATCACGATACAAAGCCCATTTTCCAGTGGGCGGGCTTTGATATCGGCTCGGGTCTTTCCGGTAACTGCACATTTTCACTGGAGAGATATGAGGGCGACTCCGAACTGGTAACCGTGGACCAGTTCAGCGGACCTGTCCAGTTCAATTCCTCAGGCGTGTTCTCGCTGACACCTCAATTTGAATTGGCGTACGGAAAGTACCAATGGCAGGTGAAGGTACAGGACAGCGCGGGGTTGTGGAGCGATTATACAGAACCGGATACTTTTCATATCGATGATGTAAAACCGCTGGCTACCGGATTGGCACCGGCAGGCGGCGAATGGGTTTCCACTACACCCTTCTTCCTGTGGAATGCCGTAGATACCTTTGCCGGCATCAGCGATAAATTCGTGCTCGAAGCTGCCCGTGATAATGATTTCCAGAGCGTGGTTTACCATTTTGAGGGAACCGGCTCTGATATTATCGAGCAGTCTGAAAATACGTACCTCTACACCTGGCCTTCAGATGAACCGCTTGAAGAAGGGACATGGTTCTGGCGTGTGAGTGTAATGGGAAATGAATGGCTGTGGTCCGATTTCAGCAGCCCGCTGGAATTTATTGTTGACGATACACCGCCGTATGTGGTACCTATGTTGCCTTTGAACGGGTCGTGGACCAACACCGCCCCGGAACTCAGCTGGAGCGCGGAAGACTCCGGCTCGGGCTTGAGCGGTATCTATCGCATACAGATATCAGAGGGTCGGGAATTCGTCAAGCCGCTGCTGGATGAGATTGTTGAACTGGACCCCGGGGAGCAGGGCCAATCTTCACGCGAAGGAGCTGACAGCGAAGTTATTCTTACATATAAAATCGAGGCGAATTTGTACAAGTACGTTTATTACTGGCGGGTCTTTGCACTGGATGCCGTGGGTATCTGGAGCGCACCTTCCGACATTTATGAATTTAAAATTGATACTAAACCACCACGGGTAATGGCCAATTTACCTGGACCGCACAGCTGGGTCGGTAACGAGCTAACCTTCAGCTGGTCCGCCGAAGATACACTCTCTGGACTCTCCGGTGAGTATAATCTCCAGGTCTCAACCCTGGAGGATTTCCAGGACGCACTGCTCGATATTACCTTCTCGGGACCGGATGAAAATAATGTGAATGTTGAATACACCCCCACGCAGTCGCTGCCGGAGGGTGAACTGTTCTGGCATGTGCGCGCAAAAGATAAAGCGGGCAACTGGGGGGCGTTCACACTAACCCGGTCATTCCAGCTGGATCTTTCAGGAGTAAGTTTCACCGCTATTACCCAGGAACAATGGTTCAGCACAGAAAATGTTAGCTTCGAAATTGACCTATCTGATCACGGGTCCGGTGTGAATATCGACAATATTTACTACCGTACAAGCACCACAGGCATCGCTACATACGGCCCGTGGCAACTTCTTCCACAGCTTGCAATCGAAAAACACGGAAATGAACATGTCAGGTGCCTGGTTTCCGTACAGTGCAAGGAAGGGCTCGGAAATTATATCCAATTCAAGGCCCGCGATAATGTCAACAGCGTATACCAGGAGTCACCGAACTATCGGATCAGTGTGGACACCTCACCTGTAATCTTCTCCGAACCTAAACCCTCAAGCGAGCTCTGGCAGGAAAGCCAGGTGGTAACATGCAGTGTAACAATTTTCGATCTTTACAGCGGTGTAGATATCAATACACTGGAGTTCAGATACTCCACCAGCATTGAAGACGAACCGGGAGAGTGGCTTCCATTCAACAACTCTTATTTTATTCAACCCAGCGGTGAATATGTCGTCAAGGTCCAGCTGGCTCTGAAGGAAGGCGAGGGAAATTTCATACAGTGGCGTGTAAAGGATAATGCTGGTAACGGATATTTTATTTCAGATGAGTATCAAATAAAGGTACGCAGAATTAGTGAGGTTGACCGCAGCGAACAGTTCAAACCGGACGTCGAAGAAGGTGAAAGCGATTACTGGGATTGGTCCATAAAAGCCGATTTGATTTTCATGCTGAGGTTGGTTAGTATTTTGATCGTGTTTATTGCTCTGATTGCGTTACTGCGTCGCCAGAGGTTCAGTCCCTACAGAGCTGCTAAATTAAAAAGCAGCCGGAAAATGAAATGGTTTGGTAACAGGAGCACTTCAAGTTCCAGTGGTGAGGATAATCTGAAAGATTACGACGGCAGCTCCAGTCTTTCCGGTTCAAATAACCCGGCTAAAGGTTCCCAGGACGACGGCAGTGACCTTGAAGAGATCATTGCGGCTTTAGAGGATGAGTTAAAAGATAAATTCAGCACGAAATCCCCGAGCAGTGGTAGTGGTAGAGGTTCCCAGAACCCCGGTGCGGGGATAGCATTACCTTCCTCTTTAAAACATAATCGAAGGAAGGGAAAGATTAAGACAAGGTCAACCCCCCTCACAAAGCCCGGCAGCCATCTGAAGAACGCTCATTCAAAGCGCCAGGTTGATAAAAAGATAAACGATAGGTTTCCCAAGAATGGTCTGTGCGGCATCTGCCTGGGCAGCTTTAAGAGCCAAGGTGAGTACAACACATGTGGCTGCGGCGGCCGTTATCACCAGAGCTGCTCAAAACGGGAACTTCTGTGCCCGAACTGCGGTAAGAAGCTCTGAGATTTTTTTAAGCATTATAATCACTTACAGAAGTGCGTCTAACGTTTAGCGGTCGCGTAGTGCGTACCGGCTAGGGGTTGCGTTGAGCGTCTCGTTCAGCGTTTGCGAAAAACTTATCATACTACGATTATTGTTAGTGGCCGCATTACGTTGGACGCAGAACGTTACGCCCCTCGCAGACGCAAACCGCTGAATTGTTGCCCACACCGACTAGATGAAAATGATATCGAGGTGTAGGGCCGTGCCGTCAAATTGAAAAAAATTAATTCGCACCTCTAATATCAATAAAAATCATTGATTAAGCAGATGTAATTAAAAAAAAAGAGAAGGGGTTATAAAACCCCTTGAAACCGTTTTGTTACAAGTGTTTTATTGTGGTATCTTTCAAGATCTGTCTATCTACTTGCAGATGATGTTCTCATCCTGAAAGACACGCTTGTTCTCTTGCAGGTCGTAAATTTCCAGGGTGTAAGCTTTGCTCTTCTGGAAATTCAATGTCAATCCACTTAATACAGTGGAATTGATAGTTGTTGTGTCACCGCTGGTTACCTGGTTCGGAGTTATCGGGTTCAAATTATTGAGAGATATCGAATCATCATTTGTGTTGTTCTTTATGATGATCTTGTAGTCTCCCCAGGTCAGCGGATCGCCCTGGATGTGTTTGATGGTGACTTTATCCTGCGCTGAAGTCCCAAGGTCATAGATTTTTACCTCTATGGATGGGAATCCACCAGCTTCACCTTCTGTGTCTGCCAGGTTCATGACCCATACATATAAAACACTTGCCAACACCACGGTAATCGCCACCATTAAAATGATAGCAATAACCGGAGAAACAGCTTCCTCGTCTCTACGACGAAAGATTTTCATAGTTTAGTCCTCCAATGTCTTCTCACAAGACATTGACAAATCTAATGATGCATATAGTATTTAAACGTTATTATTCCGACTAGATATTTCATAAAATAATTTTTAAAAAAAATCTTTATGTTAATTTTTATTAAATCCTTTAAATACCTGCAATAGAAAATTTTTATTAACAGAATGCTAAGTGTCGGCTTGAATTTATTACAACCGACTCATTCCAAGTGACCCCGGTATAATAAAGTATAAATATGCGCCCATCTCAACAGAAAAGTCTATATATAGGAAAATCTAGACTTCACTTTTTGTGGACTCAATAAATGTAAAAAAATTCCAACAAAAATATCCATAAATTTAATCTCTCAACACATACTTTTAGTCATTAAATCAATGCTATTTTATCAAGGTTAAAAATTTAATAACACCCTGAGGTTGAATATGAATTTATCGAAAATCACAACACCAACAATTTTATTTCTTCTAATCCTCAGCAGCGGCCCCATGGCCATCGATGCAGGTCCACTGCCCGAAAAACAAATTGCCGGACTCGAACCTCTTGATGCAAAGGATTGGTCACTCGTCATGGGTAATACCATGCGTGAAAAGCTGCTGGAACTTCCGCCTGACGAAACCATGGAGGTCATCATCCAGTTCCATGACCGTGTTGGTGCTTCCGACCTGGACATTTTAAAGCTCCACGGAATCGAGGTGCTGTACCAGTACAAGGTGCTGCCTGCGGTTCTTGCAAACGGAAGGTGTTCTGCACTTTTAAAGTTTACCGGTTATCCGGAATTGAAATGGTTGGAACCGAACTGGGAGATCCAGCACGATATGGAACTGTCCACCAGCGTTGTTAATGCCTCCCGTACATGGAGCCGCGAAATAATCGATGTGAACGGGTACAGCCAGCCCGTGGACGGTACCGGAGTCACCGTTGTTGTTGTGGATACCGGTATCGATGCAGGTCACCCTGACCTCGATTACGGTGAAAAGACGATCATCAATCAATTCCTGGACAGAGAGGGAGGCTTCAGCTGGGTGGAACAGGAGAACACCGATTTGTACTACGGGCACGGCACACACGTTGCAGGCACCGTTGCAGGTAACGGCGACGCCTCGGCGGGGTCAAGGCGCGGCGTGGCTCCCGGCGCGAATCTAATCGGTGTTACCATCTACAACCCCACCGCCGGCGATTACCTGGTGGGGCTGGAATGGGTCTACGAGCACAGCAGACCCAACAGCAATCCCTACAATATACGGGTGGCGACCAACAGCTGGCATACCGTGGAAACGGAGTACGACCCGGAAAGCGCACTGTCGCAGATCATAATGAAACTGTCCTATGAGAATAATGTGGTATCCACATGGTCAGCCGGAAACGAAGGCCGGACCTCTCCCGAAGGTGAAGAGATCACTACGAGTAAGGAGGGCAATACACCGGTTGCTGTTATGGTGGCCGCTTACGAACGGGACGGCAGTGCGGTCACAGATTTCAGCTCGCGCGGCCAGGTCGGATTGAACCATACCTACCCCGACATCGGCGCACCGGGCAGGTCCATATGGAGCACCAGTGCCAGACGCACTGTGATTTCAGGCGGGACATATTTCGGCGGCAATACGAACCCGTACTATCTTGCCATAAGCGGTACCTCCATGTCCACGCCGCATGTGGCCGGACTGGTGGCGCTACTTTACCAGGCATGCCCGTCGCTTTCGGTTAGCAGCCGTCACGAGGATTACAGCGGGGATGACGACAGCTGGTGGACGAACCCGGAAACGCTTATTCACGAAGCGGAATGGATCATTGAGGCCTCGGCGACATACCTGGACCCCTCGGAAGAAACAGGTGTGCCTGCACAGGATAACTCTACGGGCATGGACGGCAGACCCATTGATTACGCGCAGGGCTACGGTATCGTGGATGTTGAGAAGGCCGTGGGGATAGCACTCACATTGGAACGGCTGCGCGCCATGCACCCGGATAAGACCATCACGGTGGCCGACGCACTGAACAGTTACACTGCAACACTTATAACAAAAGATGTAGAAGCACCCACGGATGTGGTGTTCACAGAGTGGTCGGGTGAGTACAGCCGGTACAACGACCAGTTCGGTAAACCGCTTTCGGCAGTCAACCAGACCAAACATGTATTTGCACCTGAAAGTGCAAAACATGTGATCGTTGACATGAGCTATAACGCTGTTAGCATCGATAAATTGACCTTCGGCGACCTGACCTTCACAATCGATTTTGATATGGACGGCACAGTCGATTATACGGGAACACTGGCACCCACGCTGGGCAGGATCAAACACGAGGAGTTCGCGGTGCCGTCTGGCAGCGCAGGCCAGCTGTGGAGTTTCGATGTGATCGGCGAGGGATTCAAGCTAATCCAGCCGCTGCGGGATCGTAACTACGTCGAGCTCCGCATCGAATATACAATGAACCTCCAGTTCGTTCTCGGTGCGGGCGAGGGCGAAGGAGGGGGCGGAACAAACGGAAATATGTCAGTGATAAATTACACCCAATATCCCGCGATCCTGGCGCCGCTGAAAGAGGGAAGTTCGACATTCGAATATACCGGCGGAACCGTTCTGGTAACGAGAAACTTCTATGATTTAACGAAGGTGGTCTACCACGAATCCCCGGGACCGCCGGAGCCAGCGGTCGAACAGAAAGCAACCTGGCCGTGGATACTGGCTGTCATTGTAATCATTATTTTAATCTTGTTGTACATGTATAATAGACGCAAACAACCACTAAAACAATTTAAACAACAACACAAACCAAACAACTAAATTTTTTTAAAGAGATTGAATATGCTGGGGGAAGAATCCCCCAAGCCCTCTCTTTATTTTTCTGTATGGATATGCCCACGATTTTGAGATGATATCTTGGGCATATCCAAAACGAAAATAAAAGAGAGGGGTTTCAGGGGAGATTCTTCTCCCCTAACATATTCAAATCATTTTAGAAATTGATTTTGATGTTGTTATAAAACACTGGTTTCACGGATCCAGTTGAGATCGCTGATATAGAGTTGTCTGATATCTTTGATATCGAATCTGAGCATTGCCAGTCGTTCCAGGCCCAGGCCCCATGCGAGAACCGGGTGTTTCACGCCGAACGGAGCGGTTACTTCCGGTCGGAAGATTCCCGAGCCGCCCAGTTCCATCCATTTACCTTTGAATTCCACCCAGACTTCCATGCTCGGCTCGGTATACGGGAAATATGCCGGCCGCACCTGTATTTTTTCGAACCCCATCCGTTTATAGAACTCTTTGAGTATCCCGATAAGCATGGGGAAGCTTGCCGACTTTTCCATCACGATCCCTTCGATCTGCATGAATTCCGGCAGGTGTTTGTAAGTTACCGACTCTTTCCTGAACACGCGCCCGATCCCGAAGACCTTCACTGGCGGGTTTGGGTGCTCCGAAAGGTACCGGATGGTGTTCAGGGTCGTGTGTGTGCGCAGCAGCGCTTTGCACGCCTCCGCCTCTTTCCATTCGTACCGCCAGCCAAGCGAGCCGATATCGCCGCCGTGCTCGTGCATTGCTTTTACGGATGCCACCATTTTAGTCTCGGGCAGCGGCAGCTTACCCGGCTTATCAAGATAGAACGTGTCCTGCAGGTCGCGCACCGGGTGGTCCTGCGCGGTGAACAGTGCGTCCATATTCCAGAAGCACGATTCAACAAAATTTCCCTCCACCTCTGTGAAGCCCATATTCAAAAAAATCTGGCGGATCTTCTGTATCTCATTTGCCATGGGATGCAGTTTACCGCCGTGCTGTGCAGGTGCAAAGGTCTGGACGTCGTACTTGCGGAGCTCGACGCTCTTCCATTCGCCGCTCTGGATAAGTTCCGGCGTAAGCTGGCTCACCTGTTTCTTGATGGTGATATCTGCGGCAGCTATGACGCGCCCCAGGTCCGTTAATGTGATTGTATAGTTAATCACATCTTTCTGCGTGATGAGCTCCTTGCGCGATTTGAGCATTTTGAGGATCGCAGAATCGAGCTCCTCTGCATCCAGTACGCCCTTTTCGCCAAGCTCTCTGACCAGCGCTTCGTCCGGCCCGCGCTTGTCCAATGCCTCGCGGCCCTTCTCCGTGAGTTCTGCAACGGTTTCGCCAGACTGCTTGGAGATGGTCGCCCACCCCTTTTTCTTCAACCACCCAAGAGCAATGGGAATTTCAGACCCCTTCAGCTTCTTGCTCTTCTGCAGTTCCTTTACAGACCCCAGCCCGTCCATTTTATTCAACAGCTTTAGCGCGCGCCGTTCGGGCAGGTCTTTCGTCGCGGATTTCTTCGATTTTAAAGATACTTCGGTGCGAACCTTTTCGCTTATGGTCACCAGATTTTTCACCTTGAGCCAGTACGCAGCGTTCATAACCTCCGTATCGGATTTCAAACCGCCTTTGCGTGCGAGCTCTGAAGGGTCTGATGACTGGAGCTTCCGGAGTGCTAACAGAATGCTCTTCTCATTGTTGCTGAGCTCGGAAACGATCTGTTCTACCTGGATATCCTCAGGGGCGGACATTTCTAAAACTCCTGGTCAGGGTATTTTTGTTATAGTTATTATAAACTTTTATTTAAGATTATTTGAGGATAACAATTGGAAAATGGATTTTGTTGCTTTCCTGGAAATTGGGATTTGGGATTTGTTTTTGTAGTATTTGGATTTTGAAGTTGGGATTTGTTTTGGTAGTATTTGAATTTTGTAGTATTCCTTTGAGTTTTGTAATATTTGGATTTTGGATTTCTCCACACGATTAAATTGATCAAAAGCAAAGTGTGGAGTGGGCCCGCCCAGATTTGAACTGGAGTCACAGCGTCCCGAACGCCATAGGATTGACCAAGCTACCCTACGGGCCCAAATGATGATTATAGGCAATTATATTTAGATATAAAAAGATTTTATTCATTTGGGAAATCCCAAACTCAAAACCTAAAACCTCAAAATAAACCCAAGTCCAAAAAGAACTTTCTGCCGTTTTTGGATTTGGGATTTCCTTGGTAGCTGAAAATCGAACGCGAAGGTTTAACCAAGTATAGATTTTATCGATTTTCAGGACAGAATCTCAATTCTGGATATTGGTAGTATTTGAGACTTGGTAGTATTAAGAAGCAATATAAAATCAAATAAGCTTCCACTGATATTGGCAAATAACGTATCGGTTTACAACCGATGTATCGTCAGGTAATTATTCATAGAATGATGCTTAGCGGCAGCCTATCCGGGGTTTTTTATTGGTAAATCAAGAAATCTAAAACCAGAATTTCATTGCGGCATCCAGGTCACGGAGAGCGTCAGCATAATCCGTGATATCGTTCTCACCATTTTCCAGTTTTTCTAGAATCATTTCTGATAGTTCCCGTATGGAAAACCATTCGTCATTCACAGATATTTTACCTTCTGCAAAATCTATTGCATGTATCATCAAATTCCCATCCCACTGCTCGACTTAGAAAACGAATGAGCAGCGCAATTAGAACGTAAAACACTGTCAGTATTTAAGTTTTTGGATAAAGCCATATATTAGCAACTGTTCGCATTAATATATTTTGCCTGAGGGTTCCAATGAATATATCTTGGCCTAAAACAAAAATTGTTGAGGAATTGAACCCATTCCCAGCTGCGTTTTCTTAAAAAAATAGTCATATTATTTTAAATCTTCATTAAGAATTTCATTGTAAATAATCAGAAGATTCCGGCTGAAAAATTTATATCGTTGAAAATCCCGGAAAATAAAATTCTGTACACTTACGGCGTAAATTATAATACTACAAAAATTAATTACGTTGTGGTGTGGATTTGCCACTGATACAATACTGCAACCACTGCCAAAAAAAAGTACCAGTAGTATGCGGCGTCTGTGAATCCCCCATAATCAATTCCAAGAAATGTCCGGATTGCGGTTCATTTAAACGAATATGTGTAAAATGTAGAAATAAAATTGGCTGAAGGAATACAAAATTTTTTTTAAGAAATGGACTTTTATTTAATTTGGATATTTCAAGGATTAATTTCACAAGGGACTAACACCTTGGGGGGTATCGGGGTATTCAACCCATTAGTAATGAATAGCCCGGATTAGATTCCGCTATAAGAATTCGAATTGATTTAAAGCAGGAGCAATTATCAATGAAAACGATCTCGTACCTTAAGATCCTGGTTCCTACAGCGGGACCCGTACCTGCACGTGAGCGGGCAAAGGATATCACACGAATCGCCAACAGCTTGAACGCAGAACTTATTATAATGCATATAATAACACCGGAGCATATGAACGATGAAAAGAGACGTTCAGAGGGCGAAGAGGCTCTGGATATCTTTTCGAATTCAGCGGAGAACCTGGGTATCAAGACCAGTAAGGTCCTTCACGAGGGCGAGCTTGTTCCCAGCATAATAGAATATTCGGAAACAAATAATATCGATCTGATCGTCATGGGTGCAAGCGAAGACCAGATCGTGGCGGAATGGATCATTTCAGATCTAAAAGAGCATTCGAAGGTACCGGTTGTGGTTGTGCCGTACGGATTTTCCTCGCTAATTTAGATCGGAACGCTTCGATTTAATATTGATATTAAGCACATTCAGAGGGTTCAGCTTGTATATCGATTTCAGTCACTCACAGAGCGCTCTGATTAATATCGATTAAAGGCACTCACAGAGCGCTTAACCTTCATATTATTAAATATCGCTCACAGTGCACTCTGATTAGTAATATCGTAAACAAACCCAATAAAAAAATAAATATCAGTACAAGAATACAATAATTATGGAATTCGGTCGTGACGCTGCAATACGGGTACTCCATGAAAAAGCAATTTTGAGAGCAGATGAGACCATAATCTGGGCAGATTCACCACAGGAAGATGCCTATAAATTCACAACAATTGTAATGGCATTAGCCGTAATCATCGTCATCTGGGCAATGACGTTTTGGATTCCCTTAATTCCTACGCCATTCAATCTCCAGGTTTGTTTGATTGGCCAGGTTATCATCCTAGGTATAAGTGTAGGTTTGGCATCCCTAACGTTCTATTTTAGAAATCATGAAAACCGAAAGGAATCCAATGCAATCACTAATCAACGGGTACTTCACTATTATCATTCCGCATGGGGCTGGACTCAGAATATAGACGATCTATATCATGAACAGGTAATTGATGTGGATATGAAGAAGGATGGTTATATCGCTAAAACCTACGATGTAGGTAACCTTTTCTTTCGAAGCCGCGGCGGTGTTACAACTGCTGCGGGAAATGTTTCAGCCGTTTCGTTTACTTTGATATCGAATCCAAAAGAGAAACATGAGTGGTTCCGGAATCTAATAATCAAGGAAATGGGCGGAGGCGCACTGGTAAAACCGACCCCGACTCCAGATCGCAGACAACCGCGAGGAGCCCCCTCATTAGAAGATCAATCAGAAATGGTAAAAGAATTAAAGGATATCAAACAAATTCTTACAAGAATAGAAAAAAAGTTATAATTTTAATGGAAAATCTGAAAAAAAATAGGTTATATATAATAACGATAAAAACTATTATCGATTATACTTTATATAATTAATATCTAATAGTTTTTATTGGATAACGCTTATATCGAAAATTACAGGTGATTCATCATGCCGAAAAAATTATTGGCTCTGATGCTGGTATTTATTTTGGTAGCCGTTATATTTTCAGGATGTATCGGGCCAGACGAGCGCGAAAGCGATAGAGATAATACTCCCGGTTCGCATGGAATTTCATGGTCCGACATGGTACCCATAGAAAAAACGACTTTTGTCGGATATGACCCGGATTCATACCTGGATGATTACGCGTACCTGGCTGCGGTACCGGCCTCCGTCTTTTATTCTTCCGAAAGTAAAAATCTCTATTCCAACCCGTTATTATTCTACGAGGAGCCCAAGGAAGTCACCAACGAAGAAGAACTGGTAATGAATGCCAATCAGGGTATTCAATACTTCATGGAAGATTGGTCGACATATTGTGAAAATGAATTCGACAGCGTCCAGTTCATCAATATGGAATCTGGTGATGTAGAAGATGTAAAGGCCATTGCCAACGCCATTGACTACAAGGAGATCACAGGCGGCTCGGCGGTAAAAGTAAGTAAGAACATCGCTCTTGCCAACTGGGAATACTCTGATGGTGCAGTTGTGGCTGTAGTGGAAGACGATTATGTGATGGATCCCATATTAACATCAAAGAAAATCGGGGGCACAACACCTTCGGCAAGCGTGCAGACGGGTTCGTTCGAAGGTGAAGCTGAGCCGGACCCAGTAAATCCAATTTTCCACCCGTTCGATATCGGGAAGGAGTATAAATATGTTGAAGCGCACATGACGTGGGGGAATGATTACAATCCTTTAGCAGATTATACCGAGCGCGGGAAGGACCCCGACCTGCAGCTGTACGATGAACAGCTTGGCGAGGTGGCGGCATCTGAAGAGTGGAATGTGTTGAGCGGCGCCAGCGAATTTATCGGCTCGTACGTGTACAATGCAGGGCCGTGGAAAGCTGCCGTTACATACATGCCCACAGAGACAATGATGCAGCCGCTTGAACCTGAGGATTCCCAGAAGGATGTCACCGTAGTCGCCCCCGAGCCCGAACCTGAACCCGAGGTGCAGTCAACACCGGAATCGAGTGCAGCCGAACCTGAAGTCGATACGGCTGTTGAAACCGAAGCATCATCGGATTCGGATGTGGAAATCCCGAATCCGTTGAGCGCTACGGTCGTGTATACCATTGATTATACTCTGTACCCGGGTATCGACCTCCCGCTACCGGATGAAGCACCCTACGGGTGCAGGAACGCAGCATTCAACCTGTACTGGTCGGACCAATCCCAGCAGCTTGGTTTGATCGTTCGGAGCTCATCGGGTGCAGAGATCGCCACAGCTATTGATCCCGGCGAGTCGCAATCCATAGAAATAATCGAACTGGGTGAAGGACAGTATTCCGTCGCCGTAATCAATATGGGTGATAATGCAAAGGCAACGGATTTCGAAGTTGAATACGTCTGGGAACAGACGCAGGACAAGAAGCAATGTGATGGTCTGGCCTCCGCAGCGGAGGGAGCGATTTTCGCATCAACGATGA
>CP070629.1:1569154-1575041 GCA_020356005.1 Thermoplasmata archaeon
ATTTGAAATATCGAACTCGTCTTCAGAAATGCTCCTCCGAATTTATATCGGATTAAAGATATTAATAATATATATAATTTATCACAGGAGAGGCATAGGTCTATTGCTTTCGCTATATTGAAATAAAAATCATTATTTTTTAGTTAGTTTTATTATTTTCGAAATTGAATTGTCAGATATGATCAAGATTATTATGATATTATCATTTAATCAAATATTTCTGCTTCCGATAATTTGAGCCTACGGGAAATCGGCTATGATTTGAACGCTTCCACTGCTGTTTTTAACCTTTAAGTCAGTTCCATCACAATAGATAACCAGTGAGCCCGCAGGAGGATTTGTTGGATTTGTTTTAGCAGAAAAGTGAAGTCTTTCTTTTTTGTCATCTCCGATGGATAATTTGTAATCAGGGCTTACAGTCCCAATACCGACCTTGCCGCCCATGATAGCCATTGTGTTGTCCTGAGTCATTTTCCACCTAATAGGTTTATAACTTAAACCAATACCAATACTATTTTTTCCTTTCACTTCAATCGTATTTCCCATAGCCATAGAATACTCTCCATCTGCATATGTTTTATATCCCATTGAAACTGAATCCTTACCAGTTGCCTGTGTATATTCACCCATTGCCGTGGAATATTCTCCACTAGAAGAAGTACGATATCCTATCGATATGGAAGCGTTGCCTGAAGCATGTGTACCTCGTCCTATTGCAGTTGAATAAAATCCTTTTGCATTTGTAGCAAATCCTATCGCGGTTGATGCAAAGCCAGAGGCTTTTGAAAATTCTCCCATTGCTGTTGAAGATCCCCCACTTGCTACTGTAAATCGTCCCATTGAAGTTGAACGAGTACCATTGGCAGTTGTACGATATCCCATCGCTATTGAATAATTTCCACTGGCTTTTGTTTCAGCTCCCATTGTAGTTGATACTTTTCCGCTCGAATGGGTATGTATTCCCATCGCAATTGAGTAATTGCCGCTTGCATTCGTATTAAATCCCAATGCAATGGCATAATTTCCAGTAGCTGAATTAGATGAATGACCAATAGTTGCGGCCCCACCGGAAGTGACCTCTACATCCAGCATTGCTCCTGGGCTTGATGTACCGATGCCGACATAGCCTCCTGAGAGCACAAGTTGATTCGTTCCTGCAACCAGACCGTTGGAAGGTAGATTGAGCGTACCAGTCATGGTATCACCAGACTTTTCAACCCAGATATCGCCCGCACCGCCGGACACTAACCCGAGGGATGTTCGGCCTGTAGCTGCGTTCAAACCTGTGGAACCTCCATTCCATTTTAATCTATCTGAATATACGGTGTTCCAGTTTGATATCTGCGTACTGGTGATACCTTTTGCTGCGCTTGCACCGAACACCGGGTCGGTCTCTGCTAATGAAGTCAAATAACCAGCTTTGCTGTGGTCGCCCCAACTATAGGCAGTGTTCCAGTTCGTTATCTGTGTACTGGTAATACCTTTTGCTGCGCTTCCACCGAACACCGGATCGGTCTCGGTGTATGATGTCAAATAACCCTTCGTGCTATGATCACCCCAACCGTAGGCGGTGTTCCAATTCGTTATCTGCGTACTGGTAATGCCTTTTGCTGCACTTGCACTGAATACCGGATCGGTCTCGGTGTATGTCGTAAGATAACCTTTCGTGCTGTGGTCGCCCCAGCCGTAGGCGGAGTTCCAGTTCGTTATCTGCGCACTGGTGATACCTTTTGCTGCGCTTCCACTGAACACTGGATCGGTCTCTGTATAAGAAGTCAGATAACCCGCTCCACTGTGGTCGCCCCAACCGTAGGCGATGTTCCATTGGTCAGAGTTACCACCCAATGCTGTTATAGTGCTACTAGCCTTGATATCACCAACAACATCCAGGGCTGCACTGGGTTCATCAGTCACCCCGATTCCTACTTTATATCTGAATAAGGAATTTCCAATGACATCCATTACTGCCCAATCCGGCGGTCTTTTGTGTGCCCAGTTTTGGGTAGAACATATCACCACTGATTTTTTCTTTGTATTTCCATTAGTGCCATAAACATAAAGTGTGTAATCATTTGATTCGCCAATTTTCATTACATTATCTGGTGCATCGTCAATATCACATGCCCCGTCGCTGAGATCAGAAGAGTTCCCGATTTTGATGCCCTTTGATACGTGAATATATCCATTCACATCCAATGTATATTGAGGATTGGCTGTTCCGATACCGACTTTATTATCGGGATCGCTCCAATTCACTTTAATTTGATTTAAAATCCACCCTATGTTGCTCTTCAAACCCGGTGGGGTATCCCCCTTGCCCGGTGGCGTTCCATCTTTTCCAGGCGAAGTACCGCTGTTACCGGGCGATGTGTCGCTTTTATCGGATTTTGCTATTATTGTAGGACCGAGCATCGACACACCCAGTATGAGTAGTACTGCTAGCACACAAATTCTCATAAATTTCTCTCTCATGCCTCTTCCTCCTGATTTTATTATTCTCTCATCTTCTCGGAGCAATATTTTCAAAGGAGATTTTCCTCTCTGTTTATTAATCACTTTCTTAGAAATTATTGCCTCCCTTGGACTTAACTCCTCCGACCTTAATTGTGGGTGAATAGTAATATTAATATAAATAAATTGTTTTGTTCATTAAATTATTAATAATACATTTAAGAGAAATTATAAATTAATACAAATCACACCGTCTTTTCATTATTACTATATATTTTCTATTTTAAAAGGAAGAAATTATATATATCTATACCTCTTTTGATATGTCAATTGATAAGAATCCCTTATTTAGTTACAAATAATAACCGAGCAGAGGTGTGTACAATGATTCCACCAAAAAATCCACATAAGAATAATCCGATTAATGTTCATTCAATAATTCGTATTTGGATTGTTATACTTTTGATATTTTCTACAATGCAGGTAATTCCATTCGACGAGCCTTTGGTTGAAAATGCAAGTGCAGGCTCGAACCATACACTGACCACCCAGGAGGATTTTGATAAGGGCGATAAAGTCAGAGTTACCACAACGTCCTCGGGCAATGTTACTCTGGACACCCAGCAGAAATTCGTGGTAGATAATTTCTTTGATGAATCCAATATCAGCACTAAAAAGAATCTGATTGTCAATACCACAACCGGCGACATTAAACTTCCAAAAATAATAAACAGCATAGGCGGGACAGCCAATGATTATGGTTATTCAGTTGAGCAGACCTCCGACGGAGGTTATATCATCTGCGGTTATACACAATCCTACGGAGGTTCCGACCGCGATCTGTGGTTGTTAAAAACCAACAGCGAAGGAAAGGAAGAATGGAATAAAACCTTCGGCGGTACTTTGAATGATTATGGAAGAAGCGTCAATCAAACATTCGATGGCGGGTATATAATAACCGGATATACTAGATCTTTTGGTGATCCCGGCAGTAATGATGTATGGCTCATCAAAACTGATTCATCCGGGAATGAAGAATGGAGTAAGACCTACGGCGACACCGGCAGTGATATTGGATATTCTGTTCAACAGACCAAAAACGGCTCGTACATAATCGCTGGTTACACAAGCTCATACGGCATTCCGAGCGTTAACAATGTCTGGCTGATAAGAACCAACAAAACGGGAACAGAGCTATGGAACCGTACTTTTGGATTTTCCGGTGTAGATGCGGAAGGCCAGGATGTTCAACAGACCGATGACGGCGGATATATAATTACCGGATTATATTTGACTATACTAACTGGTAAAAACGATTTGTGGCTGATCAAAACCAATAAAACAGGCCACGAGACCTGGAACCGTACCTATTACGGTGATCAAATGGATGAGGGTTATTCTGTTGATCAGACCGATGACGGCGGTTATATAATCGCTGGTTATACGAACTCTTATGGTTTTGGTGGCACTTACGATGTCTGGCTGATCAAAACCAATAAAACAGGCCACGAAAAGTGGAACCAGACCTACGGTGGAGATCAGATAGATTATGGATATTCCGTCCAGCAAACCACCGACGGCGGGTATATACTCACCGGTACAACTAAATCATATGGTGTCGGGGGCAGTTACGATTTATGGCTAATCAAGACGAACGAATCAGGTAATGAAACATGGAACAGGACCTTTGGAGGGACCTCCTCAGAATATGGCTATTCTGTCCAGCAGACCACTGACGGCGGGTATGTAGTCGCAGGGCGAACGAATACTTTTGGTGCAGCGGGCAGTTACGATGTCTGGCTCATCAAAACCAACGCAACGGGCAGCGTTGATTTTACAAACGGTGAATTGACCTCCAAGAATTTATTGGCAGGTCTGGATGTGGTATCCATCAGTTCATTTATCCATAATATAGCTAATTTATCATATCCGGGCGAGATCCTGGTACAATTCTCACAGGACAACACCACTTGGTATAATTCCGCTGGTGTACTGGACGGCTGGGATACATTATTGGACGGTTTAAATTCCATCGGTTTAACTGCACTCGGTTGGAGCGGTCCCAACTTCTATTATAGATTGAATTTCACGTCTGATACCGAGAATTCGGATGTGCTTTACGATATTAATATAACATACACCCAGTATAAATCAAACGGTACGCTTGAATCAGCAGATGAGTTTTCTGCAAATGGTGATGTTAACTGGCAAACCATAACCTGGAATTCGGATGTGCATCCGGATACTGAGATCAAATTCCAGATACGAACGGCAACAACGCAGGCTGGTTTGACCAGTAAGAATTACATTGGGCCCGATGGTACTGCAAGCACAAATTATACCACCTCCGGTGAGACTATCTATTCGGGTCATGATCACGATGAGTGGCTGCAGTTCATTGTATATTTGAATACGAGCAATGCAACAGTTTCGCCTATTTTAGAAGATGTGACTATCAATTATAATCTATTCCCGGGCAAGCCAACGCAGACCAAACCTCAGCACAATGACTGGCTTGATGATAATACTCCGACATTCAACTGGACTTTTTTTGATAAAGATGGAACGCAGTCAGGCTTCCAGGTACAGATCGCCAGCACCAGCAGCTTTTCAAGCATTGACTATGACAGCGGCCAGCAAACCTCCACTAATCCATACTGGGAATTCTCCACAGGGACAATTGATGACGGGACATGGTATTGGCGTGTGCGAACGAAGGACGATGACGGTGACTGGGGCCCGTATTCCACCGAAGAGCGCTCCATCAAGATCGATACTACGGCGCCGGCAAGCTTCAAACCCACGGCAGATCCCTCCGGATGGACAACTGATAACACTCCTCAGATATCATTTTCTACCACGGATGCAGGGATCGGAGTTGAGACCGATAAATACGAAGTGAGCATCGATAACGGAACACCGGTAGTGGTGCCTGTAAGCCCGTATACATTACCGGCTCAAACCGACGGGTCTCACAACATATCCGTTAAAGCATTTGATAAACTTGGTCACTCCACGGTGGGTTACGTTGATGTATACATTGATACGGTAGCACCTGAAGGATTCAAGCCCACAGCAGATCCAAGCGGATGGACGACGAATAGACAGCCGCAGATCTCGTTCTCCGCCAACGATGCCACCAGCGGGATTGCGCGCTATGACATTGACATCAATGAAACATTATACCCTGATGTATCAAGTCCATTCACACCGCCTCTGCCGCTGCCTGACGGCGATTATAATACAACGGTTTATGCATATGACCATGCCGGCAATTCCAATGATAGCTTTGTACATGTCTTTATTGATACCGCACCACCGTACGGGTCATTCCAGTTACCGCCAGGAGAGTGGATCTCCGATAATCAACCAACCGTTACTTTTAATGCCCAGGATAACCACAGCGGAATAAACCGATATGAATGGAGTGTCGACG
>CP070629.1:1575141-1581970 GCA_020356005.1 Thermoplasmata archaeon
AAATCTAAGATTATATGCGAAGACTTACAAATTCCATATTGCATATATTGTAAGTCTTCTGTCCTGAAAGCCCATGAAATTGGTTCTTTATTCAGCGTTGCGTAGGACTTTCAGTACAAATACTACAAAGGAAGCTCAAACAACAAATACTACAAAGCCCCACCCCCGTCGGTTTTTTGTTTGAGCAAGGGGAAAAAAATGGTTAAGGATTCAGGATCTTGGGTTGAGGGTGATTATAATCGTTGATAAACCCCTGTTATGTTGGTCCTGAATCCTTGAACCTGCTTGATTATAGCACTTTTTGTGCATGCTCCCAGCATTGCCTGTAGCTGTCCACCGCAGAACCGTAGTGTTCCTTCAACAAGTGTTCCCCTGCGTTCTTCATCTTTTCCTTTGCCATTGCAATTTCATGATCCGCTTTCTTGTTCGTACCTCCATACATCTGTGCCTCTTCCAGCAAGGTTTTCGCCAGCATCCAATCCGCATTCACCAAGTTAGCCATTGCCTTCTTGGCTGCCTCCTTAACCGACTCCGGCACATTTTTATGGTTCAACAGTTCCTGCAGCTTTTGTACCGCCTGCTTCTCCTGTGCAAATACCTTATGCCCGTTCTTCGAAGTTATGTGCATTTCGTCCGTCCAGTATTTATCCTCCAGGCTGGCTTCGATATGATCGATTACCTCACCCAGCTTTTTATCTATTTGCTGGTTACCCACCTTGGCTGCTTCCAACAACACCACCGCATCCTCTTTCAGTTCCCTGGCTATCAGATTTATGTCATTTTCATTGCCCGAGAATGTGTTATAACCGATGGTGGGATATGAATCGTCATCGCAGTAGATTGCATAGTCACTGTTCGTTATTGTATTATCATAGATTGTCGGGCTTGAATGTTCCAAGTAAATACCGTATTCATTATCTGATAATGTATTTCCGTCTACAGTGAACTCATCAGAATAATAACCGTATATCGCATAGGCAGTTCCGGTTATTACATTGTTCGAGATCGTACCTGTGGAATCATCCACCTTTATACCAATTGTGCTCCCCGTAAGAGTATTGCCGATAATATCCGCCGAGGATGGATCGATATCGATATCCACTCCATTTTTCCAGAAGGTATTACCTTCTATGGTACCGTCGGATGAATAGAATTTGATACCGCGGTCTGTGTTATAGGCTATCAGGTTGTTCGTTACGCTTATTCCAGTAGAAATATCAGCGTATACACCGTCATTATTATTCAAAATTGAATTGTCATCAATGAGTTCATTGGCTGAATCATAAAGATAGATGCCGTAGGTATTTTCCAAAATGTCGTTGCTGTAATAATTATTATCACTGGAAGAACTGCTGTAGATACCGTAATCATTCTCAGTAACCAAATTGTCGGTAATTTCATTGTCGGTTGACGAGTAAACATAGATTCCATACGTATTCTTTGACAGGTGATTGTTAAATAATGTGTTCGTAGTAGAACGATCGACATAGATGCCTTTGTCATTATCGCTGACATCATTATCAGATATTAGATTATCCTCGGATGATACAACCCATACACCGATGTTGTCGTTCGTAGAGACCGAATTACCTTTAATTGTATTGTCGCTTGACTCTACTATTCGAATGGCAACATTGTATCTCGAATAGAATTTGTTGGATTCTACTGTATTGAATGTTGACTCAAAGATTGAAGTACCGTAATGAATGCTGGATACGATGTTATCTTTGATCATGTTGTTGTCTGAATATCCTACACCGATACCAAAATAATTTGTATCAAAGTCGTTGTCAGTAATGTCATTTTCATCAGAACCTTGTATATAGATACCAAAAATGTTGTCCGAGAAATGGTTTGCTGTGATGGTATTCAAATGGGAATAATATACAACAAAACCATAATAGCTGTCTGTTGCTGTAATATCGAACAAATTGCAGTTACGGACATAATTTAATTCAACACCGGCTCTGAGCCAGCCGTTGCCGCTGTTTCTTACTGTGAAGCCGCTCATTTTAACCGAATCTGCAGTTATCCTGACAACATCCTCTTTTCCGCCGCCGTCTATGATCGTCGTGCCTTTATCCTCACCTTTCAATATCACACCTTTGTTTACCACTACATTTTCAACATAGGTATCCGGTTTAACCAGTATGGTGTGGCCGGCAAAGGTATCGGGATCGTTTATTGCTAGCTGGATGGTATAGAATACCTCGCCGGTATCAAGATTTATAACGGAGCCGTAGGGATGTATCAGCGGATAATTATCAAGACCGAGGTGCGGTACAAGAGTATCGCCGATTCCATCTCCGTTGGTATCCTCACCAGTGTAATCGCTCCAGTAGTTACCGCCCGATGGGTAGCCGTTATCCCAGTAGTTATTGTTGGTATTGTCCGCTGCCTGATTTGTATTGTCGATTATATTGTTGTGATATACCCTGCAGTAAAAGCTGTTATGCAGATATATTCCGAGTCCGTTGTTTGCGACAAGATTCTCATAGATATTGGCATAATAAGAATAGAACGCGATATGTATGCCGAGATAGCTGTTTGAAGATACATTGTTCCGTGCTATTTCGGTATTGTCCGAATTTGATGTGTACATACCTCCGAAATTGTTTGATATATTGTTGTACATTATGCAGTTGTAGTCCGACTCGGTATACAAAAGAATTCCCCAGACATTGTTCTTCACATTGTTGTACTTGATCTCATTGTAATCAGAAAGACCGATCAAATGGATGCCCCAGCTCGTGGAGACATCATTATTCATGATCCTGTTATGATTCGCTCTCAAAAGATAGATACCGCTTTGCGTAGTGCCGGTAACGATATTATCATAAATATCGCAGTAGTCATGATCAGTTATTTTTATGCCTGAATAACCCCAGGCCATTCCCGGATTACGGATAGTAAAGCCTGTAATATCCACGTCATCAGCGGCAACGGTTACAACTGTTCCGTCCAATGTGCCGTCGATAACCACCAGTTCCTTATCTTCGCCCTGCAAGGTCAGTGCTTTGCGAATGCCGAGGTGTTCATAGTATGTTCCCTCGTAGACATAGATCTTACCGGATTCGGCCACCATGTTCAGACCGTCCTGGATTACATCGAAATGGTCATACTGCCAACCCGGGGTAGACTCATCATAGTCGTCATCAACATATATCATGCTCGGCCTGACAAGAACCGTCACTGTAACAGTATCATAGTATTCCATCCCGAGCTCGTCAACCACGGTTAATGTTACAATATATGTACCGGGTTCGGTGTAAATGTGCGTGGGGTTCGGACCTGTGGCATCCACATCATTTGTGAAATCACCGTCGCCATCTGCATCTTCCAGGTGATCGAAATCCCACCGGTAGGTTACCGGTCCTTCATACAGTGCATATCGTTCTGTGCACCATTTCCAAACCAGCTGCGGTGTGCTGTCCGTTGAAAATAGATATACACAGCCGTCGTTACTGCCCGCGGCAAAGTATTTTCCGTCAAATGACATTGACACACCATTATAGTATATATCACCACCCGTGGTGTATGTGAATGCCGGAAATCCATCGGCTGAACTCCAGCCCGCATTACTATCTTTTTGCTGGCTGAAAAGGTATACATTATCATTGCGGCTGCCGCCCACAACATAATTTGCATTACTGTCCATGTCAACAGCATCTGCGATTGTGCTGCGAGAGCCTGAACCTGTCATATAACTCCAAACAGGTCTGGATGTTTCAGTATACCAGAATGCAAAGCCGCTCCATGATCCGGGTAAGCCGTCATCGCCGTTACTGGATACCATATATTTGCCGCTATCGGACATGGCCTGTTCGAACTGCCTACCTCTTAGATTATAGGTCCAAAGAGGCCAGTTTCTGCTGGGTTGAAACAATCGAACATTATGCGTTATTCCCTGGCCAACAGAGATCCTGTTTCCGTTGTATGACAGTGATGAACTGTAATAGGGATCGCCGCTGTAATGCGTCCAATTGATGCTCTTTGTGGGAACCCAACCCAGTTTGAAGAAGTGTCTGTGTGTACCACCCATGGCCAGATATTTACCGTCACCGGAGAACCTGACCACATTCACATGATCACCGAAGTAGATGTTCCAGTAAGGAGTCGTGGGTGTGGTACTTGTCGTATCAAAAACCTTGACCCGATAACCTGAAGCTGATGCAGCGATATACTTTGCATCCCTGGTCATATCCAACTGATTTCCAGGATCGCCGTCGAATCTTACACCTGTATTTACCGACCATAGAGGTGTGCTTGAATTTGTTCTGAAGAAGAAGATCGTTCTAGAGCTTCCAACCACCAAATGGTGTCCATCTTCAGAGAGCTTCAGATCGCCAACTCTACCGCCAGTATTATAACTCCAGAGCGGTTCATTAGAGGTAATATCGAAAAACGATACATTCTTATCCCAACCAGCGGCGAGATATTTTCCGTTTCCGGAAATATCAACTGGCCATACAGCACGCAGATCCGATACCTTGTAATATACCTTACCGGTGAACGAAACTGTATCATCTTCAATTACTGTCTGGTCCTCTCCTGCATCTGGTATAAGTGGATAGATCCGCCATTTCAGGAAGGGATAGGTTAATCCGTCCTCAATGTTCCAGATCTCATTAAAATCCCAGCCTGCATCAGTAAAAGTACTTTTGGTTTTCATTTCTGATGTTGTCTTACCTGTGCCTGCAGCACTGGAGGACTGTCCTGAGGTTTCGGTGTCCCAAAAAGAATTTGATACAATGGGATTTTGATAGTTCACACCGATCAAACCCCCGATGAACAGGGTTGTGCCGCTTACACTGCCGGTGGAATAACAATTTGATACGGGTCCGTAATTAAAACCGACCAATCCACCAACATAAGACATTGTACCAACAACAGCACTTCGAGAAAAACTATCGGTTACTGTACCCTGATGATTTTTCCCGGCCAGCCCGCCAACGTTATCTATTCCGCTTACATCTCCTGTAGAATAACTCTGCCAGATAGAACCCTCCTGGTTTACTCCGGCCAGGCCGCCAACTGCACTGGTTCCGTCCACAGCACTGACTGCATAACATTTGGATATGGTGCCTTTGTAGTTACTGCCAACCAGTCCTCCGGTAGATGATTGACCATCCACACTGCCTGTTGAATAACAGCGATATACTTCACCGGAATTGTAACCAACCAAACCGCCGATGAAGCTGTTAGTTCCACTTACACTGCATTCAGAAAGGCTGTAAGACATTTTTCCGGAGTTGAATCCGATTAGACCGCCTATATCTCTTATTCCTTTCACGCTTCCAGCTGAAGTACAATTGGATACCGACGCATCAGAATTCTTCCCGATTAAACTGCCGACAGAATAATCACCTTCCACGCTGCCGGTATTAGAACAATCTGATATTGTTCCCTTGTAATTATACCCAACCAGTGCACCAACGGAATCATATCCCTTGATCTCAGAGTCTTCCATCTTAACATCAAAGATTCTGGCGCCTGCACCTGTCTTGCTGAACATGCCGACAAAATATTCGGCAGGTCGGTTGATGTACAGCTTGGTGATCTTATAGCCTTTACCATCCAGAGACCCGGTGAAAGTTCCTACAGGTTCGAAGCCGGCACCACCGTTCCACCCTTTTGTGCTTGATGCATCTATATCATTTATCAGAATATAATGCGCATCCAGGTCGGACTTCATATTCTGCAGATCCTTCACATTCGAGATCTCGTATGGATTTCCCGGCGACCCATCACCGCCGGCGCTCACATTGATTGGCACTGCTGAAAATAGTACAGCAATCAGAATAAAAACCATTCCATATGCCAATCCTTTTTTTCGTATTCGTTCCATATTTTTTTGCCTCCTTTTTCATTCTTTAAATTCGACATGCACAGAGACTTTCTCACCCGGAATTCTTGTGTGTCGAATTTTTTCCAATCGAAGAAAATACATATGGTGTTCCGCCAAACTTACATAACTTACGCTAATCCATATTCGGTTCCTCGACTGTCAGGCACCCTAACACAATCATCGAGTTGACGTTTTTTGATTTCTTCATCTCGATAGATTGCTTTGATTCGTGTTAGTGACCAACAACATAATGCTCTCAAGATTATTTATGGAGATTTGTACGGTGATTTGCGTTATTAATATGGTTTATTGTACAATTGTTTGCACAACCACCTTCGGTGGAGAGGCAAAAGATAAGAGGCGAGAGGCGAAAGAAGAGACGCTCAACGCGACCTTTAGCCGGTACGCTCCTCGCTCCTGCAAACCGTATGACGCCCCTCTGGAAGCGATTATAAAGCTTTTAATTATCAAATATAATCAGATTAAATCAATGTACCAGAATCTATCCTCTCTTAAAACGACCTCTCCTCTTTCAAAGCTTATAGGTTTTTTAAAAATCGGTCCATCATACACAAAGGAATGAAACTCGCCGTTCTCGCCGCAATGGTCCACCCCTTCCGGTAGGTCTGATAGGAACTGCTCATCAATGATTCTGCCGACAAAGGAACGGTCGAGAGCCTTGGAATCCACGCAGGTTACTATCGCTTTAAAGCCAAGTTTAACAAAGTTACTGGCAAGCTCTTTGGTATCCCTCCCCCAGAGGGGGAATATGCCCCGCATACCGATCCTTGCCAGGTTTTTCTCCCTGTATTCTCTCACATCTTCCAGGAATATATCGCCGAAAACCACCTCCTCCACACCTTGGTCCTTATATTTCTGTAATTTCTCTCCCATCCTTTGCTCGTACTCCTCATTACCTGATTTCTGCGGGATATATACAATTTCCAGCGGGTACCCCAGCACCTCCGCCTGCGAATCAAG
>CP070629.1:1582070-1585777 GCA_020356005.1 Thermoplasmata archaeon
GTCGTTTATGAAAATAATCCAAGTATGCCCCTATTTTTACCCCCATATTGGTGGTGTAGAGAGCCATGTATTGAGCCTGTCAAAGGCTTTAGTGGGAAAGGATCACAAAGTTGCTGTGTATACTTCAAAATACGAAAATAATCTTAAAGATCATGAGGTAATCGATAATATCGAAATCCACAGAATAAAAACTGCAATGAATTTATTTACAACACCAATATTCCCAAAGGTAAAAAAAATACTTAAAAAAGAAGAAGCAGATGTGATTCATGCACATACACCACCACCTTTTGCTGAATATTATGTATCCAGGGCATGTAAACGTACAAAAATACCCTTTGTTGTTACCTACCACTGTGATCCGGAGATTCCAAATATTCTTAGTACACCCATCACAGGTATATATCGGCGCACTTTTGGTTACTATGCTCTAATTCATACTGATAAAATAATAGTACATACGGAAACCTATGGTGCCACATCAAGAGCAATTTGGAAATTCGATCCTGTAATTATTCCCAGCGCAATTGATATCAACCGCTTTCGACCCGATAATGATGGTTCTGTTGTGCGGAAAAAACACGGACTGGAAGGGAAAAAAGTTGTGTTATATGTTGGTAGGTTCAAATATCATAAAGGCCTGGAATATTTAGTAGAAGCCGCCACAAAATTGGATAAAGATACCTACTTTATTTTGGTGGGTTCCGGTGATTATTATAGTACCTTAAAAAAATTGATAATAAAAAACGATCTCCAGGACCGATTCATTTTCCCGGGACATGTATCCGCAGATCTTTTAACAAAATATTATGCCGCAGCGGATGTGTTTGCATTACCCTCTGTGTTAAGGCTCGAAGCATTCGGCCTTGTTATTGTTGAGGCAATGGCAACGGGTAAACCTGTCGTTATTTCAGATATTCCTGGTGTTAGAGAAGTGATCGAGGACAACGTCCATGGGTATTTGGTTGAACCCGCAAATTCTTCTGACCTGGCCGAGAAATTAGAAATACTTCTCAAAGATCCAAAATTGTGTAAAAAAATCGGACGGGCAGGTCGAAAAAAAGTGGAAGAATCATTTAATTGGGATAAAGTAGTAAAAAATATTCTGGATGTGTATGAAAGTATTCAATAATCTTTATGGATGTTGATGGACCACTTGCACTGGTTTTATTTATTTTTTCTACGCCCTTTGGATTTTCCATACGCAGTTCCGAGCACTGTAAAAATAATCAGTAGGGCCAGTACAGCTTCCAGACCTACAAATCCAGGAAGGCCGGATTCTGTGGGTTTTGAATCATCTTGGCTGTTTGAAATCTCAATGTCCAGAGTGATTTCCCGGGTATTATCCGAATCGTCCACCGCCCTTATTGTCATTATATGTTTACCGTTTTCATATCTGGAAGTGTCGAATGTTGATTGGTAAACATTGTTTCTAATATTGATCATTTGTATCCAATCGCCGGAATCTATTTTATATTCCACATATTTTATATTCACATCATCCTTCGCTTCGACGGTTATATCAATAATATTACTTATTATATCCCCCTTGTTCGGCACAAGTGTTTTAACAGTTGGCGCGTTTACATCAATAAAACCATTAACGATTGTAATGTCGATTAGAGCAGTACCTTCGTTACCAGCTTTGTCGTAAGCACGAAACTTGAGGTTGTAATCACCATCTGTGTAAAGGTCGGTTGATAATTTTCCAGACCATTCATTTGTCCCTGATTCTGTTAAAGCCTGCCATTCACTTGTTCCTATGCTCCATTCAACTTTTGCTACGCCTGAATCGACATCATACACCATTACCCTCAGGTCTACTTTACCCTGTAAAAATTCGTTGCTTGTCGGTTCCATAATCTGAAGGACGGGCGGTGTTGTGTCCAGAACAGGTGTACCTCCGTTATTGACTGTAACGAATATATTTTCCGTTATGAAATTGCCTGAATAATCTTCAGCCCTAATAGTTAAAGTGTAAGTACCATCTGATATTTTTGTTGTATCCCATGTTTGTTCGTAAATATCCGATGTCGTCAGGTACATGGATATCAATTCACCGTTATCAATCTTATAATCCACCCTGTTCAAGCCCTTGTTGTCTGTTACTTTTGCCTGTACCAGCACAGAGCCACTGAGCTGAGCATTATTTTGTGGCGATTGAATTGATATGATTGGTGGCGTGGTATCTGCAACATCATTCTCTACATTAAACGAAATAGATTTCATATCGATATTTTGCGCTTGATCTTTACCCTCGACATAAAGTGTTACCGTTCCATCAGAGACGCTTGTGGAATCCCAGGTCGCTGTATAAATATCCGGACTGCCGCTACCTTTCTTCATTTCGATTGGCGTTTGAGAATCAATCCAGTATGCTACCTTTTCTACTCCTATATCATCAGTAACCTGTGCTTGAATCTCCACGGACCCCTTTACAGTATCGCCATTCTGAGGTTTCAAAATCTTTACTGCTGGTGGTGTCACATCATCTGAAACTTCTGTAAGTTTAGAAGCTGCTGTCTGGTCTGCATAATGAAGAATGTTAAAAGGCGGTCTGGTTTTAAAGCTGTTCTCGCTATTAAATACTGTAGCTATTACCATGATATTATCGGGATCTGGTATGCCAAAAGGATTACCATTAGCATCTGTACTCGTTAAACTATCCCACGTTGTTTCTGTTTCATAAACAGCATTTGATCCAACATTGAAATCTGAATTGATCGCATAATCTAAAAATCCATATGGATATTTATTGCCGTCATAATCATCGTATCTGGATTCTATTTCTGTTATATGTACTCTCAAATTCCCGGAATAGCTCTCCGATTCCATATTATTAATTGTTACTTTCACCTTAATTTTCTCATCGCTTAAAATATTTGCAACCAAACTCATTTCCAGCTGGGGTACATCTCGTTGACTGCAGCTTTCTATTGCCGCACGATAATTGGTCTCGTCAGATTGGCCGCCCACGACCTCCTCATACCCTCCATCAAATTCCACTGTAGGATAACTATCCACTTTATATTCATCTGCTCGGTTCTGAGCCTCAGTGTTTAAAGGATCGGAATTCTCATCTTGAGTTATCAAACATATAAAATAAAAGTCCAGGTCACCTGAGTTATATATGCTTTTGAGAGTTTCAGAGGCAGAAGGGCAATACACACACCATACCGCTGTTATGTCCTCAACAAATACGGTATGGGTGAAGTCGGTTTGACGTGAACTTGATCCTGTTACTTCCATGGAATTATCCACAGGTTCTGCCGTTTGATTCTTCGTACCTGCCACTGGAAATGCTATTACTAATGATAAAATAATTAATACCGGAGCCAGTTTTTTTAGAATTGGTGTTATTTTTAACATAAAATCACTTCATTGAATCCTATTGGTGGATCATTTTTCGTTCAAAAATTTATAGTGATATAGAATATATAAAATGAACTTTATATTTATCGATTACTATAAATTATATCAATTAATCAACATAAATCCTAAACAAGTATATTCAATCAATTAGACCTATGAATTTTTCATAATAATATCAATCTGATATACATGAATCCTGGTTTTTCATAAAATTATTGTTATCGAACTTTCGCACCCAATTTTACATCTTTTTCTGGTGATATCAACACCACTACACCGGTATCGTCTTCCGCCGCAAGTAACATTCCATTTGATTCTTCGCCTCGGAGCTTCAC
>CP070629.1:1585877-1592608 GCA_020356005.1 Thermoplasmata archaeon
CTCTTACTCCCAACTTTAAAAACAATATCATAATTACAAGCTAAAAGTAAACCCAAATGTCAAATCCCAAAGTAAATCCCAAGTCAAAAAAGAATTTTCTGCCGTTTTTGATTTTTGGATTTCCTTGGTAGCTGAAAATCGAACGCGAAGGTTTAACCAAGTATAGATTTTATCGATTTTCAGGACAGAATCTCAATTCTGGATATTGGTAGTATTGGGATTTGGATTTTCCATAATATGACGAAATCTTGATCAATATGATAGCATTAAATATACCATTTCATATTATGGCTTGGGGTTTTTACCATGGATAAAATTCGTAAAGCGATGGAGAAATACGGCGTCCCGGGGAGGGACTTATACGACTTACCGACCTCACAGAAGAAATTTCCGGATGGTTGCAACTACCGTATGGAGATCTCGGGGGTTGAGAGACTTAGCACCCTGGAAGCACTTGTAGATGAGATGAAAGAGCGTGATATAGCGATTCATCGATTGATAAGTACCGTAATGGGTGCTACCCTTTTGACAGACGATGAATTGATCGAGTTTGCAAAGGTCGCCAAAAATAACAAGCTTGAAATCATAATGACACCTGGCCCGAGGAGTGTATGGGATACCGGCAGGCAGTTGTTCACTCCTGAAGGTGTAATTTCGGGACTCAGGATAAGAGGGTGTGACCAGCTTTCATACCTGATCTCAGATATCAAGCGTTGTTGTGATTTCGGGTTCAGAGGCTTTCTGGTAACTGATGAAGGCGCTTTATGGCTGTTGAATAACTTGAGAAAGGACGGAGTTATTCCCAAAGATGTTGTATTCAAAGTATCGATCTTTGCAGGGCATGCCAATCCCGCTGGCGGAAAAGTTCTCGAAAATCTTGGAGCAAATACATTCAATCCACTGGGTGATCTAAGTCTTCCTATGCTGGCTGCAATTAGAAAAACAATAAAAATACCCATCGACATTCACATCTTTTTAGCGGACTCTTTCGGCGGTTACAACCGGTTCTGGGAAGGTCCCGAACTTGCCAGGGTCGCTTCGCCCTGCTACTTCAAAATCGAACCGGGTCCAGCTCTTGCAGCAGGTGGAGGGATATACAAGCCCTGGACGGACGAGGGTTTCCACGCCAAATTCACCAAAGAAAAGGTTAAGCATGCCGAAATAATCAAAACTCTCATTGATGAGAATCAACCCAAGCTGAAGCTTTCCAAACTTGGCCCGAAGGATCTTGCTATACCAAAACCCTAGTTTGATTTGTCATTGCTTATTAATACTACAAAATCCAAATACTACAAAATTCAAAGTAAGCTCAAACTCCCAAATTCAAAAGCAATTCCAAACTTCCAAATTACTCACAAAAGATCTGTTGTCCTTTAGGGGATATTTTAAATCCAAAATTCAAATGGTACCCAATAACTCCATACACATGAATATAAAAGATAAATTTAATCTCAAAAGTCATACAAATTCAAATTTCATAAAAACAAATGAATAAATCCAAAGTGGACCCAAATGTCAAATTTCAAAGTAAACCTCAAGTCTAAAAATAATTTTCTGCCGCTTTTGATTTTTGGATTTCCTTGGTAGTATTTGTAGTATTGGTATGTATTGGGATTTCCACCGAAGGTGGTGTAGTATTTGTAGTATTTGAATTTAAGAATCATGTTATAATTGTTATAAATCTGGAGGAAATCAAAATGTCATCATTTAAATTAGAGGGCGTTTTTCCTGCGTTGGTTACACCGTTTAAAAAAGACGAAAGCATCGATGAAGAGGCCTTTCGTGCATTGATACAGCGAGTTCTACCCGATGTGAATGGTATTGTACCGTGTGGAACCACAGGTGAGTTCGTATATTTAGATTTCGATGAGATGAAAAAACTGTACGACATTGCTATCGACGAGCTCAAGGGTGATAAGTTCGTTATTGCCGGTACAGGTGCGTGTTCCACCAAGCACGCCATCGAACTTGTAAAATATGCAAAGGATGCAGGTGCTAATGCCGCACTGGTGGTAAGCCCGTATTTTGTCAATCCCTCTGACAAGGGAGAGTACGAGCATTTCTATCAGATAGCAAAACAAACCAACTTCCCCATCATTATGTACAATATTCCCCAGTGTACAGGCGCTCCCCTGCCGAGAAGAGTAATTGAGGATCTTGCCGGTATCGATAACATCATCGGCTTGAAAGACTCCTCAGGTGACCTGACCTACAACTTGGAGGTTCTAGAAAAGGTAAGGGACAAAATCAATGTGGTCATTGGCCATGACGAAGTGGTTCTCCCCGCACTGGCTGCTGGCTGCAAGGGTATGATACTGGCCTCCGCACAGGTCTTCCCGGAGATCTGGCAGGAGGTGTTTTTGGCGGTGAAAAACAAGGATCTTGATAAAGCAAGAGAGCTCCAGATGAAGGTACAAAAACTAGCCAGGATATTTTGCAGGTACGGCGGCGCGGTTCCCGTCAAGGCTGCGTTACGTATGATGGGATTTAAAGTCGGTACGGCCCGGAGGCCTATACGCGAAGGCGGTGTCATTTTACATGAGGACCGCGAGGAGATCCGCGTTGAACTTGAAAAGCTCGGTAAACTGGAGCAAAAGATATCCGATTATAAATTGCCGGATGCCGCTGTCACCTTCAGGTTCAAAGATATCGGATTGAGCGAAACGGATGTGAAAAGCAAAGGGCTGCTTACAGCAACCGGCGAAGCCGGTAAAGGGGCTGAACATGTTCATGTAGATCTTGTATCCGGCAGTAAAAGCAGTCCGGTAGGCATGGCCTTCGCGACGCAGCTTACACACATCCGGCACGGTCATGAAGCGTTGACCACCATTCTGGAGCCCAATCTAACGGTTCGACCCTCCACACTCATTGTTCCTGCAGTGGCTTTGAAAAATCTCAGGCAGGCGAATATGATATACGGCCCCACGCAGAGTGCTGTAGCAAAAGTTATTGTGGATAACATTGAACAGGGTGTAATACCACAAAAAGTGATCACCGACTATCTCATGATGATTAAGATCTACGTCCCGCCCAATGCTCTCGACCGCCAGAAGCTCTACGAAAACAATTACGAAGCCGTTGATAAGGCCCTGAAAACTGCCTTCGAAAGCTTCAGCGGGGGTGACTGAGAATGCCAAAGACTGACTGGTTCAAAGGGATTTTCCCTGCCCTGGTTACCCCATTCACAAAAGACGAGGAGATTAACGATGAAACTTTCAGGACACTGATCAATCACGTTCTCCCTGATGTTAACGGTATAGTACCCTGCGGTACCACAGGCGAGTTTATGTACCTATCGGAAAAGGAGAGAATGCACCTTATCGATATCGCCGTGGATACCGTTTCCGGCAAGGTGCCCGTAGTTGCAGGTACCGGTTGTCCCGGCACCAGGCAGACTATTACACTCACGCAGTATGCAAAAGACGCAGGTGCAAAGGCTGCCCTGGTGGTCTCGCCGTTCTATCTCAAACCCTCCTTCAAGGAACTTTATGAACACTACGATGCACTGAACGCATTGGATTTTCCTATAATCCTCTACAATATACCCCAGTGTACCGGTGTTCACAAGAAATGGTGGACGGCGGAGGGGCTGGCCAAGCTCGACAATGTTATCGGCATCAAGGATTCCTCTGGAGACCTCCCGTTTCTTATGGCCTTGTTCGAAAAGATCAAAGGTCAGATATCCATTTTTAACGGCCATGACGAAATGGGTATGCCCGCACTGGCTGCCGGTGCAGACGGTTTGATACTGGCAAGTGCGAACCTCATTCCGGATAAATGGCAGGAGATATATACAGCGGTCAAGAGCGGCGACATTGCAAAGGCGCAGGAGCTCATGGCAAATATCCAGAACCTCGTACGCATAGTCGTACGAAACGGCGCTAACCAGGCTGCAAAGGAGGGGTTGATCATGATGGGCATACCCGTAGGCAACTCGCGCAGGCCTATAATGCCCGGGGGGCCCTTCAGACGTGAGGACAGAGAAGAACTGCGTATCCAGCTTGAAAAACTCGGTAAGATCAAACGGAGGGAGATCGAATTCGAGGTGAGAGCCGGTCAGGTTGTCAAAAGCCAGTATCCCGCTGTGCCCTATACCCCCTCCCGTATAACCGATTTTACAATGAAGGTGGGTGAGGGGTTTGCAGGGCCGCCGATTTACGAGCTGGCCCATATTGATTTGCTTATCGGTGTAAAGGACGGTCCGGTGGGTTTGGCTCTTGAAGAAGCCCTGGAGCGGCAGGACGCTGAAAATGTAAATACACTGCGAATTATCTGTGAGAAACCCCGAACGATGCTGGTGCCAACCGTAACGGTTAGAACCGAACTGCAGGCGGAGCACATCTATACCCACGCGACCGAGGGTGTGAACATGGCCATCGAGAAGAGCATCAATGATGGCGTGCTGCCGGAGGGGATACTTGAGGATATCTGCATGATCGCCAATGTGTTCGTGCACCCTGCGGCGGCGAACAGGTTCAGGATAAAAATCAACAATTACAAAGCCATGCTGCACGCCACCCGTAAGGCATTGGAAGAGCGACCGAGTGTCGAAGAACTGTTGAACGAAAAGGAATGCGCACGGCACCCGTTCAAATATACGCCGTGACCAGAGCGCTCTGATTCTAAATCAATTATTATCGCTCTCAGGGCGTTGTGCTTATACATCGATTCTAGACACTGGCAGAGCGTTTTGATTACATATCGATTAGATGCTCTGACAGAGCGTTATGCTTATACAATGATACTAGCCACTGTCAGAGTGTTGTGATTGTATGTCGATTACAGCCACTCTCGGAACAAATGAGGTTGGAGGTTGGGTTTTGGAGGTTGGGGTGATTAATATTGATACAGGTCCTTTTAAAAAGTAAATAAGTAAAATTGTCTTTGGTAGGTATATCAAATCCGAGAGCGCTTCTAATTACTTCTAAACAGAGCGCTCCGTGAGTGCTTCTATTTAATTTAAAGGCAGAGAGCTCTGACAGCGCTTTGAATTATTATCTAATCGCAGTGCTCCGATATTTAATCGATCTAGATTCTATCTGGTCTATCAAATATCGGCAACCAAAAATTATAATAATCAAAAACCCTTAATTGAGAGGGCTAGGCTAGACTGGGGTGCCAGGCGTCCCCTATACAGTACACCAGTGCTGTACCGAAATCGTCTATATGCGGAGTTGAAGTTCAGAGAAGGCATTCTTAGTTCGTTCTTGAGCCGCAGATTGCCTATGAGATTTCGTCCCTCGGGGTCGGAGGTGTCTAAGCGTGCTGCCGGAGGGCAGTATTCTTATTCTTTGCCATGGGCACCGGGTCAGGCCCGGAAGGGAGCAGCCCTACCATGGACTACTGACGCTCGTGGGGTCGCGGGGTCGAGAATGTCTGCGGGCAACTCATTAACAGGCTAAGGTGACGACCCTGAACATGCCTAGCTCTCCACCCATGCAGAGCAGAGATAAAAATGAGGAGCGCTGAGGGTTTGCTTTTAAAGTGGTGAATGGATCTAAAAGCTGAGATATTACTAATAGAGTGGTGAATGGTGAGGACGCTCACTCACTTCACTTGTTCACTTGAATGGTGAGTTCAAGGATTAGGGATTCGGACGCTCACTCCCTGCGGTCGTTCGCTTTAGGGATTTGGGTAAATTTTCATTGATTTCAATCAACCCTAAACCCCAAAGGTTCCGCAGGAACCGTCCCAATCCCTAAACCCCAGGCTTTTAATGCCTTTTCCATTCCAGGTCCCGAAGGGACCGTACTCACCATTCCGTAAGCGATTTTTATGCGGTTATAACCGAAAATTATTTTAGAGTAACTATTATACTCCCTGCATGGACCGGCGCTATAAAATTGTTATTTTCGATCTTGATGGGGTGCTTGCTGAAGCGACAAGCTCGTGGGGTTACATCCATGATTTCTTCGGGGTCTCCAACGAAAAGAATCTTATGGAGTACTTCGAAAGAAGAATTGATGATATCGAATTCATGAGGCGCGATATCGCTATGTGGCAGATGCAGGAACCCGATATCGGTGTTGAAAGAATCTCAGAGATACTTGGTAAAATCCCGCTGGTGCCAGGTGCACTGGAAACGCTCCAAGAGATCAAAGGGCGTGGTTTCAAAATCGCAATAATAAGCGGCGGTCTAGAGTTGCTTGCAAATAGAATCAATGAATTGGTACCCATTGACCACATTTACGCAAATGGTCTTCAGCACGACGGCTCGGGAGCTTTGAGCGGCGAGGGGATCTTGAATGTACCTTTAAGACACAAGGAAGATGTTATGCTGAAGCTTCTTGAGAAGCTCTCATTATCGCCTGAAGAATGCGTGGCGGTAGGAGACAGCACCGTTGACGCTGCCATGCTAAAATCCGCAGGACTGGGTATCGCGTTCTGCCCGCTGGACGAAGAAGTAAAAACATGCGCGGATATTATTATTTATGAGAAGGACCTTCAAGAGATCTTGAAGTATATCCTATAACTCAATTCATTTTTTGGTAGATATTTATGGCCAGGATAACGGTGAAGCGGTTGTATGATAAATTACAGGCACATTACGGCAGTCGAAATTGGTGGCCAGCAAAGACGCAGTTTGAGGTGATCCTGGGCGCGATCTTGACACAGAACACCGCATGGCGGAATGTGGAGTCGGCAATCGCCAATCTCAAGAGCGCCAGGTTGATGACGCCCCAGGCTGTAGCAAAGGCGCCACTAACAAAACTTGAGAAGGCCGTGTACCC
>CP070629.1:1592708-1596264 GCA_020356005.1 Thermoplasmata archaeon
AAACGGGACGAGATCGCTAAGTATAATCAGGAGCATCAGGTGGACGACAGCCAGCTTATCAATGGCCGACGACTTACCAACGTGGGCACCTTCCGAGCCTACGTCGAGGCCTACCTGCGGAGCCATCCCCAGATCCACCAGGACATGACCCTGCTGGTCCGGCAGCTGGACCCGGGACCCAACGGGCTGCCAATTGAGATCTACGCTTTTACCAATGACACCCGCTGGGCCGCCTACGAGGCCATCCAGGCCGACATCTTCGACCATATCCTGGCGGTTGTCCCCCAGTTCGACCTGCGCGTCTTCCAGGAACCGGCGGGCAAGGATTTCGAGAAGATCGCCCGTCCCGGTTAATCGCTGGGGATGCTACCGGCCAACAGATTGGCTTATATAGATCGTTTATTCTACTGCTTTCTAATTTCCTATAGTTACACCATCTATTATGGCTGAGGTCAATCTTTTTGTAGACCAACCAGTATGCTGCAATCTCACAAGACCAATATTAGGTGCGAATGTATAGATCTTTTCTTCATCCTTAACTTGTGGTATATCAAAGAATAATATTATGCAATCATCAAATACACCTGCAGGCACTTCTGCTGATTTATTCCTTCTTACAGATACATTATAATAATAAATCTCATGACCAAATGTATCTGGATAACAATATATGTAAGTTGAACCATTATCCAGAGTAAAAGCAAACCATAAATATTCATTATTATTTTTCAAGTTCCATATATTTCCTTGTTCATCCCTACGAATCCAATCAACTAGATCGACTCCTTCACCATATCTCCATTCATAGTACACAGTATTATTGTTTATTAAAGAACTTTTTATTGTTTTCATCGCCCAAGGATTTGTTTGAGGTGTTGGATAATCATAATACCATGTATTCCCAACCTTTAATGGAAAGTAAGTTGAGTAGTTGTCTGTATCATCTAAGCAGCTTAAAAAACACGTTAGAATGAGAATGACAGGAAATATATATTTCTTCATTAGTTAATCCGCAAATATTGCGCTAACCTACTAAATACGTTGTAATTACAATAAATTAATCTCAAAATTCAAGTTACACCATCTGGCTTAGACAGACAATCCTTTTCTTTTGGACGGCAATACCCTTGGATTAATAACCTTTCCCTTACAAATGGCTAATCGTGAGGCTCCCTGCCGCTGCTTTTTTAACCTAATCCCCCGTCCCTCTCTCCGTCGTAAGGAGAGGGGATCCCGACGCTTGCGTCGGGAGGGGTGAGGTTGTTACACCCGCTTGGAGAGCTACGAGGCCATCCAGGCCGACATCTTCGACCATATCCTGGCGGTCGTACCCCAGTTCGATCTGCGGGTATTCCAGGAACCGGCGGGCAAGGATTTCGAAAAACTGGCCGCCCTCGGCTAGTTGTCAGGGATACGCAGTATTTTGTCAGTGTAACGTACAAGCTTATCCGCGCGCATAGCGCGTCGGCTGCAGCGCATTGTTAGATGTCTTTTACTTTTCTCCAATACCTACCGGTCCAATCAATTTTCTTCAGTTCTGAATTAATCGCATGTTTCGTCCTGTAGTCATCCACAGCTGATTTGCAGCCTGGCATAGCATAATCATCGATAATGCAAAAGCCACCTTTTGACAATTTCGGATACAGGTATTCCAAAGAATCCATGGTGGAACCATACATATCTCCGTCAAGACGGAGAATTGAAAGCTTATCTATGGGTGCTTGTGGCAAGGTATCCTTAAACCACCCTTTAAGGAAAACGACCTGTTTGTCCAACAGAGCGTATTTCCGAAAGTTATTTTCGACCTCCTCTTGGGATACAGCAAGGTAAGTATAAATGTGAAGTCTATCGCCTTTATCAGCAGGATATTTTTCAACGTCTGGTTTTGGTAATCCCTCAAAAGAATCGGCGACAAAAACCGTACGATCCTCTATTCCGTAGGCTGCTAGGACAGCACGCATTAAAATACAAGCACCGCCTCTCCAAACACCTGTTTCAATTAAATCTCCTTCTACATTTTCACCTAACACAGTTTCAATGCAGTGTTGCAAGTTATCGAGACGTTTCAGTCCAATCATAGTATCAGCATATCCTGGCCATACTCGCCCCTCTATTCTTTGGCTTTCTGAGAAGTCTCGAGTTTTAACAATCTGTAGTTTTTTCTTGTCTAAGATTTTTGAAATGACGGAAACCAACAGTTTCTTAATAGGAGATCTCTTGTAAATAGAGATCGTAATCGGTATCGGTGGTTCCGGCCATAATGTAAATGAGAGTGTTTTCTTTATTAGGTCAAGATATAACAGCTTTGGCTTTTGCTTCATTTGATTCTGCTTTTATTTGATAGACATCTAACGATGTTTATCGACCACAAAAGGGCTTAGAACATCGATCCGTTAAAATTTAATACAAACTTTAATTGTTGTGCAGACTGAAAGGCAAATTGAAAAACCGCCCTTTTGTCGGCTGAATACTCTGGTTACGCCGCCGCTACCCGTTCTTTTGAGCCACCCCACACCCCAGCCGAAGCAGGTCACGGGCAAGCATGGGGAACCACACAAGATAAAACGTGCCCATGAATATCATGAGAACTGCGCTTACAGATGGCGCGAAGGGGTGTAGGATGTGCTGGGCTAAATCGAATCCGTTCCCAAGAATTCCGGCATACGCTGTAATTTTGTTGAAATCCTTGCTGCGCAACATAATCACTGAGATTAAGATCCCCGCTCCTTGCAGGAGAATCCCCGACATGTAAGCGCCTGAACTATTCCACATGTCTGAAGCGATAACCGCCCTGCCTGCCGCCAGAAGTTGGGATCGCTCTGCATCGGTTATGGCCGCCGCGTACTGGTCGCTGAGGTGAAGCATGGAGAAACCGGAGTGCGTTGCGAAACAGGTGGCTACGGCGACGAAAGTGCACAGGGTGGCAAGGATCGTGTAAGTTACATTCACTCGTCTGAGTGCAAAATAGAGAGCGGGGAATGTACCCAAATACAGAGCAACCAGGAAAAGGCTGGTGAAGTCATCACGCAAGATTCCAGCAAGCCTGTTATTCTGCATGACCGAGAAATACTCTTCCACGGTGACGGGTTTCAGTCCCAGAGTGGTGGTAACGACGAGAATGGTTAGGACGGATGCCAATTGCAGCAGGGCCGCTGCGCCGCCAATCCTGTAAAGTCCCTTCCAGGTAGATTCTCCTGTTTCAAAATTGAGCTCATTCATGCCTTAATATCTCCTTCGAGTATGATTGATAGGAGAAGTCATCCTCCTCCATTTGCACGAAATTTTTGACTGTAAGATCGCCGTCCAACGGATGTCGGTTGTGCCGCCTACGCTGTCCGCTGCAACCGCTTGTGGGGCAGCGGCAGGGTATCACAGTTATCTCGGATATGTCTTCCCCAAGCCCCATCAGCCCACCTTCTCGAAAATCAGAAGAAAGTTCACCCGGTGAGCCCAGTAAAAATGGATGGCAATATTCGGGACTATTGCAACGACTTCACCGTCCAGGCTATTAAGGAATCGCTCCAATTTGTCCTGGTCTCTGGTCATCTTGATATTG
>CP070629.1:1596364-1600331 GCA_020356005.1 Thermoplasmata archaeon
AACTTTTGAACCCACCAGGAAGTTATCGAATTCAAAGCCCTCCAGTTGTTTTGCCAAAATATTGGCAAAATTATCTATCTCCGCCATCAATCCCTCACAAAGCCAGCAGGATTCAGGCTCCACGGTTTCGATTTGGGCTGACATCTGAATTATTTTTGAAACCGCAGATTTGAATTCTGGTGCCGATATTTCAGCTGCGGCACCTGCCCTCTGTGCATCGTTTGAATTACCTTCAAGCTGTTCAATAATGAGCGTGCCTCTTTCAAGGTTTGTAAGACCTGAGCCGAGCTTTGCAAACCCTCTGCCCAGGCAGTGAAGACATAATGGGTGTTCCATCAAGGCGGTTGGTGATTGTAATGGTTCCATAAATGCTGCTCCATTTCTAATTTTTATAAGCCTAATTATCGATTAAAGGGTGATTTCGGAGAGACGAGACGCACTTCGCTACCGCATGACGGGGCGCCCCTCGCAACCGCACAACGTGTTACGTATTTCTGGTATCAATAAAAAATCTTATCAATTTCATCTCACGAATATCTATTCTTCCTGAAGGTAGCTATCCATTCCATCAAATCGATCATATTTCGTGAGGGCGCACCTAAAACCTTACTTGGTTCCACGATGCAGTGCATATAACAATCCTTACAGTTCTTAACTTTTTCACGGAGATTCTTTACTTCATCTGAGAACCAGAGTTCCTTCAAGTTATATTCGCCAAGAATATCATAGAATTTGGTTACTTTTGAATCCCAGCACGGAATGGCCACATGACCGGTTTTTCGCACACAGCAGAATAAATAGGGATAACATGTGTAATTAAAATTCTCCGTTATGAAGGTCTTGAGATATGATGAGGATGTCACTATCGGATAATCCTTCTTCATTTTGATCAGTTCCCTAACAAGCTTCCTAACACCCTCACGGTCGTTCCTCCAGTCCATTTCCGCCGGATTATATCTTGAGTTATCTGTCACAGTGTCGGTCCAGTAATCATGAAAAGTAGCAAAATCTATCATTACTCCTTTTGCTCCTACCTCCTTGCCGAATTTCACCACATCGGGGATCTCCGGGATGTTCTTGGCACATACAACAGTGTTTAAAAGAACATTGCATTTATTTTCCGGCGAAAGCTCTATGGCCCGTTTTATGCCTCTCACAACCTTATCATATGCATCTACGCCCCGGATGTCTCGATAAAGCTCGGGATCCAACGTATCCAGCGATACGACAATAACATCAAATGCCTCTGTGGCCCGTTCTGCAGTTGCGTCCAGAGTTAAGCCATTTGTACTAACCTGCGATATTATTCCAATGGTTCTTGAATAATCTGCCACATCAAATACTTCCTTATGGAGAAAGGGTTCACCGCCGAGAAACGATACTGCTATAATATTCAGCTCGTTGAACTGGTCAAACACTTTTTTCATTTCTTCTGCACCCATCTCTCCTTTTTTTATTTCTGCCTTTTCATTACCAATTGGGCAAAATGAACATTTTGAATTGCAGCGCCGGGTTATTTCTACGGAACCGAAAAAGGGATAGGTGGTGCCTTTTAATTTATTTGACAGGAAATTTCTCATGAATTTTTTCGTTGTCGGACCAATACCCAGCATTTATTCTGCCTCACTTTATTATTTTTTTATCCTCAATTATTTGTTGTTATTATTACTGCCCTATCATAAATTATTATATTCTATAAATATTCTTTGTGTAAGCTTCAAGCGGATTGGTTATAAGCATTAAATATTTTACCATGAAATTTCAACCTTACCGTTGATTAACAATAAAAGCAGCATGATCTTTTTGGAAAGGAGTTAACACTTTCATTTCCAGTACTTTAAATCCACCAGATTCAAGCTGCCTATGAACTGTCTGATAGATTAGATTTGGTTCCAGATTTACATCGATACTTCTGCTTTTTACCATTATTATTCCACGACCGGCTGGCTTTAGAAAAATCTCCATGTTTTTTATGAAGATTTCGACCTGGTCGCGCTGTGAAATATCCTGATAAAGCCAATCCACACCTTCCACCACCGCCCTATATTCAGCGGGTATTCTGGCATTTGCCAATATGGGTATCATATTGGGTCTCTGCTCGCTGAGCTTGACAAGATCCCTGAAGGGGCGGGCAGAAAATTCCACACAGTATATCCGACCATTTTGAAGTATATCTGATAAATGACTTGCGGTTGTTCCTGCGGCTGCGCCCAGGTAGAGCATCGTATTATTAATTGCCAATTCCAGTTGTTCGGTTTTTTTTAATAACAACGCTGCGAGCTTACTTCTGTGAGGATTCCAGAATCGATATTCATTATCCTCGAAATCAATCAGATCTTCATTGTATACCTTTGAACCGGGCACCAGATTCTTTGTAAAAAATTTATTTTGATCCGGAGCTCTCAAAACATTTGGTATTGAGTAAGGCTCGAACTTCATGATAAAAACACCAAAAGACTTTCACAATTGCACACTTGTACTATTACACTTTTACACTGTTGCACTATTCAACTTTTACACTATTGCATTCGTACATTAAAAATGCAGAGGGCCGGATTCGAACCGGCGAACCACTAAGGACTAGACCCTGAATCTAGCGCCGTTAACCAGGCTTAGCTACCTCTGCGTTTATATATAAATTAATTATCTCAAATTGAAAACCTATAATAAAAGATAAATTATAAATGTTTTCTTATAGTTAAACATTCATATTATTGATTTCAGAAAGTAAATAAATGATTGTATATAAGATACAGTACCTGTTTGGAGCTTATTTATGATTATTTCTAAAATTCCAATTACATCGATTGTTGCATTGATTTTATTAATTTCAAATATCCCCATATTGAGTTCTTCCAGCATTAATCAAGAATCAACGATGGGCTCCATTATAATCGAGCAAGATTTTATGGCGCCCGGGGATAATTCCGGGTCAAGAGCCTCAAATTTTGAATATCACAATTATTCGCAATTGACAGAAGCCCTGAAAGAATTAAATTTGGACTATCCAAATCTGATGGAGCTTTATAATGCTCAAGATCTGTACGGCCTGCCGGATTGCCGGGATGGTTATAAAATCTGGATTGTTAGGTTAACCAATGAATCAGATTCAAAACTCAAGCCCGAGGTTTTATATCTCGGAGGCCACCACGGGGACGAAGCCATTAGTATAGAGGTGCCGTTCTACTTCATTTATTACCTCCTGGAAAATTACAATAATGATCCCAATATCAAGTACATCATCGATAACAGGGAACTTTATATCGTACCTGTCCTGAATCCCTATGGATGGGAACATAATTCCAGGTATGACGGCAACGGAGAGGATGTAAACCGAGATTACCCTTATGGAAATGCTTCTGACAACGAGGCACTTACCACCGTAGGTGCCTCCGCCGTGCATGAGCTTATGAAAACTCATATGTTCTCGGCCGCCATCTCATGGCATGCGGGTGTGGAACTCATATATTATGCATGGGGGACACCGCTGCATGATACAGGTCTTGATGAATCTCCTGACGATAGCGCATACAAATCTCTTGGAAAGCGTATGAGCGAATATGGAGGGGATTATCATGGACAATATAATTACGGGCCGGCAAATAATATCCTTTATGGTGCTGAGGGAGCCTGGTCGGATTATGCATATGCGGCCTCCTGGGACAGTGCCGGATTTGATCCAAATCACCCTACAGGAGGATCCAGGACGCTCGCATTCGGTGTTGAGATCTCCAATCAGAAAAAACCCACCACTGCCGAACTGGGTACAGAAATCGATCTATACTGCTCTCCAGGAGAAGTAAAAGGTTATATCCCGAAAAACATCAGGTTGGGTTTCGCTCTGGCGGAGCTAGCGCAGCCCTATATCGAATTTCAGAACAAATCGTTGATTCCGGATGAGGTCGAACCCGGTAAAAACCTTACCTTGACCTGGAATATTGGAGGTGCCATGAGTATTGACCAGACA
>CP070629.1:1600431-1604252 GCA_020356005.1 Thermoplasmata archaeon
GCATTGGGGACCGTAAAGGTTGATAACAGCATAATCAGTATAGCGAACGCCACCGTGATATATCCCGGTAATAAAACAAATGTCAGAGACGATGAGGATATCGTAGTCGTTTCAAATATCTATGACCCGCATGGGGTATTCCCGCCCAAATCACCAAACGGAATATTGAGTGTTTACCTGGATGCATCCAATATCGGTGCATCAAGCCATGTGGATCTGTTCGATGACGGTAATCACTCGGATAATGAAACAGATGACGGTGTGTTCGGCACTAAACCGATTACCGTTACCACCGGCTATTCCATTGGCACCTACATAATTACTCTTTATGCTGTGGATAATGCAACAAATAAAGCAAGCCAGCAAATCAATGTTAGAGTTGACAATTCCGGACCCACTTCCTGTAATCTACTCTGGCCCATTGATAACACGACCCTTGAAGGTACAGTGAAATTCATGGCTACGGCTTACGACGATGCAGGGATTAAGCTTGTGGAAATAGAGGTTGCGGAATCCGGGATATGGGATATAATGAATTTTAACGAAAATTCTGGAAGTTACGAGATCTATTTCGATACAAAGACATTATCCGACGGCGGGCCGTACAAGATCAAGGTCAGGGCTTTTGATAATTCCGGCGATGACCCTGTCTATGATGCATTATCATTCGGGTTCTTTGTGGACAATACCGAACCTATTTTAAATATAAACGCACCGCGAAACGGTGATTTCGTGGACGGTCAGTACGAAATCAACATCAGCTATTCAGATCCCGGCTTGTTCAAACCCACTGTTGAATATAAGATCGATGATACGGAATGGCTCAGCCTGGCTACAACTGATGATTTATACTGGACCGCCATCTGGGATACCGAAGCCGAGCAGGATGGGATGCACACTATACACTTCAGGGCAAACGATACCATTGGTAACAGCGTCCAGTATTCAGTTCAGGTCTATATTGATAATAATCCACCCACCTGCGCTATTGTAGCACCGGTGGAGGATGAATATGTGCAGGAACGGTACACCATCAAGGTACTGGCGGACGATATTGTGGGCGTGGATTACGTTACGATCATCTTTATGGATGAGAATTATACAGGGGTATACAATCCCCAGAGTGGTTACTATGAACTGACCATCGATACGATACTCATCGAGGAAGGCGCCCGCACGGTAGATGCAATTGCGTACGACCTCGTTGGCCGTTCAACAACAGCAACCCAGGTCATTTTCCACATCGATAATTCCGCACCGAGAATGACCATTGTGTCTCCGCTTCCTGGTGAATATGTATCAGGGGAGACTAAAATCGAGGTAACCACAAGTGATGTGTATATGGCGATTTCCGAATACAAGATCGACGGTAAGAAATGGACTTCCACTGCGATTCCTTGGGATACTACGGAGGTTATTGACGGCGTACATACAATTGACATAAGAAGTTATGATCTGCTGAACCATCAAACACCTGAGCAGTTCATTGTTATCGTTGATAACAATGTTCCGACCATCGAGATCCACTCACCTTCGTACGGTCAATATGTGGAGGGAACCTTTACTTTTAAAATTACTGCGTGGGATTACATTGGCGTTAACAGGGTTGAACTGACATTCGATCAGGATACCGTAAATGCCACGCTCAACACCCAGACCAACTATTATGAATTTACATTTTCCTCACGGATATACGATGACGGGAAGTATAATGTATCTGCCACGGTTTACGATTTGAGCGGTAAATCGAATTCTATCAGCAACATCGATTTCTACATCGATAATAACGACCCTGAACTTGTTCTCGTTTCACCCATCAGCGGCGACATTCTCAAAGGTGAATTCTACGTTGAAGTGATCACCAGCGATACATTTCTGCTGAAGACGGAATATAAGATCGATAAGGGTGGTTACATCGACATCAACGTACCGTTCAACAGTGAAACACTGGCGGATGGAGAACATACCGTTACCGTCAGGTCGATGGACAATTCCGGTCATGAGAGTTCACTGGAATTCACCATAACCGTAGACAACAATCCGCCCGAAATATCATTCGTCACACCTATTGCGGAAACATATTATTCTGGTTACATGAATGTACGGATATCGGCCTTTGATTCCGTAGCAGTCAAGAAGGTTCTTATACGCGTGGATGGGGGAGACCCCATAGAGATCTTCCGCAGCCCGGAGACCGGCCTTTACGAGACCGGTATCAACACCGAGGACCTGTATGACGGCAGTCATAATATCACAGGCGAGGTCTACGATACGAACGGGCTGTTTACTGCACGGCGCATCGGATTTTTAACCGACAATACCGGGCCGGAAATTTTGATCATATCACCTGGCGATTTCGGGCATGGCGAGGTTATATTCACATTTAATGTAACAGATAAAAGCGGGGTGGATGTGGTTTTACTCAATATCGACAGCACAGGCTGGCGCGAAATAACACTTGCAGAAAAAGTCGATTTACTGTTAGAAGGTGGTTCAGAAGGTGATGTGACTGAAGTCTACATGTATGATTATATATGGTCAACATTACCGGAAGATAACGGTAAGCATTTCTATGTGATCAAAGCCGTGGATTCCTTCGGAAACGAGCGGGTGGTTTCTGAAGATATAACTGTTTATAACGAAGTTATAGTTGTAGAAGAGAAACGGGATTATCTGGGGGATATCAATAAAGCACTACCTCTTATTATCTTTATTACTGCAATTATCATCTTTGTAATAATAATCTTACTGTTCTACCGCGGCACACTCTCCCGCTGGAGTGATAAAGGCCGCCGCAGGGCCGATAAATCCAAACCTGGGCCTGAGGGCCCGCCGGGCATGATGCCGGCGCGCGAGCGGCCTGGAAAAGGTAAGGGTCGTAGACGAAAAGGTACTAATGATTGGGATTATGATTATGACAGTGAACAGGAGGATTCTGTTGATTTCGATAAGGAATTCGAGTTTGACGATGATTTTGTTTTAACTGCCCGCGGAGCCAGAAGACCAAAAGGCCGGGGTGCAAAAGGTGCAAGAAAGGTGGTTAAAAAGAAAATGGTGAAGCGCCCGCCGCCCCCCGGTCGGGGAAAGGGCGGTCCTCCAAGAAAGGCACCAAAGCGGACTTATGATGAAGAATATGAAGAGGCCGAAGGTGAAGGTGAAGAGGTCGCCTGGGACTGATTGAGAATCCAAAAACAAAAAAAATAATGTGAATTGTGAGATTAATGTATTTGCTTACCGGAAACAATCAAAGCCGAGCAAAATTCCTGGAATTATTTAAGTTTGATTCCAGATTGAGATGCTACATGACAAGATCTCTTAATCTTATTATCATCGGTTGTATTGTTTTCGGATTTGCACTACCAATATATGATCAATCGTGTGCACAATCGAATTCAGTTGAGAATCCGATGTCGGTAAGAAGCACAGTGGAAACAGGTCTTTCTCCACAGCTTGCATTGAACAAAACATATAATCCCCCAGAGATCTGGATCAAAGGCAGCGTGAACGAGCCGCAGGAAACAACTGTCAGGCTGAATCTTACCGGTGTGGGAGACCCCCGCATTATATTCGACCCCCAGGATGTGGTTTTCGTTATGGATACCTCCGGCAGCATGGATTACAGCGATCCGGCAAACTACCGATACACCGCCACCAGGGGATACCTCGAAAACCTTCTTTATCCAGATAGAGCTTCAGTGGTACAGTTCGGTTACGATGCGTGGCTTGTGAATGACCATCATCTATCCTCGGATTTTGAACAGGTAATCGAAGATCTTGAAGAGGAACCGAAGTATCGCGGCCAGACCAATTACGAAGCAGCA
>CP070629.1:1604352-1608013 GCA_020356005.1 Thermoplasmata archaeon
AAACCTAGATGATTATAAATTGATTTTAAAAAGATGAAGGCTGATGTCTGGTAGTGAGAACGGCCACTTCGTGGTCTTGAATAGAAAAGGCATTAAAAGCCTGGGGATTAGGGATTGGGACGGTTGCTGCGCAACCTTTGGGGATTCGGGTTGATTGAAATCAATTAAAATTTACCCCAATCCCTAAAGCGAATGGCCGTAGGGAGTGAGCGTCCTAATCCCCAAACCCTGTTTGATACGTCCTGGGTCCTTGGTCCTGAGTCCTTTTGTTACCATTTCTCATAATGCACGAGCTTATCCAGCGGGTACCTTGCAGGTTTACCGCTGGATTTGGCAGGTGATGCGGGTACGCCTATGGGTATTATTGCCAGGGGTCTGATATCGCCCGGCAGCTTCAATACCTTCGATACTGCTTTCTCTTCGAACGCACCCACCCAGCATGACCCGTAGCCTGCGCCGTGGATCGCCAGAAGTAAATTTTCGATTGCGGCGTCCGCATCCTGGATGTAATAAAGCTCCTTTCCGCGGCTGCCGTAATGTCTCCCTGACCGTGATTTATTGCCGCACACCACAACCACAACCGGCGCTTCGGCTACGAACTCCTGGCCCAGTGCAGCATTTGACAGCGCACGCCTGGTATCTTTGTTGCGCACAACCACAAAATCGCGGGCCTGGAGGTTGCCCGCCGAGGGTGCGGCGGAGGCAAGTTCAAGCAAGCGTGTAACGGCTTCTTCGGGTATATCTGTACCTTTAAACCTGCGGATTGAGCGCCGAGATAAAATAGCGTCTTCAAGCTCCAAGTTATCACCTTGATTGAATTTGATCCTGTCCTCAGGATTTATAAATAAAAATTAAAATAACTATTGCATTGACCATAAAGAATAAAAATTGAACTGCCCGAATAGGAATGATTACAGATTCAATATATTCAGACTTCTATCTGGCTGAACCCGTACGGGATGATGACTACAGGGATCTTGGATTTCTCGATCACATCGGTGACTATCCACTGTGCCACAATCCGGCCTTCACTGGCCCCCATGACAATGAGGTCAACATTTTCTGATTCGGCGAATTCCGAGATGATCTTAACCACATTGCCCTCTTTGAGATGTGTTGCCACCTGTACATCGTGCTTTGAACCGGCGTCTTTGAAAATCTTCAAGGCTTCCTTTCCTGTGGTCTGGTCTTCACCCTCTTCGGCAATATGCAATACTTCTAAACTTGCGTTGAATGTTTTAGCTATGTTTAGAATGTAATCTGCTCGTTCCTTTGCGGGCTCTGGACCCGCTGTGGGTACTAATAATTTCATATAAACTCCCCTATTAAGTTGCCCTAGTATGGGTCTGACGTTATTTAATTTTTTAGAAAGGACAACATCAAAGTATATGTATCGCAAATGAAATTCGATTGGTTTTTAACCTTATTAAATATTATAAAACATCGAATTTGGAAAAAGTTTTATACTCAAGCAGTATGTTACACTTTGAGGTTTTTTTATGCGATATAAAATAACAGGTGATAATCTACAAATTGTAACCTTAGAAATTGCACCGAACGAACTTATCTACGCCGAAGCAGGCGCCATGATCCATATCAGCGGTAACATCAATATGCAGGCAAAGGCTCGAGGCGGCATAATGAAAGGTCTTAAGCGTATGCTTACCGGCGAGACATTCTTTTTGACCGAATTCACATCGCAGGGCGGTACGGGTATTTGTGCATTTGCAGGTAATGCACCCGGTACGATCAAACCTATCCCGCTCGGGCCCGGTAAGGATTTCCTGTGTCAAAAGGATGCATTCCTGTGCGCTGAAAATACAATAGAAATGGATATGGCATTTCAACAAAAGCTTGGCGCGAGCTTTTTCGGCGGTGAAGGATTCATAATTCAAAGGTTGTCCGGCAGCGGCACCGCTTTTATTCACGCCTGCGGCGATTTTGTGGAAATGGACCTCCAACCCGGTCAGGTAATAAAGGTTGATACAGGTAATGTGGTGGGCTGGGATTCATCTGTCACTTATGACATCGAACGTGTGAAGGGAATTAAAACAATGTTCTTCGGAGGCGAAGGACTGTTTCTAACAACACTTAAGGGTCCGGGCAAGATCATTTTGCAGTCCATGACCTTGCACAATCTGGCAACTGCACTTTCTCCGTTCCTCCCGCAGCAGTCCTCCGGTCGCTCCAGCGGCGGCGCTTCATTTCTAGGTCAATAAGAATTCGGAGTGGTTAACCTGACGAAAGACTCAGGGCTTGGTATAGCAGGTGCAATATTAGTATTCATTATCATTGTTGGCGTTAGTTTAGCCGTTCTATATTTCTTTGAAATAATAGCTGTTGTTATAGCTATACTTGGAGCAATATGTTTCATTGTAATCATTCTGGCAGTCATTATTATAGGGATCATCTTGATTTTTGCACTGGGCTATTATTCTGCTACAAAATCCCCTGAAGTGCAGGAAATGGGTGACTATAAGCTCGAAGATACGAAGGATTCGAAGGAATATGATAAATAGGTATCAACGGTAAGTATAGAAGATTTTAGATGAATCCTAATAGCCAATAACCAATAATTACCAATAAATTCCAAACAAATCACAAAGTCCAATAACATCAAATGGTTTTTTTACTTGGATATTGTTTGGCTATTGGTAATTATTATAGCTTGGTTTTAGGAATCGAAATTTTATCTTATATACTTACATATCTTTAAATTAACATTTTGTATACAATTCTTTTAAATTCATCTATTTTACTACCAAAAATAATAATAAGAGTCAATATTTTTACTATTTTATATGGCATCCACAAAATCACCCGATCTCGATGATTTAGATTACCTCAAGGATATTGATATAAGCAACATGCTTGGTACATTAGAGCATCTGCCAAAACATATTGAAGAAGCCCGAAAAATTCCACCTGCGGATCTCGGGGATTTCAAACCAAACCTTATCGTTGTTCTGGGGATGGGCGGCTCGGCCATTGCAGGTGACATTGTTGATTCCTGGCTGAATAAAATTATCCAATTGCCTATTGTAGTTGTCCGCGGGTATGAACTTCCCAAATTGATAGATTCAAATACGCTGGTTTTTGCTGTAAGCTTTTCAGGTAATACCGAGGAAACCTTGGCTGCATTCGAGGAGGCGCTGAAGTGTGAAGCCAAGGTTATAGCGATCTCCACAGGTGGAAAGCTCGAAGAGCGTTCAAAGGAACTTAACGTACCTCATATCCTGCTCCAACCAACAGAACAGCTTGTGCCCAGGGCCGCTATTGCATATCTTTTGTTACCGATAATAACAAACCTCACCAGGCTTGGGCTTATACCCAAAGACGAATGCGATCTTGAGGTGGATGACGCAATAACAACGCTCAAAACCTTGAGCAATACATTAGGGGCTGCTTCAAAATCAGAAGATAACCAGTCGAAACAGATCGCCATAAAGCTGTCCGGGCGGCTTCCCTTGATATACAGTTACAAACCATTCAGCAGCATATCATACAGATGGCAAACGCAGCTGAACGAGAACTCAAAGGTTTTAGCAAGATGTGCAGAACTTCCTGAAATCAATCATAATGATATTGTCGGCTGGATGGGCGATGAAGATATGGATAAATACAGTGTGGTGCTCCTCCGCGACCTTGCCATTGAATCACG
>CP070629.1:1608113-1614442 GCA_020356005.1 Thermoplasmata archaeon
ACCGGGAACCTCCTCACCGGGAACCTCCTCACCGGGAACCTCCTCATCTTCTTCGGGGAGTTCCAATTCTGGGAGTTCACCTGACGGGGGCTCTTCATCTGTTTTACGGCGTTTGGTTCCAACTAATACACCGATCAATAGTACTATCACTAAAATGATTATTAAAAATATGAGTAAATAGGCTTTATCGGAATCCATACCCAGTAATGTTTGAGTGTCATCTTTTTCAGCTTCCTTTATCAATTCAATATCAACACTATCAGAGGTTGCTATCAGCCCATCATTAACAGTAACTTTAATGGTATGCATACCCGGTTTGGCTCCCTCGGGTTTTACTTTGAATGTTAATGCCTCAATTCCATCCCAGCTCATACCTCCGGACTCTAGTGGTACCCCCACCGATACATCCCATGAATATGACTGTCCCGAAAACAGCCCGGAAATTGAGGTGATGGAAACAGACAGGAGATCGTTATCAATATCGGTAAATTTAATGGTAAGCTCCACCTCTTCGCCAGCTTTCAGCTCCGTGGATTTCAGCGTCATCTGCTTGATTTCAGGTTTATCATTGATTGGCCGGACCTTGACATCCAGTTCAGTGTAGATTTTGGCAATCCCATCGGTTATGGAGAGGTTAACAACAGCCTCACCCGACCAGTTGCTGGCAGGTTCCAAATCAACATAGCGTCCGCTGCTTATAGAAAATCCCACCTCGGGCTTTGAGATGTTTTCGATTTGTACCTTCAATTGATGCGTTTGATTATTTTCGTCACTTATGAGATTGGAATCAAGCAAGTCCAGTCTCTTTGTTACCGCTTGATCTTCGTCAATTATAATCGGATCCAGGTCTATTATACTGGGCGGGTAATTGATTTCGTAACTGATGAATGCGATGTTATTTTGCTCGTTGCTTTCAAAAATCTTGTTTGAGGGGTCCACTTCTACAAAATATTTATGGATACCGCCGGTTTCTACCGGTACTGTGGTCAGTTCAACATTAATTTTCTCGTTGATATTCAAAGCTCCTTGATATGATACATTTCCGAGAAAGGTACCTTTGGCATCCGGGTTTCCATCATAGAAAGTCACAACGAATTCACTGACCTGTCCCCAGTCTAGATTATGGACGGTAACATTGAGCGTTACCCGGTCTCCCACGGATGCCATGGGGCTCGGATAGATCTTGATATCACCGGACCCGATCTTGAGATCCGGACCGTTCACATCCTGGGTTATTGAAAATTTATTATTATCTTCGTTTGTTTCATCAACATTATTGTCCGGGTCTATTACAATATGAATGGTATGTTCACCTGGTATGGAGGGTGCCCAGACCTTGTGGATTTCGACCTTATCATTACCTGGAACCACCGGCACATCGATTTCACCCAGGTAGATTGTATATGATTTACTGCGATAGGTGTATTTATCGGTGAAATTAACTTTGAAGTTGCTCTCTGTGGAGGACGGGTTTAAATTCGATATAAAAACAGAAATATTTCCCGCCATATCGATAAGAGGCGGGTCGGTATCGAAATCGAAAGTAACATCGTCGTTGGATTGAATACTGAGATCGGAGGGTTCCGGGTAAACCCGGAGGGTACCGATATCGGGTAAATACCCGTCCTTTGTAACGGTTAGAGAGTAAGTAGCAGGAGCGCTGAACGGTGATGTAACCGAGATCTTTCCGGAGGCGTTGGTATAGTACCGGAGGTATGTACCATCATCACCATGGATACATATAAGGGCATTTTGAAGAGCGCTATTGGTATCCGAATCTTTTACTGTGATATTGATAAATTTACTGTCGAAATAAAGCTTTGTTACTTCCACTGATAATTCCTTTGGGTCGCCGGGCCAGATAGGGACTTCAGGATCACCCAGCAGGTTATAACTGGCCATGTTCACACGGAACCGCGGTAAATCCAATGAGAATTTCAGATCGTTGAACCAATACCAGTAATAAGCATATTTAGTTCGATAGAGGGTTTCACCCGGTCTGATGTAACCCTTGGAGAACAGCTCCCAATATTTGTCGGCTATCCACCAGTTGCCCATATTAAACGCGAGATCGTTCTCCCCGCGGTAAGTTGAGCCGGTGGGGCCCACAACTGCTATTGCACCTCCATCGGGGTTGGTGAACAACTTCTCAAAATTGGAATCATCGATCTCGGTAAAGTTCAGTACATCGCAATCTGAGAAATACATAAACGGCCTTTTCACCCCGTTGGCGAGATTCGAGGCGTTGTTATAATCAAAGAAACGCTTCCACGGTTTGGCGGTGGTGGCGCCGTCGCCCTCGTATGAAACGGTGGCATTTCCACTCAGCAGAGAATGGCTCACCACATTTACCAGACCGTACCCATTCATCAAGGTATTCACAAAAGTGTTTACATTTAAAGTATCTTCCGCAGGATCGTAATTCTCGCCTTCAATTTGATCGTAATCGTACAGGTGCGTGATAGAAAAGTCATCTTCAAGGTGTGATTCAACTTTCATAGTCGCTTCTAGTCCATTATCCTCCCAGTATCCGTATCCCTCGTCCACGGAGGGAGTAGAATAATCATCAAGAATATTGGGATGGTCGAACAATGCGTCCGCCAGCAGTGCCTTGCTTAACCATCCGTCGGTGGGCGGTGATTGCTCGTAGTCGATTAATGCGGTTACATAATTAGTTACATGCTGGTATGTGTCGGCCGGCAGGCGGCCAACGAAGGCTTTGGGGTTATAGTCCGCCTCGGCAGGATCGCCCCCCTTGGCGGGTTCACCCCAGTAGTCATCAGAATCGGAGTTCCAATTTGAGAATAAACCCGCATAATAATAATCCGTGGGTGAATAATCGTGGGTATAGGTGAGATCTTTACTGCCTTCGGTATACACCCACAATGCCGGAATAACTTCATGGTCCGCACCCAGGAGAACCCATGTGAGGTTGTAACCGTTCTCCTCGTTAAAAACCGATAGATATTTCTGGATTTGGGCTGCTGTGGAATTGAACTTTGAGTTCGTCTGGTTCCATGATTTGGGATTCGCCGAAATGCTTTCCACCGTCACAATTTTGGTGGGCACTCCTTTCTTCGTTTTCCAATCCGCCAATGGCTGATATGCCATTTGTAATGATGCCGGTGTGATTATCAGATATTCAACAATTCTGTCAGGCACACCCCGAGTCCCTGGGGAGGACCGTCCTCCTTCTGAGATTTTTTTATCATCAGATTCAATAGCTGCGTTTATTTCTCTAGAAGATTCATTCGATCTCAATTGGTTCGAACCGGTGTATGATGGGATTGAACTGCAAATCAAGATGATTATTATCAGGATAGCAAAAAAACTGGAGCGGGATAACATATTACATCACTTCGATAATTTTATTTTTAATTATTATCAATTTTTAAAATCGAGTGTTCACACCACTATTATAGTGGACTTCAATTACTTTAGGTTTATATATAATTTGTTAAGCTGAGGAACAATGATATTTAAATGGGAAACAAATTAAATCAGGAGGCGGGGGGCGCCCCTTCGGGGAAACTCAAAATCGAGAATTTACATTCTCGCCTGAAAATCGAGGAAATCAACGTTTGGTTAAACCTTTGCGGACGATTTTCAGTCCAAAACTCAAATACTACCAAGGAAATTTCAAATCCCAATACTACCAAGAGGGGATAGGGGATCAGGGTTATTAAAATCGATTAAATCACACTTGCACCATGCAATTCACATGCACCCTGCACTCATGCACCTTGCACCATACTCCTTGCCGTTATAATCACCCTAGCGCCTAATCTCTAGCGCCTAACCTCTAATTTCATCGCTTATCATCAGCTAATACTTCTCATGCAGCTTCTTCATATGCTGATCGCGCAGGAGGTGGTACTGCTTTGCGTTCTCCTCTGCTGCTTTCAACAGCTCATCGTCGTTTTCACGAACAACCTTTGCAGGTACACCCACCGCCAGCGATTTCGGTGGAATAATCTGTTTTTCTCGGACAAGTGCGTTCGCACCGATAATGGCACCGGTATGGATTTCGGCAAAATCCAAAATCGTCGAATTTATACCGATAATAACTTTATCATGCACAGTGCACCCGTGCACCACCGCCCCGTGCCCTATTGAGCAATCCTTCCCGATAGAAACGGGGCTGGTGGGGGTTGTATGAACGATAACATTGTCCTGGATATTTGTCCCCTCACCGACGATTATAGTGCTCTCGTCGCCACGGAGCACAGCACTGTACCATATTGATGCACCCTTCTCGATGGTGACCTCTCCAATAATTACCGCATTTTCTGCAATGAAGGATTCGGGATGGACTTTCGGCGGCATGAAAGCAGATATAGAAATCCTGTATAATAAAATTAAGGTTGCGCTATTGTATAATTTTAGTAAATGATTGATAGCTTATTTATCGCTAACAGAAGAGCGGAAAGCGGTTTGTGTCTGCGAGGTGCGTAACGTCAAGCGGCAGCGAGGCTCGTTTCGATAAGCGTTTTAAGATCAAACTGCCTCCTGCTAGTGCCTAAAATTATTTATCAGCGAAACGGCCTGCCTCCTGCGAGTGACTACAATCGATATGTAATCGTAACGACCTGATTGAATTCAATCTGCAATCGATTATTCAATTTCAGAATTTAAAATAAACACATCCGCATAATAGCCGATCCTGTAAGCATCGCCAACAGCGACTCCTTCAATTAAGATCTGCCATTCGCCCTCCTCCGGATGTGTCTGCAAAATATTTATATCACCCGATTCGGTATAAATTTTTTGAAATGCAGGTTCTCCTGAGGGCATTAAAATAAGAACGGATACCTCACCCTTACCGTTACCTCCACAGGCTGTACACAGTTCTGATATCACATGCATTTTTATGTTCAATTGAAAAATTGAATTGACAGAAAATTTTAGATTTGCCGAGCCGTAACCGGTTTCACCGTCCACAAAAGTTTCGTTCGATGACACTATGCATTCCCATTCCGAATCCTCAGATAAACCGCTGCCACCACCGTTAGTGTTCATGTTACCTGTGCTGTTCCCACCTGTTTGAACCTGATCATCATCAAGATCGTTATATGTGTTTGAACTGATATAAAAAAATCCAATTGTACCGCCTACGATAACAATAATTATAAACAGTAAACTGATGATTTTCTTATCATACATTTTGACACACTGAACTAATAGACTTAATATATATAATAAATTTTTTATCAGGGTTGTATATAAAATGACAATATTGTAAGATAATTGGGCTGTTTTTGCATTTGTAAAGAATTGGCAGCGTTTGAAAATGATCATATTTTATCATCAAAAAAATCGCAACTGTTCATGTTTTTGGGAATACCTGAAGTGCCCGTCATTGCCTCTTGGATTGAACGGAATTGATGCTATCTTCCCACCGAAAAAGATATTATCCGAGCTGGACGATTCGGTTAAATTCAAAATGCCTCTTCCAGACCGCCAAAAGCCCCCTCAAAGACCGTTTTTTTTTACCTCTGGCCATTAGCATTTTAGGTTAAAAAGTTAAATCTTTTTCAATAGACTTTCATCCAAAACTTTTTATAGGGAAAAGTCGTATGGGTCTTATATATGCGCTTTTGGAGGCGATTTCTTTGATGAAATCCATAGTAAAAGAGGTACTAGCAAGAGAGAGTGGAAGTCCTCCCACAGATGATGAACATACCCCGCTGCCTTATAAAGGCTCTCATGCCGAAGACGAGGAACTCAAGAGAGTACTTGCAGGGTTAAAAACGAATATTAAGATTGCTGGTATTGGTGGTGCCGGCTGTAATACAGTAAATAGGATAGTAGAAGAAGGCATTGCCGGCGCAGATATGTATGCACTTAATTCCGATGCCCAACATTTACTTACAGTTCACTCGCCCCATAAACTATTAATAGGCCGGCGAGCGACACGGGGTTTAGGCGCAGGATCTGTTCCACAGGTCGGAGAAGAAGCCGCAATAGAGGCCGAAGAGGAACTTCGAGCTTCACTGCAGGGTGCGGATATAGTATTTGTAACTTGCGGTCTGGGCGGTGGAACCGGCACAGGTGGAGCTCCTGTAGTAGCCCGAGTCGCCCGTGAGATGGGGGCACTCACAATATCAATTGTCACGCAGCCTTTCAGTGCTGAAGGTGTAGTACGTATGCAGAATGCCGAATACGGGTTAGACAGGTTGCAGGAAGTGTCAGATACAGTAATCGTCATCCCGAACGACAAGTTACTGGAGATCGTACCTCGGCTGGCATTAAACGCTGCGTTTAAGGTCGCTGATGAAATTCTCATGCGTTCCATTAAAGGGATAACTGAGATTATCACAAAGGTAGGT
>CP070629.1:1614542-1626827 GCA_020356005.1 Thermoplasmata archaeon
ACGCCGAGGAGATCGTTTCCGTCAAATTGATTTTCTTACCCGAAGGCTCGGGCCAGAAGTTAAGATACGTAAGCTCCACTTCCACGGTGACATTGGGTTCCTGGGCAGGTATCAGGTCTGAAGGAACATCCGAATTGTAGAGCTGCCTTGCTGTTGCACGTATATCCGGAGGCATCGACATACCCAGCAGTAGCGCATTAAACACAATCGGGTAGAACAGATAGTTCACAGAGGGGTGACCGTTTGTTAGCACAACCTGGCCGTTATAGTAATCAAACAGCATTATAGCGGAGGTGTTAATAAGTGAAGAATTGGTTAAATTTCCGGAATATTTGGCAACGACCGCCGATTGATTCGTAGCGTTCAGAACAGGGTCGTCAAGCAGGTACATCTGGTTACACAGCCAGCTCTGAGACATTATTGAACTCTTATTTACTATGGTCATATCCGCATAGTTGTTCTTCGCCTCGATCCGTTTATCCAGGAGTACTGTTTCATCCGGCACAAGCTCGGCGGCCTCGGCGATAAAGCACGAGCCGCCCTGGGCATACAGCAAATGTCCTGCACGAACGAACTGTCGGAGCTTCGCCTTGCCGCCGCTGCCCAATTTTTTCAAAACCGAGTTCTCATAACCCTTCGTCACTGCAGGAATAATAAAAATATCATAATCCTGCAAACCACCTTCTTTTATGGCCGACTCGTTAATGGTATCGAAGTAATCGCCCCAGAGGTACACACGAAAGATCCTCTCGAAATATCCCTCCTCCCATGTAAGGTTCTGGCCGTAATCGTCTTTTAGCTCGCTTTTGAACACTGCGATTTTTGCTGGATGCAGTGACAGCGCTGCAGTTATATTGAAAGTTGTATTTGTTATCGTGTGGTTGTAATTCCCGCCGAAATCGTTCATGGATACAAATGTCCCCGGCGGATGGTTAAAGGAATTGTAATTAAACGACTTCATTATCAATTCAACATCATCATAGTCGTAGATCCGCTTGAATAATGATTTGTAAGCGTTCCTCAACTGCGCTTCCGTCTGGGTATGCGCCATTGGTATTATCGTACTGTTGGCTGGGTATTGAAAGTTACCGTTGGAATATGATGCCATGAACGATTGAGGTTCCATTGCTGGTTCGATGGAATTGGGATTATCAACCGAGGGTTCTTTCTCCATAAAATCCTCATTATATTCTTCTCGGGGTTCAAAGATAGTAATATCGCTTTCGGAATCTCTAGAAAAATTATTCCAGCCCACGCTTATTAATGGATTGGAAATCAAAAAAACTACAGCCACAATAATTACAGAACTATGGTTATTTGGTTTTCTTAATAAATCTCTCCATTTTTGTGCCACTTAAATACCTCCTCCTAAGCTATTATCTCCTTGTACTAATCAATTCTGAAATACTTACAGGTTCTATTAGGTCCTCGGGGAATATGTTTAGATAATAATTTTCAACGCTCAATCACGAACATCAAAGGGTTTAACAGTTAATGAATAATTAGTAATTCCATTTGATTTTTTGTTACAAGTCCGCTTGAATGATAAATTGAAGTTCCCGAAATTGACTTTAAAGATATATGTTATAATAATATTAATATTTAATTGAGTTAGAATATGTTTTTAATACATTTTGAACGTCTACAATTATTTTGTCTATAATATATTATTTTATTAACAAATTCGTATATTTCAATTAGTAAATTATATATAATTGTATAACTATGATAAATTGAACCACTTACCTGGCATTGGATGCGCCCCGGGAGGTCCAAATATGCCTAATTTGGTCAGGGTTTGGCTTGTTTTGTTATTAATAATAATGTTATTTGTGCCTTTAGCATCTCAAAATTTTTATCTCCCATCCAAAAATGATTTTAATTCGGGTAGCAATAGACAGGAATTAACTCCATTAGCTTTGAAAAAAGAACAAAATGAAAATAGCGGTACCAGAACTAGTAGAGATAATTATGAGATTATTGTGAATAAAGCTGTATCCATGCCGGAAGTAAACCAGTCGTGGAACCAGAGTGATTGGAGCGGTGGATCGGATCAAAGTATCTGGAGTGATCCCACCAAGTTTTCAACTTCTAATAACTTAAATTATTTGACAGCTGGCGGTAAGCTTGAATTGGATGCAGGAAACGAAATTCAAGCATGGAAACGGTATGGTGATGGACCGTCAGATCGATACAGACATCAGATTTCTTGGGCACCCAGCAAACAACTCATCTACCTTTTCGGTGGGCTCACTGGCTCTGGTCAAAATCCTACTCCTCTGGATAATCTATACGAATACAATCCAGAATTAGATAAGTGGACAGAGATTAATGATATGTTCCCGCCCTCAGCCAGAGGGGGACATGTTCAGGTCTGGGATGATATTAATGATCTCCTGTGGGTATATGGGGGCCGAGGTGCTAGCTGGAATACAAAATACAATGACCTGCATTCCTTTGATCCCGATACCAAACAGTGGAGCCAGTGGGTCTCGGGGCCTTGCCTGCCCAGGCATGATGCTGCCGGTGCGTTCGACCCCGTAACACAGCAGATTATCATCTGGGGCGGTTACACCACGGCTCAGAGCGATAATCCATCAGCGGAGGTATTCGCGTATAATGTATCATCAAATGCTTGGACTCAAATGAAAAATTTTACTAGGCGGTACTATCAAGATGCTGTCTGGTGCCCCATAACCAAAACGGTATTTTTCTACGGCGGCGCACGCGGCTGGTCTGGTAATAATTATATTTACGTGGACCAGCTTAATGAATACTTTCCACAAAATGATACATGGGTGAACCGTACAAGTGCAGGTAATAGGGTCAGACCGCTTGTGGCATGGGATACATATAATGAACGGTTAATGATGTATGGAGGATACTATAACGGTCTTCGAAATGATACATGGCATTACAATGTAGAGACCAGAAGTTGGACGCAGAAAAAAACTTGCCCCACCAGGATAGATTATACCGACGGCGATTGGGATGATGTTAATAACCAGTTCGTTTACTACGGGGGTACATACTGGGGTATATCGGACGAAACCTGGGCGTATCTTCCAAACGCTACGGGATATAAATCCTCCGGGGAATTAATATCATCTGCCTTTAATCCGGGACATTACCTGAATCTGCGCTCGCTATCGTTTAATCTCTCAAAACCTCTTCCCCCCGGGCTTTCAGAAAAACCTGTAAAGATACAGCTTGCCAGCTCTATGGATTCTGCTGAAAGTGCAAATAATTTCATCGGACCTTACGGTTATTCAAGCGATTATTTTTATAAAGAGGAAGGGCAGGCAACTTCATCAAAGTTGGATAAAAGTAAATATCTTACATATAAAGTGAACATTAGTGCCGGTGATATGGTTTATACACCAAGGGTAAACTGGATACAGATCGACTATTTTACATATCCAACAACCTATGAATATATCTCAGGAAAATATAATATGGGCGCACCATCGGGTATACCTTTGAGACTGGTAGAATGGGATAGCATCGAACAAAATGAGACAAGTATTGAAATATACATCCGACAGGGAAACGATAAATCCGGCCTGGATTCAAAAACATGGGAGAAGGTAAGCCTGGGCCAATCCATCTTTGGTTTCAAAGAAGGCACTTATTTTCAATATAAAGCTTTATTCAAAACAACTGATGCGGGTTTGACTGCTACTCTTTCATCCATCACTTTTACATTTAATGAATTACCAGCAAAACCGAAGTTATCGCTACCTGTAAATGATACATGGGTCGGTGATTCTAAACCTCAATTTACATGGCTATTTTCTGATCCGGATGAGTCAGATTACCAGACGGGATTCGAAATTAATGTCGCTTCCGATTATAACTTTAAAACCATCTGGCATTATTTTAAACAGGACAGTACGAATAGCACATTTAAAGCCACAGAAGAAATCGAAGATGGTAAGTTTTACTGGAGAGCAAGGGTGAAAGATAATTACGGCAGCTGGAGTTCATGGTCGGATATGTACATTATTAATATAGATACGAAAAAACCGCTGGCCCCAAAGATAGTGTGCTTTACACACGAGCTCGAGCATATATATTACAGTAAAACCAGATGCTCCTTCGATTGGAACGAACCTCTTGATGACAGCGGTATAACCGGTTACGGATATACACTGGATCGCAGTCCGGATATAGATCCGCCGTTGAATATTTCAATGACATTAGATGAGTATAACATTAAACATACTTCACCTGAATTCGAAGGATTAGTCATTTATGATAACCTCGAGGATGGTACATGGTATTTTCATCTTAAAGCTGTAGATTTAGTTGGCTATTGGTCCGATACTGTAACCAGGATGATTAAAATCGATACGAAATCACCCGAAGTGAACGACCTGACGCCAAATGAAGTTCTTGTGGGTGCCAAATTCGACTTCAAATTCGATTTTAACGATACAGACAGCGGTATCAACGAAGCTACCATAACCTGGCGCTATTCTTCCGAGATCGATTATAGATATGATACTCTTTTACCCGATGAAAATATTGGCGGTCTATTCACTCTTCCTCATCAACTTGAGAAAAAACCGGACCCGTTCATTGAATATTATATTAACGTTTATGATCTTGCGGAACCGAGAAACGAACGCAGATACCCTGTTTCGGGATATGAAAAAATCGATATCATCGATAATGGAAAACCAGAACTTAAAGACGTCAAAGGGGACTTTTCTCATAACCGCTATAACGATCTTGTCATTACCGTTACTGCCACTGACAATGTCGGTATTTCTAAAGTGATTATCTATTTTAATGATGAATCCACAAGTGAAACTATGTCGAGCGCCTCCGGTAATAAATACAGTATCACTATTGACAGAATGAAAATACCGGACCTGACTGGATACGGCGGTGACAATATAATACGATACAGAATTGAAGCATGGGATTTCGGTAACAACAGTGATATTGAACCGCAAAATGGTAACTTCAATATTACTATTATAGATCCGGATGCAGAGGGAACGGATGAATCAGAAGAGACAAAGGAAAAGGAACAGTGGTTAACCCCGGAAATGACAATAAATTTGATCGTACTAATTGCAATAATAATATTTGTAGCTATTTTACTCTTTATTTTTATTAGAAAGCAGTCCGAAAAGATGAGTGAAGATCGGCATAAGCTCAGAATGGCAATTGCTGATGTGCACGAAGCAGCCGCGGCAGGCTCCCCCGCTCCGCTTGAGGGGCTGGAAGCTCCTGCAGAAGCTCAAGCTGGATTACCTGGACAAGAACCCCAAGCAGCCTCTCAGGCAGAATTACCTGACGTCATTGAAATTCCTGCAGGTGCACCGGCACCAGTATACACACCAAGCCTGGACGCTCAGGTTACTCCAGTGGGTTATCTACCGGAGGCGTTACAGCCGGTTCCTGGAGAGTCAGTAAAGCCTCCAGAAACCCAACGGGTATCAGAGGAAATCCAAACAAAAACTGATGAAGATAAATATCGGAAAGCAGGTTTGATGATGGAGCCCAAAGAACCAGGAGCAGCCCCTGATTCAGTGCAGGTTCAAGAAGGTCTTTCGGTTTCCTTACCCGGAGAAGCAAAACCTGATGTGTCAGAAACCGAACCGGCATTGGAACAGCCAACCATGACACCAACACAGAGTGCGCGGGAATTTGATGAAGCATTGATGTGGAAACCGCCTGAGGCTTCTATGAAAATAAAAGAATCCGAAAAAAATAAAAATTAATAATAAAATTTAGTAAATTGTTATTAAATTTCATAAAGTCGGTAAAAAATATTTTTAATAATTATAATCAAAGGTAATTCTCCAGATTAAAGGGAAATAAGATTATTAATGGTTTTAATTCTAGATGTTATTTATTAGTATATCCCCTATACAAGTGATAGGAATATATTTATATATATAGAATTATGTTTGCTCACCGTTTGGATTAGTCTAGATGCTCCCAGGAGGTTGACCTTATGCCCCACCATATAAGAATTTTTTTTGCTTGCCTAATTATAATACTTTTTTTAATGCCTGCTTATACTACGATTTCACCTGAGATAGAGAAGGATTTAAATGAATCAGATATTAAAGAAAATGATATAATCTCTGCCGATCCAGATACTTCAACAAGGGGTGCTAGAGGTAATTACCAAATCTATGTTAACAGTCCTATATCTTCGCCAGAGGAGAACGAATCATGGACACAAAACGATTGGAGCGGTGGGCCCGGGCAGGCAGAATATAGCGCCCTGGATAAATTCAAAAGCTCGGAGAATCTCAAATATGACACACCCACAGGGGCCTTAATTCTTGATGATGGAGAGAACCTCGAGGTCTGGACGAGAATGTACGCTAATGATGCACCCTATCCTAGGATGAGGTACCCTATGGTATGGAGCCCGGGGACGCAGAGGATATATATAAACGGTGGAATGTATAGAGCGGGAGGAAATTGGGGAGTTTCTGACAGAACATACGAATATGATCCAGTTACTAATGACTGGGATAGAATAGGCACTAGTGGAGAACCGAATGGAAGATGCAATCATGTTGCGGTCTGGGATAGCTATAATAATTACCTCTGGATATATGGAGGCCGCACAGTAAATTCCAATAATATATTAAACGATTTATGGTCTTATAATCCGAGTTCCGACTCCTGGAATCAATGGACCGACGGTCCGAGCGCACGATGCTACGCTTCTGCCGTATTCAATCCCATTAGAAATGAGATCATAATCTACGGCGGTAATACAGGAGATTTAACGAATCCTTCAAAAGAAGTTTTAATCTATGATGTTGTTAATCATCAATGGGAAAAGAAGACAAATTATACCGCTCGTTTTGATCACGATGCTGTATGGTGCCTCAAAACACAAACAATGCTGGTTTATGGCGGTGCATCCAGTTATGCCAGTAATACTTATACCTATGTAAATGAATTGAATGAATATTTTCCCGGGACCGATTCCTGGGTGAATCGGACTCCCATGGGTAACCGTGTACGACCGATACTGGTGTGGAATTCCCTGGATGATATACTGATATTAAATGGCGGTTACGATAATAATCGGGCGAATGATACCTGGCATTATGATGTTGATGCCGATACATGGACACAGAAACTCAGCGGCCCTATCCCTCCGAGAGATCATAACGACGGTGCGTGGGATACCACCAATAATTTATTAATCACTTATGGTGGGGAGGACGCCAATGGCCGCAGAGACGATACATGGAGTTACGATCCCACGGTTCATGGCTATCAATCCTTTGGCGAATTGGAATCCTCTGTTTTTGATCCCGGCCATAATGTTAACCTGCGTGAGGTTTCGTACAATACAACAAAACCTTTATCTTCAAGTGTCGGCCCCGCTCCTGTAAAGATTAAAATCGCAAGTGGTGATTCGGCTGCGAATGCTGATACATTTGTGGGACCTAATGGTTTAATAAACAGCTATTTTTCACAAGAAAATGGTCAGGCTACGCCTAACAGTCTTGATGGAAATCGATATATGGCATATAAGGTTAACATTAGCACTCAATACAGGGTTTACTCACCGCAGTTGAACTGGATTACAATTGATTACTACACCTATCCCGAAACCTATGAATATGTTTCTGGAAAATATCCGCTCAGCACCAAATACGGCTTGGCGTTACGAAAAGTTGATTGGTACAGTATAGAACCGACTAATACCAACCTGGAGATCTACATCCGGCAGGCATACAGCGAAGGTGAGATCGAATCAAAATCGTGGGAAAATGTTACCAAAGGGCAGACAATGTTCAATTACAAGGACGGGACTTTTTTTCAATATAAAGCAGTGTTTACAACAACTGATCGAAGTAAGAGTGCGGTTTTGGATACCATAACATTCACATTCAACCAGAACCCCACAAAACCCACTTTGACTTCTCCGTTGAACAATACATGGGTTGCAGACTCGAAACCGCTTTTGAGCTGGGAATTCAGTGATCCGGATGTGGGCGATTATCAATCAGCATTTGAAATAAACATTGCTTATGAACAAACCTTTACAGTTGTACCGTTTACTTTTAAATCCGACAGCCCGTTAAATAGCTTCAAGCTCACCCAGGCACTAAATGACGGTGAATATTACTGGAGAATGAGAGTGAGGGATAATTACCAGAGTCTCAGCCCGTGGTCGGATATGTTCATTCTGAAGATCGATACAACGAAACCCGCCAAACCGATTCTTGAATGTTACTCACACCCGCTAGAACATATCTGGTATCAGAATAAACGGGCGGCCTTCGACTGGAATGAACCGTATGATATAAGCGGTATAGGCGGGTACAGCTATAGTCTTGACAGGGACGCGGATGCAGACCCACTTTTGAATGTTACAATGACCGTTGACGAGTATAATCTTAAACGCACGGCTCCAGGATTTGCCGGGCTGGTCATCTACGATAACCTTCAGGAGGGTACCTGGTATTTCCATTTGAAGGCGGTAGATGCTATCGGGGTATGGTCCGATACTGTTACACGACAGTTCAGAATTGATACACTACCGGTATCCGTTACCGATAATACACCCTCTCAGGTGGTCCCAGGTGGTGATCTGTATTTTGATTTCAATTTGAGTGATACAGGCAGCGGAGTGGATCTTGCTACTATTTCATGGAGATATTCCTCGGAGTTTGATTACAGATTCGACGAGCTTGTAATGGATGATACAACAGGAACGTACCAGCTATATCATCTTGTGGAAAGTTCTTCGGACCCGTATATAGAATATTATATTACCGTTTCGGATTTGGCCGAACCTGCAAACGAAATCAATTTCCCATCCTCTGGTCATAACAGAATCAATATCATTGATAACATTCCACCAAAAATCCATGAGATAACATGTCCTAACCCTCATAATCGTTATAATGATCTAGAAATAACCGTAGGAGCAACGGATAATGTTGGCATATCCGAGGTGAAGATCTTTTTTAATGATCTATCCACCGGCAGGTCTATGAGTATATCCGGGAACGCAGAATACAGCATTACCATTGACAGGCTAGAAGTTGGTGAGTTTGCTGATTTTAACGGTGGGAGTACGATCTATTTTTATATTCAAGTCTGGGATTACCAAAATAACACTGATAGATTTCCAAAAGTTGGGAATTACAATATTACTATCTCCGTACCTGAAGAAGAAGAAGAGGAGGAAGAAGAGACAAAGGAAAAGGGTGGATGGCTGACTGATGCAATGAAAATAAATCTGATAATATTAATCGCGATCATTGTTATCGTTTTCATCGTCTTATTTATTTTTATCAGGAAGCAGTCCTATAAAATGGATGAGGACCGGCATAAACTTCGAATGGCCATTGCGGATGTCTCTGAGGCGCAATCTGCAGGGGCGGGTGCAGCACCAGCCGCAGGCGGCCTCGACATGCCGGCAGAGCTACCCTCGCTGTACGGGGATAGTGCAACCGCAGGTGCAGGTGGTACAGGTGCAACTCCCACCAGCCAGCTGCCTCCCATCGATATAACAGCAGTTTCCACGGGTGCTGGCGAAGCACCGGCTGCTGCGCCGGCATTGGACACTCAGGTTACACCGGCAGGATATTTACCTCCAGCGACGCAGCCGCAGCCGGCACCTCAGGCAGGCACCGAACCGCCCCAGGCCGACCCGTACGCCCAGGCGGGTTTGATGACGGAGCCCTCCACGCCTCAACCACAACCAACCCCTGAGTCTGTGCAGGTTCAAGACGGCCTTTCGGTTTCTTTACCCGGAGAACCCAAGCCCGTAACTCCGGAAGTTGAACAGCCGACCATGACTCCAACACAGAGTGCTTCGGAATTTGATGAGTCCTTGATGTGGAAACCACCTGGTGAGCAGCAGCCCGTTAAGAAACCAGAAGACAAAGGAAACTGATTTAGGAAAGATGGTAAAATCTTAAAGATGATTTTTTGTCACTTATAGAGGGGCGGCTCTCGGTTGCGTTTGCGACGCTCGTTACGAGGCTTGGGGGCGATGCTCGTTACGAGGCTCGATGCCGATTACCGAAACGAGCCTCGATACCGATTACCGAAACGAGCCTCGAACCCGTATAACGAGACGCTTGACGCAACCGCTGAATTGGTGCCTGCGCTGACTAGTTGCCGACACCGACTAGTAGCAGATTAAATCTAGGTGTACGGCCGTGCCGAATACAACAGTAATTTGATATCAAAATATACTTGTCAATCGCTAGGCGGTGCCGTTATATCAATGTGAATTTAAGTCGGTACGCACCTCGCAACCGTTCAACGTCTGGCGCTCTTCTGTAATTGATTAAAAAGCTAATAAAAAAGAGCAATATATTAATATGTATAATATTATAATTGCATTTTATCTTTTAAAAAAAAATATAACTTTAAAAGGTTCAATAATGCTCAATTTGAAAAACATAATTTTTATTGCTGCAATAATTTTTATGTTCTTAATGCCTGTAAATATATCGTTTTCATCTAATCCGGATTACGACCAGATTAATGATAGTGTTGATGAGCATTGCGAAGTTACAAATGATGCTGCGACACAAACGAGGGGCGCTGCAGATACCCGTAGCAATTATCAGATTGCCATCAATAACCAGATTTTAATGCCTGAACAAAATGCATCGTGGAACCAGAGCGACTGGAGCGGAGGGCCCGGTCAGAACGAATGGAGCGATGATTCGAAGTATTATAATTCCGAAAATATCAATGATTCGGATTCCAATGGCCCTCTAAGGCTCGGGGACGGTGAAGACCTGGAGGCCTGGCTGCAGTTGAATGACGGCTACGCAAGAAGATATCGTCATAGAATGGTCTTCGCACCCATCAGAAATGTCTTCTATACCTTCGGGGGCGTGGGTTCCGGCGGGAATGTTGTCAATGAATTATACGAGTATAATCCCGCAATGGATACCTGGACGCAGAGAGGTCAAACCGGCGGGCCCTCAGCAAGATGCAGTTCTCTTCTGGTTTATGATAATAAAAGTAATGTATTGTGGGTTTACGGAGGAAGAGAATCGAGTTGGAACAACAGGTTCAATGATCTTTGGTTCTACAATCCGGATAACGATACCTGGATCCAGAAGTCGGACGGCCCGTACAGGACGAACGATATGGCTGGTGTTTTTAATCCCGCAACCCAGCAAATAATAATCTGGGGCGGCTACATAGGCGGCTCCGAATATGCCACGAACCAGGTCTGGACATATGATATCAAAACGGATAACTGGACGATGATGAAGAATTATACCAAGCGCTGCTATAACGATGCGGTATGGTGTCCTAAGACCAACTCGATGCTTGCATACGGCGGTGCGTCTTGGTGGGATTCCACCAACGGCTTCACATTCCAAGACGAGCTTAATGAATATTTTCCGCATAACGATACATGGACGAACCGGACAGCTACAGGTAACAGGGTGAGACCGGTGGTTGCATGGGATACCTTGAACGAGAAATTAATTATGCACGGCGGCGGGGATCCCGGTGATATTAATGATACATGGGTATACGATACAGATACAGATGAATGGGAACGCAAACTGGACGGCCCAACCCCGCCCAGGGATTATATCGACGGCGACTGGGACCCCATCCGCAACCAGCTTGTAACTTTCGGGGGATTACATGATAACTGGCGAAGGGATGAGGTCTGGGTTTATTATCCCAATCATCACGGATACGAAAGTGAAGGTAGTCTGGTTTCTTCTGTATTTGAAGCCTCAACGAAAGTCAACCTCAGATCGGTTTCTTTTGGCGTTTCCATGCCGCTCCCGCCGGGTATCACCGATACTTCAGTAAAGATACAACTTGCAAGCTCGAACGTTTCTGCCGCCGATGTGAAGGAATACATCGGACCTGCCGGTACTGCTACAAGCCACTTTACAGATAGGATGGGCCAGTCAACGCCGGATGAACTTGACAGGTGCAGATACTTTGCATATAAAGTAAATCTTAGCACCCACAACAACATATCCTCACCTGAGCTCAACTGGATTCAGATTGATTATTACAACTATCAGGGAACTTATGAATATGTGTCGGGAAAATATCAACTCAGTTATCAATACGGCTTACCGCTGCGGCATGTAGATTGGGAGAGTATTGAACCGGCAGGTACCGGTATTGATATCTATATCAGGCAAGCCTATGGTGATACCGCCATCGAGTCGAAGTCGTGGGAAAAGGTGACCAAGGGACAGACTATTTTCGGTTACCGTGAAGGTACATCATTCCAGTATAAGGCGGTTTTTAGCACAAGTGATCGAAGTACAACGCCCA
>CP070629.1:1626927-1640011 GCA_020356005.1 Thermoplasmata archaeon
ACCCTCCTCCGGTTTAATCCAGTGGTCGTGCACACCCTCCAGCACCTCCTGCCGGTACTTCTCGAGGTCCTCCACACCGCCCGGGAACGCCAGGTGTATACGCGGCTCCGAGCCGGGCTCCTCCACCTCCATCACCATAGTTGAATCCTTGCTCAGCGGATCTGCCGCCCGGTCATACTCCGTCTTGACATCTATACCCTCCTCCCACAGAGCAATCACACTCTTCTCCCACACCTCCGATATACATCGTCCCTTGATCTTCAATACAGGAATATATCCTATCATATCAATTCCCTCGGTGAATTGGAATAGTAGGGGAAGAATCCCCTACAACCCCTCTTTATTTATCGGTATGGGTTTGCCCGTGATATTATTATGATATTTCGGGCAAACCCGAACGGGTAATAAAAGAGAGGGGTTTGGGGAGATTCTTCTCCCCAACTATTTCCGATCTTCGAGCCATTTTTTAATTATATCAACACCTACGCCTGCGTTTTCGCCGTAGCCGTCCGCGCCGATCTCGTCTGCGAACTCCTGCGATATAGGCGCGCCGCCGATGATGACCATGACCCCGGGGTTGTTATCTGAGGTTTTAACCGTCTGCACAACTTCCGCCATGCTGTCCATTGTAGTTGTTAGAAGCGACGATACCGCGATCACATCCGCACAATGTGCCCGGGCGGCTTCCAGAAATTTCTCCTTGGGCACGTCGATGCCCAGGTCGTGCACAACGAACCCCGCACCTTCCAGCATCATCGCAACGAGGTTCTTACCGATATCGTGCACATCGCCTTTTACCGTCCCGATCACAATCGTTCCTTTTTTGGACATCTCGCTCTCTGTCAACAGCGGCTTGAGTATATCCAACCCGGCGTGCATTGCACGGGCAGCCACCATTACTTCCGGGATGTACATCTCGTTGCTCTTGAACCGCTCGCCCACCACATCCATACCCGCAACGAGGCCGGATTCGATTATTTCCTCTGCGGAGGCACCCTTATCCAGCGCGTCCTGCACGAGAGATTTCACTTTCTCAGAATCGCCGCTTATCACTGCCTCTGAAAACTCAGTCATAGTCATGGCCATAGGATTTCACCGTTAATTCCTTCCTTAATTGTCTTTCAGGATTATAATTTATTCGAAAATTAATATTTTTTCAATCTTTATTATTCAAAAGATATAATCTTTAATAATTTTTCTGAAATATCTTTATCTTCCAATACTGACTGTAACTCTTCCGCACTTCCAAACGGTCTCGCCCGAACAACCCTGGCAGCTCTTTTCGCACCTATGCCGGGCAGTGCTTTCAACTGGTTCAGTGACGCCGAATTTATCCGAAAAGGAACCTCCACACCTGTAATACTCCTGAACCCGAAGCTGAGAATGTACACATCCAGTTTGGTGCCAGAGGGTATTTTGTAAGACACTCCCACCAGAATCGGGTAGGAGCCCAGCTGCCTGCCGAAACTAACATTACCCTCGTGTGCTTCCACAATCACATCGTGTAGTATTGTCCCTTCCGGCACAACCCTTTCGAGCATGGGCCTGTCGATTTCCTCACGCACGTATTTTTTGAAACGCATGAACTCGCGCCGCAGCTTTGCCGCTTTAAATTTCCGTCTCGTCATTGCCACCTGCCTGATATTGATACGCCGTAGCATCAAGCCCTTGGACATCAAATCGTCCAAGAACTCCCGGTTGAGCTGATATGTTCTTTTGCTCTCACCTTTCAGGCCTGAAATAAAGTTCAAGCCCGGCAGTAATTTCGGCAAACCGGTCTCGCCTCTATCTTTTCCGAACTTATTCACGAGTAGAACAGCCGCCATAACCTGCTCAGGTGCGGCGTTCAGGTTATTCGCATGAATCACCGCAGGATCTGCAGATTCCATACCGAACGCCACCACATTGCCGCTGGTACAGTATTCAACAAGTGTCTTTGTTATCTTTTCCGATTCTCCGGGGTATTGTGCAATAACGGCGGGGTTGGCGTTGTCAACATGCAGGATTCCCGAAGGGCCGATAACGGACCGGAGAGCTGAGAACAGCTTTTTGAGCTCGGGCGGGTTCGGCTTCGGGTCATGGAGCGCGCCCACACCTTTCGATTTGTAGGAATAAATACAGCTCTGTCCTCCCACCCTGAAGTTGTGCACACCGCACGAATTCAATTTCTCAACCTCTCCAATAATGTCTTTTTGTTCTCGAAACTGCGGTTCGCCGAAGTCAGGCTCGATACAAAACGAGCACCCGCCGGTTCCGTAACGGGTGCAGCCGCGGTAGGATTCGATTTCGGCCATCAGCCTATCCGGAAAGTTCGGGTGGGCCTGCACCACCTCCGCACCTTGAATTGCCCAGCTGTTTTGTTCGGACAGCGTTCTCAGTCGGTTTGTGAACTCGCCGCCGTTAATGAAATCAAAAAAGCACGCGTCGATATCGCCGGTGCACTGGTGGCGGTACAGCCCTGAACCGACTCTTTTCGGCTCGCCGGTTTTGCTGGAGAAGAATCCGTATTTGCCTGCGCCCCCTCCGAGAATGGTGATGCCTTTGAACTGCTCGGCGAGCTGGCCGGCTTCGCGGTAACTCATAGGGCTGCCGCCGAGATACTTACCGGGAACCACCGCACCGGCTACAACGATTATTATATCACAGCTCTCGAGTTTCTTACATTTGGCCGAGCCGTTGCGGTACTCATCGATTGTGATATAAATGTAATCCTGCCCGGAGCTCTTTATCGCCCCGGCAAGATACCTCACGTGTGGCGAAATATACGGTGGTACCCCCAGGCAAGCAGGTTCGTCGATGTAGCCGTCTAGAATTGCTATTAGCATCACATCTGGGATAAAAGTATGAGCTATAAATATGCTTGCGGCAATAGGAAGATTCCAAAAGTAGAATATTAAAAACTCAATATTTATTTAATGTGACTCCATTCCAAATCCGATGTTTCCGCTGGGCCATATCGGCATCACAATCGGAATTGTTTTACTAATAACCTATTATAAAACCGACTGGCGTATAAAATTCGATATCCGCTGGCTTGCACTGGGGGCCATGCTGCCTGATATTATTGACAAAACCATCGGGCTTTTGATTTTGAGAGAATACATTGATAACGGCCGGATCTACTCTCATACTCTATTGTTTGCGGTCATACTGGTAACAATAGCAGCTTTTATCAGGTCGAACCCTACAATTGCACTGGGTTTCGGCTCTTGTACGCATATTGCCTTCGACCGCATGTGGGAACTACCAAGCTCGTTCTTATGGCCATCCATGGGCTGGAGCTTCCCCAGAATTGATTTCACACCCTCTCATCTGACGGATATATTATTTCACGACCCGTATACCATTGTATCCGAGATCCTGGGCGCTTTGATTTTATTGTTTTTATTTTTCTACTTCAAACTATACCGACTTGAAAACTGGCGGAGGTTATGGAGAACAGGAAGTTTTTCTAAGGCAAGCTGAGATAAAGTGCTCCGCCTTAATTATCAATATTTCAGCGTTGGTTAGGGCTCCTCCGGCTCTTCGGATTCCTCGGATTCTTCAGGCTCTTGCGGCTCTTCCGGTTCCTCGGATTCTTGGGACTCTTCAGGAATCAGGAGTCCTTCGAGTGGTTGAGGTTCTTCGGATTCCTCGGGTTCTTGTAGCTCTTGGGGCTCCTGTGGCGTCTCGGGTTCTTCCACCGGTTGGGGCACCGGAACCGGTTTAGGTCTCTCGGGTTCTTGAACTACCGGTTGGGGTACCGGGACCGGTTGAGGTGATAGGTCCTCTTTATATAAATCCTCTACTGATGGTCGTCCAGGCACCTCCGGAGGTATTATTGGCTCTGGCTTTTCCTCTTCAGCTGGAACCTCTCCTTCGCCCTTTTTACCTTTCCTCCTCGCCAATGCAGCGGCCACTGCTGCCAGGATTATAACAACGATGATTATACCGATTAACCCTGCAACTAACTCTGTATTAAGCTCCTCCTTGGCCTTTTCCTCCTTCCATTTTGTGGAATCCGTCGGATATGCGTCATCGCCGTCGTCATGGCCGTCCTTATCAGTATCTTTTAACAATGGATCGGTTCCCAGGGTCTTCTCTTCATTATCCGTGAGGCCGTCGTTATCATCGTCCGGATCCGCATTGTTACCCTTTCCGTCACCGTCGGTATCCAGCCATTCGGAGGGATCATCCGGGAAATCATCCACATCATCACCGTAACCATCGCCGTCTGAATCTATCACAGCGGCGGATTCGTTCAGGTATATTTCCGCGGATACCGGATCGGCGATATTGCCGGCTTTATCCTTCACTTTAAAATAAACGGTTTTTTTACCTGTACCGGATGGTAACACAAACGAGTGTGTGCTTTTGAAAGCGAGCCAGTCACCATATGTTACCCCATCAGGGCTGAAAGCCATTTCGTTCAAGCCCGAGGTATCGTCTACTGCACCGAGTCCCAGCGTGACGGTTGTGGAACCCGTCCATGCCGCTCCCTGGTTTATTGTTATTGATAACGTATGGGGCGGCTGCGTATCCAGTACAATCGAATCAGTAATAATCGAGCCGATATTACCTGCATGGTCGCTTACTCTAAAGTATATAGTAATCGTCCCGTCACCACCGGTAAATGTAAAGGTTTTAGTTTTGCTGTAAGCTTCCCAATCAGACCAATTCGAGCCGTCAGTTGAAAACGCCATCTGGTGTATACCAGAAATCTGATCAGTTGCACTCAAAGCCAAATCGAAATTAGTTACAGTTGTATATTCTGCTCCGTCATTAATGGTAATCGTTTTTACGGTTGGCGGTACTGTATCCACAAGAACCCCTGCGCTGTTACCTCCGTAGATACCGGTAGTCCCTGCATTGTTCTTCGCTTTAACTTTGCAATAATATGTATTACCATCCATAAGGTTGGAATGAACGTACCAGTTATCAGTGACCCACTTATCGTTGAATATATCAATTCCGCCTGGCGTTGTTCCTATGCACATAAAATAACCGGCTATGTCGCTTACCGTGTCAGTTGCCGGTGCCCATGACCAATTTATCGTACCTGTATTATTAAATGCACCGTGACCGCTGGGTTTATTGGCCACCGGCATACCTGAATCCAGATACAATGTTGTATAATTGTTCTTGGTATAATCCACATTCCCGACGCTGTCCTTCAACCAGATATAGATTTTATGTTCTCCTTCACTTGGAAGTTTTAAACCATTCATGGGCTTGGAGCCGAACCACTTGCCATCAGAATTGGATGTGGGCGGGCTGTCGAATTTATAATAAGCACCTGTTAATATACCGGAATTGTCGCTTGGATTCATCCAATCAATGGTGAATGAATTTATACTTGTCCAATTTTCTGGTGAGACGGTTATTTCTGTAGGTGCATCTACCTTTGTATCATAGTATAAGCTCGTACTGATGTTCTTGGTAAAATTGGTGTTGCCCGCGGCATCCTTCACCCAGATGTAAAGCGTATGTACGCCGTCTCCTGTTACGGATATGTTGGTTATCGGTTTTGTTGCCACCCAGGTTCCATCGGTATCTGAGGTTGGAGGCGAGTCCAGCTTATAATAAGCACCGGTGATTATTCCGGAATTGTCTGTGGGATTGGTCCAGTCTACGCTGAACTTATTAACATTGGTCCATGAATTTGGTGTCGCGGTAAGCTCTGTGGGAGCGCTTATCATAGTATCGTAATACAATGTTGTTGTGCCGTAGTTTACATGATTGATATTCCCCAGGTCGTCTTTAAGCCAGATATAAATTGTATGCGCACCATCTCCTTGGACGCTCAAGCCCGTAATGGGTTTCGAATCCGTCCATGTACCGTCGGTATCATATGTGGGAAAGGTACCTATTCTATAATAGGCACCAGTCTGTATGCCTGTATTATCAGAAGGATTCGTCCAATCCACACTGTACAGATTCTCATTGGTCCAGCTGCTCGGCGTGGCTGTCAGTTCCATTGGTGCCGCAACATCCGAATCATAATAAACAATAGTGGTGCCGTAATTATTGAAGTTAATATTTCCGGCATTATCCACCAGCCAGACGTAGACTGTATGTGAACCGTCGCTGGGAACGGATATGCTTGTTAACGGTTTGGAAGTAGAATAAGTACCGTCGGTGTTGAATGTAGGTGCCGAATCCAGTCTGTAATACGCCGCGCCAATACCGGAATCATCTGCTGGATTTGTCCAGTTGACCTCGAATAAATTTACATTGGTCCAGCTCGGTGGTTTTGCACTTACTCCCGTGGGTGCTCCCGGTGCTATTGTATCGATGTTGATGATACGATAACTGCTGTAATCACCCCACAGCCCCCATATATCCTGGGTTCTAACACGCCAGTACCATTTACCGTCCGAAAGCGTTGGCGCCGTCCAGCTTGATGACGTTGATGTGACGTTGCCGCTCGTGTAATTTATTTCGCTGAAGGTGGGAAGGTAGCTGATCTGTACCGTGTAGCCTTTCTGGGTATCCAGGTCTGGATCCATGAACGTCCAGGTTAAAGCCGGTGTATTGTCATTGGTCCAGGAATTATCAGGAGGTGCGGCAAGTATTGGTTCCTGGGCTGCGTTTAAACTGTAATTGATATTCAGATAACTGATTTTGGGTGTTACACTGGTGTTCAATGTCATAAGAGTTGCACGATATTGGATGTATCGACCTTTGGGCGAAAATATTGGTGAACCTGTCTCATCACTAATTCCAGTGCTCCAGCTGGACCATGACCCATCGGGGGTTGGTGTATGTCCGGTCCTGGTTGAAAGAAATATAATGGTACCGGGTGGAAGCGATTCTGTCCAGTTAATGGTTTTCCATGTTGTACCGTTGAGGCCGGAGTCGAAGACAGAAGATGTAAGATTTCCCGTGGGCTGGTATTCCATCTCTGCGTAGCCGATCCTCCAGGTAGCTCCATCATGACCTGAATACCACATCTTTTTTGTCATATCTTTTTCAAGAACGGTAGGACCAAATGTATAGGTATCATCCCACGAACCTGCTGGACCGAAACCAAGCACGGGATTACCTACTAATTTCGTCCAATTGGTTCCATCGGAGGATATTGCATATCCAATTACTCTGTTCAATGCATCACTGTAACCCGTATACCACATTTTGTATTTTGAATCTTCATAAATAACAGTAGGTGTGCTTACATGAGCGTCATCCCATGAACCTGATGATCCATTTTTAAGCACGGGATTGTTCGCATTCTTAGTCCAGTTGGTTTCATTATGTGACGTCGCATAACCTATTCTGGTGCTGGTTCCGTTATAACCAGCGTACCACATCTGATATGTCGTACCGTTGTATAAAACAGTGGGATGATGTATATAATCACTATCCCATGCACCCGCTGAACCTATATCGAGTACAGGATTGCTCGAATTCTTCGTCCATGTAATTCCATCGGTAGAGTTCGCGTAACCGATCCGTGTGGTGGTTCCGTCATCACCTACATACCACATCTTATATTGTGAGCCGTCATAAATAACAGTGGGAGCATCCACATGAGTGTCGTCCCATGAATTGAGGGGACCTATATCAAGCACTGGATTTTTAGAATATTTCTTCCAGGTTAATCCATCCCTTGAGGTTGCATAACTTACAGTCACCTTGGAACCATCATGGCTTGCATACCACATCTGATATATTTTGCCGTTATGAATAACTGAAGGAGATTCTATATAGAAATCATCATATGAACCGCCTGGACCCAGATCAATCACAGGGTTGACCGCCAGTTTCCACCAGTGCGTTCCATTGGTAAGAGATGCATACCCGAGCCGTGAATTGAGGCCATTATGACCGGTGTACCACATTTTAAAGTTCGAGCCGTCGTACAGAACCGCCACTTCCATTGCATGAAGGCTGTCCCAGCTGCCTCCTGCACCCGGTTCAAGCAAAGGATTGGCCCTGCATTTCGTCCAGTTGATACCGTCCTTCGAGGTTGCTAAACCCGTTCGTGTGTTGCTGTTATCGTTTCCGGAATAAAACATGTAGTATGTGTTACCGATATACAAAACATAGGGGCCCATTACATGTGTGTCGTCCCAGCTGCCCGGATTGCCCAGGTCAAGTACCGGGTTGGCGGTATGTTTCGTCCAATAAGTTCCATTGGTTGAGGTTGCATAGCCGATTCTCGCATTCACCCCATCGCTGCCCATATACCACATCTTGTACATCGAGCCGTTGAAGATCACAGATGGGCTGTAAATATGGGAAGCATCCCACGACCCTGCAGAACCGTTGCTGAGAACAGGATTGCTGGTATTCTTCGTCCATGTAACACCGTCAGTGGAGTTTGCATAGCCGATCTGAAAAGTAAGACCGTTGGAACCTCCGTACCACATTTGATATCCTGTACCGTTATAGATTACGAAAGGATAACAGACCGCGGCAGAATCCCACGGAGCTGGCCCCACATCAAGAACAGGGTTTGATCCATTTTTCATCCACGTGATTCCGTCCGGTGAGGTCGCATACCCTATTTTCGGGGTAGCTCCGTCGTTGGCTGAATACCACATTTGATAATCTGTACCATTGTGAATAACGCTTGGTCTAAAGATGTCGTTATCATCCCAGGAACCTCCGGGCCCTAAATCTACCACCGGGTTCGCTTTCGTCCAGTTCTCCCCGTCAAGTGATGTTGCATAACCCGTGCGCCATAAAGCACCATCATGACCGGAATACCACATTTTGTATACATTGCTATCATAAATTACAGTGGGTGAATTCAATTCATTATCATCCCATGAACCTGGGGAGCCAAGCCCGCAAACTGGATTTCCAGAATATCTGGTCCAATTGGTACCATCGGTGGAGTTTGCCAGACCTATTCTGGTAATACCTCCATCGAAACCAACATACCACATCCTGAACATACTCCCGTTAAACTGAACAGTTGGAGCGTATACATTTCCATCGTCCCATTCACCTGCTGAACCATTCTTGAATACAGGATTGTTACCATGTTTGGTCCAGTTGAATCCATCAGGAGAGGTTGCGTAACCAATTCTATCGCCACTGACATTCCCACCTGTATACCACATTTGGTAGCTCGTACCATTAAAAAGAACAGTCGGGTGGGAGACATGCTCGCTATCCCATGAACCAGGTGGACCGGGTTTTAATACGGGATTGCTGATATTTTTCGTCCAGTTCAGGCCATTGGCTGATGTAGCATAGCCAATGTGGTAGGATGTATTGGTGGTGTTACGACCGCCGTACCACATTTGATAGCCTGTGCCGTTATAGATGACCGAAGGGGCATATATACTGAAATTATCCCATGCGTTGGATACACCCAGGGTAAGAACCGGGTTGCCTGAAAGTTTCATCCAGTTCATACCATCACTGGATTTGGAGAAACCGATTACATCATTTGTACCATTATTTCCGGAATACCACATTTCGTACGCATTTCCTTTTTTAATGACTGCAGAACCGTAAACATGTGTATTATCCCATGCACCATATGCACCCCTCTCGAGAACCATATTGGTATCATATTTCGTCCATGAGCTTCCGAAAGCAGATTCTGCGTAGCCGATTCTGGTGTTGCTTCCATCATGACCCGAATACCACATTTTGTATGTTGTGCCATGGTAAACAACAGTAGCCTCATAAAGGTAAAAATTATCCCATGAACCTCCTGGCCCTAGATCAAGCACAGGATTGCCCGCAGACTTAACCCATTTGATTCCGTCAGGTGATGTCGCATAGCCGATCCTCCAATTGGTACCATCATAGCCCGAATACCACATTCTATATATTGAGCCATCATAGGTAACAATAGGATCAGTCACATCAATTTCGTCCCATGAAGTGGATGGCCCTAAATCCAGCACTGGATTGCTCCCATTTTTAATCCAGGTAACCCCGTCAGAGGATGTCGCATAGCCGATCCTCCAATTGGTACCATTATAGCCTCCATACCACATCTTATATGTAGTGCCATTATAGAGAACAGTGGGATAACCTATAAGAGTATCATCCCATGAACCCGAGGATCCATTTATAAGCACCGGATTGTTCGCATTTTTAGTCCATATTATTCCATCAGGTGATGTTGCATGACCTATTCTCAAACCATCAGGTCCGTCACCGGTATACCACATCATAAATGTTATACCGTTGAAAAGAACAGTAGGGGAAAACACAGATATATCATCCCATGAGACTCCGGTACCTAAATCAAGCACGGGATTGCTTGCATATTTCGACCATTTATATCCATCGGATGATGTTGCGTAGCCTATTCTATTGGTAGATCCATCATGACCCGAATACCACATCCTGTATGTATCACCATCATAAATGATTGTAGGGGTGCTTACATGAGCATCGTCCCACGACTCCGGTGGACCGATGTCGAGCACCGGATTCGCAGGTGCTTTTGTCCACTGCTGCGAAAGCGTAACATTCCCAGGATCGGTAACCGTATCCACATTGTTCAGTGTACCATTCTCAAATTCAGCCTGTGAGCTCTGGCTCCAATCTTCAGCTTTTACTGCTGGTGAATCTATCGTCTGAAAACCGCTCAATAACAAAATACAAATCATTATAATGGAAAATTTTCCTCCTCGAAACATATTCTCCCGCTCCTAATGTTTTCTGTTCAAATGAATTGAATAGTTAAATCTCCGGACTCTGTCTTTAACAACTCTGCCCTGAATTCTATGGCCATTTACATTTGAAATTTTAGACTCATAAGATTCTTATTAAATATATAAATTTGGTACTAATCCTTCACTAACTTATTATAATTAAATATAAATAATTTATAAATTCCCCTCAGCCAAACATTAATTATTATTGGATTTATTGCCAGAATATTATGAAAATCGTTGCTGAATGCGTGCCGTGCCTCATCAAAAGGTGCTCTTACGAGGCGGGGTTGGTGAACCCCGATAAGATCGAGGAGGTGGTCAAGCTCGCCACTGAGATGCTGGAGGACCTGTACTCACCAGAGGAATGTTCTGCTTCGGTTGCCACCGAGGTGCATCATGCGGTGTATACACTGCTGGGCGGAGATCCTTACGCGGATATCAAGAAGAGCTGTAATCAAGTAGCAATGAGTCTTGTACCCAGGGCAGAGAAGTTGATCTCAAGCGATCCCGACCCTCTGAAGGCTGCCATCACATGCGCCATCGTAGGCAACATCTTCGATTTCGGTATTGCAGGGAGCGCCCAGGACCCGGAGGAGCTCGGCAGGACCTTCGATGAGCTTTATTCCGAAGGAATCCACATCGATGATACTGAAAAGATCAAAAAGTACCTGATGGAAGGTGCGAAGGTCCTGTTTTTTACGGATAACTGCGGCGAGGTGGTCTTCGATAAACTGCTGTGCTCCGAACTGAAAAAGTCGGGAGTGCATCTTACAGTGGTAGTCAAGGGCGAGCCGATATTAACGGACGCTACCAGGACCGATGCAGAAGATCTCGTATTTAGCGAGGTTGCAGACGAGATCATGGACACTAACGCGTTTGCCGTGGGTCTGGACTTCGATAAGATTACACCGGAACTGCTTGAAAAAATCGAAACTGCAGATATTATTATTAGCAAAGGCATGGCGAACTTCGAAAGTTTTTCCGAAAGAAACTACAAGCCTATCGCGTACCTCATGCGCACAAAATGCAGGCCTGTGGCTGATGCACTGGGATTGGGGACAGAACTTAATATTGCTAAGTTGATTGAATAATGGGGGAAGAATCCCCCAATCCCCTCATTCTTTATCTTTTTTGGTGATGCTTTCGGCATCACCCATAGAGAAAAGAAAAGAGAGAGGTTTTAGGGGATATTCTTCTCCCCTTCGTATCCAATTTTACCGGTAAAAAAAGCCCCTGATTTTTCTGGAGTTAAATTTATATAACCAATTAATTTTTACCATCAAAAAATCAATATAGGTTAGCACAATTTGGGTATTTACCCATTTACAAATGGGGTAAATGGTTGAATATAATAAAATTGTAAATTACAATATTGGAAACATTTTTGTTTAAATTAGATAATAAGGGTGAATATTATGAGCGAACATACAAAAAATCCGTTTAAAACAGCCCAGCAGCAAATCGATATAGTGGCTGAGAAATTGGACGTTAAAAAAGGAATAATCGAATTACTGAAATATCCGCAGCGTGAATTATCTGTAAATTTCCCTGTTAGAATGGATAATGGCGATATCAAGGTTTTCCAGGGTTACAGGGTACAGCACAATAATGCCCGTGGGCCGTGCAAGGGAGGTATCAGATATCACCCGGATGTATCACTTGACGAGGTCAGAGCTCTGGCGACCTGGATGACCTGGAAATGTGCTGTTGTAAATATACCCTACGGCGGCGCAAAGGGCGGTGTAATATGCAACCCCAAGGAAATGTCACAAACCGAGCTGGAGAGGCTGACCCGGAGATTTACCGCTGAAATTTCCATTATCATCGGTCCCGAAAAGGATATTCCAGCACCGGATGTGTATACCAATGCCCAGACAATGGCCTGGATCATGGATACCTACAGTATGAACAAGGGCTATTCCGTTCCCGGTGTGGTTACAGGCAAGCCTGTGCACATCGGCGGATCATTGGGCCGGAATGAGGCCACCGCCAGAGGCTGTATGTTTACGATCCGAGAGGCCTTGAAGGCCATGGACTACAAGGTAATAGCTCCAGAGGAATGGAAGAAGAGAGATAATCCAGGAAACCCGGGAGATACCTGCGACGGCGATGAAGGGTCCGGATACAGGATAGACGGTGCAACCGTAGCAGTCCAGGGATTCGGTAATGCCGGTTCCATAGCCGCGAGACTTTTGTCCAATAAAGGTGCAAAGATCATTGCATGTAGCGACAGCCGCGGCGGAATTATGAACAAGGACGGGCTTGATGTAACCAAGGTAATCGAACATAAGGCCAAAACTGGCAGTGTAGTCGGTTTTGAGGGTACCGAGAAGATCGATAACAAGCAGGTTCTTGAAGTAGAATGTGATGTACTGGTACCCGCCGCACTTGAAAATGTGATCCTCGAAGATAACGCCGACAACATAAAAACAAAAATAGTGGCAGAGGCGGCAAATGGCCCCACGGTACCAGAA
>CP070629.1:1640111-1667223 GCA_020356005.1 Thermoplasmata archaeon
CATCTAACAGTATTATCTCATATTATTATACTTACAAAAGGTGTAGGGCCGTTCCGAATATAACAGTATTATTACATCGATTCATAAGTATAAATCGCTTGGCGTTAGGCCGTGCCGTAACCGAAGCGAGTGAGCGTCCTCACCATTCACCACTATTACATTAATACATCACCTAAAATTTTTCCTCAACTCCCTCTTCAGCACCTTCCCCGTTCCACTCTTAGGAAGTTCCTCAGTGAACTGAATGCTGTCAGGTACCTTGAACGAAGCCAGGTGCTCTTTGCAGAATTCCAGAAGTTCATCAGCGGAAGGAGTAGTCCCGGGCCTGAGGACAATCACCGCCAGGGGTACTTCACCCCATTTTTCCGAGTGTGATGGTATTACCCCAACCTCCATCACCAAGGGATGCGTTCTTAATACATCCTCGATTTCCAATGAGGATATGTTCTCACCACCCCGTATGATAATATCGCGCTTACGGTCAACAATATGCACGTACCCCTCGGGGTCCACCACCGCCAGATCACCGGTTTTGAACCAGCCGTCAGAGGTAAACGCCTCACCGGTACTCTCCTCACTGTACCAGTACCCTTCGGTTATGATATTACCTCGAATCAGGATTTCACCCACCGAGGTACTGTCTCGATCCACTTCACCTCCAGCCTCATCAACAACCCGGAGTTCTGTATCCAGCGTCTCGATACCCGCACAAAATTGCTTCTTATAATCACTTTCGCTCTTACTCTCGCCTCTCGCAACTCGCTGAATAGATTGCCGGCGACAAGCTTGGCGCTCGGCCGTGCCGTTATAGCTATATGAATTTAAGTCGTCTCTCCCGAATCGTTTTTCAGCAAATGTCACAAACGGCGACGCTTCCGTGAGCCCGTAGCTTCCCAGGATCTCACAGTCCAGCTTGGCTTCCGCCTCGCGCCCCAGCGCCGTGGGCAGTTTTGCGCCGCCGGACATTATCAATCTGAGTGAGTTCAGGTCGTATTCATCCAGCTTATCATAATGCACGAGCATATTAAGCATCGTTGGCACCAGGCATGTCAGTGTGACTCGGTGCTCCTGCACCAGCGTGCAGAACTCCTCGGGTCTGAAGCGCCGCATAACCACCTGGGTACCACCGCAGGCGGTCATGAAGTGGAGGCCGCCCCAGCCGTTCACATGGAACAAATTCAGCGAATGGAGGAATATATCATCAGGTCGAAGCTGCAGCGGTAAGAAAAAATTTATGGCATTGATATAAAGGTTCCTGGATGAGAGCACAACACCCTTTGGCTGGCCGGTGGTCCCGCTTGTAAAATAGATCTCTACAGGCTCGGACTCGGAGCGAAGAGGCATGTTATTTTCATCGATATCTGATGATTGTTCTGCCAATGCACTTTCGTAATCGGTATATCCCTCCGGGAGGGTTTCTGAGCTACCTTCTCCAACTTTACGCTCTCGAAGTACCATCAAGTGGTCAACGCTGTTGAGCTCACTTTTGATTGAGTCAAAAGAATCAACGAACTCTTCATCCAGCACAACGGCTGAAGCATTAACATTATTGATAATATACGCCCATTCCCTGGGTGTAAGTCTTACGTTGATGGGGACGCGCACCACCGGTGCCCTCAAGCCTCCGAAGCTTGCTTCGATCGCACTGTGGCAGTTCCAGGTGATAAAGGCAATGCGGGGCGGATTATTACCGGAGGGGGCAATGCCTGCGAAGAGGTTCGCTGCGCGGTTCGCTCCTGCCAAAAACTCGCTGTAATTGAGTGAGTGCTCGCCGCAGATGAGTGCGGTTTTGTCAGGGTAATACTTTGCAGCCCGCTGGAGGAACCGAAATGGGCCTAAGGGAACTTCCATGAACTCACGAATGCTGAATTATCTTATATCATATAAAATATGCTGATATTCCATTGACTTGAGAGGGATATTTATAGCAATTTCAATTTTATTTAGAATCAAATATGGTAACTTCAATACAACTGAAAATACAGTCAATCAGAGCCCTGAAAGTTAACGATGGTTAACTTTTTATACTAATAGTTAGATATATATTATTCACATTTTGACATAGGGCAAAGAACTAGAAATAACCATTACAAAAAAATACCAAAGAATTACCCTCCTATCTGTATTTGCCATGAGAAACCAAAATCGGGGCGGCCTGGTTTGCGCCAGCCAGGTTGCCCCACTAAAATTTTTTTATAATTTTTGAAAGCTTAATAATCGATTACAGAAGAGCGAATTAATTTTTTTCAATATAACGGCACGGCCCTACACCTCGAAATCATTTTCTTCGGGTCGGTGTGGGCAATCTCTTCAGCGGTTGCGAGGGGCGTACCGGCTAGCGTTTTACGTCTATCGTAACTTTTGCCTCTTGCCTCTCCCGAAGTGTACTACCTCCTGCTAGTGCTGATTATAGTAAAAATATTGAAACGGCCTGATTGAAATCAAGTTGAAATCGATTTCGAAGCATTCAAAAATTGAAAAAATGTATATATCTCGATTCGTTTTAGGACAATTGTAATAATTTTATTTAAAATATTATATTTTAATCAAATGCTACTAAATTAAAAATCTTGAATTTATATATATAAAAAAAATAAAAATGTTTTTATAATGTCATATTCCTTTAGGCTATAAGCTTCAATTATGGGGAGGCAACTACCATGAATAATTATTATTCTCCCATTCAGTGGAATCTATTGAAAAAATTTGTGAATATTATTGTTATTTTTATACTAATAGCCAGTATTTTTAGCATAAGCATACCAACCCCCGGCCGGGCAGAGCAGTCCTTTGCCGGCCCGACCTACGTTTCCGGTTTTTTAAATAACAGCCAGACTTGGATAAAAGACAACAGCCCATATGTTGTAAAAGATAATTTGACCATAGGCACAACGGGTGTTTTGCATATCCAGCCGGGAGTAGATGTGAAAATCGATCCGGATGAAAGGATTAAAGTTGAAGGAAAACTCTATTCAAACGGCACGGCGTTAGAACCTATTGAATTTACAAAAAATAGCCCACAATTCATGAATTGGGATTGTCTGGAGATTCTATCCGACGGGAATTCATTAATACATACGAACTTTTCAAATTATGAGTACGGTGTGAATATTACCGGTAGTGCCATAAATCCTGTCAAGAACAATATTATCGAAAGCTGTTATTTTTATGATTTTAATAACGACGGGTTGCACTTGTATTATGCAGATGCTAACTTTATTGGTAATTGTACAGTAGATTATGGTTATATTTCCCTACACATGAAAAACAGCAAATCAAATATAATTTATAATAACACATTCTATTGGCCTTGGAATTATTGTCTGCAGTTGCTGGATTCTAATTCAAATAAATTTTATAATAATACATACCAAGCAAGTGATGGTGCCACACTGGTCTATTTTAACGGCAGCAGCTATAACAATATCGAGTCGGATTTCATAGAGTGTAAACAAGGAGAAATTGGACCATATTATGGTTTATATATGTCCGAACATTCAAATTTCAATACATTTTATGACCTGAACATCACGAATCAGGAATGGGATTCATTTGATAATTATATTCAGAGTTCCCATAACAATACTTTCTACCGTCTGGAGATCTATTCAACCACCAATGGCATGAAATTTAGAAATGCTACAGATATAAGAATCATCGAATCAAAGATTTATACCGACAAAATGGGAGACTTCGACTCTATCCAACTCTACACCGGTTCGCGGATTTATATGGTCAATACGACTTTTATCAACAAATCTGGTGATCTGGTATTTTATGATAGAGATTCCACATTATGGATACAATATGCTCTAACGGTCAAAGTAAAAGATAAAGTGAGCGGGAATCCAATTCAAGGTGCAACGGTTTCCGTCAAAGACCGGTTTGGTACCAGTGTAGGAACCTATGCCACGGATTCAGCCGGTGAGACCATTCCCATCACCACCACCTACTATCGCGGTCGGGACAGCAATGGAAATATGTATGATGGGGATACTGGTGAACGGAAGTTCTTCTCACCTCACAATGTCACTGTGAGTAAAATATATTATCACACCAATTACACCGAACCCTCCCCGCATATGGATAAATCCCGGATGATAACAACGGATATAAAAGAGATATCCATCGATTCTATCAAGATCCAGGATGCGCCCGGTCAGGGCGGCGGAATTGTTGACGGCAATAGCTACGGTATGGGCAGCACCCACACATTCTACTGCAGCGGGTATAATTCCCAGCTGGGTTACATCAAGGAAGTTCCCGCAGCATGGTCATCGAATAATGAGAACATTGCCACTGTAACCTCGCCGGGTACGCAGACCACATTTAAAACCAGCGGCGTGAACAGCGGGACTGTAAGGGTATCAGCATCGTACAGCTCCAAAAACACTTTTGCAGATGTGGATGTGATACCTGCAACCATCGATTACATAAGAGTCCAGGATTCACCTACTTTACCCAACAGCTGGGTAAGCAATAAAGAATATCCGCTGAATGGAAGCGATACTTTCTACTGCGTCGGTTATAATAATTCTATTGGCCTAGTGGGAACTGTACCGGCCAGCTGGATATCTTCAAATACCCAGGTTGGAACCGTAACCCTATCAGGCGAATCAACTACATTCCAGGCTTCCAAAAACAATTCGGGCAATACCTATGTTGAAGCCACCAGCAGCGGCTTTACCAATAAAACAGGCACATTAAAGGTTCTGCCGCCTTCCATAGACAGCCTCATTATCCGGACGGCACCTAACGGTTCCGGGGACTATGTGGGCCCCAGGCAGTATACGAAAGGAGACCAGGATGTGTTTTATTGTGCAGGTTATAATAAAACTGTCGGCTATGTGGAAGATGTATCCGTCAAATGGGAATCTACGGACACCTCAATTGGAACTGTGACAGCCGATGGGGTTTTCACAAGATTCGAAGCGAAGGATACCGGTACCGTACGTGTCTTTGCATCGTATAATAAGTATAAGAATTTCACAGGGACATTTACGATTCTTCCACCGGGAGCGGGTTCCATCGACCTTGAAAGCTCCCTGGATCTGGGTCCCCGTGACCAGATGTTGGTTGGCACCCAGGTTATGACCTCATTTAAAATTAACAATCTTGGCGATGGCCTGGTTGAAGGCATACCCGTAAAATTCGAGATCGAACATCCCGACGGCAAGGGCAAGCAGCTCATAACAGATCAGGCTATTCCAGCGATCCCAGGCAAAGGGCATTTTGATTATCTCTACGAGTTCCAACCAACAGCGTTAGGAGTATATAAGTTCTCTATAATTGCCGACCCACAGGATACCATCGTTGAAACCGACGAGACCAATAACGATGCAGTCGATACCCTGGAGGTTCTTTCATTAGAGGACTGGACGGTATCTATAGAGGTCACACCCGACTCTGTGGTTATGACGGCAGATGAAGAGAAGATATTTACAGCGGTTGGCATCGGTAAAGCCGATGATCAAAATACCATTAACCCAATGTGGAGTGTGAACGGCGGCGGGACAATCAATACAGAGGGAAAGTTCAGCGCCAATGTGGTGGGTACCTGGGAAGTTTATGCAGATTTCGGCGAGCAAAGGGGCGTTGCCAAGGTTGATGTAACACCCGGGGCGCTCGTGGGTATTAAACTATCGCCACCGGAAATAATTATGGCTGTGGATAATGAAATTGAGTTTAATTTAATCGGCTTTGATTCCGACGGAAACGAATTTAACTTACCTCAAATCGACGCACAGTGGGAGGTGAATGGAACCATTGGGACGGTTGATAAGGGGAAATTTAATGCCACTTCTGAAGGGAAAGGTACAGTCATTGCTACAATGATGAAAGATGACCTGCAGTTAAGTGCTGTAGCGTATATCACAGTCAAATTGGTCATTATCATTGAAAAGAAATACAATTTTACATCTGAAAAAGTTACACTGAATATTAAGGTCGGTTTTATCGATGACGGCAGTGCCACCATCGAGGGTCTGGACGAAGAAAATCTGACCGAAGAGTTACCGGAGGAGAGTTTCGGCGATACATTCGAGCATATAGGAATATTCATTAAAATCGAGATACCAGAGGATATTGAGTGGGATTGGCTGTATCTGGAGTTCGAGTACGATCCCGCGCTGTTGCCCGAAGATTTCGATGAAAACGATCTTGAACTGTTCTATTTTGATGAAAAGACACAGCAGTGGGTAAAATGCACGGAAACAGGTGTGGATAAGGATAGACATGTCGTATATGCAAATGTCACCCATCTTACGATCTTTGCTCCTATGGCGGAGAGCAGCGAAGCCGCCTCATCAGAGCCTGAAGAGGAAGAAACGGGCGAGAGTGCCGGGATAGGCGTGAACATGATGGTAATTCTTGCACTTGTCGCCGTGGTGTTCATTATTGCTCTGGCTGCAGGCATGATTGTATTACGCAAACGCAGGGAAATGGGCACAGAAGGCGAGTCAGTACAGGCGGACGAAGACGAAAGATTGGTAGAAGAGGAACTGATCGAAGAAGAAATCAGGGAACGTGAGGAAGATTTAACCGACATCGAAATCGATCTTTCTGAGCTTGACATCATATCGACCAAGTGCCCATCCTGTAAAACCAGCATCGAGATGGAGCCGACATTTGAACCTAAGGTCCATCTGGAATGTCCCAGCTGCAACAAGAAGGGGAAGTTACCGAATCCGTATTTGAAGGAGATAGAAAAGCTCAAAGAAACGCACCGCCATGCCGCGCTGCGCGAACTGGAAAAGGAACAGCCGGAACCTGCAAAGATCAATTGTCCCAAATGTAAAGAAAAGGTTGTTGTACCTTATGATAACAAAGAGCCGAAGATGCAGGTATCTTGTGAAGAATGCGGGGCTTCGGGTGTTATTAAGAACCCTTATTTTAAAGGTGATATAAAAGAAAGGGATGAGGATCGGCGCAAGCCCAAGCCGCCCAAAAGGAGAAAAGACAGGGACCGAAAACTAGAAGTAGAACCGGAGCGACCCATAAAAGAAAAGGAACCCTCTAAAAAGGAAAAGGAGCCACCTAAAAAATCCAGAATCGACGAAGATGATGATAATATTGTTTTTTCGGATGACGAATTAATAGAATTCGATGATGACGAAGATGAAGATCTGGATTTCATGTAGATACAATCTGAAAATTCGAAATCCTAAATACTTACCCCTTCTTTTACCTCTTACATCTTGTCTTTTGCCTCTCCCGAAGGGTATTATCCAATCAGCTTTTTTACTGCATTCATTAAGTCAACGCCGGCATTCCAGTCTAATTCATTACCTGAGAATTTAAAGTGTTCCATGTCTTTGAGACCTGCCGGGGGTTCGATACGGCTATCCCAGACAAGCATCACATTTTTATTATGGAGAACATACGCTGCGCCGATCTCCAGCAGTACGCCGGGTTTGATACCGTATTTACCATCAGCCCGTTTTTCACTTTCATTTGTTGTTACAAAAATTATGGATGCATTGCATTTGCGCATTGATGAAAGTAAATTATCCGGTAACGGCGAACCCGCTGAAATGTCCTGGTCGATTACTTCGCACCCGAACTTTTCAACCTCCAGCATTGTCACGAGCTGCTCAACTATTTTATTGTTTTTGCTGTGTGAAATGAAAATCCGGCGTTGATGCAGCGGCCTGATAGGTTCCAGGTCATCCGCTGGTCTAGCACTGATTGAACTTGGAGGAGCCTCGGGGATTACAGCAACGGGTTCAACACCTGCCGCAGCGCTTCTGGCACTTTCGGCTTCTAATGCATCAGCCATTTCGGTGAAAAATTTTCCTAGATATTTTTTGTTTATGGTAAAATGAATTATTTGACTGCTGCGGCCTTTTGAAAGCTGCCCCAGGCCCGCTGCCTGGCAGATCTGGAAAAAACAGGTTCCCATGGATTTCATTTGATTTTCATCGGAGGTACCCAGATCTTCCTTGTAGTGTGAGTGCCAGTGAGATGAAACCTCGATGTTTGTTATCTCGTTAAAATCCTTCTGGAACATCCACTGGATGGCCGATGCATATGGTTTTAATTGGCGGATGATCTCACCATAGACCAGGTAATGATGTTCCGGACTAATTTTGGAGAGCTTTTCACCAATGGGGCCCAGCTTGATTTTATCTCCATCCATTACGATAATATTCCAGTGTACGTAAGAATTGATTTTCTGCGGTTCCAGAAGCTGCCGCGGTAAAACTGTGACGGCTTCTGTTACCGTTGTTCCATCCGGATGATTTCTTAAAAAATATACTATTTGATCTACATCCTCATGTGATGTTAACATAGGTAAAGGCATCTAAAGCACCTCTTTTATTTTTAACTCAAGGGGATTTTTAATGATCCCGTTAAATTTGCGTATAGCGGTTGCGTCCGCGCTATGCGTACCGTCATGCGGCATCGAGGCTCGTTACGATAAGCGGTAACGTCCACTGTTTCGCTTAGCGGTATCGAGGCTTGTCTCGTCCCTCGTCTTTCGCTGAATGGATTGCCGGTGTATTGACACCACGGTGGTGCCGTTATATCATTATGAATTTAAGTCGTCTTTCCGAAGGATGAGAGAATCGCCTGAGTAAAACGCTTGCGCAGACTTTTATTATTTAATAGAGTCAATAATATATTGATTTTGGACTAAATAATTTTGGATGAAAGTTAGAATTTATGAGAGTAAAGGTGTATGAAAATGGAGTGTTTTTTTAAAAATTGGTAAAAAATCTTGTGTGACCCAAGTATAAATATATAGATTTTCTTAATGAAAAGTCGTAATTATTATATGACAGTAAATTCATTCATATTTCCCCTTTTAAATGGAGGGCATTTCCGAATCAAGGAGCTGAATAAGGGACTAAAATATAGAGATAATACTCGTTAGCCAAATTTATCATGAGGTTATCTCTCTCAAGATTAAGAATCGATGCTTTGATGGAGGAGACGCAAATTCATTATTTGCTAGCTATTCTAAGAAGGTGATGGAGGCATTAAGTATGAAATTATTATTTAGAAAAGGATTGAGCTTGGGAATTGTAGTAATGCTGGTTATTATTACATTTGCAGGAGTGAGCTTGAATGCGGGTGCGAAAAAGAATACATCAGATGAAGTAAAACCCGATACACAGGCTGTTAGCAATGAAGATCCCGAGGAGCCGTACGGACCGGAAGCAGTGATCACTTTTGATCCCGAAACAAGACAGATTGAAGTCTACGGTGAGGACGAACACGATAATTATGTCGAGGTGGTGCAAACGGTTCTTCAGGAGGCCAAGAGGGAAAAGACGGTGCTGTATACCCTCACCAATGATGCAGGAGAAACATTGGAATTAACATTGAAGTTTAAATACAGTAAAAACAAAGAGGGAAAAATTGAAGTTACAATTTTAGAACCCGGCGATGTTCCAGGCAAGCCGGCAGAATTTAAAGATCCCAGTTTTAATATAGATTATAAAGTAGACAAAAGAACCGGCGAGATTAATAAACTAACACAAACAATCATTGTGAATAATCATTTTAAATCAAAGGCGGACTATCAATCCTCCAGGGATGAAACCCGGATAGAATACAGCGAATCCGGCAGAAGGTTAATAAGTGAGGAACTCGGCGGCTTAGCATTATTCAATTTGAAAACAGATAACGGAGGTTATACGCTGTCGCTTATGGTTGACGGCGTTGAGGAACGAATGGAAGAGTTACTGAGGGGCGACTTCCGAATAACCCCCGCGCAGCTCGTTGCTTATGAAGAGCTGCAGATAAATTCAGCCAAACCGTGCCAGGTCCGTTTCGGCGATCTATCGGGTGTGCCGGAGTATATTTCCGGCAGCTGGGAATCAGACCCCGATGTAGCCAGCCCCGGTGACAATGCATTGGATTTCATTGATACTTATAGTGCCTTATTCAGGCTGGACCCGAGAACCGATTCACATTCTGTTGTTTCTGTATCATCCAGCCGCCTGGGTCTAACGAATGTAAAACTTCAGCAGGAGTACAACGATATTCCGGTGTTCGGGGCGGAGTTTATTGTACATTTGGATAGAAGTGGTGACATTGTTTATATGAACGGTAACTTTGTACCGGGCATTGATATAGGAACAACCTCAAGAATCTCCGCAGAGGAAGCACAGAGGTATGCTAAACTGGATCTGCTGGCTAAGGACAGCAGGATACTTTTCTCAAGTATCTCAACGCCTGAATTATCTGTTTATGATACAACAGTTCTGAACAGGTACTCCGAAAGCACGAGCACCCTAACCTGGTTTATGATTATAAAGACTAAGAATCCTGTAGGGATATGGTATTATTTTGTCAATACAGAGGATGGGAGTATTGTAGAAGCCTGGGATAATTACAAGGGTGAATCCTCCAGCATGCCCTGGAGCACACTTCTGTATCAGAGGGAGCCTGGAGCAATTAATGAAGCGTTCAATATACTCTTCAAAGATACCTCCGATACCAGAACAGCATTTGTTAGTCCAAGATGGGATGGAGATTTTGATCATATGGATTATTTCCAGGTGTATGAAAGCAGGTATGACCCGGCGAATACCAATTACGGCGTTTCCGAGAACAGCGCCATCATTACCAAACTCATACTACTAATGGCATACGGCGGTGCACATTATGGAACAGATATAGAGCCTTTAGGGGTATATAAAACAAAAGAGGTGCTGATGGCTACTTTCAGGGACAGCGGGCTTTGCTCGTCATCGAGCATCAAGGAATTCCGCGATGTTATGTGTGAAACATCCGATGACATGAAAGATGGAGGATTGGCGGGTATTAACTCTTCGAATTGTAATGCCATCAATTCCGCCTGGGGCGTAATCGGTGTTAAGAAAATATCGCAGACCCTGTTTGGTGAGACCATTGGTAACTATGATAGGTTCGGCTGGTCGCTGGCAAAAGGGGATTTTAATAATGATTCATTTGAAGATCTGGCGGTGGGTGTACCCTACGAGGACACCGATGAAATAAATGACGGAGCGGTTACTATTTTTTACGGAACAATAGACGGTCTTTCAAAAACCGATACAGAGAAACTAACACAAACAATGGCAGGCTTAACAAATGAAGAATATGATAAATTCGGCTGGTCCCTGGCATCCGGCGATTTCGACGGCGACGGATTTGATGATTTAGCTGTTGGTATACCCCACAAGAATTGGGCAGGCAAGAGCGACAGCGGGCTTGTTGTAGTTTTCTACGGTACAACCGGCGGTCTTATTCCTAAACCTACTGGGTTTCCACCAACGAAAGTACCGCCAATAACCGACATAATCCAGCAGACCTTCGCAGGCCCATCTCACGGAAACGGGGATAAGTTCGGATGGGCTCTAACTGTTGGGGATTTCAATAATGATTCAATTGATGATTTGGCTGTGGGAGTACCCTACAAAAATATCGTTTATTCCAACAGCGGTGCTGTATTGGTATATTATGGAAACGAGGGTTACGGGCTTGTACCTGACTCTATATTTTTCCCACCACTGGCTGGAGCAGAATATATATTTGAATTACATGCAGGAATAATAAATCAGCCCCACGATCACTTTGGATATGCACTTGCCTCCGGCGATTTCAATAACGATTCATTTGACGATCTTGCCGTGGGTATTCCTGGTATGGACTGGTTTAGCAAATATAGTAACGGGAGGGTAGCTATAATCTACGGCTCTGAATACGGCCTCCTCCCGGTTGTGGATAGGGAACTCCTCGGTCAAAATCTGGCAGACGTAGATGCCGAGGACGGAGATAGATTCGGCTGGTCCCTGGCAGCAGGCGATTTAAACGGCGATTCCTTCGACGATCTGGCGGTGGGTATACCGCATAAAGATTATAACATTAAAGATGATGGACTTGTCATTATTTTCTACAGCGTAGGTGAAGACGGTCTACTCACAGGCACCCTTAGCGGTCCGATTATTTTTGTTAATGCGAACACATCTTTATTCCAACAAAGGACGGCAGGAGCGAGTAACGAGTATGAAGATAAATTCGGCTGGCGGCTTACAATAGCCAACTTCGACGGCGATTCGTACGATGACTTAGCCGTGGGTGTGCCGTACGAGGATTATGCTGGCAAACTCAACAATGGAGTCGTAGATGTACTTTACGGCTCTAACGTTAGTGGTAAGGCACGAATGGGATCATGGAGAAGTTACTGGTTAGCGCAGTCATACTTCGGCGGGGTCGAGCAGGGCCAAGATAAATTTGGATATTCACTGGTTGGAGGTGACTTCAACGGCGATGGTAAAGATGAATTGGCTGTGGGTGCACCCTGGGAGGACTTTTATGACATTATCAAAAATTGCGGTGCGGTGTATGTACGTACGCTGGAGCCCGCGCTGCCTTGGGTGAACGCAACAGCAGCCATCGTGTATTCAGAAGATTACAACTGCGTGATGGGAATCAAAAAACCAGATGAGCGGCTGGACATAGCCAGCACCACCAAGATAATGACTGCACTTCTCGCTATCGAGCGCACTTTACTTCCGGAAGACCACGAAGATTATCTGAATCTAAGCGATAACCTCACGGTTGGGCCTGAAGGGAATTTCAAACCAGGATCTTATATGCGTGGAAATCTTACCACAGGTGACGTGCTCACCCTTGAGAATCTTTTATACGGCCTCATGCTTCCAAGTGGAAACGATGCATCCGTGGTTATCGCAGAACATATCAGTGGTCCAAATTCATGGGACGATGGCGCGTTCTGTGATTTGATGAACACTCGAGCAGCAGAGCTGGGCATGACAAATACGCAATTTAAAAATTCCTGGGGAACCACCACTCCAGGTCATTACTCAACCACACGTGACCTGGCAAAACTGACTGTTGCTGCATTCAACTATCAGTTGTTTAAAGATATTGTAGGTACAACATCAATTTGGACTTCTGACTGGATAGATGCCAACGGCACAGCCAAGACAGCCAAGCAGGTTAATACAAACAAATTATTGTACAATGCAACTTACAAATATAACGGCTGTACCGGCGTCAAAACGGGCACCACCACCGCCGCCGGCCAGTGTCTTGTCTCAAGTGCAACCAGAGGTGATGAGAACATAATCGCAGTAGTATTGCATTCTGCAACTTACTACGGCGGGCCGCCCAACCGCTATACCGACAGCCACATCCTGCTGGACTATGGATTCGAGGCTGACTATCCATAACGAGTCGAAGGGTCTAGGAGTCCAGGAGTCGAAGAGTCAAAACTATAAATAGAGTCTGGGAGTCTGAGGGTTCAAGAGTCTTGAAGTCTAACATCCTCAGGTCTAAGGTTAGGAGCTAGAGTTACAATTCAACCCCGACTCCCCGACTTCTTGACTCCAAGCTTATTTTCGAATTTTGTCCCAAATGGTTTTTATATCTAAGTGGTCTATTTAAATATAAAAAATATAATATGATTAACTTTCCTATACTAAACGTATATAAGTATCCAAAACAAATCAATATTTCCGAACACGACAGGAATACACTTTTTACGGTGATTGGTGATAAAGTCAACCAAATAAATCCCGGGATTATAAAACAGCACAATCGCACGAATCAATTAAACTTTCAAAAAATAAAGACATAATCAAGTTAGGGGAAGAATCCCCTATCAACCCCTCTTTCTTTATCTTTTTGGGTGATGCCTTTGGCATCACCCATAGAGAAAAGAAAAGAGAGGGGTTCAGGGGAGATTCTTCTCCCCTGATTATATCCAATTTATTTGAAAATGCAATTTGATTGATTCTGTTTGGAAGTAGGTCTATGACAGATACAAAACAGCTGAATTCACAAATACAAATTAGAAAAACCAATTACCCGACGCAATTATGGCTGCGAAGTTATGGCAATGTAATTCTGGTTTTGGCAATCTCTGTTTTATTGGTGATTTCGGGGCTGTTATCACCCAACACCTGTGCGAGCTCGGTCAGTGTCGAGCCTGAGCTCGAGTTTGATTCAACAATAGTTACCACAGCCAGTGATGAAGACGAATCATTGATTATCCAGGGTAAGGGGGCAGGTGGAAGAGGCGGCAGCGAATATCGGGCCTCTGATCTTTTCGATTTCGATCTTGCTATAACCTATGCTATTATTACACCGGAGAGTTTTTATAATCAGCTGGTACCGTTTTCGGAGTGGAAGATCAAAAAGGGTGTGCCCGCACATATATTCACATTAGAGGATATCAAGCTGCGGTACGGCGGGATTGATACTGCTGCCAAGATCCATAATTTTTTAACCGAGCTCAAAACACAAAAGGCAGAGGTAACATGGCTGCTGCTGGTTGGCGATTCGGAACTGATACCCTCACCTGAGATCCGCGTAGACATTCTCGGCGAGGATGTTTATGAGGGTATACAGGATTTTACTTATTCGGATTATTATTATGCAGGATTGGACAGCACCTGGGACCATGATAACGACGGCATCTACGGTGAAGTTCTGGAGGATTATGACTGGTCTGCGGAGCTCTATGTTGGAAGACTGCCGGTCTCAACAACCGCCGAGCTCGATATAGTGCTCGACAAACTTGCCGTTTACGAGAAGAGCCCGCCGTCCGGGACATGGTACCTGAACGCCATGCTGGTAGGTGCGTTAATGGACGAGAACCGCGGACCAAACGTTCCGGACGATCCCGATACAGATGAAGATGATGGGTATAACGACTATAAAGATAACGCGCTCAAGGTGAACGAGAAAGTCAAAGAGTGGCTGCCGCAGAATTATAAGGCGCTGGAGTTCTATGATTACAATCAGCTTGCACCCGGCAATTACCAGAAGATCAACGATACGCTGGACGAGGCCAATATAGTTAGCAGTTTTAATGTGGGTAACAGCATCGTGAATTTGGTATCACACGGGTACGAGAACGGTGACGGGCATGTTGAATATGCCGGGGACGGCACGAATGTGATCTGGAAAACCTTTTTCGATTATGACAACGCACGGCTATCCACAAATGGTTATAAACTCCCACTGGTATATTCCTCATCGTGCACGTCAGGTAACTTTACGGAAGAGGACGATACGGGTCTGGAGCGGTTGATTACAGCGGAAAACGGCGGCGCTATCGGGCTTGTGGGTGCTACTGTTTTAACATACCGCGGCGAGTTCAGGGAGAACAACGGGTCGTTTGGCAACTGGTGGCTCGACGAACAGTTCTTCAAAATGCTGTATTCAGGCGATCATAAACCCGGGCGGATATTGTACAACCTCAAGGAAGCCTATGAAGTGCATATAAGGGACAGCAGTAATCCCAACAAGGAGGATATCAATTTTCAACAGATATTCAGGGTGAACCAGCTTGCCTATAACTACCTGGGCGACCCGGAACTGTCGCTCTGGACCCAGCCGCCGGACCAATTCAAGGTGGAGTTCCCGTCAAATTACCAGCCCGCATATCGGAGCTCACCATTCAGCGTAACGGTCAGAAACAGTTACTCATCTGCAACTGTTGAAGGCGCGAAGGTCACTATTATCGGCGGAGACCAGTACGGCTGGGCAACAACGGACAGTTCCGGTTTAGCGCAGGTGGTTCTGGAACCCTCGCCCGGAGCAAGATATAATATAACCGTGACCGCGGACAATTACATACCGTTCGAAGATCAATTCGAGGTGGAAGCTGCACTAAACCTGCAGCTTTTAGAGAGTAATCTAACTGTTGACAACGACCGACCTGCCAAGAATGAAGAGATCGACATTGTGGTCAAATTTAAAAACAGCGGTAAAATAACCGCACCGGAGGTCGAGCTTGCTGTATACGACGGCCCACCTGATCAGAATAACAGAATAGGATCTCTTGCACGGTTCCAGAATATCTTGCCTGGAGAATTCAGGCAGCTATCGGTGAAATGGGCGATGCCTGGTGGTTACCATGAGATCTATGCGGTGGTTGACCCTGAGGATAAGTTACTGGAATTGAACGAGACCGACAACATCGTCTACATTCCCGTTGAGGAGAACAATCCACCAATATTTTATAAATTGCCGGTAATTCCGTTGATAGAAGACGAACCGTACGAAAATGCGTTATTGATTTCAAACTATGTCTGGGATCCCGACCCGGCGGATATACTTACAATAAAAATCATCAGTAATTCCGAACCCAAGTGCAAAGTAACTCTGGATGAAAACAATTATATCGATGTTTATCCGGAGGAGGACTGGTTCGGAACCGCCAATGTAACCCTGGAGATATCGGACGGTATTAACAGCGTGGAATCTTACCTTCTCGTCACAGTTACGCCGGCGAACGACCCGCCGGCCTTGAAATCCATAGGGAACCAGACCATGCTGGAAGACGAGTGGTTCACAATGGAACTTTTCGGGTACGACCATGCAGATGCCGGCGACAGTATATATTACGAGACCGATTTGTTTGATGTGTTTCCATCACTGCAGGTAAATGTGAGCATTAAGTTCGACCCGGAAACAGGCAAGTTAGAGATCAAGCCTGACAATTCCGTTGTGGGAGATCAACTGGTAAAATTCCGTGCGGTGGACGAATACGGCGGGATGAGTGATTGGCAAAACGTTACATTCCACATTAAAAATACCCCGGATCCGCCCACGATGCAGCTCGAGGAGCAATACAAAGCAATTGTTGGCAAGCTATTCATCTTAGAGGTAATTGTTATCGATGAGGATAAGAACAGCAGTTTTAATTTCTTTGACGATACAGATTTGTTCGAAATAAACCGCACCACTGGTTTAATCAATCTAATACCCGGCAAAGACGATGTGGGCGAACATAGAATTAAAATAACGGTGAACGATGGCAAATACACCATCGAATCGAGCTTCCTGCTGATTATTGAAAATGGTTCCGGAGAGCTGTGGTTCTATCTATCGGTGGGTCTCGGTGCGTTTATCATCGGGATAATCGCGGGCATGGCAGTGATCAGTACAATCAAGCGCCGCAGGCAACAGAGGCGAACTGAATCTAACGATTTCGGTGACGAGGACGCAATGGAAGGAGAGGAAGAAGATAGAGAAGAGGGAGAGGAAGTAGATGAAGAAAGCGGAAGGGTAGGAATTGGACAGGTGGGAACGGAAGCAAAATTATCGGAAAAAGGCGAACCGATCAAAAAGCGCGCGGTTCGTAAACGGACGATTGAATCGAAACGGACTAAAAAAGAATCGGGTGGAGGAGGACCTAAAGTCAAGAAATCCGGGAGCAAGCCAGATTTGAGTAAGAAGAATTCGATGAAACAAATATCGAAGAAAAATAAGAAGAAGAATTCAGATTAGATGTATATGGATTTTTAAGGGATGGGTTCAGCTCTTGGCAACTTCAAAATGCTAAAAATATTTGATACTAGCAGCAAAAAGTATAATTTATACTTTATTAAATACCATAAAATCTTTATATAAATCAATATGAACCCTGTACCAAACTTTATTTATATAGCTTTAATACTACATTCAAATAAATACCGATAGTTAAATAATTAATCAATTATTATCAGTATATCTCTTTAATTTAATAATGCTTCTTAAATCCAAATATTACAAATACTACAAATACTACAAAGTAAATCCAAACTCCCAATAACTACCAAAGTAAATCCAAAAATTAAAAACGGCAGAAAATCCTATTTTGAATTTGGGTTTTACTTTGAATTTGAGAAATTGGGATTTATTTAGGACTTTGGATTTTGGATTTGCTTTTGAAGTTTGTAGTTTGAGCTTACTTTGAGTTTGGTAATATTTGGATCTGGTAGTATTAAGATGCAATCCATAATCAATATGGGGGTTTATACAATGATATTGACTAAAAGAAATGCTGGGACGGGTATTGTATTATTATTGATTTTAGGTATTTTCTCAGCTTTACCTAATAGTGAGCATCTGGAGCTTGCCGGTAATGCAGGTGCGGACTATGTTGGGTTCGTAGAGGATGTTCAAGTAAACGACGATACAACTGATCAGGAGCAGAGCTCGGTGGCTATGGCTACTTACAACGATTATATCTACCTGGTCTGGCACGATATGCGCAACGGCGATTTCGATATCTATTTCAGTAAATCCACCAACAGCGGCCAGACATGGGGTGACGGTGTGAATAATAATAACGACATTCGTGTTGACGATACTGATCGCAACCTGAACTACACCGATAATGAAACCCTCCAGAAATATCCAGATATCGCCGTAGACAGTGCAGGTGTTATCTATGTAATATGGCAGGACACCCGAGAGGGACGATCCGATTCTGATTTGTATATGGCGAAATCATCTGACGGGGGTAATACCTTTGGCGATAATTTCCGTGTGGATGACAACGGCACCGGTCCCTACGACCAGATCCATCCTTGTATGGAGATAGACGAGAATGATAATATTTACGTTGTCTGGGAAGACGAGCGCAACAGCAAGACCGATTATGATATCTACTTCACAAATTCATCAGACAGCGGTGTGACCTTCAGCCCGAATGTGCTTGTGGACGACGATACCAGTTTGAGGCTTCAGAAGAGTCCGAGGCTGGCTGTGAAAGTCGAAGGGGCAACCACTGAGATTTATGTCGTTTGGCAGGACGAGCGGAGAGCGCCCACAAATTACGATATCATGTTCTCCAAATCCACCGACGGCGGTAAAACCTGGGGTGATGGTCTGGACAACGATAATGACATCGAAATAAACGATATGGTCGTTAGTGCACAGGAACACCCGTCAATTGCTCTGGACAGTAACGGACATATTTTTGTTACATGGGATGACGAGCGAGAGGAGAATTATAAGAATATTTATATGAGCAACTCAACCGACGGTGGAGCGACCTGGAGCACCAACTGGAACATAACCGACTACGCAACAGGTACTTCCGACCAGACCCACCCGGTTGTATCTGCGTACAACAATTACATGACTATCGCCTGGATCGATAACCGGCACGGTGTAGCGCAATCCGATGTGTTCTTCGCACTGTCGGATGATAACGGTGCAACCTTCGGGCCGTTTTTGATTGTTAACCAGGGTGCATCCGAGAGTATCGCATCTACACCGGATGTTATCCTGGCAGGACCGACCACTGCATATATCGCATGGGAGGACACCCGCGACGAAAACCGCGGCCGTGATATCTATTTCGCAAAGTCCGGTATGATAAAATTGAAGGCCCCAACCTTATCCGGCAGTGCGTTCACTCCAGAAACGGGTAAAACACAAACCCAGTTCCACTTCACGGTCGTTTACACGGACGAGGAGGATGACGCGCCAGCGCTCGACTATCCCAAGCTGTACCTGTTCAAAGACAGTGAAGGAACCGAACCGTACCCTGGCAGCCCCTTCATAATGCACAGGCAGATAGGGCCGTGGAACGACGGGAATCACTTTAACGGCGAGATCTACGAGCAGTATATTACTCTGTACGAAGAGTACGATTATCATTATTATATTACGGCCAAGGCGAATTACGGTAATCAAACGGAGGTTAAAACAAACCTGACCAAGGGTCCCGTGCTGGACCTGAGTAATGTCACTTTCAGTAACGGCTTTCCCTCAGGAGATGAATGGCATAATAGTGCGAGGGTTAAATGCGGGATATCGATCAGAGATGTTGGTGAAGCGGGGGTGGATCCGCTATATACACTATATCGTATCTCGGTGAACGGAACCGACAATTTCGGTGATTGGAAAAATGATGCAAAGCTGAACCGAACAATAACATCCTGGGGTGTGAATGTTTCCAGAGAGATATATTTCGAAGAGGGAGTTAAGAACTATATTCAATGGTCCGGAATGGATAAATTCGGTAACGGCCCGAATGTTTCGGCGATTTATAATATCAAGATCGACAAGACTCCTGTAACCTATACAAATCCCACACCTGATCCGGAACACATTTTATGGTATAACGATGAAACTGTGGATGTGAGTGTAACAGTAAACGATATAGGCGCTTCGGGTGTAAATGCCAGCACCATCGAATATTCATATTCTACCTCGGGTCTATCGGGTTACGGTAACTGGATTAATGCAGGTAAAACAGTGGACGGTGAGAGCGTATCGGCGTCCGCTAAACTTACCTTTGTAAACGGCAGCAATAATTACATTAAATGGCGTGCTTACGATCTGGTGGGCAACGGCCCGGCGGAATCGGAGGATTATAAGGTTCGGATAGACACGACACTCAAGCACCTGCGCGAGAACCATCCGCCAACGGTTCCGGAAAATGTAATGCCGCAGAGTACAGTGGACCGCCAGCCGAGGATAACCTGGAATCACAGTACGGACGAGGACGGTGACCCGATAACATACTGGATACAGATCGGTACGACGGAGAACGGCAGCGAGTTTCTCGCCTGGACCGATGTTGGCAGCGAGCCGTTCTACCAGGTGAAAAACAATTTGAATGTAGGGACTTACTATATCAAGCTGAAGGCTTATGACGGGTTCGACTTTTCAGCACGAAAATTGACACCGCTCATAATAACGACAACAGGCAACACCCCGCCATCGCCGCCCACACAAATCGACCCGCAGTATACATTTGAAGTGCGCCCGAGAATAAGCTGGTCCGGTGCGAGCGATGCAGAAGGTGATACATTATACTATTTTATACAAATTGGTACCGATGTGGGTGCCGATGATATTTTAATACTGACAAGTGTGGGTTATAACGACTATTATGAATACAAGCAGCAGAATCTTGCATACGGGATTTATCATATTACAATAATAGTATTTGACGGCAAGGATTGGTCCGAGCAAGCCTACTTTACAATGAAAATTGCAGATTACTATCTAGACCTCCGAACCGAGTCGCCCATTTCCATAAAGCAGGCGGAAAGTAAAACGCTGGTACTGACTCTGACGAACATGGGCAACTCGGAGGACGAGATTATATTAAGCTATTCCGATATTCTTGCGGGCAAAGCCAACCTCACGTTTTCAAATAATAACATCAGGCTCGGCCCGGGCGCCAACACCACACTTGATTTAACAATAGACGTTTTTCCGGATGCAGAGACCGGCGATTATTACCTGAAATTGATCGCCACATCGGAGGACGGCATCTCAGACACGGAGTTCACGGTAATTGTAACCATAACCGAGCGGGCGGGCACCGGGCCCGGGAACGGCGACATCGATATCGGTGACGACGATGACGATGATGATCTGGAGAACAAGGGTTTAGAAAATTTCCTGAAAGGCTCATTCTTCTGGCTTATTATTATTATCATCATAATCGTAGTGATAGTTGCCGTTTATCTGGGCACGAAAGGCAGGCGCGAAAAAGAAAAGGCAAAAGAACGGGAGGAATACGATAAGATGTACGAAAAGCCCGCTGAGCAACTGCCGCCCGACTATGCAAGCGCGGATTACGGCGGTTATGACGAGGGTGCGCTAGCGCCGCCCGGAGGTGAGCCGTGGGCGTACGAAGGGCTGGAAGGTGGAATTCCGCCGGAGCAGGCGCTGCCGCCGGCGGAGGGAGAGTATTATGACGATTATTACGGAACGGCGCAAGGTGATGTCCCGGCACAAGAACCGCAGGTGGTACAACCCGAAATAGAACCACCGGTTCAGACAGGACAGCACCCGGAAGGTTATGTTGAACCTGAGGTACCTTCAGAGCCAACCCAGGCGGCACCTGAGCAGCCGGATGAACCTCAACAAGAGCAACCTGAAGTTGATGGTGCAGGAGGTACACAACCGCAACCGCCGCCGCAACAGCCTCCACAACCTCAACAGGATGCACAGCAGGCAGCACAACCGCCACCGACGCAGCCTCCACCAAGTGCACCTACACCTGCGGAACAAAAGACGCGCGTAAAGAAACAGGTTTAAGGCTGATAAGGTGAACAAGAAGAGAAGAACGAAGTGAAGAGGTCTTTGGTATCATGCAGATTGTGAAGCTCGGCGGAAGTTTGATAACCGCGAAAAGAACACGTAAAGGTTCACGCCAAACACCTTTGAAAATGTTTAGAGCTGCGCAGGCCGAAAGCGCAGCTGCCGAGCTTGCACGCGCACCCGGGCCTCTTGTGCTCGTGCACGGTGCAGGCTCGTTCGGACATGTTAAAGCACATAAGTACGGCCTGCACAAGCGGAACCGAACGAGGCCTCCAAAAAGTAAAGCCATAACCGAGGTCTCCAACGACGTCCGTGAGCTTAACCTGAAATTCATGAGGACACTTGAAGAGAACGGAGTGCACGGCATTTCCGTACCGCCGAATGTAACAATAACGAACCGGAAGGGAAAGATCAACTCGTTCGACTCGAAGTTCTACAAAAAATATCTTGAGTTGGATCTTGTACCCGTTTCGTTCGGCGACCTCGTTTACGATATCACGCTCGGGATTTCGATTTGTTCCGGTGACGATATCATGTACGAGCTCGCAAAAGCGTTCAAGCCGGAGCGAGCGGTTTTCGCAGCCGACGTGGACGGTGTGTACGACAGTGATCCGCGCATCAACAAAAACGCCAGGCTGATAGCGCGCATGACGCCAGAACGATTCAAAGAGTTAACCTGCGGAGTGAAGAACGAAGAACCCGGTATCGACGTCACCGGCGGTATGTACCGCAAGATCGAGGTGTGCGAAGCAATCGCTTCTCTGGGTGTTGAGTGCATAATTTTAAACGGCCTCAAAAAAGGTAGATTGAAAAAAGCGTTGAACGGCGAGAAAGTTATCGGGACTTATTTTTAAAATTAACAGGCGCTGGGGAAATTTTTGATTGCTACAAGAAATGCGGTTTACGTTGAGCGGTTGCGAGGGGCGTACCGGCTAGCGGTAAGCGTCTGACGTCTCGTTCAGCGTCAGAGAGGCTCGTTACGGTATTCGGCATCGTACCTCGTAACGAGCGTCGAACCCGACAAACGAGACGACATACGACTACGGCAATCTCTTCAGCGTCAGCGTCTAGCGTTTCGTTCAGCGGTATCGAAATTCATCTCGTCCCTCGCACCTCGTCTTTCCCGAAGGGAGGCCTCTCCCGAAGGGTCGCCTTTCGTTACACGCCTCACGCTTCAATTCTAACTTTTCCACTATTCCACTTTTCTACTATTCCACAATTCTACTCTTCCACTCGTTCTGACAGCACCTCAAATCGAAATCTAAGTAACGCGCTCTGACAGTGAACGATATTGATTTAAAATCAAAATGCTCTGACAGCGACATTAATTGATATATAAGCAGAGCGCTCTGTAGCGCTTTTAATCAATTTGAAATCGTAGCGTTCTCGCTTATATCGACGTATAATCAGAACTCATAGGGTTCGTCATCGGCACAAAGCCTCAGCCAAGAGAGTTATCATCATCTTGATCGATTTAATAAGATTCATTTATTAAATAATTTACTTTGAGGAGATTCTACAGCGTTGAGAACAGGCGCTAGAGGGGAGAGAATAGGCGCTAGGGTGATCAAAAACGGGTCTGGGGTATAGGGCCTGGGGCCTGGGGTTGATTAAAGAAGTCTTTTTGGTTTACAAAGAATAAAATCACCCGAGCCCCGAGGCCCGAGGCCCCATACCCGAATATAAGCAATATCTAATCTCAAACAATTTAATATTCATCGCTACTCATCTCTTTTTTATATATTATACATATTAATAATACCATAACATTTATAAATAATAAAGTAGTAACCTACTCAAACCCCCTTTACTACGTGGTTTTAAGCGGTGAATAAGGAGTGTTTAAAATGGATAAATATGATAGGAGAAAACTTAGTACAATATTATTATGTTTGGTATTGATAATAAGCGGATTGTTTGTTTTCACGCCAATGACGGGAGCAGACAATGGCGGAGACAATGTGTTTAAAGCACGCGGGTCTCGAGCTGATTTAAACAACAGCTCGAATGATTACAACCCTGTGGTTTTATTGATTTCACCCGCAACTCCGAATAATAAATTTTCAAATGCTGTAGGAACACTAATTAATTTTACAGTAGATGTTTCGGATGAAGACGACTGGGACAACGGCAGCTATATTGCTAATGCAACGTTGGGTATCGGAGTTCTAGGCGGTGGTTTACCGGACCATGGCAATATGGTGTTCTTGAACGGCTCACCGGGATTCAACTGGACTCGACAAACAGGTTATTGGTCGTACAATCTATCAATACCTTCAGGGGTTTTACCCGGGTCATATAATCTTACAGTAAATGTATCAGACGGTGGAAACGAATCCATGGGAAATAAATGGAAGCGTAATTCGACATACATGACCATAAATGTAATTATCTATCAAGAAAACCGTCCGACACAATTCGTTGGAATCGTTCAGGAGGTAGAATGTCAAGAGGATGCAGCGGCAGCCTGGTTTGAGCTCGACGATATCTTTTCCGACGCAGATGTTGATACACCTCCTCCATACACTGATCCCGATCATTTAACTTATTATCTATGGAATGGAACGGAGTGGAAGTTAAGTCATGATTACGGTAACTACACGATCACAGTTGATCGAGGAACAGGAAATCTTACATTTGTTCCAAAAGCAAATTGGAACAATGCAGTGAGTTCACTAGATCCTGTAAACGTACCCATTGAAGACAAGATAATGTTTCGTGCGAACGATACATTCCAGACCATGGCGACGCATAACCTGACCTTCAGGGTGATAGCAGTTAACGACGCGCCGGTGATCGAAAGCACCGACGATTGGATGATAAACGACAATGTTTCCATCTCAGACGATGAGTTCTCCGGTGATGAAGATGTTCTGTGGAAAGTAATGGTGAACGCCTCGGACATCGACGGTGATACACTGACCTACGCAGTTGAAGATCCGGCCTCACCGACCTGGAACATTGACAGTACAACGGGCGAGTTCGAATTCACACCGACGCAGGCCAATGTCGGTATGACCTATGATTACAATGTCTCTGTGACTGACGGTACAGATACGGTCTACAAGAACATCTCGTTCATTGTGGGCGATGTACCCGAGGCACCGAAGATCACAAAAGTACAGGTAGGTTCGAACACACCGGTGAATGTTGTCAACAATGCAGTAACTCTTTCCGGTCTGTTGAACAGGGCGACACAAGATCAAGAATTCAACTTTACTGTAATAGCCGAGGATGAAGAAGGCACATTATTGATATTCAATGAAGAGGGCATTTTGGATATTATGACAAAAGGAATGATGGCCAATAACCTCTCGCAGGAGTTCGGATTCACACCAACAAATGCACAGGCAATGGACGGATCCGTGATGGTGAACATCTCCGTTAAAGATAAAGCGACGGACATCACACCTGACGACTTTGTAAAAGTTACAATTGAGATCTATAATGTAAACGACGAACCGATGCTCGAGAAACTAGGTACAACGACCATAACCACCGGTGAAGTTATAGACAGACCCGACATCGAGGTTGGTGAGAGTGATACATTCATTATTACAGCTTCTGATATCGATGAAGATAACCTCACAGGTCCTTCAGGCAACTCGATGATGACGGTAAACAAGACCGGTGATGTAACCTGGGAAGTAACCTTCACACCTACAGATGCATTATTCACAGATGAAAAATACCTGGACTATACATTCAATTTTACCATAAGAGACGGCGATACCACCTGGGATGATTATGTCATACTTAAATGGAATGTGTCCAGCGGGGTAGAACCGGAAACCAACGAGCCGCCGACCATGGATATCACAACTACAGACACCACGATCAAAATGGGTACCACCATCGAAATCGAAGGTACATGGTCAGATCCTGATGATACCACAGTATCGATCTTATATGCCATGAGAGCACCGATGATGGAACAAATGGGAATTACGGGTGAACCAAGCGAATACGAATTTACAGATATTGTGGGTGAGTTTGAAACACTGACAGTAAATGATGATGGTACCTGGAAGTACACTCTGGATACCGCAGCAATGGAAAAGGACTTCAAAGAAAGCGTTAAAGAATTGGAAGCATTATTGGGAATGTCCCTAAGTGATGATCTATTATACGGCGACTATACCTTCTACTTCATGGCCGAGGATGACGATTTTGATACTTCTGATATTAAGAGCGTTAAAATTACCATAGAGAGAAGTGAAGTCGATGAAGACGATGAAAAGACACTGTCAGTTGGACTGTTCGACTACGACATACTGGTATTCTTGATAATTATAATTATAGTTGTATTAGTCGTAGTTATGATGGTAATGAAGAAGAAGAAGAAAGCGAAGGAAGAAGAGGCAGTACCGGAAGCCCCACCTGCAGGCCCGGTTGCATGTACAGCCTGCGGCGCGGAGATCCCGCCGGATACACCGAACTGTCTGGCCTGCGGAGCGCCGGCACCACCGCCGCCTGCAGAGGAGGCCCCACCTGCACCTGTTGCCTGTACAGCCTGCGGCGCGGAGATACCCGCCGGCCAACCAACGTGTCTGGCCTGCGGCGCAGCTGCACCACCGCCGCCTGCAGAGGCACCACCTATAGAGACCATCTGCGAATGCGGTGCCACGATACCGGCCGGGTCACCGACCTGTCCGGTCTGCGGCCGACCTGCACCACCAGCGGTACCACCTGAAGGTGTCCCGGCTGAAGCACCTATAATATGTACAGCCTGCGGCGGACAGATCCCGCCAGGTGTACCAACCTGTCCGGCCTGCGGCGCAGTCGCACCGGCACCGCCGGCAGCACCGCCGGAGGGAATGCCGCCGGCAGCACCACCGGAAGGAATGCCACCTGCAGCACCGCCTGAAGGTATGCCGCCTGCAGAGGGAGCACCGGCAATGCCTCCGGCAGGAGCACCGGAGCAGCTACCTGGCGCACCGCCCGAGCAAGCACCGCCACCGGCAGCACCACCGGAACAGCCGCCGGCACAGATGGTTCCTTGTCCGACCTGCGGTACACAGATCGGTGTTGGAACCACACCATGTCCAGGCTGTGGTACGGCATTGAACTGGGGCTAGGCAAAAACAAAAGGCGACCCGGAACACAATTAGTGTAAGTGCCTGAAATAAAGGGCACTTACCTCTTTTCTTTTTTTTTTAATTTTATTATGATTAGTGTCAGCTATAAGGTTTCGTGGTGCGGTTGCGGCTGCGAGGCACGTTACGGTAATCGGCCTCGAGGCACGTTACGGTAATCGGACTCGAGGCTCGTTACGGTAATCGGACTCGTGGCACGTTACGGTAATCGAACACGAGCCACGTAACGCTCATCG
>CP070629.1:1667323-1669963 GCA_020356005.1 Thermoplasmata archaeon
AAAAAATAATTGACTCAAAACCAAATTATAGCATAATGATTTATATTGTTAAAATCAGAATATCTTAATAAAAAAAATAAATATTTATAAGTTTCACTAATCAATTACCATTTTGCATTTGGGTTCCTGTTCTTTTCTGTGTTGAAAATGGTCTCGATAGATAATGATGTATAGTACTGGTCCCGGATTATTTCGTCATGTAGATTTCTATTGAAGACACATTGACTTCTGGCCCTTCTTCAGTAGATAGGCTCTCCGTGTTGATTTTTATATCAGTAACCTTTGCCTCGGAAACGAATCTATGTCGTACAATTTCCGCAACATCGACCGCTCGACTTATGGCCCGTCCCCGTGCTTTTATTACGATTTCTTTAGAGCCACTGTTGAACTGAGTAACTACCGCCAGTACATAGTTCATTGTTGGTTTTTTACCAACGAATACTGTATTGTCTTCGGGCATTGCGATCTCCTCGTAGGTCAGTTACTTTGCGAATTGAAATACTATTGATATTTAACTATAAAAAATTATCGTTATATTTTAAAAAAATTTATTAATAGGAAAAAATCAAAAATAGGTATATCAAATAAATTAGGTTCACTTTAAGTCCGTCGTGGATAGTTTGGTGCATCTTTTAAAATATCAACGCGCGGGTGGGATTCGTGGGAGGCCGTTCCCGGCATGGCCTGGATAAAGGTTGCCTTCTTCTGGAATTCATCGATGGTTTTTGCGCCGCAGTAACCCATGGCCTGTTTCAGTCCACCTATCAGTTGATATAAATGGTCAGCTAGAGGTCCTATGGCCGGTACCATACCTTCTATCCCTTCTGCAACTAATTTTTTCACATTGGGTTCGCCTGGAATTGTTTGAAAATATCTATCTGCACTACCATCCATCATTGCACCAATGGAACCCATACCTCGATAGGATTTGTATACACGATGGTCCTCAGTTATTACGGTTTCTCCTGGTGCTTCATTCGTCCCGGCGAACAATCCACCAATCATAACAGCATTAGCACCGAGCCCGATTGCTTTAGCAATATCACCTGAATATTTGATACCACCGTCAGCAATTATAGGTATATCTCCAGCAGCTTCAACACATTCGAGAACTGCAGATGCCTGAGGCGAGCCTACCCCTGTTACAATCCGGGTTGTGCAAATTGCACCCGGCCCAATTCCTACTTTTACAGCATCAGCGCCGGCTTCTATGAGCGCTTCAGTGCCATCCTTTGTGGCAACATTGCCACCGATAATATTGATATCAAAATTCTTTTTGAGGTCCTTAATTGCATCAATCACATTTTTTGAATGCCCGTGTGCCGTATCCACAACGATAACATCCACGCCGGCCTTAATTAAAAGCCCCGCACGATCTTTGTAGTCGCGAACTCCCACAGCCGCTCCAACCCGCAGGCGCTTATTTTCATCTTTACATGAATTGGGATAATCATAATTCTTCTCAAGATCTCTTCGGCATACAATACTCATCAATCTCCGGTCCTTATCATTATCGATTATCAGCACCTTACCCTTTTTAGATTCCTTTAATCTCTGGTTCGCCTGTTCGAGTGTTATACCTTCATAATCGATTACCAGGTCATCAAAGGTTGTCATATATTTATCAATGGTATCAGTATCCGGATCGTCAAAATAATAATCCTTGGATGTTAACAGCCCGACCAATCTGCCGTTTGATGAACCGTCCTTTGTTATTGGAATTCCGCTGTACTTTTTATTTATCTCTCTAGCATCACGGAGGGTATTTGCCGGCGATAGTGTCAGTGGTTTTTCTACGAAACCGCTTTCAAACCGTTTCACCAAAGCCACTTCCTCCGCCTGCCTTTCCGCAGAATAGTTCTTATGGATAATTCCTAGGCCTCCGTCAAGTGCTAAGGCTATTGCAAGCTTCGCTTCTGTTACAGTGTCCATTGCTGCACTTAAAATGGGTATTTTAAGCTTGATCTTTTTTGTGAGATTGGAGGCCACATTAACCTTGGCAGGGTCCATCTCAGAATATTCTGCTCTTAATAGAATATCGTCATAAGTCAAGCCAAGTTTTTCGATTTTTCTCTCGATTAGTTTGGCCATGATAATACACCTGGAGCCTTGGATATTTAATTTTTAACTAAGATACTTCCACTGATATAAATTTATGGATAAAAAATATTGAAAATCAGTAGGAGAAATTGGCTAAAAATCATTGATTTTTTTTAATTTAGTGCAAATCAATTATGGCCTATTACTCTTTTAAAGCATTAAAACTATAGTGACTAGATATAGGGCATTATCTAGGTTTTTGGGATATCCACAGCTAAGAAGCATTTGGTTTCTCGGCCCACCCTTTGCACTTTTATTAACTTTGCTTTTGCCAGCATTTTAATGTGATAATTAACAACGCGACGGCTCTCTCCAATCATATCTGCAATCTCTTTTTGCGATATCCCTGGCGCCTGACTTAATACGGTTAATATATCCATCTGTATTTTACTAACCTGGCAATCACTTATATTATAGGTAACAGTCCCATCAGGGTAGAACATACCAGCATCCGATCGTGGAACCTTCATACCCGTTGGATAGAATCTTTTATATAAACCGTCTCTTTCGGATTTTATCAACTCTTCTTGTTCCAATCTT
>CP070629.1:1670063-1674607 GCA_020356005.1 Thermoplasmata archaeon
AACAGGATTACACTGGTCATTTATATCATTTGTTAGCTGAATTGCACTTCCAAAATTATCCCCACCTACCGCTTGTTTACTGACAAAAATATCTCTACTACCGGCTGAACCTGTGTGCCAAGCTGCCCAGATATTACCATTACTGTCACATACCGTTACAGGTCTGTCATTATTATCTGAGTTTGTATTTATCAGCTTATTCTGACCGAATAAATGCATTTCGGTTTCAAACGAATAAGAATATTCATCCATTACATTTCCTGCAAGGTCTGCGACATTTACCGTGATAGTTATTGTCTGGTCGTTATAAAACAGATCTTGTGTTGGTTGAAAAACATATTTGTAATTTGCATTATTGCCTATTCTTCGGCAATCACCTAAAAGGGTGTTATCATGGTCTATATCTCCAAAATAAATAGTATCGTTGCTGGGATTATCATTGATTCTAACCTTAATTTTGACTGATGTGGGATCAATCCCTTTCTCAGCATCTATAACATTCAGAGTTATCAGGTTATTTAAAGGTACTTGTATCGCTCCGGCGGTCGGTGAAAGATTAGTGATCGTAGGCGCTACACTATCAACATTAACAGTTATGGAAATCGCTTCAGAATCCTGCAGTTGCCCATCGCTCGCATAAAAAGTAACATTATGAGCACCTATCTGGGCCGCCGTAGGTGTCCAGTCAAAGGTTTCCGTTACAAATGTTGCACCACTGGGCACAGTATTTGTTGAAAACGTTACTGCATCACCATCTGGATCAGTTGCATCTACTGTAAAAGTTAAAGGATCATCTGACCAAACAGACTTATTACCTATAGCACTGAAAACAGGTGCTCTGTTCACGTTGACTACTGTTATTGTTACTACCTGTGAATCCTGATCCTGACCATCGTCTGCAGCGAAAGTAACCGCAAAGGTCCCTGCCTGGTCATAAGTTGGTGTCCAAGTGAAAGTCTGACTCGCAAATACTGCTCCACTTGGTAAACCGCTTACAGAGTATGTTAACGTCTGACCGTCAGGGTCCGTTGCATCTACCGAAAAGCTCAGAAGGCTGTTTTCGTCAACAGACGGATCAGCGATGAACCCGAGTACAGGAGGTCGGTTAACATTGTTTACCGTAATAGTAATTGTTTCAGAATCGTGTGAATTGCCATCACTTGCGATAAATCTTACATGATATGTTCCGGCCTGGTTATAACTCGGCGTCCAAGTAAAATCTCCCGTTTGTGAATCGAGCGTCGCTCCACTCGGCAGATCCTGAGCCAAATATGTTATTGGCTCACTATCAGGATCGGTCGCACTCACAACAAACGTCAATGTAACATTTTCACCAACAGACTTATTGCCAATTGCTTGAAGTACTGGGGGTGGATTATCCGGATCAATAATAGATTCGTAAGCACCAATATCAGGGGCAGAGCCAAGGGGGATAGGATTTCCCCCAGAATCTCGCGTTAAGCCAACATCAATTCCTGCATCTATTGCTAGAGAGCCGGGTAGAAGATTAAAATTACCATTATCGGGATCAACAAACATAGGATCAGCAACAATAGAATGAGGATCGAAAGTACATCCTGATCTTGATAGCACTTGCCAGCCAGAGAGATCGGGATACACAGAATAGTCACTTCCTTTAAACCCAAAACCATTTTGCTTATCCGGATAGAACAAATTATAGTCTGAATTGAGTGTATAATTACCTTCGCTTGTGACGGAACCGAAGTATAGATGTTGCCCTGTTGGATTGATAGAGATATTGTTTTTGAACACAATCTTAGGGCCGTTATCTTCTCGATAAGTAGCATTGAAGTAAAATGAAGTATCGCAATTATAAGCAATATTATTGTAAAATACCACTTCATCCAAATCATAAGTGGAACTATAGGCATGGCTGGGACAGTTCGCCACAATATTGCCATAAACCTGATTACCACTGCAATCCATTGCATTTGGCGGATGTTTGCCGATCGCAATACCCATACCCCTCGCCCCATTGAGTTTGTGTGAATCGTGCACATAATTCCATCTTATTATTGTATTTATTTGACTTGAATTGGTGTGTGGGTACGACTGATATGCTGTGCCGCAGTTATAAAATTCGTTATATTCTACTGTAAGGTAATCCACTCCATTCGAGCCTATGCCCTCCGCATCTTCATTTTGCATATAGACACCGATATCATGGATAGTACATCCTCTAATTGTCATGTGATGAGGACCATCAATTCCATAAGGATCATCATCATTAAAGCCAAAACCTCCCATGCCATAAGCCCTGTCACAATTTATAATTTCGCAATATTGCGTATTGTCCCAGAGACGAAATCCGGCGGGCATATACCATAATTTGCACCCTTCCCATTTTAGATACTGACCGGTTAAACCGTGAAAATACGGTTGATAAAAGTCAATATTCAAGAAGGTTACGTATGAATTGCCATTCAAATCTATATTGTACCCAACTGTTGGGGTAGATACTCGCAAATTAGGTTCGCCGTTATCAGAGCAGTGGAAATATATCGGGTCAGGATAATCAAAATTTTCCGAATAATACGAGCCAGGAGTACTTTTACATTCCGCCACACTATCGACCCTGGTCATTAAGTCCCATGTTCCTGAAATATTTTCAAAATAAAAATAACCATACGTATTACTCGATGCGCAACTGTATGTATTGTCTCCTTCATAATTCCATGTAGTTTGCGACCCGCCCGTTACATAGTTTCCCCAAATTGTCCCAGGGTCTCCTGAATAATCACCCCTAATAATGATTCTTGAGTTTTCATCATTACCTGATGCGGTAATCTCACACAGTGTTTCAGATGAACCTTGCGGAGTATGGCCATAAATATGCAAACCGCATATATATAGATTATCTCCTGCCTTAACGCCGCCTGTTCCCCATTTCACACTTTTTAACCCATCCCAGGCATTCTGGTACGAGCTCCCGTCCTCGTTTCCGTAGTCCCCTCCGACCGGTCGTACAAACCAATCTGTTGCCGCTGCATTTGTACACAGTACGAGCAATATTAGGCCCAAAGCTAGAATATTAACTATTTGTATTTGTGGATTAAGTTTTCTTGTTTGCATTTTAATTCGACAATGAATATTATCACACTCCATATCCATTTCCCTAAGCCTATTGCAATTGATTATTTGCGATTCACAATTGACTATTGTTTTTTCGTTCTGCGTTGCTCAGCGCGGGCTTTGTGGTGAGTAAAATCTGTATTTATCATAGTTAGTCCCGTCTAATTCAATCCCTAGCCGTGTCCATCGGTGGTTATCGATATCCAACTACCGATACTTCTATAATTAAAATCTACATAATAATTATTGAATTTGAAACTGAAGCCTTTCTTCAAGTCAAAAAAAAGTCAAATATGTATATATGTTCCAATCATAACAATAATTTTACCGTTTTTATCGGATGAACATTATTTAAAGTAGCTTGGTCGGCATACCGCCCCAGTTAAAAATATATGAAAAATCGCCCTCCCGTCTAGCTCCCAAAAAGATATGCAGATAAAGCATGAAATGCCCATGCCTGGGACCAGCGCATGTAAGGAATGCGGTTCGTTAAAAACCTGCCTTTCCTGAAGTAGAAGAATCCTCTTCCACTGTACATATTTTGCAGCATCCAGTTAACAATTTTATCTGTGAGGTCCTCGTACTCTTTACCTTCCTGGGAGAAGAAGCAGATTGCCTGGGTAGGTGAATGGATGTCTATAGGATAAGTCCGGTCATGATAGTATTTCGGTGTTCCATTTTCGAGAAAGAAATTCTCTGCGTAGTACTTAACACCCTTAAGATACGCCTCTCTGTGCTTTGACGCCAATCCCGCATCTAGGATGTACCGGATGGCCTGAAGATTGAAACCGGTGTGAAAAGAATCAACCCAGCTTTGAATATTTGTATTAGCATAGATCCATGATCCATCATCTCGTTGGTGGCGCATCGAATTTTCCAGGCTTGCCAGGGCTGCCGACTTCAGCCTGTCATCATCACTATACCGCATTAATCTTGCAAGAATCGAAGCACCAAGAAGGTTGGCATTGTGCACAGCTTCAGTATCTACCGGTGTGTAACTAAAACAGAACATATCATTAGACCCGCTCCTGTGTAGGTCCTCCAGTATAAAGGTTTTAATCGGTACAGCCATCTCCAGAGCTTGTTGCTGGCTCGTCAGTTCGTAGCAGTCAAGCAAAGCATGACCAATGAAGGAGGTATTTACAACAGTCGGTGTGCCCTTTGGCCGCATGAAAGTCCATGACTGCCAATCGAAGTTATAGACCCAGCAATTGCCCGAATAACCTTTACTCTGAAGCTGTTCCAGCAAGTTAAGAATATAATCAATTCTCTCAAGATATCGCTGCTCTTTCGTTAGCGCATACAATCTGGAATATCCCCAAAGGAAAAGGCCAATTCCTTTCGGATTGTGATCCTTTTGAATGCCAAACAATGGTCTGAGGTTAACCGGAGATCGCCTGATCAGATGTGTAGCCCCAACTCGCACCCATTTATTCTTTGCTCCAATGCGT
>CP070629.1:1674707-1677478 GCA_020356005.1 Thermoplasmata archaeon
CGGTGGCGAGGGGCGTACCGTCTTACGGCCGACGTTTGACGACCGCAAACCACTAGACGCCCAACGTTACGCCCTTCGCAACCGCTCAACGTTTGCCGCATTTCTATAAGCGATTAAAAATCAGTCAAGAATAAAAAACAATTACCCACGATTAATCTTTGTCTTACATTTCGGACAACTAAGCTGCAATTGTTGTTTTTTACCCATGGCCGATGCAACTCTATCAGGGATTTTGAATTTATGTGCACATGTGGGACAGCTTATCAATCCTGCGCGATCACCGGGGGCAGCACCCACCTGGGACAGGCCGGTTTTGACGCTGATTATTCTCGGGCCACCAACTTCACCTGCACTGGGCTGCATTGATGGACTAATGGGAACTTCTCCTTTCGGTCCTAATTGTACCTGCCCCACTTTCATTTTATCGAATGCAGATAACTCACCTTGCTGTTCAGTAACGGTTTCCATCTTCTTCTTCCGTTTCATAAAAATCTTGACGATTATGATAAAAATCAATATAATAATTAAAAGTATCAAAATCAAAGATGTCGGATTCGAGACCAGATCCGATATTGTACCAGTCTCATCTGCTTCATATACCCTGATCTCGTCATCCCAGGAATCGTCCGGTGAGATTATTTCCAGGTCGTACTCACCTTCCTTTTCTGGCTCCCAGTAGAAAATCACCTGGGTGCTCTGCTGTGACGGCAAATCCACCAGCATCTCGTATTTCTTCTCACCGTTTACATTCAAAGTCAACGGGCTTGCTGCCGCATTGACCGTCCCGGTGTTTTTTACATTAACTGTAATCTTTGCCTTTTCCTTTGCCTTTGGCTTTGCAGGTTCGATTGTGACGTCAATAATCTCTAAAAAAATGCCGGTGCCGAGACTATAATCCGTCAGGTCAATCCTTTGTAACAGTTCATTATTATTGTCATATCCCTCGGCCCTGACGATATTCCCCAGTTCGGGAGAAAAATAGCTCAGTTCGTACATATCCGAATCCTTCTGCTGTGACCGGATAACGAAAGTATCAAATTCTCCCTTGGGTACAACCGTGGTTTCTGTATGCAGGGCTTCGAAAAGATATTCCACCTCGCCTTCGGAGGTGTCGTTGGCGTAGTCCCCGCTGTAGCGCATCTCGGTAAAGGTGCTGATGTCATTGATGGTGTTCCAGCGCTCGCCGATAACCAGCGGGAAATCGAATGAATTCAACGGCGGGGTATACGTTATTGTTGTAGCGGCCTCTATAGTACCCACCAGAGGTACGGTTATCATCATTTCCTCCATTTCTTTTACTACATTGAGCTCGTCCCGGGTGGTTAGCGAGTAACCGTCCATAGTAAAATCGATGGGAATATTTGCATATGTCGCCACACCGTCGCCGGTAAGTTCTCTTCTCCAGACCTCATAGCTGGTACCGCCGACGTTATATGTCTCGGCGCTAACCACAGTTTCTGTAAGATCGGTGATCATTTCCAATTTAATGCCCATATACGACGGGTCGTGGGTCGAAGAGAACTCGAAGGTATCACCAGCATTTATTTCGGGGACGGATTTGATCTGCTCCGGGTTATCTTTATTGGCCTGGACAACATATAATGTGATTGTATCTTCATAGTACCGTTCGCCGTCGTATCCTCTGACGTTAATATCATGCGGTACCTCATCCTGGACAGCCGTGGTGTCCCATGAGAAGCTCCATTCCGAATAATCGCCGTTGTTGTCATCCACATCGTTCCAGTTCCCGTCGAATTTTGTATCTATTTGATATTCAACACTTTGGATTGTTACAATGGAGGGTTCCACCAATCCTTCCACCGTAACTGTACTGTGCACTGTGCCCAGGTGGGTGGGCTCGGTAAACTTGATGATCTTGTCCGGGGCCTTGTCCATGTATTGATAGTCCCCCCCGTCCATAGAGCTGTCGGTCATCATACCTAACGCAGTCCAATCGAAATAATCGTGAGGAGGGCCTATGTTCACCAAATTTACCGTTAGATTCAGTGTATCGGTTCCCGCACCTTCTGAGTCCACATTGAATGAGGGACCGAAGGGATTGTCGGAAGAAATCCCCTCGCTGTTACCGTTGTTGTAGGTAATAATGTAATCATCGTCATCCGAGGATATCAAAACAATGTAAATTATATCCTTATGATCTGTAATTATCCCGTTTACGGTCAACTCGAATGTGACTTCCAGCTGTGACACCAATCCGAACTCGTTTAACGGCTGATACGAAACGGCCTTGATCAAATCGATGTTTTCAAATCCTTCTGCAGATGTAAGAATATCATTAGCACCGATCTTTTTCACATCATCGAAGGGATCGATCATAAATTTATCATAACTCACATCAGCTCTTGTTTCGGATGCATCTGCAGAGCTGTCATTAAAATAAATATTTGGACTTATAATGAAAAACAGCATTGAGATGATAATAACTATTCGAATATCCTTTTTAATCATATAACTTCATCCAATACTCATGATTAAATTGTTTGTTAAAAACTAAATAAATAGGTTTGTATTAGTATTTATCTTTTATCTAATAAAATATTAATTAGCTTTGTTTTGATAACATTACGATTTTTAATTGCTTCTTAAATCCCAATACTACCAATACTACCAAACTCCAAGGAAATCCCAAATCGAGAATATACTTTCTCGCCAGAAAATCGGCGAAATCTATACTTGGATAGACCTACGGTTAGATAATGCTACCCCGAATATCATTAATTATTATTTGAAGAGGGTAGTATTATCTGAGA
>CP070629.1:1677578-1680611 GCA_020356005.1 Thermoplasmata archaeon
CTGATTGTACAATAACACTGCCGAATGTATCGGTAATACCATCAACTGAAGGACGGAAATATCGTTGCTCTTTCGGTGATAAAGTATCAATGAAGGTATCAATTGAATTTCCATTCTCATCATAATATGTAAGAGTTATAGAACTTGATGTGCCATTAATATTATTTATACAAATCCATGTTTCCCAATCAACTGATTGATAAAAACCGGAGCAATATAAAGTTGTGGAAGGGTTTGACTGTAACGGTTCAGAAGCGGCACAATATTCGCTGTAATATATAATATTTCCAAAAATTGGGATATTTGAAGATATTATTATGCTTCCAGCTTCATTTTGAATTCCATGATCCGTGGAAATAAAATCAATGGTATCTTTTGATTCAATTTCAGTATTAAAATCATCGATATAATAACCATCTTCATCAAAGTAAAAAATATCTATGAAAGCCTTATTTTCAGAAGGATTACTAAGGGTAATCAAGGTTTCCCAATTAGTATTTTGTACAAATCTTGGACAATACAATTCTGTAGATAGTGTATCAATAAAATCTGAAGAAAAACCCATTTCATCAAGATTAACCCATGGAGGACCGCTTTCAGATTTTACTTCTTCCGGAATAAAAACAAAATTGAATGATATAACTATTAACATTCCACAAAACAAACCCACAAACTTTCTACTTTTCTTTTCATAATTCAAACTATAACCTCCCTGAAAATATATTGATGATTCAAAGCACAATGTTTTAAATTACTCTTCTTGTTCGGCGAAAGTCGCTGTTCAATTCTTCAATCCCACCATAAACTAAGCCATATTTAATCCTTTTTAAATATGTTAACTTTTATAAAATACGAGTAGTAATATTTACATTTTATTATAATTGCATAATAGTCATTATTTTTTTAATTTTCATAATGAATACTATACTTTCACCGTTACCTATATATGAAATCCAGGTTTACATTCAGTGAGCCCCGGCAATCATTTTTATATAGTCTGAGAGATAATAATGCTATTGCCGGCTCGTGTCCGTTTCGGGTCGGCACGAAAAAAACCAAACGGAGGTAAAAAAATGACAAAAACTGATTTAATGGGTTTTGTACGCAAAAGCAAAAATGGTAATGCCTTGAAAATATCTATATCCACTGAGGCCTTCGATAAGGCCCAGAGGTACACCACGCAGGACGGCCAGGAATTTGTAGCCATGGTCATTCCTCTGAGCAGGGTCCAACAGATCCTGGACGGATACAAGGAAGTAACGGCTGTTTCGCAAATAGGTAGCTGAATAAGCAATACCACCACAAAAAAAGCCGCCGTAAGGCGGCCCTTTTTTTATTTTTTACAATTAATCCAGGAATTCAGGATTAGGACGGTTGCTTCGCAACCTTTGGGGGTTAGGGTAGATTATAAGAAATAGAAACCTCCTGTGTCTGTCGAGCAAAGGGTATGGAAAATAATCGATTTAATCTCAATTCTATATTGAATAAAAATACTGAAATTGAGGTAACAAAATGATTCAGAAATTTGAGTTTGAAAAATTAGAAGTTTATCAAAAAGCTATAAAATTCGCTTTTAAAATATATCGCATCTCTGATCATTTTCCAAAATCTGAAGGATACGGATTGACTGGTCAACTAAAACGGTCTACAACATCCATCGCACTAAATATCGCTGAAGGCTATGGAAGATATTATAAAAAAGGAAAAATACAATTTTACACCTTTGCCCGGTCTTCTGGTTATGAATGTATACCGATTTTAACAATAGCACTACATCAAAATTATATTGATAAGAAAGATTATGATGAATTATATAACGAATGTTACACTTTGTGTAAAATGATTTCTGCGTTGATAAATTCAATAAAGAAAAGAAAATAAATTCCAATTTAAGATGATTAAATAATGGGATTAGGGATTAGGACGGTTGCTTCGCAACCTTTAGGGATTAGGGTAGATTAGAATCGAAAGAATCTACCCAAAACCCAAAAGTGACCGACCGTAGGAAGGGAGCGTCCGAATCCTCAATCCCTAAAGCTTTTTTTAGATAAATTTTAAATCTATTATTGTTATCATCAATCTGTGATCTTATGAAATATGAATTATCAAAAAAAGTAAAAGATATTCATCTTGATAAAATAGCAACACTCAGTGACCTAACCCAATCGCTATACGATTCCGGTGGATTTACAGCCAAAAAGGTAGGGGAAGGAGTTCAAATTCTTAATTCGATGTTTTCTGATTCCGAAAGCAAAAACTTTCTGGCGTTTCCAGCCTGCATAATCGCAACTGGCACTCGCGGGATTATTCTTGAGCTTGTAAAACGGAAGATGGTCCATGTAATCATAACCACCTCGGGTATGCTCGACCACGATCTTGCGAGGATATGGAAGCCTTACTATCACGGCGATTTCAATCTTGACGATGTGGAGCTGCATAAAGAGCAGATTAACAGACTGGGCAACATTTTGGTACCGCATGGAAGTTATGGAGAGATCCTGGAGAACAAGCTCCAGGAAATGCTCGAGAAGTTATGGGTACAGGGTAAAAGCCGATTTTCTACGCGTGATCTGATCTGGGAGGTAGGAGAGCAGCTCGATGATGAGAACTCGATTACGTACTGGGCCTGGAAGAATAAAATCCCAATTTTTATTCCGGGCATAACCGACGGGGCGTTCGGATCACAGCTGTGGCTGTTCAAGCAGAAGCACAATGAATTCGATATCGATATATTCCAGGATGAACAGGACCTTGCCGAAATAGTATTCACCGCGGAGCGCTCAGGAGCTCTTATCGTCGGCGGCGGTATCTCCAAGCACCATACCATCTGGTGGAACCAGTTCAAAGACGGCCTGGATTATGCGGTGTATATCACAACTGCTGTGGAATACGACGGCTCGCTGTCAGGCGCCAGGCTGCGCGAAGGTATCTCGTGGGGTAAGTTAAAAGAAGAGGCCCGGGAAGTAACAATAGACGGTGACGCAACAGTCTTGTTGCCGTTAATGATTGGAGCCGTGCTGGAAAACCTGAAAA
>CP070629.1:1680711-1698290 GCA_020356005.1 Thermoplasmata archaeon
ACCATAGCATAGCAGGGTACCATAAACCGTGATGTTATAATCGGAATTTTCGGGAAAAAACAATCGTGTTCCACCATTGATTATCAAGGTTTTACCTGTGGGTACATAAATATTACCTGTGGCATTATGGTCATCAACAGTTAATGTCTTGGGATCTGGGTCTGCAGGTCCGGGTTGTGGGCCGCTCAGAAAATCACCGCCGGCAGAGTCATCACAGATAAATACAAATGTTGAAGATAATAAAACCAATGTTATAGAGAATGTAGTTACCTTTTGGATTAATTTACTCAAAATCTCACCCAACCTTATTGATAAATTTTATTTTGTTAATAGATTATTTTTTTTATTCAAGATTTCTTATATTTATTTCAGTTTCGAATCTTGTCTCGCCTATCGCAACTCGAATCTTCCGAAGTGCTTGGATTTATATTATAATTTAATTTATCCCATCCGCTTTAATCCATGCATCCAGAACGGATCTTGCCCATTGTTTTAGGTCCCTTGTGAGGAGGTACTTAAATTGATTTTTTAATTTTATTTAATTTTTGCAGCGCAAATAGGACACTCGGAAACTCCTGCAGGTATATCAGAAGCACAGGTTGGACATTTCGTTTGGCCTGCCTGGTCAGCTTCTGGCTCTGCTTCTGGTTCGGCTGCCGGGGTTGGGGCAGCTGTAGGTGTGGGTGTGGGTGCGGGTGTCGGCGTTGGTGCTCCAGCCTCGGCCTCGGCCTTATCTCCAGAAGGCAATTGAGGCGTGGGCTCTGCCTCTCCCTCCTTGGCGGGTTCAGCCGCCTTGGGGAGCCCTGCCGGTTTCGGCTTTGCTTCAACTGCGGGTTTGGCTGCGGCGACCTTTGGTGCGGCAGCAACCTTGCGTACCTCTGCTTTTGGTGCTGGGATCTCTGTCGGAGCCGGGGCCGCGCCAATTCCGGGTGCGGTTTCCATAACAGGTCTGGCTGCTGCGGCCACAACCTCTTCTTCTTCCTCCTCTTCCTCCTCTTTCTTCGGTTTCTTTCTTAAAATCATAAATAATACTATGACTACAGCAACTATGATTATAACTACAACGAGTAATATCGTTTGTTCCATACCGAATTCACTTTTCTCTTCGGCTTCCTCATGCTCTACATCAAGCTTTATGTCAATCCGTTCCGATATATCTCCATCACTTGATAGAATTCTCAGCTTGATGTTATAATCACCTGAACCCACATCGGCATCCCTGAGATTGACAGTAAATTTAACATCCGTGGATTCTCCCGGTTCCAGTGTTATTACTATCTCCTCGAAATCCTTCTCTAAAGCAGTAGCGATCATTGCATCGGGATTCAGTGAAATTGTTAAAGTTTCCTTAGTATTTCCTGTGTTGGTTATTGTGTATTCTAATGTTAAAACCCCGTCGGTTTTCATTTTGTATTCAAACACCTCGGGCTCTATTTTAATCTCCGGTTTGGCAATAAATCCAAAATCGGTTGAAAACCTGAACGGCCCATTCAAGCTTTTCCCCTCTCTTTCACCAAAAATGGGGACTACATCCCAGTAGTAAGTTGTCTTATCATTCAGATCGGTTACCGTTAATTCCGTACTGGTGTGTGCATCCTTGTAGACTGTCGTCGGTTTTGGGTTGGTATCCAGCAATATTTTATATGAATACCAATTGGAGCTCTCATCTGAGGAGCTCCAGGTTAATTCTACAGTTGTTGTATTGATCATATCACCATCGATGGGAGATAGTAATTCTGCTGTCGACTCCGTTCCATTATCAAATACTACAGTAAATGACCAGATAGATGAGAAACATTCACCTTCAACCTCTCCGAGCCATGGAATAACATACCAGTAATAGGTCTTACCGATTTCTACATTCACTGGATATTCTGTTTTGTTAAATTTATTATACTGTTTCTTCTTCACCACCGGGTCCTCATCGAAATATAGGTCATATAGAAACAAATCTGAATAATCATGTTCCATGGGTTCCCATACCAGTGTCATAGTATCTTTTGCACTGGTGATCGGGAACGGCATCTGATTGGTGGGGTAAACCAGCTCAGTGTATGGAAAATCTTCCTCATGCTCATTTATTACAAAAATATAGAAATATGCACTGCTGGTTAGATTACCGCTGTCTTTTACCGTCACAGTGATCTTGTGGTTGCCTCCCACGTGTAGTTTCATTGAAAATTTCTCTTTATTTTTTACTGTACCGATCCCTGTGATATCTGAAGTCCAGGTAATATCTAAAATATCGCCCCATTTCTCATCGATATCTGATATATTCGCCTCGAATTCGATCTCTTCTGAAACAAAATACTTACGTTCCACCTTATCTCCAACCACCTCAGGCTGCAATATTATCGGTACATTCGGAGCATCATTGACATTTCTCACTTCTATCTCAAGCGTTTCCTGATTGGTATCCTTGGTATCGTAGCCTTCAATATTCAAATAAAATTTACCTATATCATCATTGCTAGGTGTAAAGGATAATTTCACCTCACTGTCCGAAACCGTGGTAAATGTTATTTTTGATGCAAAAGGTAACTTTGTATAATTTGTGGATACCGTTAATATGTTATCATGCGGGTCCGCCGGGTCTGTGACTGTTATATTAATATAGAATTTCTTGTCTTGAACTGCGAAAGGCTCCATTTCGACATTTATTTGAGGTGCGTCATTAATCTCGTTTACATTTATATATAATATTAAATCGGTTATGCCACCGGCGGAATCGTTAGCCTGTATTGTAAGCTCGTCGGGGGTACTGCCGGTAGTGAAATAATTCGATTTCGGCGTGATCTTTATCTCTTCTGTGATCTGATTGTAATCCACATCAAAGTTTGCATGTTCTATGTATTCAAATTCAATATTATCGTTATCTACATCCTTAAAAATCTCTGTGAATTTGTGGGGTAGTACATATGGTGTATCCTCATACATAGTGATTATCGGAAATGTTATTGATTTATTTACTGCAGGCGCGCTGTTGTTTACATTCAATGTGATTATTGCCGGCGTTCCGTTATCTGGATGAGCGTGTTTGTATTCACCGCTTGAACCCGAATTGTTCCAGTTATCACCATGACCGTCATAGGGTATCACTGAAATTACAATTTTATCGCCTTTTTCAAAATCGGTATGATTGATAGTGAAATCAACTTCATCTTCCGGCGCATAAAGGTTTGTGTATTTTCCCTCTCTCGCGTCATTTATATCTACATATACCGTATATCGTGTTGTTTCGCCATAATCGCTTATTTCCTTGGGATGATTCCAGCTAGGTGTTACCATTGTCACATCGATGTCCTTGTCCGTCACAACCTGTCCTGAAGAAGGATCTGTTGCTATCACCGGCATACCTGCACCGTAATTCTTTATGCTGATATTCACATAATTCCATGTTGAATTCGCATAGCGATTATCACCCGCCTTAAAACAAAATGTATAATTCGTTCCGTAGTCCAGCGGATTTATTACATCAAAATACGTATTTGATGTCGAGGATAACGATATCTCATCATCAAAAAATGGTGAATTTGTACCTACCTTGTAATAATATGTAATCGGATCCCCGTTCGGGTCGGTACTCGCAGTCCATATTATTCGAGGTTTGGTATCGTGCGTCTCTATCCTCAGTGGTGGATTATAGACCAGAGTGCGCAAAGGCTTGACTCCAATAACCGGCGTGGGTGGGTAATTCCTTGATAAAAGTATATCTACATAGGGCCGCCAACCGGTTATTGATATATTTGTTTTATTTGTCTTTACATACACGCGGGGCTGGTTCAAATCATCAGCTGTTATATTATAAGGAGCAAAAGATACATTGAGTGCGTCATACATCCTCTTTTCAATTACTGGTATGTATCTTGCCATCCCTTGTGCATCCGTGAAAGTCCTGTATTTTAGGGTTGAGGTATCGTTCCAATAATATACCCTGATTTCGACATTAGGTGCGGGATTGTTGGGTGATTGATCTTCCCGGGCCCTTACATTCATAAACCATTGTACCTCTAAATACTGTACGCCGGCGGTAATAACCGCTTTAACCTTGGTTTGATCAAATGTCGTGTTGAGTGAAACAGGTTTGGCATCATCCATGACATACCATTCATATTCGGTACTGCCGCTTATAGAACAATTAACGATCAGTGGCACAGCATTGTAAACCTTGATGCCCCATTTATTATTCGTTATAGTATTATCATGGAAATTTGGAGTGGATTCATTACCGATTTCTACTCCGGCAAGTAAATTGTCGAAAATATCGTTGTCTCGAATTGTTGAGGATATATCTCCACCGTTGGCTTTACTCATGTTCATTGAGATTCCATAGCCGTTTAAGTAAATATCATTTTCATAAATAACCGAGGTATCCCTGTTTGAATATGCATCAAGGAATATCCCTGCATCTCCGCTCACATTTCCGTTCTTGACAATTGTATTTTTATAAATGATATTATGGGTCGGGCTACCAAATGACCTGATATATAAACCATGGCCTGAATTGTTTAGCATTGTATTATTTGTACAATGAACATTTGTATTCATAAATTGTGCCCCGTGTTCTGCGGAGGCACCACCGTATCCGCAATTTTTGACCGTATTTCCGTCAAATTTCTGCTGGCCGCCGGAATTCGTCCAGATAACTCCACCCTTATTATTGGTAAATACGGTATTGGTTATGCTGCCATTAACATTTTTTTCAAAAGCAATGGGCTGGCTGTTGTTATGGAATGTACAACCATCAATTATCGGATCTAAATTACTCGCTTTTATACCAACAAAATTATCGTGGATTATGCTGTTGTTGATTACCAGAATTCCACCGCTTTCGGCGGATATTGCGATATTAAATACATTGTATATTGTTGCATAATTAAAATTAGCAGAAGCTGTGCTTGAGTTTAATTGTATACCGTCCCAGCCTCCCGATGTGTCATTAAAGAAATTTACCATGTTACCTGATGCACCATTAACCTTAAGTGTTCCACCTCCTTCAACATAAATAAAATATTTACCCTTGAATTCGACATTTACACCCTGATTTACAGTGAGCCTGCCGCTATTCTTAATGGTGACATGACCGGTAATATCTGTATCAGAGTTCCAGGTTACGCTTCCAGTTATGTCACCCAAAAAACCTTCAGCTTTTTCGGGGACGCTCGATAATATCATTATACCGCTCAAAATTAAAAATAATGTTATCAATACCACTTTTCCAATCGCCATTTTTGCCATACGGATTAACCTCCATCCGATAAGTTTATCCATTGTATTATAATTGTTATTTTAATGTTCCCGGTGCACTTGAAAATCCATCTAAAATAATGTTGTCATCATAATGCAATGGTTGTGTTTTTCAAAATATTACTTATTACAATATAAAGTTTTCTCCTAGTAATAAAGATATTTAAAGATTTATATTAAGTATTTAAAGAACACCAAAATGTATATAAGATATCAACGATGGAATTAACAATATCATAAACCTTTAGTGGTAATAAAAATATTTAAACGGCATTCTTTCTCGATAAATTTAACATATTTATTATTGTATAGGATGCGTTCCAATCGGTTCCTTTGGAAGTAAAAAGAAACCCAACCAGCATGCCCCGAGCATCTTCATCAGATCTAATAGAATGAAAGGCAAAACGCCCATCATTATGACCTCCGATAGGGATAAGTGCCATACTAATGCAAACTGGACCGCACCAAATAAATAAATTATACCGATACCGATCGATAACACAACCAGAAGTCCATAGAAACTCCTGGCACTTGTATATTTATCGACCATCCAGCCAATAAAAAGGGCCGCGAAAATAAAACCGATCAGATATCCACCTGTAACTCCCGTAATAACCCCTATACCTGATGTAAAACTCTGGAACCAGGGCACACCTCCTGCACCCGCCCCGACATATATTGCTTGACTTGCAGAACCCCACCATTTACCAAGAAACATAGCAGTTATTAATACAGCAAACACCTGACCGGTTATTGGTACAGGTGTAAAGGGTAGATAAAATCGAAGCTGCGCAAATAATCCAGTTAATGCAGCAAAACCTAATGCCAGCACAATCTTTTGCAGTGTATCAAGTTCGTACCGCCATTCGAATAAACGTAACCGTAAGAATTTGAACTGCTCATAATATTTTTGAACATACATGAAATAAACCAATTCCATAATATCAGATTTTGATTATAATATTTTCTATTGATTTCATATAATTACTTGAAAATTTATATTGCATATAGAAGTACGAATTAATTTCTTATCACTTTGACGGCACGGCCCAACACCTTTGGTAAGTATAATAATATGAGATAATACTGTTAGATGACGCACCGCCAAGCACCTCGATTACGTATGCATCTGGTCGGTGTTGGCAACTAGGTGTGGGTAACTATTCGGTGTTGGACGGTTGCGAGGTGCGTACCGTACTGCGCCTAACGTAAAACGGCCGGAAAACGTTTGACGTTGGACGTTACGCACTGCGCAACCGCAAACCGCTAGCCGAATCTCTATAATCGACATTAATCGATTAAAAAGCCTATAAAAATTAGTGAGATATCAAATTATGATATCTTAACTCAGCTTTTTACTATCTCTCTAGCCACATATTCCTTACAATCTGTACAATACCATGCACGGTATTCCTTGAGATAAACAGGCGGTTTTTCACATTTCTTACAGTTCATTGGAGGCTTTTTGGAGGTGTCTATGCTTATAGCCTGTAAGGGTTTTGTATCTTCTTTACCGCCTTTACTTTCGATGTTCGCCTTAAGTTTTTCGTAATGTGCCTCGGTGATCTGCCCATCCTCAAATTTCTTTTTTAATAATTCCAATTTCTCTTCAACGGACTTTGTCTTTTTATCAGTTTCCGATTTCTTCGCCGATGTCTTTTCCTTTTTCTTTTCATCACCTTCAGAATCAACTGGTTCCGCTACTGGTGTTGCTGTTGCTGCTGGAATTTCATCACTCTCCACCTCTTCAACCTCCGTTGCAAGGGGTATTCCAGTCTTTTTTCCTTTATCTTTACCTTTACCTTTTCTTCCTTTACCCTTTCCCTTTCCCGATTTATCGGCCTTTTTTCTACCAAAAACCAGTCCGATACCTTTTTTCTCTTCATCAACAGGCTTCGTTTTGGGCAGCGTTTCAAGATCATCTGAACTGGGCTCAATAGGGGTCGCCTCCGCCGCTGCTGCTTTCTCGGGTTTTACTTTTGCGGCTTTCGTAGATGGGATAATCATCTCTCCGCGGATGACTATTATTTCATCATCCTCCTCTTCGAATAACTCGGAATCCACCTCAACCCGTTCATCATCCAGATCTTCATCCAAGTCCGAAGAGACTTCTTTGGGTTCTTCTTTTGAAATCTCCGGTTCCTTATCCTTTTCCTTTTTCTCCTTCTTCTTATCCTTTCCTAAATCATCTTTAAAATCCTTATCCTTTGTAGATATCTTCCTCTTGAGTCTAAAAATCGATATGTAAATGATAATCAAAATCATTAAAATGATTATAATAGCAAGTATCAGTATATTGATTACAGATGCATCAAATTTCTCCGGTAGAAATGATGGAAGATAATCACTGCCTTCATCTCCATCTCCATTATCAGGTGTGACAGGATCATCCGATATTGCAGATTTGCCGGTATTGTTTATATTAAACTCAATGGACGAATTGACCAGTACCTTTCCGGTGTTTAATCTCGCGGTTAGTTTATGCTTGCCATTTTCGTATTCGGAGGTGTTCAGGCTGTAATTCCAGGTCCACCAATCAGAATGGATCGGATTCACCCTGAGCCAGGGCTCGTTATCAATTTTTATCTGGATCTCCTGTATCGTGCCGTTATTGCTGACCCATCCGAACCCGAAAACCTCTATGACTCCGCTCACGGTCTCGTTCTCCTTGGGGGTCCAGATTATAACCTCAATATCGGCGATGGGCGCCTGGCCCGGCCCCTCCACTGCATTGTTGATAATTACAAGCACGGTCGTTTCCATCGTTAGTGTTTTTTCATCAACAACAGCATTCATTCTGGCACTAATTTTATGTATACCATTTTTATGGATCGTTGTATCCCAGATATAACCCCAGACCGTCCAATCATCGTCTGTGGCCTGGGCTGGTATGTAACCCAGTTCATCTATCTGGATTTCAACCGATGTAATATTCTCAAACCTTGACCATGCAAGTCCCTGGATTTCTACACTGCCGATAACTATTGCACCGTTATCAGGATGCGTTATCTTGATTCCAAGTATCTCCTCCGTCTGTTCGGGATCTATTTCGTCGGGCGTATATTCTTTATTAATGAATATCACAGTTACATACGAAAATACTGTTGACGCTGCATCTTCTGCTTTTACGGTTATTACATGGATTCCCTCTTTATAAGGCCGTGTGTCCAGTTCATGACTCCAATCAATCCAGTTTAATTTGAAAGGACTTTCCGGTTCTGATTCGGGATCTTCATCATTACTAGAGATATGCTTCTGGTCGTATTCGGTTACCTCTTGCCAGGGGTGGGTATCAACCCTTATCTCGATTCCCAGAATGTCATAATCATAATTCCAGCAATAGCCTGATACGGTATATGTACCGTTAATGATCTCGGCATCCAGGGGGTTTGTTATTCTAACACCAAAAGATGATTTGTTGCCGCCGTTATTGACCACGACAATTATACGGTCCACCAATTCCTCTTGGTCAATTTTACCTTTGACAGCAATCTCATAAATCCCATCATAATACTCGGAAGTATCCCATACAGAATTGAAAAGCCACCAATCATACCATTGAAATACATCTGGAATAAACCAGTTGCCATTCCCGATCTTCATCTTTATTGATGGAATTGAATTACTGTAACTCCAGAATTTGCCTGAAATCTCGATTTCTTTTGATACTTCCTCAGAATCGGAGGGATGCGTGATTTCCAGAATTGTCATATTCGCATCGGTTTTGCGGTTATCCACAATGACATCAATTATTTCCACATCTACATTTTCCAGATCATCCCGGACTCTTGCATAAACTTTATGCGGACCATCTTCATATTTTGTGGTGTTCCACGTATAGCCCCATGTATTCCAGTCGGGAATAACCACATCCTCGTATAGACCTGTTTCTGGATTATATTTTTTAATGACCCGTTCACCGGGTGTTGCCAGTTCATATGAACCGTTATCAATTTTAATCTCGACACTGATGATATTCCCCAAACTGCTGAACGCCGTGCCGAATACAACAAAATGACCCCTGACCTGCTGTTCTTCAACAGGCGAATATACAACAATAAAAACCACCGGCTCGTTGCCCCCGGGTATGTTATCAACAATAACAATAACTGAATCGTAGGTGTAATTCATGCCGTCATAAACCCTTGCGGAAATGAGGTACTCACCGTCTCCTACATCTGTGGTGTTCCACTGGTAGCTCCACTTGGACCAGTATAATCCCATTGCAGTGGTTGTCTGCCATTTGCCGTCGTTTATAGAGACCTCAACAGTCTGTATCAACCCATCGGGATCAAATGCGGTACCGTTGATATAAATACTGCCAACCACTTCCTGCTTGTTGTCAGGTTTTGTTATATGTATCTCAGGCAGCCTGTTCCTGCCAAATACCTCCGTGTGCGGAGCGGACATATTCACCACACGCGGATTATTATCGAATACAAAATCGGAATACTTCACACTTATTTCGGTTACATTATCCTTAAAAGAACTACTTTTATCATATATCAGGTCCGTTAACAAAATATCATTTATTCGACCATAACTATTTGTCTGCTGATTAAGTACAGTCTTTGAATCGTCTTTGATGGTAACTGTCGCTCCCATGATAGGATACTGATAGTTATCCTGGACCTTGACATTCAGGAAATTTTTATGGAGGAATTTGGAATCAGAACTCAATTTAACTTTTGCACGGTCGAATGTTAAATTCACCGCGGCAAATTCGGTTTTCTCCAGCCATATATCCTTCTGATGGGATGCCATTATAATATTATCATACATTGAAGATATAGTTGAAGACTCGAATTTGACCGCATGGAAACCTGCATCCTTTATCGTGTTCTTCTTTATATTGGCCTTTGTCGTACTTTCAAGATGGATGCCGTTTCCGCCGCGATTATCGTCAATAAAATTATTATCAATTGTGACCCTCTTACAATCAACAAGTTCTATGCCGTCATCTTCATTGCGCTGGATTGTATTGTTCCTGATCACCAGATCATCAACATTCGTACAATATATGGGTTCGTAGAAATTGTGCCATATAAAATTATTTTCAATAACTACATTTGAAAACTGATCAAAATTGATTCCGCTGACCTCGTTCATACTGATCTCGTTATTTCGGATTGTTACACCGTCATATTGATAATAATTCTTAATTCCGATCCCTGAACTTTTTATGGTATTATGATGAATGTCGGGCGAGCTTTTATGGATGTATATGCCAAGTTCTATGTTGTCCTCCACAAGATTTCCACCTATCTCGACATATATATTCTCCCACATTACTATGCCCTGCGAATTGTTCCAGACGTAATTGTTAAGAATATGAGGTTCAGAACGGTAAATATTGATACCATATCTGCTTTGCGAAATATTATTACCGTAAACGGTGCAGTTGGAATAATCAAGCTTCATTCCGAATTTCTGGACATCATAAATCGTGTTGTTCGCGATATAGGCCAAACTTGAAAATGTACGTACACCTGATCCCTCATCCAGTGATGTGCTGACAGGATTATGGATCTTGTACAGGGTATTGTTTATTACATTTGCAGTATCCTCAAAACAAAATACGCCTCTGAAAGCTATATTTCTTATTATATTATTTCTTATCATAGGTTTGCATTGATAGATATATAATCCGTCATAGGCATATTCTATTGTCGTATATTCTATAATACTATTGGCCTTCGCTTGATTAAGCCTTATTGCCAACCAATCCCCGGCCTTTGGTGAAGGTGCATTTGAGGTTATTTTTATCGGGCTGCTGTTATTACCCACGCAATAAAGCCGTCCTTTGATATCTATTCTTACATCTTTATCGACTTTTATTATTGAACCGGGCACTATAACCAGGGTATCCTTGGGCGAAATTGTCAGCATATCCTTCACATAATAAACCGAACCGCTGGAAGTCACCGTCCCGCTGGAATTCACCGCCAGTTGCTTCATGGTCCAATTGACCCCTGTATCCGGTGAAGTATAACTTCCTGCCTCCACATTGCGCACTATTCCGCCGAACGATATAAAGGATGAAATAATTAGAATTAGAACAATAAAACAAATTTTGAATAGTCTCGTCAATATGCCCCCATATATTATTATTATTCAAACGAATGCAGAGAGTTTTGTATTACATTAATTTATGACTATATAATTGTTATTATATTTATATATAAATATCGTATATAATTAATGGTTATTTTATAATAAATTGCGGAATTTTTTATAAGGTAATAACGATAGAGATGTTGTTTATAGACAAAATGTATGTAGAATTGTAAATTTATTCCCGAATCCCTAAATCCATTAGGAGATTGGAAATTTCTGATTGGGGATTCGGGGGGTGATTTTATCCACTAAACGCACCCCCAGAACCTGAAACCTAGAACCCAGAACCTGATTATAGCGATTTTACATCATTCCGATTATTCTCCGCCTGCATCCGGCGGTTTCTGCTCGCCAGTTGTAGTTGTTTGGGTATCGGGTGTCGTAGGAGTTGTTTCGGTTCCCGCGACTCCGCCCGGTGGACCTTTTACAGGTGGCTTTCGAACAGCCGGGCCGACCGTTTTCGGCTTCTCGGGCTCGGGAGCGACTACTTCCTTGCGCTCGTCGGCTTCGCCCTCGGGCTCTTTCTCTCGACCTTTCCTGGATTTCATCATCAGGAAAACCAGAACGAGTACTATAAGAATTATGACAATAGCGGCAATTCCGATCAGCATACCCCTACCGGCCTCCTTTTCTCCTTCCTCCGTTTTCTTCGGTACCGTCACTGTGATATCTTCTGTTGCAAGTGGTTCGGTATCTCCTTCTGGTGTAAAATCCACTACAACATTGTAGGTTCCGGCTGCTGCATCTTCCGGTATGCTGAAAACAATATTTACTGTCGCGGTCTCTTTTGGTGCTAAAGTTATTGTTTCTTTATCGGTTGTTACACCGCCCAGACCGTCATCATCAATTTCGATATTTATTTGCAGGGGGACATTGCCCGCGTTTTCAAGCGTCAATGTTGTTGTATGACTGCTTCCTGTCTTGAGTTCAATTGTCTCAATACCGCCAGTTATATTGATTTTCTTTTCGGGTTTAAATCCGAAATCAACACTGAAGCTCCATACACCGCTGAGACACTTACCTTCAATTCCTGATAACCATGGTATTACCTTCCAATAATAGGTCTTACCATCTGTAACAGTGTAAGTCAGCTCCTTTTTCAATACGCCCGTGGTATACAAAGCGGGATCGGGATCTTCACTGATATAAACATCATAACTATCGGGCTCCGTGCCCACAGAAGACCATTTTAATGTTACTGTCTGTGTAGTAACTATATCTTCATTAATGGGTAATTTCAGATTAATTTCCGGTATCTCGGCGCCTTCATTTATTTCAAAGCTCCATACCGGCGGGTCACTGACGCATATACCCTTTACTCCACCATAGTCTGGTATCACGGTCCACCAGTATTCCATTTCATTGGTTAAGGTCAGTGTCGTAGTCAGCTTATTTACATTAACTGTATCCGAGGGTAATGTGCTCAATGTGAATGACGAGGTCGACCAGTACACATCGTAAGTCAAACTGTCTTTCTTTGCATGATCCGAATCCCAGCTCAATTCTACAGATGTTGACGTCTGAATGGATTCATGTGCCGGGCTTACCAGGTAAGCCGTGGTTATGCCCTTATCCACTTTGAAGGTCCACACCGGTGGTGTGCTCACACAGGTACCCTCAATTGTTCCCCAGATCGGTATCACGGTCCACCAGTACTGGGTGTTATCTGTGGCGGTCAGGGTATATTCCATGACATCAACATTGTCCTTGTTATCGCTCGGTAACGTACTCAGGGTAAATTCCTCTGTATCCCAGTATACATCGTAGGTGAATTCACCCTTATTGGGGTGCGTCGAAGTCCAATCCAGTTCCACCGAAGTGGTTGTTACTGTGGCATCATTCGCGGGGGTTGATAGAGTTACCGTGGGATTTTCTGGTACATATCCCGTATCAACATAGAAATTGAATATGCCGTTGGTACATACTCCCTCTTCTGTACCGAATATTGGTACTATGGTCCAGTAATAGGTTGTTTCATCATTTAATTTATCGGCTTCTGGAATTGTATAGCTTGTATCTGTAACTGTGGCGATTACGGTTTGAGGTACATGATTTGTATCAAGTTTGAGCTTATATGAAAATTGAGATGCCTTCTCATGTGTGGATGACCATGTTAAGGTTGGTGTCTGTGTCGTTACTTTTGTTACATTTGCTGGCGAAACCAGTTTGGCGGTGGGATTTACCTCGATGACCTGGGGATCGATTATTACGGTTATGGTAGATGAAGCGGTCAGTGTATCGTCAGTCACCCAGAAAGTTATTGTGTGAGTGCCAACAGAAAGCGAGGAGATGGTGAGGGAGGCTGTAAGTTTTGGCGAGCCCAGGTTGCCATCACGGCTGGAATGCCACCAGTAGCTGAGCTTATCGCCCCATATGGTATCATCGTCTGAACTGTAGCCGTTGAATGTAATCGGTGTACCCTCAACATACTTGCTGCCGTCCGCAGGTGCGGTTATTGTTGGTGTTGCCGGCGGGTCATTGGTATTGACAATCTGAAGCTTGAATTCATCCCAGACCACGCTGTTTGTGGCTCCGGAACCATCCTGAAGTGTATATCGGATAGTATAATTGCCCACCATAGAATTGTCAGCCGTCATTGTTAACTTTTTACCGTAGGTCGAACTTGTTTCCGTGACTATTAATCCAGATACTGCCTGTGAAAAATTCGCAACAAAAGTAAGATCTTTCGTGGCGGTCTCGGTATCGTTGCCGTGTAAAAATACCCCGAATGGGATATCTTCCCAAACTACCATATCATCTATTGGATCGAGCACAGGTGCGTCATTAATGGACATCACTGTTACTAATATTGCCTGTTTTGGTGTGGTCAAAGTCCCGTCTGACGCTGTAAAATTGATTTCATCCCTGCCGTACCAGTTAGCTGCAGGTGAAAAGGTTACGACGCCAGTGCCCTGGTTTATATTTACCGGGATAGTATTATCCGAGACCGCAAAGGTCATTGTCTGGCCATCTGGTTCTGTAAAATTATTCTTGAGATTAACATGGATGTTATCAGTGGTGTCCTCCCACATGGAAAAGCTCTGGAGCGGACTGCTTACATAGGGTGCGCGGTTGCCTATTACCACCCACTTTCGCACCGGCGTACCGTTGCTGTGCGCACCGTCCGCACCTGTTAGCCGCCATGTGGTATTATGGCCGTCGTAGGGTGTAACAACAACTGTCCAGTTCTGCCCGATAGCGGTGAGTGAAGAAGATATTTCGGTATGGTTCACTTCCTCCTCGGTCTTGTTCTCAAAACCTAGCGATGTCTGTTCATTACCATCTTTATAGAATTTCACTGTGTATCTCACCAGCTCATCAGGGTAATAAGCTTCGTCTTCATCGATACTTCCTTTTGTTATATTGAAATACAATTTCCATGTTGTATAGGCGGGATCGGGCTCAAATGTGATCTCCGGTGAAGTGGGTTTATTGTTAATGATATCCAGAGTCGTTTGATTGTAGTTTCCCCTCATTCCATCACTATCGATAGCTGAGATATTGATGTAATACCGCGTGAAATTCAAATGTACTGGTATATCATAGTAAAGGTTAGCTGTGATGTTATTGGTAATATTATCTGACCCGAATTCAGAACCGATTAAAATTTGATATTTCACCGGGTCGCCGTTGGGGTCAACAGCCTCATTCCATTCTATCCGCGGTGTAGCATTGTGCGTGCTGGTCGGCGTTATTCCTGTTACATCTCCGGGAGGAAGATTGGGATATAACCATAATGTCTCCTGGCGGTTCATTGTCATATTTACAATCGTGTAATTGGATTTCAGACCGGTATAATTGGCCTTTGCTGTATAAACGCTGTCGTAATAGGTACCGTTCTGGTCCTGCAGACTTTCATATAATTTCAGCCATTCTGCCAGACCACCACTCTCTTCTGTAATGATTTTTTCATAAAGAGTCTGGTTTTTCGAATCATTAACCTTCAGGGTAGCCCCTGTGAACACCTCATTGTAGGGTTTGGAAACAAATACCTTCAGGTACCAGTAACGCTTGACGGTAGAGGTATTATCCAGAAAAACTGTTCTGTCTTTCGGGACATCTGTACTTATCAGAACCACATGCGAGGTTCTGTTTAAAAGCAGTCCAAGGCCGGTCCCGTACGAGATCGTTGTATTGTCGTGTGTCACTGTTGAATTGATTACACAAACGCTTACATTATCGTCAGCACTTATGGTACAGCCCCACTGGAAAGTTATATTCCGTGAATGGACTATGTAGGTCGTGTAATTCCGTATGGTATTAAATACATCCACACTAGAAATAGCACTATCCCATGAATTCATGATGTACATACCATGTACTTCTATAAATTGCATTATTCCATTTTCATACATAAATGATGAATTATAGATATGTAGACCGTATTTGTAGATAAAGTAGATGTTTGTATTATTAAGATATATATCTTTTGAGTGATTGATATGTATGCCTGTGGTTCCAACACCGCCGGTATAAAGATCACTATCTACCGTACAATAATCAATTGTTACATTGTTTGTATGATTTATAATTATAGCAGTATTGGATGCGGCATTAATAGTGATATCATAAACATCGATACCGGAACAATAATCAATATGAAGGCCGGTATGGCAATCATCTATTAATGTATCATTTATTTCAACATTAGAATTATTGATAAAAATAGCTGTAAAAGATGTGTCAAAGATTGTATTATTTTGTAATGTGGCAATTGAAGTGTTCAATATTTTCATTCCGCCGAATAGATTATTATTAAAAATACTGTTTCGGATTGTAAAGTTTGAATTATCGGAATGGAGCCCCGCCGCAAAATCTAAGCCCTGCGCATTATTGGTTATATTTATGTTGGTTAATAGAACCTCATCGCAGTTCACCATGGTAATACCATACCCTTGGTGACCATAAATATCGGTATGATTTAGGTAAGCATTAGAATTTGTTAGTAAAATTCCATATCTATTGTTGGAGGTAATGTTACTTCGGGCGTACCCGGGATAGAATATACCGGGCTCGATGGTTAAAGTTGAATTTGTACATACAATACCATCCCACATGGTGTTATTAACCGTAAGATTGGTAAATGTAGCTACAGCATTATCATTAATAGATATTCCCACATTGCATTCCATAACTTCAATATTCTGAAATATCGGGGCGCTGTCATTGATAAATATGCCGGTTGATGCATCTCTTACAGTTACATTATACCATTCCCCCGTACTAGATGCATTGAAATGAATACCACCCCAGGGAAAAGATGGGTCATTCTTAAGAATTACTACAGGGTCAGATTCGGTACCAATAACATTAAAAGTCCCTTCAATAAAAAGAGACACATCCTTGTCAAAATATAGATCTATCCCGGCATCCACATTAATAACATCATTTGGGCTTATGGTTACTACTTCTTGGAAAATGTAATTAAATGAATCCACCTCAAACACAGCACCTCCGCTGTTCGATGCAAGGGTAGCCATATCCCAGGTAACACCGGAATTAGGGGTTTTATAAGCTTCCGCTTCTTCTACCATTTCGTTCGAATTCAGTACAACAAAACTCGATGCCAATAAAATAACAATTACCAAAAGGGTCCTACGTGCAGCCATAAGTAACCTCCTCCGGAGACATTAAAATCAAGTGGAGTTAAAATACTTTATTCCTATATAATATTTACCCAATTCAATAAAAATTGAATCTATATAGTTTATCCATTGTTTATAAAGAATTATAATTAAATTTTTGTTAAAAGTTTTATAAACAAATTCCCGATAATATAAAATAGTGGATAAGTTCGAAATAAGTCAAAGAGTCCACCCCTTCGGGAGTGGCGAGTTGCGAGTAGCGAGAGGCGAGACGAATTTCAAGTCCGCTTATCCAACCGCACATCGCATACGCTTATCGAAACGAGCCTCGATACCGCTGAACGAAACGCCAGACACCACCGCTGGACGTTACGCCCCTCGCAGACGCTAAACGTGAACCGCTCTTCTGGGATTGATTAAGAAGCTTAAAAAAATCAAAAAAAAGAAAAAGAGACTGGGAGAATTTCTCTCCCAGTGATCGCTTTTTTGGTGGATTTATCGCTTAGGTCCATTGGTTCTATGGCACATTCAATGTCGCTGTGTTGCTTACACCTTTGTCATCATCGATTGTTATCAGAGTTACGGTGAAGGCGCCGGTGTATTTGAACAGGTGCCAGTCCTCGTAGGTTA
>CP070629.1:1698390-1708434 GCA_020356005.1 Thermoplasmata archaeon
CTTTCATATATAATAGTTTAGTCATCAACATCCCTGCTGATAGAAATAGAGATTATTAATTAAAAAATTAACTATCGGAATAATCAATAATAAGCTTAAAAATCGATTCCAGAAGTGCGGTATACTTTTGACGGTTGCGCAGAGCGTAACGTACTACGTTTAACGGTAAGCGGCCGCATAACGTTAGACGTCTGCCGGTACGCCCCTCGCCACCGCAAACCGTTAGACGCACTTCTATCAGCAATCAATAATCCCTATGCTTCTTCTCTCAACTTCTCCAGATCCTGCATACAATAAAACCCGAATGTCCTCGGCGGTCTGGGATCCTCCTGCTCGTAGATCTTATCCCTGAAACTCTCACGGGAATGTTCCAGTGCATAGTACATCACACAGGATTCATTTTTACAGTGGTTTGGCGAATCATGGATCTTATCCTCATGTGAATAGTCGCTGTCATAATTCAAATTCACCAGCCCCAGTAGATGACCTACTTCATGTACCACAACCGAGGTTTCAAAATCATCTGTACTCACGAACGGCCTGGCATCACGTGGGATTCTAATGGAATCTACTCGATCCTTGAAAATAGCGCATGAACCTGCATGGTAGGAGACACCCAGAGTAATAGAAGAATCCTCATAATAACCATTTAGAAACAGGATATGGATTACAGCCGTATCCATATAATTTTGATAATCCTGATACTTATTTTTCAATTGTTCTATATCGGCAATGCTGTAATCGACCTGTTGATCCGAATCGTCCATCTCATCAGAGATTTCGTAATCGATAGCGTTTTTTTCACAGACATCATCTAATAGATCCACCAGGTAATCTAATGTACCTGTATCGGGCATCGTACCTTCCATATAATCCACTTCGATTATGATCTCGTTGTAGAAATCGTTTTTCAAATAATATTTAGCATATTCACCCGGCCCGTCATACGGCACATAATCCGTGTCCTCTCTTTTCGTCATTACCAGATACATATAATAACTGCCGATAATTGCAGACACAATAATAATCGTTATTATAACCGCAATTATTTTCCATGTTCTTTTATCTTCATCATAATCGTACATAAAAAGTAAATCACCTGCGTAAGATAGTATCAATAATATCGAAGGAGTTTATAAAATTTATTAGTAAAAAAGTGCAAAAGTGAAAGAGTGGATAAGTTATAGTCGAAAGTCCGAGCGTAATAGTGTAATAGTAAAAAAGTGGAATAGTGGAATTGTGGAAGAGTTGGAATTTAGCCGAAATGAATTCGTCAAGAGGTGGAAACTCATTAGTAGCAAGGAACATGGTTCAGGGAGTAAGCATAATTTAATCGATTTAAAATAATCCTGGCACAAAGTGACAAGTACTTCTCACTTTTCCAACTTTTATACTATTCTACCCATCCACTTATCCACTGACGTAATTTTTAATAAAAACTCACTATCCGCCCCGAGCACCGCAGTGAGGACAACTTATTTTATGCTTATTTCCACTCTTCATGTAGGAAGCTTTGGTTTTGAAACGCCTCTCGCATCGCGGGCATTCAAGTTTCACCATTTTATGTGAAGTGCTGTCATCTTCCCATTCGATATCATCATCGGAATCATCATCCCAATCTATATCGCTGTCATCGATGAATTCTTCGCCGCCCTTCCGAGAAACGATTCTGACAACACTGGGCGGGGGTGGTGGTAGTTCAGGCGGAGGCGGCGGCGGGGTTCTTAATCGCCTCTTTGATTTACTTGAAAACTGTCGATCCCCCTTATATTTTCCTCCTACCCGGGCCATGCCCGGCGGAGGCGGTGGTATAATATATTCATCTTCTTCGTAATCTTCATCATCGTATTCCTCATGATCTTTTTTCAATTTCCTGTTATAAACAAATAAGACCGCCACAATAATAATAACCACAATAATAACAATGATCGCTAAAATCAATTGTAAAGGAGAATATTTGTCCATGAACAGTGAGCTTTCTTTCTCCGGATCTTCAGCAACCGAGATAATCACAGGGTCAGAATCATCAGAGATCCTACCGCTCTCGTCCTTTGCCTTTACACATACTTCGTAAGTTCCGGGTTTATTGAATGTATGATTCAATTTCGGCGAATCAACCCATTCAGATATAGGCTCATCATTTGAATAAAATCTGTAGGATATAATGGTGTTTTCATCATGGGATTTTTCAGCATTCAGTAGAACCGAACCGCCCTCCATTATAAATTTATTATCGGCTTTCAAATCCGGTAATGGATCGAAAAGGTCCATTTTAATTGTAAATTCGGACATATCACCAATATTACCTGCTTTATCAACCGCGTAGAAATAATATGTATATTCACCTTCTAAAGGATAAATGGAATAATAGACCTGTTTCATCAGCTCCAGCTCGGTTGCATTGAATTCGTCCAGAGTACGTCCATTCTCCAGTATATAATAATAGATCACACCTTCCTCATCCATTTCAAGTTCAATGTTGGGCATCTCCAGATACCAGCCGGTTTTACTCAGAGGTTCATTAGAATATATGTTGTTGGTGGATTCAGGCTTGATTGTATCGACTTTGATATGGACCTTGCGGACATTTTCACGATTACCTGCAGTATCAATAGAATAATAATACAGCATATGGTCCCCTTCCGGTGCCGTCAAAGGCTCGGAGTATATTGCCATACTACTCTCGGTGTCCCAGTAATAATAGATTTTGGAAGTACTCTCGGATGTAACAAGAGAAATCACGGGGGCACTGCCCTTGTACCAATAATCCAGCCCGGTTGGTTCTGCTGGTGAGATTGAAATATCAGTATATGGGAAAATAGTATCAATTTTAATTTCCAACCATTTTACTTCCTCTATATTACCAGCCTCGTCTACAGAATAATAATATAATTTATGTTCTCCTTCAAGGTCGGCGGTGAAGCTTCCATTATACTGGAGGTGAGGTTGAGTGCTATTATCCCAGTAAAAATAGATTGTGTAATGATTGGTTTCTTCAACATTGAAATAAATGGTCGGTTTGGAAACATACCAATTGTGATTACCGTTTGGAAGATCCGGGTTTAAATTAATCGTTGTCTTGGGTGCGTCCAGATCAACTTTGAACTCAATGGATTTGGTGGCCTCTATGTGACCTGCCTCATCACGGGCGTGGTAATACAATGTATGTTTACCTACCTTTCCCTGCAAAGGTGAGCTATAGATTGAATTCGGATAGGAATCCCAGTGATAAAACAGTGTGGTGTACGGCTCCTTGATTAGTTCGATTTTGGGGATAGAGACATACCACCCGTTCTCACCATCAGGTTCTGCAGGTGTACAATTCATGTCCGTTTCCGGTCCAATTGTATCTACCTTTATTTCAATAGAGTGCTCGGTTTCGATATTATCCGATGAATCCACCGAATAGTAATGGAGTGTGTGCGTTCCTTCCAGTGCGAAAAACGGTGCGCTGAACTCTATTGGAGATACGGTGTTATCCCACCGGTAATAGGTCAGGCTGTTTTGCTCGTTAACATTGAAGTTAATTTCCGGCGGGGTGATATACCACCCGTTCATGCCGTCGGGTTCTTCAGGTGTTATTTCATAACTGGTTACTGGAGGAATCTTATCCAGGAGCTTCACCTTTGAAATATATGGCAGATAAGTATTCTTGGTTACTGTTAGGGTCGCTTCATCATCACTGTTAGTTATCACATTTAACTCTACCTTACCTGAACCATCTGTATAGCCATACACATAGACTTCATCTTCCAGCCAAATGCAGACTCTTGCATTTAAAACTGGAACTTTATTTTCATCTTTGACAGTGACTGTAATGAAATCGCCAACGGTACTGTTAGTTACACTGAATATTTTTGGTTCATCCACCCACAGGGTTAATTCAGGCTCGCCGAGTAAATGATATTCCATCCAGCATGCCTGTTCTTCACCGCTGCTTGAACTGGCAAATAGATGTCCCCAGCTCTGTGCATAATGTGCCATACCGTCAACATAGGCCCAGCCAAGATTGTAGTTCTTTAAATTTATCTGGCGAACAAAATCCTCCTGGAGGCCGGGTGCGTATGGGTAATAACTCTGCGTAAGCCATCCCACTGTTGTCCGGACCGAGCCCAGGTAACCGATGGCACCTTTGTCGAGCTTCTCTGTATAAGCTTCTCCGATACAGTCGCCGTAAGGATTGTTGTGGGGTGAATCAAACCAGCTGGTATCGCATGAAACCGTGGTTATAACGGGTTTTTTGATTCCATTGGAAAGCTGTGCAACATCTGAATTATCAAATAAAATACTTGTACCGCCCTTCTCATGGGTCCAGATATAGGACGAGCCGTGCCCCAGGTAGATCAAAAGGGTTGAACCGAGGTTGATTGCATTTTTCAGCGCGGTCTCATCAAGCGAATTGTCAGGGTCGTACAATTTTGAGAAATAATCGTAAACATCATCCAGATATTTGTCCTGCAGATATTCACACTGTTCCATTCCGTCGTCATATTCATGTACATCCGCACCCACAAGGGTTGCCCGGCCGTACCAGGTCCCCGCGGGCGGGGTGCTCTCGTATTCTATTATCTCTGCGATTTTTTTTGCCATTATGATACCGTCATTTATGGCCAAACGACCGATAGCAATATCCGGTATGGTATCATCAATATCGCCCAGTTCGCCAAATGTATTATCGTTATCCTTATCCCAGGTGGTACCTTCATCGATGCATGCATAATACAGGTCCGAGGGAATCCAGCCGTCGTCGATCCCCTGATACGGTGAGGGGTCCTCGGTCATTCTCGGCGGTACTTTATCATAATCTCCAGCCAAAAGAACATACTCGGTGTCCTCATTATTGTACATCCATCGAACAAAGTTACGCAATGTCTCCTCATCGTCTCTACCTTGAATTGACTGGTTGTCATAAATATCTTCAACATCATAGACCTTTGCAGGTACACCTTTCTGGGTTTTCCAGTTAGCGAGAACCTGCATTTCATCCGTTAAACTACTATCTGTAAGAATCGCATATTTCACTTCATCAGGTTCTTTGTTGCGGCTGCTGCGGCTTGTGCTGCTCGACTGGGTTGACTGCGGGTCTTGAATTGTGATATCGGGTTGGGTAGGAGCAGCGTATTTAATATAAACCGTACCTTCCTGATAAAGCTCGGCAGAACCGAGAGCAGGATTATATTTAAACGGATATAATACAATTGAGTAATACCACAGCTGTTCACCCTGCACTTTTCTTCCTCCCAGTTTTATCCACTCGGAATCCTCGCGGGGCAGAAATGCCGAAGTTGAATAATAATTTTGATCAACTTCTATGACTTCATTGGGGTCGGATTCAAAGCCCGGAATAAGTGGTACAGGCGGTCTTGCAGGGGCAATCTTCAAATGTTGAGCCAACATCGGGTTTTTGAATTTTACATAAACATCAATAATATCATAGGGACTGGTAATTTGCTGAAACTGATAGGGCAGCATTGCCTGGCCGGAATTTAACATATTTTGCCCATCCACCAATTCGATGTAATCCCAGCTCTCACCATTTAATTCAACTGAATCCATATTGTATTCGAATTGAAGCCTGAGGGTTTCTGTAAAATAGTCAAAGCGGTTTAATGCACTCTCAATGCTATTTTCAGCTGATATATCTGAATTGGATTGGGATTCAAACTCATTATTGAAAACAGGTGGGTGGGTTGTACCTTGTACTGAATCAGAAGTTGCCACAGAAGAAACGGTTCCTGCGAAAAGAAATGTAGTTAAAATCAAAGCAATCGTAATTATTTGCAGATGTCTGTACAGGGAAATCATTTGTTTTTGCCCCCAATGTTATTACAAGGCTGGATAGTAGTAAAATTTAGGTTTTTGAAATCAATAGCAGTCGATATTACATATCGAGGTTCCATTAAATATTATATATATGTATTAAACACCAACTGAGTTTTATATATATTTTATTATTATTTATATATATTGGAATATTTTGTAACAGTAATTTTACTAGCAATATAATAATTATTATCATTTAGTGTATCTTATATGTCAAGTCATATTCATGTATCTTGAAAAAATAATCATAACTGTGAAGATAAAATATTAATAATAACCGTTGATATTGCGATTCTTAATCAACTACGATATAACAATAAACAAATAAACAAAATGCAAATCCCGGAGTTGTTGATAGAACATGACCAAAGTCCAAGATAAAGCAGGGGGCAGTCAGGCATATAATAACCAAATTACGGTTCAGCTTGCTAAATTTTTAAATTATATTGGCCATGAGGATGAGTTACCCAGAAAATATCATAAGATCTACACTAAGGAAGGTGTGATTTTAAAACATTTTTCCAAGAAGAACAATTTTAATATTGATTTAGTTGAATCAGTGGTACGCAATAATCTCTTCTTTGAACTTGATACAACTAAGGTTCTGGAAGGTTTTTTTGGTAAACAAGAGAAAGATGAATATGTAGTCCACTTTACCGATCTTGACAAATTAAAAAGGCTCAAGCAGACAAAACGCAAGAAATTATTTTCCGATGCAAAGACTTCTGATATTTTACTTGCCAGATTAACTAATATAATGGAATTGACACCCATGGAAGGGCGCAGTAAGGAATCCGGTACGGGTATGGGTTTGGCTAATTATGATCACCCCAGATGGACACACGAAAAATTATTCTCAACGTTCTTACCGGAGGATTATGATAAATACCAGGATGAGAGCAAAGCTCAAGTCAATATTGAAAAGCGTTTTCATACAAAAGTTCCCGATAACGAAAGTTTCAGTTTCAATAACGGTTTGGAGGCAAATAGTCTTATGTCGTGGTTCCAGAGCATATTGATATCAGAACCCGAGATTGTGAGAGAACATCTGTTGAATGGGGATTTTGAACACTGGCTGCGCAATTCTGCAAAGGAGCGTGAACTAGCAAATATCTGTTCGAATCTGGCCCGTAAAATAGAGGACAGCTCTGCTGATGCTTATAACATTAAATGCATGACAGTGGAAAGATTGCGGCGGACATCATTTGAGGGTTCGATCTATAATATAATCGTGAAACCTTTGATTAAAACGCTGAAAAGCTCGGACGCAGTAACAGTCCAGCAAGCGGCATCGAAACTGAAGGAGCTTGGCGATGAGCGGGCGGTGGACGCTTTAATCGATAGATTATTTGACAGCGTCCCGGCGACCCGCGAGGTTGTGATGGATGCTCTCGGTAAAATAAATGATTCCAGAGCAATAATACCGCTGATCAAAGTCTTCGAACACAGCAATAATGAATATGACAGGCTGAACGCGCTGCACGCTCTGGGTATGTTCGATGATAAGCGCACCAGAAACATAATAAAGCGCGTAGCATCATCAAATAACGATGAAGTGGGCGAGGAAGCACGCAAAATAGTAAGTACCTGGCCGAAGTCAAAAAAATCTAAAAAGGCTACTAAGACTGCAAAGGCTAAAAAGAAATCTAGTTGACATATTTTACTTCATTCAAATTAAAATAGTGAGAATGAGAGCGGAGTATATGTGATTATATGCCAAAGAGATCAACAGAACAGAACGCGGAAAAAGGTTGGGTAAGGTATATCTGCCATCAACGCTCTGAACGGTCATTCAAATATCACGGCAAACCCCTGCCTCTGTGTTCCAGGTGCACCGGTTTTTATCCCGGCCTTATTCTGGCTGTTATACTATGTTTTACTGTACCATATTTGATTGAGATTGATAAATGGCATTTTTTTATTATCGCTTTAGCACTGATAGCACCCATGGGTCTTGATGGTATAACACAGTTTAAGGGACTGCGATACAGCAATAACATTTTAAGATTCATAACAGGAATCTCAGCAGGTATCGGGGCAGGTTTACTGTTTGGAAGAATTTTAGTTGAGATATTCTAATTAATCGATTAAAACAAATTACGCACTTTGAATGCCTATTTTTAATCATGATATTTATTTAGCGTAAAATTAATAAACTCTTGCATATCTTCATGATGCTGTGATTTCGATGAGCAATGAAGTAAATTTTGATGAAGTTTATGCAAAGGTCGATGAACTTAAAGATGAAATCATCGAGTCTTTAATGAAGATTGTACGTGTGCCTGCCATAGGGCCCAAAAGCGGGGGGGACGGCGAGTTAAAAAAAGCACAGTTGATCGAGGAAATGATACAGGATTTCGGTTTTGATGAGATTACACATTATGATGCTCCCGATGATTCTGTACCCTCCGGTATCAGGCCCAATATAATCGCCAAAGTTAACGGCACTGATCCATCTTTACCTCCTATATGGGTTATGTCGCATACTGATATTGTCCCCACCGGTGATCTAAAGCTCTGGGATACCGATCCCTTCGAACCTGTAATTAAGGAAGGTCGAATATATGGACGGGGTGTGGAAGATAACGGCCAGGAATTGATCGCGTCAATATATGCGGTGAAGGTTTTGAAATTGCTCGGCCTGAAACCCAAACATACTATAGGTCTTGCTCTTGTGGCTGATGAAGAGACCGGTAGTGCAAAGGGCCTCCACCATATAATCAACGAGAAAATCTTCAAACCGACGGATTTGATTGTGGTTCCCGACGGCGGTAACGAAGAAGGGACTTTGATGGAAGTCTCCGAGAAATCCATTATGTGGGTTAAAGTTACCACATTGGGTAAACAGTGCCATGCAAGCATGCCCGATAAAGGCATCAATGCATTTAGAGCCGCCTCCATCTTTGCTGTTAAAGCCGATGAAATGTTAAAATCTACTTATGGTAAAGTTGATGAGTTATTCGATCCGCCAACTTCTACATTTGAAATGACGAAGAAAGAAGCTAACGTACCCAATGTGAATACAATTCCGGGTGAAGACACATTCTATTTCGACTGCAGAATTTTACCGGATTACAGCACAGAAGATGCTCTGGGAGCTCTTAAAAAACTGGTTGAAGAGGTTTCAAGTGAAACAGGCGCAAAAATCGAACTTGAGCTTGTGCAGCATGACCCCGCAGCACCGCCAACCGCACCTGACGCACCTGTGGTAAACGCCTTGAAGCAGGCAATTGAAAAAGTATACAACAATGAACCTTACCCCGGTGGAATCGGCGGCGGGACTTGCGCCGCCATATTCAGGCGTGCTGGATACCCGGCGGTTGTATGGGGCACAATGTACGAAACTGCTCATAGTCCGAATGAATTTGTGGAAATCGACTTCCTGATTAATGATACGAAGGTGTTCTGCACTCTCTTTCTAAGTGATTAATAACGATAATATTGATTAATGTCGACAAATCCAAATACTCCAAATACTACAAATATTACAAAGTAAGCTCAAACTCCCAACTTCAAAAACAAATCCAAATTAACAATTTCAAAATAAATCCCAAATGTAAAAAAGAGATTTTCTGAATATTTTGATATTTGGATTTCTTTTGGTAGTTATTTGGAGTTGGGATTTACTTTGAGTTTTGCAATATTTGTATTTGGTAGTATTAAGAAGCAATAAGAAATCAAAGAGTTGATATATATGGACGCAGCAACTTCCGCAAGAAACGCACTGGCTCATGTGCTTGGTGCTTCTACCGGCGAACGAATATTGATTATATGCGACGACGACCGAAAAGAAATCGGAGAGGCCTTTGCCGCAGGTGCACTTTCACTGGGGCTCTGGACAAAAATGGCTGTCCTGCCTGATCCGGGCCGCAATGTTGTACGCAAAGAACCTGATGACCATGTAAAGGAGCTTATCACAGGCAGTGATGTTGACATTTTCATTAACCTGCTCCGCGGGGTTTCCACCGAAACACCGTTTAGAATACAAATAACGCATCTCGAAACCCGCATGCGTAAACGGTTGGGCCATTGCCCCGGGGTGACCATGGATATGTTAAAAACGGGTGCACTGGCTTTATCGGATAATGAGTATACGAGAATGCAGGGTTTCGCAGATAAACTTATGGCAACCCTTGCAGATACAGAAAGTGTTCATGTAAGGTGCCCTGCCGGTACAGACTTGACCATGAATGTAAAGGGTCGTGATTTTTTCACCGATAC
>CP070629.1:1708534-1715155 GCA_020356005.1 Thermoplasmata archaeon
ACGTGTTGTAAATGTAATTTTCTATAAATAATTATAAAACCCCTAGAATAAAATTACCATCAGTCCAGTTTTAATAGTGGATTACCGTATAAAATAAATCCATTCCAGCCCACATTGCGGTGTTTGAAGGAGTTATGCACTATTTTTCGGGCGGATTGTAATGACTCCCCTAAAGTCATATTGTGAGTAAGATTTCTATAAAATTCACTGGCAATCGTTGCAGAAATGATGTCATGCATGGACCATATCGACCCGATCACGCTCTGCACACCTATGTTCATCAGCTGCCGGATCATGCCGGTGATCTGCCTCTCGTGCTGTACCTCCTCCTCTGAAGTGTCTCTTGCCGTGGAGCATGCGTTTAAAAATATCACGCTGGGTACACCCTTCTGGAACAGCCATGAGAACTGAGATGCGTATATCGCTTCACCGTTGGCCAATTCCAGATAACTTTTATCAGGATTCTGCGGATTATAAAATGAATGGCCGGCATAATGAACAATATCATAATGCTGTTCCGAAAGAACCTTTTCGAAATTGGTTCTTGTGACATCTTCGCCCACCAATAGTTTTGTCTCCACCTGGGGTAGGCTTTCCAGTTTTTCGGAGATGTATTTGACCTCGTTTTCTGAACTCGGGAGGTCGCAGGATGGATTACCCACCAGTAATACATGAAGAATATTATCATAGCTCTTGCGCACCCGTGGTAACCTGTCTGCGATCATGAGGACTTTTCTACCCAGGGCGAATTCCAGCCCGAGATAGGTATCTTTTTCCGGTAAATATATCAATTCCCACGGAATGAGCGGGTCGTTGGTGGCGATCATGAGGTACCGAGATGTCATGGTCGATAGGATCTTCTGCAGCGATGCGGGTACGAAGTCGAAATACAATCCTTTACCCAGCCGGTTCATTTTATCGTTAAGATCCTCATAGATACTCTCCTCTGCACCGGTTCGCGACCAGTCACCGCCCTTTTCGAGGATATTGAACATATCATTTATTTCCTGTGCGCGCTGGAAAATATCCCTGCGTACCTCCTTGGGCACGAAATGGCGTGAATGGGTGAATAGAATATTCTCGGTCTCCGGCCGGTCCAAAAAGATATCATAATGCTCCTCGCCTTCCAGCTGGTATATGATCTGAGCCATTTCCCGGGTGGGCGATTTAATCCGCCGGCTGGCTATGGTACGGCCTGTAAGTGTAGGAAGATGAAGCTGTAAAATTGTTGATAGGGGTACCGATAGAATTGTCTGGTGTATCTGAGAAAAAAGTGAATTGACAATAAAGCTTGTTAACCCGACACTGCCAAGGTCTGAGCCTTCCCTTGCCCAGAACCCCACACGGTCCTGCTGGTTTAATATATATTCAATGAGCTTAGTTATCTCTTCGGGATGGGTGGTGTAGCTATGACCTGTATCTGTTAGGCATTTAAATGCATATCCCGATGGTGATATATCGCTCTCGAGGCCCGGGCGATTACCCCAGCCTCCGTCATCGTTTTGATTTTTTAACATGAAGCCGCAGATTCTATCAAGATCGGTTTTATCTTCCGCCCCAAGTGATCGCATCAGAAGGAACGCTTTGGCGGAATTCTCGATATCCACTTCACCTCCCCTATCTGCGTTCAGTGGCCACGCCCCGTTTGCCATCTGGGTGTCCTTGAGCCATTTAAAAGTACGTTTGATGACCTGTTCATCTACTTTCAACCCTAAATCCAGCATGGTGGAACACACGATGTAGGTGTTGTGCATATCATGCGGATCCTGAGGGCCGATTCCCCACCCGCCGTTCTGGTCGCATCCTTCGACCAGCCATTTTTTACTTACCTCAATCAATTCCTGTTCGGGAGGTGTAAATGAGTCACTGCTCATAAGATTCATTATATTGATTGCACACGAGGTATGCCGATAAGTGCTTTTCGCACCGGCTGTGTCTCCCCAGTACCCATCGGGGTTCTTGAGATTTAAAACAAACTCCTTTGTGCCCTGGAAATATTCCTTGGCGGTTATGGGCAGTAGATTTTTAACTACCCAGAATGTGGTTTCCAGGCTGGAGCTTGCCTGCGGTGTGGGGCCCCATCCCATATCGCGGTTACGGAACTGCCAGACCCACTCAAGACCCCGGGTGGCCGATTGATAAATCTCGAAGAGTTTCGGGTCTTTATTTCGCATTAGTATTAGAAAATGCTCAATCTCACTCATTTTCCGTCGCCTTTAAAATTTAATATTATTTTATAGACTAAACCGGCAATAGTAGTTTATATTTATTATATTATTGGATAAACCTTAAAAATTTGAAAAAAATTGGAAGCTAATATAAGATGTGGAAAGCTTTTATATTGGTATATTCAGGCGCTAGAGATTAGAGGCTAGGCGCTAGGATGTTAATAAGCAGCAAGCAGCATATTGCACAGTGCAAGTGAAATACATGATGCAAAGTGCAAGCAGCAAGGAGCAAGTGTGATCTAATCGAGAGTAATCACCCTTATCCCTTATCCCTTCTTGGTAGTATTGGGACAGAAAATCGAACGCGAAGGTTTACCCGAGCGTAAATTTCATCGATTTTCTGGCGAGAAAGTATATTCTCGATTTGGAGATTCCTTGGTAGTATTGGTAGTATTTGGATTTTGAATTTCCCCGAAGGGGTGCCTCCTGCCTCCTGATTATATCAATTTCTCAGCAACCATTCATCAACTTATACCGAACCATTAAATATTGATTATCATTTTATGAAATCATGGTGCGGTTCCGGATTCATTTAGAGCCTCCTCCAGAAGAGCCAAAAACCATTCCATCTTCAATTAGAATTTTAGCCTTTAATATAACAGATAAATGCAATCTGGGCTGCCTTCATTGTTTTGCACAGGATAACCGCTCGGAAATGACCACAGAGGAATGCAAAGAGGTTATATTGCAGGCCAAAACCGCTCGCTGCGTCAGAGTAATACTATGCGGTAAAGAGCCGTTGATGCGGGAGGATATATTCGAGATTTTGAATTATATCAAGGAGCGGGGAATGGATGTAGAACTGATGACCAACGGTACACTGATAACACAGGAAACCCTGGAGCTGTTGAAGGCAGCGGGCGTTTCCAAGGTACAGATCAGCATTGACGGTTTTAAGAGCACCCATGATGAACTTCGGTGCATGGATGGTGCATATGATCTTGCTTATAATAGTGTGAAATTACTGATTGCAAACGGATTTTCCCCGTCCATCAATACCGTTGTTCTGAAAGAGAATATGAATGAACTTCCCGATTTATTGAATAGTCTAATTTTGGATTTTCCTGTACTGGATGAGTTGCGGCTTTCGAGATTGATACCTTCGAGATTTAATAACCCTGATTATGAATATTTTGAGGTTTATAAAAATACAATAAAGAATGTCGCGGCGTTCCTCCTGACACTGGATAGACCCTTTCATATAGAAATCGAGGATAATCCAATAGTTTTTAATGAGATTTTACCACCAGAACTCAAGAAACTGGTAAGCTATACACCCTGTGGGGTAATAACTCATACTATCGATGTATTGAATAACGGCGATGTGGTGTTCTGTGTACCCATGGGCTCTCATTCACAATCTGTGATACACGGCAATATATTGAAAGAGGGTCTGGAGAATATAATCTCCAGGGTTAGAAAATATAAAGACAATGATGTGGATGATTCGGTGTGCCGCAGCTGCGAATTTTGTCGGATAATGTGTCTGGGCGGGTGGAGGTGTGTTGCTTTTGCATACAGGCAAAATGAATACCTCGCTGACCCTTTCTGTCCGAGAGTACGGGAAGCACTTGAAAAGAAGTTAAAGGGATTATAAATTGATTATAGATAGATTATAGAAGTGCGGTGCACGTTGGACGGTTGCGTCGTGCGTACCGTCTTACGGCTAACGTTTTGCGGCTGTTTAACGTTAGACGCTTATCGTTACGCCCCTCGCAACCGCAAACCGATAGACGCACTTCTGGTATCAATATAAAAGCTTATAAAATTAGAAAAAAATCAATATTTAATTTTAATAAATCCTAGAGCTATTGTTTGCTGATTATGCCTTTTTCAAGCTGGTCAAGATCATTTTTTCTCAAGGCGTTTGGATGGATGGGGAGAATGAACATGGAATCTTTATTGATTTGCTCGTTCAATTCGTTCAAGCTCTGCAGTACCTTACCGAGCCCGTTCTGAGTGATGAGGTATTCCAATCCGTCCAGCAGGATCACCGAGTTGCCGTGATTTTCTATGAACTCGTTTATACAGGTGATCAATTTTGAAAGATCCTTCGGGTCCACGGTGTTTTCTCCCACGGTATTGCATAACCAGATTATATTATTGGTATCAAGGCCGTAGGAATCATATAGTGTTTCAGGGCTCATATTTGAGATGCACAGTCCGTTAACACCCACGTCTAAAAAGCCCTGAAAAATCCGAAAGCTTTTCTCGGGATTTTCCTCTTTAACGAGGTAGAGGTAACTGTATCCCTCATTATAATTTTTAATCTCTCCTTTTTCGTCATACTGGCTTTCAAAGTTTGGACCTAAGTTTTTAATGATGTCGGATTCTAATCGTAGATACTGGTTTAAAACTAGTTCCTCCATGGATTCAATGATGATCCCCATGGGCTTGTCCATTTGCATCTTTCGTGAGGGGTAAATTTCTAAGGGGCATTGATTCCAGGCAGTCTCTGTTATAAGAGCATAATCCTGTATGCCATATTTATCAAACATTTGATCTAAAAAGAACCTGACATATGGATTACGATTATAAATGTCGTATTTTGCCACAGCTTTGTTGTCATTCATTATAGTAACCTCCCGCTATAATTCGCCTTTGACGTAGTCTATATTTTTATATTGTTATATAAAATTATTGTTTTATTTATTGCAATAAATATACACCGTGATTCTACAATTTTTCACTTCCATTTTTTTATTTTTCATTTTTATAATTATCAAAAATCTAACCATAATTTTGAGAAAAAATCATAGCAACTTTATTACAAAAAAAACTAAAATCCCGCAATGAAGTATAGAAAACTGAAATGGAATTATTGGCCGTTAAAAATATAAAATGAATTTTATATTAATCGTAAAACCATATAATCCATCACAAAAACTACTTAGCCCCGGATTCTTATTTTAATTTTTATAAGATATCCCAGATGATTATTTACATATCGATTTAATCAGAATTTAACCTATTTATAGCAATTTTAAGCTGATTCTAAATCGCTTATAGAAGTGCGTCCGACGGTTGCGTCTGCGCTGTGCGTACCGTATAACGGCAGCGTTTAGCGTACCGGCTTGCGCCATCGAACTCCGGTTCGTAAGATGTATTACATTTGACGGTCGCTTACCGCAAAACGCCCAACGTTACGCTCCTCGCAAACGAAAACCGCTGAATTGTTGCCGGAGTCGTATAAATAAAACATACAGTGATGTGAAATCTTCTAATACTTATATACGAACGGCCGTGCCGTCAAATTGATAAGAAATTAATTCGCACTTCTGGAATCGTTTTAAAAGCCCAAAAAAATCGTAAATAATCCAATATCTGCTTACGGCATATAAACCTCGAGTCCGCTTCTCGTAAGTAATGTGATTCTCTGGGTATTCAAGGCTTTGAAATTTAATGGGATCAGAAGACATGTGTCGCTTTCGGAGACCCTATCCGAGAGTTTGCGCAAGAACCCAAGGACTGCATCGAAAATATCGCCGCGGTAGAAAATAAGATATTCGATGCCGTCGAGAATTATGACTTTTTTATTGGGATTTCTTTCTATAAAATTTTCAATTTCCATGAATATATTTTCAAGTTTGGGCGGTAATATATTTTCGGTCTTGGAGGATATATCGGTTAGCCACAGGGTATTTTCCGGATTGAAATTCAATCCATACTTCTCAAAAATTTTATTCGGGTTCGTTTTTGAGATCAATAATCCATCATATCCTGAATCCACAAAATCCTGGAAGATACCAAAGGAAAGATTGGCTTTTGGATCCTTGACTAAATATGTATTACCCATCTGGAGGTTGTATTCGTATTTACTGAACCCGTACTTCATCAGAATTCTAAGCGCGATAGAATCCAGATCAAGAGTCCTGTCGAGAGAGCGCATGGCAGATTTGAACATTTTAATTTTTTTAACCATGTCATCGCGAAATACTATTGTTCTGGATGTATAGGTGATCTTACCATTTTCGAATTTCATTTTCAAAAAGAACGGGTCGGTGGATTTTAACCAGTGCAGCTTCTTATCGATGGACTCGCGGCCCACGCGCACCTCCACGGCATCTACCAACTGCTGACAGACCTCCTCAAGTATGAAAATAGTGAGCAGTCGAATTTCCAGAATCGGTGACTTTGTTCGGATTATGGTACGGTCTTTGGAAAGGTTAAGCGACTTGGGATGTAATGAAATAATGAATCGTGAGTTATATTCATTGATCAATTCGAATGTTGATTTTGAGGTGTTCAGTAACAGCTGCCGGTGGTCCCTGGGCGTTTTTACATAATAAATCTGATTTAGATCTTCAAGGAAAATAACATTATTTGTAGACTTGATCAAAAACTGCTCTATCAGTTCCCGGATATGGATAATATCGCCTTTCATCGCAATAAT
>CP070629.1:1715255-1718664 GCA_020356005.1 Thermoplasmata archaeon
ACAACGCAGACGATGAAATCAACTGGACTTACAGCGGCAACACAGACCTGACGGTTACCATTGATGCTAACCGGGTGGCCAGCATTGAGGCTTCCGCGGGCTGGACCGGCGCTGAGACCATCACTTTTAGAGCCACAGATCCTGGAACACTCTATGCCGAAGATAGCGCCACCTTCACGGTGACGAGCACCTTAGTAGCGTACTATCCACTTAATGGAAATGCAAACGACGAAAGCGGCTATGGGAATCATGGCACTGAACTAAATGGTGTTCAATATGATGTTGGAGTTTTAGATCTGGCTGCTAGCTTTGACGGTATTGACGATAAAATTTTGGTAGCCGATAACAATCAGCTTCACCTTGGGAATGACTCATTCTCAATTAGTTGCTGGATAAAGACGACATCCGCAGAGGTTCACTCTATAATCCTTGATAAGGACCTTAACTTTGATGCATCCGGCACCTATCGTATTGCCATCAACCCTTATGACACCTTGATAGGATCTGCCTCATTCTGGCTCCAAGATTACGGCGGGTCGATTAACTCCATCGAGAGTACAACCATTATTAATGATGGATATTGGCATCACATAGTCGGTGTACGAGACCTGGATACCGGATTGCTACATATCTACGTAGACGGCTCTGAGGATGCCGTTCCTGTCGATTACACTTTGCTTGGCAGCACGGACAATACAGAACCGCTTGCATTCGGCGGCGGCTCGACAGCAGATGTCTATCCGTACGAGGGAATGATTGATGACGTGCGTATTTTTAACCGTCCGCTCACCGAAATTGATGCACAGACCCTGTACAATGACATCGCAAGTCAAATCGATCAAGACGGAGATGGACTTTTTGATGCCGATGAAATTAACATACACGGAACCAATCCGTTCAATCCCGATTCCGACGGCGACGGTCTGTTTGATGCGGATGAGGTGAATATTTACGACACTGATCCAAACAATCCGGATAGCGATGGGGATTGGGTCAGCGATGGTGATGAAGTTAATAACGGCACTCTTCCCAATGATCCTTTATCATTTACTCCCTCCGGAACCGGCGCCATCAGGGGTACGGTAAAAGATGATGGTGGTTCGGCTATCACCGGTATAGAGATTCGAGTCGACGTATATTCCGGCAACTCCTGCGGCGGGGCATATGTAACATCTGTTTATACAGATTCTACCAACGGAAACTATATTGTCACGGGGCTTGCCCCTGGCTCCTATTATGTGCGCACCGAAAACAGAAACGAGTCCAACTACGCCAACGAATGGTGGGCGGATCAGGCCAGCGTGTTCGAATGCTTCAACGCACAGGCTGTTGCGGTTTCAGATGGAGTGCTATCCGATGAAATCAACTTTCAGCTCGATGTCGGCGGCCAGATATCTGGTGAAGTTAGTCAGGACCCAAGTTTGGGCGGAGGACCCGTTGGTGGCATCAGGGTAATGGCATATAATTACTACCATGGCTCTAACGGTGGCCATGGTGAAACTTTTACTGAGTCAGATGGATCTTATTTGATAATTGGGTTGCCGCCGGGAGATTACAGGGTAGAGGTAGATATCAGTGGTACGGATTATGCCCATGAGTTTTACGATGATGTTCACAATTCGGATTTTGCAACAGCCGTTAGCGTTTCATCGGGTATAGAGACTCCCAATATAAATTTTGTTATGGAATTGGGTGGTAAGATATCGGGAGTAGTGACCAGTGATTCAGATGGGCAACCTCAAGAGGGACTATGGGTAAGTGCTAGAGATTATCCAACAAATGAGGGGGTGGGGCATACTCAAACACAGTCAGACGGCTCCTACTTATTAATTGGACTTATAACAGGAATTTATAAAGTTGAAGTAGAAACATCAGGCACAGAATTTGCCTATGAGTTTTATGATAACAAATTCAGTCAGGATGAAGCTACCCCCGTGGAGGTTTCCGCAGGCGATATAACAACTGGAATTAACTTTAGTTTAGGTTTAGGTGGTTCCATTTCTGGTTTTGTTACCCGTGATTCAGACGGACAACCGGTCGAAAATATTCGATTGCATGTACATGATTTTTACAATGGAACCTGGTTCGGACAGGCTTATACAGACTCAAATGGTGCCTATACTCTGAGTGGTCTACCAGAAGGGGATTATAGAGTTGAAGTCGATACCTGGAACACGCCGTATGTGAGGGAATATTATAGCGACACATACATCTGGGACGATGCCACTCCGGTCAGCGTAACACCCGGCAGTGATACTTCTGGTATAAATTTTGGACTGGCTTTAGGTGGAACTATATCAGGTATAGTAACCCGCGATTCTGATGGACAACCAATAGAAGGTGTTTCAATAGAAGTATGGGAATATGAAACCTGGGAAGGTTTCGGCGGCTACACGACCCTCTCTGACGGAACTTACACCATAACCGGCCTGCCTTCAGGCACCTTCCGTGTAATGGCAAATGCCGCAGGCACAGCCTATGCCGGGGAGTATTATAACAACACCTACAACTCTAATTTAGCCGAAGAGATTAATGTTACTGCGGGAATGACAGTAACTGGTATAAATTTTGGCCTGGGACAAGGAGGCTCGATCTCCGGAGTGGTGGAAAGTGATGCAGGTCAGCCAATTCCCAATGCATGGGTTTCTGCCCATAATTATGATAATGGCACCTGGTTTGGGGGTGTCAATACAGAATCAGATGGATCTTATACTCTCAGCGGACTGCCGTCTGGAGATTACCGCGTTGAAGTAGATCCCTGGAATACGCCTTATTTGTGGGAATATTATAACAACACATACAATTGGGATGATGCCACTCCGGTCAGCGTAACACCCGGCAGTGATACTTCCGGTATAAATTTCGGACTGGCCCTGGGTGGAGTCATTTCAGGTAGGGTATTGGATCAACAGACTGGTAGTCCAGTGGAAGACAAAAGCGTCGGAAGCCTTGATTTAAGCATTGGATGGCACAAATTTGTCTATCGACAAACAGAGGGCGAAGGAGGTCAGTCATCCCGTGCAGCTTTCAAGGCGCCTGGTGATACCAGCTGGCGAATTTTTGCCACGAGCGCATTAGACATTCGTACTGCCCCGGATGGAGCGCAAACCGGTATTTTACTGGTCAATAAAAGAAACACCTGCTCCTATCAGTGGCCAAACACTCATGCACGACTGGTAAAATGTGTTGATACCGAAGCAACCAGTGAGCCCGGCTGGTATGGCGAAAGTATTGTAGACAGGGTATACCACGATAATAATATCCACGGAAACTCCGATTATTATACCTCTTACTATGAAGCTTACTTTTATGTTGACAGCGAGGGGACATGGCTTTTTAGCACGGATTCCGACGATGCTTCTGAAATAGAAATTGATGATAATGTGGTCGCTGCCTGGTATGGTGGACA
>CP070629.1:1718764-1724734 GCA_020356005.1 Thermoplasmata archaeon
ATGGGACAACGCTAAAAAACACATCGAAGAAGGCCATTTAGGTGGAAAGGGCTCTGAAGCGCACAAAGCCGCAGTCGTGGGAGATACAGTGGGCGATCCGTTCAAAGATACCGCTGGACCGTCCCTGCACATCCTCGTAAAGCTCCTGAGTACCATAACGCTGGTCATGGCGCCAATGTTTATTTGAATTCGGTTTGAATTCGTTTGATTCAGTACAATTAAAATGAGCTTTTTAAGCGCTGCCAGAAGTGCGAATTAATTTCTTATCAATTTGACGGCACGGCCGTTCGGACAATCCAATATATATGACTCCGGCAACAATTCAGCGGTTCGCGGTTGCGAGGTGCGTACCGTCAAGCGTCGGCGTTTAACGTCTCGTCTTTCGGATCTCGTAATCGTCCGACTCTTAGACTCCTGAGCCCTTAGACTCCCTGACTCTTTTATGGTTTTGACCCTCGATTCTTTGACTCATAGACTCAAGTTTCTTTCATCCCTCCTCTTTCGCATTTCCTCTTTTAACCAATTACGTTGACGTTGTTAATCCCCTCGTCTCTCCTCTCTCGCACTTCGTCTTTCCGAGATTTATTTTAATCAATTTCAGGTGATTATTTTCGCACCGTCATTTGTTATAATGACCGTATGCTCCGTCTGGGCCACCATCCCGTTTTTTACATCTTTTAAAATTGGATACATTGTTATCGCACGCTCAGAGACTAGCTTCTGGAGTACCTTCGTGGATTTCTTGGTATAACGATAACACCACCGCTCGGAGAAAGGTAAGCCCTTACGGTTCACTTTTATCACGCGTTGAAGCCTTTGGGCTTCCGCAGATTTGAGCTCTTGTTCTTTTAAAAATCGATAAATATTACTTTTCTTAAAACCCTTGACCCGTCCCCCGCCGTTGGTGGAGAACGGTTCGATGGCAAGCACATCACCCTCTTTCACTGTACCTTTCGTGAACTCTTCCACATTGGGGATGCTGATACCTGCGTGAAGTTTGTATTGTTCCAGGCTGTGGCCGGTGAGATTGTTTATGGGTTTAAAACCGTACGAAGTGATTGTCTGTTCGATGGCTCGGCCCACCAACATGAGATTTACACCGGGTTTCATCATTTCTATTGCGACGTCCAGCGCATCACTTGAGGCTTTGATTAAATCCTGCCAGTTTCTTGTACCCACCTCGATGGTTATCGCCGAATCACCGATATAGCCGTCCACATGAACGCCCACATCAAGTTTGACCAGGTTTCCCTGTTCAAATACCAGTTTATCATTATGCGTCGGTGTGAAATGTGCAGCAACATCGTCTATTGCGATATTAACTGGGAATGCAATCCGCCCTCCCTTTTTTAAAATAAAATCCTCTATTTTGGATACAACTTCCAGTACCGATGCGCCTTCTTTTATTAAACTCGCCCCGTAGTCCCGGGCCTGCGCTGTTATTTTACCTGATTTCTTGTATTTCTCCTCGATTTCGGGATCCATTTCAATCGACCTGAATGTTTAATCTCTGTTCCAGTTCTTCCCTGGAGATTGTGCCTTCACGCAGTATTTTTGGCTCGCCAGCTGAAAAATCTAATATCGTAGATGGTATTTTAAATTTACATGGGCCGCAGTCAAGATACATTGATACTTCTGAACCCAGGGCGGCTTTTGCAGTGGGAATATCCACCGGCTCACTACCGCCATGCCGGTTCGCGGAGGTTACGGTCAGTGGACCCGTTAGTTTTAAAAGCTCGATGGAGAGCACATTGTCGGGCATCCTAACCCCGATGGTGGACTTATTCGAGACCACCGGTGCCGGTGCACCCTCCCCGGCTCGAACTATTACTGTTATGGGACCCGGCAGCAGTTTTGCACAATACTGCAGTGTGGTCTCATCTAACTCACCCACTCGTTTCAAGCCGGCTATATCAGGGACTGCAATAGAAATATTTTGTTGTGATTCCCTGCCCTTAACTGAATTGAGCTTGTCGATACTTACAGCGCTGTAGGGATTTGCACCAAGCCCGTAAAGTGTATCCGTAGGGTATACAATTAACTGATCATTATCAAGTATTTCTTTAATTGTTCTGATAAACATTGCATCTTTGAGTCTTTCTAAGGTCAAATTAATGACTTCCATCAATACAATCTCCCGTATAAAAACATGAAATTGAAAAAAAGAAAAAGATGTAAAATTTTAATTTATAACCCCGATGGAACTGCAGTGCGGGCATCGGATTGAGAGAGGTCGTTTGGCAATATCGGGAATCTTGAGAGGCATGCTGCATTTGGGGCATTTAATGATATTCGGAGTTGTTGGTGAAGGTGTCCATGCTGCCTGGGCGCCAGCGCCCGGTGCTGCGCTGGGAGAAGATTGAACTGGTGTGGTTGCCGGCCGCGGCATTGGTGATTTTTCAGGTACTGCCTCGGGTTCCTTATATTCACGCTTCTCTGTTTCTCTGGCAGCTCGCCTGCTGGCTCTGCGCCTCCTGCCGTACGCTCTGGCGGATGGTCTGTACTCCGAAACCTCTATACGCTCCATAGTATCCTTGACCGCCTTAATGAACCATTCCTGTTGCCGGTCCTCCGTGTATTTAACATGTATATAAACAAACATGCCTACAACTATGAGAATAGCACTTACAGATATTGATAAAGCACCCAAACCACCAATTGCCGTATCAGTGCCATTAATTGGATCCCAAAGCAAATTCAACAGAATTACGAACAATCCCAAAGAGGTAATTACAATAGAAAACATACCTCGGGTCGCATATTCAGGGGTTTTAACGAAATAGCCTCGGAATGATATAACTGCGACCCATACCAACATGACAATGAAAAGTATCCAGAGCACTTGAACTTGATTATCTGACAAAATTGGTGAATTTTCAAAATCCGCATAATCTAAATTTTTTAATGATACAAATAATATTAAGAAAGCCAGGAATAGTACTGCGTGGTAATATAGAGATCCTTCGGCATCAAGTCGGCTCACTGGTAATCACCATTACGGGAATAGCTTTTTCTATTTAAAAATTTATGCAAATTCCTCTAGAAAATATAATAATTCGAGACTATTTAATCGAACAGTAAATTATTATATTCATGAGATGATTTGATATCAATGCTAACAAGCTAATAAAATTTGTGGAGAATTATTTTGCAGTACGTATCCGACTTCGATTACGATCTACCGAAACATTTTATCGCCCAGCAACCGATTGAACCCCGGGACCACTCAAAATTGCTGGTTCTGGACGGTACCGATATCCATCACAGGTTATTTTTTGAGCTTACCGATTATTTCGAGGAAGGTAATGTAGTTGTTCTTAATGACACCAGGGTATTACCGGCGAGATTGCCCTGCCGCAAATCCACAGGCGGCAGAGTTGAACTGCTGGTAATGAACCTCGCCGAAAATCAATTGGAAAATAAGCCCACAGGCAAGGATCCTGGAAAAAACGGCGGGTGTGATATAGCGGAACATTTTACAACTGAATGCCTGGTGAAGGGCAAAATCCGTGAGGGAATAAAGCTCAAAGTTGAGAATTTACCACTAAAAGCGAGGGTGGAGGAACATATCGAGGAGGGGCGTTATTTTGTCACATTTACGCCGGATTCGAAATCCCCAAAGGTGAGCTCTGGAGAATCATTTAAAAATGAGTTTATCAAACTTATGGAACAGGCCGGTGAACTGCCCCTGCCGCCTTATATCAAAAACCCCGAGGTGGATACATCCAGGTACCAGACAATTTTTTCCGCCAAACCGGGCTCCATTGCAGCTCCTACGGCAGGATTGCATTTCACAAAAGAACTTATTTCAAAAATGGAGCGCAAAGGTGTTAAATTCTGTTATATTACTTTGCACATTAGCTACGGGACCTTCAAGCCGGTCCGAGTTGAACAGGTTAATGACCATAAGATGGACATTGAATATTATCAGGTATCAGAAGAAACCGCAGAGGTTTTGAACGAGGCCCGCAAGGACAGAGACCTTACTGCGGTAGGTACAACCTCTGTACGGACTCTTGAAGCAGTGTACAGGAATACCGATACGATTTCGGCTTGCGAGGGCACAACTGATATTTTCATTTACCCCGGCTTCGAATTCAAATCAGGTATTGATCGATTGATAACAAATTTTCATTTTCCTCGATCGACACTGTTGATGCTCGTATCTGCATTTGCAGGACAGGAACGGTTAATGAAAGCTTATGAGGCGGCAAAAGATCACCGATACAGGTTCTACAGCTTCGGCGACGCAATGTTAATTCAGCAACCAGGATTATAAAAAGCTTTATCATCGCTTACAGAAGAGCGGCCAACGGTTTGCGGTTGCGCAGTGCGTAACGTTTGGCGTCTCACGGTAAGCGGCCGTTAAACGTCAACCGTAGTACGGTACGCACCTCGCAGCCGTTAGACGGTACGCACTGCGCAGACGCAACCGTATACCGCACCTCTATAAGCGATTATTAAGCATACAATAATCATTTAATATCCGATAAATATTAATCCTTGGAGAATTCGGTCATGGAATTTAAAATCCTGCATGAAGATTCATGCACATCAGGCCGGCAGGGGCTGCTTTCAACTCCCCACGGCGAGGTTGAAACGCCGCTGTTCATGCCTGTAGCCACCATGGGAACCGTCAAAACCATGGATAACGTCGACCTGGAGAAACAGGGCGCAAAGGCATTGATATCGAACGCGTTTTTGTTATACCTCCGGCCGGGTTTGGACATAATCCATTCCGCGGGAGGGCTTCATAAGTTCATGAACTGGCCTCATGTTCTTTTTAAATACTCCGGCGGGTTCCAGATGATACGCCGGGATTTTCTCAAATCCGCAGATATGAACAGTGTTAAATTCAAGTCGCCCTTCGACGGGCAGGTCCATGAGCTTACGCCCGAGAAGAACATGGAGATCCAGCTGGCGCTGGGCGGAGACATTATCATGGCCCTGGACGACTGCCCACCTGCGGGTGCAGCTTATTCTAACGTTCAGGCATCGTTAGAACGAACGCTGGACTGGGCGAAGAGGTGTAAAATCTATTTTGATGAGCATGCGGGTGATAAAAAGGTAGGACTGTTTGGTATCGTGCAGGGCGGGATACACCAGGATCTGCGGGGGAGCTGTATAGAAAAATTGACAAATCTTGATTTCAACGGTTACGGTATAGGGGGTCTGTCCATCGGTGAGGCCAAGAGCGATATGTACAGGACGTTGGAGTTCACCATCCCGAAACTGCCCGCCGATAAAGTGCGGTATTTAATGGGTGTGGGCTCACCTGAAGATCTACTGAAGTCCATAGCCCTGGGTGTGGATGTGTTTGATTCTGTGTTCCCCACCAGGAACGCCCGACACAGTACGATCTATACCGCACAGGGGAAGATCAACATAGGGAGGAGCACCTACCGCTCCGACCAAAGCCCTCTTGATAAAGAATGTAAATGCTATACCTGCGAGAACCACAGCAGGGCTTATGTCAATCATCTGCTGAAACAAAAGGAACCCCTGGGGATAAGATTAACGACGCTTCACAACCTACATTTCCTGATGGAACTGGTACGACAAGCAAGAACAGCACTGGTAGAGGATGAATTCGAGAGATTCAAAGAATGCTTTTTAGATGAATATGAATCTGATAGGGATTAGGGATTGGGATTTAGGGATTGGGGTGATTTAGCGCGGGCCTGGGGTCTGGGCATCGGGCCTGGGGTTGATTTTATAACATTTTCATTCATCAACAAAGTGCATTATCAAACAGGAAGTCAGGAAGGTCAGGAAGATTAATCCTTAAAATATTACTTCCATCTTTCCTGTTTTCCTGTTCTTAAAATTGGGGAGGGGGGAGACAATAATCCATCAAAGGTGCACCATACAAACACAGAGAACGCGGAAATCACAGAGTCTAGGTCCACAGAAAAAAATCTAGGTCTAAATTCAAATTCTGTGTTCTCTGCGCTTCTGTGTTGAAAAAAA
>CP070629.1:1724834-1740307 GCA_020356005.1 Thermoplasmata archaeon
AGGCCAAGGGTATTGTCATCGATACCGAAAGAAATCTTATTATTGTCAACACCGGCCCTGCAAAACTCCACTCGGGAGCCAAAATCGAACTTGGCGAGCCTGAAAAGGTAAAGTACGAGCCGCTGGAATATATCAAAGTTGAATTGATATCGTAGAGGGAGCGGCGAGTAGCGAGTCGCGAGTTGCGATGAATTTTAAATTGTTTGAGATTATTAAAATAGGAAAAAAGGAAAGATGGAAGAATAATTTGTTGAATAAATCTTCCTGACTTCATGTTAACAAAAACAGGAGGGTAGAGTGGGCCGTATGTAATCAAGCGTTTTATAATCAAAATCCTAGATTATCTTTCGCGCTTTCGTAAATTCGTATCTTTCGCGGTAAAAAAATACCTTAACAAATCAGGATAGGTAATTTAATAAACATCTAATCGCCCCAACCTCCGATCTCTAACCTCTAACCTCTAACCTCCTAAATAATTCCGCGTTCTCCGCGCCTCCGCGGTTAAAAAGTCCCCTGCCAAGCCTAACAAGGTATTTTAATCGATTTTCATAACCCTAGCGCCTCATCTCTCATCCCTAGTACCTACAGTAATCGCCGTTCAGCTTTTAATGATCATATTGCTTTTGTCTTTCCCCAGCAGCACCACGCGGCTGTCCGGTAGCTCATCAAGAATTTCGTAGCCCAGCAGCTCTGCCAGTTTCGAGCCGAATTCATTTATGGTATCATGCTTCGGCATATTCCTCATTGATAGAATCTGCCGTGAGTGGCCCACGAACATGTAGCCCTTAGGTTCTATGAACATGGGCTCGGCTAAGGCGTCAAGCTTGGCATAATCCTCCACATTACCCAGGTTCCACTCCTCCACCAGCGTGTGCCGGATTACCGTACGGGTGGATAAGGAGGGTAGCAACTCAAGAGTTCTTTTTAAATTTTTCCAACCGGCGATACTGGAGTGGGGTAGGCATAATTTCCTGTAAACCTCCTCTGTGGGTGCTGCTACGGTCACATATAACTGGGTTGGAAGTGTATCCAGTCTCTCCAGCGCTTTGGGCAGCGTACCGTTTGTGACCAAAAACGTTGTCATACCACTCCCGTGGCAGAGCTCCATAAAATCGCTCAGGTGAGGATATATTGTTGGCTCGCCTGCTAGCGAAATAGCCACCTGCGTGGGGGTCTGGCCCTCCTGCCAGTAGTTTATATCGCACCGGTCGTCTCCCTTGAACCCGGTCAGCAGCGTACGCTGGGCCGCAATAGCCTCCTCCAGGATCCGCTCTGGTCCATCTATTGCTTTCCTGTCAAGCTCATGTTCTCCGTGATAGCGCCAGCAGAACAAACATTCCTGATTACACTGGTCCACTGTTGGCGTCATCTGGAGGCACCTGTGAGTGCTGATGCCGTAGAACCGTTCCTTGTAGCAAGGGCGGTTATGCAAAAGCTTCTGCCGCATCCAGTGACATAATTTTACACCGGAGTGGTTACCTACTATCTGGTAACGCTGCTTCTGAAGGATTTTACGAAGCTGTTCATTCATCATTTCCAGGTTACGACTTGGATATATTATAACTTAACGATTAAACCAAAGTTTTATAGTACTGTAAGCTTATGTCTCTATCCCGTGAGATAATATGAAATTTATTGCAGTCACGGGCGGTGTTTTATCTGGACTTGGCAAAGGTATTACAGCCAGTTCCATCGGTCTTCTTCTGAAACAGTGCGGGTACAAGGTTTCCGCCATAAAAATCGACCCTTATCTTAACTGTGATGCGGGCACGATGAACCCGTTTCAGCACGGAGAGGTGTTTGTACTGGAGGACGGCGGCGAAGTTGATTTAGACCTGGGTAATTATGAACGGTTCCTGGATATCAATATGTACAGTGATCATAACATCACCACCGGAAAGGTCTATAAAAGTGTAATAGAAAAAGAACGGCGGGGCGATTACCTTGGAAATACCGTGCAGATCATTCCACATATAACCAACGAGATACGCGAACAAATCCTGCAGGTAGCCAAGAACTCCAAGGCGGATATTATCATAATCGAGCTTGGCGGGACCGTAGGTGATATCGAATCAATGCCGTTCCTGGAAGCGGTACGGCAGTTGAGAATGGGCCTCGCACCCTCGGATATGATCTTTGTTCACACCACACTGGTTTTAACCATGGGCGTTGTAGGAGAGCAAAAGACGAAACCGACGCAGCATTCTGTTAAAGCTCTTATGGGTCTGGGAATCAAGCCTGACATTATCGTTTGTCGCAGTGACGAGAAATTGAACCGCGCGACAAAGGAGAAGATCGCATTATTTTGCGATGTGCCGGAGGAGGCCATTATAAGTGCACATGACGTATCCAATGTATACCTGGTACCATTACTATTGAACGATCAAAAAGTAATTACTACCATTTCAAAACTTTTAAAATTAAAAAAGGGCAAGCCCAATCTTCGTACCTGGAGACGTTTTGTCAATAAATTGACGAGTCGGGAAGGTGAGGTAAACATAGCCCTGGTGGGTAAATACACGGGCCTGAAGGACTCTTATATCAGCCATATCCGGGCCCTGGATCACGCCGGTACCGAACTGGGTGTGAATATAAATATACTCTGGATGGATTCGGAGGACCTTGAACAGGGCAGAAAACTCAAGAAGATGAGGAATACAGACGGTATTATTATCCCCGGCGGATTCGGCCACCGCGGTTCCGAGGGTAAGATATTGGCGGCAAAGCTTGCCAGGGAGAATAAAATACCATTCCTGGGAATATGCTTCGGGTTCCAGCTCGCTGTGATAGAGTTTTGCAGGAATGTATTGAATTTGAAAAATGCCAACAGCGCCGAGCTTAACAGTTCCACACCTTATCCGGTGATAGATCTATTACCTGAACAAAAAGGTATAAAGGATTTAGGCGGCACTATGCGTTTGGGTGCGCAGTATGTGAGAATCGAAAAAGGTACGAAAGCATATAATTTGTACAAGGAAACGGTCGTTTATGAACGGCATCGGCATCGGTTTGAAGTCAATCCCGAGTATATCCATCAGATCGAAAATGCAGGTATGAAATTTTCGGGCAAGTCTAAAGATAATATAAAAATGGAAATTGCCGAGTTAAAAAACCATCCATATTACGTGGCATCACAATTTCATCCTGAATTCAAGTCACGGCCAACCAATCCCGCACCGCTGTACAGGGGCTTGATAGCTGCCGCAATCGCCCATATGAACAAATCCAAGAAAAAATGATGGGCTTTACCTGTTATATCTTTTTTAATTTTACCAATATCTTTAAAATATAGAAGCTCAATTCGCATATATATGACCGATATCATGAAGAAATATGATTATGATAAATTACTGGCCCGGGCACATGAGAAGTTACCGACGATAATCAATTCTTCGGAACGCTTTCAGGTACCCGAGGTGGATTTAATATACGAAGGTAAAACTTCTATACTGCGAAATTATGGTGAAATAATAGATGTAATCAACCGGGATGCAGACCACCTTTTAAAATATCTGTTAAGGGAGATCGGTACCGCAGGTTCCATTGATGGTAAAAGGGTCACCTTTAAAGGCAAAGTTGCCAAAAAACAGGTAGAAGACAGAATTTTGAACTATGTAGATATTTATGTTCTATGTTCCGAATGTCACCGCCCTGACACAAAATTAATCAAAGAAGGCCGAACGCTGATTCTGGAATGTGATGCTTGTGGAGCACACCGGCCTGTAAAAGTTAAAAAAGGCACTAAAACAGTCCAGAAATCCGCTGAAATCGAAGAAGGGCAGGTCATAGATGTATTGATACAGGATGTGGGCAAGAAAGGTGATGGGATTGCCAAAAAAGGCCGATTTGTTATTTTTGTGCCTGGTACAACAAAAGGTGTGTCGGTAAAAATCCAAATAGAAAAAATAACCGGTAACGTCGTTTTTGGTAAAGTAGTAAGTTAGCGGATTTAACCACTCTGGTAAAATTCGAATCTTGGTTTTATTTTTCTATTATACTTTTAATATTCTTTAAATCATTTACCAATTCAGATTTTAAATTTCGATTGTATACAACTGCTGCAGGGTGATAAGTTACCAGTACAGGGTAATTATTAAACTCGTATTTGTTACCGTGGAAGTCGCGGAGATTACCTTTTAAACCCGTTAAGGTTTTCAGGGCTGACTGACCGAGTGTAACGATTATTTGAGGTTGAATTAGTTCTATCTGTTTGAATAAATAATCAATGCAAGCCTCAACCTCCGGTTTTTTTGGCACACGATTTTTTGGGGGACGACATTTAAGAATATTTGTGATGTAAAGATTTTCTCGTGGAATTGACAGTTCGGCCAAAACCTCATCAAGGGTTTTTCCTGCACGACCCACAAACGGCCGCCCCTCCTCATCCTCATTTTTGCCCGGTGCCTCTCCTATGAGAATTACCTCTGCATTTTTTGCACCTTCACCCGGTACTGCATTTATACGACTTTCACACAGTTCACATTTCGTGCATTTCAAGATCGTTTTGTTGAGCTTTGCTAGTTTATCCATTGCGCCACCGCTGTTATTCAGGACTTCTTAATAATGGTTCTACATTAAAAATATTTTCTAATATCCTTAATAGAAATATCGATACGAGCATCGCTGACGCTGTACGTAACGCACTTCGCCAACGCTTATCGTAACGAGCCTCTCAGACGCAACCGTAAGCCGCTCCTCTTGTAGCAATAAAAAATCATAAAACAATGCTTCTATCCAATATCAAAATGCTTCCGGACTTCTTCTCGCTCGCGATCTATCTGCGTCCAGCAGTCTGTACAAAAATAATGGATTATTTTGCCCTGAGAATCGAAGGGACCTATTGAATGTTCCTTGCGGAAGTCATGCTCTCCGATCTCATCTCCACAATTATGGCATCTGAAACCAGAAAGTATCGAATCCAATTCTATGTTTTCCTCCTTTTCAGTATAATCACAAACAGAATCTTCACTTCTGTATTTTTTTGATCCTTTTTTGCAAGTACCAACACCGGCACCCTTGTACATTCGCAGAAAATGTTCACAGTCGTCACAGGTCATTGTGGTACTCTTTTTTTCTCCGGTCAATTCCGAACCTCCTGGATCGTATTAGGTTTCGATTTCCTATTCCGGTTTTTAACCTTCTATTAATGTAGTCTCAATATATATATAATTTTACATATTCCTATCTGAAAAAGATTTTAATTAAAATTAACACAAATTTATTAAATATTAGACATAATTCGAGTTCGAACTAAAAAACAAAGTTTGTGTGTAATTATGAAATATACTCAAATCGAATATTTCGAATGGGTTAAAAACAATTATCCCAAAACTAAATATAATTTAGCGATAAGTGGAGTTTTCCCTCCAGGAAATAAAACAATTTCTGAGATAACTCCCGATATTTCCGATTGGCATTCCTTGCCCATAGGCTTCGACGGCGACCAGCAGTTATTAAAACTATTGTCAGAAAGATATCAAATTCCACAAGAGAATATATTAACCGCCAGTGGAGCTTCCAAAGCAAATTTTCTGGCTATGGCCGCAATCATAGAACCTGGTGATACGGTTATTGTCGAATCTCCGAATTACGAACCTCTCGTACGAATTCCTCAGATGCTGGGTGCGAAAGTCCAGTTTATTGAACGTTTACCCTCGAATAATTACGAGGTAGACCTGGAAGCAATCAATGAGTTAATGACTAAAAATGTATCTTTAATTACAATTACGAATCTCCACAATCCCAGCGGCGTGGTTATGTCGAAAAAGGAATTAAAAGCCTTATGCGAACTCGTTGAAGATAATAACTGTCATCTGTTATCCGATGAGGTTTATCGTGAATTTGTTTTTGATAAACCCCCGCCGCAGGCAGCTGAACTTTCCGAACGGGCGATTACAACAAACAGTTTGACAAAAGTATATGGTCTTGGCAATCTGCGAGCAGGATGGATTATGGCTAATACGAAATTAATTAACAAATGCCGGAAAATCAAGTTCCATACCTCAGTAATAACCTCCCCGGTAACGGAGAAACTTGCTTACCACGCGTTGTTAAATATTGATAAATTGATCGCACATAGCCGTTCGGTTCTGAAAAAAAATACTCCGATCATTAAAAAATGGATCAAAAAGCAGGATTATTTTGATGTGAAAATCCCCAAACATGCAGCTTATTGTTTTCCTAAATTTTTCAATATAAATGTAACGGAATTATCTGAGATGTTGAGCAATTACTATGAGACCTTGATTGTACCCGGCAAATTTTTCGGTACTGCGGAATTTGCACGTATTGGTTATGGCGTTCCTACTGAAGTACTCCAGACAGGTCTTGAAAATATTGAAAATGCGGTCAATGCTTTAATTAAACCGAATTAGATTAATAGAATAAGATATATTTTAGATGATTGAACTGTAATTTCACCAATATATTATAATCTAAATATGGTAGGTTTCAATTATGATTGAATCCACACAGATTCTCAAGCTTTTACCAAATATTGACTGCGGATTATGCAGCAATCCATCATGCGCTACTCTGGCGAGGAAAATATCGCGAAATACACAGGATGCAAAGGATTGTCCTCTGGTTAGAAAAGATAATCTGAAGCGCATAAACCAATTAATTGGAGATTCGGAACCGGATCAGATGAAAAATCAACATGACTCAAATGAATATTATGATGAAGAAATCGTTGAAATCCAACCCTGTGCGGAATATGGTAGGGTTACCTTGGAAGCACATCTGCCCCGCCCGGAAAACTCTGCATTCGATCTGTTCGACTCCTGCGAGATGTGCCTTTCATTCAATAATATTCAATCCCTGACAAATGTGAAGTGTTCACTGGAAATGGGGTACGGATTGGCCCAGAGTGAGGAACGGCGAATACATGTTTTTAAAACCGGTAAAATTATGATCAGGCGTGCCAAGGACAGGACCGATGCGGTTAACACATTAAAATTGATATCATATTCGCTGGGGCCTTCAATAATTTGCTCATGTGGAAATTCACTGACAGATTGTCTCAGCGGCGGCTGTGAGGAATGCTGCACTGATATCGGATACGGATTGAAATGGCTGTACAGTAGTCACGAGTACACCATGACGCCTGCAGCAGAGCTATTAAGATCACGCTTCGAGTCATTTAAAGGAAAAAGTCCAAAGCAACCTGAAAAAAATCAATTACACATTTTCAAGGAAGCCTGGGATAGATTAAAGAGCACCATAAATACGCTTGAAGAACTCGATAAACTTATCAAAGCCAATAAATTCGGTGAGATAGAAACATATCGAGAAAATCTATACGATGACATTAAAGAGATCAGTAAATCCAGCAATGAATATTTGATAAGCGATCTGGAAATAAAACCACCTGCAGAAGCTTTGTTGTTTCTGGGGATCTGTCGTAACCTGAGGCGGATCGTAGATGGATTCCTCAGTTTAAAGGATAGTCAAAACAATGAAGAAGTGCAGAAATTATATCCCGCAGTCAGCTCGATTGTTATTGACGGTCTCCGTTCATTCATTTCATGCGATGAAAAACAGGCCGCAAAGGTGGAAGACGATTTCAGTGAATTTTCTAATAAGTTACGATCTGAACTTGAAGCTCAAAATTATCCTGTAGAGATGGTGAACCTGTATAAACTGGCAATAAACGGCACTTATACTGCACGAATACTTAACATCAAAGTGCCGGTTTAATATTTTTTGTTATTCTCGACATTGTTTCAGATTTTTAAATGAAATAAGACTTGAAATACTCAAAAGGTCGTCTTTTATACTATTAATTACTATTTCCACTGGAATAGAAGATATTAATATTTTATATTAAGAATCCTATTACGTTGGATAATATCTTTAAATCGATGGAACATATCAAATCCAAAGGTACAAGTCCAGAGGTATGAAAATGAGCCTGGAAAGATATCGCGCTGATTTCCCAGTACTGGATCAGGAAATAGAGGGAAAACCCATTATCTATCTTGATAACGCGTGTATGACGCTGAAACCTCAACCGGTTATTGATGCAATGAACGAATATTATACAAAATATTCCGCATGTGGAGGAAGGAGTATTCATAAATTTGCAACGAAAGTGACGGTAGCCGTAGAAGAATCACGAAAAAGAATAAAAGAATACGTAAATTCACGGAATTCGAACGAAATCATTTTCACGCGTAACGCAACGGAGGGTATTAATCTTGTCGGGAACTCCATAGGTTTGAAATCCGGCGATGTGGTTTTAACAACGGATAGAGAACACAACTCAAACCTTGCCCCGTGGCACTTGTTGAAGAATAAAATAGGTATCGAACATAAAGTTGTGGAATCTAACGATGACGGGACATTCAGCATGAACAACTTAAAAAATGCTCTGGATAAAAATGTAAAATTGCTCAGTATGGTTCACACCTCAAACCTGGACGGTTATACGATCCCAGCAGAAGATGTAATCAAAGTAGCTCATGAGCAGGATATTTTGGTCATGCTGGATGGAGCCCAGAGCGCGCCTCACCATGCTATAGATGTTCAAAAGCTCGATGTGGATTTTTTTGCGTTTTCCATACATAAAATGTGCGGGCCCACAGGAGTCGGGGTATTATATGGTAAATATGATTTACTTGATGGACTTTCACCATTCATCGTTGGTGGCGACACTGTAGAGAAAACAACATATGAGACTTCATTATTTCTCAAACCACCTTCAAAATTCGAGGGGGGCTTACAAAATTATGCGGGCTTGATCGGTTCCGGTGAAGCAGCTAAATACCTCATGGATATAGGATTGGATAAAATCGAACAGCATGAATTAGAATTGAATGAATATGTAACCGAACAGTTAAATGAGATCCCGGAAGTTACTATTATCGGCCCACCGGACCCAAAACTCCGCGGAGGAATAACAGGTTTTACGGTGAAAGATATGAATCCCCACGATATTGCAATGATACTTGATGAAGTTGCCAATATAATGATTAGATCGGGTATGCATTGCGTACATTCATGGTTCAATGCCAAAGGAATTGAAGGGTCGGTCAGAGTTGCGTTTTATCTTTACAATACCAGGTCCGAAGTGGATATATTTATAGAGAAATTGCGCGAAATAATATCCACTTTTTCTTAATTTAGATTAAATTTTGAAAGCAAATTGTAAATACCGCTCATAAATATAATATATAAAACTGTCGAAAGATATTTATTACCTTAAGCGTTTCTCGTATTGAGGTTAATGGCATGGAATCTGAAGAGCCGAAAGAGAAAAAGAAACTCTCTAAGCGGACAATAATCATTGCTGCTGTTGTAGTTGTGGTTATAATTATTCTGGCCATTATACTCACCTCAAGTGAAGATTCATTACTGAATGGAAACGACAATCAACCCCCCGCAGCAGATGCGGGCCAAAATATTAACGTAACGGTAGGTCAACGGGTATTATTCGACGGCTCAAATTCTACTGATCCTGATGGCGATGAATTAATATATCATTGGGAATTCAGTGATGGGCCAAAATACAGCGAGGAGAAATTCTATCGATATTTCAACACTACCGGAGATTTCACAGTTAAACTAACAGTAAATGACGGTAAAGAACAATCATCCGCTGAAATAACTATAAAAGTTAACCCAGAAGGTCCCACAGGCCCGCCGGAGGTTGATCTGGAAGCCAAACCTGCTGCTCCCTTAATAGGAATTTACAATTTCATAGTAAGATCAGCCGAACCTGAAGAGCAATTAGCAAATTTTACTTTTGCTATTAGAAAAGCCAGTAAGGACGGCCCAATACTCTATAAAAATGATGTCAGTGCACTTGGCACAACAGGTAATGTATCATTTATTGATAGCCCCACTCAAACACTGCTGGATACTAATGATAACTTTATGGTAAATCCTGATACTACATTACCGGCAGAAGATGGTGATTTCTTCGTATTATACTATAAATTCCAGGGAGACGAAGTGGAATTGGATTATGAAGAATTTAAAACCGCTATATAATAATATGATAAAAATATGAAAAAGGTGAAGAAAAAACTAAATATAAAATATTCACTCAATATTCAGGACGGATTGGATTCGATTTAATAAAAACCGGGATTAAAGTGATCTGATGCCTGAGGGAAATAAAAATGATGCCCCCTCTTGATATAAGCCAGAGGGTTATGACGAAGCATTTCCAACCGATATGGGCGAAACAAGCATGCAGGTAGCCTCTCTACTGGATCTTGGTCGTGAAGCCTATCAAAAGGAAAGTTACGATCTGGCAATTAAATATTATAATAGGGCGCTGGATATTGACCCGACTCATAAAGAAGCAAAATTTCTTAAACGAAAGACCATGATGACCCTTACCAGATTATTGGAAGGTAAATCCAAGATAGAAGACGATGATGAGGTGGATAGAGAGCTTGATAAAGCAGTAACAAAAGAATTAGAGATGGGGGTGGGTGATAAGGAGGATAGGCCGGTTAGGAGAAAACCTGTCACCACCGCTCACTCGCCCGCACATAAAGCAGAGAAACGCGATCGACCGAGGATTTATCAACCTCCTCCGCAGGATCCGCGCCGCGGCACCTCGAGGGTCTATTCCATACCTGATACAGATAGAAAATATGAAACGGGTACAAAACGCGTGGCTTACCGAAGCGGCGATGCATACCTTGAAACCAAAGAATCGAGATATTTAATACTTATACTCGCTTTATTCCTTGTAGGCGTATTCTTTATTAGCGTTTATTTGGGATGGATAACTTTTTAAATACATCAACAGTTATCGGTTGTAACAACGTGGTACTATGTCCTCAACTTGTGTTGACTGTGATTCCGAACTTGATGGAGACGGTAACTGCCCCATCTGCGACAAAGTAGATTCTAAAGAAACGGAAATAAAACATGTTGAAGGGGCAAAAGTCACAGATAAAATGGACCGACTCGATAAAAAGGAAATACCGCGAACGAGACCTGTGCGGCCAAGGTCTCATCTTACCGATTCAACATCGGATGAAATGGAGGATGTCCCGGAACTTACTCCCGAGGACATAAAAATTGATTTTGATAAAATTGATTCATCACTACTATTTGAAGAGGATTTTGAAGATGAAACAGAAAAGGTCTCAATTAAAATATTACCCCAAACCCAAAAACCCAGTGAAACTAAAATCCGGCATAGAGAGGTGCGTGAGGGTCCGCTTGATCCGATTCGAAGCCGTGAAGTTTACAGCTTCAGGGATAGAGTCCGGGGAACTGTTGCAGATACCGTCAGGGTTTCATACCGAACGAAAGGCAATGTAATGTCAAAAAAAGGTCAAGCACTTGTATTGGTGGTTGCTATGACCGTTATTCTTATTATCATTATTGCATTAAAATTATTTGGATTTCTAGATTTTTAAAGCAGCAGATAAATCTATTAAATCAGGCGCTGGAGAGGAGAGATCAGGCGCTAGGGAGATTTTATCAGGACGCAGGACCCAGGACTGAAAATCGAGTACTCAATCAAAGTGTAGAATGATATCATTTTTCTCGATTTTCAGGCGAGAAGGTTTCCGCCATAATCATTCTCGGCAAATCTAGTTGCCTGAGCAGGGAATATTGCTTTGTGCGAAAGGCCGTGCGGAATCCAACGGTGAAGTAAAATCTTATAATAATACCCAAGAAAGCTTCGCATATAATCATTTATTTGCTCGACTCAGGTCCCCAGAACCTGGAACTCAGAACCTGGAACCTGATTATATTGATTTCTCAGCTTTTTGCCAGTGCTCCATAGCAGCCCCTGCTGTATAAAACGAGCCCGTTATGCAAACCAGATCTGTTGGGCCAGCCTGCTTGAGCGCATCTTCGACACCCTGGAGCACATCGGATTTAACACTGCATTCCACACCGGCTTCCCTGAACTCCGCCTGCAATACCTCAGGCTCTAATGCGCGGTGTGAAGCCGGTTTTACTGCAATTACCTCCGGATTCAAGGCGGAAATTAACTTTACTATTTCCCCCCTCGCCTTCTCTTTTACTACGCCTATAACAAAAATAATTTTATTATACTCAAAAAGATCTTCAATCGTCTCCACCAGGTAAGAAATCCCGGAGGGGTTATGCGAGCAGTCCAGTATGACGGTGGGCGACCTCTGCATTACCTGGACTCTGGCGGGCCAGGAGACCTTTTGCAGCCCGCTGTAGATCGAATCTTTGGGAATATCCCAGCCCGAATTGGTCAACATGGCAACCACCGCCAGAGCAACCGCACAATTTTGCGCCTGGAATCTGCCTATGAAGGGAATGGAAAGATTTTCGAACCGTATTCCTGTACCAAAACGGTCATTATAAACTGCATTTAATTTTACTCCGTTTTCATTCGCCTCAATAAGTTCAAAATTGAAATCCTGGTCAAGAGCGAACAGTTCGGATGAATTTTCTTTGGATATATTTTCTATAACCTCCATGGCCTCCGGCTTTTGATTACTGGTGATCACCGGTATCCTGTCTTTGATTATACCTGCTTTTTCGAACGATATTTTTTCAAGTTTTTCACCCAAATATTCTGTATGGTCAAGAGAAATATCGGTTATAACGCTCACCAGGGGTGTTATGATGTTAGTGGCATCGAACCTCCCGCCCATGCCAACCTCCATTACAGCGATGTCCACCTCCACCTCTTGAAAATATTTTAGTGCCATAGCTGTTGTGATTTCAAAATAGGTGGGGTGGGCCTCGGTCTCCGATTCTATCTCCAGTGCGGTTTGCTGGAGCTGCTTTGTTAACGATACAACTCTTTCACGGGGGATGCGTTCCGAATTAACAGCGATCCGTTCCCGGAACGACCGGAGGTGCGGTGAGCTGTACAGTCCTACCTTGTAGCCTGCCTCTGCCAGAACCGAACTGAGCATTGCACAAACAGAGCCTTTACCGTTTGTGCCTGCAACATGGATGAATTTAAGATCGGTATGGGGATTGCCCAGCTTTTCCATTATCCTGGTGATATTATCCAGCCCGAGCTTAATACCGAACAGCTCAAGTGAATACAGATATTCGATCGCGGTATCATAATCTATAATATCCATGGTTTTATGATCGCTGTGCTTTACTGGCTTTGAATTATTCATGATAAGAAACGAAATTAGATATTTATTTATAATTTTATCTATAATTAAATTCTAAATTCTAACCCCCCCCCGCCACGGTTTTAACACAGAAGCACAGAGAACACAGAATTAGAATTTAGACCTAGATTTTTTTCTGTGGACCTAGACTCTGTGTATTCTGTGTACTCTGTGTTAAATGATTTTCCGTTACATAGGTGAAAACATCTGATTCGCTACAGTCCCCGCCCCTCCCCATTTTCAGCCGCGAAGGCGCGAAAACCACGAAACATCTCGAATCGTTAGAGTAAAAAAATTTCGCGGTCTTCGCGTATTTCTCCCTATTTCGCGGTAAAAAAAGTTTTCTGCTAACCCCGGCTAGGTAATCACAGTAGATTTCATGTCTTCCATGCCTCCGTGGTTTATTTAGACTCCTTTGCATGGCAGGTGAAGTATTAACCATGGAATCACGGAACCATGGAAGTCCTAGGTCTTAGTGATATTTTTCGTGACTAATATTTCCCCTTGGCCAACCAGAAAAAGTAATAACCACCAAAGCGGTGAAGCTGTCAAAAAGAAGGGGGCGGGGCTTTGTAGTATTTGTTTTTTGTAGTATTCCTTTGGATTTTGTAGTATTTGAAGTATTTGTAGTATTACTAATTAAGAACAGATTAAAATTGATTATAATTGATAACAAACATAATAAAATAGTAGTAATTATTTACGGGATAAGATTATCACGCTTAAAATCAAGGTGTGCCCCGATAGTGTAGCGGCCTATCATCCGGGCCTGTCGTGGAATGTCCGCAGACAGCCCGGGACTTGGGTTCAAATCCCAGTCGGGGCGTTTAAGCTTTTACATCGATTGTAACAGGCGCTAGAGAGGAGAGATTAGGCGCTAGGGTGATTATTGGTTGCTTCCAGAAGTGCGTACAAGGGTGGCGGTGGCGAGGCTCGTTTCGTTAAGCGGAATGCGGTATCGTGAGGAAGAGGAGATACGAGTCGGATTAAATCATAATCGATAAGGATCATCCAAATATCAAGGTGGAAGAATAGATAATTAATTTCGACAAATTGGTTTATAAGATTACCCAAACTTTACCCTAGTAGTCAAGTAGTCCTTTTGAATACAATAATTCTACTCTTCTATTTCATCAATCATTTTAGCAATGTCGGTTTTAATATTGGGAATATCATTTTTTATTGTATCCCAGACAACCTTCAAATCTACACCAAAATATTCATGTATCAATTTATCTCGCATCCCAGCCATTTCACGCCACGGAATTTGGGAATTTTTATCTTTTATTGCCTGAGGAACCGATTTAGATGCTTCTCCGATTATTTCAAATGCTCTTATTACAGCAAAAATGGTTTTATCATCTACCTTAAAATCTTCAAAGGTCATACCCTCCACAAATTGTTCAATCTTTATAAGGGAATTTAAAATGTCATCTAAATAATCTTTGTACTCATTGCTCATACATATATGACCTCTTTCAAAATTTGTTTTCCAATTCTTGGTTTTAAAGCTCTTTTCATTACCAAATCTACTTTTATTCCCAATTGATCCGATAGGTAATTCTCCATTTCAATAAATTTTAATAAGGTAATACCGTCTTCGAAATCTACTAAAATATCTATATCACTCTCACCCTTCTTCTGTCGGGATTTAACATAGGAGCCAAAGATACCTATTTCTACCGCTCCATATTTATCCTTAAGATAATCTTTATGTTCCGAAATCTTCTTTTTAATACTGTCAAGATCATTCATTATTATCACTTTCTATCCAAGTAGTAACTTTTCAATCACATTTAATTTTTTCTCTATTTATAACGAATTTATTTACCATTTTTAATGGTTTTAATCAGAAATAAATTAGAATTAACCCTAATCCCTAAAGCGAGCGACCGCAGGGAGCGAGCGTCCTAATCCAGATTAATTATAATTATTTGCGAACAGTTCAATTAATTAATATCAATAGAGTTTGAACTGTTCTGTCCTGAAAAACGACAATATTTTTATTTTGTCCAACCACTGAGTTCGTTTTTCAGTCCCCAATCCCTATTATAATCTACCTTCACCATTATTCTAGCGATTTTTAAGCTTCAATTCACTTTATCCTTGACCACTCTTTCGGCGTGAACAATCTCATAGGATCGCGGTATTTTCCTTAGTTGAGTCCCACGGCGAGTTTGCTGGCGGCATCTGCGCTTTTATTGAACAGCTGTATTCCGTAAATGATTGGGAATAATCCGGCTATGATTCCCACCACCAGACCTACGACGATGTCGTAAGTAATAAAATAAGCTATGATAAACAAAAAGACCGGCGCCAGGAAGAACGGGAAGGCCTTTATTATCACATCGTCCGAAACCTCCAGTATACACTTGCTGCATATCC
>CP070629.1:1740407-1744795 GCA_020356005.1 Thermoplasmata archaeon
CGGCTGAAGGGGCTGTGTTGAGCCCAGTAAAAACAGTAAACAGTGTTGCGAAATCATCTGTAACATATCCCTCCGCTTCCGCAGGAAGGGAAATAAAACTCACCGCATCCGCAGGAGGAAAAGAAGGTTCAATTACATTTTCATTACCTGGATTTTCGGTGTCCTATATCTCTGTTTCAGCAGAGCAGAAAACGCTTCTTGCTGACGGAAAAGATTCCACTATGGTCAAAGCAACACTATTTGACAAAAATGGATCATCAGCAAATGTCCCTGATGGAACGACCGTCTCGTTTACCACTGACGCAGGTACGCTCAATCCTTTTGTGACAACTACGGTAAATGGTGAAGCGGTAACATGGTTAAGAAGCGACAAAACCCCACAAACATATATAAAGATTACTGCACAATCCGGTCTCTATTCGGATTTCACCTATGTCCATTTCGAGGAAGTAGGAAGTACCGTCAACCAGGTATCCGATATTGATATCGCTCTGGATAAAAACGAAGTAGAAGCAGATGGTATTTCGTCAGTCGAGGTTACTGCAACTCTCAAGAAATTTAACGGCGAAATAATTGATAAACCAACAACAGTAGAGTTTGAGACAGATATAGGTCAAATTACCCATTATGCAACATCAAACACCGAAGGGAAAGCTATCGCACATTTCTCGTCAGGTCAGGTGGGTACCGCAACCATCAGCGTTACGGTCGGCAATGCGGTGGGATATGCGAGCGTCATTGTGAAACCGGGACCACCCAAGTCTGTCGAACTTATATTCCCTCTTCCTCCTGGTGAGGATGCGGATACATATGAACCGTATGTTTATGTAAAGGGATCCGGTCAGAATGAGACACTGATCGTTTCGGCTACCGTGAAAGACAGTAAAAACAATTATGTCGCTGATGGTAATCTGGTTAAATTCGAGCTTGTTGGCACCTTCGACAACGAAGATACATTTACACCGGAAGGAAATATACACTCGGTAAGTTCCCCGGTACCAACATTAAACGGCTTAGCAACGGTATCATTCCATTCGGGCAAAAGAGCCGGATCTGTCCGTATGAAGGCCACCGTTATTAATCCACAAACGGGATTACCTTATGATCCGCCGGTAATTAGTGAAACAACTCAGATACTTGTTTATGCGGGTCCACCTTATCTGGATACGAGCGATCTTTCTGATCCGTTTACCAATTCGAGAATGACTGTCTATAGTGGGCCGATTAACATATATGCCGACCAGACAGGAACGGAATATAACCGGTCTACCATAACAGTAACCATTGCAGATAAATACAATAATCCTGTTCCACCGGGAACATCTGTATATTTTACTACATCTGGCGGCTATATTACGACAAATACGGGATATACCAATGCTAATGGTATGGCTACAGTCACTCTCTACGGTGGCAATCCGTACCCGACGATAATTAATTCAGGTTTTATTCCTAATCCGAATAATTATATTCCCGGGAGTCCGGCCAGCTTTGCTTTACCTACATGGTCGTTTGATCCCGAGGATATAACTCCCAATAACGGTATTGCTGTAATAACGGCTCAAACAGAAGGACGTGACCAGAACGGAAACAATATAACGGTGTTTAACTATGCACAGGTAGTATTTTCGAGGACGGTGACTACTTTCACCATAACTGCAGACAAAGATTCCGTTTATCGCAGTGACAAGGCAGATTTAATCATTACCGTTCATGATATAAACGAAAATCCGATTGTCGGTGGTTCAAAACTGACACTGTCTTCAACCCTGGGTACACTATCACAGAAAAGCATTACTACGGGTGAACCGGGTCGGATTAAATATCGCGTTACTTTGACAAACGATCTTGATCCCCTTGCAGGTGATGACCCCGGGTGGGCTGTTGTGACCGTAAGTCTAGAGAGTCCGAATGGTTCTGATTCTATTGAGAAATCCATTTATTTGAGTACCAGTAGCTTTTAGGGGAAACCTAAGGATTTACCATATGAAATAGAAGGGAAGATACTGATGAAAAATATGTGGGTATTTTTTCTTGTATGTATTCTGTGTATACCGGGAATTGTATGGGCTGACATGTTAGGTAATCCGGGTACACAGGTAGGCAAAAAAAACCTGTTTGTCGGAATCGAATATTCCAATATGCTGCATACATATGATCTTGATACAAAAGATATTGAAACTTCATCAGAACGGATTACTATGAAGGTTACCACAGGTTTAACTGATTGGATGGATATTTATATCAGAGGTGGTGGGGCAGCCCTTAAACTTGATTATGCTCAGGCAAGTGGTGCAAACAGGAACTTTGACAGCGATTTCAAAGCTGGTTTCGGTGGAGGAACGCGTATACGGCTTCTCAATTTTGTCAATTCAGGAACACGTGTGTTCTTTCAGGGCGGGGGCTTCTTCTTAAAAACCGATGGAGATATTCAGTGGAACCGACTCGATGGCAGTATATTAATAAAGGAACGTGATCTCAAATGGGCCGATCTGTATGCATCTTTGGGTATTTCGAAGCGAATAGATTATATTGATCTCACTTTTGGAGTCGGATTTTCTGAAATATGGTGGGAAATCACTGATGTCGAGGTAACAAGATCAGGAACTACTGAAAGCAGAATTCCCCGCGATAAAAGAGATTCATTTGAGATAAAAAATCCTATCTTTGGATTTTTGGGTTTGGATTTTATCCTACCGTTAGAGTACAGGCTGTCGGTTCAGGCGGGTATAAGAAATATCGATGATGCCGAATTCAGCGTATCACTCAGCCAGGGCCTTGAAAAAGAATAATCGCATCTGGTTTTTCTATCGAATTTTTACAATGAACGTACCATCAGCGCTTGTCGAATTGATTACCCTCCGGGAAATTGCACCTACCATCCAGTAGTAAATCTCGCCATTCGAGAGCTTTGTTTTGCCGTTATATGTTATATGCGTATCCACCGCATCTATTTCAATGTTCCAGATTTCACCGCCAATACGTGATGTTTTTATAATTATATTGTATTTTGAGGCTCCCGGCACCCGTTCCCATGTAAATGTTGGATTGGCTGAAACATAGGCAAAGTCAACCGGGGAAATGAGTTCAACTCTCGGGAGTACGAGATCGCTAACGATGACAGAAGGATTACTTTCCAATCCCCCTCTGTCAAGAGCGGTTATTCGGTAATAGTAGGTAATTCCTATATTAACATCTGTATCAATATAGTTTTCCTGTTTCAAGGATGTAACAAATGATGAACTGCTGTCTTCGAGCCCTGTAGATGTGAGTGAACGGTACACATTATAAGCGACAAAGTCGGGTTCAGTGTTTTGAGCCCAGAAAACAGTTATTTTTGGAGATTCATTGATACTTTCTGCTACCACATCCACACCTGTTGGTGCTGATGGGTATTCTGTATTGTGAGGTATCCCTTTCTCCTGAAAGGATAGAGCACTTTCGTTGTTGTTATTATCAATTGAAGATACTGCAAAATAATATAGCGTGTTATACTCGAGACCTGAAATAATTGTAAAATTTGTGGTGACAAAACGGCGGTTTGCTCTCAGAGTGTCAACTTCAGTACCGGCCATCCAAAAAATGTTATAACCTTTTAATCCCTTATCGGAAACCTGTTGCCAACTCAAACTCACTGAACCGTTGCCGATCTTGGTAATCGTCAAATCTGAAGGCACAGGTGGAGGTGTGACATCAATCTTTGAATTATCCGTAGAAGACGAACAACCTGATAACAAACCGATGATTGCCATAGTAATCCCATAAAACAATATATGTTGTGTCTTCATGAACAGTTCCTTCTGTATGACAGTATTTTTGAGAACCTATATTGAGTAATTTATAACCATAAAATATTTAAAATATTGAAACATAAAAGTAGAATATTAAATTTGAAAAAAACAGTCTGAACCAATGAAAGACATAGATCAAAAATGACTATGATAAAAAAACATCGGTAACAGCTTATTTCATAATGGTAATCAGTTCATTACGGTAATCAGCGGCTCTGACAATTTACTGAATTTATTTACTTTCCTGACAATGTCTTTATATCACAAATTAAATGAGCGAATATGGGGGGGCCTTCCCCTTATTATTAATACATTTCGGACAACAGCAAGAACTACTCCTGCATCAGAATCGATTAATTGATAGAGAAAATAATTCCACCGTATATATATAATAATAGTAGGGTCAAAGCACCAGTTATTATTTTAGTTAATATAGACCTGGGTAATGGTGATATTTAATCAGGGAAAAATGTAGTATACTCTGATTTGACATTGAAGATTCTAGTAAATATATTGTGCAATAATTTTTTTTAAGACTAACGTGATAATATAATGAACATGACAAATAAATCTGAATCCTGCCAAAAAATGATTGAA
>CP070629.1:1744895-1747430 GCA_020356005.1 Thermoplasmata archaeon
GCTGGGGTTGACCACCCCGGATTCCATAACGACCTGGAATGTAGAGGCGGTGGCGACCACCAAGGATGCGCGGTTCGGATTGGGCACCAGGAACGTTACGGTGTTCAAGGGCTTCTTTATAGAACCGGATATACCCGTTTCGGTGGTCAGAAACGACGAGTTCCCGCTGAAGATTTTAATTTATAATTTTGATGAAAGAGATAGTGATATTATTATAACACTGGATCAGGGTGATTGGTATGAGCTTCTATCGGAATCCAATGTAATAGTGAAAAGTGTCAAATCAGGCACCGTATCCAGTGTGGATTTCCGTATCAAGGCCAAGAATGTGGGGAAGTTCATGGTTACTGTACGAGGAGATAACGGTAAAGAGATCGATGAAGTGATAAAGGAAATGCGCGTGGAGCCTGACGGTAAAGCGCTTGAAGAGCTGATCAATGGAGCCCTGGAAAACAACCAGAGTATGAATGCTACGATAACGTTACTTGACGAACGTATACCCAACAGTGAGGATGCATACATCAAGCTGCAGGGCGGAATAGAAGCGATCACACTGGACGGCGCAGAGAATTATATTCAGTTTGTTTCAGGCTGCGGTGAGCAGTCCACCTCCAAACTGGCGGTAAATATCGCTGCCTATAATAACTTATTAAAGGGCGATATTACCGACGAGCAGATGTTCGAGTTTGAAAACATGATGACGCAGGGTATAGAGCATGAGATGATATATGTTATCGATAATTCGGACGGCACCGGCAAATCCGTCGTTTGGCACGGGAGCGGCCCTCCCGACCAGTGGCTGACCGCCTGGGCGGTATTTGCATTCCAGGACCTCGTAGATGCCGGCTTTATTGTTGACGACGATATCATCCCGGGCTTCCAGGATTATCTATTAAGCACTCAGAATGATGACGGCAGCTTTGAATTTGAAAATGTTGGGCACTGGTCCATAAATTCCAAGTTGGCCAGGGTAAAGCTTACCTCAACGGCATATATCGCCCGTGCGCTATTATACAGCGGATATTCGGAAGATGATACGGCAATACAAAAATCGATTGGCTATATTGAAAACAATGTCGATCCTGACGGAGACCCTTATACACTGGCGCTGACATTGCTCGCATTGGAGATGGGGGATGGTTCAACAACACTTCGGGAGGATATTGCAGAGAAATTGTTTTCCAAAAAACATGAAGATACACAGGAAGGGACGATTTGGTGGAGCTGGACGACGAGCTCTTCCGGGCCAGATACTTACAGAAGCGGTACAAATATCATCGAAACCACGGGCTATGCAATAATGGCATTGGACCTTCATGGATTTTTCAGTACTACTGTGAATAAGGCAGTAAAATATCTGCTGACCCACAGGGAGGGCGGCTGTTTCGGGTCCACTCACGATACCGCGGTGGCGTTCCAGGCTTTGAATTCGGTGGATGAATTCTTTATCGAAGATCTAACTGTAACAGCTTATGCAAATGGTACGGAAATACGAGCCATTCGATTTACAGATGAAAACAAGGATATTACATACTTGATCGATCTGAGACCGTATCTTGAACCCGGGGGTCTTGAGGTTAAATTAACAAGTGTGGGCATTGGCAACATTTTTTACCAGATCTATTATGAGCAATACATACCATGGAACCAAACCGAATTATCGAAACCGCCGGAACTTATACTTAATATCACATATGATACCACCAATATCAAAGTCAATGATACCATCACTGCTGAGGTGTCATTGATATACAACGGGGACAGCCCCAGCTTAAAAATGGTTTTGATTGATTTGAGAGCGCCCGTCGGGTTCTCTTTTATTGAAAACGAATTCATAGACCTTTTGAACAAAGGAACGATAAATAATTATGAAATCAGGGATCGGCAGACAATGGTGTATATCGATGATATCGAAAAGGGTAAGAATATCACATTTACTTATTCATTGAGAGCCGACAAACCTATTAAAGGCACGATCCAGGGCAACCATGCCTATGATATGTACAACCCCGCAATGGATTCGGAAGTCCCACCGGTAGAAGTTGAGTCAAATTTGTAATAACCCCATATTTATATTATTATAATAATTTTAAACCCGAATTAAATTTGGAAAATTGTTACATAATTATAGCACAAGTGTACCAATTTATTTAATACTGATTATTTTGATATATACATTAAAAGACGTGGTTCTCCTCTGTTTATAACGTGCGAATAACAAAAGAGGATGCTTTGTGGGGTTAATATGAAGAGGATAACCGTTAATGATAAAATTCTCTGGCACTTACTACCATATTTAAAATATAATCAGGAATATGAGATGCCGGTTGATATAACCCAGGATGGTATAGCGAGGAGGGTGGGAATCAGCCGCGGTCATGTGGCGGTGTCAATTGGTGAGCTTAAGAAGAGGGGTATGATAGAGGAACGGCTGTCCCGAGTAAGGAATGTTGGGCGGCAAAGAAAGGTCTATTTTTTAACTTCGAAAGGAACTCTTCATATCAGGGCATTAATTCGCACCATAAATAAGAAAAC
>CP070629.1:1747530-1750272 GCA_020356005.1 Thermoplasmata archaeon
GAAATCGGTTCTGCATGAATCTCCGGATCTGGCGGGGTATTTAAGTTATACATTCGGCTGACCGTAGGTGGTATCGTGGACTGCCTGCCAGATCCATAAGCCGTCCCTTCGGTTTGCATATAAATTATGATCCCTGCTGCTGGTGCCGTCACCTATCCACCTGAAACCGTACCAGCTTTCATCGTCTATCACTGTATCATTGCTTACCCACAGAGTGTAGCTGTGATCTTCAAGAACGGAATCGTTAACCATCCAGTAAGACGTACCGAACCACCTGTTGCCGACCTGCATCGGCATTATGGGCTTGGCTTTACCGGGTCGAACCGGATTATCATCACACGCCGACGCAATAAGCAGCGCGAATATCATAAAAGTGTAGATAAATATCTTCATAAATCCCCTGACGGCGAAACCGGTAATAACGTCTTCGTAAAAATATAGCTTACACACACCTGACTGTCAAGCTTCGTTTCGTCCTCGGCAGTCTTAGTAGGTCGGGTTCTGAGTCCGAGAGTAACGAGGACGAATAACCCGACAATACCCGGGGGCAGCAGATATCTGCATCCGGACCGGCTTCATTTCTTCCGGTGGCTCAAGGCTTTCGTTAGATTATCCTTTTACACAGCCCCCCATCTCATTATTATTATCGTGTGGACAATCTGATACTGAGGAGAGCAAAGGCTTCTGACAGCGACTTTGCCTATCGGGCAAAGAAGGAGGCCTTCGGGCAGTATGTGGAGGAGGTCTGGGGTTGGGACGAAGAGCTGCAGCGTCGGATGCATGAAAAACGCTTTGCGTCGCAGGAATTCAGTGTGATACAACTGTCGGGAGTCGATGTCGGGATTATGGCCCTGGTCCGGGAGCCTGACTACGTCAAATTCAACCAGCTGTTTATTCTGCCAGAGTATCAGTGTAGAGGCATCGGAGCGGCATGTATGTTGCGTGTGATCGAGGATGCCGCCGCATCTGAACTTCCTATCCGACTGGAAGTGTTGAAAGTGAACACCCGTGCGATCGCCTTCTATCTGAGACTGGCTTTCAAAATCGTCGGTGAAAGCGACACTCACGTCTTGATGGAAAAACTGCCATAGTCTCAGTAGCTCAAAATCCCGGAAAAGCGTTTTCGACTATCTTCTTTTATGGAGTTACCGTAGCCCACCCAACGGGTGGGTATGATCTAGGACTAACTCAGGGAAACAGGGGCATTATTGATAATTAAAGGAGATTTTTGCATATTCGGTGCAATAAAAGATGTGAATCGTAATTTCTTAACATCTATACGGGGTTCTCGGTTGTATATAATATATAGTATGATACATCATTTAACAGGGCATATTGATGCTTAGAATCATCGAGGCAATATCTATCCTTTTTATCTGGGTTGCTGGTGTTTCAGCTCAGGAAAGCGAAGTACTGCACAAACTTCTCACTCGCGAGCGGTCCGATCAATGTTCAGAATACCGATATAATGCGAAACGGTTGATACCCCACTACTACGAAAAAAATGAAATTGATTCTATTAACATCATCATTAACTATTGGGAGAATAAATGCGGCTCCAATGACATTATTGATAAAGTCAGAATATTGCTGCAAATCAAAGACAGCGATGGGCCGGGTGATGAACTGGAAAAGAAAGCTGAAGAGCTGTTGATCTCACACATTGAAAATTATCCCGCAAGAGACTATCATTTGTGGCGATATCTCTCATTTTTGCCAGAATGCGATGAAGTAGATTATGTTGTCCATACGGACTTTGACCAATTCATAAAGAATGTGGCTAAAGAAGTTCAGGTAGAAACCATTCCCGGATCGTATACATCTCTTCTTTGTCTGTTGTATCAGGGTAAGGATAGTCTGACGCTAACAGAAATTCAGCAGCCAGTTTATAATGGCACGAAAATTCAAACGAAATATTATGAGAAAATACAGGAAATCCATAATGAATATGGTAAGCCTTCTTCGCACTATTCCATTTCCGCAGGAGCTTGGATTCCTCAAGGCAATAACAAATTGCTTGGCAATCATCCGGAAATAGGGGGATCAGTTGGACTGACTGGCGCATTAATTCAGGCCGATATAGCACTGGCCTTTCGGTTTCTGGATTCCAAGCAATCATACGTAATGAGGGATGATCTGGGCAGCCTGCAATCGACCAGCAAATTCCAGGGATGGTATCTCGGCGCCGATGTCAGCCGCGAATTAATTACAGTCAGGAATTTTTCCTTTGATATTGTCGCAGGTCTGGGATATGACGGTTTCCTTGGTATATCCGGGAATGAAGATGAGTCAAAGCATGTAAACTCGTTTAATCTGAACCTTGGATGCAAGCCGAAAATTTTCTTGGATAGATATCATACCGAATATATCGGAATTCAAGTTCGCTACAATTTTGTTTGGTATTATACTCATGGTGGAACGGATCTTTCCGGCAATACTCTTTCAATATCACTATGTTATGGCAGGTACCCCAAATCAGGGTACGAAGATCGGTTGAGACAATTCCATTATATTGATTGAAAATCAATCAATTCCCGTAGCCCACCCAACGGGTGGGTACAATCTGCTTATGGCAATTGATCCATTTCAAGCCAGAGCAGGTCCGGTTGTGAGTCCGAGAGCTAACGAGCACGAATAACCAGACAATTATATTTTAATGTCGGGTATCCCATCCGCCTTGCCGGATTCGGAACCTGACCTACTACTAACGAATAAACAATATCTCTGTAATACTATATAGAA
>CP070629.1:1750372-1755202 GCA_020356005.1 Thermoplasmata archaeon
GTTGGTAGTAATGTTATTGCTGGTAATAGTGGGTTGAGCGTCAATGGTAAGAATACCGTGTGCATCATTATTGAAGATAGTGTTATTGAAAATAACCGGTGCCGAGCTTTCGTTTATTATTATGCCAGACTCTCTATTATAGAATATATCATTATATGAAACCGAAGGAGTAGAATGGTCCAGGATATAAAGGCCGCTCATGTTGTTGTTCGTTAGATTGTTTTCAATAACAGCGGGGTCTGAATAGACCATAAATAATCCATGTTCGTTATGAATAATGGAGTTGTTATAAATTGAAGTATTAATAGAAGCAGTGAATCCTGCCGAGGCGGCCTGGTTATTCAAAAGCATTCCAGACACATTATTCAATTCAATGATATTATTAGAAACATTTCCAGAAACGCTACCCAATACGATGGTTGCTCCAACTACATAAAACGGTATTAGATAAATGCCATAACTTGTGTTATGAATGTGATTATTATTTATCATCGGACTTATAGCATAGGGAGCACCCCAAACGATTATACCCACTCTAGAACAGTTGCGAATTATATTATTTTCAATTGTTACATTTGAATATCGTTCTATAACTATTCCGTCAATTGAAATATTCTCAACAGTATTATTACTGAAAATGGGTTCACTTTCCATGTAGAAATTTGCCCCGAAACCCGCCCAGGATGGACTGTTCCTGATGAGATTTCCATCAATGATCGGTTTTGCTCTATAGATTGTATACACTTGCGAAAATGTGTTGTTTTCAATCGTACAATTTCTTATTTCAGGGCTGACGTCACCATAAACAAACACACCTGCAACCTCACACTGTGAGATTGTGCAGTTAAAGATAAGAACGTCACTGCTCAGAATTCTTATTCCACCGCCGTATCTACTGGTTAGATCGATATTACCCCATGCATGGCTAACATTACAATCGATAAGTGTCATTTTTCCATTTTTTAAAACAGTAAAATTATAATGGTCACCCCATGTTTTGAAATCGTTTGCACCGTTATGGAGTGTGGTCTGATCATAAGCAGTGATTGTTGAATTTATTGCAGTGAAATTCCCTGTACTCGTCACCTCGAGTTTGAACTCTCCATTATACGACGAATTCATTACAAGAGTGGAATTGATTAGCCTAACATGACCTCTTATAATAAAATTCCCGATGAGATCGATTGTGCTGTTGGTTATGTTAAAATAACCGTTTTGATCCACCTCGAAATTGTTTACGGTATTATTACAGGTAATATTTATCCAGTCCATGGCACCAGAGCTGTTTATATGCACCCCTTTGGTGGTCAGGTTTTCGTAGGAGCGATATATTTTCTGAGCAGCGGCTGAATACCAGATATCATCAAATGTCTGGTCAAAGGTCTGGTTGTTATCCGGGGGTGCAGCGGAATTATCTAGCGTTATTACTGAAAAGATATTAAGCATTAAAAAAGCCGAAAATAAAACTGCAATTACGCGTGAATTTAACATAAACCTCACCTATATAAAGTGAATTGCCATTAAATAAAGTATATAATTATATAGTTTTTGTATATCTATATCATCTGGCTTTTTATACCTGTTGGCAAACAGTCAATTGTAGCCACTCTAAATTTGAAGGTTTGGATATGTTAACCTGTCTATTTTGATTGAAAATGTACCCTGTCAACCAACCTCCATAGCCTTGCATTAATTAAAACACCCCAACCTCCCAAACCTGACCTCAAAGCTCTATCGTTTTACTTTCACTCACCTCTGATAAACATTTAAATTATAATATAATTATAATTTATCATACATATGGAGTGTGATAATTTGCAGTCTATGAATAGAAAACTATATAGACCGTGTGCAGTGGAAATGAAAGGGGGTCCCCCTGAATTTAAAATATATATTAGTGGATATAATATTTTAAAATGCCCTCTTTAACCTACGTGTTTTTATACCATTTGATAATACTTAAAATCGCCAGGGGGAGGCATTTACGCCGCAAAGATATTCATATGAGCAGCTGGTTTCGCTTTGGGAACAATTTTTTGTTTCAAAGGATTTCAATACTAGAATTCTTGATGCAGTGAATGAATATCCCGAAACCAAATCTATTGAAGTCAAGTATTTTGAAATTGATTATTTCAATCCCGATTTGGCCAACCATCTGCTTGAAAAACCCAACAAAACATTACCCGCAGCAGAGCAGGCTCTAGTAAATCAGATGCCCACCGATGCAATTCATAAAGGCGTCAAGCTCAATTTACGGGTGGTGGAGCTTCCGCGTGATACGTATCGGATACCGATTAGAGACCTCAGGGCAGAGCATCTGGGAAAAATGATTGCAATTGAGGGGCTTGTGCGAAAGGCAACCGAAGTCCGGCCGAAAATCACAGAAGCGTTCTTCGAATGCCTGCGGTGCCAATCAAGATTACGGGTACCGCAGGACGAATTCACTTTTAAGGAGCCCATGGAATGCTCGAGGGATGATCCCAACATCTACATCAACCGACCGGGCTGCGGCCGGGCTGCAAGTTCGACTGCTTTCAAACTCCTTTTAGAAATGTCAACCTTTATCGATACCCAGAAGCTTGAGATACAGGAATCCCCCGAGGGCTTGCGCGGCGGAGACCAACCTCAACGCCTTACGGTTTATGTAGAAGACGACCTGACGGGTCAAATCTCGCCTGGTGACCGAGTGATTATTAGCGGCATGCTGCGCAGCCGTCAAAAACAGATGCGTCCTCAGTCCAAATCCACATTCTTCGATATACATCTTGACGGTATCAGTATCGAACTTGAACAAAAAGAGTTCGAGGAAGTGGAGATCACCGAAGAAGATCTGGAGCAGATATTAGAATTCAGCCGCGATCCCAATATCTATTCGAAAATGCGTGATTCCATTGCACCTTCAATTTATGGATTGTCAACAGAAAAGGAATCATTACTGCTGCAGCTGTTCGGAGGTATCGAGAAAAAAATGCCGGACGAGACCAAGATCCGCGGTGATATCCATATATTGTTCGTGGGTGATCCAGGTACCGCAAAATCGCAGCTGCTCGAATATATGTCGCGCCTCTCACCCCGGGGTGTTTATGCATCAGGTAAATCAAGTACAGCTGCCGGGCTAACTGCAGCGGCTGTACGGGATGAGTTTGGTGAAGGGCGGTGGACCCTTGAGGCCGGCGCTCTCGTTCTTGCAGATAAGGGGCTGGCCTGTGTAGATGAGATAGATAAAATGTCGCCGCAGGATCGGAGCTCCATGCACGAAGCAATGGAACAGCAGATAATCCATGTAGCGAAAGCCGGCATTACAGCAGCGCTGCAGTCGCGCTGCGCTGTTCTCGCCGCAGCGAATCCCAAGTACGGACGGTTCGATGAAACCAGTCCTATTGCCATGCAGATCAATATGCCCACAACGTTACTATCACGGTTCGATGTGATTTTTACTATCACCGATAAACCTGAAGAACGCCGGGATTCAGACATGGCAGATCATATCCTCCATGCCCATCTCGGCGGTGAGATACATCAATTCCGAGAGAAAATCGAAGAGGAGACTTATTCAGAAAAGGAAGAGGAAGCTGCACTTGAAGGAATCCACCCGGAACTCTCCAGGGATTTCTTACGAAAATATGTAGCTTATGCAAAACGGCACTCGTTCCCTGTAATGACCAACGATGCTATAGAGTCTATCAAAGACTATTACATTAAACTCCGCAGCCAGGATACCGGCGGTGAAGAGGGCAGTGCGATAGCCATAACACCACGTCAGCTGGAAGCATTTGTACGGTTATCCGAGGCCAGCGCGCGGGTAAGGCTCAGCAATAAGGTCACCATGGAGGATACCGAACGAGCAATACGCATTGTTGAATACTTCCTGAGAAAAGTAGCAAGTGACGCGGGTGTGTTCGATATCGATATGATCGCCACAGGCACAAGCCACAGCCAGCGTTCCAGATTGATGGAATTGATGAATATAATCGAAGAGCTTGTAGCCCGCAGTAAGAACGATACGACCAATCTTGATGAGGTTCTGATGGAAGCTGAATCACACGGCATCAATAGAGATCTAGCCAAAAATGATATTGATAAGCTCAAGAAAGAGGGTCGGATCTATTATCCAAAAATGGAAGCGAAGAAGGGTATTAAGCTTGTTTGATGATTAGAAGCAAAGATATGATTTTAAAATGATTTTGAATCGGGACTGGGGCCTCGGGCCTCGGGTCTAGGGTTGATTTTAAAATGTCCAGTGTCAAGGGACTAGTTACCAGTTTATTGATTATCAACGATAATTAAACTGGTCACTGCCCACTGATGACTGATAACGATTAATTTAACACGAGTCCCCAGGCCCCAGACCCCAGCCCCGAGTATAAGCGTTATTTAATATCAAAAAATCAATATGCATAACTTCTTTTCTCTTACCTCTATTTACTTATCTTTTATTAATAAAATTAACTCCCTTTTTTGCCTAAAAGCTATATATTATTAAGACTCTATTATTTATTGATAAACACTACAGGACGCAGATTTCATGGTACCAAAAATCGCAATGAAAATCTATAAACACGCCAACGAAGTGTTACTGGCAGCATGTGACGAGGACCTATTGGGAAAAACCTTTAGAGATGGTAAGCTCAACCTGGAGGTATCTCGCGATTTTTACGATGATACAAGAGTGGATAAGGTCCTATTTTTACGGAGCCTGCAGTTATCCACCATTTCAAATCTTGTGGGTGAGACCACAATAAACACTGCTATTGACGCCGGATTTGTAGATAAGGAATGCATAATCTGGATCGACGGCATCCCCCATGCGCAGGTTTGTACCATGTAAAA
>CP070629.1:1755302-1762443 GCA_020356005.1 Thermoplasmata archaeon
AAAACCGGTAGGGAACAGGGAAAAGAAAAAGGGGAGAGTAAAAAGGAAAAGGAGGAGGCTAAAGAATCAAAACCGAATGATGAGGATGTTGTTTATAAAAAGGTAGTTGATATTGTTGGTTCGGACCGGGTAAGTAGTGATCAATTCGAACGGATATTATACAGCCATGATGTAGCGCCTTTGCCGAAAATGATGTCACTGATGTTCAAAAACACTCCTGATTTAGTTGTAAAACCAAAAAATGCATTGGAAATTTCAAAGCTTATGAAATATGCCGTTAAGAATAATATTCCTATAATTCCACGAGGGGGTGGTTCGTGGGGTCTGGGCGGAGCGGTTCCAACAAATGGTGGGATACTGCTGGATATGGGCAGTTTGAATGAAATAATTAAAGTTGATAAGGAGAATTTAACAATAACGGTGGAGCCCGGTGTATCATGGAAGGAGGTGGATGATATCGTTACTTCTAACGATTTATTTCTGGGTGCATATCCCAGCAGTGCGCCTGGTGCTTCCGTGGGAGGATGGATAAACACCGGCGGAATCGGGATAGGTTCCTACAAATACGGAGGCGTGGAACAGCAGATAAGAAGCATAGAGGTGGTCCTTCCCGATGGAAAGATAATCAGAGCAGGTTTTGAAAAAGTTATGTCAAATTCATCGGGTTATAACCTGAGGGATTTATTCGTGGGTTCGGAAGGAACCTTAGGTATCATTACAAAAGTTACCATAAAACTCCACCCGGCACCGGAGATAATCCGTCCTATATCGTTTTCATTTAATGATGTGGGGAATTTCATTAAGGCCATATCCGAGATTACCCGTGCCAGAATAATGCCCTGGAATATTACGATTCTGGATGGGAATCATTTAGAGTATTTGAGAAAAATCGGAATGGATGCACCAGAAGTTGAAGGATTAATTAATGTCACGTTTGAAGGAACAAGGGCCGTTGTTAATTATGAAGCGAAGGTATTGGAAAGGATAATATCGAAATTAGACGGAGAGAAGATGGATGATGAATTCTCTGAACACGAGTGGAGCGAGAGATATTATGAATTGAGGTCCAAGGCAATAGGCCCTACCGCGCTTGTAGGTGAGGTTTTTGTACCGGTCAAAAAACTGAAGGAGATGTTTGATGGTACTAATAAGGTAATAAAAAGGATGAAAATCAGAGCTGCTATAGTTGGAATGATATCAGACCGAAATACCGCAGTACTCATGCCTTACGTATTAACAGATGAGCGCAAGATGGTAAAAAGTCTCGCAACCATGGCCTTCATCAAGAAAATAGGGGATCTGGCATTCAAATTCGGGGGAAGGCCCGCAGGTCTCGGCACATTTTTTTCTGTTAATTTGAAGAAATTACACGGGAAAGGAGTGGAAACCATTTTTGATATAAAAACCTCGATCGACCCGTATGATGTAATGAATCCTGGCAAATTAACCGAGGGTGTGACACGGTTTGGAGTACCTATACCCGCATTGGGATTCAGATCGGGAATGGAACTTATGGGAGTTGTAAAAGGTATATTACCTAAGGATAAATGAGATGATAAGATTGAGAAATAACCAACCACCAAATATAGATGATTATTATACATGTCTGCAGTGCGGTTATTGTAAGAATGTTTGTCCGGTATATAATCAACTTGGTTGGGAATCTGCAACACCCAGGGGTAAGGTGTACTGGTTAAAACAATTATCCGGTAAAAGCCTGATGGATAAGATATTAAGGCGAAAAATCGATATAAATGATGCATGGGTGAAAAGAATCTACTCCTGTACATCCTGTGCTGCTTGTGAAGAGTACTGTCATGTAAATTTAAAGCTTGCAGATCTCTGGGAGGATGTAAAGGAATGGATGCTAAATGATGGTGTGAAACCACTTGCGCCACATAAAATGTTATATGACCGGATATCGGATCCATCCAAGCGCAATCCATTTCAAGATGACGATAATCCTGAAAGGGACCTCCTTAAAAAACGGGGTTCTTGGTTACCTGAGGGGATAAAATTATCCAGGAACCCGGAAGTTGTTTTTTTTGCTGGATGCACATCGTCGTACAGGCTGCAGATGCTTGCTCAAAGTGCTGCAACAATATTGGATAATGCAGATGTTAAGTTCTCGATTTTAGGGAAGGATGAATGGTGCTGCGGGTCACCGCTATTAAGAACCGGACAGACGGATATAATAAAGGGTGAATATGCAGAACATAATGTGCAGGCTATTGAAGCCAGGGGTGTTCATACAGTAGTAACTGCGTGTGCAGGTTGTTTTAACACATTAAAGAATAATTATCCAAAAATAGTAGGGAAATTGCCGTTCAAGGTATATCATATATCTGAATTTCTGGAAATATTACATAAGAGGAACAAGTTGAAGTTCAAAAAAGAAATCAATAAAACAATAACCTTTCATGATCCATGCCATCTTGGTCGCCATGGTAAGGTTTTCGATGCCCCTCGGTATATAATCAGAAATATTCCAGGTGTAAAATTTGTAGAAATGGATCGGATACGGAAGAACAGCCGATGCTGCGGGGCAGGAGGCGGTTTCAAGATCGCCTTTAATGATATCGCCGAGGATATTGCTGTGGATCGGGTAAAAGAGGCCCAGGCCACCGGTGCTGAATTAATAGTAACTCCGTGCCCGTTCTGCGTGGTAAATTTAAACGCTGGTGCAAAAAAAGGAAACATACCCTTAAAATCAATGGATCTTTTACAGTTTGTGACGCAAGCAATATAATTTTTAATTTTTAAGAATTTTTTACATTAACAGCAAACAAATTTCTCAGTATATTCATAAGGCTCAAGATCGGAATCATCTGTTTTTGCCAAATGATCAGAATTAATTCTGATAAATTCTTTCCAATCCTCATTGGATACCAATTTTATTGTCTTGTTTATGAATAGCGTTTCGATTTTTGTAACTCCCTGCATATTCTGAATATTTTTATTTACATAATCATCCACTGAAGCTCGATCTTTAGCTACAACAGAGATATGAATATCTTTTTCAAAACCCTGAAAGATATATGCAAAGTACGTTATTATTAAATTCTCTGTTTCCTGCAGCTCTGAGATCTTTTTGTAAATGTTTGAATATTCTTCGGGTTTTGCTGTCAGTGTTAAAACATACCTTTTGTAGTCCATTGGGGTACCTTTTGGAATAGCAAAAAATCTGGGTTGTATTAAATTGAAAAGCCAAACACTTTTAACATATTTTAGAGGTGAGATGTATTCAGCAATAAATCCACCAAATGCATTAGAATTATTGAAATCAAGAATAAGGCTGACTTCATTATTTTCTTTTTGCTGACTCATATACAAAAGATTAACCCCGGTGTTTTTCCATTTGAAATGGTTCTCCAGTACATAATCCCACAATTTATTATTTTCTCCATTCGAATTGTTGTTGGGCACAAGAAATCTAGCAATGGCCATCATATATTAACACCTTGAGGAGTTAACTATAGTTAATTGGGGTTAGTATAATATCGTTTCAATTATTAAAATATTACCTTTTATTAAGGTTGAAAATTTTCAAATTTTAACTGCAGTCCTTCAAGATTAATCCTCTACTACATATTCAAAGGTCAACAATCCTATTACAAAGAAAATAATGTCGTATGCACCCAATAATCTCAAATTATCCAATATCTCCGAAAATGACCCATCCTGGAGAATAATACCCGTTGCAACTACCGCTGAAATTATTACCGGGATTAATATTGGAAATAATAGTAATGGTAATAATACCTCTCTATTGCGGGCGCTCATCGAAATTGCTGATAGTAATGAACCAACAATTATAAAACCAAATGTCCCGAGTATAAAAACCGGAAGGAGCAACAGTATCTTATCAAATAAATTGTAATTGAAAAAAATGGCAAACACGAACAAAGTAACGATCTCGACGATAAACATCAGCACCAGATTTGAAATGACCTTTCCAAGATAGATAGCGTTCCTGCTCATAGGGCAAAGCATTATACCTTCCAGACAGTTTCTATCTTTTTCAGAAATAAAAGATCTGGAGAGGCCCAGCATACCGGTAAAAATGAATGCTATCCACAGAATTCCCGGTGCTAGGTAATTTACCAGGCCATCAGCATTATTTGTTGCATTTGATTGATCTTGCAGTAGTTCAGAAAAAGCGAAGTTAAAAATCACTACCACAATTATGGCGAATATCAACATCGAGTTAATCATTTGTTTGGTTCGAAATTCCGTATGGAGGTCCTTTTTGGCGATGATCAAGCTTTCTCTAATCGTGTAAAATCCCCTCCACTTCGCTCATATAAGCCTTCTTTAATTTGCTTACATTGATCTGCTTTCTTGTCTTCTCGTACGTGATTTGTCCATGATTCAAAATCGCAACACGGTCACACAGGTTGAAGCCCAGTTCGATATTGTGGGTGGTCATTATTATCGTACGCTTGCCGTTATGCAGGTGTTTGAGGATTCTATTTAAGATCTGGGCAGCATGCTGGTCCAAACCGGTATAGGGCTCATCCAGAAGCAGCAGCTGCGGTTCGTGAAGTATTGCCCTTGCTATTGATAGCCTCTGCTTCATTCCTCTAGAGAATGTGCCCACCCGGTCATTCATCCTGTACTGTAAACCGATTTCATTTAGCAGTGATAAAATTCTTTTATCAAGTTTATCTGATGGATAAGAGTACATTTGACCGTAGAATTTTAAATTCTCTTTTGCGGTCAATTCATCATAAAGATAGACATTATGGGAAATTACACCTGTGAGTTTTCTGATATTTTCCGGCTCCTCGGTCAAATCGTAATCCGCGATTGTAATCTCACCCGAACTGGGGCGGGATAATGTCGAAATTATCTTGATTAATGTGGTTTTACCGGCACCGTTGGGGCCAAAAATGGTTAGAAATTCACCTCTGGGTACATGCAATTTGAGGTCATTGAGAACACGCTTCTTTCCGAATTGTTTTGACAGATTGTTTATTGTTAATATTTCATTCACCTCAATTTTAAAATTGATCTTTAATTCAGTAGCTAACCAATGATAATAAATTTATATATTTATAGTGTTTGATAATATATATTTTATAAAAAAATAAGTTGTGATTAAATTACTATAAGCCTTAAATCCCATAGTTTTAACCGTGGGGTTGAACGGCAAAAACCACGAAAACGAAAATTCCCATTAAAAAATAACATATGGCAAATTCCCTGTTGGAAAGCACCGGTTGAGGTGCATTGTCTGCTTTCTGAATAAGCCAGTTGCTCCAGCCAAATAATCTACGAAATAATGGGGTATTCATAATATCTCTACGATTGAAATAGAGAGGTATCGTCCATAATACAAGCACGATTAACGATACGTTATCTGCATTTGTCAAACTGTATGCGTCCGGGTTCCAGATTGCCGGGAAGCCAGACCATGAATTCGCCCAGCCGTATGCCTTTCCGGCAACATACATCCCAACGGGTACGGCTGCTATAAAAAATAATATGAATACAAGAATGGCAGCCATTAAGTAAGGTTTTTTCGCACTCAGCGAGCGAAACGAAGATATGTTTCTTTTGAATAATCCCGAGTTCATATAGATATAAATCCCTGCCAGGATTCCGACAATAAGGAACAAGAATGTTGAGGATATCATCAACAGAATATGTATTTTGAATATAGTTGAATTATATAATTCCATCATGTGCGGCGGCATCCCCGGGCCGCCTCTTTCCTGGTTCACCTGGACATAATTATAGCTTATCAACAAAAGCCAGTTGTTGCCGGGATCATCATCCTCTAAGAATTCCAGGGGGCCAAGAGGTGTCCCGCCTGCTTCTAAACATTCAACCGATATGTCCCAGGCGTTGCTCAGATCTTCGCCTTCTATGGTTAATGTGATTTCACCGGAAGCACTTTGTTCCGTGGAGGGTCCGTTTACACCGTCACTTGCAGAAAGTGCAAAGGTATCGGCTTTGGAATTATCACCCTGGTCATCACTCCAGGTAAGTACTAAAATAACTTTGGTTATCCCCTCATTTTGAAATTCCACAGAATGCTGCTTGAGTGCTCCTGATGAATCCAGGGCTGGATTAGAGCAGTAACCCCGGATAGGGTCTAAAACCCCGGTATCTTCCTCCATTGCAGAATTGCTGGTGGCGGCGGCGGTTAAGCTAATACTGATAGTGAAAATGAAAATACTGATTACGAGAATTGAGATAATGAGATTTTTGTAATTTCGGAGCAACTTAATCAAGCATGTTATTTTCTTTAGACTTATAAAATTTTTTGTTTAATGTAAATAATCATAAATTCATTAACTATAGTTAATTTTAAATATTAAATAATTAATTTAGTCGGTTAATTGCCTGAGTAATTCATGAATTTGTAGTCATTGTTACAAAGCAAAATTGGATAAAATTAAGGTTCTGGTTACGATTTAAAATATTTCCATTTATAAATGTGGTTTTATCATGGTAAAAAAAGGTAAGAGCAGGAAATGTGAGCTAGCAGATAGATGGGGTGCACTGGAGTTAAAATTGCTACCTATCGATAATATAGATATAAAAATCTTGTGTGTTTTGCTGGAAAATGCGCGCAAAAGCAATACCGAGATCGCCGAGGATTTAGATTTAAAAGAAGCCACGGTAAGACGCCGTATAAGAAATCTGGTGGATAAAGGTATAATTCAAGGATTCTCGATTTATCTAAATTATCGATTGATTGAAAATACTGTAAAAGCTTACATACATGTGAAAGTCGATAGTGAGGCGATGGAAAAGGTCGTAAATAAAGTAACCAAGCATAAACGTGTGATTGCACTCTATCGTGTGACGGGAGAACACGATTTACTTTGTGTGACCTTATTTGTTAATATGTCCGAACTTCAAGATTTCATAGATAATTATCTACGAATCAAAGGCGTCAAACATGTGGACACACAGATTGTTATGAGTGCACACAAGGGTGTACCGTGGACAGGACTTTGAGATTTATTGTTGCTTATTAATACTACCAATATTACAAATACTACAGATAAATCTAAGATTATATGCGAAGACTTACAAATTCCATATTGCATATATTGTAAGTCTTCTGTCCTGAAAGCCCATGAAATTGGTTCTTTATTCAGCGTTGCGTAGGACTTTCAGTACAAAT
>CP070629.1:1762543-1767014 GCA_020356005.1 Thermoplasmata archaeon
ATAGAGACCTGTACAATTCCACGGTCCTTTAACGCCAATCCCATGGCCTTTACATACTTGAACCCGCCGACCTTGTATCGTATTTGTTTTGCTATGCTTTTTGCGAGGTCCAAGTTATCGGTATCGAGATTGACATTGTACGCTATCAGCGGCATTCTTACACCAATAGCCACAGCTCCCGCTCTGGGGTGCATCTTGGCCGGTCCGAAATCCGGTTTACGGGCTGGATCTGCAGATATTGCTTCCTTCAAACCCTCGTACTGACCGGCTCTGACATCGGCCAGATTGCGCCGCGATTCTGTTCTTGCCGCATCCTCGTAAAGATAAACCGGTATTTCCAGCTCGAAACCTACCTTTTTGCCGAGCTCAGATGCAAGCTCTACACATTCTTCTGTGGTTATATTTTTAATGGGTATGAACGGAACCACATCCGCGGCCCCGATTCGCGGATGGCCGCCTTTGTGAACCTCCATGTCTATAAGCTCCGAGGCCTTGGATATTGCCAGAAATGCAGCTTCGGAAACAGCCTCGGGCCCGCCGATAAAGGTGACAACTGCCCGATTATGGTCGGCGTCCATCTCGTAATCCAGTAGTTTTACTGCCTCTACACTTTCGATTTCTGCTATTATTTCCTCTACTATTTTTTTACGCCGGCCCTCGCTGAAATTGGGCACACATTCAATTATTTTTTGCATGTTCAGACCTCAGTATAAGCTTTTACATCGATTACAGAAGGGCGTCGAGCGGTTGCGGTTGCGATGCGCGTAACGATCTGCGTCCAGCGTTATGCGGTGGTCAGACGGCTGACGGGTTTCGGAACGCACGACGCCACCGTTTTACGGTACGCACCGCGCAACCGCTGATTTGTTGCCGGCGCTGAGATGTTGCCCACACCGACCAGAATATAATGATATCAAGGTGTAGGGCCGTGCCGAATATAACAGTGTTCTGTTATTGAGATATACTTGTCAATCGCTCGGCGGTGCCGTTATATCGATGTAAATGTGATTCGTTAGACGCACTTCTATAAATGATTAACATTGGTACTATGTTCGCCTAATACAGATTTGATTTTTAAAACTTGCGGAATTTGGAATCCAACTTGGCTTTTTTAATACTCACTAAATCTAAAAAAGTTCATAATTTTGGGTTTTTTTGGTGAAAACTCAGAGCCGGACATAATATTATACTAAACATCTTATAATTAGGATATTTTTTAGATAAATATACCGATTTTTTCAAATTTTTAAGGTTACTAAATAGTACTATCAAACCAAAATTTTTTAAAAAAAAAATAGGAAAATCGAAAAAAATTTATAAATAATCAAAAGTAAAAATAAAAAATATTATATATTAATATAATTATTAGGGATATAATAATACTTGGAGGGGTCAAATTGATCAAATCGGGATTGAATAAGAGCGATGAGGAGGTAGTTGACCTCTTGATTGATATGGGCTTATCCAGAAAAACTGCTAAAACACTAACATATCTATCTCAGGTAGGCGAAACCCAATCGCGAAATATAGAAAAATTTACAGAGTTAAGGCAGCCGGAGGTGTCCACGGCAATTAAGGATCTTAAAAGCCGTGGCTGGATAAAAAAGCGAGATATCAAGAAAGAGGGCAAAGGCCGACCGATACATGCTTACAGTCTGACCATACCCTTGAATACCGCAATAAAAAATATCGTAACGAGCAAGAAAAGCGAGATCGAACGTATAGAAGCCAACATCAAGCGTTTGAAAGAACTAACGAAGTAATACTTCAATTCCCTCAGGGGAGGCAACAATTACTGTTGAAGTTAAATTGATGAATAATCCATTTTCTATAACGCCGGGGATATTGTTTATTTTCGACTCCAGAGCCTCAGGGTTATCTATCGATTTGAATTTACAGTCGAGAATATAATTATTATTATCCGAAATCACCGTCTTGTCATTTTTCGTGCGTAGGGTTACTGAGCATCCCAGATCTTTTAAAGCTCTTTCACAAGATGCCCAACCGAACGGTAATACTTCAACAGGCAGAGGCGATTTGGTGCCAAGTATATCGACCTTTTTGGTATAATCAATCACTATTACCTGCTGCTTTGTATTAACAGCCACAATTTTCTCCCGCAGCAGAGCACCCCCCATCCCCTTTATCAATGTAAATGAGGGGTCCACCTCGTCTGCACCATCGATGGTCAAATCGATATCCGGATGGGTTTTTAAATCTGTCAATGGTATTTTGAGTTCTTTTGCCAACCGTTCCGTTTCGATGCTGGTTGGAATACCGACTATATCCATTTTCTCAGTTTCCATAAGGTCGGCCAAGCGCTGGATGGCAAATCTTACGGTAGAGCCGGTCCCCAGGCCAACAACCATCCCATCTTCTACATATTCCACAGCTTTATGCGCTGCCTGCATTTTAAATTTGTCTTGTTCCTCCTTTGATATCGTCATAATATCAGCACCTTCTTATTGAAAGCCGCAAGCAGCATGCGGCATGTTTGATTTAATAAAACCTATCTTTTTTTAATCTGATCTACAACCTCTTTCAAGGACTGACGCTGGTCAAGTTCGATGATCTTACGCTTGACGAAATCTGTTGCCAGAACTGCTATCATAATCGCAAATATCAAACCGAATATAGTATTTGTCATGGCCATTAAGTTGAAAAGCGCATGCAGTAAAACCGCGAAAATGAAGTAGGGGAATATGACGCTGAACGGTTTCTTTCTTACCAACCACAATCCTATCCCGTACCCCGTGATTGCTGTGGCGCTCGCGTGCAGTAAAGTGCTCGAAATTGTTCTCACGGCTATCAATAATGATGCTGTAGTTACACCCTCAGCCCACAAAGCTGCTGAACCGTACATAAGATTTTCCGTCGCAGCGAAGCCCAAACCGCAAGCGGCACCGTAAATTATCCCGTCCTCTACCTCATTCGTATCCTTTTTGGCTCTTAACACGATTCCCAGGGGCTTGATAAACTCCTCTGAAATAGGGGCGATGATTATTACAAGTATTAAGAATGTGGAGAACGGTAAAACTTCATGAAGTTCATATTCGTACATCAGCACGCGGTATAGTGCATATTCCAGTAATACCGCGAAGAACACAGCGAGGAATGCACCATAGGCAAATACGCTTATCAGGGTGGTATAGGGTTCTCTTTCATACTGCTCAAGATTTCGAAACCATCTGACGTAAAGTAAAGCTGGAACGAAAGCCAGAAGAATCAGGATTATGAAATATAATACCTCGCTGGATGACATTATAAATCTACACCGGCATTATTCTAATAGGGAAATGATTACATATGATTTAAATATTAATTCGAAAACACCTTTTTAATTAAATTAGATTCTTAAATTCCAATACATACCAATACTACCAATACTACCAAGGAAATCCCAAACTCCAATACTACAAAGACCCCACCCCCCTAACTAAGGAACTTTGGACTTGGAGGTTTTAGTTTTTTTGTATTAGGATTTAGTAATTTCGTCTCTCCCAAAAGGTGGTCTATCCTCCGAAGGTGGGCTTCAACAATCGAAGATTGGTAGTGTTGGGATTTGGTAGTATTCCTTGGAATTTGGTAGTATTTGGATTTGGTAGTATTAAGAATCAAAATAAAATCAAAGTGTTTATTCTTCCCACTCATTTAAAAATTCTTTTGATTCAATAAGAATCCCATCGGTTAAAGGGGAGGGTGTAATAAAACCGTACCAGTAAATAACCATCCCGCAGCCGAACATTTCCCGATAGGGTTGAAGTTGAGAGCGTAAATTTTTCTGGATCTCGTGTGTATCGCCAAAGGTTCCCTTGGATTCTATCCAGCTAATATCCGTACCCCTGACATTAATTGGTTTATCCAGCAGGAAATCAGGGGTTTTGGGGTATTGATTTCTTAGCTCGGCTTCTATACGGAACTTTACTCCGTGTTCTCTGAGCCAATCGTTAATCGCAAGTTCGCTTTTTCTGCCCCGTTCGGTTTGGATATCATAACCCTCAGGTGAATATATGTGATCCTTTTTAGCCACCTGTGCCAGTTCTCGCTTGAGTCGCGGGGTTGGAGCTCTGTCCAGGTCGTTTAAAAAATTACGGTACATCTTGCGGCTTATACCCTCTTCACTTAAAATAATCAATCCCAGCAACACCGGTGGAAAATCAATATGTTTAGCTATAGCGTAAATTGATTTACCGTTTTTCCAGAGCCGATGCAGTGCTTGTGATCGGCTTTTTACTTTATAAAATCGGGCGGTAGCTTTACGCACCACCTTCTGAGTGTACAAAACCAGCAGCAAATCCTCTTCATATTTAGTGGTTTTGCTTAAGCGTTCAATATCCGAATATTTCTTGAGTCTGTTGGATATTTTCCGGTGTTCTTTTAATAACATTAATTCTCATTCTCCGTCGGAACAATATTATGATTCTTTTCTATTTGTTTATTATAATAAATACCAGGTCTGTGATGTTAATAG
>CP070629.1:1767114-1769976 GCA_020356005.1 Thermoplasmata archaeon
ATTCAGATATAAAGCAAAGGGGACGTAGGCAGCCAGGGGCGCGTGATCTGTATTCGCTGGCAAGTTCCCGATAGCTTGTTCAGCCAGATCACCTTTCTCACCTGGTTTTGCACCGGCTTCTAATACAGATGCGATATAGTTTTCAAAAGTGGATAAACGATCATTTTCATCAAAAGAACCGCGGAACATGTTCTTGGTATTCAGCAAATTATATATCTCGACATAAAAGACCGGTGTTATGAAACTTCTAAATTCGAATCGCTTGGTAAAGGTCATGTTTACAGCCCAATGGGATACCCAACGCAAGTTATCCCTTGGGTCATAAGGTGGAGACAACCTCTCTGGATTATAGGTAAATGCTGGCTGCTGCCGCCACCATAGGAGGAAATTGAGATTCATGTCTGCCGCTGGGTGGAAACCAAGGAATCTTGGACCGAACTGGCTGGGTGTGTGAATATCTACACCGAGATTAAATCGAGATTCCGGTGCTCTTTTTCTATTCTCGCTAGCATAATCAAATTTACCGGAAGCTTGTGTGGTATCTTCATAAAAAGTTTGGTAACCATGCACTCCACGACTGTAGGCTTCATAATTAAAATTAAACCAGGCTGTCCAAAATCTGCCGATTCGCTTTTCAAGCCTTGCCTCAAAACCCTGGCTGCTTATATAACGATTAGCGCCAAAAACCCAATAATGGGGTGCTAAACCATCTTCTCGTTTCGAGTCATCAGCATGGTACCTGACTCTTTCAACTAACAAATTTTTCACATCTTTATAATAACCGGAGGCAGCAATACGAAATATATTCAGCAAATTGTGTTCGTAGCCGATTTCGTATTGTACCGACTTAATAAAGGGAAGCTCTGGATCTCCATAAGTTGTCGATCCAGTACCTACCTGGTCTCCACCACGCGTATAGTACATGTACTGACGCTCAAAGGGCGGCTCCTGGTAATAATGACCCCAGTTGAAGAATATCTTGGCGTTCTCTCCAATGGGATGTGAAATTCCCAGACGGGGTGCCAGTGCCAACTTCAAAGGTGGATTATACTTGGGACCGGCCCAATTGTTATCCCATTGACCTGTCCAACCGCTATCCGGGGGTACGACATCACTCCAATGATAGTCCCAGGGATGATGCCTCCAGTCCAGCCATTCATCCGGAATCCTCAGATCACCACGCAAGCCGATATTGAGAACCATACCTTCAAACTCTAGCTTGTCGCTGGCCCAAAAAGCAAAGGATTGGGGATAAACATGCCATTTCCAATTATCGTCTCTAAAAGTGCCCTCTATGCGATCCTCATTCTTTTTGATGTCATAATAGCTATATTGCAAGCCAACATTGATCTGATTAACCTTATTAATTTGACTGGTTAGATTAAATCGCAAAGTAAAATCCTTTGCATAGTTATGTTCTTCACTATACTTTTCTCCCCCCATTGTCATTCCTGTCCCCGGATCACTAAATCCTAAGGGCCAATAATCCAGGGGCGCGGTGGCATCCGCGCCAGTTAGCACCAGCGTATCCTGACCCACGCCTTGAGTGGCAGGATAAGAACGATCGGCTATCAAAGTCACTGTTTTTGTGGTATCCCTGAAAACCATTCCTCCATCAGCCCGAAAATTATTAGCCAATAACTTCACTTCATAAAAAGTACGGCTACTCAAAGTATGAGTAAAGGTAATTCCATACTGGTTGCGAATATGGGTTGTTTGTCCTACCCAACCTACGTAGGGATATCCACTGTAGCCTGCATAAGCCACCTGCTCTACGCTTTCATAAAGATACCTTTTTTCAGTGTGAAAATTGGGATTTATCGTACTCATATCCCAATTTCTATCATAAAGATAATAATCATAACGGTTACAACCGCTTGTCTCCGTGTATCGAGTGTTGAACACCTGCTTCATGTTGGATGTGGGATGGACGGTTAATTTAAACATCCCGTTTTGATCAAAGAAATGATCCCGTACGCCGGGAAAGAGATAATAGTCTTTCTCCCTTCTGTAGGAACTAAAGAAAGTAGCGTTCTTAAGTAATGGTACAGGACCGCCAAAAGTGGCATTTAAAATTCCGTCTGGTTTATCGCCATATTTGGTAGTCTCGTCCCGCATTCGCCAGCGGTAAAGCGCTTTTACTAGTTCCGGGCGATCTCTAAATGGACTGGACCTGTCCAATAGATGAGCGTTAGCCTCCCATAGAGTTGCAAGGGTATCGTCAGGATTTCCCGTTAACCTTGGCTTCCAATTTGCCTTTACATAAGAATTAGACCATCCTTCTAAAAAGTATTTATCCCAAAAATATTTCAACGGAGGACCAAAGTGTTTGCGCCCAGCGTTAGATTGACGGTAGTCAATGGTCATCGAATACCTGTTCCCACCCTCTTTTGATACCAGGGTGATTACTCCTGCACTGGCGTTTCCGTAAGATGCGTCATAACCACCGGCATTGATCTCCATCTGTTCAAGTTCGTCAGGGTTAAATCGAGTATAGACCTGATCGTCAAGATTCTCGCGGGTTTCGAATCCATCCACCATCAAACTGATAGCGTACTGCCGTTGACCCCGCATGAAAAGCCCTCGAGCATCAACTTCTTGAATACTAACCTGTTTGTCCAAAACCTGTTTAAAATTGCTCACCGGAATTGCTGCAATATCCGAACCCTGCAAAATGGTTTGACTGCTGGCAACATCGGTTTGGATGACTGAACGCCCTGCAATTACAACTACTTCTTTACCTTCTATCGCTGTAGTGTTCAGGCTGAAATCTAAAGTAGTAGTTAATCCAATCTGAACAAGGACATCTTGCTGCCGAAGCGTCTCATATCCCATCATCTTTGCAACAACGGTGTATTTTCC
>CP070629.1:1770076-1779440 GCA_020356005.1 Thermoplasmata archaeon
AGCATTATATCGGTAGGCAACAGAAAAAGCATTGGGCAAAGCCAAGACTAAAGACAAAAAAGGAAGTAATAATAACTCAATCGACATTAAACGACTACAGGTAAACCCCACCCACTTTAGGGGGTGGAACGTTTAGTATTTTGGATTTAATTGATACCAGCTCCTAAAATTGTGATCTATATTTCAGTAATTAAAATTGATATTCAATCGTACCTATTCAGTTGCCCACCTCGGTACTCCAGTGAATTTATAATGGTCCTCTATCTGATCCTTATAAATCTTCTTGTAAAATTCATTGAACTGTCTGACGTGCAGTACTCCCTCTCTCGTAATTCTAATCTCGTATGATTTCTCCAATTTCTTAATTGTGATCAATTCGTCATCTTCCAGCATTTTTAAAATTCGATTTGTCATTGTATGGTTCGATCGTATCTCATGGATTATATCGCCCTTGGTCAACCCCACCATACTTCTATCTAAAATCTCATCTATTTTTTCATCTAGGTTGGGTTGATTTAGATCAATATCCAGTGCCGATACGAGTTTGTTCAGTATAAGACAACTGTATATTCTGTAATCCTTGTATTTCCTGGCAGAAGACATTATGGCACCCTTGTGGCACACAATCAGTTACTCACTGGATTTTATATATATTTTATTGAGAGAATGACCCTTTGCTATTATATTGATTCTTAATACTACCAAGTCTCAAATACTACCAATACTACCAAGGAAGCTCCAAAATCAAATACTACAAAGACCCCACCCCCCTTACCTAGGACTCGAAACCCTGTGTACTCAATCCCACTTGCACCCTGCTCCATTGCATCTTGCTCCTTTGCCGCTTGCCGCTTGCACCTTACTGCTAGCTATTTCTCGCTATTCGCAACTCGCAACTCGCTACTCCGAAGGCGAGATTACATTAATATAAATCTTGATAAAATCTGATAGAAAATTTATATTATCATAAAAAAATAGGGGCCATGGTAATAAAAATGGCACACCGGCAGGACCTGGTATCAAAAAAAGCGCAGTTAATTAGCGCGGGGGAGATCTATTTAGAACCAGGTACGAAGCTCCCTTATTATCCCAGCAAATCCACCGGGGGGCCGGATGCCGGGAGAACATCGATTACACTGGCACTGGATGCGGCCGGTACTGTTCGGATCAAGCTGGCACTGACGCAGGATTCGGAAGCACCCTTCAGTTTGGCCAGTAAGTTAAGTTCAGATGATGACACCGAAGTGCGCTTCGAAATAAAGCATAACAACAAAATGTTCCTGCCGGATGTAATGCCCATCCCAACCCTCTTACATGCACCCGGTCAGGCCTTCGTCAACCTGACGTCCGAATGCAAATTCAACTGCCTGTTCTGTGCCTCGCCGGTCCTGGGTGAGGTTGCAAGGGCAAAAGCCCGCAATCTAGATGAATGGGTGGAAATTATACTTAAGGCCTCAAAGCGTCCGAGCTTTTCCGCCGTAGCGCTCACTTCGGGGGTACCGGATACACCTACCAAAACCGTTGATGACATCATCTATGTAGTGTCAAAGGTACGCGAAGCACTGCCGGAGGTTCCCATAGGCGTCGAGCCCTGTATCGACCGTCTGGAAGATATCGATAGGTTGCATGACGCAGGTGCCACAGAGCTCAAGATCAATATTCAGACCAACGATAACGATTTATTTCAGCTGGTATGCCCGGGCTTTGACCATTCATTTATTTTTCAAGCGCTGGAGAAAGGCGTGGAGGTGTTCGGTCGTAATAAGGTCTGTTCGAACCTTATTATCGGGTTGGGCGAAACCGATGAATCCGTCAAAGAGGGGATCGAGCATCTTGCGAAACTCGGTTCGGTTGTAAATTTGCGCGTGCTCCGTTTGAATGATTACAACCGCCCCAAGCTGGCCGGGATACTGCCTGGTGGGGTGCCTGAACCGGTTTCGCAGGAGAGATTGATTGAGCTTGTGAAATACCAGAAGCGAATTTTCGAAACCTACGGGATCACTTCAGAAAACTTCGAAACCATGTGCCACCGCTGCGGTGCATGCGATATCGACCCCAGCAGGGAATTATAGTCGCTAACTATAGAAGTCGAGTTTGGATAACCATGGTGGGAAAAAAACACAACGGCAGCACGGATCTTGTTGATGAGATCAGAGACCATGTTAAACTTACTTTTGAACAGATCGCGGGAGAGTTCGACAGTACCCGATACAAGCCATGGCCAGAAACCGTGGAGTTCTTGAAAACCGTCCCACCCGGCTCAACGATTCTGGATCTGGGTGTGGGGAACGGCCGCAATGCGGTCCATGCAGTAAAGAACAATCAGAATGTTGTCGGAGTCGATATCGCCGGTAATATGCTGGCACTGGCACGATCGAAATTTATTAACATACCAGGTGAAAAGACCCTGGGTTCTGCTGAATTCGTTCAGGCGGATTTTGAAAAGCTACCAATCAAACCTGATACATTTGACGCGGTCATCTGCGTTGCATCTCTTCACCACATCCCCTCCGGCGAGGGCCGCCTGCAGGTCGTATCCGAATTGCACAGGGTGCTCAAACCAGGTGGAACTGCACTGGTTTCGGTATGGGATCTGGACCAGCCGCGCTTCAAGCAGGAGCTTATGAGGCAGCTCTACTGCGTTTGCCGGCAGGCACCGCAGCCGGACCGCACCGAAAATGATCCTGTTTCGAAAAGCCATCCCCGCCCGTACGAATTCGGGGATGTCTGGGTGCCCTGGCAGTCGAAAGATGGACAGACATACTACAGGTTCTATCATCTGTTCTATCATAACGAACTTGAATCTCTTATGGAAAAGGGTGGATTTAAAATAAATAAATATTTCAGGCGGGCAGATAATCATAATGTTGTAGTAAGCAAATGAGCGAATTAAATAAATTGAAATTCAGAACAATAAATATAGTCGTGTTTACATGTATCCTGAAAAACAAATTAAATTTGTAATTGGTATTTTGCAACCCACATAGAAATCTTTAATATAGCAAATTAAATAATTACTATTAATAAAATATTAAAACCTAACAATAAAATCCAGAAGTATAATGCGGGATGAGATCAGCATGGCTGAAAGATTTGAGTGGTTGAAGATCAGGTTAGAATACATCATTCCAGTAGTCACCGTGCTGGTTTTTGCATCCATCCTCGTTTATTTCTATTACCTGTCAAATATTACCATGAAGGCCGTTATCATCGAAGAGGAGGGTACTTCCGGCCAGCAGGCCTCCGCGGGTATTGTAAACGCATTGATTTACATCATTCCCGCCATTATCGGCGGCTTTGTCATTGCAATGCTGTTCAAATATCGGAAGAAATTTCAACTGCGTGCATTCTTCGGTTCCGCCATATTCTTTGCAACGACCTTTATAACGTTCTTCTTTTTCGGAATTGTGATTTATGTGCTGCAACTGAAATGGTATGGGATGATTTTGATCAATAATTCACTATCGTTTATTTCCGTGGAAGGACCTCCGATCATTTATTATCCTTTCGTGGGGTACTTGATTATTCCATTAAGCATATTGATCGGATTGATGCTGTCGTTTGTTATCTCCAGTAAACGATTTTTAATCTATACAAAAAACCATGCGCTGCTGATACTGGGAGGCTTGATGGGCGCCTTTCTGGCAGTGATTTTGCCCACCTGGACTGTTGTTTTCATGCTCGTCGGACTGTCACTTTATGATATCTATTCCGTTCGCCAGGGTCCAATCCGAGAGATCATGGAACTCACATACGGGCCAGAATCCGCGCAGTCCGGAAGCGATAAAGCTGCAGTCCCTGAACCTGCAGTACAAACCCCGGCAGCTGCAGCACCAGTGCCTCCATCGCCCACCGCATCTAAAGTTTACACACCTACGGCAGCCAAGACCCAACCAACTCAAGGACCAATTGTAACGAGGGTGATACCCAGTACCCAGCAGCAAACCAGAAGCCAGCCTCCACCAGCTGCTTATCAAGCTCAAAGCCAATACAGCGATGATTTCGGTAGTAGTGAGGATGATCTGTTGAGCAACATGACCTACGGGACCGCAAACTGGGACCTGGGCATTGGCGATCTTGTATTCTATTCCATGCTGGGCTCGCACACGCTAATGTTCGGGACCCGCTATATTTCTGAATTCGGGTTAATGGCACCTATTTCACTATTCTTATTAACTACTGTTGGTATAATCCTGGGATTCTTGATTACACTGAGGTTATTGAAACGCAATTCCATGCTGCCGGGTCTGCCAATGTCCATCGGATTGGGCTTGATAGGGTTCGCCGTGGGGGTGGGAATTCTGTATATTTTATAGGCAAAACATTTATATTATTTGACCCGAATATTTTGAGTCATAATGTAAGTCAAATATAGGCTTATATTCGAAGTTTGTTCCAAAAAATATATTTAGGCTATTTTCTATAATCAGGGAATACTATATAGTTTATATTAGGTAAATATAAAAAAAAATATATCAAGTAAATGACTCAAATAAGAAGTACTTTCTAGAATAATACCAATTTTATAAACCGACAAAAAATAATAGATAGAGAACATGTTGTGAGAAACCAAGCAAAGATTAGGAAAAGCAATGAGATATATTTTTATAGTTCAAAATAAATGTGAAAAAATTGAGTAAAAAATCAATGAGGGATTTGAATGCATGCTAGATACATAAAAATGATTTGTGGCATTTTGGTTGTTATAATGAGTATTACGGGATACTCATCGCTCTTTGCAGGACAAGGAGAAGCGAATGTTATAGTAAACGAGTTTAAATCAGGCGGCTCGCATTCGGTAACATTCCCTGTGGGAGGAGGTTCCGATAATGAATCCGTGATTGTGTTACCCATCGATGCAAATGTTCAGGACGCAACAATGGATATAATTGCAGAACCTTCCAACGGGCAATTCCCCCTGCATGTAGAGCTGGATGTGGGCGAAGATGGTGTCATGGAATGGAAATTTGATGAGATCGGCGGAGGAGCCATGGGTTTCCAGAGAAGTTTCTGGAACGGCGTAAATAACACACCAATGAACATGGGCACGATAACAAGCAATACAACACTTGGATTCAGGTTACCCAAGGATGTAGATGTAACATCCGCCACTATGCAGATATGGGCGGAAGAGCAGGATTATCTTGGACCCGTTATTGAATTGAATCTACCAGGCGGCGGTCTGGCGGGTCCATATGATGATGTGCATGACTACGATCCTCAATTAATTGTATTTAAAAACACTTTGATCGATATATTCCGGTCACATAGTGATATGATCACGAACGCCACCGACGGCGATCTGGTGATTAATTATACCCAGGATGGTAAAACCTGGCTGGGTCTCAATGAAGTTACGAAGGACCCCGATGGTGAATGGCCCTGGATTATCCCCCGCGAACGGTGGTGGGGGATGGATATGCGCCCCTCGATGGCAATCTACGATGACGGCTCTGGCGAGCGCTTATATGTAGCCTGGGAATGCAACAGTACCAAGACCGGGCCGTATCCTATAACGGGCAACCCCCCTTCAAGCGAGGATGACGAAGGCGTCTCATCCGGTTACGATAAAGATATCGTAATTACCTCCAGTGCCAACGGATATTTCTGGAGCAATTCAAATGTTAATAGTTATGTAGAAATAACCCCGCCGGATGTGGAAGACGGCAATACATCGGGTAAGAGCGGCTATAATAAGGCTAATCCTATACCCCAGGATTGGCTGCCGCAGTTAGCTGTATTCAAGGACCGTTTGTATGCGGTCTGGTGTACCAACAATACCGAATCGGGCCCGCAGGAATTCGGCGGCTCGGATATTATGGTCACCTGGAGTACCAGTCCGCAGACACAGGCCGGTTGGGACAATGTCAACAGGGTTATTAATCTGACGGATGGAGATGCTTGGAACGGCAGCGATTTCAACCCGAAAACGGTGGTTTTCAAGGATAAGCTGTTCGTTTTCTGGCAGACCAACGATACCTCACGCGGCAACGGTTCCGATTATGATATTTTATACAGGTACACCAGCGACGGTGATACCTGGAGCGGAACAAGACAGTTCAGCCCGAGAGGTTTAGACGATTATACAGAAGCATACCTGAAGGGTGACTATCACCTGGAGTTCTGGGATATGACACCGCACCCAATCGTTTTCGGTGGTAAGTTAGGTATTGCCTGGGAAACAGAAAACTACCGTTACAGTTATAATCGTACCTGGGATCAACCAATAGATAACGAGCAGGATGCAGATATCGTAATAGCCTGGAGCACCGACGGCATTACCTGGGATTTGGAATCGGGCACGAACGTTTTCGAAATCACACCGCCGGAAAATGACTGGGGCGACCATTATCCACATCTTTGCACACTGGACCCCGATGGCTCCGGCCCACAGCCCGAGCGAGTGTACTGTGCCTGGAACTCAAACGACCAGGGAACCAGTATCTGGGATTATGATATATTTTACAGCTACAGTACAGACGGCGAGAACTGGGTGCCGCAGCGGTTCGGCTCAATGCAACCGGATCACGGCGGCGGCGATTACTGGGCCCACCTGGCATCGTTCAAGGGTTGGCTGTACATCACATGGTGGTCCTACGATGACAAAGACGGCGAGCGTTCGGGCATGTACGCAGACGGTGATGATGCAGATGTGCTTGTTAGACGGATCGTACCATCATACATGCCGGCAACCCAGGTTTCTGTTGATGTGGGTGACGACGGCACCTTCGAATTCCCGGCCGGTGATCTCGACAATACAGTGAAGACAATCGATATTACAAACGCCTTGAACAAACATATAGACAGCACAGGCCCAGCCTATCATATCGGAGAATACGGGATTTATTATGAAGAGATACCCATCGAAGTAAATTCACCTGATGTACCGTGTCGGATCTGGCTGGCCAACATAAATATTACTTATATCAACACGCAGGACAATAAATTCTCCATGACCGTCCCGGACTTTTCGTATGCACTTAACGAATACATTCGTATACATAAAAACAGCGCAGATGCAGCGGACGGCTTTCTGGAGATACCTGTGAAGATCTCCGCGGCATCTGCAGGTAAGCTTACCCTGACCAATGTAGATGTGGAATATAATCGAATACCGACAATAACGATAACAAACCCCGGCGATACTCCTGCGTTCGCCAAAGAGACCTTTACGATAAGTTGGATCGCAGAGGATCCGGACGACCCGGGTGCACTGATCAGCCTGTTTTATGATTCAGATAATATACCCGGCGATGAGACAGCGATTGATACGACAGGCACAACAATGACCGTGGGTTCAGGCGGTCCGATGTCATTCGAGTGGGATACAAGCCTGTTACCGCTAGGTAAAGTTTGTTACATCAAGGCAGTCATTGACGATGGAATAGATAGTGCCTATGCCTACAGTAAGAATCCGGTGAAGGTCACAAGGGATAATGTCCCACCATCTATTACAATAACTTCACCTGTAACCAATGTGGATACCGAATACGACTGGTTGGTGGAATGGATCGATTCAGATGAGGACAGCGATGCATGGATCTCGCTGTACTACGATACCAATACCGATCCGAATGATGGAAAGACCTTCATAGTGGACGGCATACGGGAGAATGATGGAGCAGACCAGTACCGGTGGGTAATAGGAGATGATGTGGGTATAGGTAAATACTACATCTATGCATTGATCGAGGACGAAGAGAACTCAAGTTATGCGTACAGCCAGGGCTATATCAATGTAATCCCGCCCTCGCTGGGTCCACCGCTGGATGTCAGAATCTCAAACAATCTTGATGCAACCGGCACATACTTAAAGACACACGATCTCCAGCCGAAGTTATCATGGTCAAATAATCCTGATAATCCTTTACCTGATGAAGTAAATCAAATCGGGAAGTACAAATACATAATTAATGTAGGCACATCCACAGAGAATACAAATGATATAGTCATGAATCACGAAATTGATGTGACTTCATTTACAATAGCGAGTAATCTGGAATACGGCAATACTTATCATTTCGAGGTAAAGGTAACGGACGGTAAAGGTCACTATTCATCTTCAACGAGGAGAACATTCGATATTGTTAATAACAAACCTGGAGGACCCGATGCAAAAATAACACCTGAGGAGCCCACGACTAAAAGCACATTGAAGGTTTCAATAGTAAACGAGAGTGTGGATCCCGATGGGGATATAGTGGAATATGATTACCAGTGGTATAAGAACAATGAGCTAGTAGAGGGTCTAACGACCACAACCTTATCGCCTAATGAAACTAAAAAGGACGATACCTGGTCGGTCAGGATAACGCCGTGGGACAAGGTAGGCAACGAACGCCAGATTGCCGGCGATACCACAAGTGTTACTGTTACCATTGCCAATGCCGCACCCGAGCCAAGGATTGCGTCACCAACCAACGGTGGCAAATACACCCAGGGTACGGCGATCAAGTTCATTGCTGAAGGAATTGATTATGAAAGAGGTATCGATCCCGATCTTGATGATACCGACAGCTCTCTGGAGTACCGCTGGAAATCCAGCGTGGACGGTGGAATTGGAACAGAACAGGATTTTACAAAAGATGATCTTAGTGTAGGCATCCATACAATCACTCTTAATGTCTCCGACGGCGAGAAATATGCCGCGCAAACCGTCACGATCGAGATCCTGAAAGGTGAAGCAGAAGAAAAGGACAAAGATGATGAAAAATTAATATCAACAACAGCCGCAGTTGGATTGTCAGCATTAATAATCGTAATAATCATTGTTGCTGTATTGGTATTACTGTTCTTGCGGCGTAAAAGGAAAGAGGAGGAGCCGATGTATCCCGAACTTGATCAGCCAGTAATGGAAGAGGAATTACCGGCAGCTCCCTCGGCGGAACAGTTGTACGGTGAGGACATGCCAGGCGGGCCAGGTGCAGGAGCACCGCTGCCCCCGCCGGAGGGCGTACCTCCACCGGGTCTACCCCCGGGTGAAGGCGAACCGCCGGCAGGGGGCGCCGAGGCCGCACCCGCTCCCATGCCACCGGATCAGGCGGAAAGTCCGCCGGTAGCAGCGGTTCCGGCAGCGCCAGTAGAGGGTGCGCCTGCTGCTGCAGTACCGGTACCGGGTGAACCGCCGGCACCGACCCCTGGCGAGGAAACACCACAATTACCTCCTCCAGCTCAAGAGCAGCCTCAAAAGGTAGAGCCGGAGCAGTAATATAGGTCATATTGGGCAATCCTCTAAGATTCGAAATATGTCCCATAAACTATATATACGCCTCTTTAGATACAATATATATAGCAAAAATTCAAAATTAAATTTAAAAATTTATTGAAAATCAAACAAAATAGGTGATTTGAATGACAAAAAAAT
>CP070629.1:1779540-1785546 GCA_020356005.1 Thermoplasmata archaeon
CCAGCATCAGCAGAGAATATTATGGCCGTTTATAGCGATGGGATTTGTGGAATTGATATTAAATAATAATTCGAAATGAATTATGTTTTGATATTATTGAGGCTGAGCAATTATTGGTTCGTATAACAGATTTGTACAGGAGGCTTGAAATGGTTGAATTAGAAATTAGAAGAATTATGTTGTCAATATATCTAATATTCGCATTAGCCACAGTAGGATTTGTCGGACTTATGATTTTTGAGATAGAAGTAGTAGAGGAGTCCGCCGAGGCTGCAACCTACATCGTAGACCCGGCGGGAAATCAGGATTTTACAACTATCCAGGCTGCGATTAACGCCGCCGGTTCAGGTGATACAATTTATGTTTGGGCCGGAACATACGTCGAGAATGTGGTCGTGAACAAATCTGTTAGTATTATAGGGAACGCCAGCATAAATACAACAATAAACGGCGGCGGCTCCGGAGATACGGTTTATGTTAATGCAAGCTGGGCCAATCTTACGGGATTTTACATCACCGGAAGCGGGACTTCCGGGAATGCATCGGGTTTGAAAATACACGGGGTATCAAATATAAAACTAACCGACGTCAATTGTACCTCTAACAGATATGGATTATTTCTTAATGTAACCACAGAAATAACAATCAAAAACAGCTCTTTCAGGTCCAATTTTATTTACCAAACAATAGTTGTGGATAGTAATAACCACACATTTTACAATTGTACTTTTTATGCAGATTCTGTGGACTGCTTCGAATCGCTAAATGGTACCGATATCTATATAGAAAAATCATCACTCTATGTAATCCCGGCATATACATTACTGAGATTGGATAGGGCATCGCATGTTTATTTTATTGATTCCGTATACACTCCCCAAGATGTCAGATATTATGATACAGCATCCAGGTTAACTGTAGAATATAGTCTCACCCTCAGGGTTCTGGACTCCGGGCAATTCAATCCTGTAAAGGGTGTTAAAATCGATATAATGGATAACCTGAGTGCAAGTGTGGGGACATTTTACACAGACTCAGCTGGTTACACACCTGCTATCCAATTGAAATTCTACACCGGCAGGGACCTGAACTTCGATACAGATGACTTGGATGCCAATGAAAGGATCAATTATACAAAACATAATTTAACATTCACTCAGCAGGGATTCTATACAAAGTATTTTGAACCTTACATGGATCATCCTGCATATGAAGAAATTTTTATAGATGAAATTCCGCTAGATTATTTTGTTATACAGGATCAGAGTGGCCCTGCTGGAATAAATGTCTCTGGCATGGAATTTCAGATGGGCAAAACCTATACCCTTTTTGCTTCTGCTTATAACATAATAGAGGGATATGTGATGGATATCCCTGTGAGTTGGTCGTGTAACAATACAGAAATCGCAATGGTGACCCCTTCAGGTACGCAAACGACCTTAACCACCAGCAGTATCAATCACGGTTCAGTAAGAATTAGTGCAAGTTACGATACATTGAGTTCATATGTGGACATTTATATAATGCAACAGGATATTGATTTCATTAAGATCCAGGATACGAATCTGGCAGATGGAGGGTGGGTGGCTAATAGAAATATTCACCGTGGATTGACAGATATTTTTTACTGTGGAGGTTACAATAACACCGGTGGATTCTTAGGACTGGTACCTGCAACATGGACATCTGAAAATCCGGCAATTGGTACGGTCACCTCTCCAGGACCTTTTACTGTTTTTACTGCATCGAATTCCAGTACCGGTGAAACAAAAGTTACCGCCACATATTTGACTTTTACAAATGTGACAGGGGTAATAAATGTTATACCTCCGGTTATTGATTATATCGAGATAAGAACAGATCAGAACGGCACCGGTTCCAAGTTGGATACAGGTACATATACAATAGGGCAGAATGTGACTTTCTATTGCGCCGCATACAATCACACTTATGGTTTTGTAGATGATGTGAATGCATCCTGGAAGTCACTGACTCCTTCTGTGGGTACTGTGACTTCTCCTGGATACTTCACTATTTTCAGTCCGATTTCCGAAGGCTCTACAAAAATAGAAGCAACCTTCCAAGGTTTTCATTATAACACGGCCGATTTAAATGTCACCGATCTACTCTACATTGATTTAACCATCAAAGACAATATCGAACCTGCAGGGCCTGTACTGAACGCCAGAAATCTATCACTCGTTGCCACCATCGAAAATCTCGGTACAAAAGCAGCCTATGATATTCTGGTTCAATTGTATGACGGCCACCCGTTGCTGCCGGGAGGCAAGCTCCTTAAGGATACCATAATTCCAACCATACCCGGTCCGGGAACAGATATAGCTAAATTCGAATTCCCATCAACACAATTCACACCCGGCCTCCACGGCCTCTACTTTACTGTGGATTGGTCCGAGGCTATAGATGAAAGTGATGAATCCAATAATATCAGAAATTATACTCTTGATGTTAAAACAATTACAGACTGGATAGTTGCCATGGAGATTAATCCGAGAGATGTGGGGATTACCGCAGACGACCAGCAACAATATCATGTTGAAGCTATAGGTCTCGATGATAAAAACTACACAATACAAGCTGTCTGGAATGTAACCGGGGGCGGCTCTATCGACCAGAGTGGCTTGTTCACAGCAAGTAAGGTCGGGACTTGGAAGATCTATGCAACTTTCGGTAAAATATCTGTATTTACGACTGTTACAATCTTCCCCGGAGCATTAAAAAATCTTGAGATACTCAAGGATCGAGATGTTTTTAAAATTGGTGATAGCTATCAATTTAACATCAAAGCTTCCGATGCTGATGGGAATAATATACACCTGCAGCGTGACGCTGTGGAATGGTATGTTAACGGTTCCATAGGTACCATAAACAAGGGTGGATTTTTTAATGCCACCGGTGAGGGGCTCGGTTACATAGGTGCAAAAATTGAAATTGCCGAAGGCATAAATATTTCTGCTGAAGTGCCGGTATGGGTCAAGCTTATTATTATAACCGAGAGGCAATATGAATTAAAGGATAAAAATGCAACCTTCATAATCAAATTTGCATTCACAGTTGAAGGGAACGCTACAATTGAGAATCTAAGAACGGACCGTTTACAAAATGAAAACATCACAGAGGCAAGCTTCGGTGAATTTTTACAGCATCTCGGCATATTTATTAAAATCGAATTGCCTCCTGAAGCCGAGTTTGAATGGGTTATTATAGAATGTGAATACAATCCCGATTTGATACCTGAAGATTTAACAGAAGATGATTTTGTTTTGTATTACTTCGATATCCATCAGGATAAATGGATAAAATGCGAAGATACCTGGGTCGATCCGTCTGTAAATAAGGTCTTTGCCAATGTTTCCCACCTGACGATTTTCGCACCCATGGCGGATACAAGCGGTGCTGACGACCAGCCCGATACAGAAGAGGGCGCTGAGGAAGATAAAGGGCTGGGTATGGGCTACATAATGATACTCAGTCTGGCTGCAATTGTTTTTGTGATTATTCTGGCAGTTGGATTAATAATCATCCGCAAGCGCAAAGTTCCCTCCGATCTCGAGGGAGAGGAGGAGCGAGAGGAAGGCGAGCATGAAATGGTTGAGCGCGAACTCGTTGAAGGTGAGGAGGAGGGTTTTGAGGAGGTGGATCTAACGGAGCTTGAAGTTATAACCCAGAAGTGCCCGTCGTGCAAAACACAAATAGATGTCGAGCCTGCATATGACGAGAAAATCAAGCTGGAGTGCCCCGAGTGCGGTAAAAAAGGTAGGCTTCCAAATCCGTATCTTGAGGAAATCGAGCAGCTGCGTGAGGAAAAGCGCAGGGCCGGAAAACCCAAACCTGAGAAGAAGAAAAGAGCCGAGCCCATTGAGATAGACTGCAGAAAATGCGGCGAGACGATAAAAGTACCTTATTCGGAAGATTCGAAGATTGAGGTTCACTGTGAAGAATGCGGTGCCAGAGGTAGAATAAAGAATCCGTATCTAGGCGAAGAGGAAGAACCAGAAATCGAACCCGAGAGACTTAAGAAATCCAAGGGTAAAAAACCTCCAAAGCATGAGGAAGAAGATGAGGAAGAAGAAATCGACTGGGGCGGATTTAAAGAGGAGGAGGAAGAAGCCGATTCCGAATACGCCGAGGATGATGATTTCGAGGAAGTGGAGTTCTTCGAAGAATAGTAATAGAATCGATTAAATCACACTGGCACAATGCACCATGCAGCCTGCTCCATGCTACTTACCGCCTATCTTTATCCTAGCGCCTATTCTCTATCCTCTAGCGCCTGATTTAATCATTTTCTCATCCAATTCAGATGTTGCTCGCAGCCCGGATCTTCTTCTCAAGCTCCCTGTGCTCTTCCTCTGATATTTCGAGCTTTTCGCGAAGGATGTGTAATGCCTCTTTTTCTTTGCCAGAGATTTTGCCGTCTGCCATCATGGCATCGAAGGTGGCTTCGTACGCGCTCATCCGATCTATATACTCCTTTTCGTACTTCCGCGCCTCGGGGAAGATCCAGTCAGTGAACCGCTTGACCTGCTTCGTTAAAGGTATGAACACTATCGCAACGATAAACGCCGCGACTATATTCGGCATAAGCCCAGAGCCCAGCATAAGTACGGTACCGATGAAGTATTCCATCCCTTCACCAATAACGACGAAGATAAGTGCGATCATAATGAATATGATGGAATAAAACAAGCTTTTCTTAATTATAAGCTCGATGTCCATCAGGTTGTATTTCAGAACCGCAATGGCGAAGAACAGTGCCATGGTAATGGTTAGAATTCCGTCGAGCACCCGCACCGAAACGAACGCGCCCACAAAATAGTATGAGAGGATAAAGAATAGAATGAAGATCAATCCTGCGCTGAGGTACGACATCTGCGCGCGCTCTTTGGGGTCTTCGGCCTTCATCAACCGATTGAGGATATTGAGAATTGCCACAATAATAAACGATAAAAAGAACAGGATAAAGATTATATACATGTTGCCCTGCAGGTAAATATAATTACCTTCACCAAACTTTATCAGCGTTTCGTTCTCGGTCTGGATACCTTTATATCCATTGCTGTTATAATAGATATCTTCACCGCTGTCGTAGGCACCTATTCCTTCGGCGCCCTCGGTTATATTGTCGAGCCAATACAACCTATAACTATTTGTAGCCTCTAACAGTTTCGTTTTCGTGCTTTCGTTTTCACCCGCACGGCCGATGATTATATAATTTCCCCAGACAAGTGTTTCGCTTGCGTTTCTAGTTGTATCAAAATAAAGATCGCCATCCAGGTCATAAAATTCCCATTTCTCTTTCTCCTCATCATCGGCCATAAGCTGCTTGAACGTTCCGTTCGGGCCATCGACGATGCCTCTATCATAAGAGTCCCGGCCGTCGCCATCAACGAAAATGTCAGGCCCGTATATTTTCTCGCCGGTATCAACAGTAAAAAATACATTTGTGGATAATAACAGTAATATCATAAGTATTGTCGGAACGTACAAACCCGCGAGATATATACTTCCCTTATCTTTCGGGATAGCCAGGGTGGGGTATACTAATGTGAAGTGCAGCAGTGCCACCGGCATCAGAATATAACCCAGATTAGATAATTTTCCGAACATCTGTGCCTGACTTACCGTACCGCTTACCTGCATGGCGAACTCGCCGAACATCCAGATGCTGAGAGCAATCATCAATATGAAAAATACATGAGAGGAAGTGTCCTTTGGATGTTTATAGATGACATACGAACCCAGTGCGGCGCTCACGAAACCTGCAATAAACGGCGGTGCAAGATACCAACCCAACTCTACAGCCATTCTAATACCCCATTGGCTCTAATTAAACTTATTATTAACAAGTTGGATTTAAGTTAGGGGAAGAATCCCCTAACAACCCCTCTTTCTTTTTCTTTTTGGGTGATGCTGCAGGCATCACCCATAGAGGAAAGAAAAGAGAGGGGTTATAGGGGAGATTCTTCTCCCCTATTAAATCCA
>CP070629.1:1785646-1792968 GCA_020356005.1 Thermoplasmata archaeon
ATTGATTTATTTCCCAATATTTTAACATGTAATTAAACATTCCCCACGTTGTTTTATCCTTTAACGTTAAAGGATAAAACAACGTGGGGAATGTTTAATTACATGTTAAAATATTGGGAAATAAATCAATGACAGTTATAACCGGATGGTTTAACAAATGATTGAAAGTGATAAGTCTAAAGAGGAATTAATCGATGAATTAGAAAAACTCCGAAAACGTTTTGTCGAGCTTGCAAAGAACGAGATTCTAAATAGTGAAGAATGGTTTAGCAAATTTATGGACTCTGTAACAGATATTATTGTGATCTGGGATTCCAATATGAACATGATAGAGATCAATAAGGCAGGAATTGACCTTATGCCTCCTGGCAGCAGGAAAGAGGAATTGATCGGGAAACACATAACAGATTTATCGCCAGATGTCAAAGAAAGTGGTAGATACGATAAATATCTGGAGGTTTTAGAATCTGGAGAGCCCTATGAAACCGATGATTTCGTTATTCACCCAGATTTCGGTGACATTGATTTCAAAGCAAGAGCTTTCAGATTAGGAGATAAACTCTTGATGATATCCAATGATATCACCGACCGCAAGAAAACCGAGAGGCAATTAAAACAGCATTCTCAATATCTATCGCTTATTAATGATATTGCCCGAACAGTAATAAGCACCATGGATATCGGGATTTTATTCAGTTCTATTACAAAACAGATAAAACTTTTGATAGATTTTGACAGGGGGAGTTTGGTACAGGTACACAAAGATGAAAAAACTGCTACTGTTTTAACGTTGAACCCCGAGGAATCAAGAAAAGAGGTCACCGGCGGTGCAAAGATCACTCTACCGGATGAGATGCTAAGAGCTGTTAGAGAGAAAAAGGGCATAATTAGACCTGATTTAACTAAAAGCGGGTCGCCGGTAGATCAGGCACTTGTAAAAATGGGTATAAAATCCTGTATTAATTCTCCATTGATATCTCAAAAAAAGGTTATTGGTATATTCAATATTGGCAGTAGTAAATTGGATGCATATTCGGAGGATGATTTAAAACTGATCCAATCAATTTCGGATTTAATTGCACCTGCAATAGAGAGAGCTTTCATATGGGAGGCTCTAGAAGAGAGTGAGGAAAGGTTCAGGACAATAGCCGAAAGATCATTCGATATTATATGTAAGCTGGATATTGACGGTAATATCACCTATATTTCTCCATCTGTGAGAAGAGCTCTGGGTTACCAGCCTGAAAATCTGATAAATCGGAATCTCAAGGGATTTATACCGGAATCAGAGATAACCAAGATTGAGAGAGCTGGTAAGAAAATCCTGAAGGGTATTGATTTCGAAGGCCTGGAATTGAAGGTATATAGCAAAAATAAAACAATTGTGTATTTTGAAATAAATGCAAACCCGATATTCAAGGTAAGAAAAATCGTTGGAATCCAGGGAATTGCCCGGGATATTTCAGAGCGAAAGAGGGCCGAGGAAGAGATGAAAAAGAAGCTGATGAAGTTCAGGTTAGAAGAGGGGGGGCTCTATTTGGTACAGGAGTCCTCACCGGCTTTATCGCTGGAGGCATTTAAGGATCTTTTAAAGGTGGGCTACGACGGGATGGTAATTTCGAGAACTCCCGGCCGTGATCTCAAAAAAATGATAAAAGGCGAAGTAGAATTTGTGTGGTTATCAGAGAAAAAAGGTGAAAACACACTTTCACCAATGCTGCAGAGAATAGAGAAAAAAGTAGAGAGTGTTCCATATAAGATTATATATATAGACCGCTTGGATTATTTGATATCAAAACACGGCTTTAATAATGTGTTACAATTTGTCCAGAGGATCAGAGAAGGAGCAATTATTTCAAATCGGGTTATTATTTTATCCATAGACCCATCCACACTGGATGAGCGGGAATTAACGCTGCTGGGAAAGGAAGCAGTGGATGTGGAATTATCATACAAACCAAAATTGCCAGAGCATTTACTGGACGTTCTGAAAATGGTTTATAACCAGAATATCATCGGGACAAAACCGTCCTATACTGAGATTGGAACTGAGCTACATATTAGCAAGCCCACAGTACGAAAAAGGATACGATTATTGGTTTCAGCTGGTTATATCAATGAGAAACTCAGAGGTCGTAATAAGGTTTTAGAGATGACAGACCGTGGGAAAAGTGTTTTTACAAAATAGTTTTTCACTGTTTTTCATCATTTTTTTCATAAAGTTATAGTTATAAGAAAGCATTATAGGTATGACAACCTGGGGGAAAATCTTTTCCGTAAACCTACTTTGGTGGAGGTATTTATCGGTTTGAAGGATGAAATTGCTAAGAACAATAGCCATCCCTTTACTTCATCTAACATATGTACACAATCCGGGAAAATAATGGTTGATTAAAACCAAATGCTTGGAAGGCATGGATCAATTGACTCGACCAGGTTTAGTGCGTTTGGATGCCTCCCTGTTGATCCGTACATATAGAGGGTACTTTAGAATGAGTAAAAAAACAAAAACTTCCACGAAAGGTAAGGAGCCCGATGATACTTTCAATGAAACAAAGGAATTTATAATGGAATTATTAAACAGTTTGCCCGAGGGAGTTTTCGTCGTTGACCAGAACAAAACAATAAAATTGGTCAACGACTATTTTTTAAAACAGTATAAATACCAGAAGGATGAGGTGGTGGGTCATAACTGCTTTGAAAAACTTCACGGTGAAAAACAACCCTGTTCGGAAGGTGGTACAGACTGCCCTTTGGAGCAGGTTTTTCAAACCGGTAAATCCGTTAAGATGGAGCATATACATATTGATAAAAATGGTAATAAATTCATAATTGAAATCTCTGCATTTCCACTGTTAAACGAGGAGGGAGAGGTAAAATATATGGTGGGTGCCTCACGAGACATCACCGACCGTAAGCTCAAAGAGAATTTATTAAAAGCATCAGAGCAGAAGTTCAAAATGCTATTTGATACTTCAAATGTGGGGATCATGTACCTCGATCCAGGTGGAAACATAATCGATGCAAATCCGAAGGTTATGGAATTACTGGCATGTAACCGTGAGGATATTATAGGTAAAAATTTCATCGTTTTTTTTACTACTCTGCATATGGGTAGTAAAGATCTTCTTTCTACATTTGACGATAAAATAATGGACACACCTGATTCTGTTACAGAATGGAAAATCACCAATAAAAAAGGTGAGAAATTAGTACTTCTCGCACATCCATCGTTTATTATGAAAAATGGCAGATTAATCGGGCGCTATATAGTGGTGGAGAATATCACAGAACGCAACCGAGCAAAAAATGCATTATTGGAATTAGAGAAAAAACTGCAGATTATGTTCGAATCCATCCCGGAGGGTATGACATTCAGTGATCTAGAAGGAAATATCCTGGAAATGAATGAAGCTGCGCTCAATTTAGCGGGATTTGATAGTAAAGATGAAATTATAGGAAAAAGCGCTTTCGAATTGATCTCTGAAAAAGAGCACCCCAAGGCACGAGAATTCTTACAAAAAACATTTTTAGAGGGTTACAGCGGTGAAGTTGAATATAAACTCCTGAAAAAAAATAAAAAGGAATATGATGCCGAGCTGAGCGCCTCACTTTTAAAAGATCAGACAGGCGAGCCAATAGGGTTCGTCGCACTGATAAAAGATATCACCAATCGTAAAAGCGAAGAACAAAAGATCATTGATGATAAAAATCGTGCAGAACTTTATCTGGATCTTGTAAGCCATGATATTTCAAACTTCAATCAATCCATAATATCTTCTAATGAATTACTGTTAACGAAATATGACTTCACCGATGAACAGAAGAAATATATTGAGATGTCCTTGAACCAAGCGAAAGAAATATCAAATTTGATATATAATGTCAGGAAACTCACAAGATTAAAAGAGTCTGAATCTGTTCAAGACAAGATCGATATTAATAAAATTCTTAATAATTCGATAACTCATTTAAATCAGACATATCAAAACCGGCGATTCAAAGTCAATCATAATATTACCGAATCTAAAGTATTCGTTAAGGGAAATGAACTTTTGGAGGAAGTATTTTACAACATTTTGAGAAATGCAATAAAATTCGATCGAAGTGATGATGCTGTTATTGATATATCATCTACAGCCACAGAGGATAATAAATTTTGGAAATTTGAATTCAAAGACCGAGGACCGGGTGTACCAGATGTTATGAAGGATAACATTTTCAAGCGATTTGAAAAAGCAGAGGAAAAATTACGCGGGTCCGGATTCGGACTTACTCTGGCATTTGAGATAATAAGTAAATGCGGTGGTAAGATCTGGGTTGAGGACCGTGTTAAAGGCGACACTGGTCAGGGCAGTAACTTTGTCGTTCTACTGCCAAAGGAGGTCTGAATATAGCGACTTTTTTTATTGCTGATGATGAACCGATACTGCATGAATTATATCGTGATATATTAAAAATCAAAGGCCATGATGTCTGCGGCGTGGCTTTCAACGGGCATGAATGCTATGAACATTTAACCAATTCTACTACCGATCCGGATTTTATTATACTGGACCACCGCATGCCAATGTTAAACGGATTGGATGTTATGAAAAGGCTTCTTGATGTTAAACCCAACCTGAAAATCATTTTTGTTAGTGCGGATATTTCTGCCAGGAGGAAGGCGTTAAAAGCGGGAGCCCTTATTTTTGTTAAAAAACCGTTTAATTTGAATACATTTTTTAATTCACTGGACCGGTTAATCAAACATGAGCAAAAGATGGCTCAAGAGATTAAAATATAATTATAAGAAGTGAGGTACTCGGTTGCGGTGGCGAAGTGCGTAACGTTCCACGTCTCACGTTCTGCGTTTTCTTTAAAGGGCCCCGCTACTCGCTACTCGCAACTCGCTACTCGCTTCTCCGAAAGCACTTTTTTATTAGAATGATCATACTGAGGATTTACGATTCGATCTGAGCTTTCTTCTCCACTATTTCCTTCTTCATCCAGGTGACGAACTCATCGTTTCCACCCTTATGCAAATTGTCGAGCTCACTCAGGTCTTCCGGTTTGACCTTTATTAACCACCCATCACCATAAGGGCTCTTGTTTATTGTGCCCGGCTCGTCCTCGAGGTCCTCGTTCACCTCGACTATTTCACCGCTTACCGGCGAGTAAAGTTTACCTGTCCATTTACCGCTGCTCATGGTGCCGAAAGGTTTATCCTGAGATACCTCGTCGTCCTCCTCAAGCGTTTCGATGCGCTTTATTGTACCCGCCATCTGCTGGGCAAAATCAGTTATTCCAATAACTATCAGGTCGCCTTCTTTTTTTGCATAACAATGTTCTTTATGATAGTAAAGGTCATCTGGTAAGTCATATTCTTCAATTTTCATTCAATGAACACTCCTGAATACTGTAATTTTTCTGTCCCCTCAACGAGTTTATCGTTTAAAAAATTATTGCTGAGCCTGAAAATGTAGCATTTTTATATTACACAGAAATTATTAATAAAATGGTATAAATCTTTAATTTAAATATTTTTAAATATGTAAAATATATTCCCTAACCTACAATCGATATGGAATTTTAATAGAAAAAATCCCACTAAAAAAAGTCATTACCAATTACGGGGGGGCTAAAGTTGTCCGCGAGTGAAGACAGCAAAGGAGTTGCAAATACAGGGCCTTTTGATTTTGATAAATTAGATAAAGATTTTAAGTTTGAAATCAGCCGCGAACCCGGCGGCGAAAACATCATGTATTGTTTCGCGTGCGGTACTTGCGCCGGGATTTGTCCCGTGGGTGACAAGAACGAGGATTTCGACCCGCGGAGGTTGATCCGGCTGGCGATCCTCGGTTTCCGCGAGGAGGTTTTGTCATCGCCGGCGATCTGGCTGTGTTCTACATGTTACAGCTGTACGGTCAGGTGCCCGCAGGATGTTAAAATCACTGCTCTTATGGCTGCGATCCAGACCATTTCAAGCCGTGATGGCTACGCACATGACTCGTACAGGATGTTCATTGACATGGCCATGAAGCACAAGTTCATTCTCGAGGTTTCAGAATTTGAGAATTCCAAGCGTGCGAAGCTCGGCTGTCCGGAAATTACAGCTGATCCGGCTGAAACCGTTAAATTAATAGAGCACACGAAGGCACTGGATATAATCAAACGGAAGCCTAAGAGCGAGGGGGCGAAGAAATGAAAGCTGCGGCATTTCTGGGGTGCAATGTATCCATCCGCCGCTTTGAATACGAAGCCGCAGCACGGGCTGTTGCGAAGAAACTGGATATAGAATTTGTAGACAGTAACGACTTCGGGTGCTGCGGGTACGGTGCGGGCCCCATCGACCATGATACCTACCTCGCAATGGCCGCGCGCAATATATGTGTGGCGGAGGATATGGGCGTGGATCTCATGATGGTGTTCTGCAGTGCATGTTCCGGCAACCTCACCAAAGTCAACAAGCTTCTCCAGGAGAACGAGGAGGAGCGGAAGCATATCAATGAACTTTTAAAAAGTGTCGGCCGCGAATTCAAAGGAACAGTTAAAATAAAACACTTCACACGGTTCCTGGCAGAGGATATCGGGCTGGAGCGGTTGAAAAAGGAGATTGTGCATCCGCTGGAGGGTGTGCGCATCGCATCGCATTACGGCTGCCACTACATCAAACCGCCGGAGATTTTCGATCATTTTGAAGATCCCATACACCCGCACTCAATGGACGATCTGGTGGCTGTTGCCGGTGCCACTCCCGTTAATTATCCCAACAAGCGCCAGTGCTGTGCCGGCGCGATCATCGCTGTGAGTGAAGATACATCGGTTAAAATAGTGACCGAGAAACTTGAAAATCTGGAAAAGACAGGGGTGGATGCACTGGCGGTTCACTGCCCGTTCTGCCATGTCATGTACGATGAATACCAGAAGCACGAGAGCGTGAAGCTGGAAAAGCCGATTCCGGTTTTATTTTTACCACAAATTCTTGGCCTTGCCATGGGTTGCGACCCGAAGAAGGAGCTGGGTATCAAGAAGAAGGTAGCAAAGAAATTGCTGGGGGGTTCTGAATGACCAACGACAAAATTGGATCAGTAATGGTAATAGGTGCCGGTATAGGCGGAATGCAGTCCTCACTGGTTCTTGCGGATTCAGGATTCAAGGTCTATCTGGTGGAAGAGACCACCAGTATCGGCGGTCGAATGGTGCAGCTGGATAAAACCTTTCCCACCAACGAATGTTCAATGTGTACGATTACACCTGTACTGGTAGGTACCGGCAGGCATCCCAATATTGAAGCCCTGACAACATCAAAGATCAAATCTATATCAGGAGTGCCGGGCAAT
>CP070629.1:1793068-1798095 GCA_020356005.1 Thermoplasmata archaeon
ACCAGTGTTTCCCACGCACCCGCACCATTGTTTTGTCCTTCGGCCTCATTGTAATGCACCTCGGTGAATGTATCCAGCCGAATCGCCGCGATGTGTGCGTGGTTCATATAACCGTTAACACCGGTATTTTCGGATGCCACTGTTAGTTTGATTGTATGCGAACCTGCACTCAGAGTGATGTTCTTGAAAACGCCGAAATCAAATCGTTCGTTGTTAAGATCGTCCGGCTCCATAAGAGTCTCGCCGTAGACCGTGCCGTCGATATACATCCTGCCCCATACGCTGTTCAGCGTGCTGTCATACCACAGATTTGCAGAGGCGATGATCATATAATCCCCTGCAGTGGTGGTTGTGAAGGTTGTTTGGGCGGCGGTCACTTCCATGGTAGTGGATGTGGTGGTGCCCTCGTTTTCGGCATATTGGTTTGCCGGGATTGTCATCTCTATTGCAATTATTCTGCTGTTCCGAAATCTACCTGTATCCCCTTCTGTTTTATATTCAAGCTCAATATCGTGCGAACCTGCAGATAATGTAATATATTTTACAGCAGAGAAATGTTCCCAATCATTTTCATCTTGAAATTCCTTATTTGTTTCATGATATACATTGGCATCATCAACAATGAGGCGCAGCCATGTATTGTCGCCCACCTTGTCATCCGGAGCTTTATCGGAAGCGGCAATGATCAGATAGTTGGTGGATACCGGTGGGTTAACGGTTAAAGTAACATAATCAGTGTATGTTGCGGTACTGGCAAGTTCAACCTCTGCGATATTTTCAGTATATGCATAAGCAAAACCGCTCATATTGAGGTCCGGGCCGTAGAATATGTAGGCTCTGCCAAGATCGGTCCCGAAACCGTATGCGCCAACAATAATATCATCATAATTATCCTTATTTACATCTCCTGAACCTGAAACTGAACTGCCGAACTTATCGCCGTCATATTCTCCGGTCAGGTTCACATCCGCATCTTTATCAGCATCATCGATTCCGCTCCATGAACCCGCTGCACGGCCGAAAAACACATAGGCTCTTCCTTTATCAGTACGATACCCCGGCGCACCTATAACGATATCGTCATAAGCTGGACTACCGCCGTTAACATCTCCGGCATCGCTTACTGACCAGCCGAAGTTGTCGCCAGCGGTAGAGCCGTAAATGGTGATATTGGCATTCGCAGCCTTGAGGTCGGCGGAACTTCTGCCGGGGTACCCGAAGAAAATATAAGCGGCACCGCAATCCGCTTTTGAACCGTCTGCGGAATCGTTATTAGGTGCTCCTATAATCACATCGCTGTAGCCGTCACCATTCACATCGCCGGCATATGATACATTCCAGCCGAAGTTATCGTTTGCTTTTGAGCCGATACCGGAGACTAACTCGGTCAGCGGTGTACCTCTCACACCCCGGCTGACCGGGTTTTGGCCGGGCTGCTTGGTGGTGGAAAATGTGATTATATTATCCGATCGGTCGTCATTACGGTCGGTCCAATCGGATATCCGAATAAATGCATCAAAGGGTTGGTTCGCACCAAGTCCAAAAGCATCAATGGCGATCTCTGTTTCCAGCCGAATGCTGTCCTTGCCCACCGGCACGCTCCCTGCCAGCTGCCAGGTCCAATCTCGCCCCGACCCGATGTATCTCAACAGGTCCTTTTCATAAATGTACCCGTATTTTCCTGAGATTTCAACAGCGATTTCTGCACCCATAGGCGTTTGTGTATCTGTATTGACCAGGTATCCTGTTTCGGAATCTCTATCGGAATCGATGAATATATGTGCAATATCTCGACCGGTCAAAACCGGTAAAACTACCGCTTCCGGTAACTTCAAGGGTATTTCCGAATCAAGTGGTGCAATGTCCTCGCCGTCCATCCATCCGTCCTCGTCCGTATCCTCTTTATTTGGATCGGTTTGACTTATCACTATTTCGTAATCATCGAACAATCCGTCATCATCGGAATCCTTTGCTGTGGAGGGATTGGGGTCTATTCGATCGGATACGCCGTCGCCGTCCGAATCGGTTATTTTTCCATCTATTTCGGAATACAGCTGTGACTGCATGGGGACGCGCACACCCTCCATTAACTGATCCGCCACTTCAAAATAAAAATATATTTTTTCCATATCGCGCGCAATGGAACTTCTGGTCAGATCGGTTGAGGGTTTAAGCGAATCTCCGGTGGTATCCTCAAATTTATCGAATGGACCCCAATCCGCGAAAGCACCGTCAATCACTACATGGGCCGGGATCGCTCCGATATAGGATTTCGATATGCTTTCGCCCGATGTCGATTTTGTTATCATCCCTTCAATTACTGTTAACTCAGATATCGAGATGCCGATAGTGCTGTGCGTATTGGCATTCGATGCAATATCAATTAAAATTAAAAGTGTAATCTTCGAATCTTCTTCAATTGTCAACGCTTGGGATAATTCCTGGGCGGCTTTGCCGTTGATAAAGCCCTGGTCGTTGGATATTATTAATGTATCAGATTGAGAATAATGATCATCCAGGTCATCGTCTAGTACAATGGTGACATCGCCCGTGTCGGTATCCTCGGCTGTACCTTCCATTGCCAGTGTGATGGTATTTATTGTGCAATCGCCATTGTGGGCCGTAAGATCGAGTTTCAGGAGTTCGTTGTCGGTCGAACCCGGTTCAAGCACGTCGGTTCCGATGCCTGTTTCCATCACTTCGAGTATCCTGACCGGTTCGAGAACAGTGATGGCCGTATAATCTTCGTTATAACTGCTGTCTGATATGTGAAAAATCACTTTTATGTCCTCACGAGGAACGGCGGAATCCTTTTGCAGCTGGGTCTCAAGTTCACCGCCCTTCACTCTCGTGGGGACATTATATGTGTACTCCCAGCCGTTCCAATCATCCTGATTTCGGTTGGTATTAAAAATTGCATAGCTTGAGGCTCTTACATAATTGTTTATTCCAGAGATCTGTATCATGGAATCGGCTCCGATTCCATTTATTGAATAACCGGTACCGTCGTCATTATCCAAATCCATGAAGATATGAACGGAATCCGCACTTACTGTTGTACCTTCTGGGTTCTTAGTACCTTCAAGTATCTCTCCTTCGACCCTAATATAAAAAGATGTGTGAAGGTGATCTGATTTCATTTTTGATTCAACAATATCTACATTCGGATTGGATGCGTCTGTACCGTCGGTGGAGGGTTTTATTCCCGTCCAATCCTCGAATTTACCGTCGATGACAATCCCGTCATATTCGGATGAAAAGTCCTGGATATAAATCAGGGTTGGTAATATCAAAATAATTGTTGCTGTAATTACCGCCACCACCATGTTCTTACGCTTTTTCATATATATCAAGCCCAACCTGTGCATTCTGGTAGTGCCAATACCGAGGGACGACCCGTTCGTTAACCCGTTGCCGTTGGTCAGGCCGTTGCCGTTGGTGAGCCCGTTGCCGTTCGTAAGACCATTGCCGTTGGTCAGCCCGACCAGATGTTGTCTGGTTCTGGCAGCGCCCAGTGCGTCCCTCTTGATGTGACCGTTGATATGGCCGAATCCGTTGGTCAATCCATTGCCGTTAGTTAGACCGTTGCCGTTGGTGAACCCCTTTTTGGGTGAAATCAGCCTCTGCTCTGCATCGACCATGGTAGTTGGAGGTTTAATTACTCGTGCTTCAGAGATTCTTCTTTCCGGCACCTTCACCGGTAATTCTTCAACATCAATTTCATCCTGGATGATGTGTGTTCGTTTACGGGTTACGACGTACCGGGATAATTTCATGGTATCTTCGCCGTCGTCCAATAACCCCGCAGCCCTATCCCTTGAGTAAGGAGGTTTTTGAACAGTAAGCGCTTTTTCCATAGCCGCTGGTTTAGTAGACGGCTTGTCAAATGAAAATTTATCAAAAGCGGTCCACCGATCCCGAAGCCCCCTAGCTTTTGCATCCAATTCACTTATTTTATCCGCTCCGGGCTTTTCACGCTCCTCTGCCTTTTCTTTCTTGTGCAAGCCCTTCTTGGACTTCATGGATCTCGCAATTGATTTTATTAAATATTCCTGGGCCTCCTTATTATGAGGATCTACCTTTAGCACCTTCTCAAAACAAACTATGGCTTCTTTGTAGTTACCCATATCATAATTTCTTATCCCTTGAAAATAATAAGTTATTAACTCATTGTACCTGCGGCGACCTTTATCCTTGATTATATTTTCTTCGTGAATCTGGGTTTTTGAAGCCTCCCCCGGTGCGGTTGTATCAAGTGTTTCTTTGATGGCTTCGGCTCTCTGTTTAATACGGGCACGCATCCACCTTTTTTGAAAATCTTCATTCATATCCTTTCTGTAACCAACCAAGAAACGCCCCCAAGCTCCGACTTTTCAATTAAGAAAAGATGTATTAATAAATTTAAACACTTTAAAATTTAGATATTAAAGTGTTTTCTTATAATAGTTTACGTTTTTAAGTGTAATAATATAAAAAAATGCCTGTGCGATTTACGAGGTATATATCGAGAAAACCGGGGTATTGACACTGAAAAACCGGAGGCCGGAGGCCAGAGGCCGGGCTCCGGGGTGATTATAATTGATTAAAAGCACCCTAGAACCTCGAACCTAGAACCTGATTAAATCGCTTTTTATTTTCTAGCTTGCTGCTTGCCGCTTGCCGCTTGCACCCTGCTGTTTATTCTGCCTCTCCTCTTTCTTCTTTCTATAGATAACAAAAATAATGAACACCGCGATGAGTACCATTGTGAAGGTTGTATCGCCGAACTCGGGGATGATGAAAAAGTTCTGCGCACCTGGCGTCACAATGGGTGTATCGATACCGAAGGGGTCGGCGTAACCCGAGGTGGCGTTCTCCCAGTCGCCCGCAGTATCATTATCCTCGGAGTCTTTATCGCGACCGATGGTCTCGTTTTCTGCGAGGCCGGTGGTGTCGATGTAAACGCCGTCTGTCCACAGTCCCCTGGTGACTGCCGCATCATCGTCCTCGCCGGGATCTGCACCCCATGCGATGTAATCGACTATATC
>CP070629.1:1798195-1804350 GCA_020356005.1 Thermoplasmata archaeon
CGGCAGCCCCCACTGCGGTTACTGCGGGGCACCTATAAGCTATATGTAGCTTTGATATCAATTTCATCTGATTCTAGGATGATTATTGATTGCTTATAGAAGAGCGGCTTACGGTTTGCGGTTGCGAGGGGCGTAACGTCATGCGGTAGCGAAGTGCGTACCGTCATGCGGCTGCGAAAAGCGTTTCGTCAAGCGGTTGCGCAGTGCGTAACGTCAAACGGAGTGAGGTAAGCGTAACGTCATACGGTTGCGAGGCTCGTCTTGTTTCTCGTAGATCGCTTGAGCAGGGTAGCTGAGAAGGCGATATAATCAGGACCCAGGGCCCGGGACAGAGGACCCGGGGGTGATTTTGGGTTGCTGATGTTACCTAGTCGGGTATGCACAGGGGAAATTTTTACCGCGAAATAGGCGAAAGGCGCGAAGGTCGCGAAAATAAATTAGGCGCTAGAGACTGGAGACGAAGCGTTAGGGACCCCTCTCCCCACCCCATGAAAATTAAAAATATAATATGTATTATATTTTCTTTCTTAAGGTTGAACGATTCGAGATGTTTCTTGTTTTCGCGTTTTCGTGGCTGAAACCGGGGCGGGGTGGGGACTTGAGCGAATCGGTAATTGTTCTCCAGAACAAAGAAAAATCATTTAACACAGAGTACACAAAATACACAGAGTCTTGGCCCACAGAAAATTAAGGTTCCGTGCCTCCGCGCTTCCGCGGTTAATTTTTCACCCCCTGGATATCCAGGAGAGGTATTGGCCATGGAAGCACAAAAGTACGGAAGTTTTACGTTCAGGATATTAAACTAGACCTCTAATTTTCCGTGTCTCCATGTTTCCGTGGTTAATTTTTCACCTTTGCAAGTTAGGATAGGTAATGACCATGGAAGCACAAAAGCATGGAAGTATAACATTACTAATAAGATTCATAGACCTCAAGTCTTTCGTTTCTGCGTTTCTGTGTTTCTGTGTTAAAACCGAGGTGGGGCGGGTTTGGAATTTTGGTTTTGGGATTTGTTTCGAGATTCGAGATTCGAAATTCTAATTAAATTGATGTTATAGCTTATTCGTATCTCAGCGCATCTCCCGGCTTGAAGTGTGTTGCGCGCCACAGCGGGGGCTGGATAACCACGAGGGAGATTATAACCGTCAGCACCAATGAGATGAGTATGTAATTCATGGGGAATATGTAGGTCATATCGAGATTCATTGATGTATAGATCCTGTGGTTGAGAAATAGCCCGATACCGTAGCCCAGGGGTATACCGATCACCCAGCCGATGAGCCCCAGGATGATACCCTCGGTTCCGAACACGCTTTTTATATGGCCCGATTTCGACCCGAGACATCTCATCATACATATCTCCTTGGTTCTTTCCAGAACATTCATTGTAAGCGTGCTCATCAGGCCTATCATTGTAATAATAATGATCAGGCTGCCCACCGCCATCATGAGATTCATGATTTGATTCACATCCTTCTTGTTTTGTTCCTCCATTACGTACATGATCTCGTTATCCGCCACGAACCCTGAACTCAGCAGCTCATCTTCGATCTCCGTGGAGACGGAGTCGATGGTATCGTGATCCCTGCTGTCGGTGACTATGGTAAACCCCGTAACCGTGTTGTTCCAGAGCAGTTTTTCCTGAAGCGAAGAAAAGGGCATGTAAGCTACCAACCCGTTGTTCATCTGGCCGGAGTTCAAACCGATAACCTCGAACTCGTGCAGACCGGTGGCGAGCTCCATATGGATATTATCGCCGAGGCTTATGCCCTCAATTCTGGCCAACGCCTTTCCCAGAACGATCACCGAAGCATTGGTGTCGCTTTCATGCTGGTTGAACCATCGGCCCTTGTAATGCGTGTCCTCGTAATTGAATGATATCGTATCATGAACATATCCGAAGCACAGCACTGTCTGGTCGTCAAGCTGTCCGGCAGTAATGATGAACGGTTCTGCTTCCGCTACACCGTCGATATCCTCCAGCACCAACTCCAGGTCCTGTTCTAACGGCTTACCGTCGTTGGTCTGGCCTATGGTCATTATATCGTAAGTAAAATTATCGAACTCATCGGCGATCATCATATTGATCGAAATCCCTATGGATACGATGGACAAAAATATCCCGACCGCCAGAGCGATCTGGATGATGGTGGATACGCTCCGCCCCTTTTTGCGGCTGATATTTCGAATGCCCATCTGCGTGCTCCTCGGCAGACTGTTGAACCTCAATAATGATTTGTGCAGGCCGGAACTGCCGTTGCGTGTAAGTGCAACGCCCTCCATTCCCTCCCTGACGGTGATTTTCAGCGCCTTGTACAGTGCCGGCAGCGTTGCCAGGACAGTGATGGAGATCCCGATGAAGATGCTCAGGAGCACGGTCTGCAAGTGAATTGCAAATGACGATTGGACGCCGTAGAACGAGCCCAGGAAGAACTGTTCGATTTCAAACGCGATTATAACGCCCAGTATGATACCGATAATCGAACCTATCAGGCCAATGATCATGGAGGTTGTCAGGTACGATTTTACCACCTGTTTACGGGTGGCGCCGATCGCTTTCATCTGTGCTATATCCTTCCGCTGTTCTGCAACCAGCGTGTGCATCGTGTTCGATATCAAAAATAAACTGCAAAACATTGCCAGTAGAGTGAGAATGATGAAAAACGATGCAAGGTCAGCCAGTTCGTCCTTGCCGGGCCAGTCCCCCTCCTCGCGTATCACCGGAAGCTGAGTGAAAGCCACAAATTCGGTGTTGTCGGAGAGGTAGGACCGCACGTCCTCCACGGTTTGTTCTGCTTCGGCTTCGCTTGCATCCTCCAGATCTAAAGTAATATAGTTGTATCCCTTTCCTTCTGCCAGCGCGTGAACGGTCTCCAGGTTGGCAAAAAAGACTGCAATACCATGAGAAGAATGTTCGATGCTTAATGTATGGCCCTCGCCGGTTATCTCCAGCTCCACAACCTGGCCTGTGGAATTATAGGCTCTAACCGTATCCCCGGCCTTGCCGGAATACAGGTTGCTGCGGCTGTTGCCGCTGTCCGTCAGGACCTGGAAGTAACCCGGCTCCCTGCCGGAGCTGATACTGACGATATCAACTGCCTGGTTGTTAAAATCGGAAACGCCCACGAATATAGCATCATTTCTTCTCTCGCCGATATAGATACGGGTGAAGAACACGTATTTTCCTTCCACGGATTTAACGTTATCTATATTTTCAATGTCATTGAGGTTGGTTTCGGCCAGTTCTAAATTGTTAAAGCCCAGCCTCAGATCGTACATATTACTTTTCTCTATCTCGTCTACCATGGCCTGGTCCATCAAAGGCATGACTGCAAACATGCTCAGGCCTGATACGGACAATGCAATGGTAAGTAAAACAAAAAACGTTCTCGATTTTCTTATTTTAAGATCGTTCCAGGATTTTTTCAATATGGCCGCCACCATCCCCACCACCTCCTCATGTATTTGCTATCCTGCCGTCCAGGATGACAATTTTCCGGCGCGCTTTTTCCGCCAGATCCTTGCTGTGGGTAACATAGATTATGGTTTTGCCCCGGCTGTTTAATTCTTGCAGAAGCTCGAACATAACCGCCTCGGTCTTGGAGTCGAGATTACCCGTGGGCTCATCACCGATAATGATCTGGGGATCATTTGCCAGTGCCCTGGCGATGGCCACCCGCTGCTGTTCTCCGCCTGAAAGCTCGGAGGGCAGATTATCGAGCTTGTCGCCCAGTCCTACCAGCTCGAGGTTTCTTTTCGCTATGCGGCGCCGTTCATCCACCTTACCCCGCCTGGCAAAGTCCAGCGGCAGCATGGCATTTTCCAGTGCCGTTAATGTGGGAAAGAGCTGGAAGAACTGGAAAATGATGCCCACATTCTCACCGCGCCACTTGGAAAGCTGGTCCTCTTTCAAATTGTCAATCCTCTTTCCGTTTATGATCACCTTTCCGTTTGTCGGTCTGTCGATTCCGGTTATCATGTTCAGTATCGTTGATTTACCGCTCCCCGAAGGGCCCACGATCGCCGTCAATTCACCTTCATGGATCTCCAGATTGATGTTCTTCAATGCCAGAAATTCCATTTTACCTGTTTTATATACCTTTTCTAGATTCTTCAATTGTATCTGTACCATCTGTAAACCTCCATAAGGTTTCATTTGATGCGTCTCTATATTTTTTCATAGCTTACACTAACCCAAATTGATTTAATCAAAACCTTTCGCAAGCGCAGTCGATAGTCGAAAGTACCAAGTCGTTTGTTATTTACTCAATTTTCACTCCTTTTAAACTCGTCCTTCGACATTATCAGTATGAACAATGCGATCAGGGCAAAAATTGCACCTACCAATGTGAAGATCCCCAGGATGGATCCGGCTAACACCACATTGAACTTCTTCCGGTTGACGGCGTATATCCCCCCGATCAGTGCTACCACCGAGAAAACGATCAGAAGAACTGCACATACGATTAATATGCCGCCTATCTCGCCCCAGGGCGATTCTTCACCTCTTTCAATTGTCTGGTCACCTTCTGAGATAACGAAATCATAATTATTCTCGTTTTTGAATTCCTCAGATTCTACATCCCACTCAACCTCAGAATGTGGTGTGATGAAAACCTTTCTGATGTAGGTATTATAACCTTCATATTCCACCTTTAATTCTTGATTGCCTGTTGGTGTATCGTAAAGGATATAATATCCCTCTGCGTCCGTTTGGGTCGATAAATCCGAATTTACTATCGAGACCGTGGCGTCTTCAACTCCTGTCCCGTTCAGAAAGGTAACCCGGCCCGTAACATCGGCAGCCCCATCATCCCACGGTCCGAAGCCGCCGTCGGAGGTCCCCAAAAACACTCCGCCCACCAGAGCCATAGAGCCTGCTGCAAGACCGATTACTGCCGTCAAAAACAGCATCGCACCTATTATGTAAGGCTTGCTCGAGTGTTTCTTTTTTACCCGGGGGGCTTTGTAATAGTAATGATGGTGGATCTCCGTGGGAGGTCCGTTGTGCGATTTTCCACCTTTTGTATCATCTTTCTTTGTATTATTATTATCAGTCATAACTTATTCCTCCATAATTTATACAATTCTTATCTTTCACCTCGAAAACAGATCAATGGACTTTATCGTAATAATGATGAACGTGCTTTCTGCCGTAATCGTCATAGGTCACATGCTCACTTACCTGTTTATATTGACGGGGTTCCTTATCCACAAAGATCCAGAACAATATGTACCCGATTATCCCGGCACCCATTGTGAATAATGTAATAATAACCCATGAAAGTCGAACGAGCACAGGATCGATCTTAAAATATTGTGCAAGCCCGCCGCAGACACCCCCCACCCACTTATCGCTCCTCGACCTGTAGAGCTTCTTATACGGATAATAATGATGCTCCTTCTTGGGAGGGCCGAAATCCATATTGGAATGATCCGGCGGAAGTTGAGGTTGAGGTGTAGTTGCTACCTTGGGCTTCGTCACCCTTTTAGGTTTTTTTCGCAGTTTCGTAGACTTTTTTGGTTTGGAATCTATTTCAGCCATAATAATCACCATTTTATCATTAAACTTAAATGTAGATTTGATTATATATAGGGCTTAGAAAAAGAGTTACTACAGATTCTTTAGTCAAAGTCTTCCGACTGGATTTAAATATGAGAAATTTTTCGATTCGTTGTGTTACAATGAAATCCAACAGCCCCAGTATCGATATAAAAATATCACGCGCGGTAGAAGAGCCAATAGAAGCAACCTTCGAACAGGGGGAGCAGTTACAGAATTATTCGGGAAATTTGAAAAAACTTGTAATTGCCGGCATTCTCGGATGTATATTCACTATACTATGTCTTTCTAGAAATGTTGGCTATATTATAATCAAATTTATAGAACTCGCGCAGGGAAATGCATCCATATCTGCATTCGATTTCTTTATGCTGATCCTATCGGCTTTAATGTTCATTATTATAATAGCATTAACGTTAACCGTAATACTCTATTTAATTCAAATAAATAAATTCTACAGGCACCTCACCTCCCGTTTCGCGCTTGTTTCTGAGCTGAAAACAGCACCTGAAAAAGGTGACACCAAGAAAAAATCCAGGGAAATTGTGGAAGTGGATTTAGGGGAAGATGATGAGGGTTCAAAGCGTCATAA
>CP070629.1:1804450-1811469 GCA_020356005.1 Thermoplasmata archaeon
AAACGTGTAGTAAACAAAATAACAACTAAGAAATTATTTTGAAAATTAAAACTGTAGAATATTAATATTATATAATTTTTAATTAGTTTACATTTCTCTATTTTAGAGTAAATTATAGTAAGACTTTTAAATAAGAAAATTATTATCGCATGAAATTAGAATATTAATGTATTATACAAAAATTCTAAAAAAGGGCTATAATTAGGTAAATAAAACAAATAATTTATTAATATAATGTTATATTATAATTTCAAAAAATTGCAAATATTGATATATACAATAATAAAAGAAAATTGTTCAATGTGATTCTGATGGAAAGGGAAGAAAAAATTTGTTTATTTGTTATATTAATAATAATAATCGCCATCGTAGGATATGTAAGCTATAGTTATTATCAGGATTATAAGGCCGAAAAGGAGGCCGAAGAGGAGCGAAGTAGATTATTTGTAGAGGAAGGCGACAAGATCACCTTTGAGGTAACGGCCTGGACAGAGGACAACAGGATTTTTTACACTACGGACCAGAGTGTAGCCGACGACTCAAGCAGATTAAAGACCGCCAATTTTATATTCTATTCAGACGAACCTGATCTTTCTGTCGTGGGTGAAGAGTCTACTTCGAAATTCAATGAAGGCTTCACCGAACAGGTACTTAATATGAAAATAGACCAGACCGATACATTTTCGGTCACTCCCGAGAAAGGGTACGGATGGCGCAATGATTCACTCGTAAAAGAAATACCGATTTCGGACAGCATACCACTATATGTTGTGCAGGCCACAAGCGAGTTCCAGATGACCTATAACCCTCAGGATATGCAATTACACATCGGGCAAAGATATACTCATACTTATTGGAACTGGCCCATTGAGCTTGTTGAGGTGAATAATGACACGATATTCTACCGTCATTCACCTGCACTAAACTGGGAGATCACAGTATTACCGTGGGATGCCGAAGTTACAGGTATTTCTGAAAAGGACAGCTTATTGTATATTACTCATAAACCAGACCAGGCCCTTTTATATGAGTCACTTGACCCGTTAGAATTAACTGAATACAATCCTACCTTCTATGAGATCCAGACGATCCAGAGTGAACTACAAATCGGCAATATCAAAGGAATAATCGTAGAAATCACAGGTGACCATATCAAAATCGATTTTAATGATGAAAGAGCAGGTAAATATATCTATTACGAAGTAACGATAATAGATATCGAAAAAGCTTGAATTAATGAAGGAATAAAACCATGGCAAGAAAACGTCGTCGTGGCGAAAAAAAACGGACTACCAAGACCACTGGTGCAAGTAAGGCAGAAAAAGAACGCGGAGATTTCGATAAGAAGTTAAAGTCTACCAAAACCAGAGAAGAGCGCAGAGCACGTTATAAGCGCAAGCAGGATTTTGTCTTATTTGGCATTATGTTCATTCTTATTTTGGCGATTGTCGGCGGATATGTCCTGGCAAATGAATACTTTTTAAACGGTGATTCGGATTCAGATTCACAGGATTATTATCAAATCCCATCCTCTCCCGGCGACAGTCAATCCATTTATGATTTTCCAACACCAAATCCCTCTAATCCCTCTAATACAGTTGTCGTAATGGAGATCCGGGATTATGGCTCAATAGTAATGGAATTAGAGGACCAAAAAGTACCGAATACCGTGGCAAATTTTAAAAAGTATGTGCAAGATGGTTTTTATGACGGTTTGATAATACACAGGGTGGCCCAGAACCCCAAGGTGGTTCAGGGCGGCGGTTATTATCCCGGTATGAATCCCAAGGATGCAACATATGACCCAATAGATCTTGAAATAGATAACTCTCTTACACATGTTGATGGGGCTTTGGCAATGGCAAGAACCTTTGAAATTAACAGTGCCACTGCACAATTTTATATTTCAGTTGGCGAAAACCATGGTCTGGATGATGCGAATATGATACAACAGGGTGATAGGGGTTATGCAGTTTTCGGTCAGGTAATCTCAGGGCATGATATCTATCGAACAATAAACAGTGTAGCAGTCAAGCAAGGTACCGAGGAACCTGCAAGTGATATAATTATCCAACGAATGTATGTTTATCAGGGATAACCCAATCTTTACATTACTGTTTTATATGTGGGTATAGCCCGTATCTCATAGTTTTTATCGGTACATCTATATTCGTGCCATTCATACGAGCCCGCATATGGCAATTTAGCTATTTTGATCAACTTTTTAGGATCCCTTTTATCTGATCCAGCCTCTTCCTGTTTGATTTCAATAACGCCATCCATAACACGTTTAACAAAATTTATATCCTGCTTTTCATGCATTGTATTGTCGATGGTATACATTGCGACGACGTTATCATCTTTAATTTTTTTACTGAACCTTGACAGGAATCTGTTGATATCCTTAGGTTCCTGGAATATAAGAAGAGGTGTCATTGAGAAAAAAATCAAATTGTATGTTTCGAACTTGGATTTGATTTCCGTACTATATTGTTCAAGTCCGTCAAGAATTAATTGATGCAGCTCCGGCAACTCCGAAGGTTTATCGCGCTTGAATCTATTTTTCACATCCTCCGATTCCGGATCGAGCCAGTATAAAAGATTCTTCTTTTCGTATTCAGAAATATCGCCCAGGAGAACATTGAAAGTATCTTTGATAGTAGCCGGTGCGGTTTCGGGATTGATTATAATGCACGGTACATTCATACGAAATCCCAGGGTGGCGAACTTGTATAAGAAAATCTCTTTACCCACGAACTGCGGGCCGTCTACAAGTATGTTTGAACCTGATAATAAACCTCCCTGCAACAATTTATCAAAAGAAACATTACCGGTTCGCAGTCTTTTACGCTCTGGAGGCTTCGAAGGTACCTTTTCCTTCTCCGGTTCCGCCTCTTCCACTGCCTCTTCTTCAATTTCTTTGGGTTTTTCCTCTACTTTGATGAGATCTGTCACATCTTCCGGAACTGCTTTTCTTACTTCTGCTGCATCACTACCTTCTGCTCCCGTTTCAGGAGATACTGGTTTATCTGTTGTATCCAGTGGAGTTCCTATACTATCTCGCGAAGTATCATCCTTTTGATCGGAACCTTCCCCGCCGAGATTTTCGGAAATACTTAATAGCTTTCTGGCTGAATCAAGCACCTTTGAACCGAAATCATCATCGGTTTTCTTACTCTCAAGAATTCTTTTCAAGGATTGTTTTTCAAAATCAAAGGGTTTTATTCCGCTTACATCAGATGATACCGCTTTCCCCCCTCCTTTCAAAGCAACAGAGTCCCTGTCTTCATTCGTACCGTCAGCAGGTTTTCGCAGTTCTGACTTGAGCTGCTGCAGTACATTAGTAAGTTTGGATTTCGACTCAGTTAGCGTTTTTGTATCGATAGAGCTAAATCCTTCACCCAGGAGGCTCTGTGGGGATGATGCAGATTTTTTAGCACCGGCGATTTGTATTTTCCCCTCAACTTTTTTTTCAGAATCACCTGGAGTGATCTTTTCGGCTTCTGAAGGCCGGGCGGTATCCGCATCTGGTACCTCTGGCGGTTCTGCTGGTTTGGTGGCAGGCGGCTCTTCACTAATTTGTTCTGTAGGTTCAGCCTCTATTTCTATGTCCTTGATTTCACCTTCATCAATTTCAGTGGCGGTTTCCGGTTCAATTTTCGCCTCTGCTTCCATACCCTCATCCTTTTGAATCGAGATACCCTGTGCTTCAGCGATTCCCATTACCCTGCAGCCTTCCAGTAAAATTCTTGCTTCAACATTATCCGGGTTGATTTTCAAGGCTTTTACATAACATTCAACGGCTCCGGAATAGTCCTGGAGATACTGCAGACAAATTCCTTTATGTATCAAAATATACTCATTTTCAGGTTGACTTCTAATAAGTGCGTTATATCCATCCATAACCTTGTGCAAATCGTCTTTACTGTCCCTGGATAAATTCAATTGAAATAATTCATTTAGAATAATTAAAACCTGTTCATCATCCGATTTTTCAATAGTTTTTGGTTTAGCCTCCTCCGGTTCTTTTTGCTCCTTCTCTTTCTCCTTCTCTTCATCCTCTTGTTCCTCCTCCTTCTTTTCCTCCGGTTCTAAATCAAGAAAATTCTTTACTCTTTCGAATAATGTAGCCCTGTTTCCAGAGGTAGCCAATCCATATTCAGAACATAAGTTTTTTAAATCTTTTTTCGTCAAACTGTCCCGTTCCTTTAACGATTTTGGTTTTTTGGATTTTGTGGATGTATCCTCTGTTGACTTTTTACTCATTTATCTAGTCTCCTGTAATATGATTTTTTCAAATTCTTGATTTCATATATATATTTGAAATATCTATATTGGAATTAGTTATTAAACTTTCTGATGTCATTTCTTTTTAGATTTGTTGTATTTTATATTCAATTCTATTCATTGAATCCTGGTTATATTTTTCAAGGTTCAATTTCAATTCAGCTAAGAATTCATCGGTAGTTAAAATAACCACTTTCAAGCCTCGTTGGGCGGCTTCGATTGCGCAATTTACTATTCCAAATTTTACAGGTGCAATAACACCCAATTTATCCGCAACAATCTCGGCTGTAATCCCTTGCACTGCTGTTATATCAGGTTTTTGATTTCTTAATTTGGACTTCAATTTATCAAGCTGAACGGCTTTTGAACCTCCCTCGTTTATATTTGGTAGGTTTATAATCGTGATTTTACCTGATTTCAATTTTACTATACCTTCGAGACTGTCTATACCAACATCTTCACCCTTCTTAGCAGAAGTGGAGGCTACCCCGACGGAACTTGAATTTCTATTAGGGTAAGCTACCAGCACACCCTTTTCCATAAACAATCCCACGGAATCACCTTTTTTAATATTATTTCCCGCTTTTGCACTTGCGGTATTCATTATGGAAAGCTTATCGATTCCTTTTTCCACAAATTCCCGCAATTCCAAGAAGTGTTCATGTAAAAAGGCAACACCTTGGGGTGTAGCTTTATAATCTCCCTCAATTTTATGAACCAGCCCCTCCTCAGTCATGATTTTAAAATAATCCGAGATGGCCTGGATAGTTATATCGAACTTCTCGGCTAGAGATTTGAATGTCCTGTATCTACCCGTTGTGAGTTCGAATAATAACAGCAGCTTGGTTAGCTCCCTTTTATCTCGCAGAAGTTTCATTTCAGCACCGCTACGGTATTATTATGATAAATAAATTTGGTTATTTTATAAAGCTTTTTAATCGATAACTGAAGTGCGGTCCTCGGTTTGCGGTTGCGCAGTGCGTACCGGTAACCGTCCAGCGGTAAGCGGCCGTCAAACGTCTATCGCAAGACGTTACGCACGTCGCAACCGCAACCGCTAACCGCCCATCTATAAGCAATCAAAAATCCTAAAATATATCCAATAATTTCAATTCGATTTCTGGACGAACCGATCAGAAAGATCCTTTTCCACAGAATCATAAAAGCTGGTGATGTCCAACCCATGCTCAGCCCCAACTAGCAACGCGGCTATTTCAATAGCAACATTCAATGTCTCTTGCTTTTGATTGATTTCTGCTACAATATCTTTTCTAGGTATTTTATCAATTTGTTCGATTGCATCAACAATCGTAGCAAAACATGATTGATGGATATCTTCGTCGAATATTGCAGAGGTGGGTTTGAATCCCAGAGGAATTTCGCGGTTCTGCCAGTCAAAATTGATTTTTAATCCATTTTTCACCTTCAAAATCAACTTAGAATTCAAAGCAAGCTCTATCAGGGTATTTGCTTCCTTGGGTGTAAACCATCGGAAGTCCATGGTAATCATTAATTCTAGATCCTTTTGTTCGAGAACATCCTTACCTTTTTTCTTATACAGCAGAGCAATTGAATTTTTTAGATCCTCGGAGGACATTTTAATACTCTCAATGGTTTAATTTGTAATAAAAATAGTCACAAATAAAATTTATCTAGAATTTTGCTTATTTTATGTTTGCCAAGTATCATGGCACGATTTCATCTAAAAGTCCTTTATCGATGGAGAATACCTGAGGATTGTTCAGGATTTCTTCAATGTCAACTATTGCACCATTAACCCCTAAACTATTCAATGTGCTCAAATCAGAGCATTTGATTCCACCACTTATATACAATCTCATTCTCGTTTTCAGTAATGATCTGATACTTTCACGGTCCAGGTTTGAATTTTTAACTACCCGGCCGATATCTGCAAAAACACAGGTTTCAAGACCTATTTCACGAACCTCACGGATCACATCGAAAGGCGGTCGATTTCGTAAAGTCAAATCTGGGCTGAGAATGCCGTTATTGAATTCAAGACCAAAAATAATATTCTCCGAAAGCGAAAATGCCTCGCGGAGCTCATTAAGATCGCACAGCGATTTTGTACTCAAAACAGCATATTGTGCACCGCCTACCAGCAAATCAATTACACCATCGGCAACCCTTGCACCTCCATCCACCCAGAAATCACCCAGCTGTGAGATCTTTCTGTAAAGATCTATCGCGGGTTTGTTCTTGATAATACCGTCCTGATCCATTACCAGAATTGTTTCAAAAGTTTCGAACAAAATATCCATTGTATCCAATGTATTTGGTACAATACCCCTGAACTTCAACGGTTTGATTTTATTCCCCTCAATCTTTACTAACCGCCCCTTCCGTATAGATACACAAGGTATCACTTCAAAGTGTTTTAATGGTAACTCAGCGTCCTGAATATCTGGTAGTGCACTCTCGGTTGGTTCTATATTGGCCATATGTTCACCAACCTGGCCGGATATTGCCAGCCATTAATAATCTCATATTTCTTATCGGATTTGAAATATGCAAATGTATTTGTTGGTTATATTAAATTTATTCATTTATGCTAATATATTATATGACAAAATTGAGTAAGAACATATTGAATACGTTTAAAAAAATTTATTTCTCAAGATGCAATTTGTACTCGAACAATTCAATGATGAGGCCGGTTCAAAGTGGTGCCATTACTACAACATCTTTCATGGATTTTACTTTTGAAAATG
>CP070629.1:1811569-1818570 GCA_020356005.1 Thermoplasmata archaeon
AGGATGAGGTTTGTTGCTGCGCACCGCATCATTCCAAGTGGTTTGAGGTGCAGCAATCTGGCCGATGTGTTCACGGCCCTTGGCCTCTATTAGACGATACATTGCATCATATTTGTAGTCATTGCTTGGTTCGACACGTTGGTTTTTAAAATAAATCACGTTATGGATGTCGGCATCATCCTGGATGCGGGTGATGTTTCCTACCGGGTCATACAGGTAGGAAAGATCCTGTACATGGCTTTCGTGGGAGTTAAAACCGGCACCCTGGCGTTTGGTTGTGAGGTTGGTTAATCGGAATGTATCTTTATCGTATGTGTAAAAGGTCTCTACTTGGTTGCCGTAGGTTGCTTTCTCCCGTTGGCCTTTGGCGTTGTATTCAATGTTGGCCACGACATGTTGGTCTGGTGGCATTACTGCTGGGTTGATCAAACTGTCCGGCGCAGTATCTCGCCGTATCCACACATCAACTTTGTCTAATAAATTGGCTTCGTTATAGCTTGGTTGAATAATGCTGTATTTGCTTTGCGGGTTGGTTGTCGAGTGCGGCGCAATTAGCTGAACTGGGCGGTTAATAGCATCATAGCGCGTGCTGCTGATAAAGTTTTCTTCTTCCAGGAAAGGCGCAGCGGCGTTATGGATATCATTAATCTCAGTTAGTGATTCAATATTTATCCAATCAATGACTTCCCGGTAATTGCTCGCCAATTGACGATGACCTTCCAATGGGTTCCCTTTAAAATCAAAAGCTGCGTTGGTGAACACACCCGCCTGATCATAGTGACGATAGAGCTGACCTCTTAGATTTCGATGTGCTTCAGGATGATTTTCACCGTAAACCTGGCGGTCAACGAGTTTCTTCGCTGTACCTTGTTGTTCCATGTACTGGTGGGTAGGTCGCTGCAAATCATCATAGACAGTTTGAAAGGTATGTGCGCGGCTATCCCAACGGCGGATAGGATTGCCGGCAACATTATTTAACATCCAGCGCTGGCCTGCTTCCATGCTGCTTTGGTGGATAACCGTACTCAACATATCATAATCATACATCATGACTTTGCGATGCATGTATTGTGAATCGTCATTTGGATCTTTTACTCGATCCCAGATCAAGCGTTGATTGCCCTCGATGTCTAAATCGATGCGGGTTTTGTATTTATCCTTGCCTGTGTCTGTAACGGTGATAAAGGTTCGCCCCAAGGCATCTGCGTATGCATAGGATGGTGTTGCTGCGTGTGCTTTGGCTTTAAGGGCGGCGGATTTTTCCGCATCACGTATTTTGGGATTCGGCCATTTGTCTTCGGCCTGTTGGGCATAAGCAGGATCTGTACGCAGGTCATACCAGCTAGGTACATAATCTTCTTTAGGTAGTCGTGGCGTGCCATCGCGACACAAAAGAAAAGCCTTTACATCGTCATCCGAACGCGGATCAAGCGTAATTGTATCATTAACATCCCAGGTTTCCTGCCGCCAAGGATCGAAGATAACCTTTTCGTAACTGTGATTGGGATGCAAGGTAGCGACTACGCGTCCCACCGGATCATAAAACAGGATGGGACTGACACCGACTTGTACACCAAATTCGTATTGATGACGCTTTGTGTTAAGCTGGCTAAAAAAGGGTTCGTACTGGCGTACGGGTTTTCCTTTGTTATTAAAGATGGTCCAGCCACTTCCCACCCAGCGGGGATCGGCGCTCAAACCACCATCGACCACTGGCCCGGGTTCCGCCTGGATTTTTTTCTGAATTTCACGGCCAAAACCATCCGAGTAACTGAAACTGATTTGCGCCTTGTAGTCACCGGATGCAGGCAGATCATAAAAATGAGTTTCGCGTGCTATGGATGCGGCGTATACTGGCAACCAATTTAACGGATCATCCGGATAGGCTCGTTGTGTGTTATAAAACCGGTGCAGGTCATAGATGATGCGAGTGCTTGCACCTTGTAGCAGTATAGTTGCATGATCATGGGGATCCTCTGCATCGTAAAATGCGTCGATTTGCCCCTGTGACAAGTTCGACTCAAACCCTGCCAGGGTATCGCCAACTTGCTCCTCAACCTTGCCCATGACCGCAGTGCCCACAACCATTCCCAGTATGTCGAATACCACCGAGGTTCGGTTTTTATTGGGATCGACTACGGTATGAGGTTGAAGTACTCGATAGTCCAGGGCAATAATGTCCTGCCCTGTTTCGTCTTTGGTTTCTACGGTGACGATATTGTGTAAGGGATCTTCGGTTGATTTGAGCAGCAAATAGTGATCGTCATAGTGTATTTGTGTCTCTGCGTTGAACGGATCGAAGACCCGGTGCACTAGGTAGAAGTGATCTTCTAATAATTCCTGCTGTCCTGAGGGAATCCACCAGTAATTGTCCTGATCGGTATCTGGAAATAGGCCTTGTGCCTTGTATTCATCGCTGAGTATATAACCGCCTTCATTTTTTAATGTAGCAATTCTGCCTGGTAATAAATCCGTTCCTTCACGTCTGTATATTGTGTCAATTAATCCTGGTGTGAGTGCCAATTTATACGTTTCATAAGGCAGCGCCAGCGAATCCAAATGGTAGAGTGGTAAAGGTCCACTTAAATCATTCCTTACATAGAGCTGACGCACGTGTTCTATGAGTCGATGATACAATCGTCCGGCAACCAAGCCTTCCGCATGGTAGTTTTCATAGAGTAGTTCGTTGTCGGATGCCATGACTTGCTTGAGCTTGTTTTGTAGTTCTTGAAATCGAAATAGATTGGTGATGTGTGGCTCGTTGGCGTCCGGTGTTACTTGAAGTATTTCAAATGTTCGGGTTTCGCTGAGCATGGGGGCATGATAAGCGTCGTCTTCCCCAATGGCATTGGTGTATTTATTTTGTGTATAGGTCATATGAATGCGTTTTTGTTTATCGATATCCTCTGCGGTTAAAACTCCTGTGGATACATCATCTTGAGGATCGAAACGCCTTCCATAGCCGATGGCAACGGATTCGAGTACATTTCCATAGGCATCCACCGATAAGGTCATGGCATGACTGACACGAGGGTCGGCTCTTAACTGGCCGCTGATATCGTACAGTTTGCGTTCGTAATGAAAGTCGATGGTTTCCCTGTCGTGGGTAAAAAATACTGCGTGTTTGTTTGACGCCCTGCTTTGCAGAAGCTCTATGGTGTAGTTACGCTCGGATACATTGTAAGGTCGATCTTGTTCTTCCGTGTCATCCAATGTATAGATTTCCTGGCGTAACATGGCACCCCTAAGGCTTCAGCAGGCTTCGCGGACTTCTTCCATAGATAATTCATAGGGGACCTCCGCACCGTCTGCTTTTCGCAAGTGTGTTGGCAAGATGGTATCATCCAACAGCATCGCTTTTTGCTGTGCTTTGCTTAAACCCGCTACACCGGCACTTTCGTCACCCTCGCGATAGTATTCCCCTTCAAGGTATTTTGAGATGTGTTGTCCTTTAAGATAGGCACCGGTGTGAAACCAGGATTTTGTTAAAATAGGAGGAATATGGGAGGCTTTGTCCAAATTAGTTGTATTATCCGATTCTGTGCGTGCTTTAAAGGTGTCGTATTCTTCAGTGTCCCATTGCTCTACCAGACCAAAACCACGAAACTCGCGCTCATGGCCATCAAAGTAACCATGATGATAGGCATAACGGGTAACGAATGTATTACGGCTGACAAGATCTTTAATTCTAACTCGTTTAATAACATGCACCGGAAATGGCAGTTTGGTAACCCAGGGTCTACAGGCTTTTCGATCTTCCAAATAGAATTCTGTGGAAGATGCGTATTCAATATGGGTTTCTGCGCCTAAGTTATTCGTTATTTTTTCCAGTAAATGGGGTTTCTTCCCACCCATTAAATCAACAAAACGCACGGGTTTGGTTTTATCTCCATGTAATGGTGATGACCAAACAATGCAGGTGGTGCCATTGCCCTTGAGGTCCGCAGTTTGAACCGATACCTTATTGTGCAATGGTAAATTGATTTCTAAAATTTCGGCATGGCTGAAACCGTTACCTAATTCGTTGCGCCAAATCCGGATACTGTCGGTATCCAAATAAAGGATATCCGTGGTGCCGGTACCGTCAATATCTGCAAGACGAATACGATCCTGGCGGAATTGATCTTGGGAGGTAAACCGGGGTGCATTGGCCATGGTGACTTTCGCACCGAACCTTCCGTAACCTAGGTTTGGCCAATAACAGACTTCGCCATTGCGAATGCGCACAATATCCTGCAAGCCATCGGCACACATTTCAGCGGTATATATGGATTGCGTGCCATCGGCAAATACTAAGGCGGGGCCTTTTTCTTCATCATGTGGTTTATGCAAGTAACGAGGTTCTCCAAAACCTTTTTTGGCTTTGGATGGAAACCAGACGAAGTGATTATTTTCAGCATACAACACATCGGCGAAACCATCACCGTTGAGGTCAATGAATTGCAGGTTGGGGTTTTGCCAATCGATGTTAGGAACGTAGTCAAAATGATCAAACGCTTCCCAGGTTTGATCATCTGTCCGTTCAAAGAATCCGGGTGTGGGGTCTTGCAGTTGTACCAGGCTTAACAGACCATCACCATCCAGATCCATTAGACGTTGGGTCCCGGATTGCAGTCCTCGCATATTGGGTCTTGTTTGCTCCACTTTGATAGGATCATAACTTGCGGGACCGTTGGCCCGTTTGTAATAGTATTCACCGGCTTGTTCAGTCAGAATGCCGGAAATCCCTTCGGCGTCAAGATCCACAAAACGGTAGTGACTGCCGTCTACACCTTGAGGAAGATTCTCCAGACTGTCCTTATCGATTGCCTCAACCCGGTTGTGCAAATCTGCCTGACTATATGTAAACTCTACCGGCGGAAACGATTTTGATTGATAGCCAGTGCCTTCTTTTATATAGCCTGTTTGGGTAATCCCTCCGACAAATAAAGCTAAGGATCTATTGATATAAGTTATATCTGTCGAACGGACTAAATAGGCATCCTGTCCCAGTTCGTTGGGGAAGTGGTGGAACATCAGGATCCGTTCACAACGACGGCGGGTGCGGATTTCAAAACCGGCGCGATAACGAGAGAATGGATCAGGCCTGAGGTTCCAGGTTTGATGTTGGTCATCTTCCGGTGTTGGATTTACCGCATCGTGCTCACCATAATCAAATACGACTTGAAAGTACCATGCGTCTTTTTGGAAAGGCGTATGGTTACCGTATTTGATTCTTTTAATGTACGTGTTGGTCGCATGGGTGGTGCCATCAACACGATGGCGTTCGTAGACGGGAACACCACGCTCGTTATATTGTTCATTGGTGTATACATCATCTGCCTGATACTCATAGACAATGATGTTACCTTTGGTATCGAAGGTTTCTTCTAATAGCCAACTGAAGATGTGCTGTTTGTTTTGTGGATCGGCGATCTTTGCTGTTTCACTCTTGCCGTAGATAGAAGTGATATTATCTTTAGTAATCGAGCGCCAGTAGCTGTTTGATTGGTAGTAATGTTGGGGATGGTTAGATTCCATCCCAAACCAAAGGGGCTGTTACCTGAACCTGAACTATAGGACAGTGATAATTCCGGTTGGAAACCCGAACGACCCGGTGAAACATAGACAGGGACAGAAAAGCTTGCAGTACCTGTGAACGGATTGGGTGTGAATTTTTCGCCAATACCCCGTATGGCGCCACCGCCTTTTGGCAAACTGACCGATGGTGCCCTTACATAAAAATCTGATTCTTGATGCGTTGTGGCACTACCATTACCGCTTGGCGTAGTCCGTCCTTCATCCTGTGCTTTGTATTCTGAGCCAGACCTTTTTTCACTATCAGAAAATACTGTGCTTATATCATAGTCTTAAATTGATTATTCCCCATTATAATTGAGATTATACTGGGCTTATAGATATTAAGATGTTTATTGGTTAATTATTTATCGGATGGAAAGTAAAGGGACAACGGGTTGAAGGGAGATGTAAAAAATATAACCTTCTTAGGAATATTTGTTTTAAGAACAACTATATGAAAAATTTTCAAACCATGCGTAATAGGATTGGTGAACATATTGAAAATAACGAATTTGCATATCCCAAACTAACTGATACCCCGAATTGGGCTTTCAAGTTCACTTGATTAGGTTTTAATGGCGTAAGGAATGCCATTATACTAATTTTAATAATTTTGATAATAATTTGAAATATCAGATCGTCTAATTAGTAATAGATTTTTATCTTCAGCGGAATCCCATGAGATAAAGAAAGTAAAATATATAGCGTATAAATTAAGAACTTAGTTCCAACTTTGTGGTCTTTGTCGCAGTATGTTTTAGAACCTTTTTGGACCGGCTTGTCCGGCTGAGGAGGAATAAATGAAGGCCAAGACAAGAATGTTACCATTTTCTATTATCATCAGCATGGCAATATTATTAGCATCAATAAATAGTTATGCTCAATGGATGCCATATGCCGGATCCAGCTTTTATAGCAACCATTATAAATATTCGAATCAACCTTATTATGAGTATGTCTGGAATCCTTATAATCCCTTTAGTTACTTCAGCAGCAATCCCGGTTATGGGGGCTATTTTGGGTGTAGTATTTATATGTGGCCTTACTATTGGGGAACGTTTTCCATCTTTAACAATCCCTGGGGACCTCCACCATATTGGAATACACCCATTGGACATATGAATTTTGGAAAAGATCGGATAACTCCGGGTCCAGTAACTTTTGATAATCCAAAAGAAAGCTCTCTTCCGGATTCGATGAAAGGTTACGAGCTATATAGTTGGCAAGTAGAGAATGATTGGTACTTTACCTTAATTACAGGAACCAACCGACTAAAAGGTTATGAAGAAATCACTTCAGATGAAGATATAATCAAGGATGGTTGGGTAAAGATTACAGTAAGGGATATTGATTCAATCAAAACCATACTTGGACAGCTTCCAAAAAGTGAAGAAGTTTTCTGGATTGACGATAAGTGGCTTGAGCAAGTGCAAGGGGAAACT
>CP070629.1:1818670-1845433 GCA_020356005.1 Thermoplasmata archaeon
ATAAAGTCTAGAATTAGCCAATAATAAAGACTATAGGATTCCGAGCTAATTAACATAGTTACGAATGGGAATTTGATTTTCATTCAGCCAAAACTGAAAGGAAATCAACAATGACAGATTTAATTCATAACAATATGAATTAAAATTATACAATAAACAGGATTCGCTCAAAAAATGAATTAAGAAAAAACAAATTGCTCAAGAGGTAGGCTTTTGTATCTCAAAGAAATCGAACTGGAGAACTTCAAATCATTCGGTCGAAGATTATCGATACCATTGCTGAAAGGGTATACCGCGATTACTGGGCCTAACGGCAGCGGAAAATCTAACATCAGCGATGCTATTCTATTTGTTTTAGGTCCGAAAAGTTCAAAGGTGATCCGCGCAGGAAAATTAACTGATCTAATTTTTAACGGCGGCAAAAGTAGAAAAGCCGCAAAGTTTTGTAGAGTCTCATTGGTTTTTGATAATGAGGATCGTGTAATACCTCACGATAGTGATGAGGTCAGGTTAACCCGCGTGGTCCGTGTTTCACAGTCGGTCAAGGATGGTTATAACAGTTATTTTTATGTTAACGGTCGACCTTCCCAGGCGATGGAATTTGAGAATTTGCTGGCACATGCACGGATATCAGCAGAGGGTTATAACCTTATCCAGAAAGGAGACATAAATAAAATTACCCAGATGAGTCCGTTAGATGTACGAAGGATGCTGGATGATGTAGCAGGTATAACAAAATTTGATAAAGATATAGGCAAAGCTGAGAATAAGCGATCGCAGGTGGAAGAAAATCTAGAACGGATAGGAATTTTAACGGACGAAATCGAACGGCGCTTAAAAACACTGGATAAAGATCGGAGCGACGCATTGAAATCCAAGGAGCTTGAAGAGAAGATAATCAATTATAAAAGCCAGCTTGCAATGAAGAAAAAAGGTAAATTCGAACTGGAAATCCAGAATTTGCAGGAGCGGATTTCAAAACTTGAGCAGGAAAATGTAGAAACCGAGGAAAAGATCGAGGAACTCAAACGTAAACAAAGCGAGACCGAAAGCCAGCTTAGTGAAGTTGATAATAAACTTGCAGAGCTTGCGGGTGATGAAGCAAAAGACCTCAAGGAGAAAATCGAGGAGGTCAGACTGGCAAAGTTCCGGGCAAAGGACACGCAAGACAATGCACAAAACGATATCCAGGATTATAAACGCGAGAAAGCAGCAATAAACAGCGACCTCAAAACCGCACAAAAGGAATTGAAAAACTATGAAAACACACTTGATAATGTAAAAAAGGAGCTCACAAAGAAGAAAACAAAAAAGGGCGAAGTCAAAACAGAATTGAAGGAGCTTGAGGATCTAGCTTCTAAAAGTGATACTGAAATTTTGAATATGAGGCGCGAGATAACCAAGCTCGGCCAGAAATTAGAGGCTGCCCGGGGCGAGGTCCATCAAAAGACACTTGAGAAAGAACGGATGGAAGAGCGCTTCAAGCGAGCAGAGGCAGAAATAACAGAGACAGAGGAATTAATTAAAAAATATGAATTCGAGATCCAGGAATACGACTGGCATGCCAAAGAGCTCACTAAGGACAAAGACGAAGTCGAATCAGTAGCAACAATCGAGGCTAAATTAAGGGACGCTCATAAACAGGAACAGAAACTGCTGAAACAATCTGCTGACCTGGAAGAGGTCATAAAGAATCTATCCCGGGAACTCGCCCAGGCAAAAATGCAGGCGGATGCGGCAGAGCAGGTCCAGAAAGGATATAATTACGCTGTAAAGTGTGTCTTGGATGCGCGGGATGATGGACGGTTGAAAGGCATCCACGGCACTATTGCAGAACTTGGAAATGTAAATGAAAAATACAATACCGCTTTGATCACTGCTGCAGGCCCGAGAATGCAGTCCATTGTCGTTGAAAATGATGAAAGTGCAGCTAAAGCAATAAATTTTCTAAAGAAGAATAAGATCGGTCGAGCTTCATTTCTACCTTTAAATAAAATGGTAAAAGGCAAACCATCAGCAAGGGCGTTAATGGCGGTAGAAGACGAAAAAGCTGTGGGATTTGCCATTGATTTAGTGGAATTCGACTCGAAATTCGCATCAGCCTTCTGGTATGTATTTGGAGATACCGTGGTAGCAAAAGATCTTGATGCTGCCCGGAAGCTTATGGGGGGCGTTCGGCTGGTTACACTGGATGGCGAGTTGATAGAACAAGCCGGCGCCATGGTTGGCGGAATGGCACCTCATAAAACATTGAAATTCGGGATTCCACCCGATAGCGAGATCGACAAAATACGGACAAACCTTCAGAAAGCAACAGAGCACTCTGATAAGATTGCAGGTGAATTGACTGATCTCAAATCAGAGATAATCGAACTTGAGAATAAGCAGCGAAATGCCAGCATCCAGGAAGAAACAAAGGCGCAGAAAGTTGTGGAATTTGAAACTGAGAAAAAGCTAATTAATGAGAAACTCACCGCAACCAATAAGAGTTACAAAGAAAAGTGCAAGGATTTGGATGCACTGAAAGCCGAGCTGGTAAAATCAGAGAAGGAAATAATAAAACAGTCAGAACAACTATCAGAGATGGAAACTGATAGGGAGGGTAAACATCAATTAATGCTAAAAGCTACATCACAAGAGATGGCGGAGAGAATAAATGAATGTAGAAATGAGCTGGTAAATACAAAATCCGATATCAATGAACTTACATCCCAGGAAAAGACGCTTGAAACCCACATAAAATTATACGAGGACAAGTGCGAAAAATGTATTAATTCAATCAATGAAATAGAAAATAAAGTACAGGAAAGTCGAAATAGGATTGATGATGCTAAGAAAACAGCAAGGGACTTCGAAGGCGAGTTAAATAAACTAATGAAAGTCGAACAGACAATGACCAAAGACCAGCAAAAATTGAGTGATGAGCGAGATAAATTAATGACTCGTAGTATGAAACTCAGCAATGAACATGATAAATTTCAGACCACTGTTACGACCAACAATGATGTGATTGTTAGTATTGGCGTGCAAATACAGGATAAGAATAAAGATCTGGCAGAAGTAATGGCTGAAGTTCAGAATTATAATATTAACATTGATGAATTCGAGGAGGATTCAACACCAATAGATGAACTGAAAAAACTGGTACCGAAATACGAATCGATGCTGAGTAATATAGGTCCAGTAAATCAACGAGCGATCGAAGAATACAATAGTGAAAACGAACGGTTGGAGAAACTTAAAGAGGAAGTATCAGAACTAGAGATGCAGCGTGATAATTTAAATGAACTGGTCGAAGAATTGAAGACCAAGAAAAAGGATGGGCTTATGGAAGTGTTCACTGCTGTTAATGAGAACTTCAAAGTTATTTTTGCCGAGCTATCAAACGGAGGAACTGCGGAACTGGTTTTAGAAAATACAAAGGATCCGTTTGAAGGTGGGTTAATCATACGAGCAAGACCGAAGAATAAGAAGATGCTTCGGTTAGATGCATTATCAGGGGGTGAGAAAAGCCTTACGGCTTTAGCTTTAATATTTTCAATACAGCGCTATCAGCCTTCACCATTTTATGTACTGGATGAAATCGATATGTTTCTTGATGCCATAAACGCTGAAATGGTCGGTAAAATGATAACAAAAAATACCAAGCTTGCCCAGTTCATTTTAATATCCCTAAGAAAGGTGACATTCAAGGATGCATCCCATGTCTACGGCGTAACGATGCAGGGCACTGGAATTTCATATATCGTTGGCAAAGTTAACTTGACAGAAATAGGTGAAGATGGCGAAATAATGAAGAATTTAGATGATATCGGCGGCCCTCCACCAAAAGAATTGCCGGAGGCAACTGGAGGCTAATACCATGACTTTGGATGAAACAAATCAATCAGAACAGGATTTGACGGAGCAAATTGATTCCACGGTATCGGGTAAACCTGTACTTGAGAGTCTACCGGAAGACTATCAGGCGGTGCTGGACCATATTCTATTCCATAAAGCATTAATAAGCGATGAATCCGATGGTTCGAGGTTAAATCAATATCTTGAAGTGGTTTCCAACCTTCGATTCGGTACACATATTGCTATTTCAAATCCGTATGATAAATCTATTGCAATTACATTCCAACTCGCTATCGAGCAGCATTTGGATCCCTGGGATATTGATTTGAATGAATTTGCCAAGGAATACTTGAAGAGGATCGAGGAGCATGAAGAATTTGACCTGGTAACCGTAGGACGAATAATATACATGGCTTACCAGATACTCAAACTCAAAAGCGATAGAGTTTTATCCAATGCCGAAAATATAGAGATCGAAGAAGACGAGCTGTGGGAACCCAGCGGCGATTGGTATACCGATGACGTTGATTTTCTCTATACTTCAGTAATCCAGAAGCAAAGAACACCACCAATACGGGAAATGGTATGGCGGAAGGGCAAGAGGCCTGTAACGCTGTTAGAACTAGTAGGGGCTCTTGAGGAAGCCAGTAAAGAAGCCGAGATTCTTAAAATTCTCAATGAGAAAAGACGTCAGCAGCGCGAGTATGAAAAGAAGTTATATAGGTCGACCATAAATGAGAATATGCACAAGGAAGATCTGGAAGCTGATATTTCAATAGTCTACGAGCGAATCTGTGAGTTCAATGGTTATCCCATACCTTTCTCAGATATTTGTGAACCCACAACCGAGAATGAAATTACAACACTTGTATCATCGCTGTATCTTGCCAACCGCAGAAAAATAAATATCTGGCAGCCGGATTTTCCCTTTGGTAAAATATATGTTGAAAACCTTCAGAATAAGAGGGATCGAGCACCGCCTCTGCCTGGCGATCCTGCTGAAGACCGGAAGTTCCATGGTCTGCGGAAACGATTAAGAGAACAAGAACTGGGTTTAAAAGATAGTGAAATCCAAACCGATGAGAAGGACAACGGCGGGGATTCAAAAGATAAAAAGCGTAAAAAACCAAAACTTAGAGATATAATAACAAGTGAAACCAGAATTGCTTCATAGAAACATCAGTAATAATTTTAATATAACAACGATATTTAAATCCAAAAATGTATATCAAGCAAGGTGGAGTTGAATTTGGAAGAAACGCGAATAATTGAAGCTGCATTATTTTCTGCCGGTGCGCCTCTTGACCTCGAGGCGTTAAAGGAAGCAACAGATCTCCCTGAAAAAAAGATACAGGATCTTTTAAAACAGCTTATGGAGGAATACAGCTCCCGTGATACAGCTTTGGAAATTGCCAGGGTTGGAGAGAAATATGCAATGCAATTAAAAGCCGAATATGCGGGGCATGTAACCAAATTTGCAGATATGGAGATTCCAATAAAGGTGCTTAAAACCGCGGCTTTAATCGCATATCACCAACCCATAAAACAGCGAGATCTATTTGATATGATCGGCTCCAAGGTCTATGAGCATGTAAAGGTTCTGCATGAACTGGGTTTGATAAGACGGAGGGAAGCGGGAAGAACTAAAATGATAACTACCACTGAACGATTTTCAGAATATTTCGGTATCGCTTCAACCGACCGAGCAGAGATAAAAAAGTGGCTCATGGAAAAACTTAATATCAAAATACCGGAAAAAGAGCCTGAATCGGAAACCACCAGTTCTGAAGAAAATGAGTCGGTAGATGATGAAAAGATCGATGAGGATTCAGAAACGCCATCAGAAACAGAAAATGCAGAAGAAGGGGATGAAGGCGGCGGCGGTAGTGATGATGATAGCGCCGACGAAAAATCAATGGAGCAACTGGCATAGATAATATCGTTAAATTTTTTTTTTATTAAAAATAAAAATTAATTTCAAGTTATAGGACTTTTAATAGATAAATTAACATCTTTATTAGCGCCGGCCAACCATGCAATTGGTACACCGATTTCACCGGAGAGTATATCGCCTGTACCCGGCCCACCGATAACCTGGATGGTAACCCAACCGAGGCTTTTGAATTTTGTTCTCAAAGCATTAACGGTATTTACTTCAGACTGACCCTCTGTTAAACCTTTAATGGCACTGCTCAGCTCACCATGAGCGATTAATTCCTGTATCTTTTCTTCAAAACCTGAAATTTCAAGAATGGCAAATAATTGCGGGACTTTTCCGCTGATGTTTCCACCGAATACAAGACCACGACCACCCATACCCCCAACATATTTAGTGTCCATGGTAATATTATGAGAGATATTAAGAGATCTTCTGTAGGACGAAGGTAAATCCTTCGACATATCTTCCAGTCGTCTATAGGATGCAAGAACGCGTTTATCGAATATCAAGGTCATGAGCTCATTTTCTAAAAAGTCCTTATTAAAACCCCTGGCACCCCATATGGCATAGTGTTCGGATTCCTCCACCACTATATTCTTCTGTCCAAAATAATAGAGCAGCGATGACATTATCCCCTTAACCTGCTCGGAACTTTGTTTTGAAATAAATACACAAATACCCGGGACATTATCGGGTATTATCAAAACTTTACGATCCTTTAATGATTTAAGTTTGGTCTCCAGGCTTTTAACATGGATTTCCAGCCTATCTATCTCTTTGCCGTAGAATTCTATTTGTTTCCACTTGGCTTTATCCCTATCTCCAACAGTTTTCAGCATTTCCATGACGGTCCCCATATCTTTTTTCAAATTAATGGGCATTGCTTTCATATAATCTGAAATTGTCTTATGATTACGTTCAAGTTCACGTTCGGTAAGGGAGATGGCCTGATCTATTTGTTCATTTTGCTCGGTTACAAAAATTTGAGCTTCGCGGTCTACATCACGGGCGAATTTGTATAGATTATCTATTTCCTTCGAACGCGGAGCTACTATTCCATCAAATTGAGAGATTTCCAGTAAGTTAAGTGGTTTATCAAGGAGGTCGGAAAACCCCTTCATCCTATCCATATCCCGGCCTAATAAAAGTGAAATTCCCATGGATTCTTTTATTAATTTGCGTTCTGTCAGGTTAGCTTCATCAATGAGTTCCTTTAATAACGGTGTCGGGGAATACTTGGATAATAACCATATATTGTCCGCGACAGCAACGAAAAGTGCTACATACCTATCGAATTCATTATCCCACCAGACTTTTTTATCAATAAATCTGGAAAAGTTAAAGCGATAATTCTGTTGTACATATCGCACATACATGCTCAGAAATGTAGCCGTGGAAATAAATTCGTATTCGATGGATTCGGGCCTGTAGATTAACATGTTCTTATTAATGAATTTATTTCTATCATCAATTATATGATGGTCGACACAAAAAATATTTTCTTCTAGCTTTGGGGGTTGGATATCTAAAAAGAAATAAATTTTATTCTCATCAATCTCAAGTTTATCTCTTTCAAGATGTGTTAGAGGTAGTAGATCCTCCGGCTCGATTACATACTTGAGGTCTCTTAATATTTGCTTTGTATATAACGCAGAGCATAATCCATCTGAATCGTTGTGGAAAGCAATTACTGCGTTTTCTCGAATTTTTCGCTGTTTTTTCAAAGCTGTTAGTATCGAGCGGACTTGAACGGCGTTCAATTTTATTTTTCTGTCATCTTCACTTTCAAATTCTGGCAATCTTAACTGGAATCCAGAACCCTCGATTTCTAACTCATCAAAATTTTTCAGGATATCTACCTCTTAAGAAATGAATAATCATCGGTTTTATTTATCTATAAATTCTCTTTATATACATCGATTACTTAAATTTAACCTCTAATGTTTTTAGCAATTACATTAATATAACTCTTTAATTAAAAGCGCTCCGAAGCTATAACTTATAATAGGAATATAATAATTTCTATAGATTATTGGCAATCAATCAGAATTCATATCAAAGGATTTTAACTCAACACAACAATTAAGATTATTTATATTAAAACTCTATTACCCTTTATTTACCACCAAGGATTCGAATTCAAATTGAATTTTAAAATGTTTGATGGTTCTCAAAATCAGGGCATGTTGATATAATGAGAGTGTATTGCTACGAATGTAGGAAGAATGTCCAGCCACGCTGTAGCCGCTGCGGTCACGATCGAACTAAAGATGATTCACCCGTAGGTTTATGCCGGGTCTGTAATGGGAATCTAATTTGTCCATCATGTGGCACCAGGCGATTTAGAATTCAATAGCTTCTCGTTAATTTTATTTTATTTTTTAGAGATAAAATCATTGATGGAATTTTGTACCAAGTAAAAATGTAATGTTAATTTTTTAAAAAAAGGCGTCCGGAATAATACAATAAAACGCATTAACCATTTTTCATCTATACAAAGATTTATATAGTATATATCTGTAATAATGGTAACTGGGGAGCCATGAAAGAAAAGAAATATGAAGCATACGAAAACGCAGTTCGACAGGTCTGGATGGACGGAGCAGTAAGCCTCGATGAAGCAGATATGATCGAAGCTTTAAGGAAATCATTGAACATAACTTTAGAGGAACATGCAGAAATCGAGGCAAAAATCCGCCATGAATTAGAGCACTTAAAGAGTCCAGAAGGGGATTCTGGAGGAGCTGAAACTCCCTCATCACCTTCAATTCCGGAGATCGGTACTCCGGAAATTATAAATGAATCCTCTGATGATAGTGCGCCAGATGATGAATTAGCGGAAGCCATCGGTGATATATCAGCTGAAGATCTAACGAAAGATCTGGACGATTTATCAAAATCGATTGACAAATTGGGTCAAAAACTGGGTCGACCCGGTATTACTGATTCGCTCGACTCAACAGATGCAGAGAAATCAGATGAATCAACCAAACCCGCGGGGGGTACCCGCGGGGGTTTAAATTTGAATTCATCATCGAAGTTTGGGGCTCTATCATTAAAAATCCAACCAGATAAGCCAACAATTGGTGATGACGATATACAGGATGAAGACCTCTCATCAGACAAATCTGATAACGGCTTGGCTGATCTGGAACCCGAGGAATCCGAGGAATCGGAAGGTGCAGAAGGGAAGGTTTCAGGAAGCGATCTTCTCAGTCAATTAAAACAACAATATGAGTTAGATAAAACTGGAGAAGTAACGGATGACTCCAAAGAAGAACCTGAGGTAAAAGAGCAGGCAGAGGAGGAAAAACCTAGTGAGGTTTCCGCGAAAGAATCTGAATTATCTATAGATGAGGAAGATCTAGTAACCCTGGATGACTTTTTAGAAGCAGGTAAAATAGCCTCTCGAGAAAAGAAATATCAGGCAGCGCTAAAATATTATAAATCCGCCTTACAAATCGATCCGGATAATAAAGAAGTAAAATTTTTCATAAGAAAGGTAGCAACTGAGTTAAAGAAATCCAAAGAGCCACCTTCAGAGCCAGAAAAACCGAAAGAAGAAGATATGGAAGAACCTCCCGAAGAGGAAGAAGAACCAGTTAAAGAAGAATTAAAAGAAAAGCCTACGGAGGCAGCAAAACCCAAACGAAAAGTAAAGAAATTAAAGAAGAAGAAGAAAAAAGTGAAATCTAAAAAGGCTGAAGCAGCCGAACCGGATGTAGAGACCGAGGAGTCACCAGCAGAGGAACCTACGGTAACAAAATCTGAAGATGCAGAGCCGTTGGGGGAGATAAAAGATAAAGTGAAGGTTCCCGCAGTAAAAGAGGAGGCAGAACCCGAACCAGTGGGTGACGGTTCCTGTGCTATTTGCGGAGGGACGAAGAAATGTAACTGGTGCAAGGGTTCAAAGGAATGCTACTGGTGTTATGGATCAGGAAAATGTACAAAATGTAATGGTGAAAAAGAAATCGACGGCAGTCCATGTCAAGCTTGTGACGGAGAAGGTTTATGTGGTTCTTGTGAAGGTTCCGGAGAATGTACATGGTGTAAAGGTTCCGGGAAATGCAATACATGCAGTATGTGAAAACAACAAAACCGTATGATTTATATAATTATGTAATTATTATTTTGAATTATAAGTTCTTTTAGGAAAAATACAATTAACATTAGAATATTTGTTTATCATTTTCAGCAATCATAACCTATAATTGATATAATACAATGTTACCTACTTATATGGGATATCCCAGGGTATTCCTCGATATAATTAATATTTAATATTATTATTATCAAAAACGCTTTCTTATATATAATTAATCATTAAACGGTGCATGCATCATGGCGAATCCCCAAAAGCCCTATCTAATGAGCTTACCCAAATTGTTCAAATCCTATGAGACTACAGAAAATGGCCTAACTACAGCAGAAGCTTTACAACGATTAAAAGAAGACGGACCGAATTTGTTATACAGGGAGAAGAAAAGACATCCTTTTTTAAAGTTTCTTGACCAATTTTATAATATATTGATTATAATATTGCTTTTTACTGCTATTTTGTGTTTTTTTATACCAATTCATTTCACTGACGGTTTTGTAATTCTAATTGTAGTTTTTGCAAATGCAATTATCGGTTATGTACAGGAATATCGAGCCGAAAAGGCTATTTTCTCATTAAAGAGATTATCAGCATCGATCGCTATGGGAAATCGGGACGGTGAGCTAAAAAAGGTCTCATCTGCAGATTTAGTTCACGGTGATATTATTCAATTAAGCCCGGGTCATAAGGTACCGGCTGATTGCAGGTTATTTGATATTGATCGATTGGAAATAAATGAATCTGTTCTAACAGGGGAATCCCTCCCGGCTGAAAAAGATAATGAGTTAATTAAGAAAGATGTATCACTTGCCGAACGGAAAAATATGGCCTATATGGGAACCATAATAACTCGAGGCGAGGGTAATGCGGTGGTTGTTGCCACGGGTATGAAAACGGAACTGGGGCATATTACCAAGCTTGTGCTTCAGGAAGAGGAGAAGCGAGCTCCGCTTCAGATCCAACTTGACCGGCTGGGACGATTTCTAGCTGTATTCGCAATTTCTGTTGGTATTTTACTTTTCATTCTGGTCTGGGCAAAAGCCGATTTCAGTTTTTTACAAAAGGATTTAATTGAACCTGCTTTAACCAGCATAAGCCTGGCTGTAGCAGTCATACCAGAAGGATTGCCGGTAGTCGTTGCACTTACATTAACTCTGGGTATGCAGATCATGGCCAGAAAAAATGCGATCGTCCGAAAGCTATCCAGCGTGGAAACCTTAGGGTGTACAACTATTATATGTACCGATAAAACAGGTACACTTACAAAAAACGAAATGACTGTAGAAAAAATATTTACAAGCGGAAAAGTCCACGACCTATCGAATTCGGATATTTTCTCAATAAGTAGTCTTGCATTACAGAAAAAGGGCGTGCTTTCAAAAAAATATTATGATATCAGCTACGCCTTAAAACTTGGTTTACTTTGTAACGACAGTAAAATCGTGGAATCCAAAAAAGAAGAGACATTTTTGGGTTCGCCAACCGACAATGCATTGGTCGTTGCAGCCCAGAAAGCCGGCTTCGATTTCAAGAAAACATATAAGCAGTACGAAAGAATCGAAAAAATCCCTTTTACCTCAGAGCGAAAATTAATGGTAACTTATCATCTTGATAAGGATGGGCCCGAACATAAAATTCTTGTCATAATAAAAGGTGCACCGGAAAAAATAATGGATCTCTCCCGAAATATAATGACTCCTGGAAAAATTGTACCATTTTCCGATCGGAAGCGGAAAAAGGTTTGGATGGAAAATGAGAAGTTAGGTGCTCAGGCTTACCGAAATATTGCGGTGGCATTTACAAAAATAGACCCGGAAGTATTGAGAAAAAGCTTGAGAACAAAAAAAGATTCTGAAGGAGAAGCCGTAAGCAAATTTATGTCCGCCGATTTGAATTTTACATTTGTAGGTTTGTTTGCACTGTGGGATCCACCTCGAGATGAAGCATTTGAAGCAATAAAGCGGTGTAAATCCGCAGGCATCAAGGTTGTTATGATAACCGGTGACCAGACTGCAACCGCGGTGTCTATCGCCAAGAAATTGAAGATTTATAAAAAGGGAAATATGATCCTGACCGGTTCGGATTTAGAAATAATGTCGCCAGAAAAATATTCAAAAATAGTGGATAAAGTGACAGTATATACACGTGTATCACCCAAACATAAGATGCAGATAGTAGAGGCTTTTCAAAAACGTGGAGACACCGTTGCAATGACCGGTGACGGCATTAATGATGCCCCGGCACTTGCAAAGGCAGATATAGGAGTAGCAATGGGAAAAAGCGGTACCGATGTGGCTCGTGATTCCAGTAATATTATTTTAATGGATGATAATTTCTCTACGATCGTGACCGCTATTGAAGAAGGTCGGAAAATATACAATAATATTAAGCGATTTGTCAGATATCAGATCTCAACAAATGTGGGAGCTATTTATTTGCTCTCACTGGCAGTTATGATAGGTTTTCCGATACCTTTATTCCCGGTGCAGATACTGTGGATCAATATAATTATGGATGGACCGCCTGCGATTGCACTTGGGATGGAACCGGTAACCCAAAATGTAATGGATGATCCGCCGCGGTCGAAAAAGGAACGAATATTAAGTACCGACCTCCTTTTATCAATATTCATACTTGGACTGGTAATGGCATGCGGTACCCTCTTTCTTTTCAACTGGTCGATGAATTACGTCGAACATGAAGACCAGCTGAAATATGCCCGTACAATGGCTTTCACTGTCTTTGTTATTTTCCAATTATTTAATGTGCTCAACTGCAAATCACAAACCGATTCCATTTTCTCTTCTGAGATATTTAAAAATAAATTTTTAATCGGAGCAATTATCGGATGCTTCTTCTTACAATTAATGCTATTGTATGTCCCGCCGTTACAGATGTTGTTCCATACAATACCCCTGAGCTGGATGGATTGGATTTTAATAATATGCATAGCTCTCTCTATATTAATTGTGGAAGAGGTTATAAAAGTTTTTAAACGCACTGATATTTTCTAATCGAAATAAAACAATTTCAAATAATCTATTTCAGCTTGATTATTTTTGAACCATACTGTTATTAATAACATCTCCTTGTTGGATAGCATTAACAACATCCTGACCCTGGATTACCCGTCCGAAGACTGTATGAATACCGTCAAGGTGCGGTGTGGGTTCATGGGTGATGAAAAATTGTGAGCCGTTAGAGCATTTTCCACTTTGTTTTGCACCTGTATTTTTATCATGTGAACAGCTGCCCGCATGCGCCATAGATAAAGTTCCTGTTTCATGTTTTAGATGCGGTCGAATTTCGCAGTCTATTTGATAGCCAGGACCTCCGGTTCCAGTTCCCTTAGGGCAACCGCCTTGAATCATGAAATTTGGTATTACCCTGTGAAATTTCAAGCCATTATAAAAGCCTTGTTCACTTAACTTAATGAAATTGGCCACGGTATTTGGTGTATCCTGACTAAAAAGCTCCAGAATTATTTTACCTTTATTTGTATCCATTATTGCCTGTGTCAAATTAATCACCTAAATTATTCGAAATACAGATTTTTAATAGCTTTAACCATTCACGATTATTTAACTATTATGACTGGATTGAATATTTTGAATCATTTATTAGTGTTCTTTTTCAAATTAAAAGCAAAAAGATTTATTTTAGCTAGTATATGACTAAATCAATGCCTCGCAGAATCCGTTTCAGAAATAATATTCCACATTCCACCGAGAATAGACCCAGATTTAGAGAAGAGCGATTTGATTTAGCATTTTTCATTTCACTGGGTATTTTTGCTTTATTTTTCCTGATGGTATTCATTCCCGTGATCGGACCAATTCTCATACTTACTTTTGTACCTTATTTTGCAGGATACCAAAGTGGTAAATTTATTAATAAAAATGATGGAATGACAATTGCTTTTTTAACGGCATTTATATGGTCTATCTTTGAAATAATCATACTTCTAATGATTCTAAATTCTTTGAATTTGGGAGTCCAGAGCCCTGGATTATATACCGGTACAGATTGGCTGATTGTAAGTATTGTATTTTTGTGCAACATTTCATTTTGTATCCTGGGAACGATATACAGCCCACGGGAATTTGAAGTTGTTACAGAAGATTAAATTTGTTAATTTTTTTAATTAAACAACTTCGTTCAAGGCGATTTTTTCCTCTCATATTTCATTCGATCCAACGTTTCCTGTTTGTTTTCTTTGTAGGTAGTATAGATTTCATAGAACATAATACCCAATACCATTGTCGTCATCATCCCTGTTAATCCTCCAGTAATCAGTCTCAGAACATTATTACTTTCATACGATGTCAGGGCCTGAATACCTCCATCCAATCCAATAGGAATAAGAGCACCTATAATCCACCACAACCTCAATTCAACAACCATCACAGTAACCACAAGTGCTCCGATGGCAAAACCAATATAAATACCAAGATCTCTGGCACATACCGGCATTTGATTGCCGTTGATAAATAAAGAACGTCTTGCAAGTTGATGACAGCTGGAATCCCCAAAATTATAGATGCTTTCCGCAAAACTGTTGTTTATCTCCTTTATCTGTTCCTCATTATCTTCAAACAACGGTCTGACTCCTGTAACACCATCTTCACCCAGATCAACCGAATCGGAGGGTAGCATGGCAGGCACGATGAATAAGATGGCTACCCATATAAAACAGATCAAAAACATAATGAGATTAATTTTAAAGAAATGAAATTTCACAATATTTCCTCTAAGAAAACTAAAGAAATTAACCGTGGAGTTCATCGATTCACTGTCGGCCTTTGATTCTGGTTGTGGCAGCTTAACCTGGCGTTTATTCGATTTATCTTTTCTTAGTTCCTGTTTCATGCAATCAGTACCTCTTTCTAAAATCATCATCTTGCCATTGTGATCTTACTCGTGGTATCGTCTGAGGCGGTGTATGTCTGAAATCGTGTGAATGCATATGTCCATGATCATGATGTCCTGCATGATGTACATGTTCAGTTATTTGTGCCGGTCGAGCTGGAGGATGTGTAAAGTCATTTTTTATAGAAAAAAGTAAAATAAGAGCAAAAGCACCTATTATAGTACCAAAAATAAAACCAATAGAAAGCATACTCAGTATGACGAAAAAAGCAGCGAGCCAGAATTTTTTCTTATAAAAAATAAGTACAATAGCCGGAATAGCAAAACAGGCAAAGATACCATAAATTACCGCAATTGCAGGATCCATTTCTGCTTTCTGGTTGGTATCATAATCATCTACTAGTTCTTCGTAGATCTCACCTTCACCCTGAATCAATTCGAAATTGATAATTGGAATTTTCGTTGATGTAATGTAGACCTTTTTTATACCAATTTTATAATCACTTTTTTGCGCCGAGATTGTCTGTATACCGGTTTCTATGTTTTCCAGGGTGAACCAACCGTCCTGATTCGTTTTCACAGATGTATTCGCATTTTTAATAGAAATAGTTACACCTTCCAGCAACTCACCTGTTTCCTTGTCGATTACTTTACCTGAAATCGTAATATGAGATGCCTCTTCAAAACGGTTGGGATCAAAAATCTGCCTGTCATATTTCCATATGATAAATGCATTACTCAATCCCAAGGTAAATACAAGTATTAATAAAATAATTGCCAGAATCACTCGCTTATTGATAGATTCAAAAAATGTTCTCCGATGATAAATATGTACCTCAGGTGTTCTATGGTGTGCGATTATTTTTGGAGATTTGCGCAGTCTTAGATTCCTCATTATTCTAATTCTCCTGTGGAGGGTAATTTAATTTGCGTTAATATTGTATTGTTCCCGGCATAAAATTTATTGTTTTAATTAGAGTTGATATTAAAATATTTAAATATAAAGATATTGGCAGTCGAAATAAATATCGCTTACATTTAATTATTTTTTCATTAAAAGACAGTTTTTAAACTTAACATTGATGTTCTTTGTTTTGACGTCAAGTTCTACAATCGCAAAATTCCCTGCTTTAAAAGCACCGGGATTTATTATAGTTGTATTATCGATTTTCTCGGAGCCTCTGCCATTATGAGCATGTCCGCAAAAGTTAGCCATGGGCTGCATGCGTTCCAGTACTGCATTTACAACAATATTTCCTTTGTGGACTGTTTTATCTAGATCAACCTTACTGCATAGCGGCGGTGTATGTGTGACATAGATGGTTCGTGGCGATTTATACAAACCCTGGATCACTTCGTCCCTATTGTACATCGCCACAAAAAAATCCTCGGATTCTTCCTGGGTTATTTCTCCGCCGAATCCAACAAAAGTCACATCATCGAATTTCTCATGACAGTTATGGATGGAAAAAATATTGCCGTATTTGTTCTGTGCTGCTTCTAACGTATTTGAATATCTTGATTTTGGCGCATCCATATTTCCCGGAATTACAAATGTAAGAATACCCATTGCTCCCAAAATCGAATAGAAATCCTGGTACAGCTGTAAATCCTCTTTTGCCTCGTCTCTTATTTCTGGTAAATTCCTATCAGGTTCCCGCATATCGGCTCTCGCTGCCAGCCATTCATTTCCTCTGGCGTAACCTTTAACAATATCTCCGCAAAATACAATGAGATCCGGGGAGTTGTCTTTGATAATTCTTGGAAGCATCCGCAGCATATCTGTTGCGCCATGATAATCTGATAACAGGAGTATTCGCATACTCATTAAGCATTACTATGAATTTTATTTAAACCTTTTTATCGAAATATATCAGGAGCTATTCAGGACCATATACTGCCCTAACATATCGTTTAACCGTAGCGCGTTTAAACCTTTAGATTCGTAAATAAGAAATTTACCTTTAATGCCAACAAATTTACCGTTATGTAAACCGAGTGTAGGGCGCAGGATGGGCATACTCCTGAGAGGTAAATCCAAGGGATATACATCCACATAATGCAATTTGGAGCATTTCAGGTCAAACCTATCTTTTATTGATGTATAAATCAATGAATATTTCTCCTCTATAACCTTTTTATCAATTTCACGTGTAAATGTCCGAAGAATAACTTCTGGATCATAACTCTCCTTCATTTGTAAAACTACACTTATATTTCTCTCCAATGCTCTTGCAGAAAATCTATTCGGAACTGTTGCAATAATCGAAAATGCATCAGCCCCTTGTTCATATAATCGCAGTTTCAATCGCTGTTCGGAGGTCATACCGATCTTTGGGATAGTATTAAAAAAAGCTAGATAAACTTGATGAGGTTGATTACAGATAGAATCCGGGCACTTATCTCCCCAGCATATTGGTTCAAAAATACATTTCAATATCGGTATTGAATAGGATACACACTTATAACACTGCGGAAAATCGGTTACCGATGAGTGCCTCAAGCAAGGGTAATAGTATGAGTCCTGAAAGTGCCCGATACATTTTCGTGGACCTACAACGGTCATATCAAAATCGTCCGGTGTCCAATTAAAAGCCTGTAAAAATTCCTTGTCATAGTATTTCATTTCGATTTGCTGTAATTGTCTATCCCATTGATATCTGACAAAATGAAGCGCTTTTACCTTTTCTTTCGTTAATGGTTTCATAGAATTGGTACTGAACTCCAGGAGTTTTTGAAAGGATGACATTAATAAGATTAAATTGATTATATTAATTTAATTATTTACCCGGGAGATAACTGAAAGAACTTTTTTATTGATCTTTGCACGGGAATACATTCAGCTTACTCCCCCGAGGACATTTATAATGCAGAAACGATAATAATGTAGTTAAAAAGCCTCAAATTTTCGGAGGTGTATGAATGAATGCAGCAATAGAAACCATGCAAATTGAAAATACCAAAATAAAACCTGATGAGCTAACATTCGAAGAAGAAATAGCGTTAAAAATTCTGGAGTGTATACAATCATTAAAGATACCCATCGGCCGCACGAAATTAGCCGGTATCCTGGTGGGTTCGCTGGCGAATTATATCTTTGATCGAGGTTACAATACTTCCCCGTATTTCGGTACTTTGAATGTCTTTTCACGCCAGCAGGTTGTTGACATGATAGATTCATTGATAATCGAAGGGTGTATAAGTTTTGGCGGCGATGAATATCCACTGCTGGTTATTACAGGACTGGGCAAAGCAGTTCTGGAGGGCGCCAAGAAGGTAAGTGTGACACTTCCGTGGGAGCTGGAGGGCAAACCGGTTCCGCCTCCCTCGGATAAGAATTTATTTAAGAAGCTTAGATACTGGCGGAGGGACCAGGCTAAAAAGGAAGAGCTGCCGGCGTTTTGCATAATCCATAACAAGACCCTCTTTGAGCTCTCAGAGAAAAAACCCAATGAGCTGGATGAGTTGTACGACGTGTTTGGATTAAGTACAGTTAAAGTAGAAAAATACGGTGATATGATTCTTAATGTGATTCAAGCAGATACGCCGTAAGCTTTCGAATCAATGTAATCGCTATTCAACATATATCGCTGGCCTAGATGGGACTGCGGCTCGGCTTTTACCCTGCGGGTCGTAGATATCGGTAGCATCGGCTTTTACTATTTCAACTTCACAGGAATATTCATTCTTAAGAAACTTCAGGCAGGAATTCAGGAATTCGAATTCGTTGAAATCCATTTTTAATTTCGATCTGTCCTGTTCAGTCATTTTCTGGAGGTCTTTCCCGAGTTTCTGGCAGTAATTCACAACGTCCTTACCGCGTTTGCGCAGTTCGGGATCGGCCATCAGGGATTTGATTACATTATCGACTTTAAATTGCTCTTCTCCTTCGAATGAAGTTATCACTTTATCCAGTACAGAATATTTCCATTCCGGAGCAGTGTATATTACAATTTTTTTCGGTTCTATATTGGTTACTTTTAGAATTTCTTTTATGTCATCGATATTTGATTTAAGATAATCTTCAGCCAACTCAGCCTCAGGTTTGTTATATTTTTCATCAAATTGGGGTAATTGCTGCACCGTTACAAATTGTTCATTACCCTGCAGCTCCCAGAGCTCCTCAGCAATATATGGTGTAAAAGGCGCCATCAACCTGATCCAATGGTCCAGAAATTTTTCTATGGTTTTTTTAGATTCTCCACCGCGGCGAAGATACCACTGGATATCGGAATAGATACCAAAGAAGATCTCATTGGCTGCGCCTCGAAGGTCGAAATTTTCCATGATTTCATTTATTGAACGAATATGGTTTGCAAGCTTTGATAGGAGCCAGTCATTGATATTGTCCTCGGATTCCGATTCGATTTTTCTTAATTTATGAATCATTTCCCAGATGCGGTTCAATCGAGATTTATAATGTCTTACCGCACTTACGTCCCATTCGAAATCCAGGTCGGCCGAAGCGACATGGGTATAATAAAGGCGCATTGCGTCTACGGAATATTTCTGGGCTGCATCGGGAATCGGTTCGGCGCCGCCCTTGGATTTCGAGATTTTACCGCCATGGGTCTGGGTTACCCACCAGTTAACAAAAATTCCTCGCGGCCATTTATCTTGTGGCATAACGGCAACATGGTTCATTATGTAAACCGGGAAATGTACCGTTTTATGCTCTTTCCCCCCCAGGTTTATATCCACCGGGTACCAGTAGTCGAAATCGCTTTTGATTTGCTCTGCAAGTTCTCTAGATACCGGTCCGAAATTACCGCCGTTATTATCCTTGCCCTTCAAAACAAAATCGAGCAGTTCATCCGATAGATCTTCACCTTTTAGATCATCTCGATTGATGAATTTTGATATGACATAATATGCAGGATAAATTGTGGAATCCGATATCGGTTCAATAATCCAATCCTTTTTGAACGGGAACTCTGTTCCCAGCCAGCTGCCCTGCCGGATGCATGCTCTATCCGTGAACCAATCCAGGACAGCCGGGAGATCCCTGTAATACGATTTCGGGAATACGTTCATCGTCTGTGCATGAGTTTTGGAAGTCTCCGTCAGTTCCTTATCGCTGTAGCGGATGAACCACTGGTCGGGTATTCGTTTAATTATTACATCCTGACCGCACCTGCACACCACATGTTCCGAGAATTCCTGGAATGTGTCTGCCAGGCCCATGTCTATTAAGTCCTGCTGAAGTGTCGTTTTTACCTCGGAGATTTTCAAACCGGTATATTCTCCACAAATTGATGTTAGAACACCTGAATGGAACTCACGTTTGTAGATTATCTGGGTTGCTTCCTCGAGTTTTTCTGTGTCCATTTGTGATGTGACGCCCAATTCGTCACAGATTTCTCCGGCGGGGTTGTCTGTTGTTTCTTTTCCGGTGGTAATAAGAGATATCGCTTTGATAGCCTTTACATCAGATTGGGGTATACCGTAGTTCTTCTCAAGCTCCACAGCTTCTTTTTGGATGTCCACCAGGGCAGCCCAATCGTAAGGTGCATGAGCGGGTACAGACATGACCACACCGGTGGCAATAGTGGGATCAACGAAATCGCCGGGTAGAATTAGTACTTCTTCATTTGTGTAAGGTACTCGACAGGTTTGACCGATAAGTTCTGAGCCCTTTACCTCGCCGATCTCCTTTACATTATCTCTTTGATGTTCCAATTTTACAGCTGCTTCCGGGCTGATTACCCAGATGGAACCATCGTCAAGCTCGATCTTTTTATAATTGACCTCCGGATGAAGCCACATATTGGTAACACCGAAGATGGTCTCCGGCCTGAGTGTAGCCGCCGGTAGAATCGAACCGTCCTTGAGGAAGAATTTCAAAACCGCAAATTCCAGGGCCTGGGCACTTCCACCCTCTGCCACATCTGTTTCAGACGGGTCCACAGCTACAGGGCCGCAGGAAGGACAGAACGGTGCAAAATGGGGTTTTTGAACCAGCAGGTCCTTCTCATTAAGCTTTTTGAACTGCCATTGAATAAATTTGTTATAACCTGTGGAGATCGTATCCATAACTCTACTGAAATCTATAATGAAACCAAATTTTTTCCAGTATTCGTTCATATATATCTTGCTAAAATAATTCACAACTTCTCTGGGATCATGGAGCTTCTGTATCACTTCTTCCGGGCAGCCGTTGGAGCGCAGATATTCCAGCGTTTCCGGGTCCTTGCGCGCTACATGTTTGGCCAGTCCTATTGCTGGCAGTCCCGATGCATGGAATCCTGCAGGATAAAGGACATTATGGCCGGTCATCAATTTGTATCGGGAGATAATATCGGCATATGTAAAGCCCCTCATGTGTCCAACATGCAGGTAACCTGATACCCCCGGGTAGGCAAAATGGATAAAAAATTTCTTTTGAGTTGGTTTCTGTTCTGATTTGAACAGGTCCACATCAGACCATTTTTTCATCCATTTATTTTCGATCTCATTTGAATTTAATTCGGGGACTTTTTGGTCGTTCAATGTTTTCCATCCTGTGCTGATATGACTTATTTCGATTTATTATTTGAAATTTGTATTCCTACAGTAAATATCAATTTAAATTTAAGCTTATCTGTTGAAAATCAAATTACTGCCACAAGTAATTTAGGGTCAATACCCCGGAATTTATTAATTTTCCATTAATTTTGATTGATAAAGGCGTTAAATTTGTGGGTTTTTTTAGAAAAACATATTACGCATTATTATAATGCCCCTACTACATTGGGGTTGTTTTTATGGCCAGTATAACTGATATTATAGGTAGACAGATTTTAGATTCTCGAGGTAATCCAACAGTGGAAGTTGAGTTAAAATTTGAATTAGAGCAGCGTGAGCAAATGGTTCGCGCTTCCGTACCTTCGGGGGCATCAACAGGTGCACTTGAAGCGATAGAACTTCGCGATGGTAGCGGACCTTTCCGCGGCAAAGGCGTAACAAAAGCACTTGAAAAGATTCAAAATGTACTCAAGCCCAAGCTAATCGGGCAGGATTGCACCAACCAGAAAGCAATTGATGACATCATGTTGGGACTTGATGGTACAGAAAATAAGGGTGAGTTAGGTGCAAATGCAATTCTTGGAATCAGCGCTGCCGTTGCAAGGGCAGGGGCGGTATCAAAGGGAGTGACACTTTATGAGCATCTGGGAAGTATAAGTAATTCCAAACCCGAAAAACTGCCGATTCCGGTAATGAACATCATCAACGGGGGAGCTCATGCAGGTAATAATTTAGATTTTCAGGAGTTCATGATAATTCCATCTGGAGCCGCTTCATACAGCGAAGCAGTCCAAATAGGTGTAGAAACCTATGCAGAACTGAAAGGGATCCTGGGTAAGAAATTCGGGCCCAACGCGACTAATATCGGTGATGAGGGAGGATTTGCACCGCCTTTGAACGATGTGGAGGAACCCTTTAAACTCATACTTGAGGCGCTCACTGAACTGGGTTATGAGAAAAAGGTAAAATTGGGTATAGATGTTGCGGCATCACAGTTCTACAAAGATAAAAAATATATTATCAATAAAAAAGAACTTGATTATTCTGAATTGTTAGAGTTCTATAAAAATCTGGCATCGACCTATCCCATCGTCTCCATTGAGGATCCATTTGACGAGGAAGATTGGGAAGGTTTCACTGCTATGACAAAGGAATTGGGGAATAAAATACAAATTGTTGGTGATGACCTTTTCGTTACAAATGTAAAGCGTATTAAAATTGGATTGGAAAAGGGTGCATGTAACAGTGTACTTCTAAAAGTGAATCAAATTGGTTCGGTTTCGGAGGCCATCGGCGCTGCACTTTATGCATTTGAAAATGACTATACCATAATGGTATCACATCGTTCAGGAGAAACCGAGGATTCATTTATTGCTGATCTGGCTGTGAGCTTAAACTGCGGACAGATCAAGTCAGGCGCACCTGCGCGATCTGATCGGACTGCAAAATATAACCAGCTTTTACGCATTGAGGAGCAGCTTGGTTCAAATGCAAAATATGGTGATGTAAGATACCTGTCGGGTTAATTTCAGAAAAATCGAAAGCTGTTATATAATCCCTAAAGTCGACAGTCGTTAGTCGATAGTCAAGGGACTAAGTGCTTTAAAAATTAGACTGCCGACTATCGACTTCGCACTATCGACTAAATATTATCGACTATCTTCAATAGTCCGGTGATTGAATTTAGACGACAATTTTTTATATCATTAGCGTATTTCCAATATACTTTACGATATATATAAATAAAAAATATATATAGATTATATATGTAAAACATAAAAAAATTATTAAAAATCCATATATGGTGATGTAATGGCCAGAGGGCTTTATACTGCACGTAAATTAAAAAATAACCGCCAGAAATTCCGATGGAACGACCGATACTTTAAAAAGCGGATTTTGGATTTGAAAAAGAAGAGCGATCCACTTGAGGGCTCCGCACAGGGCCGCGGGATTGTTCTTGAAAAGGTCGGAATTGAGGCGAAACAGCCAAACTCGGCAATCCGAAAGTGTGTTAAAGTCCAATTAATTAAAAACGGTCGGCAGATTACAGCTTTTGCCGTAGGTAACGGCGCAATAAATTTTATCGACGAGCATGATGAAGTACTGGTTGAAGGAATCGGAGGGCGCATGGGCCGCTCCTACGGTGATCTGCCAGGCGTACGATTCAAAGTTATTAAAGTTAACAATGTCTCATTGAATGAAATGGTAGCGGGTCGAAAGGAGAAACCGATCAGATAAAGGTGTTGGAGTTAATCAATACTTGAATTATTTGAATATGAAACCAAGGTGAGTATGTGGGAAAAAAAGCATCCAAATCAACAAAAGTAACCATTGAACCTAAAGGTGATCCACATTTGATATTCGGTAAATATGATGTTAATCAAGTTGTTATTAATAATCCCGGTCTGGCGAAATATATCAATTTAGACCCGGTTTATGTTCTTCATGAAGGTGCAAAAAATGCCAACCGTCAATTTGGCAAATCGCGGGTAAATATCGTTGAACGGCTAATTAACGAGATGATGCGAACAGAGCATTATACTGGAAAAAAGGCAAGTGCGTACAGGGTCGTCCGGGATGCATTCGAGATAATTGAAAAACGGTTGAAAATGAATCCGATCCAGGTTTTCATTAATGCAATCCAGAATACGGGTCCGAGAGAGGAAGTGACAAGGTTAAGATACGGAGGAATATCGGTTCCCAAGGCGGTAGACACTTCACCCTCTCGACGCCTGGATATCTCATTACGGCATCTGGCAATGGGTGCTGTGAAATCATCACATAAGAACAAGAAATCCGTAGCAGAATGTCTAGCAAACGAATTGATAAATGCCTCTAAAGGCGATATGAACAGTTTTGCAATTGCACGGAAGGAGGAAACCGAAAGGGTTGCGATATCTGCCAGATAACGCTGATCCGACCTGATATTCAAATCTGGATAAATGATGAATGGGATGGTATTTTTTTATTTCACTAACATTGATTGTATAATTCAAGGTGGTTTTTATGGGACGAAAGGAAGACAATATCAAAAGAGCTCAAAAAGTCATGGATAAACATGAATTTATTCGCAATATCGGTATTGCGGCGCATATAGACCATGGAAAAACTACGTTGAGTGATAATTTGATTGCCGGTGCAGGTATGATGTCGGAGGAACTGGCAGGCAAACAACTAATGCTGGATTTCGATGAGCAGGAACAGGCACGGGGGATCACCATTAATGCTGCAAACGTTTCAATGGTTTATACTTATAAAGGTAGTGAATACCTGATCAATTTAATCGATACACCCGGCCATGTGGACTTCGGCGGCGACGTTACAAGAGCGATGCGAGCAGTGGATGGCTGCATTATCGTTGCCTGTGCTGTTGAAGGTGTCATGCCGCAGACCGAGACCGTGGTGCGCCAGGCCTTAAAGGAAAAGGCGAGACCCACACTGTTCATAAATAAAGTTGACAGATTGATCAATGAACTGAAGGTAACCCCTGAGCAGATGCAGCAGCGTTTTATTAAGATTATTTCTGAAGTGAACCAATTGATTAAGAAAATGGCACCTGAAGAATACAAGAAGGACTGGTTGGTGCAGGTTGAAGATGGAACAGTTGCATTTGGCTCGGCCTATCATAACTGGGCAATTTCGGCACCTTATATGAAAAAGACCGGGATTTCGTTTAAGGATATTTATGAGTACTGTGCGGGCGACGATCAGAAAACACTGGCAAAAAAATCAAAGATTCATGAAGTGCTTCTGGATATGGTAATCGAACATATGCCGGATCCTCTGACCGCTCAGAAATACAGAATTCCACATATCTGGCATGGAGATGTAGAATCGGATGTAGGTCAAGCAATGGTTACGTGTGATTCGAAAGGCCCCACGGTATTCATGGTTACAAAGATATGGATGGACCCGCATGCAGGTGAGGTTGCTGTAGGGCGATTATACGGAGGTTCAATCGTTAAAGGGCAGGAATTGTATACTATCGGTATGCATGGGACCAACCGAGTCCAGCAGGTGGGTGTGTTCGTCGGACCGGACAGGATCACTGTTGATAAAGCGGTATCAGGTAATGTTGTGGCTGTTACTGGCTTGAAAAACGCCGTGGCGGGTTCCACAGTTACATCAGATGAAGCAATTGAGGCATTCGAGAAAATCATACATATATCCGAACCTGTAGTTACAGTAGCGATCGAAGCCAAGCATATGAAGGATCTTCCCAAACTGGTAGAAGTGTTAAGAACGGTAGCAAAAGCAGACCCCTCGATTCATGTTGAAATCAATCAGGAAACAGGCGAACATTTGATGTCCGGCATGGGTGAACTGCATCTTGAGATCACGGAGTACAGGATCGTTCATGAACATGGTCTGGAAATCCAATGTTCGGAACCGATTGTTGTATATCGTGAAACCGTTGAAGGTATGGCAGGTCCTTTCGAAGGTAAATCACCCAATAAGCACAACCGGTTTTATTTTGAAGTTGAGCCTCTTGAACCTGAGATCGTGGCAGCAATTCGATCCGGAGAGATCCCGACAGAAAAGATCAAAGATCGTAAAAAGTTAGCACGCCAGTTACAGGACCTGGGGATGTCAAAAGAAGAAGCAAAAGGAATTTATAAAATACACGGTACGAATATTTTTACTGATGTAACCAAAGGAATTCAATATTTACACGAAACACGGGAGTTACTACTGGATTCATTCGATGAGGCCATGAAGTGGGGACCGCGGTCCCGTGAACCTGTAATTAGTTTGAAAGTGAGACTGGTGGATGCAAAACTCCATGAAGATGCTATTCACCGCGGACCGGCCCAGGTTATTCCCGCTGCAAGATCTTCGATTTACGGTGCTATGGTTACTGCTAAAACTATTCTAATGGAACCAAAGCAAAAGGTGTTTGTGAATATCCCGCATGATCTGATGGGAAACGTCAACCGCGAATTACTTCAGCGCCGAGCAACAGTAGAGGATATGACACAGGAAGGCGATATGACAATGGTAATCGCCAAAGCGCCAATTGCAGAGATGTTCGGATTTGCCAGCGCAATCCGAAGTGCGACACAAGGGCGGGCTTTATGGACAACAGAGTTTGCAGGCTTTGAAAAATTACCCATTGATCTTCAGAGCAAAGTCACCACAGAAATCAGAAATCGGAAGGGATTGAAACCTGATCCTCCTACCGCTGATTATTATTCAGCATAAGCTGAGATAATGCTTATAGAGTGGTGAATGGTGAGGACGCTCACTCTGATAATGGTGAAGGCAAAATACGTTCGATCGCTACGCTCCCTCACTTGAATGGTGAAGGCAGATTTTATTTGGGATTAGGGTTGTTGTAATTAATTATAATCAACCCGAATCCCCAAAGGTTGCGCAGGAACCGTCCTAATACAGATAAATTATGATTATTTTCGAACAGTTCAATGATTTAATATCAATAGGATTTGAACTGTTCTGTCCTGAAAAACGGCGATATATTTATTTTATTCAACCGATGAGTTTGTTTTTC
>CP070629.1:1845533-1854029 GCA_020356005.1 Thermoplasmata archaeon
ATTAGCGGACATATCGAAAGTAACATCACCCGTAACAGGATTGGACTGTGAGTCTACAAGAGTTATTGAAGATGTCGTTAATGTTGTATCATCGATTTCCTCATCGAATTTTATTGTAATATCTGTTCCGATATCCACCTCTGAATCATCATTAGCAGGATCGCTGGAACTAATCTTCGGAGATATTATATCTGGTCGAATTATGTACAGGTATCCGTTATCCGAAGCTACAACGACAATATCCTTGTACACAGCAGGTGCGTTGTTCATGCCGTACATTTCCCCGGTATAGGTCTGCGACCAGACCAGAGCACCAGTTATCCTGTTGCGGCAGTGAATTGCGTTTCCTGATGTGCTGACATAAACATAATCCGGTGTAACCGCGGGTGACGAATATATCCCGAAGGTTCCTACGGGCGTCAGAATTTGTTCCCAGTTGACAGAGGTGCTGCCTCCGCTGCCTTTGTAATCCAGGCTGTAAAGATGGCTGTTCACATCTCCTATGTAAACCTCGCCGTATGCTACTGAAGGTGAACCAAGAGTGCCCAGACTACCGGTATTGGTGTTATATTCCCAGACTTTGGTGGTTGAACCTACAGAACCGTCAGCATCACAACAAAATATTTTACCATTAATATTTGTAAAGTACACATATCCGCAATCCACAGCGGGTGTGGAACATATTGGATTGCCGGCATCGAACTTCCATTTCAAGGTCCCGTTATTGGCGTAGAAACAGTACAGGTAGTTTGTTCCACCTCCGGCGGAGCTGCCGGAGCCGCAGTAGACTTTTCCGTCCCAGTAAGCAGGTGAGGCTTCGGTTGTGGTTGAACCGCCCAGCGAGGCATTCCAGGCCTTGGTACCGTTACTTAACCAAACAGCTGTTAAACCTGCGGCATTCATTATTGGGTAAAATATCATCTTACCGTCTGTGGTGGGTGAGGAATGTGTTCCTCCCGCCGTCGGTGAATAGGTCCAGTAGTTCGTTGTGGTGCCGGTACCGGTGGCATTTGCATCAAGACAATAAAGTCTTCCATTATCGGCAGCGTAATACACCCTTCCGCTAAATATCAATGGGGTCACATATTGTGAACCTGGAGTGAATGTCCAGACGGAATTACCGTTAAGATCAAAACATCTTAAGCCAGTAGTGGTCGGGATATAAATCTGGTCATATTGAACCACAGGTGATGAAAATGCTACTCCTATATTGGAGCTCCAGTGCAAATTATAATACCCAATTCCGGAGGCAGAGGTGTTACCTGTTTTGGCACTATCGCCTCTGAACTGAGGCCACATATCATTCGGGAGGCCCCCTCGGGCAGAACCCCTGGCACCAGTTGTATTTGATGTCTCATCACCACCAGATGCCTCAAAATCTAATGGTATCGTTGTCAAGAATAATAGAAGTGTAACAATCACACAAATAATCGTTTTATATATATTGTTCATATTACCGCCTGCTAAAACATCTTTTGTTTGAATATATAAATATTTCTTATTTTTTATTCAGTAATATTCAAGAATATGTCACTACAAATGTAAGCCATATAAGTGGTGAATGGTGAGGACATTCTCTTCGTTCTTTTGAATGGTGAGTATTATCAGAACCTGGGGTGCGGGCCTCGGTTCTCGGGAGTCCTTTAAAACATTACTCACTCACTCACTCATACCTAACCGCACAGCACCTTTTCTACCGTCATGTTTTAACGATAAAAATAATAAGATCCAATTTTTAACCAGGTTGGGCATTAGAAAATTTTTTATTACAGTTTTTCTCGCTTCTTCTCCAAGCTTTTCGTTGAGTTCGGGGTTTGTAAGCAGCTGCTGGATCCTGTAGGCCGTACCTTCATCGGTCTCCACCAAAAACCCGCTTTCGCCGTGAATAATCTGTTTGCGAATACCGCCCACATTGCTGCCTACAACAGCCTTACCCTTAAACATCGCCTCGGTTACAACGAGTCCGAATCCCTCGCGGATACTTCTTTGTACAATGACAGATGCTGAGCGCTGGAGGGCATTGACGGCAATATCAGGCGGTGACTTCAGGATGTGTATATCGGGATTCTTCTGCGCTTTTTTCTCCACCCTTTCTAAAACCTTATCCCCCTCGGGGTCGTCGTCCGCCTCACCGCCAGCCAGTATAAGCTGTGCGGAAACGCCCACATCACGAACCTTCTGAAATGCTTTTATCACTCCCAGAGGATTCTTTAATTTATCAAATCGGGAGACCTGTAAAACGATCGGTATTTCTGGATCTATCTCATATCTGTCCAGTTCCTTATTTATCTCTTTATCCGATAAATCTCTATTCTTGTCAGTGAATGCATCGATGGCCGGTTGAATTATGTATTCATCATGAAATGAGCTGAAGGTGTAATTCGGTAAATGATACACCGAGCAATCATATCTATCTATAAACTGCCTGAGATATCCTATCAATCTTTTGTCACCTTCTGTAACATCGATATGACACCGCCAGATCCATTTTGTTCCGTTGTCTTTTCTTTTCATTATCAGCGGCAGCGGCTGCGGGTCATGGATGATAATAAAATCAGCATCGTCACTGATAATCTCGTAATTCGCTTTTACATTCTTCTCGTATTTCTTTCTGATCTGTGGATTGATTGGAATGTGTATCCCGTGAAGTATATTATGGAATTTTTTTGTTATCTCGAAAAAACTGTGATTGCCGGAAATAACATCCCATGAAACATCGAAGCCGAGATTCTGGAATAGTGGAATTGTTGAGATTAACAGCTCCGCAACACCGCCGCCCTGTTTAGTGGAATTTATATTTTGAATTTTTACCGGGCCTAATTCCTTAGCAAGAGAAATAATCTCATTTATTTCACCCTTACCCATCAGCGACTCATATTTTTTTATTTCATTGTTCATTAATCAATTCTCCTTTTATTTACCATCCAATATAACCAATATTCTATCCCTGATATCCCATAGATTCGATGAAAATAAATTGATATGGGCGATCCTTTCTGCCTTCTCGTTTTCTGATAAATTTTCAGATAACCATGCGGAATAATCATTGATCTTATGCCCGTATCTCATTCTTGAAGAAATCATATGGTAGAAGATACTGTTAATTGCAGAAAGTTGAATGCATTTTCGAAATTCATTTAAGTTTTTTGCTTCAAAGCCGGCAGGATAAATAAAACTTTTTGATTCTAAGAAATAAAATTCCTTGTCCCTGGAAACCCTTGGTATGAACGCCCCGCCTCCAAGGTAATCCTTTAAATATGTTAGAAGCTTTTTTCTGCATTCCCGAACAGAGTCACACAGGAACGGGTCAACCATAGCCAGTTTTTCTGTAATGGAATACTCCCCTATATGTATCCATATCCACCGTGCAAAATCGTTCATGTTATCCGCAGGAGAGAAATGCGGTCTGAAGTAGCATTGATGCATGTGGAAGAAAATTGATTCTTCACTTACCTTGTGGATACCTTTGTACATGGAACTGAGACTATTTGCTTTGATACCGGTAAATGTCGTAATCCGACTTTCATTGTAGAATTGAAAAGGCTTTACCTTGCCCATCATATCACATCTTACGCTATACCGTAAATAGGAATTCGATACATATAAATTTTTAATCCTGGTATGAAATAAATAAGTAGGGTTTTATTTAAATCTATGAATAAAATAATATCGACGTCATTATCACACAAAGGTTTACCAAATTTTTTTAATATTTTTATAAATGGATTAATAAAAAAATAATAACGTAGACAATTACTTATATTATTAGCCCACATAAATATAGGAATTTATAATAATTAATCGCATCAGAAAAATAACTGGTTATTCCACTAAAATCGCACTGATTTTTTCACGGCGGACTATAGTAAAAATTCCAGCGATTCCTTATTTTCTGGTAAACTGGGGAAGCTCTTAGCAACTCCGATTGGAGTAATGGGTTCCGGGGTATCTATTTACTTATTTCGAATTCAGACGCATAGTAGTTTTAACCATCCATGGGGGAATATATGAGTAAATTAATTATTGTTTCCAACAGGCTGCCTGTAAACATAATCAAAAAAGGAAATCAATTCGAATTACAGCCCAGCGTTGGAGGCGTGGCAACAGGTCTTGGATCATTCTATAAATCCTACAATAGTGTTTGGATAGGCTGGCCGGGTATAACAGAAAACGCCATCAAAGGTAAAAAGAGATATATCCAGAAACGACTTGAATCCGAGAACTGTTATCCTGTTTGTTTAACGAAAAAGGATATCGATAATTTTTATTATGGGTTCTGCAACAAAACAATCTGGCCGCTGTTCCATTATTTTAATCAAAACACACAGTATAATAATGACTACTGGGAGAGTTATAAAAAGGTAAATGAGCTGTTCTGCGATGCTGTATTGAAAGTAGCAAAACCAAAGGATACCATCTGGATACACGATTATCAATTACTGCTTCTCCCGCAAATGGTTCGTGAGAAGCTTCCCAAGGCAAACATTGGATTCTTTTTACATATTCCTTTTCCATCATCGGAAATATTTAGATTACTTCCGTGGCGGGAAGATATATTAAAAGGAATGCTTGGTGCGGATCTGATAGGATTACATATCTATGATTATATTCGCCACTTTTTACATAGTGTTTTGCGTGTGCTGGGCTACGAGCACACATTTGGAGAAATAACTTATAACGGTCATACGACCCGAGTTGATACATTTCCAATGGGTATCGATTATGATTCATATGCAAACGCTGTTGATTATCCTGATGTACAAAAGGAAATAAAAAAAATTCAAAAGAATGTAGGCAGTCGCAAAATAATTCTATCAATGGATCGTCTGGACTATACAAAGGGCATACCACCCAGGCTGAAGGCCTTTGATATGTTTTTGGACAAGCATCCCGAATATAAAGAAAAGGTAACACTAATTCTGGTTGCAGTTCCGTCGCGAACACGAGTTGAGCATTACGGTGAACTCAAAAAGGGTGTGGAGGAGCTTGTAAGCAGCATTAACGGTAAACACGGTACGATAGGGTGGACGCCGGTATGGTACCTTTACCGTTCTATATCATTTCATACTTTGATTGCTCTGTACAATGTAGCTGATGTAGCTCTTATTACACCTCAACGCGATGGGATGAACTTGATTGCCAAGGAATATATAGCCACCAAAAGAAACGCAAAAGGTGTTTTAATTTTAAGCGAGATGGCCGGGGCAGCAGTTGAGTTAGGTGAATCTCTTATCGTCAATCCTAATAACACTTCAGAGATGGCAGACGCGATAAACGAAGCCTTAGTAATGCCTTGTAAAGAACAAAAAGCTAGAAATAGAATTATGCAGGATCGCCTGAAAAGATATAACGTTGAACGCTGGGCAAATGATTTTTTAGAGAAACTTGATATCGCCAGGATACCTTCTACTGAAGTGACGATAACGCCTCTCACTACGGATTTAAGAACTCAGCTGATTGATGATTTCAAAAGTAGTGACGATCGGTTAATTTTACTTGATTTTGACGGAACTCTGGTGCCGTTTGCGGACAAACCCGCGGATGCGAAGCCGAATAAAAATATTTTAAGAATGTTGAAAAGGTTATCCAGCGAATCAAAAAACGAGGTAATAATCGCAAGCGGCCGTGACAGAGATACTCTTGACGAGTGGTTTGGAGATCTGGATCTTGGTTTCATTGCGGAACACGGTGCATGGATAAAAGAAAGGGGAGGATCCTGGAAAACAATCGAAATCCTTAAAAATAACTGGAAATCAAAGATTCGACCTCTTTTTGAAAAATACATGGACATGACACCGGGCTCTTTCATTGAGGAAAAGGATTTTTCTCTTGCATGGCATTTTAGAAAATCTCACCGCGAGCAGGGTTTTATTCGTTCGCTTGAATTGAAAGAGGCGCTGCATGATCTTACCTCAAACCTGGGTCTTGAAATTATCGAAGGCAGTAAAGTAATAGAGGTTCGAAATGCCGGTATCAATAAAGGTAAATCCGCATCTCATTGGATTTCAAAAAATGCATGGGATTATATTATTGCCATTGGTGATGATAAAACCGATGAGGACCTTTTCGAAATATTACCCGAATCTGCATATTCAATAAAAGTAGGATTGAAACCATCCAGGGCAAAATTTACAATAAAGTCACCCACCGATACAGCATCATTATTGAGGAAATTAAAATAAATAATACATAGTATTAAGTTAGAACCAAGCAGGCGCAAAGGACTTAGAAGCACTATCTCAAGGAGGCAGAGCACGTCATGGTCAAGAAATTGAAAGTAGTACATATGGAACGATGTATCGGCTGTCTTTCATGTATGATAACCTGTTCACGTGAGGTCCATGATTGTTTTTCTACTTCCAAAAGCGCTATTTTAGTAAAGACCCAGGGGGGTGAGGAGGGAAATTTCGTTGTGGTAAAATGCAGGGCATGCAGTGATCCTCCATGTGCGGAAGTCTGCCCCGAGGATGCATTGAAGCCAAGGGAGGGAGGAGGTGTTGTACTCATAGCTGAAAAATGTAACGGATGCGGCCAGTGCGTGGACGGCTGCATCGTGGGTGCCATAACAATGGACGAGGAATCGGCGAAACCGATAATTTGCATACACTGCGGTCATTGTGTTAAATTCTGCCCGCATGGTGTTTTGGGTCTTGAGGAAACAAAGGTGTATTAAATGCTTAAAAGGGTTCTAAATATCGATCTTACAAACGAGACATATAAAATCGAGGAAATGGAAAACCTATTTACCCTTTTCCTCGGCGGCATTGGTACAGGAATCAGACTTCTGGAAAGAAATTGTCCCGAAAGTACAGACTCAAACTCCGAAAATGCACCGATTATATTCTGCATTGGTACACTGGAAGGTCTGTTTCCTTGCTGCAGTAAAACAGCCGCTGTTTTCAAATCGCCGCTGACGGGAAATCTCGGCGAGAGTTATGCTGGCGGCAAGCTGGGCCTGGCCATGCGGTTTGCTGACTACGGGGCAATTGTAATCAAAGGTAAAGCAAAAAGGTCTACGTATATTTCGATCCATAACGAAGATGTCAAGTTTCATAATGCAACAACACTGAAGGGCCTGTCAACCTATGCCACCGCCAGGGTTTTGCGCGAAGTGGAGAAAAGAAAGGGAATTCAGAGTATTGTTACCATCGGCCCTGCCGGAGAAAGGTTAATACGTTACGCGAATGTGAATGTGGATACATATCGCCATTTTGGAAGGCTTGGCCTGGGCGCGGTTTTCGGCTCTAAGAACCTGAAAGCCATTACAATCTCGGGTAATCAAAGCTACGAGATCGATGATAAGAAGACTTATAAAACCGTTTATAGGGCCATTTACGATATTTTGATTAACACCCCGATAATGCAAAAATATCATGACCTGGGTACGTCGGTCAATATATTACCTTTAAATGAACTCCGCTGCTTACCAACGCGAAATTTACAGACATCCAGTTTTGAAGGTGCAGATAAAATCTCCGGTGAGCTATTCGCTTCCGAGTATTTAACAAAAAAAATCGCCTGTGGTCAATGCCCCATCGGATGCATACATATTGCCACAATAAGAATACCCTTTGGTTCCGAGCACGAATATGAATCCATGAAAGTACCCTACGATTACGAACCGCTGTTTTCTCTGGGAACCATGCTGGGTATCAGCTCACCGGAGGAAGTAATGAGGCTTATCGAGATCGTTGACGGCAAGGGACTTGATGCAATGAGCACCGGAGTTATACTGGCATGGGCAACGGAAGCTTATGAGCATGGTTTAATTTCTGCGAAGGAAACCATGGGGATACCGTTATACTGGGGTAAAGGAGATAATTACCGTAAAATTATCGAAAACCTGGTGAATGGAAGCAATGAATTCTATAAGATTCTCAGCACGGGGGTTCTTAAAGCCTCGGGTATATTCGGCGGCCACGATTATGCACTTGAACTGGGCAGAAATGAGATCGCAGGCTACCACTGCGGTTATGCAACAATACTTGGCCAGCTATACGGCGGCAGGCATTCACATCTTGATAATGGTGGTTATGCGCTGGACCAGAAACTGCATTCCAATCCAATGGAACCTGAAAAAATTGTGGAAACATTAATATTAGAGGAGCAGGGCAGGTGTGTTTTTAACTCACTGGTGGCTTGTTTATTTGCGCGCGGGATGTATACAGATAAGATTATCTCGGATGCTCTTGAGGTAGCCGGTATAAAGCGGACACCGGAAGAACTGGCAGAGTTAGGAGAACTTATTTACACAGAAAGGTTCAAATTCAAAATCAGAGAAGGTTTCGATCTCGATAATTTAAAAATCCCCAAGAGATTCTATGAGACAGAAAGCTTTAATGGAATGCTAAATGAAAAAAATATGGAAAAGCTTGCAGAGATTTATAGAGAGAGGATAAAGGGATTGTTATAATTGGAGGTCAGGGGTTGGAGGTTGGAGGTTAGGGTGATAAAATTGGACCCAGGACCCAGGACTGAAAATCGAGTACTCAATCA
>CP070629.1:1854129-1871969 GCA_020356005.1 Thermoplasmata archaeon
AGGAAAAAACGAGTTGAAGATGATGAAGACGACGATGAATCGCCCCGTTCGAAATCCGTGAAAGCACCGGCACAGCGTATACCACAGCATAAGCACTGCATGATATGCCACAAAGCCATTCCGGTGAAAGAATCCTTATGTTCAGAGGAGTGTCAGGAGGAATTCGATCGTTTGGATCGGAAGCGTAGAAATTATATGTACATCATGTACGGTTTGTTCTTTGTTATAATAATTATGGTTATTTTAAGCATGTCGTCAGCATAAAATATTTCGCTAGACCAGGGGTAATGTTAATGGATAAGCCGGCGATAGTGGGGGGAACCTTCGATCCCTTACATGACGGTCATAAAGCTCTTTTTCAAAAGGCCTTCGAGCTTGCTGACCTGGTTTTGATAGGTCTAACAAGCGATTCGATGGCTTCTGCATACCGCACCCGGAGGGTAACCGATTTTAAGTCCCGGAAGCGCAGGCTATCCCGGTACCTTTACCGGACCTATCCTGGTAAGAAATTCAAGATAGTAAGAATGGATGAGATCTTTAACATCCCAATAATCCGTGAGATTACAGAGGGCTACCTGGTCATTTCCGAGGGTAAGTACCAGGTTGCACGGAATATCAATGTAACACGGAAACACCACGGCTCGAAGTTATTTGAGATTATCACAGTACCTTATGTTCTGGCAGCGGACGGTATGCCAATCAAAGCTACACGGGTGTACAAAGGAGAAATTGATGCACACGGCAAATTGAAAAAACCTTTGGTTATATCTGTTGGATCAACAAACAAATTGAAAATCGAATCCGTTCAATTTGCATTCAATCAGGTCTGTGGGGAATGCAGGGTAAAGGGTTTCAAGGTGAATTCAGGTGTGAAAGCGCAGCCTATAGGCAAGGATACGATCACCGGCGCATCCAACCGCGCAAGAAAAGCTATTGAGAAAACTCAAAAAGGGAGGGCTGCCAGCTTCGGGGTAGGCCTGGAAGCGGGATTGTTCTGGGTTCCGGCTATAAAAGATTACATGGATGTACAGTACTGCGCGATCGTTGACAGGTTGGGAAACTACACTTACGGTCACAGCCCGGGTTTTTGCTACCCCAGAGACTTTCATAAACCCATCAGGCAGGGTATGGAAGTTGAGGAGATTGTAGCGGAGTTGTACAATATAAAAAATATCGGTCGAAAAAACGGAGCCATCGGGTACCTGACCGACGATAAGATTACCCGAAAGGATCTCCTGGTCTCGGCGGTGATGATGGCGCTCGTCCCGAGAATCAAGCAGGGGCTTTATAATAAATGATTCAAATATTACATGATATTCAAAGGTTTTTATAATACATCTACCATATATTTTTATATACTAATAATATATTTTTTAAGAATATTCAATTTTCGGATTTTAAAAAATTGCGTCAATCATAAATTTTTTACAAAGCAATTTTTTTATATTAAATTTTCATTCTGTAGATTGATTTGCATTTATTAATTAGATCCCATTTCCAATCCAACGAGGCGTAAGCGTGTTCGTAAGAATTCCCAAATTCCTGACAGACCTGGTTCATGAAGTAAGAGTTCTCATCAATCCCAGATATGCTGATGAGTTTTACGATACCGGGATTCTTGTAAAAGGCCCGCTGGAAAAGATAGAAAAAAAATTTGCTGAATGGGGTGCGGAACTCAATCATACAAATCAATTCAAATATCCAAACCAGGTCAGCAGTGCCCACCTTTACTTTGAAAACGGCAAGCAGCTGCATATTCGTGTAAAATATATTTCAGGTGCAGCACGATATGAACTCAAGGGGCATGTGGAATGGCACGGTGTACCCCACCCGATAAAACATATGATGTACGCCGACCTCGACTACGACCTGGGATTTAAGATAACAAAGGAGTTATGGAATGCAGGTGAGAAGAAGATAGAGGGGATTAAGAAGAAATATCAGATGATGTGAGGGATTATACATCGCTTATAGGATGGTGAGTACGGCTGCTTCGCAGCCTGGAATGGTGAGTGGCGAGTGAAAGCTAAAAAATCAAATCGGGGTGGGGGTGGTGCTCACCATTCAAGCGAACGCAGTGAGCGTTCTCACCATTCACCACTTTCTCAACAATAATAATCTTATGAGAACATCAATGCTATCGTTGGACTTTCATGTATCAATTCCGGCGGCATATAATGCCAGCCGAAAATGAAATATATAACCGCAAGAGAAATTGCAGGAATCACCTGCATCATGAAATCATCATCGGTTTTGAATATTATCTCAAAGAATTTTCTGTATTTAGACACGCGTTTTTTACTCCGGCTGTAGAACAGCTGTGGTTTAAGCTGCGACTTAATTCTGAACTCAACAGATTCACTCACGAGAATAATACCGGCAGCAACAATGGCAAGAATCATGTTGTACATAAAGATCAAGAAAATCAATAGGAGAATCAGGAATGTAAATGAAAATGTGTACCGCCTCCTGAGATCCCTGGTAACACCCAAAACGACATCACCTATGGCGGCCCCCAGAATGCAGGGCGCTGCGATCTGCTGAGGGAATAGCGCGATCAATAATACAGCCCCGCATGTGAACCAAACATATGACGCTACGTGATGCTGCTCGTGCTCCCTGAGACCAAATATACGAATATTCTTTTTTAGCCGAATGATTTCTATGATTATTGGTAAAACAACAAAAAAGATGAATAAAAATAATAAAGTAGGATATCCGAACACATATTCAGGAAACATATAATAGATTAACATCAGACCCATTGATAAATGGATGAGTCTTCTGAACAATACCGCTGAATTCAGATCCCCACCTGCCATAAACAATATTAAAGGAGTTCCTATTCATATAATTAACGGCGAAAATTTTGATTTTATAAAGATTCTTAATACTATCAAATCCCAACTTAGTCGATAGTCGAATGTCAATAGTCGACAGTCTTGGGATTTGGGATTTCCTTGGATTTTGGTAGTATCGGTAGTATTGGGTTTTTAGAATCGTTATTAAAGCTTATCCTCGTCATCCTTTCGTATTTCCGGTACGATGTTTTCCAGCCATTTATTCAGATCTTTCATTATACGCTCGGAATATAGGTCCCCGGAAATTTTCTTGATGAATTCACGGGCGGCATCATTAGGCGACTTAAAGGTTTCATTCAGTTTTTTATACTGCTTGAAAGCCTGCTCCATTTGTTCTTCTACCATCTTCTGGATGTCTTTGTATAGAATCTCTGCTGGAATCTCTTCATCGACTTTCTTGGGGTAATCATCTGCTATGAGAACTACCATTACCTCTTTTCCAGCGTATTCCTTCAGCCCACTAATTTGGCCTTTGGCACTAACTTTTTTGGTGCCCAAAATTTTCGATCCAGTTCCTATTTCTAACTTCATAATTAATCACCTCGGAGAGTTTCTACAGCCCTACACTGTCCTACACTATCCTATATGCGACCCGCAGTATTTATAGTTTACTGTGGGTTTTTTGGAAAATGGCTCGGTTTTTTATTATGACCTAATAGGTACTTAAATACAGTTTTTGAGGTGGGGTTTCGAAAAGTAACCAAAGATATATTCATAGATAACTCATTACATCTGTGAGGTCGGATTTTCATGGTTTATAATTGTGGTGAAGAGCCGGGCAAAGGCATGTATATGTGTGACCACTGTGGAACAGGCATAACTCTCGAGAATGACGGTGATAAATTAACCCCTTGTCCAAAATGCGGTAAATGTGAGTATAACAAAGGGTAGCCATTGAACAATAACACTTGTTAAAACTTTTTTATTATTTTAAAGGAAGTTCTTCACGAAATTGCACTAAGTTGTGCACAAAATGGTTACAATAAGTGACTATCTAGCAAAAAATTAATATAGTTATCAATCCAATGAATAATTGATTGAAATGAAGTGTCCCAAATGCGGTTGGACAATTTATTTGAATCCCCTAACAAACTCATGCCCTCATTGCGGATTCATTCTAAGCGAGAATTAGTTTGTACAGGACATGAAAATCACAATGCATAAAAAGTGGTTTGAGGTCCATTTATACTATACCGGTTTTTATCTAGATATTTTTCTTTTATTTCTTTTAGATTTTAGATTTATATATGAATCCACTCCGAAAATAATTTAAATAGGTTAAATATTAGTTGTAAATATACAAAATATAAATAATAAATGCAGTGAGAAAAATAAATAAATGAATTGCTAGAGGATCGAGGGCAATTTCAAAGCTTTTAACTCTGGCCTCTCGCTTCTCATAACTCGCAGCTCGCAGCTCGCTTCTCACACATATAAAAAAAATCAGTAACGTTGGAATTCCATGACTTTTATGAAACCTCTGGGAAAAAATCTGAAGCGGATAAGAGAGATAGTAAATATAGCGGTAAAATATGGATTCATAAAAACCATCCGCAAACTCGGCCTGCGTAATATGATTGCAATGAGGCCTGTGACCGTGGAGGTCTCGGGCGACCATGCGGTGCGTGTCCGTAAAATGCTTGAGGAGCTCGGGCCCTCATTTGTCAAAATCGGGCAGGTGCTGAGCATGCGCCCGGATTTGATACCGCGGTCCTTTGTGGATGAGTTCTCGAAATTATACGACCGTGCAGACCCGTTCGATTTTAAAGAAGTACAGAGGATAATCGAGGAGGAGCTTGGCACCAAAATGAACCAGGTTTTTAAGTCATTTGATCCAAAGCCCATCGCCGCCGGCTCTATTGGCCAGGTGCACAAAGCCACTTTGCAGGATGGTTCAAAAGTAGCTGTAAAGGTCAGGCGGCCCGGGATAGAGGAAACGATCCAATCAGATATTGACATCATGATGTTCTTTGCTACTCTTGCGGAGAAAAATATTGCCAAATTCAAAACCTTTCGGCCCCGTGAAATAGTGCGGGAGCTTGATGTTATGCTCAAAAAAGAGATGGATTATTCACTGGAGGCCGAAAACGGAAGAAAAATCTATAATAATTTTTCAAATGTTCCCAGCGTAAAGATTCCAAAGGTTTATGAAGAGTTCTCAACACGAAAATTGCTGGTAATGGAGTTTATTTCCGGTATCCGGTTGAGCAAGAACGGTTTGAATGTGGAGGGAATAGATAATAAACACATAGCGAGGATAATCGCGCAGGGTATTCTCAAGCAGATCTTTGACGACGGATTCTTTCAAGCAGATCCATCACCGGGAAATATTTTTGTTATTGACAAGGATACGGTTGCTTTTGTGGATTTCGGTGCGTGCGGTAAAATCTCAGTACGGCGGCGCGATCAGTTGATGAATATTCTTGTTGGTTTTGCAAGCCGTGATGTGGATACCATAACCGAGACATTAATAGAAATAGCCGATGTAGGAGGGGATGTAGAATACAATGAACTTGCCAAGGACATTCGCGAACTTGTGGATTTCTATCACGAGGAAAAACCCGAGATATATGATGTAAAATTAAGTGATTGGGTCATTGCACTTTCAAGAAAATATGATATCAGACTGCCTTCTGATTTTACACTTCTGGAAAGAGCATTATTTGAAACGGAGAGCACCTGCAGGTATCTGGACCCGGATTTTGATCTTTTACTTATTGCCGGGCCTATAATCAGTAAAACTGCCATATCAAAATTCAATCCCATGAAACAAATGCGGGAGCTGGTTGTAAGCCTGCAGAAATATCATCAAATGTTCAAAACACTTCCAAACCGAGTAGATAAAATTCTAAAAAAAGCAGAAAAAGGGGAGCTAACCCTTAAAATGGATGTAAAGGGGGTTTCACATTTAGAGTACAGGCTGGATAAGATCCTGAGTCGTCTGGAGTTCAGCCTTGTCATATGTGCTCTTATATTGGCAACTGCAATCATATTTGCCGCTACAGAAAATCAAGATCCGACTGTTGTAGTTTTCATACTGGTCATTATCATAATTGTCTGGATTTCCGGGACTATTTTTAGGTCGATTAGATATAAATAAACCCTTCGGGAGAGGCAGGAGGCAAAAGGTGCTAGACGAGACGAGTTTCGATACCATTGAACCATACAAGCCTCTAAACCGAAACCGTTGGACGACCCTCTGGAATCGATATAAAAGCTAAATAAAATTAGTAAAAAATCGTTTATTATATCAAAATATAATCATGATTAAATCTAAAAATATTAAATTAAGAGGGGATTAAGAGGACATGTTTTGCGCAATCTAAAATAAAATTATTGGATGAAATTTTCAATTATTATCTTCTTGTTTCTTATAACCTTTTTTTAACTTCTCGTAAACGAGTTCAAGAATTTGATCGCTCTCGGCCTTCCTCATGGCAGCCTTTTGTTTGATTTCTTCATCCCCCAACACTGGTTGTACTTTCAACCCCATTGACATTCGAACGCCTCTCTTTTCCGAAATAGCAATCTCCTCATTCCGTTATTTAGATTAATATATCTATTACTTTATTAACCTAAATAATTAACCCCGAATATTTATATATTCAAGCGAAAGGTGAAGGCATAGATATTTTTATATAATTAATAATATATAATTAGCGTATATATAACTTTCGAAAGTTGACATATTGAAATTATATACAATGTGGATTTTTATAATATAATGAAATAAATGTAAATCGAGCTTTTTATAATTCATTCTGAAAAAAAATATTTATTAATTTAGATATAAATTATGGTTCTGGTGATAAACAAAAAGTATGTATTTCAAAATCAATATTTCTAGCCGGGATCAAATGGGCGTAAATATCGCTGATATTATTGAGCGTAAAAAATCGTCGCTGGATAGGTTCTCAAACAAAATTATAGCCGTAGATGCTCTGAATACAATATACCAGTTTTTGGCAAGTATCCGTATGGAGGATGGAGCTCCTTTAAGGGACCCCAAAGGCCGAATGGTATCACACCTGTCTGGTATATTGACACGGAATGCAAACCTTATCAAATACGGCATTAAACCCGTTTATGTATTTGACGGCGAACCGCCTGAACTTAAAATGGATGTGCTGGCCGAGCGTAAAGAACGGAAAATCAAAGCGGAAGAGGATTGGAAGCAGGCATTGAAAGAGGGAGATTTGGAACTTGCGAGAACAAAAGCTCAACAGACATCCAGGATAACCGAAGATGTACTGGAATCTGCCAAGAAACTTCTTGAATATCTGGGTATTCCTGTTGTCCAGGCTCCAAGCGAGGGTGAGGCACAGGCAAGCTTCATGGCACAAAGAAATGATGTGTGGGCAGTAGCCTCCCAGGATTTTGATTCAATATTGTTTGGAGCACCGAGACTTGTGCGGAATATAACAGTTTCAGGGCGGAGAAAATTACCCAGGCAAAACAGATATATCAATATTGAACCCGAGGAGATCGAATTGGAAAAGGTACTTGCTTCTCTTGATTTATCTCGCGAACAGTTGATTGATATCGGAATATTAATCGGTACAGATTTCAACGAGGGAATTAAAGGTATCGGCCCCAAAAAGGCTTTGAAACTCGTACGCAAGCATAAAGATATGAAAAATATACTTAAGGAACTGGCAGTGGATATTGATAATTATGCTCCAATCCGCGAGTTCTTCCTGAACCCGCCTGTAACTTCAGATTATCGACTGGAATGGAAGAATGCAGATATCGATAATGTAAAAAAACTGTTATGCGATGAACATGCTTTTTCTGAACAGCGAATATCAAAATCGCTGGAAAAGTTTATAGAATCTAATAAAACGAGATCGCAGAAAACGCTCGATTTTTATTAATATAAATATTTTTATTACCTTATATAATATTATTTTAATTGCCAAATGTACAATCAATATGTTTTTAAAATCTGCTAAAAAGAAAACAATTAAATCAAGTAAGTTATTACCCCCCTATGGTAATGAGGGATGAGTTATGGCCCCAGATGATAATATAATCAAACCCCTTCTAAGTGGCTCGCTGAAAAACATAATCGGTAGTGAGGAATTAATAATAGAAATAGCCCGTGAACTGATTAAAGATGAGATCAAACGTATTATCCGTCAAAAACTTAATGAAAATCCAGAACTCCGAAAAGAGTTTAAGGATGCCATAGGTATGTATTTTGAAGCAAAGGTAAAAGAAGCATATGCAGGTGTCAAACTGGCCAAATCAAGCGCCAAGCTCGGTCTGGAACTTATCCCGGAACATCTGCGAGCTGAGATGTCCAAAGAGCTACAGGAAGAACTAAACAAAATCATTGAGAAAACACTATAATAAACCAGGACACTTTGATTTTTTTCCAATTTCTAGCGCTGGCAGGAGGCAGGCCGTTTCGATTCTTTATTGATGAAAAGCACTAGCAGGAGGCAGTTTACATTAAAGTGCCCACTGCCTCCTGCCCACTGCCAGTGTTTAAAATCATTTTTCAACAAAACGGCCTGATTTATGCATATTTCTCGCAATTATCGCAGTACCATCTTTCATATTCGTCGATATAGCGCAGTTCCTTCTTACATTTCTTACATTTGTTTTCTACCGGCTTGGTGTAATCAGAACACGAATCGCAATACCAGCGATCATAATCATCGATAAATCGCATGGTGGAATCGCACTTGGAGCATCGCTTTTCCTCTCCTTTTGTACCCTTCTTATGCTTGCGATCCTTATCTTTCTTCTTTTCCTTTTTCTTCTTCTTTTTAGGTGCTTCGTGATATTTCCGGCAGTTATCGCAGTACCATTTACCGTATTCCTCTATATAACGCAGTTCAACTCCGCAGTCATCACAAACATCACCTTCACCATGCGGCGGTTCCTCTTCTTCATCAACGATCTTGAAATCCTTTTTCTTACGCTCTTTTCCCTTTTTATCCAATTTTGGATAATCTTTACAAGTATCACAGTAATATCTGTCATAATCCTCAATAAAGCGGAGGTCGGAGCCGCAATCGGGACAAATTTCTTCCTTACCCTTTTTCTTACCTTTCTCTTTTTCCTTCTTCTTTTCCTTCTTCTTCTCGGGTTTTGCGGGTTCATCAAAAGGATAGGTTTCACAGTTATCGCACCACCATTTCTCATATTCATGAACATACCTTATGGATTTGGAACATGTCGGACATAATTCCTCAGCGCCGCGATCCTTTTTCTTACCCTTGGGTTTTTCTCGCTCATCCTTACCTTTTCTACGCTTCTTCTTTGCATCTTCTCGTTCTCGCCGTTCTCGATCTCGACGCTTACGCTCTCGTTCCTCACGTTCCTTCTTCGCCCGCTCCTTCTTTCGTTTAGCTCGATCTTCTTTCTCTGCTTTTTCCGAACATAACTGCCATTTCTTCTTTGCTTTCTCATTATCAGGATCCAATCGGAGTACATGATCAAGTATTTTCATCGCCTCGCGGTAGTGCTCCAGATTGTATAACGCGAAACCCTTGCCGATCCACATCTGGGTTACATCGGGGTTGATATTGATACCTTCATCGAAACATTCTATAGCCTTCTCATACTGCTTCATCTTTCCATAAACAATACCTTTATTGTTCCAGATGCGTTCGTTATCCGGGTCTAATTCCAGTAATTTATCTAAATATTTTAAAGCTATTTCGTAATCCTTTTCATCCATCGCATCTTTTGCTTTTTGTGAGATTGTTTCAAATTCATCTTTTTCCTCATGGGGTTTCTTTTCGCCCTTCCTCTTGGATTTTTCATATTCTTCCTCTTCCTCCTCCTCTTCCTCTTCTTCTTCGAATTCCTCGAAAATCACTTCCTCCTCTTCCTCCGCCTCTTCTTCCTCTTCCTCTTCTTTTTCTTCCTCCTCTTCCTCCGCCTCTTCCTCTTCTACCATTTCAGGTTCCTTTTTTGGCTCTTCGGTTTCTTTCGGAGGTGCAGCTAATTTTTCACCACATTCAGGACAGAATTTGGTTGCTTTCTCTAATTTCTCTCCACACTCGGGGCAGAATTTCATACATTCACCAAACCTAAAATTGCTGACTCTAATAATACAATGTTTATTTAAATATATTCATATATAATTCGTCGATTTTTTTAAAAGTAAAAAACAATAACAGTTAAATATATATATAAAGAGCGACATATAAACTTAAGGTTAACAACCTAAATATCCTTAGAAACGGGGATGTTACTATGGCCGATATTTCACTCGATGAATTACTTTATGCACTTGAAAATCCGACAAGAAGAAGGATCTTAGAGAAACTAGCTTCTGAAACACATTATCCACTTCAATTATCCAAAGAATTAAATGTGAGTCAGCAGGCGATAATGAAACACCTGAAGGTTCTTGAAGATGTCAATCTTGTTGAGAGCTATGAAGAGAAGAGCGACATTGGAGGTCCGCCCAGAAAAAGTTATGTTTCAACTAAAAGTATATCAATAAAAATCGACATCGGGCCAAACACCTTTGATATTGATCTGAATTCATTTGAAGAGACCAGTATTGAAAAGACTTACAAGAAGCTTGAAAAGCAATTTAATTCAATCTCGAATATTTCCAACGAGAAAAATAAATTGTATAATATAACGAATTTTTTAAATGAGATTAATCAAGAATTAGGAGAGCTTGATCATCGCAGAAGTCAATTGTTATTCTTGAGACAACAGGCGTTGAGAGATGCAAATCAATTGATAATGGATCTCTGTAATGATTACCTGGAGCGAAGAGTTCTATATTACGTAATTAAATCTAATGATTATTCGTTAACAGCGATATCGGAGACATTGGATATGCGGGAGAAGGTGGTTGAGCAGCTTGTTTCGAATATGCTTAAACGAAAAATCATACTCGATTTTAATGATGGTTAATAGTCAAATTGAATCTTTTTTTCAGTAAATTATATATACTCGAAATGCAATATATATACTAACTGCGGGTTGTATACTCGCAGTTAATTAGTTTAACTCGGAAATTGGATTTAAGCCATATTTTCGATTCAATGAATTACAATGAAATTAGGATGATTTCAAAGTTTAAATGTTTAGATTTAAAAATTAAAATTCGAGGAGGATTTATTATGAAAAATAAAATAAAATTGAAAGTAACCGAGGCAAAACCGGCAGAGGTAGGCCGCGGTATAGTACGGCTGGATTCTGAGGCAATAGAGAAGCTTCATTTGATTACCGGTGATGTTGTAAAGATCACCGGAACAAAGTCCACTGTTGCAAAGGTCTGGCCGGGCTACCCGCAGGATACAGGTTCTGGTACCATCAGGATGGACGGTATCATACGAAGAAATGCAGGTGTGGGAATTGATGATAATGTAGAAATTGAAAAGATCCCTGTAGTCGATGCAAAGAAAATAACATTTGCTCCTACCCAGCCTGTGAAGATCATGGGGGGTGAGGACTACCTGAGACATCTCCTGGAGGGCCAGGTGTTCACCAAAGGAGATTCGCTTACCATCAATGTCATGGGCAGGCAGCTCGACCTGGTTGTAGCTTCCTATTCACCTTCCAAAGATGCTGTCATACTTACGGCCGGTTCAAAAGTAATAGTCAGTAATAAACCGGCTCAAGAGTCAGAACTCAATTTACCCAGGGTCTCGTACGAAGATATCGGGGGGCTGGAGGACGAAGTGAAAAAGGTTCGCGAGATGATAGAGCTGCCCTTGCGCCATCCGGAGATCTTTGATAAACTAGGTGTAGAGGCACCGAAGGGTATTTTGCTGCACGGTCCGCCGGGTACCGGAAAAACCTTGCTGGCAAGAGCGGTTGCATCTGAAACCAATGCTAATTTTTCCAGCTTGAGCGGCCCGGAGATAATGAGCAAATATTACGGGCAGAGCGAGGAGAACCTTCGTGAGATTTTTAAGAACGCCGAAGAGAATGCTCCCAGCATTATATTCATAGACGAAATAGATTCCATTGCACCGAAAAGGGACGAGGTACGCGGTGAAGTGGAAGCACGGGTTGTAGCCCAGTTACTTGCACTGATGGATGGATTGAAATCCCGGGGTAAAGTGGTTGTTATCGGGGCGACGAACCGCCCAAATGCTCTTGACCCCGCTCTGAGGCGGCCCGGAAGGTTTGACCGTGAGATCGAGATCGGCATGCCTAACAAACATGCCCGTCTGGAGATTCTTCAAATCCACACACGCGGTATGCCGTTAAAGAGGGATGTCAAACTGTTAAAACTTGCTGATTTGACTCACGGTTATACAGGCGCTGATCTTGAAGCTTTATCCAAGGAAGCGGGTATGCGGTCCCTCCGGAGGATACTGCCTGACTTGAATATGGATGAGGAGGAAATCCCTGTGGAAATTCTGGATAAAATCGAGGTAAATAAAAAGGACTTCCTCGATGCATACAGGGAGCTCGAACCCTCGGCGCTGCGGGAGGTTTTAATTGAGAACCCGAACGTGCACTGGAGCGATATAGGCGGCCTGGAGGATTCGAAACAGGAATTGATAGAAGCGGTGGAATGGCCGTTAAAATATCCGCAGTTATTCGAACATATGGGTGCAAAGGAACCCCGGGGGATTCTATTGTACGGCCCGCCCGGTACCGGGAAGACCATGCTGGCAAAGGCTGTGGCCACTGAAAGCGAGGCGAATTTCATCAGCGTTAAAGGTCCCGAATTCTTCTCTAAATGGGTTGGTGAAAGTGAGAAGGCTGTACGGCAGACATTCCGCAAAGCCAGGCAGGCTGCACCCTGTATAATATTCTTCGATGAGATCGATGCTGTTGTACCCACACGCGGGGGCGGCACTTCCGATTCACATGTATCAGAACGGATCATCAGTCAGATACTAACTGAACTTGATGGTCTCGAGGACCTGCACGGCGTTATAGTCATCGGTGCTACCAACCGTCCGGACATCATCGATCCGGCGTTACTGCGGCCCGGCAGATTCGATCGGCTGGTATATATACCCATTCCGGATATCGAAGCGCGTAAGGAAATATTCAAGATCCATTTGCGGGGTAAACCGCTGGATAAAAGTGTTAATCTGAATACGCTTGCCAAAGCCACCGAGGGCCTTTCAGGTGCCGATATTGCGGCTATAGTTAACGAAGCTGTTATGCTTGCAATACGCGAATACGTTGATAAAGGCGGAGTTGAGAATTCTCCCAAGCTGAAAAAACATAAGGTCCGGATGGAGCATCTGAACAAAGCACTGGTAAAGGTGTTGAAAGGCCGCGGGAATGGTACCATGAAGCCTGCAGAAATTCAAAGTGAAAAGGAGGTATCCGAAACCGAGGATTCCTCCGCGGTATCATTGGCACCTAAAGAGCCTGCCCGAGGGCTCTACGTTTAAAATAATATTAGAAAATTTAGGAAAATTAATAAATTGATAAAAAGAAATATTGTAATTGTAATCATAAAGGAGTGTTTGACATGACAGATCGACGCAGAAATTGGCGACGGCCGTTCTTTGGCGATATTTTCGACGATTTTGATAGGGAATTTGAGCGTATGCGCGAAAATATGGATAAAATGTTCGAACGCTCGCTTCGCGCCAATCGTGAAGAGGGTGATAAGACAAAACCGTTCGTATACGGGTTCTCCATACGTGTTGGACCCGACGGCATACCGCATATCCAGGAATTTGGAAATACAAAGAAGCTTTTGACCAAAGTGGATAATTTTGATGAGGGAATCGGGCGGGAACCGCTGACTGATATTATCGAAGATGAGAATAGTATCTCCATCACAGCCGAACTGCCGGGTGTAGAAAAAGACGATATTGATGTGGATATGAAAGACACCAAGATCACCATTAAGGTAGATACTGCGAGCCGAAAATATCATAAAGAGGTTGAGCTGCCCGAGGATATCGATCCCAAAAGTATAGCAGCTACCTACAAGAACGGTGTGCTGGATATCACAATCAATCGTAAGAAGCCCATAGAGCCCAAAAGCAGGAAGATCGATATAGAGTAAGCTTTTTAATCGATTATTGGCTGATTTTTAATTGTTAATAGAAGGGCGTTACAAGGTTGCGGTTGCGCGGTGCGTACCGAATTAATTTTACAACGATATAACGGCACGGCCCAACACCTCGAAATCATTTTCTTTGGGTCGGTGTGGGCAATCTCTTCTGCGATTGCGAAGGGCGTATCGAATTATATTTACAGAAAGCTGTAATGAATGTGGCCGTAAAACGTTAGCCGGAAGACGTTACGCTTTTCGCAAACGCTAACCGTGAACCGCCCTTCTTGTAGTTTTTATAATCGCCTAGCTATTCAGCGGGAGCTGGTTTGTGTGTTACTTCTGCTTCCTCTTTGATCAGATATTTAAAAACCAGAAACCAGAACGGAATGATCCACGCCAGAAAAATGAGCCAGCCGGCATTCGCATGGGCCTTCAAAAGTGCATCGGTACCGTAATAATAGCCAACACCGGTTATTATTGTCATTCTTAAAATATTTGCAAAATAGGATGTAATAACTCCCAGGATCAAAATTAAAACCACTTTTTTATTGAAGTGCTGATATTCCACAAGAACATATGTAATAAAGGCTGAGATGAAAATGGACGTGGTATAGATCCCGGAGCATGATTCTGTTATACCCACCTCCTGCATTTCTCCATTAGCCATTGTATAATGAATAATAGCAGTATAGGTTGAACCTTCAACGAATTCTATGGAAGTCCAGGCATCGATTCCAAACAGGTTGAGCATCACGACAACGGGATCAGCTAACAGGATTTTGGTATAATTCGCCGAGGCCTCTTCTCCAATGAATATTGAATAAAATATTTGAGGCAGGACCAGAATCATAAACAGCAGCGCCAGGAAGAACACGATGAAGTCGCGGGTGGTGCTGTACTGTTCCGGTATAAAGTTGTATGCGATTAATGAACCTCCCAGCATAATTGTCACGGTATCCCAGGTTTGAAAAGCCAGCCCCTGACCGGTCATGAAATTGTAAATGAAAACTGCATCGATAATAAGTGCACCGAAAATGGGCAGCGTCAAATAAGAAAGGGATCTTGCAGAGTTGGTTAATTTAAACATTATTCGGCCCACGATACTCCTGGGGATCTCCACTTCCATTTCTTCGGTTTCAGCAGGCTTGATTTTCTTGGCTCTGCGAGCGGGAATTTCTACCCGGTGCGGCGCTATTTTTTCCTCTTTTACCTCCTCCGCCTCAGCCTCTCTTGCTCTACTGGCCAAGATACTCCTGTACTGAATATATACATACCCGATCCCCACGGCCATCATTCCCAATCCCAGCAGCCGCAGCCACGGATTGATCTTGAGAATGGGATGGCTTGTAAAGGCTATGCTCACTCCCTGAAAGATAAAAATCAATGCTATCAGTATCTTGAGTTTTTTTGCTGTACCTTTGATCCGCAATGTTATCAACTTATAGTTATAATAATTTAATTTAATATAAACCTAATCACGAGATTTATTCTAGATTCAATTGACTGAATTTTGTTTTTTCATCAACATAATTATATATACGTATACTATTACATCCTAAATTAATCGATGTGGGTCAGTATTTGTATCAGACAGGGCACTTACAGTTTATATCTGGTGTAAAATTATGTTCAATAAAATTGCGGTAATTGGAATGGGATACGTTGGTATCCCTGCCGCAGCGGTTTTTGCGGAAGCCGGCCTGGAAGTCATAGGAGTACAGCGCAGGTCAGAGCGGTCAGGCTGGAAGATCGATTATATCAATTCCGGCAAATCACCCATCAAAGGCAAAGAACCTCTTCTGGCAGAAATGATAGAGGCAGTAGTAAAAGCCGGTAAATTGAAGGTAACGGACGATTTTTCAGTATGCTCGGAAGTAGAGGCGATATTGATAACGGTCCAGACGCCAACCGATGAAAATAATGTCCCGCAGTATAAATCTTTACGAGAGGTATGCAAGATCATCGGGCCGCATTTGAGAAAAGGCGTTCTGGTCTGCAACGAATCCACTATCGCACCGGGTACCATGGAGAATATTGTCCGCCCCATACTGGAGGAACATTCGGGTCTCAAAGCGGGCGAGGATTTCCTCCTGGCATATTCGTACGAGAGGGTGATGGTGGGCAGGTTAGTATGGAACATAAAGAATTACCCGCGAATCATCGGCGGAATAAACCAGGCAAGTGCAGACCGTGCAGAAGAGCTCTATAGGTACACCACAGACCAACCGCTTTACAAAACCGACTGCATGACCGCGGAGGTAGCAAAAACCGTGGAGAATACCTACCGCGATATCAATATCGCATTCGCCAACGAGGTGGCGCTGATCTCTGAAAGCCTGGGCGTCAATGCCTACGAGGTCCGGCAGCTGGTGAATACGCTTCCCAAAGATTCCAACGCTTACAGGAATCTGCACCTGCCGGGAGCAGGTGTGGGCGGGCACTGCCTGCCCAAGGACCCCTGGCTGCTGAAGTGGGGCCTCGACCAGTACGGTACCAAACCCTTTGAGCCAAAACTGATCATACGCGCACGGGAGGTCAACGCCTCCATGCCCAACCATGTTATTGATTTAATTATCAGCGCATTTGAACAGAACAATGTTAAGATGGCGGATGCCAAAATCGTTCTCATGGGTTTGGCATTCCTGGAGAACACCGACGATACCAGGAATTCGCCGACCATACCGCTTCAGGACGGCCTGAAGGATAAGGGCGCAGCCGAGATAGTGGTACACGACCCCTTTGTGGACGCATATGAGGGCGTCAACCTTACCAACGATCTACAATCGGCACTGGAGGGGGCCGACTGCGCTGTCATCGTTGTTAAGCACGATGAATACAAGGACCTGGATTTGAAAGAGGTCAAGACAAAGATGCGCACACCGATTTTAATCGACGGCCGGAACCTGTATGAGCGCGTGGTGGTGGAAGGTTCAGCGCTGTTTTATTCGGCGGTTGGGAAGGGAGAAGGGAAGTAGATTTTACTTACCATTCAAATGAGCGAAGCGAATGTCCTCACCATTCAATACTTTTATGTCAGTTTTCATCATTTTTATTCCCCCATTTATATTTTTCCGATAATATTTATTTATCCCCAAGACATTGCCCTGCTGTATCAATATATCAATACCATGGGTGGTGTTCGTACGCAAAGTAAATGTCGTAGCGAAGATAAGTGTAAATTTTGCCTGGCTGTTTTGATAGTGATTATTATTTTATTGTTGAATATGTGGCCAGCTTTGAATGTAAATGCAGAAAATGAAAGTAGGAATTCTAAGAATCAACAAAACTCAAGACATACATTTGGCTCCAAACCGGAATATACTATTGTCATCAACGAGGTTCTTGCCAATGCGCTGAACGAGGATACAGGTGAATTTGTTGAATTGTATAATTACGGTGATGACCCGATAAATATTTCAGACTGGTATGTTAAAGACCCGAAGGACAGTAACGATAGGATAAAGGACTACACCGGCGAATTCGATCGGGGTTTGGAAGGTACAGTTATCCCATCAAAGGGATTCTGCCTCTATGTTGACTCAGAATATCAGGGTGAGTACAATCACCTGCTCGTAAATTCCAATGTAACGGCAAATATGATCATGGTTACGTGTGACGGCGATACAACCGTGGGGAACGGGCTGACAAACTCCCAGGATTCTATAACAATCGATAACGAAAAAGGTTTTACACTTACCCGCGGCTGGTCCGAGGATGCGGGTGAAGGCCGTTCCTTCGGCGTTATACCGGATGCCACCGGACCGTGGCTTGTCTTGGATTCTCCCTCGCCAGGTTATTCCAACGGGAAAATACCCATGATTGTCATTAATGAGATCATGTATAATCCAAAAGGCACAGAGGTAGATGGTGAATGGATCGAGCTTTACAATGCTGATGAAATAACCATCAACATCACCGGCTGGAAGATCAGTGATTCGGACAAGAACTCTTTGGTTTTGCCCGCACTTGAGATACCGGTGGACAGTTATGTGGTAGTTCATGTCGGGAGTTCTCCTGGG
>CP070629.1:1872069-1879231 GCA_020356005.1 Thermoplasmata archaeon
ATTATCCTGCACGCACCTTACTACATCAATATCAGTATTGGTATATAAAATCAATTGATGAAAAGTTGATTCTTATCTATTGAATCAGGCGCTAGGCGCAGAGAATTCGATTTATAATTGATCATAGATGTGCGGCCGACGGTTGCGTCTGCGAGGTGCGTACCGTTATGCGGCCGAGTCTAGCGTTTCGGCTCTCGGTTGCCAGGCTTGTCTCGTAAACTGTATTACACTTGAGGGCCGCTTACCGTTAGACACTCAACGTTACGCCTTTCGCAACCGCCCAACGTAAGCCGCGCCTCTATAATCATTATAAATCACCCTAGCGCCTATTCTCTATTCTCTAGCGCCTGATTATATTGATGTCACAGCTCCTAGTCCGTCCCCTTCTCTTTCAACTTGACCTTAATAAAAACCGAAATAATAATAACAGCTATGACAAGCACAATAAGAATCCAGAGTTTGCCCATAGCATCCCTGAATGCCTCACCTGAGCTTTTTTCCACCGTTGTCGTCAGCGTGAATTTTTTATAGGTGCGCTCCTGAGTCGTATCAAATTTCTCAGACTGGATAACGAGCAGCGGCTCATCTTTATCGCCGTTGCGGGTGTCTGATGGCGATGTGAAAGTTAGTATTATTGTTGCAAAAGCATTAGGATCGAGTGTTACTTTCAGTATATTTCCAAGTTTTTCTGCAGAGGGCGGTGCGGAACTCCATTCGTAATCCCATTCATTATCATATAGAATGATCGAGATAGTATCCGCGCCGTTACCGCGGTTCGTCACCGTTATCTGGTATTCCGCGTCCTGGTTACTTCCACTGACGGTCTTTTCGCTCTCCACCTCCGCCTCAAATTTATAGAACTGTGCAACCTTCGCCAGTACTGTGGTTTTGACGCTGTCTACAGAACTGCCACCTTCAGGGGTTGCCCTGAGAGTTATCGTATGGCCATCACCTTCGGTCGCCTGTGCGTCACTGTTTGGTGTAACCGAAAAACTAACATCCTGATCGTCATCTTGGTCAAGGGTGATACTGCTTGGTTTTTCCACAGTCCATTTAGAAGCACCGCTGGGCATCGTGATATCGAATGAAACGGTTACTTCCATACCTGTATTTTCGACATTAACGGTATACATGAGTGGTTTATAGCTGGGCGTGCTAGCAGCCGGGTCGACTACCTGTGAAGTCTGGTCATCCACTGATGCCACAGTCATCAGAATTCCGCCCTGTACGAGGAGTTTAGTGGTGGTGGTTTTCTGCTGCGCTTTACCAGTATCGTTTGTGGGTGTAACCTTAAGTGTGACATCCAGCGAATTGGTACTGGGACTGTTGGCAGAAACGCTCAATACGATGTTCAGCTGTCCGTTTGTTTGTAATGTAGTCTGGTGACGGATCTTTTCACCTGAGCCCGGAGGCATGGGTGTACCGCCTTGAAGCAGCACCTGCCAGCCGGAAGTTGTAGTGTACGATGCAGCTATAATAAATGTCTCAGTTTGCTGGCCCGTGTTCACAAGTCTGAAATTATACGTGGCGGTTTCACTGTCTTCTATTTCCTGCTGTGCATCACTGAGCAGCTCGAAGGTGAACCCCGTGGCTGCTAGAGCTGTTGCTATAGCTTCGCCGGACATCTGTTTGGACCCGTCGTTCGTGGAGGAGGCTGTAATCGTTATGCTGTTGTGCTGGTTGTCCTCCGCTGTACCCGGGATACTTACGGTCAGGGTTACATCACCGGTTTGGTTTGCATTCAATCCGATAGGATTATTTTCAAACTGTGTTTGCCAGCTCAACGCGGGACTTGCAACCAGGGTAATGGTATCGTATACCCCGCCGGTGTTGGTGACTTCAATATCAAAAACAACGCTTTTACCCTTCTCGGCGGACTTCTCCGGTTCCACAATACGGATATGTACACCATAGCTTGAGATCGTAAATGTCGTGGAATCGTAATAAATATTATCGGAATTATCAACAATCGTCGCTTCTACAGTGTATTGAGCTGGTGCGAGCCCGTAGGGATAGGACCAATTGTAGTAATATTCTGCCGTAGAATCCACAGCTTGAATTGTAGCTTCTGCATCGTCAGGAAATTCAGTGAGTGTAGGACAGTTCAAATACACCTGTGAAATATCGTAGCCTCCGAACGCATCTTCGATTTCACCCTCGAATTTGATAACTCTGTTATCAGGTGTATTGGGCTCGAAATCGCCTGTGGTGCCGTCATGGTGAAACGGCCCCAGGGACATATCTCCGACTTGATCGCAGGTAAGGTACAAGAATCCATGGGGCGAATTGCTGGAATCATAAGAGATTCTAACACTTGCGCCCGCGGGCACATCGCCTGTAAAATTTATTTTTATTACACTCCCCGCTGAGAATGTATGTTCGGTTTTTGTACCTGTGAAGGGGATCAGGAAGGTGTCCTCGGTTGACGAGCCTTCAAAGGTAAATGTGTTCTCGGCTATGAGGTTTGTATCATCGAATATTCTTACCGTCATATCTGCACTGTTGCCGCCCAGGACGGTATAATCGACTGTGAGGTCAAGCCATAATGCCTCCTGCGTACCCACTTTCGACTTACCGATTGTTCTTAGATCATAATACAGCGAGGGATTTAAATTAAATTCCAGGGAAGGATCGACTCCCAGTCCGTGATAGGCTGTCGCGGGATTGGAGGGTCTGTTGGTATTCATTATATTGTTACGATGAAAATATAATTTTACATCATTCAAATTAGATTCGCGGCTTTGTTGAGTTGTTTGTGCGTCCTCAACGCCTTCTCGTTGGGTTGGAGCTGCATCGGCAAGGCCCGAAACTGAGATAGATTGTAACTGCATGGTTAAAATTAATATGATTACAATTGCGAAAAGTTGTTTTGTTATATTCAAGTGCATTCATCTCACCGTTTTCTTTCGGGGCACTAAATAATCGGTTTTGAGGAATAATTTTTGAATTGATAATTGTTAATTTGATATATAAAGCTAATATATTTTTTTTTTGATTTGACCCTGAAGTCCTGATTTCATCCTGTGCTGGATGAAAAAATGTGTTGGCTGACTTGTAACTATTTTTACGATATCCTGATGGATTTTCAATTTAATTTACTCTAAGTTTTAACCAAAACACCTAGGGTATTGAGAGATTACCTGTGTAAGATTATATATATTTCGGTAGTAAAGTGATAGAAAGTGATATAAATCATGAAAACATTCGCACATAGCACATTTTCATATATATAAATAAATATATATAGCCATTTTATATGAAAAACCGCATAATCGCACCGTACTGAAGCACAAAAAAGCATGGAAACAAAAAACCAACGGGACATCCACAGACAGCTTTTATGACCACTGGAATTATACCCTTATTCAATATAATTTACTATAATAATAAATAAAATAAATCAATTCGCCCAGATTACAATTAAAACTGGAAATTAATTGGTTTAATTTCCAATTATAAAATAATGATGTTTAACACCCGAGTTTGGTGCAACTCTCGGGGGTTTTTAATATGACAGAACCCGACGAAGAGCAGCCGAAGAAAGAACTGGAAAAAAGTACTATCGGTTTACCTGACCAGGATCCTGCTGGATCTGAAGAGCCGGATAGTACAACCCCATCGGAGCCGGAACCAGAGCAGGAACCGGCAATGGAGCCTGAGCCAGAGCCAGAGCCAGAACAAAAGGAAGCTGATGAACCTGGTAAACCTGGTGAACCTGGTGAACCTGCAGAACCCGCAAAACCATCAGAACCAGTAAAACCAGTAGAACCTTCAGAACCTCCAGAACCTTTAGAACCTTCAGAACCTCCAGAACCTAAACCGGTAAAGGACTCGCAAGAGCCTGTCGAACCTGAAAGGGACAAAGCGGTTGTTAAACCCGAAAAGCCGGCAGCACCCAAGAAGAAGCCCTCAGGCCCCAGGGAAGAAAAACCGGAGGAAGAGGATGAGGATTTCAAGTATATCGTTCGAATCGCCAATACAGATTTGGACGGTCATAAAACCGTTGAGTGGGGCCTGACCGGGATAACCGGCATCGGTTCTCGACTTGCGGTCATTCTCGCGGATTCTGCCGGTATACCGCGCGATATTAAGATGGGTAAGCTTACAGATGAACAAGTTGAAGTGTTGGAAAAGCGTGTAAAAGAGATTCCAGACATCATGCCTCCGTGGCTTACAAACCGCCAGAAGGATAGCATTTCCGGTGATGATACACATATCTTTGGCCCTGACATTCAGCTGGTATGGCGGGATGATGTAAACCGCTTGAAAATGATCAGGTGCTATCGAGGTATCCGCCATGAGCAGGGCCAGAAAGTCAGGGGCCAGCGCACCAGAGCGAACGGTAGAAGCGGTGTGACTGTCGGTGTTGTGAAAAAGGCAGTGCGTCAGAAACAGGCTGCCGATAAGAAAAAATAATTATATAATTTAATTTAAATTAGAGATCCAAATTGAAAAATTATATGATGAATATCAAGGATGGTGAAATTAACCATGGGCGATCCGAAATTCTCCCGCAGGAAATACCATACGCCTTCACATCCGTGGCAGAGTGACAGGATAAAGGAAGAAAATGAGCTGATACACAAATACGGGTTGAAGAACAAGCGAGAGGTCTGGAAAGCAAAATCGACACTGGCAAATTTCAGGCAGCAGGCCAGGATGTTACTCGCAAGATTGAGAACGGGTGATGAGCAGGCAATGCGTGAGAAGGATGAGCTCCTGATACGGTTAAATAACCTGGGGATACTCCCGAAAGATGCACAACTTGACGATGTACTGGCATTATCTGTCGAAAATTTCCTGGCACGGAGGCTGCAGACTGTTATATATATGAAGGGTTTGGCCTACACACCGCACCAGGCAAGGCAGTTTATTATTCACGGGCATATAGCAGTCAACGGTAAAAAGGTCACAATTCCGAGCTATATGATAAAGCAAAAGGAAGAGGAATTTATAGAATATTACGATAATTCAGTATTAAACAAACCTGACCATCCCATGGTGCCTAAAGCAACCACTGAAGAACCTGCCGCAGGGCAGGTGAAAGGCACCATAGATTTGACCGAGGATAAGACCGAAGAGAAGCCGGAAGAAAAGGAAGAAGGCAAGAAAGAAGGCAAGAAAGAAGGTAAGAAGGAAGCCAAGAAGGAAGCTAAGAAAGCAACAAAGAAAAAAGATAAACGCAAAAAAGAATAATTAAATGAATTTACTTTGGAGTTGATTGATTATGGTAAAATGGGGGATTGCCCACATCTTTGCATCTTTCAATAATATAATCATAACCGTCACAGATCTGACGGGAGCAGAAACCATAACAAAATGTTCCGGCGGGATGGTTGTAAAAGCTGCAAAAGATGAAGCATCACCTTATGCTGCTATGAAAGCGGCGGAGCGAGTGGCGGAGATAGCAAAAGAGAAAGGGATAACGAACGTTCATGTTAAAGTCAGAGCTCCGGGCGGCAACCGCTCCATTTCTCCGGGACCGGGTGCACAGGCAGCGATTCGTGCACTTGCGCGCGCCGGTTTGAGGATCGGCAGGATAGAAGATGTAACACCTATACCGCACAATGGAACGAAAAAGCCGGGCGGCAGACGTGGTAGAAGGGTATAAAAATGAAATTAGACGTAAAAGAGCTCAAAGATAATTACCTCAAAATGGTAATTGAAAAAACAAGCACATCATTTTTGAATCCGATCAGGCGGATATTGATCTCTGAATTACCGAAAATGGCAATCGAGGATGTAGAATTCCATCTCGGACCAATACGGGACGAGACCGGTAAGGAATACGAAAGTGTAACGCCGCTGTTCGACGAGATTATAGCACACCGCCTGGGTTTGCTGCCGATACCGACAGATTTAAAACTGTTCGGCTTCAGAGATATCTGTGTATGTAAAGGAGAGGGTTGTCCCAACTGCACGATTATGTATACATTGAACAAAAAAGGACCGTGCACAGTCTACTCAAAGGATCTGGAACCTCTGGGTGATGCAAAGTTTGCTATTAAAAACCAGAATATTCCTATTGTTAAACTCGATGAAGGTCAGGCTATACTGATTTATGCCACCGCGATTCTGGGCAAAGGCTCGGAACATGCGAAATGGCAGACCATATCGGGCGCCAGCATCAGGTATTATCCCGAAGTAAAAATCGATGCTGAGATCTGCGATAACGGCGGCGGATGCATCGATATATGCCCGATGAATATTATGAAAAGGGATGACGGTAAGGTAATCGTGGGCGATAATTTTGAAGATTGTATACTGTGCAACGCATGCGTGGAGATATGCGTACCCAGGCAGGATTCTGCAGGTAAAAAGGCAATCGAAGTAAACTACAACGAAAACCACCTGATATTTTCATATGAAACTGACGAATCAATGACGGCTCTGGATGTACTTAAAGAATCAATAGCTATTTTTACCAACAAACTCAGGAACTTCAGTGAGAACCTCGAGACCGCACTGGCCGGGCCGCTCTGGGAAGAGATAATAGAAGAGGAGGAGGAAGAAGAGGAGGAAGAGGAAGAAGAAGAGGTAGTACCGGAGGAGGTCGCAGAGGAGGAGCCTGTTGAAATTGTGATCAAAGCCCCGGAGCCTGCGGAAGGCGAGGAGCCGATACCCTCACCTGATGAGATCTCGATATTCCCCGAGACAATAGAAGGAAAAGAAGAAGAGAGCAAAGAGGAAGCCGAAGCTGAACCCGAAGCTGAGCCTGAGGCCGAGCCGGAACCTGAGCCGGAACCGGAAGAAAAGGACGAGCCCGAGGAAAAGGTTGAGGAAGAAGAAAAGGTAGAGGAGGAAGAAGCGGTTACAGAAGAGGCAGAGGAACCCGAGGAACCCGAAGAACCAAAGGAAGCAGAAGAAGGAGAAGAACCTGGGGAATCGGAAGAAAAAGATACTGAGGAAAATGCAGAGGAAGATGCATAAATCTGGTTCTTGGTTCCGGGTTCAAGGAATATTTTACTTTATTTTTATTTGTTATAATCTCACATATTTGCCTAGATTTTTATATATTATATCTTATTACAGTTTACAGTTCAACAGTATTTGATTTCAAATGCGAGGGTAGCCAACGACCCTTTTTGAATCCATCCCTTTGGTTCTCAAAAAGCGTCGAGCGTAAATGCTCGCCGGAATAATCTACCCTCTACGATTATAA
>CP070629.1:1879331-1883326 GCA_020356005.1 Thermoplasmata archaeon
ACTGGGCAAGACCAAGACTAAAAACAAATAAGGAAGTAATAATAACTCAAACAACGCTACAGGATTATAAGTGAACCCCACCCCCTTCAGGGGGTGGAACGTTTAGAATTAGAAAATGTCTTTTTTTAACATAAATATGAATTTCAATCCGGTTCATGTAGAAAAGTATTAATACAATCTTTTAGCCAGTATAAATTGTCTTGAGCCTTAATCTACCTTGTGATGTAGAAAAAAATCGTAACAAAGTCAATAAAGCATAAACGCTATACCCCTATTCTTGATTCGGCCAACCTCTTCATCTTTCAATTTGAAGAAACCCAGGATATAATACTATGAGGTAGCCCAATGGTAAAAGGGATAAAAATCGGAATAACGGGATTGCCCGGGGCAGGAAAGACCTTTGCACTTCGTCGAGTAATCGAAATGCTTGAGGGAGAGAGCATGGTAATTGGCGGGATGTTAACCGAACCAATAATGGAAAAAGATACACGCAAAGGCTTCAAGGTCCTGAACTGGATAACCAAGGAGGAGCGGGTCCTTGCGCACGAGGATTTCGAATCACATATCTCGGTAGGAAAATACGGCGTCGATATTGATGCTCTTGAAACAATCGGTGTAAAGGCTATTGATGATGCGGCAGGAGAAGCCGAAGTGATTATTATTGATGAAGTCGGTAAAATGGAAGTGGAGAGTTTAAAATTCGTGGATGCTGTAAAAGCCGCTCTGGATACCGATAAACCGTTGATTTTAACCCTGCATAAAAAATCCCGTAATCCGTTACTGCAGGATATTCGCCGGCGCGATGATGTAAGAATTCTAGAAGTCACACCGATCAACCGAAATCTTTTACCGTATAAAATAATTAAACTTCTTAAAGGTGAATTAATCTGAAAGGTGCCGGGTACTGGGTACCGTGTACCAGGGTGATTGAAACGATTTTCACAAATTCGAATTTTCTAAAAAGTCAATTCTACTTGGGAATCACTGGGAGGTATTCCAACGGATTTTGAGTGCGAAAAATTAAGAGAAGGAAAAATAGAATTCTTGATCCCGAAACATTCCCAACAGGAGATCAAAGGCCCGTACCGCGCCCGAGGGACGAGTGTATTTTATAATCCGCAGATGGTATTTACAAGAGATCTTACTATCGCGGTTGTGGAACACTTCATTGAAGAACAAAAAAAACCTGCGCAAAAAATGAAATTTCTGGATGGCCTCGCAGGTACAGGTGTGCGTGGAATTCGGCTGGCAAAGGAGCTAAAGACAAAATCCGAATTTGATGTTGTTATAAACGAGGGAAATCCAGAGGCCATAGATTTGATCAAAACCAATATAAAATTAAACAGCCTGGAGGATCATATAACTGTTGAGAATCAGAATTTGAATACATTGCTCACATCAACTAAATTCCAATTTATTGATATTGATCCCTTCGGCAGCGCCGTTTCTTTTTTTGATAATGCAGTAAGATGCGTTCGGCCCGGCGGTCTGCTGGCTTTAACATCTACTGATACCGCACCGTTATGTGGAACCTATGTGCGTACATGTAAGCGTAGGTACGATGCAACCCCCGCCAAAAATGAATACATGCATGAAAGCGGGCTGCGCATACTTATGGGCGCCTTTGCACGCACTGCGGCGAAGTACGATATTGCTATTGAACCGATATTACTTTACAGCATGGATTATTACTTCAGATTATTTCTGAAGGTTACCAAAGGCGCCAGGAGGGCCGAGGAAATGTTGAGCGGTGTGGGTCATATCGTCCATAATCGCTCAAATAATCATAGATATTCGGCTCCAGAACCGGAATCTAATGACAATGTCTATAGTATTGGACCTCTGTGGCTCGGCCCGTTAAACGATTCCGATTTTGTAAGCTCTTTGAATGTTTCCAGAAATCATTTCGGCTCCAGAACCCAACTGAAAAAAATGTGTTCCATATGGCCCGAAGAAAGCGAGATGCCGCCGTGGCACTTTGATATTAATAATGTGGCTTCCAAGCTGAAAATCCAGCCCAGGAAATTTAAAGCTATTCAACAAATCCTGGTTGCCAACGGATTTTCGATGGTACCTACACATTTCAGTCCACAGGGATTTAAAACAGATGCTACGATGGAAGATTTAAGAAAGCTTTTGAAGTAGAGAGAAGCAATAAAATACTTTAAAGCGCTTTTTTAACAATTTAAAAAATTCTAAATCCTAAGCACTAAATACTAAACAAGCACTAAATCAAGCTTATTTATCAAATGTAAGCGAATCTTTCCTTCGGAAAGCTTCTCTCCTGAAAATCGACTATATTGATCCTCGGATAAACCTTATAGTTCGATTTTCAGTTCTAATTTCTAAACCCCTTTCTTTCGTCTTTTGCCATTCGCATCTCGTCTTTCCCGAAGAAATGAGGGTTTAGTGCTTAGTGCTTAGGATTTGTTTAGAATTTAGATATTAGTGCTTAGAATTTAAAAAAATTGTGTCAATAATCCTTTTGTTACAAAACAATTTTTTTTTACTTTCGTCTCCAATCCCTTATTGCGTTCTGGGTACCGCATTTTGTACAAGTAGCTTTTGCAGAAAGCGATCTATTACAGTGCGGGCATTCGGTGAGATTGTATGATACGGTTGTATGGCAGTAAGAGCACCGTTTGATGAAAACCTCCGACCGAGGGCACCAATAAAAATGCTGCTCATTGTTGCATTTCGGACATGTGCGACTTTCGGTTCGTAATGAATGACCGCAAATAGGACATTCATAAATTTTCACAAGTTCGCGCTTTAGAATGGTTTTCGGGATACTGCCGGGGACTATGGATTTCAATGGCCTGGCTAGTGTTGAGGTTTCTTGCACCTTTGCGCTCCACTTAAAGCTTGTCTGGGGTAACCAGAGGATATACAATCCCAGAAATAATAGAATTATTTCCGAGGTTACATAGACCGCCAGGGAACTATCTGCGGTAGCCCAGATATACCAACCCCAGATGGTAAGATTTGAACATAGCCAGAAAATCATGACCGAAAGTGACCAGAGCCCTAGAGGTACATAGCGCTCTTCTATGTACAAATCATCATCTATTGTACCGCTTTTTGTAATACCGCTGACTTCGTCGCGGATATTTTTAAAATGAAGAATCAAATAAAATGTTATCCCGATGCCGGTGAGTTCTGCCAGACCTCCCAGAACAGTAGCCACTGAACCATATTGAGATGAAAAAACCAGAATAGAAAACATTGCAACAGCAGATAATGCGTAGATACCCACCAGCCAGAAAGTAAAATTCCAGACGTCTGGAAATGCTTGGGTGATGAAAATTAGTGCAAGAACCCCGCAGGTTACCCATCCAACAGTGAAGGGCCAATCGGGTTCATACCCGAACGACATCCCAAAAAGCATTGAGAGTATAAATAATGTGATAATTCCGATTATCCACTGGTTTTGAAGATCCAGTAAGAAATCCAGATGGGTTGGACGAGTACTCGTTGCCATCGGCTTAAGTATAATCCCTGTGGATATAAAATGTTTTTTATCGAATATAGCCGGAACACTTCGCATTTATTATGATTAATCGCATTGTCGGAGCGCTTTGCATTAATATTAATTAATAGCGCTGTCAGCCATCTCTAAGATCTAGATGGTTCAGGAAGTCTAGAATCACTAGCCCGGTCTTTAGCTTCCAGACAGACTCCTGACTCTCGACCCTCGACTCTCGGACTCGCTGAGAACGCTTTTTTATCGTATTATTATCGAAGTGCTCTGTGAGTGTCTGAATTCGATATATAATCAAAACGCTCTGTGAGTGCATATAATCGACAACCAAGCTGAACGCTCTGAGAGCGCTTATTAGTAAATTAAAAGCAGAGCGCTCTGATTGAGATCGTTAATACTTCAATCGTTATAAATCAAGAACAATTGTTGTCGAAGCAAATATATATAATCATATTGATAGCGGTAGCAGTTAATATCATGATCAAATGCCGAGGTGGCTCAGCCTGGTGGAGCG
>CP070629.1:1883426-1886295 GCA_020356005.1 Thermoplasmata archaeon
ACAAACTCGAACCGGATTTTGCATGAAACCTGAATTGGTTGGAGGTACCATCCTCTGTTATATTTGATCTAATTACCGAGAAATCAGATGTTGTAGTGGGATCATTATCCAAATCCGAAGTAACAAGAGCCCCATTGTCTTCGATATACAATCCATAGGTTACCTTGTCTGTTGAATCAAAAATAATGGTGGAGTTAATCAAAGTAAGCTTTCCCAAATTACCTATTGTAATATTACCCTGCACAATGTAGGTCATGTTAGTGTAATGCCACTGGACATCGATGTACCAATCTTTCTTAACGCGATATGGGTCAGTGGAACGGGTGTTTTTAAAATTCTGCTGATATCCGGAGCATCTTGGGCTACCTTCATCATTATTTTTATTGCACGGATCTATGAGTTTAATATCAGTTTGGGATTTGTCAACTTGGGATTCCATTACTATTTCATCGGTTAGCGTTAAATCTCTCGCTGTGGAATCACTGCTGGGCTGGATACTATTAAAAAATAATATGCCAACCATAATAAAAATGAATAAGCCCGTAAAAATATTCTTAATTCGCACTTGATTCTGCCACCGTTCTTGTGAGCTGTTAATTATATAATGCTGTCAATAGCGATACTGGGATAAAGCTTTTAAGCCTGAGTTCTGCCAAAAGTTTATATACTACCCCCCCTTTTTACTATTTAATACCCACGCAAGTCATTCGGAGGTATAGGGATGGGAAACCTCTCAGACAAAAATATTGTGAATATTCTCGAAGATGTTTTTGAATTGCAATTAGGCCAGGTGAATGTATACATTGTAGACCGGACTATCCAGGAAATCGGACAGACCCGCCATACATTCACACACACGGATCTTGAACCTTTTATATCACATATCAAAAAGGAATACTCCAAGGTCCTTGGCTATAAAGTAGACACCTTAGAAGCAGATATCAGGCGTGCAGTAAACCAGGAATGAGATCTCTAATACAATAAGGGTAATATTGAAATACCATCTATATTAGTATTGAGTTCTGATTTGCGTTTAGTTTATGGAGGTCACCTTATCAAAGTGAATAAAATCTCGGAGATGGAAGCTTTTAATTCCAAACTGGAAGCCGGTGAAATTGACGAACATATAATTGAAATCTTAAAGCTGATAAATTCCTCCGAGAATTATTATACCACCAGCAGCTGCTCCGGCAGGATCCAATTGATAGTGCTTCCGAAGCTAGGTGATAAACCCGGCTCAAGAATACTGGGTAAGTGGCATGATATCATTGAATATGAGGAGCTGGATGCAGCACTAAAAAGCTGGGACGGTAAAGATATTTTAATGCTGCTGGTGCAGTCACCGGTTATCCATGCGGTTTGTTCGGACCTGGAGTCTGCATTAATACTCAGAAATATCGGCTCCGCCTCCGGCTTCAAGTATTCCACAATCCGTTCGATTCAATCGGGCAAGGAGGAGGGTGAGCTTCAGAAGAACATCATAGTGGAGATCTTGAGTACGGAGCGCATGGATGTTCCGCTGGGTAACAAAGGAAAGCTCTACCCGGAGGAGGATTATTTACGGTACATACTGGAGCTTGCGGCAATGTGCATGGAACGGTCCAGGGGTAAGCTGGAACGGTTGAAGGCCAATCTGGAAAAGCAACTCGAGGGGAAGTAAGAATCAAATTTCAAATTCAGATAATTGAGAATTAGATAATCACAAAGATATTTTTATATTCGGCGCCAGATATAATATGACTGCAAAGATTTTTTAATATCTTGCTGCAACGAATTGGTTTCAGGACCAGAAAAACTGAAATCGGTTTTGGGGATAATACGGACCATACACGAGGTGGGTTTGGTGTACATTCTCTCGCCCTTGGGTACTTTGAAGGAGATGCCCGATGAGCTGCTGATCCCACCTCTTTTTTCTTTTATTTGATTATTCTTTGATTTTTGTTGCTTATTAAATTCAAATACTTCAAATACTACAAATACTACAAAGCCCCACCCCGGCACCTTCGATTGAAAAACCACACTTTGGGAGAGGTAAGAGGCGAAAGATAAAAGGTGAGAGGTGAGGATTCACTAAATCGGGCCCAAAATTATTTCGTTTTTTCAATTGTAAAATTTTTAAAAATCAAATTCATGATTTCGTGAAAAAAAAGGGGGTGGGAGGTTTTGTAGTATTTGTTTTTTGTAGTATTCACGGGCTTTTACGTTGCTTTAACGGCACCGCCTAGCGGTCAATACCGCAGGCAACCTACGATTAGCTGAGTCATAGCTGTTTGGTAGTATTTGGACAGAAAATCGTACTATGAGGTTTATCCAAGTATAGATTTCGCCGATTTTCTGGCGAGAAAGTATATTCTCGATTTTGAAGTATTTGTAGTATTACTAAGCAAATTCAAATTGAACCAATATCCAACCCTGGTCTCGGGCAGGACTCCGCCTTAAATAAAGTATTCCAGTACTCCACCCTGGAAGAAGCGAAGCCTACTAATCCCGCCAGAACAAGATATCGATTGAATTCAATATTAGTTGAATAGTATTTAGATTCTTCTACAGGATTATAATCAATTTCAGCTTGATTTCGGAAGAGGCAAGAGGTAAAAGCAAAGAGGCAAGAGGTTAGATATGTCACTAGTCCAAAAAACATTACGCACCTCGCTACCGCTGAAGAGATTGCCCACACTTCACAACAACAATTACCTTTGAAGTGTAGGGCCGTGCCGTTATATCAATGGAAAATTAATTCGTTACGCCCTTCGCAACCACCAACCGAAAGACGCACTTCTGGCAGCGATATAAAATCATTTAAATAATCAAATAACTATTAATTAACTGCCACGATGATGAAACAACATCTCACGCTGACTGCTGTATA
>CP070629.1:1886395-1894478 GCA_020356005.1 Thermoplasmata archaeon
AGCATTATATCGGTAGGCAACAGAAAAAGCATTGGGCAAAGCCAAGACTAAAGACAAAAAAGGAAGTAATAATAACTCAATCGACATTAAACGACTACAGGTAAACCCCACCCACTTTAGGGGGTGGAACGTTTAGTATTTAGAAATTCGTGCTTAGAATTTTATTATGAATTGCCACAATAGCCGAAATATTTAAAATGTTATAACGTTATAACTATCACTGATGACCGAAGTATTCGAAACCAAGTTGAGAAGGGTGGGAAATTCACTCGGTGTGATCATTCCGAATGAGATTATTGTTGAACTGGGTTATTCCAGAGGTGATGTGATACCTATTGCGATACCTAGCTTGGATGTAAAAAACAGAAATAAACAGATTTTGGCACTGGTCGGTATTGATAAAAGAAAACGCGGGTTTGTTCGCGAGAAGAGAGATCGATATTGATGTTCCTCGATACAGGTGTAATCATTGAGATTTTTAGAGCTAAAAAGTCAAGTAAGAGGTTTGAGAAGATATTTGAATTAATAAAGAACGAACAGTTATTTATATCGGTCATACAACTTGGAGAGATCTCCGATTGGTGTTTGAGTAATGATATCAATGTGCAGGACCGCATAACAAAATTGAAAAACATTGTAAATATAATTCCAATTAACGAACAAATATGTATCGAGGGTTCACAAATAAAACATACCATGCGCTCCTCCGGGGTTAAAAAGTTCAGTTTAATGGACGGTATAATCATTGCAAGTGCCAGATATATGAATCAGACATTGTTGACCACCGACAACGATTTTAGAAGAGCAAAAGACACTTTGATTTTAAAATTATTCTTTTATTTTTTCTTGATTCTTAATACTACCAAACCCCAATACTACCAAAATCCAAGGAATACTACCAAATCCCAAAACCCAAAATTAAATCCAAACCCCCAAATCCAGGGATACTTAGTACGGGGGGTGGGGCTTTGTAGTATTTGTAGTATTTGGATTTCCTTGGTAGTAATTGTAGTATTTGAAGTATTTGAATTTACTAAGCAATTTCCAATCAAAGCCTGTTCCAATAACCTTAAATAATTGTTCCCTAACCGTTCCAATCTTCTTTTTTATACTCCTGGCCATAAAATCAGTATAGAATAGCAGGTTGTGATATTGTGAAAAGTTCCATATTGATTGAAAGTGGCTATAGTGCGTTAGTCCGAAATCCCAATGATCGAAAGCCTCTGCCGCCCTGGCCGGTTATGGATACATGGAGGTGGACGCTGTGAACAAATCCCTCAGGAAGGTTACTGATGAGAGGAGCGGATTGGGTTATTTCATCACCATAGCAATTACCATCAGTGTGATATTGAGCGTAGTGGCACTGGCGATTGCACTCCAGCCGGAGGCGAAAGCGCAGGTGGTGAAACCGTACCTGGTAGTAGAGGATGTATATTTTGTTATGGAACCGAATACAGAGGATGTGATATCAGGTGAGGTTTCCATTAAAATGTCCGCGTTCATAACCAACCAGGGCCAAAAGGACGCTGTAAATGTGGAGGTCCGCGCCTTTGCTATTGACCAGGAGACCAATATAGGCGTTGACGATACCAGGGAAACCCTGGGCATAATCGCCAAGAAAACCACAGGGGAGACGAACCTGATGTTGTTCGTCCCGGAGGGTAAGACCTATCGTATAGAGCTTCTTGTGTTCGAATCGGGGAAGATCACCGTGCGAGGCAGCGGGACTGTAAAGCTTCTGGGCAGCGGCGGCACATCCGGTGAGGATTTTACGGTTGATGGCGATGCTGACGGGTATGGACCGGCAAAGGATGAAGAAAGTGAAGATGCAGGAGGGTTAGGAGGATTATCTTCGAGTAAAGGCGGCAGCAGTGTTGCAGCAGTTTTTGCGCTTATCATCATCGTTATCGTAATTACTATTGTGTTGGCGGCAATGGCAAGCAGCAGCAAGAAAAAGCCGGAGCGAGTGATCCCGCCGCCCACTGTGCTCCCTTTCCCCAATACCCGTTCTACAGCGGTAAATAATGACAACGACAGCAGCTCCGAGGACGACTCCAGCGCTTCGACACTGAACGATTTCGCATACAAATCGGAGGTGTGAGCTATGAATATCAGGTTCAGCTTTACTATCATTTCCTTTTTTATTCTGCTTATGGGTGTGTTTGGTTGTGCTTCCTCCCAAGCGCAAGGCGAAGGAGACGGCATGGTGTACGAGCCGGAGGTTAATTATATTAAAATCGACAGTGTGATCGATAATAATTATGCCATCACAGAAATCACCGAGGAATTTTATAATCCGTACGACCATGCCGTCTCCGATATATTCTCATTCCGCATACCCGAAAAGGCATTCATATCTAATTTCTCGCTGACCATGGACGGCGCTACCCATTACGCAAAGGTGGTGTCAAAGGAGTTGGCCAAGCAACAATACAATGAATCCGTGGCATCAGGGAAGGACGCGGGGTTGGTTGAATCACACGGGAAATCCACCTTTACTTATTCAGTATCTCTTTCCCCCAAGCAGACATTAACCGTGGGGTTGAGATACGAGGAGTTCCTGGAAAAGACACTGGGGGATTATACTTACACAATTTTTCTTACCTCGGGTAATATAGATTCCGTAGTAGAAAAACTGGACATTAATGTAGCAATCAAATCCCAGCTGAAGTTCACCGATATACAGGTCCCGGATTATTCCAGTGAATCCACTATATCCAACAGTTCCAGTACAGAAGAGCTGGTATCTTATTCAGCTACTTCTGCGGAGCCCACGAAGGATTTCATTGTTATCTATAAGCTGGAGCCCGTCAACATAAATGGTAAGATGCTGAATTATGTCGACGCCACCACGGGGTTCTTCTCGCATGTGTTCTCGCCGCAGGTGGGCGAGCTGGGCGGCAGCCCCATGGACAAGGAGATCATTTTCGTACTGGACAAATCGGGGTCCATGTCGGGCACCAAGATCCAGCAGTTGAAGAACGCCTTTGATGAGATCGTCCACGAGCTCCGCTCGGCTGATACATTCAATGTGATCATGTTCGACAGTACTATAACCAAATACCAGACTGAATTGATGACCGCCTCGCAGACCAACCAGGACGCCGCAGCGGGGTTCATCAATGATATAAGCGCCGGCGGCAGTACCAATATCAACTCGGCGCTGACAACAGCGTTGGATATGTTCGGTGATACCAGCGAGACCGTACCCATCATCGTTTTCCTCACCGACGGGCTGCCAACTGCCGGGACTACCGATACGGCAACCATCAGAAGCAATATATTGGAGCACAACACCGGTTCCGTGGCTATATTCTCACTGGGATTCGGCAACGATGTGGACTTCGAGTTCCTCAAAGCTCTCTCGCTGGAAAATTCCGGCCATGCAGTCCGGATAGAGGAGGGGTCGGATGCCAAGGAACAGCTCACGGACTTCTATGATACAATATCCACGCCTCTTCTGAAGGATCTTAAGTTCGAATACCCCTTAGATGCGTACGAGGTATACCCAACCTATGTGGACCAGCTGTTCGAGGGCTCGGAATGCGTTATCGTCGGTAAATATAACACAAGCGCTACCAGCTTGACTGCCAATGTATACACCACCGGCAAAGATGGCGAGCGGATCTTCTCCCAGACATTCGAGCTGAAGGACTCCTCGGAGCACTCCTTCATACCGCGCCTGTGGGCATACACCAAGATCAACCATTTGCTGGACGAGCTCACCGTCCTCGGCTATGACGAAATCCTCGTAGGTGAAGTTGTAACCTTGGCAATGGAATACCAGTTCGTGACGCCTTATACATCGCTTCTGATTACCGTTGAGGAACCGGAGGAGGAAGAGGAGCCACCCGAGAAAGTTATTGATGATGGAGGCACTGCACCTGACGCTCATGTCAATAATGGTGCCCAGCCCTTCGACAGCGATGGGGATGGGGTTGGGGATAGCTACGATGAATTTCCTAATGACCCTACGAAATCGAAAAGGCCAAAAGAAAAGGATGATGATGACGGGGGTGCTGGAGAAGATGTGAGCCCAATTACTGAAGAAAGTTACAAAAAAATAATTTCCTTAAACTTTTTCTTTATTGCCATTGCATTTTTAATCATTTTTAGTATTATAATCATAACAATTGCTATAGTAATGATGAAACGAAAATGAAAGGTGCAATGAATGGAGAAATTGATAAATAGAAATAGAGATATGCATATGATATGGTAACAATGAGGAGGGTAACATATTAAGTTAAAAATATATCGGAACATTATTCCATTTCTGGTTGTTCTTCTTTGCGCTTCAATTCTACCAAACTTTGCTATGGCACAAAATGGTTTAGACAATAATAGTTCAATCATTGGTACTGTGATGGATAGAGACAATAACGCAACTATTGAAGGTGCAGAAGTTACAATTTATTATGATAATGATACCATTGCAGTATATAGACAAACAGATAGTAACGGGCGATTTGAAGTGACTAATCTATCATCAGGTAGATATCATATCAATATATCGGCTCAATATTATCATCAATCTATAAAGATTATAATACTTTCAGAAAACGAAACTCAGAAGTTTAATTTTACCTTAAAAGCAATAGATACCGATGGAGACGGTGTTCCTGACTATTGGGATGAATTTCCAGAAGATCCAACGGAATCGGTGGATACAGACGGTGATGGTGTTGGCGATAACACCGATGAATTTCCTAATGACCCTACGAAATCGAAAAGGCCAAAAGAAAAGGATGATGATGATGGGGGTGCTGGGGAAGATGTGAGCCCAATGACTGAAGAAAGTTTCAAAAAAATAAGTTCTTTAAACTTTTTCCTCATTGCTATTATAGCCGTCATCGTAATAAACATCCTTATTGCAGCAGTTATCTACACCCGCCTCAAGTCCCGGCGGCTGTTAGAACACCGTACCCGTGAGCGCATCTACAACCACATCCAGAACAACCCCGGTGTGCACTACCGCGGAATAATGAACGACCTGGAACTCTCCATGGGCGTGCTCAGCCATCACCTCAATATGCTGGAGCGCCAGAATTTCGTTAAATCAATGCAGGACGGTACATACCGCCGGTTCTATCCCATTGGCCATAAGATCGACACTAGATTATTATTGACCCAGCCGCAGGAGACTATATTGGATGCCATTAAAAGCAACCCTGGCATCTCGCAGAGCAAGCTGGCCGAGGAGCTAAATATGACCAAAAAGACGGTATATTACAATGTGAGCCAGCTGCGCGATTCCGGGCTCGTGTTCGTGGACAAGGACGGCCGCGAATCGGAATGCTTTTATGCTGGGGAAACGTAATTTGATTAGAATAAAAAGCATTATTAGCTGATTCATTGATATCATTAATCACGATTCTTAATACTACCTATTTGATTAATTATTGCATATTAATACTACAAATACTACAAATTTCAAATACTACAAAGGAATACTACCAATAATCAATGAAAAAGCAAATCGTAGACCGCCGGAGTCGGATAAATTGGAATGTCCGAACGGCCGTGCCGTACCATCGTGTGTAATATATGCCAAATACTACAAAAGCAAATCCAAACTCCCAAACTATTCACAAAAGACCCACGACCCCTTCTGGGAGAACTCTAAGGTAATCCAAATCCAATAGTCCTAACCAGGGGGGTGGGGCTTTGTAGTATTTGTAGCTGAAAATCGTCCGCGAAGGTTTAACCAAGCATCGATGTTGTCGATTTTCAGGCCTGAATATCAATTCTGGATATTTGGACTTCCTTTGTAGTATTTGTAGTATTTGAAGTATTTGGATTTCCACCGAAGGTGGTGGGGTGGGGCTTTGTAGTATTTGTAGTATTTGGACTTCCTTTGTAGTATTTGTAGTATTTGAAGTATTTGGATTTACTAAGCAATAAATAATTAATATGAAGCTTCTAGGAGCTGAGTATATGTCATCAAATAAAAGCAGACCAACATTAAAGCCATTCTGTCATTTTCATAATGAAATCCCTGCAAGCTTTTTGTGCGATTCGTGCGGTAAGTCGCTGTGCATGTACTGCCAGAGGAACCGGGACATGCCGTACCAGTGCCCCGAGTGCATGCCCGCGTTCTGGGAGAAGAAGGTGAAAAAGGAGCGGATGATATTCTGGACGCCCGTTCTGGCGATCATTGCTGTTATACTACTTTTAACAGGCTGGCTGATAGTGTACGAGCCCGAGGATGAGGAGTATTCATCCATTTATGTTACCGACGAGGACATAATACCGATTTTACATGAAGAAACCTATAATCTTGAGGGGAATAATGAGATAGATCTTACAATAAAGGTCTATGTAACCAACTGGGGCACCAAGGACAGCGAAGAGGTATTTTTGGAGCTTTACGTCATGAAGAGCGGCACGGTGCGGTACGAAGCGCAGAGCGCCAAGGCTGTGGTAGGCGAGGATAAGACCGAGGTGTTCACCATCGAAACAACTGTTCAGCTGGATACCTATGACTTTAAATTGATGGTATGGGAGGGCGACATGGTGATCCAGCAGGGCTCAAAAGCTGTGAAGGTTACAGAAAGTGACCTCGAAGACCAGTCCGAGTTCGGCTTCGGGTACAGAGCGGAATATGAAGAGGACGAATCTAAGGAGGCGGGGGAGCCCCTCATGGGCAGAGATTATTCGACGATGATGATTGTGATACTTCTTATTGTCATTATACCGATAATACTGATCGTCACCATTATTTTATACAAGATGCGCACGAAGATGCCCGAGCCGCCTATGATGCCGCCGCCGGGATTACGGTAAGCTTATAAATCGATTAATAACGATTATAGAAGTGCGGCTTACGTTTGACGGTGGCGTCTAGCGTACCGGCCAGCGGCTGCGGCTGGCGTCTCGTAATGCGGGTTCGAAACTCGTCTCGTAATACGGACTCGAGACTCGTCTCGTGATTTGTTCCTCGGTATTGTGGCGCCCTATGAAAACGACACACGAAACGATTAACCAGTACGAACCACCAGACGGGCTTCCACCCCGGAAAAACGATACGCTTTTCGACACCGTAGGACGGTACGCACCGCGCAACCGCTAACCTCTAACCGCCCCTCTGGTAGCACTATAAAATCTCCCTCTATGCAACAAACATTTTATAATAGTGCAATTATTGTATCAAATTATATTAATATAAAAGCATTTCATAGATTTATTAAAATCAGATAATTCGAAATTGGGTTGATTAAATTGATACGAGAACTATTTGCATTATGTATAAGCGTCATGATATTATTTTCCATAATGCCCCAACCTGTTGAGGGTTCATTTGAAGATGTTATTGTGGTAAATAACGTATCGGTAGAAATTGTTCGGATTCCCGCAAATGTGACCGTCGAACCCGGTAATTCAGCGAACTTTACCATCAACTGCAGGGTTCTCTGCGATCTTACCGCGCAGGTGCGCAACGTGATCGTGGATGTCAGTGCGGAAACCACCGGTTGGGCGGCCTCGGTTTCGCCAACCTCATTTACCTTCCGGGGTACCGGCGCCTTCGAGGAGACCTTTTTTGTGAACGTTATGACACCCCAGTTATCCGAGGAGGGTGCATATGAGGATACCCTGACCGTTTCCGCAGTGTATCGTGAGGACCCCGGCGGCGCTGCTTACAATGTAGACCCCGCTACCGGGACACTCTCGGTCTCAGTGGCGAATTTGACAGAGGAAGACGATACAACAGGGTTTCTGGACTGGGAAACCGACGACGGCTCTGGGATACTGCCGTTTCTGATATTCGGGATACTGATACTCATCGTGATAATCCTGGTTGTCTATCTCAGGAAAAAAGGTACGAAAAAAATTTTTAAGAGGAAGAAGAAGAAAAAGAAGGTTGAGGATGAGTAATTTTAGGGGATTTTGAATAGCTGATAAGATTGGCGTGTAGCGGAGGCGTTTGCGAGGCTCGTTTCGTTTAGCGTGAGGGTAAGCGTTTTTTTAATTGTCAATTTTTAATGTGGTTGAACATTTTTCAGAGAAGTATATATTAAAGCATAAGCATATATGACTTAGTGATTGCATGAGAACGTCAATTGAACTCAGAGATGATATCTTC
>CP070629.1:1894578-1899558 GCA_020356005.1 Thermoplasmata archaeon
ACTTCTTACAGTAAAATTTACAATATGATCAAAGAAAATACGAAATATAATAACACTTACCAGAACGATATAGTTTTTACCACCATCAATCCGTGGAGCTACTGGTATGTCTGGGAGGGCCTGAAGGGCGAACAAGCAAAGGGCCTGTACCTTGGCCCGGCCACATTCGCTGCCGCGCACCACGGCTGCCCGGTGTTCATAACGGAATCCGATGCGCGTTTATCAAATTCGCAGGCGTGGCATAACGAATTCTGGCGGCAGGCATGGAACAGCCGCAAACCTCCCTCCGTGGGGTGCATGGTGCTCACAGGTAAGCAGGTCTACGAAGTCCTGGCTGAGTTCGGGTTCGATGACCCCAACGGCCAGGAATCGATACTGACCGTTGCAGGCCAGTTCGATATCGGCACAACCTGGGACCGGATGCTTGTAGGCGCAGCCACCTCCGGCCGTATCATGGGCTCGCCTGTGGATACAGGCTACTGGGTTTCGCGCTCAATGTTCTACCAGTCGATGATTTATGCGAACCCGGCGGTCAATCCAGAGCTTGACGAGAACGGCGGCAAGCGCCACATGGGATCCCACTCGGTAAGGGTTGGTGGAGTGCTCCGAATTACACAGGAGGATCAGGAAGTTGAGGTGAAATACCCCGTGGCCCAGACGTGGGTTTCTTATCAGCACAAGTTTAACCAGCTTGCGAGCGAATACTGGGGTGCAAGATACACAACTGCTACAGGTATTACGCCCTTTTTCGATCCATCCGGCAGCTCACTTGATCTCTACGGTGTATGGCCTGACCTTACAACTTCAGAAATCGTCCCGCATTATCTGGAACAGGCAGGATACGGCTCGTGCTTTTCCTCCAGTTTTGATAAATCCATGGACAATATCAACCGCGGAGCCATCATGTGGCTCGAGGTGATGCACGGCGGTAACCGCGATGCGGGTATTGTCGGCTACTGGGATGACTCCCAGCTTGAACCCAATCCATGGCGGGGCTACGAGGAGAACGCCATGGCAATGCGCGGCAGTACAGCGGATCCCGATGTGGTTTCAATGAATAAACATGTTGGATTGGATATCCAGCCCGGAACGGGTCCGTTTTTTGACGGCGGCCCGCGCCGTGAGACCCACGACGGTGTTGTTATAGCGATTGCTCAGCAGGTGCAGACAATATCGTATAACGGTATAGATTTCGATAATGCAATGGAGAACCTCCATTCCATGGGTTTTTCAGGCGGCTCGTGCCTGATTGCGAATACATATATGCAGCTCGCGATGGTTCGCCACGGTTCCGTATTCCAGGTCATTGATCCATGGCTCACATCGTGGTACAGCAGCTTTGCTATGGAGACTTTTTTACGCGACCTGATACTCGGGTTCAACGTCGGCCAGGCATACGAGCGCGGCATCAAGCATGTGGGCATCCAGTACCTTACAGAGAGCTGGTGGTGGGATATTTTTGAAAACGTTGTATATTTCGGCGACCCTGACCTGCGGGTATTTACACCAATGCACAGCTGGGAGCGACCCACAATTCTGAAACGGGGAGCGATAATCGGTGGCCACGCACCCTTCGGGGCAAAAAGCCATCCTTATGCAATCGAAGATACAACGATGCAGGAAGCCGGCTTGATCGCGGCAATTGTGATTATTCCAGCAGCTATAGTTTTCGTCAAAATGAAACGTGATAAGAAAAAGGGATTTTTCAGATTGAGGCGTAAGAAATCTAAATCGAAGTCGGAATCGAAATCGGATGCATAATGGCAGGCATAATGGTATCCCTGTTTCCATGTTTTATTGTGCAACAATGGTGTAAGGAATGGATTGTATCTAAACGGCAAGAACTATTTCGTTTTTTTATATTTATATTATTATTTTTACAGATAGATTCAATTTAATAACTTTTAAGTATAACCACATATTTACCCAAACACACAATCGATTTGAAAAGGTAATTTGAGAACTCGTTGAAAGCTGGTTACAACAGGAAATCTTTAAAACCAATATTTTAACGAAATGAATAAAATTAGAAGCAGGTTTCAATGGAGACATGAGGGTAATTTTGTTACCCGGTTGGACGATAAAACGATCAGGGAGTATAAAAGAATGGAGGTAAGTAACTATGGGAAGAACAATTAGAAAATTTGTAGTAGTTGGTATGATATTGGTACTGGTTGCGGCTGTATTCGCATCGGTGCCGATGAATGTGAGTGCGGAAGGAGAATACAGCTCGTATTTTGCAGGTGGCATTGGGTCGCTAGCGGACCCTTATCAAATTACAAATGTTGTTCAATTACAGAATATGAATTTGGATTTGAGTGCAAATTACATTCTGGTGAACGACATTGACGCTTCAGCTACATCGAGTTGGAACTGGAATGTTGATCATTATGAGGGGTTTGTACCTATTGGTTCTTATCCGTCATGGTTCTCTGGGACATTTGACGGTAAAGGGCATAAAATAACAAACTTGTACATCGATAGACCGTCAACCGATTTTGTTGGTCTTTTTGGCATGAATTATCAAAGTGAAATAAAAAATGTCGGTCTGGAAAATATCGATATTACTGGATGTCATTATTCAGGCGGATTGATCGGTTATAATTATTACCAGAGCACAATATCCACATCTTATACTACAGGCTCTGTAAGTGGACATAATTATATAGGAGGATTGTCGGGATATAATCAATATTTCAGCGTAATATCGAAATCATACACCACCTGCTCTGTAACTGGAAGCACATTTGTCGGCGGGTTGGTTGGGTATAATTACAAAAGCACAATAGAGAGTTCATATGCTACCGGCTCGGTAACTGGAAGCGATCGTACAGGAGGGTTGGTTGGATTTAATTATTGGTATGCCAAAATAACGGACTCGTATGCTACCGGCCCTGTAAATGGAAGATCCAGAGTTGGAGGGTTGGTTGGGGATAATTATGAGTACTGCACAATAGAGAGTTCATATGCTACCGGCTCTGTAACCGGAAACGGCCAACATATAGGAGGGCTGGTTGGATTTAATTATAAAAGTACAATATCGAAATCATATGCTACCGGTACTGTAAAAGTATATTGCTACTTTGCCGGGGGTTTGGTTGGGACTAATGGCGCTTACAGCTCAATATCGAATTCTTATGCTACCGGTTCGGTAACTGGAGTCTACTATATTGGAGGATTAGTTGGGAGTAATGAATACTACAGCACAATATCGAACTCATATGCTATCGGTTCGGTAACTGGATACTTCCCTTATACCGGAGGGTTGGTTGGTTTTAATCACTTACCAAACACGATATCGAGTTCATATTGGGACACAGATACTTCAGGTACCTTAAAAGGTGTAGGTTATGGTCCGCATGATGGCGTTTTTGGTAAAACCACCGCAGAAATGAAACAGCAGTCAACATTCGTCGGTTGGGATTTCATTAACATCTGGAGAATAAACAACGATTATCCATATCTTAGTTGGCAGATAACCAACGAACCGCCGGTAGCAGATGCAGGAGCCGACCAGACAGTTGTAATCAGTGAAACCGTTACCTTCGACGGCAGCGGTTCATCGGACCCTGACGGCACAATTGAATCCTACACCTGGGATTTCGGTGACAGCACTCCAGCTGGCAGCGGAGTATCACCAACGCATGCTTATTCCACTGCAGGAATATATACGGTGACCCTGTCAGTTGAGGATGATGTCGGTGCAACGGATACAGACACTGTTATTCTCACGGTGTTAACAGCGGAAGAAGCCACCGAGGAGATAGATGATTACATCCAAGACCTGCCGGAAGAGGCTTTTGACTGCAACGCCGAGCAGCGCAGTAATGCCCTCTACGAAAAGCTCATTGAGAACGAGGAAGGCGATGCTGTAATGCAGCTTATCGATTCATGAGAATATGAGGACGCTCTGGGTAAGCTCAAAAGCATTCGTAATAAATGCGATGGGGATCCAAACCCTGGAGATTGGATTATTGACCCGGCTGTGCAGGAAGAAATCTGTGGTATGATTGATGCGCTGATAGATTATCTGGAAACGCTACTATAAATACAGAATAATCTAAATCAGAACTGTGGATGGGCAGTTCTTTTTTTTATTTTTTTTAAAATTTATTTAAATAAGAACTATTATCATAGTTTGTATCCGATCATCCTGAGGAACTCTTTGCGCTTCTGCACATCCTCATCTTTTTCCACACCCAGAGGTTTGAACCCGTCCACCACGCCCATGATGCCGTTCCCGTCTTCGGTTTCGTAGACAATCACTTCGGTATGGTTGGCGGTTGCACAGTAGATTGTACAAACCTCGGGGACGCGCTTGATATTCTGCAGCACATTTACCGGGAAGCAGTCACGTAGAAAAATTATGAACGAATGCCCCGCACCGATGGCCATAGCATTTTTTTGTGCAAGCTCGACAAGCTCCTCGTCCGTCCCGCTGGTTCTAACAAGCCTGTCCATTGAAGCCTCGCAGAATGCGAGCCCGAACTTGATGCCGGGAACGGTATTTACCAGAGCCTCATGGAGATCCTCAACCGTTTTAATAAAATGGGAATGGCCCAGGATAAAATTCATATCCTCCGGTTTATCGATTCGCACTGTTTTAAATTCCATATAATTATCCCCCATTATAATTTCATTAAATCCTTGGAGCTTCCACAATGTATTATACCTAAATAAAATTTTATCTCAAACGATCAAAAATGGTACGAGATTTATTTTTATAAATCCCAACGACAAAATCCGAACTTCCAAGAAAACACTAATTTAAAAATCCCAAATTGCTGGTATTACCAACCGAAGTTCCATGTTTGAAATCCTAGGTACCCTTTTGAGTTTAGTTTTTAGGATTTTCTTGGATTTTTGCTTTTAGTAAAACCAAGCGAGAATCCTATGGGCTTTAGCCCATAGATGAATCGCTTATTAGTTTGTACTTGATAGTAATAATCGCAGGAGGAAAGAACGATTTCCTCCCACGAA
>CP070629.1:1899658-1902734 GCA_020356005.1 Thermoplasmata archaeon
ACCCAATACTTTGATACTCAAGCCCTCAGATGCTTTAACCATTCCCTTCGTCTTGAGGATCGTATCCATTCTTTCCAGAACCCTTGATTCATCGCTGAAGGTGTTTATCACTGCATACCTGGCGCCCTCTTGAGGGAGCTTCATCTTTTTAACAAATCGCTTCATTTTACCGGGGATTCCGATCATTCGCGTCGGACTGCTGAAAATATACACATCGGCTTCAGGCAAGGAGTCGGGTTTGACTTCCAGTATTGAATAAAGCTCTGCCTTGGTTCCTCGTTTCTTAAAATTACCCTGTAGATGCTCTACACATTTTTTACCGTTCCCGTATTTTGAAAAATACGCTATACAGATCTTCATAAATCCACCGCGTCCAGAATTAACTTTCAAGAGTTTATAACTTCTTATGGATTCTTATTTTCAAAAATATATTATAATTTGTGAGGTTTAATATATTCGATTGTCCTAAACTATGGTTACTTACTATCGATTGAATTAATAATATTGGAAAGGATAAAACATGGTCCAAGAAACTGAAACACCCTCAACCTCTCAAAAAGATGCAGGTTCTCTAAAACAAGCATTATATAATCTTGATCCTAAATTGAAAAGCGTATTTTTACCCTGGGTGTTTCGCCATCCAAGATACCTCCGGGCCGCTCCGAGGCTTGTGCGCGCACACAGGCAGGCTCGGCAGATACGTGAGCAAGCGGCGGAAGAGGGATTACAGGTCCCCCCGTTCTTGATCTTGAGTATAACCTCTCGATGCAATCTAAGCTGTACCGGCTGTTTTGCGGCTGCGACGGGTACGGTAGCAAACGGCAGCTCACCGACTGACAATAATACAAAACCCTCTTTATCAATAGAACAATGGCGCGCGATAATCCAGGATGCAAGTAAGTTGGGTGTGTTCGGTTTTATTATTGCAGGCGGCGAACCGTTCCTCTTTCCCGGTTTAATAGATTTGTGCCTGGAGTTTAAAGATCGATTTTTTGTTATCTTGACCAATGGTACAGCAATAAAAGAGCCTGATTTAAAGTGTTTGAAGCGTGCAACGAATATTGCGGTTCTGGTAAGCATCGAAGGGAGCCGCGAGCTTACCGATGTACGACGGGGCAGCGGCGTTTACGACCGGGCGCTGCAAACCCTCAAGCAAATTGATAAAGTGGGAGTTGCAAACGGTATTTCCGTTACCATCACCCGCATGAATTTCAGGTACTGGATGGATGAACGAAATATTGAAGATCTCATTTCTAATGGAATTCGTATCGGTGCATTCATCGAATATATACCTCTAACACCACTACCCGATATTAAATCTAATAGTCTCAACCAGCCTCTTACCTCCTGTACCGCTTTACCTGAAGCATTGGAACAATCAGGGGAATGGTCAATTCAAAACGACCATGAACTCATGCTGACAGCCGCTGAACGAGCAGAATTTCGTGCAAAGATTCTCAGTTTTAGAAAAAACAAACCCATTTATATCGTCCATTCCCCCGGCGACGAAGAGTTTTTCGGGGGATGCGTCTCCGCCGGGAGGGGGTTTGCGCATATTACTCCCTCTGGCGATCTTACTCCCTGCCCAGTTTCGAATATAGCCACCCATAATCTAACCAAATCAAGTTTAACGGAGGGGCTTGCCAGCCCGCTGTTTAAGGAGATCTGTGCGAACGAGCACCTCCTGGAAAACGGTGATACGCCCTGCGCGCTGTTCGCACATCCAAAGGAGGTGGATGAGCTGGCAAAGGCGGTAGGGGCATATAGGACAGGTGAATGATTTCAATAAAGTTCAATTTCATTCGATATCTTTCTCAATCCTGCCGTCTTCTGTCATAATATAACAATTAGTTTTAGAACCTACCTTTTCTAATGCTAAAATCTCCTTTTTTACCATAATCTTAACATTATAATTTACAGTGGATGTACTACTGCCAATTTTATCAGTCAGGCTCTTCTGTGAAATACCGGGATTCTCCAGTACCTTTTTGAAAATAATTTTTTGAACATCATTCATTTTAAAGATCTTTTTTGGGAGGGTCATTTCAAAAGGGAAGAAATGTTTGTATTTACCACTATTTTTTGATTTCACCTGCTCTTCTTTTTCTAAAACATTAAGATGGTATGATAAGGTACCGTTGTTCAATTTCAATTGCTTCTTGAGAGCATTATAATGTACCCCCGGTTCCGTCTCGATCACGCCTATAATACGGCCCCGTGTTTTGTGATCCAACAAATTCTCCTTTTTTAATCTGGTATAATAGGGAACTGCAAAGGTAATTATAAACTTATATTTCGTCGGTTCATACGAATATAAAAAGCTTATTACCGAAATAGAACAAATGCAGATGATACCAAAATAAATTCTATTCCTACTTGAAGCCTCTTCAGTTGGCATTCCAGGTTTGATTTTTATTAATTGTACTTCGGGTTTTATAAAAGTCTTTGACAGATCTGATATGTTCATTACTGCATAATATTTCTCACCGACAAAATGTATTGTATTTCTTAATGGATCAACAGTAAAACCATATTGATTACCTATAGGAAGTCTGTCCCAAATTGTATAATTATTCCATGTATAATTACCCAAATTAAAAATTATTATACCTTTTACAGAGTCTTCTGATGATGTGGCAGTTCCAAAAGATCCGCCATACGAAACATAACCCGTCAATATATATAAGATATCAGAGTCTGGATTAGTATATATAGAATTAATCGAACCCGTTTCCGGAAATGATTCCGATAATTGGAGGTCAGTGGACAATACTTGTGTGGGGTAATATAAAAAAATGAAGTTATTGGAATATTTATGATATTTGATATCTGTCATGTAATATTCTTTATTTACAAATTGAACCGTTTTATTTTTTAAAAATAAACGATATAATTTATAATAATCACCAATATATGCAATATTTTCATCTTTATCAACAGCCAGAAATAAAATGGTGTTGTTTATGAAAATAGTCTCGCTTACATTTATCTTTTGATTATAAATAGTGAGATTTTTATCAGAAGAAACATACAATTTCCCTGAAGTCCTCCCGATATCAATCGATCTGCAATTACC
>CP070629.1:1902834-1905472 GCA_020356005.1 Thermoplasmata archaeon
GATTTCATATGAATTTGACACTTCGGATAATATTGCAGAAATCAATGTGACTGTTGCACCGCCTGCCGGTGATAATATGAATTCAGAGTCGGATTCATCAAAAGGTAATTCCACTATGTTTTTTGTGGCAGTTGTATTTATTTTAATAATTATTATAGCCATTATTCTAATGATCAGAAGAAAAAAATCTGAACCGGAACAATCCGAGGAAGCAATAGAGATCGAAGAGCTTGACGAACCTTGAATGAATAATGTAATCCTCAGGATTATTGAATATATTTTATTGCGATATTTATAGGTTTAATTTTATAAAAAATCTCTAACGAATATTACAAATACCCATTTTTCGATACCTATTTTGCTATTACATGGTAAGGATATCAATAATTCTGGTGCACAGGTATGATAAATGAAGTGGATGAAGACGAAGCTGAAGAAATGATACTGAAGCTTCTTAGAGAAAACAAGAGGATGACTACGAGTGAAGTAGAGCTGGCCATGAGGGATAAAGGCTTGAAATGCCAGGACGGCCCGGTCCGTGTTCTAAGCAAACTGAAATTCAAAGGAAAGGTCCAAGGGAAGCTTTCAATAAAGAGCAGAGGATGGGTATGGTGGATCTAATCAATATAATTTTTAAAAGTATTTAAAGCTGTTAAAATGGTGAGCACGGTAGCTAAAGCTACCTTGAGCAATGAGCTATGAGCACGGTTGCGACGCAACCTTGAGCATTCCACTGAGAAAACAATATAATCAGGACCCAGGACTCAGGGGGATTATTAAATGGTGAAGAGGAGGGGGTGGTAAGATGGGAAATCTTACAATTATATATGAAATAATACAACATTTACCGGAAAAGTTAATTTAGATATATTTTTATTATAGACCAAGAAGATTATTAAAAATAATAGTATAATTGGTGATATAAAATGATTAATCTGACAATTTTAAAAAAAATTATGATCATATCAATTATACTTTTATTAATTACCTCTTTATATCCAATCCAGGCCAGCGCGGATTCTTACAATGACAATGCGATTAATCTCTCAGACGAAAATAGCCATGAGTACACAGTTGATACCAATTTATATCAAATCTACACAGATACATTCTCATCCATGGAGCTATTGAATAATGACCCCGGTTTTTGTGTGCTCGTCAACTCTTCTATCTATCCCTCCATCAAAACTGCTTTAAATCAGTACTGTCTGGATGTGAACGCCTCGGGCTATTGTGCCAAAGTGGTCACTGGAAGCTGGTCGAAAATCGAGGATGTAAGGAACGTTTTGAAAGGGGAATGGCAAAATAACGGTACCGTAGGAGCAATCCTGGTAGGCGGCTTCCCCATACCGTGGTATATCATCAGCGGTGAGATCTTCCCTATCGATCTCTATTACATGGACCTGGACGGGAACTGGCAGGATTCCAATACCGACGGCGTATTTGACGGCCATACCGGTAACATGGCCCCGGACATATTCTTCGGCAGGCTACCCTCTAACATAATGACAGGAGATGAAGCGCAGTTGTTGAACAACTATTTTAGAAAAGCACATGATTACAAAACCGGTAAACTAAAACTGCCCAATAATAACCTCGTCTATGTCGACGACGACTGGATCGGCTCCGCCGATGGCTGGAAAAACGATGCAAAGATCAATTATGAGAATGTAACGCTTGAAAAAGACGGTCTAACCACCAATGCCAAGGATTACAAGAAGCGCCTGACGCAGGGCTACGAATTCGTGGAAGTGCACTGTCACGCCAACCACAAACCCACAAGGCATAATTTTAAAGTCAGCGGTGTGTTCGAATCTGAAACCGTAAATTCAACCCATATTAAAACAATCGATCCTCTTACATTCTTCTCGATTTTATTCACCTGCGGTTCTGCGAATTATTCAGCAAAGGATTTCCTGGCGGGGGCATATACATTTGCGAATACATACGGGCTGGCATCCATAAGCTCCAGCAAGGTAGGCGGGATGCTCGACTACAACGAGTTCTATACGCCGCTGAGCAATGATAAGAGCATCGGTGAGGCGTTTTTTGATTGGTTCGTCTTGAATTCCGAGCAGTCTCGGAGCTGGTTCTACGGTATGACGCTCATCGGCGACCCCCTGTTAATACCAAATATGTACGACCTGGAGCTCTCGGACATAACGGTTTCCAACCCATACCCGCATGATGATGAGACCATTAAAATCAAAACCAATATCCTCAATTCCTTCGATAACTGCTCGAAAGTACCGGTTAACTTATATGACGGCGACCCACAGAGCAGCGGCAGCCTGATTGCTACCAAAAATATCAATTTCGGCTGGAACGAAAGCGCGGAGGTTTCATTCAACTGGGTGGCGGAAGAGGGCGACCACGATTTTTGGATTGTGGTGGATTACGAGAATAAAATAACCGAACTGAACGAAAATAATAACGTCGGTACTAAGTTTTTAAAGGTCTATCCGGATTTAGAGGTAGGCTTGAGTTCGAACAAAACAAAGGTTTCTACTTACCAGCCCATTAAGTTTACAGCTTCTGCACTGGGCGGCTGCGGAGATTATAAAAGCTACTTTTTCGAATTCGGTGACGGCACGAACAGCAGCTGGATTTCGGAGAATTATACAACACACAGCTACCC
>CP070629.1:1905572-1909442 GCA_020356005.1 Thermoplasmata archaeon
AAAGCAAATTATATCGCAGCCGTCCCCGTAATTTGCCAGGAGCACCTCACCGTCGGGAGGGCAGCTTGAGGCCGCTTCGGTCAAGGTAATGAACGCGTGGGCGGAACCCAAAAGGCCCATCTGCATAGCGAAATCGTCCTGGACCTGTTCGGGTTTCAGCTTGAGCTGCTTGGCGATGGTGCGAATGCTTCTAAGATCAGGCACACTGATTATGACTTTATGAAACTCAGAGATATTCCTGCCGGTTTTTTCCATAAATTGCGAAACCGATCCTATAACGGTTCTTGTAGCACCGTACATCATTGCATATTTCAGATCACTATGATGCAGATATCTATCATCGGTCCTCCGCCAGTAATCGGAGAGGACGGCCGCCCTTGAATTGAAGTCCGTCACTTCAAGAGCCATTGAGGTATCATCAGTAAGCTGGACTGCGGCGGCACCTGCACCGATAAAGGGTTCGAGGTCCGAGCCGGGTTCGGCGAACCGTAGGTCCGATGCGGCCACGAGCACATTCTTCAAACGGTCGGCCATGATGCTTTCGATACCGGCTATTAGTGCGCTCGTTCCTGCCCGAAGCGACCCGGCGAAATCCATTGTTCTCACACCGGCGGGCAGGTCGGCAGCTGCTGCTATCAAGCTCGCACTGCTCTTCTCATTGTACGGTGCGGTTGTCGTAGCAAAATATAACGCATCGGCTGGGAGTGCTTTATCCGCGGAATCGACACCTGCATCAAAATCATCCATTGTATTAATAACCGCACCTACCGCCATTGTCAGACTATCTTCGTCATGGTTCGGGACCGCTTTTACGGCCTTGCCCATGGGCTTTTGCCACGCCTCTGACAGCACCTTACCGGATAACCGGAAGCGCGGCAGGTAAATCCCCATGTTTTTTATTCCTACTTTTAGCATTTTTATCACCCATCTTTAATTATATCATGATTCCTAAATCCAAATACTACAAATATTACAAATATTACAAAGTAACTCCAAACTTCAAATAACTACTAAAAGAAATCCAAAATCCCAAAATTACAGAAAATTTCGTTTTGGAATTGGGGATTACTTTGGATTTTGAGTTTTGGATTTGAAATCTTCCCAAAGAGGTAGAGGTACCTTTTTGAGTAATTTTGTAGTTTGAATTTGCTTTTGAAGTTGGGAGTTTGAGCTTACTTTGAATTTTGTAGTATTTGGATTGTGTAGTATTTAGAATCAAGATTAAATAATAAACATTATTACTCAAATTCCAACAGATATACCGCCATCAACGAATATTACCTGGCCGGTAATATAGTCCGATTCGCTGGAGGCCAGGAATAAATGCGCCTTCGCGATCTCCTCCGGTTCAGCGAACCGTCTCAGTGGTATCTTTTTCGCTATTTTCTCGGCTATATCAGGGGGTATTCCCTCGGTCATGGGCGTTTTAGTGGCACCGGGCGCAATGCAGTTCACATAGATCTTGCCCCGTGCAAACTCTAATGCCAGCGTTTTTGTTAACCCGATTATACCTGCCTTTGACGCTGCATAGTTCGCCTGGCCCATGTTGCCGAGTGCACCTATGGAGGATGTATTGACGATTTTACCACCGCCCTGCTCTGCCATGACGCTTTGCACGGCCTGGCAGCACAAGAACGTTCCTTTGAGATTAATATCGACCACCGAATCCCACTGCTCCTCACGCATCTTGACTGCAAATGCATCGCGGTTGATGCCGGCGTTGTTTATGAGAATATCGATTTTACCGAACTTCTCTTTGGCGTCCGCAACCATTTTCTCAACTTCGCTCTTGTTCGAAATATCCACTTTTACCGCCAGCGCTTCACCGCCGGAGCCAGTAACCTCTCCGGCGACTTTCTCCGCCTGCTCAATATTGATATCTGCAATAACGACCTTTGCGCCTTCGGATGCGAACAATTTCACTACTGCTTCACCTATGCCGCTGCCTCCGCCTGTTATCAAAGCAACTTTATTTTCTAATCTCATTATTTTCACTCCTGTATTTTTATTCTTTTTTCCTGGTCATCATAAGTACCCACTGGGTTTCCACAACAATCTCGTCGTTCTGGTTAAGGATCTGATTGTCAAATGTGATAATGCCACGATCGCTCTTACTGGATTCTTTCTTCTCTCCCACCTTGAGCTTCAGCCTGATAGTATCACCGAACTTTACAGCGCCGGTATATTTGATTGTCTGGCTGAGCAACGCAAGAGTGGTGCCTTCAAAGATCCCCATCTGGTTGGCCAGCCCTGTAGCAATAGCCATACTGAGCATCCCGTGCGCTATCCGGCCTTTAAAGGGGGTCTTTTCCGCAAAGCTCTCGTCCGTATGTAATGGATTAAAATCACCTGAGAGTCCGGCAAAGTTGACCACATCTGCCTCTGTTACCGTTCTTGATGCGGTCATTATCTCTTCACCCTCATCGAACTCGTCGAATGTTCTTCCTCGAAACTTATATTCCATAAATGATCCTCCTGATATGATTACGCTAGTAATCTCAACTAGAATTCTTTAACATTATTCAGCTCCCGGCTGATTATTGAATGCAATATCTCCGAGGTGCCGCCGCCGAGAAGCAGGAATCTTGCATCGCGGAAATAGCGCTGGACGGGGAATTCCAGTGAGAACCCGTAGCTTGCAAATACACGGGTGGCTTCGTCTGCCACCCTGTTCGCCATCTCCGATGAGAATAATTTCGCCATTGCCGCTTCCATTGTACATTTCTGCCCCGTTTCCAGCATCCAGGCGGTATTGTACACCATCAATTTCGAAGCCTCGAGCTCTGTGGCCATTGAAGCAAGTTTGAATTGAATCGCCTGGAATTTAATTATGGGCTTACCGAAGGCCTCGCGCTCTTTGGCATAGTTGAAGGCCTGTTCAAGAGCCGCTCGGGCGATACCGATGCTGAGCGCACCAGTCATAACCCGGATCTCGCTTAATATGCTGCCGAGGTTCTCGAAACCCTGGCCTACTTCTCCGAAAAGGTTCTCCTCTGGTATGCGGCAGTCCGAAAAGGATATCTCGGTGGAAAGCGCACCGCTGACACCAAGTTTATGGATCTCCTTACCGATGGTAAACCCTTCGGTTCCAGCCTCCACCAGGAACATGTCTATGCCCTTGAAACCCTTTGATTTATCCGTCATGGCGCCTACAGTGAAGAAATCGCCAAGGGGTCCGTTGGTTATCCAGGTCTTGGTTCCATTCAGCACCCATTCTGATCCGTCTTTTACAGCGGTGGTCTGCATTGCGCCGAGGTCGGAGCCCGCGCCCGGTTCCGTTATAGCAAAGCATCCCATTTTTTCTCCCTGTATTGCAGGTTTCAATAATCTCTCGCGGTGCTCGTCCGTACCGAATTTGTATATGAAATTCGTTCCCATGAGAGACTGCATCATAGCAGAAGCTGCCACGGCCATAGAACCTCTGGCAAGCTCTTCGCACAGGATTGCAAACATGAATGTATCCGCATTGGCTCCGCCGTATTCCTCGGGGTAGCGAAGTCCATAAAAACCCTGTGCTCCCATCTTTTTGAACAATTCCTTGGGAAATTCACCGCTTTCATCGATGGCTTGAGCCTGCGGGATTATTTCTTTATCTACAAATTCGTGTACTGTTTTTCGGAACAGTCTATGTTCGTCTTTGAACAGAAATTCCATGAGGCCACACTCCCCCGAACGCCCTATGCGGGAGTAAAATGTCCAATAGCAATTAAATATAATAACTAATTGTGTAGGATACTAAAATATCCAGACTTTCCCCCGCGGTTCGTAGAAATTTAAGCAGAAAATACAGTTTCTAATAATTATTATTTTTGCCCATTTTGGATATTATTAATTATAAAATCAATAAAAAACTAATAGATTAAAGAAAAT
>CP070629.1:1909542-1917189 GCA_020356005.1 Thermoplasmata archaeon
AAACACTGGGCAAGACCAAGACTAAAAACAAATAAGGAAGTAATAATAACTCAAACAACGCTACAGGATTATAAGTGAACCCCACCCCCTTCAGGGGGTGGAACGTTTAGAATTTAAAATTTTTCAATAAATCAACCGCGAGGGCCCTCTATATTTGTGAAATATTCTAGCCTCATGAACAAAATATATTTATATATACTCGTACAAATAGAATTATTGAGAACAAAATCAATTACAATCCGGTTAATCTTAAAGGTCAGTGCTTTCCTCTCCTCCTTGGTTTAAATTTGACCTATCGTTGATCATACCGACGAATATTTTGGGTCGTTGAAGTATTTTAGTTCAGGATATATCAGCTTGGGGTAGTTATATGAATAGTGCGCTTGCTGAAAATAAGTTTGACGAGAATAACAATGTTAGTGAGAATAGCCAAAACATCCAACAAAACAAACCTTTTACCCAGATTGATCACTTCAGAAGAGATTTAGGGGTATTTTTAATAATTCTTGGATTTTGGATATTGTTTTTTGTAATTTCATATTATGCATTACATCTTGGAAATGCAAATGATATCCAATTTGCTTTGTTGTTAATTATGATACCTGGTGGGATAATTCTTACACTTGGATTATTTTATGTTTTCACTCCACGAACACTAATTATTTCCGATAGTTACATACCATATCCAATCTTTTATTATTATTACCACTACTACTGGTCACAAATTCCTAATGCTCCTTATTATCCAACTTATAATTACCAATCTTATAACAATGCCCCGCAAGCTCCGGTTAATAATCAACAAATTCAACAGAAGAAATAATATTGTATTTTGAAAACGTTTGAATCGCTCAAACCTATAGTATATCTTCTACCCTCTCATTTCTCGCCCCTCGCCTTTTGCCTCTTACCTCTTGACTTTCGCCTCTCCCGAAGGGCCTCGTCTTTCACCCATCGCTTATACTTATATAAAATCAAACATTAATTAGTAAAATATATAATCAGCTAACCGCATACTTTTAAATCAGTAAGCGCGAGGATGGTAAAATGAGTGGCAAACATTATGCAGTGCACCCATACTATTGTTCAACAACACCATATTATTATCCAGCTCCAGCGTATTATCCACCCTACTCCAAGAAAAAAGATAGTAGTGATATGGGCATCGCACTTCTTTTAACCGGTATTTTTCTGCCGTTCTTACTTATACCAATAATGATACTGGATGATTCCTCTCCCAGTCTTACTTTCATTTTCTGTCCTATTCTTGTGATCCCTGCGGTTGTACTGTTCATAGCAGGCATAGTATTTCTAGCGGATTCGGGATCCTCATCCAAACCGCGATATTACCCGTACATGCCGCCGGCTGCTGCCTATGCACCACCTGTCCCTTATCCATATTATTCGACACCGCACCCTCCTCCAACCTATCCTTCCTATCACACCCAACCCTACTATTACACAGCACCCTCCTATCCCACACCATCTCCGGCTCCCGCGACTCCCTCCTATCCTGCTTATCAATACGGTGCAACTCTTCCGCCGTGCCCGTACGGTCCCTGCCATGAGTGCAAACTGCATGCAGGCAAACCGCGCAAGAAACGTACGCGTAAAGGTAAGAAGCGGTTGAAGGTTAAGAAGAAAGGAACGACGCAGCCCACGCCTACAGCGGAAGCGAAACCGGTAGCCACACCTGTACCGACAACGAAGCCGGCTGAGCAGATAGGGGATGAGAAGACAGTATAATCAGGTTCTGGATTGATTATTGACTGCTACAAGAAGTACGTCTTACGTTGAGCGGTTGCGCAGTGCGTACCGTCAAGCGTTTTCCGTTTAACGGCCGCAGAACGTATTTCGTAGGACGTTACGCCTTTCGCCACCGCAAACCGCATTCCGCACTTCCATAAGCGGTATAAATTTATTATAATCACCCTCGCGTCATTAAAATTTTCTACTAATCCTGTCCAGCCATGCTTTAAATGTAGGAAACTTACCGTGCTCCTCCATGTAGTAAAAAACAATCCCGATTAAAGCAAAGAATGATGTGATACCTACCAGAATATATAGCGGCCATCTGGGTACGGAGACCTTTACCGAAAACGATGTTTCCGGGATTATACCGTCGATTTCAAGGTAGGAGAGGTTTATACCCGGCGTGAAATCCTCAGGTGCATTACCTTTGGCAATGTCCCATTCGGTTTGGGTGTAATAACCCTTGGAACGCATCTTAAAGCTTTTATTTTCTATTCCTGAGTGATGGAAAATCATCTCGGTTTTTATAAAATAGATACCCTCAGGTGTGTCCTCGCCCGTTGTTATCAGGAGCTCTAAATTAAAAGTAGTGTTTTCCGGCAGCACCGGCCAGAAAAATCGAAATAATTTGATACCGGTTTCCGGCTCAACAGTCACAATGCCCATGCTTCCGGAAGGCATGGGCCCGGAGGTGCTTTCACTGGAGAGCTCTTTTTCGATTATCGGGCTGGATTCGAAACTATCATCCACCCTCTTTGACTCTTTCAGCGTTGCACATTCATATATACCAAGCGTAAGTTCTACATCTGTCAGATTGTTGGAAGCGTAATTCGATTCGAAATAGCGGTTGGTCAAGCTGAATTTTAGAACACCGCTATCGCCGGGCTCGATTACTGGCGTTATAAAATCTCTTAAAAGAGGTACATTGCCAGGCTCGCTGATGAATTCATAATTGCTCTGCGCCATTACTGTACTATTACCATAAGGTAGATTCAAAAAAGTCAGCACAACAAGTACGCCGACGCAAGCGGCAATTATTTTCTTTAGCTTCCATCCTAAATGTATCCCGGTTTGCATGAAGTGCACCTGAACTTGAGATTGTATATAGGGTTGCATATATATATCATTATATACTTTTTAAACGAAGTGAATGATTTATTTCATAATCTATCAATTTTTCGATATTATTTTTTACAATTTGGATATTGATTTCGGAATGGTGAGTACGGCAGCAAGCTGCCTTGTATGGAAAAGGCATAAAAAAGCCTGGGGATTTGGGATTGGGACGGTTGCTGCGCAACCTTTAGGGTTTGGGGTTGCCTATAATCAATTGTAATAACCCTAATCCCCAAAGCGAACGACCGTAGGGAGTGAGCGTCCTAATCCCCAATCCTGAAATATCGATATAAAATCAAAAATAGAACGCTTCAAAAAACAATACTACCTGGAAGAAGAATACGCCTAGGCGCGTGCCGGTCCGGATATTGCGTTCAAAAGCATCCCAGGTGTTCTTATCATTCTTTTTAACGGCTACACGGTAAGTGTCGACCCATGTTAAGAGTAAGATCAGTAAAAATATCGAGGCGCCCCAGAGGTAAAGCTCACCGAATATTTCAGAAAAACCGAACCAGCCGAAGTACGGGATGGGGTAGACGGGTATGAAAAGCACGTAAAATATCAATGCAATATGCATTGATTCCAACCTCCCCACCCGTACGGGCGTGGTTTTGTAGCCCGCCTCGATGTCGCCTTTAATGTCGCCGGCGCACACCATGATCTCACGCCCGATCTCCATGACGAAGATGGCGAAAGCAAGCGGCGCCATCAGCAGCGGGTGCTGCGGCTGCAGTGCAAGTGCACCCCACAGCGGGATGGCACCCACGCCGAAAGCCACCATGACATGCCCCCAAATACCGCTGTACTTGCCGCTCTGGTTGTAGATAACGCCGATAACAACAACTGCTATGGTCAGGACGATCAAAGGTAGATTCAAGCCCCACGGTGTGAGAGTGGATTCGATGGGATTGATAAAACTGATTAAAAGCGTGATAACGATAGTAAGAACCATTAGTGCGAGCCCGGTGTATTTGGCTGTCAGAGGCGAGATTATATTTCTGGGCAAGGGTTTGTGCGGGCGGTTGACCCTGTCTGATTCCAAATCGGTGTAGTCGTTATGCACCATCAACCCCGCAGCAAGCATCCCGGCGCCAAGCATGGTCAGGAAGAGCGATATGGGTTCAAGCGCCATATCCCGCGGTTGTGTTACATTCAGAGCGCCCACGCATGCACCGAAGATGCTGATGATCACAATGGGGGGTCTTACTATCCGGAACCATGCTTCGGCTTTATTCATTTAATGACCTGTATACCTGTAAATTTTGATGCGTAATTAAATTTATGGATTTATTAATATAAATCGGTTTAATTTTAGTTAAAAGTCACAGTATGACATTTGTTTGAAATATTATCCAAAAGCTTTATAATATCAAATAAAATTAAAATTAAATATAATAACAACAATTATTTACTCACAACAGGGTAAGTGATAACAATGCTGAAAAAAAATGGTGTTTTTTATTTTATAGTGATATTAATAGTTACATCGATGATGATATCTTTCATACCAGCAGCTGTTGGAACGTACAGTTTGGACAATACGGTTAATGCCAGGCATTCCGGTGACGAAGTCGATTGTATATACGGCACCACGCCGATCACCGACGGGACAATGTCTACAGGTGAATGGACAGATGCAAATTCCGTTCCCATCAGTGACGGGGGCGGCGGGTCAGGAACCGTTTACTTCAAAGAAGATACGCAATACTTATATGTATTATGTCACTACAGTGTGGCAAACCAGTTCGAAGTATATATCGATGTGAATAATGACGGTGTAAATCCACCGCAAACGGGTGACGTTTGCGTTCACTCCTCCATGGCCTTCGGGTATCGGTTCGGGACAGGTACGCAGTGGGACACATTTACATGGGGTGGGAATGATGATTACAATGGAAATTCCGGCAATACTAATATACGCGAAATGAAAATATCTTATTCCGCCTTGGGCCTCACTCCGGGAATTCCAAAAACTATTGGAATGATGTTCAGATCCGGGTCAGGTACAGGTTTTGCCAACTGGCCCGTATCAGTGAACCCCAACCAACCCAGTACCTGGGGAGATATGAGCTCTTCCTATTCGTGGAGTAATCTACCTCCATATTCACCACCTATTCTAACAAATCCTCAGGTGACACCGGAAAACGGTGATATTTTTACGGATTTCACCTTTAATGTCACCTATATCGATTATGATGACGATACGCCGCTGATCAAAAAGATCGTTATCGATGGCAATGATTATTTGATGTCATCTCCCGATACCAAATTTGATGACGGCAGTAACTTTAAATTTACCACCAAACTCGACGACGGCGCCCATAATTATTATTTCATTTTCAACGATAGCAAATTCGAAGTCAGGCTGCCGTTGGTGGGAGTATTCGACGGACCCTTGGTCATTATCCCCAACGAGAAACCGAAGCTTGTCCCCGGCGGAATACCGGAGGATATGTATAGTATCAACGAGGACAGCGGTGCCGGCGACAACCTTATCGATCTTGAAGAATACTTCAGTGATGATTGGAATGACGGCGCGCTGAAGTTCGAAGTAACTTTTGAAGAAGATGCATCTAAACTGGACGCGGAGGTGGACGGACAATACCTGGATATCATGCAGAAGCAGGAGCACTGGTTCGGTTACCTCAGATTTCAGGTCAAAGCCATAGACAAGGGTATAGACGACCAGTTCGGCGGCGGGGACGACCTGGAAAATGTGAGTAATGTTTTCAAGATCACCGTGAACCCGGTAAATGACGCACCTGTACTGAAACAGATCGGTTACAAGGTAATTGTAGAAGGTGACGATGTGCGTTTTACCGGGGCCGATGCTCTGGATGAAGACAAATGGTTCAATTTCACCATCAAGGCTGCCGATCCGGATATTGAATCGGGCGTTGCCGATACATTAACCTTCAATGCTAACACATCATTGATCGATATAGAGCCGGACCCGTGGGATCCCTTCACTGCTCACGCTTCATTTCTACCGAAAAACGAGAATGTGGGGACACTGTACGCCAAAATTTCCGTGAAGGATGATGGTGTGGGAAAATTGAACGATTCGGTGAACATTGTTTTTGAAATTGAAAACACAAATGACGATCCCAGAATCGAAAAAGTGATCAAATTCGGTACGGATATGGACATCGACAAAAAGACCGTCTATTTTGAAGGAGGCAAAAGCGCATTCGAGGATGCATGGTTCAATATAACCATCGTGGCTTCAGATCCGGACATAGAGATCGGCCAAACCGATTCCATTACTTATGATACCAATATAACTCTATCGACATTCAATCTTGACAGTAATACCGGCGAATTATCATTTCTGGCACAGCAGTCAGATGTGGGAACTCTGCATGCACAGATCATGGTATCGGACGATTACGGGTCCAATATCGATGATTATGTCAATTTGATAATCGAGGTTAAGAACATTAATGATCCCCCCGAAATACAAGAAGCAGGAACCACATACAATAAGATCGAATTTAAGGAGGGATCTGTTGTAGAGTTTACGGCGGTTTGCTCGGATATGGATATAGGTTACGACACCAAGGAAGTTCTGACATATACCTGGACCTCCGACCGTGACGGCGAGCTCGGTGAAGGCGAAACATTCAGCATCGATACTTTATCGGTGGGAAAACACAATATTACCTTTACTGTGACGGACTATTACGGTGAAGAGGCCGGAAAATCATTTGCTATCACAATAAATGCTGCTGATACAGGTACAACACCGGATGATACAAAAACCGAAGGCGAAGAGAAATCTGCGTTGGAAGGGGGCAGTCTTCTGTGGATCATAATAATTATAGTTGTAATCGTAGTTATTTTTGTTATTTTGCTGATGTTCATGCAGAAAAAGAAGAAGGCGAAGTCGGAGGAAACGCCGCCGGCCCAACCAGAGGGCGTCCCGGAGGCACCTCAGGTTACACTCCCGGGTACTGTACCCGAGGGAGTGCCAGGTGTTGCAGGAACAGTACAGGTGCCTGCAGTGCAGCAGCTTCCGGCACAGCAGATAATTGGTGCCGAACCTGGACAAGCTTATGCGCAGCCCCAGCCGCAGCCGCCCTTGCTGGGGCCTGCTCAAATAGAACAACAGCAGCCCCAGCCGCTGTATCCGGACCAGCAGCTTCAGCCTCAACCTCAACCCCAACCCCAACCCCAGGTCATTGACGCCACTGCCGTTATGATACCTCAGCAGCCCGGCTTAACGCCAGAGCAAGGCGTAACTGCACCGGCAAGTCCGCAGCAGCCGCCGCAGCCGCAGCTGTGTGCTACTTGCGGTCAAAGCCTGTCGCATATTGTTGAAGTTAATAAATATTATTGTTATCAGTGCATGAAGTACATTTAGTGATATCATATAAAAACATTTTAATCGATTATAATTTGATTTCAGAAAGCCGAGACGCTAGACGATTGACGAATCGCATATCGCAACCGTTAGACGTTACGCCCTTCGCAACCGTCCAACGTTTTCCGCACTTCTATAAGCATATATCAGCTTTATATAAGTATATTTAATCCATGAAAAACATTTTATTTTAATAAATTTATATTGATTTAACTTAAGAAGTAAAAGGCAGTTGGCAAAGATAAACCATGGAGCGCAGGTAGTGATACACTGGATACCCTCTATTCAATTCTTGGAGTGGAGCCCGACGCAAAAGTCGAGGAGATCAAGAAAGCGTATAAGAATAGGGCCAGGGAGTATCACCCAGATAAGGTTGCGAATCTAGGAAAGAAGCTTAAGATCGTCGCGGAGATGGA
>CP070629.1:1917289-1922735 GCA_020356005.1 Thermoplasmata archaeon
AATAAAGGACCAATTTCATGGGCTTTTAGGACAGAAGACTTACAATATATGCAATATGGAATTTGTAAGTCTTCGCATATAATCTTTGATTCATCTGTAGTATTTGGACTGAAAATCGTACGCAAAGGTTTAACCTAGCGTTGATTTCCTCGATTTTCAGGCGATAATGTAAATTCTCGATTTTGATTTTCCCCGAAGGGGTGCCCCCTGCCCACTGATTTTTGACTAAATAAGCGGAAAAACAAAATACCTAGAATTTATTCTGGGTCTATGAAAAAATTGCTGCGCAATAAAAAGATATAAAACACAATTTTTTCAAATTCTAAGCACTAATATCTAAATCCCAGACAATTACAGTCGGCGTGAGCGTTTAACGGTGGCGATGCTCGTTACGAAGCTCGGGGTCGACGCTCGTTACGAGGCTCGGGGTCGAAACTCGTTACGAGGCTCGATACCGACTACCGAAACGAGCCTCGATACCGAATAACGAAACGAGCCTCGATACCGACTACCGAAACGAGCCTCGATACCGAATAACGAAACGAGCTTCGCAAACGCAACCGCAATACGCTAATATTACAGGTGTGAGAACAATGTCGGAGGGTATGAAGGAAATCGATGTACCTTACGGTCAGGAGTCCATCAAGGTAAAGATCCCTGAGGCAAACCTCGGGGGGATTCTAAGAGTAAACGATGTAACATCCAAAATGTCGGATGAGGAAGCATTGAAAAAAGCACTTGACGAACCTCTCAACTCAAAATCGTTCCAGGAATTCATAAGCGACGCAAATAATGCTCTTATAATTGTTAATGATGCTACACGACCCACACCCACCGCCAGAATCCTTGATGTGGTGGCACCAATGCTGGAAGGCTGCGAGGTTAAGTTCATTGTTGCAACCGGCATCCACCGTGCACCCACGGATTCTGAAATGGAATTCATTTTCGGCTCGCACCTTGAAAAATACAAAGAAGTTATTCATATCCATGATTCGAAGAACGATGAGCAGTTGACCCACATCGGTACTTCCAAGAACGGTACGGAGATGTATGTAAACAAGCTGGCACTTGAGGCACAAAAAATCATCATTATCGGCAGCGTGGAACCGCATTATTTTGCCGGGTACACCGGCGGCCGCAAAGCGTTCCTTCCGGGCATTGCGGGGTATAAGACCATCGAGATGAACCACAAGCACGCTCTGAAAATGGAAGCCCAGGCCCTAGAACTTGACGGCAACCCGGTGCATGATGATATGGTGGACGCTCTCGGTTCGCTGGAGGGCAAAGAGATCTTTTCCATCCAGGTTGTACTGGACCGCGATCATAAGATTTATGCGGCGAGTGCGGGCCATCTCATCGATTCGTTTATTGAGGCGGTAAAATCTGCATGGGATGTGTTCTGTGTTAAGATCCCCGAGAAGGCCGAAATCGTTGTATCCGTAGCGCCGTACCCAATGGATGTTGATCTCTACCAATCGCAAAAGGCACTTGATAACGGCAAACTGGCGTTGAAGGACAAAGGGATTTTGATCCTGGTTTCAAAATGCAGAACAGGCGTGGGCCACGACGAGTTCGTAAAACTTATGAGCGCCGCTTCGAGCCCGCTGGAGGCGCTGGAGGTTATAAAACAACAGTACAAGGTGGGTTACCACAAGGCCGCAAAAATGGCTGAAATCGCCGTATGGGCCGAAATGTGGGGTGTAACAGACCTGGATTCGGACATCCTGCATAGTGTTTTTATTCGATCCGTGGATTCGCTTCAGGACGCACTGGACGAAGCCATAGAAATAAAAGGCCCTGAAGCAAAAATACTGTTCATGCTGGACGGGAGCATTACAGTACCGCTGATTCAGCAGTAGGACTGCTGTTATAACGATTTTAATCAGAGTTGACTGATTTTTATTGCAAAATCCGCTGCTTTAAAACTTTATCTCTCTAATAATTTAAATATCATTACTGGAATTTCCCCTTCGGGGGTTAATCATGGATAATGATGCCAGATCTTTTCTCGAGGGTCGCTTGGATTCTCAAAATTTTAAGAAACTTCAGGGAATAAAAAATGAAAAAGTATTGGATTTTATTGCGAAATATGTAGAGATTTGCAATCCCAAAAGTGTTTTCATCGCCACAGATTCTGAGGATGACATAAAATACACGCGCGAATCTGCGGTAAGAGACAAGGGGGAGGCAAAGCTTGCCATTGAGGGCCACACCGTCCACTTTGACGGGTTCAATGACCAGGCCAGGGATAAGGAAACAACAAAGTTTCTGCTGCCCGAAGGAGTCAGTCTCGGAAAAGCGATCAATGATATGGAAAGAGAAGAGGGGCTTACCGAGATCCATGACATTATGAAGAACATCATGGACGGTCATGAACTATTTGTTAAGTTCTTCTCACTGGGCCCGAGCGGTTCGGAATTTTCCATGCCGTGCCTTCAGTTGACCGATTCGGCTTATGTAGGTCACAGCGAGGACCTGCTGTACCGCCAGGGCTACCAGGATTTTTTGAACATGGGGCCCGACGGCCATTTCTTCAAGTTCGTGCATTCGCAGGGAGAAACCGAGGAGGTGGGCTTGGGCCTCCAGGTCAGTAAGAACATCGATAAACGCAGGGTGTATATCGACCTCGAGGACGAGACGATTTACAGCGCGAACACGCAGTACGGCGGCAACACCATCGGCTTGAAGAAACTGGCTATGAGGCTCGGTATAAACAAGGCCTCCAAGGAGGGGTGGCTCACGGAGCACATGCTTATCATGGGCGTCAACGGCCCAGGCGGCAGGGTAAGCTACTTCACGGGCGCGTTCCCCTCAATGTGCGGTAAGACCTCCACAGCCATGCTGGAGGGTGAAAAGATCGTGGGTGACGATATTGCTTATATTCGTGTGATAAATGATGAAGTACGGGGCGTGAACGTAGAAAAAGGTCTTTTCGGGATTATAGAGGGTATCAACTCCACCGAGGATGTACTGCAGTGGAAGGCCCTGACCACCCCGGGTGAGGTCATTTTCGGGAATGTGCTGGTCAAGCCTGATATGAATGTATACTGGAACGGCATGGACGGCGAGCGGCCCGAAAAAGGCATTAACCATTCTGGCGATTGGATTGCAGGTAAAAAGGATCCCAAAGGTAATGAAATCACAGCGTCGCACAAGAACGCCAGGTTCACCATCGATTTGAACATCCTGGAGAACCTCGACCCCAGGATGGAGGATAAGAACGGTGTGCCCATCAGCGGGTTCATTTACGGCGGTAGGGATTCCGATACCTCCGTTCCTGTGATAGAAGCCTTCGACTGGCGCCACGGTATTATCACCATGGGGGCCTGTCTGGAATCCGAGACAACCGCGGCAATTATCGGTAAAGAGGGCGTGAGGGTGTTCAATCCCATGTCCAATCTGGATTTTCTATCCATACCCATCGGGAGGTACATACAGGATAATCTTGACTTCGGCACCAAAGTTGAGGAGCCGCCCAGGATATTTTCTGTGAACTACTTTTTAAAAGGTAAAGATAAGAAATGGCTGAACCACAAGAACGACAAGCGCATCTGGCTGAAGTGGATGGACCTGCGAGTTAACGGCGAGGCAGGAGCCATCGAAACCCCTGTGGGCCACATTCCAAAATATGATGATCTGAAGAGACTGTTCAAGGAGGTCTTTGACAAGGACTATTCGAAGGAGGACTATGATAAGCAGTTCACAACGCGGATACCGGAGAACCTGTCGAAGATCGAACGGCTTAAGAAGATCTATACTACGAAGGTTACAGACACGCCTGAGATATTGTTCGAAGTGCTCGAGGCACAGAAAAAACGTTTAGAAGAGGCGAAAGAAAAGTACGGGGATTATATTCTGCCGAAACAGTTTTCCTGATTTTATCGCTTTCACTACTTCAACCTATCATCGTCCTCAAAGGCTCTCCAAGAGTTGTACCTGCTAATAGCAAATGTAAAATAATTAGGATCAAAGCAATAATTGTGAGCCAGAGATGCAACCGCCTCCAGTTCTTGTGCTTGATTTTTCTTACGATGGGTTTCTGAAATAACCCAGCAATGGAAATTATAATCATCATTATCCATGTAAATGTCCCGATGTTGATATCAAAGACGCCCTTTGCAAAAATGAATAATGTTTCGGAGGCCTGGCTGGAATAATGACCGTACATCAGCAGAGCAGCGTGCAGCAGCGCTACTACCAGCATCTGGTACGACAATGCACAATGGAACTTCACGCGCCTGCCCGCGCCGCCCAGGGCCTTGTTAAGTTTTTTTGCTACCCGCGTAACCGCCCCGCCGGTGAAAGCCAAAAGCACCAGCAGAAAAAACGCAATAAAGCCTGTGATCCTGCCCAGAAGCCATGTTCTGTCACGTTTCCTTTCCTTGCCCTGCACCTGCTCGAGCTCTTTGCTCTTGACTGTGATCTTTATTTTCAAAGAATCCATTTCCGTGCCTTCCTCATCGGTTGACCAGATGATAATGATGTAGCCGGCCTCAAGCTTTCTATCGGGTTGTATCGTTATGTTAACATCTTTGCTGCTGCCTTTGGCAATATCTCCAGGCGATCCGGGTGTAACCGTAGTAAAATTCGATACACTCCGGCCGGGCACGACCTCGAGGTTATAAATGTCACTATTGGCTTTGATGTTCACATTGAAAGACTGCTTTTCTCCCAAAACGGCTACCAGGTGCCAGCTGGAAAGCTCAAACGGCAGCTCTTTGATCTCGATTTCATGATGCAGACCTATCTGATAGTCGTATGTATCAGAATCTTCTACCGTGGTATGGATCTGTTCCGATGTGAAATTGAGATATAAATAAATCGTTGTAATCATTGTTGTATTCCCGGTTCTTAAGTTCCAGATCAACCGCTGAGTCTGTGCCTTTGAATCAATTTCTGTTATTTGCTTTTCTGCATTCTCGCCAGTGCCGAATTCAATCCCTGCAGCAGAGGAAAGGTCGAGCTCCGCAACGAAGTTCTTGATTTCATAGATACCGTAATGGGTGATTACTAGCGAGAACTTGAAGGTCTCGTTGGGTGAGACCCGCGGAGGCGCATCGATCCAGAAATAAGGGTCCTGGAGGATGTAATCACCGTCAGGTATGGGCAGTGAATGACAATCTTCACATGACTCCTCCTCTTCTGCAAATACCGTTGATGAAAAACCTGTCAAAAGAAAAATTATAGCAATAAATAAACAAAAGGTTCTTGTTAAAAAATTTCCTGATCGATGTAGAATTTTCAGTGTAATAAATCTGGGAGACAGATCGCTCGCTTTTTCCATTAACTGGCACCTCTAGTTTTGTGTGATTGGTCGATCGACGGGCAGTGCTGCGGGTGGATTTTGTGGTGGCTGTACAGGTAACGCCATTGGAATTTCACCTTGTGGGGGTGCGGCCTGGGCAACTGGAGGTTGAGGTGGAAATTGTTGAACAGGCACCTGCTG
>CP070629.1:1922835-1925905 GCA_020356005.1 Thermoplasmata archaeon
TTCGAGTTCTCTGGGACCGGTAGATTAAAGATCTCAAGTTCGGACGGCACAAGCTTTGATGTCACATTGGATGAATTCGTTTTGAAAGAGCAGGATGGGGCGCGGGTGGATTATCACTTTCACGGCAGCGGTACTTACACCAACCCACCTCTTGACGGAACGATAGAGATAGAATATACCCTCCTGGGCCTGGATACTCATGATAACTGGGCCGGTAAGGATTACCTCTGTGAAAAATACCGAATAGAAACCTCTGTGCAATACGAGCTCGAAAGTACGACCTTTGAGATTTACAATCGCACATTGAGCTGGATAATTGCAGAGAAGAGTGCTTATGAGGATACGACGATATATTACGATTACGTGGAAAACTACGCTGCGAATAATACTATACTGGAACAGAAGAGCGGCAGTTATTATCCGCAGGGTGCACCAAGGTCCGTAACACCGAAGTCTGATATTCTATCGGTTATCGATCTTGAGGGTGTGGTTCCAACTACATTTTTCATACAAGATTCCGTTGTATTGAGCAGTACCAGTGCTTTTACCGTGCAGTATAACGGTACCGTAGAGGGTCAGCAAACAATCAATTCCGAGCAATACGCCACTACCACCGTGACCGGGAAAGTAATACAGGGCGGGACAGGCGGAAGCACCACTGTTGTGGTTAATTCCGGGAAATATGCGGGATGGGTAATCTCCAGAAATGTTGAATTCAGATGGCAATACGATATCTATAGAAGAGATTTGGTATTGATTTAAATCAGGACGCTTCGATTATTATCGATTAGAAGCGCTGGCAGGAGGCGGGCCGTTTCGCTTTTTGATAATTTTAAACACTTGCAGGAGGCAGTTTGCATTAAACTGCCCCCTGCCTCCTGTCTCCTGCCAGTGCCAATAATCGTTACTCAACAAAACGGCCTGATTTCAATCTCCTCACATCAGAAATCTGATATAACTGAAGAAACAGATATTGAGTGCGATGTGGCCCACGCACAGCCCGATGATGTTTTTTGTTTTAATTGCTACGAGGTCCCCCAGTATGCCCAAGGTAAGTGTGAGCATCACTGCACCTGCCAGGGTAATAGAATCGGCCAGTAAATCAATTTCATACATATGCGCGGCGAACCATACGAGGTTTTGCAAAAGCACTGCGAGGAAAATTCCACGCAGTTTAAGAACCGGCATAAGAACCATGCCGCGGGTCCAGATGTCTGTGAGAGTCGCCATCCAAGCAATAAGCGCCATTTTTGCCATGAATTCTGAAAGCGGCATGCTGTGGCCCCAGTGGTAATACTTGTCGAACTCGGGAATGCCCAGAGCCATTAAGAACACCGCCAGGGCGATAGCATAGACCCCGATACCCAAAATGAGTGACATCAACATGTTCCTTGAAGTAAGTCCCAGATCCTCAAGTTTGAACTTGCGCACTTTGACGAGCCAGAACATAGGGATTATAAAATAGACTATGGTCATCCGAACTGCACGAAAAATCACATTTCCCATAGATGACAGTTCCATATATTGCGTACGGTAGTAGTAGATAGTACCTGAGAGGATACCACAAATTACTGCAAGAATTATTATTTCGTAAAATAATCTATTCTGAACCTCAGGTGATTCTTTTTCTTCGCCGTCCATCACTAGCGGAAAGAATTATGGATATATAATTTTCTAGGCGCTAGGGGTTAGAGGTGAGGCGCTAGGGTAATTTAAATGATTATATGCGAAATTAATTAGAAATCTATTTAATTTAAAATTCTATTAGGCTTTTTGATTATAATAAGCTTTATAATCGATTTCAGAATGATTTCGGAGTTGCGAGAAGCGAGTTGCGAAACGATAGACGCGGCCGCTGTACGTTACGCACCTCGCCAACGCACAACGTTGGACGCATTTCTGGTAGCAATAAACAATCATACAAAAATAATCCCTCAGCGGGGAATGATTATGCCAAATTCAAACGATGATGCAATGAACAAGGAATGGGAAGCCATCCTCAGCGGTAAGGGCAAGGACAATCTTGCTGATGTACTGGAGCGGGGTTGGGACGAGCTGGTCAAGAGGGACCCAGGGGAGGTTGCAGAATACGGTCTGGTGGAATTTGATAAGGAGACCGAGTCATATAACTTACCATTTATGAATGAAACTTTCCTGGTAAACAAAAAAACTCGAGAGATCAAACCCAAGGATCCATCCAGTAAAACTTATGTCTCATCGTTTCTTGCTACCCTTTTAGTGCATTACCTCGCCAGCGTAAAGAATCTGGAAGTTGAGAACAAGCCCATATCGTTCCGGGAGGTGCCCGGCGGCGGCGATGTCTATTACCCGGCGTTCCAGAACAATGCCATACGACCCATTATGGAACGGTTCGGCGAGAACCCGGAAGAGCTTATCCCCGCCGGCGAACGGCTCGGCGGTAAGCCCATCGACAAGGGCGATGCCGCGGTGGAAATACCGGTGTTTCCCAAAATTCCCGTGACGGTGATCGTATGGGCCGGCGATGAGGAGATACCGGCCAATGCTACGATTCTTTTCGATGTAACAGCTAAAGAGCAGATACATATCGAAGACCTGGCGGTGATCGGTGGCGTTGTCGCTGGGAAACTTATTAAATTTTAGGGTTCTTCCACATAACGAAAAAAAATTATATCTTCTTATCTAGTTAAGTTTTATAATCCGATATACTTCGAGTAGGTGCTGAGCGCTTCGCTCTCATCGCTCACACCCTGGATTATGGCTCTGCCGTCCTTGAACAGTGTTATATTAATGTCCCAGGTTTTGAAAATCAGCGTATAATCAGTGATCTTCACACTGCCGACCTTTTCTAGATCTTTCTGCAGGCTCTTGAAATTCACGGCCCCCTTGATTTAAGCCGGTCTGACCTGCACGGCATTTCGGCCGCAAAGCGATGTGCATAAATTGCATTTTTCCACCGTTAAAAATTCGAAATTATTTTTTTTACAGCAAACACAATCTGTGCGTTTTGCTATACGAACAACCTTGAAATCGGCTTCCCAGATATCGCAAATCACCAATCTTCCGCCCTGGAGGGGGTTACCGGTAAGAA
>CP070629.1:1926005-1929271 GCA_020356005.1 Thermoplasmata archaeon
ATGAAAAAGCTATTTATTTGAAAGGTAAGGGTGTTTACAATTACTTGAATCAATTAAAAATCAATTTAGGATTGAAATTTCAATTTAATATTTGAAAAAAGCAAGCTAAATCTCCATTTTTATAGTTAAAGATTAATATATGCACATCGATATATCCCCGGTGTGTGAATGGCATCGATAAACACCCTGATTACAAAAATATTTAAAACTTACGGGTATGAAATTCTCCGTAATGCCGAACACATGAAATATATTCTGGCAAAAAAGGATAATGTTACATTATCCGTAGGATACCTTTTATCTGATTCACGGCCCACGAAACGTGACATCAAAAGTTTTATTAAAACATCCCGTAACGATGAAGCTCAAAAAAATATATTCATTTCCCTTACCGAGCTGGAGGATGATTTTAGAAGTATACTTACATCCTCCAATGTAGAACTCTGGGACCGTGATGATTTCGAACGCGAGATAGGGCGGGCTCTTTTAAGCGACCTGCCTGATCTGGGCGGCGAAGGCCAGGCGGATTTCGAATCTGTTGTTGATCGTGTAAGTGTGACCGATGAAACCGAAAGTGACAGGCATGAGATTATGGTACCCTTTGTTCTGGGTGAGGTCCCCACCACCATCTCAGGTGAGAAATCCACTGAGGTGGAGGATACGGGTTTGAACATAATGCCTCCGAGGGTGAACCGTGACGAGGCGAAAACAATAACGAGAAAGATAGTGCGGAGCTTCAGGTTCGATCTGCAGTTGGTTCCTTATTACATTTTTGATTTCGCATGTGAGATCGAAGAGGGTAAACGCAAGGCGAAAAAATTGAACAGGGGTACATTAGGCATAAACTCTTTATCGAACATAATCGAGGAGTGGCCGGCAGAATACGATACTGTCTCATCACTGGATGTTGAATACACAAAGTTAGAGCCGGCATTTTCGGCGGAGGAGGCTTTGGACCGGATACGTGAAGCTGTGATCTCACTCAATACCCTTGAAGTCGAATCAATCGAGGACAAGGGAACCGCCATTATAATCGAGAAGAAGAAAATCAAGCCGAAAGAAGACGTGATGGAAATTAGCTCACGCGGTGTTGTATATATGCCGGTGTGGTGCGTCGAGGGCAGTAACGGTGTTATTATCGTTGACGCCACCAGTGGTAAGATCGTTAAAGAGGATATATTTAAGAATAAAAATGTCAGTTTCCTCTGATCTAATTTTAATTTTAGTCGGAAAGACGAGAAGCGAGTAGCGAGTAGCGATAAATCAATGGCAGCAAGGCGCAAGGTGCATGTAAAACATATGGTGCATGGAGCATGGTGCAAGGTGCAAGTGAAATATAAATTAAACTTGCTACCTGCCGCATGCTGCTTTTTTTAACTATCGACTTTCGACTATCGACTTTTTTTAATTTTTTCTATCCTCTCTTTGATTTGGTCCCAGTGGCTGCCTTCCCAATATATTTTGTTGCAGCCGGCACACTGCCAGTATTTATCAATATGGGCTTTTACTCCCTCCGGTACCTTTTCTTTTGCAGCTTCTGCAGGCAGTGGTTTCAAAATACCGTTACAAACGCCGCAGCGGTTGACCAAACTCCCATCTTCTTCCTCTTTTAAATTAGCATCCAGCTCCAGCGAGAGCTCCTCCGCAAGCTGCATAAGCTGCTCCTCTATCCTATCACTCTTTATATAGATCACCCGGGCTTTCTTCGTCTCCGCCACTGTTTTATCCCGTGTCAATAGTATCCGGTTATCCGTCCCCGCAGATTCTATTAGCTCTTTATCCGGCCCCGGTGGTGGATAATCCGTATCGTACCCCAGTATGCGCAGCCACCGCGATAGCCGCCCGAGCATGTGGTCTGCGGAAAATTTGATGTCCTTTTGCTTTTGAGCCTGCATTTGAATAACTTCCAATAATTATGATCGATAACAGAGGTGATTATTTTTTTCTACAAGAAATCCGAGAGACGAGACGAATGACGCAGCCGCTTATCGAAACGAGCCTCGGGGCCGTATGACGGTACGCTAGACGCAAACGCTTATCGGTACGCACTTCGCCACCGCTCAACGTCTGACGCCCCTCTATAATCGATATCACATCAACCTATAATGCAGCAGAATTCCCCCCTCCATCTGCCTCATCTCTTCAAGATCCAGAGGTATGATTTCATTACTTGTGGGTGAGCCTTCGCCGTCCGCCAGTGTTGGTGAGTCTTTGCCGCCGATCACCATGCTGCCTATGAACACATACATGTCGTCGACGAGCTTTGTATGCAGGAACGACCATATGGTTTCGCCACCGCCTTCCACCAATACTTTTTGTATATCACGCTTTTTTAATTCCTCTAATAATTGTTTAATATCAATTTTCTCCTTACCGCAAACAATCGTTTCCGCACCCGCCCACTTTGTTGTACAGTCTTCACCTACAGCGATCAATGTGGTTGCACGGTCGTCCAGTACCTCGGCACCCTCGGGTGTACGACCATTGGTATCGAGCACCACGCGCAGGGGCTGGTGCTCGGAAAGCTTCCCATCAAGCTTCACCACCAGGCCGGGATCGTCGGCAAGGATGGTACCGACACCGACAATAATGGCATCGCACATGCTGCGAAGCTTGTATACACGGTCCATATCGTCCTGCGAAGATATCCTGGTTTGCTTCCTCATGGGCAGCGCCAGTTTGCCGTCCACTGACATTGCACAGTTAATTATTACATTCGGGCGGTTGGCATGCATTATTGTAACCCCTGGAAAATATTATTATGAAGTTGTATAGCAGTAATATAATATAAAACTATTTTAATGGCAATCTTCGAATTATAAAACCATGGAACATGAATCAGGATCAAAATCCCTGCCTAAAGACCCGAATCCCGAAATTATCCCGTCCTGTACGCCCCCACGGCCTTTGCCAGCTCGTCCACCTCCTTTGGATGTGCGAACAGCGCGCAGGGTGTATCACCGTTTTCCAGGAGGTGCTCGTTCGCACAGATCTCCGAAAACAGCAGGCTGGCAAGCCCCTCCGTTAAACTTGATTTTGTCAGATTATGCGTTGCTATATTCGAAACAGGACAGGGAGTTAGATCGCCTGAGGGAGTAATATGCGCAAAACCCCGCCCGGCGGAGACGCATCCACCAAAAAACTCTTCGTCGCCGGGGGAATGGACGATATAAATGGGTTTGGCTTTTCTATAACTGAGTATTTTAGCACGAAATTCTGCGCGTTCCTCTGCAGTGAGCATGAGCTCGTGGTCGTTTTTAATTGAC
>CP070629.1:1929371-1933215 GCA_020356005.1 Thermoplasmata archaeon
GCATCGACCCCGAGCCTCGTAACGAGCATCGACCCCGAGCCTCGTAACGAGCATCGACCCCGAGCCTCGTAACGAGCATCGACCCCGAGCCTCGTAACGGGCATCGACCCCGAGCCTCGTAACGGGCATCGAGTCCGAGCCTCGTAACGAGCATCGAATCCGCCTAACCATACAAGCTTCCAAACCGAAGCCGAAACCTCTCTTCTTTTAATCTCAATTCAGTTAATATAGAATATATATCACACAGAAACTTAACTGCATAGCCACGAGCATCAGATACATATGTTTCCAGACAGGAGAATTTTCAAATTTTGTATCGATAGTGTCGGCGGAATATATCAGTAGAAATATTATGTAGACTCCCCATATAATGAAGATGCTGATAACCATTGTTTCGGGTATTAAATGGCCGCGCCAAATGCCTATGGGTATTAAAATAAAAGGTAAGACGAAAAACGGTGCGGAAAACAAAATAGAATTCTTCATGCCCAGCACCACAGGGAGTGTGTTCATTCCGTATTTTTTATCGCCTTTAATATCTGTAAAATCTTTTGTTGTTACCGCACCCATGAGGTATATACCGAACAGCAGCCCGATAACCCACGGCGTGGGCTCCTCCCAGGGTAAAATAGTTTTATCGAAAATGCTCCAGGCTGCAACGAAGCCGAGAAGGCCCCGGGCAAGAGCTATCGATATGTTCGAGATCAAAAATCGTTTTTTAAACCGCAGTGGCGGTATCGAGTAAAATATCGTTATTAACATTATTATGAGTACCAGGGTTGCAAAACTCCGGTTCAGCAAACTCACCCGCCAGAGTGTGACAAGATAAAGTACGAGGGCCATAGTCAGCGCTTCGTCTTTTGTAAATATTTTTTGAGGTAACGGTCGATAGGGTTTGTTGATTTTATCGATGTCGTAATCATAAACCTGATTCAAAGTATTGCTTGCTGCATTAACAATAACAAGAGTTATAGCACCCCAGAACAACTCCAGAAAGGGGAAATCCCAGCGAAGGTAGGGAAATTCGGAGGCAATATACGGCGCTGCTAATCCCGCCTCCTTTGATAGTGCCATCAATGCACCGGTAATGCCGCCAAAAAAAGGTGCTATTAAAGTAAAAGGTCTTATCAATTCCAATAATCCTCTCATTTTCCGAGGGAGGCGCCCGGTTTTCTTCTTCTTCTCTTTATCAATATCTTTTTTCATCAAATCGACCTTAAACTGAGTTATCAATATTTACGGGCCTAAATATAGATTTCTATTTTTCTAATTATGTAAATATTGACCAGAAAGGTGTGAAAATGGAATATTTATATGTTCAAACTAACCAAAATTTACTTTAAAATTTAAAAATCGGATGTGATTTAAAAACACAGAAAAAGATTTTCTGATATAAAAAATATTATCCATCATTCGTTTTTCTTGTACTTGTATACGATATTACAGCTGCCCTCAGCGGTCACCATGCATGGCCCGATGGGATTGGCGGGGTTGCAAGCTTTTCCGAACATGGGGCATTCCCGTGAATCGATCAACCCACGCAGAACTTCACCGCACCTGCACCCTTTCGGCTCGGAGAAATCCATGCCCTCAAGCTCTTTCAATATATCCTCATATTTCAATCTTGCATCGTGCTGCTCGTACTCTGACTTAAGCTTCATTCCACTGCCGGGAATGATGCCGAACCCGCGCCAGGCTACATCATACGGTTCCAGCACCTCATTCATTACCGCAATTGCCTTAGGATTACCTTCCGTTTGCACCACGCGGGAGTATTCGTTCTCTATTTCCGCCCTCCCCTCCTTAACCTGTTTGGCTACCATGTAGAACCCCATAAGCAAATCGAGAGGCTCGAAGCCTGTAACCACCTGGGGAACACCGTAATCTTTGGATAAGAACTCATATGGTTTTGTACCAATAATTGTGCTGACATGGCCCGGCTCTATGAGGCCGTTCAATTTGACTTCACCGAGTTCAATTATGCCTTTCAATGCGGGTGGTACGTACCTGTGTGTGCATAAAATTGCGAAATTATCTGGTACACCTGCATTCAAAACCGCTGCGGTGGAAGGTGCGGTGGTCTCGAACCCAATGGACATGAACACCACCTCCTTCCCCGGGTTCTGCTCGGCGAATTTGACTGCGTCGTCGATACTGTATACCATCTTGATATCGGCGCCCTTGCCCTTCAAATCGAAGAGCGTATCGTCTTTACCCGGCACCCTCATCATATCCCCGAACACCATAAAGGTCTTACCTGCTCGTGCGAGCACCATGGCCTCCTCGATCTCTTTGGCGGTGGTCACGCAAACGGGACAGCCCGGACCCTGCCTGACATCAATCCCCGTATTTTTTAGCATGTCGTCCAGCCCGTAGCGTATGAGGGTGTCCTGGTGGCCGCCGCAGACGTGCATGACCTTGATATCCAGCCCCCAGGTTTCAAGATTGGCTATTGCCTTTTGTGCAATCTCCTTATCACGGAACTTAAACATCGTCTTCCACCATCATTCGTATGGTTCTTATAGTACATTCTCTTCCTTTGATTATTGTTATTTTGCCCCCGCACGAGGGGCATGCGAATACCGGGGTAATGAAATGCGTTGCAGGGTCATCATAATTCTTCAAGCCGCCGGTATACCCGCAGCTTTCGCACGATACCTCCGCTTTAACGGTCTGTATCACAAGTTTTGATTTTGCAAGTGCTTCGATCTCGCGGGTGATGACATCGTATGCGAACTTAAGCTGGGTCTCACCTACAAACGACAATTCACCGATATCCACCACCACTTCTGATACCACGCTGGCGTTCTGTTTGGCCGCCTCCGCCTCCACATTTTCCACCAGTGCTTTAGCAATCCCGAATTCGTGCATGGTAATGCGGCTCCTCCCTCAGCGCTCTGTCAGGACTCATCCAGAATATCTTTGAACATTTCCAGCGTCTCGGCTGCGTCCTTTTCATCCATAACCTGGAGGGCGAAGCCCGCATGGATAATTACATACTGCCCCACCTTTGCATCCACAAGAGAGATATCCACATCCTTTTTTAATCCGCCGAAATCCACCTTGGCGTATTTACCTGAAATCTCCAATATTTTTGCAGGGACTGCCAGACACATGGATTTGTCACCGAATTCGTTAGATTATAGAAATTATATAATGATTTTGTTGATTTCAGATTGTAATATATATTCTTATATGAGTGATAAGAACCAAAATAGGACAAATCTTCTATGATTGTTCATTATTTTTTCAATTTTTCACAATACTTTCGGTCTGCTCTAGGGGACATATATAACTATCGAATGATCAATAATAAAATAAAACTGGATTGTGAGTGTATGAACAAACAGGAAAACAAATTTGAAGATCTAAGTAATAAAATTATCGGCGCAGCCATTGAAGTCCATAAGATTTTAGGTCCGGGTTTTATTGAAAGTGTATATCACAATGCTTTAAAAAAGGAATTAGAATTAAAAGAAATTCCATTTGAAACCGAAAAGGAAATTAAAATTAATTATAAAAACAACGAAGTGGGAACTCACCGCTTGGATCTCATAATTGAGGACCAAATAATTGTTGAATTAAAAGCGGTGGAAAATATTTCAAAAGTACATATTGCTCAAGTAATATCTTATATGAAGGCCACTGGTTTAGGCATAACCTTGATTCTTAATTTCTCTAAAACAAAAGTTGAAATTAGAAGAATTACACCAAAAACAATTGTTAAGTAATTACCGATATTATGACTTCCTATTTGATAGAGCAACTTGTTGATAATAGAATTTTGGGGGCGCCCCGGGGTGTGGAGGGGGGGAACTGGAAACGTGGGAAACGCGGGATAAAC
>CP070629.1:1933315-1938041 GCA_020356005.1 Thermoplasmata archaeon
GACCATGAAATGACAGCTGAAATGCTGAAAGATGTCCGGCCGAACATAGTGAACCTCACGCGCTTTTCAGAACGGCCGGGTACTGCAGCTGCTGGGCTGGAGAATAAGCTGCACGGCCGAACCATCAAGGCCCGGTCGCGCGAATTTACCGAGCTGTGCCAGAAGATCAGTCTTGAATTGAATAAAAGCCTGGTGGGGTCTGTGCATAAGGTTCTGACCACCGAGCGCAATATCGGGCAGTACGAAAACACAACTCTTGCCAGAACGGATGAATACAGACCCGTTGTGATCGATGAAGTGCTATCATTAGGGGAATATTACAAAGTTAAGATCGCGTCAGTAACAGAAGCTTACTTGCGAGGAAAAATCAATTGAATCCATTTAATCAATCCCTCTCGCTACTCGCAGCTCGTCTTTCGCCACTCCGATAGCTTTTTTAATCAGACAAATGGTGAGATTATTCTCATTGCAATACCGCCCAGCAGCAGCGCCAATCCGATCTCGGCGAATGTGATGGTAAGTGCATTTTTCCAACCCAGATCTTTTGCCAAAACAGTGATAGTGGCCAGGCAGGGTACATAAAGAGTAATAACCAGGGCGAACACAAACATCTGTTCCGGAGTCATTACGGTAGCGAAGTTTGTGGTTCCCGCAACGGTGGCCATCAATACAAGTGCCGCTTCTTTACGCAGGAACCCGAATATAAGAAGTATACCTGTGAATGCCGGCAGGCCCAACCATACAACAGTTACGGGGCTCATGGCGTCCGAAACGGTGTCCAATACACCGGTTAGGTACATGGCCTCTATAATTATACTGCCGACAACGATCAGGGGGATGGCGAGGTAGACGAACTCGCGGAAGCGAACCCAGGACTGTTTCAGGACAACTTTTGTGGAAGGCACCCTGAACTTCGGCACCTCCATGATGAGCCCGATATGAGCCCCGGGCATTTTCTTGTTCAAGGCCCATCCGAGAGCTATGATCAATAAGAAATCAATGATGTATAAGATTACTGCGTAATGCAAACCCATATATGCACCCACCAGGCCCAGTATAACAACGGTCCGTGCAGAGCAGGGCACCAGGGTTGCCAGAAATGCAGAAATGAATTTTTCACGAGGCGAATCCATTATCCTGCAGCCTGCACATGCTGGTACACTGCAGCCAAATCCCAGAAGTAACGGCATGCAGGCCTTTCCGTGTAGCCCGATCTTATGGAAAGGGCTGTCCATGAGAAATGCGATGCGAGGTATATAACCGGAATCCTCTATTGCACCCAGTAGCAAATAGAACGGTAGAATAAAGCCGAGTGCGACGCCCAGAGCGGCATAGAATCCCACCATACCTCCGTTCCAGAGCAGCTCCGCCCAGAATCCCTCCTGCTCGAATCGAAAGGATTCGAAAAAATTCTCGATGCCGACACTTATCCTGTCACCTACAATGGTTATGAAAATCAAAACACCGAGCAAAACGATGAACATTAGGAAATATCCCCAGACCCGGTGCATAATAATAAAATCCAATCGTTCGTTGAACGACAGCCTGGAACCTTTTGTTATCTCCTGTACTTCGGATGAAAATTTACTTGCAACAGTGTACCGTTCGGAAGATATAACGATAGAACTTTTTTCTCCATGGATATCTTTTAATTCCCTGGCAAGTTTATTTGCTTTCTTTATTATCCCTGGTTCGGTTTTTCGTACCAGCTTTATTATATTCGAGTCTTTTTCCAGTAATTTTATAGCAAGCCACCGCGAGGGGTACGGCAGGTCAATCTTTTCAAGCTCGGTTAACAATTTTGATATGCGCTCCTCAACTTCCATGCCGTATCTTATATCGCTTTTCTTCCGTCTGCCGCGCTTCTTTGCATAATCGATGCTTTTATCTATTAATTCATGAAGGCCCTTACCTTTAATTGCTACAGTAGGCATCACCGGGCAGCCGAGAAGCTTTTCGAGCTTCTTGTGGTCGATCTTTATACCCTTCTTCTTGGCAATATCCATCTGGTTCAGTGCAACGACAACTGGTGCATCCATTTCCAGCAATTGAAGCGTAAGAAAAAGATTGCGTTCAAGTGCAGTTGCGTCCAGAACATTAATTACCACATGCGGCTTTGAAATAGAAATATAGTCACGGGTAACCAGCTCTTCCATTGAATAAGTAGAAAGAGAATAAATGCCTGGGAGGTCGATTAATGCAATTCTTTTATTATGATGTGTTAGTGTGCCCATGGCACGCTCGACGGTTTTGCCAGGCCAGTTGCCGATTACCTGTTCCATACCCGTGAGCTGGTTGAATATTATACTTTTCCCCACATTTGCATTTCCAGCCAGTGCAAAAACCAGATCACAATCCGAGAGTTCACCTGACTCAAAGCCGGAATCATCAGGGTGACATGCCGTAATTATCAGGTCTCCTTGGGCTCAATAAAAATCTTTTCGGCAATACCCCTGCCCACAGCGAGGCTGCTGCCCCTCACAACGATCTCAACAGGGCCCTTGAAGGGTGCAGATCGTTCCAAGAATACGGATGTGCCTGGCGTCAATCCCAGGTCGGCAAGACGCTGAATGACCTTGTTACCGCCGCGAATAAAGGCGATCTTGGCCTTCTGATGAGGCTTGAGGTCTGTTATGGGTATGACATGCTTTGGCCTCGTGCTTTTTGGTGTGGATGCTTTCAGGGTCTTTTCAGAAAGGCACTCATGACAGGTCTTAAAATCCAGATTGCAGGGAGGGATGGCCCGCCCGTGCGGGCAGCGCTCGGCGCCTTTGAGCATCTTGCACATTGCCTCCTCCGTTTCATCGGTGAGGGTGTGTTCCATCAAGCACGCCTGTTCGTGCACCTTATCCTGGTCAAGACCCAGTATATCGTGCAGGAACCGTTCCAGAATCCTGTGCTTGCGCTTGATCCTTCTGGCATGCGCTAAACCCTTTTTAGATAAAGAAACCCCTTTATACGGAGTATAATTCACAAGCTTTTTCTCCGCCATCCTCTGCATTACTTCGGTTACGCTTGCAGGGCTTAGTTCCAAGCGCTTGGCAATCTCGGTTGTTTTCGCTACGCCGTCCTTGCCGGCTATATCATAAATCGCTTCAAGATACTCATCTGTTTCTTCCTGGGGCAATTTGCTCCCCCCGATGGAATAGTTAGGGCGCCCTAAATATATAAAAGTTTCGGTGGACCTAAATCAATGAACAGCGATAAAATCAGGCGCTAGAGAATAGAGAACAGGCGCTAGGGTGATGAAAATCGATTAGAGTACCTTGTTAGGCCAGGGAGGGGACTTTTTAACCGCGAAGGCCGCGAAGAACGCGAAAATTAATCTAGGATTTTGATTATCAATGTCCCCGCCCCCCATTTTAACCACGGAAACACGAAATCACGGAAGAAAAATTAACCACAGATGAACACAAATGGACACGGATAGACATCTCTTAGAACTCATCTATACCCTAAATTATTTTAATTATCAACTCCATTATATTTATTGTTTATTGCGGGACAGGAACTTTTCCACAGACATCTCTCGGTGCTCACGGCACAATATGGATAGTGGTTAAGGAACCCCCTGTCACAGATTGAGGATTCACCATGATCATGTAATCATGGATCATTTCCTAGTTTATCCGAGGGGGTGTTCCTGTCCTAATTATTTTAGGACTCTGATTTTCTGAAAGGTTCTTCATTTGTAAGAATGTACCAGATATCAGTCATCATTTTTCTTGCAACGGATCTTCTTGCCACAGTCCATCCCTTTCTCTTTTTTACTTTTGTAAAGTGTTTCATATATCTATTATCCAACAATGCAGCTCTACCAGCACATTCAATTATCATCCACTTTAACCACTTGTTATTTGCTTTATTTATCACATCATAATTTGTATCACCTGATTGATAAACTCCAGGACATAATCCAGCATAACTCACCAAACTCTTCGGATTATCAAATCTTTTAATATCTCCAATCTCTCCTAATATCAATACAGAAGATATCTCTCCAATTCCTGGTATCGTCTGAAGCAATATTGCATGATAATTGTTCTGAGCTATTGGCTTAATCTCCCTTTCAACTTTCTTAATCTGTTCATCCATCACTTCAATAATCTCAACGAGATTTTCTATCATAGGATCTATTTTTCTTAATCTGGCCATTGTATCTTTGGTCCAGGTTCCTGGGAATTTCTTTCCATCTCTCCTTAGATATGACTTTATTCTTACTTTATTCTCAGCTCTCATCCTGACAAGTCTTGCTCTATGCCTGGAAATATCTCTGATTTTATAAATCTCATCAGATGGAACATAAATCAATGGAAGATATCCTGTCCTCAATAGATCTGCTAATGCCTTTGAATCTACCTTATCTGTTTTTTTCTTTCCAGCAATCCTATTTGTCTTCAATGGATTTGCTTGTACTACATCATATCCTAATTCTGTTAGTAAATTGTATACTCCTCTTGATAATCCACATGCTTCAATTGCAATTTCATATCTCGTTGAAGAAATAAAACCTAGAAAATTCTGTATAGCTTCTTTTGAATTTTTTACATTGCCCTCAGTTATCACGTTCCCATGTTTATCCATGATAGTACCATAAAAGCTTTTCTCATGAATATCGAAGCCCACGTAAAACTTATCTTCTTCTTTTTGTTGCATATTTATCATCTCCAAAAGCCTATAAATTGGTTATAGGCTTGGGGCAAAGAATAAGTTCTACTACCGTCAC
>CP070629.1:1938141-1942037 GCA_020356005.1 Thermoplasmata archaeon
CCCAATGGGGAGGCAGAACCGCATCGAATATAAAAATTATTTCTACAACGGAGCCATGGCTTGGGTCGATCATATTGTACCTGAGAAAGGAATTCACCTTGAGCACTGTCGCAACTGGATTACCAAAGATCGGTCAGTGCCGGATTGGGATAGTGATCTGAATGGGTATCCCGATGCCAAAACACTCGTTGCGACATATCATGGGCGCCCTAATAATACAGGTGGCGCAGTAATTGAACTACCTGGAGGTGGTGAGCGAATTTGGTTTGCGACGTATAACTACATATCCCTTCCTGTATCTCCGGATAGTGTTGCGTTTGTTTATTCGGATGATAATTTCGAGACGGAGGCTGAACAGGATCCCAACCTATTTCTTTGGAATCTCATAGATGCAGGTTCTTGGAATCCTAATCCCTTTCTTGGTTACAGCATCCGCCGATATAAGGATTATGTATACGCCATGTTGCCAAGAATTGGCGGAGGCTACACATGTTTATTACGAGCTCACATCTCTGACCTTTCGAAAGCCAGTTCGGAGTTATCTTTAACCGATTGGCATTACTTAGTATCAGTTGATGAGATAACAGGCGAAGCAATATGGTCCGACAGTGGTATTTTTAAAGGCCAGGTGTCGCATGATTCAACCAATTTTCCAGACACCTATATACCAGCTGCGCCATTTGACCCGAATCCTTATATAATAAGTTCAGTTATATGGAATCCATATGTCAATCGCTGGGTTGCCACGGACACTATTAGCGTCAAAGTCTGGGAATCGAAAAATTATTGGGGGCCCTATAAGCAAATAATCGACATTGTGCATCCTGTTAGTTCATATAACACATTTACCCATGAAACGATGTTAGGTAATAACGGCGAGTACATGTATTACGGCCGATCTCGTTGGCCTGAATCAGGCTATTATGGAACTTATATTTTCCGGGCCCAGATGCAAGAGAAGCTGAAAGTCGAGATATCACAAAAGTCAGCTGTTCAAGACGACAACATAACAATAACAGTAATGGATAACAGCGGTTTAGAAGGAACCGTTCAGGCAAATGTTACGGTGGATGGTAATCCGGCCACATTAGTGAGTGCCGAAGAGGACGTGTATACCTTTACTTACCAGGTCAGCGGCAGTGAAAACGGCGGAAGTATAGGAGTGGTCGATGTAAGGGCAGATGTTTTTGTTGTCACGGGGCCATCAACGATACGTTGGTTTACGAGGGATACGTCCTTATTAGTTAACCAGATAAATAACCTACACTGTGACATTACGTCTCACGTTAGTGGAGAGACAGTTTCTGGAAATGTTCTAATCAATGCCGATGTTTACTATGATATTGGGCCTGAGGTACTTGGGCCGGGACAACCTGAGGTATACGTTATTAAGACTGAACTGCGTAACGTAGATGGTGAGGTGGAAATTGTTGAGGATACCGATGTCATAGCTCCGTATACGCTTAGACTGGACAGTCAAAGGTATGAAAACGGCGGGCACAATTTTAAGATGATAGCTTACGATAGCTTGGATCGCAGAGGTGAAGCCACAATTAACCTTAATATCAATAACGCGGTCCGGTTTCCTGTGGAAGGCAATCTGGTAGTAGACGGAGACATGGAGGCTCCAAATACCGATGCTTGGGTATCATACAATGGTGCTGATGTGTCGAAAATTTCAGATGGTAGACAGCGGGGTGATACCCGTTCCTTGCTCGTATCTAAGTTTGGTGATACGACGTCCTACACCGGGGTACAGCAGACTGTAACAGGATTCTCAGGTGGAGAAGATTTGCGTTTAGTTGCTTGGCCCAAGCTCATATCGCACGTGACTACGGGCGAAATCTTTAATTCCAACATTGAGTGGAAACTTCTCAATGAGAGTAGCCAAACTATTGAGTCTGGCTTGCTCAATCCATACAACTTCTTCAGGAAGGTCTTATGTGAATTTAGAAATCCAGCAGGTAATTCAGAGATAACGATTCGATTTCAAATCATAGAGACAAACCCTGATGCAGGTAAAATTGAGGCTGTTATCGATGATGTTGTACTGAGGGACGCCTTGTACCCACTTGTGGAGCAGCCCGAGGATTTGACAGTTATTCCGGTTGGTAACACAAATGTTTTAAGCTGGACTGGTTGTTCGGATATTAATGTTGAGTACTACTATATTTATCGCCGATTGTTGTCCGACCTAAGTGCATTTTACATAAAAATCGGTGAAGTTGAAGCATCTTTTACCTCTTATGTAGATGCTGAGCTGGATGGGCAACTTAATGAGGACTTTGCATACGGAATAACTGCTGTTGATTTTATGGGTGCTACAGATGGTGACAGGTTACCTGATTACTGGGAATTTACTCATTTTGGAAGGATTGATCTGTATGGTAATGATGAAACCCTGGATACTGATAGCGACAACCTTCCGGATTATTGGGAATTTAGGTATTTCAATACTCTTGACTATGATGACGATGACAACCCGGACGGCGATGGTTTTACGAATATAGAAGAATATAATACGGGTACAAACCCAAATAACGGAGATTCGTGACAATGATGGGGGAGCCAACCGGATTTTGGTCCACCGTTCATAAAAGGACAACGGAGAGCCGGGGACTGCTGGCTGGTTTGAGATAGAAATCTGGTGTTTGGCCTTTTTCGTTTCTGGAAAAGGACTTGACTGTCGAACCGAGGGTTGAGGGTTCGAGTCGCTTCGGGGTTTGTTCCCTGTTATCTGAAGACGATGTAAATAACTGCCTGGATAATGAGGATTAAAATCGCCCATAGTCTAAGGTCGTGCAGGAAAAGCGGAAGGACAAACTTTTGATCCGTGCCGGGCTTTTCTACTTTTAATGTCAATACCCATAAAGCTATCACCATAAGAACAGCGACATAAATAATAACCGCTACAGCGGGAGGGATGGTGCTTGCGAGTTCAAAGCACCAATCGGCAAATGGTTTAAGTATCGTAATAATTGCTGTTTTCATTTTATAAACTCTTAGTTGTATAAACCAGGTCCCTGAGACTCTCAGTAGTCTTTGGCGGTGTAAAGTAACTTACAATTATGGTTGTTATCAACGCCGTTAAAAATGACCACCAGGCCACATACAGCGCTGGGTCATCGATTCTGAAGATGCCCTGCTTTATCCAGTAAAGCGTTGAACTTGTAATGACTCCGAATATTAAACCAGCTGATGCACCCGGGCCATTGGCTCTTTTCCAGAGCATTCCCAAAAGCAGGATCGCAAACATAGGCCCCTGAATAATCGAAAGAAGCATGATGAACCCACTGAAGACACCCGAAAATCTGTTTGTAAGAGGTGCAAGAAAGACCGCCATAATGATAAATATTAGTGTGAGGAGTTTTCCCACCTTGAAAAGATGCTGATGCGAAGCGTTTGGATAAATATATTTTTTGTATATATCCATAGTCCATAGTGTCGAAGCCGAGTTTAGATAAGAATCGGCACTGGACATCAAAGCTGCAAGAAAACCGGCAAAAACCAAACCTGCAAGTCCCGGCGGAAGCAATTCCCTTAGCATGGTCGGATAAATGTCATCTCCTTTTTCCAGCCCCGGAAAAAGAGCAAAGCCTACCATGCCTGGTATCACGACCAAAAACGGAATGCTGAGTTTGAGAAAACACCCGAATAGAACGGATTTTTTTGCCTCTCTTTCGCTGGCGGTCCCAAGATTTCGCTGCACAATGGCTTGGTTACCAATCCAGTAAGCAGGGGACAAGACAAATGCCAGACCAAAAAGCACTGCCGACCATGAAAGCGGGTGCGGTGTGTCAGCCGGCAATATAAGATGGAAGAAATCCTTTCTGCCGGGACCACCGATGGTGTTGACAGTTTCAATCATACCATCTATCCCGCCGACCTTAATAAAG
>CP070629.1:1942137-1949831 GCA_020356005.1 Thermoplasmata archaeon
AAATCTTACTTCATATAGATTTAATGATATTAATATTATACATTGAAGCTTCTATTAGGTTATATATATATTTTGAATAAAATGAGTATTGTTGAGAATCAAATACGAAATATATTGTTACTTTTTATATATAAAATCATCACATATAAATGCAATCAACAATTAAAAATAGGTAATAAAAAACAAGAATTTTATTATTAAAAACATCAGATATTTTGAATCGAATTTTCATTTAAATTGTATACAAAAAGTGGGTTACTGAAGACTTTTTCGATTATGTCAAATTTTATTCTTATTGTATAGCTGGACGTTCCATTAACCTCAGCAAACTGCCTCCTGCTACCCGCCCCCAGCCTACTTGTTTTTATGACCAATCAATTTTATGTTTATCGTCTACCGCCTCACCCTCTTCTTCCTCCTCGTATTCTTCTTCGTACTCCTCCTCATCTTCTTCCTCGCTTTCATCATCCTTGGTCAAATCAAAATCCAGTTCCTCTTCATCAACCTCTTTGTCTATCATAATGCCCCTCATTTTAATTGGTTTTACTTTCTTACCTTCCGATTCCTTCCATTTAATGAGAGCTTTATCTGCCTCAACACCAGTGTCTTTCAAATATGGGTTTTTTATGGACATAAACGTACCGCATTCATCGCATTCAAGAGCGATTTTTTTCGCGGTCTTTGAAAATGGCGCCGTTTGTACAGTCCCGCACTCCGGACACGGTATTTTGATCGGCTCGGGTGCGATATCTTCAACTATACCCTTCCTCTCCATCTTCTCGCGCTCTTCCATCTCTATCCTTTTTCGTTCGCGTTCCTCCATCTCCCTCCTCTTCCGCTCTTCCTTCTCCCTCATCCTGCGCTCCTTCTCCTTCTCCATGCGCAACTGTTCGATATCTTTCAAATACGGATTTGTGAGCTTACCCTTTAGTCCGCATTCTGGACATTCAACAAAGATCTTTTTGTCTAACGAGGGTTCCACCTCAATTACTGTCTCACACTGCGGACAAGTCTTAGTCTCCATCTCCAGTTCATCAAGAAGTTCATGATCATCCAGAGGTACTTCCTTCGGCCTTTCTTCTACAAGCTCGTGCTCCACCATCTCGCGCTCCTCTGCCTCATCTTCTGGTCCACCTTCTTCAGATTCGGCCTCTTCCTCTGCTTCCTCGGTGCCTGGTTCCAGGACCGTTCTGCGCCTGCGTATTATAATTACCCCAGCCGCCATTGCAATAATGAATACTACAGCAACCAATGCCAGAATCATAAAAATGCTGATTCCAGCTCCGACATCTCCTGTTTCTTCTTCACCTTCACCGTCTTCTTCATCCGGCGGTCCTCCAGCTTCTCCGCTGGATTCGGCCATTGGAGCAAATATCGTCAGGTGGGTCACATTAGCATAAATCGTATTTACTTTTTTATCTACCCAGCTGTTGTTACACTTCACCCATGTCCCGTTCGTTTCACTGAAATAGAACATAACAAGATCATCTTCAGTAATACCTTCCGGGAGATCGTGTGGATTATATTGACATTCGATAATAATCCAATCCCAATCCACATCCTCCGGGATCTCGATTTTAATAAATACACCTATATGCTTGAGCTTCTCTCCAAAGGTTTCTTCACCAATGTTCTCTACAATAAGATCGGCTACAACCAGTGCCTTATAGGTAACATTACCGGTCTTATTGACGAACGCTACATTGATCTTGAACGATGCATTCGTCTCCGTTGGGACTTCATATTCCTCCTCAATTATAACCGTGGTCTTGATAATAATAGGTACTTCGTAAGTGACCCATTCATCATTTGAAAATATTCTCGCACCTACCCTTCCGGATCCAGGATTTGTGGCGGTAAAGAAGCCGGTGCTGGTAATATTACCTATTCCGCCGAGAACATACCATTCAACATCATCTGGAGCAAGTTGTGCATCATTGTTTTTGGAATCATGACCGGTAATCTCAAATTGAAAGGTGTCACCCAGATCCAGCATATCTGTTGCATTCATGATTCTTATTAAAGTAACATTACCCGGTACTATTATTACAGTGACATTGGAACTGACAGATCCGAATTTTGCTCTTACCTCCCAGGTGCCCACAATATATGCAGTGAAAAGCCCATTTGCATCGATAGAGCCGCCGCCGTTTGTGCTCCAGGTGGGCACTATTGTATAATTCACAGAATCCCTGCCAATACCCGTTGCATTGAATTGCAATGTATCATCTGCAGTGATTGTCATATTAGATGGGATTACCCTGATTTCAATTATCCAATCAAGCATTCCCTGGGCATCAAGTGTCGTATTTGCAACATTATTGGTTTCCACGGTTTCGTAAATCTCATCATTCGGATCCACCATGATATACAGTCGATGCTTGCCGGCCCAAAACGATAACGATGAGAATACAGCCGTCACAGTCTGTTTACCAGCAAGAAATGGTGTTAGGAAGGTGGACAACAGCGTCAGGTTAGCTTTGCCGGATTCTACCTCGTAAAGGTGTACCAGTGTATTATTTGCCGTTACTGTTCCAAGATTCTCAATTGTCGCAGTAATATCTATTGTTGTATTCTCCATAACCGGCTCTGCAGGTTGAATAGTTTCCCAGACAGTCAGGTCGATATCTGGCGGAGCTGGATGGCCCAGAATCCATAGCCATCCCGTGCTGTTGGTTAGGCTGTTGTAAATCGCATTCACTTTAACCTTGCCTGCAGCTACTGCTGTGAAAGTCGTGAAATTACCTGAGGAGGTGACTGTAGCATAAACTGGTTGGCTTGAATACCATGTCACATTTAGATCTTGGATATAGCCGGAGGTTTTGTTTCCACCGGCACAGTAGAAGGTATCCATACCGTCAATGTAATATGACCGTTTATCAACCCAGCTTCCCGTACCGTTAGGAGCCGAAACAATTGTAATATGATCGATAGTGGGTGTTAGAACGGTCAGGGTACCGGTTACATTCGTAAATGTCAGGTAAGTGGCGGTAACCTTTGTCGTACCGGACTTATTTGTTGAAGCGTTGAAAAGGGTTTGTGTACCTGAAGATGAAACCGTGCCCACCTCAGGATTCGATGATATCCAATTTGCGGATACCACTCCAACAAAACCGCCGGTATTGTTATAACCACCGCAATAAAACGTACTGTTCTCGCCCACAGAATATGCGCGGTTATCAATCCAGCTGCCGGTACCCAACGGCGAATCCTGGATTATTATATAATCAATGGTTCCTTGATCTACCGTCACTGTTACATAAGTGGTGATTCCGGATAAGGATGCGAAAATGTTGACCAAACCATAGTTTGTGATGCTCGCCGTAAAGGTCGTGGATGTACCGGGAGAATTAACATTAGCTATTGAGGTATTCGAGGATGACCAAACCGCCGAAACCTCCTGAACATAACCTACCTTATTACTATAACCACTTGCATAGAATATGTCGGTTCCGCCCAGGCTGTAATGGCTGCCGGATACATTAACACCGCTTGGACCCGGGCCGTCCTGTATAATAATATAATCAACCGTAATCGGTTCTATAGTGACCGTTATATTCACATTGGTTTGCATAACGGGTTGAGGTGTGGCATAACCGGTAATATAATCGGTTTTATTTACCGTTACATTATGGGGAGATAATATATTTCGTTCACTGGCATCCAAATCGTCACCATCACTGTTCTTATCCTGGCCGATATAATATGTTACGGGGAAGGTAACGATGCCGGAGGGTCCCGTCACGGTTATGTTAACAGGAAAACTAAACTGATCCTTGACATTGACCGTAGCACCGGAGACCGGCAAACTTACCGGTTCTTCAACCACTACTGTTAGATAATTCTGGAGATACAGTTTCGAGGTTTGATCATGGTAATTTACCGTATTGTTATCAAATAATGTATCCAGAACTGTTATATCGGAACGTGTTAAATTAATGGAATTGTTAACGGGTGGGGTATAAATTTCTGAGCTCTTGATCTGTGTACCGTTAGAATCTGTAAGGTTTAGACCTCTTGTATCAGAACCATTAAAAATACAGCTTATAAACTTATTATTGTTCGATGAATTTATCATTAGCTGGAATTTATAATTGTGAGAACTATTGATATAATAAAATTCATTATTTTGAGCCTGGTTTCTGATGTAAATCCCATTCTTATTATTTGTGAGATTGATGGAGGTAAGAATACAATTACTGGCACCTGAAATATTGATACCGGCATCCAGAAGACTCCAACCGCTACTCACTATTTTAAATCCACTCATATTAACCCAATCTGATGTTATCTGTACTGTATCACCAAAGATGCCACCATTAATGGTTGTATTGGATGTGCCATTCCCGATTATTGTTAACGGTTTATCGATTATTACATTTTCAACATATGTTCCAGCATAAACCATAATAGTATAACCAGTTAAGGCACTGCTGACAGCTTCTGATATTGATGTATGGTCTCCTCCACCGCTGGGATCCACAATTAAAACTATTGCCCCGGCGCCGGGTTTATCGGTTACACCCTCAAAGACCATCATGCTAATGAAGCTTATTGTGACTAAAGAAAAAATCAAATAAATAGATATAGAACCCTTTATAAAGCTGTTTGAGTTCATTTTAAACCTCCAATCAAATATTATATCATTGGAATAATTGAAATTACCTCATCTTTTGGGTATACCTACAGTAGTTTTAGTATATTTATAGATTATTAAATATATTATATATTAAATGGTTCAAAATTAATCGTTTTAAATTAATAAAATAAGTAATCTGAAGTAATTAGCGAGTGAGCCATTCCAATTATTCCTCCAATTCTTCCTCGGCTTCATCTTCTTTAATAGATTTCCTCTGCGGTATAATAAAGAAGACCGCGAATACGATGATAATGATGATAATTACGACTACAATAATACTCAAAAATAATAATGATGTTCCTTCACTCTCATCTTTGCTTTCTGGTGGTGATTGTTCGATCATAGGGGCGAAAATGGTTAGATGGGTTAAATTGCCGGTTACTACTTTTGAATTTATATCAATATCGGTTTGACTGCACTCAAGCCATCCACTTTTATCATCCGACCAGTAATATAATTTTAATGAGGATTCCAAATGTGCATATTCCGACGGTAAATCCTCTGGATTATAAGGTACTGAAATATGGACCCATAATATCTGGATTGTTTCTGTTGCCGTTACTTCAAAATAATAATTCATTCTGATAAATCTATCCGGTGGAATTTTTGACGGATCCAGGCTAGATAGGCGGTTAATCCAGATAGTACCTGTTCCAGAAAATGATGCGGTGACTTTGATACCTGTATACGGATCGAGGAACGATTCTGTATGCACTATTGCATCTGAATTAACAACAATCACCGTTGCATACCCGATAATACCTGCCAGGGATGCAGACACCTGCCAACGGCCCGGTATAGATGCATTGAATATACCGTTAGACGAAAATATGCCGCCGCCGTTTGAAGACCAGTACGGTGTCAGAATATGTTCAGTTCCGAAGGAATCGATGCCTTTCGCGAAGAACTTATATTCGTCACCTATTAAAATAACGACCTTTGCCGGGAAGACGATAATCTCAATTAAATCCAGGGTTGAGGGTCGAACTCTAACCGAGCTGTTGCCCGAAACACCCATGTATTCTGCAAAAACAGTCCAGTTACCTTCTGCATCTGCGCTGAAGTAACCCTCATGGGTAATATTGCCGCCGCCGTCTACATAATAGAATGGCACTATAGGGACCCTGTTATGATAGCGGTCGTATCCATAAGCGGTAAATTTGACTATCTCACCGACCTCCATATCGTATTTTGCCGGATATATCTCAATGAATTCCAGCGGGCCGGGGACTACGTTAACGCTTGTCTGATTCGATACGTGACCCGCAGTTGCGCTCACATTGTATCTATCACTCTTCAGCGTTAGAAAATGCCCTGTGCTGTTAATGCAGGTAGTGCATGTACAGCTCCATATGACCTCAAATGATTTCAAAGGTCTTACTGTCCCGTTTTCAAAATAACCCAGGGCGGTAAATTGGAGGACCTCCCCCGCTTCGATTTCTTTATTTTCCGGGTCAAGTACAAGCCGGGTCAGTTTCGGTACGTAGGGAACCACTGTTATTTCCCGCTCAGCCAAGTTATTCAATTCATTACTTTCATCGATGATATCTAATTCGTCAACATATGCTGTAATTTTATGTAAACCGATCCCGAATGCCTGCCATGAAACATTGAATGATTTGGTTTCGTAGGCCAGAAATGTACCTAGATTCACCTCATCGATCAGTTCGGTGTCGATACCCGGCGGGATGTTATCATAAACTTTGAGCTTAGCATCCACCTGGGTTCTGCCGCCAATATTGTCGATTGTGATCTGTATCGTAGCCCAAGTGGATTCTTCGAGGCCAGACCCAGAAGATTCGAACGATATTGTCGTTATTGATGGTTCAAGATCAGGAAGAGGTGCAGTGAATTTTAACAGGCCGGTACTGTTTGATAAATCAAGTATTGCCGCAGTGATATATACAGTGCCTCCATCATAGATGAACAAATCGACCCACATACCGAACGGTGAGCTGAGATATCCAATATTGTCACCATACAATAACCAGTTAACAGCCACATCGCCCAGAAAGCCCCAGCTCTGGTTATAGCCAGCACAGAAGAAACTCACAATAGCTGCACTGCCGTAATCCTTGGGGCCTGCCCATTCACCTTTATTATCGGGTTTTGTGCGAATCATGATCTGGTCGATAACGAATTCCTTTATCGTGATTGTACCTGTACGATTTATAAGAACCTTTGAAGTGCTGGTAGTGAATGTGGCTGTAACTTGTGTGGAGCCCACCGCATCTGCGGTAAATACAGCCGATTTTCCGGGAGTGCTGATATTTGAAATGTAGGCATTATCGGTTTGCCAGCTGGCGGTCCCTTCGTACAGGTATAAACCTGTTCCATTGTAAACAGCACAAAACAAAGTCTCTTGATGGAACAGTGCAATGTGATGGTCGCCGGCCCAACTCCCCGATCCGCCGGGCTCGGTCTGGATAACAATATATTCTTCAGCAGGATCCAGAATGGTAAATTGCCCTGTGCTGTTTTTTAAACCCATGTAAGATGCATTGACCTGAACGGTTCCGCCCGAGGGCACGATGTTTACAAAAAAGGTGGTGGAGTTGCCGGAGGTAGGAGAAACAGCGCCCAGGTTACTATCTGAAACACTCCAGCTTGCATTAAGGTTAGCGATGAACCCGGAGGTTTTATTGTAACCGGCACAATAGAAGGTATCATTTTCTCCTATACCGTAATTTCGAGGGGCTACCCATGGTTGGTTGCCGCCTGCTGCACGCTCAATTACAATAAAATCAAGCTGGGGTACCGGTGGGATCTCATGCAGTAATATTTTTATTTCGCGGTTTGAAGACATTTCGATTTCAGGTTCCGCGTAACCTACTCTGTAACCGCTCTTGGTTATTGTCACATTATAGGGTGAAAATATTTTGTCAGAACCGTTGTTGTAAAGCTGGTAATAGGTCAAGTTCAGAGCTAGAACACACCCCTGTGCGTCTGTGGTTTTGTTAAAAACTTCTGTTTCGAACACATCGGTTATGGTAACAGCTGCACCGGAAACCGGCAATTGCGTTGCCGAGTCGTTTACAAAAACGTCGAGGTAAAA
>CP070629.1:1949931-1952891 GCA_020356005.1 Thermoplasmata archaeon
GATGGCACTCCGGCAAAGCCGATTCTTTACGGTTACGATCCACGCTTGTTAGAGATTGAGGGTAGCTATTATATTACCTGGTGCAATTATTTTAAGGGACCAACAATCGGGATTGCCTGGACACAGGATTTCAAAACTTTTGTTCAGCTTGAAAATGCGTTCTTGCCGTATAATCGGAACGGCGTTTTATTCCCAAGAAAGATAAATGGTAATTATGTGATGCTGAACCGTCCCAGCGACAACGGACATACACCATTTGGAGATATCTATTTAAGCCAGAGTCCGGATATGACCTTTTGGGGCAAACATCGATTGGTCATGAAGACAAGCCATTACTGGTGGAAAAATGTGAAAATCGGTGCTGGTCCAATACCTATTGAAACCACTGAAGGCTGGTTATTGATCTACCATGGCGTTTGTTTGACTTGCAGTGGATTTATCTACAGCATCGGTGCGGCGCTATTGGATATCGATGATCCAGCCAAGGTGATCGTGGACTGCGAGAATTACTTGTTGACGCCAGAAGAGCCCTATGAGAGGACTGGATTCGTTCCCAATGTCACATTTCCCTGTGCAACACTGCATGATGCCGATACCGGAAGAATTGCCATTTTTTATGGCGCGGCGGATACCTATTGCGCTCTGGCCTTTGCACATGTAGATGAGTTAATAGATTATATTAAAGCGCACCCAAACAAGCCAATATAAGTCATGGATTGCCAGGGGAATTTACAACCTGAGAAAATGATGAATGGCAATTTTACTTGTGCGATTAATTACCGAGAAAATAAGCTGATAACCAGTTAATTGAGATTAGGTCATGAAAACTAAAACCTTTAATCTTTTAAGTTCACAGGTTACTCTAATAATCGTATTATCGTTTATCAATTTAGTCGATGCACAGAATAATAATTTAAAGTTTGAGCACCTTTCTATCGGTGATGGTCTATCAAATAGTACCGTGAACTGCATTCTTCAGGATAGCCGTGGTTTAATGTGGATTGGTACCAATGATGGTTTAAATAAATACGATGGTTACCAATTTACCATCTATAAGAATGCTCCGGAAAATCTGCAATCAATCAACAGCTATGAAGTGATGGCTATCATGGAAGATAGCAAGCATAATATATGGATAGCCACGAAAAGAGGTGGACTTGATCTTTACAATCGAGAGACGGATGAAATTACCAATATTGTCCCTAATACTGATAAGGAGCGAATAATTGAATCATTGTACGTTTTTAGTATTTTGGAGGATAGTGCCGAAAAAATATGGTTCGGTACGGCTTATGGTTTATATAATTTAGATAGGGAAATAAATAAATTCATAAAATATCTATCTGACACCACTAACACGCAAAGTCTGAGTAACGATAGAATTCATTGTCTGTTTGAAGACAGCAAAAACCGGCTCTGGATTGGTACATCGGATGGCCTGAATTTATTTGATCAGAAAACGAGCACTTTCAAACGGTATATCTATAATCCAGACACCGGATCGCCGATAGATATTCGCGGTATTTACGAAGACGCAAACGGCAATTTATGGTTCAGCATGTATTTAGGTGGCCTCATTAGGTTAGATCCTGATAAAAATATTGTGAAGCGATATATGCATGACAAAGAGAAACCTGGTTCAATCAGCACCAATCAATTGTTTTGCATCGCGGGAGATGGGCAGGATAATCTCTTTATTGGAACTGAAAATGGCGGACTTAATATTTTCAATATTCAAACAGAAGAATTCGACCAATATGTGCTTGATATTAATGATGAGAACAGTATAAACAGTAATTCAATTTATTCAGCTTATGTCAGTGATGATGGTATTCTTTGGTTGGGAACTTATAATGGTGGTGTAAATTATACCAGCAGGTTGACGCAGGGATTTCGACATTACAAAGTAACGCAGGGAGGATTGAATAATCCATATATTCTTAGCATCGCCGAGGATAAGTGCGATAATTTATGGATAGGTACTGATGGAGGCGGGTTGAACGTATTAGATAAAAAGACCGGGCAATTTAAATATTACGTTCATAATAATGATGATCCAGCCAGTATAAGTGCCAATGAAGTGACTGCTGTTTTTATTGACAGCTATGATCAGATTTGGCTGGGAACTTATCGGGGTGGACTTGATCTATTTAATTCAAATAGAGGAAAATTTACCCATTTCCGTAATGACCCTGCTGATCCGTTTACCATACAACACAATTTTATTCTAACCATTTTTGAAGACAGGGAGCGAAATGTATACGTTGGTTCATTTACTGGTTTGGATAAATACGACCGAAAAAAACGAACCTTTACTCGATTCACATATCCGATAATTCAAGATGGTGTTTTATCCATGCTTGAAGACAGTCGAGGCAATCTCTGGTTGGGTACATATACAGGTTTGAGCTTTGTAGATAAAAAAGCATATACCGTAATCAATTATGTTCATGACTTTAATGATGAAACATGCGCTGTTCCTGATATTTGCTATGATTTATGGGAAGACAGTAAAGGACATATCTGGATTGGTGCGGGAAAGGGACTTTTTAGATTTGACAGGCACGACCAACAATTTATTCTGTACCAGACCAGCGATAGATTAGCGAATAAATTTATTGCAGGTATAGTAGAAGATCGTAACGGTAATCTTTGGTTAAGTGCCGGGCAAACTGTTTTAAAAATGCCAGATGCGATTAACCTTCCATCTAAGCCCAATTATATCAATTTTGGGATTTATGAAGGTGCAAAGGATTTATTTCTTTCTAAAAGTGGTGAAATATATTTTGGAGGTAATAATGGTTTAAATGTACTGGCAACGGAAGACATTACTCAGAATCCCTATCTCCCGCCAATAACATTAACCAAATTCAAAATCTTTAATAAAGAAGTAGTCATCGGAAAAGATGATTCACCGCTTGAAAAGCATATTGCTGAAACGCAAAAGATAAAACTCACCC
>CP070629.1:1952991-1955602 GCA_020356005.1 Thermoplasmata archaeon
ATAAGCGTTGTCAGGGTCTTCAAGCAGCAATTTTTCAAAACAGCTCTGTCCGTCTTCGAGATTTCCCGTGAAGATATAGGCTTCGGCGATTTTCTTGTAAGCCTTGCTGAAGTCAGGGTGATCGGATATAAGCTGTTGCAATTTGGGGATCGCCTTGTCATATTCATTATCACCCATCAATTTTAAAATGTTTAAATAACGTTGCTGCAATTGCTGTGTTTCCTGGGAAAAGAGAGAAGATTGTGAGGGGGTGATTAATAGAAAGCCAACCATAATAAGAAGAGACTTAATTATGATTCTTCCATTCATTTTATCCTTTCCTTTATATTTTCTAATTCCCTAATTAGCTCTTGAGCTGACTTAAATCGCTGCCCATTCTGCTCGATCACTTTCTCAAATGCCCCTTTAGCTTGATTCGCATCCTGCTTTAAAAGATAAGCGTTACCAATAAACCAAAAGGCATCTTCTTTTACGCGAAGATTGTCCGTTAAATCCGTCACTGCCCTTAGATGTTGAATTCCGCTATCTACCAGATTGGTATCAATTTTATGAAAACGTCCTAAAAAATCACTTTGGGCTTCGTGCAAATAAGCTATTCCGGCGGCAAGATGTGCTTGCGAAAGCAAAATCTCGTTTGAATTTTCCGGGATAAACTGTTCCAGATCCAGAATAGCTTGCTTATAATTGCCCTGTTGAAAATTGTAGATTCCCTGGTTAAGGGATTGTGGCAAGTTACCACGCGTAACGCTAAAGATTCTTTCGTGCTCGAATGTCATTAAGTGGGCATAAGGATTGTCGCTTCCACGGAAAAAGGGACCAAACCATATTAAAATCAGCAAAACCGCCACCGCGCCAACCGCGATGGGGTATAGCCGGGGAGTTGAAAGGGTAAATAAGTCTTTCAGGGCATCGGTAGCTTTTCTTAAAAATTCCGCAGCTTGATCTGAAAGAGAAGGACGGTGAGCTTCATCAGCCAGCGTAAGCGATGCTAATTCTGTGTCTTCCAGGCATGTGACTATGTCCTGGTAATCCAGGCTCAGTTGATCGACCTTTTTCTGACAACGGGGACAATCGCTGAGGTGCTCTCGGATTTCTGCGATTTCCGAAGCAGTTAATTTTCTGCCGTCATAATCTGGTTCATCACGGGCAGCTAAGTATATGCTGTAGCGCTCCAGCAATTCAACATCGATTACATGATCATCCAGGTGTTGTTTAAGTGAAACCATGATTGTTTGATATGCTTCTAATTTTTGCTGGCAGGCAGTACATTGCTCCGTATGCTGTTTTATAGCGTCCTGCTCCATGTCACCCAGGTCGTCGAAGAACATGATTTTTTCAGAAATGTTTTTACAGTTATTCATTGTAATTACCGATTTATTTTTACAAATACTAAAAAATTAAATTCTTGTACAACAGTCAAAGATTTTTTGACCGCGAATTACGCTAATCCTCCTTCGGTGGATCTATAATTAATATGATCCGCCTAAGGAAGATTTTTCAAATTACACGAATTAATAATTAGCGAAATTTGTTTAATTCGCGTAATTAGCGGTTCAGGATTTTATGGTTGTGACTTGTCCAGGTTAGGATTTACCAGAAGTTGATGATTCTGGCTAAATTACTCCCATCAATATTGTCGCACAAATCAACAAAAAAGTCACAGTAAAAAGAGCTGCTCGGAGCTGTTCCATGCTGCGTTTTACCTGCATTTTCACCCCGCTGACCGATAGACCCATTTCAGCGGATATTTCTTCATAATTATATCCCCGCGATTTCATCATTATAATAGTACGAGATTTTTCCGGCAACTGTGCCAGGGCTTCATCCAGATCAAGCTTATTGAGAATGCGCTCATCCGGGTGGAGATCGGCAATGGCTGCCTTTAATTTGCTTTCCGGTTGTTCTTCATAATCTGTTTCCAGCGATTCTTCTCTCTGGCGATACTTTTGCCGAAAATGATCCTGGGTGACGTGAAAAGCCACTTTGGCGACAAACCCGGTCAGCTTCATTTCCTCACGAATTTGGGGTAGATTTTTCAAAAGCCTGATATAGGTCTCCTGGCAGAGGTCGTCCACAAGGGTATTATCCTGAAATTTCTGACGAAAATAATTCCGAATGAATTTCTCAATCGCTTTGCATAATGACTCTAAAGCGGCAGAATTCCCAGCCTGGGCTTTCTTTAAAAGAATGGCTAATTTTTTCTTGTTCAGTTTTGCCACTGGCTCAATTGTATTTTCTTCGTATGCCTGGTATTTTTTCTATCACTTCCTGATGCTCGATGGTGGTATTAAATGGTCAGTGGTGAAAATGAGTATTTATGAATAAAACGATTGCTTATTTAAATTGATAAAAAAAATTTCAGTATCAGGGTGATCTATAGTTGATCCTCTTGAAAATTTCATTCGAACTGGTTATCCATATTATAATTGCCACAAAGCAAAGGGTGATTACGCTTCACCAGTCGAAATAAGATATGTATTTTGATTAATAAATGCAAGAATAATTTTTTTGTGACCTTTTGGAAGAGATGAACGACATCATTAGCGAGACGAGTAATTAACGAAACCTTAACCAAACTCATGGAGGAATAATCATGAAACGTTTAATCATC
>CP070629.1:1955702-1972855 GCA_020356005.1 Thermoplasmata archaeon
AGACCTTACCGCCCGCGATGGCCGGCGAACTCCAGATCTTATCTGTCGTCTGGTATTTCCAGAGCACTTCGCTTTCTGAAATCACGCGGTCGCCGTTCGGGTCCGCCTGCGGGAGGGCATAAATATAATGGTCGTGCGAACCAACAAAAACTCTTCCGTTTGCAACGCCGGCGGAGCACCAGTTCTGGTTGCCTGTTTCGAACGTCCAGATTATTTCGTCCTCCGAGATAAAGCCGTCTCCGCTTGGGTCGGTGAACGGTAATGCATACAGCTTACCGTTCCATGCACCGATATAAACGGTGCCGTCAACAACGGCTGCGGAGGCCACGATCCTGGAGCCTGCATCGAAGCGCCAGATTATCTCGGTATCATCGATGGATAGATCTCCGTTCGGATCTGTTGCCGGCAGTGCATAAACAAAACCGTCGTACGAGCCGAATATAACCAAATCGTCAACGATGGTGGGCGAACATGCGATCTGGCCGACGGAGTTGAATATCCACCTGACTGCGCCTGTGTTTTCGTCCAGGCAGTACATATGCGATGGTGAGGATGCGACATAATCCGCCTCGCCGTCACCCACGTAAACCTTACCCTGGTATACCGTGGGTGAGCTGTCGGGATAATTTGCCAACCCGGCAGTCCAGACCTCCAAGCCGGTATTAATGTTCAATGAATAGACCATTCGAGAGTACGATGTGAATAGAACCCGGTTATTGGCTACCGTGGGTGACGAGGTTACTCGGTTGCCTACATTATAAGGCCAGCTCTGCACACCTGTTTCCGCATCAATGGCCCGGAAAACGTCCGGGCGCTGGCCGCCCAAAAACACCAGCCCGCCCGCAACTGCCGGTGAACCGCAGTAGCCCCATGTGTAATCAGTAATGGGCGTCTGGTGCGTCCATTTGATGTTATTGATGTTGGGTGCCCTTGAAGTTGTATTTCCCGTACGGCGCATATCGTGCCGGAACATGGGCCATTCGTCAACCTGATTGTTACGGCTGTGCCGGCTTGAAGGTTCCTCCCCTGTTAACTCTTCTGTTTCGGCCACTTCCTCAACCGAGGGAGGGAGATCGTTCATGCTGTTATCATGAGTCTCATCTATCGATTTTGGGGTTCCTCCGTTCGATATCGGTTCATTAGAATCCAACGTGGGAATTGATGAAACAATAATCACAATTGAAAGAACAATTATCACAGATTTTTGCAAAAATCCAGCAGCCATATCATTCCACGCTCCCAAGAATGGAATTTTCATTAATTAAAACCAACGAAAAACCAGAACCGAGAACCAGCCTGCAATTTAATTCATTATATTATTTAAAAATCTTACTCCGCTTGGATATGTTTTAGAAGCATATTTTGATATTATTTTATTTTAGATATTAATCTGTAGAGAACGGAACAATAAAGTTATAATAGGTTGATTTTTTATCGATATTTAAATATACCCTAGAGTAACGAATAATTAATTAAAATTTACAAATGTAAAAAATAAAATATTACTAAAAAGTTTATTCTATTAAATTGGACCGCAAAATATAATGTTCTTAAAAGTATGATAAAAATTACTGAGCCCGTAATTTAAATAAGCCTTATTATATTCAATATTTCATAATTTAAATATAACATCCCCCAAATTAGATGATATTATAAATAATATTGATATTACATATGAATCAATTATTAATCGGTGGGTTTTACAATGAAGATTTCGATTTTATTCCAAATCGAAAAATTGACCGTGTTTTTATGTTTGATTACATTAATTAATCTCGCTGTTGTAATACCGATTCTTCCGACCAATGCAGAAAGTGAAACCGAAAGCCCGGAGGAATTTTCTGATGAGTTTTTAACACCATCGGATAATTCGGCGCGGTCCACCAGCCGTTCCGGTTTCGACTGGCCGAAGGCCTTCGGCGGACTGCAAAACACCGGTGTATCGGATACATATGGACCTCTTACTAACAATACATTATGGAAATATGATACCGAGGCCGAAGTGTACTCTTCACCTGCTGTGGCCGAGGGTCTAGTTTTTATAGCTTCATGGGATAAGAACCTTTATGCGTTTGATGCAGAGAAGGGCACAAAGGAATGGACTTTCAATACAGGCGATTATGTTTACTCTTCACCTACCTATTCCAATGGCATGGTTTTTATCGGTACGGGTACAGAACTTGAGAATAATGTAAGAAAGCTTTATGCAGTAGACCTTGACACGGATCCTGTCACCACCGAATGGGAACATCAATTTAATCATAATATCTACGGCTCCGCGGTGGTATACAAGGGTGTTGTATATGTCTGCTGTGCTGACGGATATTTGTACGCACTTGACGCTGCTGGTAACGGTGATGGTACCACCGATGTTTTAGGGCAGTTTCAAACTGGCGATGCTATCTGGTCCTCACCTGCAATTGACGGTGACAGTATTTACATTACTTCGACCAATTGCAAACTTTACCGCTTAGATCTCGAAACTCTCAAGGAGACCTGGAGCTTTCAAGCAGATTATGCATTCGAGGGTCTTTTTTCGTCACCCACATTGGACGGCGAGGGCCGCGTGTTCTTCGGTTCGGCTGTTCAGCCCGACGGCAGGTTCTACGCCGTTGATACCGAGACAGGTAAGGAGCTCTGGAACATAACCACAGGTACTTCTGCATACGGTGTTTGTTCAACAGCGGCAGTACACAACGGCGTGGTTTTTGTCGGGTCTAATAACGGCATCATGTACGCGCTGAACGCCTCCAGTGGAAAAGAAATCTGGAATTATCCAACGGGCGATACAAACAATGGTATCTATTCTTCAGCAGCAATCGCAAACGGTCATGTATATTTCGGCAGCTGTGACGGTTATTTATACTGCCTCAAAGAAGGCAATGGCGAGTTGATCTGGAAATACGCCGCAATCGGAGGGCAGTACGGCATTGTATCTTCACCAGCAGTAGTGGACGGGCGTGTTTACTTCGGGTCTAATGATGGATTTGTTTATGCGATAGGGTTAGAGCGCACGGGCAACATCCAGATAGACCTCAGTGCAGATCCGGAGACACTGCTGCCGGGTGAAAACTCAACAATAACAGTTCGAACCTACAACGGCACCCAGCCCTTGAGCCGTGTAAAAGTCAAGGTAGAAGCCTCTACAGGCAGGTTCAGTAAAATCGATGCCAGATCGACTTCAACACGGACGAGCATAGTCCTTGGTGAAACCGACCCATTTGGTTATTACAGGTGTAAGTATACCGCCCCCGATATAAATGAATTTCTTACGATTGAAATCAAAGTTGAAGCTTCCGGTGAAGGGTTGATTACAAATACTAAATCCATTGTGGTAAAGGTCAATCCAGAAAATAAACTCGAGCTAGCCATGACACCAACGAAATCAAAATACTTCATCGGTGAACCCTTAAAGGTGCTCCTGAACATAACCGAGTCCGGCAAACCCGTCAACAGCGCCTCGGTGAATTACACCATCTTGTATTACGGAAACGAGTACTCCAAAAACTTTTTATGGGATTACGTCGGGCAGGATACACTGGAAGATGTGGCGCCGGAGGTTAGCTCGGAGACACCTCTGATTATTTTAGCAACGGCGCGAAAGCAGGGCTATCTTCCTGCAACAAGTTCCATTGCCGTAACAATACTACCCCAGCAGGCTTACGAATTCGATATAAAAGTAACCTTTGAGCCGGCGCAGCCTGTAATGGGAAAAGAAAACACTCTTGAAGTCGAAGTCCGTAATAAAACCGGCGGCGAGGTTGTTCCGGGCGTGGTACTCAAGTTCCACAGGACCGGAGGTGAGCTGAGCGTATCGGAAGGTATAACCGGCAGTGACGGGAAGTTATCATTGACCTACATTGCACCCTCCGGACTCAGCGAACCAACAACGTACGAGTTGATTGTCAGTGCCAGCAGAATGGATTTTAAGGATACTGCAATCACAACGAATATTTCAGTTGTTCTGGTAGATGTTGATACTGATGGAGACGGTGAGGACGATTCCGAATCCTCAGATAACTTCTTCGCATCTAAGGGATTCTACATCGCAACTATCGTACTTATTATTGTGATCATTATCGCCGTGGTGTTCTTGATGCGTGCTAGAAAGAAAAGGCTTGAGATCGAAGAATCCGAGAAGGAGGATCGAGTGGAAGGCTCAGGGGTAACAAAGGAGAGGGCTAAAGCTGGTACTGATGAAAAAGCAAAAGATCTCAAAAAGTGATAAATTGAAGTTAATAAAGTCAGGCTGCTTATTTTGTAATAGATAAAAAACGATAAGTTATTCTTACATAATTATTTTAAATATACCTAAAAATCAGCTATATAAGCTATATATAAACAGTTTCGAATTTTTTATTTAAAACATATTATTTCAAAAAATTCAAATACCATAACTTGTGTCTATTATTGTCATTTAATATAAAAATGGCAGTAATAATCCGGTGAGAAGATTTATTGTAGAAAAAAAGGTGAGTTTATGAGAGTATATTCTAGCGTAATACAAAAAATAGTTGTGTACAGCTTAGTTTTGTTGTTGCTTGGAATTTTTGGAATGGTCCATTCGATTCCCCTTGCGACTTCAACAAACGGTGATGGGGATTCGAACGATTCGTCATCAGAAGATACCAGAGCGGAAGGCCGCAGTACAAAGATAGGTGATTATTTCCAGCTCTGGGATGTAACATGGCCCGAGTACCCCCATGACGGTGAATATGGAAATGGTGGTACCGGTGATCCGTATACATTTTATCTAAATGACCAGGGAAATACTTTCACAATATGGATGAAAAACATTATGACAGAAGGTGTAATGGAATTCGTAAATACCACTATAGCGGTCCCTTCAGGTGTTACAAGTCCAATAACCATAACGCAGAAATATTCAAATGAAACAAATGTCTGGTGGAGTGATAGGGATCAATATCAGTATGAGTTTGATATAGGCACCAGCGGTGCAATAGAACCCTTTCACGATCTTGAGATAACTGTAAATATGCAGATCAGGGTCGGTCCAGAAAGATTCTGGCAGATGGGTAAAATTACAGTTAAAATGAAATTAACATCCCGGGTAACAGATGTGGGCGGCGGTGGGATCGACCTTGCAGCACGAAATAACAATTTAGCTTCTGTTCCAATCTATTCGGGCACCATTGACCGGTTGTTAACTATTCCAAATATATATTCACTGGATGGAAATCTGGATAATGTTGAATTCACACTCAGTATTCCTTCAAATTTTGTTCTGGAAGATACTTTAGCAACCCTTGATGTCGTTACCACAGCTGCCGGTACAACTGAGGATCCATTCTGGGATTTGACAAGCGCCGGTGCATTTAATCAAGCACCGCAGGTTTATTCAGGTTATTATGAATTGATATACTACATAGGCGGTGTCAAGATAACAGAATCGCAGAATCCCATTTCTATAGAAATAGTGGATACGCCAGTTTTGGATCTCACCGATCAGATAGCGCAAACGGATATAGGTAAAACGGATTTAAACGATGAATACATAGCAAATGTTGAGATCTACCAGGGCACCACGAACAAGAGTTTTCCGCTGGTATTCAAAAACAACGGCAATTATGACCTGACCGATGTTGAAGCCGAGCTTTTTACAGATAACGCCGCATATTTCTTCAAATCAGAATTTTATTATGACGAAAATGCCAATGCGTTCAAAAGCTCTCTATCGAAGACGGTGCCTCTGGGCAATATAGCAATGGGTCAGACGAAGGAGGAAAATTTCCCCACGGAAATAATTAAAAACCTCCCGCCGGGATTATATAGAATACCCATAAAATACACGGCATATTACGACACCGGCGGGGTTGTACCGGAAGATGTAACAGAGGTTGATATCCACGCTAATGTTGTGGCTGCACGGTCACTGACACATGAGACATACACACCGTTCTTACTGGTAAAAGTCAACGAGGGTGACGATGAAAATGATGTCATCGAACCAGATTTACTGGCGATATCAACAAATTATATCCAGGCAGGTATGCATAATGTACCCCTGTCAGTGCAGCTTACTAATCTAGAGAATTATCCATTGAACAGCGTGAATGTCAAGATCGCCGCGGGCGGCAGCTCACCGTTACAGCAGTTGAACTCTCTGGACAGGACAGCCATAACAATCGATGCCAAAGAAATTGATATAAAAATGTACGCTGCCAACGATCCGACAAATTCCAATAAAAACTATTTTAATTTCATCGTCGATATTTACAAAGATGCCACGCCGGGCGTTCACACTGTACCCATAACAGTAACATGCCTGGATCCGTTCAATCAGGAACGGACCACGACGGTAAATGTAGATCTTAACATAAATCCCGTTCCGCCCAGCTGCATAATCACCGATGCAAAAACCAACGATATCAAGCCCAATTCTAATTTCACATTAACTGTAACGGTCCGCAATGTAGGCGGCAGCGATGCCAAAAATGTAAGTGTGATGTTTAACGGCAGCACGAACCTGTTTTCTGCACAGGCCAGCATCCAGGGCCCGCAGGAAATCGCACGGAATGAAGAGGCGACATTTGTATTCAACATCTTTACAGGTGAGGTGGATGCCGGCCAGACCTATTCAACATCCTTATTTGTAAGCTTTGAAGATTCTCTGGGAAATGCGTTTCAATTCAATGCAAATCCAGAGCAGAGAATCCCGCTGTTCGTTATAGGCGATGACCCGCCGCCGCCTCCGCCGCCGCCGCCGAAATTTGTAATCACCGATATAACCACCTCGGAAATCCTGGAAGATAGTACCTTTACATTAAAGGTCAAAGTCTTGAACTGCGGCGGTTCCACGGCCAACAATGTCACCATTCTGTTCAACAGCACCTCCAATCTGTTCTCTGCTTCCGAAAATCTGCAGAGTGCAAATTCCATAGATGTTAACGAGGAGATGGAATTCACATTCTCGATCAAAACCGGTGAGATCGAACGCGGAATGCTCTATAAGACCTCTATCGGCATCAGTTTCAAGGATACACAGGGTGTAAGCTATCCATTTACTGCGGAGAATGAACATTCAATCGAGCTGCGTTCAAAGGAAGCAGACCCACCGCCGGAGCCGGAACCCGAGGAAGAGCCGTTCCTGACGCAGGAGATGGCACTGCTATTCCTGGGCATATTCATCTTAATCAGTGCTTTGATATTCAGTATAATACATTTAGTAGTGTCAAAGAGAGCGGAGGGTAGAAAGGTAGAAGAGGAGATGGAGCCGCGTGCAGAGCCACCCGCGGGACCCGAGGAGGAGCCGCCCCCGGAGCCCCCGCAGGAGCCGTATTATGAGGAGGCCCCCGAAACCGGCCCACCGGCTGCGGTATTCCAACCGCAGCAGGAGCCTGCGGCAATGCCGCCACCGCAGCAGCTGCCGCCGCAGCCCCCACCGGCACAGGCACAGGCACCAGCACCCTCACCCGCACCGACACCAGCACCGGTACCAGGTGCAGACCAGCCGCCGATCAATGTACCTTATCAGAGAGTTGATGAGCAGCAGCAGTAAGATCGATATTAAGTAGAGAAAGTGGAAATGTGCAATAGTGGAATAGTGGAACGGTTAACAATCAGTGTAAAAGTGAATAAGTGGGATAGTGGAAAAGTAAAAGTCGAAGAGTCGGGGAGTCGAGAGTCCAACCAGAGGTTGGAGGTTAGAGGTTAGGTTCCAGGGTAATTAGATATCGATTAGAGCACCTATCCTGATTTAGCAAGGGAATTTTTTTACCGCGAAACAGGCGAAAAGCGCGAAAACCGCGAAAGAATAATCTAAGGTTTTGATTTTCAATGTATTGATTATTAATGGTCCCCATCCCCGTGATTGGCCACGAAGTACATTAAGACCTAGGACTTCCGTGGTTCCGTGATTCCGTGGTTAATACTTTTCCTGCCATGCAAAGGAGCCTGAATAAACCACGGAGGCACGGAAAACACGGAAACGAAAAGTCTAGGTTTTAATTCCAGAAGTTAAACTTCCACGCTTCAGCGTTTCCGCAATAAAAATGGGGGGCGGGGGGTTGTTTAGAATTTGGGAGTTGGGAGTTGTTTAGTATTTAGTGCTTAGTGCTTAGAATTTTTGAAGCGAAACCATCTTTATCGAAGCTGTAATAACTCAGTGTTATTGGATCAAGATCTAGAACTGGTGCGCCATATAACCACAAAAAGAATTACAGCGAAAATGATTACAGGCATCACGGTGACCAATATCAGGTTCCATACGTGGAATTCATATTCCTGGTCCACCAGTACCTTTTGAACTGCATATTCTTTAATTTCTACATCGCCTTTCATCTCTACGGGACCGTCATATTCGAACACACCGACCTTTACTTCATCATGACCGGAGAAGAAATCATAGAGTTGGAAGAAATCTTCATCGATTATATTACCTTCCGAATCCTCAGCCTCATCCTTCAGATCATCAGTGCTTATGGTGACTTCGGTAATTTTATCAAAATCCACAGGCGACTGCGGCGTGCTTAATTCTATATTATATTCATCCTGATAGGTTGCTGTTCTCTCATTGAGGAAACTGCCATCCTTTTCCTCATAGGTCTCTCCCGCAGGAACGCTCGGGATGAGCGTGAAAAGCAGTATATGCGATTCCCCGCCGGTTAGCGATGTTATTTCCATGGGATAATACAGGCTGTCCGATTCAAATTTGTACATTAACGGCTCCGGGCTCCTCAACTCGTATGAAAGTTCGATTACATCCAGTACGAAGTAATTATAACCTCTTGACATGTACGATTCGGCGATATCCTCCGCCTCCGGAAAGCTCATGGGTTCAAGACCCAGTTCTACCATGAAGTCGCTTACATATTGCGCAAAACCCTCTGTGGTGTGGGCCTTTATCACCGTTATATCATGGAAACCCAGCTGCTCATGGAATATGATCTCCACATCCTGTGAAGGACCCAAGTTATCACCTCTGTCATATGAACCCTCACCTTTCTCATCAGATTGACCGTTCAATTCCACCAGATCCTTTAATTTCTCGAACACACCCACATCGCAGGTGGAGATCTCAGGTTCGGATGGAAGCGGCATGATCTCCAGAGCTTTCGTAGGCTCCTCGGCCCTGATATCGGTGCTTAAAATCAGTAATTCATTTGTACCGTCCCAGCATATAATAGCTTTCTGACCGGGTTCGTAGATATTAATATCATCGTCATCAATCACCACCGAGCCTCGATCGGCCTTTGCAGTAAAGCCGCCCAAACAACTCGATAATAAAAATAGGCACATAAACACTATAGTGAAAATCTTCATAGTTGTACCCATGTACATGCACCTCTGTCTGACTAATAAGAATCGTATTGATATTTATGTATAATGGTAGAATCTTCAAATTCATTTAAATATAATCGGGGTTACTCGAGCGGGTTTGACAAGGTGCATTATTAAACAGAGAGACAGAGATACTAGGGATACGATTTAAAAAAAAGCCGTTATTATAATGACTTCCATCCCTTCCATCCCTGATTCCCTGTTAATAAAAAGGGGTGGGGTTGTTTAGAATTTAATATTTAGAATTTGTCAGAATTTAGTGCTTAGTGCTTAGAATTTTGTAAGCTATCTTAATCGAAAAAAAGCAATTATCATCCGTAATAATATTCTCCGCTCGCCTTCTGTTCCCGGTCCAACCTTGAATCGCTCTTGTTGATGCGCGGCCTCATGGAATCTGTATCACGCCGGAATGTAATATCAACATTCTTCAAAAATTTGTTCATGCCGGTACGGAGGTCGTAAGGCCCGGAGCTCGACCCGTACCGGGCGCCCTCGCCTTCGAAAACCAGAATGGAATCCGATATCAAATCCAGAAAGTAAATATCGTGATCCACCACCAGTGCAGAGGTCTCGCCTTTCTCCATCACACGCCGCAGTGTTTTGGCTACATTCATGCGCTGGTTGCTGTCGAGATACGCGGAAGGCTCGTCCAGAAGGTAGATATCCGCCTCGCGGGAAAGAGCAATTGCGATGGATACACGCTGGTGCTCGCCGCCGGAAAGGTTCTGCACATTCTTATTGTACAAAGGCTGGACCTCCAGCGGCCGTTCGATTTCTGATAGGAAAAACTGCGATTCGAACGCCTCTCCAACATCTGACCAGAACATCTCCTGGACGGTACCGTCGAAATCGACATCGATATACTGAGGTTTGTAGCTCAGCCTTAAGTTTGTAGAAATATTACCCTCGGTGGGTTTGACCTCTCCCACCAGCATTTTGACAAAAGTACTTTTGCCGCAACCGTTGGGCCCCACGACGCCCACCACCTCGCCTTCATGAAGTTTACCACCCCGGGTTTCCAGCGAGAAACCCCCGTCAAATCTCTTCTCCAGCGGCGGGTAGTTCAGCAGTATCCCGCCGGACCACTGTTCCTTCGGAGGGCGTGCTTCAAAAACCACGGGCTTGTCGCGGAACCTGATATTCTCCTCTTTCAAAAAGCCGGAGAGGTATGTGTTTATGGCGGTCCTCACCGCTCGCGGGTACGCGATCACACCATAAGCGGCTTCGGTACCGTACATGATATGAACGTTATCTGCTAAAAAATCAAGAATTGCCAGGTCATGCTCGATTATAACCACCTGCTTTTCGAGCGCAAGTTTATGCAGAACTTTAGCAATATTAAGGCGCTGATATATATCGAGGTACGATGAAGGCTCGTCGAAGAAATATATATCCGCTTCTTTCAACATAGCGGCTCCGATTGCGAGCCGTTGAAGTTCACCGCCGGACAGTTCCTTCAACTTCGAGTTCAGTACATGTGTCAGCTCCAGCTCCTTCGTTACCTCCTCAAGAATTTCACTTTTGGGTAGCTTTGCCAGGAGCTCGTAGACTTTGCCCTTGTGATGTTTGGGGATCATATCAACATACTGCGGTTTCATTGACGAAACAATCTGTAATTTTGACAGCTTCTCGAAATACAGCTGGAGCTCCTTGCCTGCGAAATAGTCGATTACCTTCTCCCACGCGGGCTCGCTCTCAAGATCCCCAAGGTTGGGTATCAGCTGACCTGCCAGGATATTTATCGCCGTTGTCTTGCCGATACCGTTGGGCCCAAGCAGGCCGAGAACCTTGCCCTTCGTGGGCGTTGGCAGCCGAAACAGCCTGAACCCGTTCACACCGAACTGGTGCACCAGGTCGCTTTCGAGCTCGTCCGCTAACCCGATTATGCGGATGGCATCGAAGGGGCATTTGTGGATGCAGATACCGCACCCCACACAGAGCTTCTCGGATATGATCGGCTTACCCTTTTTGCCCATCTCAACGCATTCCGCACCCGTACGGTTCACCGGGCAGTATTTCATGCATTCGGAACTGCATTTTTTCGATTGGCATTTATCCTTCAACAAAACTGCAAGCCGCATGGTAATCACAATTGAATATAGAGAAGAGAGGTAGATTTGTACTTATATATTAAGATTTGTTGGAAATTTAATAAGAATAAGAGAGATTTTTAACAGCTTATAGAAGTGCGGTACACGTTGAGCGGTGGCGAGGGGCGAACCGGCTTGCGGCCGACGTTTTGCGGCCACTAACCGTTAAACGCCTGACGTTACGCCCCTCGCAGGCATAACCGTTAGCCGCCCCTCTGTAATCGATTTGTAAGCTTATCACGATTTTGCTATAAAGCTTAAAATGATAATATTGATAATAAACGTGCATGCGCATGTAAAATAAACACCGCCTATACCCGCACTGGTATAAACCCCCACAAGTGCTATGGGTGCGGCGGCAAATCCGAAGAACCGGAGGCTGTTAAAGATGGATGCCACATAGATTTTCTTATCCGGGATGATCTCAACTGATAGTGTTACGAGCACGGCCCAGATCATTACCGCCGAAAAACCGATGAGTGCCGCTAGAGCCAGGAAGTGGGAGAACTTTGTGGCATGTGTGAAAGATAACGCGATCACCCCACCGGTGGAAAATCCAATAAAGCCTGTTTTGAACCGCCCTATCCAGTCAACGATCAAACCGCCCGGCAGTGCGAGAATAATCTGTGCCAGACCGGAGGATGCGATGATCAAGCCTAACTTGTATTCGGACATGTTCAGCGGCGGTCCGGATATGTATATTGCAGTGAACGAGATCACACCGATGAACGAGAAGAAGGTGAGGAACCCGGAGGTGCACAACAGTATAACCTTTGGCGACTTAAGAACCGACTTGAGTTCAAAGATCAGTATAGAGGCGGACGTGGGGCGGGTATCGAACTTCATATCTTTGAATGTGAACCAGAAGATGTACGCGACGCAAATCGCCAATATCCCCAGGGTATAAAATGCAAGACGCCAGTTGATAACGGCAAAGAACCCGGCGATTATGGGGCCCAGGAATATCCCGCCGCCTATGGCGGCGTTCAAAAGCCCGATGTAGCGACCGCGGGTACCGGGCTCCGTAAGATCGCCCAGGATGGCGATGGTAACGGGCGTTACAAGTGCAAAGCCTATACCCTGGATTATTCGACAACCCAGGAAAATTGTTATATCGGTTGCGGCACCGCCCAGTGCGGACCCTATGGCATATATCAAATAACCTGCAATCATGGTATTTTGATAGCCGTATACCCTGGCAATGGAACTAGTAAAAAGCTGACCGATGGCGAACGGGAGCATGAACAATGTGATTGCCATCAATACCTCCGCTTCGGCGACATAAAAGGTTGCCTGGAGCGTGGGAATCAAAGCCAGAACCGCATTACCGCCCAGTGGGCCGATGAAAGCGCATAGATAGATTACAAATCGTTTAAAATTCACAGCCATCGATAGAAGCAAATAGATTATTAAATTTTGGATGCGAAAAAGGGGAAAAGAACCACAGATAACACCGATTAATCCAGATAAATATAGGGGAATCATTTAACACAGAGAACGCAGAATACACCGAGTCTAGGTGCACAGAAAAAAAAGTTGGGTCTAGTTTTCAATTCTGTGTTTCTGTGCTTCTGTGTTAAAAATGGTGGGGTGGGGGATGTTTTTAATCAAACGTCATAAAATCAAAGTCCTAGATTATCTTTCGTGCTCTTCGATTATTTCGTGTCTTCGTGGTAATATACCTGACCCATTATTCAAATGGACTACGTTTACCACGAAATCACGAATTTGATTTAAAAAAATTTATAATCGAAAACACGAAATAATTTTAGGCCTCGATTTTAAAACGCCCGCTTTCGTGTCATTCGTGTTCTTCGAGGCTAATTTTTTCCGCGCTTCCGCGCTTCCGCGTTTGAACTCGTTATCCGTAGCCTGTTATCCATACTCCGTAGACCGTATTAACCATGGAAGCATAAAAGCATGGAAAATTGAATATATTTAAACCTCAAGACCTCTCTTTTATTGTTCTTTGTTTCTGTGATTCTGTGCTTCTGTGTTAAAAAAAAATTGGGGGTGGGGGTGGGGATGTTTATAATCAAGCTTTTCAAAATTAAAACCTAGATTTTTTTTCGCGCTTTTCGCGGCTTTCGCGGTTGAATAAAGCACCTGATGTAATATGTCCCCTCCCCGCCCCATAATAAACAAGAAATCTAGAAATCAAGAAGGCCTCTTCGTAATTAAAACACTAACTTGAATATTCTACCGATGTTTCTAACTTTCTTACTTTCTTGTTTATTATTTCACCCTATCAAACCCGATTAGGTTATCACATCAGAATACAATCAAACCGCCTCCTGCCCCCTGGCCTGAAATCCTTCACATCGTAGGATATAGGGTCAATAGTATGGATTTCAGGTCCAGAAGGGGTTCGCTAGAAATCATTCTCAATAAGTGTTGTCAAATCCTATTATAATACCCTAGAAAGCCTTCGTTTATTATCGTTTAAAAGTGTGGCCCCCTGCCTCCTGATTATATCGCTTATTCCGAACATTTGAAATATAATCTAATCAAATACTGGTACCCTATGCCGAAAGCTGGTAGTACGGATTTGCAGGAATGGGATGTTCGGGTCATTGCAGGCGCGTATTCCATGGAAAGCGACGGCGTTGTGGTGGAACTGTACGGGCATACGCGCGATAACAGGACCATAACAGTGTGCAACCACGGTTTTCGGCCGTACTTTCACCTGGTGGACCCGCCAAATTCCGTTCTCGAAGAACTCAAGAGTGACCCGGAGCTCGTTAGCATAGAACCGGTAGAACTGGAAGTGGCGGGGGAGAGCCGACCGTGCCAGAAAATTATCATCCAATCGCCGTGGAAGGTTCCCAGCTACCGCGGGAGGTACCAGGCACAGCATATTACCGTTCTGGCGGCGGATATCCCGTTCGTGCACAGGTTCTACTATGACAAGGATTTCTCTGCGTGCCTGACGGTTAAAGGTAAGCTCAGGGAAGATTTACAGAACAAGTTTACCACCGACCTAGTGGTGGACGCGGAGAAGGTTAAAGAATGCAAGCCGTTCAAACCGCCGCTGAGAATTTTCAGTTTCGATATAGAGAACAGCTTGAAAGACAGGAGGATTTTTACCATCTGCTGCGCCATCCGGCTGAACGGGCCGGACTCGAAGATCATCTATGAGAGTCTCTCCGGCAAAGAACGCGATATAATCGACAATTTCTCAAAGCTGGTACTAAAGTACGATCCGGATATCATCACCGGGTATAACATCGATGGGTACGACATACCGCTGCTGGTTGAGCGTGCAAAACATTTAAAAATGGATCCTGAACTTAAACTGGGCAGGGACTATGACAGGCTGAACCATATCGGCGGGAGGCTATGGCGGTTGCATGGCCGGATAATTGCAGATACATGGTGGAATGTAAAACGAGAACTCCGACCGAAGAAGGAGACGCTGAATGCAATAGCCAAGCTCGTATTGAACGAGAAAAAGCACGATGTGGACCCTAAGAAGATCGATTCGGAGTGGTCAAAAGATCCCGAGGCTGTAATAGAGTACTGTAAGAAAGACGCAGAGCTTGCCCTGCGCATCCTGGAAAAGATCGCGGTGCTTGAAAAATACCAGGATCTTGCTACTGTCGCCAAGCTCCCGCTGGACGAAGCTATCAACGGTAATACATCAACTTTGATCGATTCCATTCTCATCAGGGCTGCGGACCGCAACAATATCGGTGTGCCCTGTACGCAGCGGATATCCAAAGCTGCCAAAATAGAGGGGGGGTATGTACACACCATCAAGCCAGGGCTTTACCATTGGGTAGGCGTGCTCGATTTCATGGCGATGTATCCCACGGTTATCATTACAAATAATATCTGTTTTACTACACTAAACCCCGAAGGTGAGATCAAAAGCCCCGTAAATGTCAGGTTCATGGCCAAGAAAAAGCGGGTGGGGCTGCTCCCGCAGATTCTTGAAAAGCTTATGGAGGACCGCAACGAGGCAAAGGTTCACATGAAGAAAAGTAAGGATGAGGCTACAATAGCATATTACGACGGGCTGCAGGCTGCCATCAAGATCCTCATGAATGCCGTCTACGGCGTGTTCGCCTCATCGTTCTACCGCTTCACCAACCTCGATATCGGCGAGAGCATAACGGCCTTCGCACGAGAGAACATCAAAAGCGTAATCAAACGCATGGGAGATGAGGGCATTACGGTTATCTATTCCGATACCGACAGTGTGTTCTTCCAATCGCCTCATGAGGACCTGGACAAAACCGTAAAGTTCGGTAATGACCTGGCCGACCGTTATTCCGAGGGCGGGGCGATCCTGGAGTTCGAAAAGGTCCTCAACCCGTTTTTCACCCACGGTGTTAAGAAACGGTATGTGGGCGAGGTGATTTACCCGGTTACCGAGAGATTGATACGCGGCTATGAACTGCGCCGGACCGACTCCTTCGATTTGCAAAACGAGGCACTGACAACGCTGTTCGACGATATACTGAGCGATAATATGGACAATACTGTAAAGACCGCACGGGACATCATTGCGGATGTTCTCGCAGAAAAAATACCCACGGACAAACTGGTTATTTCTCGAACGGTGAAGAGCGAGGAGTATTACAAGGACGCCTCCAGGATGGCGAATGTGCAGGCCATGCGTAAACTGAAGGAGCTGGGTTACGATTTCGTGCCGGGCATGAAGGTCAGTTACATTGTTATCAACAGTAAAAAGGTCCCGCAGGAGGTGGAGCCGTACATCGACGGCCGGGCGTTTACCGCCAAGCCGGACTACCAGTACTACGCCGAGCGCATGGCGGCCTCCATGGCGCGCGTGACCGAGGTTTTCGGCTGGAATGAAAAGGAACTGCTGTCGGGCCAGCAGCAGCGCTCGCTGTTCTCAGACTGGTCCGAAAACGATAAGAAGCCCGATGAAATTGATGAAGAAAAGCACGAAGCTGATACGCCAAAAAAGGCGGGTAAAAAAAGAGGGGCGGAGAAGAAGAAGAAGATGAAGCTGGAAGATTTCATGTAGATGGGAACAGCAATAAATCGTTGGGAAAATGGTGAAGGCAAAATACGCTCGCTTCGCTCGCTTGAGTTGCTAGAAAATTTCCGTTCCCAGAGTCCAAAACTAGAGAGATGAAGTTCTTGCTCAAGGCCCCGAAGGGGTCGTGCTTATTTATAATAACCATTGATATCTCAGTTACCTTCATGATTCAAGGCAACGAAGTTGCCGTATTCACCATTTATCCTTTAATAATCACCCTAGCGCCTAATCGCTAGTCTCTAGCGCCTGATTAAATCGATTTAAAAGCCGATTAAAATTTCAAAGAATCTATAAAATATTTATTAAATCTATCATCTGTAGCCAGTTCTATATGTTCCATTTTTTCCGATAGCACAATAAATCTCTGCAGGTTCGTTTTGTCAACCATGGCCATTGCAGCACCGGCACCAGCAGCATTTCCGATATGTTCTATATTGGCTTCGGGTAAGGTTGGTATCAATCCGATGGTTTTTGCACATTTTACCGGTATTTTGCTGCCAAATGCACCTGCAATTAAAACCGATTCGATTTCGGCAGCTTCAACCTCGCCTATCTCCATTAATGTTCTCACACCGGCGCAAATGGCACCTTTAGCAAGCTGGATTTCTCGGATGTCAAGTTGCGTTAGAACGATATCTCCTTCATTAATCTCACCCGCCTCGCGCTCTTTATCTTCTGAAGAATAAAGAACAAATTCATGCGGTCCTTTTTCTGTTTTTATGATTCTGGACTCGAGTTTTCCGGAATCGGAT
>CP070629.1:1972955-1981389 GCA_020356005.1 Thermoplasmata archaeon
AACAAAACGCGAACAACTTATGAATATTGAAATTTCCAAATTAAAGGATAGCTGGGAGAACGGCCTATGGCATTATCTGGGTTAGAAATTATTTATATCACCTCTGGTGCGCGGAGGACGGGGTGAGAACGCTATGAAGCTCGAAGATATCAGGGTTTGCATATTACGAATCGAGGGTACAAATTGTGAAGATGAGCTGCATTGGGCATTTAAAGCACTGGGTGCCCAACCTGAACTCGTGCATTTAAAGCAACTTCTAGGTGTGGATGTTAAATCAACCGAGAAGAGAAATCTTGGGGATTATCAAATACTCATGTTCCCCGGCGGGTTCTCCGCTGGCGATTACATCAGGGCCGGTGCCATCTGGGCCGCGCGAATAAAGGCAAGCCTGGGTTCCGAGCTGAACGAATTTGCTTCGAACGGCTATGCCATAGGCGGGATCTGTAACGGCTTCCAGGTTCTTACCGAGCTTGGGCTTCTACCTGCATTTGATAATAAAATGACAGAGAGGCCGGAAGCTGCATTAAGTGTGAATGATTCGGGACGGTTCGAATGCCGCCCCTCTTTATTGAAATATGTAAACCGCGGAAACTGCGCATTCACGACAAAAATACCTGCCGGGAAAATATCCATTATGCCCTCGGCGCATGCAGAAGGTAAATTCCTCGTAAAAGAGGGTACGCAGGCTGAATTATATAAGAAACTGGAAGAAAATGATCAGATTGTTTTCAAATATGTAAATGAAGAGGGCGACGAAACTGCCCCCTATCCCTATAATCCGAATGGTTCCATCTATAATATCGCCGGTATTTGCAACCCGGAGGGGAATGTATTTGGAATGATGCCGCATCCTGAGAGGGTATTGGATATTACCAATCATCACGATTGGTACCGAAATACATATAAATTGGAGTTGTCAAAACCAGAATCATTACATGGCGATGGAGTTGTCGTATTCCAATCTGTGCTGGACTATATTCAACAAAAATTCTAATATTACTATACCTTTTCTTTAATGGCTACTAGATTTTAAAGAAAATATTTAATATTATATTGTCAATATCAGGGTACCCGATTTTAATGGGGGGCGAGGAATGACATTAATAGAAACCGACAGTGGAAAAATCGATTTAGATAAGGGCGCAATTCAAATTGATGAAAATTGGTACTCAGTAAGTGAGCTCAAAGAGAAAATCAAGAAATTAATAGATTCGGATGATTTTGATATTTCAACTTTTTCGAAGGCTTTGAAGGTTCTTCAAAAAGAGCTGGACAATTATGAAATGGTATCATTCAAAGCCCCGAAGAATGTAATTGAATCTATTCGAGCACTTTCCGAGGAGAAATCGAAAAGTTTCGATAGCTGTTTAATGACGGCATTACAAGAGTATTTAAAGATCGAGGGCATAAAAGTCGAAGAACCTTCAGTTGAGGCCAAAGAACCCAAGGAGGAAAATGAAGAGGTAAAGGAGAAGGAGAAGGAAAAGGAGAAAAAGAAGGAGCCGCCCAAACCTGCGGAACCTGAGGTTGAGGAAGAAGCCGAAGCTGATGTAGATGTTGAATTCGAAATAGATGAGGCCGAGATTGAATTCGAAGAAGTTGAGGAAGAATCATTTGAACCAGAAGAAGACAAGAAAAAGGAACCGGAGGAAGAGGCAGTAGATGAAGATGATAATGCGGCTGATGAAACCACCTGCCCGCGCTGCGGCGGAAAAGTTCCTATCACCTCCACGAAACGACCATTATCCATTAAATGCCCCTCGTGCGGTAAGAAGGGAAGATTGCTATCATAATCTATTAGGAGGAAAACATTATGAGTAATAAAAATCCGATCGGCGAGGTGGATTTAGACAAATCATCAATTGAAATAGGTAAGGAATGGATGACAACAAAAGAGCTGAAATCAACAATAAAAACAAAAATAGAGACCGGCGATTTCGACGTAACTCTTTACGCAAAAGCTTTGAAAAAATTGGAAAGTACCCTTAAATCCCTGGAAGAAGTCCAGTTGAGGATGCCGGTAAATGTATTAAACGCCTATAAAAATATGGCGGATGATGAATCGACATCTGTAGAGAGCTGCCTGCGCAAAGGAGTAATCGAATATCTAAAGCATCATGATAAATTACAACCCATGGATCTTGAAGATGATGAGGATACAGGGAAAAAGCCAACCAAAGGTAAGCGTCGATCAAAATAATTGGATGATAAAAGTAATTCGTACTGAGAAATCAAATCTGGCCGCAAACATCAATATTAATTCAAGTAATTTTATTGCAAAAGAAAAAAATTGGGACCTCCATAATAATTTTAAATCTAACTTTTTAATATGAAAAAGATTAAATAAAAGAATGTCATAAAGTACTAAAGGTATCAAAATGTTGGAAGAGGTAACTTCATTACAGGAACTGGAGATATATACTCAGCACGGAGCTTTTGTTGGACGCGTTAGAGATATCGTTATTGACCTCGTAAAAAAGAACATTGATGGGCTTTATGTCGAAGAGACAAATGACGCCCTGGTGGAAAATTCACACAGCATCAATATACCCTACCGATGGGTTCAGTCAATAGGCGATATTATAATTTTAAAACATTTTCCTGACAGGGTCCAGCTAACACCTGAAGAACGTAAAAGGTTAGAAGCTATCAGACAGTTTCAAGAGTTCTCATACGAGTAATCCCTCAGTTTCTTTGAAATCTACCAAGCAGACATAAATATCTTTAGCTTTTAATTATAGTCCTCTTTACTATTTATTACTATCAAATTTGAATGTAGTTGTCGGTTTCTAAAATTGATTTTATTTTTACTATATTAAATCCAATGTATCTATTTCACCTCCAAGTTGATATCGGGGATGTATATGAAACTGATCTTTCTGGGAACAGGCGGAAGCTGGCCATCCAAAACCCGCAATGTACCTTCTATAGCAATCAAATATGAGAGCGAGGTTATACTCTTTGATTGTGGTGAAGGCACCCAGCGACAATTTATGCATTCAACATTATCATTCATGCAGATCTCACGAATTTTCATTTCTCATTTTCATGGTGATCATTTCCTGGGTCTGCCGGGATTAATTCAGTCGATGTATCTCAATGAACGAAGCGACCCGTTGGAGATATACGGTCCAAAGGGTGCAGAACATATTATTTCAAATCTATTGAAACTGGGATACTTTACACCATCATATGATATTATTATCCAGGATGTTGAAGACGGTCAGACATTAAAATTCGATAAATATTCTGTGAGTGCGTGTTCCGTGAATCATAATGTACCAACCCTGGCTTATGCATTGGAGGAATTCGAACGGCCGGGTTTATTTAATAAACCCAGGGCGCTCGAGCTGGGTATCCCCGAGGGACCGTTATTCGGGCGATTACAAAAAGGTGAATCAATAGATCTTGACGGTAAAGAAATCACACCGGATATGGTAATGGGACCACCCCGGCGCGGCCGAAAATTTGTTTATTCAGGCGACACGCGACCGAGCAAATCATTGATAAAGCTTGCTTCGGACTGTGATGTTTTGGTACATGATTCAACTTTCGATGCCGAGCTGGAGCAAAAAGCCAATGATTACGGCCATTCATCAACAAAACAGGCCGCAGAAATCGCTGCCAAGGCGGGGGCAAAACAATTATTTCTTGTACATATCAGTCCAAGGTACGAGGATCCGGAATTATTGGAATCCCAGGCCCAAACTGTATTCCCGAATACAAAAACGGCATCCGATTTGATGGAAGTTGAAATCAAATTGATGAAATAATAGTCAAAATGACGAAGAAAACCTAAATTCGAATGCGATTATTTCCTCTTTTGCCTGCGTTTTGCTTCTATTACTTTTGGTTTTGAGCTGAACTCGAAGCCCTGCTCATATTCCTTATCCACGGATTTCCATTCCATTGGTGTACTTTCCAGGTACTGCGGACCCTTCTTTTCAAAATCCGTTTTGATTGATCTATCAGGTTTGATAGTCTCATATTCGGGTTCATCAGCTTCGGTTTCTTCTTTCTGCGGAATAAATAAATCTATTTTTCTCTTAGACCGGAAATCCCGAGGTTCGGATTTCGGTGGCTCTTCAGCCTCCAGGTCATCTCCCCTCAATCTACCATTTCTAATAATTGGTCTTCTTTCGGAAGCATCCGTTACAGGTGGTAACTGTGGGGGTTCTTCAGGGGTAGGTTTTGGCCTTGCACCTCCTTTTTGTGGCAGAGGTCCCAGCGGCATTTGCCGCTCCAGAGGTACAGGCATGGGTGAGGGATGTGGCTTGGGAGCACCATAAACATCATCCCTGGGTCCCCCGGGAGGTCCTCTGACTGGTAATTGTGGTGCAAGTCCCCTGGAGGGCTCTTCCAGAAAATCATATGGTTTTGGTGGTTGAATTGATGATTTAATATCTTCGTTGTAGAGATTCTTATAGGTGGTATGAAAGTCTACAACCGCCTGCCTTTGCTTAGCCTGTTCAGCCTCTATTTTATTCATTCTTTCAGTTTTCTTTTTCGAGCGAGTAAAAGCGACGATTATAATAACGATTACAATAACTATAATGATTACAAATATAATCAAATCAAAAAGTGTACCTCTTCCGAACAGCCCCTTTTCATCCCCAGTATCGATTTCAACTGTTTCGAACGGCCCCTTGTCCTGTAGATTATGGTCAATCTCCGTTTCAATAGACACCTGGATATATTTAGAAATATTGCCCGCTGAGGTAATTTTAAGTTCTGTGGTATATGTTCCGTCTTCAGCCAAAATGTCCGTTTTTAATTTGATAGTCGTTTTATTGTCCCCTTCATAATCTATTTTTAATACATTATTATCAAATATTAATCTCCAGTTTGACGGGATGGATATCTCCTCGATTTTTATTAAATCTTCACCGGTTCCGTTATTGAATACTTCCAATTCATATTCAGCAACCTGGCCCTGGTAAACCTTATCTTCAACTGCTTTCGTTTTCACAGTGAAATCATAAAATTGATTCACTTCAAGAGTTATTGTATAATTCTGAACCGTGTTGATCGTTACCGATTCCATTGAAATCTGAAGTTTATAAACATCAGGTAACTCTCTCTTCGGAATCGTCACGAGAAATTTAACAAAATTATTTTCTTCCGGCTGGAGCTCTATTGGTGTGTCGGTTAAACTTGCAGTCCAGTTGGACGGAATTATATAACTCAACCTGTATGTGTCGACGATATTACCGATATTATTCAAAGTCAATGTATAATGAACACTATCACCAATATCAACCGAATATATCGCCTGGGGAACTTTAAGGTCAAATAAAAAGACCTTATCTATTATTGTTACTATTGTTAGTTGTTCCGGTTCCATTAGCTCGTCCATAACAATAATATCCACTTCAAATGTTTCACCTGCCATCCCGTCAACAGGAGGTATAATCTTTAAAGTGATATTTTCAGTTTCCCTGGCGGTAATAGTAACCTTTTCCACAGGTGGACTAACCTTCCAACCCAATTTACTACCTATGGTGCCGATAATATAATCGCTGGGTCCATTACCTGTATTGTTTATTGTAATGTCATAGAAATCTTCCACGCCCGGTTTGATCGCTTTTGATAAAGTCGTATATTCCAAATGAAATTCATAATATTGTTCCACTATTGTTCTCGTTGTAATCTGAGTTCTATAAGTAATATTTCCACGTGAGACTATTTTAACGGTAACTTCTGCCGATTCATTCACAAGCGCTAAAGATGGTGGTGATACACTCAATGTGATTGCCTCTGTCCTGTTGCTTTGTATGGTTGTCTCGAGTTTATTTAATTCTATAAACCACTGAACGGATTCCGTGATGAATTCAATATCGTAAGTATCTTGCAATGACCCTGGATTATAAAGGTGTATAACAAATTGGGTGGTTTTACCCGGCTTGATACTCTTAACGGTTTCATCAATAGTGGTCTCCAGGCCGTAAAAATCGATAAAAATCGTATTCTCCACCATATTATTTGTTTCATCTTCCTCCCTGAGTGTGTTGTAGGGATCTATGACCAGCTGAAACTTGTGTTCTCCTCGCCTCGCAGACCAACGGAATTCCACATAGCGCTTCTCCTGGATATTCACCAGCGGTAGTGTTTCATCCACCAGGTACTCTTCAAATGAATCGGGATCGATATGGACGATTCTGTATCTGACATTTATGGTGGGGATGGTCCCGATATTTTGAAAGGACCCATTAAGTACGATGGTGTCGCCTTCCAAATGGATTTTATCAGGAAAATCCAGTGAAGGAAGAACTTTGATATCACGTATACCTTTTGTAACATCTGCAATATCACCAGCAACCACCAGCGCAAAATCCTGGGGGCCCTCTGGAATGTTTCTTGCAAATATCGTCATGATCCAGCCGCCCTTCGGTGCTTCCGGTACATATAATCCCTCGACATTGTTCAATTCATCCGGGACGACCCCGTCAGCGGATTTGCCGTTTTGAAAATTATTACCGTAATAGATTTTTCCGTCAGGCGATTCCAAAATCAGGTCAATGTCATTCACCAGGTTTTTACTGGAAGCAGCCAGGCCGGGTTTATCTGTCCAGGTTAAAGTTATCCGTAAGGGTTCGCCTTCAGTTGAAGTATTAAAAAAGTAAAGCAGGTCGTTATCGGTTTCTAACGGCATGTCCTGGTCTATGATGAAGAATCTTTTAGTTGAGGTTTCCAATAACGAATTGGCAAGGTTTATTCTACCCCAGCCCTGGCGGTTACCCGGATACTTATAGCCCTCAATAGGGCTTGCACCGTTGATCATCACTCCTTTGACAAGCGCCGGTGACGGAACATAGCCGTATGTATGGTTTATGTAATCAATAACCACAGCGGCAGCACCAGCACCCCCCGGGGTTGCCATACTGGTACCTGTAGCATAAAAATATGAATTCTGGCCGTCGGAGGGTTTGCCGCGTCCCATATCGCGCCAGCCGCAGGATGCCACCATACTTCCCGGCGCCACTACATCAGGCTTAGTACGATCATCATCTGTGGGTCCGCCGCTGCTGAAGCCGGTCACCGACTCTCCGTCGTTATTATCTGTTGCACCTACAGAAATCACATTTTTAGCGGTGCTGGGTGATCTGATGGTGCCGGGTCCCTCGTTACCGGTTCCGAATACTATTGTGAATTCTTTTCCATCAGAATCTCTTACCAGCCCGTCGTACGCTACAGCCGTACTATCGTAGTTACCGGCAGTTCCAGGCCAACCCCAGCTGTTGCTGGAGAGATTTGCCCCATGTTGTACACCATCAACACAAAGTTTACTGGGACTGGGAATTGTGCCTCCTTGAAATATCGCTTGACCGATTAAGCCCGCCGCTGGAGCCATACCTGCATATTTCGCTTCCTCTCCTGAATCCTGCGGTCGCCATGCACCTGTACCCAACGAAGTTCCGGAGGTATGTGTTCCATGCCCTGCAGCATTTCCTGCGTCAGTCCAGGTATTTTCCTGGTTGTTGCCGTAGTTATAGAACCATATCTTTTTACCATCAAAGGCTGGATGGGTACCGTCCACACCTGAATCCACCATTGCGATCACAACATCAGTACCTGGAAATCCTTCGAAATTTCCCGTGTTATGATTATAGCTCCACAGCGATTGCCCATCATTGGCAAATGTACCATTATTTGTCTGGCGGATTTTCATTATTCTTGAATCCTTATTGTTGAAAAGCTCGGGATATGAATGAAACTCCATCCAAAGCAGATTCTTGGTAAAAATCAGCTCATAAGCCATAGCAACGGTAAGATCGCACACAAGGTAATTCTCAGCATCAACGACTTTGATGATTGCTCCCATAGAATATACAGATTGGATCAAGGATGACATGTGGGTTATGGGACTTAGGCTTACCATTATGATCTGATTATTTATTTCTGGATTTGCATCCCTAGATAAGATCAAATCCATCAATTCTGGTTGAACCCTGTAATAAGGATGAAAAGGTCCGACCCACCTAACAAAATCTAACATTTGAATTTCCTGTATTAAATCCAATCTGCCGTATGCGATAAAAGCGTAGTCAGGAATATAATAGTAAAGTTCAATTCCAGATTCCCGAATTGAATTCCTCCATTCCTTTTTCACGGGACCTTTGAGTTGAACAATAAAATAATCTTCGGTAATTCCTTCACCTGAATCTTCATTTTGAATTGTAACAGACTTTTCTGATTCAAAGCTCGTGGATTTGAATTCCTTCGGGATTTTCGGGTCGGATTCTATTGGATCAAACTCTGCAGTTTTCAGAAGAATCTTTATTCCTTCAAATTCGTTTTCATCGGTATATTCATTAACTTCATTTTTATCATGGGTATTTTGTTCAAGATGAAAATCTGTTGTCGGATTCTGTTCTTGGACTAACACAGAATTGTCCTGTAAAGTAGAAGGATCATTTTCAATCTCGGAATCAGT
>CP070629.1:1981489-2030188 GCA_020356005.1 Thermoplasmata archaeon
AGTGAAGAATATTTTTAATAAATATCAATTTAAAAAATAAAAATTACAGCTGCTTAATGAATAGGGTTCTGTAAGCTACCTTCACCCTTCAAGCGAGCGTAGCGAGCGTATTTGGCCTTCACCATTCTCCAAGCGATTTAAAAAAAAAGTGGGGGGGAGGGGGCCCCGGAACATAGGACCTTGCACCTAAATGAGGGTTTTCGCCATTCACTACTATCAAAGGAGTACTTCAGTCATTAAAAACTATTTCGCGACCCATTCTAATTTTTCAAAATAGTCAGGAGCGGATTTGCGCAGTTCTCTCAACATCATTTTATGGGCCATTTTCGTGCCGTCGGGTCCTATAAATCTTTCCAGGGCGAATTCGATCCTTTTGATCAGTTCCTCGGCTTGTTCGGGAGTTAGATCATATTCTGTGGCTCCCACTTCCTGGAGCTGTTTCTTGATTATACTAGGTAAAATGATCGGGCCTATTGGTTCCAACTTTTGTTGGATATTGTGGATAAATCCCATTGAATCCATGTCTCTTCCTCAGCTCCATAATGTTTTTAATTTTTCCAGGTTTTCTATTGTCTTCTGAAATATAATCAGAAAACAAAGTCCCTCCCCGAATGCTATGGCTGCGCCGGCAGCGTTAAAATACCAGGCGTCGTTTACATTACCAATAAATCTTAATCCGAAACTTGCAAGATAAAGAAATGAAGCAATTAATAAGAATGTGATGGTGACTTCGATTATGCCCCCGCCTGTAAGTTTCAATGCCTTTCTACCTTTGGTTAATCCCATAAATATTACTATCAAAGCACATATTACTCCCAAGAATTCAAGAATTGTAAGAGTTAAACTAGGAACATCCATTCAATCACCCACTCATTATAATTATATTACATAATCAAAAACTAAAACCACATCATAAATTTCCGTTTATCATTCTTCGTTACTACATTTATCACATATATATCCGTTATTGCTTTCTTCACTGTGAATTGAGCAAATATAATTGTTGCAAACACTGCATGATCTGTTGGAATAGATCAGCCCACAAAGATAGCATTTATGAGTCGCTATTTTAGAAAGATTCCCATTATGATTATTTTTATCCAATTCAAATTTCATACTTTTCATCTCCTCAAGACTTATCATAGAGTTTAGCATCATCTTCTCTACCACCTCTTTTTATCTTTTCTAAATAAAAATATTGCGGCAAATATAATGAGTATTCCTCCGATACCTACTGCAATAAAACTTTCGGTGTTCAAATATACATAGGGTGAGAGCTCGATAAACTGTGTCGAAAAATGTTTTATGTGAAACACATAAAAGGCTCCCTTTCCATTAGAATCGTTTGAGGAACTCATACCTTCGTAATTAACAGCCTCGCTGAGATCAAAATTTAAATTATTGAAATCGTCGGTTATCAAATCATCTACAAATTCTTTATTTATGAGAATGTTTACATTATTTGTTGAATTTGTATCCTGTGCAGTTATAGATAATGTACGTTCATCAGCATCGTACTCGACAGTAACTAAATCGACGCCGCTCCGATCCTTTGCCTTGTTGACCTTTACTACCCAGTGTTTATATTCCTCCACATACAAAAATGTGGTTTTACCACGGGCTCCTGCATTCTCCACTTTATCTTTTTTTGGTGTGGATGAATCATCACCATTTTCATCATCCTCGTTTTTGTCATCTTGCTCATCCTCTCCGCTTACAATTCCGATGGAGGTCAATAATAGAAAGATAACAATTATAATTGAAACAATAGACTTTGTCGGTTTCATTTTAATCTTTTTGATAGGAGCCATAGATATACCACATTATTATATCGCCTCCGGGATATAAATAAAATCTGGCACATCTATCGAACAGATTAGCACAACCATCGAACATCAAAGGTAATCACCTGAAAAAATCTTTATATTCGTTGCGTTTTTTTTTATATAGGATGATAATATGGACAATTTCGAAATAGTTTTACGAATAGGTGTCATGGGATTCGCTTTATTACTATTCATAGTACTGACTATTGCATATATTAATGTAAAAAATCCCAAGTTAATGTATGCATGCCTGGCGTTCTTGATATTCTTTATAAAGGGGATTATGTTCACACTGGGAATATTTTATGTTTATTTTTATAAGTTGTTTCCCACGACTTTTGAACTGGTATTACTTGATTTTTTCATTCTAGTCGTCCTGTATTTAGGAATTGCAAGAAAGTAGTTTTTTAAATCTATTAAAGAGGATTCTTGATGGATGATCAAACACTCACTCTTAAAAATAGAAGGGATTTATATCAATATATATGTAAAAATCCCGGAATGCATTTAAGAGCCATAGAGAGAGCTATGAAAATTTCACTGGGTGATATAAGATATCATCTTGAGTATCTGGAAAAAGAGGGTTTGATTACATCTCAAAAAGATGAATATAAAAGAACTTACTTCTCGGCAGAGGATATATATCATGGCGATAGAGAAACTCTTGCCCTGCTGAGACAGGATTCACCGAGAAAGATCCTGTTATTTTTAATTAATCATCCTTCCTCACATTTTGAGGATATCCAGCAGGAATTGAAAAAATCGAAATCCACTATCTCTTTTCATTTAAATAAATTAATAAAATGTAATATAATCGAGGTTAAAACAGAAGATAACAAAAATGAATATTCTATTATTGATATAGAACAGATCATTAGACTTCTTATTACGTATCGGTCAAGCTTCATAGATGATACCGTTGATCGGGTTGTTGAGATGTGGTTAAGATGATACGTCGCTTTCAGAGTGGTGAGCACGGTCCCTTCGGGACCTTGAATGGTGAGTGGTGAGTGAAATCTGATTCAATATCGATTACATAAATGGTGAGTACGACTGCTTCGCAGTCTTGTATGGAAAAGGCATTAAAAGCCTAGGGATTTGGGATTGGGACGGTTGCTACGCAACCTTTGGGGTTTAGGGTTGATTATAATCGATTGAAATTAACCCTAATCCCTAAAGCGAGCGACCATAGGGAGTACGCGTCCTAATCCCCAATCCCTGATTCTCACCATTCAAGTGAGAGCCCGAAGGGCTCGAGCGTCCTCACCATTCACCACTCTTTAAGCAGTATCTCAGCTTACCTCACCATTTAAAAAGCATTACCTCAGCGCTCCTCAGCATTCACTAATTATTTTCTCAACTTAATATAAAATAAACCAAAAAAAATCTAAATTGGATTATTTTTAAATACATGTATTTTCATTTCCATTGTTAATAAAAATTCAAAGAAAACGGTTTCGTGCTGAATTGGGATGTTCATTAGAGGGAGACTGTAAAGTACATTGATTTCCCCTTTTATCTATCCCCATAATTCTCCTGTTCTCAGGGAGAGGAGGTGATCTGAAATGAGAAAATCCATTGGTACTTTAATGGTTCTTGCATTTGTTATTATTGCTTTTGGTTTTGCCCAGCCCGTCTCAGCCCAAATTACAGTGGAATTAATTGATATAGGAACCCTGGGTTATAAACACAGCATTGCAAGAGATATGAATAATCTGGGCCATATTGCCGGCATGAGCCCTGTTGCAGAGCATGTTAACCATGTTTTCCTATGGACCGAAGAGACAGGAATGATGGACCTTGGTACATTGGGAGGCAACTTTGGCGAGGTTTTTGGAATCAATGACCTGGACCAGATAGTGGGATATACCCGCATTAGTACAGATCCTTCTATAACTGACTTCCACGCGTTCTTATGGTCCGACGGCGTCATGACCGATCTCGGCACCCTGGGTGGAACGTTATCCATGGCATATGATATAAACAACCTGGGCCAGGTGGTAGGTTACAGTAAAACAGCTGAAGGATATAACCACGCGTTTCTCTATGAGAACGGAGAGATGAAAGACCTGGGAACCCTCGGTGGAACCAGCAGCTTTGCCAGACGTATTAATGAGGTGGGCCAGATCATCGGCCAGTCAAGAACTGCCTCTGGTGAAGAGCATGCGGTCATGTGGGAAAATGGGAAGCTAATCGATCTTGGAACTCTTGGACCCGGATGGTATGCACGACCGATAGCGATTAATGAACTCGGCCAGGTCGTAGGTTACTGCGTTGACTCTTCAAACCAGATTATACAGCATGCTACGTTGTGGGATTATCCCAGGGCAATCGATCTTGGAACCCTGGGAGGTATGTTTAGTAGTGCATTCGACATCAATAACCTCGGTCAAATCGTTGGTGGCAGCCATACTGAAGACTACAAGATTCATCCAGTTCTATGGGAAGGAAAAGATATGATAGACCTGGGGGTAATTTCGGGGCCAAGCGGAACTGCCCGTTTCATAAACGATAAGGGAGTCATCGCCGGAGATTATTTGACTGATACAGGCGAAGGCCGCAATTTCATATGGACCGAACAGTACGGCAACATCGAGCTTCCGAATATTGGTGGTACCAGAAGTTGGGTATATGATTTGAATGAAAATAATCAAATTCTGGGATATGCACAAACAGCCACGTTGGAATCTCATGCTATACAATGGACTTTAACCATACCCCAACCGGAAGACCCGGTAAGTTCAATCAGAGAAGAAATTGATGAGATCATCAGTACCGGTGATCTTGGTGCAAACGAGGCAAATGCTTTCAACGGACCGCTAACAGGAGCTGAACATCAAATAGAGAAGGATAATACAGCAGCAGCAATAAATGGATTCAATGCTTTCATAAACCAGGTAGAGGCATTCAACAAAGCCGGTAAAATCTCAAACGAGGATGCGGCTACATTGATCGGTATGGCAAATGAGGCTATTGCTGCACTCGGTGGTTAAAATCTATAGTATTGGGAGAGGTTTTGCCTCTCCTTAATTTTTTTTCATTTCATTATCGCTTAAAGAATGGTGAGGACGGCTGCTTCGCAGCCTTGAGCATTGAGCTATGAGCACGACCGCTTCGCGATCTTGTGCAAAAAAAGCTGAGAAAGCGATATATTCAGGCACTAGAGAATAGAGATGAGGCGCTAGGGTGATTACAATCGATTAAAATCCCCAGGCCCGAGACCCGATGCCCCAGCCCCGAATATGTTTATTGCTCAAGCGAGCGAAGCTCGCGTGCTCAACGCTCAAGCGAATGAACGAAGTGAGTGAGCGTGCTCAATGCTTTCAAAGCATTAACCAATTTTATAGATTATACTTTAATCCAACGCTTACAACTAAAATAATCAATCCTGCAATCAGTACGCCAGCAAAGATAGCATAAAATGAGCGCCTGATGTCAAGATCGAACAGGTATGCAATGAGCGAGCCCGTCCATGCACCGGTTACGGGCAGCGGGATGCCCACGAAAATCATTAGCCCTATAACTTCGTACTTACGAATGCTTTTACCCGCGCGGCGGCGCGTGCGTGCGAATACCTTGTCCATTACCCTCGACCAGTACGGGTAGCGCCGCAGCCAGTTCTCCACGCGCTTGAAGAACACCAAAATGAACGGCACAGGTATCATGTTCGCCACCACGCACAATGTAAACGCAAAGGCTATGTTCATATCGTAAACGAAGATTGCAATGGGCAGTGCACCCCTGAGCTCAACGAAGGGCAGCATTGATATGAATGCGATAACGAACCAGTCTGGAAATGCTGCTAGAAATTCGGTAATCCTGTCGGCAACGGACAAAACTCACACCTGGAATTGATTTATATTGATATTTGTTGATATCATATAGATTAAATATAATTTTCGAATGCTATCTTGACGATTAACAACAAAACTTTTTTGATTTTTGTTGCTTAGTAATACTACCAATACTACAAAATCCAAATACTACAAAATTTACCTTTTAATGAATAGTTTCGGTGATCTCCTATTGTTAATTTTAATAAATATAGAATCATTATCATTTCAGGTTTGGGTGATATAATGAAAACTGAACCAAAAAAGAAAAAGATTTACAATATTAGAGATAGAGTATTTCAATTCAGTCAAAGGATCTTGGAAATATCGGAATTACTACCTAATTCTAAAGCATGCGATGTTCTTAGAACTCAATTATTGAAATCAGGTACAGCGATAGGATCTAATTTAGAAGAAATCGATGGGACAATAACGAAACGAGATTTTTTAAACAAAGTTGTCATTGCCAGAAAGGAAGCAAAAGAGACACTCTACTGGCTACGATTAATCAAAGGAAAATATTTTGACGAAGAAATCATCAAGGATGATTTGGATGAACTTAATGAGATAACTCTTATACTGAGCGCAATAATAAACAAAACTAGAAAGAAAAATCCATCTTTGTAGTATTTGTCATTTGGATTTCCACCGAAGGGGCTGGGGTGGGGCTTTGTAGTATTTGTAGTATTTGGCTTTCCTTTGTAGTATTTGTAGTATTTGAAGTATTTGATTTTACTAAGCAATTTCAAATCCAAATAAATCGGCTTTTAATCAATAATTTATCGCTTCAGTTTTCATATATTCTCTTAACAGCGATGTGGCGTATGTGCCTTTATTCAGCTGGAATTTGAACCTTGCAGAATCCTCTGTGATCTCCAGCTCGAAATTCGAAACAGGTGCCGCAAGTTCGCGCCGGATGCCCGAAGACGACGCGGGCAGCAGCTCGGGGATGACGAAATCGTCCGGCACCAATTTTTCTCGGTTAATGAACTCGTGCTCGATTTCGCCCTGCACCCCCGAGGCGAACTCCGTTTCCGAGCCGAAAACCAACCCACTTATAAACGCGCGCTGCGCGCCCACCAGCTTGGTGAGCTTCTTGCGGTTGTCAACCGTAACCTCGTACCATTCGGTATGGATGGGCAGCCCGTCCTTATCCACGGGCAGCACAAGATCCCCGGGCTGGGGCTCCGTCAACGATATGCCCCGCTCGATGCGCGCACAGAGGATGAGGTTGAATATATACGATTGGTATGAGTGCACGAACATCGCCAGCAGGTTCTGCGGAAACCTTCGCAGTGCCCCGATGTAGTCCTCGGGGTTGTCGATGAGGTATCTTATCATCGCCCGTTCGAACTCCAGCTCCTTGGGGTATTCCTGCAGCGCACTCTCCAGGTCCCTCGTTTTTACCAGGTTGGTGCGTACCTCGAAGCCTATCGTATCCCCGGGGAGCGGCCTGCCGATATACTCCCATACCGCCTCCTCGAACTTGCGCTGCACAATATATTTCCCCACATTATGCGTTATGGGCCGTACGGCACCGAACCGCTGCACACCGAAAAAATTGGGGAAGCCGTTGAGCTCCTCCAGCTGGGCTTGCGTTTCCTTAATGGCCTCCTCAAGTGCCTTGCCCTCGAGGTCGGGATTGGATAAAAGTATATCGAACTTGTTGCCGTAAAGCCGGCCCAGCTTCAGGCGGTGGTTCGAGGTATAAACATCACTTATGGTAACATCGGGGATTCTTAAGTCCTTGAGATCTTCAGGCGAGGCCTCGAAGGACATCAGCTGGGTCGTTATTCCCCTCTTATCCTTTGTACCTGCAAAATGTACCTTGTGGCTCCTGATATTAAGATCCCGGGCCAGCCTTTTCACCAGCCTGTTGGTCTCCCAGTTAAAGGCTTTCACTTTGGCCACGGAGAACCTCCCCGTTTTGGGCGGCTTTACAGGGGCGGGGTACATGGAGACCTCCTCCACCACAAAATCCTCTGTTCGTTTGCGGAGCTTGCCACCTACTCCTGTGGATGTTGTATAAAATAATTCCAAACCCATGGAACATTCGGCACTACCTGGTCTAAGCCTGTTTTGACCCGGAGCCGAGCTCATTCACACACTAACCTTATTGACCAACTTCTCGAAGTCTTCATATTCCTTGAGTAATGATTTCAGTGCTTTCTTTAAAGCATCCTCGGGTTTGCCTTTGCGCACTTTTAAAAATATTCTAGGATGTTCAAGTTCGGGATGGCCCATTATATAAGTGGCCAATTCCACTTTTTTATCTTCCAAAAGTTTCTCGCGCAGTGGATGCAGGAGCGTTTCGCCCTCGCCCAGGACTTCAAGCTCCAGGGTGTCATCCGTATGTTCGATCTTTCGCAGTTCCATACTAATCTCAACCCTCAACGCTGGTGCTCTTTTTATATTTTTCCATAAATATGATTATATATCGATTCCATAAATGGTGAGTACGGCAGCTAAATCTGCCTAGAATGGTGAGTGGTGAGTGAAATCTGATTAAATAATGATAATATAAATGGTGAGTACGGCAGCTAAAGCTGCCTGGAATGGAAAAGGCATTAAAAGCCTGGGGATTAGGGATTGGGACGGTTGCTACGCAACCTTTGGGGATTCGGGTTGATTTTAATCAATTGAAATTAACCCCAATCCCTAAAGCGAACGACCGCAGGGAGTGAGCGTCCGAATCCCCAATCCCTATTATAATCTGCCTTCACCATTCAAGTGAGGGAGCGTAGCGATCGAACGTATTTTGCCTTCACCATTCTACCAGCGATTTATATGCTTCTCTTACCATTCAAGCGAAGGAGCGAAGCTCGCGTGCTCATCATTCAAGCGAGAGCCCGGAGGGCGGAAGCGTGCTCTAATATCATTACTCATTAATTAATCAGCTTCTTATCATATCAAATTATATATAGATTAGTTCGATTTACATTTCCAATGAAAGCCAGGACCGACTCAAAAGAGCCCGATAAAAACCAAACAGGTGGCCTGAGGGCGTATGTGAATGCCAATCCGGGTAAAGTTGTCCTCTTTGCACTGATAGCTATCCTGGGCATTTTTGCATTGGGTGCACTTATTCTTCCCGATCTGGTCTGGGACCAGTTCATATGGCGCTATTTCTGGGGACCTATCGCCGCCGATGCAGAAGACAGGACTATTGGCGGTATAAACGAAGGATACAATGCCGTAAGCACAATTTCGTACGGGTTGATCCTGGCCGCCGCCATCTTTTTGATCTACAGACTGATCGTAATTCTTCAAATCAATCTCGATAAATGGTTCTTCCTGGCTATCATACCTTTCATAATGTTCGGCGGCCTCGCCCGCGCCCTCGAAGATGCAAAACTGTTCAACAGCCCCGTGGTATACCTGTTCATTTCACCCTTGATCTATATTCTAACAGGCCTGATCGCTGTGGCTTTGATGGTGATCGCCCATAAGTTAACATTCCAATGCAGTTCAAAAGATAAGCCCTGTGAGGGAAAAACCTGTCCGGTGAGCAGGCTCGATTATAAATTAATTGCATACATCGCCATTTGCTTTATCGTTATCAATCTGGCTTTAGCTTACATTTTCTTGCAGTCCCATTGGACAAATTACCGTATATCTCTCGTCTATCCCGCGGTTATTTCCGTTGCCGCATACCTTTCCATCGTCGGTTATTCCAGGTATATTTCCAAAGGTGTTATACCCATGGCGCTGGTGTTCGGTGCCCTTGGGCTTGTCATGCTGAGCTATCCGTTAAGCGGCGTTATAGGTTGGTTCGAAAGCCCGCAGGAATGGCAGCAGATATTCCTGGCTTCCGAGGCTGAGGATTCTGTGGTGTTCAGACCCGTGGTGGTTCTTCAGGTTATCGGCCTATCACTGGCGGCAACGGCCGTTTGGGCACTGGCTGCATTTGCAATTTATAAAAAAACCAAATGGCATCAGGCAGCTCTGTTTTTTTCCGGCACCAATCTTGCCCTGGTGTTCGGGCAGTTCACAGATGCGGCTGCAACCTTCATCGCCATCGATTATTACAGCTACTGGGAAAAGCATGTGGTGCCCGGGTTCCTGATTGATGTCTTCGATACCGCCGCCGTGATGTTCTTACTGAAAGTGTTCGCATTATTGTTCGCGATCTACCTCCTGGATATCGGCTTGAGAGAAGAATTAAAGAAGCATTCGCAAATAATTCCGCTGGTCAAAATCGCGGTGCTGGTGCTGGGCTTGGCGCCCGGTACCAGGGACATGCTGAGATTGGCAATGGGCGTCTAGAATCAAACCCCTCCGAGAGCGCTTGAAATCGATGTTAAGCTGAACACTCTGTGAGCGCTTCTTATTAATGTAGAATCAGAGCGCTCCGTGAGTGTTTACAATCAATGAAAAAACAGAACACTCTGTAGCGTTTCAAATAGAAATTAAATCGAAGCGTTCCGATTTTACCGCAACCTTAATATTTACTTGAACTAATATCAACTCCGGTAGATACATGGCCGAAGATGATGCCGATAGCAAAACCGAAGAAAAGTCAGAACGCCGCCAGGTTCTTGAGATCCGGCCGAAGGACCCCTCGCCGGAGGTTAACGATGCCGAGCCGCCGAGATATTCCCTGGGTGGAGTTCTCAATACAGTCAAGAAAAAAGGGTTGTTGGAAGCATTAGCAGATGATGCCTGGGGACCTCATGTACACCTGACGCTTTTATTAACTGTAATTATTTTTATTGCTATTGTAACGGTAGCTATGTGGGTCTATGTGTCATGAAGCTTTTTAATCGATTAGTAACGATTATAGAAGTGCGGCCTACGTTGGACGGTTGCGAGGTGCGTACCGTAATGCGGCTAACGTTAAACGGCCGATAAACGTCTGACGCTAGACGTTACGCGCTTCGCAACCCCAAACCGTCAGACGCACTTCTGGAATCATTTACTAAGCTCTAATAAATCGTTAAAAATCTATTGATTATACTTATATATTGCATTTAGCTAACTATATATATTCTCAATTCTGATTACATTCAAAACAACAAGGGCCAAGGCAAACTACATGAAGAAATGGGTTTGGTTCACTCTGCTGGCAATTTTGGTTTTTGCCGTACTGTTGCGATTAGTGCCACTGACGCAGTTTATGATCTGGGGTTCAGATACAGGTGAATATTATTACCTTACAACCCACCTCGAAGAAGAAAATAAAATGGTAGAAGATTACAACGGGTGGGGCCTGGGCTATCCCAGTTTTCCGGGCATGTTCTACTTGAATGTAGAGGTCTCGGAGCTTACCGGGTTGGACCCGTTCTACACTCTTCTTATTTTGACACCGACCCTTTCGGCCTTTAGCGTAATCTTCGTTTTTATGCTGACCCGACGGTTTGGCGGAAGTGAAGGAGCAGGGTTGGTTGCTGCTGCCATAGTCGCTGTTGCTATGCCCGTTGTGTACGCCACCTCGCACGCAATGCCCGGGACCCTGGGGGATCTTCTGGCTCTGGTCTGCATACTTGCCTTTTTACAGAGTTACCGTAATCAAATGTACTTTCCGCTACTGGCGTTATGCACACTGGCATTGCTGATTACCCACCATCTTTCAACTTTCATCTTTTTAATAGCGATAATCACAATGGTAATATTCCGTGAAATATTGAAGCGTCCCAACATAACTTTTGAACGACTGAAAATAGATCTTATTTACATTTTCATTTTATTGAACCTTATTCTGGTTTACTGGTTATTATACGCCGTCCCCTTCCGCGAAAGAGTTATTATGCGCAGTTTTGGTACCGCGGGATTAATGTATGTAATAGCAATGATTTACGTCGGGTTCGCTGTTTTCGTTACCTTAATGTTCATGCTTCGGAAATATTCGACCTATACCTACCAACCTACAGAGCACAGTACGAGGAGGCATATGATTTACTTTATTATTGCTGTTAGTATATGTTTACTGGCGATACTGATTGCATCAATGGGTCTTCTACCCACACTGGACATCACACCGGACCCGTTGGTTTTTATCTATCTTTTGCCTCTCGCCGTACTTTTCTCACTTGGAATTCTCGGGCCCAACGAATCACTTCGATTTACTAATGGGATATACATGCTCGCTTGGATAAGCAGTATCGGGATTGCTTTGCTTTTGACCATGATACTCGGCAGTCACAGCATAATAATCTACCGTTATGCACAATATGCAATGGAACCGTGGGCGATATCCATTGGGTTGGGCACAATGATGATAATCGGAACATATTGTTCCGGCGTGCGAAGTGATGGTGACAGGAAAACAAATCACAGTGCATCGCGATTTTTTGCGGTGGTGTTCATTATCGCCATCCTGATACTGGGTACCGCCGCCACGGCGTACCCGCCCAGGAGCGTAATGAGCGGGTTCCAGGAAGGTATAACTGATTCTGAAATGGACGGTGTTCTGTGGTGTAGAAGCAATATCGAAGCAGGTTCGACGGTTGCAACAGACCACCGGTTGAGCTCCATGCTGTTCGGGTTTGCCGGGTTGAATGCGAGCTGGGATTACGTGGAAAAAACCTTTTATGAAGAGGATTTTGAAGATGTCCGGGACGAATTGAACAGGGTAAGCCTGCCTTCCGGCCGCAAACAAATTGATTATGTTATGCTGTCTGATGAACTGCGCGAAGGCGTGGCGCTCGTGCAGTGGAAACAGGCCGAGCCCATGAGCGAGGAGGCGGCGGCTAAATTTCAAGATAACCCATTTTATGTAGTCTATGATTCCGGCGATGTACAAATCTATCAAATCGATTGGAAATACGATATCGATTAGAATCAATTAAATCAGGTTCTAGGTTCATGGTTCAAGGTTCTGGGTTTCGGGTTCGGGGTTTGACTCTATCGTTTTTAATTCTGATAAAATTAATTCCTTCAGCTTGTCGATGCCCTCTCCCTTCATTGCAGAGATCTTCAGCCTCTCCGAATCTAGAACCTTCAAATCACTTTTATTCTCCACTTCAATCATTGCCAGCTTTGGAAAATAATTTTTCAACCGCTCCGAAAGACCCAGCTGTACCTCCAGCGGATATCCGCAGTACTCCGAAGGGTCCAGCACAAACACCATCAGGTTCGCAAGATGTTCCAGGGCCATAACCGCCTGGCGCTCAATATTTTTCTTCTCGGAGGGGTCGCTGTCAAGAAGTCCCGGAGTATCGATAACCTGGTATTTTACCCATTCAACTTCGATGTGTCCCACCAGAACCTGCTTGGTGGTGAACGGGTATGCAGCGATTTCGGGCCTGGCGGAGGATAACCGTTCCACCAGCATCGATTTGCCGACATTGGGATAACCTGCAATTACAACGGTGGGCACCTCGGGGTCGATATCAGGCATTTTTCGAAGCGTCTCACGGGCGGTGTTAAGCAGCAGCAGTTCGGAATTGATCTGTTTCAAAACCGATGCGACGCGGCCGTACGCTGCATTTCGATGTTTCTGGATTTCATTTATGTTATCCTCCGTTTTGATTCGACGGATATTGGCTGTGCACACCCCGGCGATCTTCCGCCGGCCCCAATCCATAGCACCCAGGGCCTTCTTCAATCTATCGTTGCCCACGAGCACATCCACAAGCTGGTTATAGAAGGGATGGAGATTATCAATGCTTGGGAAACCCTTAGTGTATTTTTTCAATTTTTCCGTCAGCACATCCTGTATGATCTGCAGTTTCGCGATTGCAAATGCGCGTTCGCGGGTAAGCTTCGAGCCGGCCCCACCAGGCTTGGATTTCTTGGCCGCGCGGTGGAACGCGAGCTCCGTTAGCTCGTCTGCGGTCATTACCCCGGGTATCTTAAAAACGGTCATAACACGCCTACAATCAGTTACAATCAGATAATATTATCGATACATTTCTTGAGGCAAGAGGATGAAGTATAATCCTGCTTCTAAATACTGCCAAAACCAAATATTACAAAATCCAAAGTAAGTCCAAACTCCCAAATTCAAAAGCAAATCCCAATGTCAAAATTCAAAGTAAATCCTAAATCCAAAGAGGATTTTCCGCCGCTTTTGATCTTTGGATTTCCTTTGGTAGTTATTTGATGTTTGAGCTTACTTTGTAGTATTTGTAGTATTTGTAATATTTGGATTTAAGAAACATTAAATATCTTTATTTTAGCAATTAATAAACAAAGTGAATATATATCCCATCCTCTATAATCAAAAATATGCTGCGTATCGGGATACTGGCCGTGCAGGGTGCGGTTGCAGAACATAAAGCCGCCGTGGAACGCACACTGCAGATGAAAAAGCTTGAAGGTGAGGTCGTGCTCGTAAGGGACAGGGGTGCACTGGAAAGCTCGGATGCTCTGATTATACCCGGCGGTGAAAGCACAACGATCTCAAAACTTATTGTAAAATTCCAGCTCGCTGATCTGATTAAACATCGGGTCAAAGCAGAGAACTTTCCAGTTATGGGCACCTGCGCGGGCTCCATACTCCTGGCATCCAAAGGCGATGAGGAAGTCAAAAAAACCGGTACAATCCTGTTGGAGTTAATGGACTTTTCTGTCGTACGTAATGCCTTCGGCAGCCAGCGCGAATCCTTCGAAATGCCTTTGACCATCAAAGGTATAGCACCCGAATCTCAGCCTTTTCCCGGCGTGTTCATACGAGCACCTCTAATTATGGAAACCAGAGGATCTTGTGAATCGCTTGGCAGCCTCCCTGATGGAACTGGAATTATAGCCGCCAGGCAAAATAAATTATTGGCGCTGGTGTTCCATCCTGAACTCACCGGTGACCTCAGAATACACGAATACTTCATTGAGACCATTTGATTTTCAACAATTCAAATTAATAAGGGTAAAATTCTAAATTCTAAGTACTAAATACTAAACAAATTCTAAGCACTAAGCACTAAACAAATCCGAAGCACAAATGACGAAAGCCCAAACAAATTAGAATATCGAATATCCCAGGCAAAAAATAAAACCGAAGGGGGCGGGGCCTTGGTAGTATTTGGATTTTGTAGTATTCCTTGGTAGTATTGGTAGTATTTGAGACTTGGTAGTATTAAGAATCAAAATAAAAGCTACTATCTGTACATCATCTCATCAGAATTCTGGTCGCCAACGCGCTTGTACTTACGCTTCTTCTCCTTTACATGCTTTAATGCCTTCTTCTGAGTCTCCTTGTGGCCTATGAACTGGAAGTCCAGGCGGTTCAAACGGATGTAGGTCTTATCCGGTAGTTCATCAAAAGAAATAAAGCCCCGTGAAGCCAACCCCTTGAGCACCCGCACCAATTTTTTCTCCGAGATACCCAGTTTATCTCTAAGCTCATCGGTTGTTATGGGATAGGTTTTGAGCAATACTTTAATCACTCGCGCTTCAAGGCTTCCCGATTCGATCTCTATCATGGTACTGCCTCACACCTGTAAGTTTGATATAACCTCGCATGATCGCATGAGGCCAAAACTAACTTTTTGAATTCACAGATATGATTTCGAAGTGCTGTCCACATCCTCATCCTCATGTTTCTTGGCCTTTTTAACGACATCAATTGCCAGAATCATATGTGTGGGAATAATACGCATTTTGCCTCCCATACCTTTATGGGATTTATCCAGTTTAATACAAACTGCCCCGCCGTTGCCGATTGACAGATACCCGCAGAATTCCCCGGTGCTTTTTATAGGCTCGTCACGGCTGCCCAGCGATGTGATTATGTACTTCGAACCTTCGGTGAGTTCCAAATCATTTTCTTCGGTCATGTTAACACCAGATAAATTTTAAAAACGCTGTTTTGGAGATTCTCTAATTTTATTTGTTCTTGTTTTGTTCTATCAGTTCCTGAAGATGATCGATGGTTTTGCGATAATTCTCCATTGCAAGCTCGACATTTGCCTCTACAAATTTCCAAGCTTTCGATATATTACTGTACCTGAGTTTATATGCCTTTTTTACCTGACCGGTCTCCTCGTTTTCCTGCTCCACTTCCTCAAGGAGGTCAAGTCCTTTCAATTTATTCAGGTGGCGGTAAACTGTAGGTCTTGATGTGTTCAGAACCGCTGCAAGCTCATCAACCAGCCAGGCTTTGTCCGAGCGACTTAAAAAACATTCAATGAACATTTTCTCCGGGATATCGGGATCGCTTCCTTTTGATAGGTACCCGATCTGGTAAAGAAATTCCCGGGTAGCATTTGTCAAATCTTTTTCTCCAGTCAGTGGTAAGTTATTGACTATTGTCAACTCGAATCCCACATCTATCACCTGAATATGAATAAAATTGAGGGTTATTAAATTTTGTGGATTAAGAAGGTAGCCGTTTGATGTTTATTCAGTTTAGGTTATTAATTAATTTGGATTTTTTTCCGAAAAATCATAATTTTGAGCTTTCAAAGAGATTTATAATGCACATTTTCATTTTTTTTCAACAGGTCGAACCTACCACTGATTTTTAATTTTGTAAGAATTATTCAATGATTTAAAACCGGCCAAAATTATATTAAAAGAATAGTCATCGAATTCAACTTAGGACAGCCATCAGTACAGAAACTTTTAATTACTAGTAAAATATAACGAGTGAACCACATATAATTTACAGTATTTTTATTTATATAAAAGTATTAACATTACCATTAAATATTGCCCAAAAAATATTGGAGAATACAATGACAGATACCGAATCCACCGGCGGACAGGATCTAAAACAACGCCCCAAAACCCGATCAAATCCAGGGAGGACGAAAGCACGCTCCAGGCCCAGGAAGAAACCATGGGTTTACTCGTTACTATGGCTGCTGCCGCTTATATCGATCTTCATTCTCATATGGATGATCGTTCTGGAAATGGGCGTTGTAGGTTCGCAGGACAATCTGGGGGTAAGTTTAGACCAGTGGTTCATGCTGTCGGTTTTTATCATTATTTGTTGTATTATAATTATGATATTATCGGTGGTAGGTACACTGCTGGGCGAAACCAGTGCATCTGCTGCTGCTGCCGGTGCAGCAAAAGCAAAAGGAGCCCAGGGTGTTGTAATCGAGGCTGTACCTGAAGAAGATCAGGCTGAAACAGCGGTGGAAAAGGCAGTAGAGAAACCAGCCAAAGAAGGTGCAGAGGCTGCAATAACAAAAGAAATGGCTAAGGAAGTTTCAGAGGAGCTTGGTGCCGAAGCAAAGGCAGAAGTGGTAAGTGCAAAGGCAAAAAAAGCACCATCTAAAGCAGTCTCAGCTGAAGATATCGCACCGAGAATAATAGAGTATCCCACTAAGGTCGGATCAGGACTTTACGGCGATACCTACGTCAAAATCGGTAACAACCGCATTTTAAAACTTCGAACTATATTATTTGATGAAAGTAATTTGTACTAAACAGACAAATTCTTTTATTATTTTTTCTTTATAAACCCATTTTTTCATAATATTTTTAAAAATATACAAAATAATGATTCTTATATTAAAAAAATAATGAAAAGTAAGGGCGTTTTAAAAACAAAATTATGATGATTATTTTAATACGGTGATTATACTTTTAATATTACAGTCCAGTTACTTTTATATAATACTAATTCATTCATGTGTTTACAAGTATATTAATTTTAAATATTAATGTATAAATAAAAATAAAAATTCTTGTTCGATTGAGGTGGTTACTTGGCAAAAAGTAGATTAGTAGTTGTATTTGTAACAATTGTATTGTTAATAACTGTCCTACCACCCTTTATCCCCGATGCACCGGTGAAAGGCGGTGTAACAAAATACGGTAACGGGGATCTGGAGGTAGACGGCGTAACACATACAATTGACATGGACGGCACTTATCAGCATGAAGGTAATCTGACCGTTATAAATAACGGGAAGCTTATAATCCGGGACACAATTTTTAACTTTTTAACACCAAACTATGAGCGCCATATAAAAATAGAATCCGGCGGAACACTGTCCTTAGAAAATTCAACCATGACGGTTAATCTGGACTCTATCAACTTCCGGGAGACGCTGGATATCGATGTAAGCGGCAATGGTAAGTTTGAAATGGTTGACTCATATCTTCTTTGTGACGGAATATTAGATGTGGATAACGGGAATGTCTACATAAGGGATTCTACTATAGCTAGAAATACCGACGATGGGGGGATAAATGATACCTGTGTGGATATTTCATTAAAATCTGCAAGTTATATGAAAATAACCGATTCCAAAATAAACGATTATCCTATATTGGCTAACATTACAATTGACGGTACTTCAACCTTCGTAGCAATAAACACCTATCTGGACATCGATTTTGAAAAGTTAAGTACAAAACCGAGCAGATTAGAGATTAAAGGAAGTGCAAAAGCCTATCTCTATGGTGTAACAACGGTTGAACCCACTAATTTTCCGCCCGATGCATCTGCAATTGCCATAACAGGGGCGAATGCTATTGCGGAGATATATAAATGGGTAGGCCTCAAGGTTGAAGACGCTGCAGGTATACCGGTTGGCGGGGCTTCCATTACCGTTCGGAACCTTACTAAAAGCGAACCTGTAGGCACACCTCGCAGTGAAATTCTTGATTATATTGGTAGGACTTCCACAACGTGGAATGTAAGTGCTAAGGACGGTACTACTTATTTCCCGTTACGAACCAACATTCTCAGATATGGTGGAGGGGATCCGACCAATAATTATACCGGAACTTATAATGTAACCGCCGAGTTAGAATCTTATGAGCCCAAAGCCCAGGCAGGTTTGAGCTTCAGCAGTTATCCGCGTTTACTGGCAAGTGAGAATATAATAAACGCCACACTACTATTTAGTGAAATTGTCCCACCGGATCTGAATAATCATTTTTCTGATCGTCCGCCAGTAAAAATAATGGGCAACACGAAATTTACCAAACCAGTGCAGATCCAGGAGAACATAATTATCGATGGCGGGACGCTGACTTTAGACGGTACTGATATGAAGTTTACCCAGGACGGCAGCGAAATGTTCTTTATATTCATCAAGAGCGGTGGAAAGCTCATTATTAAAGATTCTAATGTTTGGGATGCTAAAGGACTGGGATTTCCAATCTATAATTTTGGAGGTACAATAAGTGTATCCAATTCGATCCTCAATAATAAAGGAACAATAATTGTACTCTCCGGGGGCGATTTGAATTTTGATGCCACAGATTTCACAGGCGATTTTTATGTAAAGAGCCAAGGTTCAAATGTGACCATCACAGATGACTCGTATCTGGAAACCAAGAAAGTAACATTTAACTCTGCAACAGTTAGAATAGAAGACACTATATTAAATGCAACAGAACCTGTTAAAACAACTGATGTAATGTTCACTGCTATAAACACAAGTTTTACACATATTTTAGAATTCAACGGTAATAGTGAAGCAGAACTTATTAATGTCAACAGTTCAAGCCTAAGTGTTAACGACAACTCAATAGTAGAACGAGGTTGGTGGTTAATAGCGAATGTCACCGATGGAGGCGACAATGCTGTACCCGATGCAACAGTCGATGTGTATAATTATACCCTTCCGGGCGGTGAACTGAAATTATACAGTAACGGAACCACCAAAGTAACCGGTCAGGCAATAATAAAAGTCATAGGTGAAATCATCACACCGACACAAACCCTGAAGGGCATAGAGCGCAGCTATTATCTGAATGCAACCTATAAAGAAAAAGAATATGTATCGGATTCAGAGGGTTTCTCATCACCATCAACGAATATTATGAAGAAGGTATCTTTCACACAACTACCTGATTTGAAGGTGGAGGGTCTGACCATCACCGGTGAGAGGACCGAAGGTAAAATGTTGAAATTCAAGGCCACCATCAAGAATATCGGAACATTTGAAGCCCGAGATATTACCGTTCGATTCCTGGTAGATAATGAGATGATAGTTGCCGATCAACCAATTGGATATCTGGAAAAGAATAAGGCAACATCGGTAGAAGCCCAATGGTCCGCCGAACTGGGAGAGTTCCCGGTATCGATTATGGTGGACCCCACGGAATCCATTGGAGAAAGTGATGAATTTAATAATTATTATAATACCACTCTTGAGGTCCAGACTGGCGCACCTGATATTACAGTCCACGCCGGCGATATCAATTTCAATCCGGTGAAGCCTACACTGGAACAGACGATAAACATATCAATTGCTGTTGGCAACACCGGAGATACAAATCCAATACATTTCGATGACAATGAAGTATATGTTGATCTATACCTGGGTGATGTGATACCGGCAAACAAGATCAAGAATACGACGACGATAACTTCCATCGAACCCAACAGTTACGCATATGTTTACGCCGAACTTACTTTCAATGTAACAGGTACCTATACAATCACAGCAATAGCAACAACCTCTCTTGACTCGGACATGACCAATAACATAGGTTCGGCCCAATTCACGGTATATGATTACGCAGATCTGATTTTAAAGGGTGTTGATATAACATTCTCTCCAGGTGCAGAGGTCGCAAAAGGGACCGAGGTTACCATCTGGGCTGATGTATTAAATTATGGCGAATCTGCAGCACATAATGTTAAAGTGGAGTTCTACGAAGGCTCACCCGATGAAGGCTCAAGCACATTACTTGGTTCTGATACCTTAGATATTGTTGAAGCGGGAGGCTCATCTGAAGCTCAATTTATATTTTCTCCATCAACTACCGGACCGCACAATATCTATGTAGTGGTTGATAGTATGAACACCACCAGGGAGCTCAGTGAAAAGAACAATGTGGCGAACAATACCTTGAGAGTATTGAAGGAGCCGGATCTTTATGTCGATCCAGCAAAGATATCGTTATACAGCAGTGTACCCGGCCATATTGTAGAGGACGAGATGATTACAATCACCGCCGATGTTGCAAATATCGGTGAGACCCCGGCAGAAAATTTCATGGTTCATTTCTATTACAAGAGCACCAAAACGGGACCAATAGGCACAGCTTCAGTAACAAAATTAATTGCAGGTAATACAACCACGGTAGAGATAAACTGGAATCCGCCGGAGGTGGGCTTGTTCAATATAATCGTCTGGGCGGATGCACTTCAGACTGTAGTTGAAGACAATGAGGAGAACAATCAGAATATCAAGATCATACAAGTTTACAGTAAGCCGGACCTTACCATGGACCCGGAGGACTTTACCACCGACATATCCGCGGATCCGGTTGTAGTTCCGTACTCAAAGGTAGTCAAGATCAACACTACGATTCGCAACCGCGGTGATACAGATTCGTCTTCATTCTGGGTACAGTTCTTCGACGGCAATCCTACCACCACCGGAATCCAGATCGGGTTGAATAAACGGGTAGCCGGTATTCCCTCCGGCGAACTCCGGTCTGTAGAAATCGAATGGACTGCAATTCCAGGCGGTAATCACAATATCTATTTCCTTATAGATGCTTATAACGAAATCGAGGAGAGCAATGAAGGTAATAATTCCATGGTGTTAAACATTTATGTAGAAACAGTACCGGATCTCAAGGTTATGCCGGAGGATATCAACATCCTCGCGGGCGCTTATGGAAAGAAGGGTCAAGCCACCGATATTAATGTAACAATCCACAATGATGGTGATACTGATTCTGACGACTTCTATGCACAGTTCTTCCTCGGTGATCCGCTGCATGATACAACCTTTGAACTGCTTGAGAAGGTAAAAGTAACGGGAATTGCCGGCGGTATGGTAGGATACGCAGAGATAACCTGGACGCCAGAAGATTTCGGCATGCAGAAGATCTATGTGTGGGTCGATAGGGAAGAAACCATTTTCGAGCTCAGCGATAACAATAATGTTGCAGGTAAAACATTTGAAGTACTGTTTTCAGCACCGGATGTTACGGCTTACGCAAATGAAATAAAGATTCTTGAAGCTGGAACAGAAACACAAGCAACATCCTATCAAACCGGCACCTCCTACATGTTTACCTTCAAAATCCATAATGTAGGCGATGAGACCATTACCGATTTCAATGTATCGGTTACTTACACCGGTCCGGGTGAAACTGGAGGGTTCTTGGGCGAAACTGAACATCAACTCATATCCAGTATAGAAACCAACTCCTTTGTTAACTTCGAAGAGGCCTGGACTCCAGCGTTTGATGGTTACTATGTATTTACAATAACTCTGGACAGTTCAGAACAATACCGGGAATATAACGAAACGGATAATATCATAACCACCGAACCGTTGAAGGTAAATGTCAAACCCAATTTCTCCGTTATTAGAGCAAATGTTTTTATCTCGAACACAGAACCAAACATTGGCGAAATGGTAACAATCGAGATCACTGTAACGGCTACGGGCAATTACTCAATAGGTGATCAAACACCGCCATTATCAATGACAATGACCGTTGATGGAACACCTCAGCCAACGGCAACTGCTACAATTACAAATGGACAAGCTGTCTTCACTTTTGAATGGACACCGGATACAGGGGGTTTCCCCATTCTTGAATTCACTATCAAACCTGATGACCGTATAAAAGAAACCACAGATGCTGACAATACAGTGACTATAAATGATATCCTTGTCGGCGGTGCAGCCCAAGCAGACGATAAAGAGGAAGAGGGTTCCTCAATGATGCTACTGATTATAATAATTATAATTATCATCGTGGTAATCGTGGTCCTGCTCCTTATAATGAAGAAGCGGAAAGGCAAGGAACCCATTGAATGTCCGGAATGCGGTGAAATGGTACCGGCAGGTGAAACGGAATGTCCGGAATGCGGTGCTGAAATTCTGCCACCGCCTGAAGAGGTGGAATGCAGTAAATGCGGTGCTTTGATAACAACGGAAGACGAGACCTGTCCGGAATGCAACGAGCCTAACGAGGCCTATGTGCCGCCGGTGGTAGGTGAAGGCGAGGAGGGAGTCGAAGGAGAGGTACCAGCTCCAGAAACACCCCAAGCTGTTCCTGGGGCGGCACCCAAGAAGGGTAGGAAACCCAAGGGAAAGGCGGCGGCGGCAGCCCCCGGGCCAACACCCGCACCGGTACCACAGGCGGCTCCTGGTGCAGCACCGGCACCCGCGCCTGCCGCGCCCGGAATGCCTGAGGACGATCTGGCAGGCCTGGATGATATAGAAATGATGGGAGAAGAAGGTGAAGGCGAAGCTGAATGTTATAAATGCGGCGCCCGTGTGCCTCTTTCCGTCCCGAAATGCCCCGTATGCGGTGCTGATTTCGAATAAATCAATCGCAATATAATTAAATTGAAATATATCACAGATTACAAAGCATAATGAAACCGTATGTATGTAAAAACCCGCCCGGGGCGCTAACGAGATGAGCCTGGGATGGGTTTGACTAACAATTATGCACAATTAAGGTTATTTGGTATATTCGGTGATTAACACCTACCAATATTAATATAAAAATGCGATATATAAACTACAGTACAAAATCTAGAAGACAACAACATGCTACGGGATTAGTTACTTTCTGATAATTGATTAAAATTAATGCCCTGAAAATTTCAATTTTGAATAATTTCAAAAAGTAGGTGAATTAAATGAAGCAGCCTAAGTTTCATATAGGCGCACTGCGTAAAAGATTTTTCAATCGCGATACTCGTGCAGTAACCGAGGCGCTGGGTACTGTATTTCTATTGGCGATATCTATCACTCTGGTTGGATTGGTATTTGTCTGGGTAAATTCGCTCGCCGATTTTGATGAAGGGCGGGCTCTGGCGGACCTGTCGATTTCTTACCAGGATGATGTCGTTTCAATCGAGCATAAAGGTGGGGAAGTACTGCAGGATGCCGAAACTGAGATTTTAATCCAGGTCGATACATATTTAACGCGTTACAGCATATCGGAATCAGAAGGAGACATGGCGGGAGATCTGGATTGGGGCCTTGGTGAAACCTGGAATAAAACTGTATTATCAACACCAGACTCAGAGATCTATGTCGCTGTATATGATCTGAATACTAACACCAGGCTCATCGGCGAGACCGTCCAGGCCGGGGCAGGTAGAGCCCGGCTTGCTGACCTTTCGGTTCTGGCCGAAAATATCACATTTGAATTTTCAGGTGCTAATATCAGGAAAGATGATCTTGTCAATATAACCGTCAGGGTCACCAATGAGGGCAGTGCGAATGCATATTACGTGCTCGTAAGATTTTATGACGGTGCCAATATAATCAGGAAGAACAACAGGGAATACCAGCTGGTTAATGTAACCGCCGGCGGCTATAATACAACCTGGATACACTGGTATCCCGATTCGTACGGACTTCATACCATTCATGTAAAGGTTTTCTATGAGTTCGGCGAGATTAATTATGCAAATAACTATGCCGAAAAGAACGCCAATGTGGAGGTTATTTTGCCGGAGGTGCACGGCTCCGACATGAAAATCACAACTTATGATATTCTTTTTGATAACAGCAACCCGACGCACGGTGCACTGATAAAGGTTACCATTCTGGTACATAACGAAGGAGACCGGGCGGTCACCGCGAAGGACGGTGCAACCCTGATCGTGCGCGATACACCGATTACGTGGAATCCCATCGATCCCCTTGCCGATAAGCCGGTCTATACCGACGGGGTGCATTTGAATAAAACCTTTTACAATGTAACAATCCCGGTTTCAGGCTATACGCCGTATTCATTCTGGTGGAGCGCTATGCCAGGCGGAACCGTTCTGATATACGCCTTTGTGGATGCCAACAACACCGTCATGGAAACCGAGGATACCAACGGGCTGTACGAGAGCAACAATCTCGCAATTCGTGCAATACAGATCCTGCCGAAGATTGTTCTCGTGGACGACGACGGTGCTTCGGCAGGCAGCTTCGACGTCACATCCACCATGCGAGATTCTCTGACAGCATCCGGTGTGGTGTACGATAATCATTATGTAATAGGCTCGGACGATCCTGCCTACGATACCGGCAGCCATCCGCTGAAGGATTACGATATTATTATCTGGATGACCGGCTACAATACAAACACGCTTACCCCAGCCAATATTGAAGCTATAAAAAGTGCAATGAAGAACGGCACGTACTTGTGGATGATATCGCAGGACGTTTTAAATGATACCGTAGCAACGCAGGGCGATCCCGTGGCCGGTGAGTTCGCATATGACTTCCTAGGTGTGGATGAATATACAATGACCGGCACACCTGTAGAATTATACGGTGTGCCCGGTGATGTGATTACAAACGGAACCTTGCTTAATACCACCGGTATTTTGCGTGGACAGGACAGAGGTGTCAATATTTCGGCCTTCAAATCCGATACATTAAAGGAGGATGTGAACGGAATTTTATACAATACAGTTGCACTGGGTCAGGACGGTAATATGTCTGTACGTTATTACAATGCCACCCACGACTTTAAGGTTGTATATTTCGGCTGGGAATTCGCATCGCTGGTTGATCCCACCGACCGTGCCGACCTGACTTTCAAGGTCCTACAGTGGTTCAACTGGACCATCTTACTCGGTACTGATTTCGCTATCGCCTCAGAGAAATTTTCGACCTTAACACCGCGCTATCTGGACAGGCTGGAGATCAACGCAACTGTCCGTAACAACGGTGCGGACACCGCTACCGTTGATGTGGCGTTTTTCCTGACAGGCCCTGACGGGGAGGAGGAACTCATTCCCAAATTCCCCGACAACCAGGCGAATCCTTATTCCATTACAATACCCGGTAACGGCGGCGAAGTCACCGTTGGCAAACAGTGGCTGGCCGTTTCTGTGGGGCTGCATAATTTCCGTGTGATGGTGGACCCGTACGATCTGGTTGACGAAGTTTCCGAGGCCAACAACGATATTTCATACAGCAATCTTGCAGTTACCCAGCTGTTAATTCAATATACCATACTGGTGGTGGACGACGACAACAGCACCAATAACGGCGGGTTCCATCCGAATGCCACAGCAGCTGTAACTACGGCGCTTGACAACATCGATTACCCCTTCGACTTCAGATCAGTAACCGGCGGTTTATCACCCGGGAACGGACCCACGGTGGATGTAATGAAGCATTACAACACCGTGATCTGGATAACCGGTAATGATACCGGTCCGACGCTCAACGGCAGCGACCAGCAAAATATCGTTGAATACATTCGCGGTCTTTATTTTGAAGCGCAGTATTTGACAGACATTAAGGTGAACCTCTGGTTGATCGGCCAGCACATCCTGGAGGATCTTACGGTTACCAACGCTACATTCATATCAGAAATCCTGCGGGTTTCGTCATTTACCTCCGATACAGGCATGCCCTCCACGCTGTACGGTGTTTACGATGATATAATCACCCACGGGATACAATATGACACAAACACGCTCTATTCAGACTACGGCGATACGATTACACCAGGCGAAAATGCAACAGGAATTTTATACCAATCCCGTCTCGCAGGGACGTATAATTCTTTGAGATTTAACGATACCGAGCACCGGCTGATTTTCATGCCGTGGATTTATGATTTTATATCTACTCCGGCAGGCTTCCCCAGCGATGAAACCTACCAGAGCGAGCTCGCATTTCTTATAATGCAGTGGTTTGCCTACCCCGAGCTGCGCATCGAATTGAAGACCTCGGTAATCGATATCACGGTCTCTAACGATAATCCCATGATCGGCGATTCGTATATCATTCGAACCGCTCTTTACAATTACGGCGGTAACGATACCTCCACCGTCGTGCGATTTCTGGACGGCAGCACCATAATCGACACGCAGGCGGTATATGTACCCGCCGGCGGGAGCTCGGCAACAGAGGTTATCTGGACACCTCTGTTTGCGGGCAAGCGCAACCTGAAGGTAGCAGTGGACCCGCAAAACGACGTTGATGAAATCTTCGAGAGGTTAAACAACAACGCCACGCGCGTGGGGTTCAACGTATTCTATTTCTTCGACGACCTGGAGAACGGTACAGGTAACTGGCAGCACGACGGAACCATTATCCACATAACCGGCGAGAGCCCTCTGGATTATATGGATAAACCCGTCTACTCCAACATAATGTACGACTGGAACCGCAGCGAGTCCGGGGGTTTCATTCCCACAAGTTATAGCTATCACAGCTTCAATTACTCTTATTATACCTACGAACCCGAGGGTACCGTCAGTATCGTATTCACTCTGGACAATTCCGAAACCATGACCGCCCAGAATCTCTACGACCTCAAGGTCGCATTCAATTCAACAATAAACAACATGTCAGACGATGACCGCGTGGCGATGCTGACATATAACACAACAACGAACCATACGCTTTTCGACGGTAACGGCAGTTATACTTTACTCACCGATCTTGCTACTAACGAGGACGACGACGGGTTCCTAGAATTAGGCGGCAACTACACGTGTCCGATCCACGGTACGGATGAGTCCGGCCGTGCTGTAGCCAAGCATCTTGTCAGCATCCTGGATAATTCCGGAGGGGTGGGAAGACCGCTGTGGGAGACGGTTAACGCCGCAATCGATCTCGCTTACAGTTACGGTAGAGGCGTTCCCGCAGTGTTTGCAATGACCAGCGGTAACGATTCGGGGCCGCCCAACGGCTCGCCACCCGATGAAGGCCCGGCGGGCCCATGGGATCCACTGGATCCCAAAACCTTCAACGGTAATGACGGCAATATCACCGATGATTGGACAATAGGTAAGGTATACGATGTCTGTAATGCACCGGTAAAGGTTTACACCGTGGGATTAAATTTACCCGGCGGTAAGACCGGTATATCCATCGGCAATCCGTTGAACGAGACCTCGGAAAGCTCAAATGCAACGTTCTATCATACAACCGATTCTGCCACATTATCAGACATTTATAACGAAATGTTCATAGATATATTCAGGGTAACGCAGGCGCGGAGCGCACGCGCCCCTACTACGTTCTTCGAAGATGACTTCGAAACAGACCTGACTAAGTGGCCGACAAGATCAACAAAATGGTCACAAAGTGCTGACCGAGGTTATGGCACATCAACATATAGTGCGAAATTAGATGCTAAATCAGGGGCCGATAGTACCCTTGAATCAATTAGTATCGATCTATCCTCTGCTACTTCTGCTACATTAACATTTTATCATTGGTTGATTGGAACAGAAGATGCAGATATTGTCTTAGAATTTTATAATGGCGTTGATTGGGATCCAATTGATGATTTTGGGACAGAGGTAACCGTACCGAATAGTTGGGTTAAAAAAACAGTTACTATAAATGTCGGAACCTATGGTATTCCCAGTTTCCAGATCAGATTCAATGGTAATACCAATCCCAGTGAGTATGTCTATATCGACGATGTTTTATTATCAGGTGAAGTGTCCACAGGCCCCGGCTCGACGCCCGGCACAACCGAGCGGAGCTTGTGGGGCGCCGGCGACCGTAATCTGACCACCGAGAGCTTCGATTTGTTAGGGGTTACCACAGCCACGCTGACATGGTACCAGAAGTATGATATCAAGAGCGCCATGAACGGGCTGGTAGTACAAATCGGTATCTATAACAGTACCGATACAACCTGGAGGTACAGGTACCTGTACCCGAAACAGCCTTACACGAGCAATTACGATACCAGGAACACTCGCCGCGACGATTTCGGGACCGATATGCGCTGGTGCTATAACGGCGTTTCCGGGTACGGTTTGTATACCTGGGACTTTATTGAGGTTGATTTGTCAAATTATACAGGTCAAACCAATTTACGTGTTAGATATCTATATATGTGGTCCGGCTGGGGCGACGGCGGTTATTACTTCATTGACGATGTTAAACTGCGTGTTATCCGAAACGACACCACCGCGGTTACTTCCGCTGCCGCAGACCAGTGGGCGATGACAACCGGGGATGCCCACAGCGGGACCCACAGCTGGTGGATCTGCGATCCCTCCACGGGTCATTTATCCGGCGGGCTCGATAACAGCTTATACACCCGCCCGATAGACCTGACGGGTGCACGCAATGCTACCTTATCTGCATATTTCAAATTCAATATTAACGCCAGTGCCGGCAGGCCCCCTGACGGGTTCAGGGTGGAAATCAGTTCAGATAACGGTGTGAGCTGGAAAGCCCTCAACCTGGGTGTGCGTACCGCCTGGGGCGTTTCCGGCAACGAATCGGATGCAGAGGACGGTACGCCTGGCGACGGTAAGAGCTACACGGGGCTGGATTCGGGTAACCGGTGGGTACACACTTCTACACTTGCCAGATTGAATACCGACATATCCGGCTGGGCCGGAAATGTTGTAATGCTGAGGTTCAGGGTGGTCACTGCATCGGATGATAACCCTGATTTCAGTAATCACTATGAATGGGCCGGGGCGGGATTCGGCGGCATTTACGTTGATGACATTATTATATCCGGCTTTTCGTTACTTGGATAACGAGCAGACGAGGTTTGAAGCCATGTGATAATGAAGGTGGTTGAGCAACAATGAAAAGAACCGTACCAAACCGACCAAACCGAGGGCGAGACGATGCCCGGAGCAAGAGGCACAGCAGTATGAGGATGTATTCTATTTTCAGAATGAACCGCAAGGCTGTATCGGAAGCGCTGGGTACCATACTGCTGATGGGTGTGGCTATTGTACTTGTCTCGGCAATGTTCGTCTGGACCCAGCTTATACCTAAGCTTGAGGAAGGTAATCTGGCACATTTTAATGCCGATTATGCGGACGGCAACATAACCATCACGCATATGGGCGGCGATGAATTAATTACGGATGAGACCGAGATAAGAGTAAGGGTGGATTCCCAGACCCTCAAGTACGAGCTCAGTTCAGATCCAGCCATAGATGAAGACAAACGATGGCGAGCAGGCGAAAGCTGGATAAAAGAGGTGGAGATAGAGGTCACTCCCGATTCCGAACTTGAAGTTCAGGTAATAGACACCGGTAACCAGATGGTGCTGTTCTCCGATGAACTTTATACCAAGACCACCCAGGAAGAACTGCCTGACCTGTCGGTCGTACCTGACAACATCACTTTCAACTATCCCGGCAACATGATAAGACGCTACATCTGGACAAATATAACCGTCCGCATCTCTAACCTCGGCACCGTTGATGTGAGCAACGCGGTTGTAAGGCTGTTCGTTGGCAGCACCCCCATCACAAAGGACGGGAGAGACCAGATTCTCGTTGATGTCCCTGCCGATTCCACCGTCTCGGTGTGGGTGAACTGGACGCCCCGCGAGTGGGGTCTGCAGACCATTTTCGTTAAATTATATTCAGGTTACAGCGAAATTGATTATTCCAATAACTACGCGTTCGAGGAGATACTGGTTGACATCCAGACGATTTTGATACACGGTCCCGACCTGCAGTTGACCAGCTGGGATATTTTGATGTATCCCGAGTTCCCCACGCGCGGTGACGATGTTAAGGTTACAATAATCGTTCATAATCTCGGCGACGAGCCGGTCCAGAGCAAGGACGGTGCTACGCTTGTCATTCGAGACACAGAAATACAATGGAACACCACCACCGATAAGGCAATGTATACCGACGGTGTGTTTTTGAACCAGACGTTTTACAATGTAAGCATCCCGGCCAACGGCATAGTTTACAGAGATTTCGTATGGACTGCAAGGCCTGGCGGAAATGTTACATTATACACTTATATAGATGTCAATAATTCTGTAATAGAGACCCCTAATAACGACGGGGCCCTGGAGTACAATAACCTTGCAACGAGGATATTCAAGATCATGCCAAAGATCCTGCTGGTGGACGACGATAATATAACCAGTGGCGAATCCGATTCAGGCTCCAAACTCCGGCATGCCATGATAGCCGCCGGGGCTACCTTTGATATGTATATCACAAGCGGTAATGCGGATCCGTATTACGATTCCGGCAGTAAACAGCTCAAGGACTACGATATTGTTGTCTGGACCACCGGTTACGAGAAAGAAAACACGCTCAGCGCAGCAAATATCGCAACGCTGAAGCGTGCAATGGTTAACGGTACCTACCTCTGGCTGGTGGGCCAGGACATAGTACCCGAGCTCACAGCGAACCTTGGCGATATGGACAGCGCCCCCGATCCAGGCGAATTTGTATATGATTTTCTGGGTGTAAAGGCCTATACCCAACCAGAGAACGGTACACCTGAATTACTGGAAGGTATCGATACAGACCCCATATCCACAGATTTGCGTTTGAACCTGTCCAGTATCTGGCTGGCGGAGGACAGAGGAATTAATATTTCCGCATTTAAGAATGATTCAATTTCCGACGGCATTGCAGGAATATTCTATAATACCTCTGAACTGGGGCCCGGAGGCAATGCGTCTATACGGTACTATAATATAACTACCGACTTCAAAACAGTTTATTTCGGGTTCGAATTCTCATCAATCAACAATCCGGTTATACGCGCACAGGTCGCCTTCAGGGTTCTTAAATGGCTGAACTGGACGCTTACATTCGGTACGGACTTTGCGGTTGCAGAAGAGACGTTTTCGAAGGCCGAGCCGAAGTATCTCGACCGCGTATGGATAAACGCCACCATTTTGAACAACGGTCCCGAGGAGATGAATGTAACAGTAGCGTTCTATGTTACCGGCCCGGACGGTCTGGAGAAACTGATACCGCAGTATCCCGATATGCAGAAGAACCCGTATACGATCATTATAGAGGGCGGGGGCGGCAAGTACCCCGTCTCCAAGGAGTGGCTGGCAACGGAGGTGGGACTGCACAACTTCAGGGTGGTGGTGGACCCCTTCGACGCGCATGAAGAGATCTCGGAGGAGAACAACGATATAACCTACACGGATTTGAACACGGAGCTTGACATAGCTTTCGCTATCCTGGTTGTGGATGATGATAACAGCACGAACAATAACGGCAACGACGTCGATATGGTATCCAGCATAACAGAGGCGCTGGATATACTGGAATATGATTACGACTTCAGAATTGTTCAAGGCGGCGGAGACCCCAAGGCGGGCCCGGATGTAGAGATACTCAAGCACTACAATGCGGTTATATGGTGCACAGGTACCACCGGAAATCATACCCTGAACGTAACCGACCAGTATGAGATCGAAAAATATCTCACGGGCGTTTATGAAGAAGCCGCTTTTATCGAGAACCTCCGTGTGAATTTCCTGTTGATCGGCACCAATGTGCTGGAGGATCTGAACGGCTCGGGAACGAATATGGATCCTTCACCGGATGCGTTCGTAGAGAAGTATTTACATGTTGACCGTTACACCACCAACCAAACCCTGAATTCTGAGTTACACGGTATCGTCGACCACCCGGTAACGCACGGGCTGGATTACGAGCTCCAATTGTACGGCTCTGGTGCACCGGCTGATATCACAACCGATGCAGTAGTGCCCACAAGCGACGCTACCGGCTTGTTCTGGCGCACCGGCGCGCACACCTCGTACGCAGGTGTAAGCTACAACAGCTCGGAATACAAGGTTGTATTTATTCCGTGGGCGTATTCCGCTATCGCACCTTCCAATATCGGCATGGAGACCAATCAATCCGAATTTATGTTTTTGATAATGAACTGGTTCGCTTACCCCGAGAAGCGCATCGAGCTCCGGACTTACGGCGTGGATATCACATTGAATGACGATAACCCTGTCATCGGCGCCTCGTATGTGCTCCGAACCAATGTGTTCAACTACGGCGGGCGGGATACCAGTGCCATAGTCCGTTATTACGATAAAAATACGATTATCGATACCCAGACGATATATGTTCCGGCAGACGGTAATTCCACCTCGGAGATCATCTGGGTACCGCTGTTTGCAGGGAACCGAACCCTGAATGTAAAAGTGGATGCGGCAAACGATGTACCGGAGATATTCGAGTACATCAACAATAATGCGTCACGGCCAAACGAAGAAGTGTTCTTCTTCTATGACGATATGGAGATGGGTACGAGCAACTGGAACCATGAGAGCGTGTTGTATCGGATCCGCGGCGAGAGCCCACTGGACTATATGGACCAACCTGTGCATACGACAATAAACGGCACCTGGGACCAGGTAAGCGGTTTCAAGAACTACACGTTTGATTACCACTCCTCGAATACGAGCTTTTTTGCGTCCGAGCCCGGCGGTTCCACCTCCAAGCCGATTCTGGACATTGTATTTGTCTTTGATACTTCAAATTCAATGGCTTTTGTAGATGGAGTGAAACAAGATTTTCCAGATCGGCCTATCGATCTGGCCAAAGAGGCGGCGCGTTACCTGCTTGACTATGTCCATGACGAATCGCGGGTAATGATATACAAGACCGCCGCCAGTGAAATTGCACGGAATGTTACTCGAGACCTTGGTTGGACAACATTGGATAAGACCGGCCGGGATCTATTAATGAACGACCCGCCGCATTATCTCTCTCATCATGGATCATCGTCGGCAGAATTGGATCCTAGTTCGTGGACCTTGATATGGTGGGCCATGGGCGATGCAGTCGAAGCGGGAATCGGCATGGGTAGAAAAGGTAAAACTGTAGTGATAACACTTTCTGACGGTGCTGATTATAAGGGTTCAGACAATAATATCGACATATCCAAAGACAGCTCATTTGACCCGATAGAAATGGGAAGTGCCAGTAACGGCCCCGCTTACGGCTGGTGTCCGTGGCGCGACTTCGGTACGCAGGATCTAATCGATTTCCACTGGGGCAAATATTTTGGCGATTCCAACACTCCGGGTTACTGGTTCAACCAAACCTTCGGACCGCCTGTAACAAAACAAGACTATGCCAGAGGGTTGCTCCGTGCGCCGATACCCATTTATACTATCGGCTTAACTTTGGAGACCGCCACGAACCGGTCGGGTGATATAAATGAACCCGATTTCGTTGAAGTGAGCTCAGCAGTAAACTTCAGAGATAGGCACGGGGATGTTTTAATCCATCCCAATGGCAACGAGTCCGGCACACCAGAATTTAACCTCTACAGAGTGGCAACAACTTCCCACGGTAAGTATTACTATGCCGAAAAAGCCGAGGATCTGAAGGACATCTTCGGAAAGATCCGGGAAGATATAACCGCGTTGCTAACACGCGGAACACCGTTATCTCGAGCAACCGATATCGGCATCGAAACCAAATACGCTTTAACTGGCGAATTCAGCCTGGTGGGCATGGATTCGGCTAAGCTAACTTTCTATCATAAGTTTAAACTCAATCTGGGTTACAACGGTGCTATCGTTCGCATAGGTATGCCCAACGCCACAGGAGGCTGGGCGTACAAATATATCGAACCCTCCCAGATGTACAACAGCAATCTATACCTCCAGCGTACCGAGTACGACGACTTCGGTACGCCCATGCTCTGGTGTTGGAACGGCGTTTCCGGAGGTGGTTTATACGAATGGGAATACGCCGAATTCGACCTCTCACAGTTCATCGGCCAGCCCCGGCTGAGGATGAATTTCACGCTGGTACTGTACGGCGGCGGCGACGGCGGGGGGTGGTGGATCGACGATGTGGAGGTGCGGGTCACCCGCAGTAATATGAATCCAGTAACAGATGCCTCCAAGGACCAGTGGGAATGGACGGAGCATGCCGCGCACAGCGGCAGCTTCAGCTGGTGGAACCATAACGCTACCACGGAAAATCTTACGGGCGGATTGGACAACAGCCTGTATACCCGCTCAATAGATCTTACGAGGGCGCGCAACGCGACGCTTACTGCTTATTTACGATTCAATATCAATGCATCCGGCGGCCGACCGCCAGACGGGTTCAGGGTGGAAGTGTCTGCCGATAACGGCCGTATCTGGAAACCGTTGAATTTAGGTTCACGGGCAGCCTGGGGCGTGTCCGGTGATAAAGCTGATATTACCGACGGCGTACTCGACGGCAGGAGCGTAACAGGGCTTGATCCGGACGGAGACGGCTGGGTTGAGTGTGGGACACTGACCCGGCTGGACACGGACCTGTCCGGCTGGCGCGGCTCTGTAATCAAGATCAGGTTCAGGGTGGTAACCGCAGTTGGAGGTAATCCTTACTGGTCCGGTGAGCATTACGATGACCCGGATGCAGGCTTCGGCGGGCTGTACATTGACGACGTGATAGTCTACGGCGAATCCATCGAGGCGGAATCCGAGAAGAGCACGCGGATTTCGGACCGACCCGGTTCGGGATCGCTACGCACCGGTTTACCTGTGGTTACTGTAATTGAAGTCGAAGAATCCTCCGGTGAATCTCCCCAGGATACAGAGGTGACGGTTGAAGAATATGCGGAGTCACCTGAAGGGATTCAAAGTCATATAATAACCGGCCCGCCTGCTCTGAACGATGAAACTTACGAACCGACGGTAAACGATGAAGGTTCTGATAAGAAGGAAGTGGAGGTTGAGCCGGTAATAGTTGAGGAAGATGGTTCGAACACAGAAGATAATGAAAATGACAGCAACCTCAGCCTGGCGGCTTTATCATCCTCGCTGTGTGCCCTGATATTAATAATCATACTGTTGATCGGTAAATTATTTGGCAGATACAGGCGGAGGTGAAAGAATGACTGGAAAGTTTATGAAACTTACAATGCAAAGGCTGTTACCAAAACGCCTTCGCAAGAAACGTTTCAGCTATGACCAGCGTGCACTTTCCAGTTTGATCACCGTGGCGGGTATTCTCGCTATAATCATTATGGTAATCAGTGCGGTCCTGAATACATTGGTACCGCAGTGGGCTAAAGAAGACGAATTGGAACATATGGATAACCAGCTCCGCAATTTTTTAACCTTGAGGACCGAAATAAACAACCTGATCGAAAATGAAGATTTCGAAAGGTCGGTCTCACCGAGAGTTTCACTCGGCGCATCAGGTAACATTCCCGTGGGCGTAATACCCAGTTCGGGAAAATTAACCTTTAATCCGTTCGATAATAGTACTGACGCAACAGCCAACAGGGTGCACGATCCGCTCAGCATCTACAGCAAGGGCGGGGGTAATATCCAGTATGAAGCCACGAATTACTATTACCAGGATCAAACCATCGTGTACGAGCACGGGGCAGTTCTTTTGTCACAGGCAGACGGCTCGGTCATGAAGGCGGGCCCGGAATTCTCGGCCTCGAAGGTCCCGCTGCTGAACGACACTAGATCCTTCGGGTACTTCGACCCCGGCACGAAGGAAGAACCTTCTGAAATGAATTTCAACTTCCCCGGCCGCTACGGCAACCTTACTCTCAGTTATGATATATTCGATGTGGATACCGACGGTGAAATTCTTATTAAATTGAACCGGCGCATTGTTGCCGCCGCTCTCGTCACGGGGGACGAGAACTGGACAGGCCCGCATAAAATCGAACTCCGCGGGGACTGGATACACGACCTGACAATCAATACGTTACAATTCAATCAAACCACCGGCATTCCCGGAGAGGAATGGGGTGTGCGGAACGTTTCGCTGAGCGGAAATATTACTGCTGTGGATCTGACCATGGTGACGCTTATCGGCAACAAGGAAGACTCCAGCGGGCGCGACAGCCATACGGTTAACGCGAAGCTGATCGCTTCAGGTTTGAACAGCTTCAGCTGGCCGGACGAAAATATCACTATAAATTTCACCACCAAGTACCCCGAGGCCTGGGAAGCTCATTTGAACTCTGCAATGAACGAGTCCACCACAAACCTACACTGGGATTCCGATAGTGCAAAATCAGAATTTATGGTCATGAGCACCCGGATCAGTGCCGATTATTATATTGTCTCTCTTACGATCAAACATGTTACCAATTTTGACTGTACGGTAGCGATATTAAGAACCAATCTAGGATAAGTCTGGTATATTATATGGAAGTAGAATGTATAAATAAAGGTGATGGCAATGTCAACCAATCATGTTATACCCCGAAACGGTAAACATAGACGGTTTCGCAGGCACATTCGATCTACATACAGGTCGAAAGTGAATGCCCGCAGAAGATTTTTTAAAATGGATTCCAGGGCAGTTTCCAATATAGTTACATCTATAATGATGCTGGGAATTATATTCACACTCCTGGGTATGGTTTTAACCGTTTATGTCCCGATCTGGGCCAAATCTCTGGAAGCACAGCATATGGAGGAGGTTGCTAATGCCTTCACGGATCTTAAAAGTACAGTAGATTCACAGATCGCACAGGGTGATGAAGGAACGACCATGTCCACAAGGGTCCGGCTCGGCACAGAGGGCGGCCCCTTGCTCGGGCTGGGCCAGTCCACGGGCTCACTGCAGTTCCAACCCGAAAGTTCAATGATGAGTATTTATAATTCCAACGATACCTTCGAGAAATACGGTACAGGCCGGGGAAGATTGGCGTTCGAATCCCACAACATCTATTATGTTGACCAGAGGTATATTTACGAAAACGGCGCAATCATCCTGGATCAAGAGGGCCAGACGCTGATGAAAGTGAAGCCAAATTTTTTCATCAATAATGTCTCGGGCACCAACGAGTTCTCAACGGTTATGATCGGTTTACAGGGCGACCTCGATAACGTGGGAGGAATCAAGAGCCAGACAGTACAAACCACACTCCTTTCCGGTAACAAGAACACGCTCTATTGGGGCGAAAGCTCCAGACCGGGCACTGGCAAAAACCTGACAATATCAATTAATACAAGCTTCCCGCTCGTATGGAATCAATATTTTGATGATTTGTTAAAAAACCAGTCAGGGTTGAACCAATCTGAATATTATATAGCCGCCCCGTCGGTGATAGGAGATCCAATAGATAACTTCTGGAGGATCGATGTTACTATACGCGATGTAAATAAATTTACCACAACGATTTCATATGTAGAATTGATAATAACATAAGAGTATCGGAGCGTTTTGATTTTATATTGATTTTTATCACTCACAGAGCGTTAAGCTTAGTCATTGATTATAAGCACTCACGGAGCACTTCAATGGTATAACGATTGAAAGCGTTCTCGGTAAGGATGCATATATACAAGAAGATGAGAAATGCAGCATGCGGCAGGCAGCAAGTTTAATTAAAAATAGGGATTAGGGATTTGGACGGTTGCTACGCAACCTTTGGGGATTAGGGTGATTTTACAAGGACTCATGACCCAGGACCCAGGACCCAGGGTCTTGCTCTTACATTCTTCCACTTTTACACAATTCTACTCTTTAACTTGTCCTGAGAGCGCTTCAAATCGAAATCCAAGCAGAGCGCTCTGAATGGCTCTTATAATTAATATATAGAAAAACGCTCCAATAGTCCATCGATAGGTTTATATAACCGTAGTCACTAATACAAGATAATACCACCGTAAAGTATATAATACGAAAAATATTACTCTTATATTCCTAGAATTAAATAGACATTATTATATATAATTCATAGTAAGGTGTGAATATATAGAACTGGATGAATTGACTGAATACAAGGAAATAATAAATAAGTAACAAGGGGGCAAGTAAGGAGAGCAGCTGATTTTTCCCTATAATGATTAATCCCTTGCATCTTAAATGAGGTTCGAGACCATAGAGCTGTTTTACAGAAGCGGAAAGGAGAACTTGAAAATGGTGAAATTCCGAGGTCGCAAAATAGGAGAGATATCCCAGCGATTAATAACAGTTTTTGTTATCAGCTTGCTTTTTGTCAGCTTGACGGAATTTATCGGATTTGAGCCTGTGGAGGGCGAAGTCAAAGAGGATTCGTATGGTAACTTATTGATCGACGGCGGGTCCGTTCATGAGATAAACATGGGCGGGGGCACCTATCAGATGCAGGGCAATATTACAGTAACTGGGGCAGGAAGCACTTTATTGATCCGCAACACCACCATGAAGTTTTTAAAGGGCGCCGGATTTAAATATCACATCGATGTAAAAGATGGAGCTTTGCTGCAAATCAAGAACTCCGAAATAACCGTTGACCTAACAGCGGGGGGTTCCGAAGAGCGGGTTGATTTTTTTATTACAAATTCAGATTTTATCATGGAAAATTCCTCTATTAAATTACCCGGGGAGTTCCATGCAAGTTCCAGCAATATCACATTCAATTACAGCTTGTTATCTAAAAACCCCTCTGGCGGGTCAGTAACCCACAGCCTGGTTTTGAATTTTACAGATTGTAATGTTCTTATGGTCGAACATATGATATACAATTTCAAAAGCGGTGAGGACATCTATCTCAGGGGAACGACAAATTTTTCAGCCATAAAATCCGAATTGAACCTGACATCTTCAAATACGCTTCAATTGCACGACAATGCTACCGCAAAACTTTACAGCATTTCCGTTACTTCCAAAACAAGTAATAGTGTAATTTCAATCCAATCATCTTATGCCTACGCAGAAATATTCCGGTTATTAACTCTTGATGTCACTGATGTTACGGAAGTACCTGTGGGAGGTGCACTTGTCACTCCCAGGAATTACAGTAATAAGAAAATGGCACCTCTACCCGCCGAAGAAATCCTGACTTATTTAGACAGGACGATCGGTAATTACAATATCACTGATTACCTTGGCCGGGTTATACTCCCGCTGCGGTCTGATAATATCACAGATATAGGGATCGAATATACAGGTAATTATCTGCTGGATGTTGAATTATCATCATATTCCGTGGAGGGTGGGTACAGCCTGAAGCCCTTTCCAAACTTTTATAATATTTATAATAATCCGTACCATGCCTTGAGCTTCGGTTCTCAAATACCTCCAGAGCTCAACGGGCATTATTCCAAGGCCCTACCGCCGCTCACGATAACAAAACCGGTCACATTCAATTCACCACTGCAGCTTCAGCAGAACCTTATCATCGACGGCGGTACATTAACGGTTACCGGAACGGATCTTGAGATGAACCAGTCGGCTACCAACCGTTTCTATATACTTCTGAAAAACGGCGGTAAGCTGAACCTTATCAAATCCAAATTATCAGATCCCGGCAACTGGCCGCTGAATGTTTATACCATGGATTCAAGCGAGATAATGGTTCGGACCAGCACGTTGAATCTTGGCAGTGGAATCCTCAGCCTCCGTAACGGCTCAAAATTGGAAATGAATGCATCCTCCATGGTTGGCAGTATAAATTCCATCGGGCCCGGTAATACAATTTTAATCGAGGAGGACAGTTCGGTTGCTTCTAAAAACATGGTTCTTGTGAAATCCGATGTTACTCTGAAAGATGTTTCGATAACAACTGTCGGATCCATTCGCACTGAGCAGCTGCAGTTCACCGTAAAAAATACCACGTTCAACAAACCTTTGACTTTCAAGAGCGACTCGAAAGCTTACCTTACAAATGTAACATTTTCCGGTGTACCTTCACCCACTATAACAATCAAGGATACAAGCGAGGTCCATGTAAACTGGTGGCTGACTGTACGGGTAGTCGACGGCGGTAAAAATTTACTGGAGAAAGCCACGGTGCATCTCTACAACTACTCCCTATCGGGTGACAAACTTCATTACGGCGACAGCGAGACCGATGCATCGGGCCTAGCACTTTTTGAAGTTTACAGCGAGATGCGCAATGCCAGCGGGTCGTACAAGGGAATCGAGCGCAATTACTACCTGAATGCAACTTATCGCAGTGCAAAAAGCAACAGTCTGGGCACACCACCGTTAACCGCGAATAAACTGATGGAGCTGGAATTTGATCTCGCTGCAGATTTGAAACTGGCGGATATCGATGTAGTGGGCAACCTGTTCGCAGGCAACAATCTTATGATCAATGCCACTGTTACCAATGTGGGTGATTTCGATCTGAACACAACCGAAATAGCCATCCGCTTCGAAATCAACGGTATTGCACTCGGAACAGATGAAAAGCTGGACAGGCTGAGCGTGGACGAAAGCGCAGTTGTCAACAAGAATTGGGTTGCTTCGTTGGGGACGCATATTATCAATGTCACTGTGGATCCTTCCGATAAAATCGGCGAGAAAAACGAGAGTAATAACAAATTGACTACAATTGAAACCATATCGGTTTCGGGCCCGGACCTCGGGTTGAGTACAACAGATATCGAATTCGACCCGGGTGTACCCACTAAAGGAACAAATTTAACGGTAACGGCAAAGATAACCAATTACGGCGGGTACGACCCTGCAGATAACGGCGATCCAATAACTGTAAAGTTTTACCTTAACGACCCCGCATTAATCGGTACACAGATAGGTGAAACGCAGACGGTCGACTCCATACCGCCCACAACTTCTAGAACAGTCCAGATAAATTATACGATCCCCATGGAGGGTAATTATAATATATTTGTAGTGGTTGAAACGCCATTCGACAGCTCTCTGGCGAACAATAAGGTCAACCGTACCCTTATCATCTATACCCTCCCGGACCTTTACATTTCGAACACTGACATAACATTTACATCAACCTCCGATTTTATAGTGGAATCACCTGTGTTTATCAGAGCGGTGCTCCGCAATATCGGCGGGACCGCCGTGGATAATGTAGGTGTCGCATTCTACGACGGCGACCCGAACTCGGGCGGTTTCCGAATCGGATTCAATACCACAATCGAGCCAGTAGAGGCCAACGGAGGCACGGTGAATGCCCAGATAGAATGGACGCCGCTGACCACCGGCACGCACCGCATATTTATTTTAATCGATCCTGACGGGCTTGTACAGGAGGCAAAGACCAGCAACAACATCGCGAATGTTTCCATTGATGTCATTCCCAAGCCCAATTTGTATGTTGAAACCAGCGACATACAATTCTCGGCGAACCCCATCATGGAGGGCGAGCCGCTGAACATTCAGGTCCTCATACATAATGACGGCGAGGTTAACGTTGGGTCTGTTACCATCAGGGTGACGCTGGACTCACTGGACAGCACCGCAATTGTTCCGGATATACAAATCGTAAGCGTCCCTGCAAACGGTTATTTCAATTTGCCGATAACATGGCCTTCGGCGGAACCCAACGGAACGCACAGCATTTATATCTGGATAGACCCGAACAACAAAATCCCGGAGTCCAACAAGTTCGATAATTACGCATCCAAAACCCTTATAATAACGAAGACGATTGACCTCCGCATTACTGCTGATGATATTTATTTTAATGATGCTTCGAACTCCACCGATATCGAATATGGCAAAGAGCTGAAAATAACCGCCAGGGTATGGAACGACGGCGGTTCACCTACAATCTCCGAGTTCATCGTGCAGTTTTATCTTATAACCAACGAAGGTGAGACGCAGCTGGGCTCAGACCAAACCGTGCCGACCATTCAGCCCGCCGGCTATGCCGACGTAAATTTAACATGGATCGCAAATCTCAGCGGCACGCACACGATCCAGGTGCTTGTGGACCCCTCGGGACTGGTTTTGGATTCCAACCGCGTCAATAACAAGGCGAGCAAGGACTTCAAGGTAAACGATCCGCCCGACTTTGCGGTCACAGTGGAAGCTGCATTGTTTTCCACTGGTGCCACTGTGAAAGCCGGTGAGGCCATCACCATAACCGCAATGGTGCAGAACCGCGGTGATACCGGCTGGGGGCCGGTGGAGGTGATGTTCCACGACGGCGATCCCACAGATACGATAAACCCGTCCAAGCAAATAGGTACAACAAAACTCATAGAGTATCTTCAACCGCACGGTCAGCAGGAGATCAATACCAGCTGGACGGCCGAAGTCGAGGGTGAGCATCAAATATATGTCAGTGTAGATTTTAAAGAGAAGGTCCCTGATTCGGACAGGAGAAACAATCTGGATTTCGGTATAATAGAAGTGCTGACGCACGCACCGGATCTTAATCTAACGAAAATCGAGTACAGTCCCACATCAGTAACCGAAGGCGATCTGGTTTACATCAATATAACCATCCAGAACATCGGTAATATAGATGCCACCTCGGTGGTTATCGGTTTATACAAGGACGATTATAAAAATGATAATTATATGATAGACCAGTTCGCCATGGGTAATATTTCGGTTGGTGAATCGGTAATATATAATTATGAATGGACCGGAGCGGTTGCAGAGGGGCATTACGAGCTTTACATTGTCCTGGACCCGTTCAATACGATCAAGGAGTTCAATGAGCGTAATAATGTCAACGAGGACAATCCCATAGAGATCGGAGTGGAAGGAGCGCAAAAGTGGCCGGATCTTAAGTTCGAAGATACCGAAAGCTGGATTATAATATCACCCTCAAAACCGCGGGTGGACGAATTAGTAGTTTTCTCAATTTACATAATCAATGTGGGCGATGTGCTCATACGAGATGTTATCGTGGTTTTGAAAAACGGCGACGAGGAGCTCGCCAGGTCGGAAATACTGGAGACTCTGGATAAACAGGAAACTGAAATCATGGAGATAACCTGGGTACCTGACAAAAAAGGAACCTTTACACTTACATTCGAGATAATCACATCGAACAATATCGAAGAAATCACAGATGAAAATAATATTAAGGATTACACGGTGAATGTGGCCGAATCAGAAGATGATAGTGATGACGTAAGCTCGCTGTTCGGCGCTGCAATCGCCACTGTTGTAATGATTGTGATTTTGGTTGTTATCGTTTTGCTGTTGATCGGCAGCAAGCGGAGAATAACGGAGTGGGCAGAATGCAGTGAATGCATGGAAAAAATGCCGCTTGAAGCATCCATATGCCCAAGCTGCGGTGCAGAATTTTCTGATGAGATGGAGTGCGGTGAATGCCACAGCCTCATATCCGTTGAAGATACACGCTGTCCCAACTGCGGCGCTGCATTTATAGAGGATATGGAGGGGAGGAAGAAGTCGTTTCTGGGTATCGGTGAAGGACGCGTCGAGGAAGCCCCGGAGACCGCTGATCTGAGCGGCCCGGCGCCTATCGAAACCATAGATGAGGATACTATCCAGGACGCAGAAGAGATAGAGGAAGATATGCTTGATGTGGATTATGATGAGCCGGTAGTACCGCCGGCCCCGCCTGTACCGAAGGAGAAGCCCAAGAAAGTAAAGAAGGAGAAGGAAGAGGAAGAGCTGGAGAAAAAGGAGAAAGAGGAGGAAGAAGAGGAAGAGGAGAAAGAGAAGAAGGAGGAGAAGGAGGAGAAGGAGAAAGAGGAGGAAGAAGAAGAGGAGGGAGAAATCGAGCTTGACGACGAGGAATTCCAGGAATTCGAAAAGGCGCTTGACGAAGAGGAAATCGAAGAGCTCGAGGAGGCTCCCGGGGCAGGATTGGAAGCCGAGGCAGGAGATGAGGGCAGGAAGAAAGAGAAGAAAAAGAAGCTGAAGAAGCACAAGAAGGGCCGGCCGGCGGATAAGGGCGCAAAAAAGGAAGAGAAGAAGCCGTCAGAAGTAAAAGAGGCGGTGGAGAAGAAGGAACCGGAAAAGAAGGACGAAAAGGAAAAGGAGAAAGAGGAAGAGAAGAAGGAGGAAGAGGAAGAGAAGGATGATTTTGTCATTCCGGATGCGAAGTGGACCGCCGAATGCTATAAATGCAATGCAAGAATCCCCTTATCGGCTTCAAAATGTCCCGAGTGCGGCGCAGAGTTTGAGTGAAGAGAAAGCGTTTTGATTTTATATCGATGTAATCAGGACCCAGGACCCGGGATCCAGGACTCAGGGTGATTTTAATCTGGTCAACCCGAAAGTTTATATATTGTAATTTAATCTTAATAGTGCCATGGAACCCTACCTCGTTATAGTTTTAACAATTTTTATCCTAATAGTGCTTCTTATAATTTATCAGATTTACCGCTGGTATCAACTCTATTTGCGTGCGCAGGAATACAAGAGCCCCGGTGGGGGTACCAAAGTCTTGAAAAAGCCTGTTCCAAGGTACCAGCTTGTGTACGGCAGCAGCTATCTACTTTTAGAAGATAAATCGGTGGAAAGCTTCAAGTTATTTTCAAGCTACATATCGCAGGGCAGCAAAGGGCTGCTTATAACGCGCATTTTCCCGGCAAAGGTTCGCAAGCAGTATAATCTCGGTAATACACCTGTACTGTGGCTCAGCCGCACGCAGGAGGGCAAGGCGATAAATCCCACGAACCTGGGCGTGCTGGTGGAGGAGGTACGGGAATACATAAAGAAGAACCGTAAAACGATAATACTGCTGGACGGATTGGAATACCTAATAATCGAGAACGATTTCGAGCGTGTACTGAAATTTATCAACAGCCTTGAGGATGAGATCGCTCTCCATAATTCAAGACTGCTGGTGTCTGTTAACCCGAAAGTTCTAGACCCTGAGAAAAAGGCACTACTTGAAAAGACTTCAAAGGTGCTAGTGGGAGATGAGAAATAGCTATAAGATTATTTTAATTATTGAAAGCTGTAAAAGCTTTCAGGTTGCGTTATGCGGTTGCAGTGGCGAGGGGCGTAACGTTGGGCGTCTAACGTTTAGCGGCTTTTAATTCTAATACATTATCCAATACGAGTTTCAATACATTTTTACACGACGAACGTCGCTACCGCTTGACGTAACGCATATCGCAACCGCTGAAGAGATTGCCGGCGTTGACTAGTTGCCCACACCGACCAGAAAAAAATGATTTCGAGGTGTAGGGCCGTGCAGAATAAAACAGTATATTGTCATTAGGATATACTTGTCAACGCTCGGCGGTGCCGTTATATCAATGTAAATTTAAGTCGGTACGCACCTCGCAACCACTCAACGTTTACCGCTTTTCTATAAGCAATCTGAAATCATTTATTCTTTGTTATATATAATTTAATAACAACTTTTATCAATATGAATGGATTATACAGCCTATGGTGAGCCGGTTATGGTGAAGCTGTTGAAGACCTACATACGCGGTTTTGACGAGGAGATCGGAGGGGGGATACCCCTGGGCCATGTGGTGCTGGTAACAGGCAGCCCGGGCACGATGAAATCCACGCTGGCGTACAATATCTTGTATAATGCAGTAAAACGCGATAAAATGAGCTCGTTGTACATATCGCTTGAGCAGAGCAGCCGGTCGCTGCTGTTCCAGATGGTTCGATGCGGTATGAAGGAAACCTTCGGCGACGATCTGCTTATTGTTGACCTGGCCAAGATCCGCAAGCAGCTGGACGAAGCCCGTGATAAACCGTGGCTGGAGATACTTCGCAAGCACATCCAGTATATCATAGCCAAGAACCGCTATCAGATAATAGTCATCGATTCTCTGCCCGTACTTGAGATACTGACCAGGATGGAAAATAAGCGCACACAGTTCTTCCATTTCTTCGAGTGGCTGCGTGACCTGAAGCTCACCTCGTTCATAATCACCGAGATCTCTGACGATCCCACTATTCTGCGGGACGAGGAGTTTTTAGCGGACGGCGTGATATATCTTTCCATGAAGCAGGTGGGCGAGATAGATATCCACCGCCGTATCAGGTGCATCAAGATGAGGGGAATGGACCATTCCACCAGCCAGTTCACACTGGAGTTTAAAAAGAACGAATTTAGAGTGACGAGGGCAATATAATCAGGACCCAGGACCCAGGACTCAGGGGTGATTTTAATCTGAGAGATTACCTATTCGGTTTTGGCAAGGGGAAATTTTTGGCCACGAAGGGCACGAAAGACACGAAAATAATCTAGGGTTTTGATTAAAAACGTCTTGATTTCTAACGTCCCCCCACCCCTTATTAACCGCGGAACCGCAGAAGCGCGGAACGAAACGAGGTTCGATTCTGTGCCTCGTAACGAACATCGAATCCGAATACCGTAACGAGCCTCGATACCGTTAGACGTAACGCTAGACGCGACCGCTAATCGTAACGAGTCTCGCAACCGCCAAACGTGTTCCGCTCTTCTTGTAGCAATATATAATCACCCTAGCGCCTATTCTCTAGCGCCTAATCTAATCTAAATTAAATTGTTACACTTGTTGCAGCTGTACACAATTACGATTGTAGTATTGAGCACTTTACGCATATTTCTGGCAGGTATAGCAGTACCATTTCTGGTATTGCTGTACAAAAGTCAAAGGCCCGTTGCAGCTCTTGCATGTCTGGCCGCCCTGAGGCGGCGGTGGTGCTGGCGCACCGGCTCCGCCCATCAGCCGGCCGTCAAGAGCGGCGAAGTATTTATTGAGGGTCTCATCGGTTTTACCGAAAGAAGTCATTGCTCCCTCTGCTTTCACCTTTACCTTAACAAGAGTTCCGCCCTGAGGAGCCTGGCTTACCTGGATTTTGATCTTTTCGCCCATCATGGTCCTCACATCTGATTTCCCCTTACCCTTGATCTCTCCGGTCTGGGGATTGGCGGATTTCAATTTCCCCCTGGAATCCACAATGGCGTTCTGGGCCGCCTGAAATACTACATCATATTGCTGCGGATAAACTCGTTCCCCTTTTGCAGACATTTATATCCCGGCACACTAAATATAATTCTTCATGCATAAATCTATCGGTGGATATAGGACGTAATACTAATATGTGATAACGATATTCAGGGATTGATTACGATGAAGAAGGATATGAAGGGCATTATTTTGATGGTAATCGGTTTGAATATAGCAGCTTATGGAGGATCGATAGTTATACCTATTTTGATGATGCCTTCCGATGTTAGTGAAATAGCCTATGGTGGATTTGGTACTTTGTTCTTTTTAGGAGGACTTGCCGGTTCAATTATAGGGTTGGTAATGTTCTTTATGGGATGGAAATTATATTCAGAAGCAAGTTTAGAATCCAAGGCCAGGAAAGGTGAATACTGGCAGCCGCCGTTGAGTTCACATCAACCTGTGATCGTCCAGAGCTATCGAGAGGAGGAGGCCGGGTATCCAAGAACCGACGTGCGAAAAACAGAGCCTGTTCGCAAAACGGTGCCCACGGCGGAGGTTGTGGAAGAACAAAAGCCGAAGGTTGAGAAAAAAGCCGAACCAAAGGTACCGCAAAAATCCAGAGGTGCAATGATACGCGAGTACGAAGCGATTTTCAATATAAGCGAGGATCGCGCCAGGAATCTTTACGACAGCGGATATACAACGGCCAGGGCACTTGCACTGGCCGAGCTGTCAGATCTATTGAAGGTGGAGGGCATCAATCCGACTATTGCTAAAAAGATTAAAAGAACAGCCAGGATATTGGAGAGGATCAGGGATTGATGAGAAAAGATTTCAATAAGCTTTTAAATCGTTTATAGAAGTGCGGAAAACGGTGTGCGGTTGCGAGGTGCGTACCGTTAAGCGTCTAACGGTTAGCGGCCGAAAAACGTCTAACGCTAGACGTTACGCACTGCGCTACCGCCCAACGTTAGACATACCTCTGGAATCGATTATTAAGCTTAAAAAAAAGAAAAAAAATCAGGGACTGGGTCCAGGATCCTAAGTTCTTGGTCCTGGGTGTCCGCCCCTGATTAACTTGGTTTAATCAAAGCCTGCTCTTGTTCTGCTCAGTTACCGATTTTGTTGTAGTATTCTGTAGCTGTATCGCTTGGCAGCCAGTTAGTCAAGAACGCTTTTGCCTTTACCGTGGTGGTATTCCAAATTCCGAAGCTACCTGTGTATTTTATTGAAGACTGCGTGGGTTCCGTTCCGTCCAGGGTGTAATATATCACAGCCCAGGGTGTTGCACAACTTATGGTTATGTTTAGATACGATGTGAAGTTGCGGCCGCTGGGCTTGATTATCGGTGTGGCTACCTTGTTCTGGAAGTAGAAATCGGCTTTTGCTATATCGCTTTCCTCCCAGCATCCACCCTTTTTCGCCATTGCCTTCACTGTCGTGTTATCGTTGATATTGAACGATCCGGTATACACAGACCAGTTCGAAGGTTCAGGTGTACCCATTTTATACGCTTTGTAGTATATCGTCGCATTGGGTGTACCGCATGAAATTGAAACCGTTACAGTGGTATTGAAATATCCACCGTTGGGTGTAATCGTTGGTGTTAACACCTTGAATTTCCTGTTATAGGTCTGTGAAGCCGTATCGCTTGGCGTGCAGTTACCGCTGTAGGCCTTGGCCTTTACAGTTACAGTATCGTTGATGAACAGCAAGAACATGCCGGTGTATAACGTCGAAGTTGTTGATGGCTCGCTGCCGTCAGTGGTATAATATATCGTAGCTCCTGCGGTTGTACATGTTATGGTAACATTTACCCACATGCTTTGACATACCTCATTGGGCATGATAACCGGCGTGTCAACTTTACACGGCTCAGGTCCCGGCCCCGGGATTTCCGGTTCGGGCTGCGTGTCGTAGGTCCCCAGCAGTCTGCGGTTGTACTGCCT
>CP070629.1:2030288-2044282 GCA_020356005.1 Thermoplasmata archaeon
AAATTGCTATATACTCCTGTTTGTGAATAAAAGCCATTATATCACCTAATATCATAGCGGTATTGATAATTATTTAACATCATATATTTAAGGATATTATTATACTATATGTTATTTATTCTTAACAATATTAATTCGATTATACCTGTAGCGATTTATAAGCTTTGCTTTTATAATAATAAAGAAATTGGTAATTTTTATATATTTTTAAAATGTAAAGTAGCTGTCGTTCATATAATATTCAACTTACTAATAATTTCTATTATAGTGAAAATAAAATAGTTATTCAATCAATTTTATTATTGTTTTGAACAACAATTTTTTTTAATATTATTGGTTGCTTTTTCCTTCTTTTCTTATTGAAAAAATATATCATTACTACCAATAAAATAATTATAATAATGACTATAAATATTGGTTGAAATGGCAGAGAAGATTTTTCCTCACCATCCTTACTTTTATTATCAAATGTAATTTCATTTTTACTATTATTTTCAAATGGAATATCATCTTGGCTCTTATTATCAAATGTGATCGATATTATGTTACTCCATTTACTTTCAACTTCATTATTAATAGCTTTTACTCTATAGTAATTCGTACCCTTTTCTTTATCCGTTAATATAAAAAAATTATTCGAACCATTATACAATTCAATTTGAGACATGAAATTAGTGTTCGAATCTTCCTGTAAAACATAATATGAAGCGTTTTCTATGTTAGACCACTTCAACTCATAATTATTTTCACTCACTGGTAATTGTGGTGCATCAATAAATTCTGGAGAATTGATTGTTTTAACAATTATTTTTTTAACAGTTAAATTAAAAACATTACTAAATTCACTGGATGTTGTACTACTTCTAGCAATTACTTTATAATAATATTCTCCATTATCTTTGTTGTTAAATTCCATATATGTTGAATGCATTATTTTATAAGTTGAATAATTATAAAAAATTGTATTTGAAGCTTCCAATAAGTAATAATATTCTGCACCTTCAATGTTTGTCCAAGAAATAATATAATTTCCATCATCATCTGGAGATTCAATTTTATTTATTTCAGGGGTTTTTAAATAATCATTTTTATATTTTAAGGTCATTTTTATTGCTTCATATGCATCTACAATACCATAACCATATGACTTATTCCATTTATTATGCGGAAAAGGATAGTCTGGGAATTCTGGTGTTCCTCGTTGTTCAGCAGTTATATGAAGAATTTCCTTAACTTCCTTTGGGGTCAGATTTGGATTTGCTTCAAGCATTAAAGCAACGATTCCGGATACTATAGGAGCGGAGAATGATGTCCCGCTTCTGTCGGCAATATATCCATCTGCAGGAAGCAGGTTATATGAACACGCTAATGTTGTGATATCAACCCCTGGTGCAACTATATCAGGTTTTAATTCGTCATAAGGATTATCATCACCATCATCGGCTCTTGGCCCTCTATTCGAAAAAAAAGCAATTGTATCGTCATTTCTATTTATTGTAGATCGATCATCAGTAGCCCCTACAGTTATGACTTTGTCGGCAGCACCAATCCCATAAAAACCATTATTATCAGGGCCTTCATTCATACCTGCTGCAATCACTACGATACCAGATTCTACTGCTTTATTCGCTGCAACTGATGCAACATCGGTTCCATTTGAACCTGTGGGATAATAACCCATTGAAATGCTTATAATATTTATATTGAATTCATCTTTATTGGAAACAGACCATTCAAATGACGGAACAATGTTTTCAGGTTCTGTAATTAAGATTTGAGCAATTGCTCCTGGTTCATAAGGTGATTTATAGACCTTTAGATCTAAAAGATTTGAATCTGGTGCTGAACCTTTGTAAACTCCATCTGAATCGGAACCGGTACTCATTATCGCACCTGCACAAGCTGTACCATGTCCCAATTCATCATCAGGATTATAAGTGCCATCTCTTGGAGCAAGAATGGTTTCAGGTTGAGTAAAATCAGCTCCTGCTATAAATTTACCCTCAAGATCTGGATGTTCATCATCAACTCCCCCGTCAATAACCGCAATATTTATTCCATTACCTGTATAGCCAAGATCCCAAACAGTTTCAGGTGAATATTCAACTGATTCTCTTACTTTCACTGAAGAAATAGCAATATCTAAAGCTTTTACATTTGACGAAAATATAACCATAGAAATAATGATAAATAAAATTAATAAAGTATTTATTTTCAATTTCATACAATATCTCAACCAATTTAAACTATATGTGAATAAAGTATAATCATTTTAAAAAGCAATAAAGTTTTTGATTTTGTATGTACTAAATCCTATTGTCCAGAACCATTTTACTCAAATTATTACAGAACTATGTTGATACTAAGTTAAAAAATATTGCAAACAAAAAAGCATTAGCTAATAAAAACAATCAAAGCTCACCGGTAGTCCTGGCGTATTTGTATAAAAGGCCTCTTTGACGCTCCGAGAGGTTCTTGGGTACAACTATGGAGATTTTAACGTGCTGGTCTCCCCTGGCACCGGTATGCATGTCAACGATCCCCTTACCACGGAGTCTGAAAATAGTGCCGGGCTGCGTCTCCGGCGGTATCTTCATCTTTGCAGTTCCATCCAGGGTAGGAACCTCGATTTCAGTACCGAACACCGCCTGTGGAAATGTAATAAAGGCCTCGCACAGTATCTCATTGCCATGCCGTTCAAAAATCTCGTGGTCCTTTATTTTTATTACGATATAGAGGTCTCCCGGAGGGCCGCCCCGGACACCGGGTGTACCCTTCCCGTGAATTCTTAAGCGTGAACCGTTATCCACGCCAGGGGGAATTTTAATAAGAATTTTCTCATAGGTCTGGAAGCTGCCGTTACCGTTGCACCGCATACAGGGCGTCTGTATGATCTTTCCGCGCCCGTAGCATGCTTTACACTGCACCAGTGACATTTCCCCGGAATAGCGATCCCGTTCGAAAACCTGGCCGGTACCCTGGCAGGTCTTACATTCGGCGGTTTTCGTACCGGGTGCTGAACCCGAACCCGAACAGGCTTCACAGATCCTGAAAGTAGGGACATTGATCTCTCGTTCGGCGCCGTATACCGCATTTTCAAAATTAATGGTCAATTCAAAACTTAGGTCTGAGCCGGGTTCGGGACCCCCGCCTGGCTGACTGTACGGATCCTCTCCGGTGCTAACTTCATATATGTCCGAATCGACGTCGGTTTCGAATACATCATTATTTACTTCGACGCTGTCAGCCCCACCGTAGGTTGTACCATGTGATACATCACCCGAATCCAGGTCCGTGCGGCCGTAAGTATCATACTGATCTCTCAGGTGTGGATTGCTCAGAACCTCGTAAGCTTCTTTTACCTCTTTGAAACGTTGAACTGCAATGTCATCTCCTGGATTGACATCAGGATGATATTTTCGTGCGAACCTCCGGTAGGATTTTTTCACATCGGTTTGAGATGCATCGCGACTGAGATTTAAAATTTTATAGTAATCCTTTTTTGCCAATTACCGCACCCTTGTATTTTTTTTATAATTAATATTTAAAATTTATATTAAGCTAAATGTGATTTATATACTACTATATCTTATTTTCTGTTCTCATTATTGCTCTGAAAATCCATGCCAGGCTCTGGTAATATGTGCATCTTGAAAAAATCTGAAGATTGCCTATCGATTTCAAAATGCAATTGGTCTATGTGTCAAATTAACTAAGAAGTTAATTTCGTTCTCTGCGGTATTTATTTTTTCAGTGTGCCCTTCTTCCCACATTTTGGACATTCTATCTGAATTGGTCGTTTCGAAGATGTTATTTTAATTCTGCCGTCGCAGTCCTTCGTGGGACACTTGATGGTTTTTACCGGCTCTGGCTCTTCTTCATCCTCCGGAGGCGCCTTCTTTTTTTCCTTAGGTGGCGGTGGTGGCTCGCGTCCTTTTTCTTTTTTTGGTGGTTTATCTTCTTCCTCGTCCTTTTTCTCCGCTTTTTTTGGCTTGTCATCATGCAGGGTGCCTTTTGCACCGCAGTTCGGACATTTAATTTTCAACGGCCGCTCATCCGTGTCTACGGTAATCTTTGATTTGCATTTGGGACATGGTATTCTCATCGGTTTCTTGGGTTTCTCTTCCTCCTCTTCATCCTTCACTTTTTTCGGCCTCTCCGGCGGCGGAGTTTCTTTATCGGCTTTCAGGGTTCCTTTGGTACCGCACTTCGGACATTTAATTACTGTTGGCCGTTTCGGTGTTGTAACTATTATTTTGGTTTTACATTTTGGACAAGGAATGGCAATTGGTTTGTAGGCCGGTGGTTTCTCCTCCTCCTCTTCCTCCTCTTCGCGCCTCGCCACTTCTGCATACATTGTGGTAAAAAGCTCCTGGGAGCAAGCATTCAATTCTTCCAGAGCTGTCTTTATCTTTTTCCGCTCATCGCTTTTAAGCGATTCTTTTAATTCTCTCAGGGCATCTTCAGTGTCTTTCAACTGCCTTTTATCGAGCTTATCGCCCACATCTTCTATCGCTTTCTCTGTGGAGTAAATCAAAGCATCTGCCTGGTTCCGCAGTTCGGCTAACTTGCGCTTGGAACGGTCTCGCTTGCGGAATTTTTCTGCATCTTCAACCATCCTGTCTACCTCGGACCTTGACAGACTGCTTGAAGCTGTAATTGTAATTTTCTGCTCTTTTTCTGTAGCGAGATCCTTTGCAGAAACGTTCGCAATCCCGTTCGCATCGATATCGAATTTTACTTCGATCTGAGGAACACCACGAGGAGCAGGTGGAATTCCCACCAGGTGGAATCTCCCTATGGTTTTATTATCAGATGACATATCACGCTCGCCCTGAACCACATGGACTTCTACACTTGACTGGTTGTCCTGTGCAGTAGAGAAAATCTGGCTCTTCTGCGTCGGGATGGTTGTATTGCGCTTGATTAATTTGGTGCATATCCCGCCCAGTGTTTCCACACCAAGTGATAAGGGTGTAACATCCAGCAGTAATACATCTTTAACTTCTCCGGTTAATACTCCCGCCTGTATCGCTGCTCCGACGGCGACGCACTCGTCCGGGTTGATACCCTTATCGGGATCCTTTCCGAACATGGTTTTAATAGCCCTCTGTACTGCGGGTATACGGGTTGATCCTCCAACCAGAAGAATTTTATTGATATCCTTGGGCTTGATACCGGCGTCCTTCAGTGCGCGTCGGGTAGGCCCTATGGTCTTTTTGATTAAGTCGTCGGTCATTTTTTCGAAATCAGACCGCACCAAATTAATATCCAGATGTTTCGGTCCTGAATCGTCAGAAGCCAGGTACGGTAAATTTATCTCTGTACTGGTCCTTCCGGAAAGCTCAATTTTTGCCTTCTCGGCTGTTTCCTTAAGGCGCTGCATTGCCGCAAGATCGTCTTTCAGGTCGATATCATGTTCCTCTTTGAATTTCTTCGCACAGTGATCAATGATGCGCTGGTCAAAGTCATCGCCGCCAAGCAGGTTGTTTCCACTTGTAGCCTTTACTTCAAATACACCTTCACCTATTTCCAGAATAGAGACATCAAACGTTCCACCACCAAGGTCGAACACCAAAATCGTCTGGTCCTCTTCCTTATCCAAACCGAATGCAAGTGCTGCTGCCGTTGGCTCGTTGATAATACGAAGCACTTCCAATCCCGCAATTTTCCCGGCATCTTTCGTGGCCTGTCTCTGCGAATCTTCGAAATATGCAGGTACTGTGATAACCGCTTGTGATATTTCACTGCCGAGATATGCCTCTGTATCGGTCTTTAATTTCTGTACGATCAACGAGGAGATCTCTTCCGGACTGTATTTTTTATCATCGATTTTAACGCGGTATTTTGTACCCATCTTACGCTTGATTGATGCGATTGTTCTTTTTGGATTTGTAATCGCCTGTCTTTTTGCGATCTGACCAACAAGCTGTTCACCGTCCTTTGTGAAAGCCACAACCGACGGTGTGGTGCGGGTCCCTTCTGCATTCGGCACGATAACCGGTTCTCCAGCCTCTAAAATCGCAGCAACTGAGAAAGTTGTGCCAAGATCTATTCCGATTACTTTTCCCATGTATGTTCCTCCATTCTGAATTCCGCGGTATTTTTTTTATAATTAACGTGAATCTTTTTATCTACTCAAAGGGTGAATAGAAAATATTATAACTTTTTTCAATTAATTGCCCTATAATTTTTTCGCCAATTTTGAATACCTATGTGAATAGTATAAGTTTATATAATAGTTATTGGTACAACAAGTAACTTATAATTAAATTTTCCTCTTAGTTTTATATCCCTGGTTTGGGTCTGATGTCCGTAACCAAATCCTAATATTGAACTCTGATACATTTATATTTTTTTAAAATTTAATAATTATAACGATTATAAAAATAAATGTTTTTAAAATTCTATTTATTCAATATCGTTAATCATTTTTTTAAGAACCTCGTAACTTTCTACCCCTTCTTCCAATGTGTTTGCTTCAATAATAATATTATCATTATAGCCTTCAATAAGATCTTTTAAAAAATCCTTTAATGGAACAGTTTCGGTTCCTATGATTCTGTGTTGATCTCTTTTGCCGTTGTTATCATGAATATGAACATTCCCGAACAAATCTATAACTTTCATGAATTCAAATATCTGGTTATTAATATGGGCATGTCCTATATCAAAACAGATTTTGAGATCGGTTCCTTCAATATATTCCATGAGCTCATCTTTATTTGTGCAGAGCGTCCACTTAGGAATGGGCATGTTTTCAAGAGACACTTCGAGGTCTAGATTTTTAGCAAACTTCTCCAGTTCCCATACACCTTTTTTACTTAATTCAAAAACCTTCTCTGGATAATACAGGCCGGTAGGGCAATAGTGACCCGGATGAAAGCTGAATATACGTATACCCAGCTCGTGTGCAACGGTCATGGACTCCTTGATAGTATCAAGCGAAATTTTTCTTATTTTAGGATTGAACGAAGCAATGTTGAGGTCATTAAAGGGTGCATGCACAGCGAACTTCAGGTCAAATGACGGTGCGAGCGCTTCAAAGCTCTCGCGGATGTCCGGCAGTAATTGCTCCAGGTCAGCGAGGATCTCCCAGAGTTTGAAATGTTTTGCAATAGATTCTAAACGCATCTCGAACTCATCGTTACAAAATGCCGGGCTGGAAATACCTATTTGCATAGTATTCGGATTGTAAAAGTAGAATAAAATAGTTTCGTGAACAATTTGAGTTGAAGAGTGGAAGGGTGGAAGAGTGCAATAGTTATAGTCGATAGTCGGAAGTCGATAATCGATAGTACGAGTGTAATAGTGGAACAGTGTAATAGTGGAATTGTGGAAAAGTGGAACAGTAGAATCGTTTGAATTGAGGCACTAGGCGTGCAAGGAGAGGCGAAATACCATTAGGAGTAAGGTGCTTAATGCAGGGTGTAAGCGTAATTTTAATTAATTTAAATTCAGCCTAGCGCTTAGTTTCAAGCACTTCGCACTTATCCAACCTTTACACTATTCTACCTTTCCACTTATACACTTATAAAATTTTCAATAAATGCGAAAATAATTATATACGAACAATAGTTTATCCAATGGGATTTGTAATGACCATATCGGAGCCGCGCAAGATCGTGATAGTTGGGCTCGGCACCGGCGGGCTCTATTCAGCGAAAACCGCTCTGGGTTTTAACCGCAAGGCAGAAATCACAATAATAGAGAAGCGACCATACGATATGTTCTCACCCTGCGGGCTGCCGTTTGCTATCGAGGGTGTAGTGGGAAGCTTCGAAGATCTCAAGTATGATGTACCGGACCATCTGCGCAGGATGAAAAAGATGTTAGCGCACGAGGTTCAATCGATTAACCCCTCCAAGAAAACGGTTGAGGTCAAGAACCTTGATACCTGGGAGACCAAGAATATAGAGTACGATTCACTGGTACTGGCAACCGGCGGACGACCGATACTGCTGCCGGTTCCTGGAGCCAAGGAACTCATCGAAAACGGTGTTTATTTCGTTTCTACAATTGAAAATTCTGAGATGGTCAGGTCAGCAGCAGAGAAGGCGAAACACGCAGTAATGATCGGAGGCGGCCCCATCGGCCTGGAAATAGCAATTGCATTGAAGGCGCGAGGTGTGGAGCTTGCGATTACGAAACGGTCACCGCCGGTGTTCCCGAAGGTACTGGATGTGGACATGGGTGAGATAGTAGAAAAGTACCTGCGTGAACAGAATTTCAAATTGTTCTTCGGCAAGAAAACCGAGCGTATAAACACAGACGATGATGGAAACATCTCATCGGTCACCATCGAAGGTGAGGATGTGCCTGCGGATATGGTTGTCATGGGTGTGGGTACAGAAGCGAACACCGATCTGGCTTTGCAGGCAGGTCTGGAAGTCGGCAAATACGGTATCAAGGTAGATGACCATTTGCGCACCAGCGATCCTAACATCTATGCGCTGGGCGATTGTATCGAATCGTTCAATCTTGTCAATAAGCAGCCCATGCCGAGCCAGCTTGCCACTGCAGCGTTTCTTCAAGGGCATGTAGTAGGTGTGAACGCAGCGGGCGGCGAGGTTGTGTACGAAGGTGATCTGGCAACGTTCGCTACAGTTATCGGTGAACTTGAGATTGCAGCTGTGGGGTTCAATACACCTTCAGCTGAAGATGCCGGGTTCAAGGTGATATCTGGTAAAAGCAAAGGAAAGAGCAAGCCGGAGTATATGCCCGGCTCCGCGCCAGTGACCGTAAAGATAATCATTGATAAAGAGAACGGTAAGATCCTGGGCGGGCAGGTAATAGCGGAAAAGGGCGGAGGCGGCGCGGGCTGGCGGGTCAATTTAATCTCAATGGCCATACGAACAGGTATGACTATAGACCAGTTCGCCGAAATCGAACTGGCCTACACCCCGCCAATATCCGAGGTCTACGATCCGCTAAGTATGGCCTCCGAATTCGGAGCGAAAAAATATAATCAATTACAGAAATAAAATTTATAATTTGAAAATAATTAGGGGAGAAGAATCTCCCCTATAACCCCTCTCTTTTCTTTTCTTATGGGGATGCAAAGCATCCCCAAAAAGATAAAGAAAGAAGGGTTGTTAGGGGATTCTTCCCCTAACTATTCAAAGTATAAAGTCTATTTAGGTAAAGTGATAGAATGGGTCGGCGAGAGCAGAATGTGAAGGAACTGCGGGAGCTTAAGAAACAGGCGAAGTTGGGCGGCGGTGAGGACAGGATCAAAGCCCAGCATGCGAGGGGTAAGTATACCGCGCTCGAGCGGGTTGAGAAGCTGCTGGACCCGGGCACTTTTATTGAGCTTGATACGTTCGTTGTGCACCGCTGCACGGATTTCGGCATGGAAGATAAAAAGGTTCTGGGTGACGGTGTCGTTACAGGCTACGGCAGGATCGACGGAAGACTGGTATACATATTCTCGCAGGATTTCACGGTGTTCGGCGGATCGTTGGGCGAGATGTTCGCACTGAAGGTATGCAAGATTATGGATATGGCAATGAAGGAGGGCGCACCTGTTATAGGCATTAACGATTCCGGCGGCGCGCGGATACAAGAAGGTGTGGTTTCACTGGGTGGATACGCAGAAATTTTTTTCAGAAATGTTATGGCTTCTGGCGTGGTTCCGCAGATATCCGCCATCATGGGTCCCTGCGCGGGCGGGGCGGTATACTCACCGGCAATGACGGATTTCATTTTAATGGTCAAAGAGAAAAGTCATATGTTTATCACCGGCCCCGAGGTAATCAAAGCGGTGACAAAGGAGGAGGTTACATTCGAAGAGCTGGGTGGTGCGATGTCGCATAATACCCGGAGCGGTGTAGCTCATTTCGCGGCGGAAGACGAAGATCACTGCATTGAGATGATCAGAAAACTTCTGAGCTATATGCCTTCAAACAATGTGGAATCACCGCCGAGGGTAGAATGCGGAGACGATATCAACCGGCGCGAGGCGAAGCTTAAGACTCTTATACCCGATGACCCTAACAAACCGTACGACATACGTGAAGTAATCAAATGCATTGTGGACGACGGCGAGTTCATGGAAGTGCACGAGCACTGGGCCAGGAACATCATAGTGGGTTTTGCCAGATTGAACGGCCATTCCATAGGCATTGTGGGCAACCAACCGGACGTTCTTGCAGGCACCCTGGATATAAATTCATCAACAAAAGGCGGCAGGTTCGTTCGGTTCTGCGATGCGTTCAACATCCCGCTTCTCACCTTTGTGGATGTGCCGGGATTCTTACCGGGGACAGCGCAGGAGTACGGCGGGATCATCCGATCAGGATCGAAGTTACTTTATGCATACTGCGAAGCAACGGTACCGAAGCTTACGGTAATCACCCGTAAGGCTTACGGCGGTGCATACGATGTTATGTGCAGCAAGCATATCCGTGCAGACATGAATTTCGCATGGCCGAGCTCCGAGATCGCTGTAATGGGACCCGACGGTGCTATTAATATCATTTTCAGAAAGGAGATAAATGAGGCCAGAAATATCGATTCGGCACTGAAAGAGATGAGTGTTACCGATCTGGAAAAACTGGCCAGGAAATACAAGGTGAAGCTATCGGGTAAAAAGAGCAAGGCGGGAATAATAAAACAGCTCAAGGCAGACGATAAGTTTGTCGAAAAGTATTCAAATGCACAGGTAGAGAGCGTGCGAAGTAAACTCGTTGCTGATTACAGGAATAAGTTCGCTTCGCCTTATATCGCTGCGGAGCGAGGGTATGTGGATGATGTAATCGAACCGCAGGATACAAGACCCAGACTTATAGATGCTCTTGAGTCATTATTATCAAAGCGGGAAGGGCGGCCAGCCAAGAAACACGGGAATATTCCGCTGTGAAAAAACTGAAAGCAGAGGTAAGAGGCAAGAGGTGAGAGGCAAGAGAAAAAGGTGAAAGTCCTAATCTTTGACTTTTGGACCCCTGGACCCAAGCATTATTTTGAATTTGGGCTTTACTTTAGAAATTTGGATTTTGTAATTACTTTGAGTTTTGTTATATTTGTAATATTTGAATTTAAGAATTATTTTAATATAAGATTAATATACATGCAACTTACTATACTATAAAAAAAGCCAAACGGGGCATTTTGTTGGCACGGTCGAAATCTAAGAAAGGTCGGGCATTCAGCAATAAGAATTTGGATTTGTCCGGTAAACGCCTCCGCATCACAGATACAGTTCTTAGGGATGCGCACCAGTCCTTATTAGCAACCAGAATGCGCCTGAAACATATGGAGCCGATTCTGTCCAGGCTTGATGAAGTGGGGTACTGGTCTGTGGAGATGTGGGGCGGTGCGACATTCGATTCGGCACTGCGGTTTCTGAACGAGGATCCCTGGGAGCGAATCAGAACGATTCGAAAGCACATGCCGAACACGCGGTTGCAGATGCTGCTGCGCGGCCAGAATATCGTAGGCTACCGTCATTATCCGGACGATATCGTAGAGAAATTTGTCAAGCACGCACATGCTAACGGAATCGATGTATTCCGGATATTCGATGCTTTGAATGACGAGCGTAATATGCGCACCTCAATAAAAACGGTCAACCGTGTGGGTGCAGTGGCAGAGGCAGCCATTTCCTATACGATCAGCCCCGTCCATAATATCGAAAGTTACGTTAAGCTGGCCCAGAAGCTGGCAGATCTCGGTGCGGATATTATTTGCATAAAGGACATGGCGGGATTGATATCACCGTTCTCTGCATACGAATTGGTATCTCAGCTAAAGAAGAAGGTTGGGCTGCCGGTTCATCTGCATGCACATTGTACATCCGGGATGGCAACAGCTTCCATACTCAAGGCAGTTGAAGCCGGAGTGGATATAGTAGACACTGCAGTCTCATCCATGTCCGAGGGCACATCCCAGCCTCCCACTGAAACGATAGTTGCGCAGCTGCAGGGTACGCCCTACGATACCGGTATGGATTTGAATAAGTTTACCGAGATTGCTGAATATTTCCGAGAAGTAAGAAAACAGTACAGTGAGTTCGAGTCTGCATTTACCGGTATCGATACAAATGTACTGCGCTACCAGATCCCGGGAGGGATGATTTCAAATCTCGCCAAGCAGCTGAAGGACCAGAATGCCTGGGAGCGCATGAACGAAGTCCTGGCAGAGGGGCCCCGTGTGCGCGAAGACCTCGGGTACCCGCCTCTGGTGACGCCCTCATCACAGATTGTGGGTACACAGGCTACGCTTAATGTACTTGTTGGTGAACGTTACAAGATGGTTACGAAGGAAACAAAGGATTACATCAAAGGTCTTTACGGCAAGCCGCCTGCGCCTATTAAAAAATCAATAATCAAAAAAGTCATCGGATCGGAGAAACGCATCACATGCCGGCCTGCTGATCTACTCAAGCCAGAATTTGCTCACCATAAAAAGTCGCTGGGCAAACTAGCGAAATCTGACGAGGATGTACTATCTTACGCTCTGTTTCCCACTGTTGCACTGGAATATTTTGAAAAACGAGGTAAAGCAGGAGATAATAAAGGATTTGATCTAGCAGAGGTGGCAGCCATGGCTGCGGTGATTTCGGAAATGCTGACAACCAATTCTAAACCCAAGCCTACCTTCATCACACCCCAGGGCGGTGGCAGTGACCCGTGGGCTATGGCAGGAAGGGCAGAACAGCTGGGCTTGAGAAAATCAGGTTGGTATATATAAATTTAAGATATTCCTTTGAACGAGAAGTGTGTGATAATAAATGGAATTCGAAATGGTATTGAACAAGAGCAAGTATCGGGTACAAATCGAGCCCGGTTTGGAAAATGTAAAAAAGGTGAGGATCAATGATATTGTTTTCGATGTCAATATGTCAGAATCCGAATCACACGAACCCACAAACAGGGTTGTAACCATCGATAATGATAATTATACACTGGAACTGTTGAAGCATAAGCTTGAGCTGGGTCGAGCGCAGTTCGAGCTCAGGGTGAACGACAGGTATGCAATGCTGGAAGCGGTAATGCCTCATGTACATTCACAGGAATTTCTTCAGGATTCTTCAGATAATATCGCTGCAAAGGCTGTACCGAAAGGCAGGGGGCGAGGCTCGGAAGCGCAGAAAACAGACCGCAGTGAACGTAAGACCGCAGCAGGAGGCATCTATGCACCAATGCCAGGCCGTCTTGTATCTCTGAAGGTTGCTGTTGGCGATACGGTTTCGGCAGGGCAGGTGGTGGCAATACTGGAAGCCATGAAGATGGAGAACGAACTTAAAGCATCTACCGGAGGAAAGGTAAAATCAATAAATTATAAACAAGGAGAAAACGTCTCTCAGGATAAACCCATTATGATTATTGAATGATTAAGAAAAGGGGTTAGGTTTTAGGTGCTAGGCGCTAGGGGGATTTGAATGATTAAAAAGATTAAACTTTTAACGGATGGTAATTTCGAAATCGATTTGGGGTTACTGGTATATGGAAAGACACCATATTATGGCAAGAAATATATGGCGGCACTCAAACCTCTGCTTGTAGTAACGGAATCGGATAACATCCTCATCGATAGTGGGGCAGGTGAACTTCCTGAGAAGTATCAGAAGTACCAGAAGGTTGAGCGTGAAGTTGGATTGGTTGATTCGCTTAAAAATGAAGATTTAAGTCCTGACGATATTTCTATAGTAATCAACACCCATTTACATTTCGATCACTGCGGCGGGAATAAGTTGTTCAGCAATGCAAAATTCTATGTCCAGGCAAAAGAGCGGGAATATGTGGAGAATCCGCACCGGTTCATGAAAGGGGGTTACATAAGAGACTATTATGAGGATATCAACTTTGAAATGCTTAAGGGTGAAAGATGGATTGTAGAGGATGAGCTGGAGGTTATTCCTACTCCAGGTCACACCCCCGGTCATCAATCGGTACTAATCGAAGCTGAGGATAAAAAGTATATTTACTGCGGCGATGTTGCACCGCTGGAAGAGAACCTTCGTGACCGCAATATCGTTGGTATTCTTTTCAATC
>CP070629.1:2044382-2060411 GCA_020356005.1 Thermoplasmata archaeon
ATAGTATCTGTATCGGTAGCACCGCCATTATCGGTGACTGTCAATGTCACAGTATAGATCCCGACTGCGGTATACGCATGGGTGGTGGTTTCACCCGAGCCCGAGTTGGTATCACCGAAATCCCAGATGTAGGATTCGATTGTACCGTCCACATCATAGGATCCGCTTCCGTCAAGGTATACGGTTTCTTCTACCATAACAGTCTGGTCAGAACCGGCATCTGCCACCGGCGGGTGTATGAAATAAGGATAGGTTACACCTTCGTCTATTCCCCATGTATTAGTAAAATCCCAGCCGACGAATGTAGCCTGAGCTTTCATTTGCACGGTGGTCTTACCGGTTCCCATGGCACTGTATGCCTGCCCGGAGGTCTGGGTGTCCCAGTAGCAACTGATACCATAGCCGCCAAGGGAATAACCTACCAATCCTCCAGTATACCACCATGTTCCACTTACAGAGCATGTTGAATATGAATATTCAATTACACCATTATCATTATAACCAATTAATCCACCGACACCAAATTGGCCACTTACAGTTCCCGTAGCATAAGCATTTGAAATTGGGGTGCCATAATTAAACCCAATGACGCTGCCAACAGCATTACCTCCAGTAATCTGAACATCTTTTAAACCGACATTTTTGATTTCAGCAATGTAAGCTCTTCCAAAAAGACCAATATTGTTTGTGCTAGGTCGATTTATGAACAGGCCGGTTATTTTATAATTATTGCCATCAAAAGTCCCTCTAAATTGTGCAAAATCGTCTCCAATTGGCTGAAAGCCCGCCCCGCTGTTCCAATTTACAGTATCAGATGCGTCGATATCATTCATTAGTATGTAGTGCGCATCCAAATCATCTTTTATGGCCTGTAATTCCCAAACATCGGTGATCTGGTACGGATTTTCAAGCGTTCCATCGCCAGCTACGGCTACATTCATCGGTAATCCTGCAAATATGGTCGCACCCAATATTAATACAATACAAATTACAATGCCTTTTCTCAATATACTACCCATATTACACTTCCTCCTAAGGTTTTTAGCCTCCACAGTTAGCAGCCGATCAGTTATTTGCGCCCCCTAAACTAAACTAGACTGGTATTTGTAATGAAATTGGATTGCCCCTAAACTGTCCCCGACTGTCCTAAGAGAACCCGATGCCTCCTGTGAATTCCAAATTTATTACTTACTTTCTTATGGTAAGTTTGTTGGGAATAGCCATTTTACCATAAAAAGGTTTTGAAATAAATCTGGAGTGGAATTATAAAAATCAAATTATATCAATGACGGCATAATAAAGATTTTAATGGATTTATTGAGTGGTGAATGGTGAGAACATTCACTTCGTTCATTTGAATGGTGAGTCCACACATATTAGGCGCTAGGCGCTAGAGATGAGGCGCTAGGGTGATGAGAATCTGCTGAGAATACCTAGACGGGTTGGCAAGGTATTTTTTTACCGCGAAAAATACGAAGGCCGCGAAGGCCGCGAAAAATAATCTAGGATTTTGATTTTAAGTGTTTTGATAGTCAATGTCCCCCCGTTCCGCCCCTTTTTACCGCGGAAGCGCGGAAGCGCGGAAGGGGTGGACGAGGCCTTATCATTAGCCATCGGCGGTGAGGAATCGACCATAGATCTAGGCAATGTATCATCAGCTATAACATCACAGAATTCGGTTGTAAGCGATGGAAAGCGGTTATTTATCCCAAAAGATAAAATGTACTAGTAAAAACGCTTGACGTTAGACGCCGGCCGGTACGCACCTCGCAACCGCAAACCGTTGAACGCTTTTCTATAATCGATATAAAAGCATCCAATATTCTGATCAAATCGAATCTAATTCACTAAATTCATCATCTTCCTCAAAGAATTTATCGATCTCACTCATTTCTTCTTTTTTAGCTTTATCCTCTATGTCCTTTTCGGCTGGTTTGTCCGGCTTGATCTTATCCCTGCGTTTTGGAGGCTTAGGCTTCTCTGGCTTTATTATATCGGCATCCTTTTCAGGTTTTTCCTCCCTCTTCTTTTTGACAGCCTCCTTCCTCACTCTCCTGGGCTTCTCCTTTATTATTTCCGGGCCGGGTCTCCTCTCCTTTTTACCGATACCAACAGCTTTTAAATCCTCCTCCTCTCGTTCTTCCTCTTCCTCCTCATCCACCGGGGGTTTCTTGCGACGGGACAGTACAGCCAGAAGAATTATAATCAGGATGATAACGATCAATAATAACATAATTCCTTCGATTCCCAACCCCTCTCGCTCGGTAGTTTCCTTCTCTTTATCCTCCTCGGGTTCTTCCTCCTCCGGTATGATCAGCGGATCTCTGGGGTCCGAGCCCGCCTTTCGCTCCTCATCGTCACTGTAGCTGTCGCCATCATCGTCGGTATCCATCCAGCTCTGGCTATTGGCTTCGTCACCGTCGGGCTTGCCGTCGTTGTCCGTATCCACCGGGGTATCGGAGGCGTTCAACGGGTCGGAGCCCAGATACTCCTCCCATTCGTCCAGGTACTTATCATTGTCGTCATCTGTATCCGTTACATCGGGGTCACCGTCGCCGTCCGAATCAACCTGTGTAATGAACCACCATGAATACGGGAAATATAACGATATATCTTCAAAATCAACGGCGTTATCACTGACCGTGATCGTATACTTGAGTCCATACTGCAGGGCAGTTTCGAATTTGATTGTAAGCTCAGTGTGCTCGTCGTTCCAGGTATAAGAACTGATTTTAACCTCGGGTACAATAGTGATCGCACCATTAACTGAATTAATATTCATTTTCTTGTTGAAGGTAATTACAACCGAGGTGCCGGTATCAACCTCAACGGCCTCGCTTTCAGGTACCGTTGAGATAACCTCGGGGATCGTTGTTGTGACAGCGGTAATATGGAAGGTGTATACCTCATGGGCGCTGTTACCCACTTTATCTACAGCCCATACATCGACGGTATGGGTACCGGAAGGCCAGCCGTCGGTGGGGATGCTGTACGGCGCACTTAGGTCTTTGACGTCGCCGCCGTTAACGGAATAATTAACATTCTCAAGATGTGCATCGGTAACGGTTATATCGATAGCGGTTTCACCCGTGATATCATCATTATTCTCCAGTGTTGTAAGTTCAATTACCGGACTTGTGGAATCCAATGTGAACTTGTAATCTTTTTCCGAATAGTGCCCAAGTTTATCCACCGCATAAACGCTGATATTATATTCTCCGTCCTCCCAACCGGTGGTGTCGATGTTATAATCGCCACTCAAGGCCTCCTGTACACCACCGTTCCTGGAATATTTCACTTCAGAAATGGCGAAATCGGAAATCTCCAAATCGATTATAGTGCCTGCTTTGATTATGGCTTTATCCGAAGGAGTTATAAGCTCTATCTTCGGAGCCGTTGAGTCGATAGTAAACACATAGATTTTGGTGTTCGCCTCATTTCCCGCTTTATCCTTTGCACGTACCTCAATGGTATATGTACCGTCCGCCCAATCGGAGGTATCGATGGTGTACGGCTCCGGTCTCAATGAAACAGGTATTCCACCGTTCCTGGAATAATTGATAATATCGTGATTGGCATCGGTTATGTTGAGAACAATGGGTGTACCCGGCGGGATAAGAGCATTGTTTGCTGGTGATTCTAGAACTATGGTGGGTGCGGTGGAATCGATTATGAACGTAAATGACTCCATCTGGGTGTTTCCGGCCAGATCGGTAGCATACACATCGATAAAATAAGTGCCGTCCGCCCAATTAGCAGTGGATATATTAAAAGGTTCAGTAAGATCACCAGCATCGGTGTGATTAATGGAATAGTTAACCGAACTGAGGTGTGTATCTGTTACATCAATGTCAATTGTGGTGTTCGCTTTTATGACCGTCTGGTCCGCAGGTGAATTCAGGTCAATGGAGGGTGCGGTGCCGTCGATGGTGAACTCATATGATTCTGTTTTGGTATTTCCAGCAAGATCCACTGCGTTAACTTCCACGGTATACTTGCCGTCGTCCCACTTACCGGTGTCTATGCTGAACGGGAATGTAAAGGTATGAGGTGTGCCGCCGTCTAATGTATAGGTGACCGTATCCAGATTGGCGTCTTCAATATCAAATAAAATATCAGTTCCAGGCTTAATTACGGATTTGTCTGCAGGAGAAATTAGAGTAATCAAAGGATCGATTCCGTCAATAACAAAATTATATCTTTTTACGATTGAATGGCCCAGCTTGTCAACGGCAATAATATCAACATAATGCAGCCCCTCGCTCCAGCTGGCAGTGATGTCGTAAGGTGAATTCAGATCTTGGGCCGGTTGGCCGTCCAGTGAATAGGTTACCTTATTTAAACTTACATCGGTTACTGAAAAATCAATTGTAGTCCCTGGTTTAATCACTGAATTATTTTTAGGTGAATTCAATGTAATAACCGGTTTATTACCGTCAACGATGAAATTGAACCACTTGACTGCGATATTACCCTCTGAATCTCCTGCGTATATCTTTACATTGTAGGTCCCATCAGACAAACCTAGAGTTTCATAAGTATAGTTCACAGAAAAGGTCTGGTTTGCTCCTCCGTTTATTGACAAATTGATGAAGCTTAAATCATAGTTATCATCCCAGATGTCAAAAGATATATCGGTTCCCGGTAAAATCACGCTGTTATTTGCCGGTGTCAATAATAGAATCGAGGGTGTTAATTCGGTCCACCACACAAATTGCCTCATCAGCGGATATTTATCTGCATTCCCTGCACCACCGCTGATGTTCGTATACGCTGTATCGCCGATGTTATCTCTACCCGGCTGATCCTGGTTCGGGCCGGATTTGAGATCTACACCCGAGTAATCGCTCCAGTAGTTGCCCCCGGAAGGATAGGTATCGTTCCAGAAATTAGTACCATCATCAATAGCATGAACTGTGTTATTAATGAAATTATTATGATAGATATTGTTGTTGGAAGAAGAGCTGATGTTAATACCATTTTTATTGTCAAAAATATTGTTCTCGAAAATATTATTGTCTGTTGAGGATTCGAGATAGATACCACAGCCGTTGCCAGAGATATTACTTTTAAATATATTATTCTTCGAAGAGGACTTTATGTAGTAAGCATAAGTATCCAACCCCGGCGTTACAATAATATTTTTGGTAAAGTTGTTACTTTGCGAATTACTATCCAGATAAATACCGTATGCGCTGGAATGAGATATATTGATAGTATTACTTATAAAGTTATTATCTTTCGAATATGTGGATAGGTAAATACCATGCCCATTTAAACCGGTTGTATTGATGGTATTATTTATAAAAATGTTATTTATGCATTGTTTTGTATAAATACCATACATATTGGACCCGGAGGTTTTGATGGTATTGCCTGTAATGTTGTTATTACTACTATAATAGCCTGGCTCCTCATCATATGGGCCTACCAATATGCCGTACCCATTTGATCCGGAGGTTATGATGGTATTTCCCGTGAAATTATTATAATGGGAATATTCGACTATATTGAAACCTTTCGCTTCATCACCAGATACATCAATGGTATTGTTAATTATTGAATTATATTCACTATGATCCGATATATCGATACCTTCAGAATACTCGCCAGAGACATTGAAAGTATTGCCGATTATGATATTGTTCTTTGAATAGTAATTTATTCCAAGTCCTCCACCATTTGTAATATCAAAAATATTACCGATGACTTTATTATTATTCGATGAATCAGAAAAAGAAAGACCACGAACCCAGGAGTTCACATAGCTAATGAAAATATTGCCTGTGATGTTGTTATTACTCGAAGATTGGCTTATTCTAAAACCCGATCCTCTCTTTGCATATTTTTTAATAACATTGCCTGTAAGGTTGTTATAGGATGCTCCTCTTAAATAAAAACCTTCTGTATATGGTCCGAACATAGTAATATTATTGTTAGTAAAATTATTGATATTGGTTGAATACCTTGAAAGAATACCCCAACCTGACCATGCATAAGTAGTAATGTTATTATAACTAACGTTGTTATAAGAAGGACCCGATTCTAAGAAAATGGCATATCCATTGTATCCTCTCGTTATGATTTCATTGGTTCTAATAAGATTATTTGAACTAGAGGCATGTACATAGATGGCATTTGCCCAACTACCTGAAGCAGAGAGTGTGTTATCTATCAGTATATTATAATCAGATAGGGTTTGAAGAAAAATACAGTGTCCTCGCTCACCTTTATTGTCAATTTTATTCTCTTTAAGCGTATTATCCGTAGATAAATACAGATATATGCCATACCCATACTTCGCTAATGTAAAGATCGAATTATCCGTTATGTTGCTGTCCAAAGAAGTATGCAGGTAAATACCAATGCTATTGGTCTCTTCGGTATGGATAACATTACCTGTAATATTGTTATTCGAAGATGTTTTAATATATATACCATGCGCGCTTAATTTTACGGTATCAATTATATTATTTGATATAGTGTTGTTATTCGAAGAATCCTCCAGATAAATTCCGTAACTGTTGGATTGAGAAGCAGTAATTGTATTATTTGTTAGTGTATTATTTCTGGCGAAGCTCTTTACATATATACCGTACTTATTATTCGACACAATGATATTATTCTCGATGGTTCCAAAGCTGGCATTAAAAAGAATTATGCAGGAATTGGCATAATAATCTGAACCGTCACCTCCGGTTGCATCGTACAATCTACAGTTTCTTATAACGAAATACTCAGTAGTGTTCCCAATGTAGATGCAATACCCATACCCTTTACCGTTGATATCATATCTTTCTATCACATATGGATTTTCAAGAGTGCCATTTCCTAATGTGACACCATGAGCCAGATCAAAATCTGCATTCGAATCGATGCGGATGGGCATAAATTTGAACCGGTGATCGATTACTTCTAACATTAATGGATAGTTGTCCTTTGCTCCGCTACCTCCTCCAATATTAGTGTAGGGGGTATCACCTATGTTATCCGGCGGCGGCACATCCTGTGTGGGTGTACTATTCTTGTCAACGCCGACATAATCGCTCCAGTAATTGCCGCCGGAAGGATACGTTGCATTCCAGAAGTTCGTGCCTGTGTTATCATAAGCCGAGTTGGTGTTATCCATGAAAATGTTATTATAAATAAAATTGTAATTGGAGTTAAACAGATAAGCACCGAACGCACCCGGCCCGGAGGCGGTAACCGTATTGTCTGTGATATTATTATACGAAGATAAGTTCAAATAAATGCCGTACCCTGCTGGTCCGCTGGTATTGATGATATTGGTTATTAATGTATTATTCGAGGATGAGTTGAGATAAATTCCGTGCCCCCTGGAACCAAATGTAACGATTGTATTATCTAGAAGATTAATATAATTCGAATAAAATTCCAGAAAAATACCACTGCTGGATTGCTGAAGGGTAGAAACAGAATTATCAGTAATGTTATTATTCGAGGATGAATTCAGATAAATACCGTGTGCACCGGATCCGTTGGTATTGATAACATTTAAAGTAATACTTATATTAGTAGATGCTAAAAGATAGATGCCAACTCCCTCCAGATTCGAGGTTTCAATAGTGTTGTCTTTAAGAGTATTATTGGAAGACGAATTTAGATAAATACCGTATCCACCTGGACCCGTAGCATTAATGTCATTGCTAATAATTGTGTTATATTGCGAAGACGAATTTAGATAAATGCAGTACCCACCGGAACCGAGTGTAACAATAGAATTATCTTTGATGTTATTAAAATTCGAAGATGAGGTTAGATAGATACCATAACCATTGATCTGGGAAGTTGTTATGATGTTATCCGTAATAATATCATTATTCGATGATGAATTTAAATAAATACCGTACCCGCTTGAACCCAGGGTATTTATAATATTATCTGTAATAGTATTGTCGTTCGAAGATGACGACAGATAAATGCCATATCCATCTGAGTTGGAGGAATTAAGAACATTGGTTGTTATGGTATTATCATTGGAAGATTTACGCATATAAACCGCATAACCCTGCGGTCCGGATGTATTGATGATATTATTTGTTAGCTGGTTTTTTCTAGATTGATTTATGTGAATACCATATCCACTCGACCCGGAAGTATAGATGGTATTGCTTGTTAAAATACAGTCATTTGAGAATTGGCCTATATAGATTCCATATCCATCGGACCCGGATGTATTGATAGTATTGTCTGTTAATGTATTATTATGTGAAGATCGATCCATATGAATTCCACACCCGCCAGGCCCGGATGTATTGATATTATTATCTGCAATGTTTTTATTATTATTCGAGGATGAATTTAGATAGATGCCGTACCCGAAAGATCCCGAAGTATTAATATTGTTGCTAATAATGGCTTTATTATTCGAGGATGAATTTAGATAGATGCCGAACCCATTAGACCCAGAAGTACTGATATTATTGTCTGTGATAATCTTATTATTCGAAGACGAATTAAGATAGATGCCGAACCCGTTAGATCCGGAAGTACTGATATTATTGCCCTCAATATTTTTATTATCATTGGAAGATTCCTGGAGGTAGATACCGTACCCAAAAGATCCGGAAGTTTTGATAATATTGTTAATCAATTCATTATTATTCGAATTTGAATGAAGATAAATACCGTATCCGTTGGAATTTGAGGTATTGATCAGATTGTTCGAGATCATATTATTTATCGACCCATCATATAGATAAATGCCGTACCCATTCGCTCCGGAAGTATTGATTGTATTATTTATTATTATGTTATCATCAGAATAAGAATTGAAATGAATACCATACCCGCTAGAACCGTTGGTGTTGATAGTATTATTTTTTAGCTGGTTGTCATTGGAATACGAATCTAGATAAATTCCATACCCACCGGAACCATATGTATTAATGGTATTGTTGGTCAAATTGTTATAACACGTATATGAATATAAATAAATGGCGTGTGCAGAAGACCCTGAGGTATTGATAATATTATCTGAAACATTAGTATAATCCGAATTAGTATCTATGTAGATTCCGTATCCTTCGGTTCCAGTTGTAGTAATATTGTTACCTGTAACATTGTTATATTTCGAATAATAATACAAAGAAATACCGCGTCTGCCAGTAATAGAATTATTAAAACTATTATTAGTGATATTATTATAGTTTGAATAATAAAGATGGACTATTCCATTGTTGAATAAGGAATCATTTACTATATTATTATCAGAGAATCCCATAACCACCGCGCCGTAGTTGAAATTCATTCCTGATACATTCATGTTTGTGCAGTTTGCCAGTAATACCTCACCAGCATCGGAAGGAACAGGAATACCAGTCGCATTTCTTATATATTTAACAGGTTTGCCGTTGACTGTGTTTGACTCGTTGATGTAATGCAAATTCCAGTGATCTAACGAATCGCCGGTGAGCATAATAATACAATTCGTAAGGTTATTCCAGCTGAGATTTTGATAACTTGTTTTACTAAGGGTTATTCCGTACCATGAAGAACTAATAGTATTATTTATAACTCTGTTTTTTAAGGATTCAGAAATAAAAATACCGTCCCCCTCTATACCGGATGTAGTGATTGTATTGTTCACCACTTCGTTATAATTCGAAGAGTAATGGATATTTACTCCATCCCCTTCATATCCAGAGTTATTGATTGTATTATTAATCAATTCGTTGTCATTACAATTATGATATAATCCTATGCCATACCCATTTGATCCAGAAGTATTAATTGTATTATTTATCACTTTATTAATTTTAGAATGATAATACATATAGATACCATGTCCAGAAGGTCCATAAGTTTTGATAGAATTATTTATTAGTTCATTATTACTGGTTTGATAATCGATATGAATACCTACTCCACTTGAGCCGTAAGTATAGATTTTATTGGTTATTACATAATTTACATTTGACTGCCCTAGCCGAATACCGATTCCACTTGATCCATAAGTTCTGATGGTATTGTTTATTATGTTATTCCCTCCCGCTCTAGTTTGATGAATGCCATTTGAGTTTGTTCCGGAAGTATTAATGATATTGTCTTTAGCATTATTATTCGAAGCCTCAATAAACGCTATACCAGCGGACCACTCCCCGGAGGATTTAAGATTATTGTTAGTAATGATGTCCCCTCCAGATTTCCAATCATAAATGCACCAAGCATTACTCCCAGAAGTAGTGATTGTATTATTAATTAATTTATTACCTCCAACATTTTCTAAATAAATACCACTCCCAAAATACCCGTAAGTTTTAATGGTATTATTTATTATTTCATTACCATTAGATCCCCCAAATAGAAGAATACCATTGCTACTATAACCACTATGGGTTATATAATCCCCTGTGGTTGTTATTTTATTACCTATGATTTTATTATTAGAATTTTTCCAATGTAATCGAATGCCACGTGAAGAATCCCCTGAGGTATTGATTGTGTTATTTTTTAAGGTGTTAGAATTTGAGGAATACAAATAAATGCCACTTGCAGAATCTCCAGAAGATGTTATTATGTTTTCTGTTATGATGTTATTTGTAGAGCTATCCATTTGAATTGGTCTAGACCATGTTGTCATCGAATTGTTGTTAATAATGTTACCATTTGAACCTGAAAGCATAAAAATGCCATGCGAGTTGAGTGAAATAATTACATTATCTGAAATAATATTGCTTTTTGAAGAGGATTCAAAATAGATGCCGAGGCTCCCCGATCCGGTTCCATTGATATTGTTGCCTGTTATGTTATTGTATGAAGATGTGGCCAGATAAACGCCATACCCATGAAGGCCTGTGGTAGATATATTGTTATAAGTTATGTTCGAATTTGACGAAGATGATTTTAAACAGATCCCGAATGTATAATCCCCCGAAACACTGATATTAAACCCTGTAATATTAACGTAGCTTGCAGTCACATTGATCCCCGCCGCGTAATCGCTTTTGGATGTGCCGATGTAACTGTGAATGATCTTGCAGTCCGTCGTGCTGTTACCTAAAAGTTTTATGCTCGGTTTATCAATGAGAACAGATTCATAATATGTCCCGTTTTCAACAATGATGGTATCGCCGGCGGTGGCGTTATCGATTGCGGCCTGGATCGTTTTATAGGTTGAATTTTCGCCAGCGTACAGTGTATTTGCTGCTGACACTGTTGTGTTTACATCAGCTATGTCATTCAAAATGCTGATGCCGGAAAATACAATAGCCATTGCTAACAGAACTGAAAGACTCCGAGGTAATTTCATTTACTAAACTCCCCTGTTTTTATGCTTATATATGATTATTTTACGATTTTTTAAGATGTCTCGTTTGCGTATGCGGACTCGAGGCTCGTTTCGACTTGAATTCATATTTATTTAACGGTACGGCCTACATCAAGCGTGATGGCGGCAATCTATTCAGCGATGGCGTAAATCGTCTTAGACGAAACACTATCACGTTTTACGATAGGCACCTCCCCACCGCAACCCCTTAACGAAACTAAATTTCTCTATGTTCAACCATTATGGCTCCCAGAATCTATTCTCTCGTACCCCCTGGGAAAATGTTCTTCCAATTTAACCAACGGGTATTTCATTGTATATATAAGAGGCTAACTGTTCGGAGTTTGTGTAATATATAAATTTTTGGGAATTGATATCGGAGTTGCGAGTAGCGAGCGGCGAGTGGCGAGGCCCTTCGGTAGAGGCGAGGAGCAAATGATGAGGGGCGGGAGGCCATCATATCCCTAACTTTTTTAGCAAATGTAGGTATTGGATTAGTGCACCCCCATAGGGGGGTGGATATTTAAATAACTGCACCCCTATAGGGGCATATCTATAAATAGCAATTATCGTATATATAACATCATGGAGGATATTCTCTTCAGGTTTAATCCGTGGTGGGACTCGGATTTTGAGTTCGCCGGAATACCCAGGGAAGCATACCTATCACAACTTTTAAAACAGCAAAAAACCAAAGAAGTTGTACTGATAACAGGTTTAAGGCGGGTAGGAAAAACCACGCTTTTACACCAAATTATACATCGGCTGCTAAAAAAAATTGAAAAAAATAAAGTTTTTTATGTCTCGTTGGATAACCTGGCTTTAAAGAATCATACTATACTTGAAATTGTTGATATTTACAGACGCATTTGCTCGTTAAAGCATAATGAGCATGTGTTCCTATTCCTGGATGAAGTACATTTTCAAAATAATTATGAGCTTCAGCTGAAAAATCTTTATGACATGGGCCATTGTAAGATCTATGCTTCGGGTTCAGCAAGTCTTGATATCATAATGAAAAGTCCATACCTGACCGGCCGTCAGAGAATCACAAGATTGGCTCCACTTTCTTTTAATGAATATCTCAAATTTACTAATAGTGAAGTAACAATAGCAGATAAACACCTCTATCCATCTCTTGCTTATGAGTATGTGAATATAGGAGGAATGCCTGAATATGTCAACACAAAGGATCCGAATGTTTTACAGTCATTACTTGACAGCGTTTTATATCGTGATATTGCCGGAAGATATAATATTCGGGATAGGGAAAACCTCAAAGATGTTCTTATTCTAATAGCTCAGAGTGTTTCAAGCCCGATAAGTATAAGAAAGATCTCCAGGGTCCTGGGTATTAAAGAAAGTACTGTTAGCAAAATATTGACTTTGTTTGTGGAATCTAATCTGCTTTATTATGTAGAAAAAGAGGGAAAGGTATCTGAGAGAAAAGCATCACCGAAGAAGATCTATCTGGCAGATACCGGGCTGTTTACCGCTCTTACAGATAAGGTAAACTTTGGTGCCAAAGTCGAAAATCGTGTATATCTTACACTTGATGGAACTGTAAATGTGAGATACCACAGGTTTAACGGGCAGGAGGTGGATTTTGTTTTTAATAAAAAAGCTTATGAATCTAAGTACAAGAACAATATAACCTCAGAGGACATATCCGCAATAAAGACCTTGAGGGGATATAGATCAAAGACTGTGGTCTCGGAAAATGTAGAGAGAAAGATGGAAGGGATAAATATAGTACCATTATGGAAATTTTTGTTAAACAATAAGATTTGAATTTATATATTATTTATCTGAGATTTGGATTGAAATAAAAAAAGAGGAATAGAACTCCTCTTAATTTTTTAAATTTTTCATAACCTTTTGAGTAAGTATCCAGCACTCTTTATAATGCTCCATCGCCTTAATGAAATTGTTATTTATCAGTTCAAGATCTCCTGCGGTCAGCTCGATCATGCTCTGTTTTAACAGCTTGTATTTCTTGAAATCTTCACTGACCTCCTTTTTCGCCTCGGTGTTAGCGAGGTTTGCAAGCATTCTGTCCGCCTGAGCCAGCGTATTCACCGCATTTTTACAGGTGCGCATTACATCTTTTTCACCGCTGTAGTGGTAAATGGTTCTCTCCAGCTCGTTAATAGTGTCGAATAGATCGTCGTCCGCCGTACCTGGCGTTTTATCCTTGCCGTCCCTGTGCTTTATTATGTGCCTGGCCGAATCCGTTGGAAGACCCACATCCTCGTCTAGAAGCTCGAAGGTTGTTGTGGTCTGGTCGTTAATGAAATCGAGTAGAGCTTTCTCATCGTTATTGCTGGCCTGGCTTAATCCGCCGGCGCTCAAAACCCCGCCGGCGGGATCATTTGTATTCAGCACATAATTCTTGATCTTTTGCATGACGCTCTGGCCGTAAAATATGAGCTCGTTCAGCTCGCGCACCGCGCGCTTCTCACGGTCAAAGACGAGCCTGCCGTGCTTGGGGTCCAGGTGTGTATCGTCCTGCCACAGCTTTTCGTCAAGACTCCCTTTGATGTTATTTATGGCGGTATTCAATTTCTTATCCACGGCCCGATCGCCCACCCGGCAATCCTCCAGGTCAGCTATTGCGTCCATCTTCAAATCTTTTAATGAAGTAACTACGGTTACATGCAATTTCGCGGGCATGGGTGAATATCCTAACTTCCGGAGATGATCAGAATCCGGGTATTCATACACCTCACCGCTGGCGCTCTTATAAGTTCCCTTCAAAACCGCCGAAAATGTAAACATTACAGGTATTTCCGGAACCACTAAAAATTCTTTGACTTTGATCTCATCATCGTCAGGCAATATCTCTTTAATGTCGATCTCGTGCGCCATCCAGCAAATCATTGCGGCAGCCACAGATGAGTAATGGCTTATGTAGACATTCCCGCTGTAGTCGCCCCAGACGATCTCATTATTGCCGTCGTCATCTGCATCCCCGATTGCTACACATAATGGGTGGGAAGTTATGCTGCCTATTTCCTCCAGGGCCCAGTATGTATATGTCAGATCGTAAGTGTATTTTTCCAGAATCCCGCCGTTGTTACCCACGACGATATCATTTGCGCCGTCATTATCCGTGTCTCCGTAAGCTATGCAAGTTATCATATAAGATCCGGATAGTGGTAAAGAATATCGATACCATGTACCTCCCGATTCGGTGTATGTAAATATCTGATGGTATGACCCGACTATTATATCGGTATCGCCGTCGTTTTCGGCATCGCCGATCAGTGCCCGGCCGCCGTATGAGCTGTCAACGGTGGTCCGGCTCCATGACCATGTGCTCCCCTCATATATGAAAACGTTGCCGGCATTCCCGATGCTAAAATCATCGCTGGTCCCCACAACGATTTCTTCATCATTATCGTTATCGGGGTCACCTATGGCAACACCCATAACGTCTCCGCCTAAACCGGAATCCACATCGGTCCTGCCCCATACATAATATCCTTTATCGTACATGTACACCTCGTTGTTGTCCGTGCCGATGATTATCTCGTTTTCATTATCGTTATCTGGATCGCCGATAGCCAGGCACAGTACCGTCCCTCCTGTATTCGTATCAAGCTCTCTTCTATACCATGTAGCAGATAGATACTCGTACATAAACAGATTTTCAGAGGAGGTTCCCACAACAACTTCGTTCAAATTATCATTATCGGGGTCGCCTATGCCGATACATCTAGCATCGCCGCCGATGTTTATATCGATTACAGTCTGCGTCCAGCTCGAACCGCTGCCGTCGTACATCAGTACATTATCGCCGTCCGTTCCAACGACAACCTCATTATCGCCGTCGTTGTCCGCATCACCTATATCGATGCATTCAATGTCCTCGCCCAGGCCGGAGACGATGTTATTGTGTATATATGCGGTATCCTCGCATTCATACCGGAGGTCGGTATCGTACAATGTTTTGCCGCCAACATTTTCCAGGGCAGTAATGGGCATTGCACTTCCCTCCATTACCGTGATCCTATGCCCCATCTTTGCCGAAGCGAATAGAATCGGTCGATCATCTACTTGCGCACTTACATTTGCAGGTACTGCTGCAATCAATGCAGCGCCCAGCATAACTAGGGTTACAAAAATAATTACCAATTTTTCCCTCATAGTTACATCTCCTTCCTTATATTAGGGAAAATGGAATGCAATTAGGTTCATATATAATTTACGAGATTAAATCGACTTATTTTGATATAATTAAAATTATATTGATGGGAATATAATCAAATCAAATCGATTACAGAGTGATTTCAATCAGGCCGTTTTTTTGAAAAACGATCATTGACACTGGCAGGAAGCAGGAGGCTGTGCCCTTCGGGAGAGGCAAAAGGTAAAAGAAAAGAGGCAAGAGGCAAGGCTAACGCCTAATGGTGAGCACACTAGGTAATTATTCATTGATTTCCTATCACTGTTATATGCGGCACGGCCCTACACCTTGATTTTTTTTAAATTTAGACGGTGTGGGCAACTAGCGGCTACGCCGTTTACAACGCTTGAATGGTGAGCACGCGAGCTTTGCTCGCTTGAGTAATAATCATTGGGTACGGTCTATAGAGGAGAGAAAAGATATCAGACGAGCTTCGCTGCCGCTGAAGAGATTGCCGGCGCCACGGATATGATGCCGCCTACGACACGCATGGCGTTAGGCCGTGCAGAATAAAACAGTATCTTGTCATTAAGATATACTTGTCAACGCT
>CP070629.1:2060511-2081350 GCA_020356005.1 Thermoplasmata archaeon
CATCATTATGCAAAAGCACACGAGTGTTGACGAGTTCATCGAAAAGTTGGATAAGCAGTACGAGCAATGGCAACAAGAAGAAAAAGAAAAAGATAAAAAGAAGGAGTCTTTCAGGGTAATATCTCAGTAATGCCAAAAATAATATAATTCTAAACCTTATTGGTAAATGGTTGATAAAAATAATAATAAACATTTATATACTGATAAAAATATCTAATATGAGCATATAAAAACTGGGAATTAAAATGAATAAACTATTAGTTATTTTATGTATAACAGCATTACTAATCAATTCTGTTTTTATTATTATTTTTCCGGATGAATTCACTATCGAGTGGGATGACGGCGATGATGACGATGATCAGCACGTTATCACTGAAATCCGCAATGTGACTGTGCCTCTGTTAAATCACGGAGATATCGCTAATTACGTCGATGAGGTTTTTGGCGAAATGTACTGGATCAATTACACTACAGGAAACTGGACCAGGATAACCCTGAATATGAACGGGGTTTTAATAAAGAATATTTTAAATCAAGAGGATCATGAGGACGGATTCGGTATAGTGCATAAAGCAGTACCTCATTCCGAATATATTGATGCGTCGATTATGCTGCGGTACCAGGATCATGAAGGCGAGGACATCGTAATCAACGGCCGAGCCGAGATCAGCCGCCTGGATTACCGGGATCTCTACGAAAATAAAATAATAAAAAGCGTAACAGATGGATTAGTTACTGTCGATCAAACCCTTCAGGAATTTATAGAGGGGGGAATAACCTACGAGGGAACCTTACGCAGCTACCCGAATGTAAATGAAGAAGTGGAAGAGACCCTGGATGAATTGATCTACGGTAACCAGCAGGAGATAAAACTTAATCAATCAGGAAATATAACAAAAGCGCTGTATAATGAGGATGAAGGTTATCTCGGATTTTATAATACCGTCTATCACTGGAAGGCCGATAAAACCGAACGGATAAATGGTTATAACACCATGAGAATCAATATAAGTGCATCATTTGGTCAAAGTGAATTCCAGCTACCGCTCCTTCGCCAGATATGGATCTCCAACGACGTATCGCAGCCCGTCAAACTATACACGCGAACAAATCAATCCGCAGCGGATGAGAACGGTAGATTCTATTTCATACTCGAGAACACCGTGACTCTGAATGAAAAAGGTTTTTCCAGAGGTGACGTAGAAATCGCCTGGGAGTCGTGTCAATCAGAACACTATGCCCAAAAGCACCCTGCCGGTGAGTATATGTCATGGAACTATCTGCCCCAGGCAGGCTCACAATTCGGTGCGAGTAGTTTTGAATTCAATCCAAACGAGGCCGTATCCATTGCAATGGACCAGTCGCCTAATTTTAAGGAATTCATGGAAAGTAATAGAGATAAAATTGTCATCGATTATGCGCAGTACAATTCAACCCACGATCCATCGGATATTACTCTGACAGGTTCGCACCGATGGCTGTTTGTCTTCGGCTATAAGTTGACATGGGAAGAGTGGGAATATTATCGAGAAAATGATATTTCACCGAAAGCGCGTTATGCTCTACAGGTTACCTACAATACTTCAAAATTCGGCCTTGACGATACAAAGGAAGTTGAAAAGGATTACGGCTTGCTTAACTGGTCCACGGAATTATCCAAAGATGATATTTCTAATAAGCTGTTAACGGTGGCTGCAGGTGAGAAGATATTAAAGAGCGATACTGAAGTCAAGGAAATGATTTGCACCAATCCCCTGACGCCTGATAAAATCTACTGGGATGATCCACTGGGGCAGGCTCAATGTTTCCTCGGCCAGGGTATCACCTCGGAATCTTTACCAAGTATGGGTATAATCGAAACCATTACGGGGTTCACGATCCCGACTTCAAAATTAAGCTGGATTGTACAAAAAGGTAGGCTTTATGACAGCAGCGGGGATACCTCAGATACTTTCGCAGCCGCTGTAGATGCGGAAACCGGCCAGATGCAATATGTTCTGGAGATTCAAGGCACATCACTGTTTCAGCTGTTTGGTTAATTTTAGTAAAAATTATTTCTATTCTTCTTTTATTGCATAGCATCTCCAGATATTTCCGTCACGTTCGCGCCTGATAAAATTTTCTGTCATCAGGTCAATTATATATCTGCTTACAGTCGACTCTGAAATTCCCAGGTTGGCTGCTATTTCCTTTTGTGTCAAACCGGGCTGCTCCAGCAGCAACCGAAATATTTTTTCTGGTATACCTTGTTCTACTTGATCCGGTATTGTTTTCGACATTCGTGGATAACTGGTTGAATAAAAATTCCTTTTAAAACCCGTGTATTTTGAGAAAATAACATTTTCACGTTCCAGAACCCAGAGATGGTAGTTAACATTACTATTTGAAATTTCGAACGAATTTTTTATGTCGGAGAAATTACAGCCGGGATGTTCCTGGATATATCCAAAAATATTATTTCTAGTTTCAAGGTTCAGGAGCTCATCGGGTTTTAATTTCGAATAAAGTGGGTTTGGAAGTATCCCCAGGTAAGCCAGAATACCGAATAAACTCAAAATAACGAAAACAGAGACACCGGTACCTACTATCAGAACATAATTATCCTCGTCTCGAGGTTTTTCGCCTGTTTCGATGTCATCCGGGTCATCTTCAGCATCAGTATCCAAATTGAGCTCGATAGTGCCGGGATATAGTGTTACTGACAGGTACAGGCTGTTTTCATTTTTCCAAGCGATTAAATCGAAGATTGCATACTTGTCGTCAGGCTTATAATGTTGTTTTACCATTTCTTCGTAATCTATTTGATTTGGTTCACTATAAGTTCTCGACCAATCTTCAGTATCATATATATGTAATCCAAGCGACACACCGATGCCCTCGATTGTCGAGCCTCCAACCGCTAACCAGCCCCCTTCGGGTGAAAATGATACAAAGTTAAAGTAAAATTCATCATCTGTGGTTATTATTTTTCCCGCAACCTCCCACGTACTGGTTTTAATAATATTGATTATGTTTTTTGATGAAATAATGACTGCTAATTGCTCGCCGTCCGGTGACCAAGATATAATGCCTCCCCTGTTAGGACTTAATGTAAAATTGGGTTTTCCATCAATACTGAGAATTATAGTCATTTCTGGAAACTTTAGAAAATCCAGGCGTCCGTTATCAGATTCATTAAAAGCTGCGAGATAGCTGCCATCCGGCGAAAAAGTCAATAACCCATAATTACCAATGAATTTCTTGTACAGTGTACTATTTGAAGTCCAGTAAATAGCACTGTAAGAATTATTGTCAATTACCGCCAAATACTCTCCGTCAGGTGAAATCTCGAAATACTGATGCGGGATATCTATCTGTTTTACCAACATCCGGTTTGAAACATCAACAATATAGATATGCGGAGCAGGTGTTGATTGATCCCAGCTTCCGCCGACAGCTACAATTTGCCCTTCAGTTGTTATTTTTACTATTGAACAAAGGGTGGGAAGCGTTATATTGAAATTACCGCCACCAATCCTGTCGGGGTATCCACTGATATCAATGAAATGAAGTCTGCTGTCGTTGTCCCATGAGCCGTATATTTGATAATTGCAATCCGGTGTAAAACATGAAGTAATTGAATTATTATCATTAACCATAAAAGAGCTCTGGATCTCGGGTTCATCACTTAAAAAATCCATTGCTTGATAGGATAATTGAGCAGAACAAATAGAGCTAACTCCAATTAATGATAGAATATTAATAACCAGTATAAAATGCATCCATTTGTGAGTCTTAACCCTGTTTTGGCTATTTTCCAATAGTACCACCTTATATATTCACCTGGTGTGTGTAAATTCAAATGATTAGATATATTCTTTGGATTTTCCTGAAATTGACTTAAAAACTTTTCTATTTTTCAATATTCTAATTATTTGCCATCTTTATTTGATTTTCAACCGGAATTTGACTAAAATTAAATTTTTAGCTGAATTTGAATAATTTTTTCTTGACCGTAAATTTTATAAAGGCAATTTCAGCCACTTCCAAACTTTATATTTTATTAAAAAAAGAATTTTGATGTAAAAACATCCGAAAAAATATTTCAAATTTAATATCAAGAAACAACAAAAAGGAGTTATGACGATGAAAAACAACAATAAACTAATTTCTTTAACGGTGGTTTTATATTTGACTGCCGCAGGTATGTACGGAATATTAATTTTAAATGACTCAATGCCAAATCATAGTGCACGGGCAGAGTCTATTATTGTTGATCTGTCTGGTAACGGGAATTTTACCAGAATACAGGATGCTATAAATTATGCCTGGCCGGGTGATACGATTTATGTCTGGGCCGGTATGTACAATGAGAATATTGTGGTGAATAAACCATTGACCATCATCGGAAATGGGACTTCAATAACTATTATTAACGGCAGCTATCAAGGAAATGTTGTTTATGTTACCGCTGATTGGGTCAATTTAACGGGTTTTACTGCAACTTACAGCGGACAGCAACCTGGCCATCATTATGAGGCGGGCATAAAGCTTGATCATGCCGATAATGTACACATATACGATATTGTATCTATAGACAATGATTATCCAATTTTTCTAAATGATTCTCATAATAACTTAATAGAGAACAGCAATTTAAGTTTAAACGCTCACGGGACTCACATTATTAATTCAAATAATAATTCCTTTGTTAACAATTCAAATATCAATGCCGGGAATGGTTTATGGGTAAAAAATTCTGAGAATATAAAAATTTTAAACAATATATTTGGCAAGAAATTCTATGCAAACTTTGTATCATTTGAAATAAATCTAGAAAATGCAAAATCAGCAGTTATCAGAAATAATAAGTTAAATTATGGATTCTACATCTGGGGTGACGATCTCGTCCATTGGAATTCACATATAATTGATACAACTAATCGTATCAAAGGAAAATCTGTTATATTCTGGAAAAATCGTTCGGGCGGCGTGCTCGATTCAAATAACGGACAAATTATACTTGCCAACTGTACCGGTGTGACTGTCAGTAATTGTAGTTTTGACAAAATCACTTATGGTATCATACTGGGTTTTTCGGCTAACAATAAAATCACAGACAATAAAGCGGTAGAAAGCGTTGGTAACATTTATCTTATGCATTCTGATAAAAATGTAGTTTCCAGAAACACCGGTAAAAATTCTAATTATAATTTAATCATGATATATTCTGATAATAATACAATATCCAATAATACTGCCTCAGGCTGCCATAGTGGACTGTATATTTATTCAACATCCAATAATAATGAAATTATCCAGAATTCATTTAAAGGGAATGATTTTTGTGGTATGTACATTGCATCTTCTTATAATAATAAAATTTGCAGAAATAATGTGACCAATAATTGGGGTGGAATTGTTATACAGAACTCGGAAAGAAATTATATTGAAAACAACTATGCCGCGGGCAATTCCAGGGGAATCCTACTGCGTAATTCAAACGATAATAAAATTATAAGTAATAATGTTTCTAAAGAGTTGGTTGGAATCGAGCTGGAAGAATCAAATTCAAATTATGTTTATAAAAATACCGCTTCATGGAATGAATGGCACGGGATAAGTCTAATAAGTTCCGCAGGAAATAAAATCGATAGTAATCAAATCGGCAGCAATAAAGACAGCGGGATTGATTTTAGCTCATCTAACGGGAATACTGTTATCAACAACAATATAACTGTGAATAAAATAGGGCTATCGTTTTCATCTTCAAACTTTAATAAAATATATTATAATAATATAATCTCAAATACTCAGCAGGTAGTGCACACCGGTACCAATTACTGGAACAACAGCTATAGGGAAGGAAATTACTGGTCTGATTATACAGGCTCGGATGACGGATCTGGAGGAAGGATTCCCGGCGATGGTATTGGAGATACTTTCATTCCTCACCTGAATGTTGATAACTACCCTTTTGTAATACCCTCCGGTTGGATATATTTAAGAGCTCCCTATCTTTCGGGTCCCTCAGGACATGATGGATACGGGAACTATTCTATTTCATGGAATCCCATTTCCAGTGCTACCAAATATGTGCTCGAAGAAGATGGAAATTCCTTATTCGATTCACCGGAAGTAGTGTATGAAGGCCTGGAAACTCAAATGGATTTCGTTCATAAAAATAACGGAACTTATTACTACCGTATCAAAGCGCAAAACAGCACCCGTACCAGTGGCTGGTCCAATACGATATCAGTATTGATTGACTGGCTTCCTGCAGTCCCCCGTAACTGTTTTGCCTCGGCCTATCCATTTGGTAATGCATTGAATATTACATGGGATCCCAATATTGACGGTACCAGGGAATATGAGATATATGTCAAAACGACAGGTGATTGGAAGTATCTAAAAATGGTACTGCATCCTGGCAATTCATACAACCATACCGACCTAGAGGATGGCGTGATGTACCATTATAAGATCAGAAGTATGGATTTCAGTGACCAGTATTCGGATTATTCGCCGGAATTTTCCGGGATCCCGGCAGATTCTATCGCACCGAAAAAACCCGAAGGATTAAAAGCGCAGTCAATTTCTGACTCTACTATCAATCTTAGCTGGTCTCCCAATACAGATCCGGATCTAAATGGTTACCTCATCTATATGAAACAACCGGGTGGAGGTCGAGATGATGAATACTCACTTATTAATACCGTCACTTCCACAGATAATTCTTATGAAGCAAATGGGCTTGAAGAGCAGGTTACTTACTTTTTCAAGATAAAGGCTTTTGATGAAGTCCCCAACAATTCAACCTTCTCGGAAGTTGCCTGTGCAACCACCCCGGACGAGACCGCGCCAGGTGCACCATCGGGCCTTGCTGTTAATTCGGTCACGAACAGCAGTCTTACCCTGAGCTGGCTGCCGAACCCTGAACATGATATAGTAGGCTATAATGTTTACCGCAGTAAGGCTGAAATTGTTGATTATATCAGGATAAATACTGAGCTGATATATACACTTGAGTTCATAGATTCCGGACTTGATGAGGATACACAATACTTATACAAGATCAACGTGGTGGACGATTTCGGACTGGCATCGGATTTTTCTGATACTATTAGTGTAACAACCATGCTGAATCCTTACCCCCCGGAAATAAATCATTCAATGTCAATAATAGATATGTTTGAAGATACCATCGACAGATACTCAATCAATCTATATTTCTGGTTCAAAGATCCAAATGACGACCCGTTAAAATTCTCGGCAGAGGGCCGGGGGAACATCAAGGTTGTAATCAATCATAACAATGGTGATGTTACTCTAATACCGGTACAGAATTGGAACGGATTTGAAACCATCACTTTTTATACAGACGACGGCATTTTCAATTTCTCCGACAGCGTTGATGTCAATGTCAAGCCGGTAAACGATCCACCAGATATGCCGGAAATCATACAACCGTTAGATAACACGGTCATCCAGGAGGGCGAAGCTTTGAGATTTTCGGGGTACTGTTCGGATCCGGATATTGCTAACGGTGATTATTTATCATACAAATGGGAGTCAAATATTGCGGGCTCACTCGGTGAGGGTAAAAATCTTACCGGTATACTTTTACCGGCAGGTAAACATCGAATCTCGTTGAAGGTAACAGATTCAAATGGCGCAATCAAAATCTCAAGTATAAATGTTACTGTAACTAAATCATTGGAATCCTATGATGAAACCTCTAAATCTGGTGATAAAAAATCAAGAGCTCTTGTGCACACCCTGGTCATTTTGGCAGTTGTTATAATCATTGTGATCACATTGTTTTTCTTCTTTAGAAAAAGAAAATTAGATCAAACAGACCCAGGTGATGCTGTACAGGCCTTGCCGCAGCCGCAGTTTCAACATATACCTGCCCAGCCAGCGTTTCCCGCAGCCTCTCAGGAGCAGTTGCATTATCCAATGGAATCTCAGTATGGACCGGAGCAATCCGTGATTCAGCATCCGATGTATCCGCTACTTTCGGAAGGTGTTCCAGAAACAGACGACAGTAAAAATGGAATTTCAGGTGAAGAGGATACGTTTGAGTTCAATCAATCAGAACAAAAACCTTAAAATTTACATCATGATGAATTCGAGATGGCTGCTGAGGCAATCAATATCAGAAAGGATTTACCTGGTGCTTATATACCGGAATATATACAGTGTTAAAAATAGCGCTGTCGTAAAGGCTGTTATAAAATAAATTAGAATAAACATAAGATCAGAATGCTGTAAAAAAATAAAACCTTCATACATTGGATAGTAAATATTCATATCCTCATAAATAAAAGAATCAATGATGACATGGGAATATGTCCCAATTAATGCGCCATAAGTTATTGATTTAAAAGTCGATTGTGACTCCCATTTGAACCATTTTTTTATTTTTAAAATTGGTTTTTGAAAAGAATGGATAATAATAATTAATACAATACTTGTTAACGTTGCACCCACGAAAGTATGGAAATATCCATGAACATGTGTTTCTATCAATAAAAATAATAAAAAATCGAGGTCAATAATTATGCATCCAATAATAACACTGAAAATATCAACCCTTTTCGGCCATAAGTAACTGATAATACCAGGAATTCCTATATGTAAAGGCGTAATCGGCATGCAATTTACACCTCACTTTTCTCGATTAAGGATTTGGGTTATTATTATCAATCGTAATCACCCCAAACCCCAACCTCCAATCCCCAATCCCTGATATAATCTTTTCTCATCAATCACCAAGCTTATTCAAGCACATGAATATTCTTGTTCTTACAAATATCCTTGAGCTGCTTCGGCCAGATCGTTACGCTTACTTCACCCAGATGCGCTTTTTTGAGCAGCAGCATGTATGTGCGTGACTGCCCGATACCACCGCCGATACTGAGCGGGATCTCGTTGTTCATTATCGCCTGGTGGTACGGTTGGTTGATGTCATCCATGAGGTTAGAAAGTTCAAGCTGCTTTTTCAGGGTCTCAGGTGTAACGCGAATGCCCATGGAGGTAAGCTCGTGCCGCCGTTTCGTTACAGGGTTCCAGACCAGTATATCACCGTTCAAACCGTGCATGGGTTTGCCGTCCTCGGAAACAGTCTCCGTTACCCAGTCATCGTAATCGGCGGCCCTCATCTCGTGAGGATAACCGTCTTGAAGAACCCAGCCGATACCGATAATGAAAACTGCAGGATATTTCTTTATAATCTCGGTCTCGCGCTGTTTGCGCGGTAGGTCGGGGTACATATCAAGTATCTCTTCTGCATGTATGAATTTTAATTCGTCGGGTAAGTTTGGATATTTATCTGATTTCAACTGCGGGAACATTTTCTGGACGTGCGTTTCTGCACCCTTGAGAACCTTCCAGATTTTGCGGACTGTATCTTTGAGATAATCCAGAGTCCGGTCCTCTTCTGTTATCACCTTTTCCCAATCCCACTGGTCCACATATGAACTGTGATCGTGATCGAGGAAGTAATCCTTGCGAACAGCATGCATGTCGGTATTGATACCCTCTCCAACCTCACAGTTGAACTGCTTCAGTGCCATGCGCTTCCACTTGGTTGCGGCCTGTACAACAGATGCGCGGATGGGTTTATCCAGTCCGAGTCCACAGTTGAATTCCACCGGTGTGCGTGACCCGTCGCGGTCGAGCATATCGTTCACACCGCTTTCTACATCCACTATCAATGGAACGGTAACCATCATAAGGTTTAGCTCCTTCGCTAAGTTCTCCTCGATGTAGTTTTTAACTGCAAAAACTGCCTGCTGCGTTTCTTTGGGCGTTAAAATTGAACTGTAATCGCTTGGAAGTATATTATCGACTTCTTCGTAAGTGCTAATTCCCGGCCCTGCCAGGTCTGCTTTTTTATCTGCCATTTGAATCACTCCTTGGCTCCACATAATCAAAATCGTTTATATAAACTTTGGGTAAAAAATAAGAACGCCAGAGGGTATAAACCTTGCAATAAATTGTTGTTCATGTTAAAGAATTCAAGTCATCAAAGAGACCAAGTGATTTCAATGATAGTCACCGAAGCAGACAAGCTGCCAGAGGAACTCATAGATGTTTTTGTTAACACAAAATATCTGGTTGTGTTGACAGGCGCGGGTGTTTCTGCTGAAAGCGGTATGCCTACATTCAGGGGCGAGGACGGGTTCTGGCGCAAGTACAATGCCATGGACCTCGCTACGCCGGAGGCGTTTGCGAATGACCCCAAACTTGTTTGGGAGTGGTACGATTACCGTCGCGGTATTCTGGATAAAACCGGTCCGAACAGAGCGCATGAAGTTATTGCCGAAATGGAAAAGCATTATCCCCAGTTCAAATTGATCACACAAAATGTGGACGGCCTCCACGCCCGTGCGGGGAGTAATAAAATCATTGAGATCCACGGCAACCTCTGGCGCGTTAAATGCCAGAAGTGCGATTACAACGGCGATTTTATGGAGGTGCCGCTGAAATCCAATCCACCCAGGTGTAAATGCGGCGGGTTTTTGAGACCTGATGTGGTCTGGTTCGGCGAATCGCTTCCCATGGGCGCTATCGATTCGGCAGTGGAAGCTTTGCGGGCGTGCGATACAGTACTCACAGTGGGCACCTCGGGCGTGGTACAGCCTGCGGCTTCGTTTCCGTTAATCGCTCATGAAGCCGGTGCAGCTGTTATAGAATCAAATATCGAGCCCACACCTATCACCTCCATTTGTAAGCATGCAATGCACGGGAAGGCCACTGTGTTACTTGATAAACTGTGGAATGCAGTCATAGAAATGGAAAAATGATCACACTCGGGATTGGGGATTGGGACGGTTGCTGCGCAACCTTTGGGGGTTAGAGTTGATTTATTCGATTAAATCACACTTGTACCTTGCACTATTGCACATTGCTGCTAATGATCTTTTGCCTCTTGTCTTTTGCCCTAGCTTCTTCTTTCTCTTGTATAAATCACTTTATACCTCTCCGGCTCCGCCCTCATGCATTCCGTGCAATCTTCGCTCTCCATGTCCACCGGTTCCAGGCGCACCTCAAACCCGAGCTCTTCGTACATCACCTTCGCCTCGCTCAATCGCGGCTCGTCCGCTATGAACCTCTTCTGCCAACCGCTCTTCTTCAACTCATCTTCACTTGACAAGTAATCACCGATTTTTTGAAGTTATGGGGAGAGGAATCTCCCCAAACCCCTCTCTTTTTTTATCCGTTAGTGGGATGCTTTGCATCCCACAAAACGATAAAGAAAGAGGGGTTGTTAGGGGATTCGTCCCCTAACTTCAGAATAAATCGTCGAGTTCATCGGAGCCGCCGCCTGGCATGCACCCGTGTTTTTGGAGGTACTGCTGGAGCAGTTCGGATTCGCGCTGGGTATACATCGGGTCCGCCTCATAGATGAAATATTTTGCGGACTCATTGGCCTGCTGCTGGCTCTTCAGTTCCTCGCGCATGTTCATTGCACCTTTGATAGTAATTACACTTTTGGTTTCGTCCAGCAGCTGGATCACACCTTCACTTTCCGGTACGGTGGAGATATTTTCGTCAGTTAAAGCTATGTAGAGTTCAGGCGGTAACGGTACAGGTTTGAACTTCAACCTCAAATCGCACTGCAGGCAGCGCGAGGCTTCCGATTTTGCTGCGGCCTCGTCGTAGGTAAGTTCAACTTCGTCCAGGGTGCTTACCCGTGCATCCTGGGGTATCGTGTTGGGTGCGATTCGGACCAGATCAAAAAAGCCATCTTGCCGTCCAATAAACTGCGAAGCTTCCTCGTGCGTTACCAAGCTTTCGGCGATGTTACCTTCACCGCCCAGGTATTTATCGATATGTTCTGCTGCCGTCCGCCCCATTTGGATGGCGTCTATTACAGTCCCCGGTATTTTTACTATATCGCCGCCGGCGAACACGCCGTCAAGATCGGTCTGGAGATTATCCAAGTTTATCTTGAACGCATTATTGTCGTTAATTAAGGATTTCAAACTCTCGTCTATGAATGAAAGATCAGGTGACTGGCCGATGGCGACAATGATGGTATCGGCATCAAGCTTGGTGGTCTGCGACTCGTCGTAAGTCGGGCAGAATTTCCCTGAGGAATCGAATACACAGGTACAGCGCTTGAGCTCTATACCTGTTACCTTATTGTCCCCTGTTAGTATCTTAAAAGGTCCCCATGAGCAGTGTACTTCCACATCTTCGGCTTCTGCATCGGAGATTTCCCACTCGTGCGCGGGCATCTCCTCTCGTGTTTCGAGACATACGAGATCAATCTTTTCGGCACCCATTCTCCGCGCAGTTCTCGCAACATCTACCGCTACATTTCCTCCACCTATGACAATTACCTTTTTACCTATTTCTGTTCGTTCACCCGAGCGAACGTCATGTAAGAACTCCAGGCCTTGTATAACATTTTCAGCTTGGATACCTTCGATATCAAGTTCCCTGCTGTACTGCAGTCCGACAGCGATGAATATGGCATTGAACCCGCCTGATTGGAGTTCCGTAAATGTAAATTCTTTACCAAGCGCTTCACCGGTCCTAAGTTCGATATCGCCTGCTTCAAGAATTTCCTGTAAATCGGCATCCAGGATCTCTTTCGGCAGGCGGTACAGTGGTATTGTTGTTGAGAGCATTCCACCTGGCATGGAGGCGCTCTCGAAGACCGTAACTGCATGCCCTTTCTTCGCCAGATAAAAGGCTGCGGTCATTCCCGCAGGACCGCTGCCTATAACGGCAACCTTTTTTCCAGTTGGTTCTGAATGCAAGGTTCCTTCAACTTTTTTCCAGATGCCCTTATCCAATTCCGAGGCGTACCGCTTGAGAGCGCAAATAGCTATAGGATCTGTGAGCTCGGAGCGCCTGCAGCTGGATTCGCACGGGTGCATACATATCCGGCCAAGCACCCGCGGGAACGGGACCTTCTCGCGTATAACTGCAAGAGCCTCCTCGGGTTTACCGTTAGCAATCAATCTGGTATACTGTGGAATATCAATATTTACGGGACAGCTGGAAGAACACGGTGAAAGATTCCATATGCGGTCATAGGGCGCACTTGTCGTTTTATCTATTAACGCACCTGTGGGACATACCTCCACACATGCACCGCAGAATTTGCATCCGGATTCTTTCAAAGTCGGTTCCGTTGTCCCGACGATAGTATTACCTGAATTAATTACCATTCCCAGTGCTTTGACACCTCTGAGATCGTTACATGCACGAACGCACCGACTGCAGCCGATACAAAGATTATAATCACGAACGAACAGCGGTTCGGAATCACCTTTCGGCAGTTCTTTTGGTACATATTTCGGAGTTTCGGGACTGATACCCACATAATCCGCTACCTTTTCAAGTTCACAGTTGCCCAGCAGAATACAGCATTTCTCGTTGTCAGGTACGTTTGCCGAACACTGTGTTCTTGAACATCCTTCTGTCTGTGCGCAGGTCAAGCATACATGAGGGTGGTCACTGAGGATCTTAGATAGATTCGCCTTTCGAAGTTCATTGAGTTCATCAGAATCGGTTTTAACCACCAATCCCTGAGAAATTGTAGTTGTACAAGCTCGTTTGAGTTCTCCGCCGACATCCACCAGGCAGAGGCTGCAGCCCTCTTCAAATTCTCCACCCTCGTTAACAAATTGTTTATCCAGATGATAGATCTTCTCCGAAAGTGGGTAATCCTTCAAAGGCGGTAGATTTGGATGTGCACATAATGACGGAATATAGATATCGGCATCCAAAGCCGCCTGGAGGATTGTTTTACCCTCCTCGCTCCTGATCTCCTCGCCATTAATAGTAAGCACAATTTCTGTCAAATATACCCCATCCCTGATTGGATATATTCTATATCAAATTTTACCACGAATGCTCAATCGCATTTGGTTCACAGGCGGTAACACACGGCAGTTCAGGTCGGTTTGAAGCTGGTTTGCAAGGGCCGCAGGTATATTTGATCTTCTTCCGCTCAGCCTCTGTAACGAATGCAACTTCGTTCTCGTTCAGCGGATCATTTTGATCTTCACCTACTTCCAATACCTTACCCGGGCACGCTTCCACACACTTACCGCAGCCGTCACATTTATCTGTATCTATGGTTATGAAATACTCACCGGAACCATCCTTGTAGCCGTAATTTGCTAATATAAGATCACATCCTTTCAATTTGTTATTGCTTCTTAATACTACCCGTTTGATTTGTTACTGCATAGTAATACTACAAATACTTCAAAATCCAAATACTACAAAGGAATACTACAAAAGCCAAATACTACAAAATCCCCCTCCCGTCGGTTATATTTCAAGCTTGGGAAGTTTGTTTTTCCTTTTGCCTCTGACCTTTCCCAAAGGATGTTTTATCCTCCGATGATGTGGGGTGGGGCTTTGTAGTATTTGTAGTATTTGGATTTCCTTTGTAGTATTTGTAGTATTTGCAGTATTTGAACTTAATAAGCTTTTCTCTACTTCCTGCCTTTCCCTTTCTGCACCAGCGTATAGCCGAACAGACCGGCTCCCACGGCACCTGCAATCTGTGTGTCCCATTTTGTTTTCATCGGGTCCATTTTTATGATTTTCATTAATCTATCGATCACACCGACATTTTTGGCCATGCCGCCAGTGATAGCAAATTCCTTTTCGATGCCGATTCGTTCTATTAAAGAATAGATTCTTTCAGCCATTGCGGCGCAGTAAGCAGCAAGCACCTCGTTCACTTCCCAGCCTTTGCGCAGTAAACCTGTGGCTTCGGTCTTTGCGTAAACCACACAGGTGCTGGAGACAGGTGTCGGCTCTTCTTTGATTTTAAATGACCTCTCACCTACATCCACAATGGGAACCGATAAAAGGTCCGCAAAGACCTCCATTCCCCTGCCTGTACCAGCAGCACATTTATCGTTCATTAAGAAATTTATTACCTTACCTTTTTCATCGCAGCGGATGGCTTTGCAGTCCTGGCCGCCCACATCAAGAACCGTTCGAACTTCATTGCCGTAAATGAAGTTCGCACCCCTGGCATGGCATGCGATCTCGGTAATAGACCTATCCGCCATGGGAACATTGACCCTGCCGTAGCCGGTGCCAATACAGTAATCGATCCGTGATTCCGGCATGTTAGTACCCTCCAGTGCATAGTTCAATGCATTCTTGGCACTCTCGGGGCTGTCCGAACCTGTACGCATGTTCGAATAGGCGAATATCTCACCATCAGCGCAAATCACAGCCTGTGAGCTAACGGAGCCCACATCTATTCCCGCAGTGATGATCTTTGCATCTTCCCACTTGAGATCAGGGTTCTTCCAGTTGGATTCCGTCCAGCGCCAGAACTCCTGTTTCTCATCATTTTCTTTTACTTCCTCAGCCATTTTTATGCCTCCTCTGCTGCTACCAGTGCCGCACCTACGGCAGCCCCGTATGCCGGGTCTTCCGGTATAAACAGTTCATCGATTTCCAACTGTTTCTTCAAAGAATCCACGAAGCCCGGGTTCAAACCCACGCCGCCGATCATAACTACATCTTTATTTACACCTATCCTGCGTATCATAGAAACGATGCGGCTTGCCATAGCATCGTGTATCGCTTTGCTGATATCCTGCTTCTCGGTTTTTGCATGTATCAGACCCACGACTTCGGATTCGGCAAAAATAGCACACTGTGCGTTCATTGGTATTTCCTTGTCGGACTTCAATACCATGGGCCCCATTTCCTGCAAATCAACCTCCAGTGCTCGAGCCATTGCTTCAATGAAGGCGCCCGCGCCGGCAGCGCATTTCTCGTTTATGGCAAAATCGATTACCTTACCGTTCTCATCGATTTTGACCGCGCGGCCTTCCTCGGCGCCCACATCAGTTACGGTGCGCGCGTTGGGGAAGTAGTAGTTTGCAGCTTTGGCCATTGCCTTAACTTCATTCACTTTAACATCTGCTTGCTTGATGTCGTCCATCCCGGCACCCGTCCCGCCAATTTTACCGACATCGGAGGCTTCAATACCTGCATCTTTCAATGCTGCATTATAAGATGTTTCGACGGCAGCGGCCTGGTCAAAACCGGTTAAAGAAGTCCCTTTTCCGATTATTTTATTGTCCTTAACAACAACCGTTTTGGTGTTCTTTGCACCACAATCAATTCCAACAGTTATCATATTATCCACCTTTAATTTCAGATATTTAATTCAATCACATTGAGTTTTCAATAGATTCCTTCGCTACTCCTTGGGTTTTTCCAATCCCAGGCTTTCCAGGAAAATATCAAACCTGTTCTGAACGCTGGCCAGATCAAATTCCCTTTCGTCGCCCATGTTGCCTTCGTAGGTCAAGACTTTATGGCCTCTCTCGAGCAGTCCCAGCCGGTTTTCGGCAATACCCACCGACAGACCTTCACAGCCGCGGTTGTAATGTAATATTATTCCGTCGAGCTTCCAGTTCCGGGCTATTGCATCCATCATCTGCGTTTTATACTCGGGACTGTAGTAATGCTGGTATTCGGGTTTGCTCAAATGCCAGTCGGCCAGCATCATACATGCATCTTCACGGCTCTGAGGCTTCTCATCGGGTAACATTCTGGGTACAAAATCATTCTTATCTTTGTCGTACAGCCACATGCCTTCCAGCCCGAATGTGTACAGTGATCCTATTGAGACCACACCCCATTTTTCGAGGTAGCGGTAGATGCTCAAAAAGCCCCAGGGGGGTTGCGTATCTGACATTACCCTGGCCTGCTCATTTTCCACCGCCGCAATACCGCGTTCGACCCTGTCCTGCACTTCTGGCAGCAGGTCCTTTTCGTAGAAATCAGCAAAGTCTGCATTGGATTTCTGGAGGGTGCCGAAGACATACAGTGAGTAAATCGATTTTTCATCAAGGGGCGCAGGGATTGTGCGGTTCAACATACAGATTTTGGCCCATGTATGCGTGGACCTTACATCGTTCCAGGCTGCTTCGATGAACAGTTCATCGTTGTAAGTCCGGCCGGTGACTTTTTCCATCCATTCAATTGAATCAAGCAGCTGGTCCGCCACATATTTTACGCGGTGCTCATACATTTTCGGAGCGAATGGAGTGTACGGCCCTGCGCCAACATCGATAGCATAAAGGGGCACGTCACCACCTTCGAGCTCGCAGGCGTTCTGGTACCACTTGGCATGCGAACAGCATATATGCTGCGTGTATGCGAAATCAGCTTTGGGAAAGTCACCGCCGAAGGCGTATTTGTTAGTAATAATGGAGCCCCAGTAGTTGCGCATGTAAGCACAAAGATCTCTGGCAAAGCCGTAGTTCTCGGTTGCAGCCAGAAACTCAGCGGAAAGAGGTTTGTCGAATGCGCACGAAGCCCCGTAGGGCTCGCCTGTAACCCAGAATACATCTTTACCGAGCCCGAGAGGAACGGCATCGAATGCCCAGGCGCTTCCCATTACCCTTAAGCCGCCTTTCTCATGGGCTTTATCGAAGTTTTCATAGAATTTATTCCGTAACTCTTTAGCTTTATTCCAGCATTTTAATGGTTCTGTAGGATATTTCGCCATCTTCATACCTCCTAAAATAAATCGTCCTCCGCTTCAAGGGTTTCCAGAAATGCTTCCGTGCGGATAGCAAACGGCCCCGCGGCAACTGTGACATCGAACTCCAGGAAATACGTGGGTATTCCGTTATCTTCCAGGTGTTTTCTGACAAATGGAATATCACATTCGTGAGGGTCGCAGAATTTCTGCTGGATTACAATTGCGCCGTCCACATTATAATCTTTGGCGAAGTCCAATATGGTATTCAGCCTGCTGCGATCCGGCCAGTCCTTTGACGGGCACGGTGTTCTATCAACATATCTCTGTGCTATTGCTTCCAGCGGATCCTCGATGCCGGTATCTACCTCGGTCCAGAACGACCTTGTTGTCGTACAGTGCTCTTCCACAACCACAGTGCAGCCTACAGATTCGCGGTCGCCGAGGGTCTCGATCATTTTTATGTATTCGATATCGTCGTTCTCGCTGCCGATCAGCATTATTCTTTTACCCGGATCACGGTCAAGCTTCCGGCTCTCAAGTTCCTTTTTTACTTCCTCCGCCACTTCGGTAAACTCACGCGCATCGGTGAAGAAATTTGCACAGGCCATATACATCGCCTCTGCACCTGTTAAGGGCGGATTGTCCTGCTTCCTGAACTCATAGATATCTTTCATTGCACGCCGTGCTTTGTTCATGATCTCTATACCGCGTTTCAAGTCATCATCTGTGATCTTCTTACCCGTTAGCTCTTCCAGTTTCTCTATCAAAAGCTTGTATTCCTCCTTTAAAAACTGGACAGACCGTTTGCTCTGGACATGATTTGGCATAGGCAGGAAATAGCTCCACCCGGGATTCTTGTGAAGTTCCCAGCTTGTAAAGGCCTGTCTTAAATGCAGACAGGACTGTGCAAGCATTATCCCGTCGAGGTAATCATACCTGTCCTTTAATCCCTGTGCCAGTACATCCCGGCAGAACGGGCAGAACATCCCGAAGATGTGCGGTTCGGTGACATCCTGAGGTTCATGTGAACCCAGGATACGAACAGGTAACACATCAAACGCGTAGAAAATCTCCTCGGGTGCGTAGGTACAGAAGTATCCAACAACCTTGCCGCCGGTTTTCTCCTTCCATTTTTTTGCGTATTCGTGTCTGTTATCATACCATTCCTGAAATTTTTCAATCATCTGGGCTTTCCCCCTGTTTATGATTTATTGTTGTTTCAATTTGTTATTTTCCTCAATCTATTCTAATTATTTTTACTCGCTTATCGATCCAATCAGGCGGGAGGTATACCCTGCCTGAATTTCCACATTTTTTCACGACTTTCTCTACCATTTCATGGCCGTGAACCTCAAACTTTGAGATTTTTGTATCAGTGGTTTCAGCTGCCACAAAATCAACCTCTTGAAATTTTTTATAAGTAATTGCAAAGTGATTACAAAGTAGCTATAGTATAACTATAATATAAACGTTTTGTATCTATCTGCTATTAATAGTTTTTCAATTAATTATGGGTTGATTTCGGAGTAGCGAGTTGCGAGAGACGAGTAGCGAGACGCACCCTTCGGGAGAGGTCTCCCTTCGGGAAAGACGAAGGAGGAAGAGAAAATACGCGATAAAATTCTTCGAATTCAATCTTGGTCCCAAAACCCATTATTAATAATTTAAGTGACTTTTGGAACGACGAGGGGAATATAAAAGTCGTAATATAACAAAATCGAAAGACGAGTGCCGAAATACGAAACGAGCTTCTAAACCGCTTATCGTAACGAGCCTCGCTGACGCTGTACGTTACGCCCCTCGCAGACGCCACCAAGAGCCGCACTTCTTGTAGCAACCTATAATCAGTCAACCATCATTTCAATATACTGTGAAATTGTTACAAATTCAACATGAGGTTTTTCTTTTAAACTGATTAACACTGATTTGAGTGCTTCTGAGAGCCTTCGCCGCTCAGCTTCGTTAATCATACCGCTATTATAGGTTTCCACAAGATGCCATGGATGGGTTGCCATTATAACAATAAAATTGCTTGGCGGCATTTCAGCAACAAGTTCCAGCGCTTTTGCATAATAAGAAAAATCCAGGTCGCCCTCCAGGACCGGCCATAGATATGACGACACATTTTTACCATCAGGTAATATCCAGGTGGGGATGGGAACTTCGATCAAAGCTCTGGGGTCGATGTCCGGTATATCTGTATCCTCAAAATAATAATACGGTTGGAATTGCTCACGCTGCCTGCCCGGAGCCGGTCCGGGATCCAGATTCCATGAACCTGTGACGGAAGAATCATATCTGAATTTGAAATCAGTTAGGATTTTTGCCAGCAGTTCATTAATTCTAACATAAGGCGCTCTGAAACCTACAATGGGTTTTTGGAAAATATCTCTCAAATTCATCAGGCTTTCCTGAATCGCATCTGCCGTTTCAATATGGTTTAATACAATACCAGTCTCTTTACCCAGGAAATCCTCATGCCTGTACGAGTGCGAACCTACTTCATGGTCGTACATCATGCCGGCTATATCCAAACCCAGCTCGGTTTTAAGCGCCAGGGCACTTCGAGCTTCAAAGAAGAATGTTGCTTTGATATTAACTTCTGTCAGGATATCAATAAGATACTCCAGGCCTGCAGCACATGAGCTGAATCGTATCTTTCCCATTTCTACCGGATGCGACACTGCAGGGATCTGACCGAATACCGGAAGATTAACATCGGGGTCCACATCGGCAGTGAATGCGAAATAGGTTTTGGGTTCAGAGCTGCTGGAGGACATGGGTACTTAATCCTATTCAAGCTTTAAAAAGATTAGGGTATGAGAAATATTATTCCAGCAAAATCAATTCAATTTGTAAAAAGTTAAAAATTACTTATACAAGCTAAAAGAATAAAATTTTACACAATATAAAAGCTTTTACAATATAACAGCATTATCTAACAATGGAGTATAAACAATGGGCTATCTTATCATCGGAGCCGGTGCAGCAGGCCTGAGTGCCGCGAGCACAATCCGGAAATATGACCCGAGGGGTAAAATCACCGTTTTATCAAGAGAAAGCGTAGAGCCATATTCATTGTGCTCCCTCCCGAGTTATCTGGCTGGCGAGCTTCCACGCACAAAGCTTAAACGCTTCAGTAAATCCTGGTGGAACGTACAAAATATTACATTGAAACTGTCCGCGGAAGTTATTGGAATAAAACCCCGCGCGAAGCGCGTTGAACTCAAAGGACATAGACCTCTTACATTCGATAAGCTCCTGCTCGCAACAGGTTCACAGCCCGTTATACCTCCTGTACCGGGCACCGACCTCGAGGGTATATTCACTTTGAATTCACTCGATGATAGTAATCAT
>CP070629.1:2081450-2092361 GCA_020356005.1 Thermoplasmata archaeon
TCGGGGTTTCCAATCTACAGAAGATGGAAGAATTCATTGAGGCCTTTGATGTGCTGGCATCTGAGATGTACGACAGCGTGACAGGTCCCGGGGGTTCTCGTGCGCAGGAGCAATTCATTGTTAATATCATCGGTCACGCCGAATCACCGCCGGAATTCAACACCGAATCGTTCCATGGGCAGCTGGAGGTAATGGCAAATTCGAACTTCAAGCTGTACGATCTCGGCGATTTCCTCTACAGGCTGGGCGAACACGGCGATTTGCTCTGTTCCAGCGAAACTGCCAATGAGGCCAAGAGGTGTTATGATGAATTTATCGTGGGGTGCGTGCATGGTGACGATGCCAAAATCGGTGAACACCCGGACGCCACCGGGATGAATGTATACATACCCTACCGGGCCCGCAACGCCCTGGATGAATATGCTTCCACAAAACTTGCTCAGGATACGATGTGGGACGAGTTTTTGTCGGAAGTGAGTTTGGGATTATAAACAATTAATAATAAATTCTAAGCACTAAATTCTAAATCGAGAATTGATATTCTCGCCAGAAAATCGATAAAATTTACGCTCGGGTAAACCTTCGCGGACAATTTTCTGTACTAAACAAATTCTAAATACTAAATTCTAAACTTACTTCAAACTGCCCCCTGCCTCCTGCCCCCTGCCTACTGGAGTATTTTCATTTTTTTTCACTCAAGCAGAAATCTTTAAATGGGATTCAACCCAATTCGGATATGGGGTAATTTGATGGGAAATTCAGCTATTTTAGATGATCTAAGTACTAGGAAAATCACTCCGGACGATCTTGCTGAAATGGTAATCCACAACATTGATCTGCTTCCGGATATAATCAAAGGCATATCATCAGATAATGCAAGGATACGATTGGGCTGTGCAAAAATAATACGAACGGTAAGCGAGAAAAAACCTGATGCGGTTTACCCGGTATCAAAGTATTTTATCACGCTTCTAGACAGTGAGAACAATATAATCAAGTGGAACGCCATGGACGTTCTGGCAAATCTTGCAAAGGTGGACTCCAACAAAACCATCGAGAAGATCTTTACTAAGTACTATGACCTTTTAACCGATGAGTCCATGGTCACCGCCGGGCATGTGGTGGATAATTCGGGTAAGATCGCCATAGCGAAACCACATTTAACAGAAAGAATAACCGATGAGCTGCTCAAGCTGGATAAGATTCCCAGAAATACAGAGTGTAAGAACATTTTGAAGGGCAAAGCGATTTTGGCCTTCGATGCGTATTTTGAACAGATCGAAAATAAGGATGCGGTCATATCATTTGTTAAGAAACAATTGAGGAATAAGAGAAATGCGACGAAGACGAAGGCAAAACAGTTTCTAAAGAAGTATGACACGTAATCGAATGATTATATAAGAACTGAATTCGATTTAAGATAAATATTAAATGATTTTATATAGCATATAGAAGTGCGGCTCACGTTGAGCGGTTGCGAGGAGCGTACCGTCTTGCGCCAGACGTTTAACGGTCGCTTACCACTTACGCGTTACGTTACGCCTCTCGCAGACGCAACCGTGGGACGCACTTCTGGAATTTATTTAAAAGCTTGAAAAAGCGTTAAAAATCGTTTTATAAGCACATAAAATACCCTTAGGGGGCATGTTATAAATGGATGATATTTGTAGAATAAAAAATGAAGTTAATGGCTTTTCCGTCGTTGACGGTGCCGGTGTAAAATTAAATAGAATTATCGGTTCGCCCAGGCTGGATCATATAGACCCGTTCGTTCTGCTGGACGAATTCAAAAGCGATAATGCCGACGATTATATCCGCGGGTTCCCCACGCACCCGCACAGGGGGATCGAAACCATTACATTGATGATAAAAGGATCATTTCGACACAAGGATTCTAAAGGCAACGGCGGCGTGCTCACCGATGGGTGCGTGCAGTGGATGACCGCCGGCCGGGGGATATTGCACAGCGAGATGCCTGACCAAAAGGAGGGTCTGCTGTGGGGCTACCAGCTCTGGTTGAGCTTGCCCGCAAAGGATAAGATGATCGATCCTCGTTACCAGCATTTATCACCGGATATGATGCCTGAATATAGAGGCGAAGGGCTGAAATTATCTCTTATCTCAGGCAAATTCGAAACGCTTGAAGGCCCGGCGAAAAACTGGGTAAAATCAAATTATTTTAATATAGGGATTGAAAAGGATGCGGTATTCAAATTTGAGATCGATAAGAACATGAACAGTTTCTGCTACATTCATACCGGTTATGTTATAATTGCACCTTCGGTTAAACCAAAAAAAGTAGCCCAAGGAAATCTAGTAGAGTTCGAAAATAAAACGATAATTGAGATACAAGGTGGTTCGGAAAACGCCGGCCTGCTTTTCCTATCCGGCTACCCCAACAATGAGCCTATAGTCAAAGGTGGACCTTTTGTTATGAATACCGAGCAGGAGATCGAGCAGGCGTTTATGGATTATCATAATGGAGTTTTACAGATTTGAGAATTATTAAAATCAATTCCTAGCGCTTATAGAGGTGCGGAACGCGGTTTGCGGTTGCGAAGTGCGTACCGTCTAACGGCTGCGGTGTTCGTCTCGCTACTCGTCTCTCGCTTCTCCGAAATCAGTCTGTAAGAGATTATTAAGCTTTTAATCAATTACCAGTACTTTAGCCCCTCGGATTTTCCCTGCCTTCAATTCCTACAGTCTGATATGGATTTTAATATTTCAAATCAGAAATTTAACAATTTTTACAATTCAATAAAAAGATTGATGGTAATACATTATAAATATTTTGAAAAAAATTGAAATGAATATAAGTAATTTATATATAAAATTATATTATGGTATTAACAAAGATAAGTATTAGAAAATGATGAAAGGGAGAGTTATAAATGAATAAAAAAGAAAAATTAAAAATAATTAAAAAATTAGATGAGGAAAATTTTACCAAAAGGTTCTTAATTCAACTCTTTGAAAAAATGGGATTTAAAAATGTTGTATATAATCATGGAACTCTCGAATATGGTAAAGATATAATATATTGTGAAGAAACGAAATTCCATAAACAAAAATATGTTGGAGTTCAAGTTAAGAAAGGAGATATTAATACAACAGTGGCCAATAAAATTTTTTGCCAAGTAGCTGAGGGGTTGGGAGATCCATTTAAGGATTTATCGAATAACAATAAAGAAATGCAAATTGATGAATTTATAGTGCTTTCCTCAGGTGAAATTAAGGGGAATGCAAGAGAGAAAATGTCGAAATCTTTAAAAAGTGTCCATATTGACAAACCAATTTCATTTATGGAAGGAAGAGAGATAATAGATCTTCTTGAAGAATATTTACCATCAGCTTTTTGGGATGAATATGATCATTTTAATAAATACTTTAATGCAATGAAATTAGATTTTAAGGAAATAAAAGATTTCTCTGCGATCGGCCAAAAAGAGCCTATCCCGTTGGAAGATATTTATGTATCTTTAAAAGTGAGCAAAAAGCAAAAAGAACGTAGAATTCTAAAAGAAGAAGAACAAAAGATCTTTGTTGAAAAGCTATTCAAAGAGCACGTAGAAAGAGAATTTAAAAGAGAATATGTTTTAGACGCAGAAAAAGCAATAGATGATCATAATAAACTAGTAATTTTAGGTAATCCGGGATCAGGAAAGACAACACTATTGAAACATCTTGCTCTTAAATGCTGTAAAGAAAATCTTGATAGACAGGAAAGAACTATGATTCCAATACCAATAATAATACGTAAATTTTCTGACAGTGGAAAGAAATTAAGAGATTATATAGATGAAATATTTGAGTTTTATCAATTCCCTAAGGCTAAAAAATTTATAGAGAGTGATTTAAAAAAGGGAAAATGTAAACTCTTTCTAGATGGTTTTGATGAATTAGCAACCAAAGATGTCCAAGAAAAAATTTCCAAGCAAATCCTAGAATTTTCAGATGAATATCCAAAAAATCAAATAGTCGCTACCTCAAGAATCGCCGGTTATAATGACGAACTGAGGAATTTTACAAAGTTAGAGTTATTAGATTTTGATGATGAAAAAATTGAAAAGTTCATCGATAATTGGTTTGGGAAAGTTGATCCAGAAAAGGCAAGATCAATGTTTAATGCAATTAAAGAAAATGAACAAATAAAATCTCTTGCCCGAAATCCTCTAATGATATCAATAATCGCAATAATTTATGAAGAAGACAGGAAGTTACCGCAAAAAAGAGCAGCTTTATATGATAGATGTGTGCAGGTATTATTAAATAAATGGGATGTACAAAAAAGATTAAAAAATAAATATTCTTCGGATAAAAAAGAATTTTTCCTGAGAAAGCTTGCGTTCTATGGTCACAGCAGAAATAAAAGGATAATGACAGAGGATGAAATAATAGGAGAATTGAAAAAATATTCAACCCAACTTCAATTGGATACAAAGGAATTTAATAAGTTTCTTGATGAAATTTGGAAACGAAGTTATCTTCTTAGACAAATTTCTATAGATAGCTATGATTTTCTTCACTTATCGTTCCAGGAATATTTCGCTGCCTTGGAATTAAAGGAAAATGAACAAGGATTATCTATTATTGTTGAACATTTGAGTGAACCTTGGTGGGAGGAACCTATTCGTCTCTATGCTGGGATAAGTAAGGACGCAACTGCTCTTATTGATAAGATAAAAAATGAAGTTCCTGAAGATATATTTTATAATAATCTTATATTATTTGGAAAGTTAATAATTGATACAGAGTTTACAAAACAATCTTTAAAAGATGAGATTGTTAACGACCTGTGGTCTCTTTACAAAACAACTGAATTCGATTTTCTAAAAGAAAAGACAATTGAAGTTTTATCTACAATAAAACCCAACAATATTGTTGACCAATTAATAAAAGATATAACCAGCATTAAATATGATATTCGATGGTTTGCATCGAAAGAACTTGGAAATTTAGGAAGTGAGAAAGCAGTGGAGTCGCTAATTAAAGCATTAGAGACTGATGAAGATAGAATCGTCCGAATGTATGCAGCATCTTCACTTGGAAGTTTAGGAAGTGAAAAGGCAGTGGAACCACTAATTAAAGCAATCGAAATCGATGAAGATAGAAACGTTCGATTTTATGCTATAGCAGCGCTTAATGGTATTGAACACGAGAAGACAGTGGGCCCACTGATTAAATTATTAGATACCAGTGAAAATGAATCTATTCGAAAGAATGCAATAATAGGGCTTGGAATTATAGGAAGCGAGAAGGCAGTGGAACCATTGATCAAAACATTAGAGACTGGTGAAGATAAATTCCTTCAAGAAATTGTAGCTTCCGCACTTGGAAATATCGGTAGCAAGAAGGCAGTAGAACCACTAATCAAAACATTGAAGACCAGTAAAGATAAATCTGTTCGAAAGGTTGTAGCTTCCGCACTTGGAAATATCGGTAGCAAGAAGGCAGTAGAACCACTAATCAAAACATTGGAAACCGATGAAGTTAGTGTTGTTAGATTTACTGCAGCGAGGGCGCTTGGAAATATTGGTAGTAAGAACGCAGTGGATCCCCTGATCAAATCATTGGAGATCAGTAATGATAAATTCATTCAATGGGAAGCAGCAGAAGCGCTTGGACGTATAGGAAGCGAGAAGGCAGTGGATCCGTTGATCAAGGCATTAGAAACTGGAAAATATGATTTCGTTCAAAAATATTCAGCAAAAGCGCTTGGAATTATTGGGAGCGAGAAGACAATAAACTCATTGATTAAAGCATTGGAGATCGGTGAAACTGAATTCGTTCGAAAGTATGCGGCATTAGCACTTGGAAATATAGAGCGTGAGAAGGTAATAGGGCCGCTGATCATGGCAATGAATGCCGATGAAGCTGAATCCGTTCGATGGAATGCAACGAGAGCGCTTGGAATTATAGGGTGCGAGAAGGCATTGGACCCGTTGATCAAAGCTTTGGAAACCAGTGAAGATAGATTTGTTCGAGAAGATGCCGCAGAAAAGCTTGGAAATATAGGGAGCGAAAAGGCAGTGGAACCTCTTTTAAAACTAATTTTGGAAGATGGAGAATATGAAAAAGTAAAAAATCGTGCCTTTGAATCATTGTATAAAATAAGTAGGAAATTAAATATAAGAGTTAAATAAAAAATTATATTCTTAAAGTATATTCGGTGAATATCATATCAACAAGACTTTAGCCCCTCTGATTTTCCCTGCCTTCAATTCCTGAAGTGCTTTGTTTGCATCCTCCAGTTTATACTCCTGCACTTCAGGTTTGATGGGTATCTCCGAGGCCGCCTGGATGAATTCGCTGATATCGGTTCGAGTTACATTCGCTACCGATTTGATCTCCTTCTCAAGCCACAAGTGTTTCTGATAATTTAGACTTAACAAATAGTCCTTGTCCACCTCTTCCTTCCTTATGGCATTGATCACCAACCTACCGCCGCTCCTCAGATTTTTCAGGGCTTCCACTATGGGTTTCCATACTGGGGTGGTATCGATTATTGCGTGCAGTTTCTCCGGCGTCTCCTCTTCGGTATCGCCAGCCCAGGTTGCGCCAAGCTCCTTGGCAAATTCGCGCTGCTCCTCATTTCTAGCAAACACATAAATTTTTGTATTGGGGAATTTGTGTTTGGCAAGCTGGAGGACAAGATGGCCGGAAGCCCCGAAGCCCGTCAGCCCCAGGTTTTGGCCGTCCTGGATGTTGGTCAATAACAATGACCGGTAGCCCACACCGCCGGCGCACAATAGGGGGGCGGCCTCGGTGTTGGAGAACACCTCAGGGATAGCATGTGCAGAGGCCTGGGGTACCGTCATATACTCGGCATAACCGCCGTTGGCATCCCGACCAGTGGCTGCAAAATTCTCACAGAGGTTCTCGTTGCCGCTTTTACAGAAGTAACAATTACCGCAGGATGAAAAGATCCAGCCGACACCCACCCGGTCACCAATTTTGAATTGAGACGCGTTCGCACCTGTTTTTTCTACCTTTCCGATAACCTCGTGACCGAGTACCATGGGAAATTTGGACGGCGGCGTCCTCCCCTCGATCTCATCCAGTTCCGTGTGGCATACACCGCATGTGGAAACTTTTAGAAGTACTTCCTCTTCCCTCGGTTCGGGAACCGGCAGGTCCTTTAGCTCGAGCGGCTCACTATTATCCTCCAGTGTTGTAATCCCGGGTAATATCATAGCTTTCACAATAAATCGCCTCTACCTGGTTTTTTATTAATTGTCAATAGGATATAAAACATTATTGACTGACTTTTTATTCGGGTAGCTCATCAAACATCTCCTTCATGCTTTTATGATACTCCTGGAATGCCTTTCGACCCTTCTTGGTTAATAGGAGCATCGTATGGGGTTTCTTACCAATAAATTCCTTTTTAACTTCTATATAATCCGCTTTTTCAAGCTTGCTCATATGCGAGGACAGATTGCCGAAGGTCAAACCCGTTTGACGCATTAAAAACAAAAAGTCGGCACTTTCCACTACATAAAGATGTGCCATTATGGAAAGCCGCGCCGGCTCGTGGATCAACTTATCGATCTTTGGAATGGATTTAGTCTCTTTGTTTCCATTCCTTTTAGTGGGCATTGGCAACCTCCTTGCCCGGCAAAGGATAATTGCTAATAAACCGGATTAAATAAGAGCATGCGATGCAAAAAGCGATAATGCCGAAAACTAAATTGGCATAAGTTCCTGCTGTCTCACCGTAAAAACCCGAGATGCCCTCGCTTACTGCAAACATAATTCCGTAGATGATCATGCGGTTGAATTCCAGTAAATATGAAAAAATTCCAAAAACAACAATAATAAAAATGCTCATAATAATCGAAGAAAGCAGAGACGGTAAGTCGAATTGTAAACTAAGAACCAGTATACCTATTGTTATTAAGAACACTATTCCGAGGATAATGGTCAGCTTGGATTGTCTCTCTACCCGTTCAGAGCTGAATTTCACACGCCCTAGCCGCGGGACCGTAATGAACCTCTTACCAAGAATATATATAATAACACCCGAAAACATCATCAACGTGAACCATGCATTGTCCGTTACTGTACGGATAACACTGGTAATCAAAATGATTGCGAACATGAGATCAAACAGTCCATCGTCAAAATATGAGGTCCAGGCTTTGCGTTCTAACTTTTTTAAATCGATATTGGAATTCATTTCTATCTCCAATTTATTATATGTACTTCCTGGTATAAGTAACTTTGCAGTGCAAAGTACTCTGCGGGGGCGACGGAGGTGGAAAATCACATATAATATATATTCGATTCTACCCGGGAAGGAAACATTATGGTCACAATTCGTCCAGAAAATGATTTTGATTTCAAGGATATCCGGCTCGTAAACACCGTTGCATTCGGCCAGAAAAATGAGGCGGACCTAGTGGATGCTCTCCGGGAAACGGATAATTACATCAAAGAACTTTCTTTTGTTGCAGAATTAGAAGGAAGAGTGGTAGGACATATTTTGTTCAGTAAAATAGAGATCCAGACCGAATCGGGTATGGTGCCGGCTCTGTCTCTTGCACCTATGGCAGTGCGGCCGGAATACCAGGGCCAGGGCATAGGCTCCAAGCTTATTGAGCATGGGCTGAGAGAATGCGAACAGAGGGGCCACAAAATCATCGTGGTTATCGGCCACCCGGAATACTACATCCGCTTCGGATTCGGCCAGGCGAAACCCAGGGGATTGGATGTAACATTCGATGTTCCTGATGAGGCGTTCATGGTTATCGAACTTGTTGCAGGGGCATTAAAGGGAGCAAAAGGCACTGTGAAATTTCCCAAGGAATTTGATGAAGTTTAGGTGAGTTCAGAATGGTAATTCGTTATGAGGAAAAAGATTTCAAATCCATTTTGAATAAGCACAAGTTCATCGACAGCTGGTTCTGGTGCAGGTATGGAATAAATGTATACCAGGGCTGTGAGCACGCCTGTACATACTGCGATTCCAGGAGCCACAGGTACCACCTCCACCCCGAATTCGATCAGGTGATCGTCGTAAAGAACAATGTGGCGGAGATGCTTGACAACCGGCTCAGCCGGGCAAGAACGCTGCTGCCGGATGTTGTGGTTATGAGCGGCATGAGCGATCCATACCATCCTGCGGAAAAGAAATTTGAGAGCACAAAGAAATGCCTGGAGATACTGGAAAAACACAGGTATCCCGTACATATTATTACAAAATCGCCACTGGTAACAAGGGATAAGAATATACTGGCAAGAATCGGTAAGAACAATTGGTGCTCAGTATCATTCACCATCACCACCACAGACCAGTCATTGGCAAAGTTTCTGGAACCTGGTGCACCTCCGCCGAAGGCGCGCCTGAAGGCAATCACCGAGCTTAAAAAGGCGGGGGATATACATGTCGGGGTAACGTTTATCCCCATAGTACCGTTTCTGGCGGATTCTGATGAGGCTCTGGAGAGTGTAACGAGGGCAGCTAAAGAGGCGGGGGCGGATTACATACTGTTCGGAGGCGGGATGACCATGCGTGATGCGCAGGCCAAGTGGTATTTTAAGAGGTTGGGAGAGCAATACCCTGAACTGGTTGAAAAATATTTGGAACTATTCCAGGCGGAGTTTATTAACGGCGAATACAAAGGCAGATATGTACCCGTCAGAAAGTATGCCAAGAAGCTTTATCGGAAAATGTTCGAGCTTTGTGAAAAATATGATATAAAGTATAGAATGAAACGATATATTCCAGATGATTATCGTAAAGATAACTATATCGTTGCAGAGGAATTTGTAAATGAAGCTTATGTACAGCAATCATCAGGCAAACCGTACAGCAATATATTCTGGGCGGGCCAGAATATTACCAATTTAAAAGAATCGATACGAGCGGTTGCACACAGAGGAGAGCTTCGACAGATACGGAATGTGGATGAAGAAATAGAGATAAGAATTATAAATAGATTGGATACTATTAAAGAGGGTCAAATGACTCTAGATAGTTGTTAGAATAAAGTTAGGAGATAACTCAGATGCAGCCCGAAAACGATTGGACCAGAGAAGAACTTGAGAAAGATTACATAGGTAAGATGAGCGCTATTACAGTTTCTACAGAAATAGTAATAAAGGGTAAGCAGAGGATCCTGGACCAAAGCGAGATGGAAAAGCTTCTTCGTAATGCCAGAAGAATCTCAGTGAAGGAGTGCGGCTGCAGAAATAAACTTGGTAACTGTGATAACCCTAAGTCCGGGTGCTTGAATTTAGACGATGAGGCCGATTCGGCGATAGAAAAGGGTGCCAGGGAGATATCGGTTGAGGAAGCTCTGCAAGTACTTGAGGAGACATACAACGCAGGTCTGGTGCACATGGCTTATGTGTTTACGGGTAAAGATAAGCCGACTTACATTTGCAGCTGCTGCAGCTGCTGCTGCCATTCACTGGGTGCAGCCATGAGGTACGGGTATTCCGACCATGTGTTTTATTCTGATAAAATCTCGGTGCATGATTTCGAGCTGTGTGAGAACTGCGGCGAATGCGTAGACCGCTGTCATTTCGGGGCGAGATCCCTCGAGGATGACAAATTGATTTTTAAGAGTGAAAAATGCGGTGGCTGCGGATTATGCTTGAGGGAATGCAACTATGATGCTATATCGATGAAAGAGAGATTGTAAGTAGATGAGAATAGATGAAATCAGATTCTAGTATGATTTTTAAAGCGTTGAGCACGCACGTAGCCTTCGGCTACTCGCTTGAGTATTGAGCACGCGAGCTTCGCTCGCTTGAGGAATGAATATTGATAGAGGTTGGAGGTTAGAGATTGGGTTTTGGGATTCTTAGTATCAATAAAAATCAACTTGGAACCTAGAACCCGGAACCCAGAACCTGTTCTTATCGTTTTCTCAGTTGAATACTCAAGGCTGCGAAGCAGCCGTG
>CP070629.1:2092461-2124656 GCA_020356005.1 Thermoplasmata archaeon
TTTTTAACACAGAAGCGCAGAGAACGCAGAATTGGAATCTAGACCTAGATTTTTTTCTGTGGACCTAGACTCTGTGTTTTCTGTGTGCTCTGTGTTTATATGATTCACCTTGATGGGTTATCGTCCCCAACCCACCACCACCCACAATTATCAAATCGTAGAGTTCTGATGACATTTAAATCACAATCCTTTGTCCTGATAATACCTACACTCATCCTCAAGACATTCCTTATTCAGCTCATTAAACTCGCATATGATATTTTCATTAATCTCTATTTTTACACCAAAATGCTCATCTAAAAATTTCACAGCTTCTCTTAACGCCCAGTACGTATTCCTCTTACAGCACCGCGGCCCGCCGTGGTTAGCTATTGTTTCAAGACTTCTGGCGGTTATGAGGTTGGACTGCCTCCAGCCCTCCTTGGCGAGCGGCGTGGAATCTGTAATCAAGCTTATGAAAATGCCGGTGCCCACAGCCGCGCCGCAGGTACCGTAGAACCCGCAAAAACCTCCCAGGATCTTTTCCGAGCGCCCCTTGGCCACCTTGAGCTTCTTCAACTTCGCCTCCTTATCTTTTTTGATATTATAATAGGCAGTAAGCAGAACCGCAGGTACCAAAAAGTGATGTTCCGGCCCGTGCATTTTCACTCTGGGGCTCTTCATCAGTGTAACGGCCATCTCCAGCGGGTTTTCCGAACTGCTGCTCTGGCAGTACTGCTCTATTAGTTCAACAGCACCCAGAGCATGGCAGCTGTCGCACACGAAATGACCGGCACTGCATTTTGCATTTGAGTCATATTCATTTTTACAATAAACACATTGGAGCTTTTCCGGCTCATCTGTATAGATCAGTTCCTCGCCGCATACCATGCAGCCTGTTTTTTTCTCTGACATCATCATCACCAATAACTGATTTCGGAGTAGCGAGTAGCGAGTAGCGATCTGCGAGAGGTTGACTATCGACTAACGACTGTCGACTCTCGACTATAACTTTTCCACTTTTTCACTTATGCTCTCATCCACTTATACACTTATTCTTCTATATACAACCAATGTTGAGTCATCCGGCAGCTGAAAATCTTTAATTGACTCGAACTGGCTGTAATTTTCAGCTTCATGGAAGAATTCCACGGGGGGTAAATAATCGGGACGGTAGGTATAGTTTTGAAGTTCGATTATATAATCAAGTGTTTCGAATTTATCATAGAAACTGTGTTCCGGAGAATCCTTCTCCACGCCCTCCTCGTATATTGATGTAGATTGGAGTTCTATGGGCAGGTCCTCCTCCATGAGCTTGTACTCGAACACATGGATATTGACCGTGCCGTCCGACATTACACCCACCTGAATTTCCGTCCTGGCCCGCGAGGCATTGAGCTCCACTTGTTTTCTGTGATCCTCATAGACGAAATTCAATGCGTCATCGATGTACCAGTCCTCGTCCCCGGGGTGAACGACGTACTGGTGTCGCCCCAACGGCTCCTGACCGAACAGCAAAAGTTCGCCAAGAGGGGTATCCACCACCACCTGGTCCGGCAGGGAGGGTACCCCATAAGAGAACGCTGCCATCTGGAACCCGCCCATAACTAGAACGATGATAACGGCAGTTACTTTCTGCCAGCGCTTGGGAAACGATAGCACCGCAGCAGCCATACCTATAGCAATGGCAGGAAGATAGGGTGCGATATAACGGCTGTTCTTGGTGTGGGAAAGTGAAAATAAGATGTACGGCAGTGAGATCCATATTATCAATGTAAGCTTTGCCCTCCAATCGGCTTTCACCAACATTTTAGGCCATTGTATCAGTCTGGTAGTTCGCATGAATTTCAATACAGATTTGCCATAGCGTGCAATGAAGATCAAAAAGCAGGCAATCAGGATGAAAGCGAAGAGGTATATCTGCTGGTTCAACAGCCCCAGGAAGTAATAGCTTATGGATTCCCAGCTGGCTATATTCACATGGCCCTCGTGCGGTTTAACGTAGGTGGGGTTCATTAACATATTCGGGAACAAGCGGTGCGCTGTGGGTATGTACCACCAACCCGCTATGATAAATCCCATTATCATTGCGCGGTTGAAATTCAGCCATGGATGGACCTGATATTCACTTTTCAGGCTGTTGGTTTTATACAACATGTAATCGTTTTTGAGCAGCAGTAAATTAACAATAATGAAAATTATTGCAGCTACGGCAAAAAGAGCATAAAAAAGCCTGGTTTGGATATTCGGTATAATGTAAACGCAAAATAAAATCAAAAAAGGTGATAGCGAAAGTGCAACTTTAAACATTATGCTTTTCAAAGATGAGCTTATACATATACTGAGCGTGGTGCTCCAGAAGAGCCATATTATGAACAATGTACAAATTATAGAACTCATCACAATGGCAAAAATGGTAGCATTAAACCGAGTGTCCCATGGAAAAAGAATATTCGAGAATAAATAATATAAGTATGCACCGATGGCTGCAGCAGAAATTATAACAATAACAAAAGCCAGCCAATTATCAATGATTATTCTAATTAACTTTCTTACTTTCAATATTTCAGATTTGTACATGATATAGAGGAGGGGGCCCAGCATGAATATGATAAAGGTGTCCCGGGTAAGTAAGCCCAGCCCTAAAGATAACCCGAATAGTATTGAATATTTTTTATTTGTAAAGTATTCGGTTTTAAGGAGAAGATAAATGCTCAGTGAGACCATAGCGATATGAGCAAAATCCGATAGGAAGGACCGTGAAAGCCCGTGGACTATGGGGAACAGCGAGACCATAATGGCGGCGAGCAAACCCACCTGGCGGTTGAACATGTATTTGCCTATACCGTAAACCGAGAAGAGCAAAATGACCATAAAAAATATGTTTGTCATGACCGCCACATCATCGGAGTACCCGAACATCGCGTAGAACGGGCTGGTGAGCAACAATCTAAGCGGCGGTCTCCACTGATTGAGGGTGAAGAACTCCAGGGGGGAACCCCAGGTGGGATTGGCAAAAAGTTCATGATATTGATAGCTGAAGGTGAGGTATTTGGCTGCATCATATGTATGAAGAGATTTATCTCTCATCAACCAGATGTAATTATTGATGCCGTGGATCACAGTCAGTATAAGAAGAACGATATGGTCTTTAGTCAATTTTCCAAATGTTCTTTTCAACAGACTGGTCGAAGCCGGTTTTTGAGGTTCTGGCATTGATCTACACCTTTGTATTACTTTACATACCCTTTGTTAATGAGATTTGAAAAATAATATTACTATGTCTTCCCCTTCAACCTCTCCTGTATCTTGTCGCTTTGCAACTCCCTCAGCACATCGGAGGCCACCCATTTCGCGCCTTTCGAATCCATCTTCTGGATATCAATGGCGACCTTTATGGCTTTCTTGTTCAACGCCATGTTACGCTTACCGATCTGGCGAAGGGCCCAACTTATACCTTTCTTAACGTCGTTCCTATCGTCACCCGCCTCGCGTGCGATTATTGGCAGGAACGCTTCAAATTTTTCATCCCCTGCCTTTTTATCCGCCACACACTTGCATGCCATAAGCACGAAACCCGCGCGCTTAACAAATGTCTCCTCACGCGCGCTCCACTCCACAGCCTTGTCCCATGCGAATTGAGTCTTCTTGAAAAGGTTTATTACGCACTGATCGCAGATCTCCCAGTAGCTGAAGTCTAAAACCCACTGTTCCATCTGTGCCTCGGTGACCTCCTCCGGGTCGTCTATCATCGTGGCCAGTATCATAGTCTCGCGGTAACCCTTCGCCCAGAGCTCGGAGGCGAGGGCGTGATTGTACCCGATTTCTTTTGCCAGCGAGCGCATCACGGGGAGCTTCGTACCGAAGATCTTATCGGGCGTGATACCGTACTTTGCCATGAATTTGATGTCATCGGGATTGGAGTTAGCTTTAAGCTCGTTCATGATGTCGGATAATTTTAACATAAAAATCGTGAAGAGATATAATCATGATTATATAAAGATTGAATGGTGTTAGCAGCATATAAATCGCTGGTAGAATGGTGAAGGCAAAATACGCTCGCTACGCTCGCTTGAAGAATGAAGGTTGATTACAATAGGGATTCGGGATTCGGACGGTTGCTTCGCAACCTTTGGGGTTTCGGGTTGATTTAAATCAATTGAAATTGACCCCAATCCCAAAAGCGAGCAAACAAAGTTTGCGAGCGTCCTAATCCCCAATCCCTTATGCATGCACCCCTGAGTCCTGTGTCCTGATTACATTAATATCTCAGCTACCTTCACTATTTACCATTCACCATTTATCCTTTTTTAATCATCTTAGAACCTGATTTCAGCAGTAAATATTTTATTTGCATAGTGAGTTGCTTACTTCAATGGAGAAGAAATCTGAGCCGACCCGCCTGGATAAATTCTATAAATTTGCTATACCGTTTATGTTGATATATCAATGTGTTTTGGTTAATATAGCGATCTGGGGTGTAGTTCTTGATCGTACAACAGAAACATATCATTTTATAACAGCATGGATGTTGATGTTGTTTATTATTTTTTTAACGATATTGGCCGGGATATTAACATACGACTTATGGAAAAACAAGGTTAAGAACAAGAAGTTGAAAGAGGACCTTCATTCAACTTTTGTTGGTATATTCGCCTTGGGTATACTTTTTTTTGGTTTGATCTTTGCCAATTACATGGTTTTTACCACAATCATTTTGGATCTTTACGAACCTGAGGATACGTATACACCCAAAGAATTCCATGTCGATTTTGAGATAGATGAAAGTGTCGACTTTTTTAATATTACTATAACAGGTAACTTTGAAGAGGGTTATAATGATAGTTTAGACAAGTTTGATTACCATTTTTATATATTAAACAACAGTGAATATCCGGAAGGATACGAAACGGATGACTATTATGAAACGCGGCATTTTGATGAGCTAGAACATAATAAATCGGATTTCGTTGAATTCATAGATGCGGATGGTAATTCGAGGCTCACGAAGAATGATAGAATAATAATTTCACGCAATTACAACGGCAGTGATGAATCCTACTTGTTTTTGTATATTGCGTTGTATTATCATAACGATGCAGATGATGTATCCTATTACCTTTTTGGTATAAGAGAAGATAAAATCGAAAATGGATATTTGATTATTAAACCCTAGCTATGATTTTCAACGGATAAAGTATAAGTTATCCTAATCTTATCCTTGCTGCAATGGCGCAAGAACGAGGAAAGATGATCTACGAGATCAAGAAACCCCTGCTGCACAGATTAATACCGATAATCCTGACAATAGTTTTCATATATATAGTAGGAATCAACTGGCCAATTAGATCGTTTTTGTTGAACGAGGAATATTCGGTGGGTGCCTCGAAATACGATACCGGGATTTTCATTTTTCTGATTATAATCTATATCATCATAACATATTTGATTTATGTAACCTTCAAATTCTTCCGCCACTCTTATTTTTTGAGGTTGTACGAGATCGGTTTACTTATTAACAGGAGGCGGCAGAGTTCCAAAATTACACCACCCAAAGCCTATCCAGAAATAATTTCCAATAGATCCAATTATGAACTGCACCTGGATGACCATTTTATTACTTACAAGAAAATCGTTGAGATCTATGCGATACAATTGGAGTTGGGAGGAAGTGAAAGGGGCGGATACATCGTTGTGATCGAGAAGAGCGGTAAGTGGTCGCTCATCGGCATACCGTACTGGGTGGATATGAACTTGGTGCTGGATAATTTCAAATCCGCTCTGGACTACCGGTGGAAAAAGGTGTTTGGAGGAGTTTACTGAAATTATTGATAGCTACCAGAAAAACGGCTAGCGGTTGGCGGTTGCGAGGGGCGTACCGGCTGGCGTCAAACGTTAAGCGTCTTTACCAGGACTTTTTATCTTTGGGGAAAAATAACCGCTTTCCATCGCTTACAACCGATTTCTGCGATTATATTGTTGCTGAAATACGATTTCTGTATGGTCGCTTTCTCATTGTCGAGGGTCAATGATAGGGCCTTGGCTGCCCCTTCCGCGTTTCAGCGCCTCCGCGGATAAACATAGGGATTTGGGATTAGAGATTCGGGATTAGGGTAATTATAATCGATTCGAAGCACCCAAATCTCTAATCTCCAACCTCCAATTAGACTTCGCGGTCTTTGCGGTTAAAAAAACCCCCCGACATATCCATATAAATAATTTCCCAGGCTAGAAATAAAACCGACGGGGGCGGGGCTTTGTAGTATTTGTTGTTTGAGCTTCCTTTGTAGTATTTGTACTGAAAGTCCTACGCAACGCTGAATAAAGGACAAATTTCATGGGCTTTCAGGACAGAAGACTTACAATATATGCAATATGGAATTTGTGAGTCTTCGCATATAATCTTAGATTCATCTGTAGTATTTGAAGTATTTGATTTTACTAAGCGATATTTAAGCTTTTAACTGCTCTAAAAATCTTTTAAGATCGTCTCCTCTACGATTAAATGCGCACTTAGATACGCACAGATTGCAGCCGTCGTATTCTGCGAAGTACGGCAGGCATTTGTACGCGTCGATGGTGTACTTGTGATAACCCCGTATATCAGCTTTCTCGTCCGGTATGGCATCACCTTCGCACGCTTTCTGGCATAGATTGCAGCTTGAACAGTACTCATCCACACCGAATTTCTTCGGTTCGGATTGCGGCAGCTTCAGATCTGTTGTTACCGTCGCCGCGCGCACCCTGGGCCCGAACTCCTCGGTTATAAGCAGGCCGGTCCGGCCCGCCTCGCCCAACCCCGCCTCGATTGCTGCGCGGGTATGCAAAATTGTGGGCGGGCGGCCAACGAAACCCCGGGGGTGGTGCGCCCTGGCGGCATAACCGAGGTTTCTGATGAACTCCGCCACCTTTACCGCCACAGCACCCAGCCGCCAGTATACCCTGAGCACTTCCGTTCCGGAGGGCCAGTCCGGCGCCGAATCTATCAAATCAAAATCCATTTCCATGGCAAGCACCACGGCGAATTTATGCGGAACATCCTGGCCTTCGAACACAAAGCTGTCCGACACTGCTGTAAATCCCACAAGGTCCGCGCCGGCGGCCTTCGCAAACTCCGATACGGTCCTCGCGGCGTTCTCCTCGTCCGTAAATTCGGTGAGCTCGGAGCTCACGGGGCCATCCAGGTGGGCGTACTGGTTCTCCGAAATGTCCTTTTTGTAAAATTTCGTTAACGGATTGCTGGGACTTTTGAACTCGTAGTGCTCATCCAGGTACTCGAAGATATTATCGTATTTAGGACGCTTCGCCATGGTCTCAACAAAACAGGAATATCATTGTAAAAATAAAATGTTTGCTCTATGATTTTAAAATTGCCTTCGGAGGTGCGAGAAGCGAGTTGAGAGAAGCGAGACGCTTTTTTAAAATGCGAAGCACGAATTTCGAATTTCGAAACAAAACCGAATAATGAAATATCATACAAATTCGAAACACGAATATCAAAATACCAAACAGTTCCTAATATCGAATGTCCCAAGCTAGGATTATTACCGAAGGGGTGGGGCGGGTTTAAAATTTCGAATTTAGAATTTGTTTCGGACTGAAAAATGTACGCGATGGTTTACCCGAGCGTAAATTACGTCATTTTTCAGGCGAGAGTGAAACTCTCGATTTAGTGCTTAGAATTTCGAATTTCCAAAGAACAGATCATTAATAATACTGATTTGGTGGTGGTCGTCTCTGCGGCGGCCGCCCGTACGTCGGCGGCGGGGGTGGAGGCGGCGGCGCGTGCTGCTGGTGAGGCGGCGGCGGGGGCTCTGTCCATTCCACTGGTTGTGAATCATAATAGGGCTCGCCCCCCGGCGCTCCGTACTGAGGCGGCGGAGGCGGCGGGCTGTGCGGGCCAGGCGGTGTGGTGGGCGGCGGCGGGGGCGGTTCCATATCATAATCTGCGGGTTGTGCAGGTAAGAACTCGGTGGTGTCCTCCGCCGGCTTGGCCTTCGCCTTCTTGGGTTTCTTCGGTTTCTTCTTGCCTTTACCGAACAAACCTGCTTTGGCGGGTTCCCCCTTATCCTCTTCACCTTTCTTGTCCTTTTCCTTTTCCTCATCACCTCTAGGCTTTGAACGCCTCATCTGCAGGTAAACCACCACAAGAATCAGAACAACGATGATGATTAAAATAATATCGAACAGAGATACGCCGAGGGTCTCTGCGATTGCCTCGGTCAATTTCTCCTCATCTTCGCCGGTAGTTGGAGGTTCCAGATCTGCCGGGGTTTCTACTATTTCGATGGTATGATATGATGAATATCGGTCGGAGTCCAGTGCGTTGACATAGAACAATACCTGGCCTATACTTGCGTTACCCGGTATCAGGTAAGTGAAGTTCCCTTTAGGTTCATTGGTTACATACCGCGTCTCGTAAGATCCCATTATCATGGCCTTCATGACGATGTATTCCGGCAACGGATCATCGCCCTGTGCTACAATTTCGTAACTGATTATTATTTCCTGTCCTCTCGCATATTTGTCCTTATCCAGTGATACAGTCAGCACATAATCTGATTTTCTGTAGATTTCTAAATAGCCATCGGAGTAATGTCCATCTGAATCTATTGAGTACATTTGAATCTCATATGACTCCGCAACACCAACGGTGGGTATAGTGAAATTGAAACTTCCCTTGGGTTTAGAGCTCTCGAAATGTTCCTCAAGAAACAGGCCATCATTATAACTCTGGGATGTATAGGTCACTTTGTAATAGAAATCTATTGCACCTATATGATTTTCCAGCTCGTAATCTACAGATATCGAATCCCCGGGATCATAGTACATCTTATCTACATTCAAAATTAAATTTGCGTAAATAACTTTAATGCTCTTGATCTGGGAAGTAGTTTCACCTTCCTCATCGGTTACTTTTACATTAATATACAGATATCCGTCAAAATTATCCGGTATATCAAATTCGAAGCTGCCTGTGGCATCTTCACTGTTGAAACGACCTATGGCGACATAAACGTCATAGCTCGTGTATACATAGTAATCGATGATTGTATCTGTTACCCCTTCTCCGCTGTCCATGTAAGCAATCTCGTAATCCACCTTGACCGTATCGCCGGGCTCGTAGCTCGTCTGGTCGAACTTCAAGTCAATTTTCATCTGCGGTTTGCGCTCGCCGATGGTTATCGTTGTTGAATCCTTGGCGTCCTCGGGGTCGATCTCAACATTGCTTTTCGATATTGTTACATTGATCCTGTATGTACCCTCCTCCAGCTCATCGCCCAGAATGAGCATATACTCGCACCTGCCGTTGGCATCGGTTATCATATCAGCAACTGAATATTGTGATAACTGTTCGTACTTCAGCGCGTCGGTATTATATTTAAAAAATGTAAGTGTTACAGATGCGTCGGAAAGCGGGCTTGGTGAATAATAGTACATATATTCCACGAAGGCGGAAACCGAAACGACAACAAAGTCGCCGGGAGCATATTCATCAAGGTCCGTATAGACATTCACATTCGCGGAACCGATGTATACATAATGAGATGCATATCCCGAATGTTTACCATCGGTGGCATTGGCCCATACCCTGATCTGGGTTTCGCCTGTTAGCACATTATCGGGAATATTGAAACTGAATGTATCCATTGAACTGGTGGATTTAAAATGGCCGTGCTTGGTCTTGTATTCTATTCCCTCGTTGGGATATTCAAAGGTATGGCCCTCGCTGCAGGTTGTGGCATCTTTTGATACCTTCGAAGATTCGGTGTCGTTATGCAGCCAGTAGAACGGGCAGTAGTACACATATTGAGGATACCTGAAATGCCATTCGTAGTTCGCGGTGTCTATACTGCTGCCGTCCTTTCGGTTCGTAAGCGAATAATAGACCTTGATAGAATCGCCAGGCAGATAGGTCCTGCACTCAGAATAGATTATTAGACTGTACAGCTGGATGGGGAAGGTATTCTCTCCAAGAAAATTATTGTTATTATCATAAATCGTAATATTATAATCCCCGTCCGATAAACCGCTGGGAAGGGTGTATTTGATGATCAAAACACCGTCACTGGATACCTTCATCTGCGACCATTTCTTCACCAGGGATTTGGTCTCACTGTTAATAAGATTTATATTGATATGCGGAAACAGATTGTAAGGCCTGAAGTTGATGGTTACTTCCATCTCCTCCTCTGGCGAATACAGATTTTTATCAAAAGTAATGGTCAGCTCCATAACATAAATGTAATCCGAGCCGATAACCTCGTCGGTATCCGATATCTGCACTTCAATGGTGTACATTCCGAACTGGATGTCACTGAGGTCATATAATCTGAAATAGCTTGTAAGGTTACCGTTATAATCTGTTGACAACGAACGGTACAGCAGATATTCGCCTTCGAACATCAGGTAGATATTGAGGTACACATAATCCGCTGGCCTGTACCGTTGATCTTCAACGTGCACGTGGAAATAAACCCGGTCATTCTCGTTAAAAACCTTTTTGAGCTGGGCATCCTCATTATATTCCGGCGACTTGTCCCATGTCGTTACAGTGGCGGTCAAAATCAAAGTCTCCAAAGTGAAAACCTTGGAGCCAATAATCGTACCGCTCATGGATAATCTGACTTTTATGGTATATTCTCCCGGTTCAAACGAGTAGCCTGTGGTAAAATAGCTGTCACATATTCCCGTACCGTTCAACCATATATAATCATAATCCAGCTGTGAATTGTATGGGTCGTAGAACTGGACGTAAATGTAAGTATATTTGAGGGGGACGTCCTCCTCATCTTTCACCTGGACAAAATAATATACATTTTCACCGATTGTAAACAAATTGGTGGGTACTCCGTCCTGGTCGTAATAAAAATCATAGGTTCTTACTGTTGCAGTGTAAGTGGGTTCATATACCGTAATAAATGCGGTACCGATGGTGGTGCCACCATATGTATCTTTAACCTCCAGGGTATATATCCCAGCAGAATATGCACTGTCAAGCAGGAAACTACCTTCACCGTTACCGGAGGAATCCATTGAGACATACGTATATTCGATAATATTTGTATCCCTGTAAACATACAGATAAACAGAAGATGTAATATTGTTACCGAATTCATCTTCTGCATGTATAGAGAAATATACGTAGTTCCCCGTTTTAAACGTACTTGTATTTACATAATATTCATCATGTGTCGTTATTGTGGCTGTACCACTCTGGGCTGCCGCCTGATCCAATTCGGTTATAAATACGGCACCCAGTGTTGAAATCACAAACATTACAATAATTAAATGAGTCAGGCTTGTTCTCATAGTAACCATCCTCCTATATTATATAAGATTTATAATATCAACACTTTCAGGCATATAAATATTTTTACTTTTTTATCTAATATGTTAAATATAAGCGGTAGAAGCAAGTTGAATTAGTGATTATTTATGATTAGTAATGATTATTAAGCACGGCTACTACGCAGCCTTGAGCATTGAGCCGTGAGCACAACCGCTTCGCGATCTTGAGTTTCACAGTAGAGAAAACGATTGAATCGTGGCCCGAAGTCTGTGGACTTTGGGCACTTTCAATCGATTATAATCATCCCGGAGTCTGGGGCCTAGCCTCCAGTAATTTATTATCCAAGCGAGCAAAGCTCGCGTGCTCATAGCTCAATCGAGAGTGCTTGCACTCGAGCGTACTCACCACTATAAAATTTTAATAATCAGAAAAAAATCAAAAAAAGAAAAAAAAGTACGGCTTAGATTGCGCCGTACAATTGCTGGATACCGGTGATATCGGCCGTCCAGAGGTCTCTTGCGTGTATATCGCCTTCACCGGAGTAGCCGTACATTGTGGCTTCAGAACATGCGTCATCGTATTGATCTTCAAGACCTAGGCCGTGGCCTATCTCGTGGACTGCGATGTTAAGAAGATCCATTACATTCGGGTTTGCCTCACCGTCACCCCAGGTAAAATCGATATCGAACATTATATCAAATTCGATTATTGCCCTGCTGCTCGGGGGTCCGGTGTAATATCCCCAGGTTATACATACGGCAATTACACCGCTTGTGGGGTAATCACCGAACAGTATCTCGTTCCTATCGTCAAGCTCAGCCGATGTATCGTCCCAGGTTCCATCATCAATCGGATGATAATTCCCGAAGATATTGTCGTTGGTATGACTGTCCCATTCTCCTGCTGCACCTACAACTGCATTGTAGAAATCCTCATAATCTATTTCAGCAGGGACATTGTCATCGATGTACAGGTCGATTGGCAAGCTTCTCCATTTCATTCCTTTTGATAAGAACCCGTAGCAGTCAGGTCCCTCATCGGGTTTCGGTGGTTTATCGGGCTTGCCGGGGTTGTCTGGCTTGACATAGTTTTCATCGTACATTATGTGCACTCTTTTCTCCAGCATGGGTTCTGTACTGCCTGTTTCAACCTTCGCATCCGCGTCATTCACAGGTTTAACCAGCGAAGCTGCGATAGAGAAGGATAAAGTAAGCATAGTTAGAACCACAATTGTTATTACCCACTTCATAACTTTGTTCATTTATGTCACCTTCCAATAATTGCTTGTAAAAGTGGGGTATAAAACAAATCTAATCTATTTAAATATTACCTGAGCTATTTAAATAAAGTGCATACACTTTTTCTTCCAATCGCAATTTTTACATACATCTTTGATATCCGATATATCTCTGAATTTCTGATTCAGGAGCTCGATAAGATTAACAGCTTTGCCCCTATGACCCTCCTGCAGGTCCAGCTTTTCCAATACCTGGCTGTCCATTTCCCGGACCTCCTGATCCGAGCCGGGATCCCTTTGACAGATCCCGCTTACCTGATGGGGGCATTTTGAACATATATCGTCACAGGCCGTAATTATTTCCAGTTCAATTTCGGGCTCTGCATCGATTCGCTTCAGTATGTCGGCCATGTTATCCGCAAAGTCCTGGGTATACCCGTAGCCCTGGAAACCCTGGAGGCATAACAGGTGATGTGCACGGAGTGTTATTACTTCTGGATTTGCTGACATTGGATCTTTCCTTTGTCCCAGTAGCTTTCGGTTTTAATTGCATTTATATTTGTATGGCATCTTATTTAATGCTATCGAATTACAGTGTGTCAAAAATATTTTTTCATTGTATTATCGTCCACCTTCAACCTTTCGCCGGGAATCTCTTAAATGTAATAACGCCAGTACCGGGTGCCGTGAAAGCATCCGCGGCCCGGAATACCTCATGACTGCTCTGACCCTCTCTCTCATTGCTGGTTTGTAGCAGTGAACGGTGCACTTTGCACACGTGGGTTTGTTCTCATGGAGCTTACATTTATCCAAGCGTTTCATTGCATAATCCTGAAGCTCGCTGCATTTACTGCATAACCCTTTTTTTACATCATGGTGGGCTTTACAATGCATCTCAATCATGATTTTGATGGTTTTCCTCTCCCGCGCTATTCTTGGATGTTCATCTGGCATTTATACCACTTAAAACAATAAGATCGTTATTTTTAATCAATAATCGCACAAATAAAAATTACTTTCACTTCTTACAAAGCGGTTCCATCAACTGCTGCACCGCTGAATATGGGTCAAGCTCGCGCCGCTCAAGTTTTTCCAGGACCTTTTCCAGGACATTCTTGGCTGTATACTCTTCTAACATGTACTTGGCAAGCTCTTCCCTCAAGAGGTCTTCGAACTCGGCCCTGACCTGCTTTTTAAAGTAGTCATCCAGCTGCCCCGAGTCTCTTAGATGCACCATATGCTCATCGATTTTAACAAGAAGCTCCTCTATCCCCTTGTTGTCTCTCGCTACCGTCTGGAGCACAGGCGGGCGCCAGGCGGCTTTGGACTGGTTCAAATCGAGCATCATCTCCCGTTCCGAGACGGTACGAGCAGAATCAGCCCGATCAGACTTGTTAACAACGAAAATGTCGCCGATCTCCATTATGCCGGCCTTTATCGCCTGTATATCGTCACCCAGCCCGGGCATCTCCACCACGATGGATGTGTGCGCCGCCTGGATTATGCTGACTTCTGACTGGCCCGCGCCCACGGTCTCTACAAAAATAACATCTTTGCCCATTGCATCCATTACCTTGACCACATCCTTCGTCGCCTTCGCAAGCCCACCGAGCCAGCCGCGGGTTGCCATGGACCGTATGAACACCTCGGGGTCGGTGAAGTGGTCCTGCATGCGGACGCGGTCGCCCAGCAGTGCGCCGCCGGTAAAAGGCGAGGTGGGATCCACAGCCACCACGCCGACGCTCCGGCCGGAGGCGCGTACAGCCCTCGTAAGTTTATCGGCCAGCGTACTTTTGCCTGCGCCCGGCGGGCCGGTTATGCCCACTATATGCGCTTTGCCGGTCTTGGGATAGATCGCCTTGATTATATCACGTGCACCGGTATCGTTATCCTCCAGCATCGAGATTATACGCGCGGCTGCACGGCGGTCTCCCGATTCCAACCTCTCGGCAAGTGCTGATACCTCATTATTCTGTTCAGTCATAACAACCCGACATGATCTTTGTTAAGAATCCACTTGAAGAGTTCCTTATTTCCTCTTCACAGTATTTTTAATAAAATCCACAATTTCCTGGGTCGGCGTACCCGGTCCGTACACACCCACCACACCTTGTGCTTTTAACATCTCCGCCTCTTCGTCGGGTATTATACCGCCGGCGGAGAGGGTCACGTCCTCCATATTGTTCGTTTTCATTAATTCTAGTACGCGCGGGATCAGTGTCATGTGTGCACCCGACAGCAAACTCAGCCCTATATGGTCCACATCCTCCTGGATCGCTGTCTCCACGATTTGTTCTGGTGTCTGGTGCAGCCCGGTATAAATGACCTCCATACCCGCGTCCCTCAGCGCGCGTGCCACGACCTTTGCACCGCGGTCGTGCCCGTCCAGGCCCGGCTTGGCTATTAGAACCCTGATTTTCTTCGGCATATATTCAACTCCGGTTGTATATAGGTCCAGATAAGTCCGATATCGGCAATATTGCATTTAAATTATTATAAAATTTCTAGAGATTTAATAAACAATTCCAGAGCGCTCTGCTTTTACAATAAATAGAACCACTCACAGAGCGTTTTGATTATATATCGAATTTTGGCACTCACGGAGCGTTAAGCTTGTCCACCAATTATAAGCACTCGCGGAACGGTTTGTTCGCAAACCTAAACATTCGACCTATCTCGACTTGACTACTGACGGGGTTAACATACGATTTCGAATCGACTACCGACTAACAACTATAACTTATCCACTCTTCCACATTTCTACTTTTCCACTCTTCTATTCGACCTGACAGCGCTATCAATTGATATAACGGCAGAGCGCTCTGTGAGTGCTCATAATCGACTACCAAGCTGAACGCTCTGAGAGCACTTAAACTCGAGATTTATATAATATTTTATTACACTACACTATAAATTAATAGAAAAAATTTATATTTGTAGTAAACATATGTATAATTAAGCCTTTAAATAAAGAGACTACGGGGATTTACATGAACCGTCTGGGACGATTTAAAGGTACAATTTAAAACACCTGAAAGGGCGCGGTAGAAGATCTTGGGGGTTTTCTACCACGCTCTGCTCCATTTTTTTTAGCTTTTACATCGATTATAGAAGTGCGGTTAACGTTGAGCGTTGGCGAAGGGCGTAACGTCATGCGGTATCCGTTTAGCGGCCGCTTACCGTTAGACGCCTAACGTTACGCTCCTCGCAACCGCTAACCCTAAGACGCACTTCTGGAAGCGATTATAGCAAAGTTTATTTTTGAATTACGACTTTAGGTTGGGTTATGGCAGTTGTATCGTGGTTGGCGGACAGTTGTTATTACGGTGAGTTACCGGCGGGTTGCAGGCACTGTGCGGAGGGTGCGAAGCTTGTGGTACTGGTTACCGGGCTGTGCAACACGCGCTGTTATTACTGCCCCCTCTCCGAGAAGAAGCGTCATAAGGATGTGACATATGCAAACGAGCTTTTAGTTAAGAGCCGGTCGGATCTGATATCAGAAGCGAAGACGATCTCTGCGGAGGGTTCCGGTCTCACCGGCGGCGACCCCATGGCCAAGCCGAGGCGTACGGTGGACTATATCAAATACCTCAAGGAGCACTTTGGTAACAAGCACCATATCCATATGTACACCGTCCCCGATTTCGAACCGACTTGGCTCGGTAAGTTAGCAAAAGCGGGTCTTGACGAGATACGGTTCCATATACCGCTCTCCGCCTGGAAGCGCAAGAGCGGAGAGCACCTTGACCTGATCTCTACCGCACTGGGCATTGAGCCGCACATGGATGTAGGGGTGGAACTGCCGGCTCTGCCGGGCCAGTTCGATATCCTGGCAGGACTCGCTGAGCGGCTGGACGGGTTGGGAGTACAGTTTCTAAACCTTAACGAACTTGAGTTCTCCGAGACCAACTGGCAGGCACTTCGTAAAAAGGGCTTCGATGTAAAAAACGATATTTCTGCGGGGGTTGAGGGAAGTGAGGAGCTCGGTATCAAGCTTGTGGAGTATGCAGATAGTTCAAGCTTCGATATGGGTGTACATTACTGTTCATCAAGCTTCAAAGACGCCATCCAGCTGCGCAACCGAATAATGCGCCGTGCGGAGCACACCAAGAAATCCTATGATATCGTCACCGAGGAGGGCATGTTCATCCGCGGTGTGATAGAGACCTCCGCACCTCAAAAACTTATCAGCGAACTGCGCGCACGCTACAAAATCCCGAAAAAACTGATCGAGTATGACCGCGCCAAGAGCCGTGTGGAGTTAGCCGCATGGATACTGGAGGATATCGCAGCGGACCTGGAGGACTGCGAGTGCTATATCGTGGAGGAATTCCCTACGGCAGATAGGCTGGAGGTTGAGAGGAGGAAGATTTGATCTAAGTATAACAATCTTAAATTACACTTAACTCATTCTTTTCTTCGGGTTTTGCTACTTCCGCAGCTTCAGCTACCTCTGGTTCCTTTTGTGTTTCCTCTGCAGGTTTCTGAGTTTGAGGTTCTGTCACAATCGGAGGCGGTGCCCTGACAGGTACGTTTTCGTTCATGGTCGGCTTCTTCTTTTTCTTTAAAACCATTAAAAGAACTAAAACGACAATAATCGCAACAACAATGATTAAAAGAATTGCCAGGGCAGAGCCACTGCCGGATGGTTTTGAAGATTTGTCATCGGGACCAACAGTCAGGGGTTCTTCACCCGTTTCATAAACTTCATCATCCGTGTTCGTGACTTCAAAACCGTAAGTATAGCGCCCGTCATCAAGTTTTAATTCATAATAATAATCCTTGCCGTCCGTGTAATCCTGGTCATCGGGATCGGTTTCTTTCATTTCATATGTATCTGACCCGATCTTTAAAATCACTCCGTCATCATTAGGCGCGTCGTTATCTGAATCTGTGTAGGTAACTGTAAAATTAAACTCACCGGTGGCTGAATCAAATGTATAGGATTCCTGAAGTAAAGGTTCACCTATGATAGGCCCGTCTGTTAAGGTCAACTCATCTTCGTTCTGATCAAAATCATGTTCTATGAGTGCCCCGTTTTTTTCAAAAACAGACGAATACAAATCGTATTTACCTGAATATGTATCCTCTGGCGGATCCCAGAGTATACTGGCCGTATATTCTGTTCCCGAAAATGAAAGATTTAAAATCTCGCCAGATGGGCTTTTCAACCCACTTGATTTATCTGTTATGATGGTGATCTCGTTATTATCCTCATCTCGTACCTTAAAAGTAATCATGAGATCTCCTATGGGGGGATTGTCATTATCTGTAAATGATACAAACAGCTGTGTTTTTACATTTCCTTTCACCGTAAGAGAACTTGGTATGCACTGTGTATCTATGATCTCGGGCGGATTTTCTGTAGTTTCGATTGTTAATTCATCTTCATTATCTCCGAAATCGTCAACGGCGATCCCGCCGCCGCTGTTTCTGATGGTGCTGTATAGGTCGTAATCGCCCAGGGAGATATCGTCAGGCGGGTTCCAGGCATAACTTGCAGTGTATACCGTACCGGAAAATGATATCGATACCAAGGAACCATATTCACCCACATCACCGTTGCCGGCATTTGTCGTAAGAATATAAATGGTATCATCGGGTGCCCTTACCTGAAATGTCACGAAAAAGTCCGTCAATTCTTGATAGTTACTATCTGTAAATGTGGTATAGATTGTGGTGGTGCCGGAACCTACTCTACTGACCGAAGTGGGTATACATGTGGTGTCATCAATCTCCGGTGGACTAATCAAGCTTATGATTTCCAATTCGTCTTCATTATCATCAAAGCCGTCCTCTGCACTATTCCCATTTGCATCTTCAACTTCAAAATATAAATCGTACCATCCCGTAAGAACGGTTTCATCAGGATTCCACGTAACCGAGGCGGTATATACAGTTCCGGAAAAGTCAACGCTTACGATATTACCAAACTCACTCAAACCACCCTTGGATTGTCTGTCCACCAATACAATTTCATTGTTACTGGGATCCCTGACCTTAAAGGTCACTTTGAAACTTGTTGAATCTGGTAAGTCCGCATCTGAGAATTCCGAGTATATCGTCACAATCCCATCCCCCATCTTATCTACAGATGATGGTAGTGCAAATGTGGATCCTACTGTGATCGAGGGGATGTTATCTGAATTTATTAAAGTCAATTCATCCTGATTATCTTGAAAATCATCTTGAACGCTACCGCTTACACCGTCATCAACTTCGAAGTACAGGTCGTAGGTACCAACCTGAAAGGACGCATCGGGGTCCCATGTATAAGATGCGGTGTAGATACCTCCTGAATATGCAATTGATACGGTACCTCCAAATTCACCTAACCCACCGTTTGCCTTATCCCTTACCAGTATGATTTCCGGTTGACCGCCTTGTTTTATTTTGAATGTTACAATGAATGCAGACACATCGGGATTACCTGTGTCGGTGAATTCTGAGTAGATCGTTACGGTTGCTGTACCGTAAATATCAACCGATGAAGGTATGCACTTTGTCACTCCTACAGCAATTTCAGGCGGCTGAATCAATGAGTTGATAAGATTCAATTCGTTCGCGTTATTGCCAAACCCATCAATACTTTCACCGTAATTGTTTGATACAGAAAAATATAAATCGTAATTACCCAGGACCCATGTTTCGGCGGGATCGAATGAATAACTTGCGGTATAGATATTGTTAGCCGAATTGAATGTAACCGATAGCGCACCGCCGAGTTCACCTGCACCTCCCGAGGTTTTCTGGTTAATAAGTAAAATCTCGGTGCTGTCATCCGGCGCGCGTAATTTAAAGCTGACTTCGAATGATGAAACAGAAAGCAAATCGGGATTGGTGAACTGAGATGAAATGGTAACCTGGTTTGCGCCAACGACATCCACAGGTGAATTAACATCTGTTATGCCCGAACTAACCCCCGGGGGCCTTTTTATATAAATCTGTACGCTCCATCGTTTACAGATATCTGTACCTGCATCATTCCTGATGTCGGTAGATATGATATACCAGTACCCGTCCTGGAGCGACCATGAAAAATCGTTACCGAGGTCAATAGCAAAGCGTGCATAATTGTTCTGGTACCTGGTAATTAAGGGATTTTGAAGAGTTCTTATATTTCTGGTTTCTTTATTATCTTTATAGTCTCTAATGTCAACTTTGGAATTTCCTTCGGAGGGTACTTCATTCTGGAATACCTCGACATATACTATACCGTACGATACAAAAGTTGATGCCAAATTAGTATATTCGGCGTCTGAATATGTTCTTATATATTTCATAGGTGAACTGCCATCGCCAACAATAATAACATCATAAGTTCTAAAAATATTACCGTTATCATCTTCTATATTTGCTTCCACCAGATAATGATCTGCGGTCGATGGTGCCGTAAAACTTGATTCGTAAACATAGGGAGGGGAGGTCGATACCTGAGTAAACGCCGGATCCATGTCAATTACTTTAGTATCATCATAACTTCTTACAATTAATTCATTTGTACCCTGAAAATCCTGTACTCGTGTTGTTGACAATCTAACATAAACAGTTTCACCGATAGAAAATGAGGTATCATGGGAATTATCCCAATGATATATCTCAAAAATATCATCACCTTCAGAGAATCCGCCGGCTGGTTGATTTCCTAGATTTCCTGTCCGTGCTGAGGTAGTTGCCTCCTCTGAAGAGCCTGCCGAACTTATCTGAATTGCACTTGCAATTATCAATATAATTATTATCACAGCCAAAATAAGTTTAAGAACATGTTTCACACTATCATTAGTTTTTAAAAAATTATTCATAATTACACCTCTCAATATTCTATAAGTATCTCTTATCCTACCGATGGTTATTAAATCTATTACACCGATTAAAGAAGAATTATAACATATTCGATTAGGATTATAATATATCCAACAGACGGAATACCCCGGGATATCCCATTAGATTTTATGATATTTTACATTCTTTTATATTAATTCCCTATACAATCACACACTTAATAAAATAGTAATTATTTTTAATTTTGAATATATAATTTAGTTGTGATAAATATCAAAAATAAAATCAATTATATTAATTGAATTCCACAAAAGTGCTTGTGTAACGGGGTCTAGAAACATTGCATAAAAACCGGGTATGGGGCATCGAACCTGGGGCAAGAACCCCCCTCTTGCCTCTTACCTCTTGCCTCTTGACTTTTGCCTCTTATGATGAAATTTCTCATAAATTCTTAATCATTATAAATTAAAATAATCGATTCTCAGATTGAAAAGATTTTAAATAGGTATTGTGTATCCTGGCAAGTGGACTGGTTATGGATATATCTGAATCGATTATACTGGGCATAATCCAGGGTCTTACGGAGTGGCTGCCCATAAGCAGCTCTGGGCATCTGGTACTCGCCAATAAATGGATGGGGATGGCAATGCCGGTGTCCTTCGGCGTTATATTACACCTATCTACAGCACTGGTCATAATCGTAATGTTCAAAAATGATATAAAAACAATAATTAAAAGCGTAACAAACCCGAAATTGCCCGGCGATCCGAAAAAAAGGTACAACTCCACTAAGAATCCAGGTAAATCCCCGGGATACTGGCAGTGCGCCCGAACAGACCCTCAAGCACTGTTCGGGTGGTGGATAATCGTTGGTAGTATGCCTATAGCATTCATCGGAATGCTCTTCTATGAAACCTTTGAAGTATTTTTCAGCTCCGTAATCATCGTCGGAATAGCTCTTATAGGGTCGGGGCTGGCCCTGGCGATAAGTTCAACAGTGATCAAAACCGCTCACAAGAAACAGATGAATGCACTGGATGCGTACACCATCGGGTTGGGACAGGGTCTTGCACTGATACCCGGGTTCTCACGCTCCGGGCTCACCATATCCTTCGGGCTGCTTCGTAATGTGGAGCGCGAGACCGTTGCGCGCTATTCCATTCTTCTGGCGGTGCCCGCCATTATAGGCGCCGCCATCTGGGAAACGCCCGGCATGATAAACGGGGGCACCGCAGGTGTGCCGCCCCTGGCGCTGCTGGTTGGGGGCGTGACCGCTTTTGTTGTCGGGTACGTGGCAATCAAACTACTTCTGTTCATCGTCAAAAAGGCCGGGCTGCATTTTTTCGCACTGTACTGCTTCGGACTGGGTGTGATTATCATATCCACGGTATAGTCTCCTGCCGAAACCTTTATCAAGTTGGCCATCTTGTTTTCAAAATTTACTTATAGTTTCTACGTATTTTGTTTTCCCCCAAATTTGAGTATCATTAATTTAATCAAGAGAGTTTATTGTTATGGGAAGAATCCCCTAACAACCCCACTTTCTTTATCTACTTGGGTGATGCCTTTGGCATCACCCATAGAGATAAGAAAAGAGAGGGGTTTAGGAGAGATTCTTCTCCCCCAATAATAAAATCCTCAATTACAATTAAATTACCGCTTTTTGGAAGCAATAATATATTACTAATGTTTGATATCCAGGCGCAAGGAGCGAGCCAAGTTGCCAGACCCGGAAAGAATATTGAAAGAGCGCATAAAGGAAGACCGCCGACGCGAGAAGCTTAAGGATAAGCTTGAGAAGAAATACAAGAGCGGTAAGATCGATCAGCGTACTTATATGGAGGAGCTGCACAAGATCGGTTATGTGACGCAAAAGGAGCTCGTTGAGGATTTCAGGCGCATGATACAGGATGAGATCGCCAGGCTTGAGAGCCTGGACGGTGAGGACGACCAGGGAAGGGGGCCGCCTCCACCTCCACCGCAGCCGCCGCACGACCAGCCTCCTTACGGTAACGATTCTATGAAGGATTTAGAGTTTAAGCCGCCGCGGAATAGAGAGCCCTGGCGGGATCACCCAGATGACGGGGTAAAACCAGATTCAAACACCCCTTCAGTGGGGAATGATCAGGTAGAAGAAGAAATCGAAGAAATCTCGGTGGATCTGGCGGATTGGGAATTCGAAGAAGATGAAGATGATGAAGAGGAGTATGAAGATGAAGACGAAGAGGACGAGGATGAAGAGTACGAGGATGAGTATGAGGATGAAGAGGAGAAGGATGAAGAAGAGGAAGAGGATGTAGGTAAAGACCTCGGTGATAAAGGTAAAAGGGACTTTGTGGATGTAGTCAAGGTGGACCACCGGTCGGGTGTGGTGGACTATTCCGATATCAAGCATATGGATTATTCATCTGCAAAGGTCATGGATTCGTACCACAAGGCGGAGGAAGTGGGGGTTGAAGGTGAGGATAGACCTAAACCTAGAAAGAAAAAGAAGTGGAAAAAAGCGAGGCCGAAGAAGAAGGCAAGACCCAGGGTGGAAGAGCCCGAAGAGCCCGAGGTCAGCGGGCCATCGATCACAGAGGCGGAAGAGCTGGTTATCGGAACTGGAGATGAGGATGAGGGATTGGACCTGGAAGAGGTTTTGATACCTGATGTGGGTTCGACACTGAGGAGTAAAAAAGAGGCGGCGGAGCAAAAGAAGGTGATTGCGGAAATATTATGGGAAGCGGACGAAAAGGACCAGGCATGGCTCCAGAAGCGGTTTTTAGAGGAGATCGAGGAGCTGCGGGAGAGGAGACGCAAGCAGCTTGAGGAGGAGGCGAAAGCCGCCGGGCTTGAAGCGGAAGTAGCGGATATGGAGGATTGGGAGCTTGTAAAACTCATAAAAAAGACCTCTAAGGTGAAATCCCACGGGAAGATCAAAAAGCGGAGCCGCGAGATATGGCGAGTGGTGGTGAGCGAGCCAGAAGAGGAGGAGGTCTTAGAGGAGGAGACCCGGTGGGAGAAAAAGGATGAAGCGAAGGAGGAGAAGGAGGTTGAGCCGGAACCGGAGCCAGTACCCGAACCGGAACCCGAACCGGAACCCGAGCCGGAGCCGGAACCGGAGCCAGAGGTAAAGAGGGAGGAGAAGAAACCCAAGAAAAAAGAGGTAAAGAAGAGGGAAGAGAAGAAGAAAAGAAAAGCGAAGGGGAAGAAGAAGAAAAAACGGGAAGAAGAGGAGGAAGAAGAGGTCGAGTGGGATTGAACGGTGGGCGGATATAATTTAGAGTATGGAGTCTGTTTTTTAGGTATACCCTTTTCCGGGGTTTAAAAAAATACTTTTGCATGTTTAAATACCTCCACTCCTAGAAAAATTATTAATAAGATAAATCGTTGTGGGATTAAGATTGAGATGTAGATTGAAGAAATAAAAAATAATCTCGAGTATAGAGTACTGTCTTATTGGGGGATTATAACGCGAGAAAAACGATGGGCCGTTATATCGATAATATTACTAATCTCAATTATTTTATGGAGTGCATCATTGTTCCTACCCTGGTGGCATTTGAAATTCGAATCCAATGTTCTTGATATCATTACAGTGGACTATGGGATGGCCTATGAGTTAACTGAAGCTTATTTCGAATCAAATGTAATAAATGAAGAGGAGGCGGATTTGGAGGATTTTGATTATGATGATTGGAGAGATGAAGATGATTCGGATGATACTATTCTAGTTTTTGATATTACTTTTTACTTAGTATTAACAGCAATAATATTTACCGTTATATCTTTAATTGCTGTAATCGTGATCGGTGTTAGAAAAAGCTCAGGAAAGGTAGGAATGGGATTGTTATCATTCACATTTATAATTGCGATTACAATCCCCATTTTATTCGCTTCATCGTTACCGGGAGGTTTTAGTCAAGATTATGATGATTTAAGATCTTCAGCGGGAACAGACACGTACGAATTGGAAGGAGCCGACCAATCGAAACCCAAATATTGTGAGGATTTCGCCGGTACACAAAAGGGTGAATATTTCGAAATGTCCTGGGGACCGAGATTGGGGTGGTATCTATCTATAGCAGCGTTTGTACTTATAGGCACTTCGATGATTCTTACCTTTTTTCCACCTCGTGCTCCCAGAGAGACCTATAAAGGGCCAAAGCCGCCATCATACCAAATCGATGAACATCTGGAAATAAAAGAAGCAGAAGTGATTTCTGAACCGATAGTAGAGGAGAAGACAATTGAATGCCCCAGATGCAAGAGCCGATTTGATGTTAGGATTCGACAACGGCCTGCAAAAATTGAATGTCCGTTCTGCGGTGTGGAAGGTGAAATCAAGTAGATTACTCATTAAATCAGAATTTAAACACATATAAAAGAAATGGTGGTATAATTGGAAAAGTGTCCCCGATGTGGAAATGAACTAGAATTTATTGAATTTGAAAATGAGCTTTTTTGTGAGATGTGCAACAGGTTCTACCCGATACATTCCGGAGCTATTACAACAAAAAGCATAATCGGCGTTGCTGTGATTCTTATTATCATGTTGGGTGCTATTTGCTTATGTTTTTTTCTCGCCCAACCAGTGGAGCATGCCGGGGACGATGACTCAGAATTGTTTGGTGAGGGTAATAACGTAAACAGCAATTATAATCAAGATTATCAAGAATCAGTAGAAATTGAATCTGATTCAATGAATCAAAAAAATCCGATACCCCAAGAATTTTGTTCTCGCCAGGAAATCTTTTAAAGATTTTCCATAATTGATTTTATTTATACCTGAGCAGTGCCCCTAGTCCCCCCAGCTCCGCCAGGAGCGGGTTGCTTTCAACGAAATCGATTTTTGTATCGTGCCGGATGGCGAACTCCACGATCTCCTCGATCACATCCACCTCGTTGGCGTCGCCTCCACAGTAAGGGCATTCGGCACGCTTGCCGGTATCCAGGAACTGGCAGTGCTCGCATATCCAGCCCACGATCCTGTGGTCCTTATCCACCAGCAGCACCTCCACCTGGCCGTTCATTACGGCCACCTTGGTCTCAGTAACGCCGTAGACCGCCAGGCCGGACTTCAATATCTCCTCTCTCCACTTTGCCACCATCTCGTCGTCTCTCGCCTTTTCGTCCTGTATAACAACCTCCTTGGCTCTTGACACAAGTGTATGCTCCGCCTCGTCGAATTCCGTTTCGATAAGCTCCACAATTTTGCCCCTTATATGCTGCGAGAGGTACTCCTGGAATGTGACTTTCGTGCTTCCCGGGCCTGCAATAACCACTTTTATGACATGGTCCTTCGAGAACAGCTCCTCAACATCCTCCGCCACCTCTTTCATGAACTTGTCGATGGCGCCCTGCCGCAGCCGCGCGAAACGCGCCTGCGACCACCCGCCCTTCTTGTGCTTGTTCATGATGTCCTTCGCCTTCTTCTTCTTAAAATCGATCTTGCCCGAGCATACCACATACAGCCTGGCGCGCTGGCTGTCCAGCAGCACGAGCCCGAAGGTCTCGTAGTCGTCGATCAAGCGAGCCAGCGGGCGGATGTAGGGCGAGGAATCTGCAATGAGCATGTTCTCTACTGGTAAGCTCAACTTGTAGGCCTTGAAGAAATCGTGGGTGTCGGAAGCAAAGATTGCAAGGCCTGCTTGACCCTCCTCTTTCGGGTTTTTGGCAAGGTACGATTTGATGGTCTCCATGGTCTTATCGAAATTATCCAGCATGGGCCTGTTTATCTTGAATACCGATCTGCAGATACTGGTGCGCTTCTCCACGAATTTCTCGTCGATTCTTCGGGTATCAAGGTAGAGGCTCACGAAGGAATCCTGGCTTTTAGGATCGAAAACCTCCGAGAGCTCCTTCATATCTATATCCTCGAGACAGGTGAGCATCGTTTGGGAAAAAGAACTATCAGTATTTATTATTAATTGTATATAAAAAAGCTGTGAATGTTGAGAAAAGTTGAGATATTGCTTATAGAGTGGTGAATGATGAGGACATTCGGTCACTCCGTTCCCTCATTTGAATGGTGAGTGAAAGCTAAGAAATCAATATAATCAGGTTCCATATTTTAGGTTCTATTATCAAGGACTCAGGACCTCTAATCAATGTTATTTCAAATCGTATACTGCCGAAGCTTGTCTTCGGCCGTGCCGTTGTATATATTAATATTAATTGACCTACCACCCAGGGTGTTATTATTGATTAAAATAACCCTGAGTCCTGGGTCTTGGGTCCTGGGTCCTTACATTTACTCACCATTCAAGCGAGCTTTGCTCGCGTTCTCACCATTCACAACTTATATAATCGATGATTAATCAGATTTTTCTCACCACTTTTATTAGCAGTATCCCAGCATTCTAATATATAAATGTAACAATTTATCTTATCCCGGCATTCAATCATCAAGATAAGTATAAAATATGATATAGTAAATACATCCCATTCAGAAAAAGGGCTTGGCATAACATTAGGCAGTGATATTTTGGAAACGTTTTATACCATTTTGGGAGTTGAGGAAGACGCAACCGCGGGAGAGATAAAGAAGGCGTACAAGAAAAAGGCGATACAATATCATCCCGATAAAGTGAATAATCTCGGGGATAAGATCAAAATGGTAGCGGAAATGGAGTCCAAGCGTATTAACGAGGCCAAAGAAGTCCTGCTGGACGAAAAGAAGAGGAAGGAGTATGACGAATCGTTACACAAACGAGACGGTACCGAGCATAAGCCGCCCACAGGCTGGACCGAGGGTGATGTTGAACGACCGGTCCCAAAGGAAATTGAAGATTACAGGGTGGAGAATGAAGCACTCCATAATTTGATCGTAAGCCTGAACTTTGAGATCACCAATTTATCCAATGAACTTGAATCGGAAAAGCTGATAAGAAAATCCATGGAAGAGAAGTTGAAGGATATCGCTGGAGATAAAAGTGATATGGGCCAGAACCTGGAGCTACTCACAAATATTCTGGATGAATTGATTTACGAATTGACCTCCCAGAAGAACAAAACGGAGAATGAATTTGAGGATTTGCAGAAGCAGCTTATCGAGATCCAGGGATTGTCACTGCACCTCCTGGAGAATCTACCCAAGCCGTATTATGACCTGTCCAATATCCAGGACAAACTGGATGCCATACGGGATTGGCGTGAAATTGCGGTCTCCAACCTGATGGCTGACGAGGTTGAGAGTGTACGTATCCAGGCCGAGAGGAGCGCGCCCGAAAAGACCGAGTCGAAATGGGCAGTCCCCGAAATCAAGGAAACCTTGGAACATCCCGAACATGCTGTAGAAATGGACCATGAGGCCGTTGATTCCGAGCTGAGGAATCTTGAGGATCTGGGTGCACAAAATTATGAACATATCTACGAAGAGGCGGTTCAGCAGAGCAGGGGATACCAGACAGTGGCCACCTTTTTTAAACAGTGCCCCTTTTGCAGGAAGGAGATCGGGAGTAATCAGACTTACTGCTATTACTGCGGTGCTGTGTTTTAAATCAGGCCGCTTTGATTTTATACAATTGTGGACGCTGGCAGGAGGCAGGCCGTTCTGATTTTATGATAATGTCAATCGCTAGCGGGAGGCAGTTTGATTCAAAAAGCAAACAGCCCCCTGCCCCCTGCCTCCTGATTTAAATCAATATCCATCAAAATATCAAAAATTATACTTATATCGATGTTTATATTCCCTTCGGGTTTCATGCAATTCAGAGAATATGCCAAATTATGCCATTTCCAGACCGCCTCCCAGATCTTTGCCATACCTATCATAGGTGCGCTTGCCACGCAGCATCCCGTAACTGCACTCCAGATCGCTGTACTGTTCGGAATCGGCCTGCTGGTAAATATATTCGGGTTTACTCATAACGAATACCTGGATGTGAAAATCGATGCCGCATCGGACGCGCTTTCTACCAAACCGCTGGTGAAAGGTACGGTTCCGCTGAGGCATGCTTTTATCCTGGCATATGTATCTTTTATTCTGGCATTTGTCCTCACGATTTTCTTTTTCACGAAACCTTTACCCATAGCCGTATTTTCATTATCCATCGCACTGGCTGCTATCTACAACCGCTTCGGGAAAAGTTATATCGGCGTAGATTTCCTGCTCGCAGCCTGGGCGTTCTTCCTGTGCCTCTTCGGGGCGTTTGCCGTGGCAGGATATATTAACGAGTATGTACGCATTTTCGGTATACTGTTTTTGTTCCAGTGGTGGTATGCCAACATCGTGGAAGGCGGCGTAAAGGACGCGGAGCATGATTTCAAAATCGGGGTAAGAAACACAACCACGGCCTGGGGTGTGAGGGTTAAAAAGGATAAATTGATATTACCCACCTCTTACAAAATCTTCGGGTTGGTGTTGTCCTTCGGGTTTGTTTTTGTGGCTGTTTCGGTGTTCATTATATACGATCTTCCCAGTTATTTCTGGCAGCTGACTCTCATCTATGTCCTCTGTGGGGCAATTATAATCTGCGCGTTTATATTATTGAATATGAAGAGATTCGATCGGAACCTGGTATTGAAATTGATCATTATTTGTGAGTTCTCAAAAGCGTTTCTGCCGCCTTTAATTCTTATCAGCATAATCGGGCTGTCTGCATTACTTCTTGTTGTATTCATGTTCTGCTGGTCCGCTTTTTTCATGTTATACGAATACGGAACCTCCCCGCCATCGATTTGATTTTATGATGATTTCGGAAAGACGAGTGGCGAGTTGCGATAGACGAGACGCACTTCGCAAACGCTTATCGTAACGAGCCTCGCCTCCGCTCACCGCGTTCCGCCTTTCTATAAGCATTATATAATCACCCTATCACCCTAGAATCTTTTATAATCTCGAACATATACCGCTATAACCCGCTTTTATCGAGGCTGATTTGATTTGAACATCTCCATTACATTCGATCTAGAAGTCGACTGTCCGCCGTTCAATGACTCCACCAGGGGTATAACGGAGGGGCTGCCGAAAATCCTGGCTATGCTGGATAAATACGATATCAGGGCTACGTTTTTTGTGGTGGGAAACATCGCTGAAAAGTACCCCGAAATCATCAAAGATCTCAGCCAGAAGCACGAGGTGGGCTCTCACGGGTACCACCACGAGAGCTTTAACGAAATGGATAAGACCAAAATGGGGGCATTGAACAAATCTAAAAAATTACTGGAGAAAATAACCGAAACCGAAGTTCTGGGTTTCCGTGCGCCCTATCTCCGTGTCTGCAACGAATTGTACACCGTACTGGATGACCTGGGTTTCGAATACGACGCCTCGATGGCATCATTTATGAAGTCGCATCGCGAACTCAATTCTCACAAGTTACAAAAATTCAAGCTGGGTATACCAAATGTGATCCTGAGATTCCCGGCGGGTATGAAAAAATTTAAAAATTATTGTACCTCGGACCCATTCCCGATTCTTTTTTTCCATACCTGGGAGATCTTACCCATGCGAGAAATTTTGCCCAAATCGATGAAAGGATATTATTTCAGACCCGATAACTGGTACAATACCGGTGACGAATTCCAAAGAAGATTCGGGGTGCTGCTGGAATTCCTGCATGCCGGAAAATTCAAATTTGTGATGCTCAGGGACATGCTGTAAATTAATTTTTTTAAAGCTTTAAAATCGATTACAGAAGTGCGACCAACGCTGGACGGTTGCGAGGAGCGTACCGTACTGCGCCTAACGTAAAACGGCCGAAAAACGTCTAACGCTAGACGTTACGCACTGCGCAGACGCATGACGGTACGCTAGACACTTTCCGCTAGCCGGTACGCCCTTCGCAACCGTCCAACGTCTTCCGCACTTCTATAAGCTATAAGAAATCCCACTAATTCTCATTTAATCCCTATAAATTATAAATAATCACGAGCGCCTTTTGACCTCCGTGAGATCTATACCCGGGATGGTGTCCGATTACGCCAAACTGGCACGAATTCAAACAGCGCCTGTTGTGATTTTTATACTCTTAGCCGGGGCCCTCGCTATGGGGCTTCAATCTCTGACCGATCTTACGTTATTATTTTTCATCGGCCTCCTCACTCATATCTACGCATTTACATCCAACGAGTACATTGACAGGGATATTGATGTCCTCTCTGCGGATCTTACAGGCAAACCATTGATCAAAAAGAGCATCACTCCGCAACGTGCTCTGGTTTTTGCGCTCACCGCTCTTTTCATTGCATTTGTGCTCATAATTCTATTCTTCCCTGTGATGCGGGCACTGCTTCTATTCGCCGTTGCCATTGCGTATGCTACCATGTATAACCTCACGGGTAAAAAGTTTCCGGGCTTCGAAGTCCTGCTGGGTGTGTGGGCGCTCATATTTTGCATTTCCGCGGCCCTCATGGTAGGCGGCAGCGAAACCCCACTGCTTTACCTCCTCGCGTTCCTGTTTCTTATACAGATGTGGATGGCGTGTGCAATTGACGGTAACATGAAGGATGTGGACCACGATTTCAAAGCCGGAGCCAAAACCGTGGGTACCGCCCTGGGCGTCAGGACCGCCGAAGGTAACCGGTTGATCATACCTGCCTCATTCCAGATATTTTGCATGGCGCTGAGCGCATCGTACATTGCCATTGTATTGATCTTCTATTCTCACTGGGCGCTCCAGGGCGAGTACTGGCAGCTGATTCTTGTTTTGGTTTTCGGATTCGTCATGCTCTATGCACAGTACGAAATGGTTACAATTAAAAAATTCGATAGGGACAAAATTCTTCTGCTCGTTTTATGGCACCAATGTCCCACAGTTCTAATACCCCTGGTTATGCTTGCGGGAGTAATCGGCGCTCTTAACAGCTTCTTACTGGGTATCTTCATTTTTGTATTGTCAGGTATCATCGTCGTGGGCCTGTACGGCACAGACCATCCCCCAGTGTAAGCATTATAAGTAGTGAAAGCAAGTGTATTTGTGTATATGTGGAAAAGTGCAAGAGTTGAAAATTTAATCTGGGTTCCGGGTCCCGGGTCCCGGGTCCTTGATTAAAGCCGCGGCCCTACAACCCTGTTCTCTCGGTTGATTATTTTCGTGGGGTATAGATCCGTTCCTATCCCGTTGAATTGCCCTTTCGTTGGAACAAAAATCCCGTCGTTACGGAGCTGCTTTATATCTTTTTTAATCGTTCTCAGGCTGCAGCACATAAGGTTCACCAGGTCCATCTGGGTCAAAAGCCCGCCCTGGTCGTACGCCTCGTTTGTCAATCTCTGGATTTTATTTCGTCTCATCGCTGCAATGCCGGCTTTATCAAAGATTTCAAAATCTGTGTTCTCTGTTATTGTCAATTTAACCGCAATTCTTCGGGTTTTTCCAAGCACTTTGCCATTGAATTTTGAAGCAGGGTATATCATATGGCCATTAATATTGGCTCCGGCCAGTACTGGATTTATACCTGCTGTTATCTGAATATCTTCCTCACCACTGTATTTTGCATCGATCTGGATATTCTCGCCAAATCCGTTTCTCCGCTTGAATTGGGGTGCAATTATACACCCTAATAAATTCTCCAGCACCGCACCCCCGTTACCTCCCGTTGATTCAGCATTAAATTGTGCCGTAGTTGTGCTGAAATCCCCCTCAAAATCATTCTCGGCAGGTTCTATATTGACCAGAAATTTATAGAGATCAAAAAGGTGGAGTTGATTTTCAAAACAACTCTGCAATTCCGTCATTTTTACTTCCCTGAGGCTTCCATCATTATCATTATACATGATTGGGAGCTCCATTAAAAAGCTTTTGAGCCTCTGAACTTCCATCTTCCCTGCCTGGTCGGTCAAAAAGTAAGTTTTAAGCCTTCTCGAAACGCCCTTTACATGCTTCAATCTCTCCTCGATCAGATTCTTTTCCAGCATTTTTTTCAATGTTCGAGGTAAGTTGTTTACTGCAACGCAAACCGCCTTTGAGATCCCGCGCT
>CP070629.1:2124756-2134440 GCA_020356005.1 Thermoplasmata archaeon
TAAACAGGAACACGAACTGTACCAGAAAATAACGAGAGCGCGAGACATTTATCTCTTTGTATTCAGATTTGCATCTCCTGCAGAACACCTTTTTGAAAAAATGTTCACGCGTAGCTTTTTTGCATTTGGGACAGTAATGGATCTTGACCAATGCGGGCCTCCGGGCGAATGATATATATTGTTACAGCTTTAAAATTGTTATGCTTGAAAAATGTTAAAAAATCTTTTAAAGAGGCAAAAGACGAGGAGCGAGAGACGAGACGAGCTTCGCTGACGCTTGACGAAACGCTAGACGCTAACGCTATACGTTACGCTCCTCGCCACCGGAAACCGTTAGACGCTCTTCTATAATCGATTAAAAAGCTGATAAAAATCGTTAAAAAACTTTGATTTAATCGATTCCTGAAATCATCTAGCCAGCATCAAAAAGATTATATATTTTCTAAAGATATGTGGGTTTCGGGATGGATGGCCAGCCCGACTTTTTTATCAAGGAGGTGACCAAATGGCCATGGAATTAATAACAGTAGATAAAGCGAAGAAGATAGCGGGCCGTAAAGGCTTGAAACCCGGTCGTGTAAAAGGTACTAAAGGTGTTCAATTTACGAAGGGGCGTAACAAGCGGTTGGAGATTATTGACTGGAAGGAATTCGAAACCACGTTGAACAAGCGCAGACTGGCCGTTTATGAAAGCGGCGGCTGGATGAAAATCATGAAGAAAAAGCGCAAGAAATAATTGTTAACAAATTTTTTCAGATAAACTTCTTTGGTCAGATTTTCAGACCTTTTGAATATAAGGGAATCCATTAGTTTAAGTTGAATGTTCAAGACCACGAAGTGGTCGTGCTCATAGCTCAATGCTCAAGGCTGCGAAGCAGCCGTGCTGGATTCAACCGGGTCCAATGGGTGTTTCCTTATCACAATTGGGGCATATAACCGAATGGTATTCCTTTGAAACCTGCACGATTGATTTTTGATCGCAGTAAGAGCAGTGAAATTTTATCATGGCTGTTTTATGATCCAGCAGTTCCGTCAAATAAGGCCTGAGCTCCGGCGGCTGTTCAAAATAATCCTTTTTCTTCTTTTTTGTGGGGGCTTTTACTTTTACCATTCTTCTTTGCACTATCGGATCTGATGGAGTAGGTGGAGGCGACGGCTTGGAGGCCGATTTGTATGATGCTCTGCTCCTCCTGGAAAACAATAAGAGCACTACAATAGCTATGATGGTTATTATAATGACAATGATGTAGATGTTATACATTGATAGCTTTTCAAGTGCGTTCTTATCATCCTCAGCCTCTCCCACCTCGATTTCTATATCCGAAGCCGGCTCATCCTCATCCATGTATTCTCCTTCCGCACCAAAATACTTGAAATTTTCGGGTTTTGATTTATCCGTAGCCTCGATATGATATTCAATATTGGAACGGACATCGCGAGATGGTATTGTAGCCAGGTATGTATCGCCCTGGGTTCTCTGCATATTAATCGAAGTAAAATTATTATCGCCTGTGTTACGGTAATATAATGTAACATTTTCGATTCCGCTTTGAGCGTCTGTTACCCTGGCGGTTATTTCGATTTTTTTACCCTCCACCGCACTTGTTACCGGCTCATGTACGATTCTCGGCGGCGTGGCATCTATTTTGAATTCTGAGCTCGCTTCGTGGAAGTTGCCGGCCTTATCATATGCGCGAACGGTTACTACATGTTCGCCGTCCAGCTGGGGGGGAAATTTTAAGGGGCTTTTCTGTAAAGATAATTCTTTACCGTCTATGCTGACCAGGTAATAATCGATCCCGCTGGTGGCATCCTCTGCGGAGAACGAGATTTCCGGTTGGAATTCCGAGCACCACTGCGAAGGAGTTGATATGACCAGACTGGTAGGCGGTGTGGTATCAACCTTGACTACGGAGTAATTGCTGTATTCACTCCAATCTAAATCGGTGTCTCTTGCACGGACGCGCCAGTACCAAATCCCGTCAGGCAGTGCAGTATAATCCGTACCCTCCGGAAACTGCCAGTATTCATTTGAAGAAATTACTCTATCGGTATCGAAGTCCACAACAGAAAAATCGCTCTGATTGTCGATTTCGATTTGAAATGCCTCCTGGCTGCCGTCCGCATCGTTGAATTCCCAGCTCAGGATCGGAGCTGAATTGTTAAACCATATCTCGCTCTGGCTTGTTGATTGAATATTTGTGGTGGGTATGCAGTTATACGAGAACTCGATGTTCTCCAGTGTCGGGGTTCTTTTACCGTAACTAATAAAATACACTCGATACTGCATCCAGCTGTCACCGTCGTGACCATCCCAGATCTCCCATAGATTTGAGGATTTGTAGTAGTTATCCGGTGTGCCGTCCGGCCCCACAAAGTTCTTGTCCAGCAGAGCGTTTTTGGTACCTGCAGAGCGGAGCTGGAATTTGATCTGGGTATCTTTAGGTTCTATCGTTGTCCAGCTTAACATGTCCCAGTTCACGTTTTCTACACTTCCGCGGTAAGAATAGGATGTTAAAGTGCCGTAATATGCATAGTGCCTAAACGCCAGAGTAACGTTTGTAACAATAGGTATAGAGATCACGTTGGAGCTCATCTGGATCCTATAATAAAAATCCGGGGTGTTCCAATTAAGAGGGCTCAGATCAAGTTTTTCCGTTCCGCTTGAAATCGTATTCCACGAGAAAACGAAGCCGTTGGAATTATACCATGCAGCTTTGTCCTGAGAGAACTGTATTCTTATCTCCGTATTATCGGGTATGATGGAATAACAGTAAAAAGTATCAATGGAATAAATGTCTGTAGATGATATCATATTCTCCGAGATAAATTCGCCGCTCTCGATGTTTACATTTCCGGAACTATCGGTTTTTATTATCCACATATCCAAGTCGTCGTTGTTCTGTATATCCGTATATCCCGCGATGACATAGCCGCCATCAGAGGTTTGCTGAACGCAATTACCAACATCGCTATCGCTGGCATCGAAAATCCTATCCCACTCCTTAATTCCATTTGATTTCGTTTTTATCAACCATATATCATAGTCACTATATCCAAATGCCACTTTTACGGCGACTATGATAAAGCCGCCGTCGGAGGTGCATTGTATGGAATTCCCGTAATCCCGTGTATTGCCTCCGAAAGTTTTATCCCAATCCTTCACACCGAACGAATCAGTTTTAACGAGCCAAACATCATTATCACCGGAGCCAAACGACCAGGTATACCCTGTAATAATATACCCTCCCTCTGGTATTTGCTGGACAGAATAACCATAATCCAAATCTCCACCGCCGAAAGTGTTATTCCATTCCTCGAAGCCGGTGGAGTTGGTTTTGATAAGCCACATATCAGCCTCACCGGTGCCATACGACCAGGTATAGCCGGTTATAATGTATCCACTGTCGGAGGTCTGCTGGACACCGTAAGCCTTATCGAATTTAGAGCCGCCAATAGTTACATTCCATTCCAATTCGCCTCCGCTATCGGTTTTGATCAGCCATACATCTGCACCGCCGGCCCCAAAGCTCTGTGTACCTCCTGCAATAATAAAGCCTCCATCAGAGGTAAGCGCACCTGAATATCCAAAATCGTATTCCACACCTCCGAAGGTCCGATCCCAGACCATGTTGCCCAAAGAGTCGGTTTTGACAAGATACACATCAGAGCTCCCAGCACCTTTAGATTCTGTTCTACCTACAATTATATAGCCTCCATCGGATGTTTGCTGGACCCAAAAACCAAAATCATCTTCCAATCCACCATAAAACTGCTCCCACACCTTGGAGCCTACGGCATCCGTTTTTACCAGCCACGCGTCCCTTCTGCTGGATTTATATGGCGTGGTGTACCCGGCAACAATATAACCGCCATCAGAAGTTTGCCAGATGGAGTGACCGATATCATCCTCAGCCGTATCATAGGTCCTGTTAATCTTAACAAGCTTTGCCTCGCCGGCGTCTGTGTCAATAACAACATTTTCCTGATGACTGATCAACGATGTGTTCTTAAAATCATCTCTTACATATTCGGTTTCCATAATAAGCTCCACATCGCCTTCCGAAGATACGCTGAGGTTGCTCAGGATACCCGTTTTGAAATCCACCTCCGTGGTTTGAGTCCAGGTTGAGTTTGCAGCAGCGGGATCGGTTAATGTAAACTCGCCGGGTAATAATTGTATGATTAATACCACCAGGGCGAGTGCCACCAGTCTTTGTGCAATTAAATTAACGGGTCTGGCTGCCATATTCCGTATCCTCGAATTAAAATTGAATTATGCAATAATACTAAAATTAGTGTTATGCCAATATTTATTTTTAGTGGTCACATGTTGGGAACTGCTACAATATTAATATTAAAAGAGGCAAGAGGCAAGAGGCAAGAGGAGAGGCCGGATGCCAGAGGCCAGGCTCCGGAGTGATTACTTTCTGATGGGATTACCTTCTCGGGTCTGGTGGGGAAAATTAACCATAGATTAACACAGATAGACACGGATTATTAGTAAGCATGGGACTTTTTTAACCGCGAAGGTCGTGAAGAACGCGAAAAGAAATCTAGGGTTTTGATTTTACAACGCTTGATTTTAAACGTCCCCTCCCCCACCACCCATTTTAACCGCGGAAGCGCGGAAGCGCGGAAAAAATCTAGACCTAGGTTTAAACTCTGTGTTCTCTGTGATTCTGTGTTAAAAAAGGGGGGGGTTTGGTAGTATTGGGATTTGGAAGTTGTTTAGAATTTAGAATTTAGGATTTAGAATTTAACTACCGATGTAACAGCTTAACGATTTTATCGGTTAAAATAATTTTTGAGCTGGATGGGGTCGGGGAATTTGCGCTCGTTCACTTTTAAATTCGGCGGCCTTGGTTTGGGTTTGGGTTTAGGTTTAGGTTTGCCCCGATGAACCCTCTTCATTCTCTGGAATACCAATCTGTCGATCAAAATAACGCCGATGATCAATATCAATCCGAATCCGCAAACCCTCGATAACGCCCCGGGTTCATCTTCCTCTTCGTCATCGTCCGCTTTTTCTTTGATCCCAACACTAAAGGGGCCATCGTTATTATCATCAAATCCAGCCGAATCCGCCGGAAGAACATTGACAGTGAAGGTGGTAGTAGTAATCTGCCCGTTTTCGTCGGTAACCGTGAGCGTTACCAAATATTCGCCGGGTTTGTCGTAGGTATGCACCGGGTTTTCTTCGGTACTTGTATCACCGTCGCCGAAATCCCATTCATAGGTTACAGATTTACCCTGTGGATCTGTCAGTGTTCCATCGAAGGACACTTCAAAAGGGGCTTCGCCTTCCTTTTTACCAGTATCGATTATGACAACGGGATGTTCACTTACGGGTTCCTGCGGGGTACCACTGACCTCTTCCGAGAAAGCCCCGGCACCTTTTTCGTTCACTGCCTTGATCTTGTAATAGTAGGCAATCCCGTTAGTAACATCAGTGTCATTATAGAATAATACAGCTGTTTCTGCAGATGCAACATGAAAATTTTCACCAGAGACTGTACTGCGGTAGATCCAGTACCTGATTTTTGACGAGCCGCCCCAGATGTCAGGCGGGCGCCATGTAATATTTATGAACGAATCGCCGGTTTCGATTGCAAGCTGCACAGGTTTCGATGGCAGTTTTACAATGGTTGCATTAACCTCATCGGTGTATGCACTCTCACCTTCGGCGTTCACTGCGCTTATATTGTAATAGTATGTAACGCCCTCTGTCACCTGGGTATCTTTATAAAACAATAAAGCGCTGGCTTTTGCACGGAACTTCAACACCCCGGGCGCTATGCCTTTGTAAATTCTATAATGGGTTATGGTACTGCCTCCGTCAGAGGACGGCGTATCCCATGATAATCCAATATGATCTTCGCCAGGTGTCGCTGTTAATCCAACAGGGCATGATGGTATCGTTTTTGGCGTTGCAGAAACTTCAACTGAAAATTTACTATCACCTTTGATATTTCTAGCTTGAATTCTATAAATGTAGGTTTCACCATTTACAACATTATAATCAACATAATTTGTTACATTCCCCGGTTCAATTTGATACGAATTATGGTTGTCTTGAATTCTTTTGCTGAGAATGTATTCAATTATTTCAGAGCCGCCGTTAAAGTCGGGTGTATCCCAGCTTAAATTGATGAACGAGTCCCCCGCAACAGCGGATAAATTCCGCGGTGCTGATGGTTTAGTAACAATAATGACACTTACCTCATCTCCTTTTACGACTTCACGCACCATATTCTCAGCGCTGAGCTGATAATAGTAAGTTATTCCTTTAGAAACCGATGTGTCAGGATAGCCCGAGCCCGATTTCACTTCGGCCAATAATGCTTTTTCCTCCGGAGTTGTGCCTCTGTAAATTTTAATTTTGTTGATCGGTAAATCCCCGGTTGTATCCGGCAGCTCCCAGGTAAGTTTAATATAATTATGATCAACTTCAGCCTGGACCTTTGAGGGTGGTTCTGGTAACGATACAGTATAGGGCTTCATCAAGGGATAACCATCGGAGCCGTATGACGTATCGCTGATGCCGTCACCCCCTTTGACGTTCTGCTCCGATCCCTTATGGTTATCAACTCCTTGATTCTTATCCCAGTAATTTCCGCCGGAGGGGTAGTCGTTATCCCATTCTGCATTGTAAAAGTTATTATAGTAAACATTGCTGTTGATAAAATTATTGTGATGTATGGTCGTCCGCAGTGCCTGATAAATACTGATACCCTCATGATTATTGGTGAAATTATTACCGATGAGCTCCACATCCACAGAGAATTCCATATCAACGGCGCACCAGCCGTTATTCAAAAAGCAGTTGTGGAACACCGTTGCATTATCCGATTGGTATAAGAACAAGCCCCTCCAGCCATTGTCTGAAATATTATTGCTCCGGAAGGTTACATTTGAACTGTGGTAGGAAGTAATGCCGTCCTGAATGTTGGAAATTATTTTATTATTTTTAATAACTGCTCCATCAACAAGTATAAGCTGAACGGCCGATTCACTGTTGGAAATTGTAAGATTCGATACCGTTACCCCGATGCAGTTAACAACAATCAGCTGACCCATTGACGTATTATTAAGCTCGAGTCCGCTGCGGTCTTTATAATAATAAAGCGGTTTTCCATTAACAAGATTGTCTTGAGTAATCGTATGTGTATCAAAATATTTTACATCGATATCCATCCAGGGTTGGGTTAAAAAATTGATGCTGTCGTTTATAAAACTATTACCTCTTATGCAGCCATTTTCACAATATTGCAATGATATTCCAGCCTGATTGTTCTTGATCTCGTTGTTAAAAATATTGAATTGAACTGTTTTCCACAGGTTCATTGCCGGACCCATACTTCCGGTTATTTTATTCTTCAAAATAGTCACAGTGCTGCTTAACTGGATGTCAAGACCCATCAGGCTCTGCCGAATGGTATTTTTGGTGATGAGAACATTTTCACAATTATACATGTAGACCGCTTTGAAATAGTTATAATAATCCGGTACACCGGGTCCCTGACCGTCACACCTTGCGCTTCTTCCGCCCAACATTTTGGAGACGAATAAATTGTTCGAGATGGTAATATTCTGCGCAACTATGAGCCTAACGCCGCAATAATTGTTATAATAAAGAGAATTACTATCTATTGTCACATTGGATGATGATCGAACCGATATACCGAAGTAATTGAAAAAGAGGCTGCATTGATAAATATAGCAGTTGGAGGCTTCTATTATCTCAATGCCAGCGTAATAATTATAGTAATACTGGCTGGTATTGACAAACTTGAGGGAACTTATATTCACCCAATCTGCCGTAACGGTAATCAAATTGGCGTAGCTGGTGCCGTTGATGATCGTGGTGTCCTTGTTCTGGCCTACGAGATTGATGGATTTATTTATAATAATATTTTCATTATAGTTACCCGGGTATACAAAAACGGTATCGCCAGGTTCTGCATCGTCGATTGCAGATTGGATGGTGGCATAGGATTCCGGGACCGCGGCGCCGACATAAAGCACTTCGGCTGAGGCTATACCCACATTTTCGGGTGAATTCGGCAATAAGCCGGTCATGCCCGATAGAATAATTAACCAAATGATCACACTTGATATCAATCTAGATTTCATCCCGAAATCACCACACCACCGAATTTTATCTAGACTTAATCACCAGATACAAAAAACTTAGAACCACCTAATATTCCTTGTACCACCATATATAGCATTGAGATTAATATATATATAATTTATAGAACAAAAATCGAATGAAAGCTGAGAGGCTGATGCCTAGCATTGAGCACGCTCGAGTGCAAGCACTCTCGCTTGAATGATGTGCACGGCCACTTCGTGGCCTTGAGCGGTGAGCCGTGAACACGACCGCTTTGCGGTCTTGAGCGAAAAAAGCTGAAAAATCGATATTTTTAGGGTTCAAGGTTCTAGGTTCTGGTTTCGAGGTTCGCGGGAGATTTCATTCTGCTGGGATTACCTGGGCGGGTTAGGCAGGGGATTTTTTACCGCGAAATGGGAGAAAGGCGCGAAGAACGCGAAAAAGTAATCTAGGGTTTTAATTTAAAAAGACTTGATTATCAACGTCCCCACCCCACCCCCCATTTTTAACCGCGGAAACGCGGAGATCGCGGAAATTAACAATTTTTTTCCTGGTTTCCTTGTTTCCTGTTCTAAAAATCGTGGTAGGGAGGGGACGTGATTCATCAGGTGCTCTTTTCAACCGCGAAGGCCGCGAAAAGCGCGAAAGGTAATCTAGGGTTTTGATTTTAAAAAGCTTGATTACAAACGTCCCTACCCCCACCCCATATGTTTTTACAAACAGGAAGGTCAGGAAGTTAATAATTTGTTTTCCTGTTTTCCTGTCCTAGAAATTGGGGGGTGGGGGTTTAGAATTTAGGATTTAGTGCTTGTTTCGAATTTAGTGCTTAGAATTTAGAATTTCCCTGATCGGGGGGTGGTGGCGGCGGTGGAGGAGGGGGTTGAGGTAAATCATCATCAAATTCATCTTCGTCCTCCTCGTCTTCGTCTTCAAATTCATCCCCGAAATCTTGCTCCAACTCCTCTTCCCAATCCTCCTTATACCTCCTCTTCGGTTTGGGAGGCTTTGCTTTTACTTCCTCATCTTCCTCTCTCCTCTGTTTCTTCTTCATAAACAAAAACCAAATCAAAACCAATACAATCACAACGATGACAACGGCGGTCAGTGCAACCGCGGTTGTATAACTACGCTTGGATTCCTCCTCACCTGTTTTTTTATCGCCATCGCCATCCTCTGAACCGTCATCCTCGGTGTACACTGTAATGGTAATATTATCTGTCCCTGTCTTTCCCAGATCATCTGTTACGGTCAATTTGACCACATACACCCCGGGCTCTTCGAATGTGTACTCGGGGTTTTTTGTATATGTAAAATTGCCGTCGCCGAAATTCCACATATAGGATGCAATAGTCCCATCGACGTCGCTTGCAGCCCCGGTAAAGGTAACGGTCAGCGGTGCTTTGCCCTTGGTCTTATCGGCGGAAATCGTTACAGAGGGTGGTGCATTGAATGGAAGTGTCGGAGTTGCGTTGATAATATCCGAATACGGTCCTTGACCTATTTTATTAACTGCCGCAACTTTATAGAAATAGGTGATTCCGTTTTCCACGGTGGTGTCGTTATAAAAT
>CP070629.1:2134540-2145064 GCA_020356005.1 Thermoplasmata archaeon
CCGGGGCTGCTATCGCTGAAAAGAAGATTGGGGAAATATCGAGTGTTGAATAAATTCGGGGTTCTTATACCGATTGCCGATTACAAGGGTAAGCTGCCTTTGAATGATGACCAGCTATTGGAATGGGCGATTCTGGACACCTTCGACGCGTTATCCGCAAGATACGATCAGCCCCAACCGATAGAGGAGGTCCGAGCCTGGTTCAAGAAATCCGGTCTTTCCGAAGTGGAGGTGCGCTACGGAGGAAACGGGATCATTGGCAGAGGTATCAAGAAAGCCCGGGCGGCGTGAATGGAATGTTAAGAGGATAGTGACGAACAATGCATGTAGCATATATCTCAATGGCCTATCCGCGCGATGAGAGCTCTGTGGCACGCATATTTGAGAGGAGATTGGTCTATCATTTGAAAGATCTCTGTGATATCAGTATACTGACCTTATCGGAGGACCCGAACCTGGATGAATATTATATTGACGGCGTTAAGGTAAAAACGATAAAAATAGAACCCTATGCCAGAATTCAGAGGTTATACGACACAAACCAGGGGTTCGCCGGTAACATATTGAATTTTGTCAGGGACCGCAGGATATTCCACAGGACCTGGAAGGCGCTAAAGAAATTACATGCCCGCAAGAAGATCGATGCTATATTTGTCGCCTCCTTTTCGCAGTTTGCAATCTATTCGCTCCTGTTCGCCAGGATCCACAGGATACCCATACTCACGCAGTGCACGGGATACGATGTGGATGTACTGCCCGAGATCAATTACGGGATTCGGTTGAAGTGGGGCCGCGAGAAGCTTTACAGCGTGCTTGCATGTAAATACGTGGATGTGCTGCTGCCGAACTCGCAGGGGATATACGAGGATACCTTTTTGAGGGATATAAAAGATAGAGTCCGGGTGCTGTTCCAGGGCGTTGAGATAGATAAATTCAAAAGAACTACCAGGAAGAAATTAAAGCATGACGGTGAACTAATGGTTCTGAATGTGGGCGGCTTGGAGAAGGTAAAAGGATGGGTTGATATCGTCGAGACCGCCAGGATCCTAAAGGGTCGAAAGATTAAGTTCGTAATAATCGGCAGCGACGCGGATATTTCGAAATTCAATGAGCTGATCAAAAAATATAAGCTGAACAATATAGAATTCAAAGGCAAGGTCCCGCCGAATAAAATAAAAAAATATTATGAAAAAACCGATATATTCTTCTTCCCGTCCAAAAGCGAGGGCCTGCCCAATGCTCTACTTGAGGCTGCGGCAATGGAGGTACCGCTGATAGGCTCCGGCCGCGGCGGGACCCGGGATGTAATCAAAGATAATTATAACGGCTACTACTTAAAGAAAGGCGATCCGGAAGCCTTTGCTAAGAAAATAATATATCTTGCTGAGAACCCATCACTGAGGTTGAAGATGGGTTCTAATGCACGCAAACATGTACAGCAGTATCAATGGTATATGTGTGCAGAAAACCTGATTAAGATCATTAATGATGTACTTTCAAAAAGGCAAAAGGGGAATTGAAATGGACTTGAGTTCAAAAAAAGTGGTTGTGACCGGCGGCTGCGGGTTCATAGGCTCGCACATCGTCGAGCGAGCCGCCGGGGTGGGTGCAGAGGTCATTATCATCGATAACCTCATCTCAGGCCGCGAGGAGAACCTCAACGGTATCGACGGCAACATCACATTTCACCGTGCAAGCGTCACGGAGGATATCGAAAAATACATGACCGGTGCAGATTTGATATTCCACCTGGCTGCAAATGTGTTCGTTGCCAAATCCGTGGAGGACCCCCATTACGATGCGGAGAACAATATCAAAGGGATCTTGAATGTCCTGGAGTGCGCCCGGAAGCTTGACATCCCCAAGATGGTATACTCCTCATCCTCGGCAATCTACGGCGACGATGTGGCGGTGCCCACCGACGAAAACCAGCCCATATCACCGAGCTCGCCTTACGGCGTGAGCAAGTACGTGGGCGAACTGTACTGCCGGACATATACGGATCTCTACGGTATCGATACCGTGGCATTGAGGTATTTCAACGTCTTCGGTCCGCGCCAGACCGGTGACAATCCCTATTCCGGTGTGATTGCTATTTTCATACAAAACGCCCTGGACAAAAAGCCGCTGACGATCTACGGCGACGGCGAGCAGTCAAGAGATTTTGTAGGTGTGCGCGACGTTGTGGAAGCGAACATCTCCAGCGCCGTGAAGCCGAACCTAAAAGGTGAAGCGTTCAATATCGGGACGGGCAGCAGTATTACTATTAACAAACTTGCAGATATAATCGAATCCATGGCGGGCAAGCTCGAGCGTGAGTATGCCCCTGCACGCAAAGGCGACATCAAGTGCAGCACCGCCGATATTTCACGCGCGCAAAAAGTGCTGGGCTTTTCGCCTACCGTTTCGCTGGAAGGCGGTCTCGAGGAGCTTTTTAAGTTGTACCAGGGAAAAAGTTGAGGTGTAAGTGAATTGTCTGGCGAAGTTCACATTGTGATGACACTGCGCGTGGACTTTTTATATCCGCGCCTTGACCCCCGGGTCTATAAGGAAGCGAAGGAACTTGTTAACCGGGGCTACGATGTCACCGTGCTGTGCTGGAGCCGGGAGGACAGCGGCCATCCCAGGTTTGAAGAATACGAGGGTATAAAGATCGAGCGGGTCAAGCACACCATCCCGCCGCCGGACTCCTCGCGGATACTGAAGGGCCCTCCTTATTTTAAGCTGATCAGGAATATGGTAAAAGCCATCAAGGCGCACAAGCCCGATGTGCTGCACGCCCATGACGCCGACACGCTCCTGGAGAGCTCCTTTGCTCACAAATCGCTGAAGATGCCGTTCATATACGATTCGCACGAGGATTACCCGGCAATGGTGGTGCAGAGGTACCCTATGCTTGCCATGGGCACAAAATTTCTGGAGAAATGGCTGGTGGGCAACGTTGACCACGTAATTGCAGCCACAGGCGGCATCGGGAAGAAATTCCAGGGGATGGACAAACCCACCACGGTGGTATACAATTCCAGGCGCGAGGAGGATTTTGTAAAGATAACAGCAAAGGAGCGCCGTAAACTCCGGGCTTCGCTGGGGTTCGGGCCCGGGGATTTCGTTGTGGGCTATGCTGGTGTGCTGGGCAAAACACACAATACCGACCTGATGATACAAATCGTATCCAGGATGGATCCCAAGAGCTCCAATATCAAATTATTATTCATAGGCGGCCCGGATGTGCAGTATGAGCGCACCAGGAAAATGGTTCAGGATATGAACATGGGCAAGCGGGTCTCGGTGCTGCCCATGATGTCATTTAATGATATTATGAAATACTACCAGACCATGGATGCCGGCACCATTATATATGAGCCCTCACCCAATTTAATAGTGGCCGCCCCCAATAAGCTGTTTGAGTTCATGGGATTCGGGATACCTATGATAGCCCAGGATTACCCTGAGATGCGAAATATACTGGTGGAGCACGGTGAGGCCTCCATTCTCGTAGACCCCTCCAATATGAAAGCTGTGAAAGCTGCCATGGAGACTCTTGCAGGAGACCCGGAACTGTGCAAACAATACAGCAAAAAGCTGAAAGATTTAATGAGAACCAGGTACAACTGGTCGCTCCAGCGCCGAAAACTTTATCAAGTCTATGATGCTCTGTTGTAACTGCTATTTATTAATTGTGCCTCCTATGGAGTTTATTATTAAAAATCATTTTTTAGTAGCTAAAATTTTTTCTATTTTTACCATTTTTTATCATTTTGGATTTGCAAGGGTAAGGGGTTTAAATAGGATGACAAGCTATTAATACCAGTCTACAACGGGGGGTAGTTTGAATGGTAGACCAAAGCCTCTTAGAATTCTTGAAGACAAAATATGATAAGGATATCTATCCAAAAATAATAACGGAGGAAATCCTTCAACACCCGTCTAAGGTCGATGATATAATAACCGGCCTTATATCGGGAAATAAAAAGATCCGAGCAAGTTGCGCCGAGATTGCCTCGATCGTTTCGGAGGAGAACCCGGGTATTTTTTATCCACATGTAGATGTTTTTATCCATAATCTAAACAGCAACATCCCCAAACTTCGTTGTTATGCAACATATACCATCGGGAATCTTGCGGAAGTTGATGAATCTGGCAAGATCAAAAAGCAGATCAAGCTTCTTGCCCAGAACCTTGCCACCAACAGCAACACCCTCCAGAATTATTCGGCAAGAGCACTGGGTAGGATTGCCAGAGCACAGCCAAAGGAAGCAGAAAGAATTTTCAATCTATTAATATCCCACAACAAATATTTTCCGAAAAACAAGATCAATATAATTTTGGATAATTTGGAATACTTTTCGGAAAATAAGGACCTTCGCGAAGATGCACGGCGGTTCATTGAATCTTATACGTACTGCCAATCTAAAATAGTGCGGAGCAAGGCCCAGAATGTATTAAGAAAATTCTCGAGATCGGCCTAGAGAATTTAGCAATTCCAAAAAAAGTTGAATTTAATGCCTCCAAAGGGTTAGCGTAAGCTATTTGCTTAAGGCCATGTATTCTTTGTAGATATCCTCTGCAAGATCCTCCCAGCTGGGGATCCTCTCCAGGAATTTCTTACCGTTCTTCCCAAATTTTTTACGCAGTTTCGGGTTATCCACGAGTTTTATTACCGCTTCAGCAAATTTTTCTGGATTTTCTATTTCCACCAAAAAACCGTTCTCGCCGTCGTTGATAAGCTCCGGGGTGCCGCCGGCGGCTGTGACCACCACCGGCCGCTCGAACTGGAACGATTCCAGTATGACCCGCGGGTTGCCCTCCGCCGCCCGGGACGAGAGCACCAGTATATCGCAGCCGGCCATCCGCTTAATAAGATCGGAATACTCGTCCAGGCGCGGGATCATGGTAACCCTCTCTAAATTATTGCTTTTAATGTACTCCTCGAGTTCCTCTCTCATGCCCCCCTCGCCGATTATGGTCAAATACACATTTTTCCGCTTGGCCGAGATGATCTTGAAGGCCCTCAGCAGTATATCCACGCCCTTATACGGCCGGAGCGCACTGATACAGAGCAGCTCGATATCGCCGTCGTGTATGTGTTTCTTGGGCTTGAGAGTCCGCTTCACATCCTCGTCGATCTTCGGGTTAAGCGAGGGGTATGTTATAATGTCCTCTGCCGGGATGCCGATATCAATCAGTTTCTTCTCGATGGTGTAACCGGTAGAAACATATTTCTCCACCCTGCCCATCTTAAGATTATAGGCGGGGTCGCTCATGTCCTGGACCTCCTTGATCATGTCCAGCTTCATGAGCTTGCTGAATATCGATGCGGTGAACCCGAACACGCCGTTGGCGTGCGCGTGTATTACCTGCGGCCGAAACCTCAGCTTGAACGCCAGCAAGGTCGCCAGAGTCGCAGGGGGCACCACCAGGTATTTGATTAGGGTATTGGAATCGATGAGGTTAGGCTGGATGCGGTAGATCCAGACATTGCCGTTACGCTCTACAGTGTCTGCCTCGGGACAGCGCATGGAATATACCACGAAGTCTACCCGGTCCTTCAACAGCTCGATCAACGTAGAAAAATAAGTGGAAGACCCACCCGAGCGCGGCAGGTACGTCGGCGAGGAGACAAGAACAACAGGCCGCCTCTTACCGGAAAGCTTACTCTTGGGTAAAGATCTAGACTTCATGCACTAATACCAATTCGTTAATGAATAATTTACTGTATAAAGATTTTGGGGTGTGATTTATTACAATTACCCTAGCACTTCCGATAAAATGGGAATATATGTTAGGGGAGGAATCCCCTAACAACCCTTCTTTATCTTTATCGATATGTGTATGCCCAAGATATCATTTTAAAATCGTGGGCATACACAAAACGAAAAGAAAAGAGAGGGGTTATAGGGGAGATTCTTCTCCCCTATTATATTCCCATTATCGGGAGTGCTAGCTGAAGGTAAAATTTTATTTGAAAAGTATATTAAAAAATTAGTGCTATACCGAATTTTGAGTAATAATGAAAATAGTGCATGTAATCGGTTATTTCCAGCCCGAGCTGGGCTATGAGGAGTTCTATACGGCGCGCGAGCAGGTGAGGTTGGGCCATGACGTTGCGGTGGTTACCTCCGATAGGATATTCCCGTTCAGTGCCGAGATCAAGAGCGCTTTGAGCAGTGCCGGGCTGGACATGACCTCGCGCAAGCGCGGCACCGGCGTTAGCGACCTGGAAGGTGTGTCGGTGCACAGGCTGCCCACGGCCTTCGAGTGGTTCTACGACTGTGTTGCCGTGCACGGCCTGAAGGAGGCGCTGGGCGTGCTTAAGCCCGAAATCGTGCACGCGCACGAGACTATCCAGGGCACGCCCGCGCTGGCGGCGATGCACAAGAAGCTCGGGTTTAAGCTCGTGGTGGACCATCACGGCTACGCGCCGGTATACGGTGAGGGTAAGAGCCCCAAGGAGGTGCTCGCCCAGCTTGAGTACCGGCTGGTGCGCAAGCCCATGGCGAATTCGGCGTTCAAGCGCGCAGACGCTATCGTAGCGGTAACGGAGGAGACCAAGTCTTTTCTCGTAAAATACCACAATGTACAAGCAGGGAGGATTACGGTACTGCCCCTGGCGGTGGATTCGGATACCTTCAGCTTCGATGCAAAAGCACGTAAGGTACACCGGAAGGAGCTGGGGCTCACCAAAGAGGACGTGATGTTCATTACCACCGGCAGGCTCGACCCCGCCAAGAGCCTCGAGCTGTTCATCGAGGCGTTCAGTGCGCTGCCGGCGGACAAAACGATGATGGTAATCATCGGGTCCGGAGCCTCGGAGTACGAGCGCAAACTCAAGCGCACGGCGGGTAAGTACAAGGAACACCGTATTAAATTTATTAAGTTCATGCCGCAGGACAGGCTGCCGGGCTGGTACAGTGCCGGAGACGCGGGGTTCTGGGGCAAGGCCAGTATAACCATAATCGAGGGGATGGCGTGCCGGCTGCCCATAATCGTGCCGGAGCTTGATACGGTACGGCACCTGGCCGGCCATGATAACGGGTATATGTACAAACCTGGTTCTATAAAAGCTATAAGAAAATGTTTGGAGGATATATACAGCAGTACGTCAAAGCGTAAGAGGATGGCTATTAATTCTGAAAAAAGCGTACAAGATGAATACAACTATCGGGCAAGAACGGAGAAGCTGATGGAAATATACAAGAGCGTTCTCAAGTGAGTACTAACATGAACATTAACAGCTGGTAATTGATATGGCGAAGGCAAAAGTGATAGTGTTTGATTTCGACGGGACATTGGTGGATACCCGGGCGGCGTATGTGGAGATGCTGGGGCGCGCGTTCGACAGGTTCGGCATCAGGGTGAGATCCGCCGAGGTGTCCAGGACGCTGGTGCCAACCATCAAGGGCACCATCGAGCGGCTTTTGATGCGCACCAAGCGCTACGAGGCGCAGCTGGTGCATAAGCTGGAGCACGAGACGATTGAGCTGCTGGGCACGCGGTGGGTGAAAAATGTAGTGGTGAAAAAGGATATGATCGAGCTTTTAGCAAAGCTTAATGAGAAGGGCTCAACAGTGTATCTCGCCAGCAACAGCCATTCAAGTTTCGTGCTGCCCGCACTGAAGAAATTCGATCTGGAACAGTATTTTCGTGAGGTGATCACGTTAGATTCAGGTTACAACGGCAAGCACGAGATGCTGACCGACATTTCCCAGCGCAGCGGGTGCGCGCTCAAGAGCCTGGTGTATGTTGGCGATACCCGCATGGATATAGAAATGGCAGAGGAGCTCGGGTGCAGATTGGTACTGTTGATAACCAAGAGCTCGTGGGATTTTGATAAGAAATCCCAGTTGGTAGAAGCGGCGAAGGGGAAGAAGAACGTTAAGGTTGCTTTTGGGTTGAAGGAAGCTGAGGAATTGTTGGTTTGATTGGTAACTATAGAATTAAAATTCTAAGCACTAAGCACTAAATACTAAACAAATTCTAAATCCTAAATTCAAAACAACCCCCCACCCCCCATTTTTAACACTGAAGCGCTGATGCGCGGAAACGAAATTTTCTGTGGACCTGGACTCTGTGATTTTATTCAAATGGATTCATAATAACCTTTCTCTTCCCTTCGATAAAAGTAAATTTTAAAAATTCCATAAAACTCAAAAGAACGAGGCGTTAGGATACAATATTTTCGCAACTTTGTACCTCTCATCATCGGGATACTTCTCTGCGATCTTAAAAATTTCTTCGGCACTCATACTTGTGGCGATTATTTTATCACCATCCATGAGTACCCAGGCACCTTCCGGGCCTTTAGCCGGACCCATATCTATTTTCATTTTTCCCAACACCATATCGTATATAACATAAATATTTTTCAAAAGAGAAATTGGAGAAGAAATTTATTATTTTATCTCTATCCCCTCTTTTAGTGCTTCACTTACAATACTGACCTGATTTTTTAATCGTTCAAATTCTTCAGGTGTATAGCAAATAAAATCAACGGGCAAATCGATTTTATGAACTAGGTGCCATTCACGGTAAAACAGCGGTGCCCTGTTCAAATTACCTTTCTTTTTAAAATTTCCAACTACAATTATATCGGCATCGCTGTGTACATCGATTTTACCCCTGGCATAAGATCCGAATAATATTACCCTTTCAACATTATATTTTCTGGTAATCTCATCTTTGAATCGCTTCAATTTCTTCAACATTGCTCTTCTATCCATTTTAACACCTTTTTAGCAAGCTTAAATATTTCACCTGAATTTTGTTCATTATACGATTCGAAAACATCCGGGTATCTTGTTCCGGTATATGCCGGGTTGATTCTAATGCAGGCTTCAATTATTTCAGCTTCGGCATTTACCTTTTTAGCAAGTTCTACGAGGTCATGGATCCTCCATAACTTTTTAAATCTTTTTATGTAAAGAGCTTTCAAACCTTTTTCAACTGCTTGTTGACTGAAAAATGCACTTGCATAATAATCTTTATTTTTAAGATTGTTCTTGGCAGTTTTTAAATCCCTCCTCGCTTGTTTCAACCATTTAAGTATTTCTTCCGATGGCTCTTTAGCTTTATTGACCATTCAAGTGCCTCTTATTATTACTGTTTATTTCAGCTAACGTATAGTAATCAACCAATATAAACTTTAAAAGACTATTGTTATTATAATGCGAACTCCATACGCTTTACTCCAAATTATTACAAAATAATATAAGCTCAAACAAATCTTTTGGCATTTAATGGATAATTAGTTATACTAACGACCATTCTTTATGAAATAATGGATTCATTAAATAAAAATGAAAAGCTCAGATTGGCAGCCAAGGAGTTTGCAGAAAAGGCACATAAACTTTCGAGCACACTCGAGATAGCAGTAGTCGGCTCAGTTGCTGGTAACGATCCGTACCCTGACGATATTGATATGGCTATTATCATCAAAGATCTTAATGATATTGCACTACTGGCCAAATATGCCCGCCAGATGAGCAGCATTTATCATAACTGGGATGGGTTCTTATTTGATAAAGATTTGAATTATATCGGTCGAATCTGTCACCGCAGAGAATGCCCCGGACAATCGGTTGAATGTAAAGTTCCCGGATGCGGGGAAAATACTCACATAAAAGTAATTGATGATTTCGAATTCGATGAAGTAAAATTTTTCAAATCACCTATAGATGTTACCTGGAAATCATCTACTGAAAGCCTGTTAATATCACGAAAAAATGAACTCGGGATAGTCGAAACACAAAAATATGAAGTTTTGAAAGATATTGAGCTCATGTGCAAAATCTGCGGAGCAACATTTGTATTCACCGGTGCAGAGCAAAAATATTACAACAATAGAGGTTTCAGTGTTCCCAGACGATGTGAGAACTGCAGGGAAAAAAAGATGCTGGAATATATCGATTAAATCATCATATTCGTGACTAATAATTTTTCTTAGCAAATTTAGGACATTAACAACCGCGGAAGCGCTGAAACGCGGAAACCTAATTTTCTGTGGACCTGGACTCTGGGTCTTCTGCGTACTCTGTGTTTAATGATTTTCCTTTGTAAAGAAGAAAAACCACCAATTTGCTTTGGCCTCCACCCCGCCCTGGCTTCAGCCGCGAAAGCGCGAAACCCACGAAACATTTCGAATCGCTAATCCCTTGGAAAAGAATTTTTGGACACTTGTTGGTTATCGTGAGGAGGAGGGCTGAACCTTTATATTATAAATATTAAATTCTCCCAATTCTGTAGGTTTAAATAATTAAAAGAACATAGTAACAATGATAATATGGGTGAAAGGAGGAAAAAATGGATTTCAATAATAATAATTTGTACAATGGTGATCTCAACAATTATTTATTCAAATTGTTTATTCAATGGATTAAATGTTAGTAGTTTTGTTAAAAACAAAGCAATCGCTAATATTGAAGAGTTTTGTAGGTATTACGATATCAGTCCTGATGATAAAAAAGTGGTATATACAGCATATTATAAAGAAAATGATTTTCGAATATATTGGATGGACATTAATGG
>CP070629.1:2145164-2157463 GCA_020356005.1 Thermoplasmata archaeon
AGTGCGAGTTCTGCGGTGCCGATGCCAAGAACTTTTATTTTTCAGCGTTCGTTTGCGACTCGGAGGTCTGCATCAATAAAGCGTTTGAATCTTGTGGTGGACCGGGCGGCCACAGATTTTTGAAAGATGAGGAAACAAATTCGAAGCACTAATATCGAAATACGAAACAAAATCGAATTTCGAAATTTCAAACAAATCCTAAGTACGAATAACGAAATCACAAACAAATTCGAATATCGAAATCATTAACTTGAGGATTAAAAGAACATTTTAAATTAAAACCCAAAATTCTTTCGTGTTTTCTATAGGTAAATCAAATTCAGATATTATAATCAATTGAAACAACTTCGTGTTTTTGTGGTAAAAAAACCCTTACCAATAAAAGGGGAATAATTTACCACGAAGTCGCGAAAAAGAATCAAATCACGAAGTAAATTTTGATTTTGATATTAAACGTCTTGATATATTGAGGTGAAAAATTCGGATTTTGGATTTCGAATTTTAAATCAAATATATCATTCAAAATTCATTTGATATCAAAAAAAGCTCTTAAAATCATAAATCTGTGTTCTTGTCGGCGCAAATTTATTATAGTCTCAATAATATTTTTTTATAGTTAAAAAGTGGATTTGAACTCATGAGTTATAGTTATTCATGTTCAACAAAAATTTTTACACTAACAGTCGCATTAATTTTAATTTTCATGCAATTCAATTTTTATTCAACGCCAAATAGTGGGTTCAAAGTTAGCGGCGAGGAAAGCGGCAGTATCATTTTGAACAAATATTACCTGGACCGTCTTTACGAAAATAAAACGGTCCTCGTACCTTACCCGCCTGATGACGGCCCTGATAATATTACAACTCTGACTATCCGAGAGAATTTGATTGCTGATACCGGTATGCTCGATAGAAAATATGACCCGGCTGTCAAGCCGGAAGTGCACCTTTACATTGACAGCTTCGGCAAAGCCGGTTTAGTGATTGATATAACAATGACTTTTACATACTTTGATGAGGCCAACCGGCTTTTACTGGAATCTCCTGTTCATGCTTATTTCGAACCTTATACGACTCTCGGCCGTACCGATAGGCCAGAGGATATTGTATTGGTGAGCTCCTCATATTCAGATACACCCCGTGATATACCCTATTCGGATTATGGAGCATTCGTTGCTGTGAAGCTTAACCTTACCGGCGAATCTCCGGATGACAGAATCGATATCTACTGCGGTAAAAGCGGATACAGGTCCAATGTACTTACCCCGTACCCCACACCGTATTCGGCAGAAGATGACGGTGTGGATGAAGGGTTCTTTGATAGAATGGGCAGGGGCTGCTATTTATTCGTCGCCGCTTTCGTTATTGCCCTAGTTGTTTTTGTCGTGCTCCTCCATTTCAGGGATATGAAAAAAAAATAGAAATTGGAGGTCAGAGGTGAGAGGTGAAAGATTGGGGAGATTATTTCAGATTCTTGGTTGATTATTAATGCTACAGGTAGTGCGTCTTGCGGTTGAGGTTGCGAGGAGCGTTTCGTCAAGCGGTTGCGCTCTACGGCCGCTAAACGCTAAACGCAATACGTTACGCCCCTCGCAACCGCTGATTTGTTGCCGGAGTCGCATATATTGTAGTGTTTGAACGGCGGTGCCGTTATATCATTGTAACATTAATTCGTTTACCGCACTTCTATAAGCAATGATTAATCTCCCTAGCGCCTCATCTCTCCTCTCTAGCGCCTGTTCTATTCTCTTATACCAACTTTTGCAAAATATTCCTTTGCCAGCTTCTCATATCTCTCGGCGTTCTTCGTATCGTTGCGTGCGCGGTATACATCTGCAAAATCTCTATAGGTGTTGGCCAGATAAAAAGACAGGTTCAGTTCCTTGAATATGTTGATACCCTGCTGGTAATGATGAATCGCAAGTTTCCACTTCTGCTGGTTCTTGTTCATTAAACCAAAATTGCAGTGTATCATGGCGATCTTGAATTTCTCATCAACCTTCTTAAAAATCTTCTGGGCTTCACGCAGGTATTCCCGCGCGATATCAAAATTACCCAGCTTGATATAAGCGTTACCTGCGGATGCAAGCCCGTAACCCTTCTGCAGAATATCCCCGGTGTTCTCGCAGATATTCACGCATTTCATATTGTATTCCACGGCCTTTTCGAAATTACCCTTCAATCGATATATATCCCCGATATTATTGTACGCCTTTGCCATCTGGTAATTATCTCCGATCTTTTCCAGCTCGCTTATGCTTTTTTCATGATATTCTATAGCCTTGTCGTGCTCACCCAAATTACCGTACACCGCTCCAAGGTCGATGTAGGTTTTGGCCATTATGTGATAATCATTGATCTCCTTGGCATACTTGATGCTCTTCTCGTGATAGCTTATTGCATCTTTAAACTCACCGCCGATCATGTTCACCGTCCCCAGCCCCCTGTAACTCTCCGCGATTCCCTCGATATCATCCAAACTCTTGGAGAGGTTTAGCGCCCTTTTGAAATATTTCGTAGCCTCCTCGCGCTCCACCCGGCGCAGGTGAATGTGACCGATATCACGATAAGCCCATGACCTCGCGAGGTTACCCGCTGTGTCTTTCGGTGCGATTCGCTCTACCTGGTTATAATATGCAAGTGCATTATTCCAATCGCCGATACGCGTCAGTATATCGCCCTTCAGCAGCAGCAGTTCAGGCCAGTACCGTTTAGGCGTATTTTCTTGAAGAAAATCCTGAAGGACATTCCAGAACTCTTCCAGATAACCCTTTTTGATTATCTCCTTGCCGTTGTTTATGGCAAGCTTGACGGCATTTTCTATTTCGCCCGCCTGTACATAATGGAACTGTGCCTCGATTATGGACAGCGGGTCCGCCTGCTCGATATAATATCGTGCAGCCTCGTAATGATAGCGTTTGCGCTGCAGCGGTGTCAATCTGATATAGAAGAACTCCCGGATAAGATCGTGGACATCGTACTGGTCGTAGGATATCTCCTGTATAAGGTTCTTTTCAAGCAGTCGATCCAGCGTTTCATAATTGACGCTGTCTTCAATGAATAACGCCGATGACGCTGTGGGATAACGAAAGACCGATACGATATTCAAAAACGTCTTCTCCTCATCTCCCAAGCGCGAAAAGATTTCTTCATAAATGTACCTCTTGATATCGCGCTGCGTCTCGATATCCTCTACAGATGATAACAGCTCTAAAAACAGCGGATGGCCGTTCGTCAGCTTATAGATCTTTTTAAAAATACTCTCATCAAGACCTTTCAGCTCCTTCAGCTTCAAAATCTCCATACTGCTCTCCTCGTCCAGCCCGACCAGCTGCAGCTCGGCGATTTTCCGTGTGATAACAACCTCCGTTCTGTCGTAGAACGGCAGTATCCGCCTGCCGATGACAATAACATGTACTCCCCTGATATTGCTCAGAATCTCGACCATAACCGAAAATAGCTCGGCGATACGATCCTTAATCCGCTGGAAATCGTCGAAAATCAGAATGGCTTCCGTTCCTTTCAAATCATCTTCAAGGGCCTTCGAGATGTCCGAAAGGTCCGCGGATTTCTCGGAACCTAGAACTGACTTCAAGCGTTTCTTATTCATTTTATCTAAAAAGCTCGATAGTACATTTAATGTGTTCCTCAGCGTATCCCACCGGTGGAACCTGTACCAGAACAAATTGCGCGTACCCTGGTATTCCGAAATGATTTTCGAAGCAAGTGTGGTTTTACCGATACCTGCAATGCCGTGTATCACGATCACTTTATTTGTGTTTGAATTCAGCCAGTCGCGCATTTGCGTTATCTCTTTCTTTCGGCCCACAAAATATTTTGGACGAGGCATGCTGTCCAGAAATTCGACAGTGGAATCTCTTCCAAGATCACGTTCAGGGCGTTTTGGTACTACCTCGGGTTTACTCACTGGTTTCTTGTCTGTTTTGCCGGCAACGAAGTGACCTTCCGGTGTTATGTATTTTATAAGTTCCAGAAGGCCCATCTGGAATTCCAGAGAATTTTTTAGATCGGCGATGGTAATATTTTTTACCTCACCGGTGCTGGTAGTATATTTTATTCGGCTCTCAAGAATCTGCCGCTGGATTTTTTGTGTGTATTCCATCCCCTTGGGTGTTAGAAAGTAAACCTTGCGCTTACGTTTAACATGTTCAACACGGGTCACTTTCTCGTAGATCATGCCCGTCTCTCGTAGCGTCTTAACTGCGCGGGGTACATTGTCCCGTCTGATGCCGATTGATTCTGCAATTCCTTCCTGTGTGATTGAAAAAGGAACCTCGAACTGCTGCTCATATTTCATGTTGTTTTGAATATGTAACAAAATCTTTTTTTCAATAGTAAGTGAGGTCCCAAAATTATGTGAATTCATATAAGAACTGAATATTATACCAAAGGTATATATTTAATGTTGGATAATTTAATAAAAACTGTATATGACTCATTTTATGATTATGACTCAACTCATGATTATCTATACAAAAATGTTTATAAATAAGTAGTTAATAAGTACTAGGCTCACGGGTATTTCAATATATTACCTATATAAGGTTAATATTGAATACTCAAATCCAGGTACCCAGGAACCTCGATTGTTCAATATTTAAAAATTAATAAAAAAACGAGTACAGGTCATTGGTCATACATTTTTAAAACTACTACAATGGATATAGAGTTTCTCTCCAAACACCTGTATTGTGGAACCCTACCTGGTAATAAGCAATAAAATGAAAATATGGAATAAGGAAAAGGGACTTGAAAATTAAAAAATCATTTAATTTGGCTGGAGGATTAAAAATGGTAAATCCAAGTTTGAAAACACTTATCGCAGCCTTCGTTGTATTTATCATGATAGTACCTGTTGGCATGGGTGCGGTAAGTGCAAGCGATGAAAGTGAAAGTAGTACAGATTATGGAAGTGAAACAAGTTCGAGTCGAGCCGGGCTTGAACGTGGTGCTGTGGAAGGCAAAGAAAAACAAACAGGTGAGCTGCCGGATATAATTAGATCAGACTTTACAAAACTTAATTTAGAGTCTAGTGCAGACATGAGTATGGAAGGTACTAGCTTGACATTTCTGGGTAAAAATCCGAATCAGGCTCTCAAATTCATGAGCGGTTTTCCGCAGCAGCAGGAAAGCCGCAGCAGCCGGGCCGAGCCCGCTGATAACACCCCTGCCGGCGCGAATCCATTAACAGCCGGAATGCCTGTCAGAAAAGATACACTGGGAAGCGGAGGCGATACGCAGGATTGGTACAGCATCGCTTTAACCGTTGATATTTACAAACACGATCAGGTAGAAATCGTTGTTTTTAATAACGAGACCCAGGCTGGTAAGAACCTCACAGTGGTTTTCTTCGACAATTTCAACGGTTACCCGCTTGTATGCAATGAATATCGTGGGTACAATACACCTCAGGGTACTATAACAATGGGTGGTGTTCAACCCAACAAAACCTTTACAGTCAAAGCCCGTGCACCCACTACGGGCACCTATTACATGGCGGTTGCGCCGGGTATTACGGGCACATACAATTATGAGATTTTAAGTGTAAGTGTTGCTAAGGTAGACCCCATGGACCAGAATAACCACTGGACGCAGGCATCGAAAGAAGTGAGCAAGAACTTCATGGGTGGTCTTTACCAGGGAGTAAACCACTGGAACTGGCACAATGTTTCTTCTCATTTTGTAAATACAGGCCCTGACTGGGAGAATAACCTCAGCTATACGATTACAGTTACAACAGAGGCTTCAGGAGAAATCCAGGAACTCAAACCTGTGGGTAATTTCATATGGCTTTCGTGGACCATGGTAAGTATCATTTACAATGACCAGAATAACGATTACTACCTCCGCCATCATCTAATCTACACAGGCGGATCATCTAATGCGCGTATAGGTAATAATGTTCTGAATCCCCGTGGCGGGTGGGCCATAATTAATGGATCATTCGCTTACATAGGTGTGGAAGTGATGAGCGCGTTTTTCTATATCGACACCAGTAATGAAGTGCATGTAGATCGATGGTCAACCACCGGATCTTCACAATACAGCGTACAGATCAATGTAGAAGAAATCGATTTGAACCACAAACCTCAATTGAACTTCGGAGGAGTAACACCGAAAAAGGGTAAGATTACGGAGAACTATACCTTCGAAGTAAAATTCACAGATTTGAACAATGAACCGCCGCAGAACATTAAGGTCATTGTGGATAACGATCCTTTAAAAACTTTCGATATGACAAAGAAAACTGGAGAATCATCGAACTATGACCAGGGTGTCGTATTCGAAGCATTTGTTAAAGGCGAGGCAATCGGCGACGACCCGTATCCGCACTCATACAGATTCGTAGCCGATGACGGCCGCAAGGATGCTCACGGAGATATAAGCGACCATACAGATTTATTCATCTACGCTAACGAAAACCCGATAATACATCCAAATGCACCTACACAATATGTAATGAATGAAGACGAAGACCCCGCGCTTATCAATCTTTACGATCTGTTTTACGACCCGGACGGTGATACCGACATAATGCACGACCTTGATGGTCATACACTGGATTTTACAGTCCGGGATTTTGACGATACCGAGTGGGGTACGAAATACAAGAACGATTTTGTAGACATAACTTTGCTTGATATCGATGATACAACCAAGATCAGGATAAAGCCCCTGAGGGACCAATATGGAGAATGCACAATCAGGTTAAAAGCCACAGATGAAAGCGTCTACGGCGATGATGAATACACTGAAGAAATCGAGTCGACCCTAGATATAATTGTGAACCCGATAAACGATGCACCGGTATTGGAACCTATTCCGGACTTTATAACCGGCGGCGATAAAAGTGCACTTAAAGAAGATACACCGTGGGAAATAGATTTCAATGCCACGGATCCCGATCTGGGTACTGTTCTATACTTCTCGACAGATATCGAAGAAGTTTTATTGGTGGACGGTCAAAGAGTACTGAAGAGCGACCCGCAGGATTACGGTTACAGCTGGGACCCGTTCCTGGGAAGATTAACCTTGACGCCATCAAACGACTTTGTTGGCGAATATACCATCCATGTTACCGTTGAGGACCAGGGCCTGGCAATGAGATCCGGTTATGCTCAATCGCTATCAGACAGCCAGGATTTCAAAATACAGATCTTAACTGTCAATGACAAACCGGAATTAATATCCGTGGGTAATAAGGATGTAATTGAAGGAACAATGTTGACATTCGAGGCGACCCAGAATAAAGAGCTGCGGTTAGAAATTGAAGCTAAAGATCCCGATATTGACATTGGCGAAAATGATTTTCTGAAATATCGCATGAGCCTGGAACCGCAGGAGAATCTGGAGATAGATGAACTCAAAGGGATATTCAAATTCACACCGAATCAAGACGATGTTGACAAAAGGGTTATCAGTTTCAATCTAACGGTGGTTGATTCCCATAATGCACAGGATAAAGTTGACGTGCGCATCCGTATAAACAACGTGAACGATCCGCCATTTGTAGAAGAAGTTGAACCGGTTCCCGTCGGCGATCTAGACGAGAGCACAGCAGAAAAAGAAACCTATACATTTACTTACAGAATCATCAATCCTTCCGATCCGGACGGGAATGTTGAATCATTAACCTACACCTGGGATTTCGATATCACTGAGAACCATGATAATTCCGGTACAGCAGATGATGATATTGAAGAACAGGGTTCGGAAAACATTGAGCATACTTACCCCAAAGCGGGCACATATGTAGGTGTTCTTACTGTAAGGGACTCCTTCGGAGCTGTTTTTAAAATAAACTTCACCGTAGAAGTGATTCCGCCGAAGGATATTGATTTGCCTACAGAAGATGATAAATCTAAAGGAGATGATGATAAAGGTTTGATCGGCCTGGGAACTTTAGGCGGTGTGGATGCTGCCTACTGGATATCGATTATTATTATTGTAATAATCGTAACCCTCTTAGTAGTGTTCTTTGTAATCCGTAAGAAGCGTGAGGAGATAGAGAAGATGCGCCACGCCGAGAGATTTAAAGACGAAACCATGGGCGACGAAGAGGGCCGTGTGGAAATGAGAGAAGGCATGGGAGAAGGTGGTTTCGGAGCCGCTACCCCAATGGGAGAATCCCAGGCACCCGCCAGCCTCTATGGTGATCTCGGCGGCGGCAGTCCCGGTTTATTCGGACCCACCCCTGCCGGATTACCGCCGGCAGGCCAGCCTATTGCACCTGTGGGCATGCAGCCCATGGGTGGGCCGGCTCCATTCCAGCAGCCCCTACAGCAGCAACCGCTCAGCTTGCCACCTGCAGCAGTGGTAACTCAACAGCAGCCCAAACCGGCGCAGCCCGAGCCGTCTCCCGCAGCAGCGGGCGGAACATCGGATATGAAATGCACAAGCTGCAACACTCCGATCAATCCTGAATGGTTCATCTGCCCGGGTTGTCATAGATTCTTGAAATGATGAGGGATCCTCCTCATCCTTTCTTTTTTTCTTTTTTTTGATTTTATTAAGCTTTTTAATCGATTACAGAAGAGCGGCTCACGAATTAATGTTACAATGATATAACGGCACCGCCTAGCGATAGACAAGTATATTTCAATGATAGAATACTGTTATATTCGGCACGGCCTAACGCCAAGCGTGTCGTAGGCGGCATCACATGCGTGTCGCAGGCAACAAATCAGCGGTTGCGAGGGGCGTAACGTCAAGCGGTAGCGTCTAGCGTTTCGTCAAACGTCTGCGTCTAGCGTTGAGATAAGCGGTTTTAGGGGGCCTAATGTAATATGTATGAAATTAAGTGGCCGTTTTACGTATGACGTTGGACGTTACGCACTTCGCTACCGCAAACCGCTAGACGCACATCTGGAAGCGATTATAAATCATAGAATAATCCTAAATAATCCCCCAAATGTTGTCCGAAAGATTGACATATATTAAAATAATAGAATGACAAATTAGAATTAAATATGTACAATCTCGTAGAAATTTTAAATATTAGATGAATATATGTAGGATATACCGACATTAATAATATAATAATATATATAAATATAAACTAACAATTCAAATAAAATATTCTTCATTTGAACTCAAGTGGTTTTAATGGGGGCTTCCAATTGTTGCCGAACTTTACCAACCGAATAATTACTTTGAGTGTAATAATAATAATGTTTACTTCCGCGTTTACAATAGTAGCAGGTGATGATTCGGAGAACGAATCAGCCGCAAATTCTGATTTTAATCATATCATAGAGAATAAGGCTGTCAGTAACTCCGTAGCAGTTCACGATGGCGGAAATTCTGGCGGGAGTGCTCCAGAGGTAATCTCAATGCGAACTTTGACCACCAAGTTTTTTGATGATGGCAATGGTATCCTGACAGCCCGTATCTGGACCAAGCCGATTCATTTCGAAACCGAAGAGGGTGAGCTTGTAGATTTTAAAACGACTTTGGAACCTCTGGAATCAAAAGAAGAGTTTGCACCTTTCGATGTTGGTGTAACTCAAAATACCCTTCAAACATTCTTTAATCTTGAGTATAATGATTATAGTACTTCCCCTGTTAAATTCAGTACACGTGACGGGTACTGGTTGAGCTGGCAGCCCGGGAGTGAATATATTTATGAAACAAATACTATGACTGCGCTAGCAGAACAGTCAATATCAAAAGCATCTGTAATGGGAGAGATCTATTACGAATCCACGCCAAATGAGATCGAATACAAAGAAGTCTATCCCGGCGTAGATGAGATTTACTCAATGGGTACAGGCAAGGTCAAACATGATTATATTTTAAAAAGCCATGATGATGTGCGGGCTTTAGCTTCATCAGCTGATATCTTTGACAGCAGTTATTCCCGGGATGATACTAATCTTGCGTTCAAGGGCACTTTAAAATATTCCCCTGAGTTAAAACCCTATATTGGCGATTCGCAACTCACCACTTCCAGCGAGCACTACATTACCACCTCCGGTATCAATTTCAAAACCCACGATGACGGTGATATCAAGCATTACCTGCCCCCGCCGTATGCTTATGAACAAAACAGTAAAATGATTTCAATTCAAAGCTATTATTTAATTAAACGCTTAGCCGGTGCTGAACTTGAATTGAGTGTATTGACCCCACTGGATTGGCTGCTTGATTCCCACAGGAATTATCCCATACGCATCGATCCCGGTGACGACATCTTCAATCTTCAACCAGATGCCGCCGATGGCAAGGATACTTTCATTGCAGACAGCGGTGTCTCTACTCTCGATATATACAATTTCGGACGTGATCCGGATTTCATGCTTTCTCTTCAGGGGTCTACATCCTATGTACCTCTCAGACCTATGCTTCAATTTGATCTATCATCGCTACCTACTGGTGCGCTGGTTACGGAAGGAAATTTAAAATTGAATTTCTATCGAGATGAAAATAACAATTACAATCCATTTACCGTACACGCGTATCCTCTAACCCGGGATTGGATAGAGGGTACAGGCACATGGTCATCCATGACCCGTGATGGTGCATGCTGGCTTTATTATGACGGTTCCAATCCCTGGGGAACCGAGGGCGGGGACTTTACCACCAGCATTTCCGGTTCTCAAGAGTTGACTTCCGCAGGTAAATATTCATGGAACATCACAAACATCTGTAAGGAATGGTACGAAGAAGTCCGGGATAATTACGGTGTAATCTTGAGGGGTGAACAGGGCGGAGATTCTGTTAAATGGATCCGCTCTTCTGATTATAACACAGCATCAGACCGACCGATGCTGGAACTGAAGCTTAAAACCCAGCGGCCGCCCATAGTCATACCGGGTGCGCCGTCGATCATTGAAATCGACGAAGACACTGAACCTGTTTATTATGATCTGGGCAATATTTTCGAAGACCCCAACGGCGACAAACTTACATATATGGTCTGGTTAAGCGGTTGGAGCACAGGACCGTTCGAATCCGAAAATATAACCATTTCAATAGAGCCCAACAATACACTTTTGCTGTCACCGCGGGAGAATGAGTACGGTATAGACACGATCGCTCTGAAGGCTTCCGATGCCACCGATTCTGTCACTCATGTTCTAACAATAAAACTATTAACCGTGAACGATCCACCGGAACTGAGGAAGATTCGGGACCGGAAAGGCGTTCAGGGTTTGTGGTTGAATTTCACGATTCGCGGTTCGGATGTGGATGCGGGCCAGCAGTATGTTTTGGAATTCGGGTCCAATGTCACCGATTCCGATGGACGAGGTAAACCTGGTTTTACAACATTGAATATCGAAAAAAGTGTGGAGGATCCGACCCGGGCAGAAGTAACGTTCCTGCCCGAGAATTCGCATGTGGGCGAATTCTATATCACTTTCTGGGTAAGAGACCATCTTGATGCCGAAACGAACCAGTCAGTGAAATTTTCTATAAGTAACAGAAACGATAAGCCTGAGATTTCGGGAGTGATAACAAGCGATGACCCGGAGCTTGTTGAGGTGAAGAATAATTTAATAAGTCTGTACGGTAAACAGGACGAGCGAATGAATTTTACCGTGATCGTGGACGATCCCGACCTTAGAACCCCTAATGGTGATATCCTTCAGTTCTGGACCAATATAACTGATGACAACTTTGAACTTGACAGCGCCAATGGTAACATATCATTTTACCCAACGAACGAATATGTAGGTTATTACTATGCACAGATAAGTGTCAGGGATTATGAAGGTCTTGAGGATACCGTAGATTTGAGAATCAAGGTAAGCAACAAGCCCGACCCGCCGAAAATAACAGGGGTACAGGTTGGAAATGACTTTTACGAAGTCAAAGATGGTCAAGTTACATTTGAAGGTGATTCGGGCGCATACGAAGATCAATATTTTAATTTCACGGTAGTAGTAGATGACAAGGATGTGGGGGTTGACATTAACGAACTTCTCAGGTTCCGAACAAACAGGACTCTGGATTATAATTTCATTCTGGACAGCCGTAAGGGAACTGTAGAATTTTTACCGACCCAGGAAAATATCGGGATGTATGTAGCGAAAATAACGGTTATGGACTCTGACGAATTTGAAGATTTTATTACCATTTCAATCCGTATAAACGAAGTTAATGATCTTCCACCGGAAACAGAAATTACGATTACACCTCTTGAAGAAGAGTCCCTCAGTGTAAGTATCTCCTCTATTCCTGTTAGCGATCCAGATGGTGATGAAATAACATGTATATGGGATTACGGCGATGATAGCAAAGCTGATGTAAAAATGGAAGGTATAGAAAGATGGTACA
>CP070629.1:2157563-2175108 GCA_020356005.1 Thermoplasmata archaeon
TCCCGGTTCAAATTGGTCAGCTGCAGCATCATTCCAGCAAAGATGTGGAAACTCGCCCTCTATCAATGATTTTGCATCCTTTGCCATCATATCAATCATGCCGTCAGGAGTACTGCCTGTATTGCCGGAGGCATCGTGCAAATCAACGCTAACACCGTCCCGTATCGTTTCTATCAGATATTTTAAACAGTCGAAATAGGGCGTTTCGCTGGCAGGATCGCTGTACATTGAAATATACGATTGCTTTACCGGATAATATTTGACCGTTTTGGGAAGACCGAAATTTGATAGAAAAGAGATTTTATATGGCTCTGGCCTGAATTCTTCATCGGAGGATTCGCCAAGTATTAGGTCCACGGGGTCTATTGCCACTTGCGCCGGAGGCCAGTTATCGGAGTCTGTGTGGAGGCCGCCGGCAAAAGCAAACCACTTTGCGCCGTAAGACATTGAAAACAATTCGTAATTACCTGCAACAACTAAAGGTACAGGCCATTTGCTGACGCCGTCAATTCCTGCAGCATACTGGCTGATAGTTGGTATCGTTGCAGTGCCGAAATGCGAAAAAATGAAAGGCGGCAGCAAAAGCCACCTCCTGAGGTTTCGCAGCCATTCCTCAAGTTTCTGCTTTGCGTAGGGTTCACCTCTGGCTTTGAGCTCGGACCAATCCAGCCGCGGTTCCTGTAAAACCGCATCGGGTACTTTATCCGACCAGAATATCTGTATTATACTGTAAATGAACTCATCTGCATAACTCTGGATCGCCGCTGCAATGATTGTTCCCAGCTCGATTGGTGCACTCTGCATATTTTCCATTACAAGAAATAAATCTGCACCGTCAACTTCGCCGGAACTGAGATAATTTTTAAGCTGGTCGTTCAATCCCAATCTCTCAACCGTTTCTATATTATAGGTCCGAAATATTCGGGCCTGCTCCAGAATAACCGCGAGGTTTAAAGCGTTTTCCACATCTGTTACGGTCAACAGGTCCATCGGTTCGCTCTGGCCGTCCAGTGCTTCACCAGATAGTATCCTCATCTGTACCGTTGTTGTCAGCATATAGCGTACGAGCCGGGCAAGCCCGGAATTATCACCTTCACTTGATGCTTTGAAAATCGCCAGATTATTTTTTAACAGCGGCAGAGGTATCTGCACGTCACGCTCGAACTCGGCAAACTTATAAGCAACAAGTCCGGACTTGACCCTCTCGCGAACGCAAAAGGATAAAGAGCCTATAAGCTTCAGATAGACGGGTACGGATATTGCAGGATTAACCGTTTCTAGCGTTTTTTCATCTTGGATTACTAACCAATCTTCAATAACGATCACATTGTAGTCTTCAAGCACTATGTTGTAGCTTTCTGTAAGTTTTGGATATACCTCCTTAAATGCGACATCGCATTCAGCCTGGAGAGCCTGGTTCAAACCGTGTTGGTCCAGTGCGGTTAAGCTAGTGACATTTCCAAGAACCTTCTGGAGTGACCAATAAGCAATCGATTCCAATTCGAAGGCGGTTTCATCTGCAAGGTGTTCTATCATCTCCAGGCGCTGCTCAAGTATCCCATCTTCTTTTAAATCGCTGATTTCGAACAAATCCACTGCCAGCAGCATAGAGCACATCATAATAGCAACGGCCGCAAATGAAAATGGAATTCTTCCGAATGCATTTTGGTCGCCGTGATACCGCCTGGTGCAGACCCGAGAAATTTTACACCCTCCACAATCCTAGATTGAAATAGACATAATAAATGGAATCATCCACAACCAGCGCATAGTACCTTTGCGCATTTGCATGATCTTTATTTGAACTTTTCAAATAATCTTGAGACTGGGAAGTTAAAAATATAGAAGTTCCATCCAAGTGGACATAGAAACTGAATTCGAAATCAGGTGAGCTAAGACCTGTGATTATATCTTTTACCTTATTTTCAACCGAATTAGAATCTATGTTATCGATATTGTTCCCATTTTTACGAAATAAAAGATTTTCTGATAATATTTCTGCTACGGGTTTGGTTTGCCGGCCATTTTCCACATCAACACCTCCATCGTGCCTATAACCATCATATTCGAGAGTGGTTTGGAGCACAACATCAAGGGTACTGTATGCCTGCAGCATTAGATCAGATTCGAATGCAAGCTCCCGTTCATGCTGGCTCAAATTAATGGAATATACCTGTATGGAAAGAGCAATCATGATTATTATACCGAACAAAACGATATCCAGAGCGCTAAATTGGCCATAATTATTATGTTTCAAATCAAATTTAGAAAAGTAAGAGTGTATTACGGTCATTTATTCTCCCCGATGCCACAGGTTAACAGTCAATTTCGCTGCATGAACTTCCAAATCATTTATGTGCAGATTCACAGGTGTGTAAAATTCGGCACGGTCCATTCCGTAACCGTTATGCTCGACGCTGGATTGGGCAGTTAATGTAATTGACAAAATTTTCCGGCCTGTTGATATATCCTCTATTTCAATACCCAATCCATGATCCTCTGGTACTGCTGCTATTTGTTCCAGCTCGCGGGCATCCAGCTCATTTAATTTATTGATATCAAAGACCGCAGCCTGCCCGCGGTAGATGAGCTTTTCGTGGCTCTGGATCTGAATAGCAATCTCAACGGCTTCTTGGTAGAGATCATTCAGATCACTATTTTTATGGTACAGCTCAATATAAGTGGTTAAAATAACTGTGCTGGCTGAAAAAAGAATTATGACCAGACCAACCGCCACAAGCTCATCAAGAACTATGATAGCTTTTTGATTAGTTCGTCTAAATCTATGATTTTTTGACATACACACCGATGTGTGCATAGCATTACAGCTATTTATATTTTATTAGGGGGATAAAAATAAGATAATAATTTTAATAAAGAATAATTACTGGCTCAGGTCGCCTCACATAAAATATTTTGCTCATTATAAACACGTTTGTTTGCATCGATATTATAAATTTCTACAGTATAAAAGAGATTAAACTCATAATTGATATCGCTAAAACCTGGCGCATTGGTTGCATTGAAGGTGGAGTTTTCACCGGCGTTCAATTCTCCTGGTAAGTTTAACATAGTGGCAGTTTGAGAAGGCGATGATTGATTCGTTATAATCATTTTATAATTGTTCCAATCGATCGGGATTCCGCCTACATGTTTCAAGTCTATGCTATCCCCGGCTGGATCGTCTTTTAAAGTAATCTCCAAAGTTGGAAACTGTTCTACCTTTTCCTCAGTATCCGACATGCTCATAACCCAAACATACAAGATGCTCGCCAGGACCACAGTAATAGCTACCATTAAAATAATCGCAATTACGGGGGAGACCGCATCATTTTTCCCTCGAAAGTGATATTTCATGTAAGCAACCTCTACACTCTAAAAGTACTGTTTTTATATTTAAACCTATTTCCTCGCCCTCTGTTAGAACGAAATGTTTTTTGATGATTCAATATCTAAAATTGAAATTTACATTAATAATTGATTATTACATTTGGAAATATGTATAACCTATAGTCCTGATTATCAAATTATTTTGACACGAACTATATATATAAACTTTATTGTGGGGGGTTCAACGGTGAATTCTTTTGCGTATAAAAGCAATAAATATCCTGTCCAGCACAGCTATTGGAGCCTCATGGGTATTTGTTCCATTGTTTGCATATGAACTGGGTGCCAATGATTGGCAGGTTGGTCTGATCGTAGGTGCATGGGGTACTGCAAGGTTCATATCTTCGTTCATATTCGGCAGGTTGGCGGATATATACGGACGCAGGTTCATTCTATGGCTGGGATTAATCACTGCCACCATTACATTTTTCCTGCAGGGCTTTGCATCTTCATCGTTCATGCTTGCGCTACTGCGGGGCGCCGCGGGATTCACCACCGGTATATTTCCCGCCGCAATCTACGCATATGTTCACGATACCGGCCACCGTGTTGGCAGATACACTGCGTACGAATCCCTGGGCTGGGGTGTGGGGAGCTTGATCGCTGGAGTCACATCCATCTACTGGGCGGCGTTCGTGCTCAGTATGTACTTTTCTGTGTACTGGAGTATTTTCACACTGAGCTCCCTGATCCTGTTTATTGCACTGATTATTTCTTTGAAGATACCAGAAATAAAAACGAAACCGCAAATGGTACCGCGCTTCCCGGTAAATGTAATCAAGAAGAATGGTAATATTTATCTCGCATATCTTCTTCGCCATACCGCTGCCATGTCTGTCTGGACGATCTTCCCACTATTTCTTCGGGAGCTTGGCGCAAGCCTGTTCTGGATCGCTATGATGATGGTTGTGAATGCTTGCTCGCAGTTTTTTATTATGCATTTTCTCGATAGGTTTAAAAGTGTCTACCTGATCGGATTCGGGTTAATGGTGGCGACAATAACCTTTTTCTCTTTCGGTATAGCAGCGAATTATTACCAGATATTGCTTCTTCATTTCTGTATTGCACTCTCATGGTCATCAATGTATGTAGGTTCGCTGAACCACCTGCTGGAAAACAACGAGGAAAAAGCTACGGCTGCCGGCCTGCTAAACTCCGCACTTTCCCTGGCCGGGATTATCGGTCCGCTGCTGGGCGGATTCACCGCGGAAATTTTCGGGTACAAAACAGTTATCTTCAATGCAGCGGCACTGGCATTTATCAGTTTGATTTTGTTTTTCATGCTCACAAAGGATTTTAGACCTACCAGACGAAAGTAAAGCCTTCGGGAGAAGCGAGAAGCGAGTAGCGAGAAATCGTCAGGACCAAGGACTCAGGATCCAGGGTCTGTATCTATATGACCTCAAGTCTACCGTCAGCAATTTCAATCAAAATCTAAGCTGAGCGCTCTGTGAACGCTTTAGATTGTTATAGAATTAGAGTACTCTGTGAGCGGCATTAATCAATATAAAGGCTGAGCGCTCTGAGACTGATTAAAGGAGGGCAAATTACATAAATCTAAAATGCTATTAAACACGCATCCGGCCGGTATCTAACCTGCCCACACCCCTTCTGGCTGGATGATACGGATGGGAAACCATGGAAGACGAGAAAGAAAATACCGATAATGAATCCTCTGCCGAAACTGTTGGTTCTGATTTCAAACCCCTGACGACCTTTACACCCGAGGTGGACAATCCATTGGAACCCCTGGTAGACTGGTCATATGGTGCAGTGATACTGGGCCGCGGTAAGCGTACCCATGATAAACTGGGGGTAAAGGGTACCGTCCAGGTCGGGGCTGTATGCGAGAAACAAAAGGGCCCCAAATCACTGTTCGGATTCAAAGTAAGAGTTGACATAGAATTCCCTCATATTATGTTCCTCTGCGGTAAACGGGGCAGCGGAAAAAGTTACTCACTGGGGATCTTTGCAGAGGAGCTCGCGAGGCTTCGGACAGGCATAGGCACCGTAATAATCGATCCCATCGGTACATTCTGGTCCCTCAAGAATTCCAATAAGAACCCCTCTGAGATCTCGGCACTAACGCGCTGGGGTCTTGAACCGCAGGGATTTAAAAATATCCTGATTTACACCCCCATCGGGTTTTATAACGAATACCGCGGGATTGTTGATAAACCGTTCAGTATATCCCCTGCAGATCTGACCGCGGAAGATTGGTGTATGGTTTTTGATGTGGACAGGTTTAAAACCCAGGGGTTGCTCATCGGCGATGTGCTGGAAAAGGTACGAAACGGCTACACCGCCTTTTATAAAAAACGTTACATTGATGTTCCCGGCAAGCCTGACAGGTTCAGCCTGGGCGATATTATCCAATGCATTGAAACCGATAAAGGCATAATCTCGAAAGACGAAGGTTATGCACAGGCTACCCGGCGGAGCTTGATTGCCCGATTCACTGCCGCAGCACGATGGGGGCTGTTCGCAACCGAAGGCACACCCATAACCGAGCTGTCCGTTCCCAATGTTGTTACCGTTCTGGATGTGAGCCATCCCAAAATCGGTGATGCCAAACGCTCACTGATCGTTGGTATAATCGCCAGGAAGATACTGGAGGCGCGGCTGGCAACCTCCAGGTTGGAAGATGCAACGGCAATGGGAATGACCGTCCAGCAAACAGACAGCATCCCTATAACCTGGCTGCTGATTGATGAAGCACACCTGATGCTGCCCCACACCGGTAAAACCGCGGCATCTGACGCGTTAATCGAATATGCAAAGCTGGGCCGTAAACCAGGCTGCGCTATGATTCTGGCAACTCAGCGCCCTGCGGCAACGAACGACGAAATCCTATCTCAGGTTGATTTGCTCATCGGCCACACTCTTGCTCTGCAGGATGATATTGCCGCGTTTAGAAAAAGGGTACCGGCCAAACTGCCTTCGGAGCTGGGCACTTCTGATTTCATACGAAGTATCCCTGTTGGGGTTGCACTGCTGGCGGATCAGCGAACCCAGAAGCGTACAATGCTGGTTCAGCTCAGACCGCGCCTCACGCATCATGCCGGCCGTGCGGCTGCACCGGTTATGGACTCCGAGCCGGATGCTGATGCAACGAAAGGTGCAGAAATCGAAGAAGGCGAGGAGGCGTTGCCCGAAACGCAGATAAGTGAGCTTGAGGGCACGCTTGCGGCACCGGATAAAATCGATAAAAGTAAGGTTCCTGAAACTTTCGTTGAAATCCAGGCCCCGAAACCATTGAAACCAACTCTACCTCTAAATGAGTTGATTTCCGATATGGATGAGGAATCGGAGCTTGGGGATGCAGAGGAAAAAGCACCCGGCCCGCCGGAAAAGGTCCCCGCAGTAGAGAAACCGACAAAAAAGCGTAAGAAACCGGAATTAAAGCCCGTTAAAAAGGTGGAGGAGATAGAAGATACCGCTGTAGAACCTCCCGAAGCAGAAGAAGGGCACTTCGAGTGGGAAGGAGGCATTTATCCGCCTCAGGATCTTGAACTCGGGGATGGTGGATTGGTACTGTTACGCACGAAGAATGCCGAAACGGCTTTCGAATTATACCGGGCAGTGGCAAAACAGTTCAAAACACCACCGTTATGCATTACACGCACACACCCCAAAAAGGTTATGAAGTACTTTGATACCACTACCGAACCTCCCACCACATTCTGGTTGAGTAAAAGTACAGGCGATAACAACATCGGTCCCACCAACCTCGAGAAGCTTGCACATCAACTCAACCGTCACATGAAGAGCGGTGATGGGGCACACGCAAAGGAATCCGGCGATGAGCTGCAAATACAGGAGGCTGCTAAAAAGAGCTCTGGTGCCGGTGATGATATAGGGAAACCCTCAATTGCTATTCTGGAAGGTCTGGAGTATCTGGTAAGTAATAACGATTTCAATAAGGTCCTGCGTTTTATCGAGGCTCTTCATGAGAAAGCACTGTTGAATAAAGCGTTGGGTATACTGCCTGTGAATCCCGCCGCAATGGACGAGCGCGAGCTTCAGATGCTGGAACGCGAAATGGATTTCTGCCTAACATACACTTCATCTAAACCCTCCAAACCCTCCAAACCTGGAGAAGTACCCGCCGCGGCCGGGCCGGCGGTTCCTGCAAGCCCGCCCTTACCGGAACCGTTCCCGTTTGTTAAAGGCGGCGGGGTTCCAACCACAAAGGCCATCAAGCGCATGCTGTTAAAAGCCAGCAAGCAGGAGTTGACTATTCTTTGCATGAAACTGGGCCTCCCGAAAACGGGGACGAAGGAGGACATGTATAAACGCATAATCAAATATATGGAAACACATCCGGGCGCGGATAAAACTGAATTGAAAAAAGCTGGACTTGCCGGAGAGGAAGACCTCATTTTGACGGGTCTGGCCACCGGCCTCAAAGATGATCTCAAGAATGAATATAAGAAGCTGGAAAGTGAACGTGAAAAGCTTCGTATAGAGCGCGAGAAGCTTTTACGCGAGAAACTTCAGCGTGCCCATGAGCTGGAAATGGCCAAGCTCAAAGCTGAGCAGGAAAAATTATTGAAAATCGAATCCGACTTAACAAAACGCGAAGAGGCGCTGGCCGGCAAGGAACTCGAGTATGAAGAGCGGATGAAAGAGCTTGAAAGGATTGCCAAAGCCGCTTTGAAGGATCGCAGCGGAGCCGAAGCAGAGCTTAAACCCATACTGGCTTTTGAAGAGGAAACCGAGATAAAAGGCGATTTAGAGCTTGTTGAAGGCCCGGAAGTTGGACCATTGACCATTATGCCGAAAATAGAGCATATAACTTTAATGGAGGCGATCCAGAAAGCGCTGGATAAAAGTCTTTTCGGACGGAAGAAAGAAGAAATAACGTCGGTCCAGCCTGTGCTGGTACCGCTTTTAAAAACCCGGGTTAAAGTACCCGGGGGCAAGTTGAGACGTAAGGAATACGTTAATGATATGATCTGGGATACGATTTCTGGTGAGCAGGTGATCGATTATAAAAGCGGATTGAAGCGCACGGAAGGTTTGGATATACTTTATGAACTTTCGGATAACCAGATCAAGACCATCCGTGCTTTGGGCTCACTGCGCGGTCGTGATATTAAGAATGTAGTGAAGGAGACCGGTCTGAAGAAATCTCAGGTGAGCTCCGCATTGAACAAGCTCGTGGCAATGGGTCTGGTTGAGCGTAAAGTGGATGCCGAGGGCAAAATTGAACAATATAAAAGAAAGCGCAAGTTAAAATTACCAAATCGACCGGAGCGAGTTTTATTCGAGCTTCCAGAAATGAAACCGCGAAGAGGCCAGGAGACGATTTTGCAATCACACTTTGATCTTAAGAAGGTCCAGAAGATATTGGTAAATATAGTACCCAATTCTAAAATTGTTAAGAGTGAAAATATTTTTTATCCGTATTTTATGGTTGAGCTTACATCCAAGGATAATAAGAGCCGCACGGTTCTGATCGATGCAGTTTCGGGGGTTGAGGATAAGGTGCTGGGCAATAATCTATAGCTGTTAGGCGCATTCTGTGAGAGACGAGTAGCGAGTGGTGAAGCACTTTTTTAAAAATACGAAATCGAGCTATTGGATTATTTTATGCGATGTCTTTCTTTGCATTTATTTCGATTAAAACGAAAGCCATCTCGCCTGAAAATCGAGTTATTTTAATCAATTTGCTCGATTTTCAGCACGAATATCGAATATCGAAATTCCCAAGCCAGAAATAAAACCGATGTGGGGCGGGGCTTTGTAGTATTTGGCTTTTGTAGTATTCCTTTGTAGTATTTGTACTGAAAGTCCTACGCAACGCTGAATAAAGGACCAATTTCATGGGCTTTCAGGACAGAAGACTTACAATATATGCAATATGGAATTTGTAAGTCTTCGCATATAATCTTTGATTCATCTGTAGTATTTGAAGTATTTGGATTTAATAAGCAATATAAAAGCTTAATAAAGCTACCCTCAGCTACTAGTCCCACATCTTCTTGAGGAATACGAAGTATAATAAAACAAACATCAGCAGCGAGGGCCAAAGAGTTATAATCATAAATATTACCATCTCTGAAAATTCTTCAGAGGTTCTAGTACTTTCGAGGTAGAATATAAAATAATTGCTGATCATATCAATGAATACGAAGCAAGCGAATACAACAGTAAGTAAACCCAATGTTTTACTGCTGCGCTGGGAGGACTGCCGCTGCTTACCTTCCAAAAAGGTCTTCAGTATATCTACCGTGTTTCGCAGAGAGGTTTGCGTGGCCTCGATATCAAGCTTCAAGCTTTCGAATGAATGCGTAACCTGTTCAGAAAAGCGATTGAATTCATCTATCAGCGATATGTGCTCGGATTTTTCCAGTGTCAGCGGGTTATCCAGCGGCTCAAATGCCATTGTTGTGGCTGATTTGGTTTGAAAATAGGTGTTCTCCTTTGCCTGATAGATAGAATTGCTTACTGTTTGCAGCAGCTCGGTTATATTTGAAAAATAAATCGAGGTGTTATACAGCAATCCTTCATCATAATCCTTTTGAAAGTGGCTCTCAGTATCTTTTAAACGCCATAATGAAGATGACATCTCCTTCTCCTGGCTTAATTTCTGGCTCTCACGGATTAGATCATTTATTTTGCGCTGCATGCGCGTGGATTTGGTTTTTAATACAACCGTACGGGCGCTTGCATCTATATATCCGATATCATACATGGCTTTAAGTTTTGTATGGTACAGCAGGAACTTCCCGAAATTCGGGATAAAGGCCCTCCTGGCTTGATTAAAAATTACATCCATTTCTTTTTGTGCCAGGTTAGGGGCATTGTAGGTATCTTCCATATCTACTGCCATCAAAAATTTTGTCAGCGTATATTCAATGTTCAACTCGTGCTTTTTCGAGCTGAAACCGATCACCATCGAATTTTTTCTGCTGCCTGTAACACGGTTTGCCAGTAAGGTTTTATAATCCCCCAACGTCTCGCTGAGCATCTCTAAACGTGTTTTGGATGAGAGTTCTCGCAAAGTCCGTTCCTTCATACCATTTGTCATTTTTAATCGTTCCACATCAATGCGGGTTTCGAACCAGTAATCTTCCCTTGATCCCACTACCAGCAGAAAATAACTCTGGAGGTGTTTCAGCTTTGGAATGCTCTTCCCTAAGGTCTTGACAACCGCCTCGCTGTATGACTGGCATCCCTGAAACTGCTTATTTACATCCTGCTGAGTCAATTCAACCCAATCGGTATCAGTACCTTTGTCCTTCTTGTGCGGGAACCTGAATGGAACCTCCAATAATATATACTGGTCAATCTCGAATAACGATATCTCATCTCGTAGTGAATGACAGAGAACTGATTTTTGTAGGATGGAATTTACCCTATCCTTTACCTCCTCACCCTCCTCATGCCAGAATATTATATATTGAACCAGCGAAGGTTTATAGACATTGAAAGTTCCAAAAATGTTGTGACCTCCATAAATTAACTTTAATTACGGGTTCTTATTATTGTCACTTCTAAATACCCTGAACTGAAGAACTAATGTTGTGCCTTTTTCACCGCAGTTGCAAACTTATTATATGGGTAAATATACAAATTGGTTTATTTATAATGTTTCTTTTTATAATAAAAAATTAAAATATATAATATATCGTATAAGAATACAATAGAATGATAACAAATAAAATTAATTAACACACAAGCTTTACAGTGTAGTCCGAAAATAAAAATCATATTTTTATATGGCAAAATATTACTAATTCCAGTATTATTTATCATAGAAACATAGAAAAAACGAACCAAAAGGTATATATTCGAATTTATATAACCCATTTAATCGGTTTGAATTAATGGTGGTTCCATAACCTATCTATAAATACTGTGGAAGGTAAATGAGACTAATAAACAGAATGTAAAATAAAAGGTTATATTATGAAATCCCCCACACTGCAACTGAATATTTTTATCATTACCGCACTAATTTTTCTAAGCTTTTTACTTCCTGCATTAACAATTGCCCAATCTAATCATATTGATAATATCGAGAACACCTCTGTGAGGTCGGAAGAAAGCCGGGCCGATTATGACTTTTCCATTTATTTCCCGAAACCCAGTGTTTTATTACCACCAGAAATACAGACTCGAATTCATATAACTATAGAAAACCTTGGTACCAAATCGGATACTTATACTTTGGAGATCAAACAGGTACCGGTTAACTGGACTGCAATGTTTGATAATGGTGAAGTAATCAAAGAGAAAACAGTGGGGTCTGGTAGTGACCAACCCGAGGACATTTTCATCACTCCTCCTCAGGCAGGTGAAGCTTATATCACTGTAACGGCAACGTCCAAAAGCACGGGTACTGGTAAAACTGTTGGGCTCACTTTAACCGTTCAACAACCAGCAGTTCAAATAGATATTGATCATGAAGACAAAACGCTGAGACCGGGTGAAGCCGCCACTTTTACTATGAAGTTAACTAATCTAAAAGATTCAGCTGTGCAAGTCACAATATCTCTTTCTGCGCTTGATTTAATTTTTTCTGAAACACCCCCTGATGATACACAATGGACATACAATTTGAACACATCGCGAATTATTGATCTAGAATTCAATAGTTCAATAATGATTTCTATTTACATATATGCACCAAACAACGTTCTCTCAAATGCTAAACGAGATGTTGTTATTGAAGCTGTAACAGATTCGACAGAAGACCTGCCGGTTGAAAAAACGATCACGGTGACGGTTCTGGAATTGAATTTGGTAGAGGCAACATTGGACCCGGCCAAAGGTTTCGGCAAACCCGGCCAGACATTGGATTTCAAAGTCACACTCTTTAATAACGGTACAGGCGATCTGGAAAATGTGGCTTTAATCAGAGGCACGCTCCCACCCAGCTGGGATGTTATCTATAATGAATCGATCAAGTATCCCCTTGACCGATTTGATACAAGGGTTCTTACTTTTAAAGTAAGTATACCGGGTATGGCAATTATTGGATCGTACAAGCTCCCCATGGATATACGCGCCACTGATAAGCTCGTAGGGAACTTCACCATCATTGTTGATGTTCTTCAAGTGGCAGGCATCGAACTTGATTATTTCGGGCAAATGCTTAAGCCGGGAACTGACGAGCTCCGTTATTTTGTTAACTGGATGCAGGATTCTGAAGTGGATTTCATTTTGAAAAACATGGGGAACGGACCCGATACTATTTTTATTAATTTCAGTAATGTACCTGATAACTGGCAGGTTTATTTCAAGTGTATAGCACCCACAACCAATGAAGATTTCACCAATGTATCTACCGATTTCTCAACCATTTTAGATCTTTTTGATCTGGAATATGAGGGTCAAAAATTAATAACAAAATCAGATAACCTGGTAGATTCCATCACTGTTTTGCTACAAACAGGAAGCGAGGTTAGAATCACGCTGGGTGTAAATACCAGTTATGAAGCAAAATCCCAATACGATTTTGATTATAACTTCACGGTCAATACCTACTCCAGCGATATCTCGGTTATGAACTCTATCACCCTGGAGATCTTTTTAATTCGCTCGGAACTGGTGGTCAAATCAGTGACACTATCAAAACCGGTCCCTCGGGTGGACGACGTCGTTACGGTTTCGGTTGAAATCGAAAACAAATACCATATCACCGCGGTTAATGTATCCGTGGAGCTTTTCATCAGTGATAAAAGCCAGGGCGTGAAGTTCATTTCTGAAATACCTGTTAACGGCACCAAAACTGTTGAATTTGAATGGACGCCGGCCAAGAAGGGGCTTTATGTTTTTGATGTAGAGCTGAGCGGTCCGGCAATCAACCCCATAACCGAACCTGATAAAAGCCGTAATTTTACGGTAGAAGAGAAATCATCAACAGAGGAGAAGGATGAGAGAAATTTATGGCCGATATTTTTGGTCATTGGAGTTATCGTCGTTTTTGCTATGCTGGCGGTGGTTATGCTTTATATTCAGCGCCAGAAACTTCAAAGATTAAAAGAAATACGCAAAGAGGAATATAATCAGAAGAAAGCCGAAGAAAAAGAGAACGGAGAGGAAGAAAGAGTTCAACAGGAAGATATGAAGTTACAAAAAGAAAGGGCGAAAGATAAAAAGCGTTTTAAGCGCAGAAATAAGTAGAATTCAACGTTTTTTTTTTAAATTTCTAGGGAATTTTCTAAATACTTAATCCCCTCCCCAATTTCTAGAACAGGAAAACAGGAAACTAGGAAAACGAATTATTAAATTCCTGACCTTCCTGACTTCCTGTTTGTAAAAACATATGGGTGAGGTGGGGACGTTTGTAATCAAGCGTTAACAATCAAAACCCTAGATTATCTTTCGCGTTTTTGGTATATTTTATGCCTTCGTGGTAATATACCTGACTCGTTATTCCAGTGGATTACATTTACCACGAAATCGCGAGGTCGATATAAAATGATTTTGAAATCGAAAGCTCGAAATAATTTTAGACCTCGATTTTAAAATGTTCGCTTTCATTTCATTTGATAATTTCGAGTTTTCGTAGTAAAAAAAAATCTAAAGGAGAACTAACCACAGATACACACAGATACACGCAGATAATTCCCTTGGCCGGACTATCCGTCTTAATCTGTGTTAATCAGTGTTCATCTGTGGTTAATTTATCATACTTCCTGATCTTCCTGTTTTCCTGTTTACAAAATTAGAGGGGTGGGGTGGGGACGTTGGAAATCAAAACCCTAGATTATTTTTCGCGCTTTCGCTAATTCGTATCTTTCGCGGTAAAAAATTCCCATGCCTAACTGGACATGATAACCCAAACAGAATAAAATCACCCTTGAACCTAGAACCTAGAACCTGATTTTATTGTTGAACAATCATAACTGCATTTTGTTCTATTCCACTTGATTCAACCCTGATCTTTGTTACGGTTAGATCATTGACCGATTCCAGCTTCAGAATCGAAGAAGTTGATGCAGATAGATCCTTTTCTGTAAATATCGTTCCAGGTTGAATGTATTGTGACGATTCAATCTGATGGGGAGATGATATAAGAGCCACATTTGTGGCAAACGCACGGGAACACCTGAGCTGATCCTGAGAAAAAACTGCATGGGTCTCAGTCAGGATTATCTGATATGTTTTGTCGTTGAAAAGAGGGTTCAGGTAATACCCGCCAGAGCCATCATTTTGCTCAGAATGCGTTATGTTCAATGAAATGTATGCAGAGGAGTAGCCGACCTCATCAACAACAGCCACGAAATTGTCCAGCATGGCCTGAAATTCCTGATCCTGAAGTTTGTCTGCATTATATTCGTACCACATACCCGCAGCTGCAACAAGTGCCAGCGTGCAGATTGATAACGCCGCTTTGGTATTCACCCAATCCAGCATAGTTTGTTCACCTTATCAAAATTAATATTTAAAGTTCAGTTATCATAATATAATAATCGGGAGTAATTCCATCGTAATTGAGATCCAAATCTATTTCACATTTCTTAAGCTGCAGGAGGTGGGTACCGCCCTGTGTGATCTTGAATTCGCCTTGTTGTTCAGAGGATAAAGAGATATAATTATTCACACTTTTCACAACAATGCGGTGCAGTTCGCCTCCTGTGATTTTGAACTGTATTGAAACTGCTTTGGCTCGGGAAGATCCGTCAAGCTTTGCCCCTGCGGATACAAGAACGGTACTGTCAGGGAGGGACAGCTCTATCGTTTTTTCTGAATCCAGGCCGCATCGATAGAGCACAACGGCGGTGTCAGCCAGGAATTGACACTGGTCTTCCAGTTCACGCTCTGCCTGATTTTGCGAAACTAACTGGACGCTTTCCAGCATAACAGGTAATACCATGGCTAAAACCGCAGCGGTGATCATCAGTTTATATGGCATTTCCATTACTGCACAGCAGTTTCTGTGTAACGACATACATAGTTTCCCGGGGCTGCACTTTGCCCCGGGCTGGCTTCGGCCCATAATTATCCGCAGGTTAATATAATTCTAACTAAATAAATCTTTCGCGGAATTAAAATTGCTTTTAGCATTTCACCATTACCGGATCCCCTTTAATAACTTCCTTTTCAGCTCATCCACTTTACTTCTTCAGCTTAAGTTCAATACCGTCTTTATCTGCGATATCGTTTAGAATAGCTTTGAGTATCTTCGCTTTTCCCTTTTTATCCCCTGTTTTGATTTTTTCTGATTTGACCTGCTGCTCGGCCTTTTTCAACGACGATTCCAGATCCTTTATTGCGAGAAGGTTAGAAGCTATACATAAAAAATTCTTCGATCTCCCATCATCATATTTTTTAAGAACCGTTTGTAAGAATTTAATTCGTTTCTCCTGATTTTTTATATATTTTTTAACACCGTTTTTTTGTATATATTCCATGGTGGACTTAACATTTCCGTGTGTGATAAAGGAATCATGTTCTGTGCATTTATCCAGCCAGGGTTCGAATTTTTCGCACGGGAACTGCTTGCACTCCGCACAGACCTCAAGCCCGTTCTTTTTCACGCAGCACGTGATATAACCGCATGAGGGATGCTTCTCGTAGAAATCCACTCCGGCGCACCCGGGGCACCTGGAGCTACCCTCGGTGTAGTACCTTGGGCACAGCCCGCAGTCAAGCCCGCAGCAGCCCAAGCTTGGATATTGTTTTCTCGGCCGCTCTTTCATTTCACCGCACTCCCCGGACAGATTTTCCGCATCTTACAGTTCCCACAGGCCTTTTTCCGTTCTGCACCTGCACTGTAACCTGTAACTATTATCAAAAGTACCAAAACGATCACCTTGTAATAATCAAAATCCTGATACATTGAAATTAATATAAGTAGAATTGGCACGATCATTAATAAACCATAGGTTGGCGCCGCTACTTTCAGGCCTATACTGGTCTGGAACAGTTTTATGTCGCCTTTGTTGAACATCTTTGATGAGAGGATGCCCCACCCTAGATGACACCTTTTACCGTAATAATAACAATTTGTACAAACAATCTTCTTAAAAATAATATATACTATGATGAACGCCGCGATAAGATATATCAATCCGATCCATGGATTGAAAAACCAGCAGGCGATAGCGCCCAGTACAAACCATAGAATCATTGCAGCGTTGCCCACAACAACCCCGGACTGCGGGTATTCTTCCAGGCCATCTTCATAAAGGTCAACTTTTGATATCATAATTTGCTCCCTTAATTATTTTTTTATTTCTAGGGAAGGCGTATTGTGGTTGCGGTCTCGAGCCTCGTAACGAGCATCGCCCCCGAGCCTCGTAACGAGCATCGCCCCCGAGCCTCGTAACGAGCGTCGACCCCGAGCCTCGTAACGAGCATCGAATCCGTTGTCCAGACACCACATAACTATTTATTTTAAATTGCGATGTGCGTACCGTTAGGCGTAAAACGGTAAGCGGCCGTCAAACGAAAGACGCCAGACGTTACGCACTGCGCAGACTCAACCGTCAGTCGCACTTCTATATAATTATAGGCAATTCTAGGATGATTCTGGACAGCTACCAGAAGTGCGTCTAACGGTTCGCGGTAGCGAGGGGCGTAACGTCATACGGTTGCGGAAGGCGTAACGGTAAACGGAGAACGTAAGACGGTACGCACTGCGCAACCGTCCAACGTAAGACGCACTTCTGTAATTGATGATAAAGCTTTTATAAGCTTAACTAATCTTTCTCCGCCCATTTCATTGCCCATATTACCATGGGGAAAATGGCCTCTCCGAGCTCATCGCCTTTCTCAGTCACCTGATAGGTGATTTTACCATCCTGCTCCTCTTTTTTTAGTATTCCCACACCTGCCAGCTTATCAAGCAAATCATCAACACGGTGGGGTTCCATGTCGGGTACACCCTTATAGAAATCCTCTTTATCCATTATAGTGGGCTTTCCGTCCTGGAAACACAAAAGCTTGCTGAGGACGATCAAATCCATGGATTCTACAATGGATTCATCGGCTTTCACCTGCTGCAGCACATCCAGAATCATTTCCATGGCCTTTGTCATATCGCCGACATTGGCTTTTATGAAATCGCCGTCAACCTCAAGATAATTTTTCTTCATGTATTCCATTACCCCTCCGCCTCTTGCTGCAGAAGCCCCGGTTTCGGCCCCACCCTTAAGATACTCCTCTGAGAACAATTTATCCTGAACGGTGAATG
>CP070629.1:2175208-2179682 GCA_020356005.1 Thermoplasmata archaeon
GGAGAATTTATCTATTGATCCTCCGGATAACAAATTAAAATCCGAGAGTGGTTTTTTCCAGTCAGCTCGTGGTGCTTGTTCACCTCGGGGGTTCGAATCCCCCTCTCGGCGCTATACCCTATCATTCTGATTTTATATAATATCATTTATGGAAGGGAATTCCAAGGGGTTTCTAATCCCCGACGGTGCCCTATCGATGAAACTTTTGTTATCTTAGTAAAAATGCAATCAATCGAGTTCTGCATATCCAAATACTACCTCAAATGGTTCACACCAAACCAGAACCTTGTTATATTTTTCAAAATCCGTGTCGGAAGGTACATCGTAATTAATATTTCCCTTATAGGCTTTTATTTTACCCAGGTCAATATAATCCTCAGCGTTAAGATCGGCGGATAAGTAAATGAAAATATCAGGACCGGTATCAGATTCAAAATCCTCAAACCTCAATATGTAATTATCATCTGATTTGATCAAAAGGGTAGAGCCTTCAACATGGTGATCCAGTGATTGAAATGTTCCATTTAAAATTACTGTAGAATTACCAGTACCCAGAGGCGAAGGATCATTTAATTCAGTTAAGTCATCATCATCAAAAAAAATCCACAATGCTATTACCGATATTACAACAATAATCGCAATTACAGCAACAATCAGGATTTTATTCATTAAAAAAATACATCATTATGGTTCTATAAATAAATTGTGGACTATTATTACCGATCATTTCTCGGCGATATATTTTATTAAAAATTCCGGTCTTTTACCAAAAATGTTAAGAGCCAGCGCGATTAAAAAGAACGCAAAAATCTTGAATGTACCAAAGCTTTCAAATCGCCTGGGTGATGTTATCAATTTTGCTTCGATCTGTCTGAGCTTACCATATTTCTTTGCTTTTTTACAGAGTTCCACATCCTCCAGGATGGGAACTTCATCGTAACCTCCCATTTTCTCAAATATGTCTCTTCGTATGAATATGCCGTAATCTCCATAGAATATCTGTGAAAATCTTACACGCATATTTCCAAGTATGCACACCATTTTCAAAATTTTATCTTCACCAGAAAATCTGTGTGTAAACCCGCCGCCGACCACCTTTTTATCTTTAAGCATATCTTCAATTGCCAGCAGCGAACCGCTTTCGATCTGTGTATCAACATGCAGGAATAGCAGGATATCGCCTTTTGCTTTTGCTGCTCCTGAGTTCATCTGGACTGCCCTACCCTTCGGAGAAGACAATATTTTTACCTTTTGCTTTAACCTGGATTTATTTTTCTTGATTTCTTTCAGGGTACCGTCTGTACTGCCGCCGTCAACAAAAATTAATTCAAATTCGCCTTTCAGGGTATTCAAATTGTCTAGAAATGCAACAATATTTTCCTCTTCATTCAGTACAGGAGTAATTATCGATATCATAGCCATACCTTATAACAAGCAAGTATCTTTTTGAATCCGCCAATTTTCGGGTTAATAATAATACTCATATATATTGAATGCAATACATAAGTTTTGGTGGGAAGCATGGAAAAAAAATACGAGAAGTATATGACAGGCGGTAATGGTTTTATTATAATCGGGATCGCCTGGCTGCTGTTCTGGTTGGGTCCTGCATTCGGTCTATTCGAAGAGGACAGCAGGTGGGGCCACAATTATGCAATTCCAATTATGTTTATAACTGTTGGGCTTGCATATAATATGAACTACATCTCATGCCAGCTCACTGCGGCAGTAGCATCATACCTGACGATTCCCACCCTCCTGGGCTTCTGGTCGTGGAGCACCGCCACAAAGGTTGCACTGATGTTTCTCGCTGTTCTCATTTTATTATTCTTGGCTGAAAGAAACTCCGCAAAAGAACTCATAGAACCAAATATGAGGCTCAAACGTTGGTTGAAAATACATCTTATGACTTTTGCATATATCGGTCTTGTACACATGACATTAATATTCTTCTTTGTAAGGTGGTACAACTCAGACGCGTTTCTCCAGTACCTGCCCATGGAGCACCATCCGGACACCTCTGCTTTTAACATAATGCTCGTGGGTTTGGTGGTACTGGCGATAGCAGAACGCTTTGTACAAAAAATTGGCGAAATTAAGGTAACAAAAGCCGCATTTTACTGGTCGATACTGATGATAATAGTCCCGCTGGTAATAATCGCGATTTAAGAGGGTTAGCTGATGAATACAGAAATAGATAAGAGTAGCGGGTTTTTCCACCCGGATCATTCGGAGGAGGTTGAATACTTCGAAGCCGGCATGGTTTACTGCATCCAGATCGAATCGAACTTGAGGTGTGAGCAGGGCTGCCGCTACTGTTACGCAGCATCCGATTATGAGGTAATGAAAGAGCTGCCCCGGGATGATATTATTAATATACTTGATTCGGCACTGAGAATGGAAGTCCGGGCAATTGATTGGTTGGGTGGGGATCCGCTTTTAAGAAAGGACTGGTACGAATTGATGAAATATGCATTGGAAAAGAATCTCAATAATAACATCTGGACAAGCGGCATACCGCTTCAGGATAGAGGGGTGGCACAAAAATCTGTGGAAGTGACAGAAAACGGATTCATCTCAGTGCATCTGGATACACTTGATGTAGATAGGTACAGGAAACTGCACACAGGCGATCCGGCGAAAAAGATCGATTCGATAATCAAAGGTGTAGGTAATGTACTGGAACTGGGTAAGAACCCCGAGAATATGATCAACTGTATAACATTTAACAATGTAGTTGCAGGCGATGATGTTAAGAAAACGATTGAGCACTTCTACAAAGAGTTCGGTATAAGAACCTGTTTGACCCAGATGTGCAAAGCCGGATTGGCAAAGGAGCACCTGGATTGGGTCCCTGATATCCAGGAGGTTAAATCCGCATGCAAGGTCAGGGATAATTCCAACTACCCGGGTTCAAATCTATCTATTTGTTCAATGGACACCAATAAATTCTACTGCGGCGGCATCGTGTGTGTTACCATTGACGGCGATGTAACGCCGTGTTCCGTTATAAGGGAAGGTTTCGGCAACATTCGGTCCGCACCTTTAGAGGAGATCGTTGAACGCCATAAAAACGAGCTTCTTATGATGCCGCTTAGAGAAGTTGAGAACTTACCGGAAAAATGCAAACCCTGTGAGAATAATTCCATATGCTGGGGATGCAGGGCGATGGCATTTTATGAGAAAGGTGATGCACTGGCAGAGGATCCTTACTGCTGGATGCATGCAAACAATATGAGTTTAAAAAATTAGGTGGTAAGCATGGCCGAAATAATTCGAGGTAAGAAACTTGAATTTAAATTAACAGATGTGAATAAGGTGTACGAAGGCCCGGTGGGTATTTTATGGGAGATGCTCATGGGGGAACAAATACATGTAGGCGGTGCAGCTGAAACTGATATTCTGGCTACCAAGATCGGGTTGAACAGTGAAAAGAGTCTTCTTGATGTTTGCAGTGCACTGGGAGGCCCCGCAAGGTATCTGGCAAGGAATTACGGCTGCAAGATCACAGGGCTGGACGGCACACAGAAGATGATTGACGAAGCAAACCGGAGGACGGAGGAGGCCGGACTGACCGAAAAGATATCCTATAAGCTCGGGGACGCCCAGGAGATGCCTTTTTCTGAAGGAGCTTTCGATATAGTCTGGGGCCAGGATGCATGGTGTTATGTTGAATATAAAGACAGATTAATTAAAGAGGCCCACAGGGTCCTGAAGCCGGGGGGGATTATAGCATTCACCGACTGGCTTCAGGTTGGAAATATGACAGAGAAAGAGTGGGTAGAACTCAACACCTTTATGGTATTCCCATACATGGAGACTTTAGACGGATATGAGAAATTGCTTGTTGATTCGGGTTTTGAGTTAATAGAGAAAACTGATTTAAGCAAAGATTTTGCCAGGCACTGTCATGTATACCAGGATATGCTGAGAAAAGAACTTAAACCCAAGATAATAGAAGCATACGGAGAAGATCTCTTTAATGCAGCTGATTTTGGTCTGGATATGTGGGTAAAAGCCGCAGATGAGCGCAAAGTTGGAAGGGGACGGCTAATAGCCAAGAAGAAATAGAAATAATAATCATTGGAGCAAGGACAAATAAAATCAAGTTCGGGATTTGTATTCTAATGGACGCTGTAGTAATAATGGCAAAGGAGCCGAAGGTCGGAGAGGTTAAAACCAGGCTTATACCACCACTTTCACCAAAAACAGCGTCAGAGCTCTACTTCAATTTTCTGTTGGATAAGATCGATGCTGTGCAAAGTATAAAAGGCATCCACCCCTGCCTGGCTTATTACCCTGAATCAGGATCCGAGTTCTTCAATGGAATTTTACCTGCAGATTTCAAATTGATCAAACAGGAAGGCAAAAACCTGGGTGAAAGGCTGGCAAATACTTCCTCGGTGCTTATTGACTCAGATTTTGTGAAGGTATTAATGATCGACAGCGATACACCCAATCTACCTGTTAGTTA
>CP070629.1:2179782-2213499 GCA_020356005.1 Thermoplasmata archaeon
CGAACGGCCGTGCCATTGTATTGTTGGAAAACAAATGAAATCCAAAAATCAAATACTACAAAACCCCCTGCCCCAATTTTTATAACAGGAAAACAGGAAAGGTGGAAGTAAAAATTTGAGGATGAACCTTCCTGAACTTCATGACTTCCTGTTTAATAAAACAAATGGGGGGCGTTGGGGACGTTAAAAATCAAAACGTTCTAAAATCAAAACCCTAGATTATTTTTCGCGGCTTTCGCGGCCTTCGCGGGTGAAAAGGGGGGGTGGGGACGTTTGCAATCAGAACGCCATAAAATTAAAACCCTAAATTACCTTTCGTGGACTTCGTGAGCTTCGTGGCTATTATTTTCCCTTGCCAAACCCGATCAGGTAATTCCATTAATTTAAAATCAATCCCAAGCCCCAGACCCGAGGCCCCAGCCCCGATTAAACCACCTCCTGCCAGCGAATATAATCAATATATAATCATAGCGTCCTGATTTCATCGATTTCTCAGCTTTAAAAAACATATTTCAATCAGAATAAAAGCTTCTATTCGCTTTATACCACTCCACGAACTTCTTCAACCCCACTTCGATGGTTGTTTCGGGCTTGTACCCTATCAGCTCCCTGGCTTTGTCTACCTTGGAAAGTGTATGCTTTGCATCACCTTTGATCTCCTCTGCATAGATAGGCTCAACATCGCTGTCCACCAGTTTCAATAGACTATCATAGACATCTTTCAAAACGATTTCTCTGCCGGCACCGATATTCAAAACCTCGCCGTCTGCTTTATCTGTATCTAAAAGATTTACATTGGCCGCAACGATATCGTCAATGAATGTGAAATCGCGGCTCTGGGTACCGTCGCCAAATATCGTTGGTGATTTACCCTGTAACATTGCCGAAGCAAACAGAGGTATTGCCAAATCGGGCCTCATCCTCGGGCCGTACACGGTAAAATACCGCAGCGTCACAACCGGCAGCTCATAGAGGTTGTGGTATACATTGCAGTAATATTCAGCTGTCAATTTTGATACACCGTATGGAGAGAGCGGCCGGGTTGGGTGGCCCTCGTCAAAGGGCATGTACTCTACATTACCGTACACGGAGGATGAGGAGGCATTAATTATTCTCTTTACACCCCCCTCTTTTGCGGCCTCCAGGATATTCAGGGTACCCCCCACATTGACCCTGTAGGGCTTAAAGGGGTCCTGCAATGACGCCCTCACACCCGGCTGGGCTGCCTCATGATAAATATATTCCACACCGCCTTTTATCAATTCGGTCAGGATATTCCTATCAAGGATATCCCCCTCGATGAATTGAATATTTGGATTTTCCTGTACAAGTTCCAGATTTCTGCTTTTGATTTTCGGGGAATAATAGGGATCCAGGTTGTCAAGAATAATCACTTCATGTCCAAGGGCTCCTAATTTTTCCGCTATATGGGACCCGATAAAACCCGCGCCACCGGTGATCAATATTTTGGACATGTACAACTGCTCCTTCGCAAACTATTAACGATATTGATATATTTGATTAAAATATTAACCTTTTCTTATTAATTATTTTGTGTTTACATTGAAAATAAGGATATGATTTGCATTTTTGTCTATTATTCTTATGATTATAAACATTATTTTCCACGATTATAGTAATTACATAATAAATTCCAAAAACATTAATACAGCAACTTCATTATTGCCTTTTGGATTCATATGGCGAAAGCGAAAGAGGCCATTGGTTACTCGGTAGTTATACCTGTATTTAACGAGGGTAAGAACATCATTCCTTTATATAAGGAATTAAAGCCGGTAATGGACTCTCTGGGTAAAAAATACGAAATAATATTCATCGATGACGGCAGCCGCGATAAGACTTATCGAGTAATTCGCCGAATTTATAAAATCGATAATACGGTAAAGGCTATAAAACTCCGCAAGAATTTTGGTCAAACGGCGGCGATCAGTGCCGGGTTTGACCATTCCAAGGGAAAGGTAATAATCACAATGGACGGCGATTTGCAGAACGACCCTAAGGATATCCCCAAGCTAATAGCCAAGATCAACAAGGGGTACGATATCGTCAGCGGCTGGAGGTTCAACCGTAAAGATCCCGCACTTAGCAAAAAGGTACCATCAAAAATGTCAAACAGGATGGCGAGAAGGTTGACAAAAATCAATCTCCACGATTTCGGATGTACCCTGAAAGCCTACCGCCGCGAATCCATCGAAGACATAGAGCTGTACGGTGAGATGCATCGATATATCCCGGCGATTGCTGCATGGCGCGGCTTTTCGGTTACTGAGGTTAAGGTCAACCACCGGCGCAGGAAGTACGGGATTACAAAATACGGCACCGGAAGACTGCTGCACGGTTTCCTGGACCTGCTGAACCTGAAATTCTGGTCAGACTATTCCACTAGACCGCTCCATTTCTTCGGTAAAATAGGTGCTTTATCACTGGCCATCGGTTTCATCATCAGCATATATAAATTAATTATGCGATTTGTTTTTGGTGAGGGGCTTCAAGTTGGACCGCTGCTTATATTTGCTGTGATGCTTATTATTCTTGGTGTTCAATTGATCATGTTCGGGTTCTTAGGGGAGATCATGGTAAGAATGTACTATCGAGGAGAACGGAAAATATACAATGTAAAGGAGATATTGGGTGAAAAGAAATGAAAATACTCATGGTCGCACCTGAGCCATTTTTTCAACCACGAGGTACCCCGTTCAGTGTCTTTCACCGTACCAAAGCGCTTTCAAAATTCGGTTATAAAATTGATATTTTAACCTACCATGTAGGGCAGGACGTAAGAATACCAAACACCCGTATAATCAGGAACAGGAAAGTACCATTTATAAGAAAAATAAAACTGGGGCCGTCGATAAAAAAGATCATCGTGGACTTCTTTTTATTCATGAAAGGTTTTTCTTTGTTGAAGAAAGGTAACTATAACTATATTCATGTTCATGAAGAGGCAGGATTCCTGGGGATTTTTTATAAAAAATTTACCGGGTTGCCCATGATATACGATATGCACTCAAGCATCCCGGAGCAGATGGTCAATTTCAATTTTTCCACTCGGCCTGCCGCAATTAAGATTATGACGTGGGTAGAGAAAAAGATCATTCAGAATGCTGATGTAGTGATTGGTATCTGTCCGAACCTTGCAGAGACCGTCCATTCCATAGATCCACCAAAAAAAACTTATGTAATTGAGAACACGCCCATGGTGGAGGACCTTAAACGGGTTTCTGAGACTGAGAGGAAGAAATTTAAAAAGACCTGGGGTCTTAAGGGAGTAAAAGTAATCCTCTATACCGGTACACTGGAGATTTACCAGGGTATAGAACTTATGATTGACAGTGTACCGTATGTTGTGAAAAAATATCCGGATGTCAAGTTCGTTTTGGTGGGCGGTTCACCTCCTCAAATAGAAAAGCTAAAAAAAATGGTAAAAGCTAAAAATGTGGAAGACAGTGTTGTCATTACAGGTCAGAGGCCCTTTGAGGAGATGTCAAAGTTCATGGCTGTTGCAGATATACTGCTTTCACCCAGGCAGATCGGGACGAACACGCCGTTAAAAATATATTCCTATTTAAAATCCGGTAAACCCATTGTAGCAACGAACCTGCTGACGCATACACAGGTGTTGAATGACGAGGTGTCCGTATTGACGGATCCTTCACCAGAGGCGTTTGGTTCTGGTATATTGAAGCTTTTAAAAAATCCATCCATGGGAAAACGTTTAGGAACTGCAGGCAGGAGCTTGATGAAAAAGGATTACAGTTACGAAAAATATCTGGAAAAAACAAAAGCAGTCTATGAATATATTGAAAATACATAAAAAATTGCTTCGTAAAAAAACGACTTAAAGCGCAATTTTTAAAAATTCTAAGCACTAAGCACTAAACAAATTCAAATCTCCAATGTCCCAAACTAGAAATATAATCCAAGGGGGTGGGGGTTTAGAATTTAGTACTTGTTTCGATTTTAGTGCTTAGGATTTGGAATTTAGAATACAATTCGGATCATTAACCATTCCCTATAGATAAAAAATAATTGACAGGAGCAGATAACCTTGTGCGGGATTTGCGGCATATATAATTTTAATCAAAATGCAACTATTGATAAAAGTGTATTGAAAAATATGTGCCGTATTATAAGGCATAGGGGACCGGATGACGAAGGGTATTATACCGATGATAAAATCGGGCTGGGGATGAGAAGACTTTCAATCATAGACCTCGAAACCGGCAACCAACCCATTCACAACGAAGATGAAAGTGTCTGGATCGTTTTTAACGGTGAGATATATAACTTCAAGGAGCTAAGGGCGGATCTGGAGACAAAAGGTCATAAATTTTATACCCTTTCGGATACGGAAAGTATTGTACATTTGTATGAGGAAATGGGAGGAAAATGTGTAGATAAATTAAACGGGATGTTTGCGTTTGCAATATGGGATTCAAAAAAGAATTTATTATTGTTAGCAAGGGACCGCCTCGGTATAAAACCCCTGCATTATGCTCTGATGGAAGACAAAATATTATTCGGCTCAGAGATCAAAGCTATTCTGCAATATCCGGATTTGAATTTGAAATTGGATATTTCAGCCCTTAACGATTTCTTAACCTTCGAATGGGTACCGGCTCCCAAAACAATTTTTATGGAAATCCAAAAGCTACCTCCGGGATATATATTAACGATAAGAAAAGGTAAAGCTAAAATCGAAAAATACTGGGATCTGGATTTCAAAGAAGGTGGGAAGAGCGAGGAACAATATGAGCAAGAAATTTACCAAAACCTCAAGAGATCCGTGGAGTATCGGATGATCAGTGATGTACCCCTGGGCGCATTTCTGAGCGGTGGAATCGATTCCAGTGCAATTGTGGCCTTGATGTCGGAACTATCAGAGCAGCCGGTGAAAACCTTTACCATAGGCTTTGCAGATGAATCATATAACGAGACCGCCTTTGCCAGAATTATTGCAGAACAGTTCGAAACAGAGCACCATGAGAAGATAATCGAGCCCAATGCTGTCGACCTGATGGAGAAGGTGGTAAACAATCTGGATGAGCCCTTTGCGGATGTATCCACGCTGCCCACGTACCTGATCTCGGAGTTTGCCAGGGAGTATGTGAAGGTAGTGCTAACAGGAGACGGCGGTGACGAGACCTTCGGCGGGTACGACCAGTACGAGGCGAACAAGTTGATGAAGAAATATGAAAAGCTACCCAATTTTATTTCTAAAAAGACCATACCCAAAATAGCGCAGAAACTCAGCCCGTCACCACAGAAAAAGGGACTGAAGAACAAGATCAAGAGGTTTGTAGATGGTGCGGTCTTACCTGAGAAATTCGGGCATATGAGATGGATGATATATCTGACGGAGGATGAGAAAATATCGCTTTATGCAGAAAAATTCTCAGGTAAGGTACACGATATCAGTGCTTACAATAGTGTCAATACATATTTTGAGAATAATCGAGGCAAAGACCAATTGGGCAAGGACCTGTATGTAGATACCAAGCTGTACCTGGTGGACGATATATTGACCAAGGTTGATCGTATGAGCATGGCGAACTCACTGGAGGCCAGGGTACCTCTACTGGACCACAATTTTGTAGGCCATGTTGCCACAATTCCATCGAATTTGAAAATACATAACGGGACTAGAAAATATATTTTTAAAAAATCATTTCGAAAAATATTGCCCGATACTATCCTGAAGCGGGGGAAAGAGGGATTCAGTATACCCATGAAAAACTGGTTGAGGAAGGAGCTAAAGGATTTAATGGAGGATATTTTATCGGCAAAGCGGCTCAAACGAGAGGGATATTTCAATTATGATTATATTGAGAAACTCAAGAACGGCCATTTGAGCGGTAAGTACGATCACTGGCATAAACTGTGGGCGTTGATGTGTTTTGAGATGTGGCATGAGAAATATATTTTAAATTCTTAATACTAAAATAATTGATTATTGATATTAATAGCACAGTCACAAATTTATTAATATTATTAAGCTTTTTATTCTTTCAATATGAAGACATTATTAGTTTTACCGCCTGGCGGATTTCTTACTGAAAGCGAGCATATGATGCCGCCACTTGGCCTGGCTTACCTAGCAGCGATATTGGAGCAAAATGAAAAAAAAGTGGAGATACTTGATGCTCATGTCGAGGGATTATCCTGGAAAGATCTTCATAAGAAACTCGTGGGTTCTAATCCGGATATTATTGGTGTAACATTTACGACAGAAACCCGCTTTGATGGATTTAAAACAATAAAAATTGCCAAAACCGCATTACCAAACTCCACGATTATTGCAGGAGGGCCACATGTTTCTCTTACTGCAGAAGATACTTTACGTCATATTCCTGAACTAGATATTATTGTTAGGGGTGAGGGTGAAAATACTTTACTGAATCTTATCAACGCGCTTGAAAGTAAAGGAGATTTTAAATCAGTTCAAGGAATATCATACAGAGAAAATGGTAAAATTAAAAATAATCCGCCTGAACCATTTATTGAAAATCTTGATACTATTCCGTTCCCTGCCCGGCACCTTTTACCAATGGATAAGTATAATTTTAATGTTGATGTACCCGGAAAAGGCAATTTACCTTTTACAAGTATTATGACAAGTCGAGGTTGTCCATTTGGATGCTGTTTTTGTGCAACCTCTGAAGTTTGGGGAAGAAGATTTAGAGGTAGAAGCCCACAAAATGTCATTGATGAAATTGAATTTGTGATTAACAAGTACAAAGTAAAAGGCATCTGGTTCTTTGATGATACATTTACCCTGAATAAAAAAAGAACGAGGGAAATTTGTGATTTGATCATTAAAAAGGGGTTAGATATCAGCTGGTTCTGTGATGTCAGAGTGGATGGTATGGATAAAAATTTGTTAAAAAAGATGAAAGATGCCGGCTGTTATAGTATTGCATATGGAGTAGAATCCGGCTCACAAAGAATCCTTGATGAAGTCATAGGAAAAAAAATTGAATTAAACCAGGTAAAAAATGTGGCAAAATGGAGTCGTGAAGTTGGAATCCACCCACGTGGTCTATTTATTTTAAGTTTACCAACAGAGACATATGCAGAGGCGAAAATAACAATAGAATTTATGAGGGAATTAGGCGGTGAGAATTCAATAAATATTTTGAAAATATATCCTGGCAATGAGGTTGAGAATATTGCGAGAGGAAGCGGGATTTTGCCTGAGGATTTTTCATGGGCAACAAAACATGATCAAAACATACCTTCACTTCCATCTGTAATAGGAAATGCACCGATATTTATTGATAAATTAACCTGGGAAGAAATCGGGGACTTGCTTTTTGAATTTGCCGAGCTACAGGAATATTCAATTTATAAGCGCATACCTGGAGCTATCAAAAATATTAAATCCTATAACGATTTGACAATGTTAATGTCTTTATTAAAAGCTTACCTTAAACGAAAAATTAGAGCTGACAATTAGATTTAATATCAATAAAAAAATTGAGTCGAAAAAATAAAAAGAGTGTGTCAATAGTTATCAATTATTATAAAAGGTGGCTAATTGTGAAAACACAAAATAAGAATCTTGAAATAAAAACATTTGATGAAATAACTGAGGGCAAAGGTTATAGTGAAGCCACGGAAGAAAACTACAGGGACTTATTACAGCATCTTTTATCAGACATAAAGAACAAGCCCAAAATGAGAGTTCTGGATGTGGGGTGTGGAACCGGAGGCAACAGCATCAGACTAGCAAAATTATCATACTCGATAACAGGTATTGATATATCTTCAAAAGCAATAGTTCAGGCAAAAGCAAAAGTTAAGCAACTTGGTTTAAAGGATATTGACTTTTGCGTTGGTGACATTGAAAACCTTTGCTATAACGATAATACATTTGATATTTGCTTTTGTGGTGGAGTCTTACATCATTTTCCGGATCTCAAAAGAGTTGCAGAAGAGTTATATCGAGTAACTAAAAAGAATGGGAAGGTTCTGGCGTATGACCCGAATGCCCTTCATCTCTATGTATTCGTTGTGCATAATATAATAAACAGAGCAATAAATTTACAGGGTTTCTCTCCAAACGAAAGGGCATTGAAACCAAAAGAATTAATGACCGTTTTCAAAACTGCAGGTTTTATGAATTTTAATTTTGATTCTTATGTTTTATCTACAAAAAAAACTGAATGGAAATTAATTAGAAATTTATCATATACTGCTCTTGATAAAACCTTTTCGGGATTGCGGAAAGGAAATATTCTTACAATGATATGTGAGAAGACTTAATGATTCTCTACTTATTTAGGTGTTAAAGTTTTTTCGTATTTCGTTTTAAACCCAGCAGCAGTGCAGCAATTGAACCCAGGATTATAATATAAATAAATCCGATAATATGAATGCCGAAGCTTGCTACAATAGCGTGTGATTCTGCGATACCGAATGCGACCATAATGATGGTTATTGCTCCCTCGGTTGTGCCAAATCCTCCTGCACCGTAGATCGGTAATATAGGTAAAAAGGTTATGAATGAACCTGTAACCACAATTTCAATGAAACTGAGTTCGATTCGAAATGCGCGAATAAAAAAATAATATGTGATAAAAAGAATGATCCATATAGAAAGCGAAATTACAGAATTTTTTAATAAAATTCTTTGAGATTTAAACTTTTTAAAACTCATAATTGTATCTTCAATTACTTTCATCATCCGATTAGTAGTTTTAAATCGATTGATTTTCAATTTCACTGCAAATCTATTTATTGAATTTTTAAAAGAATCTGTGTAATATAGAAGTGCGGTCAAAATAATTATCAGTATAATCATACACAAAGCCACTACCCAGAAAATACTGGTGATTACCATCGGCAGGTCTCTTAAAAATAATATGGCGGTAATTAAAAAGCATGCGATTATAATAAAATCGAATATTCTAGCCAGCGCCAGCGTTGCTATACGGTCCTCCAGAGGAATTTTATGTTTTTTAAGAAGATATATGTATGATAACTCCCCGGTTCGTGCAGGTAAGATTGTATTCATCATATTATGAACAAAAACAATAATTAACAGATCTTTAAATTTTACTTTTTTGTTCAACAGGAAGTAGAATCTTAAAGCCCTGAAGACATAACTGAGTGAATAAAAAATAAGTCCCAAAATAATGTAGATCGGTTTTACCTCAGAAAAAACATTTTTGACATCGTCGATTGTGATTCTGGTAAGTAAGAACCATACAAGAAATAAGCTAATGATGATAATAACAGAGATTTTTATAATGTTGCTTTTATTAGAGGGGCTCTCGCTGGTATTATTTTCAGACATTTTTTGTATACCCGTGTTCTGATTAATATTTTGGTATTTATATGTGTTCATACAAAATTGGATAAGGATGAGTTTTTTTTATGACAATTAAAACAGGAAAAAAGATTTTTATAAGTTTTGAATTGATTCGAAAAATAGTTATACCAAAATAATTATAAGTGTTCAACAGGTGGATTATTTATAATCTGCGGTGAGAGAATGATGGTTTCAAAACCAGAACCGAATAACAATTTTTTTAATTACTGTAAGTGTTTTTTAACCAATGAGATAGAAATTATTGCTTTATTAATTATATTTGCTATCTGGTATTTCCAGAATATTCCAGGTGCGTTCGTATCATCCGATGCACTTTACGCTGATGTAGCACATCACTATTTTAAAGGTGATTTTCATTATTATTACGATGTAAATTTTCGACCACTCACTTTTTATTTTCTGGCATTAGGTGAAGCGATATTTGGCGAGAATTCCTTTGGATACATATTCTTTCCAGTAATTTTTGGTCTGGCATCCATATATCTGACATACAAAATTGGTAAAGAGTTAGGCAACAGATATACAGGATTCTTTGCAGCCTTTTTAATTGGTATAACCCCGTTTTTTGCCAGATTTGTAGTAACCCCGACCCTTGAATCAACACGCACTTTTTTTGTGTTGGCTCTTTTGTACCTTGCTTTAAAATATCCCCAAGCTAAAGAAGTGAAGCAGCAGCGACGTACCCTCATACTTATGGGTATAGTTACCGCTTGCGGCTTCACCGCCAAGCAGGATATGATATTTTTTATTCTGGGAATTTTCATTTACCTTATGGTCCGTGAAAGGAAGTATGTCAAGGGTTTGTTCAAGAAATATTTTTTATATGCTAAAGATGTACGTTTAATAAAAAGCACGATTAAAACTAAACGTATATCTTTATTCTCATTTCTCGGCATTGGAGTTTTACTGGGATTAATAAGCAAGTTTACCCTGGACTATTTCTGGACGGGGTTATCCCCGGAAAAACAAAATAGTGTTTCAGGCAAACTCCCACCGCTTTTAAGATTTTCCATAACGAATCCGGAACTGATCTTCAGCTGGATTTATTTCATTTTGGTTGGAATTATTTTTTTCATTATTTTTTGGATAATTTTCATTATCATAGCCAATGATTTAAAGATGACTTTAAGATGGCTGTTTAAACCAAGAAAATTGAATAGAATACAAAAAATATTAGGATATTTTGTTGTTGCATTTGCTTGTCTTTTTATTATTTATATTCCATTTTTGACATTACCTCATTATCTGATCTATAGAATTATTCTAAATCTCTTTGGTGATTTTATCGGCATTTATTCTACTGCCACTTCAGCAGGCGGTGGAGAGCATATTGTGGAACTTGCCGGAAATGTTTATACCAAGCCTCCGATCTGGGCATACAGCTACTGGATCTATCAATACCTGGGCTTCACTTTTGTTATAGGATTAATTATCGCCATCTTCTATTCGATTTTCCTCTTCATAACAAAAGATAAAAACAAGACCCGTATATTTATTCTATTCTACTTCTTTATTGCCATACCATTAATTCTTTACCATGTCCGCTCAATTAAACTCTTTTACCATATATTCCCTCTTTTCCCGTTGTTTGCTATCTATATCTCGACGCATATTTTTGATGCTGCCAAACGATTATCTTCAAAAATTAAAGTTTTATCCGGAAAAAACACACCAATGGTTGTAGGTGCTCTCTGCTGCATCATCTTACTTTTAATACCGACTTCTCCGCTTTTTACTACGCTACAGGATCCCGATATCAAAACGGATTCCGGTTACGATACCGTATCAGAGATGGTCATCGAGTACGCAGATAACCACTCCAATGAAACCGTATTCGTCCTGGCCCATGACGCATACACCCTGGAATATTACATGGGCGACGATACGCCTGATAATGTGGTAACAATCGATAGACTGTGGGCTAATATAACAGAGGATGAAATCCTGGATTTGCTTAGAGCAGGCGAAATAGATCTTATTGTTGAATTCGATGATCCCAGAACGGAAGATACAGAAATCAATGAGTACTTCATACAAAACGCCATATCAGAAGTAAAGTTGGAGAATACAAGCACCGGAACAATTGTTTATTATATGAAAAATTGAGGTTTAAATTCAGGAGGCAGGAAGCGGTTTGTTTTGGTTAGGTTCTAGGTTCTATTTTCTGGGTTCCAGGGTGACTGAAATTGATTAAAATTACCCAGGGGCCTGACCTCCGGCCCAGAATAGAATTGATTTTATGCGGATAATTCTTTATTTTTAATGATTTTATACCGAATTATCCTGGTCTGAAAATCGACATTATTTGTACTTGGCTAAACCTTAGCGAACGATTTTCAGCCTCCGGCCTCCGGTTTTGCATTTACTTTTTCGGAATTTTCCGGATAACTTTTGCCGGTACACCGGCGACTATAGTATCGGCTGGTACATCCTCGCGCACCACGGCACCCGCGCCGACGATTGCGCGTTTGCCGATGGAAACGCCCGGGAAGATTACGGTGTTTGAGCCGAGCCACGCATCGTCGCCGATTCTCACCGGTGCGGTTTTTATTAGATGTTTTCTGGCGTACTCGTTTTTCACCAGTACAGAGTTGTTCGGTGCAGAAGATACTATGATGGTAACATTGGGCGCGATGCTGACCCTCTCTCCGATTGTTAATTTACTTTCCGTGCCCTCTGTATCGACAATGACAGTGAAGTTCTGGTTGATGTAGCTGTCTTTGCCTATCTTAACTCCCAGGTCCCTCAGAAAGGTCAGTCTAACATCGTGATTGGGATGCGATGCCGCAATATGCCTCCTCGTCTCGTAGGGCATTTTACGCCTGAAGCTGATTAGAAATTTATTTGGAAAGTGCTTGAAAAGCAGCCTGAACAATAGTATGGAGGTCATGGTGCCTCAACTTCGCCGAATGCATATATAATCTTTTCGATTTTAAACGTTGTTATTCGAAATCAAATGATTTTAAATAATTTCGTTGTCAAAGGGTCAAAGAGTCGAAGAGTCGGGAGTCGGTACTCGATAGTACGAGTGGAAAAGTAGAAGTGTGGAAAAGTGTAAGAGTGCAAAATTGTACTTTAAAATCTTTTAACCATAGTTGAAAATTGCCATATTTAATATAATGCGTCAAAATCCAAATGGAAAGATTTAATTAATTAAAATCGTGTTCAAAATGCAGGCGTGAGATTATAATTGTGAGATGATATTCTGCAGTTCGACGAATACTTTTTAGAGCTATTAAGCGGAGCGCGGGAGCAAGATGAGGTTCTCTCGAAGCTAACCGGGCCTGTAATAAAAACCGTGAGCGAGGGAGTACAGCTTGCGATAGATTACTATAACAAATTCGAAGCTACCGAAAGTGTTCTTGCCGCACGCAGGTGTATTGCTAAGGCCATCCGGGATTACCACAAGCGCGCCGGTATTTTGGATGATAAAATCGAAGCCGAACTTGCGAAGCTTACCGACCCGGCGGCGCTGGTGGTGGAGGTTGCACACCAGCCGAACATATTTCCATTTTCCGGTTATTATAAAAAATTGGTGCTCGGTAAAATCCTAGGGGATAGACTTTCCGAACGGCTGGATGTCCCCGTTTCCGTTTCCTTCGGGTTCGTCGACCAGGATTTTGCCAATCCCAAGTGGTTCAGGCGCACGAACCTACCCGATATATACTCCCAGGAGGGCGTTCTGGTATTGAAGCTGCCGGTTTCGCGCAGAACCAAAAAGGCCATGCATGCAGTGCCGCCTCCTGATGATAAGCAGGTACAGGCATGGAAGACCGTCTTGGAGAACTGGCTCACCAACAATATCCGCAGGTTCAATAAGATGATCAAGAGCGATTACAGTATGTTCGGGTATGAAGAGGGATATGTTCTTGACAAGGGAAAGTCAAATGTAATCCGCGGCAGGATGAACAGGGTGTACGAACTGATTGACGAATGTCAAAAACTGGCGGGATCCATAACCGAATTCAACGGATTCTTCACCGCCAGGCTGACGCACCATTACTGGCAGTATCCCATTCTATTTTATGACTATAGTAAAATCCAGTACTGTTTCGAGCCTGAATACCGGCGGTTCTTAACTTCCGGCGATTTAATGAGCCGTTACGCCGAGATCTTTGCGGAGACCTATCATAGTGTTCGCGACCATGATATAACATTCGATTTTAACCTGCCCCCGGGTGACCAGGCACCGCTGTGGTACCAGTGCAAATGCGGCGGGAAGATCGATGTTAGTTTCGACCAACCGACAAGCGGGCCTGAAGGGTCGGATACGGGCACGGTGGAGTTCCGGTACGATCCATGCCCGGAGTGCGGTGCGCAGATCGCTGAGAATTTCGAGGAAGGCGGTACAATTGAAATAAACGAACGGGCCTCACCGCGCGCGGCGTTCCGACCCATTCTCATCGCCAATACGCTCCAGCCCTCCATATTCGTGTCGGGGCTGGCGGCATCTGGGTTCCATATGATATCGCGAGGAATAGCCTCCGAGCTCTCTGTACCGCTGCCGCCGTACATAATCTGGCCTGGCGGTGATGATTACAGGAGCCTGGCGAAAATGGTTGCCGAGCTTACCAAAGCCCAACTCGAGCAAAAACCTTCCACCGAACTTACGATGAAAGATAAAAAAATTCTTGATAACTATCCCAATACGATATCCACCATCCCGAGCATAATCGACTATCTAGTTAATATCGGCCCCTCCGAACTGGCTGCTGCATGGGAAGAACACCTGATTAATAACAACGATTTAACCTCAGTCCCTAAACTACCTAGTCTCTTTGATTCGTAGTTAAAATTAAAGGGACACATCCCCTCTTTGATTAAATAATGCTTATTAATACTACCAAGTCTCAAATACTACAGATGAATCTAAGATTATATGCGAAGGCTTACAAATTTCATTTCGGTTATATAGTAAGCCTTCTGTCCTGAAAATCGATAAAATCTATGCTTGGTTAAACCTTCGCGTTCGATTTTCAGTACCAAAACTACCAAGGAAATCCCAAAATCAAATACTACCAAGGCCCCGCCCCCTTTGCGTTTTCGAACAGGAAAGCGCAAAACCGCGAAAGAAGTTCTTGCCAATCCAAGACAGGTAACCTCAGCAGATTGTAATCACCCTAGAACCTCGAACTTAGAACCTAGAACCTAATTAAAGTAAACTGCCTCCCGCCACCTGGCTCCTGCCAGCGCTTATAATTGGTATTAAATCGAAGCGACCTGGATAGAATCTAAATTAATCAGTATATAATCAATAAAAAATCAAAATCATTGAATGTAAGCAAATCATTAAAATAATAAAAAATGGTACAGTAATTGTTATATTTATGTAAAAAATTCTGTGGTGTGATCATATGAATTTTGAGGAAGATCATCGAGTAATAGCTCTTGGAGCACATCCGGACGATATTGAACTAGGCTGTGGTGGGTTTTTGTCGAAGCTTAAAAGCAAAAAGGCAGAAACCTGGTATGTTGCAATGTCCAAGTGTAACAACCAATTCTCAGAGGATGAGAAGGATACACTGGTAAAGGAGCAGGCCTGCGCTGCGGAGGTTTTAGGGTTACAGAACTGCACAATACACGATTTTCCTAATAAGGAACTGCCAGAGTACCGGCGGGAAATCATGGATATTTTCAATGAGCTCCAGGGCAAACTCAATCCTACGATTGTTCTTATCCCGCACATAAAGGATCCGCATCAGGACCATTCAACGGTAGGGTACTGTGCGATTAGGACATTCCGCAGTGGAGAGACCATTCTTCAATATGAAATATTAAGACATGGAAGTGCAACCTTTACACCAAATTTATACATTAACATCACAGATTTTATCGATACTAAAATAAAGGCAATCCAATGTTATGCCAGCCAGAAAGTGAAGCGAAAATTTTTTGATGAGGACAGCTACAGGGCTTTGGCACGAACACGGGGTACCCAGTGCGGGTACGAGTATGCAGAGGGTTTCGAAATCTACAGGATGTACTGGTAAGTTTGAGTTCTATCTAACTAAGATTATTCTTACGCCATTCAAATTCCAAACTCAAACCCTCGTGCAGAGCTGTTTTTGGATTAAATCCCAATATACTTTTTGCCTTCGATATGTCATAAACGAAATCGAATGTAATTGTGCTATCAGGCGCGCTCTTGTACTCAATGTTCGGTTCGGCACTTTTACCGATATCCGATAGAATTTTTAATAAATCGTTTATTGAACAGCCCTTACCAGCGCCGATATTAAAGATATCGAATTTATTGTGTTCCAATGCCAGTACAATTGCATTCACAACATCCTCTACATAAATATAATCCCTGAGCTGTTCACCGTCACCGAAGACTATCAGCGGTTCATTCTTTAGAATCTTATTGATGAATGTGGGTATGGCACGGGCACTAGTATTACCTGGTCCGTATACACTGGAGGGTCGTAATATGGTTACGGGAACATTTTCATATTCCGAGAATAATTTCAGTAACTTTTCCATTGTCAGCTTGCATATACCGTAAACATTATCCGGGTTCGTCTCTGTGGTTTCCGTCACCGGCTCTGATCGGGTAGCACCAAATACTGCCATGCTGCTGAGGTAACACATACATTTCATATCGGTCATGGCCTTAATCAATTCGATTGTGCTTTTCAAGTCGATGTTAATCTGGGCGGGCCCGTTTTTTACTACATCCCCCGCACCTGAAATTTGTGTTGCCAGATGTATCAGGGTGTCATACCCTTTTAAGCGGTCTTGGACTGACTCGAGATTTTTGGGATCTGCAAGATCGCATTTGATACAATGCAAACTGCCTTTTGACTGATTACTGCTGGATTCAGTTATCTCAATGAAGTCTGCAAGCCTGGCGAATTTTGCCTCATCACGTATCAAGCAGGTGACGCTTGCACCGCTTTGTACGAGTTTTTTTGTTAAATGCGAGCCGATGAAGCCGGTTGCGCCTGTGAGCAATATTTCCCGATTTTGTAATGACGTCATAGATTTCACATTTTAATTTGATTTTTTATTATTTTGAACGGTACTATACCACTTGATGTGTTCTGCCAGCCCCTCCCTGAGTGTAATTTTCGGATTGTATCCCAGTTTATCCTTGGCGGAGGTGATGGCCAGTTCCACGCCTGTCAAAGCTGCCCCACCTCCATCACCACCTACATCCTTGGCGGGAGCGACTCGGTATTCTGGTTGAAGCTTACCAGTACCACTTATTTCTGTTGAAAGTTCAATAACCAATTCCGCAAGCTCCTTTGCTGTATAGGGCTTACCGGAAGATATATTGAAAGTACCCTTGACATCGCTCTGAGCCTGTTTAATTGCCGAAACGATGGCGGATACGGCATCGTCAATGTAAACGGTCTCTCTCAATTCCGTACCCTCGCCGAAGATAACCGGTGGTTTATTCTGGGCCACCGTTCGTATAACGGAGGGTATCAACCTGGTGCTGTCTGCGGGTGTACCCGGTCCGTAAATACCTGCATACCGGAGAACGGTAACCGAGATGTTTTTTTGTTGACCGTAAAGTGTCAAAAATTTCTCGGCGGCAAGTTTACACACACCGTATATATTTATTGGATCGGTGGGATGATGCTCGTCTATTGGTGAATATATTGTCGGGCCGTATATCATATACGAACTGGAAAAACAAATACCCTTGAGAGCTGGAAGATGTTTCAGGAGGTCTACCGTTCCTGATATGTCTCTGTCTATTACCGATTGGGCATGGACTTTAATGTCTTTTGAATCTTCAATGATGGAAGCTAGATGAACTAAATAATCCACATCCTCCAGATCGATTTTGCACGCAACCAGGTCAACTTCCCTCGTCAGATCGGCCAAAACGAACTGTAAGTTCTCCAACTCATCTTTATTATGGCCGTCATTATCCCACGGGTCTTTTACAGGTTCAATATCCAGTGCTACGATTTTTGAAGAATATCGTTGTAAATAATTAGTCAAAGCTAGTCCCAGCTGGCCGCAAGCACCAGTAACCAATATTTTCTTAAATTTGAGTTCTTCTCCCATCTGAACTAATAAAGTGTGTTTTGATATTAATGATTTATCTAGCGATATTATAATAAAATAAATCGATGGACCCAAAACATAGAACCTTGAACCTTGAACCTAGAACCTGATTATATTGCTTTTTCAGCGTTTAACTAGACATAAGCACGCCATCATTGCCCTTTCAATCTGATCATTTTCTAACTGTTTAATATAGTGCTTTTGAATTAATGGCGAGGCTATGCTAAAACCTGCTCTTACCGCTAAGGGAACCTTCATCAAAATCATATTCTGGAAACGGTACCCGGGTTCGCCGTACAATTCGAGCTTCTCAAGTTTGAGCTTCGAGGGTTCAATTAAACGCTCCTTCAAAGCTTCAAGATCATAATGGCGTTGATAAAAAATCTTCTCACCTTCAAAACTCTTATCCCAAAAACTATAATCTCTAAACGATTCTTGATATTCTGATTTAAACGGGACTGTTATTACTACCCGGCCGTTCTTTTTTAAAGTCCTATAAATCTCTCTCATAGCTTGTGTATCACCATTGTTTTCTATATGTTCCAGACACGAAATTGAATAAATTTTATCGAATTCATTATCCTTATAGCTAAGCTGCCGCGCATCCTGTTTTTCGATTTTTACGCGCCCTTTATTATATTCCTCATTTAAACCCAAACAATTTATATTTTTTAAAAGAAGCTTTGTTCGATCCTGGATGTCTGTACCGTATATCGTGAATTGCTTAATAGTTGCCAGGTATAAAAACGGTGTTTTTGGCGACCCGATGTCTAGAATTTTATCACCGGGTACCAACTTCAGTTTGTTTATTACAAGCGGTTCCTCCAAGCTTCGCCAATAACTGAAGGATGCAATTCTTTTCAAGCCGGTTTTGATCTGGAATCTGGAACCCAATTTTAAGGCTAACTTTAAATTGAAACTATAAAGCTCTGAATCTGTGGTTGTAAACATATCATCCTAAACCTTGATTCTATTAAATCCTCAACGGTCTGAGATTACGATTGATTTTAAATCTAAAATATGAGATTATAATTATTATTGTGATATTAATGATTTATCATATATATATGACTCGTTAGATATCAATTTTAAATTATTTCCCAATTTTATTTTATAGGTAAGATATTATTAAATAATATGAAAAAAGATATAACGGATTTTTCACCATACATCCCTATTTTCTCGCCAAAACGTATATAAATATTAATTAATAAATTAGTTTATATAAAAATACGCCGAAAAAAACACCCTGATTCATTAATACCAGACATGGTGAGAAAAAGAGGACAGTGATTTCTTCGACATACACGACTTACACATAGTAAATTATCAACAAGGGAACAACGGCCAAGACATAACTTTGGACATTAAAAAAATAAGTGCGGTAGGGACAGGAGAGATCCACAAGGAGCAAGATTTCAGGTAAAGAACCATGGCCCATAAAGCTGCGGGGACGGGCTATATGGCGATTCATTTACAGCGAACAAGCGATACCCACGACACACAGAACCCCGTGCCATACACGCAAAAACATCATACAGCGAGATTTCAGAGCTACCGAATATCTGGTGGGTTTGGATAAACGAGTGAAAGGTGATAATTAGCTCCGTTGAAGGTATTCAAACTTACCAGAAACCGTAAGACACCGATTTACTTCGATTTACCAGCTACAACAATGCCGGTTATTGGCCGGTGAGTTTCGAGGAGAGCCGCCGGCCATAACCTCATTGACATTGATTTCGAGGTATTTGGGGTATAAAACGGCGTATTAATACTCATTCGCAATTTACGATCAAATGGTTCCGTCGACTTTTCTCCCAAAAGGGCTGGCCTGGGAAAATATTATTTTTTTTCCAGGACTACGGTGGAAGAGTTTTTTGAGGTTCCCACATATTTACAGCCGTGATCCTGCTAAATGCCGCTCCCACGACTTCTTCTCCCGGGCCACCCCTAAAAATTTTTAAATTTTATAAAATTTAAATCTATCTATTCTTTAAAAAAAATTCAATTTCCCCATTCGCTATCATATACGTCTTATTATTGTTAACATTTTAAAAATTCTTACGAAAATTTCAATAATTTCGACAAATCTTTTATAATAGGACTTTATATATATATAAATATTATAAAGTGATCGTTTTCCTCAATCCCCTGTTGCAGCGAGGTTGTTACAATGCAAAATCGGATTGCAAGTGCAAAGCTTAGGACTTGGTGTACCAGAGTAATTGCAGGACTGATAATTCTGATGATGGTGGGTTCATCGAGCGTTTCTGCCGTAGACGCATCGGAGCCACCCATGGTTAATCCCGTACCGCCACCGGGATTCGTTGCAATGGAGTGCGAACAGCTTACCTTCAACGGCCACCGCTCCATCCAGCCGAACATTTTGATTGACAACGAAGACAATCTTCACCTGATCTGGTCAGATAGCTGTGCCGATCCGATCCAGGACGATAATAAATTTATCCATACGATTTTTTATAAAAAATTCGATAAGTTCGGTGAGTTAATTATAGACGATACTCAGCTCATGGATATTTCAGAATATGGGCCGTACCCGTACAATTATTTCTTCCCGGGACCGAAGGCCGCGTTTGATTCAGAGGGCAACATCCATATTGCATACGCCGACGCCATGAGAAATGACTGGAACGGCTGGTACCCGAACTTCGAGATCTACTATATGAAGCTTAACGGCGGCGCGAGCGCGTCTCCTGCTAATCTTGTCCTGGTGGACGAGCAGCGCGTGAGTGAGGGTGTTGTACATTCCGGCAGCCCGGATATCGCAGTTGACTCTGAAGATAATGTGCATATCGTCTGGTACGACCACAGGAGCTGTAACTGGAACTACGAGATCTATTATGAGAAGCTCGCCACCGACGGGACGGTGTTAATCGATGATATGGCTATAACCGACCATATCGGATATTGTGCAGGTTCAAGTATCGCCGTAGACTCGCAGGATAATCTGCATATCGCATTCAAATGTTACGATTGGTGGACGATGGTTAATTCTCAATATTATCTGAAGATGGATAATGATGGTAATATCCTCATAGACGCCAAGATCTTTGCAGATGAAGGTAAACCCACACCACGCCAGTGGTATAAGGGCTACCCGATAGTTGAAGTAGACAGTTCCGATTTTGTGCATATGGCCTGGTACGATGAGCGCTGGAGCAATGACTATGAGGTATCGTACCTGAAGCTTGATAACAACGGCGAGCCGGTAATGGCCGAGCCGCTGCGCGTATCGGAGACGCCCGGTAAGTCCACACTCCAGGAATTCGTTCTGGGCCCTGACGGCAACCTATACATACTCTGGCGCGATAATACGCCGGGTGATTACCAGATTTATATGGCCATATTAAACACGGACGGGGGCACGGTCCTAGATCCGTATCAGCTAACTGTGTCAGCCTCGCTGTCAGAATCACCTTCTGTAGCGTTCGATTCAGCCAGTAATATTCATATCGCCTGGGCGGATACCATTACTTACATCCCTGAGATATATAAAACCGTATTGAAACCCCAGGCTCTTGAACTGGCGTTCGTAGCAAGTGGTGTGCCCGGCAGCAGTGCGAATGTGGCAATATACAAAGGCGACTCGCTGATCAAACAGCTGAATGTGGTCCGTACAGCAGGCGACCCTATGGCCAATGCAGTTATCGTAAACATACCGGCAAGTGCAGAGGATGAGCTTAGAATCGAATTCAGCCTGAATCCCACAGCCAAGGCCCGCGGGAACGGGGCAATGCCAATAAAAGTCTTCGCAGTTGAAAATGGCGAACTTACAGACAAACTTGGCGAAATCACCCTGTGCCAAAACAACGGCAAAAATCCCAAACTGACCGCTATAATTCTAATATAAAATTAATAAAATCAAGAAAATTAGGGGAGAAGAATCTCCCCTAATAACCCCTCACTTTTCTTTTCTCTATGGGTGATGCCGTAGGCATCACCCAAAAAGATGAGAAAAGAGGGGTTGTAGGGGATTCTTCCCCTACAATTTTTGATTTTTTATATATTTTATAAAAATTTACATAAGGGTTAATTTTGGCGGTGAGGAAAGCCACTGTGTTTGGGGATATTGGCTCCAGGGGTTTTGTCTATTTTTATTAGAGATAGTATTAATACTTCCTACTGAAATATATGTTGGTTAAGAGGCAGGAATTTACCATATTCAAATATAAACCATCAATATTTATTAAGTGATATGCAACATATTCTTAGAGAAATTATATATATACATTTCAGGAATGTATAGCTAATGGGAGGTATGAAAATGCTAACACCCTTAAACTGGAACTTTGGCTTGTTGAATAGAGTAGTTATATTGTTTATTGTGACAATAATGATAATCTCATCTGGGGTTTCGGCAGCACCCGGCGAGCCCGAGCCGGAGCTTAATCCGGTTCCGCCGGAGTATTTCGATATTTCGGGTCCCGAGAGGTTGACGGACAATATACACAGGTCGATTATGCCGAATATATTGATCGACAGCGAGGATAATTTACATTTGATCTGGGCCGACAGCCGAGCCGACCCGGACCCTGATGACGGGAAATTTTTACATGCGATCTTCTATAAGAAATTCGATAAGTTCGGCGAAGTGATGATAGATGATACGCAACTTACGGATCTTTCGTATTACGGCGGTTATCCATATCAGTACTTCTTCCCAGACCCGAATGTTGCGTTTGATTCAGAGGAGAACATCCATATGGCCTATGTAGACGGTATGAAGAACGGGTTTAACGGTTATTATCCGAACTTTGAGATTTATTATATGAAACTTGACAGCGGGCTGGATTACGGCGGTGAATCTGCCGTCCGTAGCGAGCTTGTGCTTATCGACGAGCAGCGCGTGAGCGAGGGCGTTGTGCATTCCGGCGATCCGGTTATTGCAATCGATTCCGGTGATAATGCTCATATCGTCTGGTACGACCACCGGAGCTGTAACTGGAACTACGAGATCTATTACGAGAAGATATCACCGGCGGGCGCGGTGCTGATTGACGACATGGCGATTACCAGCTATCTGGGTTACTGCGCGGGCCCGTCGCTCGATATAGATACCATGGATAATTTACACATCGGCTTCAAGTGCTACGACTGGTGGACCTTCCTGAACTCGCAGTATTATTTAAAAATGGACAACGACGGTACCATCCTCGTGGGTCCAACTGTATTCGCCAACGAGGGCAAGTCCACCCCGTACCTGTGGTACAAAGGGTATCCGGCTGTGGTAGTTGACGGTGACGACAATGTGCATATGGCCTGGGCGGACGAGCGGTGGAGCAGCGACTACGAGGTATCGTACATGAAGCTGGATAACAACGGCGCACCGCTCATGGCAGGGCCCCAGAGGATCTCAGACACACCGGGCAAATCCTCCCTTCAGGAATTCGGGATAGACGACTCCGGCAGGCTGTACTTACTCTGGCGCGATGACACCCCGGGCGATTACCAGATATACATGTCTGTACTGAACCCGGACGGCTCAACGCTAATGGATCAGTATCAGCTGACCGCTTCGGCTTCGCTTTCCGAATCGCCTTCAATGGCGGTTGATTCTAACGGTTACATCCATATCGCGTTTATGGATACCATTACACTTTACCCTGAGATCTACAAGATTGTTTTGATGCCGAGACTTGTAAATCTTGCATTCGTAGCCACCGGTGTCGGCAGCGGTGCTCTTGAACTGACAATTTATGAGGATAATGATAAGGATGTCATCGCCCAGGTTACAATAACCCGCACACCGGGCAACCCGGTAGAATCCGTCGCTTTTGTATCGTTTCTGGCAAGCCGGGAGGAAAGCTACAGTCTCGAATGCAATTTAGTCGCTCCTACCGCGAAGAAGTCAGGGTTCGGCGCGGTTCCGCTTAAGATCTATTCGGTAGAAGAGGGGGAACTGGCACATATACTAGCAGAAACCGTGGTGAACAAGAACGCGGGTAAAAACCCCAAGTCATGTTCATCCATTGATCTTGACGCGATTATACCATAACTACTCCCGTAAATAAGCCAAGGGGCAGGGGTCAAGGGGTAAGCGATTTTGAGGACCGATAAAAAATGCCCCTTACCCTTAATTTTTTTTGATTACTGTAAGCTTAATAATCGATATTAGAGGTGCGTCTGACGGTTGCGTTGGCGAGGAGCGTACCGTCACTCGGGCGCGTCTAGCGTAACGTTATGCGTCAGGGAGGCTCGTTTCGGTAAGCGGTATCGAAACTCGTTTCGATAAGCGGTTGCGAGGGGCGCTGAGATACTGCTTTTATAGTGATGCGTTGTGAGAACGGGAAAAAGTCCCCTTTAATAGTGAGTGAGATTTAAGAAATCAAAGGGGGGTGGGGGATGGACTCACCATTCAAGCGAGAGCCCGAAGGGCTGGAGCGTTCTCACCATTCACCACTTATATAATCGATATATAAGCAATAAATAATTATAAATAATCGATATTAAGTAACCTTCTTTTAAGGAGGATAATCGTGTTCTATGATCGTTACGATTTGATCAAGGATCTTGAGGAGTTTAAACAAACCTTGAAAAAGATCGGTATTTATGAAGAATTCACCGTAGAAAATGTGAATATTAAATCTTTTTTAAAGGATTATGAGTATGCAGTAAAATTGGTCAAGTTCAAAACAAAGAAAAGGTACAGCGAGGGAAATTTCACGCATCATTTCGCTACCAGGAGCAGGGTCAGACCCTCTTCTATGTTTGTATTTACCTATCCTGGCAGTTATACTCCTGAAGAGGATAAACATTCTGTCGAAGCGGAGTTCTTCAGCAGTGGAAATGAGGTTTTTATAAAGTTGGTAGTTATACCGCTGTTGTTCCATAAAAAGAATTTTATATCGGCCATCACCCAAAACGTTTTAGAAAAATTGTCTGAAGATAATTACAGCCTGGAAAAGATGGATGGGATAATCAATGAACTTACAGACAACGGTTACGATTTAATTGAAGGCATTCCCCGGGAAATCAACTGGAAATTTCCTTTTGAATACGATTTAGAGGCAAAAAAATACTACTTCAGAACCGAGGCGATATGCCCTTTCTGCAATCATGAGTTCTCCACATTTATTGAGATGAAGTCAATGCGACAGGAAAGGGGCGAGACAAAATGCCATAAATGCTATCGCGAATTTTCTATTGCGATTGTATAATAGGGCAGATGCGATTGGGTAAAAAAACAGGAGGCAAAAGTCAAAAGGCAAGAGACGAGCCGAGTTTCGCAGCCGTTAGACGTTACGCACTGCGCAACCGCTCACCGTATGACGCTCTTCTGTTAGCGATTAAAAAACTCATAAAAATCGTTATTTTACGTCGAAGTTTTTAAAAGAAGTAAAGGATATACTGAATGATTGATTAATCATAGCATTTTAAAGATCAGGTGAAGAACCAATGAAAAGCCGCACCTTCGACGATTTGTTCCCATCCAAAAAGCCTCTTATCGGATGTGTGCACCTAATGCCGCTGCCGGGCTCGCCGAGCTATGACGGCGATCGGAAGATCATCTATGAGAAGGCGCTGGAGGAGGTTGCCATCTTTAATAAATACAAGCTTGACGGCTTGATTATAGAGAACTTCCGTGACAAGCCGTTTTTTCCCGATAATATCCCTGCAGAGACCATCGCGTCGCTGGCGGCCATCGGCAGGGAGATCAAACGAGAGGTTGAGGTGCCCTTGGGCATCAATGCACTGCGCAATGACGCGGGCGCGGCTCTTGCCATTGCCACCTCCATCGGCGCGGAGTTCATCAGGGTGAACGTTCATGTAGGCGCGGCGGTGTCCGAGCAGGGTGTACTGCAGGGCGAAAGCCACAAGACGCTGCGGCTGCGTAAAAAGCTCAAGTCCACAGTACTTATATTCGCCGATGTGGATGTAAAGCACGCCAAGCCGCTTGTGGACCGTGGGTTACCTGAGGAGACGAAGGACCTCACCGAGCGCGGCAAGGCAGACGCCATAATCGTCTCGGGTTCGCGAACTGGCCTGGAAGCGAAGCTGGAGGACCTGCAGGTGGTTAAATCCAATACACATCTGCCGGTACTGATCGGCAGCGGGCTTACGCCGGATAACATCTCAGAATTCTATTCCGAGGCGGACGGGTTCGTGGTGGGATCTTATTTCAAAGAAGAGGGGAAGGCGGAGAACTTTGTTGATGAAAGCAGAGTTAAGCTTATGAGAGAACGATTTAATGCGTTGAAATCTGAATAATAAGGTTGGATTTTGAAATTCGAATTTCGAATATCGAATACCGTAACAATCTCGAATAACGAAATTCCCAAACAAATTCGAAACAAGAAGATCGAAATCACAAACAAATCCGAATATCGAATGTCCTAGGCCAGAAATACAACCGAAGGGGTGGGGCGGGTTTAGTGCTTAGATATTAGTGCTTGTTTCGAATTTAGTGCTTAGAATTTAGAATTTTAAAATCATTAAACAGCAAAAGAGATGTATTTGATTCAATCGCTTTTGATTCTTCTGATCTCGAACACAACTGGATTATTCGAATCAGGGCAGCACAGCCTTGCGGTATCAGGGTCATCCTCCCACGGAAAGGTTCCGCCGAAGCGCAGTACATCCACGGCGGGGTACAGCGTATAAACCGCGTGAGGGCACATCTTGCCCATATCATCCGGCCAGCTGAACTTCTCGCCAACCTCGTGGCCGAGAGGGCATTCGCCCTTCTCCAGGATCTTGACTATCGTAATCTCGATTTTGTTAGGCATCGGTAACGGCTTGCGGGGCATTGGAAACACCGAGGAGGGGTAAATTCTAATAGCTATAAATAAAATTCGAAATGGTGAGTACGATAGGTAATTATAAATTGATTTCCTATCACTGTTATATGCGGCACGGCCCTACACCGTTTATAAGTATAATAATATGAGATAATACTGTTAGATGACGCACCGCCAAGCACCTTTGGTAATTATGAAATAATTTAACTTCACCGCTGATATAGATTTAGAGTGTTGGCAACTAGGTGTGGGCAACTAGCGGCTACGCAGTTTACGGGCCTTGAATGGTGAATGGTGAGAATATTCAGGGCTGGGGCCTCGGGTATGGGGGCTGGGATTGATTCCAAATTAATGGGATTACCTTGTCGGATTTGGTAAGGTATTTTTTACCGCGAAAGCCGCGAAGTCCGCGAAAGTAATCTAGGGTTTTGATTTTTAATGTATTGATCATTGATGTCCCCCCTCCACGAAGTTAGCCACGAAGTACATTAAGACCTAGGACTTCCGTGGTTCCGTGATTCCGTGGTTAATACTTCACCTGTCATGCAAAGGAGAAAAGGTAAACCACGGAGGCACGGAAGACACGGAAACGGTATTATGTATCAATCATTTACGACTCTTTTAATTTCTATTTTTGTTTTTGCAAAGTTTATGATTAATCCAACATTTAAATTGGTAGCTTTCAAATAAGATAATATTTGGGCTCTATGTACATTTGAAATTTCGCTTACTGCTTTTAATTCAATAATTATCTTATCATCGATTAATAAATCTATTCTATGTAGACCCACTTCTTCATCTTAATAAATTATTTTTACTTCCTTTTCTGTTTCAAAAGGTATATTTTGTAATCCCAGTTCTTTTTTCATTGCATTATGATAAACACTTTCTAAAAACCCTGGCCCTAATATTTTATGAACTTCGATTGCCGCAGCATTGATTTTATCACTTAGATCCCAATATTTTTTCCCTGTAACATACATACTATCATCCTGATTAGTTATTGTTATAATTTCATAATGGATAGACTATAAAAACCTGAAATTTAGAGAGGTGGTAAAAAGTAATCAAAATCAAATATAAATAAACCTGAAAGTAAATCTATAATGATATTATATTCCGTGGTTCCGTGGTTAATACCTCACCTGCCATGCAAAGGAGCCTAAATAAACCACGAAGGCACGGAAGACACGGAAACAAATTTTAAGATTTTAATATTTCTCCTTTTCCATTATTTCTTTTTCTGAATCTGTGATCTTCGCGCTTTTCGCGGTTAATAAATCCCCTCTGAGTCCCGTGTCATTTAATTATATATGTTCAGACAGAACGCTCTTCGCTCCGCTCAGATAGCCTACGATCTGCTTAGATTATGCTTAAAGGCTATGGATCCTGATTATATTGCTTTAAATGCTATTATTGATAATTGAAATTAAAAACACAACCTTTATAATATAATTAAATTTATAAAAAGTATCTATATTTTATACTGATTTATATATTTACTACACAGAAACAACTATTGAAATATGCGGTGATATTATGAACTCGAGTTCTAAACTATCTGTAATTATTTTGATTTGCACCCTGCTTGTTTTAACCAATTTTGTAAGCCTCTTTGCCGCCGGCAATGATGATTCGGGCGTACATGTAGGCGCGCCCTCCCGGACATCCTCCCGGGCGCTGACATTTACAGAAGCATCCTCCGGGCTGCCTACCACCGGCGATTATAACTATATCGCTTTCGGGGACTTCAATTCCGATACCAATATCGATATCGCCTTCGGCGGCGAGGATTACAGCAATATGGTTGGCCAGGGCATTTACGCTTATGCAGGTAACGGCGGCTCCTCTTGGAACGACGCATCCTCCGGTCTTCCTTCTGAAAATTCCTGGGGCGGTCTCCAGCTCGCAGATGCGGATTCGGACAGCCTCATGGAACTGTACGGCACCGACGAGCACTGGGGTACGGACAACAAGGAGGGTTTGAAGGTCTGGGAATACCAGAGCGGCTCATGGACGGATTCCGCAACGCATGTAAGCACGCCGCTGCCCGCCGGTAATCCCGATAATGTGATTATAACCGATATCACCGGCGACAGCAGCCTCGATATGGTACTGTGCAGGAACAACGGTCTTAAATACTACGAGAATTCCGGCGGTAACCCGGCTATCTGGCAGGATAAATCAACAGGTTTGGCAACAGACGGCGAGTTCACTGCAGCGGCCGTGGGGGATGTGAACAAGGACGGCCTGAAAGACATCGTTGCTTGCGATTACAGCGACCACGAATATCTGTTCATCCAGAAATCGTCGGGGACGCTCTGGTCGGACCAAAGCACGGGTGTTACCTCGCCGGGCAACACATTGGGCGCTGCGGTTGGCGATGTTAACGGCGATTCGCATATGGATATTGTGTTCGGAACCACCGGCAGCGGTGTGAAGTGCTTGCTGGGTAACAGCGGCGGTGCCGACGGCTCAACCTTCACATGGACCGAAGCCAACAGCGGCCTGCCCACCGGGAACAGGTACCTCCAGATCCAGCTGGCGGATATCGACGGCGATACCGACCTCGACTTGATCGCTCCGGCCGCGTCCGGCAACAAGGGCATCCAGATCTACCTGGGCAACGGTGCTGCGAGCCCGGGTACCGACATGACATGGACTCTTGCTACAAGTACTAATGTGGCATCCTCAGATAACTGGTGTGGCGCCAATGTCTACGATATTAACGGTGATGGAAGTCTGGATATCGTCGGCGCCAGCTGGAGCAACAAGGGCATCAAGGCCTGGCTGAACGACGGCGGCACCGTTGAGCCGGACAATACCGCACCAGATGCCATCACCGACCTGGAAATAAAAGAGATGGGAGAGGATTACGCGACGTTGGGCTGGAGTGCGGTTGGCGATGACGGTTCCGACGGGACTGCAACGAAGTACGATGTGCGCTATTCGGAATCGTTGATAACGGATTCGAACTGGAACACCGCACAGCAGGCCGACGGCGAGCCCTCCCCCAAGTCCGCTGGCAAACAGGAAACCTTTGTGGTTACCGGCCTGGAGTCGGCCACCACCTACTATTTCGCAATTAAAGTTGCGGATGAGGTTTTGAACTGGGCACCGCTGTCAAATGTGGAGACCGGTACAACCTCCGGGGTGTCCAAACCGCCTCTTGCCGTGGTGCTGACACCTTCTAAGACCACCGTGGATTCAGGTGAAAGCTTTACACTTACCATCAAGGCCACCACCCAGGACGGCGGATCGGCTGTATCAGGGGCATCAGTAGAATTATCATCAGATTCAACCGGGGTTGTAATTACGCCTGTTACTGGCACCACTGACGGCACCGGCGAGTTGAGTGCAGCGATAACAGCGCCGATGCTTTCCGCAGCTGGCGAGATAACAATATTTTCAAAGGTATCTGAAGCCGACTACAAGAGCAATTATACGTGGGTAGTAATAGATGTAAATGCGTTGAAACCCGACCAGCAGTACAACCTGAAAATAGTCAAGGAAGATATTACATTTTCAGAGTCTGATATAAACGATGGCGATTATGTTACTATATATGCCAAAATTGAAAACGATGGTTCACTGGACGCGGAAGATTTCAGTGTAAAATTCTATGTAAACGATAATCAATTGGGCTCTGGAAGTGAACATGACCTGCAGTCCGGCGAAACTGTTTCTGCAGAAGCGGTGTGGCTAGCATCTGAGGGTACGCATAAAATCAAGGTCGAGATAGTGCCGAAAGAAACCGTACTGGACTCCAACAGCGGCGATAACAGTGCAGAGACGGAAATTACCGTGGGGACGAAGGGCGATACGGATGAGGATGATGATGAAAAAGAGGGGATGCTGGACAACACATTATTCCTGGTTATCGTTATAATTGCCGTTGTCATAGTTGTCGTTCTTATCATGGTGGCAAAGGGCAAAAGCAAAGGCGGAAAACAGCCGGAGCCAGAAGAAAGGGTGGAAACGGAGGAAGATTCTAAATAAACCCACTTTAATCTAGTATTGCTTCTAAATACTACCAAGTCTCAAATATTACAAAATCCAAAGTAAGCTCAAACTCCCAATTTCAAAAACAAATTCCAACTACCAAATCATTCACAAAAAAACAACTGCAACATAGGGTGATTTTAAATCCAAAACTCAAAATTCAAAATAAATCCAAAGTAAACCTCAAATCTTTAAAAGGATTTTCTGCCGCGTTTGATATTTGGATTTCCGGAGTTCTTTAACAATAGAACGGCACGGCCGTTCGAACATTCCAATATATGCGACTCCGGCGGTATACGATATGCTATCCAAAGATTCTAGGTAGTTATTTGAAGTTTGAGCTTACTTAGTAGTATTTGTAATATTTGGATTTAAGAAGCAATAAAAAATTGTAAAGAGGTCTCTTCATGCTAACGGGAATCCATTTCTTATTGACCTATAAATGTAATATGGAATGCGACCACTGCTTCGTGTACAGTGCACCTAGCTCCAGAGGTACGTTCACTTTGGACCAGCTCAGAAAGGTTTTTTCGGAGATCGAGAAGATCGGTACGATAGAGCAGGTGTATTTCGAAGGCGGCGAGCCGTTCATGTTCTACCCTCTAATGCTTGAAGGCATAAAGCTTGCCGCCGCGCAGGACCTGGAGATAGGTATAGTAACGAACTCGTACTGGGCTACGAGCGATGAAGATGCTGAGCTGTGGTTGAAGCCGCTGGAAGGTATGAAGCTCGTGGATTTGAGCGTCAGCGACGATACGTTCCATTACGGCGAAGACGAACCCAATCCCACCAGATTTGTTGAAGTTGCAGCAGAAAAGCTCGGGATACCCGTGGGTTCGATTTGCATCGATAAGCCCAGCGTACAGGCCGGCGATGAAAGCACCAAAGGCCAACCCTACATAACCGGCGGGGCGCTTTTGAAAGGCCGGGCAGTAGAGAAATTGATGGAGGGATTACCTCTAACATCCTATGATAAATTCACGGACTGCCTGGTGGAAGACCTCAGAAACCCCGGGAGGGTACATGTCGACTCCTACGGGTACGTGCACCTGTGCCAGGGACTGGTCATCGGCAATATGTGGGAAACGCCGCTTTCCGAACTGGTAACAAAATACAACGCGGACGACCACCCCATCTGCAAACCGCTCGTAGAAGGCGGCCCGGTACAACTCGCCAAAGAGTTCGATGTGACACCCGACGACAAATATGCTACCGCATGCCACTTCTGCTATGAAGTACGAATGAAACTGCTGGACAAATTCCCGCAATTCCTCGCTCCAAAGCAAGTTTATGGGATTGAATAAGGGGAGAGGAATCTCCCCTTAAACCCCTCTCTTTTTTTATCATTTTGGGTATGCCTACGATTTTATTAAAAATCATTAGGCATACCCATTTCGATAGAAAAAGAGGGGTTATTAGGGGATTCCTCCCCTAATCAATCCCATAATCTACTTGGATTGGGGCCACCTGGCCGTTTTTGTATGTATATGCGGTTGTGAATGCGCCGACGATGGAAACCGAGTTATCGGAGGGGTTAAAGGCGCAGTTCAAGAAGTGTGGGCTCAGTCCTGAATCAACGAGGGTAACGGACTGGCCGTCGAAGCTTAGTACGAGCCGGCTGGAGTCGTCGCGGTCGTAAACCCCTTCTTCGGGGTTCCAGCCGGCGTGGCCGCCGACCATTATAACTCTTTTTTCAACTGGGTGGTAGACCGCATCGAAAATAGGTTCGTAGCTTGTTACGGGATTTGTTATGCTCTCAACAGTAAGATTTACATTGATTTTATAGAGCTGGCCGAGGTTCGCTGTGATAATAAAGTAATTCCAATCGGGAACCCAGAGGGCACTGAAGCAGCTTGACAGCGTCCCGGGCGTGTCCAGAATGGAGAAGGTGCCGTTCAAAATACTATTGTTGCCGGGCTGGAACGCAATTATGATACCCTTGGAAAAATCCGAGGCTTGATGACCAACAAGTAATGCAAAGCTCCCGTTACCGTTCCATGCAAGATCGTCAAAGTTGACATCAGGTGCAATCGTATCCGGTAGATAGCTGTAAGTGCTTTTATTATCTTGAATGACAGCGAGGAGGCCGTTGTAACCCACTGCTATTGCAAATTCCCCGTTAGGCGCGAATTTGACTGCATGGAATGAATCGGTTGCCTGTACCGCTAGATTTACAAGGCCGGTGCCGTCATATTTGTAAATACTTCCAGCCGCACCGCACAACAATGCATACCCACCGCCCGGGTGCCATGCAATATCGTAGAGGTATTCGAAAGGCGAGGGCTCGATAACTTCGATTGTAACACCGTCGGATTTTATTACCGGCATGTCCTCCCCGACGACCAGACAATACTCTCCACCAGGCTTGTACAAGACGGCCTGCAGCCACGGCCCGGAAAGTATTGTATCATAGGGTTCGAATACTACAATTTGTGTAACTGTTTTGTTTGTATCGAACCAGTATAGAATCCCTTTTGTGCAGTCAATAAATTTATACGCGTAAATTTTATCATTATAAACCTGTTCATAAAGCACCCGATTCGAACCGAGCAGGCAATTCTGAGTCTCTGTGTAACTTGCTCTTACCGTTTTTTTCGCACCGTCGGACTTGTTCAATACATCCTCTAACGGCGTACCGATCCTGATCCCCTTTTCTGTTCCACCTTCGTAGCCGGAATTGAATCTGATCTCCGAAATTGTATTGCTGTCCTTTTCCACCAGAAAATCCATGCTCCTGGATTCGTTGTAGTCCATCCAGATGGTTGTTTCCGTCTCCTCCTGTTGTTCCGGTTCACCGTAAGTATTTAGAATTCTTACCTGTCCATCACCGATTTGAATTGATTGCAATCCCTTTCCTTCATATATTGTTAAAAATGTTATATTTGCATCTATTTCTATTTCATCCTTGTCCTCTTCCTCTTCTGGATTAAAAAGGAAGATAAACCCCGCCATTGTCAACGTTGAAAGCAATAGCACAACGACTATTGCAATCACAGCAATCTTCTTCTTTGATGAGCCTTTTTCAGCTTTGAAATCCTTCTCTTCAGACAGCTGTCGGCGGTATTCCGATGCGATCTCTTTTGGCGCTCCGAACTCTTCGATTATTTTATTTATTTCGGCGGGAGGCAGTTCAGCTATCTTTTTTGCACTTTTAACATCATCAATCTTCTCGCCGAGATGCCCTTCTATTTCCTGTAATATTGATTGTTTGGTTTTGGAGTCGACATCTCCAAGCTCTTTACCGATAGTTTTTAAGTAATTCTGGATTTCCTTCGGGGTGGCCATTATTTCACCTCCAAGGGCTGTATAATATCCATAAGAAGAACCCGCCACTGGTGCCAGGACTTCAGTCCTTCATCAAGGGCAGCTTTACCCTGCTTGGTAATTGTGTAATATTTTCTTGGAGCTCCATTGGGTGACTCGCCGAGATAGGATGTCAGGAATTCCTGGGTTTGCAGGTATCGCAGTATCGGATAGACCGTGCCCTCCCTGAACTTGAGCTTTTCAGCAGTGGCCTCATTTAGCTCCTTGATTATTTTGTATCCGTATATCGGCTCCTGGCTGTTATTGATGATATAA
>CP070629.1:2213599-2233055 GCA_020356005.1 Thermoplasmata archaeon
TAAGGTTGGATATTGTATGGCTTACATGGCACGATTACTGACAATCACAAAATTCGAGTCTGTGACGGATAATATCAGGCCGTTCGTGGAATTCCAGGCGGCTCAGAAGAAATTCGATTTGAAACCTGATTCGAATGTTGTTATCCTGCAGGTAGAGGACATCCCGAGCTACCATGTGATCTTCCCCGATTCCGGCATAACATTTGATGAAATCATAAAGGAGCTTGAGGGGAACGAACTGACTTTAAGCGAAGATACCAAAATGAAATTAATACAATTGATACAAGAGCGATAAGCAATTGATTTTAAGAGATATCAGTCAGGCCGCTCCGATTCCTTTTTGATAATAAGCACTAGCAGGAGGCAGGCCGTTTCGATTTTATAAACATCAGTACGCAGGGGGCAGGCCGTTAAGGTATTTTAATGATGATAAGCACTGGCAGGAGGCAGTTTGCATTAAACCGCCTACTACCTCCCGCACGCCGCCTCCTTATTAGAAAACTAGGTATATTTTGAAAGCAATCAAGCATCAAACAAGTATAGAGCTCATTGGGATGAAATAATGGATAAAGACATGAAGGCTATAGTATTCATGGTCCTGGGATTGAATTCCCTGGGCGCCGGAGGGTATATGTTATTTGAGGTGCTCGTGCATTATACTGATTTGCCAGGCGAAGCCATCTCGGAGGGGTTTGCACGATTTTTGTTGGTCAGCGGGATCGTCGGGGTATCCATAGGCCTGATTCTGGGTTATATCGGTTTTAAATCTTTCAAAGAAGCACGTGCAGAAGAGGATGCTGGAAATTTTACATACTGGCAACCCCCCGTACAGGGTAATGTCGGGGTTGGTCAAAACCGGCAAACAGAATCGATCAGATCCAATGAAAGTATACCACCACCTCCACCGCCAGAGGATGATGATAAATATTTTTATTAGAACTCTCTGATTTAATTGTCAGATTATTTTATATATAAACTCATTGAGATTATATTATCATTTATATATATTAGAAATATATTCGGGTAATATAATCGGACTTTGGAAATTAAAAAAAATTAAGGAAAAGTGACCCTATGCGATGTATAATTTGTAATTCGAAAATGGACCCGAAGAAAATCGAAACGGTTAATATCGATGTCTGCCCGAAGTGTGAAGGGGTTTGGCTGGACGAAGGTGAACTTGAGAAGTTGGCGGGTTTGGACCCCAAATCCGCTCGGGAACTCAAATGTACGGTTTGCGATATTCCCATGTCAACCAAGATGATCAATGATGTAGAGATCGATTACTGTCAAATTTGTCTGTCTATTTGGCTGGATAAGGGCGAGCTGGAAAAACTATCCGGCATCAATCCCAAAACCGGCCGAAAGAACATTTTATTTGAATATATGAACACTCACTACTATAAGAAAGATGGTAAGTATATTCGTAAATAAATGATTATGTATCTTCCAGTCTTGGAACATGATTATTTACTGCACGAATTATAATAAATATACTATTGGCTTTCGCGGAGGGAGTTGATAATAGTAGTTACGTCAGGGGGATAAAAAACCAGAAAGGAATTGTGATTGTTATGAAAAAAACTGCGTTACATGACACACACGTGGAACTGGGAGGAAAAATAATAGAATTCTTCGGCTTCCAGTTACCCGTGCATTATACCACCATCATGGATGAACATCTTGCTGTACGCCGCAGTGTCGGGCTGTTCGACGTATCACATATGGGAAATTTCATTATTACAGGTCCAAACGCCCAGGAGTTCTTGAACCACGTACTAACGAATAATATGATGAAGCTCAAACCCGGTGAGCTGAAATATGCACACATTCTTAATGACGATGGAAAGATCATCGATGATATGATCACCGCAGGGTTGGAGCCCGAGAAGTACTTTTCCGTACCCAACGCCTCCATGATCGACCGTGATTATGAATGGTTCACAACCCATACAGGAGACCGCGATGTCAAAGTTGAGAATGTGTCCGACGAGTACTCGATTTTAGCGCTCCAGGGCCAGAACGCCAGAAAGGTCTTGCGCAAACTCACGGATTATGACCTGAAGAGCCTTGAGTTTTTCCAGTGTGCGTACATGAAGCTCAAAGATATCGAGGAGGAGATTTTGATCTGGCGCAGCGGCTATACGGGCGAGGACGGCTTTGAGCTCATGGTACCTAACCCGCTTGCGCACCAGGCCTGGGACAGCTTGATCGCAGAGGGTCAGGAGTTCGATATCAAACCCATCGGCCTGGGTGCAAGAGATACACTGAGGCTGGAGAAGGGATTCCTGCTGTCCGGCCAGGATTTCCACGAGGACCGCACCTCGCTGGAGACCAACTGGAACGGTGAGTGGGCCATCAACTGGGATACGGATTTCATCGGTAAGGAGCCCATGCAGGCCCAGAAGGATAAGGGCGGCTACGATCTGTTCTGCGGTATACAACTTGATGATTTCAAAAGCGGCGTGCCCCGGCCCGGCCATAAGATCCTGCAAGGGGGCGAACAGGTAGGCGACATTACCAGCGGTACCGCTATTCCCACGCTGGACGGCAAAAAAATCGGATTCGCGCTGGGCTACGTCAAACCCGAACTTGCCAAAGCAGGTACCAAACTCGATATAGAGATCAGAAATAAACCCGTCCCGGGCACCGTGGCTAAATTACCTTAATTTCACTTTTCAATTAATGAGATATAATAAGTTAGGGGAAGAATCCCCACTTTGATTTGATAAAGCTTCTTAATACTACCAAATACAAATACTACCAAACTCCAAGGAATATTACTAAATACAAAATCCCAAGAATGATGATAAATCATTTTGGTAGTATTGGTCATTGGGATTTCCTTGGTATGTATTGGTAGTATTGGTAGTATTGGGATTTAAGAAGCATCTTAAATCGAAGGGGGGAGATTCTTCTCCCCTATTTTATATCTCATAATGAAAGTGAAATTTAGGTGCAATGGAGTGGAACGAATGGAAGTTGATGAGATTAATATACCGGATGATTTAAAGTATACGAAAACCAGTGAATGGCTCCGTGTGGAGGAGGATAACAAGGGCAGGATCGGCATCACGGACTACGCCCAGAAAGAGCTCACAGATATCGTCTACGTAGAGCCTCCGGCTGTTGATGCCGAGTTCGAGAGGGGCTCCGAGTTCGGTGTGGTTGAATCTGTAAAAGCTGTAGCTGATTTTTATGCGCCGGTAGGTTGTAAGGTCATTGAGATCAACGAGAAGCTGGTGGATACGCCTGAGCTGATGAACCAGGACCCGTACGGCGAGGGCTGGATGGCTCTGGTAGAGATTACCGACCAAAGTGAGCTCGAGGAGCTTTTGGACGCCGCAGCTTATGCTGAACATATAAAAAGCGAGAAGGAAAAACACGGTTAGATTGAAGAATGCTGAGTATACGATTTTTATCGCTTCCAGAAGTGCGGTTAACGTTGAGCGGTTGCGAGGTGCGTAACGGCTAGCGTCAATCGTTTTGCGTAACGTCTAACGTCTGCGAGGCTCGTTTAATCATACCGATTATAATCACCCTAACGCCTCCTCTCTCTTCTCTAGCGCCTGATTTCATTGATTTTAAATCTAAAAAAAAAGAAAATGAATCAAGTACAACGGTTTTAGCCTTCCAAGCGACTTTGCTAAAAGGCCTGAGTTTACAGGCCGCCATTGAACTTAATTCACGAGGGGGACAATTCGAGCAGGAGGAAACCTACCAAAAACCAGATCCTGGGGTTTTAAAATGAATTTTCTATTGGCCAGGTAAAGCCAATGGATCCCAGATGCTGTCGAACTGATTTTCTGTTACCTTGGTTAATTCCAATCGGACTCTCAATCTATCCTTTTCGAAGAAGAGGTATGCGCCCTTCACCTGAGAACGATAGATCCCTACCCTTTTGCCTTTTGGTGTAAGCACCTTCCCTACGCATTCCATTAGACCGACGCCTTCAAGTTCACGGATCTTACGATAACATACGGCTATGGGTATGTTGAATCGTAAACTTAGTTCCTGAGCAGATTTTGGAACTTTAAAAGAAGCGGCCAGAATTTTCATGACATAGGGGTCTGACAATAATTTAGAAGCATTCAATGCATCAATATCCATAATTTCTCTCACCCTTGAGTTTAATGACATCAGATTATTCTTTGCAATCTTTTTATATTTATTGCAATATATATTGCAATATCGAGAACGACGGTATAATATAAATATTTTTCTGCGGATATGTATTATAATCGTAAGAAAATAAAAATGGACGATTTTGAAATTATTATTATTTTTTACCTTAATAAAAATCATAGAATCGGTTGTTTTAAGATGGGAGCCAGCATTTTAAAAAACATGGGTTTTGGGCGATATATATTATGACAAAATAATAAATATGAGCTATATAAATTGTGAAAGATAATAATTGTAATTTTTGATCGGTTAAAAATTATTGAACCCAGGGTTGTAAAAAGTTATAAATATCATTCCTCATCCCGGGGATGGCAATATTGCAATATTCTTATAAATATTGCCTTTCCGGATCAGGGGCTTAGGAAAAACCGCTGGCAGGTGCCGCAATTTATATTTTTATTTTTATATTAAATTTTAAAACTAACCTTGGAACCCTACTATTTGGACCGTATATTCATACTCTACCTATTTCAAGGGTAATTAACCTAAATCTATATCTACTATTAAGATATTAACCGCAGAAATGAGTTACTGCCATACCCAATTATAGAATACAGGTGATTCTAATTGAAAAGTCTAGGTAAATGCAGAGGCTGCAACCGCCGAAAGCTCATAAATCTCATGAGGCTCTGTAAGAGATGCAATAAGCAGGCCCACAAATTCATTTCCAGGGCAGAAATGGCAGCAATCCAGAAAGAACATGATATTATGGAGAAGGCAAAGGTCAAAGCAGAGAAAAAGGCCAAGGTGGAGGAGGAGGAGAAAGAAGGTGAAACTCCCGAGGAAGGAGCAGAAGAAGGAGCAGAAGGTAAGAAAGAAGCACCTGCTGAAGCCTAAGCTTGATTTTATTTTATTTAATTGACACTATTGTATAATAAATTCTAAATTAAAATGAGTCTAAGAGTCCATGAGTCCTTTTCATCTTTCAAATTTTTAACATAATATTATGACTCTCGACTGCCAGACTCCATGACCCTTTGACTCTATCAGGATTTGACTCCTGACTCTCGACTCTTCGACTCTAAGACTTTTATTGCTTTCGCCTCTTGTCTTTTGGCCTGAAATCCTTCGCATCGTAGGATAAAGGGTCAATAGTCTGGATTTCAGGTCCAGAAGGCTTTCAAAATGATTCTTCAATAATCTCGAAAGCCTTCGTTTATTATCATTTAATATTGTGGCCTCTTGCCTCTCATCTTATTTATCCTTGCTTTTCCCACTTCTCAAGCTTTAATACCTTTGAGAGTGTGCTGCCGCGCTGAATCTCCTCTCTTATACGGTTCTCTCGCTCGTGTACATCCAGCGCCCTGTTGCAGATTTCACGGGCACGTTCTGAGGGTATGACCATTATCCCGCTGTCATCACCCACTATCCAGTCCCCGTTTTTAACGCAGATACCACCGCAGGTAATCTCTGCACCGATTTCGCCAAAACCTTTAGGTTCACCCGCGTTTGGTGCGATGTGCCTTGCGAATACCGGTAGATCCATTTTCTTAATATCATCCACATCCCTGACAGCACCGTCGATAACCACCCCGCCGATACCCTTGGTAACGCAGCTCCAGCTTGCAAGCTCGCCCCAGACGGCGATATGGCCGGAGCTGGAATTGATAACTATAATCTCGCCTTTTTGTGCGCGGTCGATGGCTTCAACGGGTTTGGCCCAATCGCCGTCGGCGGTGCGAACCGTAACAGCACGGCCCGCCATTTTATAACCTTCCCGTAACGGCTTGATGCCCACCATTGCACCCTTCTTATGCATCGCATCAGCGATGTTGGGCGCAGAAACCTTCATGAACGCACTGTAAATCTCCTCCTCTCCATATTTCTTGTACAAATCCGTTTTTATAGGTTCGAATTTATCCATGGCTGATAATATATTTTTAGTCGCATCTGTTACTTTAGAAGCTTTAGTAATCGCGCCGCCGACTATAATAATCCCAGCGCCAGCTTCCATGGCGTTTATTACAGTTTCAGAATTGAGCCCGCCCGCCGCAGCTATACCTATATCCACCGCCTGGGCCACCTCCCTAAGCTCTTTGGCGGGATTGCCGCCGGTCATCTGCTCGTCGATTCCTACATGAATGCATAAATAATCCGCACCGAAGCGCTGCAGCTGCTGCGCCCGACCGATTTTATCGGAAACGCTCATCAGGTCCACCATGATCTTCACGCCGTATTGCTGGCCCGCTCGTATGGCTTCTTTGATGGTGCCGTCGTCCGAAACACCCATGATAATAACAATATTGGCCCCCGCCTTGGACGCCATTTCGACCTCGAACGCGCCCACATCCATGGTCTTCATATCCGCGACGATTGTATGGTCGGGGAACTTATGCCGGAGCTCGCGGATGGCGTTCATTCCCTCGGACTTTATCAGGGCCGTACCCGCCTCCAACCAGTCCACTCCACCTTCCACCGCCTCCTCTGCTATCTGGAGCGCCCTGTGGTTGTCCAGTAAGTCTAAAGCTACTTGTAAAATAGGCCTGTTTGCGGGCATGGAAGGATGGAAATATACTCGAACTTTAAAAATTTATCGTATTTCATATTAAAGATATATAAAATCTACCTATCCCCCCAAAACTCAATGCACTTTGGATTTATGATATTATTAGTTAGGGGAGGAATCCCCTAAAAACCCCTCTTTCTTTATCGTTTGGGGATGCGGAAGGCATCCCCATCTGATAAAAAAAGAGAGGGGTTTAAGGGGAGATTCCTCTCCCATTATAATATCGAATATACAAAGTGCATTTGAAATCGGGTCGGAAAGAATTATATGGTGCAGAGCGTTTGTAGTGTTTCGAGGTGCGTTTCATGGCGACCGCGTTGCAGATTCTAGCGTTTGTACATAATTGTGGAAAATTGAAGCGTATAAAGCGTTCAGGCTGGTTGAGGTATGACATTCCCGAGGTGGAAAGCGTTGCGGACCACAGCTACCGCCTGGCGGTGTTATGTATGCTTGTCAGCCGCAATATCGGCGTATCGGATAGATTGGATGCAATTAAAATGTTAAAAATGGCACTGCTGCACGATCTTGCAGAGATACTTACGGGCGATATTACACCGAAAGACGGCATCTCGCGTGAAGCCAAGAGCCGGCTGGAGGCTGGTGCAATGAAACAGATCCTGAACGATGTGGATGACGACGGCGAGCTGTTCGGGTTATGGGAGGAGTACAATACGGGCAAAACAGAGGAGGCGAAAATAGTAAATGCACTGGACAAGCTTGAAATGGCCTTCCAGGCTAAAGAGTACGAGGCGGATTGTGGTGATAGCCTGGAAGAATTCTATACATTCGAACCGGACGAGTTTACCCCGGAATTGGTCGATGATCTATATAAATTGTTAAAAAAAGGATGAGAGAGTTTTAATATATATGCTCATTAGATTTTTTATTGTTAATTAATACTGCAAATACTTCAAATACTACAAATACTACAAAGGAAAGCCAAATACTACAAATACTACAAAGCCCCACCCCACATCATAGGAGGAAAAACATCCTTTGGGAAAGGCAAAGGTAAAAGGAAAAACAAACTTCCCAAGCTAGAAAAAATAACCGATGGGAGGGGGGTTTTGTAGTATTTGAAATTTGTAGTATTCCCTTGTAGTATTTGGATTTTGAAGTATTTGAATTTACTAAGCATTAAACATCAAATAGAAAGCTTATAGAATCTAAAAGTTATACAATACCAACAATATTACTTGATAGAGGCGCGGTTATGAACATAACAATGGTACTCGGCAACGATTTCTTACGGCCGTATGTTGACGGCCGGGTTTATCGAGAGGCGCGGAGTTTGGTACGCGCGGGCCATAAGGTGACCATTGTTTGCTGGGCGCGCACCATAACAAACGAGATTTTGAGCGGCGTACCGGCGGAGGAGGAGTACGAAGGGATCCGTGTAAAGCGTGTATTTTCGCCAATCGCGCCCCTCACCAGCCCTTCGTCAATACGTATCTATCAGCATTTCCGGGCAATGCACGCAATCGCTAAGGCGATATCAAAGCTCCGCACCGACGCACTGCACTGCCATGATTTCAATACGCTATTCACATTGCTTTTTTTACGAAACTTTGATAAGCCTGTGGTGTACGATTCTCATGAAGATTTTATAAATATGGTGGATGAAGTGGTGCCGGGGCCGATGCTGTGGTTCGCCCGGAAAATCGAGCGGTTCATGCTGGGAAAGTACGTCGATTACGCCATTTCTGTTTGCGAGCCTATAATTCAATCACTAAAGCACTACGGGGTGGAAAATACAGAAATGGTGATGAACTGCCGCGACCTGGATGACTACAGCAGTGTACCTCAAAGTACAATTTCAGAACTCCGGCATAAGCTTGTTAAAAAAGATGAGCTGATGGTGCTTTACATCGGTTCCATCGGCAACGACCGCGGGTTGAAGGACCTTGTTGAGATCTACCGGGGAGAGGACAAGATCCTGGATCGGAGCATCCTGGTGCTGGGCGGCATGGGCTATCTTGAGGACCGGTTGAAAGCTTGCATCAAGGGTATGAGTAATGTGGAGTGGGTAGGTTATGTACCGGGCAGGCAGCTCGTTGAATACAACCTCGCCTCCGATATCATGGTGGTACTGTTCAACCCTGCCAAGCGCAGCCAGCGTGTGTGTTTACCTAATAAATTATTTGAAGCCATGTCTGCGGGTAAACCGATTATCGTATGCAAGGGCACGGAGGCGGCAAAGCTGGTTGAAAAAGAGGACTGCGGGCTCATCGTACCCTATGGGAACAGGTCTGCATTAAAGAGCGCCATAGGTTCGCTCATAGAAGATTCCAACCGCAGAGCAAAGCTCGGCAGAAACGGGCGGCTGGCCGCAAAAAGGCTATATAACTGGCGCGTTCAGGAGCGCCGGCTGATAGGGATTTATAATAATATCACACAGAGCTATAATATATCATAAGAATTTTAGTAGGGATATCTTAGTACCTTTTAAGGAGATCGTAAATGAAGGTCTGTGTGATCGCCGGCAGGGAATTTTTCTATCCGTTCGACCAGCGCCTTTATAAGGAAATGATTGCCCTGAAAGCCGCTGGTCACAAAGTCACTCTTGTTACACCCGACCCCGAGGATGGAAATACCGAGGTGGACGGCATACCTGTGATCAAGGTAACCAACAGGGGCCGCGGTCCCACAGCGCCACGTATGGTGCGTGCATGTAAAAATGTCAATTGCGAGGTTTACCACGCCCACGAGTTCGACGGCGGGTATGTCGGTGCGGTACTCAAACTGTTAACCGGCCGCCATGTATTCTACGATGTCCATGATAATGTCCCTGGATTAATCGCGGACCTCAAAAATAATCCCAGACTAGAAAAAATATACGATAAGATCGAGCGCAGGATGATCCGGGTAATGAAAGGGTTAATACTGGCAGGCGAATCGCTCGCGCCGCGCTACAAAAGCTTACACGATCATATGGTTGTAGTGAACAATTACCCGATGTTGGAATTGTTCAAAGGGAATTCGCTTGAAAATGAACGTGGAGAGGACAAGACTTTAAACGAGCTCGCACAGAAGCTGGAGGGCAAGTTTACGGTGGGTTATGTCGGGGGACTTTCCGAGCGGCGCGGAGTATTCGAGATGATCGAAGCTTTACATCTATTAGAAAATAATAAGAATATTTCGTTGCTGTTAATCGGTTCGTTCGACCGTACAGAGGCGAAAGAAAAGGCGGAGAAGCTGATACAAAAATATGATTTACAGAATCGAATCTTGATCCAGGAATGGGTTGACTACCGGAAATTGCCAACCTATTTAGAGCTTTTTGACGCCGGGCTTGTAATATTCCATCCTTTACCCTGGATGCATGATATTTTACCAACGAAAATGTACGATTACATGGCTTCAAGCAAACCAATAATCGCCAGTAAATCGCCGCGGGTGGAAAAGCTCGTGAAGGATTCGAAATGCGGTATACTGGTTGACTATGATAATCATCAGAACATCGCCGATGCAATTACTTCGCTGCACGATTCAGAAGAGCAGTGTAAAAAACTTGGTAAAGCTGGCCTGAAAGCCGCTCAGGAAAAATATAACTGGGCTCTGGAAGGCGAAAAACTTATTTCGTTCTATTCAAAACAACTCCACTCGAACGCACGATAAAATCACTTATTACACTTTCTATTAAATATTGTGATTTTGATAAGGGGAGAAGAATCTCCCCTTAAACCCCTCTCTTTTTTTATCAGATGGGGATGCCTATGATTTTATTAGAAATCTTTAGGCATACCCATTTAGATAGAAAAAGAGGGGTTGTTAGGGGATTCTTCCCCTAACCATACCTTAATATTAATGAGAAAGTGTATTAGGGTATTGTTGGAGTTGTAGTGTAAATGGCGCCTGTTAAGATCTGCATGATCGTTTTCAACGAGTTCCGGCCCGATATGAGGGTCTATAACGAAGCGGTTATGCTGGGCAGGCAAGATAACTTCGAGGTTAATATAATAGCATTGAAGAAGAGGGAGGAGGTGCCTGAGGAGGAGACCATGCGCGGAGGGGTGTCGGTTAAACGTATAGCTGTTACCGAGCGCGAGCTCCACCTGAACTTCTTCTCGCCGTTGTATCATACCAAGACCATGCCGCTTATTTACCACAGGGTACGGGAAGAGCACTCGGATATCTATCACTGCCACGATATCTATACGCTCCCGCTAGGCGTTAAGTTGAAGCATTCGGAGGGGGCGCGAGTCGTTTACGACGCGCACGAGCCGGATTACGGTACGTTCATGGCGGCCAAGCCGGCTTTCGGCCTGCCGCCCTCAGTCAGGCGCACAGCAGCGAATATTTACGAGCGGGCATCGGCTGCAAAGCTCGACCGTATGATCGTGACCACGGAGTTCGCCAAGCAAGCGAAGCTGGATCTGGGTTACAGCGTGCACATCGATGTGATACCGTACCGGGCCAACCCGGAATTTTTCAAACCCGAACTTATTTCAGAAGATCTCCAGGAAAAGTACCGCGGTAAGCGCGTAATTATATTCATAGGTAATATAGGTGAGACCAAGGGGTTCTTCCAGATGCTGGAAGCGTTTAAAACCGTAAGGCAGGAAGTGAAAAACGCATTTCTACTGATCGCGGGCGAGGTTGTGAGCTGGCTTGAGCATGAAACGAAGATCAAGGAGATGGGGCTGACCGACTGTGTTGAAGTTACAGGGTATATGCCCTACTGGGATGTGGCGCCTTATGTCAATCTGGCGGAGGTTGGATTGATGCTGAGCTCCGAGGATATGCCCAACTACAGGCTGACACTGCCGAACAAGATCATGGATTATATGGCATGCGGTAAGCCCTTTATAGGTTCGAAGCTCCCGCAGGTACAGAAAATCGTAGAAGAAGAGCACTGCGGAATTTTGGTTGACAGCATGAAACCGGACCAGATCGCATCCGCAATGCTCGAGCTTCTGAACGACCGTTCAAAAGCGAGGAAAATGGGTGAGAGAGGCTTAAAGGCCGTTTCAGGTAACTATTCGTGGGAAGCGATAGAAAAACGGTTGATTAAAATTTATAAGGGTTTGACTAACAAAGATTGAGGAAGTAATTATTAACTTACTCAGTTCGTTCAAGGTTTTACTTGGATTCGATAATCTTATTCTGTTCTATTTGGTTTTGAGGGTAATGGTAAAACCAGTACGGATAGTAATACTGCGGGGGAGGTATCCAGATATTTCTGTTTTCATAGTAAGCTTGTTCATGTGTACATTGACAACTGCCGCTCTGCTCAGAATCCGGTTCGCTGAAAAACAAACTAAAGATAAAGATTGCTGCCAGGAGTATGAAGATCACTAAAAATGCCGCTGTAAGGTGCACTTCAACTGCTGCTATCCTGGCTATTTCTATATAGAAATTGCTTTTTCCAGGTTCGGCAAATGTACCTATATAATGAAGATACGGCCGAAATATCCAGATCAACTGCGTACCTGCCAAGAACATAACAAAGTATCCTATAATGAGAGATACATGCTGACGTTTTTTATTATAAATTTTATGAAACAGCTGGTAAATCAGGACCATGCCGCAAAACAAAGCCATTACGCCGATGCTTGAATTCAACAGGACAATGAAATTTACATCTGCAGTAGAGATGGAGAACAATACGATCAAGGGTGAGAATGCACATAAAATCAATGTTGTTACTGTAAAGCCTGCAAGTAAGATTGTTGTTAGTTTTTTAAACTCGAGCTTTTTATCAATGACAAAATTGAATACATAGAATACCGGGAGCGATATGTACAGCATTCCCAAAATTATCAGTGGAATTTTTACAGCGTTGAGGATCACCTGATATCCGCCGACGAAGAAGCCCGTAGTTGCACCGTAGATCAATGTAAAGATCAGTATCAAAGAGTTGAAACCGATTATATATTTATCCAGTTTACGATTCTTTTTTATATTTGCGATTATTTTTCCATTATTGGTCAAAACATCATTTAATACGTTCAGATCCAATTTTTTCCTCATGGACGGCTCACTCCTCCTGAATTATTTCCGACCACCGGAGTTACATTTGGTAATTATGAATAAAAATGCCGATTTTTGATATTAATAATTATGATAGAGTTTTTTACGAAGATATAAAACGGAAAAAATTCATTTTACCAAATCTTTAAATTCTATTATTTTTTCACTGGCTACTGCTTAAATACATTCCGATGGGGGATTATTTTTATGGAACCGCCGTTGAAAGGAATAAAAGTCCTGGATTTTACTCGCGTAATTGCGGGATCGTTTTGCACTATGTATCTGGCCGATTTGGGTGCCGAGGTCATAAAAATCGAGATGCCTGAGTACGGCGAGGTTATGCGCTACCAGCCGCCGGTAAAGAACGGGGAGAGCGGATTTTTCATCACGCTCAACCGCGGTAAGAAAAGTGTGACGCTGAACCTCAAATCGCCAGAGACCAAGGAGATCGTCCACAAACTGATTAAAAATGTGGATGTGGTGGTGGAAAACTTTAAGCCGGGAGTGATGAAGGAGCTAGGGTTCGATTACGAGTCGTTAAAAAAAGTGAACCCAGCCATTGTCTACGCATCCATATCAGGCTTCGGCCAGTACGGGCCGAATTCGGACCTGCCCTCCTACGACCTCTGCATACAGGCAATGTGCGGACTGATGAGCATGAACGGTTATCCGGGGATGACCCCCATGAGGATCGGGAATTCCATCACTGACTACATGTCAGGCGTTCTAAGTGTAGTAGGTATTTTGTGCGCACTGCGCGTGCGCGATAGCGCCCCGGAGGGGCAGGGTAAAGGGCAGTACATCGATATATCGATGTTCGATGCCGGTATGACCATGCTGGAGAACAGTATTACAAGATACGATATAACAGGTGAGGTCGCCGGGCTTATCGGCAGCCACCACCCTTCGGCAGCACCGCATAATATTTACCACACTTCCGACGGCTATGTGGCCATTCTAATCATCGATAACAACAGCTGGAAGCGGCTGACGAAGGTTATGGGCCGGCCAAAGCTAGGTGAGGACCCGGAGTTTGCTACTATTGAAGCGCGGTTGAAGAATGTTGACCGGGTAGACGAGATCATGGAGGAATGGACGCAGTCGAAAACCTCGCAGGAGGTCATGGAGATCTTCAATACCCATGGTTTCGCGTGCGGGACCGTGCATAAAGTAAATGAGGTCATGGAAAGTGAGCAGGTCTCCGCCCGTGAGATGCTCGTTACCGTAGACCAGCCGCAGCTGGGTAAGCTGAAGATACCGGGCTGCCCCATAAAGTTCAGCGAAACCCCAGTACAAATCGGCGAACCGGCACCTCTGAACGGCCAGCATACGCAGGAGGTACTCTGCGAGATGCTGGGGTACTCCGCCGAGGAATATGAGGGATTTAAGAAGAACAAGGTAGTTTAATCAGGACCCAGGACTCAGGACCAAGGACTCCTCGGGAGTGGCGAGATGCGAGACGCTAACGCTATACGTTACGCACCTCGCCGACCCAACCGCTCCCCGCACTTCTATTTGCAATAAATAATCACCCTAGCGCCTAGTCTCTATCCTCTAGCGCCTGATTTAATTGATGTCAATCAATTGATGTTTTTTGGAAAACAGCTTTTGTTGAGCCAGGTAGGTCGCTGTAATGATAGTAATGGAGCCTGCGCACAGTATCATGAAGAAAATAATTAGCTGATAGGAGGCTGCCCAGATGGGGTCCGCACCTGCGATTAGAAGTCCCGTCATGGTGCCCGGTATTAATATTATACCCAGGGTTTTTAGATTGTCTATAGTGGGTATAAGCGATGCACGCACCGCTGCACGCACCTGCGGCAGTGAAGCCTGTTCAGAGGTTGCACCTAAGGACAGTGCCGCTTCGATTTTATTACGGTTAGATTGTATATCAGATCCAAGCCTGTCCAGCGCCAGCGAGCAGTTAATCATTGAATTGCCTATTACCATACCGCCTAGCGGAATAAGAAATTCCATTCTGAGCGGTATGATACCCGTGAGGATCATAATAATAAGTGTTATGCCCGCACCCACCAGGATGCTTGTGGTGGTGAGCTCCAGGGGCGCCTTGAGTTTTTTTGCGCGCTTGCTGGATGTATAACCGGCCATCAATATCATGACACCGTAAACCACCAGCACCAGGACTAAATGGCTTTCGAAAATAAAAGTAAGTATCAGGGCCAGGAACATCAATTGCATGAACCCTCTCACCGTAGCTACAATAAGTTCCTCTTCAATATCGAGCTTACGATAGCGTGACAATAAAATTATTACAGCCAGCAGTATCAAAGTCAATGCGAGCTTGAATAAGCCATCAATGGGCTCGAAGAGGTATTCTACCATTTACAACACCCCCCTCTTTTCGCTTTATCATGGTCTTTTGTTGCTGCCGGAAAGATTTTTGAGGCGGGTCCGAATTGTTCCAGCTTACCCCTTTTCAAAATCCCGACGTAATCACCCACGCGCCTGGCCTGTGCCAGGTCGTGAGTGACCCAGACGATGGTGAGGCCCCTGACATCTTTAAGATGCTTGATCGTGGCTTCAAACCTCCGGGTTATTTTGGAGTCCAGAGCAGCCGTTGGCTCGTCAAGCAAAAGTATCTCGGGTTCGAGAGCAAGCGCCCGTGCGATAGCCACGCGCTGCTGCTCGCCCACCGAGAGGTTGGAAGCTTTGCGGTACAGGAATTCTGTGGTTAATTCGGCATCACGTAATGCTTTGAGCACCGCCTGCTTACTGTATTTATTTTGTAAATCCAATCCATATCGGATGTTTTCAAGTACCGTACCCTCAAACATTGCGGGGGTTTGGGCCACAAGACCGATCTTACGGCGGATCCTTATAGGATTTTGTTTTTTAATAGAAGTGTGGTAAATGAATATCGTACCTGAATCAATTTCAATAAGTCGATTTATTGTCCGCAGTAATGTGGATTTACCGGAACCGGAGGGGCCGATAACCGCCATTATTTTCCCGGCAGGCAGCGAAAACGAGATATTGTTCAAAACAGTCCTCCCCCGCAGGTGCTTGCTGACCCTGTCCATTACAATATGCGTATGCGAGGTCATGCCATCACCTCACCCACAAGATCTTTTATTCTATTTCGTGCCTCTGCCAAAACCTGTTTGCCCTTTCTTGTAGCAGTATAATAGCGCCTAAGCTTGCCGTTTACATTTCGACTTGCGCTTTTAAGATATTTAGCATTCTCCAGATCGTGCAGTACGGGGTACATAGTCCCGGGACTGATGTTATATCCGTGGCGCTTAAGTTCTGTAATCATTTCCTGGCCGTACACGGGCTCCTCTGATGCGTGGTAAAGGATGTGGATTCTGATAAAGCCCAGAAAAAACTTTTTGATTAACATGCTATCGGACTCCGATATCGAACTTCGATATTATAAATACTATGATGGTAAAAATCTATATAAGAGGCAAGAGGCGAGAGGCAAAAGCTATACTGGAGGCCGAAGGCCAGGCTCCAGGGTAATTTTAATCGATTTTAACTCCTGGGTCCTTCGTCCTGGGTCCTGGGTCCTTATTTCAATGCTTCATCGATGACTTGATTCAATGATTTAATATTGAACGGCTTTTTGACGAATGCGGCAGCACCCAGTTTCAGTGCTTCTTTCTCAACGGTAACGTCGGCACTGATGAATATTATTCGCAGGCCGGATTTGGATTTCAATAACTTTTCGGTGGCCTCCAGCCCGTTAATAAGCGGCATGCGGTGGTCCATTATGACAATATCGGGGTTCATGGAAGGATCCATTAGCTTTTCCAACCCCTCCATGCCGTTATGCGCCGAACCGATGATCTTATGGCCCTTCATCTTCAATATATCCTTGTACAGCTCGTGCAGCATAAGCTCATCGTCTACAATGAAGAAATCGGCTATTCCAATCCCCCCTTTGGAAGAACAATAACAAAATTACTTCCTTTGGTGCTGTCACCCATCACGCAATCTTCCACCCAGACCTTTCCACCGCTGCGCATTATTATCTCATTGACTATTGTAAGTCCAAGTCCAAAGCCGGTTTCGCTACTATGGCCGTGCTTAAGACGCTTGAAAATATTACCTTTCAGTTCATCAGGTATTCCCGGCCCGTTATCCTTAAACTCGAGTTTCCAGTACTGTTCTTCCTCAAATAATGAATGAGAAATGTCCAGAATTACCTGCTCCTCGAGGTTGAATTTAACCGCATTTCCCAAAATATTATCGAAAACATCCTGAAGGAGCTCGTTTCCGTTAACGAAAATACCGGATTCGGGTATCGAATGATTTATACTGATTTTGCGATCCGGAAATAATTTGTTCAACCGCTCAAAGGAGTTGGCAAGCATTGCTGACACATTTATTTTCTTATGATTTAATTCGCCGCCGCTCAAACCGGAAAGCTTACGGACATTCGAAATTAGTTCCGAAATAGCTTTAGCTTGATCCAGGCTGCTCTTTACATAATTCTTATTATTCTCCGAAAGGTCGGGTTTCATTAATAATAGTTCACCTGAAGTTATTATCGCTTGATTGAGGTTGTTTATATCGTGGCAGAGGATGTCCATGAACAGCTCTGCTCGGTTGCGCTCCTCCATAATTTTTTTTTCTGCGAGCTTTCGGTCTGTTATGTCGGTTACTATTCCAAGTATAGCCTTTTCGCCTTCGTAATTTATCAATTTGGTTGTGAGTATAGCTTCGATTCGTCTTCCATTTTTTGAAATAAGAGTAAATTCATAGGGCTCAATTTCTTCAGCTTTTTGATGTTTTTTATAACTCGACTCCAAGAGGGATTTGTATTCGGGTGCAATTAATGTAAGAAAACTAAAATCAGGTGAATAGAATTCTTCTTTGCTGTATCCCATAATTTTTTCGCTGATTTCATTTACATATACCACCCGTCCCATATTATTGATAAAAATCATATTCGGCGATTTTTCTGCCAGGTTCCTGAACTTCTCCTCGGATTCCTTCAAGGCTGCTTCTGCATTTTTGCGATCGGTTATATCTCTTGCAAAAGCACAATTATATTCTTTACCCTTGTATTCCATATAATTGATCATGATCTCAACAGGTTTGATTGCACCATCTTTTGTTTTATGCTGGGATTCAATAGTGAAGTGACCGCGCTCTTTTACGTCCTGCCAGTGCTTTTGCCATTTCTTTGCCGGAAACAGGGGATCAATATCATGCACGGTCATTTTGAGCAGTTCCTCGTTTGTATATCCGAGATGTTCGCAGGCGGCTTTGTTAACATATATGAATTTTGCATCAGGGCCCATCCAAAAAATCGCATCGGCTTGCTGCTCCAATGAGAATTTTGTAAGCCTCAGTGAATCGTCTTCTGATTTATTGTTTGATATCAATTCTTCCAATTCACGGTTACGACCGCGAAGATCCTGTAATTCTTTTAATAGTTCCTCTTTGGACTTATCCTCATTTTTATTTTTATTCATTAACAGTTCCCCAATCCGGTTAACTTGCTTTCAGTAATTTTACAACGAAATTGCTGCCCTGACTGCTGTCGCCCTTCACCCGGTCTTCCACCCAGACCATTCCACCGCTGCGTTCTACCACTTCATTGACTATGGTTAGCCCCAACCCCGAGCCGTATACACTTTCATCCCCGCGTTCAAGACGCTTGAATATTCGTGATTTCATATCATCAGATACGCCCGGTCCGTGGTCTTTAAACTCTAATTTCCAAAATGCGCCATCCTGTTCCAGCGAGTGTGCAATTTCAACCACCACATCATTCTTCCGGTCATATTTAACAGCGTTCCCTATAATATTATCCACCAGGTCCTGCACGAGTTCATTACTCTCTATCAATACCTCTTTATCCGAAATATTATGATCGATTCTTATTTTGCGTTCAGGATAAACTTGATTTATACGATCTATGGTGTTATTGATTATCCTGTAAAGATCGATTTTTTTCATTTTAAAATCTTTTTCTTTTAATTCTGAAAGTTTTCTTACATTTGAAACCATTGTTGATATCCGCCGGGCCTGCTGCAACAGGTTCTTTACATATTTTGTAGAACCCTTAGGTAAATTCGCTTTCATTAATAACAGTTCACTTGATGATATTATTGCCTGATTTATATTATTTATGTCATGTCCCAGAAGGTCCAGATAAAGCTCAGCCAAATTGCGCTCCTCGATTATTCTTTCCTCGGCGTTCTTGCGCTTTTCCTCCATTTTATCCCTCTCCAGTCTTGCCTTTAGAACCGGTGCAATATTCGCCGCAATGGTATCCAGTAAATTCCTGTCGTTCTCATTATAATCTGTTTTTTTATTCCCAACCGTAATCAACCCAATAAGCTCTCCTTTGTGGAGGATAGGAACGCACAGGGCGCGTTTAACCGGCAAGTGACCTTCAGGTACATTGAAGGATTCGTTCGAATAAAACGTCTTTTTTTCTGTCAGCGCCTTTCCCCATATACCGCCCCAGCTGTCCTTTGGAAATACGATATCCTTTTCAGGCATTCTACACTGGTCCCATATATCTCGGGTCATAGACGGTGTAATATAATTTTCATTTTTATCAATATATCCGAAAACTCCATGTTCACTTTCCAGTGCATCCAATATTACCTGTAGCACTTCCCCGTACATTTTCTTATCCGGAATTGTGAGAAAGATATCTGCAATTTTATTTCTTATACTCAATTCTCTTTGTGATTCCCACAACGCCTCCTCTACCCTTTTACGCTCAGTGATTTCCCTTATAACTCCAACACGTTAATGGGGTTTTCTTTTTTCATCATAATTCAACGGCTATTTTAACACCTTTACCTG
>CP070629.1:2233155-2251618 GCA_020356005.1 Thermoplasmata archaeon
ACGGTGAAGTTAAATTATTTCATAATTACCAAAGGTGCTTGGCGGTGCGTCATCTAACAGTATTATCTCATATTATTATACTTACAAAAGGTGTAGGGCCGTACCGTTATATTAATAAGAAATTAAAACGCTACTCGCATCTCCGCAAGCAGTATGGAATTGTATTATGGGTGATATAAATATGCCTCGGTGTCTTAAATGCAACAGCGTTATGTTCCATATTGAGCAGGCTGACCGGTGGTTCTGCGAGAGGTGCGGAGAATATGACACACACCAGAGCCCGGCGGTTCCTCCAGCACCTCCACCTCCGCCGCCAACGACTCCCCCTGGAGGTTATCCGCCATATCCTCCGCCTATGATACCTCCTAAAAAATCCGAATCGTCTACTCTGATGATCATTTTAGGAGCGGTGCTATGTACTTTAATAATATTATTGGCACTCATTGGTGTGATATATTATTATGTATGGTCCATAAACCAACCTCCAGATCAACCTGAAGGTTATTACTTTCCATCAATCGAAGTGGAATTCTATGACCTGGGGACTGAAAAAGAGGATAACATCATAATGGCACATAAACAGGGCGACCCAATAATATGGGTGGACTATAAAATTATCATTACAAATAATACTGATGAATCAACAATGACTTTTAACGATCTTACTTCCCTTAATCCAAACAAGTTCACATGCGGGGACAAAACAACAATCAATCAGACAGTACTTAGTGAATATGACATGGATTTTGAGAAGGGCTTTGCTTATACATTGGATATCTACCATAAGCAGGAAAGAAGGCGGGAGTCATCAAAAAATATTATCTGTGAATAAATCTCATTACTAATTAAAAATCCTAAGGGTGATGAAAATACCACGGTGTCTTAAATGCAACAGCGTTATGTTCCATATCGAGCAGTATGACCGGTGGTTCTGCGAGAGGTGCGGGGAATATGACACACACCAGAACCAGAGCCAGGCTGGTCCACCTCCACCTCCCCCGAGGCCACCGGAACCGGGAGGTTATCCACCTTATCCTCCGCCGGTGATACCACCTAAAAAATCCGAGTCGTATACCTTAATCATTATTGGAGCAGTTTTAGGGACCATTATTATAGTAGCTGCGGTCGTTGGAGTTTTATATTATTATATCTGGTCGATGAATACCTATCCCGATGATATTGAATATTCCATATTTCCCAAGGTAGAATTAAGGCTTAATAACGGTGATCCGGACTCACTTGAGGTCAAGCATATATCAGGTGATCCATTGGATTGGTCCTATTATCAAATTGTTATAATTAACCTATCAAATGAGGCAAGAGCAAATATACCATTTATTGATGCTGACCATCTATGGATTGGTGAAACTACAATAATAACAGAAGATAATGCAGAAGGTTTTGGCTATATCGATTATAAGAAGGGGAATGCTTACGATATTGAAATATATAATAAGGAGATGCAAAGCAGGGAGTTATTAGCAGAAAATTTAATTTGCACCTAAATCCTTTCCCTGTTAGAATCGGCGGCAACAGGTGATAGAAATTCCACGGTGTCTGGACTGCAATAGCGTTATGTTCCATATCGTAGATAGAGATCAGTGGTACTGCCAGAAATGCGGCGAATATGATACGCATAAACCGCATGCAGCACCGCCTCCACCACCGCCGTCGCCTCCATCGTATTACGACGAGCCAGCACCGCCGCCGCAGCGGGCCCCGCCTCCATCGTACTACGACGAGCCGGCACGTGCACCGCCGCCACCGCCGCGCTATGACCAGCCCTCCAAACCGCGGGCGCCAAAGAAGAAAGACGAGCATAATGCCACAGTTATTGTAATTATCAGTGTTGTAATCGTGATTATCATAATCGGGGTAGCAATGTTTTTTTTATTAAACAAGTGGGCCGAGGATCTTGGTGAAAGCGGTGAAGACGATGAGGAATTTGTACCGGGGTTTCCCGTAATTGAAGTAAACATCTACGACTTTGGCGGTACTTCTCAGGACGAAATAAAGATCAGACATATTTCCGGGGATCCATTGGACTGGTCTGATTGGAAATTGGTAATTACGAACAATTCAGACGACAGCTCCATAACCCTGGCCGATTTGAGTTCAAAGGGAGAAATCCAGACAGGTGAATCTACCACAATCGATGATTCTATAAATGGATTCTCCATGAATTTCAAAAAAGGTTCTACATATACTATTGATATCTTTAATATCGAATATCAGAAGAAGGCTTATGGAAATAAGGGCATTGTTTGTAAATAAAAGTGAAAGTTATTAGATTATAAAATGATTATTTTTTATTTAAATTGCTTATAGAAGTGCGGCATACGTTGAGCGGTTGCGAAAGGCGTAACGTTGGCGTCTTGCGGTATACGGCTTAAAATCATTGGACTTTTATCGAAACGCACAGCGCAAACGCAGGACGTTACGCGCCTCGCAACCGTCCAACGTTGGACGCACTTCAATAATCGATAAAAAATCTAATATGTAATAAAATCTGATTTCAGGGCTTTATGACGACCATTTCGCGCTCCAGCAGGCTCAGGTCGCGCTCGCCGAGCACGTCGGGATTGAAGGGCACCACGAGGCATGCGCGCTTCATTCGAATGTATTCATTCGCCAGCTGGATGAACTTCAATACGCTCATGAAATCGTTCTGAATAATAAGATACTCCAGGCCTTCCAGCATAAGAACCGGGGATCTGTTCTCATCGATAAATCGCTTGATGAACGATGACAGTCTAGACAGGTTCACCGATAGGTGCGTTTTATCCGTACCGGACCTGGTAAGCCAGTAAATGGGTGTTTCGCCTATCTCAAAATTTTCGCGGATTTCATCAGGATACTGCCGGGCGATGCACAGGCCCTCATGCTCATCTTCGAGCAGTTCGCAAAACGCGCGAAAGCTTTTCTCCGGCCGCTCCTCTTTAATCAGGTAGCTGTACCCGCCGTACTTCAGGTGCACCTCGCCGTAGTTGTCCACATATTCCTTTGCCCTGGTCTCCGTTCTTTTATGCATATGCTTCATGCGCATGTCGCGAAGCGCTCTCTGCGCGGGTGATAGCGCCTGGGTCTCATCTACCCTGCCGCCGGCTGTACCGGAAGGAGGTGCAGGCGCACGGTCACGGTACTGTTCTCTCTCGCGGGCGTATCTCTCCCGGCTGGTCTCCTGTGCGGATCCTGCCGAACCCGCAGCCTGGGACGGACCTATGACTCTGACGATACCCACATCGAGTTCCATGCACTGCCGCACAACTGAGCTGAATACCTCCTCGACCCCTTCACCTGTTTTGGCGCTGGTCAGAAATGCCGCGGTTTTAAGAGAAGTTGCGTAACTTTCAAGATCCGATTCTTCCAGCTCGTGCTCTTTCATACTTGTATCGGTTTTATTACCTATGATTGCTATGGCGTTCAGCTTGGGCATTTCCTTGATAACATCCACCCAGTCGTCGTAGCTGACAAATGAATCCTGGTTGGTCAAATCAGCCACCAGCAAGATCCCATCAACGTCCGTTAAATCAAGTGTATCAACTTCACGGGGGTGCCTGACATTACCAACATCGTTTATTGACAATCTAACATTAAAGGTATTACCGCCGGCATGGGGCGTGAACTGCATATATTTCAGGGATTCGCGGGCAATGATTCTTGACGTGATGCTCTCACCGAAGTCATTGAAAACAAATCTCTTGATCAAACTGGTCTTGCCAACGCCGTAATCGCCCATCAAATAAAGCTTCTTCCGAAAATCACGTCTCTCTGCCGTGAGCTAGCCTCCTATATTCCCGGATTTGAGTAAGCTGATATCTCAATTCATTAATATCCAAATAACAATAATAAATTATTAATATTTATTTTAAATATTGTTATTCAACGTATATTACCAACTTATGGATATAACAGCGGTTTAGATAGCGCACTATGAACTATTAATTTTTCGCCCATGATATTAATTCCTACAACATAAAAATGAATTACTGCAATAATAATATTAATCTATAATGTCCAAATAATAATAATACTTGAAGATATTAAGGCAACCATAATCTTTAAGATAATACCAACAGATTTGAAATTGAAGCTTAATAACCATAAAATCATGACCTGGGGTATCCTTTAACATGATGATTTCCGTAATAATCACCACCCGAAATGAGGAATATAATCTTCCTGATCTTCTGGACAGCCTGGTGGTCCAGGAAAAGCCGTTCGAAATTATTATAATAGACTCCGGTTCAACAGATAAAACCGTGCCGATCGCACAGAAATATTCAAAGCGCTATCCCGAGGTAAAACTGCTGCATTTTGCAGGTACCAGAGGTGACAGCCGTAACTACGGCGTCAAACGAGCCAAAGGAGATGCGGTGGCTTTTATTGACGGCGACTGTATCGCCAATCCGTTCTGGCTGAAGGAGTTCCGAAAGTCTCTAAAGAACCAGAAGATCGTAGCAGGTAAAACCATCAATCTTGGTTACCAGGCATTTGTGCAGCTCGACCGCGTGGAGCTTTTCCATAAGGGGGTGGATTTGACCTTTCCCAGCTGCAATCTGGTATATGATTCCAAGCTTTTTAAAAAGGTCAAAGGATTCGACTCCAGGTTCGTAACCGCCGAGGATATCGATTTGAACTACCGGGCAATCAACGCAGGTGCGGGGCTGGAATATAATGAGAAGGCCGTTGTGTACCACCGGGTCAGGTCTACTTTTTATGCATTCTGCCGGCAGGCCTTCTGGAACGGATTCGGCCGAAAACAGCTTACTATGAAGCACGGGAGGTTATGGCAGAATTACAATCTCTCTCTGATGTTCAAGCACCGTGTGAGGCTGTGGTATCTCATCCGCATGGTTATCGCTTTGATGGGGTACATGACGTGCAAGTTATTCAAGGGCGGAAAATTTGCAGCACAAACAAGTTAGCAGTGAGCACGGTTATATCAGGTGCTAGGTGCTGGGTGTAAAAGTGGAAAAGTGCAAGAGTAGAAAAGTGGAAAAGTAAAAGTCGAGAGTCGGTAGTTCAAGTGTAATAGTGGAAAAGTGGAAAGGTAAAAAAGTTAGTTTTAGTCCTGGGTCCTAAGTCGAGCAAATAAATGATTATATGCGAAGCTTTCTTGGGTATTATAATAGGATCTAACAACACTTAACGAGAATGATTATGGCGGAAACCTTCTCGCCTGAAAATCGAGAAAAATGATATCATTCTACACTTTGATTGAGTACTCGATTTTCAGTCCTGGGTCCTGGGTCCTGATTATAGAACCTAGAACCTCGAATCTAGAACCTGATTATATCGCTTTAGAAATTTAATACTCAAGACCGCGAAGCGGTCGTGCTCATTGCTCATTGCTCAAGGCAGTTTTACGGCCGTGCTAAAGTATATAAACAGCCTCCTGCGATTATACATAGATTTATTACTTATTGCATAAAATTTAATTAACCAAAAGGAGCTTTATCACAATTGAAAATTCAGTACGGAATAATCCGGGATAACGTAAGGAAATATCACTCGAAGGTGATCAATTATGTTCTTAAATTCAATTCGAGGCATAGAAAAGATCTTCAAAACGAATGTTTATGAAAACATGACTATTCTGGTTTTGGGTCAGGCAGGAACTTTAAAGTCATCATTTGTCTACAATATGCTCTCGAACTATTTACAAAATAACGAGTCCAAAATCGGCATGTACGCGACACTGGAACAAACCAGGGAAAGTCTATTCAAGAATCTCAAGGGGCTGGGCGTACCGATCAATGAAAGCCTGCATGTTGCCGATTACAACCGCACCCGGGCAATGTACAAGGATGAGAGCGAGCGGGCGGATTTCTTAGACCTCACGGAAAGACTTGTACTTGCAACCAAAGACGAATACGGTGATAATTTCACATGCTTCGCTCTTGATTCGCTGAATGCCCTCTACACCCTTACCGATACCGAGAGCATCCGCGAACAGCGGAAACGCATGTACTATTTCTTCAAATCACTCCGTGACTGCAAATTGACCTCATTTATAATCAAGGAGACGCACAGCAGCCCGCTGGAAAGCGGCGAGGACGAGGTGTTTTTAACCGACGGCATAATCGAGCTGGGCGTGCGAAAGACCCTTGAGGGGAAAAAGCGGTACCTTGAGGTTTTAAAAATGCGCCATAACGACCACAGCATGCGCCAGTATGTAATCGAGACCGACAAATCCGGCCTTGCCATAATAGGGCCCTCGGTGGATGATAGAGGCGAATAACTGCTTATACAACGATGCAAGCCAGACCGCTCCGATTTTACGACAATTATAAGGTCTATCAGAACGAGTAAAAAAGTGGAATAGTAGAAAAGTGGATGAGTTGATAATTAACAGTCGACTCGAAAATTTGTAATATTTGGATTTTGAATTTCCCTGAAGGGGTGCCTCCTGCCAGTGTTATATAATCAATACTCAACAAAACGGCCTGATTATTATCTCCAGGAAGTATTCAGAAGCACTATTTAATCAAATTCTATTTATTTAAATTAAAATAAGAACAGTTTAAATATAAAAACTGCTTTTTGGTGAACTACAAATACTGGAGAATCTTAATGAAGCGCAGCTCACGAGCATGGAAGAAACGCGGAAACCAGCGCTGGAAGTGGCGCAAGAAAAAGATACGGCGCCGCAAGCGAGCGGAGAAACGGTAATAATCTTTCAATTGACTAAGTTTTTATTTTTATTCACTAATAATAGCATAATAAATTTAATAAATAATTTCGAATTTCAAATAAAGCAGGATCAGTTAAAAATCTTAATGATAAAAACAAACGCTTATATGGGAGCATAGGGTAGTCAGGCATCCTCGCGGGCTCCAGTTATGCGCTTTTCGATTTCGAATTGCGCGGCCGGCTTTGATCAACCGGTCGGGAATGATTACAATTGGGTGTGCTGAGGTTAGTATAGCACCTCTTTCGGGTGCGATGATGACTAACTGGAGCGATGACCCATGAATCTAATGAAAGCACCAGGTCGCTCCTGGTGTAGAAGATACCCGCTGATCTGGGTTCAAATCCCAGTGCTCCCATCTTTTTTTGAGTCAGAAACTTTAATGCTCAAAAAAAGATGGATCAAAAATGATCAATAAGAAATCTACCTTCTACATTTATTATCAATATAAATCGAAGGTAGTATTACCAATCCACCCACTTAAAAGCTCTGTTTATAGAAGATCCTGGTCGCACCCGGCCTTCGGCCGGAACTTACATAAGAATTCAATTTTGCTATCAGTGCCTCTAATCCTCAAAAAAAAGTGGACAAAAAATGATCTATAAGATATCTACCATCTTTGATTTTATGTTAATTCTAGTCGATGGTAGCATTACCAATCCACCCACTTAGAGGCTCTGTTTACAGAGGATTCAGGTCGCACCCGACCTTCGGCCGGAGATTAATAACAATCCAAATTTTGGGTCAGCGACTATTTTGCACAAAAATAAGACACAATTTTCATATTGAACATCGAGAAAAATAACTTTTAATTATTAAAGAATATTTATATATCCTAAATATGTCTATTAAACTTTTTCCCTATACTATAAATTAATTCTATTGGATGATTTTAATCCAGGGGCGAAGCAATGCGAGTGGCTATAATCAGCGGTCTCCGCTGGGATTCGAGCATTGGAAAGCATACTATTTATTATGCCAATGCTCTTTCCAAAGAAGCAGAAACACTGCTTATACTAAGAGACGATCCGATACTGCACGAACAGGATATTCTGGATAAAAATATAAAAACAGTCTTACTTCCTGTTTCTCGAATGCTCGATCCAATGAATCTGGCAAACATTCGCCGAATAAAAACGGCAATAAAAAATTTTCAACCGGATGTAATCGATTACAGAAGTGGGTATCCGTGGGATAGTTTCGGGTTATTCTTTATTAAAAAATATCCCATTGTGGTGACCATAGAAACAGCCAAACCTCGAAAGGGTGAAAAGAAAAGAGTGTCCGAAAAGTTAAGCACCCGCATTGTATTCCGGTATGCCGATCAATTTATTGCCAGGGGAAAAACACCCAGAGAGATATTGAATAAAGAATTTAACATTCCTTTGGAGAATATCCATATCTCACCCTACGGAAACTACGCCGAAGCATACACGAAGATTTATAATATGTCAGGGAGCACTTTAAAACAACCGGGTAAAGATGAGGACCACATACTGTACTTCGGCAGGATCGTGCAGTTCAAAGGTCTAAAATACCTGATAGATGCCGAGCCCTATATTACAAAAGAAGTCCCGAACGCAAAAATCGTAATCGCTGGAAGCTGTGACGATTTTTCACCATATGAGAAATTAATGATAAATAAAAAATCATTTATTACTTACATTCAATGGACAACGGACGAAATGCTTTCAGAATTATTTCATTCTGCCAGCATTGTTGTTCTGCCTTACATAGAATATTCTGAAAGCGGTAACATTGCTGTAGCCTACGAGTTCGGTAAGCCTATAGTAGCATCAAACGTCGGCAGTATTGAGGAATATGTGGAGGACGGAAAAACCGGCTATCTTGTTGAATCCAGGAACCCCAGGGAACTGGCTAAAGCGATTGTGAAACTTCTTAAGAATAAAAAACGAGCCGTTAAGATGGGCGAGGCAGGAAAGCAGAAGATGCGTTTGGATTATTCGTGGGATGGAATTGTGAAAGACAGTCTCAAAATCTATAAAAAGACCATCAATGGAGTTCAATAATGTCGGAATACGATTCAGATTTCTATAAACACCATCAGGAAATGTCAGCTAGTTCGGCTGGAGAGATCGTACCGCTGGTGCTGGAACTGGTACGGCCCAAACGAGTCGTTGATGTTGGATGCGGTTTGGGCACCTGGCTTTCTGTGTTCAGGAAGAACGGTATCGAGGACATCCTCGGAATAGACGGCGAGTGGGTTGATCCGAAGATGCTTTTGATACCGGAGGATAAATTCAGAAGAGCTAATCTGAAGGAACCGCTGAAGCTTGATAGAACATTTGACCTGGTGGTCTCACTTGAGGTTGCAGAACATCTACCTGAGGAACACGCAGAGACATTCGTCAGTTCGCTGACAGGTCTCGGACCCGTCATTCTTTTCTCCGCGGCGATACCGTTCCAGGGAGGTCAAAACCATGTTAACGAGCAGTGGCCGGAATACTGGCAGAAGCTATTTAAGCGGCAGAATTTTGTTATCGTGGATTGTCTTCGAAAACTTATCTGGAACAACGAAAAGGTTGAATACTGGTACGCACAGAACATTTTTATTTACGTTAAAAAAAGCTATCTTAAATCAAACAAGAAATTGCATGAAGAATGGAAAACGACAGACACTTCACGGCTTTCTGTAGTACATCCCCAAATGTACCTGCGTACTGCTAATAATTATATTGAATTGAAAAATTCAATTCCCAGACCCGTTATAAAGATTGGAAAAAAAATGAAGAGGATAATGAAATAATAATAAAGATACGTATTGCGAGTTTCTGGTGACCGTCTCCAATTTTATATTGTTTTGAGTCGATGGTATTATTACCAGGCATTCCACCTCTCCCTCTTTTTTTCAAAAATAACGACCCCGGTAGAGGCAAGGACCATCGGACGAGAACCGAGGACCGAAATTACCGTTTTTTTTTATTTCACCGTGATTTCGCTTTTAACAAAACATTTATCGTTTCTACGGTTGTGGTTATCGCAATGTAAAAAACGAAATTCTTAACAATTTTTCAGGTAAAATTGTTGAGATGAAAAAAGTAACAAAGTGTATAAATAGCCCTAAAATAATATTTTAACTAACATAAGATCGGTTTATATAACATCAACAGGGTTCTATTAATTTAAGTTCCATGAGTTTAAGCAATTAATAAGATTTACAATCGCTTATAGAAGGGCGGTTTTCGTTTGCGTCTGTGAGGTGCGTAACGTCAAGCGTCTTCCGTTAGGCGGTCGCCTAACGTTAACCGTAAGACGGTACGCATATCGCCACCGCACAACGTGGTCCGCACTTCTGGAATCGATTTTAAAAGCTTATAAAAGGTGGATTTGAGCACTTGAAGAAAGTGATTATTCTAGGTTTTGCGGTTCTAGTTGTCGGTCTTCTAGTTATGCCTAACACTGTTGCTATGTTCAAAAACCAGCACACCTTCCAGCAGACCGAGGATGTGAAATGCACGTCGTGCCATGACGATATCAGGATGAATCTGGAGTCTTCCGAGAATTACCATCACGATGCTGCCTCTCTAGGGGTTTCGGATACCGAAGAGGTGTGTAAGTACTGTCACCAGACACAGTTTGGCGATGATTACGGTAGTACCGGCAACTGGTCCGGTGAATCCGGTGCCAGCAGGGTCCACGGTGCTTTCACTGTTGAGTGTCTTGACTGCCACGGCGGCTCCAATTTAAACGATGATCCCAATGCTGTAGATATTATCAATGAATTTAATTCGAGTTCCATAGAAGCCCATTTACCGTTATATACAAGCGCTGTAAGTTCTGATTTGATGGAAGGGGCCAATGAAGCCTGTATAGCTTGCCACACCGGCATTTCAATTCAAAATAAAGGTTACTTTGTAGTGAACAAAGGGATGAATTTAACCGCAGAACACAACAATGAGTATTGGGTGATTACATTCACGTTGTATAATCCGTAAGTACTAATCACTCTTCGGCTTCCAGAACTTGGTCTCGCCGGAGTGCATAATTTCGCCCTCATCCAATTTAACCTCAGGTAAATCCTTTGTTGGGTCATCTTTTTGTTCATCCGATTTTTCATCTTCCTTTGAGCTGGATCCGGATTCTGGCATTGAGATAAAGCAACCTGAATCCAGCACCACATTCGTTGATTCAGATTCACCGAGCTTGATATCCGATGCTTCGGCGGCTTCCGGTGTTGTTTCCGGTGAGTCTTCAGCCCTACCTCTGGTTATTGATGCACCTGCGGGCGACAGCAAACCCGCAGGTGCATTTTTAGGTGATATATTTTGCTTAGGCTGTGATGCAGGTTTGATTGAGGCTGTAATGTCGATAATTGGAGATTGATTCAACGCCTTTGAAGGAACAGTGTCAATCTTGGCTGCCTTTTCCTGCACTTCAGCCACAGCCGTCTGGAGTTTTTGGCGGTCAAGCTCCAGTGCTTTTTTCTGCTTACGCATGAATATAAATAATACCAGTAATACAACAATAACGATTGCTGTCATCAGAATGATATTCGGGATGGTTTCAAACGATTCCGCTTCTTTTTCGGAACCGTCGGTGGATTGCGGTTCCTCTGTGTCATCTATATCCTGGATTGTTATTTTATAAAAACCAGATTGCGGCGCCCGTGCACTGTTGCCGTTATGGTCCCAGACTGTAACGAAGTAGCTGATTGTATTATCATCGGAATGTGACAGCATCTCTGGAATTTCACTTCGGTCGATTTCTATACTGTAAGTCCCATCCGGGTTGGGCATTAACTCCAGTGCGCTGTTGGGTTCTAGCAAATAGATCTTGGCTTCTGAAATTCCTGTATTATCCACTGCGTCCACTACGATTACCAAATTGCTGTAGGGTGTTTGGGTAATACTACCGGTAACTTCCTGGATCTCAGGAGGTTCTGTGTCAACTATATTCACCTGTTTCAGACCTGCTTGAGGATACCTGATAAAGTTAACCGGATTGGATCTGTCTGTTACCTCGAGATAATATTCAACATATGAGGCAGTATTTTTTTCAATAGTTTGGTTGAGATAAATATACCCTTCATTATCCGTATTGAGTACATCATATTGGAAATCGACTTCAAAATCGCACCGCCACGATAGTGCGGCCGAATCGATACCGCTGCCTGTCTCATTTAACTCAAACCTGAACCTAATAGGTTCTCCCGAGTTCACAGAGGTTGGTGTCAGGTCCTCAACCTGTACACCCCGGGTATCTATCCTGACTTCACGCCTGGCAGACTCAGACCATGTCCCCAGATCATCTCTGGCCTTTAAGTGGAGGTACCAGATACCGTCTTCCAAAACATCCTCCTGGAAAAGGAACCCGTTGAAGGACGCTAGATTACGCTTCATCCAGTAGTCATCAGCAGTTAACATAACTGTCTCTGGAGGCTCACTGGTAGGATTCTGGTCGAGTAGGAAACTGTAACCCACAATACCTGTGGTATCCGACGGCTCAAGCCAGTCGAAACGGGGTTGGTTGTTAGCGTACCATAATTTTTCAAGTGGATGTGTAAAACACTCGATTTCGGGGGTGGTAGGTTTACTGGCATCGATATTAAAAATCAAAGGTTTTGACCAATCACTCCAGCTGCCGTAATTATCACATGTACGAACCACACAGTAATAAGTTCCATCCCCCAGATCTTCATCAGGCGAGTAACTGCTGTTCAGGCTGTTAACTTCAACCGGCATGATTGGGTTAACAGGGTATGATTCGAAAACATCTATGTTGATCTTAAAAGCTGTTTGATAATCACCAGCATCCGGGTCGCAAAACTCCCATGAAAAGACCGGAGTCGAGTCTGCCAGCCAGCTTTCATTTTCGGGTGAAGTCAGAATAGGTTGGGATGGTGGTTCGTTAAAGGTAAATTCGATATTCTCCAGAACGGGTGTTATGCTTTGTTTGCTCGTCTCCATGTGGATTTTATACTGAAAGCTTCTACCGGATTTATACCCGAATTCTTGCTGACCGTTCTCAATTGCTTCCCATGCTTGTTGTTCTATGTAACCCTCGTCAGCTGCCTGCCTGATAAAAACCTCAACCAGTGTGCCTGCAGGCTCGTTTGCAGCCCAGCTGACATATCTGAGGGGCCGGCCGAGCTCTGCTTCGAGGTCGTACACCGGCGATTTATAAGAATATTCGGATGGATAGTAATAATAATCAATTTTTATTTTTTCTACGATAGGGGATAACAGCTGACTGGGCGTTGTTATGTTTACATCATAAGCCAGATATCTGGATCCTTTCAATTTTTCCGGTACAATTTCACCAGAACTGTTTGCAAAATAACTGATGGTGGTACCCGCCGGGCCTATGAAAAGATCCGCATCTTCAGCTGACTCTTTGGAACCGGCAATCCTGAATTTTACGGCCTCTTTTCCATAGCCTGAAGGTGGCAAGTTGGTAACATTAAATGATAACTTCGTGGGATTTACATTATGTTGGAATTCGAATACAGATGAAACCAGTTCTCCCGACTTCTTATAGCCGGGGATGTTTGGAGCAAACGCCCAGTATTTATCCATACCCAAAGAATTTTGACCGCCGTAGGTAACGAACTGTTTATTTAAAGCGTCAAAAGCCCCTGCTGAATAATCTTTTATTATGGGTCCGTCCATTTTTTGCTCCCAGCTTTTGGAGATAACATCGTAATACCAGGTCTCGTTTGTGAAAGATTGGTCAAGACCTCCGTGCACAATTATCTTTTCGTTGTACGAATCCCATGCCAGAACCGGTCTCACTCGTACTCCAATACCCGTATGCTCAACCCATGTATTGTTATTCGGAAAGTATTCCAGGAAATCGCCGCTGTCGGCAACACCCTGGTCGATTTTCTCTATACCGCCGTAAACGAACATGGAATTGGTCTTGGGACACCAGACTGCATCGTGATAAAATCTTCCCACATATTGAGGCTTGATGGTCCATTCATCATTGTCGATACTGTAAATGTGAACATCCGCTGAGGGATTAAAATAACTACCTTTGTAGCCTCCGTATACAATAATCTGATTATTTACAGGATCGAAAACACCGGCGGAATAGCATCGGCCGCTGGGTCCGTATGCTTTTTGCGTCCATTTATCAGTCGTGGGCTCGTATACCCATAGATTATTCAAATAATTGTGCATTGTATGCTGGTGACCTGCATAAATCCAGAGCCTGTCGGAAACGCTGTCCCACACCATAATATGAGCACCCCGGCCGCCCGGATGAAAGGATTTACTTAAATGCGTCCATTTATCCTGGGCCGGTTCGTATTTATAAAGTGTGTGCTGTAAGGAATTGGTTTCGTTAAAGCCGCCGTAAATAAAAAATGCCTGGTAGCTCGGGCTCCAGACCATTTTGTGATTGAATCTTTGTACTGGTGCATCCCCCATTTCCAACCAGCCCTCGATGTAGCCGCCTTTTTCAAGTATCAAATCACCCTGCAGCTCGGTGGTGACAAGATTTGAGGATGATTTGTACTTACTTGGATCCTCCCAGATGTCCTGTCCGCCTCCACCATTCCAGCGTTCCTGTATCCACGACTCGTTGATCTTCGGCATTGAAAGAGCAATATTCGACTCGATCTTGAAATTGCTGCGGGAATAAGTTGACCGGCTCGCGGCTTGAGAATTATCATCTGGAATTATTAATGATTCTGTGTTGGAATTACAATTATCATTAAAATTCGTAACAGGTTCGTTTTCCATATTATCCGGTTCGGATTGAAACGACACAATTGTGGTTGGCACGCAAAGCAGAGTTGTAAGCACTATTGCATATATAATTACAGAGCGGAGCATTTACCCTTCCTCCTGAAGGAATAAAGGCTCTGTAAGTGACAGATTTCCCGGGTTAGACCTGTGTTTGAACCACAAACATATTTGGCGATATGTTTATTTAAAATTTCCCATGAACCGTGTCAAATTGTGTCATGAGTCATGAAAAATGTCAACTACGTATTTTTATGAACAAAATCATAGAATTAATATCTCTGTTGAGGTGGGAATCTAAACTCATCGGGTTTTGCCATTGCCTCTTGATTGTTTTCGCTGCGATTTTTTTTGTAAACCATAACGAATTTGATTATCGCAATTACTGCTATAATGGATACTATGATCAAAACGACAACAGGTAACATAATATCAGAATTGCTTTCATTTCTTTCGATTCCGTTTTGAATGTTTCCATTGTCATCTTGAGGGTCCTGTTCAAATCTTTGTCCTTTATAATTCGAATCGAAATATTCCAGTGCCTCAGTCATGTTTGCAATCAAATCAAAGGGTTCTATAACACCGTATATAATGTTAATTTCGCTCCCGTTCGGCATTAAAAAGTACAAAATGGGAGAGAACCCCACCTCATATTCCTCTGCAATTTCAATTTCAGCATCAACGTCTACACGAATACAAACGAATTCTTTAGATTTTTTAATAACACCGCTGTCAAGATAAGTATCATTTTGTTCCTTACAAAATAAGCAGGCGTTCTGATAAAATTCCAGCATGATGGGTTTACCTTGCTGTTGTGATTGTAAAAAACCATCATCATACCCTTGCCAATCAACGCCTTCATTATTATCTGCGGGTTGTGCCGACAACGCAGGGGCTGTAATCAAGATCGATACAACGAGAACATGTATAATGATCAAGGTTCTAATTATATTTTTCAAATAAAACCTCCTGCAGGATTATTAAAGGAGAAAACTGCCTGTATGCAGGAGAGTAAAATATTGTTAACTTTTAAATACTTTTCCGTTAACTATTGTTTATTTATATCATCCTGGTTTAAAATAAAAAAATATTTTCATTTATATATCATAAAATCTGTAATTTTAACGACCATCCACCAAGGCCCCAGACCCCATACCCGATTATATTATCCCGTCGCGCTTTTATCCTCTAGCAACTGCTCGATTTTTATTCTGGAAAATGCTATCCCTATACTCGCTCCGATCTCTTCAAAGAACCTGATACCTTCAATGTTTAGTCTACCAGGGTTCTCATCATTGAGCTGTAGTAACCCGATGATTTCACCGCCGGTCCGTAGAGGTATCAGGGCAACAGACCTGTACCCTTCGGCATTACAGCGGTTGCGCGTTGGGCCTCCCCGATCAGCTTCCGTAGTGGTTGCTAACAATTCATCTGTATCATTGGTCCAGAAGCTGCCCTCCTGTGTAAAAAAAGGTTTGGAAGGATCTGTTCTACCCTGTATCACATTGCCGCACATGCATTCCAAAACAGGGTTGGAATTGGAGTCTAATATTGGGTTGCCGGATTCGTCCATAGAGCATAGATAACGTTCTGCTTCCACGAAATGTCGGGTGAATCCTTTCTTTTAATTTTACGGATTATCGTGCTCTTTTTTCATGCGGATACCCACGGCACTGAAGTTAGTGTATTCCTTAATCTTTTCCAGAAGATCCTGCATGAGCTGTTGACCTTTAACTGGTTCGTTCAGCCGTTCAAGAATATTTATAGTGAACAGCTGCTGGCCCTCTACCCGTTTTCGAGAGGTAATATCCCGGGATAATAATAGAAATCCTATGAGGTTTTTAGCCTCGTCTTTTACTGGTTCAACATTGAGATTTACATTGATCAAATTCTCCGATTTATTCAAAAGTTTCGTTTCGAGATCTGTTATTTGATCGCCGTTTTGGGCTTTTGTCATGGTTTCCTCCCTTTGCGTTTCATCCGGAAAAATCGGTAGCATTTCCCCCATTATTTCTTCAGGATTGTATCCGAATAACCTTTCGGCTGATTTATTGTAGAAAAATACCCGGCCTTCTTTATCTGTTATTATCACGGCCTCATTCATCTGTTCAATTACGCGCTGAAAAAATTGGGGTGAATTGGTAAAATCCGTCAATTCAACAGAGTTCTCAAATTTGCTAACTATATCTTCTAATATATCCTGGTTACCTTCGATTTCGGGTGTTAAGAAGAATACGTCGCCGTAACTTCCGGTGCTTGATGAGCCCACAATATCGTTTTTTAGAAGAACATTTATGTGGTGCTTTACTGTGCGATAATTCAATTTCAAAATTTCAGCAAGCTGGTTAAGATTATAGGGTCTATCCTTGAGTAATTTTATAATTTGAATCCTATTTTGCCCTCCTTTCTGTCCCAAAATCAACAAGGAAAGCGTTTGCTTAATAGATGGCGTCCTAACCCCCCGATTGAATTAAGATTAATTCAAATCGTATTAATTATATTTATAAATTGTGTAATTCGGTAGTAATTTTACGGCTTATTCGGTTTTATTTTACCAAAATTATATTTTTTTACGATTCAAATTATAATAAAAATTGATCCAAGAAAAGTTAGGGATTTCCAAATTGTATGTAAATTGTAAATAAATTATACTACAAATATACTCAATTTATGTTAAATCTTGAAATTCTTAGATGTACAATAGAAGCCATATAGGTATACAGCAAACAATTGAAAACAAGATGTATTTGACCTACAACTGCCCTGTTATGTTACCTTTTTTTTATTATGTAGGTCAAATTAAAAAGACGCCCCAATAATCGGAAGGAAGCATCTAGGAAGTGGAAAAATAGAGGCGCAACCACCCCGATTCAAACCCTATCACCCTATTCCAAACACACTCTCACCCGCCCCTTATTTTTCCACTTCCAACCCCCTTTAACCACATCGGAAGGTATAATCATGGCAAAAGAGCGCAAAGAGAATAATGAATATCAGAACTGCTGCTGTATTCGCATGAGAAAATTATTCGACCAAAATAAAAGATGTGAGGAAAACAGCTGAACTGGTAGGAAATAAGATAAATTAACGAAATTAAAAAAATGTAATGTGGTGGTGAATATGAAACGTCATTCACGCGATGATATAATCTACAACCGGCTGAAAAATGTATTTACGAGTTATGCATTGATGAACTGGTACAATGTAAACACACCACTGGATGTTCTGAAAGGATTCATCCAGCAGACAGAAAATATTGATATCGATATCAACGAATTAAATGAATATATATCCAAAACCAAAAGTCAGCTGGAAGTCCCTTATGAGATATCAAAATCGAAAGCAGTACTGATAACCAAAGATAAAGATTTCCAGATTATAAAATTCGGTTCTGATTATTGCCCCAAATGTAATAAATTCAAGAATTACCTGAAGATCTGTCCTCATTGTGATTATATTGAATTTAATAATTAGACTATTCGATACCTATAATTATAATGTAAAAGTGTTGATATGGAATTTGTAAACGTAACCGACATAAAGAATTTTAAGAAATCAAAGATTATAAAAAGCGTCCCGATTTTAACGGACCAATTAATGGCTTCAACCTTGTGCATTGATTCAAATTTAGAGATGCCGGTGCATATACAAAAGAACAAAGATGTGATCTTTTATATTTTTTCAGGGCAGGGGAAAATCACTATTGATAATAAAACCAGCGACATCGAAGAGGGCATGATTGTTCTGGTTCCCAGAAATAAATTTTACTCTTTTTCCACCAATAATGATCAGCTTATTATTTTATCATTCAGAAATACAACGAATTAGATTCAGATTTTGATCCTGAGAGAGGACTTTATTAAAACTAAATAGTTGTTAGCCGTTAGTCGATAGTCGAAATTTTGCCTCTTGCCTCTTGGCCTGAAATCCTCCGCATCGTAGGAAAAAGGGCCAATAGTCTGGATTTCAGGTCCAGAAGGGTTTCGAAATATACTTTCAATAATCTCGAAAACCTTCGTTTATTATCATTTACAATTGTGGTCTCTCGCCTACCCGAAGG
>CP070629.1:2251718-2276427 GCA_020356005.1 Thermoplasmata archaeon
GCATATATCCTGGATTACCTGTCCTATACATGGACCCGAAATACCAGTGCTGATGCATTAGGCATAAATGATAATTTTACGACTACGGACATTCCATCCGGTTATCACAGAATTACTGTTACTGTTGAAGACGAGACGGGTAATTCCTCATCGAGTTATATCGATGTGATAGTCTTTGGAGAATATTCAACACCCCAGGTAACGCATATATCTCCATTACCGGATACATGGGTAAATAAGCCCAGTGTGTATCTACAATGGTCGATATTAACAGATCCGGAACTGGAGCCTTATATTAGATATAATGTCTATTTGGGTACTTCCGAAGACTTGAATGTGGATCCAATCGCAGAGAAAATTTCAACCAAGTCATATACAGCCACGCTAAGCTTGGAAGGTAAATATTATTGGAAAGTATTACCGTATTTTTCAGATCTTGCAGGTGAGGATCTAAGCGGTGCCTGGTTCTTCACCTATGATTCTTCAGTGGTTATAGATTACGGTCTTGAATTGGAAGTGGATCCTATCCATGTATCATTATATCCAGAAGAGAATGCAACAATTGTAATAAAAGTTAAGAATACCGGGAATATCCCAGATAGATTCAATGTATTTTTAGACTACGATGAGAAGTTTTTAAAAGGTGTTACGCTAAGACTTGACCACGTTACAATTGACGGTCTGGGAGACGGTTATTTCGGTATGTCCTCAAATGAAGAAGATGAGATCACATTATACTTAGAGATACCTGCAGAATTCAAGGAATATGATATTTATGACATTACAATTACAGTGCAGTCTGTAAATCGGGATGAAAAGCAGATACAGGATGTGACACTGGAAATCAAAGAACGTCCTTCTGGAGAAGAAACCCACGGTGGTATACTGGGTGGTGAGAGTGATATTCTATTATATATAATAATTCTGATAATAGTTATTATTGTTGCGGCTTTACTTATTGTCTTTGCGCTACAGCGAAGACATAAGGTAGAGGAGGAGGAAGAAGAGGAGGAGGGTGAAGAGGAAATAGTAGGCGCAGAGCTAGCAGACAGTGGAGCAGGGCCACCGCCAGACATCCCCACTCCAATTGAGGCCGGAGCTGTGCAACCCCAGGTTGCAGCGGTTGAGGCTCCAGTGCCAATCCCAACACCCACACCTGCACCTGCTCCTTCACCGGCCCCTGCCGCAGTACCCGAGGCACCCCAGGCAGCAGCATTACCTCCAGCTGCACCAGTAGCCGAGCCGACACCTTCGCCTGTGCCAACACCAACAGCAGTTCCTACACCTACAGCTGCCCCAACACCTTCACCGACACCTGTACCTGCAGGTCCGACAGCGGCACCAGTGGCGGTTTCTGACGCGGAGACAGCTGACCAAGCAGCGCCAACACCAACTCCCGATGCAAGCGAGATGGATTTTGGAACTGTTATGTGCGGACCTTGTGGTGCAGAAATAAAATTAACTTCAAAAGAAAGACCATTGACAGTAACGTGTGAATCATGCGGTAACAGCTTCACTGTAAAGTCTTAAATTAGTATAATTCATACAATCTTGAAGTTGAATATTATTCAGATTTTTTATTTTATAATTTATATTTTATCCCCTTAAAATTATTTGTTTTTTCATACTATATATGCGACTTAATTAATATCTTTGAATGGGCAATTGAGATAAAAAATATTGCCATTATACCCGATAGTGCTAATAAAATCCATCAATTTGATATTGTATGAAAAAGTATATATTTCGATTGACATTTTAATTTTACATTAATAAACTGGGTGTGTTAATCATTCATACATTTAAATTTTCAGTAGAAACAAAGGTTGGAAAGGGTCTATTAACTATTAGGAGAAAGGTTTATATGGTTTTAAGTATTATTTTGAGCAAGCAGATAATTGAATGCCATAGTTCTTAAAAAATCCGGTAACAATTTTTAGGAATATAAATAATAAATTTATCAAAATATTATAAGTTAAACAATTAATTCGATATAATTATTAATGCTTTAAACAATTTAGGGGGCTTTTAAATGAAATTGAGACACCTATATATTTTCTTGATAGTTATTTGTATAATGAGCGGAGCCTTTTTTAATTCGGGAATCTCGTTTGCTGACGGTGGTAATTCAACTCCGGAGGAGACAGAGGATAATATTAATAACCCCCGTGTGAGGTCTCCAAGTTCAAGTGCAAATGAGGATCGTGAACCAAATAATAATTTTAATTTAGCAAGCCTCCTTTACCACCAGCCATCCAATCCACCTATATTATTTTTCGGATCTTTTAATTATTCAACCGATGTGGATTATTACAAACTATATCTAGGAAACGGCCACCCCACTGGATCTCCAGCATCCAACTTCTATATCGCCCTTGACGGTAGTTCTCTCTCAAGTTCAGCATATTTTGAGGTATATGATCCCGATAGACATTTTATAGGTCGATCCGCAAATACAATCCCCATGGTTATACCAGTACCCTCAATGAGCTTTTTAGCACCGGCCTCGGGATATTACTATATTGTAATCCGCCAGATAGCGCCCGGTACAACCGGGGATTACAGTATCAACTTTTTTAATAACACCTTGACAAATGATATGTATGATGGTGATAACAGTATCTCAAGAGCAAGATACATAAAAAATATATTCAAACCAGGAGGAAGTTATAACCAATCATTTTTAGAAGAGTATAAAGATATTTACGATTTCTGGAAGTTCGATGGATTTGCAGGTATGAATATAACAGTGAACTTGACAACGGCTGCAACTTGTGATTTTGATATTTACATGTATGAGGGTGCTACCAAAACCCTGCTTGATCAAAGTGCCCATACAGGGACCGGTTGGGGGGAGGAGTTACAGGAAAATCTAACAAATGATGGATTTCATTATGTAATTGTACAGGTCCGTATCTGGCCTGGTGCGAAATTAGATTCGGGTAACTATGACCTTAGAATTTCGGCCTCTGTGGGGCCTGTCTGGAATAACTCCCTCTCTGATAATATTTCGCTCGAGGAAGATTCTGATACGGTTTATGTTAGTTTGAATCAACGCTTTATTGAGTTAAACGAGCAGGAAATGACCTTTAAAATCTGGAACAGGACCACTTCGGATTGGGACGATAAATTTCAAACAGATAATATTTCAGTTTTTATCAAACAAAACAGCTCTGTCGAAACCGTTCTGGAAATAAAGTTGAAGCCTAATAAATTTGGTTCTGATGTGGTAAAATTCAAAGTCAGTGATGAAGACTCCCTGACAACCTACAAGACAAATAATATAACAATCCGTGAAGTCAACGACAAGCCTGTAATGAACGCCACATCTACATGGCCGGTTACGGGTGGGACTGCCAGCTCCAATCCCGATAAGATTAGTGGAACGCAGGATACCCAACTATATTTTCAGGTGATTGCCACAGACGTGGATCTGGTTAATCCTGCACCTTATCAAGATGAACTAACCTACAATGTCACATTTTATGATAAAGGCACCACGGATTTGACACAGGTACCTTTTACCATCAACGAATTGACGGGAGAGGTGACTTACACACCTACTAACGATCATGTCGGGACTTTTACGGTAAATATCAGTGTTACGGATCACCCCTTCGGGCAACAGAATGTAACAATTTCCCGTATGGTTGATTTCGTTATAGAGAATGTAAACGACGCACCTGTTCTTGACCCAGCAGACAACTTTTTCGTTGATGAAGACCACTGGCTGAATTACACCTTTACCGGAATAGACTATGATCAAGGTGATGATTTAACATTTAAAGGCAACTTTACATCCCATATCGTATCGGGTAAATTCAATTTTTATCCTAACGGCACCATGACATTCCTGCCGGATAATGATGATGTGGGTATCCTTAATTTAAATGTAACAGTATATGACAATGATAATTCCAACCATTCACGAAAATTTATAATAAAGGTTAATAATACAAATGACCCGCCTGTAGCCGTTATTGCATCACCCACCGATGGGCAGGTCGTGGAAGCTCAAACAGAATCTGTGTCACTGGATGCAACAGGCAGTTATGACGATGATGTAAAACACGGCGATTCAATAAAATATGCATGGCAATCCAGCCTGGACGGTGATCTGGGATCTGCAAAATCGTTTCAAACAAAATTTTCGACTGAAGGATCCCATACAATAACACTGACAGTAACCGATAATAAAAATGTGGTTGCAACAGCGTCAGTAAATATAATGGTTGTACCGTATAAAATCCCCGTAGACGGCGATGCGGCAAAACCGACCCTGAATTTAACACAACCGCTAAATGGGAGTATGATCACCACAAAGGAGATTTTATTGGTGTGGGAGCCATCCTATTTCCTGACGGATTATCTCACATATAATGTATATTTATATGAAGAAGGGAAAGAGCCGGAAATTGTAGCTGAAAACATAACAGAAACAACCTATCTCGCTTTAGATTTGAAAGATAAAACAAAATATTACTGGATGGTTATCCCGTGGTATAGTATATTAAAAGGGAAATGCTGGAACGGTCCATTTTCATTTTCTGTTGATACTGCATTTGTTGCCACATACGCGGTAGAGCTAGGATTTACTGGCAGTACGCTAATGAAGCCAGGTGAGACAAAAAATATCGAATTCACCATTACAAATATAGGAAATGTTGTGGATAATGTCGAAATTACCATAGAAAGTGAAACAGATAAACTCACTGCAACATTTCAAGATGGTACAGTAAAAACCTATATTTACCTTTTTAAGGAAGAATCCAAAAGTATAACATTGGTGCTGACAGCCTCTTCAGATATCCCTTTCAGTACTTATGACATAACAATAACAGCATTATCTATTAATGATATTACTGCCAAAGGGGAAATTAAGATACCTGTGGAGATCACTTCCGGGGACGGGCAGGATGGCACTGATGATTCTAAAAAGGGAAAGGGCGAAGAAGGAAATATGCTGCTTATAGCCATCGTTCTGATCATAATTATATTTCTAATTCTGGCATTTTTTATATTATATCGAAAACGAAAAGCAGAGGAAAAGGCTGTAGAAGGTCAAAAGCCTGAGGCGGTTGTGGATGTAACAATACCTTTACCCCATCCATATGAAGGTCCAACACCGCTTGAGCCGAAGGCGGAAGGCGAAGCCGAGATAGCACCTGCAGCCGCAGCACCTTCGCCTGAAATCGAGGAGGCAAAACCACCTGCGGAAGGGTTGCCTGAAGGAGTCCAAGCAGAACCTGCGGCCATTGAAGGTGAGCCAACTCCAGCGGAACTGCCCTCCACCACTGAAGCTGCCGAAGCCAAACCAAGTCCCGAAGCCGCAGAAGCAGCCGCACCTGAAAAGCCCATAGAAGGTGCAGAGCCTGCAGCTCTGCCTGCAGCGGCAGCCCCCGCCGAACCCGCTGAACCTGCCGCACCTACCGCACCTGCAACCCCCACACCTATACCCACACCAGCTCCCACACCCTCACCCTCCGTACCGGTCGAACCTGCAGTGCCTACACCTGCAGCGGCTCCTGCAGCGGCTGTGGAGGCGAAACCACCGGAACAGGCACAGGATGCCCCACAAGTCAAATGTCCTGAATGTGATTATTCTCTTGAAAGCCCCAGTCCAACTTGTCCGCGATGCGGGGCAAACATCAACTGAAATCTATTAAATAATCGCATTGTATCTATATTGATTTATTCTATGCCTGAAAGCCTAGTTTTTTCAATCTTTTAGTTAGAATAAGGAACATGAATTATTAAATTATATATAGGATTGATTAAATATATCAGCAATTCAAAAGTAATTATAGGTAAAGCTTCAGGTCATGAACATGTTAGTAAATCAAACCAGGAATAATTTTTGGTACACAAATCTTCGTTTAAATTACTTAATCACCTTTTTTATTCTGATAATAATGCTCAATGTGATTCCTTCCAGTTCTTATGGATCTTTTTATTGTTCAGGAGATAAAATAAACGAGTTATCGGCTGCATATCAATCTGATAATCATGATAGTATTACTGGAGCTGATTTTGGTAACAGGTTTCTAGTTCATAATCAACCGGAATCTAATTCAGACTTTAATGACCGATCCCGCCAGATCTATATTTTAAAAACCAAAACCGCTGGCCTGGATGATGCTCGGTTGAGGATATTTAATGATCTGGATATACTGATTGAGGAATATTTGAATTCGAAGGAAATATTGGTATCCATACCCATGGAGTCATTAAGTTTGATAAATGAAGTTGCTTTCGTAGGATCCATAATGGAATTTGATAAAGAACAAAAATATGACCACATGATTTCTGAAATAGTGGGTAATCATTATGCAAATATAGACAATGCAGGATTCGAATTTGATGATCCAGTACCCATATTGATCACTTTATTTGAAACCCAAACCAGATCTGGAGATATGGAATTTGTATTGGCTGAGCTTAATAAGGTTTGCATAGACGCAGAAATAATAACTCCTGCTTTGATCGCAGCGAAAGTAAAGGTGCATGATCTTGATGTAATCGCAGAACTTGATCGTGTTAAATGGCTGGAATACGATCCGCCATACACCGTTTACAACGATGTAGCTGCAGGAATAATCGATGCACCGACAATGTGGCAGGATCTGGCCTATAACGGGAGCGGTCAGATTGTTGGTGTTTTTGATGTTGGCCTGGATTGGGGTGTTGACAACGAATCCATGCATAAAGATTTTAAAGGGAAGATCTTAAACATCCGTAATTATTACGGTACAGGAGCGGATGATAAACACGGGCACGGAACACATGTTGCAGGTACTCTACTCGGCAACGGTACCCGTTCAAATGGAGTTTACAAGGGCATAGCCCACGGCGCCGACCTCGTATTCCAGGCCGGCGGTGATGATGCCGGAACAATTTCAATTTATCCGCCGTCCAACCTCCTTACACTGCTGCAGGATGCTTATAATGATGGTGCAAGGATCCATTCCAACAGCTGGGGTGCGGAGTTGAAAGGAGCTTATAACACCCGGTCCCGCGATGTGGATGATTTTATTTGGACAAGAAATAATTTTACAGTAGTAATTGCCGCCGGTAATGATGGTGCTTTATCGTATACTGTGAGTGCACCGGGAACCGCGAAGAACGCCATAACGGTGGGTGCAACCGAGAACTACCGGCCTTCAAAGGGCGGTGCCGCGGATGACATTGATGACATTTACAGTATAAGCGGCCGGGGTCCCACCATTGATGGCAGAATAAAACCGGATGTTATGGCGCCGGGAACCTGGATATTGTCGACCCGTACCAACAAAAGTTTAGTTACGATTCCTTCCGGAAATTACTGGGGAGAATTTGATGATTACTATGCTTATGCCGGTGGGACAAGCATGGCCACACCAATTGTAAGTGGAGCTGCAGCGATTCTCAGGCAGTATTATATAGAAAATAGAAGTATAGAACCCTCTGCAGCGCTCATAAAAGCGACTTTGATTAATGGTGCAGAGGATATTGGTACGCCAAATATCCCGAACTTTGACGAAGGATGGGGGCGGATTAATGTCAGCCGTTCAATCCAGGCAGACTCACCCGGGATGTTAAAATATATTGATAATAAGAACGGGCTAACGGACGGTGAGAATAAATCATTCCAGTTCGATGTGCTCGATAACTCGCTACCCTTCAAAGTAACGCTGGTATGGACCGATTATAAAGGGTCTGTATCAAATGACGGTGAGCTAATAAATGATCTGGATCTGATAGTGGAGAACAATGAAAGCGGTCGATACCTTGGTAATCAATTTACAAACGGCTGGTCAATGAATGATACCTTAACGCCGGATACCGATAACAATGTGGAATGTGTATATATAAAAACCCCCGTTGATGGCAGATATAATATAACGATATCTGGTACAGGCATATCTTCAGGCCCACAAAATTTTGCTTTGGTTGTCACAGGAGTCTTAAGAGATAGTAGCTTGCTTCCTCCTTCGGGTGTTAAAGTAACACCCCATCCGGAGGGAAAAAGGCTCAACATCACCTGGTGGCCAAACCTTGGTACTTATACCAAAAGTTACAGGTTGTACAGGAGCAATGTAACACCGGATGATTTTAAATTGATCGCCGAAATACCACAATCTACCTCCCCCTGGTTTCTTGACAGCGGGTTGAATAATGATGTCCCGTATTTTTATAAATTGACAACAGTGGATACCGGTGATTTTGAATCCGAGTTCTCGAGAATAGCAAGCGGGATTCCGGATGACTGCACACCTCCTGCAGTTGTAATGACCAACCCCCAAAAGGATGCTAAAATTCGCAATAATGTAACGCTGGAATACACAGCTGCAAACGATACTATTTATGTAAGTTTCAAATATTATATTGATTCCAATCACGATAGGATCCCCAATGATGGTAATACATGGATTATAATCGGTATTGACAATTCACCTGCGGATGGTTATTACTGGAATACGACATCCGCAGCACACGGACCTGGAGATGCGCATTCTGTAATTCTAAATGCCACCTCACAGGACGAATCAGGAAATAATTACACACTTTATATTACCGGTTTGTTAATTGATAATACGAACCCTCAAAGCCCTATAATGTCACCGGTCACACCAAATCCTCTTAAGAGTCCTAATATCCAGGTAACTGGTACAAGCGAACCGAATTCCACCGTTGAACTTTTTAATAACGATGCCTTTGCTGGTGAACAAAATACCAATTATACGGGCAATTTCAATATACAGATAACATTAGTCGAGGGATTTAATAATCTCAGCGTGAGGGCGATTGACGAAGTTGGTAACGGCCCGGGACCTTTATCCGCACCTCAAGTTGTAGTCCTGGATAATAAACCACCTCATGTGGACCCCGGAGGGCCCTATTCTATCAATATCGGAACTTCATTTATTTTGAACAGCAGCGGAACACATGATTTCAATAAAAATACGACCTATTATTACATTACAAATTATACATGGATTGTAGAAAAGAATTTTCTTACGTATTATTTCGGCGAAGCACCATTGATTACCCTTTATGAATTCGGTAAATATACACTGACCTTAAAAATAACAGATGCTGCCGGTAATGTGGCAAGCAGTTCGACATATATTGATATTATAGACACTATTGTTCCCGTATCCAATGCAGGTGGCGACAGGATTGTAAATGAAGATGAATGGATTTCATTCGATGTATACAATAGTTCAGACAACAACCCGGATTTTTTTACAATAGCAATCTTCAAATGGACGATTATCAGTCCACAGAACGATACTTATACAACCTATGAGAGAAATTTCAGTTACATATTCTACAATGTTGGTGTATACGAAATAATATTATCTGCAACAGATGCACATAACAATACCGGAACTGACACTATTTATATCACGGTAAACGATATAACCCCTCCGCTGGCGCGAAGTGGAGGCGACCGGGTTGCAGTAGAATTTCATCCCATAACATTTGACGCCAACGGAAGCAGTGATAACGACCCAGATTTTTCCCAGACCGGAGAGTTCAAGTGGACCTTCATTGATACTGGAGGTCTGGTGGTCCTAAGAGGTAAGATTGTTAGCTACACATTTATAGCAGTAGGTATTTATGACATAAATCTGACAGTTACCGATGGTGCAGGTAATTCAAATTTTGATGTTTTCCAGGTATCTGTTATTGATGATACCGAACCCCCCTCCATTGTTTCAGTATTTCCTGAGGAATTCGCTGTTGAAGTTCCTAAAGATGTTGAAATCAGATGTAAATTTTCAGAACCTATTAAAGATATCACAATAAATTTCCAGAGTTATTATTTAACAGATTCAGATGGTAACAAAATACCCGGTGATTTAACTTACGATCCAAAGCTCAACATGATAACTCTTACACCCTCAAACCTGCTTTCCAGTAATCAAATATACTATGGTTATGTTAAAAATTCAATTATGGACCTGGCAGGCAATTACATTGCTTTCGATTATTCATGGTATTTCAGTACCGTCAGTCCTCCCACAATCATCCAGATCAGACCCGAGCCTGACAGTTCAAACATACAACCACCCCCGGAAATCTCCATCGTGTTCTCAGAACCTCTACTTTCAAAAAGCGTTACCAATCCAATTGCGCTAAAATTGTTTGATGAATTCGGATCTGAAATTCCCGGGCTAATACATTATGAAAACGATACATTTACAATTCAATTTGTACCTGATAAGGGTTTGAATTACAGCACTGATTATAAAATTGAATTGACCAATACGATTTTTGATCTTCAGGGGAATCGGCTTGAGAGTAACCACACCTGGTATTTTTCCACAGGACCACCTTTAAAAGAGGCGGATAAGCTGAGCAATGTTATTGTATTTTCAATTACTTTTGCAATCCTCATTCTGATAATAATCATAGTTATATTGACAGGAACTGGAAAACTCAAAATCCGCAAAGCCAAAGAAGAGGAGCCCTCCGAGGATGAAGAGGAGGTTGAAGAATTGAGTTATCGAGATTCACGAGAATACCGAGAACGCAGAAAAGTGCAGGCGAGGGAAAAAAGGCGAGCGGGAACTCGAGGGCACCCCCACAAGCGCTCCCGCAAGGATGATGATGATTTTGAGGAATACGAAGATGAGCTCGAGGAGGGGTGGGACAATGATTTTGAATCCGATTACGAGCTGCCTGAGAATGATTTTTACGGGGAGGGGGCAGAGCCGGGATTAAAGCTGGTATGGGAAGATGAAGAGGAATAGAATCAGACCGCTTTGAATTTATACAGATTATAAACGCGGTTATTAAAAGTCAAAGAGTCAGGGAGTCGAAGAGTCCAAGAGTCCAATCTTAAAATGAGTCTGAGAGTCTTGGAGTCCGAGGGTCGAGAGTCGAGGAGCGAGGGTAATATCAATTGATTAAAAAGCACCCTATACCCAATCCCCTCTTGGGATTTGGGATTTGGTAGTATTCCTTGGGAATAGCTTTTACATCGATTATTGGTAGTATTGGTATGTATTGGGACAGAAAATCGTACGCGAAGGTTTACCCGAGCGTAAATTTCATCGATTTTCTGGCGAGAACACAAGTTCTCGATTTTGGAAGCATTATAAAATTGAACTAGAAATGGTATTTGCGTTCCCGATAATTATTTAAATTTTGAGTCCCTGACTATTGAATATTTAATATGATATATTTCAACAATATTATCAAGATGCTAAATTTAATAAAAAGGTATGGTAATTTGAACAAATTGACTTTGTGTCTGCTTGAACGGGGAATCCCAAATGGAGCTCAAGGATCTATTGAAATTAAGTTTACCGCTACTCATTCTCTGTGGTATTGGAGAGATATTCGCCGGCGGATTATTCGGGGGTATGAGTGAGTTTTTACTTGAGCATCCTGGAATAATCGTATTAATTCCAGCTCTAATCGGGCTCAAAGGGAATATCGATATAACTCTTGGTTCAAGATTGGGCAGCGCCATACATCTAGGTTTAATATCCCCTGGAAATGTCTGGAACAATGAGATGCGTCAAAATGTAGGAGCAGCCTTTGCACTTACCGCAATAATGACCGTCATAGCAAGCGTCCTGGCTTATACGACTTCGTTTTTACTCGGCTTTGATTCTATTGGACTGATACAGCTGCTTTTGATAGGATTCTCTGCGGGTGTGGTTTCAGGACTTATACTAATTTTTATTACTATCGGAATAATATTTTTCTCGGTTAAATTCGAATTGGACCCTGATAATATCACCGCTCCCTCACTTGCTACCCTCGGCGACATGATAACCATAGCCAATATCTTCATTTTTGCATTCATTTTTCTGGAGGTGCTGTCGCTATGACCATTTACAGCATACGAAAGATCATAAAAGAAAGCATCTGGCTTTTAACCATTTGCATCCTGATAGAGATCTTGGCCGGGCAGCTCCTCAATTCACAAGAAGATATAATTGAAATCCCGATAATTCTGGCGGCGCTACCTTTGATAAACGGAATCGGTGGCAACCTCGGCAGCATTTTGGGAGCGAGGTTGACTTCAGGTCTGCACGTTGGATATCTTAAACCGAAGTACAATGATAAAATACTTCTAGGAAATGTACTGAATATAATTATTCTGGCTGTTATCGTATTCAGCATACTAATTGGTATTATGATTGTCATACTTCCATTGACTGGAGTAACCATCTCGATTCCCATTTTCAAATTTGTAATAGTAATCTTTTGTGCCGGTATGATAATGACATGTTTGGTTGTTATTCTGGGCATCACTTCTGCATTTATTGCTTTCAAACGCGGAATCGATCCTGATAATGTGGTAACACCAATAATAACCACAAGCGGAGATATGCTTGGAATCTCCATTGTTATAATTCTTGTATTAATGATTATTGTTTGATTAAGATAAATAAGGTTAACTGATTAGAAACGCACGCTATAAGAAAAAGCTTAATAACACCGAAAAATATTGATAGGTGGTAAAAAAGATGAAAAAAGGACATAGACGAACCATAACCCCTGAAGAGATAGAAGAAATAAAATATCGTCACCGCAGTGTGAAAGAGATTTTAACCGAAATGAAAGATATCTCGGAGAAAATCGTGGATTTAGCCTATTCTGCTTTAATTTTCGACAGCAAGGATATGGCTGAAGAAGTTGAAACTCTTGAATACAAAATGGATAAGCTACTTTATGAAATCCGTTTGGCAGCCATGCTGGCCGCACGCACTGTTGATGATGCCAATCAACTGTCCGGTATACTCCAGGTAGCTTCGGCTGCAGAGAGTATGTCAAATGCCGCCGGGGATATAGGCGAATTACTTGACCAGAGTTTAGAATCACGCGTGGGCCTTACATTTACATTTCAGGACGGCGATGAAAAGATCCGCAGTATTGTGATCTCACCTGAGAGTTCCATGCGTAAAAAATCCATTGGAGCTTTAAAGGTCGAATCCGAGACAGGTACGCGAATTATAGCTTTGAAACGCGGTTCGAAATGGGTCTATGATATAGAAAAGAATATTGTTTTGAAGAAATTTGATACAATAATCGTGCGCGGTGTAGAAGATGGTTTAAACGAACTTGAAGCTTATGCGAGCAGCGCCCTCAAATGGGGTACTTATAAAAGAGGGGGGCGATGAATAATGGAATTAACCAAATTGATACTTGAAATGAAAGACACCTCTGAACTTATGATCGACCTCGCATATTCATCGTTATTATTCAACAACCGCAAGATTGCCGAAGAGGTATATCACTTGGAGGACCAAATAGATAAATTGAATAAAAAGGTCCAGCTTTTTGCGATTACACAATTATCCAAAGAGAATCCAGAGGCTGCGCTGACCTATATCCATCTGGCATCAAGTATAGAAGTGATTGCAGACTCAGCCCGCGAAATAGCAGACGTGGTTTTACGCGAGATAGAACCTCATCCGATACTAACAGAAAGCATCCGTGAATCAGAGGTCACAATAATGAGCATCAAAGTCAATCCAAGATCCATTATGTGCAACAAACCCCTTGGTAAAATCCGGTTGGCTTCCGAGACTGGGATGTGGGTTATTGCTATCCGTCGCAGAAATAAAATGATATTTGGCCCGGATGAGAACACGGTGATTAAAGCGGGCGATATTATGATTACACGGGGACCGTTTACTTCAAAAAATACATTAAAATCGGTTGCTGCAGGAAAATTGAAGAAACTATAAAGATAGCTGAGAAATCAATAAAATCAGGAGGCCGGGGGCAGGCCATTTTAATTTTTGATTATATTAAGCACTGGCAGGTGGCTGTGGTGGCTATCGCCTAGGGTTTGGGGATTTAGAAGGTTGCTGCGCAACCTTTGGGGATTCGGTCGATTTGAATAAATTACAAGAACCCTAAACCCGAAAGTGAACGACCGTAGGGAGTAAGCGTCCCAATCCCTAATCCCTGAGCCTCACCATCCAAGCGAGCGAAGCGAGCGTATTTTGCCTTCATGATTTATTAATCACCATTACCGCTTATACCACCCTAGCGCCTATTCTCTCGCCTCTAGCGCCTGATTTATTTTTCCTCTGGCTTTTTCAACAGCGAGGGTAAGTGCACTAAATATGTACCATCTTTTAAAATGATTATTGGGCTGCGGTCCATTAATCTTTCCACATCAATTTCATATACCCCGGGTTCAACTATTTTAATAACTTCAGGCCGCTTTTCAGCTGGAGGTGTTTTCAAAACCCTTTGTTTTGCACTCTTCTTCGGACTGATCTTCGGTTCCCTGCCAGCTTTTTCTTTTATAGGTTTCTCAGCCGGTTGTGCCGTTTTTGCAACTTTTTCGACTTCTGGCCTAGGTGAGATGCCTCCAAGTTCTTCATCCAGTATCTGCTGTAATTTTGATTTAATCTCCTGCGGTTTATCAATAGGTTTCATTGGTCCTTCTGTCTGGCGTATTGCTTCCCGGATGGTCTCTTTATCTACAGCCCCAAGTTTCTTATACTTATCAACCTTCACCCATCCATCGGTGTCTTTTGCTATGTCCGGGTGTTGAAATCTTTCCGGATCCCGTTGCGTCAACAGATCCCTGACCAGTTCCTTGATGTCTTTATCCGCCCGTGCAGTTAATTCCTTTCGTTCATCCTCAGAAATCGGCTGTTCCGTATAGAAAAATCGTTTACCTTTGCAGTTACTGCAGCCTCGAAATATCTCCATGGATCCGCTTGGAAACACTTTACCGCATTTCAGGCATTGGTGTGGCATTACCTCTCCTCACTATCATCCTTTAACTTTTTATAAACAAATCCGCTTGTGGAATTCCGGACCTCCCCTGGGCCGCGTGTAACAGTCTCTTCAGCTTGGTTTTCCGATAAAGGTCCTGCACCTTCAGAATATGTTTGTTCCGGCGTCGTAGGAGATGTATCCTCCGTGGTCCGGGGTGCTGTTGGCGGTTCCTCTCTTAGTTCAGGTCCTATTAACATCTCCAATTCTTCACGACTTTTACCTTCTTCCTCTGCGCTCTCAATTGGTGTTTCAAATTGATCCAAGCGTGCCTGGCTTTCAGGAATTTCCGGCTCAGTTTTTACAGGGAGCGCTTCCGGAACGGGTTCTATCTGGTTATACTCGATGGGAATCCCTTCCCCCGTCATAAATTCTCCACCTTCACCTGGTGTCACAATTGTCTGTATAAAAGATGGGTCCTTTTTTATTATCTTCATCAATTTTGCAGGGCCGATTGCCATCATCCGCGGCGTTTTTCGGCGCCTGAAAATACGATCGACAAAAGAAGGTTTTTTGTAATCCGCCGAAAATCCCGGCATCTCTATGCCGATAAATGATTCATGGTCGATCTCGGACATGGTGAGTTTATTTAATTCAAATTGTTCCGACGCAGTCAGGCCGTGCTCCAATATCAAAACCTTACCAAGTTTAACCTCGGTAATAATAAATCTTAATCTCTCTTCGGTAGTCATTTTATCGAGAGTATCTTTGGATATCAAATTTATTTGAATTCTTGTAGGAGCCGCCATTATATCACCGGAAATATTTCACCATTGTCCTGTAGAGATTATCCATATTATATCCGGTCAGGGCACTTAAGGGAATCACCGAATGCTGCGGAAAAGCAGTCTTTATGGTCGCTGGCGAGGAATTTTCCAAATCTATTTTATTAGCCACGATTAATATTGGCAATTCTCTTGCTTCCAGATTACCGATTATTGTTACATTGACCTGGGTGAACGGGTCCTCCGATGCATCCATAATCAACAATACACCATCAACATTATCCAACCATTTAATCGCTTCAATCACACCTTCCGTTGCTTCTTTTGCACGAATCCGTGCGTCTTCCTCCTTCAAACTATGATCCTCAACAAAATTATGAAAATCAATTTTTGTTGCTATACCTGGAGTATCCACAATATCGAAAATAACCTTTGAGCCATCAGCTTCTATTACTATCTGCTTTGCCTCTGTGGCTTTCCTGGTCTCATGCGGTATCTCAGAGACCGTACCAACTATTTCACCAGTCCAATCACGGGAAATACGATTAGCTAATGTGGTTTTACCCGCATTAGGCGGCCCGTATATGCCTATTCGAAGATGCTTCTTCTTAAAAATAGCTTTTAACCAATTACCTAGCCGGCCGAAGAGTCCCATCCCTTAACCGCCTCCAGGTGTTCGAATTGGGTAATACATACATTTTCTCCCATATTAAAGTTATCCACTTTCAATATTTGCCCTCAGCGCTTTTTTATAATATCATTTACTTTGATTTTTTCTTGTTATTTTGCTCCTTTTTTGTCTTCCTTTTATTATCCTTCTTAGCACTATTAACATTTTTATCATTTTTATTAACTTTACTTTTGGTTTGAGGTAAATCTAAATCAGAATCCCCCCAATGTCCCCAAGGACGGTCTGGTTGATTTCTCATTAATTCAAGCCCTTTTCGGATTTTAATTGCATACTCTATTGATTCTGACTGCTGTGTCTTCAAGGTGGCCAATACATTTCCCAATTCCATAAAAACCGCTCTGTACATCTGTTTTCCATTCCGAGGCTTCTTGTCTTTTTTTTTCGACCTCTCGCGGATTTTTGGAAGATAGCTATTATAACCCTCGATCCATACCGTCTTTTTCCTTTTCAATATTGCAAAAGGTATCTCATTTTTCAATGACTCATATTCCTTGATGCCAGGTGCATAAGATCCGTCTTTTATCATCTCAACCTCAAATTTCCGGCGTGCTAATTTTATTATGTTCCAGTAAATTCTGCGGTATTCATTTGATACCTGTAAAAAATCCATTATTTCAGATCGGAATTTTTTATGGCGTTTTTCTAAAAAATTACCGTGGACCTCCATCCAGGCAATTTTATATATCGGGACCTCCAATTCTAATTTTTTCAAGCGTTTAATAATTTTGCCCATGATTTTATACAATGGAATATACAGATTCTTTTTGTCTGCCTCTGCCTGCTGTTTTCGTTTAGCTGAAGGTGACATTCGATTCAAAACCACCTTTTGGTAAGTTCTCTATTATATTGAATATAGTACAGGATTAATAATTTATTGATTCTTGAACATTAAAATCTCATTGGTATCACTGAATTTTCTTGGATTTTGATTCCGATTCCAATTTCGAATAAGAACAGCCACAATAATCTTGACGATATAATCCCGCCTCTTTGCTCTTACAAATACTTTTATAATAACCATCTTTCTTCTTGAAGTCGGATTCAAGATATTTTACTCCGATCTTTTTTGAGATCTCAATTCCAATCTCGTTAATATCCTTTGCATTTTTATAAGGGCTGATGGTCAATGTGGATGTAAAAAAATCAAAGTTTTTTAATTTAGCAATTTCTCCGGTTTTTAAAAGACGCAATTCGTAGCAGATTTTACATCGTTTTCCACCCTCAGGTTCGTTTTTGTAATCATTGGTCTTTTCTATCCATGTTGAATCATCATAATCTCCTTCAATTAAATCAATTTCTGCAAGGTGTGTATATTTCCTTGCATCATCCAACCTTTTTTCATATTCCTCTTTTGGTTGTATATTCGGATTGTAAAAAAATCCCTTGACCTCATAACCATCATTCTGCAGGCGTTCAATCACTTCAGTAGAACACGGGGCACAACAAATGTGTAGCAGAATATTCAATTAAAAACCTCTATGCCTCTGTTCCATAAATATCCGAATCTGACTCCACAGCTTCTTCACTCCGCTCACTGCTCATGGATGTGGATTCCGATCCAGGTTCAAACTGATCCATTCCCCCCTCTTCTGATGATTGCCCGCTCGCCGCAAGTTTCGCTGCTCTCATCCTGAATATTATTGTATAAATTGCAGGTAAAATAAAGATTGCACCCAGGACACTGCATAATAACAGCAGCATAACCAGAATGATAAACTCCTGGATGGCCGGAATAAGTATTAAAAACACCGCAGAAAGCCCAGCCATGGTAGTTGCCGTGGCTTCCACAAAACTCATCCCGGAGGTGGCTACCCCGTGCTTCACGCTTTCTACAGTTTCTCCACGCTCTCTTATCCGTTCAGTCATATGAACGCCGAAATCAATGCCTATGCCCACAATAATTGAACCGATAATGGCTGTGAATAAATTAAGATCTCCCGTGAAGAACGGATCTGCGGGATTGATCCATTTACCTAGACCTCCAATCATAACCAAAAGAGCCGGCTGCCAGGCTACCACAAGTGACACAGGGATCAGAGTTAACGCTGAATATTTTATTGACCTGAATATGAATGCAAGTATAATGAAAACGAACACGAGAGCTAAAATTGTACTTGCAACGGAATTGAATACCAGCATTTGATTTACCGCGACGATAACCGCGGCAAAGCCCGTTAAGTGCGTTGTTGATTTACCAGCCCCCAGATCCTCAGTCGCCTGATTTATCTCATTCACCGCTCTCTCTGTTTCAATCACATCAAGTGCGGGCATCTCAATGATTAAAATCGAGCGTGAATAATCGCTCGAGACGAATACACTGCGTAATTCCATTGTTAGACTGTTGTAAAAAATATTTATCATCATCTGTTGTGGTGATTTACCCAAAAACCTGATTTCATCGTCACTTACTAATTCAAGGGCATCCCAGAAAGATACATTTGTTAATCGTTCTTCGAGATTTTGCACCAGATCAGCAATCTCATCAGGAACGAAGGGTGGTAATGATTCCGAGATGTTCAACGGCGGGACTTTGATCATTTTCATGATGTCAACAATCCCCATTGCATTTGCATTTTCTATTCCTTCATCATAGGGATTATCTTCGTCACCATTTATCTCTAATTCAAGAGCTTCAATTTGTAATAAAACGTCATAATCGCGCATACTGTCTTTATTTTCGATATCGCTATCGCCTGATTCTGGGCTACCTTTAATAAGAATCATTCCCGGCTGGCCACCCCCAAATATATCTGAGTACAGGTGCATTTTTTTAATGACCTCTTCGTCCTGAGGTGCCATTTTAATGAAGTCCATATTTGCAGTTACCATTCCCGCACCAAGCATTCCGAATGAAATTATTGTGACTGATAAACCTACAGCGATGATCTTTTTACGATTCCGAACAGGGATGTTCCCTATTTTTTCTTTGGCTTTCAATTCGATTTTTTTCTCGTAACGCAAAGCCATAATCAAGCTCGGGACTGTTAAAATAGTGATAACATAGCACACCATGATACCTGTACTCAACCCTATGCCGATGACCTTCAAAGGTATCAATTCCATAAATATTAATGATGAAAATCCAATTGCTGTAGTCGCTGCCGATAGGAATACAGCCCTCCCGGTTGTTTTTACTGCCTTTTTAATCCGCTCTTCCGGGTCCTTAATGTCCTTTTCGTCAGCATATCTATTTGCAATATATAATCCATATGCGACACCCAGGGCGATTAAAATCGGAGCAATTAAAACAACCTGAGGTGTGAGAATCGGCACGGCCAGACCTAAGAATCCATAGGTGACACCAAGAGAGCACATCACTGGCAAGCCCGTAATCAATAAAATTTTAAAGTTCCTGTGAAATAAAACCAGAACGGCTCCAACAAGAATTACTGCTGCGGGTAATACCTTCAAGAACTCTTCGTAAGTCCGCCCGGTAATCCGCAATGTCATGGGTATAGGACCTGTTACCGTCATTTCGCTGCTTGATGCAGTGTCAGCATAATAGTTCATTTTTGCCACAATCTCTTCTTGATCCACCTCATTTGTGATACCAATTACAATTGCAGCCGTATCGTATATCCCATCGTCGTTTGTATCCCGTATTATGCTCTTTAAACTATCCTCGGGCATCTGGCTCATAAGCCGGTCGATCATAGCTTGATCCGGTATACTGTATTCACCTCGAGCATCTACAAAATCAAAATCAATTTCAAGTTCCTCTTGAACCGCGTCCCAAAACCGTGGTGGTGTACTGTTGGCAACTTTTATCACCGTGGATATACTGAATACGAATTTGACTCCATCTTCTTCGCCGCTATCCTCCATATCGAAATCCACATTACGTTCTAACCGATCCATATCCATTAATACCGCTCGGTCCAAAACATTGCCGTATCCAAAGCCGGGATCATCCACATCTTTCGAATTATTTGTCTGTATTAATACAATAATTAAATTCGTTGAAAAGTCTTCATTGATCTCATCTAAAATCAATTTTGTTTCATGCTCCTGAGGTAAGTATACTTCGAACTCTCCGTGGATCTTACTTCTAAAATCCGCTCCGCCCATTTCCTTGGGCGCAATGCCGAAATAGCTAATAGCTGCTGTTAAGATGAGGACTATTATTATAATTATTTTAGGATATTTTACGGTCTTATCCAGAATAGAGTCGGAGAATTTACGGCGAAAGAATTTGCTGGTGTACTCATCACTTTTTTCCTCCATCTTTTTGATTTTATCGGAGGATGTGGAAGCTACCTTAATCATTCTCGATTTTACTTTCGGGCTAAGATCACCAATTTTATCCGTGGATTTCTCGTAGGTGCCTGTAACCCTTGAAAGTGCCTTATCAAGATATAAATCCAGTTTTCTTACGCTGTTATCCTCCCCAATTCTACCTTTTTTTTCCTTTTGCTTCATTCGGTCTTTAGAATCGGGTTTCTCCCCTCCTTCCTCCTCTTCCTCCTCCAGTTTATACCTCTCCCATTCTGAATGAGCCAATTTGAGCACCTTTAATCATTTCATACTTGTGTTAGAATATATACTTTATTTTTTGTTAATAGAATCGAAATCTATTTTTATATTTAATTTCAATGTGTTTTTGGATTTCCCATCCATTTTACTTGCTTTAGTAACACGCAATAAATAAATAAGAGAACTTATCGGTATTATTTATTTTTTTCTATTATTAAAGGAATCAGGAAGATATTATTTTCATAATTCAGAATATAAATCTCCTCAGGAATCTTTTTTTCAGAGTTGGATTTATCATAATATTGAAAATGCTCCGGAATGGGTACATCATAGGTTTTATAATTGCTCAAATCAAGAACCTGGAATTCATTATGCGTTCCAGATATAATTTGCGCTTTTCTATAATCACTTTTATTTGCTATTATTTTAATTGTTTTTAGCCTCTTGGGTGTTTGGCTGAACTTCAGCCAGTTTGATAAATCTATTAAATCCAATTTTTTATTTGTTATCCCAAAAACAAGAACGATTTTATCCTCTATTTTTACAACATCTCCCAGCTGATATTTGGGTAATCGGACCAGATATGTCATTCTGAAGATTTCCTTACCATCCTTTTGGCCAGCCATGCTTGAACTTGAATTCATTATCCCTCCATATGTTGCAACGAGATTTTTTGCGATTGATTTTGCTATATTTTGATGGGACAAATAGATATCATACCCGCCGTGGATCTTCTCCACCTTGCTGATAAAAATCGATTTATCGCTTGTCTGGGAAGTTTCAATCTGTGCTCCAACGAGGTCCAGGCATCTGTCGATTTCCTTTTCGGTGAGGGCCCGTTCCTCCGCTCTTATCTGGATGATTGCGCTGTAGTACTGCGCAGACATTTTACTGCAAACATCACACTGTTCGTATTTTATTCGCACTTCACATTTATTTGATTCCGTCAGAGTTAAATCCTCATAGTTCAATTTGGCTGTAATCTCTGCATTCGCAAGATGCTTGGTATCGAACTGCAGACCGATATCAATATTTGAGGTCTTAATCGACGGATCGATTTTTATTTTATCAAGTACAGCTTTTTCAACCGCTTCTTCAAATTCATCAAATGGCAGCCATTGTTTTGACCGAAGCATTGCATTGCAGGTGGGGCAAATAGTCGCATTGCAGTATTTCGAAACAGAGCTGAAGCTGGTGCTTTTACTAAAGCAGTTTCTACAAAGATTTTTATATAATTTCGTCTCGGCTCCGCATTCGATACAATACATCAAAATTATAACAATTTACTTAATATAAAAATTCATCGTTGATTTTTAATTGATTATTATCAGGACGCTTTGATTTTATACCAATTAAGCGCGCTGGCAGGAGGCAGGCCGTTTCGATTCTTTATTGAAGTAAAGCACTGGCAGGAGGCAGTACCCTCCGGGAGATGGAAAAGACCTGAGGCAAGAGGCAAAAGTAGAAAGCCCGACTATCGACTTTAACTCTTCCACTCATCCACTCTTCTACTTTTTCACTTTTATACTCTTAAACTATATGAATTGAATACGCATGTGATAATAACATTTATGTAAGATGAAAATGAATCATATTCAATAACTTTAATAGTTGGTGATGAATATTTTTAAGACATGTGTGGGAACGAAACCGACTTATCGATTACATATTTCTGTTGTTGTAGTCGTACTGATTTGTGCGGGTCTTTTTGCACAATTCTCATCTGTTTATATTAATTCAGCATCATCTTCATCCCGAAATATTTCCAGCTACAATGAAACCCAGCTGAACGATGATCTTGGCTCTGCGATCCAGGCAAAACCTTCCACAGCCAGCTATTCAAATTGGGTTTATGCCACATGGTACGATAGAAGGGATGGCGATTTCGATATCTTTTTTTCAAGGTCAAGTGACGGCGGTTTTACTTGGGGAGATACACAAGCAAATAATGATATAAAAATCAATGACGATGCATCATTTACACACCAGCAGAATCCAGATATGGCAGTTAATTCAAAGGGAGATATATTTGTTGTATGGCAGGATCTCAGATTTGGTAACTGGGACATCTTCTTATCATATTCTAAAGATAATGGAGAACAATGGAGTTCCAGCCTGGCTGTAAATGGCTCTTCGAAATGGGCGAATGATCAAACCGACCCGAAAATCAAGATTGATAGTAACGACAACATTTATATCATAATGGAATCCAAAGAGAGCGGATTTACCGACATAATGGTGATTCGATCCACCGACGGTGGTACCAGTTTCAGTGCACCTGTTCCGGTCTCTGATGATACGCCATCAAAGAATCGTAGCAATGCGGATATGGACCTGGGTCCGGGGAGTGTTATCAATATCGTCTGGTCGGAGGAAATAGACAATTCCAATTCTAAGATATTGTTCAGCAAATCGATTAATGAGTGGCACAATTTTTCAGAGCCGGTACGAGTTGATAACGAGACCGAGAATATATTGAAGACTACCCCTTCTATTGATGTAGACGAATCCGGTGATATTTTTGTAGCCTGGCTGGAAAATAAAAATAATTATTATAATGTTCTTTTTGATAAATCCTATGATGGTGGAGATAGCTTCTATAACGATGTAAGAATCAACACCGATGAAGATTCCGCTCATGCGGATACAGAACCCGACGTGGCTGTTACAAATGAAGGTATAATCTACACCGCCTGGATCGATATTCTCAACGGCAACCATATTATGATATCGGGTTCCATCAACGGCGGGTTATCTTTTAGTAGCGGGATTGTTATTGATAAAACAGGTTCGGGTTCGAAGCGCAGGGCACTTACACTCGAGGAGCAGCTGGAACGGATAAATCCATATTTGATTGACGCCGGAAATAAACTTATGATTGTATGGGAGGATTACAGAAACGATCCCCTGCCCTATAATGATATCCCGGAGAACAGCGACATATTTTTTGCCCAGGTGAATGAATTATCAAATCAGGCGCCCGCTAAAATCTCCATAAGTTCAACTGCACTTTCATGGGGTGAAATTTCGGTTAATTGGTCAATGAGCCACGAACCGGATTTGTCAAATTATACCGTAGAGATCTCAACCGATAAGGCATTTGAAGCTGTTAATATTATGGAATCAGTTGTGGTAAAGGACCGGTTAGCTACTAATCATATTTTTTCGAATTTGTTACCAGTGACGCACTACTATTTCCGGGTAACCATATTTGATACAAAAGGACTTTTTTACAAAACTGAAGTAATTTCAAAGAAAACGCTTGTTAATCAGGTACCGGAGATCGAGCTGATCGAACCAGACGGTATCGATGATTTTGCCAATACCAGTTATATCATCCAATGGAATGACAATGATCCCGATGATAATGCTACTATCACACTAAAATATTACAGTGATTTGACGGGTGAAAAAACTATAGGTGAGATACCCGAAGGTGAAGACGGTTCTTTTGATATGTTTCTGTGGAATACCACAGGACTGCAGGAAGGTGAATATTTCATAAAAATAATCATTGATGACAAATATAATGACCCCGTAGTCAAGATAAGTGAATTCAAGATCACCATAGATCATCATCCGGATATATCCCCACCTGAGATTGTCAATTCATATCCTCTGGAACTTGAGGAAGAGGTACCCCTCGATACAATTATAATAGTCTATTTTAACGAGGCTTTGGCCGAAAACACAAATGAAACGGCATTTACCTTACATTCATCTTTAACAGGTGCCGTTGACGGCGATGTCCTGTACGATTCTATAAACTACTCAATAATCTTCACACCGCATGAAAAACTTAAATCGGGAACATGGTATGAGATCACCATACATGAAGGCTTGATGGATATTGCGGGTAATAAATTGACAACAAGTAAAACCTGGAAGTTTCAAACAACGCCTGTAGAAGTTATTTTCATCAATCCCGTTGATAATGAAACCGATGTATTACTGGACACAAATATAACGATCATTTTTTCCGAAAGCATGAATACTTCCTCGGTGGAGAACTCATTCATTATTGAACCATGGGCTGAAGGTCTAAAATTCAGCTGGAGTTCAGAGGATAGTAAACTGG
>CP070629.1:2276527-2304808 GCA_020356005.1 Thermoplasmata archaeon
AACTCTCTTCCGCACTGACCGCAGCGCCTGTAATCGATATTACCCGACATGATCTAATCACACTTAAATCATAGAATAACAGGTTGTGGATTTGATACATGCTAGGGGAATTCAATAATATTAAACTTGGTTCCTCTCGCCCATTTTCCGGTCATAAAGTAGATAAAGTACACTAAATCCAACATAGTTTAACGGCAATCAATATAATAAAAGCAAAAGATGAGCAGGAAAAAGACGACTATCTAATCTCCCAGGCCAGAAACACAACCGACGGGCGGGGGGCTTTGTAGTATTTGATTTTGGAGCTTCCTTGGTAGTATTGGGATTTGGTAGTATTCCTTGGTAGTATTTGAGTTTGGTAGTATTGGTAGTATTAAGAATCAATATTTCAACAATATGTATGTTACCTTCTACGCCCTCTGTCCCTTCGATCCCCGCCCCGGCGGTCACCGCCGACCCTGGCACCGCCCCTTCTGGGGGTGAACCGGGGTCGGCGTGGGGGCTCGCGGTAACCCTCAGGTTTCGGTATGAGCGCCTTCATAGAAACGTCCACCTTGCCTTCTTCGATCTTGATTACCTTAACCCTCACCTTATCGCCCAACTTCAACCTGTCGGTCACCTTTTCCACGCGCATCCAATCGATCTGGGATACATGGAGCATCCCGTCGGTGCTCGGTGTCAAATTTACAAACGCACCAAACGACATTATCTTGACTACCTCCGCCTCCTCGAAGATCTCGCCGACTTCCACCACGCGCACGATATTTCTGATAATCCTCTCCGCCTCCGCGCCCTTCTCGGCGTCTGTGGTGGTAATCAAAACGAGCCCGTCGTCCTCAATATCGATCTTAAGGTCCAGCTCATCGGTAATTGCGCGGATGACCTTACCGCCGGGCCCGATCACATCACGGATCTTATCGGGATCGATCATGAAGTAAATAATCCTCGGCGCGTACGGCGAAAGCTCTTTGCGCGGCTCGGGGATCGTTGCAGTTATGACATCCAAAAGCTCGTTTATTGCCTTGCGCATCTGGGGGAAGGTGGCATGTATTATTTCCTTTGTTAAACCCCTGGTCTTGGTGTCCATCTGGATGGAGGTTATGCCGTCGCGTGTGGATGTGAATTTAAAATCCATACCGCCTTTACCGTCCTCCAGGTCCTGCAGGTCCGTAAGAACCTTCCAGCGCTGCCCGTTGGATGCAAGACCCATTGCTATGCCTGCCACGGGCTTTTTAATCGGTACACCAGCATCCATGAGCGCCAATGTCGTTCCGCATGTGGAGCCCATGGAGGATGAGCCGTTGGAGCCTAAAACCTCTGAAACCACACGGATGGTATACGGGAAATCTTCCTCCGGGGGCAGGACGGGTAACAGTGCCTTTTCTGCAAGAGCCCCGTGGCCGATCTCGCGCCTGCCTGCGCCTCGAATCGGCCTGACCTCGCCTACGCAGTACGGCAGAAAATTGTAGTGGTGAAAGAACTTTTTACTGCCATCGGTTTCCATGGTCTCTACGGACTCTTCATCAAAGGGTGCACCGAGAGTAACTACAGATAATATCTGGGTCTCACCGCGGTTGAAAAGTCCGCTGCCGTGCGTTCGCGGCAGGAGCCCCACATCTGCAGTCAAAGTCCTGATTTCATCCAGCTTCCGGCCGTCCACGCGCTGGTCGCGGTCAAGTATACCGATTGTTACCTGCTCCTCAATGAATTCGTAAAAGAACTCGTGCAGGAGCTCCTCGAGGTAGGTTTTGGTATCCTCCTCATTTCGCTCTTCAGTAACCAGTTTAGGCGTGAATTCTTTTATCAGGATCTCCTCAAGCTTTTTCAATACATCTTTGCGCTCGCCTTTGGAACCTTTCGGGGTATTGTAAAGATATTTGTCAAGGTGCGGCAGCGCCGCCGTCTTGAGGTCCTCTATTACCTTCATATCTTCAGCCTCGCGTTCACATTTCCAGATAAGATCTTCTTTCTTCAGCTTATCCTTACCGATCTTGCTCCTGATCTCATCGAAAAACTTTGTCACCGGCGCCAACGCATCCATGGCGACTTTGAACGCTTCTTTCATCTCCTCGTCCTTGAGCTCGTTGGCATCGCACTCAACCATGGTAATGCGTGTACCGTCACCGGTTACCAGCAGCTGGAGATCTGTGTACTCCAGCTCGTCAACCGTCGGGTTGATGATGAACTGCCCGTTTATCATACCTACCCGCACGCCGGCAACTGGCCCGTCGAAGGGTATTTCCGATATGTGCAGCGCCGCACAGGCGGCGGTCAGTGCCACAACATCGGGTTTATTTTCATAGTCTATACTGAGCGGTAAGCAGATAACCTGCACCTCGTTGCGTATTTTCTCGGGGAATAGCGGCCGGATGCCGCGGTCGATTAACCGACCGGTAAGCGTTGCCTCGGAGGAGGGTTTGCCCTCGCGCTTGGAGAACCGCGGACCCTTGATCTTACCTCCGGCATAATAGCGCTCCTCGTAATCTACCATAAGCGGGAAAAAATCTACATCACGCGCTTCGTCCGAAATAATAGCCGTGGCCATGACCACGGTACCGCCCATCTGGGCGGTTACAGATGCGGATGTCTGAAGTGCAAATCGACCTGTTTCTATTTTTAATTGCTTACCCGCAAAATCCAGTTCAAATTTCTCTACTGTCATCGTATCACTTTGTTCCAGTTTTTTACTGTATATTTTAACTGGAATTTGATTGAATATTAAACGTATTCAAATTCACCAAAATAATCATGGTTCATCTCTTCAACTCAAAAATCGAATCGATTTATATACGTTCCTACGTTCCATCCATACATGAGATCTTATAATCCTAAAAAATCGGGATCTTCCAAAGATCACTTACTGGTCTATTTTCTCCATCTGTACATTCTGTACTGTATTTTACATATTCAGTCAAATTCTAGCCGTTCATATCAATTATGTAAAAAAGCTTAGGGTATATATATTTTTTTAGTTTCTAGAATTTACCTATTATATGGGCAAATATTATATTGAAATATTTGCCATCCATTGAATTATAAAAATCTCAGGGTGATTATTACTGCTGATTATCCAGTAAAATTAAAATAGCCAACCTCCGGCCAATCTCAAATTATAAATAAAACAAGAATCATTCAAGCGTAAGGATCGGGGTTTTATGAATAAAAATATTGAAATTTTCATTTTGACTAAGAAATCCAGATTGAGGTGACAGATATAGTTTGAGAGGGTTTATTATGAAATCAAAAACACTAATCATCATTGGATGTATACTTATAGCTGTGGGTTTTCCAATTGGATTTATATCTTTTTTTGCATTATTAGTGGATCCGGGTGAAGATGCATTATATGCAATTACGCCCCCGGACACGGTTTCCCTGGAAAAGGGTGAGTATGATATCTGGTTTGAAGGAAGTGAATATGATATGCCGGATTCGGTAAGAGTTACTGATTCTGATGGAACTAATCTATTCCGGATGTCTTCCAGTTCAGAATCGGTTACATCCAACGGAAGAGAATATCATAAGGTGGGTGAATTTGAATTAAAAAGTGACGACCAGGTCTATATAACAGCATCAACAAATTACGGTTTAGCAGAATTTTCAGGGGATCTTTATATTACAGAACCTATAAGTATTGGTACATCATTTTTAATTTGCGGGAGTTTTGTAGCCATAGGTTGCATTGGAGGGTTGATACTGATGGTGGGAATTATTTTTATGTTTATGGGAAAAGATAAAAAAGTGGAATATATTCAGGACTCGTCGGCGCTTCCACCATACCAATATGGACATCCGGCTCAATATCCCTCGCAATATCCGGCTCAATATCCACAGCAGCCCCCGCCGCAGTATCCCCAGCAGCCACCTCCTCGATATCCACCTTATTGAAACTGCATTCCATTTATGTGTGCATATTGAGTTTATATCATTATTTTATTCAACAAAAAAGAGAAATAATACGGTTCTTTAAATGGTTATGTGTTGATCATAATATTGTATTTTAATTCATATTAATTAATACTATGACAAATTGAGGGAAATTTATGAGTTATTATTTCTTAAAAATCCTGGATGTATCCTTTGAAGAAGCAATTGAAAAGGTAACCAATGAATTGGCCAAGGAGGGCTTCGGGGTTCTTACGGAAATTGATGTTAAAAAAACCTTGAAGATAAAATTGGATGTGGATTTCCGCAAATATATAATCCTCGGTGCATGCAATCCCCCTTTTGCACATAGAGCCTTGAATTCGGAGGACAAAATCGGATTGATGCTCCCCTGCAATGTAATCGTTCAAGCAATTGGGGAAAGAAAAACGGAGGTAGCTGCTATAGATCCCATTGCATCGATGCAGGCAATCGACAATCCAGAGCTCGAAAAAGTTGCTAAAGAGGTCCAGGAAAAGTTAAAAAAGGTAATTGAAAGCCTGTAAGAATTCAATATTATACACCGTTATATTTTTGCAATGAGGCCTTTAATGAGCAAATATTGGAAGGTTTTTGTAACCTTGATTGTAATAATGATCATCGTTGGTTCCGGTATTATCTACTGGATTCAGTCCAGCGACGACATCACTCCAAATGATGAGTTTTTTAAAGTTTCTATCGGACCATCTCCTGAAATCGATATTGAATACTGGAAATTAAAAATTACCGGGCTCGTTGAAAATCCTATCAATTTAACATATGATAATATCACTTCGTTTCCAGACACATCTGCAGTGGTAACGCTAAAATGTGTTAGCGGCCCTTACGGCACTGCCGAATGGACCGGCGTTAAACTTAATTATATTTTGAACCTTGCGGGTATCAAACCAGGCGCAAAGGAAGTCATTTTCTATGCCGAGGATGGATTTTCTTCATCTCTTACCGTCGAAGATGCTAAAGCCGACGATGTGATTCTGGCATATGTAATGAATGGAGAGACTTTACCAGTCGATCATGGTTATCCGTTAAGACTTGTTGTACCGGGCAAGTACGGCTATAAATGGGTTAAATGGATAACTGAGATCGAAGTTGTTGATTACGATTATAAAGGTTACTGGGAAAGCCGCGGCTGGGATGATGATGCTGACATCACCCCGTTTTCACAATGGTGGCCCCATGCTGCGCTATTGTCAATTGCTGCGGTTTTTGGCGCACTTTCCACAGTTTCGGGATTGAAGTTCTCAAAACACACAAAATTCTGGAAGAAATTGCCGTTTTCAAGACGGACGATTACATTTGTTACTTTCATGTATTTAGCAATTTTATTTTCGGTGTTCTTTTTTTGGGCTTTATCATATTATTTATACCGCGGGACTATTTTCCAAACCAACCACGGCCTGCTGGCATTAGCCGTTATAATTCTACATTCAATAGGTGGAATTACCGGTTTGGCTATTCGAAAAGGTAAAGAAAGGCTGCGGATTATCCACTTATTCTCTAACCTATTAGGATACCTTTTATTAATAGGAGCGATTATTACAGGTCTGATATTATCTCTAGGTACGGGCGTTTGATCATTTTTTAATCTCTGGGGGTACAAAGATGAACATCAAGAACAGCATTATAGACTGTATAGGCAACACACCTCTCGTTTTTTTGAATAACTTTGCCTCTGGTGCAAAGGCAAAGGTTGCAGCAAAGCTTGATATGTTCAATCCTTTCAGCATAAAAGACCGGCCGGTTTTATACATGATTCAAGAAGCGGAAGGCCGGGGTGAAATCAAGGAAGGGACGACGATTATAGAAGCTTCAAGCGGTAACACTGCAATTGCTCTTGCTTCTATCTGTGCAATGAAAGGTTATAAGCTGATTATATGCATGTCCGAGATCCAGAGCATCGAGCGCCGCGAAGTGCTGAAAGCCTTCGGCGCTCAGCTCGAGCTCACACCGAAGGAAAAAGGCACTCTGGGTGCACGTGAAAAAGCTGTGGAACTGCATGAACAAATCGAGGATTCATATTACATCTGTCAGCATTCCAATAAGGACAATATTACAGCACATATGAAAACCACAGCTGAAGAGCTCTGGAGGGATACCAACGGCAGGATAAGCATATTTGTTGCCGGGCTGGGTACAACGGGTACGGCCATGGGTGTAGCTAAAATAATCAAGCCCAGGAAACCCTCATTCAAAATCGTGGGGGTGGAACCTGAGCAGGCCCCCATGCTGTCAAAAGGGATTTTCAGCCCCCACAGGATGATGGGCACCTCGCCGGGTTGGATCCCGGAGCTCTACGATAAATCGCTGGTGGATGAAATCATGACCGTATCGGAGGATGATGCATTTGCTGCTTGCAGGGAGCTTGTAAAAAAAGAGGGGATATTAGCAGGAATAACCTCTGGGGCTACCGCCCATACGGCACGCATTCTCGCAAATCAAGATGAGAACGAAGGGAAACTCATAGTATGCATGTTTGCCGATACAGGTGAACGATACCTCAGTGTGGAAGGGCTGTATTAATATATTTTTAACGTTATCTAAATTTTTACATTTAACCATAAACTTTATATCAAATGTATACACATATGTATACTGAGGCGTATACATGGGCGCCGTTATTTCCATCAGGGTTGACGACGAAATTAAAAAGGAAATTGAGAAAATCGGATATACTCCCAGCGAATTCATTAAAAAAATTCTAATTCAAGAGTTAAAAAGGGAACAATCAAAGAGAGCTCTGGGATGGCTTAAAAACAATCGATTAAAGAAAGGGAAAAAATCAGTTGAGGACCAGATCAGAGAGGATAGGGACAAACGATGAAACTTGTATTGGATTCCTCTGTTATTGCCAAGTTATTTGTTGATGAAGTTAATTCAAATGATGCAATTGAAATTATTAATATAAGCCACGAAAAGGATATTGAATTGATCGCCTCGGAACTTGTTATTTACGAAGTGGGAAATATCATCTATAAACATTTGAAAAAACGAAAAGGGGGGAAAAAATACATTAAACAACTTTTCTTATTAAATATTGAATATATACAACTGAACCAAAATCCTATATCCAAAGCTATGGAAATTGCACAAAAGAATACAATCTCATACTATGATGCTGTACATGTAGGAATATCAAAACAAATAAAAGCACCTCTGGTAACAGAAGATAAAGAATTATTAAAAAAACTTAAAAATACTTTAAATATACATGAGGTATTAGAATATATAAATAAACATTCTTGAATGGTGATTCTTACATAGAGTTGTTGCTAATGGTATATATATTAAAATTCGACGGGTGTTGTTTCCCGAACCCGGGTGATATGGGAATTGGTGCTGTTGTCTGGAATGATGACCGGGAAAAGATTATAGAACTATCCGAGAAAGGAGGATTCGGCACCAACAACCAGGCAGAATATAAAGCTATTGTACGCGGCTTGCAAGAGCTGTCGAAAATCTATTCAGGGGATGTTCAGGTACAAGGTGATTCGCAGCTTGTCATTAAACAAATGCTTGGCGTATGGAAGGTTAAGAAAAGGGAATTGGTACCACTCTACAATCAGGTTAAGGATTTAGAACAGAAATTTGAAAGTGTTGAGTACAAGTGGATCGAGCGCGGTGAGAACCAGGATGCGGATATGTTATCTGCAAAGGCATTGAATCTCGAAGAGGCGAAACGAAAAGATAGGAAGATACAGCTTAAAGCCGGGAGTTCCTACGAGTTTATCTTCGATAACGATAATAAAATCACAACGGTGAAGGACGAAACCTACAATCGTGATCTTCAAAGATACTTTGTCATATCCCCGATGCAGGATGGGAAAAAGGTCCACGGGAATTACTTTGAAACGGGTTCGAAGAAATTGATAGAGAAACTGGATTATTACAAGCCGCTTCAAGGTAAAAGATTCCGGATATATCCAACAAAGGCAAAGAATTGGATTGAATATATGGTTGAAGAATTAGAAAATGAATAGAAGTTGAATCGGGGGGATCGCATTGGAACAATATCTTCGTGCAACAGATTTTTTCGATTGGAATATGCCCGAAGTAGAATCAAAAGCCAATGAACTTACGGAGGGTTTGGACTCTCCTGAGAAAAAAGCAAAAGCCCTGTTCTATTTTATAAGAGATAAAATAAAATACAGGATTGTTCTGGAAGATCTTAATGAAAATATTTTTAAGGCCTCCACCACCCTCGCCAGGGGTTATGGGTTTTGCATTCCCAAGGCAAACCTCCTGGTAGCGCTCGCACGTGCATCGAGCATACCCTCCCGCCTGCACTTTGCAGATATACGCAACCACCAGTTGCCATCCCATATTTTGGAGCGACTGGGTACGAACCTCATGACTTATCATGGATATGTTGAATTCTTCTTGAACGATAAATGGATTAAAGTTAATCCTGCATTTGATATTGAGATGTGTAAAAAATTCGATATAATACCTGTTGAATTCTCAGGCAAGAACGATGCGCTGTTCCATCATCTCGACCAGAAAGGTCGGCTTCATATCGATTACCTTAAAGACCATGGTACTTTCGAAGATTTTCCGTATGAACGCGTTATTAAAGCTTTTACATCCGAATATAAACGATAAAGATTGGATAAAATCAATTGAAATCGTCCCTAATCCCTAAAGCGAAAAAATTTCAAAGGGGGGTGGGGTGGCCCTAACTTCTAACCTCCAACCTCTAACCTCTATTTTTGAGCGTCCAAATCCCGAATCCTGATTATAATAATAATCTAATCACAGGATTTTTTTCTCAAATCTTATATATAATAAAGAATTAATCGTAATTCGAATGTCAAAACCCAAATCTGGTAAATCAAAGTTCATTCCAGATTACGGAGACATCTCCGACCCCAATATCAGGGCCAAATATGGATATTTGGAAGGATTCGTCAGCATTATTGGAAATTCCATCCTGTTTGTCCTAAAGTTGATCCTGGGGTTATTTATCAACAGTATTGCTCTTATTGCAGATGCGTTTCATACACTTGCAGATGTGGGCACCTCCGGCGTGGTCATTTTCGGCTTCAAAATGGCAAAAAAGCCTGCAGATAAAAAGCACCCTTTCGGGCACGGAAGGGCTGAATACATCGCGACCCTGATTATTGCGGTATTATTATTTCTGGCGGGTCTGGGTTTCATACAGCAGTCCATAGGTAGATTTATTGAAGTTGAAGATTTCCTTAATAGCGAATATGCGTATATCATTGGTATTGTTATCATCATCTCCGCGATCGCCAAAGAGCTTATGGCACAGTTCTCTACAGCTCTGGGTAAAAAAATTAAAAGCGATATATTGATAGCAGATGCGTGGCATCACCGCAGCGACGCTATTGCATCTGTTGCGGTAGGGCTTTCTATTATCGGATCGAATTACGGTTATCCGATACTGGACCCCATCTTCGGAATTATTGTATCACTGATCATTATATATGTAGGTATAGACCTCATTCGCAGAACATCGGATACTCTTATCGGAAGTGCCCCGGAGAAGGGCATAATAGAAAGGATCAAAAACATTATTGAACCCATGGAGGGTGTTGAAGACGTACATAATATTCATATACATGATTACGGAACCTCAAAAATCATTTCGCTGCATGTGAATATGAAGAAAAAAATGTCATTTGAAGAAGCCCATAATATTGCGGATATGATCGAGGAGCGGATAATGGATAAATTGAATTATTCCACAATAATCCACCTGGAACCAAAAGATACTCCATCGGACGAGAATCTGTCGAAAATTATTATTGAAGATATCCTCAAAAAGCAGAAGGAGATAATATCATTCCATAAGGTCCAGATTACCCGGCGGGGTAATAAAGACGATATTAGAATGCACATTACTGTGGATGAGGATATGCCTGTGGGAGATTCTCATAAGTTATGTCATAGACTGGAGAATATAATAGAAGAAAAATGCGGTAACTGCAATCTGGATATTCACCTGGAACCATGCAAAAAGAACTGTGTGGTCTGCAGGAGATCCTGCGATAAAGCGCAAAATTATATTCAATAATTTTACATCCTTTATAAATACAGTTCGTAAAGGTAATAAACTATAAAGGATAATTATAGTAAAAATATTCTCCAAAGTATATATATGTGCTATTAATATATAATAGTACAAACTACTCTCAGAGGTCAAAGTAATGGGGATTCTACCAACCCAGGAAGGATTAGTGAAATTAAGTATAATTTCAATAATCATGCTTCTTATTGTGAGTGCTCTCGCAAGCATTGCGTCAGGTAATAGTAGTTATGATACCCCTACTGAAGATATTTCTGGAGATAACAATTCAGTATTGAGCTGGGAATTTTTAGACGATACCAATTATATCTTGGATAACACTAAACTAGAAAACGGAAAAGTAACTTTAGTAAGTGAAACCTATGAATTTGAACATACGACTAAGAGCGATTTTATGGAGGGGACACCTGAAAATATACTAATAACTGATGATGGAAAACTTGAATTAAGTAAAATGGAAAATGGACTTGTCCTCGATATAAATACAGATATGGGTAAGAATTACTCTATCGATGCGGACCATTGGGGATATCAGACCTTCAAATTTCAGGAATCCATTGTAATCACCAAGATCATGTTTTTATTACAAAAAGGTGGTAGGAACATCACCTCGGAGCTCAATGTAACTTTGGTGGATAACGAGGGAAAAACATTACAGGAGTACAAAATTTTGCCATCTCAAGTTGATGGTGGACACCGTGTAATTGAAGTTGAGTTAAATTATCAATTAGAAGCTGACACCACATATCGTCTTTACTTCAATTCCAGCGAAAGTATAGGAAAATATGAATTGATTGCCGGTACAGAACCCAGTTATGAGGACGGCAGTTATAATGATCTCAAATTTAATAAGAATCCAAGAAAGCCACTAATAAATACATCTGGCATGGATAATGATGATATCGAACTTGAAATCTACGGAGAAGTGAATCAATTGGGAACATATGTATCGGAAATAATTGATGCGGGTGCCGAAGTAATCTGGTCAAAATTTCATGCAAACGGTGAGCTCACTTCGGGTAAAGGAGATATTAAAATTCAATTCAGACATGGTGATTCCCTGGTTGCAGAAGACGGTTCATGGAGCCAATGGTCTGAACCTGTAAAAATGGATTTCTATGCTTATCTTGATATACCCGTACCTGCTTCATCATTCATCCAGTATAAAATTACTATATCTACCTCTGATCTATTCTATTCACCACAGGTGGATTCGATTTCATTAAGTTATGATAAATTCGTTTCTTACGGATCCATCGAAACCCTTGATGTTCTTGTAGATGACACAAGCAAATGGTTCAATTTCATATACAGTTCGAATTTAAATGGTCAGAATATTGAATTCTATTACTCGGTTGATTCCGGTATGCAGTGGCATCCAATTTACGGTACCGATGAATTGCCGCACAATTCTACTAAAATCAGAATAAAAGCGCAACTTATCAGCTCTTCTGCATATACGTCTCCTGAACTTGTATCAATTTCTATTACATATTCAGATTTTGAAACAGCCTTGAACAATGATATTGAAATCGATGATAGCAGTGTACAACTTGAAAGTGAACCAACCATAGGTCCGCTCTCTGATCCGGTGGTTATTTCTACAATAGGAATCTTTTCTGGTGCCCTGGCATTAACAGCCATAGGAGTCGGTACCGAAACCGGTAAATATTCCATGCTGAAGTATCTATTAGCGTTTATTTTTCCATTATATAGCAAAATAGAAAGGGAAAAAGTCCTGGACCATTATGTTCGAAACCAGATATATAAATATATAGAGACGAATCCCGGCACTTGTTATTCGGACATTATGAAGGATGTAGGTGTGAAAAACGGTGTACTGGTGCACCACTTAAAAACTCTGGAACGAGAAGAACTTATTAAATCCCATCGAGACGGAATGTACAGGCGTTTTTACCCCATGTATACCAAAATAGCTTCTAAAGAGATCGATGAACTTTCATGGTTCCAGTTGAGAATTTATAATATCATTCGTACAAGCCCCGGCATTAAACCGAATCAGATCGCAGAAGAGCTTGGTAAAAGCAAGCAGGTAATTAATTATCATCTGAACCAGCTTAAAAGCGCCGATCTCATTCGAACCGATACAAGTGGAAAACATTCTATGCTTTATATCGCTCTTGAAATTGATGAGAATAATAAAATTTGAATTTAAAGATGACAAAGGAAAATATAAATGTCAAGCATGATTTTTTAGACTTGATATCAGTGTTGTGTATTTTAATAGCAATTTTTCATATATTTTGAACAGGGTCTGTGAAAAGTTTTTTATCCTAACATTACATTCCCATATTAATATTTGTAACATAACAGAAGTGAAATGGTTATTCGTTAGAATAAACAGTATCGATATAGCATATACAAGGGTGCCCGGATATAATGATAGGGGATAAGACAAAAATACAGGATAGAAGCACTTTTCTTAAGTTGGGATTGATATTTCTTATTTTTGCTCTTATAGGTCTAATCGCGTGTTTTGCTACACCATGGTATACAACCGAAGTCGAGGGTGATTCTGAAGATTATTTTTACGGCGATTTTGACGATGATTTTGAAGAGGATATGAAGAGCGATGAATTTGATGATATTTATCATGCAAGTGCAGATAAAGCCATAATCGGTTTTGGGTTGATTCTATTTATCGGAATACTATTCATACTTGATTATTGGAAAGGATCAATCTCTGAGTTTGTAAGTAATAAATTATTTCGTATCTCACCGCAAAATAATCCCACTGCTGCAAAATCGGCCTTCATCGTTTTGATGATGCTGATCATGATTATCCCAATAATCCTATCGATTTACGGCGGCGCCAAGTTCATCGGGCTCGCAGTAACTAATCAAGCTTCTATTGACGCAATGCAGATCTCTTATGTTGATGAAGAAATAGATATTGGTTTTGGCTCGACTGCAGGTTATATTAGTGTCGGTATCGGATTCATTATTTTCTTATTCTGTTTTATTTTAATTATAAAGGAGCTTCCGAGGATTATAATACAAAGTGATTCACAATCGCCAAAATATAAAAATGCCAGAAAACTTGAAAAGGTCGCATTATTCATTATATTTTTGAGTATAATCGGACTCATGCTTGTCCCTGTATTCTCTTTTATGAAAATAGAAACTGTTGATGAATATATTTACTTTGACTACGATCCTGAAACCGATTCAGAAATAGAAGAAGCACGACGTGAATATTATTTAGATTATTATAATGAAGGTTTAATTCAGGTTTATGGAGAGACAAGTGCGGGTAGTACTTACGATGATATTTTTGAAGATCTGGATAGAGATATAAACATAATCACATGGTCATTGATTTTTATTATTATTTTTACATTAATATCAATATTAGGGATTATTTTCTATCGAGTGGGACGGTTCCCCAAAGGGGCTCATTGGTTAATGGCTTCAGGGTGTATGATAATTCTATGTTGCATCCTTTTATTCGCAGGTTATATACTTGTATCATCAGATGTAAAAGCTCTGGGTAAAGAGCAGGATAAAGTCTATGCCGATTTATATGATTATTTACCTGAAGAATGGATTTTTGAAAAAAATGTAATAATGGGTTCAAATTATGGACCATTGGGTGTATCAGTTGTAATTCTTATGGCCGGGATATATTATTCTATAAATATTTGGTCAATATCATCAACTACCTTATTGGGCGAAAAACGATCAAAAGCTTTTTCAAAACGAATGGCTGATCGCAAAACACGAAAGGCTGTTATCGCAACTATTATTACCGTAATACTAATTATTGCAATCATTGGCGTTTATTTTGTCTATTTTGCCGGTGAAAAAGATAAAGGGGGACCGGAGCTCACGGTGAGTACTTCTATTGATTATAATGAGCTTTCTACAGATTCCGCCACATATTCAATGGGAAGTTATACATCAGAAAACAGTGAGGACGAGTACCTTTGGGAACTTGAAAACACACAATTCGTAAATATGGTTTCATTAACATTGGAATGGAATGACGAACCTGACCAGACGCGCCGGCACGAGAACCAACCTGATTCCTTCCAGGTTGGATTGTTATCACCTGACGGCGCAACATTCGTATCTGATATGATGTATAATGATGCCGGTTCAAAATATGGGATTGTGGAGATTAATACCGGGACCATTGACCCTCCAGCAGGATGGGATATCCGGGAGGAAGAAGATTTCCAAAATACCTGGAGGATTATAATTATCTGCGGTGATTGCGGTGATCACGAGGCTTCGGGACCTGCAGTATTGAAATTCACCGATAACGGTAATAATTGGTATCTGACTAATGATTATAGTTTTTATTTTATACATTAATTGGAAGTAGGGTGGGTAGGAGGGGGAGAGGAATAGAAATAATAATTACTTATATAAATTATTTGATAATAGCATAAGAATTTTTTCAAAAATAAATGATTTTTAAAATAAATCAACGACGCGCAGTCTCGACTTTGTGCTTGCGGCTCGATGGACCTGAAGGGCCTCTCGAACCCGAAAAACTCTCCTGTACATCGGTTTTCTCCACCGTTGTATTTCCAACCCGATCCAGGAACTTCTGGCGCGGATCACCACTGGTTACAAATCCTCCGAGCCAATCCAGAAATAATAGTATAACGTGTATTTTTGATACATTACGAATTAAGGCTTTGATAAAGTCAAGTTTTCCCTCGGTGGATTTTACCCGAAAACTCATCATTCTTTTTCCAAATGTCCCGCCGATCATTACATCCATTAATGTACCATATGCAACCCAAACAATACCGAAGAAAAAAAATCCCGAAATCAATCTGAATCCACCTAAAAGACCAAAAGTACTCATAAAAATAATTAGTCCAATGATTAGGAATCCAACATAAACAATTACTGCATCTATAATACAAGCAATAAACCTGCGGATCCAGTGGCTCTGAAGTTCGTTATTGTCAGAAATCTGATCTAAAGCACTTGGCATGAGTAAACCTCGTTTTCGTCACCACATATAATAATTAATCATAATAAATTAAGTTTTTCCTGAAATTTATATTTTTAATAATTATTATCAATTAAATTTTATATTTTCATATATGATTATACTTTTAATCTAAATTATTTTTTTAAATGAAAAAATATTGAAAATAAAAAGAAAATCATTAAATACTATAGTGACTATAGTTACTATAGTGTTTATATGACTACTACTACAATACAAGTTGACTCAAAAGTACGCGACTTGTTAAAATCTTTTGGTAGAAAAGGTGAAACCTATAACGAAATTATTTTAAAATTAATTAGAAGAGCAAGATATATTGAATATATGAAGGAAACATATGAAATTCTTGATAAAGAGGAAATTTGGGTAAGCTTGGATGAATTATAATGAAAAAAGAAATATTGTTTTCATCACAGGCTCAAAGGGATTACAAGAAATTATCTAAGGAAACGAAGAGAAGAATTAAGGCATCTTTGAAAAAATTGGCATCTGGAATTAAGCATTTAGATATTAAGAAATTAAAAGGTATTGAAGGTCGGGAAGATCTTTTTAGACTCAGGATTGGAGATTACAGGATTGTATATTATCCGCAAAAAACTGTAATAAAAGTTATTCGAATAGATCGGCGAAGTAAAATCTATGAATGGCTGGAATGATTTTAATCAATGATTTCAGAGTAATCTCACAAGTTATATTTATTATCCTTTCAAAAATATAACTTCATTTACTCGCTTTGAGTTCCTCAACAAAACTTTCGGCAGCCTTACGGGGATCTTCAGCGTCATATATGGCCCGCCCGATGATTGCATAGTCCGCCCCGGCGTCGAACACATCGGTGATCTTTCCACCCTGTGCACCCACGCCGGGTGAAAGTACCACCATATTATCGGGTAAGCGTTCGCGGATCAGTTTTAATCTTTCAGGCCGGGTTGCTGGTGCTATAACACCTGTAGCCTTTGCATCTATTGCAACCTGTACCAGGTCCTCTGCGACCTTTGCGGTGAACTCCTGACCCCCCGGGTGGCTCATCTCGGTTACCACAAAAACGTCGCCGCCCTTGGCGTGTTCCACGCAGGATTCCACCGAATCATGGCCAACGAAACCGTGAACGATTATGCCCCCCGCTCCCGCTTTGAAAGCCTGTTCCACGATTAACCGGTTCGTGTTTGGAATATCGGCCACCTTGAAGTCACAGATTATATGGGCACTCTTGGAAAGCTCGGTCACGATTTCAAGACCGCAGCTCAAAGCAAGAGGATAATTTACTTTCACCGCATCAACAATATCGCCAACGGCCTTTGATACTTCCAGCGCTTTTTCTTTATCTGTTACATCCAGAGCTAAAATTATTCCTGATTCTTTTTTCATAATAACCCCCTTGGTGAATACTCATCGAATATTATCTCTTTTTCGCAAATTTGGCAAATCCAATGATAGTAAAAAATAAATAGCCAATCAAGGGTATAACACCCCTGGTGTTTGAGCGTGATTCAAAAACCGCGGGGTACAAGGGATTTCCTGCCCGAAGATATGGCAAAGCGCCGAGAAATCGAAGAAATACTCAGAGGTACTGCCCAGTTTTTTGGCTATTCTGAGATATCAACACCGGCATTCGAGAATGCGGAGCTGTTCATAATCAAATCCGGCCAGGAAATCGTCGACCAGTTATATTCATTCAAGGACAAATCCGACAGGGAATTGGCACTGCGCCCCGAATTAACTGCCCCAACAATGCGCTTGTATCTGGCAGAAATGAAAAGTGCGCCGCAGCCCGTCAAAGTCTATTATTTCGGAAACGCGTTCAGGTACGAGCGCCCGCAAAAAGGCAGATTCAGAGAGTTCTGGCAGTTCGGGCTGGAACTTATCGGTTCAGACTCAGTAGAAGCAGAAGCAGAAGTAATAACCGTTGCCGTAAAAGCACTCATGTATGCTGGGTTGAAAAATCTTGAACTCCGCATCGGGCACCTCGGCATATTGAAGGGCATATTCAAAGAAGCGGGGCTGCCGGAAACGAAACAATCAACACTTATGAAATTGCTGGACAAAGGCGAAACTGATGATCTCTATATAGAACTCGATAGCGTGGATGAGTTCTCTGCCGAACAAAGAGATCTTGTTAAAAATATAATAAATACAAAACTTAAGATTGCAGATCTGGATTCATATAAAGCAGAGTTTACAGGAATTAAGGAGTCTGCCTCTGCATGGGAAAAGCTCATTGAGACCACTAAAATCCTAAATTATTTTCAGGTCCCGCAGGATTCTATTATCATCGATTTGAATATTGCCCGCGGCCTTGAATATTACGACGGTATAGTATTCGAAATTGATGTACCCGAGCTCGGCGCGGAAAAGCAGGTCTGCGGCGGTGGTGCTTACTCGCTGCTGGAACTGTTCGGGGGCAAACCCGCCCCGACCATAGGATTCGCTATCGGATTCGATAGGTTGATAATGGCGCTGGAAGAACAGGGACGGCCGTTCAGTTCTATGAAACCTTCGGTATTTGTGATACCGGTAGGTAAAGAGGCTCTAAGTAAGGGAATAGAGATAGCCTCAGATCTTAGGGCAACCGGGATAGCTACCGATCTTGAGCTCAAAGGTAGAGGACCCTCTAAAAGCCTGAAATTTGCAGCCAACCTTGGTGTTAAATTCGCAGTCATTATAGGTGAAAGCGAACTGGCTGAAAACAATGTTACAGTTAAGAATATGGAATCGGGTGATCAGGAGAAGGTGAAAATACAGGAATTGATTGAACATTTTAAAAAATTTAAAGCCTGATTAATATCTACTACAAATTAAATATTTAAACTTATTTTTAAAAAATCTGCAATTAAAGGTTAATTTTACTAAAGAAAAGTCATATATACGGCAAGTTAACTATAGTTAACGGCCATATATATTTTTATTTGATCTTTTCTAATATTTTTAATTAGGATTATATTCAAAGTGATTATAGAAATTATGAGGTGATTGAAATGTCTAATATTAATGATTTAAAATTGTTAGGGATATTTGTCGTTATAATTGTAATTATTGCAGGTGGATATTTCATCTACAATAGCAATACAGATGAAGATTCCGGTATCTCTGAAGAAAATGGTAATATTTTAACAGAAGATAATTCAGGTGAGAAACAAACCGGTGATGAAGAAAATCATCCGCCGCCGGAAGATAACAAACAAGATGATACTTCAACAAATGAAAATGGTGATACTAATACAGGCGATAATAATCAACAGGGTGATTCCACCGTTGAGGTGAAAGAAATACAAATAACTGCCCAGAAGTGGAAATTTACACCCGAGCAAATAACGGTAAATAAGGGAGATCAGGTTAAATTTATAATAAATAGTATTGATGTAGATCATGGATTTGCTATTTCTGAATACAATATAAACCAGCATCTGGAACCGCAAACGACTGCCACAGTGGAATTTACTGCAGAAACTGAAGGCACTTTTACCATTTACTGCTCGATATTTTGCGGCAGCGGACATCACAGCATGACCGGTACTTTGACCGTTATCTAATTTTAAGATTAATTAAAAGAAGTTATTCAAAACAGTGTTACTTAAAAAATAATTCAATAGAGGAGTAAAAAGTTATGTTCCAGTATACACGGAAACATTATTGCCCAAATATTTAAAATAGAGTTTTGGTATTCCATGGGGATAATAAGGTCATATGGTTGACTTCCCTGGACTTTAATATCAGTTGATAGCAATGAAAGATATAAAAACAAAACCGATAATTCTATTATTTTTATTTGGGCTGCTGTTATTGATTGTATTTTCTCTGCCCCATCAACCGGATGAGGATACTTCCAATATTTCTCAGAATTCATATGGCACATCTTATAATGCAATAGGTCACGGTAACAGTAAAAATGAAAATACAGGGATTTACAGATCAACAAACATGGTTGAAGATTATCGATGTGAAGAATGCCATGATGAATTCACGCCCTTCGAGGTCAGACCCGAGTTGCCCGAAAACGTGAATGAAGGTGAAGTTTTCACATTTGAGATAGAAGTTACTAACAGTCACGGAGAGCCCAAGCATACGGTAGAAAACCTGGAGGCGACGCTGACGGGGATAGGCGAAAGGCCTGAAGAATCCTACCATAACGAATTGGGTGGATCGCTAAGAAGATTTCAATCCGATACCACGATATTCCCGGTGGAAAATTACGCCTCCGAGGTTATTGTTACCTTAACCGGCGATTCGGGTATAGGTAGAAGAAATGATTTGGATCTTCTGCTAACAAGTCCTACCGGTAAAACCTGGAGTTCCGCAAGCAGCGGTGTGGAAGAAGAGATCTATCTGGATTCGGCGGAGATTGCCAGTGGAAGCTATGGAGATTACACTCTTGAAATTCAATACCTGGGCGGCATTGGACCGATCTCATATTCGCTTATTATAGATGTAACTTATATAATGCCTGAACTGATTAAATCCGGAGGTGATCTGGAAAAGGGAGGGTCCCACACATTCTCATGGGATCTTTCACTTATCTCAGAAGAAATCGAAAATCTGGGCAGCGAGGTTTCCGGGACTGTGGCTTATGCACATGCCGATGGGTTTACGGTGTCGCACAGGTAGACTGTTGAAGTTCAATCCGATGCCGTGGTGCAGCAGAATGGTGATGTCCCTACTTACTACCTGCTGGGTTACGGCAGGATCATTGGATTTTTGGCTCTCTTTACGCTGTTTGTAATTACACTTACCGGATTTTCTCCTAATGCCAGAAGTAAAATTTCGAAATTATTTCGGTTAAAAAAACCGCAGAGTTTTCACTGTTTATTTGCTTTTCTAATCATTTTATTTGCATTGTTTCATGCAGTATTTCTGATAAGAAGTCATTACGCGTGGAACGCCACCCCGAACCTTTTCGGCATTACAGCACTTTTAATTTTTGGGATTATAGCACTCACCAGTTTTTATAGATCAAAAATATTACCGCAGATTGAATTGAAGCAATGGAAGCGGTTCCACTTGCTTTTAGCTATAGCTATGCTGCTGATTTTATTATATAAAATTATTACGTTTGGTGGACATTTCTCATAAGAGTTTAAATCGATTCCAGAAGGGCGTCCAACGGTTGCGTTTGCGAGGGGCGTACCGGCTAACGTTTGCGAGGAGCGTACCGTCTTACGTCTGACGTTAACCGGCCGCTTAACGTGTGACGTCCACCGGTACGCACAGCGCAACCACTCAACGTTTACCGCACTTCTAGTAGCTATTTAAAATCAACACCTCAGCTTCTTTTAAACAAATACGCTCCCAGGACGAGCGCAAAAATCGAAAATGCACTCAGGACACCGAAATCCACCCAGAGGGGAAACTGAGCGGTTTGAGAGCCCTGTATGGCATAGCGCAGACCGTCAACGCCGTAGGTCAGCGGGTCAATATATGTCAGGGCCTTCAACCAGCCGGGTAATACATCTATGGGATATAAAGCACCGCTCAAGAAGAACATGGGCATGATAAGAAAGGACATTATCATCTGGAAACCTTCCATGCTTTCCACTTTGGATGCTATCGCTATGCCGATTGAAACAAATGAAAGCCCGATTAGAAACATGAAAAGGATAGTAACCACAATCCCGCCGGCGTTACCTAGTTCGGATCCGAAACTGACACCGAAAAACAAGGCAAGGCAGAACATTATTATTCCCTGGATCATAGCCGTGGTTGTACCGCCGAGTGCTTTTCCCAGTACAATTGATAAACGGGATACCGGCGCCACCAGAATTTCCTTGAGGAACCCGAATTCGCGGTCGAAAATGATGGAAATACCCGAAAAGATTGAGGTGAACAGTATTGCCATTCCGATTATGCCAGGTGCAATATACTGTACATAGTTCATACCCTCCGGTAGGAGCGGAGAGTTCTCCATCATGGTACCCAGTGCGGTTCCCAGGAGCGCCAGCCATATTATCGGCATAGCAAGAGACGTTATTATGCGCGATTTGGCACGGACATACCGAATCATTTCGCGCAGCCAGATGGTGTAGACATCGCTCATCAATGCCTAAACCTCCGATGCTGTTTCATGGCTTTCACCATATGCTGCTTGTTCCCCTCAACCTCATCTCTTAATTTTCTTCCCGTAAATTTAATGAACACATCCTCAAGTGTGGGTTCATGCAGTGATACCGATCGCACATCGATTTTGTTATCTCTTAAAACATTCAGCGCGGGAGGTATCAGCGTCTCACCTTTGGAGGCAGTCAATTTGATCGTATCTTTAACTAAACTGACACTTAATACGCGCCCGAGATTTTCGAGATCCTTTTTCGCCTTTTTAATTTTCTCAGAATTGGCCGGCGGTGGTGTTGATAGGGTCAATGTGATAATGTCGCCGCCCATACCGTCCTTGAGATTCGCCGGGGTATCGCACGCGACGATCTTACCGTTATCGATTATAGCGATTCGATTGCACAGGTAGTCCGCCTCGTCCATATAATGGGTGGTCAAAAGCATCGTTACATTCTCAACCTTGTTCAACTTATCGATATATTTCCAGATCAGCCTCCGCGTCTGAGGGTCAAGCCCCAAGGTCGGCTCGTCCAAAAATAGTACCTTCGGGTGATGTAAAAGTCCTCGTGCGATTTCCAGCCTGCGCCGCATACCGCCTGAATAGGTTTTCATGAGATCCTTGGAACGGTCTGTGAGCTCCATGAGCTCCAGCAGCTCTTTGGTTCGGCTCGCCATTGTATCTTTGGGCACCTTGTACAACCGCGCGTGGAATTCAAGGTTCTCCATACCGGTCAGATCATCATCAACGCTCGGCTCCTGGAATACCACCCCTATGGATTTGCGTACCTTATCCTGCTCCTTAACTATATCGTATCCCCATACATTAGCCGAACCGCTCGTGGGACGAAGAATTGTGCTCAACATTGATATCGTGGTGGTCTTACCGGCACCGTTCGGGCCTAAGAATCCGAAAAATTCGCCCTCCTCTATCGTTAGATCTACACCATCCACTGCAGTTAATTTATCGAATTTTTTCGTCAGTTTTATTGTTTCTATTGCGTTCATGGAAATTCCTTATTTATTAAAGTTGGTGGTCGGTACAATTAGAAAAAAGGATAGTAGAAGTAACTATATTTAAAAATAATGAGAATATGACTTAAATTAAATATACAATGATAAGTTAAAGGCCAGGGTGATTGAAGTAGTTTTGCTAAATCATGTTTTGGTTTCAGGGTTCTTTCCATCCCAGCAGTAAGTACACAGTTTTTCCTTTGGCAGTCCAATTGCCTCCACCATATCATCTAAGAACTGGTATCTTATGGTCGTGGCCTCTAAATCATTGGTGATCCACTCCACCATCTTCTGGTGTTTTTCTGAAGTATGGTCAATGTATTCACTGACATCCTCGATTTCGCTGCCCTCCAGTGCCATAATCGCCCGCCGCGCTGCAAGTTCTTGCGTCGTACGGGTTGATACATTGAAAATACAGGGGAACATCAGCGGGGGGCAAGCCACCCTCACATGCACCTCTTTCGCACCGCACTCCCACAGTTTGGTTATGGTGAAATTTCGCAGCTGGGTGCCTCTAACAATTGAATCTTCGCAAATAACAACCCTGTTTTCTTTAATTACTTCCTTAATAGGAATAAGCTTCATTTTGGCTATGAGGTCGCGGATGCTCTGGTCCGGCGGTGTATAGCTCCTGCCGTACCCGGCTGTATATTTAACAAGCGGTCGGCGGAACGGTTTGCCCGAGCCCATGGCGTAGCCCAGTCCGTGGCCCACGCCGGAATCAGGTACACCGGAAGCAAGATCTATTTCAATATCAGTATCACGTTCGGCCAATCGCTTACCGCTTCGCTCGCGAACGATCTCGGTATTTATTCCCTCGTAGGTCGACGCAGGGAATCCCGTGTAAATCCAGAGGAATGCACAGATCTGGTTCCTGTCGAAACCTCCCTTGTACTGCTCAAGACCGCTTTCTGTAATATTCACTATCTCCCCCGGTGCAAGATATTTTTCTATTTTAAAATCTATATTGGGAAATGCATTGGTCTCGGATGTTACTGCCCACGCATCGTTGTTCTTTCCTACCACGAGCGGTGTGTAACCCCAGCGGTCTCTTGCTGCTATGATCCCTTCATTTCTCAGCAGTAATAAAGAGCACGAACCTTTGATCGCATCGAACATTTTTTCTATACCACCGATCAAATCGTCTTCCTGTGTGATAAGTTTGGCAATTAGTTCGGTCTCGTTTACATTGCTGTTGCCTTCACTGAATTCACTGAATGTAACGCCTTTTTCCAAAAGTTGCTTGGATAATTCATCGAGATTTTCTATCAAACCGTTGGTTACCAGGCAGAACGGTCCGAACTTGGAGTTCACATAGATCGGCTGTTCGTTGGATGCGCTTATAACACCGATACCTTTGTTGCCTTCCATGTTTTTAATATCCCCAAAAAATTTCGATTTGAACTGGCTCTGACTGATATCGCGAATCTGACGGTGGAATTCATCACCCAGCACAGCAAGACCGCCGTACTGCGTTCCCAGATGGGTATGATAGTCCGTCCCGTAAAACAACATTTCTGTACAATTACCTTTAGAAACAACTCCGAATATACCGCTCATTCCAAAAGCCCCCGATTACCATTAATAGATGAATTCAATTCAATCATTAACTTAACGATTGTTATAATAGAAGGCCATATAGGTGGAGAGGGTAATATAATTTTCTCTAAGAAATAAAAATCAACTTTTCTTATCTACCTTTTGGTAATTGCCGGCGGGGAGGGCTTCTTACCGGTATCTTTTGGACCGGACCAGGTCTGGTAGGAATCTCACGCCTTTTTGGTGGCGTTTCGCGACGGCGCCTGAGAGGTTCTGGCCCTGGCCTGGGCTTTTCATCTTCCTCATCGAAATTATAAAAGCCGTCCTCGTCAAGCTTCAATTTCTTGGGTCTATCCCTATCCCTTTCCATTTCCCTTTCCATTCCTCTTCCCCTTCCCCTTCCGCGTGGCTTTTCTTCGGGTTCTTCTTCATCGGTAGGTGGCTCTTTACCCTTCTTCTTTCTCATCTTGATTACTATCTGTAGAAGAAAAATCATTACAACGATAATAATCATAGCCATTGCCAGAATTGTTGACAGATTTGACGCGTCCTCTTCCTCTTCTTTATCAGCCGGATGGCTCAAAGGATCGTTAGGATCAGTACCCATCAGCATCTCTTCATCATCTCTCCAACCGTCTCCATCGGAATCATCACTTAATGAATTTGTGTTTGTAACCACATTTTCGTAGTCATCAGATAGGCCGTCATTATCTGAATCTAGAAATGAAAACGGGTTCGGATCAAACTCGTCTGCAACACCATCTTGATCTGTATCTTTACCCGATTCTACGATGAAAATCGTTTTAGTAAATTTATCTTCTAGAAAATCGATATCGCGCACCGTCAAAGTCACGGTATAATTCCCTACTTCGGTGTAACTGTGTGTTACAAAAATACCTGAACTTTGACCGCCGTCACCGAAATCCCAGACATAATAAAGTAAATCACTATCTGCGTCGGTTGTGCCCGAGGCATCGAATACTATGCCCTCGCCTTCAAGAGCAATATATTTACTTGCCACAAACGATGCAATAGGGCTTTCACCCGGCATTTTCCCGAAATAAATAGTGACCGTGGTGGCACCCTCAGGGATATAATTGATGATGATGTCATCGTCGCTGAGTGTGTAATAAGAGGTCTCTGTCTCCCACCATTCCTCATTGTTCACATAAACGCTTTTTGGAAGAGGTACATTTAAAAATTGCAGATACTTCATGGGAGTATCGGTGTTCATGATAACGGTAAAGATACCATTATTTTTGTCTTTGAAAAAAGTTTTGTAGTAATCAGGCCCCAGTACGGCCGGGTCCTGCTCAAAGACCTTTTTCCATTTTTTCTCATACATCATTTGACAGTCGATGGTAAGCTTATCGATATTTTCAACCTTTTCCACAAACAATACATGGGTCTCGTAAGTATACCTGACATCGATCCTTCCGGGGGCATCCTTATCCGTTAATACTACCGATCTGTACTCCCCGTATGAGCCATCTTCCGGGAAGATCACATGGGCTTCGAAATCACCGCGAGTCGAAACCTCACGCTCAACTTCTCGTTCAGCGAGATAATGCACTGATGAAAATAAAATAAAGGATAAATAGACTGCATAAAGAATTATAGCAATTTTTCTTTTATACAGTCTTTTTTCATTGGATTTCTTTGGGTTTGGCCCCATATTTTCACCATTTTGCTTGTTATATATTAATACCATTGGCTAATGATACTGGCAAATAATTTGCCTTAAATTGCTTATGATATTTTATCTTGGATTTTAATTTGTACTTAGAGGTATCCTTTATATTTGGATAGATCAGGTATTTCGGCTTCCGTAACCTCTTCCGGTTTCTTTACTGTTCGTTTTATTACGCGTTTTACTACCACTTTTTTGATCTCGGGTTCACCTGATAGCACCTTAATATTTTTCCGGCGCTTTTTTATGAACATATTCAGTATTAATGATATCAATATCACTGCAATCAGAAATACAACACTGAAGTACAATACCCATTGTCCATTTTGTTCCTCAAGATCTTTTGAATCGTCTTCAGGTTCAGGGTCAGTTACTCCCGAACTTTTTACTTCAAGATCGTATAATTCAGTTTCTACAATGTTGGCGCCATCTGTTGCCATGATATAATAATAGATATCTCCCGAAATCAATGGAGTTAATGTTACAGTGTATTCTCCATTTTCAAGCGACATTATCTGATATTGGTATTCAGAATCGCCTTCTGCGCGGTAATACAGTACTGCATTTACCACATTGAAATTGTCCACAATCTTGGCCTTGATCGTTAACGGTTCATCTACATAGGCTTCCGTGGGCTTGACATGACTAATAGTTGGTGCCTCTGTATCTATCACAAATACTGAACTGGTTGTAAATTCATACTCACCGAAAAGCGTTTTCAATTCAAGCTTGACATAGCAGTTATCGCTGTTCATTCCCTCCGGAATCGTCCACTTGTATGTATCGGTAATGCTCAAGTCCTCTGCGAGAATTGTCCAGGTAGTTCCACCATCTGTTGTGTATTGCAGTCGGCCGGGCTTGTTTTCCAACCCGATGGCGTTGCTCACCTGCCAGCTAACCGTATGGGTGCCTGCACCCCAGACCGTGCCGAAGGCTGGCGACAGGATCTCCATTGCTCTCGGCGGCGGCGGATCGATTGCGAAGCTTGCATCGGAGGTATCTGAAGCGCTGTTTCCGGAAGTATCTGTTACCACGACCTTTATCAAAGCCCCGGCGGTTTCGATGTTCGGTACCGTCCAGTTGTAATACCCGGTGTTGGGTATACCGGTCGCTATTGATGTCCAGGTCTGACCGTTATCAGTAGAATAGTATAAATCCACAGCCGTGGAATTGAAATTTCCGGTGGCGTCCCAGGTTATGGGATAATTTTCGCCTTTCATCCAATCTTCACCGCCGTTGGGTGAGGTGACTCTCACAGATACCGTTGTGTCGGTGGGTGTGGCTGTTGTAAATATAAACGGGTTATTGACAGCACCTGATGTCAAATGATTTCCGGATAGGTCCTTGCCACTTGTGATTTTGAATAAGTAAGTGGTCGACGCCGTGAATAGATTATGCGTATATATGGCAACAGAACCGTTATAGAGCCAACTCAAACTCCAGCCGCCAGGATCGGGATTACAGTTGTGCGTAACCGTGTTTGTATCCATTTCCTCACTGAAAACCACAATTATCTGTTTGTTCAATTCAACTCCGGTATCATGGTCCTGGGGCGAGGTTGAGATTATCTGCGGTGCCTGGGAATCTGTTGTATAGAAATTCCACGGGTTAGGTACAGGCCCGGAAGTAAGGCCTTGCCCGTAGATATCTTGACCGCTGATTATTCTAAAAGTATATTTCGTAGAATAAGCAAAAGTACCATTGATTATGGAAAATGTGGCTTCTGTATTACTATTAGCCCAGCTCACATTAAAACTGCCGGGATTGGGCGAACAACTATAGGTTACTGTTGGCGTATTCATGCTCTTGCTGAATATTACTACTACACTGGCATCAATTGAAACACCCATTTGATTATGATAAGGTGATGTCGACTCTATCTTTACACCCTGCGTTGTAAATGACCATGGATTGGGTACGGGACCGGAGACTAAATTATTACCGGATACATCTTTACCACTGATGGTTATTGTATAAGTTGTTGCCCATTGGAAATTGTTATGATGGAATACTGCATATGAATTGTTCGCGCTCCAGTTAACATACCATCCACCAGGATCTGGGCTGCTTGATAAAGTTACCGTTCCAATGTTCATTGGTTTGCTGAAATTTACAGTTATATTATCCCAGATATTAACCCAGACATTTCCGTTCACCGGAAATGTAGAATTAATGAATGGGTTTGTTGCATTACCGGTAGTAAATGACCATGGGTTCGGTACAGGCCCGGGTTGCAAATTATTATTGGATAAGTCTTTTGCTTCTGTGATCTGGAATGTGTATGAAGTTGATATTGCAAATGGATTGTGTGTAAAGGTCGCGATAGTATCATTACCACTCCAGCTTACATTCCAACCACCGGGATCTGGTGTGCAGGTATAGTTCACACTTGATTGATTTACCTGAGTATCGAAAATTACTACAATATCATTTGTTACATTGACATCGGTTGCATTAGCAACTGGCGAGGTCGTGGTTATTCTCGGACCCGGTGCTTCAACCGTTGAAAAATACCACGGATTCGGTACTGGACCCGGGGTTAGATTTAATCCTTCTTCATCTAAACCACCTGTTATTTCGAACCAGTATGTTGTATCATAAACAAAATTATTGTGGGTAAAGGTTGCCACTGTATCTCCTCCGCTCCAACCGACACCCCAGCCACCTGGATCGGGTGAACAGCTGTATGTTACCGTACTTGTATTCATGGCCTTATTAAACCATACTACTACATTCTGATTCAACGCGATATTGGAGCCTCCATTCGGAGGTGAAGTACTCGTTATCTTCGGTAAGGTAATATTACCGGTGGAGAAATTCCAGGGATTGGGTACAGGCCCGGCAACAAGGTTCTTACCCAGAGCAGACTGTGCATTGGTCACATTAAATGTATAGTTAGTATAAGTTTCAAATAGATTATGGGTTAATGTAGCCGTAGTATTTGTTGAATTCCAACTTACATTCCAACCTCCTGGATCAGGTGCACAGTTATAATCCAAAATGCTGGTGTTCATCGGCATATCGAATGTGACTATAATA
>CP070629.1:2304908-2328336 GCA_020356005.1 Thermoplasmata archaeon
GCGGCGGATAGCCGGGCGGCGGTGGCGGCGGTGCGCCAGGCCCACCCATCGGAGGCGGAGGCATCTCCTTCTCCTTCTTCTTCGCCTTCTTGTCGATCATTATACCAAAGACCATTAGAACTATGCCCACGATCAACAAAATAGCACCCAGCGCCCAGCAAATACCAAGTCCTGCCATGCTACCATATGCAATAGAATATTTTACTGTTACATCGTCGTCGTATGGATTATCGAATATGATATAGTAAGTAGTGGTATCACTTTCGGTTTCGTAGTCGATATCACCAGAAGTTTTACCCGTACCTATTGATTTCTTGGAAATAGAATCGAGTTCCGAAGAGTCACTCGAGTAACCAGATGGTAATTCTTCGGAGATATATACATCGATCTTTCCACCTGTTACGGAATAATCACCTTCTATTTTTTCTGCGCCAGGTACTGTGGCATATGTAAATGTTTCTGATGGAACCTCCACGGTAGACGGATGAAGATTGTCCAATGCTGTATCTGCAAAAGCAGTCATACCGAGGACAGCTATACCACTTATCATGATCAATATTCCAAACACTAATAGTATTATTGCTGCGGTTTTCATATTAATCCTCAGTGCAGTGAAAGAATCTTACATATATAAATATTATTATTATATCAAAAAAATTTTAGGCCCAAAAGTAGTATTTAATTATTGTGACCGCGAATTGGACGGAATAAACTGTATATTTGGATTATCCAGGATTGCGATTAGAAGATTTGCCCAGGTTAATTTGCGCATTTTGAGCTTAACAGCGCTATCTTCTGAATGATCTCCCACTTCTAAAAAATCGAATGCAATTAAATTGATGCTTTTGGCTTTGAAGTGATCTGCCAGAAACACCGCGCGGTCGCCGTCGGTAAAACCCCCGAAATTTTGGATGTTCGAAAAAGGTTCGGCCTGCGTCGTTCCCATAACCTTACCTGCAAATTTCGGCACCCACCGTTCAAGCTGTTTTTGATTATCACCGTGTGCATGAATGAGTATAACAGCACCTTTTTTTACCGCCTCTATCTGGTCCTCTATACGCCCGTCCAGGTCTGTTACGATAATATCCGGTACTATGTTGTGCTTCAGGGCGGCACTGGTGGCTCCGTCCGCTGTTATCAATGTCCCTTCCTCGTCGAAGGCTTCTAGATCATCGTTAAGCGTCAACCCTTCGCCGAAGATAAATACAGGTTGATCCTTCAATAATTTTTCCAGATATTCCGGGTCTATTAATTCCAGGTCCTTTGTATGCTTCTCTAAAAGTTCAGAAAGGTACTTTGCGGAGCGCTCGTCTGCTTCACGCGGGAACTTAAAATCGTCTAATATCTGGAGGTATTGTGGTTCCCAGCTCGAAAAGTCCATGTTGTCACCAGGTTCAATTTTTACGTTCTGCCTTAATCCATTCCAATACTTGTATCTTTTTATTCAATGTATCTTTTCGGGCGGTTTTAAGTGCATTTTTCAATTCATTTATATCTACTGAGCTGTCATCCACCACCTTTTTCAAGGGAGTATACGGTGCTTCCCTGAAGCGTGTCTGAAGGTCCAGACGTGTATCTTTATCTTCATCAGTAATAATTTGTACACCCGAGCCGTGCTCGATGTGTCCCACACGCTGCGCTTTCAGCCCCCGTTTCGATAGAAATTGGATAAGCTCGTCAGAATCTTCAGGTTTTAAAGTAAAGAGCAGGGCGTCGGTGGAAATACCAAGCGGGTCGATGTCAAGTTCATTAAGCATCTTCAATATTTTGGGCGAAATCAATTCCAGAACCTTCTCCTGGTTAAAAACAACCTTTACCTCGGCGGTAGAACCAAATTCGAAAGCATCCCCTCTTATACCGCCGTTGGTTATATCTGTCATTGAATGGATTTTTTCAGCAAGAGGTGTTTGCAGCATTTCCATGCATGCAGCAATGCTTTTTACATTCAAGGTTTCCAGCATAACCTCCGGCTGACCGTTATACAAGGCTGTTGTGCTTATGGTACCGCCGCCGGTACCCTCCATCATTACGAGCACATCGCCCGCTTGCGCGTTCTTACGGGCAGTTAGATTGGTTGCTGTACCGAAGCTTACAATGCATCCTGTGAGGCGGTCGCCGGTAACGAGGTCGCCGCCGATTCGAAGCGTGCTGCCGCCGATCAAAGGTACATTCAATAGATCGCTAACTGCACCTGCACCGGCGGTATAATCCAGGATCTTGCCGATGTCGCCGTCATTTGCAATATGAATATCGGATAGAATCGCCAGCGGTCTTGCACCCATTACCACCACATCCCGGATCGCTGCACGGGCGGCATGGAACCCGGCAAGGAACGGGAAATGGCTCAATCTTGAATGCATACCGTCCACGGCGGCCGATATAAATCCGTGATCTGCTTTGATGATGCCGCCGTCATCCTGCTGCCGGGCATCAACAACTGCATCGGTGGGACCGATCAATTCCGCAAGGGTATGGTGTATAAGAAAATCACCTTCACCGCGGCATCCCAACCCGGAATCGGAGGCGAAAAAACCGGTTCTGGGAAAACTGCAGAGCATGCTGATAAAACCCGAAGGTAGATTCTCTGTGTTCTCCACCTCTACCAAAATCGCCTTCGCGGCTGCTTCCGAGCCTGTCAGCTCTTTCATCTTTTCTATTATCTGTTCAGGGGTTAACCCACTTTGTACAAAACTGCGTGCATGTTCCTCTAAATCCATTGGAACACCTCATTATAAGCTTTTACATCGATTACAGAAGTGCGTCGGGCGGTTGCGGTTGCGTCTAGCGTACCGTCAAGCGGTTGCGTCTAGCGTACCGTTAAGCGGTGTCGAGGCTCGTTTCGTAATGCGTAATACGTTTAACGGACGTAAGACGAAATCGTCTGATGGTACGCACCTCGCCACCGCAAACTGTTAGACGCATATCTATAAGCGATGGAAAATCCACTAGATTTCTACCAATATAATTAATTTAATGAGAATTTTCGCTAATTTGACCCCACGACTCTATGATTCTTCGACTCGATTATGGTTTGACTCTCGACTCTCCGACTCTTTGACCCTTCGACTCTTTATCTCCTCCAACCTGTTCTCGACGGCCGTGTGATATATCGTTCGCGGATATAGAAATGTATCCATATCGTAAAAAACAGGAAGCAAAATCCAATCAGGACGAGTAAGAATATTTTTGTGATATCGTAATCTACATTTAGAATCAAAAAACTAGCGATATCCAGGATTGCTGTGAGTAAAAACCCGATAGTAAAAACGGAAAGAGTAATTGAGGGCAGAGGTCTGAAAGCCAGGCCCCTGCGGTAATAAAGATCGATTGTTTTACCGATACTGTAAATGAGAATGGCACCCAAAATCCACCACATACTGTTTTCAGTCAATTTAATAAAAAATTCGGGATCTGAAAGGTTCTGGTTGTACAGCGGGTAGATACCCCTGATGAAAAAACCGTAACCTGCAAAAATTAATGCTAGAAATGTTGAAATAATTTGTATATATCGCCCGCGCTCCAATGCGAGTTTGATATCTTTTCCAACGGCGGCGAATGGAGTTCCCAGGCGGAAGATTTTAAAAAAGATGTAGGCTGCAAGAGCCATCATAGTAGCGGCGAGCCCGTAATCGGGCAACCCCAATGCCAGTGAAAGAAAACTGAATAGTCCCCATATGAAAAGCACCACAACAATGGGTATCCCGATCCGTTTTAAAACCTTTTCATCTTTCAGGGCATTGGTAATAATGTAATAGGTACTCTCGATATCCTTTTGCTGGCGGACGATCACACGCCGGACCGCGTCGATTTTGACCCTTGAGGCAATTATGGGTTTGATAAACTCATCTTCTGCACCATCGCTTATGAAGATAACACCATCGGGTTCAACCTCGCGCAGGACCGATTCAAGTTGAGCAGATAATATTTGATCGGATCTTGTCCCCACTTCTTTATCACCGCAGATTGTGGCGATTTCTACATCCTGGTCTTCATTCACGCGTGTATCATATTCCTGAATTGCAGCAAAAAGAGAATTGATATCGGAATCCTCAGGGTCTTTTAAAGCCAGTGCAATCGCTGCTTTTATATTATCTTTTCTACCGATAATCGGTGAAATTACACCCACTTTTTGTCCAAAGTCATCGTCACGATCCACGCACAGAATTAATGTTTTCATAATTAATCATCTAAAAATTCGATTTTTGAAGAATTGAACCCGAATTTAATCTATTACCCCTATATATATTTATAGCTATTGTATTTAAGGTATTTATATACTTTCATTTTATTACTCAAAATTTTTCTATAGATTATTATTTTGGTTTGAGGTTCGACAAAATACATTGTAGATCGAAGTCATCATTTTTTTTTAATGATAAATTCGATAATTATTTAGACGGGACTAAATTTCAAAGTTCAAATTTAATTAGGAATTTCGAGTAGAAAAATATAAAATATGTTGATTATCCGTCCCCTGAAAATATTTATATATTGGAGGCTAGTTTGGGATTAACTAAAATAAATCTATTATTATTAATATAATTTAAAAATGAACTTACCCAACCTAATATGAATAATTAACTAACGTGACCTTTGAAAGCTTTCAGGTGCCTCCGAAAAATATAAAGGATAGGAAATAAATATGAGATTGATTAATAAATCGGATAGTTTCATATTGTTTTCCAGACCTGAAATTTATGTCCACCTTCACGCTAGTTAATCAATTATTGGAAAGGTGTGCATATGAAACAAATTTATTTGATTGTTTTATGCTTGTTAATGATTTCAAGTTGCTTTGCCCTACCTGCGGGTTCAAGTACCTCGGATTATGAAATTCTAACCACCACGAGCTTTTCTGGCACTATTTTCAATAAAGAAATCCTTTTTGAAAAGGCCCGAACAGATAAATCAATGAGCATAGAGATAATCAAGAAATCCAATGTTACTACCGCTCACTTCAATGTAGCGGGTGGTAAACACAAAGATAATTATCCTTTGAATCCTACTATTGATATTGGAGACGATGGAGATTATGAATGGATGTTCAGCGGTGTAGGTTACGGTGCCATGGGTTACCAGGACCTTTACAGTACCGGCCGATCAGAACAGTCAGTATTTGTCCCCAATTCCGGTAACTCAACGGAATTAAAAATAAAGTTACCCAAAGATGCAACGATCAAGTCAGCTGAACTCACGGTTCAGGGAACTACAGTTTCCGACAGCAGTTACAGTCCCGAGCAATACATAATCGCGCAGGATTATTCAACCCGTCTAACTTATGCAAGCAGCAATGGTGATGGGACCTTCGGTAATCTGGATTTCATAGGTAAGCTGAATCAGTATTCAGGAGATCACGGGGTCGGCATAGCCGATTTCGATAACGACGGCGATCTGGATTTCGTTGTTTCTACCGGATGGTGGGACAACAGCAAACCAATATATTACTTCGAGAAGTTAGGTACAGGTAAAAATTTCGCAGATAAAGTTGAAATTGCAACTCTTGATGTAAACGGTGACTGCATGGATATCGGAGTCGGGGATCTCAACAATGATAAGAAAATGGATTTTGTAATGTGCGGTTGGTCTAGGTCAACCGGTAAGATCTTCTATGGGAACGGCGCCGGCGGTTTCAGCGAACAAGATCTAGCGGTAGGTTTTCTGTACACCACAGGTAAAGCAGTGGAGGACATCGACGGAGACGGCTTGTTGGATGTTATTCTAATCGGCGGCCCCAGCCTGGCAACCATGGAGGTATATTGGTATCAAAACAACGGCGATGGTACATTTTCCGCTGCGAAGGGCACAGGAATTACCAATAGCAACGGATACGGTCTTGTCGTGGATGACTTTAATAACGATGGATTCGTTGATATATTGACCGGAACCAGCGATGGAAAATGGTTCTTCTCAGAAAATGATGGGACCCAAACCGGAACATTTAAAAGTGCTCAGTATTCCGGCGTGGATGTTGGCGGCACTCATCCTGGCTTCGGTGATACTTATGATTTCAATTTCGATGGCAAAATGGATTTGATCTGTACCGTTGATTACAGCGCCGGATTAATAAAATACTTTGAAGGTAACGGTGACGGCACATTCAAGTATCCCATAGAAATAGGGATAGCAGGTTCAAATGTAGCCGGAATCGCCTCACCTCCGGCTACCAGTATCGGCAGTCCGCTGAACCTTGCTATAGATGTCGGAAATGACGGCGTTGCAGAGTGGTCGACCACCGGTGAATTCAAAACATCCCAGAAGATTTCAGATTTGAAAGATGAATTGGAAACCTATCTCACAACCACGACTAATTATTACAATGATTCCTACGGTAACACGATGGTGAATGTGCCCATAAAGGTCTCCGGCACCACTCCGGGCTTTGTTATTTTAAAGAATCTTGCCATCGAATACGAATTTACCGCTACGGTTAATAAGAATCCACATAATGGCGATCTTGCGGCAGAATTGAACGAATTAATTAAATTTTACGAAAGTGAAACTGAGTTGAATGTGACAATACCTATTGTTATAACCTCGGATTCTGCAGGATCCTTAACGATATCAGATTTGTTTATAGAATACAAAGCCCCAAACCAGCGCCCGAAGATCTATATTCCCCCGAATGAGTTTTCAATACTTGAGGATAGTCCTAGGCATAAGAACTTCATAGATATGGAACTATATGTCCAGGACGATTACTGGCCCGAGGGCACCGGCGGCTTGAGGTATGAGGTTGTATACAACAGCAATCCCGAAGGCATTTCCGCACTGATACATTCACATTACATGGATGTCGTGCCCGGAAAAAATTTCTTCGGGAAAGTGCAGTTGCAGGTCAAGGTAATCGATAACGGTAACGACGCGGTCAAAGAAACAAGTGACGATTTATGGAGCCTCAGTAACCTGTTTAATATAACAGTCCATCCGCTTAACGATGCACCGAGGGTACTTGATATAAGCGGGTACGATCCGCACGGAACCTATCTTGAATTCAATTCCACAGAGAATCATTACATAAATTTAACTATCAACGCCTCCGATATTGATAATGATCCGTTATTCCCGCTGAAGGATTACTGGGAAGTACAGGACGGGTACGGTATAGATGTAAAGAATAAATTAGACTTGGACATTCTTACTGATTTTTATGTAAATGAAACCGGTATTACTATCTTGAATGCAAGATTCAATTACTTACCAGCGCAATATGAAGTTGACCTGGGCTCATTATACATAACATTGACAATCAACGATAACAACGGCAGCAATCCCATGCAGGATGTAGTACAATTTGTTATTCGCCTGATCAATGTGAACGATCCACCTCAGATCTACCCGATTGAAAATGTTAACGTGGATGAAGACACAAAATTGACGATCCAGGTCGTTGCTTCCGACGTAGATCATGATTTCCTTTCATATCATACCAACCGAACAGACGGTGAAGGAAACGATGATTTAGCTAATTTCAAAATCGATTCATTCACGGGCTTGATAACATTCACACCCACGAACAACGATGTGGGGCTTATTAAGGTAGAAGTCACTGTTTGCGATAACGCTAAACCGGTAAGCTATAATGCAAGCCGGACATTTCAAATACTCGTTGTCAATGTAAATGACCCGCCGATGATTAATAGTATACAATACACGATCAACGACTCTTATCCCGCTACACCTGAAATTAATGAGAATCTATTTGTGAAGTTTTTTACTGAACCGGCGCTTGATGATGATATGATACACGGTGATTGGATTAATTACTCGTGGGATTTCGAATACGATGAAGGTATAGGTTTCAAACCCGATTCATATCAGCGGAATGCCGAGTATACATTTCCAGCCGAAGGTAAATATACAATCTGCCTGCGGGTTCAGGACAGCAAAGGAGCGACGAACTATACCAAAAGAATTATCAGGGTTTATGAATCCCCCGAGGGGACTGACGGCCCCGGTGATAAGGGCGATTCGGACGCAGTGGATTTACTATCCTCACGACAGGGACTCATCACTCTACTTATAATACTGATAATATCAATCGTAATTGCGATTGTTGCTGCCGCGGTGATCAAGAAGCGTAAAGCAAAGGAAGAGGAGGAGGATGTGGTAGCTTTCGCAGATAAGGATCTGAAGGTTTACATGCCTGAAGATTTAGCACGTGATCTTGCCACTATAATCAGAAAAGAAAAGGGGCCACACAAACCGCCCTCAACCCTTCCAACCCCGAAATCCGCAAAGGATGTAATCAAACCCGGCCAGATGTCCTTACCCGCCTCCGTCAAACCCGGCGCACCCGGAGAAGGTGAAGGCGTTACCGTAAGCCTTCCGCAGGCCGCGGGCGGTGCACCTGCGGAGGCGGTAACCGCACAGTTACCTCCTGCACCGGAATCGGCTTTACAAGCGGAGGGTGAAGTTGAGGCAGCCCCGGCAGCAGCCGAGCCGGCAGTAGCTACAGCAGCACCTGCCGCTGCAGAGCCGACCGAGCAGCCCGCAGCAGCGGTACCGGCGGCTGAGCCAGAAGTAGAAACTGCCGAACCTGCCCAGCCCGCTGCCGCAGTCCCAACACCTACACCCACACCCACACCCACACCCACACCTGCGCCGGCAGTTCCCACTCCTGTTCCTGCAGAGGAGCCGCCGAAGCCGAAAGCGGCACAAGAAAAGGAAGAGGAAGAAGATTAAGGTAGATTCTAGGTTGATTTTATATTGATTACGTCAGGCGCTAGAGAGGAGAGAACAGGCGCTAGGGTGAATATAAGCAGCAAGGAGCATGGTGAAAAGCTGCATGCTAAATAATATTGTGCAAGGTGCAAGCTGCATAGTGCATGTGGAATGATTGGTGCATGGAGCATGGTGCAAGGTGCAGGGGTAATTGAAATCAAACTTGCTACTTGCTGCATGCTGCTTAACTCATCATCTTGTATATATGCACCCCCACAACATAGTTACTGCTTGCTGCTTGGCTAAAACGCCAACGCAACGATGTGAATAGGTCAAATCTAATGGCGTTTTAGTCCAGAAGGGTTTCGTTTATATATGTTATAATCTAAGAAATCCTTCGTTTCTCATTGTTAATAAATGTGGCCGTATGCTGCTATTAATTACCCGCTTCTCTTCTTTCCGTTTTTGTTAAAAAAAAGGCTATAGTCCCTCGTCTTTCGTCCTTTCATCCGTCGTCTTTCACGGAGGGAGTCCTCTCCCGAAGGTAGGCAGTTCAGCAACCGCCGACGATATCGAGTGGCATAAGCGCTAGCTGTGCACCATCGGTTATTCCCAGGGCTTTCAGTGTTTTTCGTTCGTTCAGGACCTCCCCACCGTACATCAGCGCTACGGTCTTGGGATTTACCCCGAATGATGAACATACCTTGCTTTTTATCTGGGCTACGGTATGTTCCGGCCTGATTTCGATCTCTGCAAGACCTGCGCGTTCTCCTATTGGTGCTTGTACCATTATTCTCATTGGAATCACCTATTTCCTATTTCTTAAATATCTATACATCAGATTTGATATTAATAATTTCGTGTAATTTATTTATTAGTTCTTTTAATCTTTCGCCTGCTTTTTTTAACGTGCTTTTTTGGCTTTGTACCGACTGCCCGTTTGGTTACTTTGCTTTTAACCGAAACCTTTACTTCGGATTTTACAGAAGGATTTGAATTCACGGCTGCAACCTCACTTTCGGGCATATCTTTTGAAGGCACTTCCTGATCACGAGACTCTATAGCAGCATCGGACTTTTCATTTACAGCCACTCCGGTTCCTTCATTTTTAACCTCAACCGCTTTTACTGTAGCATCTTTTTCTTCGTCCTCAAGTGCCTCTGCCGTTTCGATAAGCTCACTTTCCGCAATCTTATTGTCTTTCACTTCATCTTCAAAAACCTTATCGATTTGGGCTTTTTCCTCGCCGTTTTTTGCCTTTAAAGGATTCTTAATTACTCGCCGTCATTTCTTACAGTACCAAGCATTTATTTTTTTAGAATATTTCAGTGGTATTTCACATTCTTTACACTTATAATGGGCCTTATCTGGTTTCCTGGATTTTGCCGCTTCCTCTAATTGTTTCTTGATCCTGTCTTCGTTGGTGGGGCAGTACCATTTCCTACTGGCCTCATCGAATTTAAGCTCGGCACCGCACACCAAACATTTCTTCTCGGGCCAGTGAGCTTTTGTGCACTCTATAACATAGCGAATGCGATCTGCGACAGCCTCCGGTGTAATCTCCAGTTTTGCTTCGAATAGATGTGCATCTTTCAGGTCCTGAGGTATACCATCTTCACCATCTTTAAATTTGAATATCTGCTCATCGGGAATCTGTATCACGCCGTGGTTTGAATTCAGTGTGAAGACCCCGAACTTGTCCTCCTTGGGATCGATGACCAGAGCCGCCACTTTTGGAGAAAACTGCTGCAGCAGCTCCTGTGTTCCGATATCGGTATGTGACATGAAAACGCCGAAGCCCGGGTGGGAGTGATACCATCCCAGGATATTGCCCTCCAGATCACCGGTCATGATCTCATTGACGATCTTTGCCAGCGTTGCATTATCTAGTTTGACGCGCGTAATGCCCGAGGCCTGTTCGCCCGAGACCGCTTTGTTAACCACCAATAAATTATCGTATACACGGCCGACTAATACACCGATTATTTCGCGGTCTGTGGCTTTCGCCTCGCGCTTTATGGTCGCCAGTGCGCGCTTGTTGATACTGAAATAAAACATTGAACTCACTATTGTTTCACTAGCTCATATTAGTTATGGGGTTTAAAATTTACCGTTATTTTATGCTTTCATATCAATTACAGAAGTGCGTTTAACGTTTTGTGGTTGCGCATTGCGTACCGGTGGACGTCAAACGTTAAGCGGCCGGATTTCGCAACCGTGAGACGTTACGCCCCTCGCCACCGTCCAACGTTAGCCGCCCTTCTATAAGCGGTATAAAATCAATCAACGATCTCGGATATCTTTTATGATTCTTACCTTGGGTGACTTACCCCTCGAGTAGTCATCCTCGTGGTGACCCGGGAAGTCAATTTCATCTTCGCGACCCCAGGATGGTGTATCGCGAGACCTCCTTCTGTACGAGGGGGGTACCTTGATTGATCCCTTTTTATTGCAGTTGGGGCATTCAATATTCATTTCATCTTCAACCGCAGTGACCCCGAACACCTCCTTACATGCTGAACATTTCATCAAAATGGTTTCAACATCCCTTCTCGGCGGGGCCTCCACTTCATAATAATAATCCTGAAACCTGATTTGCTCTCTCGCTTTCCAGGTGGATTTCCAATCCAGAAACGACCATAATGTTGTCAAGAAAAATATGGGTAAAAGAATTATAATGAGAATGATAAATTCCACATGAGCCTCATTTTTTGAATTTATATCAACCTCTGTGGTATAATTATCGCTATTCAGGCCATTAAAATATGCGGTAAGAAATATAATAAGCAGGCATACAAAAATCCCGAACATCATAAAATCGCCAAGAACGCGGATGCGTTTGATCGTAGAGATTTTTCGAGCCATGGTTATTACCTATTATCTTTTTGGGTTCCCACTTCTGGACCAGATTTTGTCACTTGCGTGTCCTGGAATTTGGGTATATTATTAGTAAAGCCGCTATATAAATAGATTGGTACAGGTTGTTATTTATATTAATATTCATTCCCTTAGCTTTTTTGTGAAAAAAATAGCACTTTTGGAAAAAAAATCAATATGAAACTAAATGTTTTATATCCAATAGCTAATATGGGAATATCCGCCACCAAGAATTATCAAAAGAAACACTGTTTGGAAAACGAGGTGAAAATCTTGCCAAGAAAGAGTAAAAAATCCCCTCAAAGTCTGGCTTCCGAGCGCCAGAAAAAAATGGAGGAATTGGACAAGCTGCTTGAGGAGGCCGGTAAAGGCTTGATGAAAAGCCAGGTAGAATTGAAACACGTCCCGTGGCGCGTAACATGGGAACGGCAGGATATGCTCATGGAGCGGCAGGAACGCATTATAGAATTATTAGAATCAATGCTAGCGGAACTCAAGAAGAAGAAAAAATAGTTGAGTTATCGGAATAAATAAGAACTATATGTTCAAAATTCTTATGCGCCTGGTTTCTTATCCTGTCCAGCCTCTTTTTGTGAAGGCGCATCGCTTTTTTGTGTTTCAACACTTTCTTTTTTAGATTCCATCGAAACTGTTGTCTTACCGCTTTCTACAGGACCTGGAGTAACAGGTGCCTTCTTGGAATTTCGTAGATTGCCCTTGTAATCTCTGAATTTTGCCCACAATACCAGAAATGTAGGCAGTACAAATACGCTAGCCATAAAGCTGAAGAATATGGTAACGGCGGAAATCATTCCAAACTGCTGTACCGGCGGCAGCAGCGCAAACATTAGCAGTCCGAATGCAGCGATGGTCGTGGCTGCGGCCCCGAACAACGCAGTGCCTGTATGCTTGACGGTATCACTGCAAGCTTCATCGATTGTGGGTTTGGTTTCTATGCTTTCCAGAAATCTATGTGTAATATGGATACCGTAGGTAACCCCTAATCCCACGGTGAGCGAAGCTATAGTAATAGTCATTATATTCAAAGGTGTATCGGTGACGTACATTACGCCCAGGGTCCATGTAATAACGAGTACGACAGGCAGGGTGGTAATTACACCGAGAGTGAACGAGCGCTTCTCGTAGAAGAAAACAATAGTGAGAATGATGCAGCACACAATTACAGTAATGATGAGAGATCGCATCTGGCTTTCATTCAGGATTGACATGATGGTGTTGAACAGTATAGGTCCGCCGGTAACCACCGCGGAATCCACATTGGAATTATCGTCCAGAGGTTTTTTATCGTCGTTGAGATCATCCAGTAAATCAAATGATTTCTTTTCATCATTTTCAGTAGTAACCTTAATGCGCAGCACGGAGGAATCGAACTCATTTGTATCCTTATTCAGGTGCAGTACAAATTTCGTCTCTTTTTCTGCATAAGTACACAACCATGTAAAGATCGCATGGATTTCCGTTTTGGTGGCATCGGATTTCAGCTGGCCGTAAGGGTCGAAGGCCTGATCATAAAGTTCCATGAATGTGCTATTTGTTTCCGGGTTCATTGCATTAAGTCTGATCAAAGAAAGAATTGATTCAACATCGGCTGACACCTGGGTCTGGTTGCCATTGAGAATACGTTGGGTTTGAATATTGACGTATTGATCATCAGCCATGTTTGCAATCGTTGTGTCAATATCCCTCAGCACCGATGGCTCCGAAATGTCTCCTTTTACCAATATAAATACGGTCTCTTCACCGGCAATGGAGGAAGATCCGAATTCGTTCATGAGGTAATCAATATCTTCAGTTACGTCCAATCCTTCAGGTAAAAAATCCTCGAAATCAAATTTCGTCTCCAGATCAAGCGAGACGTAGAAAGAACTGGCTGTAATAATAACGGTTATGATAAGAACAACGGCGGGGTAGTGCGATGCCGCCGTAGAACCAGCTGCGATGCCCCTGTCGAAAATGTTTGCAGCACTACGATTTCTATTCTTTTTCGTTTTGGCCTTGGCCCACGGTTCCTTTTTACTTAATTTTCCCAGCCGCTGCATCCTCTGGTCCCTCAGCTGTTTCAACGCGGGTAGGAACACCGTCATAGCCACGAAACATCCAAAAATGCCAATAGCAGCGAGTATACCGAATTCACCCAGCAAAACCAGCGGTGATGAAAGATTTGATAGAAATGCAACTACGCTTGTAATAGTTGCCAACAGCAGTGCTGTACCTACCGTTGCGATGGTAATTCCCATAGAACGCTGAATATTCTTACCCTTAAAACGCTCTTCACGATAGCGCAGCGTCATATGGATACCGTAATCTATACCCAGACCGACAATGAGAACCGGAACCATGGTGGTAATAGGATTAAAAGTGAATCCCAGCAGTGAACCTGCCCCGTACATCCAAATTATTCCGAATAATAGGGCCAGGAGGCTCAAGCCCATATCGAAACCGCTTCGGTATATGATACTCAGTAGAACAATCACGAATATGACAGATAATACCAGCAGAATCATCAATGATTCATTATTTGCATCCATAATGGCTTCCATAATGAGATTTTCACCGATGACGCTGAATTCCAATTCCTGCCAATCGTATTCTTCAGTAACGATCTCATTCAATCTTTTCTCAAGATCCATTCTTTCATCGTCACTGCCGTGACCGCCTCCGTCGTTACCGGTACCGATGGATGCGTTGAAATATACCAACACTAGGGTTCCTTTGGCTTTGAACTGCCCGCTTTCCGGCTGAAAATCCGATGTTAACAGATAGGAGAGGCCGAATCCCAGCTGTCCGAACTGGTTGTCTATTTGTATTGTAGCATTGGTCAAGTCCATTTCGGATATTCCTGAAAAGAACCCGCCGAACTGATGGGATAGGATGGTCGTATTAATGACCACATTCGTCAGGTTACTGATTGCATCTGTAATCGAATCATTCCACATCGAATATAATGATGTATTGTAAAGGGCAGCATCGGAGTAAAATTCATTTAATGTATCATTGAGATTCATAGTGAGAGCATAAGCGGAGGCGGAAGTGGATATAAAATTATTTGAGATTTCTCGCAAACTTGCTGTGGTGGAACCGTTGTAAGTTATTGCAGATGTAATCAAAACCTCCAATTGCTCTTCAGATGTGATATAATTCTCAAAAATATCGATCTTCTGGTCAAAGGTCATCTCCATGGGGTTTCCACCCATGCCAAAACCACTTGCACCTTCAGATGATGAATCTTCAAGGCTATAATCCGGGAATAATTGTTCTAAATATAACATCAAATTCTGCTGCATTTGATAAAGGTACCCGGCGGTTTGATTGAGCACGTCCAGTGTGGTTGCATTATCAGATGTATTAAGATTTTTCAAATCCGCTTCCATTTGCTGGACATCCTGTATATAATTGTAAAACGAATAGTTCAGATTCCCCAGGTTTGCAGTTAGTAAATTAAAATTCTCCAGATTTTGCGACATCAAATAAATGTAAATCAGGCTGTCGGCAATACTCTGGAAATTCATTGAAGGAGCTTCTGGCTGTTCGAATCTCTCGGCAATGTAAGGATCCTCTGCAAGTGCCTTTTCCATCTGCAGAATCTCTATTTGAGAGTCGGGAGTGAGGATATTATCATTATTGGATTTCACAAGGATCATGATGGAATATTCCTTAGCAAAATCCTCTGAGATTTCGGAGTCCGCCTTTGCCATTTCGACGTCGGGTAAAAATGATTCTTCGTCAAAGGTTTGATCCAATCCTTTAAAATAAACGCTGGATGCCAATAGTAATGTAATAATCAAAACCACAGCGATAGCAATTTTCGGCCGGTTTGTGATACCGTTACCAAGTTTGTCCATGAACATTTGTGTTCCTCTGTATTATGATCGTTTTTATTAAGAATCATATCCGATTTTGTTAATTGGTGTTGATTTCAGTATTTATATCTTTTTATGAATAGCAGGCATAGATTGTTATGAATTAAATATTTAATGGATATTTTAATTTACAAAACTAAATGAACATCTCTCTAAAATAAAAAATATAATAAAACCAATGGCTATTATACTGAAAAAAAATAAACTTACTACTTCTTTCCCCTTTTTTCCACCGTTTTTTTCACCCTCTTATCTTTACCCGATTTTGTGGTTTTATCATTTTTATCTGTGTTTTCTACTTTTTTATCTTCCGAAAATTCTTTCTTACCCTCTCCTTTTTCCGGCTCTTCTTTCTTTTTGATATTATATCGTTTATATAAAAATCCCATTATAATGATGAGCCCCGCCACCAGGTAGATCAAAGCCATTGCAATAAATTTGTAATCGGTTCCGGAACGGACCTCCAGGGTGAAGGTCTCAGCCGTGGTGTGTTTACCGTCAGATACATATACCGTAACCTCGTGCTCGCCAGTTTTATCAGAATCGGGCGTAAAGGAGATCTTGCCTGTATCTGGATCGATTTTCACCCAATCCGGCTTGACGGAATATGTTAATTCATCGCCGTCATCATCGAATGCTACTACGTCATACTCGAACTTTTCACCGACCTTTGCTCCGAGTGTGTCAATGGGTGTAATAGTGGGTGCATCCGGCATCTCATGGACCGTTATATTGAAGCAAGCCGTGGATGTGACCACCCCGTCGGTAACGTATACGCAAACCTGGTGCGCCCCCACGCTGGTGTGTGTGGGCACAAAGGAGATCTTGCCCGTGCTGTAATTGATTTCGAATAATTCGGTATTGTCGGAGAACTTCAACCCCACCGAATCGGGATCGCTGGCGCTCAAGTTCTCGTAGATAAACAGCCCCCTGTCTTCCCACACCTGCAGGTCCTCAGGTACATCATGTATTACCGGTGGATCATTTACTGGCTGGACCGTTATAGTGAAGTCCATAGTAACTGAATGGATATCATCTTCCACCGACAGGGTTGCTATGGAGGTCCCGTACCAGTCCGGCTCCGGTACTATATCAATTGCTTTTCCGCTGTCGATTACTATGCCTACTTCTGAGGCATCTGCCATAACTACGATCGTAAGCTCATCAAAGGGCGTATCGGCATCTGTAACAATATCACTGAGCTTTACATAATCCAGTAGTGCACTATCCTCATCCATCGTAATATCATTAATCTGCGTTATAACCGGTTTTGCCCTGGGTATGACCTGCTGTAGTTCCTCTGGCAGGTAATTGTGGGCAGTAACGGTAATGTTGATCTGTGCGGATGTTATTATTTCTGTATCAAATCTAATATTACCGTTGTAATCCGTTGTACCGTACAGATAAAGCTGATCATTTAGTAGAGCCACAAGTGCATTTTCCACGGGCGAACCGGAGTCTTCATCGGTAACCGTGATATCCACCGTTACCGAGCCGGTGGTAAGGTTCTGGATTGCTACCTCGACATTCCTGGGGATTTTTGTCCAGAGGGGAATTTCGGGGTCGCCCATTAGTATCAATCCCTCCAGGTTGCCCTTGACGGCTTCACGCTTGATCATCGGGTTGGTATCCGCTGCGGCCAGAATATTATCTGCGAAGGACGATTTAAGCACAGCCAGCGCTTCACCCGGCTGATAGAACTCCTGCTGGAAAAAGATCTTCCAGAACTGCTGGTCTTCCCACCAGTTACCGTACGAGTTGCCGTCGATACTTTCACCGCGGTGGCTTACACCGGTAGAAGAAATCATGCCGATGATACCCCCGGCGTGCGTGTTGAACAGCACCTCGAGGTTCGTATCGTCATCCTCTGTGAAATTCGCGGCATCGCATGTGGGCATCATCATAAACGGCAGCATTAACCCGTTATTTGCCTGCTGGCCGTCCTCATACCTGAAAAGGTCCCTCCATGCGAAAAGGCGGTGATCCTGATATGTACCGGTCCCGTCTGCCCACTCGTACTGCATCAGGCTGTCGCCGTTGAAGCGCGCCTGCCCTGCGAAATTGATCAGCGCGTACCCCTTGTTGAATTCCGCCACGGCATTTTCCCGTGTGAGCGTATCGTTCTCAAGATTGTACTCGCCGCTTGGTATCCTGTCGTAATCGTACAGTTCTGTAATGTTATAATAAGATGGGAAGAACTCCAGAGATTTTTTCTTGACTTCGTATGCATTGTCCTTATAATCGTTATAGCCTTCATCCTCTGGCGGGAGCGTGTCCGGATCATCTTCTACATTAGGCGCATCCATCAGCGAGCCCATTATCAGGGCGGTTTGGAACCAGTCCCCTTCCGGCGGCGAGCGCTCATACGCCAGGATCTTATCCACAGCAACTTTAACATCGGTGGGTGTGCTTACAGGCAGCCGGCCCACGAACAGCTCCGAATCCCAATCTTCGTCTTCGAGCTGCTCGCCGTAGATGCCGTTGTCGTTGGAATCCCAGCTACCGTCCAGAGACGCCAGGTAGTGGTCCGAGCAATAGAACTGCAGCATATTGTATTTCTGCGCGCCGGCATACAGTTCCCTTATAGGAAAGACATCCGAATCACCCATTAACAGGACCCATTTAAGTGCGGGATTTGATTGATATGTATCTATTAAAAATTGGCGTATCTTATACAACTCATCTCCGCCGGCGGCTGCAAATTCGGAATTAATGCTCTCCAGGGATTTGAAGAGTGCGGGAACGCCCTTTTTGGTTTTCCATTCCAGCAGAGGAATCGATTCAGCTTCGAAGGATTCCGGGCCGATAATAATGTATTCGAATGAACTTGTTGGGTCAGAGCGTGCATGGTCTATGATCGGTGACATACTTTGATCTTGATCCGAAATAATTGCTTGGTGTGATTGTTCCAAATGACTCATATAATTGGTGGAGATTGAACTCTGGGTCATGGCAGCAAGCATAAAAATTAATAAAATCGGTATTAGCGCCTGGATGATGCTTGAACCTTTATTTGAGGGCATAGCTAAAAGTAAGCTGGTAATAAATCTTAAGCTTTATGGTACGTAAATGGAAATATTTGTATATTTCAACAAATAATCAATGATTTTTAGGCTTTCAAATCGCTACCAGAAGGGCGGTATCCGGTTGCGGCGGCGCAGTGCGTACCGGTAAACGTCCAGCGGTATTCGGCCGCTTCCTGCTAGCCGTCTATCGAAACGAGCCTCGAGTCCGCTGAACGATACGCATTTCGCGACCGTCAGACGGTACGCTAGACGCAACCGCAAACGCTGGCCGCCCTTCTATAAATATTAAAAATTGCCTAAAATTAATTAAAAATCAGAAAAGTAACTTTTGATTTACCTTAATATTCAAATATTAGATGAGAAAATAATTAAGAAATTATATATGTTTAAAGTAGTATTTCCTTTTCCCCAATTATTGAATTAGAGTACCTCTTATTCCGTTCCACCCGGATATAGAGCAGTGGTAAATATGGCGAAAGCGGCAGAGAGCGAGAAGATCTCCTTAATTACTTCTCCGTGGAAAAATGTACTATTAAATACCTTGATGAGGGCCCGTAAGAGTTTTACGATCGTAACCCCCTCGTTGAAGCTTGAGGTAATCAAATGGATCCGGGGTGTGTTGCTAAACAAGAGCCTGCAGGAACCGTTCACCATCCGAATCATGTGCAGGTTGAATGAATACGATATTGTGACGGGCGAATCAGACATTGATGTTTGCGAATACCTGAAGACAATGTCGAAGGACCGGAATATCGTTCTGGAACACCGGTTCATACCCAATCTAAATGCAAATTATTATATATTCGACGACCGCGAAGCCATTTTGATATCTTCACGGCTCAATCCCAAGCATCTCCTTGAAAACATCGAGTGCGGGATCGTCCTGGAGGGGAGCGGCCTGGTGGAGGATCTACTTGAAGAGTTCAGGACGTACTGGGATAAGGCGCATCAATTCAACGAACTGGAAGTAGAAGATTTTCTTGACCAGGTCCGGGAGCGGAACGGTGCGGTGCAGCCCTACATATTTCTCGGCTCGCCCATCGAGTTAGAGGGTGCGGACGCACCTGAGCTGCGCTACAAGGATGAGGACACGTATGCCCGCGAGACCTTTGATCTGGCGCTGGAGGCGGAAGACGAGGGTGATTACGAGCGCGCCGTGGAGCTCTACCGAAAGGTAACGGAATTTACCCCGACCAACCGGACAGCATGGCGCCAGTGCGCCATTGTGCTTTACGAGAAGCTGGATGATCTGGAGGATGCGTTGGACTGCCTGAACAGAACCGTCCAGATCGACTCCCGTGACGAGAAGGCCTGGTCGATGCGGGGTGAGATCCTATCTAAGCTGGACCGTCACCGCGAAGCGCTGTTGAGTTTTGACGAGGTAACAAAGATCAACCCCAAGAACGGCAGTGCGTGGTTCTGGAAAGGCAAGTTATTAAGCCAGTATGAATCCAAGCACGAAGATGCATTGAAATGCATCGACGAGGCGATAAAACTTGAGCCTTACCTCGAGGCCGCGTGGCTTGAGAAGGGTCGGATTCTATCGGAAAAGGTAGGAAGGTACAAAGACGCGGCGAGATCATACCAGGGTGCGGTCCGCATTAATCCTGATAACGACTCCGCCTGGACCACCCGCGGGATACTGCTGTACAATAAACTCCATGAGAATTCCGAGGCGGTGAAATGCTTCGATAATGCGACGAAGTTAAACCCGCGCAACGCACTTGCATGGGCATACAAGGGCTGGATTCTGACCGAGAAATTCGACCGCAAGGAAGACGGCTCGAAATGCCTGGAGATGGCGGAGAAATTATCGCCGGAGGATTCCGAGACTTTAATGTTTCTATCGAAATACCATTCACGCCAGCGCAGGGATTCAACCAAGGCGGAGGAGTACCTGACGAAATTGTTGAGACTGTACCCGCGCAATACCGGCGCGCTGCTTGAGCGCGGCTGGATCAAAGCCGAGCTGGAGGGCTCAGCCGAGGATGCGTTGGAATATTACGATCTTGCACTGGATTTTGATGAGAAGAACGAGGAGGCACAACTTCAGAAAGCCAAGCTGTTATACGAGACAATGAATGACCCAGACGAGGCGATACGGGTATTTGATAAGGTTACTATTATTAATTCAAAAAACACCGAGGCGTGGTACTACAAGGCATTGATACTGACAAAGGAGTATGAACGCCACAACGATGCTATTGCATGTTTCAATGAAGTAATAAATCTTGACCCCGCCAACGGAGACGCATGGTATCAAAAGAGTATAATACACTGGGAGCACCAGGGCAGGGCCGAGGAGGCCTTGAAAGCTCTTGAAGAAGCAACCAAACACAAACCTGAGCTGGGGTTGGCCTGGTACGATAAAGGCATTATTCTGGCAAGCTCCTACAAGGAACCCGAAAGGGCTCTGGAGTGTTTCCAAAAGGCTATAGAACTGAATGCAGATGACGCTGATGCTCATTACAATAAAGGCAATGCCCTGATGGACCTTTTCAGGTTCGAAGAGGCGCTGGAGGCGTTCGATTCGGCAGTTAAACTCCAGCCTGATAATATATCGGCACTGGGTAACAAGGCAACGGTTCTGATCGATTTGAACCGTTTCGAGGAAGCCCTGACGATATTTGAAAAAATTATTAAAAAGGAGAGTAAAGACGAAACCGCCTGGTTCAACAAGGGCGACGTTTTGATGAAGCTGGAACGATACGAGGAGGCCATGAAAGCGTTCGAGCGCGTGCTGGAACTTAACCCGAGCCAGTACCAGGCGTCGGAGAACCTGGGGATATGTCGGGTGAAATTGGAGGAGAAAAAATTCCAGGAGCCAGCAATTCCCGCACCCAAACCGATCCCCACACCTACACCAACGCCCAAACCAACGCCCAAAACCAAACCCAAACCGGCGGCCGCGCCCAAACCTCCAGTTACCATGCCTTCTGCTGTTGCAGAAAGGGAACGCTTGAAGAAAAAGAAGATGAAGGAGATGAAGCCTCTAAAAATGCCGCCCTCACCACCGCACCCGCCCAAGCCGAAGGAGAAAATGGAACGGTTAAGGGATGAGAGGAGGGAAATGGAGAGGCGAAAAGAGGTGAAGCCTCACAGAGTGCCGCCCTCACCGCCGCCTTCACCGCCAAAGCCTAAAGAGAAGATAAAAAGGATGAAGGAGGAAAGGAGGGAGCTGGAGAGGAGGAAGGAAGTGAAGGTAGAAAAGCCGGCACCGCCTGAAAAGGAAGAGGTCAGGAGGGTAGATAGGGAACCGATAAAAAAGAAGGAAAAGGAGAAGAGAGAAAGAGACCGAGAAAGAGAGATCCAGCTACCCCCACCAGAACCAGAACCGGAGCCGGAGAAGGAAGTAACGGTGGAAGCAGAGGTAGTAGAAGAGGTTGAGGTTAAAGAAAAGGCGAAGGGACCTGTAAAAAAGATAAAGAGGAAAAAAGAGAGCAAGGAGGTGCCGTCACCCCCGCCAGAACCGGAGCCAGAACCGGAACCCGAGCCCGAGCCCGAGCCGGAGCCCGAGCCGGAACCCGAGCCCGAGCCTGAGCCAGAACCGGAACCCGAGCCCGAGCCGGAACCCGAACCCGAGCCAGAACCGGAACCGGAACCAGAACCAGAACCCGAGATTGAGAAGGAGTTAGAGGTGGAAGCAGAGGTGGTAGAAGTTAAGGTTGAAGCAGTTCCAGCTCCAGAACCGGAATTAGAGGTTAAGAGAGAGGAAAGGACGCCTGTAATGGGGAAGAAGAAGAAAAAGAGAAAGATGAGGAAGAAGGAGAGGGAGAGGGAGAAAGAGAGAGCGAAAGAGAGAGCGATGGGGATACCACCACCGCCAGAGCCGGAACCGGAACCGGAGCCCGAACCGGAACCTGAACCCGAGCCAGAACCCGAGCCAGAGATGGAGTTGGAGCCAGAAGTAGAAGCGGTTGAGGAAAAGGTGGAGAAGAAAGATGAAGAGGCTGAGGAGAAGAAAGATTTGTTTGAATCGCACTACCAAAAGGGTTTGGCATTATTCGATAAGGGTGAATATGAAGAGTCAATAGCTGAGTTCAGCAAGGCATTAGAGATCGATCCGGATAATGAAGACGCCAAGAAAAATTCGTTTAAAGCTTTATCAATTATGAAGGAGGGGGAAATCAAGGAGGCGGAGGTGATATCGGAACCGGAAGTGGAAGAGAAACCGGTAGAAGAGGAGAGGAAGGTGAAGAAAAAGAAGAAGAAGGGGAAGAAGGGGAAGAAGAAGAAAAGGCGCTAGAGATTAGAACAGATCTTTTACGATATAACGGCACGGCCGTTCGTTGGCAACTATTTAAAGATTTCACATCACTGTTTGATCCACACGGCCGTACACCTGAATTTAATATGCAAGGAGTCGGTGTCGGCAACAAATCATGATTTTATATTTACGACTCCGGCAATCGCTTCAGGAGCTAGGGTGCATTAATCGATTATAATCACATTGTTTATATGTAATAATTCGGGAAAGTACAATATTTTTATATATAAGATTGCAGTTATTATTGATAATATACCAATTCAGATTATTTTGGTAATACGATATCAATATCACGGGGTAGGTTTAATTTAAAAAGCTTAGGTGGTTTTATGAGATGTCCGTGATGTGATACAACCAATGCCGACTTTGCTATGAAATGCTTGAGATGCGGTCATAATTTTGAAGGTGATAAGACCTACGAGAATTTTGTACCAGATTATCCGGTAGCACCGCCGCCGCCACCGCCACCGCCTCCCGGTTACGGTCCACCCCCGGGCTATCCACCGCAGAGGCCGCCGCCGGGTCAAGCACCGCCACCCCAGGGACCGCCACCAGGCCAGCAACCGCCACCGCAGAGGCCACCTCCTGGACAGGCACCACCGCCCCAGGGACCGCCACCAGGCCAGCAACCGCCACCGCAGAGGCCACCTCCTGGACAGGCACCACCGCCCCAGGGACCGCCACCAGGCCAGCAACCGCCACCGCAGAGGCCACCT
>CP070629.1:2328436-2342915 GCA_020356005.1 Thermoplasmata archaeon
AGCCTCGTAACGAGCGTCGCCCCCGAGCCTCGTAACGAGCGTCGCCCCCGAGCCTCGTAACGAGCGTCGCCCCCGAGCCTCGTAACGAGCGTCGACCCCGAGCCTCGTAACGAGCATCGAATCCGACAAACGATACGACATACGACTCCAGCACTCACTTCAGCGGTGTGTGCATGCGGTCCGTCTTTCGCTACTCGCTACTCGCCTCTCCGAAATCGATCAAAAATCAGCTGAGGAGTCTTTTAGCGATCACCAATCTCTGTACTTCGTTCGTGCCCTCGTAGATCTCCGTTACCTTCGCTTCACGGAACAGTCGTTCAACGATATGCCGGTCAGTACAACCCTGGTGCCCGTGTATCTGCACCGCCTTGATGGTAACATCCCGGGCCATCTGAGCCGCATAAAGCTTGGCCATTGCGGAGTTTACCGTAAAGGGCTCTTTGCGGTCCTTCATATCCGCGGCACTGTAGATAAGCAGCCGTGCGGCGGTAATGTTGGTCGCCATATCCGCCAGCATGAACTGAACCGCCTGCGAATCTGCCGGTGCGGCACCTGAGCGGTCCTTGGCACCTGCAAACCTCACGCTCTCCTCCAGCGCGCGCTGCGCTATACCAAGCGCCTGCGCGCCTATACCGCTGCGGCCGCCGTCAAGCGAAGCCATAGCGATCTTGAATCCCTCTCCCTCATCGCTCAGCCTGTTCTCTACGGGTACTCTACAGTCTTCAAAGATCAGCTCGCAGGTGTCCGAGCCCATCAACCCCATCTTGTGTTCCTTCACACCGTACTTGAATCCCGGCATGCCCTTCTCTACAATGAACGAGCTGATACCATGATGCCGCTTCTTGGTATCCGTCATTGCCATTACTATAATCACACCGCCCTCGCTGCCGCTCGTAATAAAGCTCTTGGCGCCGTTGAGGATGTATTCATCACCCTCACGCACCGCGGTGGTGGTCTGCGAGGCCGCGTCGGAGCCCGCGGAGGGCTCCGTGAGCGCGAACCCGCCGATCATTTCGCCCTTGGCGAGGGGCACTAAAAATCTCTGCTTTTGCTCTTCGGTCCCGAACATCAAAATCGGTAGCGAACTTACAGAGGTATGCACCGCCACAATTACGCCGACACTTGCACTGACCCTGGAGATCTCCTCGATGGCGTTCACATAAGATACAGAATTTTTAGCGAGCCCGCAGTACTCGGCAGGTATGGGTATACCCAAATAACCCTCCCCCGCCATTTTCTTGAGAATATCCCATGGGTAAATGTCAGAACAATCGATCTCAACGGCACGCGGCTCGATCTCACGCTCGCAAAACTCGCGGATCTTCGAGCGAAACTGCTCCTGCTCCTCGGTGAACTGTAATTGCATGACATCAACGGTATCAAAATATAGGTATTAATAAATGTAGGGGAGGAATCCCCTACAACCCCTCTTTCTTTATCGTTATGGGTATGCCCGTAAAATCATATTGATATCTCGGGCATACCCAAAATGAAAAGAAAAGAGAGGGGTTTGGGGAGATTCTTCTCCCCAAGCTATTATTAATCTTATTTTGACCCGACGAGTCCGATAACATTGCGTACGAACCGTGCGGCGAGCGCAGCGGTATTGCCGTTATCGTACGGAGGGGAGGTTTCCATTATATCGAACCCTGCGAGATGTGGTGCGAGCTGTTCTATGCATTCTCTTACATGTACAGGCGTCAAGCCGAAGGGTTCGGGATTACCCACGCCCGGCGCAAAGGCGGGGTCGAACGCGTCCATGTCCATACTGAGATAGATCCTGGCCGGTTCTATCAGGTCTCTAACATCCTCCAGTATAAGTTTCATGCCCATCTCGGCTACGGTGTTCATATCGTAAAATTTCAGTCCGTGCTTGAGTGCATCTTTACGTTCTTCTCCCGACATTGACCTCACGCCGATGGTAACAATATTTTTAATCCCGACCAGCTCCGCCAGCCTGCGCGCCGAGCACGCGTGGCTGAAGCGCTCGTTTTCGTACTCGTTCCTGTAGTCCAGGTGCGCATCCAGAACCACGACACCCACCGGCGGCTTCGACTTGGTGTCCGAGATGCCTTCCATCAGTCCCTTGAGTGCCCCAACGCTTAGCGAATGCTCGCCGCCCAGCATAATAGGGAACTTATTCTCTGCCGCTATTTTTTTAGTAAACTGACAGATAGCATCAAGCGCCGCACGGGTTTCGGGTAGAAACGAGAGGTCGCCTGCGTCATGTACCGCAATCGTGGTAAGTTCTATATCGTACTCGTACAGGTACGTTTCAAAATTATAGCTCTCACGCCGTATTGCCGCAGGCGCATCTTTTGTACCGGCACGGTGTGAGACCGTGCCGTCGAACGGTCCGCCGAAAATAACGAACCTGGCATCAGAAAAGCTCGCCTCCGCATCGGCAAAAAGAATCGGGTCGGTTGTCATTGTATTCTAATTAAAATATGTTATTATATTTAAAAAATTCTATAAATGTCATTAAAAGTAGAATTTAAATCTGAATAGTTAAACAAGGACCTAGGTATCTAGAAAATTATTTTTGACTATTAGTCATACCTTTTCATATCTTCCTGACAAAAATAGCACAATTCTGTTGGTAATTCACCAGAATAATAATTTGATACGTCATAGGTATCAGCTTGATAATACATCACGCATTGATCATTCCTGCAGTGGTTATCTTTTAGAGGCCCTAATAACTCATGCGGGTAATTGCTCTGATAACCAATATTAACAAGCCCTGTTAGATGGAAGAATTCATGGCATAATAAGGCCTGTTCAATCTCAGATGAATTTATTTTATCGTTTACTATATTTTCAAAAGAGGAGCCTTTGAATACTGCAATTGATGTAGCTTCGAAAGCACCACCGAGCTTACCACCTTCAGAATGATCTGCTGCTAAATACATCATGTAGAGTGACAGCGTATCGGAATCAGTGTACCTGTCCCGATAAGCTACCATCGTTGCCCATATTTCTTCGGTTGAGATCGTTGGGTTCTGTGTGGATTTCTCTTGAATTATATCGATGGTTATCCCGTCCGGTTTGTGAATATATTGATCCAGGCGTGTCTTTAAGAGTGTTAGAGCAGCACTATCTACTACTACATCACCGAAAATGTCTATTTCTATATACATTTCTGTGTAGACATCATCTGATATGATGTACTCGGCCCATAAACCAACATCTTCTGCCAGCAAGATATCTTTATAGGTTTTGTTTGTTCCACCTGAATCATCCTCTACTTTAAGGGTTACCCTGTAGCATCCGGGGTATGAGTACTTGTATTGTTTATCAATAGGTTCCGTATCTGAAATTGTTTCCCCTGTGCCAAGGCTTAAAGTAAATTTTACAATTTCCCCATCCTCATCAAATGACTCGTATGTAGAAAATGTGAGGTCTTCGCTTATATCGAACACATAATCAATTTCATATGTACCTGCTACAATCGTTCCTGATATTTCCAGTACTGCCACCGGCGGTGAATTTACTACCGGGACATCAGAGGTTGTATCATTATCGCTATCCTGGTCATCGTCTGTTGGTTTATCATCAGGGGCTGTATCGATATCGCTATCTTGGTCATCATCCTTTATCTCATCATCAGCGATAATATCTTTATCGGAATCCTGAATTTCCTCCGATGGTTTGTTCATATTATCTTCTTCAATCTCTATCTCTTCTTTATTTTTTTCACTGCTCTCTTCTATACATCCACCGATTGTTAGAGTAACCATTAATATTATACATATACAAATTGAAATACACTTACTCTTCATTAAGAGTCGTTACGATTATTGGTTATATAAATATTTCTTCTTTTTATGTTACACAGCAGAGTTTTAAGGATAATGGTTTTTTAAAGTTACCAAATAACCAAAATTATAAAAAAATTTTTAAAATCAATTTTCAGCCAAGTTTCGGTTCTATTCTCAAACCCTGGTGTTTACGCCCTCGTAATCATCTTACGATCCATTGCTACCATATACTGGAGCTCTTTACCAGGCTCGAGCTTGCCCTTGAACTCCTCCGGGATAGGCACATTGAAGGTCTCGTAGGTTTCCATGTCCATCAACTGTACCTCTTCGCCCATTATGGCAAGAATCTGTGCAGAGCGCCGGTCGATTATAGGTACATGAGCTTTATGCGTCACCGGATGGACCACACTGCGTTTCTGGCCGTCGAAAATGCCCACTGCTGTTATGCGTGCTTTGGATTCGCCGTGCTTCCCTGGCTTGGAAGTGGAATAATCAACGATCTTGCAGGGCTCGTCATTGATTAGAATGTAGCTGCCAACCTTGAGTTTCCGGATCTCTGTTACCGTCTTGCTCATTGTAATCGCCAGAACCCCTATAGAAATTGTTGTAATTATAACTTACCCCTTACAAAATAAATAATTTTTAAAAATTTTTTTACGGCAGCCCGCTTCAGGGGATAGGTAAAGGACTCCTCAGAGAGCGCTTATAATTGTTATAGAACCAAAGAGCTCTGTGAGCGACCTAAATTGATATTGAAACGGAGCGCTCCGTGAGCGACTATAATCGATTTAAAAGCTGAGCGCTCTGACAGCGCTTTTTAGTAATTTAAAAGCAGAGCGCTCTGAGTCCATACATCGACCCCAAAGATTAAAATAATCATATAGGGCTCTACTTACTAATTCTTCATAATATATATATACATTATAGTTATATGGAAAATCTCCACAATTGTTATTTAAACAATTAATAAAGGGGTTCATATAGGATTAAGATTCTAAATAACCGGGGGCTGCAGTACATGAGATTAATCAAGCCTGGCACGATAATTTTAGTTTTTGTAATGATAATTGGTGGATTTGCGGCATTACCTCAGATCGCTAATGATAACACCTCACCGGAAATGGATAGTAATGTACCAATTCCCACCCAACCGCCAATAGGACCGTATGAAGGTGACTTTATTAACGATTACACGGAACCGCAAACGACACGGTCCTCAAGGTACCTCGATACCGATTTGAGTGTGGATGACGCACAGCTGATTGTATACGGCGGGAGCGGCGACTACTGGTTCGGCTACGATTTAGCCTTCGGTGATATCAACGGCGATGGATACGATGATTTGATTTGTGGTGCGCCGCGCGGCGACGGCCCGCCAGGTTCAACCAGGACCTATGCAGGTGAGGTAGCAGTAAAATTCGGGCACGGCAATCAAACCTTCCCGGGTACAGTTCACGATATAGCCATGGGTCAGTATGATATGATCATTTACGGCTCGTCGGGCAGATATGTCGCAGGCTGGCAGGACGAGGGTGATTACCTTGGATACTCCGTTACCGCAGGCGATATTAACGGTGACGGGTACGATGATATCGTTATGGGCGCACCGCAGGCGCAGTTGAATTCCAACCGCCGTGATGCAGGTGCAGTATTCGTCATTTACGGTGATGAAAAATCCAAACTGCCCGTAAAAGTGGATCTTACAGCAGGCGCGGATTTCACCATCTGGGGTGTAAATGCAGAGTGTCGGGTAGGTAATTCTGTTGCATGCGGCGATTTCGATAAGGACGGCTACGATGATATTCTGCTGGGCGAACCGTATGCAAGCCCCGGCGGTCGTACCAACGCCGGTATCTCGTATGTGGTGTTCGGCGACTACGACCTTAGCACAAGCGAGGACCTGTGGTGGAATGCCCAGAGCGCTGATACCATCCAGATTAATGGGCATAAAGCCAGAACAGATAATAGCGACCCGGGGGATCAATCCGGCTGGTCTGTGGCTGCCGGTGATGTTAACGGTGATGATTTTGACGATATAATCATAGGCGCGCGCTACGGACAGCTGGATAATGGCCGCCTCAACGCAGGTGCGGTCTATCTTATACAGGGCTCATCTTCGTTGAGTACGGACTATAATTTACGAACGGATACGCGCGCCAACATCTGGGGGGCCAGTTCTAACGATTATGCAGGTTACACAGTTGATGCCGGCGATATAGACGGCGACCAGCTCGACGATATTCTTATAGGCGCATATCGTGGCGATGGCGAAGGCAACGCTAAAACCGATGCAGGTGAGATGTACATCGTCTACGGCAGCTTGAGCCTCGCCCAGAACCTTGATATGCGTACTGAATATGATTGTGTCGTCTGGGGCAGGTACGCGTATGACTGGCTTAGTGAAGGCATGGCCGTGGGCAACCTCAACGGCGATATTTATGATGATTTCGCTGTTGGCGCCAGGCTCAACGATGCTGAAGCACTCAGCATTCCCAACGCGGGCGCCACCTATGTATTCGAGGGTGCCACACGCACCCAGCTGGGGACGAACCTCGATCCTAAAAACGATGCGGTATGCCAGATTTACGGCAGGAACGAGAGCGACCAGTCGGGATTCGCTATTGCAATGGGTGATTTCGACGGTGACGGCGCTGATGATATCGCCACCACCGGGGTGCTCGCCGACGGGCCTCTGAACGCCCGCGACGACTGCGGCGAGGTTTATCTCATTTACGGTGATGCGCCGCCCATGAAAATCAACAGCGTCCAGGTACGAGACAGCAGCGGCAATCCAACCGATACTATCTATTCCAAATATGAAAAATATACATTCCGTGTGAATGTTACTTCTATTCTCGGTGTCAACGATCTTGCGGAATTAGAGCTGCATCTCGACCCGAGCGGCGAGAACCTCCAGTACAAGTATATGTGGCCCAGCTCGGTGTTCTCAAAACAAAAGGATACCAAAGGTTATACCATTCTGGACAGTTCGGCAACCGATGCCGTTCCCAAAGGACTCTACTACTGGGAAGTCGATTTCAAAATAGAGTTCGGCTGGGAATATCCCACTTCAACTATGCTGCCGTGCAAAGTTATATCCAGAGGTGTTTTGGCGTACGAATCCAGTAAAACCTTTGCAGATGTATTCCGCATCGAGGATGATTTAGAATTTATAGGCAAGCTTGAAGTATGGGATGAGGAAGGTACCATTTTATCCGAGGGTGACTGGGTCGCCGGCTCCGAGACCATAGCATTCAAGAACCTGACGGTGGTTTATGAAGATACAACCGATTTGTTCCCGCCGGAGGGCGAATTTACCGTGACGGTAACAGACGAGTCGGATTCGTGGACGAACGAAACGGCCTCCGGCGCACCGATACACATCGATGCCACCTTGAGGCCCACCACTAACCCCGAGGATGAATTTGTGGTGGCTATAACAAGCCCTGCAACGGAGAGCACCGGTGCAATAGCAGTTATAAACCTCAGTATCGACGGCGAAGCGCCCGAACCGCCTTCGAATATACGATTCAGAAGAAGCGAAGAGGACTCGGAGACGATTACCGCGGTCAATTCTACCCAGTTCTATGTCTCTTGGGCGCCGGGCGAGGACAAGTTCTCGGGTATTCGCGGATATTATTATTCACTGGAGAACAATGAGGAAACGGCAAAAGGTACTTTCACCACGGAGAAGAACGCTGTAATAACCGGCGCGCCGGAAGGATCTGTGGACTTATACATATGGTCTGTTGATAACGCCGGTAATATCGGCAAGGCGTCCACTAACACGATCTATGTAGACCTGGACAATCTAATCTTCTCGAATTTCAAGCCCACAGCCGGCGAATGGCAGATCACAAAGGTTGACAATTGCTCCATTATCATCGACGATAGAGACGGTATTGGTGTGGATACCACGTCGATCCGTTACAAATTCTCCACAAGGGGCACAACGGGCTACGGCTCGTGGCTCACGCTTACGGATATTGTTTCTCTGGGTGATAACAGGCTCATTGCAACAGTTGATTTAAGTAAGGACCTGCTGCAGGGGCCGGATAACTACGTCAAGTTCAAAGCTTCCGACTCAGCCGGAAATACCCGTGAGTCTGAAGATTACAATATCAAGCTCGATATAACCCCGGTTGAATTTTTAAATGAAGATCCGACGCATAACAGCAAGCAGCCATCACCTGAAGTGGTGTATACAATTACCATCGCGGATGCTGTTTCAGAGGTGGACACATCTTCGGTGGAATATAAATACTCCACTGCCGGTGCAGACAATTACGGCGAATGGATCAGCGATAATTTGTTCATAATAACGGATTCCGACATTGGTTATTACGGTCAGCAGTTCCGCGTTGACCTCATTCTTTTACCGGGTAATAGCAATTATATTAAATTCCGTGCAAAGGATCTTGCGGGTAACGGTTATACGGAGTCTCCCGACTATGTTATCTGGGTGAACTCCGCACCGGAACCGGTTATAAGTTCTCCTGAAGCAGACAAGAAATACAAGTTGAACAAAGATATAACTTTCTCAGCTGCCGGCACTACAGATATTGATAAAAACGATACATTGATATTCGTATGGAGGTCCAGTATAGACGGCGAAATCGGCAGAACCCGTGAATTCCCATATTCCAAACTATCCGAAGGTACACACGAGATCACACTGGAAGTGTCAGACGGCATATCCACGCAGGAAACAAAGATCACCATACATGTGGAGTCCGATGAATCAGAAAGCGAAGGCAAGGGAGTGTTCGGTGGTTCCAGGAGCACTGATATTGCTATTTTTATTGTTCTCATAATAATCTTGATTATTATTGCTTTACTTTTTGTTCTCAGCCGCAGGAAGCTCAAGAAGACCGAGGAGGAAGCCAAACGCGTAAGTGCAGAGCTTATGCCGGGCGCCGGCCCCGCAGCTGCCGGGCTGCCTGGGTATGCTGACCGGGCCTTTGCTGCCGGTCTACAACCATCTGCTGCCCAGCCGTCCTATCCGCAGCTGCCGGGCACAGGTCAGCCCATGGCATCCACAACGGTTGATATGGGAGCTGTTGGGGTTGGTGCGGGTGCGCCCGACACAGGCGCAGGCGGTGCAGTCACACCGGCATTCCCGCAGCTGCCGCCCGCGCTGGCACAGGAGTACCCACACCTGAACCACCAGCAGAAGCTGGATCTGTTGGAAGAGAAGTTTTTGACAGGCCAGATCTCGGAGAACCTGTATATGCAGCTCAAGGACAAGTATTCACAGGAAGTGGCGGCTGATACCGGGCTGGAGACGCCGTATACAGAACCGGAACCTCCACAGCCAGCTGCAACTACCCCTACACCTACTACCAAGCCCATAACAATACCAATATTCGGTGGTAGGGATGAAATTCAATTCAAAAGACCGGGGGAGACCACTGCTACACCGTCGAGAACACGGGAGCGGCCCTTGGAAGTGCAGGCGCCTCCCCAGCCGCAGCCGCAGCCACCTGATGAAAGTGCACCGCCTACTACTCCAACCCCCTCGGACTGGGATAAAGGCGACGACTTGCTCAGCCGCATCCAGATTCCGGGCAGAGAGAACGGGGAAAAACCAGCAAAGAAAGATAAGAAGCAGTAGACAAAACTGCGGCTTGTGACAGCAACATTTTCTGATTTACCGCTTTGATAAACGTGATCGCTTTTTAATAATAAATACAATGATAATTATAATGATTAGAATAATGATTGTCATTAATATTGCTATCCACCTGTAAGGATATTGAGATTCTGACTCCTCATCCTTATCGATAGAATCTTCATCATCCGTTGTTTCAATATCATCCAATGAGTCTTCAAAGCTAATATTATAATTTATACCAAGCATAAGAAGGCCTGAGCCGCCATCTTTTAAATTATGTGCTCTTCCCACTAAAATGTAGCTTCCATTTGAAATTTCCTGAATTGAAATAGAATTACTATTACCCCCGCGTAATGTGATATCCCATTCTTTCTCGCCTAAATGGTCTGTTTTAATCACATAGATAATATAACCATAACCAGCATAATTCTTATCAGTTGTTCCGCCAATAACATATCCCCCATCAGAGGTTTGAGAAATGCAAGAGCCTCTATCATTAAAATGGTAACCGAGAGTACGATTCCACTCCTCTTCTCCATCTGAAGATGTTTTGATTAAAATTATATCATAATTTCTGGAATAACGATAAATCTGACCAACTATTATATATCCGCCATCACTGGTTTGATGAACTTCATTACCTATTTCGCCGTTAAATGTTTTATTCCATTGTTCAAATCCTTTTGAATCGGTTTTTATTAACCATATCAATTCGCCATATGTCGTTTCCTTATCTTTAGAACCTGAGATTATATATCCACCATCTGATGTTTGTTCGACATATTCGCCCCGATAATGACCTGCCCCACCTAATGTCCTGTTCCACTGCTCGTTGCCATCTCCATCCAGTTTAATCAACCACGCATTAATATCCAGTGCAGCATTGGATACGGCCTCACCCAAAACAATGTATCCACCATCGGTTGTTTGCTGGATATGTTTTCCCTCACTTGAAATATTACCAGGAAAAGATCTATTCCATTGTTCAATTCCATCGGCATCGGTTTTAATCACCCAAATAGCTTCACATTTGGTTCCTATATAGCGTTTACAATCAGGCGTAAATGAATAAATACTACCAAGAATGCAATATCCGCCATCAGAGGCTTTTATTATATAGAGCCCATAATCAGATCCTGTTCCGCCAAATGAACGATTCCACTCTACGTTTCCTTTACTATCGATTTTTATTAGCCAGATATCCCAATTTTCGGAATTATCCATTTTGATATTACTTGTAAGGATGTACCCGTCATCGGGGATTTGAAGTACATAGTCAGCATTTCTCTTGATTTTATCTCTAAAAGTTATCCATGATAGCTGTAAATCCCTGTTCTCATCAGCTTCTAAAATATTATCAACAATTACGACGACATGGCTGTAGTAGTAAATAATTCCATCTGTTGCCCTGACATAAATTACATGTTCACCATCGCTAAATGATATTGTATCCCAGTTATATTGCCAATAATTTTCTGATGTATTCACCTGTATTGCTTTTAACCAACTTCCTCTGTTAAATCTGATTTCAACACTTTTTATACCATCATCAATGGCTACACCATCAAAAATTGCAAAGGCTTCTATATTTAAATTTATGATTCCTGAGACGGTATCCAGGCCTTCTGGTTCGATAAAGTCACAATAAATTTCATTATATTCTTCAAAACCGATTCCTCCACCTCCATTTCTATCGGTTTTCATTATAAAAATATCATTACCTATTGAACAATCGCATTCAATATAACCCGTAATGATGATGTGGCCGTCGGAAGTTACAATGACATCCTTGCCACAGCCAGTTACACCAGGACCAAATGTTTTACTCCAGATCTCATCTCCTTGTGAATCGATTTTTAACAACCAAATAGATCCCAAATTCGAATTTCCATAAAATGATTTTGTGGCACCTGTGATTATGAATCCACCATCAGATATCTGTTCGATTGATCTCCCATAATCACTTTGATCCCCACCATAAGTCCGATTCCATTGTTCAATTCCAGTTGAATTAACTTTGATCAACCATAAATCGGTGGTGTCGGCGGCATATATTTTCGTCGAACCCACAAATATAAATCCACCGTCAGAAGTCTGTTTTATTGAAAAGGCATGATTATAACCTTGACCCCCCAAGGTTCGATTCCATTGCTCATAACCCGTTTCATTTGTTTTGATCAACCATATTTTAGATTCGTAAGTTTCGGATGATATTATTTCACTGAAGATTATGTATCCCAGGTCTGGTGTTTGAAATACCGCTCTCCCTAATTCGTAATCTTTACCACCAAAGGTCCTGTTCCATTTCTCCTCACCCTCTGAGTTTGTCTTTAACAACCATAGGTTATGACAAGGAAGCCCTTCAATATCATAACTTTCTATACCGTAAGAAGTAGTTGCTCCGGCTAATATATATCCGCCATCGTTGGTTATTGAAAATGAAGGTGCGAATTCGGAATTTCTGCCACCATAACTTTTATTCCATTTTTCTTCCCCATTTGAATCTGTTTTTATCAGCCAGAGATCGGAATCAGGAGGGCCATGATGATCCATCCCCATGCCATTAGAGTATGTGCTTCCCGCAATTATGTATCCTTCATCATCTGTTTGTAATATTGAACTACAGTCATCATATTCATTGCTACCGTAAACTCTATCCCACTGTTTAACTCCACTTGAATCGGTTTTGATCAACCAGACATTAGGATCGAAATTCCCAAAAGAACGTGTTCTTCCGATAATTATAAAGCCTCCATCAGATGTTTGTAAAACAGCTTCACCGGCGTCATAGTAAAATCCAACAATGGTTCTCCACCAGATCGGTTTAATTTCATTCGAATCATCACGCGAATTGATACCGGGTTGGTCAGATTCTGAAATCACACAATTTGAGGATAGGGGTATAAGTATTGTAGATAAAATGATATAAGAACTTATAAGTAATATACAAATTCTTAAACTACCCTTTCCCAGCATAAAATTACACCACTCCTAACAATAGGGATAATTATTTAGGTAATTTACTAGGAATTAATAGTGTTTTAAAGTTATATAATTTTAACCCAAACCCCACTGCGGCTTGACTCTATTTCTTGCGTTGATATATTTTTCAGCAGAAAGAGCAGCGATGCATCCTTCAGCAGTGGCAACAACCACCTGCCGGATCTGTTTGCAGGTAACATCGCCCACCGCGAACACGCCGGGAACTGATGTCGACATATCCTCAATATTGATCTTGATACACCCTTCGCTGTTCAATTCAAGAGCACCCAGCAGGAAATCCACAATGGGCTTTGCCCCTGTAAGATACATGAAGACGCCGGCCACCTCCAGGTCGCATTGATTTCCCTCGGAATCGGCGACTTTTATTCCAGTTACTGTATCCTCACCCCATATCTCGGTACAATTATAAGATTGCATTAATTTAAATTTTGGATTATCCATAATTATGGCTGCGTGTTCCGGCGACAGCTCTTTGGTGCGCGTCACTATATAGATATTTTTGGCAAACTTTGCGATCGCATCCAGCTCATCCGCCATAACCTCCACGGCGCCCACCACAGCGACATCTCTGTCCCTGAAGAAGGGTACGTCGCAGGTGGCGCAGTACGAAACACCCCTGCCGATGTAATCCGCCTCACCCGGTATGGAGGGCTTGCGGCCCATGGAGCCCGTTGCGATTATAACGGTTTTGCCTTTGTACGCGCCCTCGTTGGTCATTACCTCTTTGGCATCCTCGCTGAAATTCACACCCACTGCGGGGGTCTGTATAAATTCGGCCCCGAAGGATTCGGCCTGCTTCTTTATGTTCGCAAGAAGCTCCTGGCCGGATACCGCTCCCGGTACACCAGGGTAATTTGCGATCTTATCCGCTTTACCCAGCGCTCCCGCAAGAGGGTTCTTATCGATTACAAGCGTTTTTAAATCGGCCCTGGCAGCATAAAGTGCCGCACTCAACCCCCCGGGTCCGCCGCCGACCACTATGACATCATAAACACCGGTCTTAGAATGAGTTGTAATTGAATCATTTGAGGACATATTAATCATACATTAATACTTTAAGAAATATTTAATCAATTACATCTTCTGGGGTTAAAAGCTATAGACCCCCCACCCCATTTTCAACACAGAAGCGCAGAGAACACAGAATATATTATTGGTTTTTTTACTTGAAAAACGGTACTTTCAGTCACCACCCTATGTAATTTTTTTATTATAATAAACCTTAATCATTCAATAAAATGAATCCAAGAGGTGTATGTATATGAATGACGAGGAGTATCAGTCCAGATCTTTAACAGGAAAGGTTATAGGAGCTGCTATTGAAGTTCATAAAATATTGGGGCCTGGTTTTATCGAAAGTGTATATCATAATGCATTGAAAAAGGAATTAACTTTACGGGGTATATTATATGAAACAGAAAAAAATGTTGAAATATTTTATAAAGAAGATGAAGTGGGTGAACATAGATTAGATATGTTGATTGAAAATACAATTGTTGTTGAATTAAAAGCGGTTTCCGAAATTTCCGATGTACATATCTCTCAAGTGGTATCCTATTTAAAAGCTACTGAATTAAATGTTGGTCTAATTCTAAATTTTTCTAGATCAAAACTAGATATTAAGAGAGTAATTTCAAATCGGTAAATTGAATAGAAATAAAATGAGTAATTTTTTTATTAACAAAACTCTGTAACTTTTGCGGGTTCTATGTTTGGATGAAATAATTACGATTGGTTACTATCCCCAACCCACCCCGTTTTTAACACAGAAGCGCAGAGAACGCAGAATTGGAATCTAGACCTAGATTTTTTTCTGTGGACCTAGACTCTGTGTTTTCTGTGTGCTCTGTGTTTATATGATTCACCTTTGAAGGGTTATCGTCCCCAACCCACCCCGTTTTTAATACAGAAGCGCAGAGAACGCAGAATTGGAATCTAGACCTAGATTTTTTTCTGTGGACCTAGACTCTGTGTTTTCTGTGTGCTCTGTGTTCATATGATTCACCTTGATGGGTTATCGTCCCCAACCCACCCCGTTTTTAATACAGAAGCGCAGAGAACGCAGAATTGGAATCTAGACCTAGATTTTTTTCTGTGGACC
>CP070629.1:2343015-2362454 GCA_020356005.1 Thermoplasmata archaeon
AACCCGGGGCGGAGACGGAAAAAAATAATGGTGATGGATATGACTGGACCGTTCAAATGTGATGTGCTTGTTATCGGTGCGGGCCCGGCAGGTGCAACAGCTGCGCTGGAAGCCGCCAGGGCAGGTGCCGATGTTATGATCATTGACCGCAAGCATGTAATCGGCGAGCCCATAGCATGCGCAGGTTATATCCCGGCCTGGATAACCCAGCATATAAAGTTAAACAAAAAATGTATCGAAAATAAGGTAGCGTTCATGCGTACATTTATGCCGGACGGTAGTACCGACGATACAAAGACACCCGGTTATATTGTTGATCGAGCGGCTTTCGATAGGGATCTGGTACGACAGGGATTAAAGCATGGAGCGAAATTGTATGCGGGAATGACGGTTTTAAAACTGAACGAGAACGGTGCTGAGGTCAGGTATAAAAATGATACTTATAAAATTGAATCGAAAATAACCATCGGGGCAGACGGGCCCAAATCGGTTACCGGTAAATATCTGGGCGCGCGGGTTACCGAGTTCATCATAGCCAAACAATATGAAATGATGTTGAAAGAGCCAATGGATTATTCCGAGGTATACTTTAGTGACGATTATACCGGTGGTTATGCATGGCTGTTCCCTAAGGGTAAATACGCCAATGTAGGTGTAGGCATGATCAAATCAGATGCATTGAAGATGCCCGCACGATTGGAACAGTTCGTGGAAATGCTGGTGGAACAAAATAAAATTCATCACAATAGTAATATCAGAACCGCAGAGGGGCTTGTACCTATCGGTGGACCCCTGCAATGTACGGTGAAAAACAATGTGATGCTCGCCGGTGATGCCGCGGGGCTTACCCATCCCATAACCGGCGCGGGCATTCTCAGCGCCGTAATCAGCGGTAAGGAAGCCGGGACTGTGGCTGCAGAAGCTTTGGCAAAGGCCAAAGGTGATAAAGTAAATCCTGATGACCTGAAGAGATACGAGAAGGAGTGGCAGTGCTTTTTAAGTTCCGATCTTGAGCTTGCCTATAACCGCCGCAAGCTGCTTAACGGTTATTATTTGAAAGAACATGATAAATTCAAGACGCTGGCAGATGCCGAGCGTAAGTGCTGGGTTGTGTTTAAAGGTTATTACCATGACGATAAATGATAGACCTCTTGATGAATTACTACAGGAAGCCCGGGAGCTTTCATGGTCGAAGTTCGGTAAACGGCTGGTATGCTACATACCGGGGATGTTCAGCTATTTCAACGAGCGCGGTAAATATCCTGCTATATCGCTCACCGGTAAGAAATGCGCGCTGGACTGCGACCACTGCGGCGGCAAACTGCTGGAACCCATGATAGAGGCCACCAAGCCAGAAAAACTGCTGGAGATATGTAAGACGTTAGGGGAGAACGGCAACTCAGGGGTTCTAATCAGCGGAGGCTGTGATGCTACCGGTAAGCTGCCTTGGGATAAATATATCGAAGCAATTAAAATGATCAAGGAGGAGACGGACCTGAAAGTCTCCATCCATGCAGGTTTACTGGACCTGGCTACCGCAAAGGCTCTCAAGAACGCGGGTGTGGACCAGGCACTATTCGACGTGCTGTGGTCTGAAGAGCTGTTGTCGAAGGTATATCACCTCGATGTTGGATTTGATAAAATCAAAGAGACCATGGATGCTATCAATAATGCCGGACTGGATTTTATACCACATGTGGTGGTGGGTTTAATGTACGGTAAGATCGATGGAGAGCTGAAAGCGTTGGAGATGATCGCGAAGTATAAACCAAAGCTGGTTGTTATTGTCGCACTCATGGACCTGGAAAATACAAAAATGGTGGATGTACCACCACCAACTCCCGAGGAGATCGCCAGGATCATTGCAGCGGCGCGTTTGATGATGCCCGAAACCGAGATATCATTAGGGTGTGCGCGTCCGCGTAAATTCCAGCCCGAAATCGATAAGCTGGCGATCGAAGCCGGTGTGAACAGGATCGCAATACCCACAGAACAGGGGTTGGCACGCGCAAAAGAATTGGGGTTGGAAATCCAGATGGAAAAGACGTGCTGCTCGCTGCATTTCTAATGAATTAATCTTCAAAATTATGATCTTCATTGTGCAATTCATCGAGTTTTAAAATTATTATATCGATCGACTTCAAAGTCCCGAATAATTCAAGCGGATGTTTTATGGTTTTCAATTCCAAATTATCGCCAACTTTTACAAAACTAACTAATAAGAATCTATATTTCTCTAAAGCCCAAGCTCTCTAGATATTATGAGCCTCTGGATTTCGGAGGTACCTTCACCTATTTCAGTAAGTTTTACATCCCTGAAAATTCTCTCTACCGCATACTCTTTTGTATAGCCGTACCCGCCGTGGATCTGTATCGCTTTCGTTGCCGCACGCATGCCCACCTCCGACGCATACATTTTTGCCATTGCGGACTCCATTGTGGTATTTTCACCGTTATCCTTCAGCCAGCATGCGCGATATGTAAGAAGCCTCGCCGCATCGATCTCAGTGGCCATGTCGGCGAGCATCCACTGGATCGCCTGGAATTTACCTATTGGCTTACCGAACTGCTCACGGTTCTTGGCGTACTCCAGACTCTCATCCAACGCACCTTGGGCCAGCCCGAGCGCTAACGAAGCTATACTTATACGCCCACCGTCGAGTACCTTGAGCGAGTTTATGAATCCCATACCTTCTTCACCCAGCAGGTAATCTTCCGGCACCCGGCAGTCTTCTAAAATTAGCTCCGTGGTATCCGATGAGCGCAGTCCTAGCTTGTTCTCTTTCTGACCGACCCGGAATCCATCGGTACCTTTCTCTACAATGAATGCACTAATACCTTTCTTACCCTTACTTTTATCCGTAACTGCAATGATAACAGCGATCTCACCCACACCGCCGTTCGTTATAAAGGTCTTGGTTCCGTTGAGTATCCATTCATTACCATCCTTTACCGCCGTTGTCTGAGTACCGCCCGCATCGCTGCCCGCGTTCGGCTCCGTCAGGCCCCACGCACCCAGCTTCTCGCCTTTGGCAAGAGGTGTTAAGAACTTTTGTTTTTGTTCCTCGGTACCTGCGATATAGATATTATTGCTGCAGAGAGAGTTATGTGAGGCCATTATAATCCCGTGCGCACCACATATTCTTGAGATCTCCTCCACACCGATAGCGTAACTTATATAATCCATTCCCGCTCCGCCGTATTCCTGCGGGAATATAATACCCATAAGACCCATGGCCGCCATTTTCTTTACGGTATCCCACGGGAACTCCTGGCTCTCGTCATACTGCCGCGCTATAGGTCGAATCTCCTTTTCGGCAAACTCCCGCACGGTCTTACGTAGTAAATTATGCTGCTCCGAAAGCTTGAAATCCATTAAAATACCCCATTAAAATCTTATTACCAACAATGGCGAATAGCATTGGTTAACTAAAAAACTTTTTGGTAGTATAATTAATATCCAATTCTATTTTAATAGTTAGGGAGAGGAATCTCCCTAACAACCCTCTCTTTTTTCTATCGTATGGGTTATGCCTAAAAATCAATACAAAATCAATACGGCATAACCCAAGTTGATGAAAAAAGAGATAAGGGTTGTTAGGGGGAAGATTCTTCTTCCCCCTAAATAATTAAAAATAATTTTATATTGATGATTTAACCAGTTCCGGTATATCTCCCGGTTTCTCGGCGATTTTTATATTAGCGGATTGCAGTGCTTCGATTTTTGCTTTGGCGGTTCCTGCGCTGCCGCTGATTATAGCGCCGGCGTGGCCCATGGTTTTGCCCGGCGGGGCGGTCCGGCCGGCGATATAGCCTATTACCGGCTTGCTTATATTTTGTTTGATATGTTCCGCCGCGAGCTCTTCGGCGTTCCCACCGATCTCGCCTATGAGAACCACCGCTTCGGTTTCATTATCGGCTTCGAACAAATCCAGCAGCTCGATGAAGCCGAGGCCCACGATGGGATCACCGCCCAGGCCCACTGTAGTGGTCTGGCCCAAGGCGTTGCGTGAAAGTGCGTCCACGATCTCGTAGGTCAGCGTCCCGGACCGCGATATAAGCCCGATGGAACCTTTTTTGAAGATATGTGAGGGCATCACACCCATTTTGCATTTGTCTGCCGACAGTATCCCTGGCGTGTTCGGGCCGATTATTCTGGTACCGTGCGAAACCGCCCGGTCCATTATTTCAATGGAATCGTGCACAGGTATATGTTCGGTAATTATTACTACGGGGTCCATTCCGCCGGAAATAGCCTCCAGTGCCGCGTCTCTGGCAAATGGTGCGGGCACGAAAATGATTGATGCATCCGCCAGCTCCATCACTTCCCGGATGGAATCATAAACCGGTATACCGTCAACCTCTCCGCCACCTTTACCTGGCGTAACACCCGCTACGACATTCGTTCCATACTCGCGCATCACACGCGTATGGAACTTGCCCTGACCGCCGGTTATGCCCTGGACCACTACCCTTGTGGATTCGTCGATTATAATTGCCATGGATTCTCACCTACCCTCCTCGCCGGAGGCGAGTTTCACGGCATATTCAGCGCAGTCTTCCATGGAGTCGAATACATTATAACCGTGCTCCTTAAGAATTTTCTTACCTTCATCTTCGTTCGTACCCATCATCCTGAGCGCGATAGGGATCTTCGGCTCGAATTCAACGATACCGTTTGCGATCTCGTCACAGCGCGTTATCCCGCCGAAGATATTGATGAAAATCGATTTCAGGTTATCTTTCATCGCTACTACTTCCAACGCCTGCTTCATGTTCTCTGCCGTGGCACCACCGCCCACATCCAGGAAATTTGCAGGCTCGCCGCCGTAAAGCTTTATGGTGTCAAGTGAGGCCATAACGAGCCCTGCCCCGCAGCCGATCACGGCAATATCACCCTCAAGCTCTACATATGCAAGCCCGTATTTGCGGGCTTTTTGCTCTATAGGTGTGTATTCCTCGCTGATATCCACATCTTTCAATAGATTCTTCTGGCGGAAAAGTGCGTTATCATCTATATTCATCTTGGCATCGGTTGCAATAATCATCCCATCTTTGGTGATCACCAGAGGATTGATTTCGGCAAGGACGGCGTCATGTACAATCATTGCATTGAATAATTTGCACATTATATCGGCCACCTTTGTCATGGTGGCTCCTTTCAAACCGATTTGGATTGCCATCTCACGAGCTTCGTAAGGGTTAAGGGTTTTTAAACCCGGCTGCAGCTGCTTTTTTATTATCTTCTCGGGCATTTCAGAAGCGACCTGTTCTATGTCTATACCGCCTGCAGCCGACATCATTGCCGTTATGGTTTTTGCAGCCCGATCCTCAACAAATCCCAGGTAGAGCTCCTGCGCACCCTCGAGGTCAAGCTTTTCTTCCACAAGCACCTGCTTCACTGCAAGACCTTTAATTTTCAATTTAAACAGCTCTTCCAGCACGGATTTGGCGTCATCGATATTATCCGCAAATTTAATCCCGCCGGCCTTACCCCGACCGCCTACAAGTACCTGCGACTTCAAAGCAACCGGGTGCTGGAGCTCTTTCAACTGTTCGGGACCTTTCACCAGTATTCCGGAGGGTACCGGAATTCCCTGCTCGGCAAAAATCTCCTTCGCTTTATATTCATGGAGCTTCATTGGGATACCAACCATGTTTGGAAATTCGAAATTCTAAATCCGAAATCCGAAACAAGCACTAAATTCTAAACACTAAACTAAAGTCGACAGTCATTAGTCGTTAATCGATAGTCTGGTAACTCTGTACTGCCGACTTCGTACTATCGACTATTCGTGATTTCGATATTCGGATTTATTTTGGATTTCGTTTTTCGTGCTTCGTATTTGTTTGAAATTTCGAAATTCGATATTGTTTCGGAATTCGAAATTCGTGCTTCGGATTTATCTAGGGATTTATACAAACGTTTATAGTTTTTTCTACAAATTAATTCATATACTAAGAAATGAATACTCGTTCTTATTATTGGTTTCGAGTCCAGCTGGAGGAATAATCCATGCCGCCATGTGAAAAATGCACAAAGAAGATCAAGAAATTGAATTATTTGTACGGTAAGGGACTATGCAGAAGATGTTTGAGTGAAGCAATGATATTCCTATATGGGGTGCAGATTAAAGCTTTTGATAAGTGGTTTGAAGGTATTGAAATCGATGAGTAGAAGAATCGGTAAATCACACTAATAGTGTTTGAATAAAGCCCATATTTATTTATAATCACCTCGATTCCCCAGTTATGAATCCCGATGCAAAAGTGAAACCCGAAGTGGGAATTCTAATTGCGATCATCAGCGTATCTTTTGCTGCTCTGTTCATAAGATGGAGCAGCGCACACCCCATGGTTGTTGCGTTTTATCGGCTCGCCTTTGCATCTCTTATATTATTACCAATAACATTATACACTTCTCGAAAGGAACTTTTCAGTATCGATAAGAAATTATTAGCAGTCTTAATCGGTGTCGGCGCGATTCTGGCAATTCATTTTGGTGCCTGGATATCATCGCTGTACTATACTACTGTTGCATCTTCGGTATTACTCGTTACTTCGCATCCTATAATTGTAGCATCGGTATCTCATTATATCTTTAAAGAAAAACACAATGTAAAAGCCGCCGGAGGTATTGTACTTGCTCTTGCGGGTATGATAGTAATCTCCTGGGGTGATGCCTTTTTTGGATTCGAGTATTTTATTGGCGATGTTCTTGCACTGGTAGGCATGGTAGCTGTAGCGGTTTATATGCTCGCGGGCAGAAAAATCAGGCAAAATCTGGACTTATTTGTATACGTTTTCATTGTTTATAGCTCTGCTGCTTTGTTTCTATTGATCGGATGTCTTTCCCTGAAAGCTCAATTATATCCACTACCCCAGGACGATTATATATTGTTTTTGGCTCTTGCAATCATACCCTCCATATTCGGGCATACGGTCTACAACTGGACATTGAAATACGTGAGTGCTACTGTTATATCCGTCAGTTTGTTGGGTGAACCAATATTAGCCTCGCTCTGGGCTGTAATCTTCCTCGAAGAATTTCCTTCTAATACTATTTATCTGGGCGGAGCAATGATTTTAATAGGGATAATTATGGTAAGTTCGGTGGGAATTAATTCAAAAAATGGCTAAAATTTAATATAAAAAACGTAGACAAAATATACTTTTCGTTTTCTTCCATAATCCACCGAAACATTTAAATTCAAATCAAAAAGGCATACAAATCTTTATAAATAAATACAACATCATTGAATAAAACGGTGATTTTACGGCTCGACGGAGTTATAATAGGAAGGATAACATTTCTAAATCAAAGCGAATAAAATTTCTACTTTTTTTATTTATTGGAGTTTTAATTATCGGCTCGATACCATTTATGCCGGATGATGCAACAGGAGCGCCATCCAGCCGGGAAAATCTTGCACCGGAAGTAGCAATAACCGCACCTGATCATCAAGCTACGGTATCTGGTACAATCACAGTTAACGGAACTGCAAGTGATGATGTTTTAGTCAAGCATGTCAAAGTACGTATTCTAGAAAAATGGTATAATTGTACGGATACATCCGGCAATGATACCTGGTATACATGGAATTATTCTCTTAATACAAAAGAATATGAAGAGGGTTGGTTGAGAATTGTCGCTTATGCGTCCGATGGTGAAAAAGGTGCCGATGCGTTTATTGATGTTTTTATCAAGAACAACGCTTCTGATAATATCAAACCCAAGATTTCGATTGAGACACCTGGTAATAATACCGAGGTTAGCGGTTGGATTAATATAAGGGGCCATGCTACGGATAACGGCCCGATCAAAAGTGTTGTAATAATCATAGACGGAAAGGAGCATAAAGCCTGGGACACCTCGGGTAACCACAGCTGGTATAAGTGGGTGCTCGAGTTCAATACCAGCAAATTGAAAAATGGAAAATACAATGTTACCGCGCGAGCATATGATGGTAAAAATTTTGGTGAAGTAACCATTGTAATTCATGTAAACAATACAGCCCCTCCGAAGGAGAACCACCCGCCTAATATAGTTATTCTACACCCCAAGAACGAGGCAACGGTTTGGGGAACGATTGCCATTAAGGGCAAGGCCTGGGATGTGGACGGCAAAATTGTTAAGGTCCAGGTGAAGATCGGTGATGTGTATTACAATGCAAAAGACACTTCGGGGAACGGTACCTGGTACTACTGGCAGCTGGATTTCGATACCAAGAAATTAAAGAACGGTGAGCACAAGGTACTGGCACTTGCAACCGACAACGGTAGCAAACTTGGTGACGACAGCATCTGGATCGTCGTCAAGAATCCAGAGAATCATCCCCCTAATATCCAGATAACGCATCCGGCAAATGAAGCGAAGGTTTCCGGACTGATCACTATAAAAGGCAAGGCCTGGGATGTGGACGGCAAGGTCGTTAAGGTCCAGGTGAGAATTGCCGAGGTTTATTACAACGCCACGGACACCTCCGGGAACGGTACCTGGTACTACTGGAAACTTGATTTTAATACAACGAAGTTGAAGAATGGGGAATGGAAGGTAACGGCACTAGCAACTGATAATCTCAGTAAACTGGGTGAAACCCATATCTGGATCATAATTAATAATCCCGAGAATATGGCGCCACACATAACAATCACCCACCCGGCAAACGAGGCAAAGGTTTCCGGTGTGATCACCATAAAAGGCAAGGCCTGGGATACTGACGGCAAGGTAGTTTCGGTAAAGGTGAGAATTTTTGAAGTGTGGTACAACGCCACAGATATTTCCGGAAACAGCAGCTGGTATTACTGGAAATTGATATTCAATACATCAAAACTTAAAGATGGAGAATACAAGATTACCGCTATAGCCTACGATAATCAAGAGAAAGCCGAGGATACACATATATGGATTCTGGTGAAGAATACCAAGGAGAATCACTGGCCTTTTATCGAGATTCTGCACCCGAAGAACGAGGCGACGGTATCCGGTGTGATTACCATCAGCGGTAAAGCCTGGGATATAGACGGCAAAGTGGTTATGGTCCAGGTGAGAATTGCCGAGGTTTATTACAATGCCACTGATACATCCGGAAATGGAACCTGGTATACCTGGAAACTCGAGTTTAACACCACAAAGCTGAAGGATGGCGAGTATAAAGTAACGGCTTTAGCAAAAGATAACGGCGGTAAACTGGGTGATGACGGTATATGGATTTTAATAAAAAATGAGAAGGAAAATATGGCACCCCATATCGAGATAACCCATCCTGCTAATGAAGCCAAGGTTTCAGGCGTCATTACCATAAAAGGCAAGGCCTGGGATATGGATGGCAAAGTCGTCAAAGTGAGAATCAGGATCTATGATGTGTGGTACGATGCCACTGACACCTCCGGGAACGGCAGCTGGTATACCTGGAAATTGGAATTTAACACCACGAAATTGTACGATGGAGAATATAAGATCACCGCAGTTGCTTACGACGATAAGGAGAAGGCGGGGGATGCCCACAGATGGATTATTGTCAAGAACGGCAGGGAGAACTATGCACCCCGGATAGAAATAACGCATCCCGAAAACGAGATCAAGGTAAAAGGTGTAATTACAATTAAAGGCAAAGCCTGGGATGTCGATGGGAACATAACGAAAGTTCGAATCAGGATCGGTGAAATTTGGTACCATGCAAAGGATAATACCGATAACGACAGCTGGTATTACTGGTCATTTGAATATAATACCACCAAACTGAAAAACGGCTGGTACAAGATCATCGCGGCGGCATATGACGGATACACCTGGGGCGATGACCATATCAGCTTATATTTCAACAATGAAGTTGACAGATGCCCGAAGGTAGAAATAACCTCTCCCAAATCGAGTTCAAGGGTATCAGGGAATGTCAAAATCATCGGCAAAGCTTGGGACGATAAAGCTGTCAAGTCTGTCCAGATAAAGATAGGTGATAAAAAGTTCAATGCAATAGATACTTCGGGTAATAATACATGGTATACCTGGAAATTTTCATGGAGGACAAAGGAATATAAGAGCGGTGAGTATAGAATAACCGCAATTGTTTATGACGGCAATTGTTATGAGGATACACATATCTGGGTACTATTAAAGAACCCCTCTTACAACAAGTCCCATAAACATAGTGACGACGATAAGAAATCAGATAGTGAAATTAATAAGGACAAGAAGAAAGAAAGGTTACCTGGTTTTGAAGGGCCGATTGCACTGGTCGCGGCCGCCATAGCGGTGGTGGTGGCGAGCTTTTTTCGGAACGATCGGAGCAGGGTTTGAACCCAGTAAGTACAGGCTGTTATCTCTGTTCATTGTTCCTCTTTATGTAAAGCGTAAGCATGATAAGGTACTGGACAATTTTATGCGAGGTCAGATATACGGTTTCATTCAGGCCAATCCCGGAACTCATTTTAATTATATGAAAAGGGCTTTGAAACTCAATAACGGTACACTGGCCTATCACCTGAATGTACTGGAACACGATGATCTTATCAGATCACAGAATGATGGTATATTCAGGCGTTTCTACCCTGCGGACTCACGGATTGTACCGGGTAATGGTGGAAACGGCGCTTCCTTGAATTTCACACATGTTCAACTGAATTCCACGCAGGATAAAATTATATCTGTCATCCAGAATACGCCGGGCTTAACGCAAAAGGAAATCGCCAAAACACTTGGTAAGAGCACCCAGGTTGTTAATTATAATATAAATGAAATGGCCCAGATCGGGTTGGTAAAGCTGGAGCGAGATGGGAACAAAACCAAGTGTTTTACCGGCAGGATCTACAGGCTAGAAGAGGAACCCGTTGATATGATTTAAGAGATTCTAGGTTCTGGGTTCTCGGGTGCCATAATCGATTATAATTATCCTAGCGCCCATTCTCCATTCTCTAGCGCCTATAAAATTATCCCTGCCGACGCATATCCATAAGGGTTAATTGTTTGTTGCGTTTAGCATTATCGAAATCTGGATTGATTTTTAAAGCCAGGTTGAAACATTTAAGAGCATCTGGATATTGTCCCAGTTTTCGCAATACATGGCCCTTATCGTTCCAGATGATCTCATCCTGCATGTTTCTTTCTAAAGCACGCTCAAAACATACCAGGGCTTGTTCAAATTCTCCTTTCTGATAATGCTCAAGCCCTCTCTCGTGCCATTCACCTGGTTGATAGTCCGGACTTTTAGTGCTTAAATCGCCCACGGGTTTATAACAGAGTTTGGCTACTACCCCGGTCACCACCATGAAAAGTGGTGCCAGAATCCATATGAGCAGACCATTTATCCCGAAGAAATACATAATAATAATAACTATAAAGAAACCCAGCCCCATAAAATGTATCCATTTGATCCTCCTTGTTCTACCGCTGCTTATAAAGAATTTCCTGGGTAATGATAACATGATTATGCTGACAATCAAACCATATATTGTTAGTACAACAGAGCTCTGGATGATATTGAAGGATTCATATAGCAGATAACCCGATTTTGAATCATCACCGATAAAATAGTTTTGGGAGTATTCAATAATTTCACCGCCCGGTATGCGCAATTTAAATACATCCCCGCCTTCGGTGTGCTGCAGGGTGTAACTGCCCCACCCAACAATGAATACCTTGACGGTTTCGGAACAGCTAATATCAGGCTGGGTCTCGTTCACCAAATTCCAGAGAGCAGGTTCATAACCGAAAAGGCAATAGAAAATAATTTCGCCGTTAGTCAGCAAAGGGCCACCAGGGTCATCCAATAATGATCCCCCGAATTTGATCTCGATTGTAATTGGCTCAACCGAACTTGTACTGGAATCCGACAGGCCGGTTTCACTTGTAATATCAACACCTTCCGAGCCGCCTTTACGTGTAATATCTATTCCAGCAAAAACACCGTTGTAGCTTCGATCAAAGTTGGTTGTAAGATCATAGATATTGTTTATATCATTCAACTCCAATCTATCTTCAAATACTTCCATAAACGCAGCTACTTCAGTACCTGAACCTGTCAGGGGTCCATTGACCTTGCTATTATTTCGCGCGGATACGGCAGTTGACAAATAGTATGGTTGATCGATTCTGCGGCGCAGCTCTTTGGCTACTTGGCCTTCCAATGTGACTGTAATTTTGCCGCCGCCTGAGCCGCCCAAAAAGCGCATGTCCATCTCGATCTCAAGTTTACCGCTCATGGTAGTGGGCCGATCGTCCTGGGCCAGCGCTTCTACATTGGAAATTACAATGAAATCTGTTTCAGATTCATTATTAAGTACCGTAGAATATGATAATAGCAGAAAATACCCTATCACAAAACATACCATTATCCTGGTCAGTTGAAGTCGGCCCATAGTAATCAACCCTGGAATTTCTAATATAAAGTGTTATTTTATTTAAATCTTTAAACCAATTTCTCTAATTGAGGAAATTATAATATATATTATTTATACCAATTTCGGGGCTTTTTCTGGACTCAGTCCAATATCTGCTAACCTGAAGTACAATCCGTCAGTCTGGTCCAGTGAACGATGTTTCATTATCGACATACTTCTGAGATTGCTTTCATACCTTCGTAATTTCAAGATGGTTTTAGCGTTATGTGACAGTATGTGACCGCCCAGGGGCAGGAATTCATTGGTCTCGATGTCGGTGTAGACCTGTGAAGTCACGATCACAAACAATTTCTTTTTTCGGGCCAGAGCCATTAATTTGATTATTTGCTCAGAAAGGCTTCTGCGGCCCGAAAGGTCGTTATCACTGCCCAATGTTAACCGGTAATATACCGTTGCCGAATCCAAAATAATCATTGCTATTTCCACGTCTGTCTCTAAAACCATTTTTATTATTTTGTCCACACATTCCTCCTGTTCATCTAAATTGTACGGCTCAAAGAATAATATTTCGCGGCTGACCCCTTCAAAATCCTTACCGCAGATTTGTTCCAATCGTTCTATGGAGAATCCTTCGGTGTCTATATATACAACCTTGCCTAGTTTCGAGAGTATACAATTCCGTGAAAGTTGCATACATAATGTTGTTTTACCACTACCGCCCTCTCCGTAGATCTCTGTAACAATACCGGCTTCCAGACCTCCTTTCAACGCATCATCAAGATTCTCACAGTCTATCGGAAGTTTTTTCAAACAGCAAACCTCTTTTTATATTATTGTTTATTTTGATAGATATATCTAATGTAATCTAATACATAAAGTTATCTCTCAAATTTCAAATCTAATATCCGGACACATTAAAAGAATACGATGAAGGTATGCACTCCCGGTTCCTATGATGAAAGCAATCGACCTATTCTGCATTCGCTTTCGAAATCCTCCAGTGAATATACCATTACTTTTTCCGGTAAAGAGAATGCTGTAATTAATTCCGGAATGTCATTGGCTATGACCAGTCCCGCATCTGCAAAATTAAACTCAACCAGTTTCTCCATTTCACTGATGGAATCTAAAGTGCACTCATCGACAAATTTAATAAAAATCCTCTTATACTTACCAGTGTCCGAAGTTGCAATAACATCCACATCATCTATTGATGCATCCTTTACAATGTTAAAATCTCTGCTTTTTAAGCCAACTTCAATACGGTTTATTGGCCCGGAATGTCTCGGCTCCGGTACCGTTGTTTCCGGTTCTTCTCGGTCTTCCTCCAAAGTTGGCGGGGTGGGTTCCGGCGGCTTAACCTCGGGCTCGGGAAGCATGGTCTTCAAGTCCTGTTCGGTTATCTCAGGTTCGGATATTTCAGATGTCGATAAATCCTCCGGTTCAGTTTCACTTTCACCTTCCAACGGTTGGGCAGCATCAATCTGTGTCATTGACGTAGATTCCAATTGCGCTTCAATATCTTTCAGCTCCGATATCGTATCAAAACTTTCAGAAGGTTCCGTATCGCTCTTTTTCTCAGCTTCAAGTTTTTCCAGTGCTTTTTCAAGTTCGGCTTTAACATCTATAGTGCCCAGACTCTCAGACAAAGGTTCCTCTTCTCCTTCAGAATCTTCATCCGCTTCAAAATCAGGCAACAGGTCAGAGTCTTCCGGTTTTGATATCTCCTTCGGCTCTTCAGGTATATCGATAGGGGGCGGTGCCTCCTCGGGTGTTTTTATTTCTGGTACGAAATCCTCCGGTTCAGAGATTTTATCCGGTTCAAAATCCGGTAATAGAACGGATTCTTCCGGTTTTGAAATCTCCTCCGGCTCTTCAGGTATATCTATGGGAGGTGGTGATTCCATTTCAGGTATCGAAGGTTCCGGTTCCGGTTCCGCTGCTTTCGGTTCAGACTCTTCCTCCGGTTCAAATTCCACGGAGAAGTCACTCTCCTCGGGTTTGATAATCTCCTCTGGTTCTTCCGGTAGTTCCAATTTGAACGGTTCTTTCTCAGGGAGGATTGGTTCTGGCTCCGGTTCCGTTGCATCCGGTTCAGACTCTTCCTCCGGTTCAAATTCCACGGAGAAGTCGCTCTCCTCTGGTTTGGTAATCTCTTCGGGCTCTTCCGCTAGTTCTAATTTAAACGGCTCTTTCTCAGGGAGGATTGGTTCTGGCTCCGGTTCCGGTTCCGCTGCTTTCGGCTCAGACTCTTCCTCCGGTTCAAATTCTACAGAGAAGTCGCTCTCCTCTGGTTCTGTAATCTCTTCGGGCTCTTCCGGTAGTTCTAATTTGAATGGTTCCTTCTCGGGGAGAATTGGCTCCGGTTCCGGCTCCGGTTCCACTGCTTCCGGCTTTGACACTTCCTCTGGTTCAAAATCCATCGAAAAGTCCGGTTCCTTGGGTTTAATTATCTCTTCGGGCTCCTCCGCAAGGTCAAATTTAGGTGTTTCTTCTATTTCAACCTCTTTTGGCGGTTCAGGTATTTCAGGTATAATCTCAGCTTCGCGGGTCTCTTCAATAGGTTTTACCACTAACTCATCTTCCTCCGGTTTCAATTCTGGAGTATCCGAAATAGACGGTTCAACAACGGGTTCTCTTTTGGCATCGAATTTAGGTTCAAGAATCTCTCCACTTCTTCGCAATTGCCGATCCGATACAAATGCCTGTAATTCTGCCTGGAGGTCAAATTTATCGGACTGCATAAATCCAGCTGTCGGGGTTGTTGGGAAGCGTGCATCCTCTGGATATTGTTCAGCGAATATATCCTCAGGTCTCTTTTTTACAGTGGGCGGTATGGATATCTCAGGTCTAACCGGTTCAAAATCATCCCCGGGAGCTGTAGCTAACGGCTGAACATCTAAAATGGTTTTTGGCACTTCAGCTGGCATTGCCGCAGCACCTCTCATGTACTCCTGGACAGCTCTAAGCGTCAGTCTTAAAAAATTATTATCACCAATAATATAAAAAATATCAGGTTTGACTTCATCAGTCAATTTCGAGAAAATGTTATAAATCTGGGCAGGATCGGAGCTGACATATTCAAAAGGAACCCTGACAACAAATCTTAATGTCTCGATGGTATCGCGCTCATCTTTGAATGTTGCTGTCTCGTATTCTCTGTCAAGCTTGGACCGATATTCATTGACAAATATATTGTCATCCTCCGAGCGCTTGTTCATCAATGCAGTAATTATATCGGGTTTGACTGAAATAACATTCTCATTGCCTATCAAGCATACATGTGTTAACTCAACAGTATCGCGCTGGTCAAGCTGATTGTATATCCTCTCCAGATCCTCCATTAAATCAGGTTCGGCATGCTCGGACCTGATAGCCAGTATCACCTTCTCTGGTTTTGTTAGAACTTCATATTCATAGCTGTTTAAATTGGTTCGTAAATTCATAATTTCCGCCGCACTCAGCGGTATATGAGCTTGATCAGATCCTAACATAAAAATCCCTTCGCTGTATACTAAATCAAGTATTCAAAAACCATAAACAACATAACGAATTATAATATTTTACCCGAAAATTCATATTGAATAAAAAAACACAACCCGAATTGTATATTTCGCTTAATACTATTTAGCAGCTATATTTATTCTATAAACGAGTCCATTTTTTGATTTAATCTTATATTTTATTGAAAAATCGTAGTAACAAATCTAATGCCCGAATCCCAGAAGTCTCACCAGTATGGCTACTAATAACCCGACTATCACCATTTTAAAACCTGAAATCATCAAATGCTCTTTTATAACAATCCCCATGTAAATCCCCAGAGCGAACAGTACGCAAAGAGAAACGATGATCGAGCTCAATAATAACCAGGCTAAATCAAGATCGAAAAGAAATGGTATGATAGGTACCATTGCTCCCAGAAACGAGCAGCCACCATGTGTCAGAGTATCAAAAAAAAGCTTTTTACGAATGTTCTTCGAAATTAAAGTACCATCCAATTTACCTTTTTCTGCTATCATTGCCCGTTCTATCTTCCGCAGCCTCTTCATTTCGACAGTATATTCCGCCATAAATCCGCCTATTCCGTTGGAGACCCCGAGGCCAATACCCGCGCTTAGCCCGGCAGCTATGATTACGTTGGTTTCTACACTTGCAGCCGAAACTCCAAGAACTATTGCCAGGCAGGCTATCACGCCGTCTATCGTGCCCAACACGGTATATCTTGCGGGGATCATTTCCTTGATATCTTCGGAAATTAATTTCATTTCCCTTCACTTCTTTTTCGATTCAAACACGGGGGGGTGTGATTGAACTTAAAAAAATCGTAACCCGTTTCACATTGTCAAGCAAAGCAGGCAGAACTTTCATCACCGGCCTTTCTTACCAGCTTTCAGCTCTTTTTCATATCGTGCATGCTGTTCATCTGTTATTTTCAACGTGCGTCTCAATTCCTTCAACAAGGAATCTTCATCGTCTGAAATCACACCATCCTCCCAGGCCTGCCTTAGGGCTGATTTGTAGACATCTTCAGATCCTACTTTATCACTACTTTTAGCCATTATCTCCATTTCCAACCTTCTGTGCTCTTCTGCGCTGATATCAAGCTTATCCTGAAGCCGTGCCAGAATATCGTGCTCATCTTTGGTAACGCGCCCGTCTTCCCAGGCCTGCTTGAGCGCTGCATGGTATATCTCGATTTTTTTAACCTGTGGTATCTTCATAGTACTATCCATCGATTCCTTGTCTTCTCTCGTCTGGTCGCCGATCCTCTTCAATCCAGACATTTCACTGGAGATTTCATCGGATGCACTTTCACCATTATCGTCAACGTTATTCATGGATTGCTCATCACTTTCCAGTACGGCATAAAGGACTTCCTGATTATATGCATCATTGTCCTGAAGGAATAGAAGAATCTCGATAAGTGACACCTTGGATTTCTCGCTTTCATAAAGCTCTTTTAATGGTATTGATTTCAGCACTGACTCGGAACGCTTCCCCTTCAAGCTAGCTTGTATCGGAATATCTTTTTCCATCAGGTTCTTTATTAACTCCCAGGTATACTGGATACCCTCATCTGTTAAAAAATAAACCTTCCGTTTCTGTTTTACCCCCACCACATGCGTAGTTCTCTCTTCGATATGGTTTAACCCTATCAATTTTTTCAGGGTACGGGGAAGATGCTTCTGCTGGATTCTTATTCCCTTGGATATACCACTCTGGGTTACTTCGAACGGTACTTCGAATTCTTCACGAAAGTTCCTGTAATCCATCAGGTGAATTAAAATCCTATTGAGAACTGTGAGATGCAAATCTAATCTGCCCATTGTAGTTGTAAATCACCTTTCACGCTAAAAAATTTACGGTCATTTTTAGAAATAATATGAATATTTATTGATAATTCTGCTTAATTTGATTGTTTTATATAAATGTCCAATTATCTCATCCTGGTCTAAAATATGAGAATAATCCAGTTATATTGCAAATTATGTATCTCCAATTCGAACTCGTTTGAGTTTAATAAAGTTGTCAATATTAATGACATATAAACAAATGAAATCTTTATTAATAATCAATCCATAGGGCAGGATTAGAATACAATGGTGGGAGATTAACATGACAAAACGCGATTGTGTATCCGTATTAGATATAGAAGCAGAGCTCAAAAAAATTCTTGACGATGCAATTAACTTGAAGGCCGGCTGGGCCCGCGGTGAGCGTGAAAAACCCCTGGCGGGTAAAAGTATGGCGATGATATTCGAAAAGCCTTCGACAAGGACAAGGGTTTCCTTCGAAGTTGGAATGGCGCAGCTGGGCGGCTACGCATTGAACCTCGCCCGCGCCGATATCCAGCTGGGTCGGGGTGAGACGATCACCGATACCGCCAGGGTGCTCAGTAGATATGTGGATATAATAATGTATCGTGCTTTCGATCATAACATGGTGAGCGATCTGGCAAAAAATGCCACTATTCCCGTTATTAACGGTCTGGACAATCTAGAACATCCATGCCAGACACTTGCCGACCTCATGACAATTCTGGAACATAAGAAGGGCTTTGAGGGTAAGAAACTTGCATATATCGGCGATGGAAATAATGTCTGCAATTCACTACTGCTTGGTGCAGCGGTTGTGGGAATGGATATGAGTGCAATCTGCCCTGAGGAATATAAGCCTGACGAAAAAATATACAAAAAGGCACTTGAGATCGCAAGTACCAATAACTGTAAAATTGATCTGACTTCAGTACCGGAAAAAGGCGTAGAGAATGCCGATATAATCTATACCGATACCTGGATTTCCATGGGTGACGATGCAGATGCAGAAGCGCGAAATAAGGCATTTCAACCATATCAGGTCAACACAGAACTTGTTTCAGCCGCCAAAGATGATTATATTTTTATGCACTGCTTGCCCGCCCATAGAAATTCTGAAGTGACCGATGAGGTCATGGACGGCGAAAACTCAGTTATTTTTGATCAAGCCGAGAACAGGCTTCATGCACAAAAAGCGTTGATTTTATTTTTACTCGAGGCGAAATGAAATCGATGGAACTAAATCATAACACTCTGTGAGTAGCTACAATCAATGTAAAAGCAGAACGCTCTGAGAGTGGCTACAATCAATGTAAAAGCAGAACGCTCTGAGAGTGGCTACAATCAATGTAAAATCAGAACGCTCCGTGAGTGAATATAATTGAAATAAAATCGGAATGCTCTGTCAGCGCTATTCATTGGTATAAAATCCAAGCGCTCCGATTCAAATTTTTATACTGCAACTGAACATTATGGGTAAAAGCTTTTAAATAGTGAAATTATTAAATAGTTTGTATATTAATTCTATCAATTAATTTATATTACAAAAAGAGGCATAAATCCAGGATATTTCCCTCGGAGGCAATCGATGAAAAAGATGTTCTTGGTAGCGGTTATAATAATCTTATTATTAATCCCATCATCTGCTATGGCTTCGACAGAGGAAATTTCATCAACCGGTCCTAAAACCTACTGTTACAGGGCAACCAATGGATATAATAATTTTATCGAAACCATACATATTTTAAGCCAGTTGGAAAAAACTTATCCGAACATCGTAAA
>CP070629.1:2362554-2379753 GCA_020356005.1 Thermoplasmata archaeon
GCACCTTCATATCTCATCTTGATCTGACCGGTATCAGCACCCGGATGGACGATGAGATCATATTTCAATCCGTTTTCATTTATGTAATAACGCAAATCGATACCGTCATAGAGATTTTTAAAATATACCTCCCGATAGTTCGGCACTCCTGTCCGCCATTTTACAGAATCGTTGCCATAGAAGAAATTACTGTAGTAATGTAGTGGCTCCCTTCCTTGCGGTCTGACAGAATTCGCACCTACGAACTCCTGTTTTAACACAACCCTCTTACTGGAATAGCCATGATCACTCCCCTCTCTCCTCTCAATTCTCCCCTCTATGCTGAACCATACGCCCTTATCAGTGAACCAAATGCTTCCACCCTGATCATAAAATCTCACATCATCATTCATAAGCTGGCCGCGGTTTTCAGTGAAGGCCTTGGGTGCATTTGCTAAGATTTTATTTGCATCTTTATAAGAAGGTACATCGATTGAGATCTGTTGGTCCTGGACATCTTCCCGCGTTGAAGTGACTAATTTGCATCCAATAGTAACGATTTCAAAAAAGAGGATTAGAATAATGAATATCGTAATATATTTTTTCAACATCGAAAGCCTCCTGGAATGAATAAAATTGATTTTTTATTAAGATATATATATAGTTAATATTTACTCCGCAATAATACGTTTTTTTATTACTTATTATAAACCGATTTATATTTCCAAGATTTAATATTTAATCCTGAATGGTCAATAAATAAGGTTCACAAGATCGTTGCTAAAGCATTTCAAATGAAAATATTAGTTAAGTGGACCATTCTGGACCGAACCGACCCTTTTTTAACCGATTATCATCAATTCGAGGTGAGTGATTTGTTCCCGACGCTGAATAATTCCCGGGGTATTGACGCAAGGGCATGCCGTATATAACAGTATTTTGATATCAAAATATACTTGTCAATCGTTCGGGGGTGCCGATTCGGTTGCGAGGTGCGTAACGTCATGCAATGGCGAACCGCATCTCGCCTTTTGCCTCTTGCCTCTTGCCTCTATTAAATCTTTATTAAGTGGTCAAAAAATCCTATATAAATTTTATGTACTTTACTGATAATCATAACAAACAATTATATTTGATGAGAATCCATTACGACTGTTGATTTTTATGATTTTCAGATGTAAGGCACCTTTGAGATTGTGTTTCAGCGGTGAAGGAACAGATGTACCCCCGTTTCCCGAGGAGCATGACGGGGTAGTGCTCAGCACAGCCATCGATAAATTCGTGTTCGGTACGCTTAAGCCGACCCAGGAAAAGTCGATCGAGGTAAAATCGTTGGATTATGACATAGTAGCTAAATATACCACGGATAAGGACCTGAAATACAACGGGGATCTTGACCTTGTGAAGGCCGCGATCAAGCATTTGAAGGCCGACAGCGGGATGTACAACATCTACCTCCACAGCGATGCACCACCGGGTTCAGGGCTGGGGTCTTCCTCTGCAACGGCTGTGGCTGTTGTATGCCTGCTCAAGGAATGGCAGAACAAACCCATGACGGATTACGAATTGGCGGAGGTCGCCTATAAAGTGGAGCGGGAGGAGGTGAAAATCAAAGGTGGTAAGCAGGATCACTATGTCACTATTTTTGGCGGCTTTAATTTTATAGAGTTCGTGGGTGATAAAATCATAGTCAATCCGCTCAAAATTGATATGTCCACCATAAACGAACTTCAATATCACCTTCTGTTATGCTATACCGGCCAGAATAAATTAATGGGCAACATCATAGACCAACAGCTGCAAAATTATAATGATAATATCGATACGCTGGAGCGTATCAAGGATATAACTCATGAGATAAAGAACAAGCTTTTGACAAACAATCTGGATCAGTTCGGTGAACTGTTAGACGAAAGCTGGAAGTATAAAAAACAGCTGGCGAAGGATATAACAAATGATCAGATCGATAAACTCTACGATATCGCCAAAAAACATGGGGCGGTGGGGGGTAAGATCATGGGTGCCGGCGGCGGCGGTTTCATGCTTTTCTACTGTGAGTTTGATAAAAAGCACAATGTAGCCGAGGAGCTTGAGAAGCACGGCGCACAGATTGCTGAGTTTGATTTTGAGTTGAGAGGTATACAGAGCTGGCAGACCGTATAGAAATGTGGTGTTATGAAAATATTATATGGGGTTGTTGGCGAGGGAATGGGCCATGCAACGAGGAGCCACTGCATTATCGACCATTTAATTAAAAATCATGAGTTGAAAGTGGTCGCATCTGCCAGGGCATATAATTACCTGAAACGATTTTATTCCGATATACTTGAAATCCAGGGATTCGAATTAAAATTCGAAAATAATATGCTGGACCGAAAATCCAGTATCGCACATATGGCAAAATATCTCCCGAAAAAGTCCGCTAAAAACTTTCTGGAATTTACCAAGACCAGCATGGAATTTTCGCCTGATGTGGCTCTAAGCGATTTTGACAGCTTTGCGTACTGGTACGGTAAGTTCCATGATATTCCAATAATATCAATTGATAATATGCAGATAATAAATAGATGTAACATCGAACTCCCCGCAAAGCTTCTTAAGGATTTTTTACTAGCAAAGGCCGTAGTAATGGGCAAACTCCCCGGATGCTATCATTATCTCATCACCTCATTCTTCTTCCCGGAGATTTTAAAAGAGAATACCAGTTTGTTCCCACCCATACTCCGTGAAGAAATCCTGGATGCAACAGCACCTCAAAAGAATCATATTTTAGTATACCAATCTTCCACTTCAAATGAAAATCTATTAAAGATTTTAAAAGGTATCGATGCTCAATTTATTGTTTACGGTTACAATCAAAATAAACAAGTTGGAAATATCGTACTGAAAAAATATTCCGAAAATGGCTTCATTAAGGATCTTGCATCTGCACGGGGCGTGATCGCCAACAGTGGATTCTCATTGATAGGTGAGGCACTTTACCTCAAGAAACCCTATTTTGCCATTCCCCTCCAGGGTCAGTTCGAGCAAACCATGAACGGCATATACCTGGAGCGGTTGGGGTATGGCGAATATCACATGGAACTCTCATCTAAAAAGATCAATAAATTTATAAAAAATATCGATACATACAGGGAGAACCTCCAGAATTTTAAGCACGACAGGAATAAGAAAATCTACCGTAAGCTAGACTCACTTTTTGTTGAAATTTCTAAAAAATAGAAAAATTGTGATAACACAATCAAAAAGAGTAACCACAATTATTTTAAATCAATTAAAAATCTGTACCAATGATAATAAATAATTGTTTTCTGATTGAAAAAACACTGCAAGAATTCACAAATTAACACATTGGAATAACTTAAATAATTCATAAACTTCATAAATGCGATGCAAATTGAGGCATACTTCTGATATAACATTGAAACTTCGAAAAATCCAGAGGTATAGGGTGATGAAACTCTCCAGGAACCACGATAAAGGGTTAATTAATAAACTGTAAAAGGGTAACAAATTAAATAAGAAGAATAGGAGAGTGATGTTGTTGACTCGATTTTCAATTTATATAGCCGTTTTTATTTTGGTGAGTATGGGTTATAGTAGCATTTTCATAGGAACCACAGAAAGTACGGAACTTTCACATATTGAAGTTGGTTATGAACCGGTTAAAGAAAATATAATAGAGATCCCTTCGGGAGGCGGCTCATCGATTTATCTGGGTAATTTTTCACTTCGAAAGGGAATTGATATTTATGATGCATATTTCAATCTCACCGGCCTGCCGAATGCCTACGGAGAATATCCAACAACCCTGAGAGTTGATATAGGTCAGCCGAATGCCTATTTATACTATTTCTATGGCCCGGGTTATGGTTCAATGGGAAAACAAAGTCTTTTTTCAACTAATACGAATCAAATAAGTTATAGTTTTCAAAGTGGAGGTTATATAGAATCGGTTTATATCCTCCTACCAAAAAAGGCACATGTAAAATCTGCGGAAATGAAAATCACAGGTCAATTTAATATAAATCCCGATAAAGTCCAGATTGAAAATTCCAAAAATTATATCGGTGAGATTCAACCTGTGGATATGGATTTGGATGGGGACATTGATATCGTCGCAGCAGGTAACAGTGAAGTTGTATGGTATAATAATACTAACGGAGACGGCTCAACCTGGAAAGAGCATAAAATAGATAGTTCTTATAATTCAGCGATTCTGGTCCATGTATACGATGCGGATGATGATGGCGACATGGATGTGGCAGCCGCATCCAGGCCTACTACTTGGCCGATGGCCGGATCCATAACATATTACCGCAATCTTGACGGTAAAGGTCTCAGCTGGGAAGATCATTATGTGAATGAATCAAACAAACCTTTCTTTAATTGCTATAACATCGAAATTGCAGATATGGATAACGATGGCGATGGTGATATTGTCGCAACCTGTAGGAACAACACGGCCCCGGGAGGTGTGTATTGGTTCAATAACACTGATGGTAACGGGACGGCATGGACCAAAAAGGTAATATCATCAGTTTACCCGAACGCCCAGGGCCTCGCTATAATGGATATAGATGGTGATGGAGACAACGATACCGCGGTAACTAATTCATGGTCCGGGAGTGTACACTGGTTCGAAAATATCAATAATGGAAGCTCGTGGTCCACAAGTATTTTAATTTCTAACATTGTCCAGACAGGTTTTAACCTTGAAAAAGGTGACATCGATAGTGATGGAGATCTTGATTTGATCGCCGGATGTCGAGACGGTGTGAGATGGTTCGATCATCCATCGAACCCTAAAACAACATGGGCCACATACCTTGTGGGATCGTTTTTTTCAACGTTCATATCCGATATCGCCGTGGGTGATTTTGGTACACCCCTGGAGGCACCTGACGGTAATCTGGATATCGTGGCGGTTAATAATATGAATTTTCATGATGTTATCTGGTACAAGAACGACGGGAGTCCTGCAAAAAATTTCTGGGGCGCCCATGTAATCAATAATAATCATGTAGACGGGCACAGTATCAAGGTTGCCGAGATTGATAAAAAAAACTATGTTGATGTCATTGTATGCTCAAATTCTTTTACTACAACAGATGATATTGTATGGTACAGTCTTAACGGTAGTTTTCCCTCAAAGGTAAACCTGGATATCGGATCGGATTCCACTTCGGATTGGTCCTATCCCACCGGCTGGTTTAAAACGACCGAAAATATTGGCAATTTTAACGATACTTTAAATTCTATTTTATCCTCGGAGCCTGTCTCATATGCCGATATGTATGGAAATCAATTCGTGTATGTTAAACTCAATATTTCCACAGATACCGCCGGTATAATAATCTTCCAAGGTTTGGAAATAGAATATGATTACACTGCGACAGTCCGGGGATGGCCTGGTTCTACCCTAACACAATGGTTGAATGCCTATGCTGATATTTCCGGTTCTGGCAATGTGACCGTACCACTCCTTGTCATGAGTTCTAGCGGCGGCAGATTGAAGATCGATGATATCAAAGTGGTCTATAACGATTACCCGAAAGCGTTACCAATAGATGAATATGAACTTTATGAAGACACCCGCAACGAAACGCTGATCGATCTGAGTAAATACTTTACAGACGATTTTACCAAGTCCACTGATATGACTTACACAGTTACGAGCCACACAAATAGTTCGTATGTAAATGTTTTTATAAATGAGAACAAAAAGACCTACCTCGGTGTGGATGTGGAGAGCGGTGAGGCAAACGATAACTGGTTTGGAAGTACCGATGTAATCATCAGGGCTAGAGATGAAACGAACCTCGAGGTATATTCAAAACCGTTTAGAATTTATATCCTGCCGGTAAATGATGAACCTACCCTGGGTTCAAAGGACTTGCCAAAAATATCCATGAATGAAGGCGGCATCAGCCAGGGAATAAATCTTGATGCGGAAGATTATTTCACCGATGTCGATTCCTCTGTTTTGTATTATGATTTTATAATCGATCCTTACGGCGAATATGACGATGAGGATATAGAGATCATTACCTATAATGATACAAACATTTTCAGTATAGATGCAAAAAACGATTGGTTCACACCTCCCGGCCGCACACTTTTAATGAAAATATACTGTGATGACGATCCTGTGGATATATTAGAATCCGGAGTGTTCAGGGATTTGGAGATAACCATTCATAATCTTGACGACGATGCGCCGGTATGGTCTCCAATCTCACCTGTTATCATGGAAGAAGACAAGCCGAAAAACGATGCGGTGGTCCTGCTGGACCATGTAAAAGATTTTGACAATCCCGATAGTTTACCGATGTTCAGTATAATTTCTATCAGTGATATCCATGTACATGCCGATATTGATCATCAATTGAATCTTGATATCTGGGCCGATGAAAATTATTACGGTACTGCCACAATCATGCTCAGTGCAACAGACGGAAAAAACAACGCAGTTACATCATTCGATGTGATAATTAATAACATCAATGACGCACCGGAGGTGGAACTTGTTTCACCGCGTAATAATGCAGAAATTTATTCTGATAATATTACACTGGTTTGGACTGGATCCGATATCGATTTGAATGATATGGAAAATATAACTTATACAATAACTTTAGAAACTACAGAAGGCACGGAGTATTATAAGCAGGATTATAAAGGTACTTCAATTGAAATATCCGGCTTAACCGATGCAACTAACTATTATTGGAAGGTAATTCCAAATGACGGTAAAACGGATGGAATATGCGTTTCTGAATCGGTGCCATTTAAATTTACTGTTTCTTTCGGTAAAAAACCGCATAGTGTATTGAAATATCCCGAAAACGGAACCGCCACAAATGAAAATAAAATCAAGCTTATCTGGGACGGTTACAGCGAAGAAGATGATCCTACATTATACAATTTGTATGTATCGGAAAATGAGTTGACCTATCCTTATCCAGATTCGGCCTTGATAGCGAAAGGTATAGCGGATAATTATTGGCAATTAGAGGATCTCAAGTCAGGTCAGACCTACTACTGGACAGTCATACCGGTTTCGGATAAAGGAGAGGGTTTTTGTGATAACGACGTATGGACATTTTATTATGATCCCACCTCAACACCGTACAAATTTGAAATCGAAGCCCCCGACGAAATTAAAATGGAATACGGTAAGCTCTCCCTATCAGAAATCCGTATAAAAAATGTTGGTAATAATCCCGACACGATAATCCCATCGGTTTCTGCCGGGGTGGCTAAGTTCGGCGTCGAACTTGAAGGAGCTGAATTAGAACATCGCATTGAAAGTGGTGATACTCTTATTTTGGTTTTGACTATCCACGGTGATAAAATTCCGGAAGGAACCTATGAATTAGTTATAAAAGTTAGCACTACAAGACCTCTTGAAAATCCTGAGACCAAAAGTATAACCCTGATCGTTTTTGAGGAAGATGAGGAATCTTCAAAAGAATATTCAGTCGTTTATTCATACCTGACTCCTGTAATTTTCATCTTATTGATTGTAATTGTAATCTTTCTATTTTTCCAAAAAGCACGGCAAAGAGCGAAGAAAAAGCAAGAAGATGCCGAACTTCTAACCAAACCCTCTAAAACGGTAGAATCAATGGAACCGACAGATATTATTGAATTAACCTCTAAAACAGTTCCCGGTAATGGTTTACCGGTAGAACCCACATATCCATTACCATATTCAACGCAAACCCCTGCTGTTGATTATACGTCCAGCGGTCCAGCCCCACCACCAATTCAGGATTTATATCGGGATGATAAGACTCATCAACCAACCCCCGCTTCGCAGCTTCCTCCGATGCAAATTGACGATGCAAAACTCAAAAAGGAGGAAACGGATGAAAAAGCGAAATGCGTGATATCTCCGGAATTGGAGGTGCAGTTACCTAAAGGTCAAAGTCCACAAAACTCCCTTTCAAGAGAAGCTGAACTTGATAATAAACCTAAGACTCTTAGTTTCACTAAACCGGTGGAATATGAAGAACAAGAAAAAGCAAGAAACGATAATAATCACATATAAAACTAGAAAAAATGAAAATTCGTAAAATATTTATTGCTGGTATTAGTAGAATTAGGTTAGCACAAAACTTATATAAATGAGTTCTAAAAGTGTACCAATAAGTATATTAATCTTTGCAAGAATGCTAATACTATATTATTATAAGGGTGCCATGGGTTTTACGAATAAGTCAATAAAATGAAAAACTCAATAAAAATACCAAAAGGGAGCATTTAAAATCAATTATATTTGTTAACAGGCGGGTGGAAATTGTGTGGGAAAAACAAGTAATCGTTGTTGTATTGATAATACTTATATCGAGTTTTTATTATCCTCTTATCTCCGATAATTCATTAGATGATTTCGAAAATGTTGAAAATATAATTGAACCGCAATTAGACGAAATTGATGATGACGAGGTTTCAAGCACAAGAAGTGCATCATCGCATATGATATCTTCACAGAACGATGCCTTCGGCGGTTCATGGGTGGACAGCTTTGAAGATGACAGCGGGATCGATTGGGCGTTAAGTGATACCACCTTGAATATAAGCGACGGCGAGGCTAAATTGGGCTCCCGAAATATAGCTAATTCAGACTTTGAATCGGGAACCATAGGTTCTGTACCGAACGACTGGGTTAAAGAGGAATCGACAAGCGGCAGCGGTACCTTTGACCATGATCTTAAATTGGTTAACGACCGGTATTTTGAGGGTAAAAAATCGGTGTTTATTTATTCAAAAGTAACTTCCCTCGGTATGCCGGCAACTTTAAAAACTTCAACTACGAATATCTCCACAAATGGCTTTGTCAATGTTAAAGGATCGTCATATGTTAATGTATATTTAAGTAATATGACTGTGGTTAAATCCCATCCAAGCTGGGGTTGGAACTGCTATGTACATCTGGTATTTGATGATGGAACAACAGAATATTCAGAGCGGTTATTCTGGGAGGGTCAGGGCTCTGGAGGATATGTGTATTCTGATAATACCCAGAGCAGTGGAGCGGATGGTTCCACCTGGTACAAATTTAAAGTAGCTATACCCGAGAGCATGGATAAATCGCATTTGAAGATCAAAGTGAGATTCGAAGCCGGAAACTGGTATCATATAAATGATTACTCCGCGAGCATATCCGGAAATGTTGATAGAATCAGCGTCGATCTAACAAGCACAAACTTTACCACCAAACCGATATCGCTACCCGAGGGCAAACGCTGGGATACGCTGTTAATCAGCTCGTACCAGCCCCTGGACTCATATATAAATATCACCATCATAAATCCCTCCACTAATTTACCGATACCCGGCAGTCCAATTTACGGTGCAGCATTCGAATATGATATTTCTACTGTTATAGACTCAAAAAAATATCCAACCATAAAATTGAACGGATTCCTATTGACCAAAACGGAAGAAACACCGACTTTGTTTTACTGGGCAGTCAGCTGGATTAAGAACAATACCTGGTATGATACACTTTATGGCGGCTTAAAGGTAGGAAGTCAATCGAACGTTGAGGTGGTCGACGGAGAGGTCCGATTCTCAAATGGCGGCACATTTATTTCTAATGCAATAAACTTACCTGATGAATGGTATTATAATACATTGCAATTGAATCGAAGTACGCCGCTGGATGGATTTTTAAATATAACAATCCTGGATGAAGCCACGGATAATCCCATCGCCGGTTATGAAGACCTCGGGGATAAAACCATTGATCTTACGGGCTTGAACCCTCATCTCTACCCATCTATCAAGTTAAAGGCCATCTATAAAACGACGGGTGCAGAAACAGCAAAGATGTTTGATTGGATGGTAAACTGGATTGGAAATACCTATCCCAGTATCGTGGATATTTCTCCGTCGCCCAGGGTAAGTACAGAGCGTACCAGAATAATCAAAGTCAATTTAACAGATAATGAGGATGCAGAATCCGATCTTACCATCATAGTTGAGTATAAAGCACCTTCTGATATCGATTGGAAAACGGGTTATATGGCTCCACCGGTTTTTAAGATCGACCATTGGGACTGTGCGTTCAGTCCCATAGGAACCGCAGAGCTGGGAACCTACACGTTCAAATTTACATGTAAGGATTCTTTTCAATACACGTATATCTATCCCGATCCTTATACAATAGAAGTATATCAAAAGCAGATGCCGCCGCCTGATGTTTCCATCACACCTGTAAAACCCACGACACAAAATGATTTGAATGCAGCAGTTACAAACGAAAATGAAATTGGGACCGCCCTTGAGGGTAATCCGTTTGAATTCTGGTACCGGTGGTACAAGAACGATAAATATCTTTCTGAATACGATAACGTTACAATTATTCCCAAGGATGTTACCACCAGGGATGATAAGTGGAGCTGCAGGGTAAATTATTATGATTATGAGGATTTCAGCCCCACCGGATCCGCCAAAGTTACAATAGAAAATGCTCCTCCCGTCCAGATCGAAGATTTCAGCAGTGTGGAAATGAACGAAGATACTACGATTTATATAGAAGATAAGTTAATTTCGATTTTTATGGATCCCGATGGTGATACATTCACATACAGCTCATCAGGGGAGCAAAATGTCAATATTAACATATTCCAGAATAACGGCACCATTGAATTTAAACCGGTAAGCAATTGGTACGGTACCGAAACAATAACATTCTACACCAATGATTCCTTCGACCAAACGGGTATAGATGTACTTGTAACGGTGAAACCTACAAATGACCTCCCGAGAATTGTTCAGGTAGGCGATACACAAATAAGCGAGGGCGATATTGACGTTGAATTTCCGATAAATCAGGATGAATCATTGGAATTGATAGTAGCAGCCGAGGATATCGACGGCGATACAGAGCGCTCTAACTTCGAATATTCATCGGACATTAATGATAGTGAGGATTTCTATTTCGACGAAAGTACACATAAAATCGTATTTAATACCAAGAATTCTGATGTGGGTTCACATTACGTTAACCTCATGGTAACAGATAATAATGAAACACCGGTGCAGTATGTATCGCAGCGGATAAAAATCAATGTCATCAATGTAAATGACCTGCCTTCAGTAACCATAATTACTCCCGAGAGCGGTCAGACATTCTCCGAAAACGATAATATTGTTTTGAATTGTTCTGTTCAAGATATTGATCTGTTAGTTAAAAATCCTACCGAGAAGATCAAATACAGGTGGTATGTAAGTTATCCAGAGACAAAAGAGCTGGGTAACAGTCAGGTTCTATCGAATATCAATCTGGAACCCGGTGAATATGTTATTACAATCGAAGTTGAGGATTCAGGTAAGGAAAAAGCATTTGACACTGTAGAAATCACGGTTAAGGAATCGGAATCAAAAGCGGGTTTCAAAGAATCAATTGCCGGCTCCTGGATATTATGGCTGTTAATAATAATCCTGATTGTAATCTTTGCTATTGTCTATTTTGTGGTAATGAAGAGGAAGAAGAAGAGTAAAGAGGAGGCCAAACCGGAAGGTGCCTTGGCTCCAGGTGCAAAACCCGGGATTGGCCCAACCCCAACCACGCCTTTTGCTCCAGGTGCTAAACCTATACCTCAGTTACCACCTCCCGGCAGCCCGGAGGCTTTAGCGGAAGCGAAGGCAAAATCAGAGCTAAAGCAGAAATTAGAAAACCTCGATGGCCAGCTATCCAGAGGTGAGATCGACCCCATAACATATCAAAATCTAAAAATCAAGTATGAAACCGAGGCTTCCCGTGTAAAAGTAAAACCTGCACCCAAACCGGCTCCCGTGCCACAGCTGCCGCCGGCAAAGCAGCCCACACCACAACCTACACCTACTCCTACACCTACACCAACCCCCAAGACATCAGGACCTCCAGGTCAGGTACAACCCAAACCAGCGGTCACTGCCGCACCCAAAGCCCAGGTGCAAGGTACACCAGCAACGGCTCCTACACCTGCCCCTGCCCCAGTCCCAAAACCCACACCTCAACCTCAACCCCAAGCCCAACCGCAGGCTGAAGCACAAAAACAACCAGAGGTAAAAAAGGGACCGGCGGTAACGCTGCCTGGGCAAAATAAAAAATGATAATCGATTTTTAAAAGCTTATAGAAGAGCGGACTACGTTTAGCGGTGGCGAAGTGCGTACCGTAAAGCGTTAGCGATTTGCGTCTCGTCTTTCGCTACTCGCTACTCGTCTCTCCGAAATCAGTTTGAAATCGATGTTAATTTTAATACAATTGCTGAGGAGGCTGATATTCATATCGCGGTTCTTCGGGTTGCGCTGGCTGGTCTACAACTGGATACTGGTACGGTTGTTGTTGAGATTGCTGCTGCGCAGGGGATCTTGCTTTTCCTTTTTCAGGTTTTATATTTGAAATAATCATAAATCCGACGATTAAGATAATTAAAATAACCACGACTTCGATAATTATCAATATGATCCAGAGAGAGACCCCCTGCAGAGCTCCGAGTCCTGTAGATTCCGAACCGGACACGCTGCCGCCGCTGGAACCGGTCCCGGCCGAACCGTCACTGCCTTCATCCCATTTGGAATCATCATCCGGGTAGAGATCAAGAACCAGGTTTGTTGTGGAATCTGCTTGTGTTTTACCGGAATTCCATTCGTCCGGGTAACCGTCACCGTCTGTATCCTTTGATGCCGCAGCATCATCGGGGAACGCATCGGGATTCGTTCCGGCAGGATTATCGCCGAAACCGTCGCCATCTGAATCAGCCCACTGGGTGGCATCGTCAATGAACATATCCGGATTGTTACCGGAGGGGTTGTCACCGTAACCGTCCCCATCGGTATCTTCGCTTTGCGTTTTGTCATCCGGGAATGCATCTAAAAGATTGATGACGCCGTCACCGTCATCGTCATTAATACCGCTGTCATCTGTTTTATCACGGGGGTCCAACCCGTTTATTACCTCTTCGTAATCGGAAATACCGCCGCCGTCGGTGTCCTCCTTGTTCGGGTCGGCTTCGCCGTCATCCAGCTTGCCGTTTGCATTGGTATCCTCACCGAATTCATCGCCTGCATCGTACTCACCGTTACCATTGAGGTCATTCCAGCCGTCGAGCAGCCCGTCACCGTCAGTATCGTTATTTGTAACATCTGTAGTTGTCTCGGGATCGGCGTCCGGGCAAAAGCACAATTGAGTCGTACCACCTACCGTTGCGGTTGTATCGGTGCCTTTAATTGAACCTCCGCCTGTGACCGGATCGGTTACACCTATTTCGGTTCCGTCTGTTATACCGTCGTTGTCAGAATCGGGATCCTTCGCATTGATCTTCTTGTCACCGTCCGTGTCGGAATTCCAGCCGGTCTCTTCTCCGTCTTTTATTCCATCATCATCGGTATCCGCATCGTTTGCATCTGTTCCATAATAACTCTCTTGAGTGTTGGGAATACCGTCGAAATCCGAGTCCATGCCCCTCGTTAGATCCGAGGAACCTTCAGAGGGGTTGATTAAAATTCCAAGAAACATTGTAATAACAATCAATGAACACAAACCGAAGGATATTGCTCTTTTCATATAATTGCCTCGCTTTTCAAAAAGTAATAGTTAACGGTTTATTTTAACTTTTTGCACAATAAAATTTTTTAAAATTTTGTAAAAAATATTTAAGGTTTAATTAATTAAAAATCATAAAAAAGGAAAAAAACCGGTCTCAAAATTTATATATTCCAAATGATTTAAAATAGGACAAAAAGAAGTCATAAACAATCTATATGTGATGCTTTTGCATTGTTGTAAAACTAAAAAAATTTGATAATTTTAAAAATTCATCGGTTTTTTCATAATAACATTAAGCTTTTAGTTTGCATCTGATATGAATTGTGACATTAAATCAAAATACCTTAACTTTCTATTACTTATTATTTAAATAGAAACGAAAATCTTAAAAATCAATTCGAAAGGTGTACAAGTGATTATATATTTTTGTAATAAATAGGCAAGAACGTGGATATGTAGGGCAAAATTATAATAAATATAATGTATATAAAACCTAAAATTGGGATATAAAATGTGATTAAGTTAGTTTGTATAAGTTTGAAAGCAAACTAATGGTTTAATATACAAACAATTGAAAATAACTCTGGTAGGGATATTCAATGTCTCGAATAACAGTTTTTATAATAACTTTTTTAATGATAAGTGTGTGTTTTTTTGGAATTTTTTCAGGTTCTACAAAAAGTGCAACATTAACAAAAATAGTCGTTGATTCCAATCCGGTTACAGAGACTACGCTTGAGGTACCAGACCAGGGTGGTAATTATAATCTGGGTTACATTTCTATTCGCAAGGGAGTTCCGGTTTACGAAGCGTCATTTAATCTATCTTTCTCTCCAAACCAGAACGGAGAATATCTGGAAAACCTACAGATTGATATAGGCAACGATGGAGATTATCAATACAGATTTGTCGGAACCGGCAATGGAGGGATTGGTCAGCAGACAGTTTTCTCCACGGGTTCAAGTACCTCCGGTTATTCTTTCGATGCGGGAGGCAGCCAGGATTTAATTAACATCAAGCTGCATAAAAATGCACAGGTGACTTCTGCCGAGATGCAGGTTTCAGGTGAGCCTTACGAGTGGGGTGTCCGAAGCGATATAGAATCAAGTACAACCCGCAACAGGGTTTGTACAGCAGATGTTGACAATGACGGCAATATTGATGTGATTGCTTCCGGAGCAAATGATGTTGTATGGTACAATAATACCAACGGCGACTGCTCGAACTGGGTCAAGAATGAAGTAATTACTAATCAACAGAGTGATGCCGCACTCTGTGTTTTCGATGTAGATTCCGATGGCGATATGGATATTGTTGCAGTAGACAGAGCTGGTTATTACGGTCCCGGGAAGTTGGTATATTACCGTAACATGGACGGAAAAGGAACGCTGTGGGAATCCACAGTGGTAAATACATCTATTAATAGCTGCTATAATGTTGCTGTGGCAGATATGGATAATGACGGTGACGGCGATATTGTGGCCACATCATACTATTACGCCACTTCAAACTTTCGATCCGGGGTGTTCTGGTACAATAATACCGATGGAAATGGTACGGAATGGGAGAACAAAACGATCATTAACGATATGATTTACACCCGGGAACTTATTGTAATGGATGTTGACGGCGACGGTGATAATGATACCATTACCACCAATGCAAATTGGGCTGATGGGAAGATAAAAATATACTGGTTTGAAAATATTGGCGGTAATGCCACTAAATGGGCCAAACACACGATAGTCAGTAGAACACTAACTTACCAGAATACTATGATAACATCATTGGAAAAATATGATATAGACAACGACGGAGATCATGATATCATTGCTATGTACGGCACAGACCTATGGTGGTATCCCATGCCCTCCGATCCGAAAACCACTTGGAGCGGTCATCAAATAGGGACATTTTACAGCAGTACCCAGGGTGCATTTTTTACAGATTGCGCTCTGGGAAATCTCGGTACTCCACTCGATCCGCCCGATGGCGAAATAGATATTGTGACAGTTACAGACCGCTCGGAGTTATTATGGTGGAAAAATGTATCAACACCAGGTAATTGGGAAAAACATTACATTACACATAGTATGGTTCCGGCGTATAATGTAGAGATAGTTGACCTTAACGGTATCGGGTATCCAGAAGTTGTCACAAATATCAGGGCTGTCTATCCCTACTGGGATGTAGGCTGGTATAAATTAAACAGCAGCTTTCCAACACAGGTTGAGCTTGACATAGGAGGCGATTCAAATATTGATTGGACCTATCCAACCGGAAACCTGGATTCAACCATAACAGTAAAAAACCTGGCGAATAATCTCAATACACTTATAGGTACGGCACCTGTAGGATCAACAGACAGTTATGGAAACGAATTTGTCAATCTGGGATTAAAAACCACCACATCCACGCCAGGTTCTATTAACTTTCAGCAATTGAACATTAAATATGACTTAACGGTCAAAGTTGTGGGAAGAATAGATTGGACCTTAGCAGAGGAACTCAACAGCCTCGCTTCGAGTCCGGGTGAAGGTAATCACAGCATACCAATAAAGGTAAATTGTACCAACGGCGGCAAAATAAAATTATCGAATTTATTTATTATGTACAATGAATATCCACAGGAGACATCGATTGATGGGTACAGTATCGATGAGGATACCCGCAATGATTTTTTAATCGATTTGAGTAAACACTTCAGTGATGATTATCTTACCCCAAGGGATCTCTATTACGATGTGGTAAGTTATACCAATAAACAATTTGTAACCGTATACATTAATGAAATCCAATCTTATTATCTGGGCGTGGATACGGAGACCGGTCCTGATAATGATAACTGGAATGGAAATACAACCGTGATTGTTAATGCTACGGACAGTGTTGGACTCATTACGTATTCAAAACCTTTTAAAATATATATTAATCCGGTTAACGATGAACCCACTGTGGGTTCCAGGAAATTGCCGGATCTCACCATAAGCGAAGGAGGTTCCAGTCACTTGGTGGACCTTGATGAAGGCGGATATTTCGATGATATCGATTCTACAGAACTCTATTTTCAATATGTAATTGATCCTCTGGGGGAACATAATGATGAGCAATTAAGTGCCGGCATTGATCCCGCCACAAATGAACTTATAGTTGAGGCGAGCGGTGATTGGTACACATCATCCGGTAAAAGCGTTCGCCTGAGGGTATACTGCGATGATGATACCGATGAAATACCGCTGTCGCTGGCCTACCAGGATATTTTTATAACGGTGAACAATATCCCTGACGATCCGCCAGTCTGGCAAAAGCTGCCCACTGTGGAACTTGATGAGGACGAGGACCGATATTTTGCATTCAATCCCATCTCGGATCAATTGATAGAGGACATCGACACTGATCTTGATGATTTGATATTCAGTATATACTCTATCAGCGATGACGGGGTCACAGTGGAAATAGATTCACAAAAAAATGTGTACATAACTCCCGAGGAAAACTTTTTTGGAAAGGTCAATGTGGATTTGAAGGCGAGCGATTCCATAAACAGCGCTGTTGCAGGCTTTGAGGTCATCGTGTATAATATTAATGATAAACCTGAGGTTGAATTATTATCACCAATCAATAACGCGGTACTGTTAAATGATACGGTAATTCTTAAGTGGAAGGGTTCGGA
>CP070629.1:2379853-2405069 GCA_020356005.1 Thermoplasmata archaeon
CTAAAAGGTTGGATAAAGATAAAATATATTGGTTTTTCTACCCAGAAGACTTTCGAAAAAATATAAAATTCAATTGGAGGAGGTCTTCGTATTAGATTGATTATAATTAGGGTCTAGCGCCTGATTATATTGCCTTCGCTACTACATCGAAGACGTCAAAAACATTCATCTTGAATTTCTCACCGGTCTTTTCGGCGATCTCTTCTTTTTTCATTTTTGTGCCCACGGTGATCTGTCCAAGACAGTTGGGACATGCACTTGCGATGCTGCTCGCGCCGATATCAATGGCATCATCGATCTTCGTGAGCGTAATTTTAGCTGAGACATCATAATCTACGGCTTTCAGGCCGCCCCCGCCGCCGCAGCATACACTGTGACGTTTACTGCTCGGGAATTCCTGTACCTGACCCAGATTCGGAACGCTTTCAAGAATGAACCTGGGCTCTTCATAGATCGCATGACCTTCGAATTCGGATATGCGCCCTAATTCGCATGGGTCGTGGTAGACCAGCGGTTTGTTCTTCTCCTTGAAATCCTTTTTGAGTTCAAGTTTATCTTTATGTATTAGATCCGCCAGGATTTCAGTTGTGTGCAATATCTCAAAATCGAATCTGTCAACATACTCGGCATAGCGTTTTATTCCGCGGTAGCAGCCGGGGCAGCCGGTTACGATCTTGGATGCTTTGCGCTTGCGAAATTCACCTACATTGTGGTGTGCAAGTTCGTCAAAGCGTGCGAATTGTCCGGTCATTAAATTTATTGCACCACAGCATCTTTCATCGCAGGCCATGGTGGTAAAGTTCAACCCCGCCTTGGAAAAAACCTTTAATACATTAAGAAGTAATTTGTATTCATGGTAAGATGTCATGCAGCCGATGAAATATACCACATCGGCCTCCTTGGGTAGATCATAATCATCCTTATACCATTCATCGCGCTTCTCTACAGGTTCCTGGAAGGGATTGCGGAATTTCTCGTTAAAAATACTGTTGAACATATCGATTGAACCGCCTGGGGGCTTCAAGCCCTGCTCCACAAGGTGCCGGCGGGTCTCCTCCCAGAACTCGTGGAATTCTATATCGGTATGGCATACCGCTTCGCATCGACCGCATAAAGTACAGGTGAAAAGTGTCTTCATCCATTCATCATCGGGCTCGAATTTACGCCGGAATAATTTGTCCCACAAACCGTAAGTCGTTATTTTTTTCAGCCAGTAAACCTTGCCGCGTGGAGCAAACGACTCCCAGCCCATAACGGATCCTGTAGGGCAGTATGATTTGCAGTAGCCGCACTGTAAACAAACAAAAACATCATCAAGATTGGGAATATCAAGCTTGACCATCACAGTCACCAATTCATTATGTGTTTGTAGCTGTTAACTACGAACGGGATAATATTTGGTATATATAATAATATTTATTTTTTATAATTTAGAGTTATTGGTTGACTATTTTAAACTAAGTTCAATCTCAGCTAACCTATATGTATTATTAATTTAATCAAGTTAATATACGATTTTAAACGTTTTTAAAAGCTTTTCAATCGATCCCAGAAGTGCGTCTAACGAATCACATTTACATCGATATAACGGCACCGCCGAGCGCTAAGGCGCCGGCAACAAATCAGCGGTTGCGTGGTGCGTACCGAATTAATTATACATTAATATAACGGCACCGCCGAGCGCCAAGCGTGTCGCCGGCAATCTCTTCAGCGGTAGCGTTTGACGGCCGCATTTCGCAGCCGGAGGACGTTACGCACCTCGCAGACGCAACCGCTTTCCGCACTTCTATATGCAATTATAATTGACTTTAAATAACTCTAAGAGGCTCTCAATGTGGGATTTAACCAAGGTTCTTCCAATCGCAAGAATTGTCCCTGGCATCGCCCAGTCCTATATCAGGCGAAAACCCTGCACTGTAAGTTTTGATGTCACGTACTCATGCTCTCTGAATTGTACTTACTGCTATTACAAATATACCAAACCGGGAGACCAGTTGGATGAAGAAGCGATGCTGACGAGGATCTACGAGGTCTCAAAGGAGTTTACGGTTTATCATGCGACTTTCGTCGGGGGCGAACCAACCTTGAGGCCCAGGCTGCTTGAAAAGGCAGTAGAGTTATTCCCGCATACATGGATATTGACAAACGGCGTGAGAGGGTTCCCCGATTCCATCCAACCCAGCTCGTGGGTGGTTGCCCTTGATGGAACTGAAGAGATCCATGATAAATACAAAGGAAAAGGTATTCACAGGAGAGTGGTTGATAATATAAATGACTGCAAAACCGTGATATTTTCCAATACAACGCTCCACAAGCAGAACCATCACTGCATTGAGGAATTGGTGGAGGAAATGCGAGGAACGAACCTGAAATATATGACATTCAGTTTTTACACGCCGGTGGGTTTGGGACAGGATAATGATAACAGTGAATTCGCACTGTCGAAAAATGATAAAATCGAAATAATTTCACGCATCGCAGCAATTCGAAAAAAATATCCAGAATTTATTTTCTTTACTCCCTTGATGGAACATTATTATCATCCCGATAGAGGTTATAATCAGTGGAACCGCGAGGAAAACTGCCCCGTTGCAATTATAGGCCGCCATTACGGTGCGGACGGCATCCTGCAGAGCCCCTGCGCCATGGGCCCCTCCGCAGACTGCTCACAGTGCGGTTGTGGGATGAATACTATTTTTCTGGCATTGATTCATGGCGATATTAAAACGATGAAAATATTGATGGATCTTATATAAAATGGTGAAGGCCATTAAAAGGTAAAATGGTAAATACGGCAACTTCGTTGCCTTGAATAGTGAAGGTAGCAACGAAATCGATAAAATCAGGTTCTAGGTTCTGAGTTCCAGGTTATGGGGTGATTCATTTAACAATTTAAACCTTACTTTTTAGCTTTTCTAGGCAATATTTATAATCAGCCAATGTATTATTTGGGGATATGGGTGTCAATGCAAATTCTGATCATATTATTAATGATAAAAAAGAAAAGAAAAGAAAAAAAATCTCTTTAAAAAAGAAAATTATTATTTTAATTGTCATTATTCTCATAATTGTGACAATATGGGAACTTTATCTACCTTTCATTTTTGTTAATGATATCGAAGTAGTTACAATCGATGTAGAATTAACTATAAATGAGACTAAACCTGATGATGAACTCTGGCTCAAAACGGACCATTGGAGTAGGGTAAAATTAAATAATGATAAATTAGAAATTGAGAATAATGTCTACGATAAGCATCTTGATGCAGTGATTTTAATGGAATATTCATTCGATAGAGATATTTTTGATTCAAGAGGACCAGACAAGACTCATTATTTGAGAGATGGAAATAATCTGATTACCATTAAGGATTTATTTTGTGAATCAATATCTATTTACAAAGTCAATGTTGACAAAGATAAAGTAACAATAAACGATACAATTATAAAACCTAGCCATGAATGGAGTGGTACATTCAGTTATACTATCATGGAAGGGAAATATACTATCACTGAGAAGATTAAACTGAAAAATGAGGGGTATATGAGACCAAGAATTACGATGGCAAAACAGTATGAATAATCAATTTCGCAATTGTTTCTGGACAATATTTATAATTGGAATATGAAACAATTAACAATAAAGGTGTTGAAAAGAATAATGATAAATGGTAAAGAAATCAAGGGGGTGGGGTGGGGCCCTTCACTATTCAAGTGAACGAACGAAGTGAGTGAGCGTATTTATCCTTTATCCTTTTAAAATCATTTGTTATCTATGCCTCTTCTACTTCCTACTGAGTAAGGATCTTTTCGGTTGATCCTTCATCATTACTTCCGGCATTTTATCGTGCGGCATCAATCCTTTCAGCACCGCAAATGCATCCATACCTACATTCATGGCTATCGGAGGTATCGGTAATCCGAATCTGGTCCCGATCTCAACGAGCTTGCCGGGGTTCATTATATCATAGGGATCGATACCTGCTTTGATATCGTACATCGCCCTGGCATTGTTCTTGGAATATTTTGGCAGGTTATTTGCCATCCATACCCCCAGACCCGCCGAGCTGCCGTTGTGCTTGAATGCAATATCAGAGAGCTTCTTGGTGAAGGCGGTGGTCAAAATAAATGTCATTTTGCGCTCGTCCGTCAGAAAATACGGCATGTAATCCACCGTGCTTCTGTCGGGAACGACACCGGTAATAGCAAGATTCACTTTCATGGATGCACCGAGCTCTTCAACCCTCTCGATGACCTCGGGGAAGCGTGGGGTTGGTACGAAAATGGAGCTTGTGATAAAGCTCGGCCCCAGCCGCTTGGTGCGGAATTCATAGAAACGCTCCTCCCATTCATGCTCCGCGATCTTATCTGATAGTTTTTTACCGGTAAATTTGGAGGCCGCCTCCGTCAATATCTCTTCATCACGGTCGTTATCTGCCTTGCTGCCCTCCAGGCATACATTCAGCAGTGCGTTACCGGAGGGGGGGCTTTTACCCAGGGCCTTGATTGCGTCAAGGTGCCGTTTATCTACAAAGCCCATGTGCAGCGGCCGGACCTTCTCACGTGTAATCTGGAAGATCGCTTTGGCAAGGTTCTGCATATCATCATGAGCGTAGGTTATCGGCCGGAACTCTTCCGGGGCCGGATAGAGCTTCAAGGTTGCACGGGTGACTATACCGAGAGTACCTTCAGACCCCACGAAAAGCCCGTTAAAATTATAGCCGCTCTGGTTGGAAACCGTTGCCCGCGAGCCTGTGTCCATGATCTCGCCGTTGGGTAGAACAACCTCAAGGCTCCTCACCTGCTCGTATGCCCCTCCATATTTGTACGAGCCGATGCCTATCCCTCCGGTATTGACCCATCCGCCAACGGTGGAGCCTAATGCACTGCTGGGATAAGCGCCCAATAAATAACCTTTTCTTAAGCAGTAATCGTAAACCTTTTTCCATGTGGCGCCTGCACCGGCCACAACGCAGAAGTTATCCTCATCCAGGTAGTATTCGTTCATGTGGTTCATGTCCAGCATGATACCGCCGCGGACGGGAACAGAGCCGCCCAATGCCCATGTAGAAGTTCCCCTGGGAACAATCGGTATATCATTTTTCCTGGCGAACTTTACCACCGCCACCACATCATCAATGGTTTTGGGCTTGACGATTACATCCGGAGACATATTGAAGCCAAGTTCCAGCAGCTTGGGAATCGGTGCGGTATCATGACTGTACAGTGTCCGTTCCAGGTCCTCTGTCGCTACGATCTCCTCCTCTAAAAATGCAGTCAATTTCTTCTTCAGTGCTTGAGATTTCGCTTTCGATCGCTTGGAAGGTGTATCGACCTTTGCCTGTTCCTCTACACTTTCCTTGGCGGCTTCTACTTCACTTGGCTGTTCTTCTGCTTTTTCTGCAACTGGCAGGCTTTCCTCTTCGGCCATGAGAACACCTCGGCAGCCCTAATATGATAATATCCATTTAAATATTATGTGATTTCTTCTTTGATTTTGTTGCTTAGTAATACTACAAATACTACAAAATCCAAATACTACAAAGGAATACTACAAAAAACAAATACTACAAAAACAAATCCAAATACCAAAATATTCAGAAAAGAATCATTACTACCTTAGGGGAGGGCCTAGTCCAAGCCCAAATTCAAATGTCAAACCTCAAAGTAAATCCCAAGTTTAAAACAATTTTTTTACCAATTTTGATTTTTAGATTTCCTTGGTAGTATTTGTAGTATTTGAGTTTTGAATTTCCACCGAAGGTGGTGGGGTGGGGCTTTGTAGTATTTGTAGTATTTGGATTTCCTTTGTAGTATTTGTAGTATTTGAAGTATTTGAATTTAATAAGCAAAATCCCAACAACTAGTGTCTATCCTCATCTTCCCTCTTCTTTACTACATCTGCCTCTTCCTTTTTTGGCCTCCCGAATCTATACGCCACCCCGACAATGATGATCACAAGAATCAATGTAACCGCAATATATATCAGGTACTCCGAGGAAACCTCAGATTCATCTGTTTCACCGAAACCATCCGGAATATATTCTATTTGCAGGTTGGTTACTTTGATCAACCCAGCGGTTTCGGAATTGATCTCAATGGGTATCAAAACAAGATCCTCGTCTTGATAATCATGACTCTCCCGGAACATATCTAAATAGTCATTGATGATGAGCGAGAAATCGTTTGTGATTGCCGACTGGGAAAACACCCCGGTAAAGTCCATCTCGATAATACCATCTCCTCCTACATCGATTATGATATCTTCGGGATAATGTACATTTAGATTTACCGCTAAGGTGTTTCCGCCTTTATTTGCAGACAAAATATCAAGATTGCCGTCGGCGTTCAGGTCATAAAATATCGCCTGGGTGGGCTGGAAGCCCATGGTCAATTCCCTGGTGGTTGAAAATGATCCTTTTCCATCATTATATAGAATTGTTACGCTGTCCGTGTCGTAATTCGCGGTGATAAGGTCAAGATCTCCGTCCTTATCTGTATCACCGAAGTGGATAGAAAAGGGCATTTCACCGGTCTTGTACTCCACATGAGGTGTTTTGTACTTACCCTGGCCTTCCCCGAATAAAATAGAAACTGAATTACCGAATTTGTTTGATGTTACCAGATCCTTGTTTCCATCAGCATCCAGGTCTGCATAGATAATATCATCTGGTCCGAGCCCAACCTGGATATCCTGGTACGCTCCGAATGTACCGTCCTTTTGGTTTAGAGCAATAGATATAGTATCCTGCGGGAACTCGTCCAGACCTTTGTTGGCTGTAACTATATCATTGTAACCATCACCATTAACATCCGCGCATAATAATCCGAACGGTAGTTTTTCTCCCGTGGGATAATCCACATATTGACCGAATGAACCGTTTTTCTGATTGTGCAGAACTGTAACTGAATTTTGTGCAAAATTAGCAGATACCATATCCGGGTAGCCGTCGCCGTTTACATCCTCAAGTGCGATTTTATATGGTCTTCCGCCAACACCAAATAAGCGTTTTTCATCGAATATGCCGCTACCATCATTATAGATCAACACCGCTGAAAGCTTGAATTCGTCTGTAGATACAAGGTCGAGGTCACCGTCAAGATCAACGTCGGCGGTGGTCATGGGGTAAGGTTCGAGCCCGATCTGGTAATCCACGCGGTTGTAAAGCTCCCCCTCACCTCTGTTCATCAAAACCGATGATATCTGGCCGTTGAAATTAGCAACAGCCACATCATCGAGCTCATCGTTGTTAAAATCACCAATGGCCATGGAGTACGGCCAGCTGCCAACCTCATAACTATCATAAAGCTCGAAGAGTCCGCGGCCGTCGTTTTTGAACACCCCCAGGCTCTGGTGGTGATAATTCGCCGTTATTATATCATTATCAGAATCGCCGTCAATATCGGCAGCAATTATCCAGGTTGGATGGAAACCCATGGTATATCTCTCGTAATCTTCAAAGGTACCATCGCCGTTGTTGTTTAGCACAGAAACGGTGTTCCAGTCACGGCTGATGGATATTAATTCCACATCGCCGTCACCGTCCAGATCTGCGGACTCCACATTACGGGGGGCGCTGCGAACCTCATAGTTCTTCGGCTCAATGTATCTCCCGTAACCGTCATTAATCAAAACCGAGACATCGTCCCCGATAAGATTGGAGGTTGCGAGGTCATACATGTCATCATTATTCAAATCCTCTATAATTATATTCGTGGCATAGACGCCTACTATATAATAATCTTTTTGCGCTACACTGAAATTGCCTGCAAGTTCGGCGGTGTTCGGATTGAGCAATACCGTCAGCATATCGTTATGCTCCGACCCTGATGTATTCGTGCCTGAAGCGCCTGATAGAATTGCCAGATCACTCAGGCCGTCGCGGTCAATATCGCCCGCCAAAATAAAGGAAGGATCCTCGGAGGTCTGGAATGATTGATGCTCATCGAACCTGTTATCACCGTCGTTGTAAAGTACCCAGAGGGTATCATCTTTCAAGTGAACCGCTGCTAGATCGATGAAGGTATCATCATTAAAATCGCCTGCGGCCACCGATACTGGTTGACCGCCCACAAGATATTCTTCGGACAATTTGAACTGGCCGTCCCCCAGGTTAATAAAAACACTCAGGCTGTTGCTGAATTCATTTACAACTACAATATCAGGGAATTTATTTCCATCAATATCCACCGCGATTGCGGAGACAGGATTGTCGCCGGTGGCGTAATTTGTGATCGAGCTGAAAGTACCGTCACCGCGGTTACTTACTACTGAAAATGAATTATTATTGCTGTTCAGGACAATAATATCGATATCACCATCTTTATCAACATCAGAATCGATCATCATAAATGGTTTATTTTCCAGTGGATACCGATATGTGACCTCCGGGATTTCTCCGGTAATGGTCATAAATGCATTCTCAACATATGCATTAGCAGGAACGGCTATTTCGAAACGATTCGATTCCGTTAATTTATCGGACCGTATGAGTAAATCCCTGGTACCTGTGGTAAATTCATCGAGGGTAATGATATTATTTTCATCTTGTCCCTTTGCAGACTCATACTTGTTCTCTGAACCGCTCAACAGTAATGCAGCATTAAATCCAGCTAAGATCAGTAAAATCGCTGTCAGAAAAACACTTAATCGCTTTGTTAAGGTCCCTGGCGGCCAGGATTTTGAAAGAAGTATGTTTGATTTGATCTGATACTTAGCACTTTTAATAAGCATATTGTTCAATTCCTTTATTCGTGATTACTATTTGAACATGTATTTATTCAATTTGTTCTTTTTCCTCTGGTATTGATTTGCCTTTATATTTATTATTTATTACTATTATAATTATTATTACTAATATAATAATACCCACGATCATTATTGTGCGTATACGTGATATCCATGCACTGGATTCGCTTTCTACTTCATCACTTTCTCCAGCTTGGGATGGCTTAAGCTGAATGTCTACTATCTCGATTTGCTGGAGCTCACCGGATTGGGCTTTTATATTGAATGTAAAGCTATCTTCATTCCCAGGGGGATTAGATACAATTTGAATTCTTAACTGGCTGGTTTCTCCTACTAAGATCTTGTCAAGGCTGAAAATCACCTCGAAATATTCCGGTAACCCTGTCACATTAAGCTCTACATTACCGTTGAAATCGTTGATTGATTGGATTGTTATAGTGATGCTTTGTACATAGGGTGAATCAGAGCTATCACCGGTCTGTTCCAGATCAGCCGGTAGGCGTTCAAGCTCTATGGATTTTGTTGATAGTTCCAATTTGAAATCCGGTTGCTTTGAAGATTCCACTATCAATTCTAATTCAAGGGTCTTGGTTGTACCATCGTAACTTGCCGAAACATTCACTGGATATGTTCCTATCTCTGTGCTTGTTGTTGTATGAATTGTCAATGTGGATGTACCCGGTGCGGTTATGCTGGAAGGTGAAAGTTCGGTTTCAAGATCACTATCCACATCCAGTGTTACAGTGCCTGTAAAACTGCTCACGGTCCCGATTACTATTGTAAATACAGTATCTGAGCCAGCACTGATGGTTTTTGAACTTGAAGCAGAACTTATAGTAAAATCAGGATACTCATAACTCAGCATCGTAGTGACACCGGATGCACCAACCACCATAACCTCGTTTCCTTGATGGCCTGGATTGAACTCACCTATCACCACCCCGTTCAATTCCTGCTGACTTGTCTCCGGATCCTTGTAGATCTCTTTGGCGTTCCACCTGTCGTCATCAAGATACAGCATGACCACGGTTCGCGAATAACCACCTATGGCGATCTCATTATCAGCCAGGCTGGGATCGAAATCACCTATATCTATTCCCTCTAGGCCGCCGGGGGCTGTCCACAATGTTGTAATATTCCAACTGCCGCTTTCAGTTTTTCTTAACATAGTAACATTTTGAGAGAATCCGACGATTATGATCTCATTACCATCATATCGTGGATCGGCATTTCCGATAGCGGCATCCAGGAGCTGACCCGAATCTTTATACAGGGATTCTACCTGCCACTTGTTATCGGTTGAAAGCATAGCAGAATAAACCGTGTTATTCAGGCTGAGCGCTATTATCTCAGCACCTTGGTGTTTTGAATCGTACTCGCCAACATAGACATTTCTAAGCGGCTCCTCGAATGTAACAATAATTTTATCCCAGCTATCCGGTGTGTTTGTACTTTGATAAATATACAGATTGTTTGTGATACCATCCACCACGGCAAGTTCCACACCTTCATGAGACAAATTCAGCTCACCAGCTGCCATTCCGAAAATCTGGTTCGGCAGCGCATCAATGATATGCGTCCGCGGAGAATTGTCCCCTCCGGGCCAGTAAAGAACGGTAATGTTTTTAGCGTAACCTCCCGCAACAATTTCATTACCTTCCTCGTGAGGGTCGATGTCTGCCACCACAACATCCACCAGTGCATCCTTATCCTTCCATATCGTGGGCTTTTCCCACGGGGGCTCTTTTGTACCGTTATATTTAATCACAGTAAGGTGTCCGTCGTTACCACCGCCGCCAACTACTACAACTTCCTTTGAATTATCATTATCAGGATCCCCCAGTACAATCCCGCCTGCCAGAGACCCTCCGGGCTGATTCCAGATATTTGTCGCTATGAAAGTACTGGAACTAATACTTCTGCCCCGTGATTTTTCAAGTGAAAGAGTGTTATCAACAATTACATTTTCTTCATTATAAATTCCAAAAACAGGTAATCCCAAAGTTGACACTAAAAGAAACACTAAAGCAACTGGAATTATATATTTCCAAATCATTTGCGCCTTCTCCGGGATTTAAATTCAGGCTTTACTAAATATCAGGGAATTATTTTAATATTATTCCTTGGGTTTTTCTTCGGGCGGTAGCTCCTGCCCCTTGGTTGGCTTTTTTCGGTCTTCTTCTGGCGGTGGCTCTTCTGCCCTGGTTGGCTTTTTTCGGCCGACCATAATTCCCACTACTACTATAATGACTATTATTATAATTAAAATTCCTATTGCAAGACCCATGCCTTCAAATGCCCCCGCATCTTCCTCTTCTTCGCCTGTCTCAAATTCCCAGCTGTGATTCACCTCTACAAAATCTCCATTTTCATCTTCACCAGTTAAATTGACGGTAACGGTAATTTTTGAATCTTCCGGCAGCTTTTTGATCTTGTTATCAGATTCATATATATCTTTTATCATCAGGGTCTTCTTATCATCACTCCATTCCACGGTACCTGTATATTTCCCGTTTTTGTCAGAAATAATGGTAAAAGTTACGGAGCTATCGTATATTGCCGTATCAAATTCGAGCTCGATTACGAGGTCTTTAATTTTAACGCCTTTTGAGTCGGCTTCGGGCGAAACAGAAACAACACCTGGTTGGTCCTTCTCGGTTATTGAAAGAGTGAAACTGAGTGATTCAGTCATTCCTGCACCTGAAGCTTTTACATTGAAGCTTGCAGATTCGCCGGCAAAGGTTGATGAAACCGTTAGCTCAAGCTGCGCTGTGCCCTGTCCTATCAGCGATTGTGATTGGAATGATTTGACACTGATTCCAGCCGGTAATGAATCAAGTTCAAGATTCACCAATTCGTTGAAATTACCTGTGGAGTCTACCGTTATATTGAAAATAACAGAGCTGCCTTTTATTACAGTCCCTGTGGTTTTCGGGCTGGATATACTGAAAGCCGGGGGAGTGATATCATCGTAAAACGCCACCATCGTCAGGTTCCGTGAGTAACCCGACAGCAGCAGTTCATTACCCTCGTGGAGATTATCGAACTCACCAACCGCCAGGTCGTGGCCGCGCCCGATATCTGTGAAAATTGTTTTTTTATCATCCACTTCATTATTCTCATCCAATGTGAGCATCGTTACCTTCATAGAATAACCGTAGACGGCAATTTCGTTGCCTGCATGGTTGAAATCAAAATCACCTATAGCACAGCCGCGGATCTTGTTCTCATCCGTCCAGAGAACCTTTCCGATCCATTCGCCGTTGTCCTTTTGTTCTATAATACCAATATTCTTGGAATCCCCGCCTACCACTATCTCGTTCTTACCGTCATTGTCGGCATCGCCGATGGCCAGCCTGGCGAGCCCGGGGGTGCCGGGGTCGGTCCAGAGCGTCTCCACATGCCAGGAAGTACCATCTTCGTAGATCATGGTAAGGTTACCCGATTTATCTACAACAAAGAGTTCCTCGCCGGCATGTGTGGAATCCACATCCGCAAAAACAGCTTTACGTACATTGTGGACTGACTGCCACACATGGGTACCATCCCAATCCCCACCGGGATTACCAGCATCCTTGGTAAGAATCGTTACATTGAAAGCAAATCCTACTACAACAAGTTCGGGACCTGAATGTGAATTCATGAGTTCACCGATTGCTGCGCCGTGCAGCAACTTCGGATTAACGAATAGGCGCTGATCCTCCCATTTCCCGCTGGATTTCTTGATCATTGTTGCTTGGCCTAACCCGACGCCCTCCGGGCCGCTGAGCATGCCTACGATTGCCAGCTCATTGCCGGTTTCATCATCGAAATCTCCAATAACGGGTGTCAGCAGTTCTCCGTGTCCAGTGAAAAGCGATTCCGATTTCCAATCACCGGAATTTCCACGGTATGCCATGGTAGCGATCCCCTGCAGGTCTTTGTTCATACCCACTACTACAACCTCATTACCGTCATGGCTGGTGTCGAGATCCCCTATGGTAACACCGCTGAGCTTGTTATCTCCGGTCCACAGGGTTTCGGAATAAAATCCGGAGAATGCAACAAGTCTGAGCTGGCCGCCATCTCCATTAACCGTAATTATGTCATTACCGGCAAAATCGGATATGTCAACGAGGCCGGCGTAAATATCTACAATATTATTACTATCAGTATGGAGAATCCGTGAAGTCCAGGCGCCAACTTTATGGTACAAGGCCGTAAGGGATTTTGAATCACCGGCGCTGATAGTTTCGAATCCACTGTGGAACGGGTCGATATCTGCAATTGAAATTGTTCTGATGGGTGCTTTGTCTACAAATACATTCTTGGCCACCCACGAACCGTCGCCACCGCGATCCAGCATAACCAGTTTGTTATTTGCGAGACCTACCAGGATTTCTATATTACCGTCATTATCTGCATCACCGGCGGTTACTGCTGTAAGAGCTTCAGCTGAGGACTGCGTCCACAATGTGTTGCTGGTCCAGAGGGTATTTTCTGATATTTTTGTATCGGATTTCTGTATGACGTTACCAACATCATCGATAATCAATAATTGATTGCCCGGTTCATCGGGGTCTAGATCGCAAATAATTATATCGATGATATTTCCTTCCACCGTCTCGATTTCGGAGGTCTCCCAATTACCTTCCGAGGATAAATAAGATATGAACAATGTATTATCATTATCTGCTGTGACTATTTCCATGCCCTCCTGCGTATGCAATATATCGCCTGCGGCCATCACATTTACCGGTTTTGAAAATTCATTAATCATTTGAGTGGGCCATGCACCACCCTGCTGATCAGGCATGGTCATTGTTAAAGTGCCTTTTGTTCCAGAAGCGTCGTTGCTGATAAATACAAGTTCAGAACCAGCGCTGTCGGCTCGCAGTTCACCACTTGCAAGATCTACAAGCGCCGAATCGGTTTGAAACAGATCTTTTAAATCCCAATCACCTTCGCTTGAGCGGGACACAAGTACAAACTCTGTTATACTGTCAGCAGTATTCAATAATGTAACAACGGTTTCCTGACCTGTTCCGGTCGTCATGAAATCACCTACAGCTATATTGTTCATACTGTCATCGGAAGCCGTGATAATTTCGGTATGCCATTGAGCCACAGAGCTTTCCGAGGTGGGTGCGCGGTTTTCTGGGGCACTATCAATTCCATTTTCAAAACCGGAAGTTGTATTTTCGGTTACTGCTACAGGTTCATTTCCAGAGGCTCCGTTGTTTGGTAAAACTGCTAATGTACTTGCTGCCAACACCATAGACACAATTAAAATTACGATTTTCCCACTTGAATGATTCACTCTTTCACTTCCATCTTTTTTTTTCTAAAAGTGATTATCTAATATTAATCTAAATGCTTTTCTTCATATCGAATTAACTTATAAATTCTTTTCTATATATATATTAATCACATCTTGTTATGATTTGTTTCTACGATTTTAATAAGAATTAATGTATAATTTTGAATAGGTATATAAATAAAGATTGGTACATTGTTAAAATCGATTTAAAACATTTATGTCTTTATAAACTCAAAAAAAACAACTGTGACAAAATCAACCGGCTGTAAGTGTTAATCCCAATAGATTTTTATATCAAAATAGTTTATGTTACGATTGAATACAATACTTGGACATAATTAGAAAGCCCGCATATGTTTTTTTTACGTTAAGGAGTTGAATAATTGGAACCGCAAACAGAAGAAGAAGATAATGACGTAAAATCTAAAGGGTACTTCGAAGAACTGGGATATGATCCCTACAGTGCCCGAACCAGACCTGAACCCGAAGAGGTGGATGTGGTCAAGAAAAAGTTAGAGCGACCAGGGGGCAGGAGGTCCAGGTCCCGTATCTCTATCAGATCAATAGTCCTTATTATCGGGTTAATTCTAGTGTTGACCAGCACAGTATTTGCATTCAACAGCATAGAAACCGGGGAACCGGAATCGCTGGCAGATACCACGGAATATAGGATATTTCAAGCGGTATTGACCAGCGAGGAATTGAATTGTGATTACGGCCCCGGCGGAATGTATTTCGATGCCGGTAAACTCATGAGCTTAAGCGGTACAGTTTTGAAAAATTCGCTGTTGCAGGATGGTGTTATGGGTGATGATTATCAATTTGTAATTGAAGTAATCGATATCAGTAATTATCCTGTGCATTACAACCGCACTCATTCCGAGGGTAATGCGATCCAAACATCGCCATTACCCGAGGGCGGGGCCGGTATCGATGTTGTTACCTTCGAGTCCGGCGTGAATATTTTTGTTGATAGAAACGAAATACACACAGCGAAATTCATTATACATATCTGGAAAGGCTAAACGGGGTAAAGAAATATGGTGAAAAAAACCGAGAATGAAAAGGATGATTCTAAAGAACAAGACGAAGATCAACTTCAAGAAGGTTCGGTGGAATCCGAAAAACAAAAAAGTGCAGACAGCGGGAATGAGAAAAAAGTCCGAAAAACACCGGTAAAACGGCGGGGCAGGCTTTCCAGCTTCAAGCACTGGTATGTAGTGGATTCAATTTTGTTCTTCATTATTGTTTTAGCTGTAACTCTTATGATGATTCTAACCGGCTTTGCAGAGGAAAGCCGTGAAGTGGGGTCCTTTGAAAGCACTGATAAATATGCAGAGCAGTTGACTATGGCGTTCTTGGCTGGCACCGTCCCTGAGTTGAATTATACTGACAGCAGGGGTCAGGAAACTATCTATGTGGACTATTCTGTGAAACAATTATTGATAGAAGATTTGAGGATTCGATTGGGTGGTGGACCTCACCATATGCCGGTAAACACAAATTCACTTAAAATCGGAATAGAATCAACCGTGGGTTCGATTATGGATGAACTGGTTGGGTCATCCAGGACGTTTTCATTGAATGTTACAGGAATTCAATCCGGTGAGCAGGAAAACTCGGTGTTCTTTACGATATACGGAACCAACTTTGCTGAAATTGCAGATAGCAGTTCACCATCAGCAGTAAGTAGAATATCAATAAATGTGTACGACCCGGACGATGTTGAACCCGGGAAACTGGAGATGATAATTGAATTAAGAATTTATTAAGATAATAAAATAGAAAATGTCGAGAGTGAAATTAAAATGGAAAGACCAATCGAATCTGAGATCATACCGGAATATCGCGAGGATGATTACAAGAAACCCACCAAGCGTTCGGGTGTAGTGCGAAAATCTAGTGGAACGGGATTTCATTTTAAATTAACAGTTGTTGCGATTATTATAATGATTATTTTTACACCTTTAGCGGGATATATTACTGCCAAAAAGGAAGAGGTGGAGTCTGATGTAATACCCACGGCCATGGAAGAATTAATATTGTCAGCTCAATTGGAACTTGAGCATGAAACCTATTATGCTGCTGTTGAAGTTCTGAGCTCTGAAGCAACCTCAGATCTGGATTTGGAAGAAATAGAGAACCGGATAAAATCCAAGCTTGATTTTGTAATCAAAACGGAACTTGAACCTTTTTATTCAAACCAGGACCAATGGACCTTTGAACTCCGGGATCTGGAGGTATCATTGGCCATTGTACCTGTATATACCTCTGCATATTATGAACAATCTAACGATATATTCAGTTGGATGGGTTACGAATCTGGGGTTAATATGGATCAACTGCAAGCCGTCCCCGGTTTCTACAGGGTTGATGCTCAGTATGCCCTGGTTGTACAGTCTACCTCGGAAGGTGCTGTTGTTACCGAACGCAATATGGTAATATCCCAAACGGTACGCTCCTACTATCCGTTCCTGGAGTTTTCATCGGACCTGGTACAGCTGGATTCAAAAACACCTTTCGGTCGGGTTCAGCGTATGGTAACATACATGCTCAACACTCTGGTTCGGCACCGGTTGAAAATGGAGTACGGATTCGGGCCTTATGAATCGCCGTTGAATATTCTGAACGAAGGCGATATTGAGCTTGCTGTAAACCTGGCGGTATTGTTCGAGGAGATATCGGTTTTGAAAAGCTCCGATAAAGGAGCCGCAACTGCTGTTGATAGATACTATATTTCCGCGAGAGACCCTGATGAACATTTGGACGAACCTAACTGGTCGCCGCCGAATCCCACAGGCGAACGTTACTGGGGCAGTGCAGAAATGGAGAATTTCGATAAGCTCTACAATCATGTACTGAGTTCCGGCGTCAAGCGTTCCATAGAAGATCAGCTGGTATCGGTTTTGAACTCCAAGAAAATGATGGACCCTGCCGATATGATCGCGGTATATATGGCCCTGGACAGGGAACTTACCGGCATTACAATCGATCCTTCCGACAGCAGAACACTTCTGGATGACTTGAATTTGTGGGACCCCAGGACCCGCGCGGATAACACTGATGCGGCAGGAATAAAAGTCCAGATAAATCTTACCGAACCTTCGATATTCGAATTCCAGGATGATATCGATTTCTATGGTAACCCGGCTACCGATATAATCGATGTGGACCACAGCCCGGATTACCTTATTGCAGGTAAAGATCTTTTCATCGAGGGTTTGAACCAACCGTATGGGTGGTACACCGACGTACAGCTAACCAAGAGCCGAACAGTGGGTAAACCCCCCTCGGAACCGCCGCTTGCCAAGCACGACTACCGCATACAATGGGACCTTGATATAAGCGGCGAGCTCGATCTGAAGGTCGGAGTGTCCTGGGACCGCTTGAATGAATTCAACGGATTGCACAATCCTTTGGGTACCGGTGAAAACCTACCGGCGTTCTTTACGCATGACGTCTGGTGCAACCGTACAGTCCGGCTGGACTTCCCTGTGACTATCTACGGAGGACTTGCCAGCCTGCCCTTGAACAATAATGTCTTTTTCTATAACCAGAACCCGATTATATACGATTTTGTGAACGATACATGGATACAGACACCGGCAGCGCAGGTCAAGGAGTTTTTCAGTGCAGTACTCTGGCCCGGCTTTAAACCATTCATCGGGACACTAATGGATAAGATCACATCTGAACTGGATTATGCAAAAATTAATACCGCAACAAAAATCAGGTCAGCAGAGACCTCAATAAATTTGAATGCGATAGAAGGGTATTACTATAATAAGCTTGAGCAGACAATTTCAGATACGTCTTTTGTGTTCTGGCATGACCTGGAGACTTTCACTGAGTTCTATTTATGGAACTATACGGAGGTTGAAGAATACAGGGACGATTCCCAATTATGGCTGCAAGAAGATGGTTTTAATATAACGATCGATTTCTCAGAGGATTACCAGGATGTCTCGCTAACCTTTGAGCATCATGCAGGCAAGTTCAAGATCCATTTTAATGGAATCTCAAGCACAAACCCACCTGAAGAGGTGATGATGGAAGGCAGTGTTTTTATTGATGGTTTCGATGAGGAATCGGTGGTGCCCCTGGCCGATTATACATTTTCCATACCCTTGATAACCTCTGATCCTTCAAGTACCTGGAGCTTTTCAGGCACACTTTCTTCGGATATTCATGTAGATTTAAAACAGTACCCCGGAGGGCTGGACCTCGAATCAAGTGGGGATTACCCGGGATTCGATTCACCGGATTATATTGTTGAGTTACCTTTACCATTGATAACCTCAAAGGGATTCCGCCGCGAGTTGACCCTCAAGTTCGGTCTTTATGAGATTAATGCAGATAGCACGGAGCTGTCAACGCGAGCGGAAGATCTGGCAGCTGATCTACAGCAGCCAGCAGGAACTGCATTTATATCAACAGATGGTGAGCAGGTCTCAGAGATTTCAGAAGCTCAGCTTTCGGGATATTTTTATGCACTCCATGATAAATTCAATATGAACGGCTATATCAATAGTGCGGATAAAATCATGGTTAGTTTCAATTTAAGTTATACTACAGATAACCATAAGACCCACTATCGCGAATGCACTTTCTTTTTCGAATCGAGAGAATCCATGGAGGATTTCATTGAATGGCTGGATTTCAACGCTGCTGAATTAGTTTCCACAGTAACGGCACTGCCGCAATCCAGCACTACGCTTCAGCAGATGCTTACTCATCCAATTACCGGCCTTTCTCATGATTCTATTAAAAAAATGAAATTCTATTTCATGGTGAGCGCGCCGGAAACCTATGTCGTATCAGGCACTCTTGATGCTTTTATAAACAGTGTAAGCGCTTATGATTCAAGCACACCATCCACATCTAATTCGGACGAGCTCAAAATTATCCATTTGAATACAATACCGGAATATGCCGTTGAAAGAAACATCAATCCCGACTCATCAATCGAAAATTCCATCGGACCCGCCAGGATTCTTACACTCGATTATACCGTAGAAGCAAAATCAATACTGACTTTATCTTTCAAATTTTGACAATCAATTTAATCAGGTTCTTAGTTCTTGGTTCTAGGTTCTATGGATTTTAAAATCTCACTTGCCCCTTGCCGCATGCACCTTGCACCATACTGCTTACATCACCCTAGCGCCTGTTCTCTAGCCTCTAGCGCCTATATTCACTCATCTTCCTCTTCCACATCTTCTTTTACATCGACTTCCGCTTCATCCTCTGAATCAGTAGATGGTGCTGCATCTTCGGAATCTTCTTCTAATACTTTCTCTTCTTCTAATTCCTCTTCCGTTTCAGCATCCACCACAGGAACGTCCTCAGAAGGCGGCTCCGGCATCTCCTCCAGCTCCTCACCCGCTTCCACCGTAGGTACTTCCTCCGAAGGAGGCGGCGGCAGCTCTCCAAGCTCCGCTAATATTTCTTTTTCCACCTCATCCAGTTCCTCCTCTCCTTCCTTTTCCTCCTCCTCACCCTCTTCTTCCTCTCCCTCCTCCTCTTCCTCTTCCTCACCTTCACCCTCACCTTCGGCTTTGCGCTTGAGCTTCATAAGCATTAAAAACGATGCGATTAAAACCGCCAGTATTGATATGAATACTGCTAATAGAAGAGCAATAAAGACATTCTTATCCAGTGCGATACCGCTCTCGTCATCTTCTTCTTTATCCTCACCCCCGGGGGCAGCGGTTGTAAATGAGAAGGTTATGGGTACGGGGCTTTCAAGTAGAGGAAATCCATTCTGGTCCTGAACATAGATAATCGAAAATGTATAATCAGCGCTATAATTGAACGGATTATGGGTCAGTGTAGCGTTCCGTCCATCAGCACTCCAGGTCAGGTCCCAGCCGCCGGGGTTGGGTGTGCAGTTAAAAACGAAGAACTCGACACCGGTATTCATCGGTGAATCGAACTGTAGTATGATCGGTTGATTCACAGCAACATCAATTTCGCTGCTGGCCGGGATGGTTTTCAAGAGCTTGGGACCGAATTCTATATAGGTAGTGTTTCGGGTTTTAAACGAGAATGTGTATGAATCAACGATTGAATCCTCTGCAATGCCGTTTCCGTTCCCATCCAGTGTATTGCCTGCCAAATCTCGTGCGCTGAATGAAATAGTAACCGAGTAGGTAGTAAGAGGTTCTAATAAGCCATCCGGGAAAAATACCATGCTGTTCTCATCCCATACAATAAACCCTGGTGTTTCGGGTATAATCTGTAATGTATCGTTAAAATAAATTTTATTCATGGGCTCTGAGAAATTAATCATTATGCTCGAAAACAGATACACTTCTGTAGAACCGTTTTCTGGAAATGTGGAAAGAATATACGGTGGTATATTATCTGTAAGTTGGCTGGTTGTAAAACTAAATGAATAATCGTCGGTTGCATTCTGGTAGGCGATACCGTTACTGTCCCCATCAAAATAATTCCCTGCACTATCTCGGGCGGTATTTTTTATTGTTACGGTGTATTTCGTATTAGACTCTAACAAAGTGTCTGGTTTGAATATCATTACATTGTCATTCCAAAAATATGATCCTTTGATTGTCGGCGTGATGTTAAAAGCCGCTTCTGTTGAACTCTGCATCATCGGTTCATTGAAAGTAATCTCTATTTCGGTGTTACGTGAGACCTCTTCTGCATCCGGTTTTGGATAGGTTGATATAATTGTGGGTGGATGCATGTCTATTCTGTTGCCAGTTTTGAAACTAAAGGTATAATCTTCTTTAAGATATTTCCCGGAAAGATCTCTTGCAAGTGCGGAAACCTTGACGGTATATACTGTATTAATCTGCAGATCAAATGAAGGATTGAAGATTAAAGTTGAACCATTCCACTGGAACTGTCCAAAAATCGCGGGTGTTAAACCCAGGGAATCACCTGCCATTGTCCAGCTCATTAGTTCTGAGAATTCGATTTCGATATGGGTATTAATAGGCACATCTTCGGCATCCGGAGCGGGTAGTGTACGAATAACATAAGGTACATCGTCGTCAAGAACACCAGCCGAGGCAGTGGTAAATGACCACGAGAAATAATCCGCCAGCCCCTCCGGTATTCCGTTGAGGTTACCGTCCAGAGCATTTCCGTAGCTGTCTTTGGCCGAGCCGTTGATCCGTACATGATAAGTTGTATTTGGTAAGAAATTGTTATCGGGAATGAAAGTAAGATAATTATTGAACCAGTAAAAAGATCCATTCTGGATTGGTGTTACATAAAATGCTTTCACAACAGAATTTTTATCCATGACCTCGCTGAAAGCGATTTCTATCATAAGATTCAGCTTTACATTATTTTCATTATCTGACGGACGGATTTCCAGAACGGTGGGTGGGAATATATCTCCTTCCGAGCTGGTTTTGAATTTCCATATATAATCGTCGGCAGGTGAGCCGTCAGGAACCGAATTACCGTTACCATCCAAACCGTTACCGTTCAAATCCAACGCTCCCGTTCCCAAAGTCGCGGTATAATTTGTACCGGGGAGTAAATTCCACGCCGGCTGGATCTTCAAGGTATTAGCAAAAGATAACCAGGTATAATCACCAACAGGGATATAAGGATCGAGCTTGAAAGCGTTTAGAACCGTAGTTATATTCATCGGTTCGCTGAAAATGATTTCAAAGTATGTTGTTGTCTCGATATTTGTGGTATTATCAAAAGGATAAACGCCTAATACTTTCGGCATGATGGGATCCTTTTTTCCGGTTGTAAATTTCCATTTCAATGGCAAGAGGTCAATGCCCAGAGGATTGCCCATTGCATCATTTGCAGTCAGGATTTCGATAGTATATTCCTGGAGTTCCTGAAATGGATTTGAGTGCTGCAGTGTAACAATCGTACCTGTTGGGTCCCATTCAGGATTAAGCCAGCCGCCGGGGTCAGGTGTACAGTTATAGCTCAGCGATGCCGAATTAATCTCTTCTGAAAATGTTACTGTTATATTTTTGTATATACTGACATTTGATTCACTGTTTTCGGGAACCGTATTAACGATTACAGGCGGTGTAAAATCACCTGTGATAAATATTAAACTGTTCCAGTAAGAATTATTGAACGGATTGTTCAATGTATCGTTCACCTGAAGAATGTCAAATTGGTGCCAAAGTACCTCTGTAAAATTATTGTGAGCAAGCGTAACTTTTTCATTGGTTGCATTCCAGACGGCCTGCCAGTTACCGGGATCCGGTACTGAACGGAATCTGAAGCTTGAAGGTACTACAGGTTCATCAAAATATAACACAATCGATTCATCAAGAGGGACATTTGAACTCCCGTTGAGAGGTAATGTGGATATTACCAACGGTCCTCGTGTATCCGGACGGGGTTCCCGAATTCCATAATTTATATAGATCTCACCGCTGGCATTGACATCATTAGCATATCCGTCAGCATATGGTGCACTTATGACAGTGTCATCTGCATTTCGGCCATCAAGGTTGCATGTAATAATTTCAAAGCCAGCCTCATCAAGTATGTCCGCACCCTGCAATACATGAGTTATACTGCTGTTTGTTCTAAGATCAAGCTCTACCGGAAGAGGATAATATGTGGATACCTGATATATTTTGCCGGATTTGATACCATTATCGTACCTTTTACCGAAAGTAGCAGAGATGAAAATATCTGATTGGTCGTCATAATCATAATCGCCTGTCCCAATGTTGTAACCCAACATGTCCTTATTGGATCCGTATCCTTCGGCATATATTGTGACATCGGGCCCTGCACCGTTTTGTGGATCAAGATCAATTGACCCTTTCATGGAGCCGTTTCCGTAAATAATGTAAACTTCACCGGCATCGATCCTTTCGATTTTTTTACCATCTGCATACGGAGCACCAAGGATGATATCGTTGCAGTTATCAAAATTAATATTGTCCACCGAAATGGAAAATCCTGCATAGTCACCTGAACTCTGTCCATAAATAGTGATATTCGATTGGTTTACTGCTAGGTCTATTTCCGCAGGCCATAAACTGCGCCCGTTGAAAATATAAACCTCACCGCAGCCCGAGCGGCCGCTTCCTCCTGGGCCGCGCCCGTAAGAGTTCACGAGCAGCTCGACTTTATCACTGTCCTCGCTACAGAGTTCACCGGCCGCAAGTGTGTGGCCGAGCTGCTGATTTGCTGCAGAACCGTAAATCGCTACAGATTGCCCTCCTGCTCTCATTTTGCCACTGCTTGAAGTATCTATAGAGATCTCTGAAGGAAGTGAACTGCTTCCGGATATAATTACTACTTCACCTGCATTCGAACGATTATTATCAGGTCCGTCCGCCTCCGTTGCACTGACAGCTATATCGATGAATGCAGGATTATTTCCTATGAGGTCCGCACTTAATATCTCGAGTCCGAACCTATCGTAGCTGTCATTCCCGTAAATTGTTATATTTTGATGGTCGCCTGTAATAGACTTATTTAATTGGATAATGTCGGGAAATATTTTCCTCCCGTAGATTACATAGACTTCCCCGGAAGATATTAAATCATTATTTTTACCGTCAGCTTCAGGCGCACCGATGATAATATCTACGATCCCGTCGCCGTTGACATCTCCAACTTCTACATCCGAACCCGCCTTATCCCCTGCATCAGTTCCATTTATTGTCAGGTTCGCTGAGGTTTTTAGATTTTGTTCTGCACTTAGATTTTTACCAAGTTCCGAACCGAATAAAACAAAGACCGAACCGACCTCGGAACTGCCGTTGCAGGTTTGAGTCGGTGCTCCTATTACCAGATCATCAATACCGTCGCTGTTTACATCACCAGCAGCAAGTGAATAACCTGCCAGACCACTGGAATTACCGTAAATGGTTGCATTGGGGTAAGGTCCAGCGGTACTTCGGTTGAAATCGATGACATCCGCAGAAAGTCTGCTTGATCTGATCGAAGGTGATTTGATTTGCATATTTATTTCTATATTATCAACCTCCAGCGAGTCAACAGGGCCTGCAACAGGTTCTATAGGAATGATTAGAATCGCCAAAGGTTGGACTAGTAATAAAGTAACGAATATGGATGATATCATTAATTTTCTAGAGGATTTCATGGATTTCGCATCCATCATTGAATTATTGTAAAGACTTTTCTAAATTTCATTATAAATAGGATTATATAAATAGGTATGATATCGAATAGTCTCCTATATATCTCCTACTGTCCTATATTTTTTGTATAGCATTTACAATATATAATAATAATCCAAAAGAATTAAAAAAAATGGGGTTATAGTATAAATATTTAGTTCAGAATAAAATTGTGGATATGTTGAACATTTTAGTTGATAGTCGGTAGTCAGGAGTCGGTAGTCATTAAAGGGGCCTGCCTCCCATGCCCCGAGATGATTGTCTACGACATACGAGACGAGCTTCAAAACCCCTTAACAATACGATTTCCCATCCCCTGAACCCTACGAGCCTCCAAACCGAAGCCATATTAAAAAACCTATATTCATTTAAAGTTAATATATAATGAATATATTATCCTCAAACCACCCAATCGGGGAATAAAACACAAATCAATAATTGGAGGCTCATTATGGCTGTAATGACCTATAAAAGCGATTCATTAGGATTAACAATTGAAATCGATCACTATACATGTGACGGCGACGGAGAATGCGTCGATATTTGCCCTGCAGAAGTCTTTGTTATGGAAAATGAGAAGTCCACAGCACCAAATGTCGATGAATGCACAGAATGTTGCGCATGTGTTGAAGCATGTCCGCAGACTGCCATTAAGCATAGTTCCTGCTAACGCAGAAATCCAAAATCCAAATACTACAAAGCTCAAAGTAAGCTCAAACTTCCAACTTCAAAAACAAATTCAAACTCCCAACTTATTCAGAAAAGAATAAATGCCCTTCGAGTGTACTTTAAAATCCGTGGTAAACCCAAAATCCAAAAGATTATTTTCTGAAAATTTTGATTTTAGGATTTCCGGAGTTCTTCAACAATAGAACGGCACGGCCGTTCGTATATAAGTATTAAAAAAATTTCACATCACTGTATGATCCGCACGGCCGTACACCATTGGTAATTATAAAACAATTCAACTTCACCGTTATATACGGCACGGCCGTTCGGACACTACAGTATACACGACTCCGGCAATCAATTCAGATTATATAGCTTTAAAGT
>CP070629.1:2405169-2425870 GCA_020356005.1 Thermoplasmata archaeon
TTGGCTGTTGCTGTTATCACCAGTGGTAAACCTGTTTGCCAATATTTGGATATAGCATCTGCATTCGATTCAGGGATATATGTATCAATATTGATGATCTTGGAGTAAAATTGAGTTGAAGGAGCTGAACCCCGGGTGGTGTTGATATGGTTTTCTGTAATATTCACCATGAATTGCGCACTTATATTGATATCTGAACGAACATTCAGGACTACGTAGAAATTTGGACTTGTAGGCATTGTATTCGGTAAATTATATCCACCATCCATGGAGAGATTTGCCCACCAGTGGGTACTATTGGCACCCCAGGGTTTAAAACCTCCTACGATCTCGGTATCATCCGGTTGAAACCCTTCAATACCGTTACTTTCATTATAGATCAGAACACCGCTATCAGGATCCAATGTAAGAGGAGCGAGATGAGAACTTGCATTGAAGCCCGTAATGTTTTGAAAAGTAACATTTATCCAATTAAGAGGATTGGTATCGCCCAATGAATTGTTATGCAATGTTAAATTTATTACAACAACTGGTTCACTGGTTCTATTCAGCCATAACGGTGAGGCATCATCTATTGATCCCTGGATTTCTGCATCTGCCGGAGTAGATGAAAGAAACATTGTAAAAATCAATATGCCTAAACACAATACAAATAAAAGATGAAATTTTATTATGCTCCCTAATCGCCCTTGATTTGTTTTAATATTCATATATCATTCCCCCCTCTACCTGGAATGGAATGAGCTTTTATATGTTACCATATATATAAGAAAGGATGTAAAGTACTTCAAAGAAATAAATGTTTCTTTATTTTCCGAGTAAAAAAGACCAAAATAAATTGTTATAGAAATTATATTTTGATATGAATAATAATATTCGATGAAGAAGATTAATTTAAATATTCATATTAGTATTTGGAAAACGCAACTATTGAATTTCACTAATAAAATCCAATGATTCTTATTAAGAAGTTGAAATGTGAGATGATCCCGTGTCCGAAATCCAAGTAAAAAAACCTGATAAGAAGGAGCTTGAGGAGAAGAATGTTTTCTCCTGGCCGATCTGGGAAAAAGAGGTGTCTACTTTTGATTGGCATTACGATGAACGTGAAACCTGTTATATTCTGGAGGGTAAGGTGAGGGTGGAACCCAAAGATGGCAAACCGGTAGAATTCGGCCCGGGGGATTTTGTTACCTTTCCGAAGGGTATGGACTGCGTCTGGAAGGTAACAAAACCCGTCCGAAAGCACTACAATTTCGGGTGATTATAGCCAATAAAATCGCTAAAATCAATAGTGTCAGGCCTCAGAGCTCTTTCCATATTGTTCCATAATTAATTTTATTGCTTTCAAGCAAGTTTGTTTTTTTATCTCAATGCGATCGCCATCAAACAGAAATTGATGGGTTAAGCTGGTTTTGCTATCGATCAAAGATATAAATACCGTTCCCACCGGCTTTTCTTCGGTCCCCCCCTCCGGACCGGCTATACCTGAAATCGCCAATCCAAGCTCACTTTGAAAAAGATTACGAACACCGGAAGCCATCTCCAAAACACATTCTCGGCTGACGCTTCCATATTGCCCAAGAGTTTCTTTGGTAACACCTAAAACATTTTCTTTTGATTCATTTGAATAAGTTACAACACCACCTAAAAAATAATTAGAACTACCTTGCACATTTGTAATCATATGGCCCAATAATCCACCCGTACAGGATTCGGCGGTAGCCAAACTCAGACCTCTCTGTTTTAAAATCCTTCCAAGTTCGGTTGATTTCTCATTCAATTCTTCCATGAGATCCCTTATGAAATATGATCTTATATTTATAATATGTTCTATCCGTTAAAAAAAAATCAAAAGAATCACTCCAACCTCCAACCTCTAACCTCTAACCCCCTAAAAAATAAAAATAAAATCTCAAAAGCCTCTAAGCTATTTATTTTGAATACATGCCATCCCCCTGTTCACCCAATACTCCCTAAACTAAAAAACTCCCAAAAAATTTTCCTACTCACCTAAGTATTTTCAAATCGAAGTGGTTTACCTTCATAATTAAGGATATCTGATATCCAGAACCCAACCTCGATTACATTATGTTTATTTGATTTTAAAGCCACAAACCTCTCGTTAAGATAGGGATATTCATTGATCTTCGTTAACTTTCTCAGATAACTCTTTTCCTTACAGTAATATGACATAACGTACTCCTCAGTAGTTTTTAATATAATTGGATTAATGTAATAATATATCCTGCGCTGGAATACCCCGGGATATCCCATGGGATTTTATAAAAATTTACATATTTATATATCATGATTTGTTATTGGGTTTTGCTACATGATTTTCCACATCGTTGATGGATGAAAACTCCTGGGCTATACCGTCCTCCAGTAAAATTGAGGAAACCTCAGAAATATCATCCTCCATCTCCAGTTTGATCTCAAGTTCCTCTGAGTCCGGTGTGATCATTTCGGCCTCATCGATTTCGTCCAGCAGGCTTTTTATTGAATCTTGATATTTGGGCTGGCCGATTGTTGAGTATTCCTTAATTGATTTTTCAAGGATGTCTTTAGCGCGATCAAACTCACCCAGATTGAAATATACCTTGCCAAGATTCACCATGGTTTGGGCTTCACCAACCTTGTCTCCAAGCTTTCGTTTCATCTCAAGACTCTTGATGAAATATTTCGTGGCCTTATCGTAATCATCAATTTGCGCGAAAATAAAGCCAAGATGGTTGAGCGTTCTGGCAACGCTGTGCATATCGCCGTTTCTATTGAAAACTTCAAGGCATTGATAATAATAATTTTCCGCCCTCTTCCATTCTTCCAGCAGGACATGAATTAAAGCCAGATTGCCCCAGTTTTGAGCCATACCCAGCTCATCACCGAGATTCTCTGATAAAGCTAAGCTCCGGCTGAAATATCTCTGGGCTCTTTCCAAATCATTACTTTTGATAAATGCAAGACCTTTATTGCCGAGCGCCTTTGCAATTCCATATTTATCTTTCATTTCTTCAAATAGTTCCAGGCTACGCTGGAAATAATCGATTGCGCTTTCCCAATCACCTTTATCGCCAATCACCATGCCAAGATTATTTAAAGTATGCGCTATCCTGGCAGTATCATTCAATCTCTCCTTTATTTCAAGACTTTTTCTGAAGTAATCTTCTGATGTATCAAATTCTCCCTTCTCATAATATAAAAGGCCAAGGTTATTATAGGTTAAACTGATGTTCTTTTCATCCTCCAACTCCGTAAAAATGTCCAAACACTTATTGTAATGACTCAGGGCCTCTTCGGTCTCTCCTCTGATGGAATATACAGATGCTAGATTACCTAATGTTAGAGCGCTCCCGTAAGCATCTTTTTGCGATAATGAAATTCTTAGACTTTCGTTATAATATTTGATAGCTTCTGGCCAATTGCACAAATGTGCAAAAATTAGACCTATGTTATTTTTAAGTATACCCTCTAATCGAAGGTCATCAGCGTATCTCAAGGCTTGTTTATAGTCTCTCAATGCCCCCGCCCAATCGCGTATGTAATCCTTTGCCAGACCTCTATAAAATAATGCTTCCAACCGTTCCTCAGGACTTTCTGTATTATTATAAACTGCATCAAGAAGTTTAATGGCTTTATCCCATTGATGAAGTTCTAAATGATTTTTTGCTGCGACTATATTTTCATAGTTTATTTCACTATCGCTTATCAATACTCCCCCTGCTATTCTTTTCTAAATAATTTCTTTTTTCCCTCTGGTTTTTCGGATTCTATCAGTGAGATTTTGGTTACCGCACTTGTGGAAGCATAAGGGCCATAATACATTAAGGGTTTGTCATTTGTTCCAGTTCCCGCTGCGGTTCTCCTGTGGCGACGGTTCAATATATTTTCCATCACTTTTTTTCTATCATGCTGGTATGTGTTGTCTCCTGCACTTGAAGGAGAATACATTCCTCTTATATAAGTTGCACACTTGTAACAGTACCATCTATCATACCTGCTTATATATTCGGTACTCCCACCACAGGTGGGACATATCGGGCTTTCAACACCCGATGGTTGAAAATGGGGATAATCAAAAGAACTGCCACCCCCGACCTGATTGGGATACGGATATTCATAATGTGCTCGGTTTTGTGAAGGATCGTAGTCATCATTTTCATAATAATACTCGTCGGTTTCTTCGTAATAATCCTCATCATAATCATCTAAATCTTCTTCAGCTTCGACTCCCCCGCTTTCCTCTCCGATTTGCTGAAGCCAGTCTTCACCAGAGGGTTGGCCGTCAACCTGTTTACCGCAATGCGGGCAAACCAGTTCGGATTCCTCTATAGTATGATTACAATACCAGCATCCAAACACAAATTCATACCCTTCTTCCTCAGTACCTTCTATTTCATCTTGTTCTTTCATATCATAAGAGTCACTATATGCCTCATCATGAATCTCTTCAATTATACCTTCTTTGTCCTCTTCTACTGCTTCTCCGGAAAATTTGAAAGTTTTCACTCGCTCTCCGCTTTCGGTCTCAATCATATTGTCGGTATGGTTATTTGTATCTTCTCCTGATTTCTTTTGCTTTTTATCTACCGATGGTTTACTCTCGCTCCTGGAAGTTTTCAAACTGGATTCAAGATCCTTGTTCTTTTGTTCTAATTCTTCTATACGGGAATTCAACTCATCGAAAAGTTCAACTTTGGATAGAATCGCATCGATTTTTTCCATATTGCCCTCATCGGGTGTTTTTTGAGATTCGCTTTGATCTCCAAAATTGGATTCTTTATCCTTGTCTTCAGAACCCTTATTTTCATCACCTTTCTCGGTTTGCGCTGAAAACTGGGAAAGCAATTTTTCTAAAAATTCTTCTCGAGGAACATCTCCGCGAAATTTATCGAGTTTCTTCATTAAGTCTGGATCTAGAGTAATGCCCTGACCCCCTTTCATATCAATCCAGGATATTGCCTTTTACTATAAATTCCTTCCAGCAGTGGATTGTGATGATTTATTGGTTGAGTATTATATCTAATCAATTAAATAATATATATATTACTTTATAGACTTTACTACTTTTACTAATATAAAAATAGTATTAGTTAATAAACTTCACTTTAATTAATTATATTTTAGACTAATTATGTAAAAAAAAGTAAGAAATAGATATTGAAATCTCATTTTATAAAGCAATTTCAATATCCAATTTTTCTGTTAGTTCCTTGTATCTATTCCGGATGGTAACTTCAGTTACACCCGCGATATCTGCTACCTCGCGCTGTGTTCGCCGTTCATTTGCAAGTATTGAAGCTATATATATGGCTGCTGCGGCAACACCTGTCGGACCCCTGCCTGAAGTAAGTTCCTTATCATCCGCTTGTTTTAATATATCCGTGGATTTGCTCTGAACTTCTCCACTCAATTTAAGTTCACTGCAAAATCGTGAGATATAATCCTGCGGTGAGGTTGGCATAAGCTTCAATTTAAGTTCGCGGGTCATAAACCTGTATGTACGGCCGATCTCTTTGCGGCCAACCCTTGATGCACTTGCTATCTCATCCAGTGTGCGCGGAACATTACATTGACGACATGCAGCATACAGCGATGCAGCAACAACACCTTCAATACTTCGACCCCGGATTAGATTTTTTGTCACTGCTTTGCGGTATACCATAGCTGCGGTTTCACGGACATTTCGCGGAAGACCCATACCGGATGCCATACGGTCAAGTTCACTCAGTGCAAAGGCAAGATTCCGTTCCGTTGCATTAGACACACGAATCCTTCGCTGCCATTTGCGTAAGCGATAGAGCTGGGCTCGATTTCGCGTTGGGATGCTTTTACCATACGAATCTTTGTTTTTCCAGCCGATCTCCGTGGACAGCCCTTTATCATGGATCGTATAGGTCATTGGGGCGCCTGTACGCGCTCGTTTCTCTCCTTGTTCGGCATCAAAAGCACGCCATTCCGGACCCTGATCTATGAATTGTTCATCTAGAACCAGACCGCATTCTTCACAAACCAGTTCGCCTCGTTCATAATCTCTTACTAAATGAGTACTATTACATTCGGGACATCTTGTTACTTCTTCAACTTTTCCTTCCGTCTCCCCCATTAAATCACCTCATTTGTTTTTTTCTCCTGTTCTTTCCCTCATTTTTTATATACACTTTTTCCCCTATTATTTGCAGTTGTTCATCTTTTTCGGATTTTCTTGGTCTTACAAGAATATAAGGACGGTTGACCGGTCCAATGATGTTCACAATTTTACCAACAAACTGTTTCTGCTGGTTATAAACACTTGAACCGATTTTTGGTACATTCTCTGAGTGTAATATCCAAATGCCATTGTATGAAATGTTTTCAATTTCACCTATTAATTTCAATTTTTTCCCCTTTTTTAGGTATTGCGGTACCTTTAAGTAGTAAGGGGATAACCATAGGTATTAGCTTATATATATATTTTCCGGAAAAATTTTTATAAATCCTGCATTATTCGGACTATTTGATTCAAATATTTTTCGATGGATTTTATCATTACTAATAAAGAATGCGAATAATATATATTTCAATGGGCAAGTAATATATAAAATTTAAGAGAATTTTGTTAAAATTGAGATTCATAGAAATTTTTTAATATGAAATGATGGGAAATTGATAAAAAAATCATACTGAAGATTTTAGATTTTTCATAATAACTGATTTTCAAATGGATTGAATTCCAGTGATTTTTTCAAAATGGAATGCTCTGAATTCGACGATTATTTTTTTATTCTGATCAGTCAAATAATATTATTTTAAATACCAGTCACATTTGAAAAAAAGGTTCATTTTTACTCGATAAAAAGATATAAAGCTAAAGATGTATTTACGGAGTGGTTTCATATTACCACGTAAATTATAATAGGCGGCTATTTTTAGCAGATATATCAAATAATAACTCATAGGTGAGAAGATGAATATACAAACCTTTTCAGAAGAACAAGATCTTTTTCGAGAAAGTCTGAGGGAATTTTGTGAACAGACCATCGTTCCCAGGCGAACAGAATTGGAGGATAAAAAGGAAATTCCTGATGACATAATAAAAGCCATGGCAGAATTTGAACTTCTAGCCCCTTCCGTATCACCGGACTTTGGTGGTGCTGGATTTGATGCTGTTACTGCTGGAATTGCAGCAGAGGAGCTCGCTCGGGCAGATCCTACATGTTCGATACCGGTCCTTTATCTCGTGCAGTGTTCGTGGGGACATGTATTCAATAAATTTGGTACCGAGGAGGCCAAAGGAGAAATTTTACCCAAAGTGACCAAGGGCGAGGCGATTTGTGGGATTGCCACCACGGAGGCAGACATTGGGTCAGACCTGGGGAATATGGTCACCACCATCAAGCCTACTGATAAAGGATATGTTATCAACGGCAACAAGAACTACATAAGTGGAGTCCGTGAGGCGGCCAAATATGGCGGAGGGCATGTAACCCTTGCGCGCCAGGACCTTGAGGCAGGTACCCGGGGGATGACGATGTTCTTTTTCCCGTTGAAAGATGTACCCGGTGTCACGATCTCCGAGGATGAGGAGATGGGGCGCGAGGCTATTTCCACAGGCGGTTTCATCATCGATAATGTGGAAATACCCAAGCATTACCTGATCGGTGAGGAGAATAAAGGTTTCTATCTTGTTCATATCGGGTATGAATACGCACGCGGCCTTATCGCTCTTGTTTGTGTCGGCGCGGCAATGAAATCAATTGAGAACGGCATCGCTTATATAAAAGAGCGTAAAGCCTTTGGCCGACCCATCGGAAAATACGAAGCGATTCAATTCGCATTGGCCGAACATTACACCCGATTGGAGATGGCACGGGATTTCGCTTATAAGGCCTTGTATTACCTGGAAAAAGAGCAGAGTGAAGGTAAGTATTCCAGGATGGAAGTCAGTAAAATAATTGCTATGTCGAAATTGTTGACACCCGGCTGGGCCTTTAATGCAATCGATGATGCTATGCAGTGGCAGGGTGCTTTTGGTTATTCTAGGGAATGCCCCGACCAGAGCGCTTTGCGGGCAATAAGATCCTTTACATTGGCTGAAGGGTCCAGAGAGATTATGCGCCTGATTGTTGCCCGTGAACTACTCGGCAAAGATTTTATTGCTTATAAATAGAAGTGAAGGCTTGGATTCCATCCATATCCTTATATTTTTACCGGAAGTAGTCCATACTATGGACTGCCATAACTTTCACACATACTTTCCCACACTCTCACCCCCCTGCCCTCCTCCTCTTATACTCACCTTATATTCACGAATAATACTTAAATAAGTTCGATATTTTACAGTTGAATTTTAATGTAATCAATATCTACAGGGTAGAAACACTGGAATTTTAACATCAGAAGTGAGCAGATCAGCATTACGATGTGATAATATGAAGATTGTTGCATGTGTCAAACAGGTCCCCGATACTACCGAGGTAAAAATCGATGAGAAGACTGGCACACTCATACGGGAGGGCGTTCCCAGCATAATAAATCCCTTTGATCAATTTGCCGTGGAACTTGCTATTAAATTAAAGGAAGAGCACGGCGGGGAGGTATCGGTCATTTCTATGGGACCGCCGCAGGCAAAAGCTGTTCTGACAAAATCATTAGCACTGGGAGCAGACAAAGCTGTTTTATTATCGGACCGGAAATTTGCCGGCGCGGATACACTTGCAACCGCTTACACATTGGCACTGGCAATAGAGAAGTTGGGGGATTTTGACCTCGTACTGTGCGGTCTTCAGGCAATTGACGGTGACACCGCACAGGTGGGCCCTGAAATGGCACAGCGATTGAAAATACCTCAGATTACATACGCCGAAAATGTGGTTTTTGAAGATAATAAGTTCATTGTGGATAAACTAACAGAGTCCGGCCTCGAAAAACTTCAGGTAAAACCGCCCGCACTGGTTGCAGTTATTACACCCTCGGATTTTGTTCCTGGTAATCCGCCTTTCTCAAAGATAATGAAAGCTAAAAAGAAACCGCTGGATACCTGGACCGCAGATGATTTGGGAGGCGACCCTGAACGATTTGGACTGAACGGCTCTCCGACCTGGGTGAAACGCGTATATTCACCGCCGCGTAAGGAAAAGGGGGAGATATTGACAGATCCTCCAGAAGAAGTTGCAAAAAGATTGGTTGAAATACTTGCAAAGGAGGGCTTCTTGTGATTGAAGTTGACGCGGAGAAATGTTCGGGCTGTAAAAAATGCGTTAAGGTCTGCCCGTACGGTGCAGTTACCATGGCAGATAAATTGGCGGTGATCGGCGATGAATGTAATCTATGCGGTGCTTGTGAGCAGAACTGCCCCGAGGGCGCAATTACAATCCAACGTAAAAAGGTCGAAATCGATGAATCGAAATTTAAAGATGTCTGGGTGGTCGCCGAAATAGCTGAGAATAAGCTGAAAAATGTAACGCTGGAACTGCTGGGTAAAGGCCGCGAACTTGCAGATGAGCTTGGCCAGACCCTCTGCGCCGTTTTGATCGGAAAGGATGTGAAAAGCTATACAAAGGTTTTGGGTGAATACGGCGCAGACAAAATATACCTGGCGGAAAATGATCTCCTGGAATTTTACAACACCGACAGTTATAATATGATTATATCTGGAATGATTTTGCAGTTCAACCCGAATATTGTATTATTCGGCGCCACTCACGTGGGCAGGGATCTGGCACCAAGGATTGCTTCGAACCTCGAGCTGGGCCTCACCGCCGATTGTACCGGTTTGTCAATCGATGAAGGCAGGCTGCTCCAAACCCGGCCGGCCTTTGGCGGAAATGTTATGGCAGACATTTTATCACACACGCGGCCTCAAATGGCAACCGTACGACCTAATGTAATGAAAAAACTTGAATCACCCACAGATAAAGTGCCCGAAATTGTTGAGGTTTCTGTAAATGTGGACCCGAGAGGTATGCGCACCAAGGTGCTGGAGCGAACCGAAATTTCAGGTGTCGGTGCGGTAAAGATCGATGAGGCGGATGTAATAATTGCCGGCGGACGGGGTCTGGGCTCCAAAGAGAATCTGAAATTACTTCAGGATCTTGCTGATGAATTAGGCGGTGTGCTTGGTGCTTCAAGGGTTATTGTGGATGAACAGTGGCTGCCGAAATCGCAGCAAATCGGCCAGAGCGGAATTACCGTATCACCCAAGTTATATATCGGCGCTGGTATTTCAGGTGCAATACAACATCTGGTGGGTATGAAAAGCTCTGATACTATTATTGTAATCAATAAGGATCCCAATGCGCCAATTTTTGAGGTGGCAAAAATCGGGGTTGTTGGGGATTTAACTCAGGTTATTCCGGCATTGATAGAGGCCATTAAAGCGCATAAGGCGGCTCAATAAGAGTAAATTGTGTTGCTTTTTCACAGATTTTTAATGCTAATAAACAGCTTAATAATTGATACCAGAGGGGCGTCTGTCGGTTTGCGGTTGCGCGGTGCTTACCGTTGGACGGCTGCGAAGCTCGTCTCGTTAGGCGGAATCGAGGCTTGTCTCGTTATTTGTGCATCGGTATTATGACGGTCACATAAAATGCTAGACGAGACGGTTTACCATTACAACCCACCAGACGAGCTTCTAACCCGGAAAAACGAGACACCTCCCGAAACCGCATGACATTACGCACTTCGCAACCGCTAAACGTGTTCCGCACTTCTATAATTGATTGAAATAATCTCAATTTATTCCTAAATACTATTATTATTCAAATACTATTTTTTTTCAAATATAGCCTGCTAAAAATTAAATATAATATGTACATTTAGAACTAGGTTTAGTTATGTTAAATATAGGTGTGATCGGCGTAGGGTCTATGGGCCAAAACCATGCAAGGATTTATTCAGAAATCGGAAATTTAATCGGTTTGGCTGATGAAAATAAAGAAACCTGTACGGGTATTGCTGAGAAGTTCAAAACAAATTGGTACACTGACTATAAACAATTTTTAAAAAATCCTGAACTTGACGCGGTAAGTATAGCGACACCCAGCTCAACACATCTGGAAATCGGGTTGGCAGCTATAGAAGCGGGGAAGCATATTCTGGTTGAAAAACCTCTCGCCTTAACTATCGAGGATGCACAAAAAATTGTGGATGCCGCAAAGGCCCAGGGTTTAACCTTGGCTGTGGGTCATGTTGAGCGGTATAATCCCATTATCGATGTTACAAAAAATGTTCTGGAAAACAAACAATTTGGTGATTTGATATCAATATCCTCCAGGAGGGTAAGCTCATTCCCAGCAAGAATCAAGGATGTGGGTGTCATTATGGACCTCGGTATCCATGATATCGATGTCCTCCGATATCTGGTGGCTGAAAAGGTCATAAATGTATTTGCACTGGCCGGCGCCACCGGTAATAGTTCAGGCGGAAAAGATATGGAAGATCATGCAAGCATTTTACTCGATTTCGAAAGTGATATATCCGGATTTATAGAAATCAACTGGCTCACACCTATGAAGGTCCGAAAGGTATCGCTGACATGTTCCAAAAATTTCGTTGTGATGGACTATATGGACCAATCCCTCGAGATATCATCTTCCAGTATTATGGAATATGATATCAGTAATCTATTCCACCTACCGCAAAAATATGATATAAAAATGATTCAGGTAAAGCGTGAGGAACCATTAAAAAATGAGCTTCTGGATTTCATGTCTGCAATCGAATCGAAATCGGCACCAAAAATAACAGGTGATGATGCAATAGAAACTCTTAGAATAGCCAAAGCTGCTATGGAGTCCTATAAAAAGAAACAAAAGATCGAACTGTGAAAGTTATTTAAATAAACGGTGGTTTGTTTTAATGCCTACAATACACGGTAAGTCAAAAATCGGGGAAGGAACATACATCGGTGAGAATGTTATTATCGGGTACCCCGGCAAACACGAATCCGAGCTATTAAAAGAAGGCAAGTTCGATCTGCTCGAGGGCGCTGTTATCGGAAATAATTGTATTTTAAGAGATTACGGGGTCATATATTCACGCGCGCAACTGGGAGATAGAATTGTTACCGGTCATCATTACCTCGTCAGAGAAGGTACTGTTGTGGGTTCGTCGACCTTGATAGGCTCCGGTGTCGTAATTGAAGACGATTGCTCCATCGGCAGTAATGTCAAATTACAGAGTAATGTATACATACCCACAAACTGCATTATTGAAGACAACGTATTTCTGGGACCCAATGCCGTCCTGACAAATGATAAACGAATGGCACGAGGCGAATGGAACCTGGAGGGTGTGGTAATAAAACGAGGTGCCAGAATCGGTGCGAATTCCACGATTCTACCCGGTATAACCATCGAACGCGATGCGGTGGTGGGTGCCGGTGCCGTGGTTACCAAAGATGTAGCTGCATATGAAATTGTCTTTGGCGTTCCGGCAAAATCAAAAGGCTCAATACCAGAAGAAGATCGATTATATTAAATCAAATTAAAAGATAATTTATATACTTTTATTAATTTATTTAAGAATCCGAGGATGGAATTATGATATCCATAGCCCAACCGTTATTTGGAGACGCCGAGAAAAAGGCACTGATCGAAGTACTGGAGTCCAATATATTGGTCCAGGGCCCCAGGGTGGAAAAATTCGAAACCGGTTTTTCGGATTATATCGGTACAAAACATGCAATAGCCACGTCATCGGGAACAACCGCCCTGGCGGTGAGTTTGATGGCCCTGGGTGTAAAACCCGGTGACGAGGTCATCACATCTCCCTTTACTTTTATTGCCACAGCTTCTGCAATTTTACTTTGCGGTGCGAAACCGGTATTTATGGATGTTGATCTCCAGACCTTCAATATCGCGCCGGAATTCATAACTGAGGCAATAACGCCCAAGACCCGTGCAATTATGCCCGTCCATTTATACGGTCTTCCGGCCGAAATGGACGCAATCAGCGCAATTGCGGAAGAACACAAATTGGTAATTGTGGAAGATGCCTGTCAGGCGCACGGTGCAAAGTACGGTGACCACAAGGTGGGTGGAATCGGCGATGCCGGGTGTTTCAGCTTTTATCCAACAAAAAACATGGCCACCGGCGAGGGAGGTATGATCACAACAAAAGAAGATACGGTGGCCGAAAAATGCAAACTGATTCGGAATCACGGTCAGCAGGACAGGTATTACTATGTCAGGTGGGGCTGTAATTACAGGATGACGGAATTTGCTGCTGCGCTGGGTAATATCCAGTTAACAAAGCTCGATGAGTTCAATAAAAAACGGCAGGAAAATGCAAAGCGTCTCTCGGAACTGCTGGAAGGTGAGGTTGCAACACCTGTCATACCAGCGAATTTAACACATGTGTTCCACCAGTATACAATACAGCTACCCTCTGAAAAAATCAGGGACGGCCTGAAGCAGCATTTATTTGACAATGGAATCGGCTCGGCTGTTTATTATCCTCTTGCTTTACACGAAATCGACTTTCTTGAAGGTCGAGCCGTAGGTTCAATGGAGAATACAAAGCAACTAACGCAGACAGTATTATCCTTACCGATCCACCCCGCACTGAGCAGTGATGATATAGATACAATAGCAGGAGAGGTAAAAGCAGGTTTGAAAAAGCAAGGGTGATTCCAATCGTTAAACAAACTTCGAAGCCACCATCCAAATCCGGATTGTGGTTGAAGGAACTGCGTGCTCCATTTTTAATTGCAGTTATCATACCGACATTCCTGGGTGCATTGATTGCTGCAACGGAAATTGGTGACGACTTCAATTTCAGTTATTTTTTATTGACATTGGTAGGTATTATTTGTATACACCTGGGCGCAAATGTATCCAACGATTATTTCGATTATAAAAGCGGTGCTGATGTAAATAATCCGTACAGAACACCCTTCAGCGGCGGCAGCGGTCTGCTTTCTGATACAGATAAAAAGCTGCTCAAACCCAAACATGTTCTTATCGTTGCTTTTGGGTTCTACGGGATCGGCTGCAGCATCGGACTCCTCCTGGATTTCTTGCTGGGAGATCCCCTTCATTTCATTCTATTAATCGGTCTTGCAGGTGTGGGCCTCAGCTTTTTTTATACAGCGCCGCCATTCAAATTCTCTTATAGAGGTCTGGGAGAGCTTGCGGTGGCTACAACTTTCGGGCCGTTTGTTGTGATCGGCAGTTATTATGTCCAAACCGTGCAACTTTCATGGGACCCACTCCTTGCATCCTTACCGCTGGCTGCTCTGATTGCCGCCATATTGTACATAAACGAATTCCCTGACCATTTCGTTGACAAGCGAGCAGGTAAGAGGCAGCTGGTGGTCAGGGTTGGTGTTGAACGAGCTGTAAGGGGGTACCTGGGCCTCGTGGCTTTTGCTTTCATATCAATTTTATTCGGCATAGCTATCGGGTTTTTTGACCTCAACCTGGGTATACAAGGTATCCCATTGGCTGCGGCTGCTACCCTCGTTGCAATACCCATCGCTTTAAAAACCTCTGATATTTTAAAAAAGAACTACAATAGTCCTCTCAAGCTCATCCCTGCCAGCGCCAATACACTCCTGTTGTATTCTTTAGTGGGGATTTTGTTGTGTGTTGCGTACGCTGTTAGATTATTTTGATTGGTCATTGCTTCTAAATACTACCAAATCCCAATACTACCAAATTCCAAGGAATACTACCAAATCCCAGATCCTAAGACTATCGACTATAGACTTTCGACCCTCGACTAATCTTTAGGTAGTATTGGAGTTTGGGATTTCCTTGGTAGTATTGGTATGTATTGGTAGTATTGGGATTTAAGAATCAACCAATAATCAAAAAGGTATCCAATCGAACGAGAACATAAGCAGAAAAATAAATGTACCTGCGCCCTGGATATAAAATATTAGAAATAAAGGCCAGAAGAAATTCAGGTTTTCAATATTTCTGAACGAATATGCATAGATCGCAGGTGGAAGCACCAGAGCCGGCCAGACCCAAACCAGGTATTCAAATTTGAACGGAAAGATTTCGAAAAGACCCATCAGTATTAACGTCCCGCACCCGAGAGTAAGAAGAATAAAGCCAAGGATTATTGTCTGCTTTTTACCCAGAACGATTGCAAGCGTTCTATACCCGGCGATTTTATCTGCATCGTAATCGGCCACGGTGGTGGGTGCATATAAACCTCCGATGATCATCATTATTGTGAAGAGGTAAATCGGGGGGAATTCCAGAGGCGGATTGTAAATGCTCCATCCTGCCAGAGGGCACAGAACACCCAGTCCCAGGATATTTACCAGGAGGTCCATTCCTCCCCGGCCTTTGAGCTTGGTGCGCGGATCGGAATAGAGTATGGATAGAATAACCATTGCAAGAATGAGCAGGAAGAAGGTCAATGAGAATAAAAGAGATAGAACGAGTCCTGCCATTAGTAGAATAATAGATGCAGCCCTGATGGTATTCAAATCCATCAAACCTACTATCAGTGCCGAGGTTATCTTACGGATATTGTACATATCCGATTTCTTATCAAAATATTCATTGAATAAAAAAGTGAATCCACCTATGAGCGGACCGACGATAGCAACTCCTATGAAAATCTGCCAATCCAGGATCATGGATTCTTTCGATATGCACCACCCGATGAAAAACGGGCCCATGGATACGATCCAGAATTCCAATCCGCATGTGTGCAAGATAGAATAAAGAATTAACTGAGGAGTTACTCTTATTTCCGCAATTTTATCTTTATGAGATTTGAGAATCGGCTCTTCCGATTTTGAAGATCTTGAATTGGTAGGTTCAGGCATTCAGAGACCATTAATGAATAAAAATATAAAATAATTGCTTTTAATTATTTATCCCTTTATTGTATCCGATTTTCATATACAAGCGCAATCAAATTCCGAACTTCCATTCCCCCCACCGAACCCAAATGCAGTTCGCAGAACGGGCAGACCGTCACCAGTATATCCGCACCTGTGCTTTTTGCCTGCTCGATCCTGTTTTTAGCCATATCTTCTGCCAGTGCCGGGAATCCGGCTTTCACACCCCCACCTGCACCGCAGCATTGTGATTCAAAACGGTTCTTTTCCATTTCCACCAGAGTACCCAGGTGTTTAATTACTTCACGGGGCGGCTCGAATACCTCTCCCAACCTGCCCAGGTGGCACGGGTCGTGATAGGTAATCTTCTTACCTGTACTGCGGACCTTTATTACGCCCTCCGAAATCATCTCTTCAATTTTTTCGATTGCATGCATAACCTTTACGGAATCGTCCATCACTTCTGCCAGGCCGTGCTTCAGCGTCGAATAGCATCCTGCACAAGATGTTACGATCTCCGTTATATTATTCTCACGAAGCTGATTCACTAATTTATCTCTTAACGCCTCGTACTCTTGGATATAGCCTGTTCTGAACAAATAGCTGCCGCAGCACGGTTCTTCCGGTATTGCCTTTAAATTTTCAGGTCCAATTAGTTTAATCATGGTTTCTAAAAGCTCGGATTGCTTGATTGGCTGCGTGCAGCCTCCAAAAAATAATATATCACCGCTGAACTCGAATTTATCCTGCCATGCAAGCTTATCCGGTGAACCGTAAGGGTTGCCCGTCTCGAGGATCTTATCACGGTTCGCTGCATGGATTTCAAGCTCGAACCCTTCCTGGTTCACATAAGCCCGCAGCTCTCGCTGGATTTCAGTGTCCGGCAGCGCGCACCAGCGCTCGCAGCTGCCGCACTGCGTACACTGGAAAAGTGCCTGGGCAAGTTTCTCAGAGGCTTTGACCTTACCCTGGAGTATGCCCAGCGCTGTACGGTTCTTGCCCCGGCTCGTTAGAGTCTTGTTTTGATGGATTTTATACACAGGGCAGTTGCGCTCGCAAAAGTTGCATGAGGTGCCGAAACAGGTTTCAATTTCGGCTTGATATTTTTTCAAAGTCATTTACATCATCCACATAAACCAGATTATTATAAGTAATGAAAATCAGATTATTTCAATTTACGGTTGATTAAATTCATCTATTTTTATACTTTATTATTATAAGTATAATAGAATTTAACATAACTCTCTAGTTCTGTTAGATCTCCGTTATGTTATCTAATACCTCAATTTGAAATTTTTTCAAATGTAAAATTGATTCCCGAAGTTCTCTCTCCAGAACCTTCAATTTCTCTTTTAGTTCCTCCTCCGAAAGTGAATCAAAATTTTTAGATATGAACATCAAATTTACCAGCGCTTGCTCCAGCATATACTTTACCCCGATTATTATATTATAAAGATTAAATATATTATTATAATTTAATAAAATCTAATAGGGGTAGACCGAATGTATTACCAAGGTGAGAGGGTAAGAGGGTGAGAAGAGCGATAATTCATTTTTTCAATAATACCTGCTCGATATTTTTAAAAATCTTATCTGCCCCGCCCAGAATCGCATCCTCTACCGGTAGACCAAATTTCTTCTCATACTCTTGAATGTGTTTACTGCAATCAGCCCTTTCAAGATTTTCAGAGCAGTTCAATCCGATACCTAATACAGGGCTTTGGGTATGCGCTTTTAAAACTTTCAGTTCATCTTCAAGCGCCGGCATCGGTAATAAAGGAAAGCTGGAACGGTGCGTGCGGGTCGGGGCGTGCACCACCACCAGTCCGTGTGGCTGTGCACCGTACAATATACCGTGGGTAACCGCCCCATATGCGTGGTGGCTGATTGCGCCCTGGCCCTCAACGAAAATAATATCTTTGCCCTGCTCTTCCACATCCAGAATCATTTTTTCCACCATGCCGGACATGAAGTCAGCGGGGAGACTGTCAATTGTAATACCGGCATCACAGCCGATCATTATTCCCGTTTGGCCTGTGGCAATGAAACCGGGATTGTAACCGGCGGCCCGGGCGGATTTGATAAGTTCCATAATTAGGGTACGCTTGCCGACGCATGCATCTGTTCCTATGGAAAGCACAACCGGTACCTTTGAACGATTACCTGAGGCTATTAACAGTTCTCGAGGCGGCCGCCTCACGTCATGGATCGATACACCGGCTTTTTCTGCCAGAGCACAAAATTCTGTATCATCACCAATAAATTGATGCAAACCGCTTATGATGTCCATACCGTTGCCGATTGCTGTTTTTATATCCTCACGCCACTCGGCCGGTAGTTTACCCCCCGAAGGTGCAACTCCAATAATCAGGCAGTCATCGCCAGAGGGTACTTCATTAATCACAGGGATACCGAGAGTGCCGAGGCCCAGCAGTTCACCTGCGTCCTCTCCAGTGCAGCTCTCGTCGATTACACTGGTGATTTTATAGCGCGTTCCGTATCTGATCAATCCGTGAGCTGTTTTGCCATGTTTGTTTCGAAATGTACTTCTTGCCAGAATTGTAGCAGTAGGCACCACTAAAAATCACCTGATCCATAATCAGATTTCTTTAAACTTCAAGGCGAGCTAATATGTCTTTAACCCTATCTATAAGTTCAGTTTCTGAGGAATCGTTCATAACGATATAATCTGCCAGAGCAATAGCCTCACTCAACCCCCACTCCATCTCTTTTTTATCACGCCACTGGAACTCTTCAAAATTTTTAATGGTTTTATCATCCCATTCCCCTTCACGGTTCCTGGAACGCTCGAAGCGCAGCTTCGGCGGGGTGTGGATGGCCACCAGCATGAAATCTTCCCCGAGTTCTTTTCTAAAATATTCTACTTCTGCTATACCCTTGATATCTTCAATTATCACGGGCTTACCCTTCGACCTCTCTATTTTTTCTCTCAATTCTGCTAAGCACCGCACTGCGACTACATCATCTCCATTTTTTTTACGAATCTCTGTAGCAAAATCTCTTACATTTTTGGATGTGAGCTCAACGTTTTGACGGGTCATTTCGGTTCGTACAACATCACCCATGTAAACTATCTCATAACCCTCGCTTTTGAGTGCTTCTATTGCTGCAGATTTACCTGAACCAGGCATCCCAGTGAAAGCAACAACCTTCATTTGAGCGACTCCTTATTATAATCCAAATGTTATTTAATTTCGGTAGAAAATTAAATATTAAATATAAACTCTCTTTACAATTTTATTATTAATGTATGTCTAAACTATTCTTTATTTTTAATTGATTTAATTTACCTTATAACTAGCCGATATTTAAAATTACAGTATATAACTATATCAACTACTCATAAATGCTAAATATATGTATTTATATAGGGATTTTTTGAGACCTCAAAATGAATTTAAAACAGGGTCGTGTAAATTTCATTGGCCTATATTTAACCGACTGAAGTGATTATATATATTTATACTAAAATTTTATCTACTATCCCGTAATATATATTTCCATTAAATAGTTGGTTTAATTTACTCCCATAAAAATAACAGGGTGGTGGCATGAAGATCCTAAAAGAAACGAAAAGAATTTCAGTTATCATGATTGTAATTTGTATTGTCAGCATTTTTTTAATGACAATTCCCAGCTCGGCTGTAGCAGAAAATGCAAGTGGGGACAGCAGTAGAAGCCCCCATGCCAGGGCCGTCATACCCAATATTGTCAACGTGGGTAATATTGCTGTTACGGACAATAAGGTCTCCATCGGTGGAACAGAAGACACACCGATGTATATTATTGTCCGTGCAACCTATGAGGGTAATGATGAGCTTGTTTTTTATGATCAGTCCGATTTATTTGACATAAAAAAAGAGCCAAAAGATGGCATATATTTTATTGGTAATATAACATTTACACCAACCAACAGTAATGTTGGTTCTTTTGAAGAAAAAATCGGAGCTAAAGAGAAAAAGGATAATGGACAGCATGAAGTCACTATCAATTTTACTATTAAAAATGTAAACGACCCTCCGGAACTCCTACCTTTAAAGGACAATGACGGAAATCCCACATGGAGTTTTGAAATCAACCAGGATGATACACTTAAAATCAATCTGGAGGCCACAGACATTGATAAAAATGATAAATTAACATATTCCACCAATCTGTCTTCTTCCATAAAACACGCGGTACTGGGTCAGGATTATGATTTTAAGGCAAATACAGGGGAATTTGAGTTTACACCGGATAATTCCATGGTTGGCAAATTCAAGGTGAAATTTTCTGTTATGGATTCCGGAGGTGATCAGTCGATACAGGTTGTAAACCTGACCATAAACAATGTGAACGATCCTCCCTCCACTCCAGACATTCTATATCCTTCTGATGGAAGCACGATAAAATCCGATAGAACCGTCCATTTTAAGGGTCACTGTGACGATCCCGATTTAGAGGTTGCATCCGCAAACGAGGAATTGACATACACTTGGATTTCAACAAAAGAGAATGTAACGACCACTTTGGGTACTGGCGCAGATTTCATCTGGGAGAAGCCAATCAAAGGTTTTTATACGATTACTCTAGAGGTCAGTGACAAAGCCGGGGAAAAACGAACGACCTCTATTGACTTGACTATCGTATCGGTTTACGAATTGACCGAAGACCTTGCCGATCAGAGTTATGAGGAGGAAAAAGGTGATCTACTTTTATTTACTTCACAGGATAATGTGGGATTCACACCCAGTATCTCACATGAATTTCCAGGTGCCGACCTCATTAATATGACATAATACTTGAACATAGAAACCCATACCTTGAATATAACCGTTAAAATGCAGGGAACAATACACAATGAGATTGGATATTATTATTATGTTTACATTGTAAAAGATACGCATGCAGAAGATG
>CP070629.1:2425970-2450443 GCA_020356005.1 Thermoplasmata archaeon
CTACGATTAGCTGAGTCATAGCTGTTTGGTAGTATTTGGATTTTGCAGTGTTTGTAGTATTACTAAGCTCAATAATATCAAACCGGTCTCGCTGACATTTTTATGTAATCAAATCTACCAATAATCTATTAAACAATTATGTATTCTACCGATAGATTAATTAGCTGATACAAGGAAGCTGTGACCCATGGAAGACGCGCAGCCGAAAAAAGGATTTTTCAGGCAGTTCTCAAAGAGCTTCTGGATAATAAATTCTCTTGAACTGTTCGAGCGTGGGGCTTATTACGGAACCATGTCCATTTGGGCTGTCCACGCAAGAGAGAATTTGGGAATTGCCCCCAGCATTATAGGAATCCTTTATGCAACGTTGATCATTTTTCTTTATTTTATGCCGCTGGTTGCTGCTGCACTCGCAGAGAAATATGGTTACCGCAATGTTCTGATTGTCGCTTTTATTGTACTCATTATCGGTTATATTTGTAACTTTCTTGTTCAAGCTGGCCAAATGGGATTCTTTTTCATTGCTTTAATTTTCTGGGGCGTAGGTGCAGGTGCTTTCAAGCCCATCATATCAGCATCAATTGCACATGTGACAAGAGAAGATCAGCGTAACCTTGCATATTCGATATATTATTGGATGATTAACCTTGGTGCGTTTTTACTGCCTCTTGCGATTCATTTCAGGTTTGGATCTCAATCCATGTGGGCTTATGTATTCTTGATTTCGGCAGGATTAATTTTTGTTAATTTGATGATCACTTTATTTCTTTACAAAAGTCCTGTTCACCCTCTAAAAGATCTCAGTGTAGGAAAAGCAATTAGACGAATTATTCCTGCACTCAAGGATAAGAAATTTGTTCTTCTTTTACTCATTTATTCCGGTTTCTGGTTCATGTTTGCCATAAGCCACTCGTTTCTTCCTATCTACATGAGGGATTTTAACAGGATGCCGGATTGGTTCTCACCTCAACTGCTTGCCACAATCAACCCGGGCACGATAATTCTTGTGGGTCCGTTTCTGGGAAAGCTTGTTGAAAAACATAAATCATTGAACATGGTTATGCTGGGGCTCGTTATTTTTGCCATCGGGATACTCATTATCGGGTTCAGTAATTCGCCGATTCTGTTTGCTGTAGGGATCGTAGTTTTTTCATTTGGTGAATTTATAACACATCCAGGTTTTATCGCATATGTATCCAAGATTGCACCTAAGAACATGATTGCGATCTATATGGCTTGTATTTTTATCGCAACGGGTACAGGTAATGCGGTTGGTGGTGCAATCCAGGGGTTCTGGTATGAACATTATGCCGTAAATCTCGGTATGCCCAAAATATATTTTGGACTTATAGCATCTGTTGGATTAATCACGTTGATTTGTTTTATATTATATAACCGCTGGATCATTCGAGATTCGCTAAGAGAAGATCCACAAAGAACCGTTGACACCGGTATCTGGACCAAAACCACAACCATCGCAATTGTGCTTTTGTTCATACCGATTACAATCGGGGTTGCTTATGCCGGAGGGCCGAACACATACTACGGCGATGAGGAAGAGGGAAGAGCAAAAACGGATTGGACACAATATGAGGTCCTGGATAACACTATGAGCGATAGCGGTTACCTGGGTGAAGGTGCGGAATTCAATTCCATCATAAACCTAACAGAGCCCAATGTGGTCTCTGTCATATTTACGCTCACCTGGCAGGACGAGCCGGCTGCTTATCCTACGCACACAAACGATCCCGATGACTTTTCCATGAGCATAACCAAGCTTTCATCAGGTAAAGTTATGGACTCCGGCGTTTCTTTTTCGGGTAATATAGAAGTCGAATGGACCTTCCAACCCCAAAACGATCCGTATTACAACGGGAGTCACGAATATGAAATAACCATAACTTGCGTCTATGCCGGGGACCATCAACCAACCGTCATCGATCCTTTCGGGATACGAACCGTTCCCGATGATGGGAACGATTGGAGCCTGGCTATCGAATATGAGTACTACGAAACCAAGGTTGGATGAGCCAATTTTCGTTAAGGAACGAATACAAAGTTGTGAGTAAATGGTTTCAAAATCTCTAATATTGAAGATAACTTTCGTGGTTTTGATTATCGTAATTGGTATAAGTTATTTTGCATGGCTCATCACTTTTGATGATCGGAATTATTATGATGACAAAGACGATGACGATAACGATGATGACGAGCTGGAGCCTGAAAATAAAACAAAATATGGTCTGGTAGAAGGTCGTCCCATAATAGAAAGCGGATATTCTTTGGAATATTTTGATCAGCTTGAAGTTATTGATATCCCCGACTGCAACATCAAATCGGCAACCTTTATACTTAACTGGACAGATGAAGATGATATGAACAGCAGTAATAGAATCTATGAGAACCAACCCGATGAGTTTGCCCTGGAAGTTGAAACACCAGGTGGGGATGTGTATAACACATCCTACATCCAGAATTCTTACGGGAGGGAGGGTCAGGTGAACCTCACTATTAATTTTGAACCATCCAATTACCCTGATTATTCTGCAAGTGGCGAATATAATGTCACTATAAAATGTGGTGATTGCGGGGATTTCTACCCAACAATGGGATTAATCAGTTATCATGATCTCGGAAATGATTGGAACCTCAAAGTCGTGGTTAAATATTATGAAGAAATTGAATAAATCATTATTTTTTAAGCGATAATAACTAAAACCAACCAATTATGGGATAATATAATATATTATCAATCCAATATATTATAAATTATTTTTATGGGTGCTTGAATGTATATAGTATCCAAAAAAATGAGGAACCGTATTACTACATTAAGAACTTCGGTATCAATTTCCATTTTATTCTTATTATTAATTGGTACTTGTTTTGGCAGTGCAGTTGAAATCGACACAGAGAGTCGTTCAATTAGCACAGATAATCTAAAATTCGTGGAACCCGCCTTAAACGAACCCGAACCTCTTGCTGCCGTCACATTCACCAATGTCACCGAGGAGGCCGGTCTATCGGGTTTTAACGCTAACTTTTACGCCTGGGGTGATTACAACAACGACGGCTATCAGGACCTGCTGATAAACGGCCGCCGTTTATTCGAGAATAACGGGCCGCCGGACTGGGATTTCACAGAGGTTACGGAAAAGGCCGGCCTATCCGGCGGCAGCTACGGCACCTGGGGCGACTACGATAATGACGGTTATTTGGATTTCTACGCGCCGGGCTCAGACATACTCTGGCACAACAACGGCGACGGGACCTTCAGTGATGTCACATCGGATGCCGGTAATGTACGTGATAATTATCCATCCGTTGCATGCGGCTGGGGTGACTACGACCTGGACAGCTACATCGATCTTTATGTCGCCAATTATGAGGATGCCGATATGAACGGGTTCCCGGACGCTCTGTGGCACAATAACGGTGACGGGACGTTCACCAACGTCACCGCCTCCGCTGGTGTGGTGGCGTCCGAACCCTCCCGCGGTGTATCGTGGGGTGATTACAACGACGACGGCCTTCCGGACATCTACATTTCCAATTACCGCATCCGCCCCAACCACCTCTGGGAGAACAACGGGAACGGCACCTTCACCAATGTCGCTTTCGACAAAGGCGTGGAGGGCCATGAGACCACGCGCCTGGGGAATTCATACTACGGGCACACCGTGGGCTCCGCCTGGTCCGATTACGATAACGACGGTGATTTCGATATATGGTCCACCAATCTGGCACACAAGGACCTCTGGCGCGGACCCATCTGCGACGATTCGTATATGTACCGCAACGACGGGCCCTCCGAGGGGTACTCGTTCACGGACGTCCGGCAGTACACCGATATTCCAACGAAGAACATCGGCGGGGGTGAGGACGAACTGATGGTGGGCGTGGCCTGGGGCGATTATGATAACGACGGTTACCAGGATTTGTTTCTGCCCCAGATCTATAACGATCCCGCTTACGCATACTCATACCTGTACAAAAATGACGGCGACGGGACCTTTACAGAGGTTTCCAACGAGACAGGGGTAAGGGTGTGGAACACCTACGGCGGCGCATGGTGCGATTACAATAACGACGGGTGGCTAGACCTCGTCACCGGCGGCAAAGGCGAAGCCAGCCCTAACGGTACACATGAAGTACACCTTTACAAAAACAACGGCAATACCAACAGCTGGTTGAAGGTTACCTTGGAAGGCACTACCAGCAACAGGGCCGCCATCGGTGCAAGAATCATTGTGAACAACACCGATTTAACCCAGATGCGTGAAGTTGAAGGAGGCATGGGCAGCCATTCCATGCAAAACTCTCTTACGCAGCACTTCGGATGGGCGAATTATAAAGGTACCGTGGATATCTCTGTAAGATGGCCTTCGGGATTCTATCAGAACCTGTCGGGTGTTAAACTTAATCAGCATTTAACACTCAAAGAGCCGCCGGAATTACCCGATCCTGCAGTAACAAAATTTGATGTTCTATCACAATATCCCGTTGCCGGTCAGAAGATAACTATCCTTGGATGCGTCACCAACCTTGGTAGAGGCACAGTTACAAGTGCAAAAGTTGAGTTTTATGAACACCCGGAATCGGGTGACGGGTCTGTTATGTTTAAAAATTTCGATATAGAAGAATTACCAAGCGGGGTTGGTCACTGTATTACCACTTATTGGAACACAACGGGTAAGAGCGGTTGGTATAATCTCACAATGGAAGTCCTGGAAATCGAACCCGAAGATGCAAACATAACAAATAATTTCGCTATTCGAGGTATCAATGTTAGAGAAGAAAATGAGATCCCGACAGCGGTGCTTGCGGTTAATCCCACACACGCTGCAAAAGGGGATAAAATTTTATTTGACGGCAGCGGATCAACCGATGACATTGATATTGTCCGCTACATGTTCTATTTCGGTGATGGATCGGATTCCGGCTGGATAACCGAGCCCACCACCACACACATATATGCAGATCCCGGAGAATATGATGTATATCTGGTGGTGGAGGATTACGACAATGAGTACAGCGACCCCAATGCAGCTCTCGCGCACCAGACGGTGTATATCAACGAAACCCATGTGAACCACGCACCGGTAATAAACAAGGCAACTGCAAGCCCGCTGCAGGTAGAGCCCGGAGGGATCTCTACCATAAAGGTGGACGCTTACGACGAGGACGGAGATGCAATACAATATCTATATTCGGTAACCGAGGGTACTATCAGCGGCTCCGGTAAAGAGGTTTTATATTATGCCCCGTACACGGAAGGAAAGTATGCAGTAACGGTCTATGTTACTGACGGGCGGCTGCAGTCAGACCCTTATACAATTACAATCACTGTAACTGAAACGCCTGCGGAGAACCAGAAACCGGTGATCCGCGGCGTTAGTGTATCGCCGCCGGTTATCTCGTTGCACGGGCAAGCAGAGGTAAGTGTGGATGCATTTGATCCCGAGGGTAACGAGATGGTGTACAGGTATCAACTAACCGGGGGCACCATCTCGGGTACCGGCTACAGGGTTACCTACCACAGCCCGGGTGTTGAAGGCACGTATCAAATCACAGCGATTGTAAACGATGGGGAACTGGATTCCATACCGTACACTGCAACCGTTGAAGTATTCGAGAACGATCCGCCTGTTATAACCGCGGTGGTGATTACCCCAAATGTGGTGGAGACAGGTAGGAAGGCTACCGTCCAGGTGGTTGCTTCCGATCCGGACGGCCAGACTTTGACATATATCTACAATGTCGAGGCAGGGTCAATAACAGGGTCAGGCCCCAAGGTTGAATGGAATGTTCCGGACTTTCCCGGGAAATTTGCTCTGGATGTCGTCGTAAATGATCCATTCGGCCTTGGAGACGATTCCAGCGCGTTTGTGGAAGTTTATGTGCCCTCGGCCAGTCCCGAGATCGTAGCGTTTCAGCTTACACCTGAAAGTGTATACAACGACGGCACCAGTTCTGTTTTCATCACTGTTGAGGTCATGGATCCCAACGGGCTGGACGATATTGAACGGGTTTATATCGATCTTTCCATGGTAGGTGGAAAAGAAGATCAGAGGCTGTACGATAACGGTAAACACGGTGATGAAAAGGCATATGACGGCATTTACTCGCTGCGCTACGAGGTACCGTACGACACACCGAAAGGACTGTGGGAACTTTATGTCATCGTGGAGGATTCTGAAGGAAATATTGCCATGGATAACAGCATGCTGGTGGTGCAGGATAAATTAAAAAAGGAAGAGCCCACAGAGAACTTTTTTGAATCCAACAGGGTCATGATCGTTGGAATAATTATCGTTGTCAGCATTATTATCTTGTTCATCGCATACACCTTCTTACAGCGCCCACCAGAATTTGAAGAAGCTGAGGAGAAGAATAAATCAGGCGCTTGAGAATAGAGAATAGGCGCTAGGGTGATTATTGATTGATTATAGAAGTGCGGTGAACGTTGGGCGTTAGCGAGGTGCGTAACGTTATGCGGTATCGTCTAGCGTTTCGTTATGCGATTACGAAGCTCGTATCGGAAAACGTTTTACATTAGAGGGCCGCTTACCGTTTAACGTTTGACGGTACGCCCCTCGCCATCGCAAACCGATAACCGCCCTTCTGGCAGCGCCAATAATCGTAATATAATCCAATAGAAATCTAATAATCATTTCCTACTACGTTCACCGAAATCTTTTTAAATCAATCCAAACTTGTGCCAATCTGTTAATATATAAACTTAGCGCTAATTAATCATGGTGAAATCATGGTAAAAAGCAACGGTATGTTCATTGGACTATTAAAAAAATTTACTTCTGTGTTTGTTGTAATTTTGGTTGCGCTAATTATACCCTCTATGCTGGTCCCGGACCAGTCGAGCTCAGCTGTTTCAAATGGGGGTAGTTGTGTTAAAATCAATGATGAAAAAATAATTTCGGACCACACATTTGCATCTTCAATTGATGATAGCGGTAATTTATATATATTATTCCAAAATGAAATAGGTGATGATACCCCGCAATACGATCTATTTGTATCCAGCTCCACTGACGGCGGCAAAACCTTCTCTGAAAATGTACAGGTCAACGATGTTGACGGGACCACCAATGAAGTTACTCATGGCGCGCTTGTGGCCTACGGGGACGGCAATGTATGTGTGGCCTGGCCGGATGAAAGGACCGAGCGTCATGTTAATGATATTTATTTCGATAAATCCACCGACGGCGGAGCCACCTTTGGCACCGACATCCGCATCAATGATTATTATACACGAGGTATATGGTCCTCTCCCCGCATGGATGTTGACGGCAGTGGTAATGTATATGTGGTATGGCACGAGGAGGACGTTATTGGAGATCGTATCTATCTAACCAAATTATCCAGCGGCGCTTCAAGCTTCAGTGAAGAAATCTGGGTGAATGAGGATGTGGGGGATTACCAGCAGTGGCTGCCGGATTTAAGTGTAAGTGAGGATGGGACCATCTATATTGTCTGGCAGAACAACCTTGACCCGTCTACAATACAATTTATCAAATCCGATGATGGAGGAGATTCATTTTCTGAAGCTGTTGAAATAAGTTCATCCGGTTATGATCCTGACAATGCAATGATAGCCGAGCATGATGGAAAGCTGTTTGTGGTTTGGCATGATGAACATGACAATTATGATCAGGACGAGATTATCTTCACAAGATCTCTAGATGATGGCGAAACCTGGGAGGATGAGACGTCAATAGGCACCACAAAAAGAGATTTATTAAAAAGCAGACCCTCAATAACAGTGGATGATGCCGGAAATATTTATGCAGCCTGGGCGGAATTCGAAGAGGACGAGAGCAGTATAATTATAATGAAATCAGAAAATAACGGAGGAAGCTGGAGCAAGATCAGTGATCAGGACATTGACGCTTCGGCCACCGATCCCTTTGTGGTTTTTGTGGAAACCGATGCCGATAATAATCTTTATGTTATCTGGGGAGACGGATACGAAGGATACTGGGACATCTATGTTGCAAGAATGGAATCGGATGCGATAGGTAATGAAATAGAAAAAAATAATGAAGATAAAGAGAGCTCAACTTTTCTTATAATTGCGGTTCCAACGGTTCTTTTCATTGCGATTATCTTCATTGCTGTAGCTGCAACAGAAGCCGGCCGGTATTCGTTATTGAAATTCATTGCATCGCCAAAATATTCAAGATTGAAAAAGGATGATGTAATGAACAGCGATATCAGGCAGAGGATCATGTTCCAGATCAATACCAATCCGGGCATTCATTTCAAATCTATTCAAAAGAATGTCAGCCTGGGTAGCGGGGCTTTGGTGTACCATCTTGGAGTTCTGGAACGAGAGGATTATATTATATCAAGACGAGAAGGTTTTTATAAGCGCTTTTTCTCGAGAACTGAACCTGCAGGCAGGATCAGCACAGAACAGTACATGGCCAGTGCAGCTGCACCAGCCGTCAACCCCGCAGCCGCACCTCTTCCCCAAATGCAACCGCAAAACCCCGGGAACGTTACCGACAGCATCCAGGATAGGATCCTGACCGTGATTAGAATCTATCCCGGCATAACGCAAACTGAGCTTGCACCGCAGGTTGGACTCAGTGTTACCGGCGTGAATTACCATGTAAATGTAATGGCGAGTGCCGGGGTGATACGCGTGCAAAGAGAGGGGAAAGCCACTAGGCTTTATCTGGTTGAGATGTGATTACAGAGAGACGAGTAACGAGTAGCGGGTAGCGAGTAATCAATTGCGGCAAGGTGCATGTTGCATAGTTTTAAAGTGGAAATGTGGAAGAGATGAAAAGTGCAAGAGTTGAAAAATTTACCTGGGTTCTGAGTCCTGGGTGCTGGGTCCGGGGTGCTGGGTCCGGGGTTCTGAGTCCTCATTCAATCGTTAAAAATCAACCCTATAGCCATCTTCATCAATTGTCCTAAATTCAATCTTATAAGCAGTTATTTTATCTAATTCTGCATTGGTGGTCTCGTTTGCCCCTCTCTAGAGTTTGAAGTAACCTCTATCACTATTGCCGCATCCGATTCGGTATCCATAGGCTCAACGCTCTTACCTTTCCTGCCCGTTTTTGTTACTATCAAGAATATAGCTAATAATAATACAATCAAAATGATAATTATAATAACAGATATAGCCACGATACCTCGTATACTTTTTTCATCCCTGGGAATACTCTCCTTCTCCCATCTTTTGGGATCCGTGGGATATGCATCATCTCCATCGTCATGGCCGTCATTATCTGTATCCTTTGATTCAGGGTCTGAACCCAAAATTTTTTCAATGCTATCGGAAATACCATCGTTATCATCGTCGGGGTCCGCATTGTTACCGATACCATCATTATCAGAATCCAACCATTCATAAGGGTCATCTGGGAATGCATCCTCTTTATCAGGATGGCCGTCATTATCGCTATCAATTCCAGTTTTATTCTCATCGGTCGTCTTATTATCAACAATCTCATATATTTCAGTAGTAAAATCCCAACTGTAAATATTTGATAATGATTTCCCATCAAGATCCGTAGCAGTTGTATCAATAGTGACCGAATATGTTGTATTAAATGCCAAAAGCTCATCGGGATCGAATGCCATCACAGGTCCAATCCAACTGAATTTACCTTTAATTGAGGGATTGATGGAGAAGGCACCTTCAACACTTGAGTGGTTCATATCCTTATTGAAAGTGATTTCAATATTTGTGCCTACTGGTATATATATACCCTCGGGTGAGTGCGCAATTATCCCTGGATCGGATTCACTTATAGAAATAACTGTAACATGAATATAATGAGGTTCAGAATTATCAATACCGTCTGAAACACTAGCAACAACATACTCGGATGACACGGAAGCAGGGTAGTTAAAAATTATCTTCAGGTCAATTACGGTTGAATATTCGGAGTCCACAATCAATTCTAATTCTGAAATATCGTTATCCACATCATCAACATTTAACGTGAGATCCAAGATTGTATCTTCCAGGGGCTTCACTTGCAAGGATGTAGGTGCATCTGTTATTGTTGGAGGATCGTTAACATTCATTACTTCCAGGATGAAATCATGTTCATCATAATCCGCACTGTCATCGCTGACGGTGATTCTAACTTGATATGAACCCACATCGTTATTGCGGGGTGTGCCATAAAGCGTATTGTTTGCAGCACCCCAGTGCAGCCAACTCGCACTCGTCGATAATGACCATGTCAAGATTTCATTTAGGTCATCATCGGTTGCAGTATATACAACCCTGTAGTAGTGGTCTTCGTATGTAGATGTAATATCTGAAGTAACTATGTGGGGTGCATCATTTGTATTTCTGACTGTTAAAATAAAATAATGCTCATCATAACCATTCTTTCCATCAGACACATTGATTCTAACCCAGAACGATCCCACATCATTATTACGAGGCGTACCGTAGAGCGTATGGTTTGTTGGGCCCCAGTGCAACCAGGTCGCATTCGTCGACTGGGTCCATGTCAATGTATCACCGCTATCGACATCTAATGCTGAATAAACAACTTCGTAGTATCGATCCTCGTCGATGATTGTTATATCTGGAGTAATTATTTGTGGTTTGTCATTTGTATTGATTACCTTTAAAGTAAAATTATGTTCATCATAACCTCCGTTTCCATCGGATACATTGATCCTGACCCAATACGAACCAACATCGATATTGTGGGGAGTGCCGTAAAGCGTATGGTTCGATGCACCCCAATTCAGCCATGATGCATTGGTGGATTGTATCCAGCTTATTATATCACCGATATCTTCATCTGTTGCAGTATATGTTACCTCATAGTAATCATCTTCTTGTATATTGACAACATCATTAGTTCCTATTTGGGGTGCATCATTTACATTAATTATTTTTAATGTGAAGTTACTGAAATCAATACCTCCATTGCCGTCATTAACGGTCACATTCACCCAGTACGAACCTACATCGGAATTCAAAGGCGTCCCGGTTAAGTTACCGGTAATGATGTCTATACTCAACCATTTGGCGTTCGTTGCCAAACTCCATGTAATCGTTCCGAAACCATCATCGGTGCTGTTATAATCATTACTGTATGCCATATCTTCTTTTCTAGATGTAATATCGGTGGTTATTATGATTGGATCTACATTGGAAACTGTCAGGGTAAAATTATGTTCATCGGAACCCCCGTAGCCATAAGTAACATTAATACAAACCCAGAAAGTTCCCACATCGGCATTTGTTGGCGTACCGTATAATGTATTATTATTGTCACCCCATTTTAACCAGCTTGAATTATCCGTTTTCCTCCATGTGATAACATCACCAATGTCAGCGTCTATTGTTTGGTATACAACCTCATAATAGGAGTCTTCCGTTGCTGTGGTATTATCTGTGGTATTGATTTTGGTATTTATATCCTCTAACTTCTTTTTAAGCCACGGATTATAAATTACATTATTACTTACACGGTTTCCGGTTCCGGACGGATTTGTTGTCGGATGAAACGGTCCAGAGGAATCACCCCACCAATTACGGGTCGCATTCACCTTCGAAGCTGCATCATTAACCTGAATACCGCCAAGTGTGTTACTACTGATATTGTTATAATGCACTTCGTTATTTGCACTTGACTGCTCAAGTACAATCCCGTAAAAAATGTTTGAATAGATTTTATTATGAGTTATTGAATTATTTGTGGATTGGCGGATGCCAAAACCAGCTTGGTTTGATTTAGCAGTGTTTTTAATAAAGAAATTTCCGGAGGCAAGAACCGAGCTGAAGCCGGCCTTACTTCCAGAAGCAAAATTATTTACTATATAATTTTCAGTGCTACCCGAGTACAGGCCAACACCTGTTTCGGCATTATTGGTGTAAGTGTTATTGATTACTATATTGCCTTTTGCACCTGTAATCATCGTCCCGTAAGTGTTTGATGTAATTGTATTATTTGAGATTGTATTGTAGTCACTATTCGTATCCACATCCACACCGTCATCAATGTTATTAGTGATTGTATTATGTTCTATTGTATTGTATTTTGAAGCATCTAATTCGATTCCATCATCTCCATTATTAGAGATAATATTATTAAAAATTGTATTTCTAGATGCTGAAGTTAGGCGAACGCCATCTGTATTGCTTTTAATTGTATTATTAGCAAGATAATTGTAAGAAGAAAAATAATAATGTACGCCCAAATAATTGTTAGTAATGGTATTATTCTCGATTACCGTATTGTTAGTTTGAACGAACAATCCGTATTGCTCTGGGCTGTAAGGCGGTCCAGAATGGCCGCACTCGTGCAGGTCTGAATATGCCATCACGAATCTTGCACCTTTCCTGACCCAGAATAAAAAGTTATAATTAGTATCCACAGCGGTGATAACCGATGCATCGGACGCTGTTGCGTTGTCTTCATCAAGGTCAAAAATATACATCGAGCCTTTGATCTCGATATGATGTTGGGCTTGAGTAGTACAATTCAGCTTCAAGGTCACATTTTTTAAAGTCACACTGCCATGGATTGTAAGATTACCGCTTAGAACAACGAGGCAGTTAGTCATATTGAAATACCCAGTGGAGTTTACCGTAATATTTCCATTAACTTCTGCTGTTATATTATTCCAATTCATTGATGCGCTATCGTTTATTTGTATGTCGGATGTTTTCAGGCTTTCATGATTGCGGATAATATTTCTATCGACATACCAGGGATCATTTGTTGTACCGTTAATCGGCGGGCTGCCGCTGCCCGCAGAAGCATTATAAGAACATATGTGGGGATAACCGATAAAAAAACCACTTAAAATCAACCCCAAAATAATAATTAATGAGAGCGTTTGTTTTGGGGCTGTATTAAAATTATTGGAGAACATTTCCATCGCCGATAAGAATAAAATTAATTAAAAATAGGCTATTTCTTATTTAAATAATTTTAATTAAAACTATATATTGGATTCTGGATGCAGACCATTATACCATCGATAAGAGAATAAGATGTGATTTCTTTTAAATTTGATCGTCAACATACCAAAAGTTACATATGCATTCAATAATATTTGGACTCCAGGTAGTGGTATGCGCTTCCTTCAGAAATCGTGGGTTATTATCGGATTGATTTTATTTGCTTTCATTGTATCATCGATACCTGTAAGTGCCCTGGACATCAGTGTTCCAGCAATTAAAGCCAGGGAATCTGAGGAGTACTCGCCGGAGACCGTGTGGGACCTGGGGTACACGGGTAAAGGTATCAATATAGTGATTATGGATTCAGGTGTTGATGATGAGCATGAATCATTTCAAGATAAATTTGTGGCTGGGGCGGATTTCACAGTCCAGGAAAGCGCTTTGGCCCCCAGGGATGGAACACACAACCCGGATGATACCCATTCGCATGGAACCCACATTGCAGGCATAGCGCTAGGTACCGGTGGTACTGAAGGAACATATATGGGTTCTGCACCAGGTGCCGGGCTTATCGATCTCAAGGTAGCTCGACCTACTGGAACCGATTATAGTGATGTAGATGAATGTGTTAATTGGATGATTGAGAATAAAGCAACTGAATGGCCAGGGCAGGACCCAAAATATCATGGAATTGATATTTTAAGCCTGAGTAAGCCAGGTGGAAATGAACGCGATCAAAATGGTACATCATACAAATCCCGATGGATTAATAATATTATTGAAGAAGGCATTCTGGTTGTTGTTGGTGCGGGAAATGATGGGGATCAAGGTATCGGTTTCGGTAATTTTCCTGCAGCTGATCTTGCTATAGTTGTTGGCAGTGTAGACGATCAAGGGACCATAGATAGAGATGATGATTTAATTTCTACATTTTCAACTGCCGGCCCCAGGCGAGATGATGGTGATTTGGATCCCTATGATGAATTAAAACCGGATGTTTGCGCTCCCGGTTCTCGAATAATGGCCCCGGAATTTTCGCTAGTAGGTCCTGCATCAGACAGATATATAGAGATGGACGGAACCTCCATGGCATGTCCCCATGTCTCTGGTATTGTCGCACAAATGCTGGAGGCAAATCCTGACCTCACACAAGCACAGGTGAAGGATATCCTTCAAAGAACTGCAGAGCAGCGGGGCAATCCCGATTACCCTGACTATCCGTACCCTCACAACAAGTGGAACCGCTCCTACGGCTACGGTATGGTGGATGCCTATGAGGCCGTGAAGATGGCGCTGGAATACAAACCCTCACCACCAGGCAATGACCCCCCTGTGATTACCTCCCTGACCGCCTCACCTCTAATAGTTAAACCGAACGGCCAATCCACAATTACCACCACGGCTACAGATCCCGATGGTGATACAATCTACTATGAATACACCGCAACGGGCGGGACCATCACAGGTTCAGGTTCAGAGGTCACCTGGACTGCACCTTCCGCACCGGGCAATTATGAAATCACTGCCACCGTTAATGACGGCATCCTATCATCAAACCCGGTGACGGTTACAATAACCGTGGAAGGTGAACCTGTAAACAATGCACCGGTAATCGATGATGTGATTATCACACCTCACCCCGTTCCGGCCGGTGAAGCCGCAGAAATCGAAGTAAAAGCGCACGACCCCGAGGGCGACACCTTACGGTATGAACTAGCAATCGATATGGGTACACTGTCTTCCACAACAGGTTCGAAGGTAACATGGATAGCTCCACTTTTAGCGGACGACTATACCCTGCACATAAAGATCTTCGATACAAAAGATGCAGTAGTGGAAATGTACGAAGAAATCGAGGTTTCATATAAGAACTTCGCACCGCAGATAAAATTAACCTCGGTTAATCCCACCTCTGTGCCCAATGACGGCACGGCAGAGATCATGATAGTTGTAGAAGTTTCCGATCAAAACGGGATCTATGATATCAAATCGGTTACGGCGGACCTGAGTACACTGGGAAGCTCATCATCAAAAGATCTGAATGACCGCGGCAGGCACGGCGATGCAATGGCTGATGACGGTAAATACAGCATCACTGTAGCCATACCAAGCGATGTTGAAGCTGGAACAAAAATTATTGCTATAGCAGTTACAGATTCGCTGGGCGAAACCGTTACTGATTCCATTTCGGTAGAAATCACTTCAAGTGCTGCCTCAAAAGAAGACAAAGATTCAGGGGCGCTCCCGGGGTTTGACGGGATTGGGGCTCTTGCGGTTCTAGTTTTAATGATTTTAATATTTTCTAAAAAGGAAAGAAATAATATTTGAATATACGAAAAACCCAAAATATATAAATCATTACAACATTAATACACATCATGAGAGGCAAAATATCAACTCTGGTATTTTCGTTTGTAATAATACTATCGCTGATAATTCAACTTATTCCTATCAATTCCGAGGCTATAGGGCAACCTATGGTTACATTGGAATTTGAGGAAGGAGAGGAGGAGCAGACAGCCGATGTCAGGCCCGGTGAGGATAATTCCGTTGTTTTCCCGGGTACTGTAACAGCTCAATTGGCTGCGGGTGGGGCAGTTCAAGATGTTGTAGTGACATTAGTTGGTTCCACTGACCTGAACTGGCCCGTTACAATTAATCCACCGAAGGTTCAAATGGAGCCGGGGACAGAAGTCCCGTTTACTGCAACCGTAACAGTACCAGAAGAAACATCATCATCAATCCTAGGTACACTGTCGGTAAGTGGTACAGCCCAGGCGTTTCCGGGGGCTGGTGCATATAGAGTGGAGCCGATATATGGTACTATAAAAATCGAGCAGTATTACGGATTGTCATTAATGTGTGATGAACCGGATAAAAAGGGTCATCCCGGCACACAGGTCGGCTATGACCTGGGTATTGAAAATCAGGGTAATGGTAAAGATACCTTCGAAGTTCAAGTTACGAATAAGGATCAATTATTACAGAGGGATATTTCAGTTTCGCTCAGCCAGTCCTTAATTGAAATTGAGGAGAAAACAACTGAAAATATTACTGTTTCAGTAAACATTCCATCGAGCCAGACGAGTATCAGTAATTATGATATCAATATCGAAGCCAAATCGCTGGGCGGTGAGCAAAATCAAGGATTTTTTATTCCAATGAGCTACACACTATATCTTTCGGTGGTAAGCACATCAACGCCGATAATCACCAATTACGCGCCTGTAATAGATGATGTGGTCATTACCCCTCACCCTGTACCTGCAGGTGAAACATGTACCATCGAAGTAATGGCACATGACCCCGAGGGTGATTTGCTATCATTCGATTTTTATATCGGGGAAGGAACCTTAACAGGTATTACCGGCTCAAAGGTCACCTGGACCGCACCCCTGGAGGAAGATGAATATATGCTGCAGATCCGGGTTGCGGATTCCAAAGGTGCACTGACCGAGCACTATCAAGATATCGAAGTAATATACAAAAACTATCCACCGGAGATCCAATTGATTTCGGTTACGCCGAGTTCGGTTGCCAATGATGGTACTGGCGAAATTCTCATTATCGTGGAAACCTCGGACCAGAACGGTATATATGATGTAAAATCGGTAGTAGCGGACCTGAGTTCAATTGACGGTCCGGCTTCAAAAAATTTGAACGACCGCGGCAGGCACGGTGATGGAGTCGCCGACGACGGAAAATACAGCCTCAGCATCCAGATCCCCAGCACTGTAGAAGCCGGTGTAAAAATCATCGGCATAACTGTCATCGATAATCTTGGCGAGACCGTCTCGGGTACTGCAACCGTTGAGGTCACCGCCAGTGAAAAACCCAAAGCCGATGATGAGTCGGGAGCGCTCCCCGGATTCGAGGCTATTGGGGTTATTCTTGCACTTGGAATAATTATTGTAATTCAATATTTCAAAAGAATCCATTGATTAAATTTTTTTCAATCAAATCCCCTCGGTCATTGCCCTCAAACTCCCGTTAATTTTTCAATCTTAAACTTTTATACTTTTCTACTTTTACACTTTTGCACTCTTAAACTAATATAATTTCTTAAAATCTAATTAATACAACAAAATATCAATAATTATATATACCTCTAAACTGATTAAAATCCCGGGTGGATGAATTGGCTAAAAAGCAACCATTATCAACCATGATTCTTGTTTTAATGATAATTTGTTTATTAGCGATTAATATTCAGGCGCGCTCTAAATCAAGAGAGGCGGCTCCACCGGTAATAAAACAAAACGCACCTGTAGAAATTCAATTACTGGAAGACTCACCGAATTATTATCTGGATCTGAAAGATATTTATTTGGACCCCAACGATAATTTAACATATACGATCAAAGCCGGTATCGGCTGGGGCACGACCTTTTTCAATGACATTATTACTATAAACGTCAAAACCAACGATACATTAGAATTTATTCCTAAAGATAATATGCACGGTGAATGTGAGATTTTATTAAATGCAACCAACCCGCAGGAATTGAGCACGAACTATAATCTTAAAGTAAAGATCAAGCCAGTGAACGATCCGCCGGTAATACAGAGCATCGGGAACTTTCAGACCAAAGGTGCTAAACTGGTCACATTATTTACTTACCAGAGCGACTGGTTCAACGAAACGGTTACTGCATATGACGCCGATGGTGACCCTCTGGTATTCCTCGATAATTCGACGATGTTCGATATCGGGTACCAGACGGGAGAAATATCGTTCCGACCCGATAACAACGATGTCGGCACAACTTATTTCAACCTCACCGTATCCGATATAAACGGTACCAACTGCGAAGACTGGGTTAATGTCAAACTAACCGTTTTGAATGTGAACGACCCGCCAAGTGCAACAATACTCAAACCTCAACACGGGGACAAAATATACAATGATTATTATATCTGGTTTGAAGGCGAGGGCAACGATCCGGATTTGAAATTCGGCGACAAGCTTGAATACGAATGGTCTTCTGATGTAGACGGGATTCTGGGAAATAGAGAAGCCATTGAATTTTATTATTTAACAGAGGGAAAGCATGTAATTACCTTCAAAGTAACGGATAATGATGGTTTATACGATGAAGATTCGATAAATATCACTGTTACTTCGACATACATATGGCAAAATATCGATTTGACCTTGGATAATTATTCTTATATTGCATATCAAAATGAATTGGTCACCATCCCCATAGTTCTGACAAATTACGGCATGGATAACGATAATATCTCTTTGGAACTGGTAAATCATTTTGAACTGTCAGGTAAGATAGGAATGGAATATGAAAATGTCACACTGGATTCGGATGAATCCATCCTTATGAATCTAACTATCTCAATACCTTCAGACGAAAAGATCGGGTTATATCCCATGGATATTATTGCGGAGTCATCATTCCTGGAAGACTTTTATAGATATGATTATGACGAATATGCTGATATTGAAAGTATTATGATATTCGTATTAGAGAACGACACAGCAAACGATAACAAACAGGCGAATAAACCCACATGGGATACAAACCATATATGGGAATATTCAATGAAATATGGAAGCGAATATGATTCTTCATTTATTATATCCGGCACAATGACTGCAAGTGTAACGGAGGAATCAACAATCGAAGTGAATAAAGAAGATTATGAAGTTTATGCCGTGGATTTTGAGGGTGAGCTTGAAAGTAAGGGTGATTCGAGCGATCCAGATTATGCCGATATAACATTAACGCTTAAGGCAACAGAATATTACCAGAGATCGGATCTGGCGCTTGTGAGCTCGAATGAAAAATCGGAAATTAGCTCAGAGTATTATGGATATGAGATTAGCTATAGCACCATTTTAAAAACCACCTATGAACCGCCGAAGGATTCAAGTGATTTCCCCCTGAAACCTGGCGAAAGCTGGACGGTTAAAACCTATGCGGAAATAGAAGAGACCGAATGCTGGGAAGAGGATGGTGAAGATGATTGCTATACGGATTACTCTTGGGAGTACCAGACGATAACATACCTGTGCCTGGGTACAGAGGAGGTCAGTACACCCGCAGGTACATTTGAGACCTACCCGATAATAATAGTCGAAGAAAGTTCCAGTTATGATTCTGATCCCGATTATGATGACAAACCGGGAGGCGGCGGGAGATCTTCTGGTTCCGGCACCCGTCAGAATATACTGAAAGGAATGAATGATTATTATATCGAATATTATGCTCCTGATGTGAAAACCAGTATCAAATCTGTTGGCTATTCCAGATCCTATGATTACGATAGCGATTACTGGGAAGAGAGATATGTCTGGACCGAGATTTTTGATATCGAACTTACTTCTTATAGTTTTAATGACACCGGAGTAGATCCGGATCCTGAAGACAATACGAAGACCGATGAGGATGAGGATAATCTGCCGGACGACTGGGAAGATGAGTTTGATGTAGAAGAACCTGATGAGGATGACGACGGCGACGGGTATACAAATGAAGAGGAATATGAAAGCGGAACCGATCCCACGAATGCAGAGGATACACCCGACGATCCAATCGATCTGGATGATGACGGTATGCCCGACGCCTGGGAAAGGTATCACGGTCTGGACCCAACAGATTCCACAGATGCATCCGAGGATCCCGATGGAGATGGATTTGATAATCTTGAGGAATATGATTACAATACACTACCTTTCGATCCTGTAGATCATCCGATTATCGATGATAACACAATTACAACTGAGGATGATGAAGAGGATAGCATATTCGGACTGGGTAAAATCGGCGGCGTTAATATTGTATATATTGTACTTTTAATTGTTGCAATATTAATTGTTCTCATTTTATTCTCTTTTATGAAAAGCCGTCAAAAGAGTGCCAAACCCGCCGAAATCGATGCCTATCCAAAGGACGAGCCCAGGGTACCCTCCGCACCTGTACCGGAAAGCGGTTTTGGTACCCCCACCACGGTACCACGGCAGTATCAAAACAGGCCGCCAGGTGAAGTTATCGCCGGAACAGGTACTACCGGCTATGATCCTTCACCCAGAAGAGCTGCATCACCTCCTCAAGTGCGACCTGCACCCACCCCGGTACCTTACCAGGCAAGAGTTCAAGCTCCACCTCAACGCATTCAATACACCTCCCCGGTTTCCAGAACCCGGAGCTACCCGCAGCAGCCGCCCAGGCAGCCATCCCCACCCCCTCCGCCTCCAGATTATTATGATGACCGCTATAGACGGCCGCCATATTAGCCACATTTTTTCCTAAAATATATATGCAATTAATTACATTGATATTATTATGAGGGGCAAAGTATTTTCAATCTTAATAACAGCCGTAATAATTCTACCGCTGTTTTTTCTATTATCGGTTACGGAATCAGAGGCAGTGGGCGCCCCTGTTGTCACTTTAAGATTCGTGGAAGGTGAAGAGGAGCAGGTGGCAGATGTACGACCAGGGGAGCATGGAACTGTGGTATTTCCGGGCACTATAGAAGTTAGATTGCCTGCCGGGTCAAGCGTTCAAAATGTTCTTGTTGAACTTACCGGCAGCACCGGTATGAACTGGCCCACATCAATGAATCCTACAGAGGTATGGGTGATACCCGGGACTGTTGAGACCTTCACTGCTACGATTGCGGTTCCACCGGAAACTTCCTATTATGTCCAGGACACTGTAACGGTTTCGGGAACCGCCACACCGGATCCGGGAGCAACTACCTACAATGTTGAACCTATCACAGGTACCATCAGGATTGAGCAATTCTATAAATTTTCATTGTCCAGTGATAAGCCAAGTGAGGAAGCATGTGTGGATTCAATTGTTTATTTACAACTGATCATACACAACCAGGGTAACGGCAGGGATACATTTTCAATCTCATTACAAAATCAACAAGAACTTGATGACAAGGATATCAATGTAATCCTGGGAACTACAACAATTGAAGTTGACGAAAAATCTAGGCGTACTGTTTCAATATCAGCAACACCTCTTAACCCCAAATCCATAGGCACCCATGAAGTCATTTTCGAAGTAAAATCAGACCAGCAGGAGAGTATCGAGGGGACGGCGTTCCCTCAAACCTATGCAATTACACTGAAAGTCACAGAAGCAGTGAATGGCAACGGCGATTACAACTTTAACAATACTATTGACGACTCCGATAGACCTAGCGAAAAGGATGTTGAAACCTCGCCGGGCTTCGAAGGTATCATCCTGGTTTCGGGGATCGCCATAGCGATAATGATATCAATTTTAAGACGTAAACGGTTAACCTAGCTTGTATTTTATATTGAAAAACATAAAACAAAGGAGTTCCAAAACAAAGGTATTTTGACTAAACTTGCGGTTCAAAAAATTTTATTGAATATAAATCAAATTAAAAAAAAAGAGATAGGCACCGCAAAAAAACGGTGCCACTAGATTTATATGGCTTTACCTTCATGAGTTTTATTCCTGTTTGATTACTGATTTCAATTGTTTTATCATCTCGGGATCGTTTAATTGTTCGTCGGTATAACCGTGGACTTCTTTTGCATGCTTTGCGGTATCTGTTAAAAGTTCTTCCATGGTATCCGCGCGAGCAACATAGGGACAGTTTGAACTCGGATCGGCTTCTCGACAAGCTAATGTCATTGGCATATGTGTTCACCTCAGTTGCAGGTAATAGAATAGATGATATAACTTTGATTTTCAAAATTAGGTGAAAAGTAAGTATATTTTAAGTACAAAAGTGGTATAAATTATTTATAAATATAAATAATATATAAATACACTGCAATAATCCTGGTTTGCAGCCCTTAAATAATAAAATTTAAAAACCCATAGGTTATTAAAGTGCTAAGGGATTCTTTATGTCTTCAATTAAACAAACACTATCATATTTAATTTTAGGTCAAAAAGGGGGACAAAATAGAATTCAAATTATCAAATTGCTGAACAATCGGCCTTATAATCTTAATCAATTAGCCGAAAAATTGAATTTAAATTATCGCACTGTTAAACATCATATAACTGTGCTCATAAAAAATGAACTTTTAAATACATCGCAAACTGGCGGCTACGGTGAGGTTTATTTTTTAACTCCTGAAATGGAAGGGAACATGGAGATTTTAGAAAATATTATTTTAAAATTCGAAAAGTCAAAACAATTATCAGATTTTACATCCTCTCCGAAATTCTTTCAAAATGTAATGGAACAAACCAACGATGCTGTAATGATCATTAATAACCAATCCGAGCTCTTTTTTTTAAATAAAAGTGCAGAGAAAATCTATGGATTAAATAAAGAAGATATTCTGGGGGATGTTATTCAAATCTTTCCAGATCAAGCTATTCAGGATGATATGATAAAAAGAGTAGCAAACGGTGAGCAAATAACGTCTTTTGAAACAAAAATAAAACATAAATCAGGAAAACAGATTGATGTTAATCTTACAATGGATTGTATCAGAGACGATAAAGGTAAAATCATTGGTTTTTCGATATTATCTAGAGATATAACAAAGCGAAAGCGAGCAGAGGAATCGTTGAAATTAAGTGAAGAGAGATATGCACTGGCGCAGAAGGTTGCCAACATCGGCAGCTGGGACTGGAACATTCTGACAGGTGAGTTGCACTGGTCTGAGCAGATCGAGCCCATGTTTGGATTCAGCCAGGGTAAATTCGGTCGAACCTATGAAGCATTCCTGGACTGTGTCCATCCCGAAGATCGACAGTACGTCATTGATTGTGTAAATGCATGTATAGAAGATAGTAAAGAATATGATATCGAGCATCGCATTTTTTGGCCGGACGGTACTATTCGTATTGTATCGGAAACAGGTGATGTTTTCAGAGACGAAAATGGGAAAGCCAGACGTATGGTCGGCATTGTTATGGACATCACTGAACGAAAAAAAGTAGAGGAACGGATTATATTTCTTAATAATCTTCTCACTGCAATTAAGGATATTACCCAACTCATCAGCCGCGAATCGAGTTTAAAGACACTGATACAGAAATCATGTGATATGTTGATAGGGACAAGAGAATATATGGACATATCCATTGCCCTTCTGGACAATAAGAGTGGTACTATAGTTTCGGTTGGACATAGTGGTAAACATGAACGTAAGCCGTGGGAAATAACTCTTGATGGTAAAGGTGAGGCGCCGAAATGTATCAAATCCATTCTGAATTCGGGTTCTAAACAAATAATCGAAAACACTGAGAAATTTTGTGAGGGATGTACATATTGTGAACACAGCGGGACCCATCAATCACTACTGATTCCTATGTTGTATCAGAAATCAGTTGTGGGTATCATGATGGTATGCTTTGAGTTAAAACATGAAATCAGGGAAGAAGAAATTGATCTTCTGGAAGAGATTGCCAGAAACTTGACTTATGCAAGAGCCAAGATAATAGCTGAAGATGATTTATAGGCAGGATTTCAATTATGCTCCGTTTTTATGTAACCTGGTTTTGATTTAATACTGGAATTTACAGCGTGAGTATTATTGTATCTACCTTTATAATCATATTACCCGTTCGTGATATTTCCTAAAAATATATATTTTAATAGTTGCATTTATAACATAATGAGAGGTAAAATCGTTATTATAGGTAATTTAATCTTGGTTTTTATAATACTGATGGCTGTGTTACCTCAAAATAATGTAGAGGCAGTGGGTGAGCCGGATGTGACGTTGAAATTCCGTGATGATGATGTCCAGACCGCCGATGTCCGGCCCGGTGAACACGGCGCTGTTGTTTTTCCGGGAATTGTTGAAGCCGATATGGTTGTGGGTGATAGCGTTCAGGATATAATTGTGAGATTCACCGGCAGTACAGATAAGGGCTGGCCAGTGGAGTTCAACCCTCCCGCGGTCCAGATGGACCCTGGCGGTAACGCGGCTTTTTCTGTTTTGGTTTCCGTTCCCTCCGAGACATCCTGTGAAGAGGAAGGTAGATTGACAATTGGCGGTGTCGCCTCAACCTTTCCAGGGGCAGCCCAAAGCGATGTACCGCCAATATATGGCACCATTATAATTGCACAATTTTTTAAATACTTATTAACCACGGAACATGAAAGTTATAAAGGCAGCCTGGAAGATGAAATTGCTGTGAACCTATTGGTGTCAAATATTGGAAACGGCCAGGATAAATATGAGATTTCAATTTATAATCTTGATGATTTGAAATCCAAGGGCTTTTCATTTAAACCATCATCGCATCAGCTTACCTTAAATGAAAAAACCAACGGGTCTGTTAAAATCACTATGATACTACCCTCGGATAAAAAATATGTTGGAACACACGAAATTGAGGTTGATGTTAGATCCATTACTCAGAAGGATGAGGAGGGAGCAGCATTTACCAAAACATGGTGCTTTGAAGTGGAGGTGGAGAACAAAGGGTTTGAAATTGCCACCAGTAATAACATTATTCTTATCAGCCTGATCATTATTATCGCTGTTATAATTTCAATTATTTATAGACGAAAACGTAATAAAAAATTGCTTTGATTTTGGAAAGATTTATAACGCAATTTTTTAAAAATCCGAATT
>CP070629.1:2450543-2461743 GCA_020356005.1 Thermoplasmata archaeon
GAAGAGCCCGTTCCCAACTTTCAGGAAATATATAATGAAACCGAATCAGTAGATCTTGTTGAAGATTATTTTGCATTAAAAAATACAGAAGTAATTTTTAATAAATACTCAATGATCCTGGACTCCGACAAGGTTGAATATCCAATAATAGGTATAGACGATCATTTCATCAATAAGAACAGATTTGAAATCTCCAAAATGCTTCCGGAATTCGGAGGCGATACTGACAAAGTATTTGAGGCAATGAGACAGAATCGAGAATATGTGATCGCCGACTCCAGGACTGGCGGTAGCGGATTCGGACCTCCTCCATATATACCTCTTGAAATTGGTGAAAGTCAAACGGTAATTCTCAAGGATGGTTCTAAAAGAGATATTACAGTTATAGCATTCATGGACACCTTTGGCGGGTTTGAACTTGACAATTCTTTGAACGGCATATTCATATATGAACCCTATCTCGTTGAGGATTACAATGCAACGGGTGTTGGAACACTTCTAATCAAGTTGAAAAATGACGATGACAATCTTAAGGTCAGGCAAGATATTGAACGTAACTTCATTGCATACGGTGCTCAGAGCGTAGATTTCAAAAAGGAGGCCACTGAACAAATTCAGGGTGCATTTGATATTTTCAATATTCTAAATGCTTACCTGGGCCTTGGTTTGATAATCGGAATTGCTGGTTTAGGGATAATCACACTTCGTTCTGTCAATGAACGTAAAGGTCAAATAGGAATGATGAGAGCCATCGGTTATAATAAAAGACAGGTCCTTGTATCATTTCTGATCGAATCAACATATATATCATTATTAGGAATCATTATTGGGGTAATAGTTGGTCTTGTTGTATCGATTAACCTGTTCTTCAAGCTTTTTGAAACATTAGGATATGATCTCATCATACCCGGAATATCGATTCTTATAATCTGTTTAATCACACTTGGAATGACGCTGCTCTCCACAATACCACCATCCAGTATGGCTTCAAGAATTGCCCCCGCCGAGGTACTAAGGTACGAATAATTAAATTCAGAGGTATTTAGATGAATCATCACTTGAAAATAATTTTTCATATATTAACAGTAACTTTTATTACACTTATTATCGCATCCCCTGTATCGGCTCACGTTCCCAGCTTTTCCGATGAGCACGGCGGATTGGATTCAGCAGTAGATATTAAAAACCCAACCAAGTCCTGGGTGATTTATGATGATCTGTATAATAGCGAAGATGTCCGATACTACAGGCTTGAGCTGTATAAGGGAGAACGCCTCAGATTGGTACTATTCTCACCTGAACAGGATAATTTACTATCCATGGTAATTATGGGTCCAGGTATTACCTCGGAGGGCACTGTACCCGAATTTATAGAGACACTTAACGGTTCTAATTCCCAGGTGGTAACAGGGGAGAGGCCCGATTCCGCTTCATACGAACCATTTACACCCGGCAGTTATTATTACTTTGTTGATTACGATGAGGTGATCAATGTATCAGGAACTTATTTCGTAGCAGTATACAGCAGTGAAGGTGGAGGAAATTTTGGACTTGCTGTTGGTTATAAAGAGACATTTTCTCTTATTGAATGGATTCGAGTACCCATTGATGCAGTGAAGATACACATGTGGGAGGGCCAAAACCCTGTGATAATCTTATCTCCCTTAATAATAACTTTGATCGCAGGACTTGTGATTTTAGTTGAAATCAAACCTAAAGGAATTCATCTACCGTTAAAAGAAAAATGGAGGGTCATCGTCAGCATGGCCGCACTAATGTATATCGGAACGGGCTTCATAATGCTTCACCAGATGATGCGAGCATTGACAATAGGGCCCGCCGGCGGTACGGTAATAGTCACTATTATATTCGCAGTAATCCCGATATTTCTGGGTTACCTTATTTTTAAAATAACCCTAAATCTCAAAGAACAATTGACAAAGGTAAAAAAGCTAAAACTATTTGTTTATGCAATCCTTGGACTTTTTTTGTGGAGCGGTCTAATACTCGGTCCGATACTTGTGGCAATCGTATCATTTTTACCCGCTAAAAAAATTGTAACTTGAAGTTTGGAAGGGGTTTAATGAGTGCCCGAACCGGGTGGCATCCGAAAAACCTTTTTCCACATCCACCCTTTTTGAATTGGGTGACTTTTTTCCTCAAAAAGCGTGGACGGAAAAGCCGATCAAGAAAGATCTACCATCGTTGTTACCTCATTGGCAGAGGCGATGGTAGCATTACCAGACCTTCCTTCTAAGCTCGGCTCTTGAAATGATTCTTGTCGCACCCATCCTTCGGATGGAAAAGCTTCACCAAAAATGATTTTCAAGAATTCTACTATCTTCACTTTTAGATTAATAGTAATCGATAGTAGGACACTAGACCTTCCACTTAGCGCAGTTTTTACGAGTGGAATCCCCGGCGATGATTCTTCCTCAACTTATATGAATAATGATTAAAACAAGTTGAGGAAGATGCCCGAGCCGTGCATTCACACCGTTCTTCAAAAAAAAGCCTTAAAATTTACAAGATAATTTGCCGCATACCTTGGCAGGGCCATGCAACGTGTTAATTTCATTCGAGATATTGCAGAGGATATTAGGCTAAACAGAAACTACCTGCCTAAAAAGAGAATGAGATATTACGGTCTGAAGAACCTCAGGAATGAAGAGACCAGAGGGAAAAAGGAAGAGTTTATCGGGTTCATCCGTGAACAGATCGGTGTGTACCGAAAATGGCAGGAAATTGCCGAAGAAGGTTACAGGTACATCCCCAGGAAATACTTAATACCGGTCTTGAACGCTTCTGAGATGTATAAATGGACCGCAGACACCATTTATAAAAATCCGTTTATTGTCTATGACAGAAAGGTTAAACCTTCAATACCGAGAATTTCGGTTAATATTGGTGTAAATGCAGTAACTGCATCGAATTCACCTGCTGAGATAGAATGTACCGCGGCAATACAAAATTCCGCTGAATCGTCAGTATAATGTTTATAATGAAATAAATGTCCAATAGGGGAGGCCTTGAAGAATCGACCACAATCATAATAACATTCTTTTCAATTCTAACCATAAAAAAACTATTTATTATTATATTGTTTTAAATATTGAAGGAAACTATATCGAGGTCTCAATAACAAAATTAATAAATTTATCATCACATTCAACAGGAGGTTCCGGGAGTAATAATTTTGGAATAAAGGTTTAAAATATAACTATTTCTCATGGCAAAATAATCTAATAATTCACTTATCTACCCTGTAGGAAAAAATTATATCCGTTGGGTATAATATCTATATATACCAAGATGCCTGATAACAGGTTTATACAAACACCTCATTTGGCAGATTGGGAAAACTTAAAAAAAAGTGGTATCCATGAGAAAAAAGCTTACAATAATCCTGACAATATTTCTATTACTAAATATTCTGCTCTCAGCATTCCTGATAATGGATTTCAAATCGTTTAAGCTTCCTATCTTTGATGTTCATCTTGAAGTTTTGGATATACAATCCGAATCAGTTACTTTGGAAATATCGGTGGAGATGGAGAATACAAACTCCTTTTCCGTCGCCATCACAAACCTTGATGTGGACATCCAAACAGACCAGGAAAATGTTGTGGGCAGCATCAATGTTAAGGGCGGTGAGATACCCGGGGGAGAGATAAAAACTTTCAATACCATCAGCAAAATTAACCTCGAGGATTACGAGGCTGGATTGATAACTTCCCGGATCAGGGGAGACCTGAAGATAGACTTTCTGGGATTTTTAACAAAAACAATTCCTATGGATATTTCCATAACATCAGCTCTGGATCTACTCTTCAACAATGTGCTGGCGCCGGAAATTTCCATCCATACAGAATTTGGCGATATAGATTCACAGGGAGTTCCATTGAATATTGACCTTGATTTCCGCAATCCTAATACATTTTCATTGTACATAAATGACCTGGATATATATACATATCATGACAATGCTAATGAGACGGCACACGTAACAATTGAAGGCGGTCCCATAGAACCGGGGAACGTAACACAATTTTCTGCATCGGTGATTATCGGTTTAAATACTTTTGATTATGGAACTTTGAAGGTAAGTGCAGGCGGTGAAGTGGGCGTCAAGATAGCAGGTTTTAGACATTTTATGCCTTTTTCTGTTGAAGCCAGCATGGAGGTTCCCAGGATAGGCGAATTTATCTTCAATGATGAGCCCCTGGACATTTCGATAATGGTGGATTTTAATACAGTCCCATTGGGAGTGAAGACAATTGTGGTTCTGGAAATATACAATCCTGGAAATGTGGATTTTTATGCAAACGACATGATGTGCTTTGTATACAAGATAGATGGGGATTCCAAGATTCTTGTAGGCCAGGATGAAATGTATTCATGCGAGACAAACTCCGAGAAGGATGTGTGTGTAAGGACCGAAATAATAATTCCATATAGTGAATTTGCTACAGAAGGAGAGGGGCAGGGGGTTCCAGAGTGGTTTTTAATTAGCATAATCGGGGAATTGCAGATAGGTACGACGAACCAGATGTTACCATTAGAAGTGGATGGATACTATATTCCCATGATTGTGACATAGAATTAGGGGTTCTGAAACCCTCCCTGATTTTCTAACGATCTTGAATCCAGCTCTTTCCAATGCTTTAATTACTTTTTCCGATGAGAGCACCGGGAGTTTTGATATATTTTTCAACATCAATATCAATTAACGATGTTTTTGATACCTTCGGTGCCATTTTCATAAGAATTTTATAATGTTCTATCTATCCTTTTTTAAGTCTTCTCATTGCCTCCTCTTTGGTGGGTTTTACCGGGATTTAAACCCTGGGTAAAATGCCCGAGCCGGTCCCATCCGAATGACCTTTTTTGAATCTGTGCCTCTTACCCTCAAAAAAGCTCAAACAAAATGCTCATCAAGAATCCTACAATCTCAGCATTAAGAACGATTTGAAGCGATTGTAGAATACCAGACCACCCATCTGACGCAGTTTTTACGAGAGGAACCCCCGGCGAGGATTCTTCCTCAACTTATATGAATAATGATGAAGACAAGTTGAGGAAGATGCCCGAGCCGGGTGGCATCCGAAGAACCTTTTTTTGAATCAGGTACTTTTCTCCTCAAAAAAAGCTTCAACAAAAATGATCACCGGGATAATCTACTATCTATAATTTATGATTAATGATAATCGATAGTAGAATACCAAGCCACCCGGCTTTGTTCAATCGTTGCAAATGGAACACCCGGCGAGGGCATTCTCTCACCAAGATTAATCAGTGTTGAAAATAGGTGAGAGTATGCCCGAGCCGGGCGAGCGAACTCAGGTTCAAATCCAGAAGAAATTTCATATATAAAAAAGTTGGAAAAATTAAACGCCTGATAAATTTGCTAAAAAAGAAACTCGATTTCTTTCTCTTTTTATTATTATTTTTAACAATTACTCAAAAACTCTATATAAATATAATTCAATTGCTACTCTCCAAGAGGAGTATAATCGAACTTCTTAAAAAAATTGACATGGAGGAGGCATTTAATGGGATTATTTAATGCATTAAGCAAAGTGAGTTTGATTTTGATTGTGTTGATTTTGATAATGCCAGGATTAATGGTCAATCCTGCCCAGGCTGCAAAACCTACGCATACACCTGACCCTACTAAAATCGTTCCAACGGACGGTGCACAGCCACCACATCCATTCACGGTAATCGATACGCCTGCAGGCAGGCTCGTTGATGGGACAGTAGCGGTTTTTAAAAAGGATGGAGGCGAAACTGTCCTGGACCTTCGTACGCATAAGCCATTCAAAACGGCCAAGGGAGAACTTCCAGAGGGTATGGCAGGGGGCGATTACACAGTATTTTTCCGTCAGCCAGATGGCACTGAGATCGAGCTTGGCCCCTTCACTGTCCACAGTGAGGTAATAGAGTATAGACCACCTTTCATGGAACCTACAGAAGGTCCACCGGGAACATTGTTCACGATCACCGACGACAAAGGTGGAATGGCCTCGGCAGATAGGATAATCTTTGCAATGCACGGGACAGGTCCAGAAGCAGGAATTCCCGTAGAAGATCCCCAATTCTTTGCTGATGGTAAAACGGCAACTGGAAGAGTCCCAAGTACAGTTGCACCCGGTCTTGATTACGATGTTACAGTCCATAATGGTGACCCGACAGTAAATCCACCTTTATTCAATGCATTGTTTTTTTTTGTTAGCTAAATCAACGGTCTAATTCAGCCCCCAATCCTAATTTGATCAATAAAAAGCAAAAGCAATTAGATAATATAGGTTTTGGATTTGGGATTTCATTTGTGGCATTTGTAGTATTTGTAATATTTGGATTTCTCACTTCGTCCGATATCATTGATAAGAAAAGAAGTGAGTGCCCGAGCCGGGTCCCATCCGAAGAAACTTTTTTGAATCTGTGCCTCTTATCCTCAAAAAAGCTTCACCAAAATACTCATCAAAAATCCTACCATCTACGATTTTGGAATAATTTAAATCGATGGTAGAATACCAGATCCCCCCGTTGGCGCAATTTATACGAGTGGAACCTACGGCGAAGGGCATTCTCTCACTTAGATTAATCATTGTAGAATAAAAGTGAGAGTATGCCCGAGCCGGGATTCGAACCCGGGTGTGAAACTCCGCAGGCTTCCAGGATATCCAAGCTACCTCACTCGGGCATATGATATCAGTTTGATCATCGATTTCAATGATATATTACTGCTGGATGTGGTGTATTCTATATAGATTTTATGATGATTAGATAATGATTTCTACAGATACAAACGAGACCATTCTGCATTTATATAGATTGGAGTCATTGTCAGACCACTCTACTGTGAAATTGATATTAGTCGTTGTGAGACCACTCTATTCTTTTTATTGATTTAGGTCGGTGTGAGACCACTCTGATTTCATATTGATTAAGGTCGCTGTGAGATTGTGATAATAAAATAATAATAAGAATTGAAATCTAATCTAAAAGGTCTGGTTGGATACCAAAAATATACCAAATAGCATAAAATTATTTGTATAATAACAATAATACACCTTGGTAACAGATTGGGACTAATTCAATAATTCATCGGGAGAGCCTATTATGATGACTATCGTAATGATCGATGTTGAGGCCGGTAAAGAGGACTTGTTTGACAGATTGTATACCAATTTGAGCGAAATGAAAGATAAGATGGTAAGCGATAAAATCGAGATTTTATACGTGGCGAAGTGCTATACCCATTCCGATATATCATTAATGGTGGACGTAAAGGACCCGGAGGCGCTACCACCCTTTGTTGTTAATATTATTCTACAAATGGATGGGGTATGGGATATACAACTGATACCTCTTCTTAACCCAAGGTTCTTCAAGATCCCCGAAGGGATAGAAGAAAAGGGCTTTCACCATTTCACTGTAACTCTTGATGTGAGGGCACAGAAAACAAAATCGGTCTATAAAAACCTCATTGAGATGGCCTCAAAAGAGGAGGATGCGATCCCATTCATAGCATATTCTTTTGCGTCATACGAAAATGACATAATTTTATCGTTTCTATCCCAAGACATTGCATCTGCAGGTAGATTTGTAGAGGAAAAAATTCGATCCATTGACGGCGTTATAGATACATATTTGTGGCAGATCGAAAAGTGGCAGTTCATCTGCTCCGATCAGGAATGGCTGAGCTGCATCCAGAGCGTTCCAACGGAGGAGCCGCTGGAGCTGGACATAATCGAGCGCTCGTTCAAGAAGATCATGGATTCGTATATCAGCGCTTTGTAATCGTCAGGACGCTTCGATTTCATAATAATATAAGGCGCTGGCAGGAGGCAGTTTAGGCTAACGCTTAGGGTTTGGGGATTTGGACGCTCACTCCCTACGGTCGTTCACTTTAGGAATTGGGGTGTTTTAATTGCGACCAGTTATCAGTAACCAGTCTAATTATAAATGATTATCAACAAACTGGTAAGTGGCCCCTGAAAACTGGATAACCTTATAATCAACCCGATGCCCTAAAGGTTGCAAAGCAACAGTCCTAATCCCTAAACCATTTTATAAACTCCCAATCTTCAACCTCTGACCTCCGACCTCAAAATATCTTTCGCGATTTTCGCGGCCTTCGCGGTTGAAAAAAGCACCTGATTTAATATGTCCCCTCCCCTCCCCGATTTTTAGAACAGGAAAACAGGAAACTAGGAAAACGAATTATTAGCTTCCTGACCTTCCTGTCTTCCTGTTTAAAAAATTGGGGGGTGGGGCGGGGACATTGATAATCAAAACCCTAGATTATCTTTCGCGGCCTTCGCGCCTTTCGCTTTTTTCGCGGTAAAAAAATACCTTGCTAAACCCGAAAAGGTACAACCTATCAAAATACAATCAGCCCTGAGTCCTGGGTCTTGGGTCCGGGGTCCAGGGTTCTGATTCTATTGCTTAACTATATATATCTCCCATCGATTATGATCCCCTCATGCCCCTCAGCTTCGAGACCGAAAGCCACGGCGAAATCCCAATAGGGTTCTTCAATATCGAATCGGACATGTTCCTGATAAATAACTATTTCATTTTTGCTGATGATCTTTGTTCAGCAATAACTGAATGGACAGGAGGGGCAGATACAATTACCTCAGAACTGGAAATGTATGTTTTCGCAAACCCCGGGGATATCGGCAACCTCATGGGCGCGATTAACGGCATTGTTTTTACCGGGTTTATCGGCGAGCTTTATAAATTATATCCGTTTCCCTCGCACCCGGAAAACTTCAGGCAGAATCCGGAGGGCTACAAGACCAGAGCAGAGGTAGAAAATATTATAGTAAAATTTGCAAAGAGAGAAAAGATCAAAATACATATTTCCCAAGAGGAGGGGGCAATAACCCTGGGCGAGTATAAATTCAATCCCAGTCAGTTCCACGAGGTAATCGCGTACATCTGGCGAGGGGGTATGCCTCAATGGAAAAATGGGAAAAGACCCGTTTATGTAGAAAAAATGATGAAAGCAGTTCTAGGCTCGGAACACTGGCTGTTTAAAGGAAGCTTAGAAAGTAATAAGAACAGATTCTAGGCTTAAGGTTCCAGGTTCTGGATTCCGGGTCCTGAGTCCAGGGTCCCGGGTCCTGATTATATTGATGATCATTATCCATCAATAATGGGTACTATCAATAACATTTTCATCTAGATACCAGAATACGATATTATTATTGATCTTCCCGTACCTCAGCAGGTTTTTGTTCCGCAGATTATTCAGGTGATATAACATCGTCTGGCGTGCCTTACCCGTCCTATAGGCCAATTCCTTCGTGGTCAGACTTTCATTTTGTTTTAAAACCTCTATTATCTCTTTCTGGATAGGCGTAAGAAACAATGAATCATTATAGCCTATCGGAAAATAATATTTGAACTTGCCGTCCTGGATCACCTTTATCTGGCCAGTATCCTGCAGATTTTTCAGGTGATATCTCAGAGTACTTTTATTGATGTTCAATTGTTCACTGATATCTTTGAAATATGCGCCAGGATTCAATATAATAAATTCATAAACTTTTAAGCGCGTGTTGTGATTGAGAACATTTCTCTGAGTTATACGCGTATAGGACACATATGCGAATGCAATTATAAGTTCAAAGATCAGGATGTAGCTTATGAAATAGTAATAACTCAAATCATCTTTTTCCCATTTATCGGGATCTTCCGGAAATTTATCCTCTGAATTAGGTACACCGTCACCGTCAAGATCAACAGGTGTGGAGGCTTCATCGTAAGGATCGCTGCCAGAATCGAGTTCGCTTTGGTCCTGGAACCCATCGCCATCGGTGTCTAATCCGGTATGATTGCTGGTGGTTGAATTTAAATTATTGGAATTATCAGAATAGACGCTGTTTTGCATTGAATAAGGGTCGGAATTACCTGCGGCCATTGAGGCGGCGAATACAAATGAAATAATGAATAAAGCCGCCATAACCAAAGAGTACCTTCTAATCAAATTCACCGACCTCGATTATACGTAAAGTCCCTATTTTAATATAAATAATGATAGTAATTTTATTAATCTTAGTATTAATTAATATATAAATGAAAATGAATACATATATATTTATTGACACAAAATTCGACACATAAGGGTGGATTATAAGCGCTTCCAGAGGGGCGTCTCTCGGTTTGCGGTTGCGCAGTGCGTACCGTTAGGCGTCTGGCGGTAAGCGATCTTTAAACGAAATACGCTTACCGAAACGAGCTTCGAAGCCGCTTACCGTAACGAGCCTCGATACCGCTAAACGATACGCTAGCCGCGACCGCTGAAGAGATTGCCCACACCGACCCGAAGAAAATGATTTCGAGGTGTAGGGCCGTGCCGTTATATTGAAAAGAAATTAATTCGGTACGCACCTCGCTGACGCAACCGCTAACCGCACTTCTATAAGCATCTAGAAATCATACAATAATCCTTAATAATCATCATTAATCTCATTCAAGCTAATGCAAGCCCTGGAAGCAGCGATATGCCCATTCCCTCGAAATTCCAGAACATGAGCCAGAGCAATATGAAGCGAATGTAATTATTATTTACTGCCAGCGTAAAGGGTAACAACCAGAGGATATACCACGGGTTGAACTGGGGAGAGGAGAATAAAATGAAGATAATGGCAAATGCAGACAGAACAAATATTTCCTCGCGGGGCTCTGTTTTTAGCTTAAAGCTCTGCAGAAATTTTCGCAGCACGAATGCTGCGATTATAAAATATACCGCTGCGAAAGCAGCCATCACAACTGCCGTATTACCCAATGTTAAATCCGATTCATAGAATTTCAGCGAGGCGGTAATCAACAGGCCGTAGTAAACAACAAAAATAACAATAATAAATTTGAACCAGAAATCAACATCGAATTTCTTTAAATGCCAAACTATAAACATAACCAGGATAAGCCCCAGAAATAATACATTCATTATTGTAGAAATTCCCAGGCCGAATATACTTGTGGAACCCGATATCGTTTCGAAGATGAACGCAAAGGATTTCTTGGCGGGCCAATCCACAGTCTGTTCATACATGTAGCTGTAAAACGCATCGGGGCTCATCGCAAGTATGGGCATTAAAGACAATATCATGGGGAAAGAGAAAAGAATAATGTATTGAATCCTCTTAGACCATGAACCTGTTTTCCAAGCAAAAAAAGGTAA
>CP070629.1:2461843-2479535 GCA_020356005.1 Thermoplasmata archaeon
ATCAACCTCTGAAAATGTGCTTAAAATATGTATATCAATATTAAAATCCCAAAATGATTCTTTATTTATTAAATCTTTTAAATCGTCATATCCAAATTCAGTTCCGTCCTCGATGTCTAGTTTTATCAAAAACAGCAAACCCACCTCAAATTGTACATCAATTTCATTTTTTACATTATTAAGTTAATATTAGTGGGATTTTTATATATAATATTTACTATTTCCCTGTCCAGTTTATTGGGGTTATTTTGCCAGATCTTGTGTAAAATGCGGTTGTGTTTCATACCGGGTGTCCAATCTGCGGTTGGTTGAGGGTGTCCAAAATATGGGTGGTAAGAACTACGAAACCCTCAAATTTTTATTCAATTTCATTTTTATATTTTTTAATAAAATCTTTACTTTTCATTATTTCTATTTTTTTGTAAGATCCCAATTTCAATAAATGCTTGTCACCCGATATAATACAGTCTGCATGTGACGCTAAAGCACATTCCAAAAAAATATTATCCACAGGGTCGATCTTAATTACATTTAATTTGATCTTAGGTGTAATTACGGTTGAAAATGATAGTACAGTTTCTATAGCCAATTCTATCTCTGATGGAGTAAGTTTGAACTTATTATAAAAAAGAACCTTTTTAAATTCTTCCAGTGTCTCAGGAGATATATAATTTGTTAAATTCTGCATCTTACAGGCTTTTAATATTATTGATTCGTTTCCTTCCCAATAAATTCCAGATATAAGTACATTAGTGTCTAGGACAACTTTCATGTAACTTTCCTGACCTTTTTTATTGCATCTTCGACATCCTTTCTTGTTACACCAAGCCTCTTAATCTTTTTTCTGATTGGTTTAACTGATTCTTCAAATTCGGCCTTTAAAGTTGTTTTTTCTATTTTCTTAAGTAAAAGAACATCGCCCTCTCCGATAGCAAGAAGTTCTTCACCATCTTTTAAACCCATTTTTTTCCGCCAGGATGCAGGTATTACAATCTGACCTTTTGAGGATATTTTTATTACTGAAATTTCCATTTTGATCCCTGTATAATATGTAAGACAATTCTTACATTTATAATTTTCTAAATTAATGCCAAATGGCGTATTAGGGTATTACCTTTATTTGATGATTTTAATGTTAATATCCGTAATAGGGTAAATCCATTTTATTTAATTCGAAATTTTAACCTTTTAAGAGAGGAGAACGGAGACCGTTTAGTTAATATATCGATTCTAGGCACTTGGAGACCGTTACGATTTTCATCAATTACAGTCACTTGGGGAGAGGAGAATGATGAGTCATTGTCATAATAAATCAATTATTAATCAATCTCCCCTCTCCAAGCGCCTAAAAGCAACCTCCAATCGAAGCGGTCTCCCTTCTCCTCTCTCTATTCGTTCTTCCAGCCGATACCCAGGTATTTCACGCCGGCATCGATAATCCCCTGCGGATCGTCAAAAGTCCTCCTCCCGTCCACCACCACCGGCGTTTTCATGAGCGATTTGAAATCCTCCGCCGTCAGCTCCTTGATCTCATTCCATTCTGTTTGTATAATGCATATATCAGCACCCTCAAGTGCTTCTTTTGCAGATTTAGCATACACCATGGGCTTATCAACAGCTGCTTTGAAGTTCTCCATCGCCTCGGGATCGTACCCTCGCACCTTCGCGCCTTGCTCCACAAGCGCGTTCAGGATGGGTACCGCACGGGTCTCGCGTATATCGTCGGTATCGGGCTTGAACGCCAGGCCCAGCAGCGCCACCTCCTTGCCCTTGAGAACACCACCCGCAGCCTGCTTCGCCAGCTCCACGAGCCGCAGCGGCTGCGTTTCGTTCACCGCCAGTACCGCGTCCAGCAGTTGCGTTTGCACACCCACACTTTTGGCGGAGGAGACGAGAGCATGCACATCCTTGGGGAAGCAGCTGCCGCCGAAGCCCGCGCCTGCACGCAGGAACTGTTCCGATATCCTGAAATCTAGCCCCACACCTTTCATTACATCATAAACGTCAATATTGTACCGCTCGCATAAATTCGCCATCTCGTTCGCAAAGGTGATCTTGGTGGCCAGAAACGAGTTTGCGGTGTACTTTATCATCTCGGCAGTGCGAATGGAAACTCGTAGCTTCGGGCAGTTGAAATCATCATAGATCTTGATAAGAGCGTCACCGGATTTTTTATCCCACTGGCCGATGACGATCCTGTCAGGCTTGAGCGCGTCGTGTACTGCCGCACCTTCACGTAAAAATTCCGGGTTCATGCACAGCCCGAAATCCTCTCCCACCTTCTTACCGGAATGTTCCTCCAGTATGGGCAGAATGACCTTTTCTGTGGTCATCGGCACAATGGTGCTTTTGGTCACCACCACATGATACTTTTTTTTATCTTTGAGCGCCGTCCCGATATCTTTTGCTACAGCTTCGATATAGCTCAAATCGATAGAGCCGTCCGGGCGGGATGGGGTGCCCACGCATATGAAGGTGACATCGGTATCATGTACCGCAGCGGCATTGTCTGTGGAACCGGTTAACAACCCCCTCTCGATAACATCCTTAAGATTCTCTTCGAAGTTCTTCTCGTAAAAAGGTGGAATACCGGAGGCAAGCTTTTCTACCTTCGAGCTGATAGCGTCTGTGACAACGACTTTGAAATCGTGCTTGGCAAACGCCATGCCGGTAATCAGCCCGACATAGCCCATACCCATAAGTGAGATCTTGAGTTCTTTCATAACGATCAATGCTGATATAGGTTATTGGTATTAATAAATTTTTCAAGATTTTTTTTACTTTTTAACGATGATATAAAGGATGAGGGAAGCTGATCAACATAGTTCAAAGTGTAAAAGTAAAATAGTTCAAAGTGAACTTATCAATTTCTACTTCGGTGCTCCTTTAACCCTGTGACCTTCAACTTTTCTACTGTTGCACTCTTCCACTTTTCTACTTCTTAAAGATTTTTCAGCACCTTCTCGAACGCTTTATACGCCTCCTCTCCCCACAGCACAAACACCACCAGCTCCAGCCCGCTCTTCCCCTCCTCGATATAGCTTTTCACCGCGCCGATCATAACCTCCGCCGCCTTTTCCAGCGGGAACCCCCCCACGCCCGTGCCGATTGAGGGAAACGCGATGCTCTTGAGCGATTTCTCGTCGGCGCGCTTGAGGCTGTTCGTGGTCGTCGCCCGGATCTTGCCCTCGTCCGTGCGCAGATCGCGGCCCATGCCAGCCGCGTGGATCACATAACGCGCCTTGAGCTTACCGCCGCCCGTGATCGCCGCCTCGCCTATAGGTATCGGGCCCTTGGCTACCGCCTCGAGCTCGATCTCCACCCCTCCCTTCCTCTTGATCGCACCCGCCACGCCCGCACCCATCCACAGCTCGTTATTAGCAGCATTAACAATAGCATCAGTGCCCTGTTCAGTAATATCACCCTCAACTACCCGAACAATAACATCATTGAACTTCTTCTCCATAATCATCAACTCCAGATGTAGGGGAGGAATCCCCTACAACCCCTCTTTTAATATCCGTTTGGGTATGCTCAAGATATCATTTTAAAATCGTGAGCATACCCATACCGAAATATAAAGAGAGGGTTGTTAGGGAGATTCCTCTCCCTTACTTGTGATTTGGTTATAAAGCTTAATTGATCGTTCATATACTTGTTGGTATATTTCGAATTTATCCTTATCAGGTTCTAATTTGGTACCTGGTTTCACCATCGATTCTACAGCTGTTTCTATATTTTTATGTATTTTCGCTCCTACCGCAGCCAAAATTGCCGCGCCCAATGCTGTGGCGTCCTCTGTTGGTGATCGCAGGACCGGTATGCCGCACATATCCGCCTGGATCTGTGCCCAGAGCTTCGAGCGTGCGCCGCCGCCGGTTATGCACAGTTCGGTGATCGGGATTTTCATCGCCTTCATCACTTCTAGGTTCTTTTTGATCTCCACCGACGTACCTTCCATCATAGCGCGCACGATATCGCCGCGGGTATGGCCCACCGATAGCCCGTGGAGTACGCCAACTGCCGAGGGGTTCCAGTGCGGCGCGCCCGCTCCTGCAAGATGCGGTATGAAAGTCACGCCGCGCGCGCCTGCAGCCGAGGTTTTGGCCTCCTCGTTCAGTACATCGTACGGATCCGTTTCCGCTGCGCCGAGGAGATCTTGAGCAAAGTTATTGCGCAGCCACCTGTACGCCGCGCCGGTTGTGAATATAGAAGCTTCCACGACGTAGGTGCCCGGCAGTGCATGCGCGGAACAGAGCAGCCGCCGCTGCGGCGCATCCCAGAGCGGTACGGCACTAAACGCCAGGCAGAATGTGCCGGTACCGGTGGTTGCGGATACGCGCCCGCTTTTTACAACCCCGCACCCCAGGGCAGCGCACTGCTGATCACCGCCGCCGGTGTAGATGCCAGTACCCTCGGGCAGGCCTGTCTGTTCGGATGCCTCTTTCGCGATCTCGCCCACTAGCGTGCCCGGCGGCAAAAGCTCCGGCAGTTTCTCTTCGGATATTTCGAAGCGCGCCAGGATTTCGGGCGACCACTCCCGGCTCTTGAGGTCGAACAGCATGGTGCGCGATGCATTGGAATGCTCTGTAACGCACCTGCCGGTGAGCTTGAATACCACATAATCGTGCACCAGCAAAAACTTTGACGCCGCGGAGAACACCTCGGGCTCGTTAAGCTGCAGCCAGACCAGCTTGGGCAGCGTAAAGTACGGGTCGATGACGAGGCCCGTAACATCATAGATACGGTCTGCGCCCAGCTCGCTTTCTATAAACTCGCATTCCTTTGTGCTGCGCCTGTCCTGCCAGACCAGTGCACCTCGAAGCGGTTTACCATCTTCGGCCACCGGCACCACCGTCTCGCGCTGGTTAGTAACGGCAACTGCAGCGATATCGGTATTGTTACCCAACTCCTTCATCACGCCCCTGGTACTCTCACAAATGGCCTTCCACCACTCGGTTGCATCCTGTTCCACCCAGTTCGGACGCGGATACGAACCGGGGAACTCCCTGTAAGCCGAAGCGACCCTTTCGCCATCTCCCGAAAACGCAACAGCGCGACAACCAGTAGTACCAGCATCAATAGCGAGGATCAAATCGGAGGACATCGAAAAGGATATGGATTGGAGGTAATATAAAAACAATGGTGGCCGGGGGAGAAGAATCTCCCCCATACCCCCTCTCTTTTATTATCTACTTGGGTTTGCCCTTGATATCTTAATGAAATCTCGGGCAAACCCATATCGATAGAAAAAGAGGGGGTTTGGGGGATTCTTCCCCCAGATTTTTATATTAATATACAATCGAATTCTTTTTATTTCACACAAATTTATATATGTTATATACTAATGACTTAGGTTATACCTTTATACGGACGAAAACTATGACTAGAGTATTATCCATTATTTGTACTATATTAATTCTGCTAACGGCACTGGCACATCTGGGGGCTGCAGGGGGCGAGGGGCCTATAGAGGAGGTTAATGATTTACAATTATTCATCAACCTCAAGGCCGCTCGATTCGATCCTTTATCTGAGGTTCCGGATATACCCACCGGTCTGACATATTCTGCTGAAAACAATTATTATCTGGTCCAGTGTAAAGGCCCGATACAACAGGGTTGGATGGAGGATCTACAGGATTTGGGTGTTGTGATTTTAGGTTATGTTCCTGAATATACATATCTATTATTTATGGAAAAAGAGGTAAAAGAGGGCGTCGAGGACCTCCCGTTTGTAAGATGGATCGGGGTGTATCAGCCCGCGTACAAGATTGAGCCGAATCTGTTGTCAAAGCAAGATCTGGTTAAGGTTAATGTGATGGTCTTTGATACCAACGGGGATCTTGAGAATTTCAGGCTGGTAAAAGATAGGATCCTGAACTGGGGATGCAAAATCCTGCGGGAGGAACTTGATGTTAATACCATCGTAGCTGAAATCGAAGCTGATAAAATCGCAGCCATCGCTTTCGTGCCCGAGGTGGAGTGGATTGACGAATATTGTGAACCGGTTTCGCTTATGGACAACATCAGGGTCTTCACCGGTGCAGAATCGCCGCTTCACGAGTTCGGGTTCAACGGTACCGGCATCGTGGGCGAAATAAAAGATCTCGGGATCGACCAGGACCATATCGAGTTTGAAGGCAGACTTATTGGTACGGATGGAAATGTAGACGAGGATTCGCACGGCACATCTACATTTGGAATTGTATTCGCCAGGGGGGTAAACGAGAGGGCCACCGGGATGATGCCAGGCGGTGAAGGCGTCTTTGCGAGCTGGGGGGTGGGTAGGAAACAGTCAATAGCTAATCTTGTCAATAATTGGGGTGGTGTATTCCAGAGCAACAGCTGGCATTCGGGTGCCATTGACGGCTCCTACGGCTCGAATACATTCCAAAATGACGATGCAGTGTTTACATACGACGCTACAATGTTATACGCCACCGGCAACGGCGGCGACGAGCAGGCCATAACGCAGGAAGCCGCAGGCAAGAACGTTATCGGTGTAGGAGCAACAAACCATTATAACAACCAGGACCGCACAGACGACCGTCATAACGGTAACCAGGGCAATAAGGGCCCCACGGCTGACGGGCGGTTCAAGCCCGATGTGGTTGGGCCGTATGATTCCATTTATACTACCACAACCAATGACAGGTACACCTCGGGCTTCGGCGGTACCAGCGGCGCCACGCCCGTAGCAGCGGGCGCCGTTGGGTTGATATACGAAATGTATCAGGAAAATCACTTTAAAAACAATCCCTCGGGGGCTACCCCCCATGCCGCAACTGTGAAGGCCGTACTCATCGCCGATGCGTACCAGTACGAATTTGCACAGGCAGATAGATATGCCCAGGGCTGGGGACTGGTGGATGTGGGTAATGTATACAATATCGGTAAAAACCATCTTATCGATGACGAAAGCAATTTATTACGAACGGGAGACACTATATCTTATACGATCACTCCTACCACCGCAACACCGCTGAAAATTTCACTGGTATGGACAGATGTTCCCGGAACAACCTCCTCGGCAATGCATCTGGTTAACGATTTGAATTTAAAGGTAACGGATCCAGATGGTAATATATACCTGGGCAATCATGGACTCGAGACTTCAAAATGGTCTGCAACCGGAGGTGAATCCGATAAGATCAACAATGTGGAAAACGTGTTCATTGAGAAACCTAGGGCAGGTGTGTGGACTATAGAGGTTGCGGCGGAGAATATTGCCAGGGACGGGGTCTCCAGAACGCCCGGAGTCGATCAGGGTTATGCACTGGTGGCCTCCGGGGTTTCAAGGTACGAACATGACCTGAAGGTGCAGGCCATAGGTTATCCAAGTTTTGTCGGTATCGGAGAGAATGTGGCTGTAAATGCAACTATATTGAACATAGGTTCTAATAACGAGGTGGATGTCAGCGTAGAGTTATTGGTAGATAATAACACCGTTGATACCACATCTATCAGCTCCATTAAAGTCGGTGAGATAGTAGAAACCTATTTCAGCTGGGTACCCGCGGAGGAGAATCAATATCAAATCTCGGTCTATGTTAAACCTGTAACAGGCGAGACCTCCACGTGGGATAACACCCGGGATGGAATAATAAGCGCCAGCGTTATAAGCGGAACGGTTTTAGTGGATGACGGCCACGGCACTATTGCGAACCATGATTTATATTATTACTATCTCGAAACCAGCGGCCCGGAAAAGTACAGGGTGCACCACACCACCCAAACTATCACAACCCCACTTTTGGCAAAGTATGACGCATTTATCAGCGTCAGGCCGACTTTGGCTTATTCGGCAGAAGAACTTGCTAGCCTGGAGAATTTCGTGGATTCAGGCGGGGGATTAGTCGTTATCGGCGAAACTGACCAGGATATCTATAATGACCTCACGGGTTATGCCGGTATAGGCTGGGGCAGCCCATACCTGTTCTTGTACAACGGTGAGACCACCGAGATCAACCAGCATGAAATAACTGATAATGTCAGCTCTCTTTACTTTGATTCGCCACGGCTGCCGCTGGTGGTTGCGCCCCCAGCAGAAGAGCTGGTCTATACCTACGGCGGTGTTGTTTATAACAGGGTTACGGTAGCTGCTGCGGAGTACGGGCAGGGGAAGATCGTTGCGGTGGCGGACTCAGATTGTCTGAACACCCAAATCATTAATATGGCGGACAATAAGATATTCGGGATGAACATAATAAAATGGCTTACAAACGCCAGGCCGATATCCATAATAGATTCACCGCAGGATAACAGTACATATCTTGTAACAGATGAGATCCAATTCGATGGAACCTCAAGCTACGATCCCGAAGGGGATGCTCTCTCGTATGTATGGCTCTCCGACATCGATGGAGAGCTCGGCACTTCGGCGCTGTTCAATACCACATTGAGCGCCGGGCTGCATATCATAACACTACAGGTGAGTGACAGCAGTGCTAAGATGGGCGAAGCCGTTATCATCCTGAGGATTCTGGCACCTCCCTCGGTTGCAATTCAATATCCCTCGGAAGGGACTTTATTGAACGGTGCGGTGGAAATTACAGGCACAGCATCCGATTCGGACGGTGCACTTGAAACTGTGGAAGTGCAGTTTGATGGTAATGAATGGCAGCAGGCAGTGGATACATCAACTTCACAGGATTGGTCGGAATGGATGCTCAGGTGGGATACCACCGGAGTTTCCGACGGTGACCATAGAATATCTGTTCGGTCCGGGGACGATTACAAGCTGCTTTCCAGTATTGAAAGTATCAAAGTAGTAATTGACAATACACCCCCCGATATAATCGCAGGCCCGGAAGTGTATGCTATAACAGATACCGAGGCCACTATCAGCTGGGAAACGGACGAGCCCAGCAGCGGTATGGTGGAGTACGGGCGGGACCTGCGTTACGGTTACCAGGTAAGTGACGAGTCACTTGTCAATCAACATATCATTACCTTAACCGGTCTATCTTCGAAAACAACCTATCATTTCAGGGTCAGCTCGGCTGACGAGGTTGGGAACGAACCAGTCACGAGCCAGGACAATATGTTCGAGACCAAGCTGCCCCCTGATTTTACACCGCCATTTGCACTCATCACCTCGCCATCGAATAATGCTGTATTGACGGGCACTGTATCCATTGAAGCGGATGTTAGCGATAATCAGGGCGTTGCAAAAGTTGAATTCTATATCAATGACAAGTTGGAATTCACAGATTATGAACAGGATTACTATTTCCTGTGGGATACCACTGACGGTTTCTATCCCGACGGCCAGCATTCCATCAGGATCGTTGCTGCGGACCTGAGCGGTAATGAGGCCAGTTTCGAAATCAAGGTCATACTGGACAATGTGGTCATCCCACCATCAATTGAATTAAGCGGAGTTACACCGGGTTCCGTTAATGCCGGCGAAGCAATAGAGGTGCTATTTACCGTACAGGTGCAAGACCCCGAGAACCGGCTAGAGTTCGTAGAAATCGATCTATCGCCCATCGGGGGTACCTCAAGCCAGAGGATGTACGATGACGGTACTGCAGGTGACGAGGTTGCGGGTGACAACACGTACTCTTTCGAAGCTTCGGTATCTACACAGGTATATCAGGGTGAAAAGGCAATGGCAATTACAGTCACCTACAACCAGGTCGAAACCATAAAAACCTCCGTTACGCTACATGTTACCCCCTCACAGGACCCGGAAGAGACCTCAGAAGCGGTATCAGATGACGAGCAAGAGCAACAGATACTCTGGCTGGCAGTTCTAGGTATGGCGGTTTTGGCAGTTATCGTTGGCGCCACCCTGTTCATAATCGATAAAAGACGCAGAACCGAAGATCTAATAGAAGTAGAACCCCTGGAACCGTTTGAATATCGATAATGATTTTTACCAATACATTTTTTTTAGAACAATAAAGCCGGGGGAGAAGAATCTCCCCCGTACCCCCTCTCTTTTATTATCTATCTGGGTTTGCCCACGATATAATAATGAAATAATGGGCAAACCCATGTCGATAAATAAAGAGGGGGTCTGGGGGATTCTTCCCCCAAACTGTCCATTTACATCTGACTTAAAATCAGATTTGCTTTATCGATCAGCGCCTGCCCGTCGCTGGAAGTGAGTTTTTTCGTTTTTACCATGGAATTGACTTCGTTTATGAACGCACCGATTATATTCGCCGCCGTCTTTGGATGCCCTTTGTCTATTTGCTTTTGCGCAGCCCGGAGCTTGGCCAGGAGTGAGTTGGCTTGACCTTTGTTGAGTTTATTCGCATCCTCCAGGTCCTCCACATCCTCAATTAGGTCGTCGATCATGTCGGCTGCGTCTGGAATGTCCCACTTCGACATATATCCATCACCTACCCAGGTCCCGCCGTTGAATGTAGTATCAGCAGCGCCCGGCGTGGTGGGGAAATCCGGCGATACTGAGAAACCGCAGATATTGACATAGCCTTCATCATCGATCTTTAGTTGTGGAGCAACATCATGATTTGATCCGCCATAGTATGTTCCGTAAAGAAGCTTTGAACCCGAGGGATCGAACTTTGTTATATAAGCGTCCCATTGGTACATGCCACCTTCCTTTGTTGCATCATACGCATTTGGTGTGGTTGGGAAGTCAGTTGAACTGGTTCGACCGGATACATATATGTAGCCTTCGGGATCCACACAAATCCCGCCGCCACCTTCCTCCCATGAACCTCCAAAATACGTTGAGATCTCCAGTGATTCAGAACCTGAAGAATCAAAGTCGATCTTCGCCCAAATACCATCACCGACTATCGTACCCCCGTTGAAGGTCGTATCATATGCCCCTGCGGTGGTCGGGAAATCCGGCGAGGTTGCGTGGCTGGAAATATAGGCGTCACCGGAACTGTCCAGAGCCAATTCCCAGACTGATTCAAATTCCGAGGTTCCCAGGTAGGTAGAATATAGAATATCGGACCCGGCGGAATTGAACTGCATGACTATAATATCTGCTCCATAGATTTTGTACCCGTACGGAGATATACCGTCGCCATTGTAGGTTCTATCGTAAGCGTTTTCTGTAGTTGGGAAATCGTACGAATATGCCGCACCGATAACTACCGCCCTACCCTTGGAATCTATTTGAACTCCACTTGCGAAATCGTTTCTGCTGCCGCCGATGTATGTAGAGTAAATCATATCGTGGCTCTTCCCGTCAAACTTTGTTAAAAACCCGTCAAGACCCACAACGCCCCAGGGTGTAACGGGTTCGCCGCCGTTAAAGGTCGGGTCGAAAGCACCTGAGGTAGTCGGCAGATCTGGTGAACCGGTCATGCCCACGATGTAATAATCCCAGTGCTTATCAAAAACAACATTATAGGTCCAATCCAGCTTACTTCCACCGAAGTATGTGGAATAAAGTAAAGTCGTCCCATCGGGGTTGAAGACGGAAACAAAAGCTTCATTATCACCAGCAAAGGTCTTTTGCAAAGCGTCAGCCGTCGTCGGAAAATCGGAGGATTCTGTCGCACCGGTCGAGTAAACATTGCCGTTCTTGTCAAGATTAATCCCAATGATGGAATCGTCATTGGTACCCCCGAAATAGGTGACAAACAGAAAGGTCGACCAATCCGCCGAAAGTCTTGCGAGCCATGCATCGCTGCTGATTCCAATGTAATCTGGCATGTATGCACCCGGGGTCGTTGGAAAGTCCACCGAACTTGTCCAGCCGGCCAGATAAACACTCCCGTCCGAAGCCAGCGCAAAGGTATTGCAGTTGTCCATATCGCTGCCGCCGATGAATGTAGAATAAATCAGCTGCGGATCGATTACCAGGGTCTGCGAATGATCCCAAGCCCCGCACTCAAACCCGTAGGAATTAAGGCCTTTTAGCACAAACTCGCAGGTAATCTCATCACCATCGAGCTCATAAGTGTACGGAGCGTTTTCGCAAAGCTCGCCAATTACCGTGTGTATGAGCATGTCGCCCTCCAGTGTCAACTCCAGGCCGGCGATGCCCTCATAAACCACCGTAATCTGGCCCGGGTCGGCTCCGGGGTGTACCACGAAATCGTACTTCAGCCCGTTTTCGTTCGTATAATACAACAGGTCAATGCCGTTGTATAGATTCGGGTAAACCACTTCCCTGTAGTTCGCAACCCCTGTGCGCCACTCCGACACGTCATTTCCATTTAAGAAATTCGATTTGTGGCCAAGCTTATTTTCCCCCACAGGTCTGACATCATTTGCACCCTCGAAAGTGATTTTCACCAATACCTCTTGAATTGCATCCTCCGAATCACCTTGTGCGGTTATTTTATAGTAGAGTGCACTTTGAGTAAATCCCACCTGGAAATTACCCGAATCCAGGTAATATAGAACCTCCTGGTTTTCCACCTGCCCCTCATTTTCGGTAAAATAACCGGCAGGCATCTGCAAAGGTGCATTTTCCAACTCTGACATTTTGCCTCCAGAATCAACCGGAACCTCATACCAGGGTGCTGGCTCACTTTCCGTTCCGAACATCATAACAGAACAACCTGCTACGATGAACATCAGGATTATTATCAATACTCCTGCTTTTTTCAATACCATTCTATCAACCTCCCACATTATATCAATCTAATTACATGATAAATTGAATTTGATGAATGGAGTTAGGGGAGAGGAATCTCCCCTAACAACCCCTTTCTTTTCTCTTCGTTTTGGGTATGCCCGAGATATCAAAATATAATCGCGGGCATACCCATACGGATAGAAAAAGAGGGGGTCTGGGGGATTCCTCCCCCAAACCTATCGGTTTTTTCAATAGCAGAACCACTTCCATCCGGCACCGGTGTATATCCACCGCCCGCATTCCTGGAACTCTGTGCCGTCGTCAAGTTCGCCTTCGATCACCATTTCGATCTCGGGTTCGTGTTCGTGATTCTTCATCGCTGCGATCAGCTCTGGCCTGCTGAACTTTACCATCAGGTCGGGTATGCCGTCGCAGTCGTTATCACCGATTGATGAAGGATGACCTTCGGCGCTGATATCCACTGCGGTATCACCAGCCTTGGAGATTTTAACCGTTGACACATCGATATCATTTACATCGTAGCCGTCGGGTAGTTCAATGTAGCCCGAAACCCACTTACCTTTGCTCTTGAGGTTCAACTTTTCAGGGCCGATATCGACTGTTGCTTCTATGAACTCCTCACAATATCCCTTACCTTCAAGACCGTTTTGATAATGCCGCTGGATTTCTTCAAGTCCTAAAACTTTATCCCAGATAGCGACCTCATCCAGAGAACCTTTATACCCGTTATATATCCAGTAGTCATCGCCACCAATAGTCAAAGAAAAGTCGTTGGCAGCCATGCCGTAATAAAACGCCTTAGATTCAACAAAATTCCCGTTCACATAGAATGAAACTGTACTTCCATCATAAGTCGTGGCAATATGGTTCCATTGGTAGAGTTGTGTAGAAGTTTCTTTTGACCATGTGCAACCTGTGGTACAGAATTGATACCTATCTCCACTTCCAGAAATTCCAAGTTGATAATTTCTTGGGTAGTAACCATAACTTGTCATTTTTGTGACAATTATAGAAGCATATGGATTTGGAATAACTGGGAAAATCCAAGCTTCAATAGTAAGCTCATCAGTAATATCTAGGTCAGCAGAATCTGGTACTTCAACATAATCAAACCAACCATCAAAACTTAAAGCGCCGCCAACTTGACCCGTTGTCCATGTTGCTCCTAATATTTTACCGTCGTTATCTCCAATTGAATCATAGGCAATTGTCCCACTACCTTCATCGAATTTCCAATAAGCAACCAGTCCATCAGGACAGGCCCCCTCCGCGCTCACATTAACAGGCACCGTGGCGAATATCATCGCAATCATTACCAATACTATTCCACAAACTGTTGTTTTTCTCATTCTATTCTTCATATTTCTTTTACCCTCCAATTTTTTTTACTTAGATATTATCTATTATCGATTCAACTTGACCTATGAGTTCGTCTCCTTGCGCATCTGTTAACTTATTACCTTTCAGAGCAGAAACCTCGTTGACGAACGCACTCAAATTGCTCTACCTCCGATTGTTAAACTCCCCCAATTTAGCATATTCAATTAACACAGTGATACTACTCTAACTCCACTGAAACCAAATCCAATCTTGTATCACCTAGTGCTTTTACCCAGACAATATTTAAATACCCTTGATCCTTCCTGAGTAATTCAGACCATTATTTCTGAACAATGGTTACTCCCGGGGTATTCAAATGTAACCATTTATAGTTTTTGAAATAAATTTGGAGAGGAATTATATTTGGATTAATATAAAAAATAAAAAGTAGTTCGGGGACTGGTTTGATGTGGTTTTTCGGATTTATCGTACCCTGGCCTCACAGATACTGAATAGTCCCCGACCAATCGAGCCGCCGAACTTTTACGCAAAATTTGGAATATAACTTTGAAAATATCTTCAAAATCATTATACGCTGCCTCTTTAAAATTCGGCTGATTTTTAAAAAAAATTGACTATAGTTAACATTTAAATCCAGTTTTTAATATATAAAATAGACCCATGTTAACTTCTTTTTTTATTTCAATTGAAGATTTATTATTGAAATTAACTAACCGCAAAATTAATAAATACAAAATTCAATTCCCAAAATCCCCTCAAAATAATAGATGGGGGGAGGGGCACAGTGCCAAGGAAATAAAACTCCAAAGCTATTCATAAATTTCTTGGTACAACAATCTAAATGAATGCTTTCTTCGGGTTCATGCAATTCAGAGGAAAGAAAGATTCTATCTTTTTTTCTTGAAATAAGAATCTCCCTTACGCGGGGAGAGGAGGAAGCAAGATTGTGATGTTGTGAAATCAAAATCAAATATCTATCCATAGCGCTGCTTCTGTCGGCCAGTTAAAGGCGCACAGTTTTGATTTTTTCGGCGCGAAGGATAAAAGTGGAAGGCATGATTGAAAGAGCGAAAAAAATGAAATGAACGAAAAAAGCAGCATAAAAAAATGTAGGCTTTTAAAAACAGATTTGAAAAAGAATTATGGATTAAAAAAGAAAGACCTCAAGGAGGAATGAAAAGGATGGAAAAACAGAATAAACGAACAATAGATATTGAAAATAAAAGCCCAAGAAGATATAACGGGAATAGAGCGAATGTTTCAAGATTTATTGTTTTATTAACCATACTTGCGTTGATTTTAAACGCATTTGTGGCGATATCACCGCTTGCGGCGGTGGTAGGGGCAGAATCATCAGACGATGATGTGCCTGTAATATGGACTGATAAAGCTGATTATCGACCGGAGGAGACGGTCACGATCAGCGGTGAGAACTTTACGGCCTACGATGACATCGAAGTAAAGGTCACGAGGCCGGATAATAATGTAGAGTATGCAAATACCACTGCAGACTATAAAGGGGATTTCACAACCACATATCTCCTGGATGGAATTCTCGGGAAATACCTGGTGGAAGCAACCGATGAAAGCAATAATTATGCAAACACCACCTTCACAGACGGTAAACCCCCCAGTCTGTTTGGTTGGGATTGGAAGTTCGATGATTGGACCAAATCCACATTGGAAGGATACGGTGCCGGCGACTGGGTCTGGTGGCATGTGAAGCTTTACAGCGCGGACCCCGGGACATATAAATTGGTCTGGAACCACGACTACTACAACAAATTGCTGGGTACTTACGGGTTCACAGAGATAAAGGATGTACGTTTGCTTACCAGCGATTATCCCACTGAAATATCTGCTGGAGTCCCTGTTATTGTGGAAGGACCGTTTTATCCCGAAGTAAGTAATACTATTTTGATGCAATTCAATGCGACATTCACTATCACAACGAAAGCAGACTACTACCTGCGCTGGGATGCAAGAATTGATGAAAATGAAACGATATCCTGGCCCGGAAAGGCACTTCACACGCATTTTGCAGAGTATTATTTCAATAATGTTTATAAGAGTTCGGGAAATCAAGACGTGCAGGTTGAGCAGCCCCTGTCGCCTCCGTTAAGCAAGATTAGCGGATACAAATATTTTGACAGGAACGGCGATGGTGATTGGGACGCCGGTGAACCCGCTCTTGAAAACTGGACTATGATACTTAATGGGACAGATATCTATGGAAAAAATGTAAGCAGGGTATATATCACCGACGAATCCGGTTACTATCAATTCGCGGGTTTGGTTCAAGGCAATTATACAGTTTGTGAGATTCTGAAGGAAAGCTGGAATTGCACAAACAGGACTGGTGACCCGCCGTGTACCGGTGTAATAGTAATAAGTGAAGATGACACGAACCTGACACACATAGATTTTGGAAATGCACCGGAAGCACCTGACATAGAAGTAGTAAAGACAGGTGACAGGACCGAAGTTCATGTAGACGACATTATAACATATACGATTAATGTGACAAACACGGGTTTAACCACTCTAAGTAATGTATATGTATATGACGACCTGACTGATACAACCTATTACAAATCCGCTTATACAAGTTCAGATAAGCTCGATCCTAATGACAGCTGGCAGTTCACTTTTACTTACACCATCCAATCCAGTGATGATGATCCTCTCAACAATACCGTAACAGCTTACGGAACCGATCCATTTGAAACTGAAGTGACTGATAGCGATAGCTGGTCTGTAAACATCTTGCATCCAGCAATCAATATCGTCAAGACCGGTCCGGCTGAAGCGCATGAGGGTGACACAATCACCTACACATATACGGTGACCAATACAGGCGACACTCCGTTGAAGGATGTGAGTGTGACCGATGATAAGGCCGGTACTGCAACCTACCAGAGCGGTGATACTGATCTGGACGGCTGGCTCGACCAGACCGAGACGTGGATCTTCACGGCAATTTATACAGTACCCACGAACAGTTCTGACCCATTGGTCAATGTTGGCACTGCAACCGGTAAGGATAAACTAAACAAGCAGGTTTCGGATACCGACAGCTGGTCTGTGGACATACTGCATCCGGGTATCAATATCGTCAAGACCGGCCCGGCAGAAGCGCATGAGGGCGAGACCATCACCTACACCTACACGGTGACCAACACTGGTGATTGTCCTTTGAAAGAGGTAACGGTGACCGATGATAAGGCCGGGAACGCAACCTACCAGAGCGGTGATACTGATAATGATAACTGGCTCGACCAGACTGAGACTTGGATTTTCACGGCAACCTACACAGTACCCACGGTCAGCCTAGATCCGCTGGTAAACATCGCAACAGCAACCGGTAAGGATAACCTCGATAGGCAGGTATCTGATACAGATAGCTGGTCTATTGACCTCCTGCACCCGGCGATCAATATCGTCAAGACCGGCCCGACTCAAGCGCATGAGGGTGATACCATAACCTATACCTATACCGTAACCAACACAGGTGATTGTCCTTTGAAGGATGTGATTGTGACTGACAACAAGGCCGGGACCGCTATATATCAGAGCGGTGATACTGATAATGATAACTGGCTTGATCTAAACGAGACGTGGATCTTCACAGCAACCTATCTTGTACCTGTAAAAAGTCCCGATCCGCTGGTTAATGTCGGAACAGTAACCGGTAAGGATAACCTCGATAGGCAGGTTTCTGATAACGATACCTGGTCTGTGGACATACTGCATCCAGCGATCAATATCGTCAAGACCGGTCCGGCGGAGGCTCATGAGAACGATCTAATCA
>CP070629.1:2479635-2493725 GCA_020356005.1 Thermoplasmata archaeon
GTTTTATCACTTTGGCTCAGAGGATTGGACCTCGGGATCTCTCGCGACTTCAACCTCCTTCCGATAGGTACTTTCAAGCATAAGAAATCATTTTTGTCATGCAATAATTCCCAGGGTATTTCATTGTCATTGGTCTTCAATATCACCGGTTCGTTGACATTTTCCAGATGTTTCTGGATCGGTACAGGTAAGAACATGCCATAGATCAATTTACCCAATGAAGTAAGATCATGAATTTTATCGTTATAAAAGGTACTGTCATCGGTTTTTATTTCTTTTATGACTTTGTCTTCTATATCAACCTTACCTCTCGTGCATGAGAAAATATTTAACACGGTTACAATGTCATTAATCTGATTTATTAGATCGGTTCGGCTGTCTGGAGATACTTTAATAAAATCACTCAGTTCCGTTGCATCTCCCTTTACCTCTGATGTCCTGAAAGTCACTTCGTATTCGTCGCCCCGTTTGGATAACGACAATGAGGTTCTATCCGGCTGCTGGTGGTTCAATAACGAGTTGGTCTGGAGTATTTCCTGACGAATTGTATCGTCGGTTATGGGGTAAATGGGTTTTTCTGTTATTCCCTGCTCTTGCAAATTATTGTTTAAATTATGACCGAGTTCAGCCAGAAAGCCTGTTAGTACCTGTTTATCACCGCATGCAACAAATAATTCGATCGTATTGGTCTTCTTCCTGCTGCTAGCTTTAATTACCACTTTGTTCTTTTTTACCTTAGTCAACCCGTAATACCAGCTTTCAATTTCTGGATCGTCCACATCATCTCCAACGAATTCGCGTATAGGTTTTATATCATGAGCCTGAACGGTTTTTTTGCAAATCTCAATTGCTTTCTTAAAATCTATGCCGGAAGGTATAGAATAAATTTTGCTGTCGTGAATAACCAGTTCATTATCCATTAATCGTTTTAACATTGCTGTATTGATGTTTTCATGTGTGTAAAAGATCGGGCAGACAACTTCTGCCTTCCTCCGCTTCATTCTTGCGGTTTCAAGTTCGCCGTAAACATCCTTGTATGTTAGATTTCCATCAATGCTGGACTCTGTACATATAAGAGGATCGAGATAAAATGCCACAGTCTTTTTCTCCTTAGGCTGGATGTTTCCGAATAATACCCTGTTACCTCTACGTTCAAAATCAGGCTCGATAAAATCTATTCTCATCAGATTCTCCTCGAATTCCAGATCAAATTTTGTCTCTGTGATCACGGTATCAGTATCATTTTTTATTCCAACCTTCAGTCTGATATAACCCTGATAGAATTCCGCCTCGCTCAATACCTTTACTTCACCCTCCTTTGCCGCTTCCGGAGTAATTTTCCCAGGTTCATGAGGGGCTTCGAACTCGCCCGGCACGGTTTTGATCCAGATCTCTTCCTGTGATACCAACCTCTCATTTTTTATGGGATTCTGATATTCTACTTCAATATTTATTGGCAGTTCGCCGATCTCCTTGGTGCGCAAACTGACATCTATGGTTTTCCTATCTTTCGCCTTGATGTCTTTTAAGGTTAAAAATCCCCGCGATTCGATTTCTTCGGGTATTTTCAATTGAATCTCTCTGGCATGGACCCTGCCATCGTTTATTATCTCAAAGTGCATTTTGACCCAGGTATGGCTTTTAAAAGGTTTTGGATCCGGGTATTTAATAATTAAAACAGGCTGCTGGTTTGCTTTGATATCCTCTATACGGTTCATTATTTTAAGTGCCAGTTCCTTTGCCTGAGGATAATTACCCTTCTTGATTCTCATCTTGGATTCTTCGAGTTTTTCATCCAGATCTGCAGTATCCATAAATATTTTTGAATCCGCCACGAAAGTTTGTGCCTTCTCCATATTTTCCTCTGCTTCTATAAAAGAATATTGAACATCCTTGCAGTTATCTATTGCTTTTTTAGCCAGGTTCAAGGCAGAATAATAATTCGAATTCTTCATATCTGCCTCTGCTTTTTGTAATGTTTTTTCTACATTTGTTACTATAATTCCATAATCCTTTGCTTCTTTGATAGTCGATTTTGCATTTTTAATCAAGTCCTCGGCCTGTTCCTTTAAACCCAGCAGTGTCCGTTGCTGCTCTCTGGCCTTTTCTGCCTCTGTTACTGCCAAACTTAATTGTTTTTCTGCATTTTTATATTCAAATTTACTAAGCGCCTCTTCTGCTTTTAATATCAACTGTTCAGCTTCTTTGGTTTTCGCACCGATCTCTTTAGCTTCTTTCACTATACCGCGTGCGGATTGGAGCTTATCCAGTGCATGCTTATGCTGATTCCTGGCTTCTGTAATGGCATTTTTACAGAGTTCAATATGATCAAAAGCAGCTTTCATATCGGTTTTTTCTATTGACGATTTAACCTGTATAAAAATCTTTGAAGGCTTTCTTATGTCTGCTCCGAAGTTATTCGCCGTATCGATATCTTTTCTAAGACCGGCCATCAATTTGTTCACTTGTGATTGAAACTCATTTAGTTTAGCGGCTTTCGCCTGTTGTGCTATTTTAATAATTCTTTTTGAGAGTTTTATTGTGGTTTCAAATCCATTTTTCTCAAGATTTGATGCGGCTTCACTGTACAATCTCATGACATCCGGGATTTCCGCCTCCATACTTTTGGCATCCTCGATCACTGTATGCGCGGACCTGAGCAGTTCTCTTGCAGAATTGAAATTTTTATTTGTGGTCTCTAGGATCTTTGACGCTTTTTTAGCAAACGCAGCAGAAGATTTAAAATCGGAATTCCTATAATTTAGTTCTGCCTGTTCAAGGTTATCTTGAGATTCTTTTATGGTAATACCGATCTTTTTCAATTTGGCAATCTCATCCGCTGCTGCTTTAATAAGTTCTTTGGCCTGGCTGGATTGTGTTTGTAATTCCGTAATAATTGAACTCACACTGCTCGCATATCTAATAGATTCATCATAATCTTCGATGCTCTGGGCATTTTCCAATGTTACTTTGGCGTTTTTCAAATATTTTTTTGCTTTGTAGGTATCCAAACCAATTTTATCTGCCTCACGAATCATTCGTTGTGCATCTTCAATTTCCCTCATAGCCCCCTCCTTTTTCTCCAGGCCCAAAGCTAATAATTGCTGCATCGTTTTTGTATACTCTCGAATTTTTTTGTGTTTACTGACACCCATGGGGCGTACCTTCCTTTATTACCCAATGTTCAGATTACAAATGATATTATAAATATAACAATTTTGTCCTCAATCGCAGGACATCCAGCCTCTTACCACCTATATAAACTGCTGATGGATGACTGCAACTGATCATTTCCCCTTCAGTCACCTCTGTCTTTGCCTTTTTTCGTCTCACTGAGTTTCTTTGCATCTCCGATTATCTTTTTAAATTGACCGGTGGGTAATCCCAGTTCCTGGGCTTTTTTAAGCTGCTGTTCCATGTCAGCAATAGCCTCATCATCCTTTTGCGCAAGCTCCTTCTCCCTCCTGATGATCATTAATACTAATATTACTATTATTATTACCAGGATTATTATTATTCCGATCAGCAGGCTGTTTGAGCCCTCACCTTCTTCTTGCTTTTCTATTATCTTTGGTGCCTGAGTTGTATCCAGCGGATCGGTATTCTCATCAAACTCACTCTTATCGCTTGCACCGTCCCCGTCCGAATCCCAGTTGACCGGATCGGTCTCGAGTTCGGATTCCTCTAAGTTCGACAGTCCATCACCGTCATTATCCCATTTGGAATCATCAAGTAGCGGGTTCAGGCCGTACTCTGTTTCATATTCATCGCTCATGCCGTCGTTGTCGTCATCCGTATCGTTGTTGTCGCCAACCCCGTCGCCGTCGGAATCCTTCCATTCCGAGCTGTCCTCCGGAAATGCATCCAGTTCATCAACAATACCGTCATTATCGGTGTCCTTGGATAACACCGTTATATATGCATAAGCTTTTATATCGCCTTTAAGTGCTTCCACAAAGGTCATACCTGCTGCTTTTGCACTTACTTTTCCGCTGGCTGAAATCCCTGCTACAGAATCATTATTCATCTGCCAGGTAACTTCAGTAACTGCCGGCTGCCATTTGTTGTTTTTAGCGTCATAACCGTTGAGGCTTAGATCCACAGAATCATCCACAACAAGAGTCATTTGAGATGGGACGATCTCCAATCTGGCAAGTTTACCGTGGTTGACGCTAACCTCCGCGTTATCAGATATTGTACCTGTCTTAGCGGAGATCTTCCAGGTGCCAACGAGTTCAGGTATGAACAACCCGTCATCGGTAATTTCACCGTTTTCCGCCTCCCAGGTCACAGACTCCACAGTAACCTCATTGCCGTTAGTATCAGCTCCGATCACATTAAAATCAACAGTGCTGTCTGCATCAACTGACGCACTTGAAGGATCGATTGTAATTGAGCTCAAGATGCCGGGTGTAACTGTTACTTTGGTGCTTCCAGAAACACCGCTGGAATTGGCATATATTGTCACGGTACCTGTACTAAACGGCTTGAATTTGCCCATGGTTGATATCTCACCGTTGGTTGAAGCCCAATTTACCGATATTGATGAGAGTGCGTTACCATGCAAATCGTAACCTTCCGCAAAGAATTGTATTGTATCATCTGCGCTTATACTTTGATCCTGCGGCGAGATCTTGATTTCTGCCAGGCTGCCCGGATTTACATTAACGGTTGCATAATCCACAATATTATCCACAGCGGCAGTTACAATCCAGCTGCCTGTTGTCGTGGGTGAAAAGATTCCGGAGGAGGCGTCGATTGTACCTCCGCCTGAAACAGACCATGAGGGTGAAACTGATACAGAATTACTATCCTCGTCGAAGCCGGCGGCACTGAAGATCACTGGTACACCACCTGCGGTTGCGGCAGTTGTAGACGGCGAGACCTCCAGGCGGTGCAAGCTGCCCGCGGTAACATTCACGGTTGTGCTTCCGCTGATGCCGCTTGCATTCGCCCATACGGTCCACAGCCCCACGGTAGCGGCGGCGAATCTGCCGGTAGAGTCGATGGTACCCCCACCGGAGGCTGCCCAGCCAGCTGTGATCTCGAAGGTGTTGTCATCCTGGTCAGCTCCGAGGGCGGAGAAATCGATATATTCATCCGCCGTTATTGATGGGTTTGATGGTGTAATTATAATATGATGCAAATTACCGTGTTTTACTTCTATTGTGGCAGAACCGCTTATGCCGCTGAGGTTGGCATATACCATAAATGTTCCTACGGAGACCGGATCGAATCTTCCGCTTGTACTTATGGTACCTCCGCCGGATACATCCCAGACGGGTTCAATATCAAGCATATTGTTTGCAGCATCGTAGCCCTGTGCGCTGAACTGGTACTGCTCGTCGGTAGTCATAGTATCAAACTCCGGTGTAACTTTTATACGCGCAAGAGGTCCTTTGCCGATGGTCACGGTGGAGGAGTTTACAGGTGTGCCGTAGGCTTTTCCATCGTAGGGCGTTAGTCGACATTTCCAGATGTCGTCCAATCTGGTTTCGGAGGCGCTCACGGTTCCGGATGTGAATCCGCTGTCAACAAAACCTGAACCGCGGTTAACATACCATCGGTACAACGCCTGCTTCTCCGGATCGCCGTTCTTATCGTTGAAGGTATATTGAACGGTTATATCATCAAAAATCGTCGGACTGGAGGGTGTGATTTGTACCGATGTTGCATAGGGTATATTGTTGTATTTGATAACCACATTTGATAATATCGGTGTCAATTCTATATCTCGTGTTTGCAGTACCGAGCGCCATTGTATATAGCGGGAATGGGGTGCTTCCAGTGGGGAGCTCTGGGCATTTGTGTGACCTTTGGCCATGAGTAGATGTTGAGCTTTGACATAATTGTAGATCTGGAAGTCGTCGAATACACCATCCGCCCGGTTGCTTTTATTATTGGGCTGGGAGCCGATGAAAATGTATGAAGATAATTGGTTAAGTATTCCGGCAAATGAATTGGAGGCAACCAGGGCACCGTCAAGATAGAGCTTGATGGAGGATTTATCCCAGGAAGCAGAGATATGGTGCCAGTTGTAAGCTTTGAAATTGCTGAAATTTAAACTGTACGAGGCAGAATAAGAGGTACCAGTAGAATTTGTGATCGTAAAAATCAAATTATCATCTTCACTTTTCCGTAAATAAATTGAATTGGGATTATTCTCACCGAAATTGCCGGCGTCAAACAATATATGCTCAGAATTATCGCCGCCGGACCAGTAAGGCTTGAACCAGAACGAAATTGTACCGTTTCCGGGATCCAGGTTTCCTAGATATCTTTGATAAATTTCTTCCGCAGATAATACATAGTTGTGGACTGCAACCTCGTCGATGGTGCCGCTGAAAAAGCCGCCCCAGACCCAATTAACTCGACCGATATATAGACTGGTTAGCATTGCCATGTAATCGTTATTTGTTGTACGGCTCTGCAATAGTTTTCCGTCCCTGTATAACTTTTGGATATTTGTTATTCCATCATATGTTGCCACCAAGTGGCGCCATTCATTAACATCAATAGAACCTGTGCCCACATTCAAGTCATCCCCATAAAATCCAAAAACATAACTATTGGAGTTTAGATATCCCATTTGTAGGTTATAACTGGTTGATTGATTGGGATAGGTACCCTGAAAGATTACAGTATCGTAACTATCATTGCTTGCACGATTGGCCCACGCTTCCAACGTAAATGATTTATCAACACCGCCGATCAATAGGTCCGGGTCATTTTCAATGCGGATACTATCATCCACACCGTCAAATTCCAGTGCAGTCCCGTACTTACCGGCTGCCGTCCATTTTGGTTCATATGCATCGCCAATGCTTGCATCTCCCAGCCGTGCATATTTATACCCGTTATGTCCGGAGGTTAAGGAGCCTGAGCCTTCCGGAAAACCCCATACGGAATCATAGCCGGTTGGATACGATAACACATCGTTATCATTAACTTCCACACCTGAACTGAATTTCCCGGTAGTAAGCAACGTCCCCTGCGAATAACCCGGGTTGCTCGCATGCAAAGCGATCTCATCGGGGGTGAGAGTACGGTTGTAGATAGCGACTTCGTCGATGAGGCCGTTGAACTCATAGTTAGTAAAATATCCTCTACCAATTCTTAAAGTATCTGAAACCGGAAGAGGAGTAATACTTCTCGATGAAATGCCCGTTAAAATACCATTCCTGTAAATTAATAATTTTGTCCAGTTACCAATAACAATTAAATGATACCACTCGTTCAACGCAGCTGTTGAATTTTCTGTAACAATATCATGCATATTTCCATTTCCGAGACGGCATGTAAATCTATCTCCAACCCACAGGAGATTATAATTAGAATCTTTTGAATCACCGGTATGCGTACCTTTAATTAAAACGGTCTGTGGTACTGCTTCCGTTGGATATACCCAGGCCTCGATTGTAAAGTTACCTGTAATATTCAAACTTTCATCTGCCGGGACATCAATATAATCATATTTCCCATCAAAATCATAGGCATTCCCCACCACTCCTTGTGCAACTTTCGCACCAATTACCATACCGTCATTGCCGTGCAGTGAATAATCAACTGTATTGTTGCCTTTGATGGAATCCAGCTTCCAGTAGCCCATCAGATAGGGATCGGAGGTATCTACGACCTCGGGTTTTTTGACAATACTCTCGTTATCGTAGCCGGAATAGCTGCCGTCGAACTGGAGGTTCAGCAGTGTTCCGTTTTCACCGGCACTAGATACCCTCTCGTTTGCATGAGGTACATCATCGGTGCCCGTCCAATCCGTCCATGTCAAACCGTCCTCCGATGTGCGGCTCTGGAGGTAGACACTGGATTCTCTCTGTTCATATTGTTCTATCAATTCTGCCTCCGTAAAAACTCTTTTATAGATTGCGATTTCATCTATTTTACCTTGAAAATATGTGCCATATGTGTTTGGAGGAAAATATGCATATGCCCCTATTGCAAGATTTTTGTTATTATCCGTAGAGCCGATGGAACTGGTATTTGAAGCGGCCCCATCCAGTTTTCCGTCAAGATATAATTTTGTATTTATCCCGGAAGAAAGGTCCGCCACCAATCCAAAATGATGCCATTTATTGTCTGTAACCACCGTACTCCCATTACCGTACGAGGGGGTATCGGGCTGCTCACCCTGCGTTAATTTATCACCAAAAATGTGCCAGTTGAGCCTATTCTGGTTATTTATCCGGATAAAATAACCGCAGGTCCAGCTGTAGCCGCCTTTGGCAACTATTTGCTGCCACTGACCGGAGGTACCTGTTTTGAACCATCCCATAATTGTAAATGAATTGGTACCAAGTTTAACACTTTGATCGTTTTTGCAATTTACAGCATCATTTGTGCCGTCGAATAATAATGCATTACCATATATGCCTTCGGTCCATGAACCATCAACCAATTCTCCATTATTATGATTAGGCGATTGGTCATTAATCACAGTACCATATCCTTCATTAAAATGCCATAATCCCACAGTGCTGGAATCCGGCTGGATTTTCTCATCGCCCTCAAGCAGTTTCTCGTCCCATGAAATAGTCTCCCAGTCAACCTTCTCACCGGAATCGATCACATCATGCTCGTACAATCCCATGCGGTAATACTCTCTTATCTCCTCAGCTGTGCGCACGCAGTTGGAGATCCTCAGCTCATCTAGCACGGCGCTGCTCTGGTTCGTTCTGTTATAATCCGAGCCGATGTACATGTGCACATCATAACCCTGCGGCAGTGTAATGCTCGATTTTGTCGCCTCCAGAATCCCGTCGATAAAAAGTTGCATTTTTGAAGCGTTCCAGCTGACTGCAATATGGTGCCATTCATGACTTTGCCACTGGGATATATTTTCGGAGATCTCCTGTGATCCTATACTGAAGAACAGATCTGATGACATTGCTTCCTTTCTTAATAATATCCGATCAGTGGTAGGATTATATCCTTTCTCATCGAAGAACACGAATTCGGATGAGTTCGTGCCGTTCCAGTACGGCTTCACCCACATCTCGAGGGTATTTTGGTGCAGATTTAAATTCTCCAACCTATCCTTATACTGGTAGATCTCAAGCGAGGATTTCGAGCGGTTGTAGATCGCCACATCGTCGATTATCGCATTGATGTAGGTGTTAAATGTGGGGTCTTTGCCGATTTGCATATTGTTCTGTGACCATGAGTAGAGTTTTGTTTTAGCTTTCGAGGCTACTTCTTTGTAATCTACATAAAGTCTCATGTGCGTGCCGCTGTAGGTAGCAGCGATCCTGTACCATCGTTCCTTTTCCAGGCTGTCGTAGTAAATTGCATCCCTGGCGGGTAACCTGTTACCTAGAGCAAACACCAGTCGATTTGTGGCCATAATGCCTGCGTAGTTGATGGATAGAGTATATCCATAGGTATGCGTCCAGGGCTCACCGAATTCGGAAGCACGCTGAAATTCGTTTGATATTATTACACCACTTTCGCTGCTGGTATAATCCTTTTTAAGATAAACCGAACATTCGATAGTGAAATTTTCCGGTATTAACTGCGGTGTGTTGGTTATATCGACATAATCGTTGGTACCGTCGAACTCCAGGGCTTTTCCGTACTTACCGTCCACCCAGGTGGCGCCTGTTATGGAGCCGTGGTGGCCAAACACAGAGCTGTCGGCAGTACTCGTACCACTGCCCTCATTAAACGTCCAGTGTCCCCTGCAGCTTTCATCAATGCCCGGGCCTATGGGGTACGTAAGTGTATCGTTACCGTTAATGGTAAGGCCGGACCCGAACTTGCCGCGCTCAAAGGTTGTGCCGGTGTATCTCGAAACGCGGTTCTTGTAAGACGCCTCCACCTCCCTTGCGGTTTTGGAACGGTTGTAGATCCCTACCTCGTCGATTGCACCGTTGAAATATTCAGAGACACCGGAGTTAGATCCGATGAAGCCATTTTCATTCATACCTGTACTTATTGCACCGCTTGTAGGATCGGACCCTATCTCAATTCCGTCCGTATAGACTTTCTTTACAGTTCCATCATAGGTGCAAACAATATAATGCCATTGTCCATCCGTATAATCTGAAGGTTCGATGGATACATCCAGCTCGACATAAGATCCACCGGTTTGAAGACCAAAACATAAAACTTTTCCGTTATCCTGAAAGGCTAATAAATGCCTGCTGGAAACTCCTTCTTTTCTATAAATTGTACAATATGTACTTGTTGTAATATCCTTCGGCTTGACCCACACCTCTATTGTTATTTCTTTCGACGGTATCAGATCCGAGGAATGCGGGATTTCAACATAGTCATCCACCCCGTCAAATTCCATACCGTAACCGTATATCCCTTCGATCCAGTTACCGTTGGGCTCTCCTTTCCACGTACCGTGATGTCCACCGCCAGAACTGTCGTTGACAATAGAGCCGTTTCCGTCCTCGAATCTCCACAGCCCGATGCAGCCGGAATCCACACCACCCGCTCTTTCACTGTCCTCGCCGTAATAGGTATCGTCAAAATGGAGCAGCAGGCTCGTATTTGCATCATTCTCATAGGGGCTCTGGCGGGTGGTCCAGTTCAGTGAATACTCGCTGTTTTCAATTGCCCTGCCGTCCGAATTTCCTCTCGTTTGAGCTTCCTCTCCTGATTCCACAACGTTCGGGGATCCAAACCCCTCGCTATCCTCGTCAATAATATTCAAGTCCGGTGTATAATCCTCAGAATTATTGTCTATTACCGGAAAACTCGAAATTAACAATAATATTACCATTGTAATTGCTATCACCCATGATCGAATCATTAGAAGCCCCCATGAAAATATGAAGTAAATCCAGATTGATTTACTAATATATTTACTATTTGGGGAATAGCAAAATAATCGGCTTCCGCAACACGGAAAAGCAGTCGATAGTCAATAGTCGGTAGTCGATTGTACGAGTGTGAAAGTGGAACAGTGTAAAAGTGGAATAGTGGAAGGGTGCAAGAGCCTGACCCTGAGTCCTGGGTCCTTGGTAATGGAACTTAAAATCGATAAATAAGCTCCGTCCGCAGGACGGGTGCGACCAAAATTGATGACAAGAGCTGAGCTTTCTGCCGAGGTCTGGTTAAACTACCATCGCTTTATTATAATTTAAAATCAGAGATGGTAGGATTTACTTGATGAGCTTTTCCGCTCGACGCTTTTCGAGGGTCAAAGTATTTGATTCGAAAAGGGTCGTCAGGCAGTGCTTATAATCGAAAAAAATCGAAACGGCCTGCCTCCCGCCTCCTGATTTAAATCAAACAAAAATCTAATCTATCTTCTTATCTAATCTGATAGTTGGATCACCGTAGAGCGTAAATGCCATCCAGTTTATATCGTTGGGACGGTTGTTTTTCAGATGTAGCCTGGCATTGTGGAGGGCTACACCCACAGGTTCACCTTTCAATACATGCTTGTAAAATTCGGATGCTAAAATCCCGGCGCTGATGTCGGGCATGGGCCAGCTCGCGCCCATAAAGCCAAGCGAGCCGCCCAGGACAAATGATGATGCCAATCCCTCTGTGTCCGAGCCTGTATAGCTCTCGCCGTCCTCGCACATCTTTTCCATTCCCGATTCGCAAGCATTTAAAAATACAAAGGGTTTGCCGCCCAGGATGCGTTTGATCTCCTGGGCATATATTTTCCTCTCATTGGCACTTATGAGTGCACTTTCATCCGGATGTTCCTTATTGAACTCTGCATGGCCGGCGTAATGGATGATATCGTATCTGCCGCTTCTGAATGCAGACAGAATAGATGCGTTCGAGGCCTGCCTGCCCTTCAATACATCCACTTCGATCTGCGGATCCAATTTGGAAATGATATAATCAACTTCCTCTTCGGCCCCCTTCAAATCACCCGTCGGGTTTGCTATAAACAAGAATCTAATTTTTTTACTTTCCGTAACCTGATTGGATCTGGGAGCCTCACGGCTTCTAAGCTTTCGTCCTATGGGCACTTTCAGGCATAAGAAATCAGTGTCGTCATGTAACAGTTCCCATGGAATCTCATTGTCGTTGGTCTTCAGGATAACGGGTTCATTCACCTTTTCAAGTTGTCTTTGGATCGGTACGGGTAAAAACATGCCGTATACTAATTGCCCCAGTGATGATAGATCGCGGATCTTTTCGTTAAGTGTATTATCACCTTCAGGGGGCTCTTGTTCTGCCTCTTCTCCTCCCTCTTTCTTCTTGCCCCTGGTACAGGTGAATATATTCAAAACGGTGACTATTTCATTTATCTGGTCGATTACATCCAGCCTGCTGTCGGGAGAAACCTTGATGAATTCACACAACTCGGTGGCGTCGCCCTGTTCCTCGGAGGCCTTAAATGACACCTCGTATTCGTCACCGCGCTTTGAAATAGAAAGTGTGGTTTTATCAGAATAGGTATGCTGTAATAAAGTATTGGTCTGCGAGATCGTGTCTCGAATGGAGGAATCTTTGACCTGGTATATTGAATCACTGGTTACACCCAGGTCTTTTAGTTTATCGTTAAGGTTGTGCCCGAGTTCCGCCAGAAAACCCGTTAGAACCTGTTTGTTGGTACAGGCAACGAACAATTGAATCGAATTCGTCTTTCGTCGAACGCTCGATTTTATTACTACCTTGTTCTTCTTTACCTTTGTAATCCCGTAGTACCATACCTCGATTTCAGGATCCTCGGGATCATCTTCTATGAACTCGCGAACCAGCCTGAGATCATGGCTCTGGACTGTTTCCTTACACAGATCACTGGCCTTCTGGATATCTATACCTTCGGGTACCTCGTAGATTTTGCTGTCGTGTATGGTCAATTCCTCATCCATTAAACGTTTTAACATTGCAGTATTGATATTCTCGGTAGTGTAAAGAATTGGACATACGATTTCAGCTTTCCTGCGTTTCATAGCGGAGGTCTTGAGCTCTCCGTAGATGTCCTTATAGGTCAGTGTTCCGTCAACATAGGATTCGGTACATATAAGAGGATCGAGATAAAATGCTACGGTTCGTTTCTCCTTGGGATGAATAACGCCAAAAATGATCTTATTTCCTTTACGTTCAAAATCAGGCTCGGTAAAATCTAATCTCATGGCATTTTCGTCAAATTCCAAATCCAGCTTGGCGTCGGTAACCACGGTGTTCATTTCATTCCTGATTCCCACTTTCAATCTCACGAAACCCTGGAAAAATTCGACTTCAGATAAAACCTTTACAATTCCCTCGGGCTCGGCTTGTTTGGGTGCTCCAGCACCAGACGGAATTGCTTCTGACTCGGGTTTTGCACCGCCTTCGCCCATTTCTGTTTTTATCCAGAGAATATCCTGCAGGTCATGCTCTTCATTGGTTATGGGGTTCTTGTAAACTATGTCCAGGTTAACAGGTATCTCTCCGATTTCGGTGGTTCGAACCCCGATTCCTATTTTTTTACTCTCGCCTGCTTTCAGGTATTGAATATTTGAAATTCCCATGGTCTCAACTTGACCGGATAATTTCAATTCGATCTCATTCGCCTGGACCTTACCCTCGTTTAATATCTCAAATTGCAACTTGCCCCACGTGCCGCTCTTGAATGTGGCAAGATCGGAGCATTTATGTGTGATTACCGGAGTACTGCTGGCTCTAGTATTTTCAACTCCATTAAAAGCTTTAATTGCAAATTCAGAGGCCTCTGAATAGTTACCCTCATCCATCTTGGCCTGCGATTCCTTAAACAATTTCTTCGCATCGTCAATATCCAAAAACATTTTGGAATTATTGATTGAAGTTTGAGCTTTCTGCAAATTATCCTGCGCTTCCTTGTACAATCTCTGCGCTTCCTTACACTCATCTAGAGCTGCTCTGGAATGTTTCTGCGCCAGGTGGTATTCGCTGTTGGCCATGGCAGTCTTGGCCTTGCTCATTAGTTCCTCTGCGTTTGTTATTTTTATTCCCTTTTCCTTAATTTCTTTTAAGTTCGATTCGCCGTCCTTCAACAGATCCTCTGCCTGCTCTTTCAAGCCCAGTAGCTTGCGGTTAAGTTCCTTGCCTTTTTCTACTTCCTCTACCGCTGAAGTGGTAAGCGTTTCTACTTGTTCATAATCGAATTTCTCTAACGCTTTCTGGGCCTTTAG
>CP070629.1:2493825-2499429 GCA_020356005.1 Thermoplasmata archaeon
AGCGGTGTACAATCTATGAATATCATGCTGGGGATGGAGGAGACATCCGGTCTGGACAAACTATTCCCTCTTCATCCTTGAAAATAACTTATATGAGACTCCAGAGGTAAATTTATGTTAGTAATCAAAGTCGGGGGCGGAACCGGAATAAACATCGATAATGTTTTAGACGATCTACAAAACCATCCCGATTCCATACTTGTTCACGGCGGCAATGCCGAAACAAATATACTTTCCGAGCGGTTGGATAAACCACCTAAAGTCATCACTTCACCCTCAGGTTACACAAGCAGGCTAACCGACCCGGAGACCATCGACATAATGACCATGGTTTACGCTGGCAAATTAAATAAATGCATAGTTGCAAGGCTGCAGCAGCGCGGAATTAATGCAGTCGGCCTTTCCGGTGTGGATGGACGGCTTCTGGAGGGTAAGCGCAAATCATCGGTGCGCTCTGTAGAAGACGGCAAGGTGAAAGTGATCCGCAACGATTACACAGGCCGGGTTGAACGCGTGAATACCTCCTTGCTTGAAATCTTGATTTCAAATGGATACCTGCCGGTGATAACCATCCCAGCCATAAGTTACGAGCACGAGGCGATAAATGTGGACGGTGACCGCGCCGCCAGTGTAATCGCCGCTTCCATGAAAGCCGAGAGATTGATAATTCTATCAAATGTTGCGGGGTTATTAAGCGATGTTAACGATGAGAATTCAGTGATTCCAACCATCCAAAAAGACGCACTGGATGAACATATAGAGCAGTATGCAAAGGATAGAATGAAAAAGAAACTGCTGGGTGCAAAGGAAGCGCTGAACGCGGGTGTTAGCCAGGTAATTTTGGCCTCTGCCAACACACCCTCACCCATAACCTCCGCCCTGGCCAAAAACGGGACGGTGATAGAATAGCCGGACCCGAATCCAAAACATGTCCGCCCTCAGGGTCCGCTGAGCGGCAGGAACCGCTCTCTAAGGAGCAGGAAATGGAATCTACCCTCAGCATAGACCTCTACAATAAACGGCCCATGACCATCGTGAGGGGCTCAGGGGCGTTACTTTACGATTCCAACGGCAACGAATATATCGACTGTGGAGCTAATTACGGCACATCGAATGTAGGTCACTGCAATCCCGAGGTAGTGGCAGCGATCAAGTCACAGTGCGAGCAGCTAATCTATATCCCATCAACTTACTACAATGACTCACGAGCTAAATTCATGCAAAAACTTGTTGAGATCACAGGCGAACCGCTGAAAAAGGTATTTTTATGTAATTCAGGTACCGAAGCTGTGGAGGCCGCCTTGAAATTTGCCAGGGGTGCAACAGGCCGTACCGATATAATTGCCATGACCCGGGGATTCCACGGCAGGACCCTGGGAGCTCTTTCTGCAACGCACAATCCCAAATATCGCCAATCATTCGAACCGCTGGTGCCTGGATTCGCGCATGTATCCTTTGGTAATCTGGAAGCCCTGGAAGCTAAAATATCGGATAATACCGCAGCTGTAATACTGGAACCGGTCCTTGGAGAAGGCGGCGTTATTTTACCTCCTCAAGATTATCTTAAAGGAGTCCGGGAGCTTTGCGATAAGCACGGAACTGTCATGATCCTTGATGAGATCCAGACGGGATTCGGACGAACGGGAAAAATGTTCGCTTATGAGCATTACGGTATCACCCCTGATATGATCTGTCTTGCAAAATCCATTGCAGGTGGGCTGCCAATGGGTGCAGTGGTCTCTGCAGAGCATTTCTGCAATCTACCAAAAAACGCCCACGGCTCTACCTTCGGCGGTAACCCGTTCGTTTGTGCCGCCGGTACCGCAAGCATCGATTATATAATTAAACACAATCTTGCCGCTAATTCCGGCGACCTGGGCCTGTACTTTCTCGAGAGCTTGAGAAATCTCGACAGTCCCAGGGTTCGTGAAGCCCGTGGATTGGGATTGATGCTGGGCCTGGAACTCAAAACAAAATCGGCCGGTCACCTCAAGGAACTCATGCAAAACGGTGTCCTGGCCTTACCCGCGGGCAAGAATGTCATGAGGTTTTTACCGCCTCTTGTTATAACGAAAGATCAAATTAATTTTGTAATAGAAAAATTAGAACAGGTGATTAAAAATGACTGAATCTGAGATACCCGATACCATAGAAACCCTTCGTGAGCTAGTTAGTATATCAAGTCCCAGCGGTAGTGAAGAACCCGCCGTGGAGTATCTCGTCAAGCTAATGACAAAAATGGGCCTGGAGGCACAAATCGACGAGGTGGGAAATGCCGTGGGGTCTACTAAAGGTAAGGGTGTCAAAATCCTGATGGTGGGCCATGTGGACACCGTAGTTGGTGAAATACCTGTACGCGAATCCGAGGGCATGCTTTTCGGACGCGGCACGGTGGATGCCAAAGGACCGCTTATGGCAATGATATTTGCAGCTGCCCGGTTCGTTGACCGATCAGATATCAATATCACGGTAATCGGTGCGGTGGAGGAGGAGAGCAGCTCTAAGGGTGCAAGAGCACTTGGCTCGCGCTACCAGCCGGATTATGTAATAATCGGTGAACCCTCCGGCTGGGAAGGGATCTGTATAGGTTACAAAGGCCACATGCAGGCAACCTATAAGGTTGAATGCCCGCCGGTACACAGGGCGCATCCACGCGCCAATGCCATTGAGGTTGCACTTCAATATTACGCAGATGTCCAGAACCTGTGCGGGTCGCGGACCTACTTTAAGACCGAACCACTTTTTGAAACCCTCTCGGTGGCTCCGATGGATATCAGAATAGAGCGTGGAACATTAAAAAATACCGTGGAGCTTGATCTGGACATTAGAATACCTCATAATCTATCTATTTCGGAACTGGAAAATAATCTCAATGCTCTTGTCAATGATGGAACGTTGAATATTTATCATACTGACCCCCCGGTTCTGGTTGATAAAAACAACCCGCTGGTACGGTCGTTGCTGAAAGCGATAAGAAGCAATAATGGGATCCCGAAGTTCAAGAAGAAAACGGGGACGAGCGACATGAATATTCTGGCACAGGACTGGTCGGTTCCAATAATATCATACGGACCGGGAGACTCCAGCCTGGACCATACCCCGGAGGAACATATCGATTTAGAGGAGTATCAGAGGGCGATTAAGGTTTTAGCGGATGCTGTTGACGCGCTAGTCGAATAGAAGATTATTTTAAAGTAGTGAATGGTGAGCACGTTCATTCACATCGTTCACTCACTTGAATGGTGAGTCACATCGATTATAAGATTCTTATGGAGTTGAGAATGGTGAGAACGCTTCCGCCCTTCGGGCTCTCGCTTGAATGGTGAGTCCACCCCCCAGCCCGATTTGATTTTTTAGCTTTTACTCACCACTCACCATACAAGACTGCGAAGCAGTCGTACTCACCATTTATGTAATCGATATTTAATCAGATTTTACTCATCATTAGGCATCAGCCTTCGTCCATAGTCCCTCATATATTTATTTTACAGGCGATTTCAATCGATATCTATTTTTACTTGAAGCTTCTATCTAGTACTGGTGAGGTAAATGGCAAAAAAAGACGCCAACTCCGAAAAAAGCGATGCGGAGAAGACCCTGATAAGTGGTATGGCCGAAGTGGAAAAAGTTTTGAACACCATGGCGGAGAAAATGGAGCAGAAGCGCAAAGAGATCGAGAAGAAGGGCCTTGATGCTACGGTGAAAGATACGGCCGAAAAGGTCAAGGTCGGCTCCAAAGCGATCATGGATGAAGTTCACGAAGATGCGAAGAAGCTGAAGAAGAATATAGAAGAAATGTTAAAAGATCTATAAGCTTTTACGTCGCTTATTAAATTCAAATACTACGCCACCTTCGGTGGAAATCCCAATACTACCAATACTACCAATACTACCAAGGAAATCCAAAAATCAAAAGCGGTAAAACGTATCTTTTTGGACTTGGGATTTAATTTGGATTTTGACATCTGGAATTCACTTCAGATTTATTTTAAAATTTTAGTTTTGGTTTTAAAATAACCCTTAGGTGTAGTTGTTCTTTTCTGATTAATTTGGGAGTTGGGATTTGCTTTTGAAGTTTGGAGTTTGGATTTATTTTGAGTTTTGTAATATTTGGATTTTGTAGTATTTTGTGGCGCTATCCCCAATAATCAGTAGTTCTATAAATTAGGGGTTCCTCGTCCGAGCAGATCTTGCAGTCTTCGATTGTACCGACGAAAATGGTATGGTCGCCTGCGGTATGGGACGAATGCACTTTACAGTCGAGATAAGCTATAGCATCAATGAGGATTGGCGCTCCGGTTACTTTCCGCTCATACTCGATGTTTTCGAACTTTTTTACTTTTCTACCTGACTGCATTCCGAAATGCTTTGCCAGTTCCATTTTGCTTTCGCCCAGGATATTTATGGCGAAGCACCCGCTCTCTTTGATCATATCATGCGTGTGCCTCCCGGGTCCCACGCTTATCATTACCATGGGAGGTGAATACGAGACCTGGCTCGCCCATGCAACCGTCAACCCGTTAATTTCATCTCCCCTGAAAGAGGTCACAACCGAAACACCATTTCTTACTTTATGAATTGTTTCTAATGCTAACTGTTCATCTACCATAATATCGCCTCGCGTTGATGGAAATCGATTTGGAGATATATATATTGATTGGGTAATGCTTTAATCAGGCCGCTTTGTTTTTATGTTAATTAAAAGCGCTGGCGGGAGGCAGGCCGTTCCGATTTTATATCGATTTTAAACACTGACGGGAGGCAGTTTGATATCGAACCGCCTACTGCCCCCTGCCTCCTGCCAGTGACTGTAATCTTTATTAAGCAAAACGACCTGATAACATTAATGAAACATCAATTTTTATATATCCTATTAAATTCATTCATGGAAAATATTTATATGATTTCGCACTACTCAAAGATTGATTATATAGTGATTATAGACTTGCGTCTTACGCTTGACGGTTGCGCGGTGCGTACCGTCGAGCGGTCGCGAAGTTCGTCTCGTCTCTCGCTACTCGCTACTCTCCTCTCCGAAATATAACTGTAATCGATTATAAAGCTTATAATTAGAATGTGATACCATGAACTCACCGGATTATGTACGATTAAGTCTTGCAGCAGCCATGACATTAGGTTTAAAGGGTGGAATGTTCTTCCGGAATGCTAAACTGGGCTGCATCAATCTTCTTATGCAGTATGATGACGGCTGCAAGGCCAGCTGCAAATACTGCGGTCAGAACAGCGAGATCCCCGAATCCGCGGACTGCCGTAACCTGATTCGAGTTGAATGGCCGTCCTATCCGCTATCAGAGGTAACTGACCGTATTGCGGAACAGTCCAGGAAGAGGAAATATATTGAGCGCGTGTGTATTTCGGCGATTGTTCATAAGAATATTGTTGAGGATATGATAACTATAATAAGAGATATCAAGAGCAAATCGGATCTAGCCGTTTCCACACTGATTTCACCAACAAATTTTAATAAAGATGCGATGGAGAAATTAAAGGCCGAGGGTATCGATAAAATTGGAATTGCGGTTGACTGCGCAACCGAGGAACTGTTCGATGATATAAGAGGGCGAGGAACGAAGGGCCCGCACC
>CP070629.1:2499529-2502714 GCA_020356005.1 Thermoplasmata archaeon
GACGTCTCCATCTATATCCTCTACATAGGTTCTTAATTCCATTGTTAGTTCAAGCTGTACGCTATCGTCGACATAATTATTTGATAGGACTAATTTATAATCGTCATGTTCTTGCAGCGTTACGATTCTCTTGGCATATGAAAGATGTTGTCCAGAACCGTCGATGAAGTACAGGAACTGTGCGCCGCCTGATAGCAGCAGGTAATTATCATCATTTACAAACCAGAAATCAATGGGATTATTATCCGTCTCCTCGAAACTGAAGATTACCTCCATTTCTGTACCATTTTTAAACGCAATATCCTCTGAGTTATAGTCGTTTATTGCGATTATAAATGTTTTTTCATATTTCTCTATCTTATATTTCTTCTCCTCGGGTTCTTCCTCTTCTGTAAATGAAGCAACCCCTGAAGTAATAAATCCAAAAAACAGACTAATAACAATAAAGAGGCTGAATATGAAACTGAAACGAGGTCCTTTTCCTTTCATAATGAAATATTGTATTAAATCTAAAGTACTTAAAAATATTGGAAATACTTACTGTAAGAGGCAAGAGGCAGGGGGCAAGAGGCAAAAGTCCGACTTTACAGTAATGACATTTGACTTAATTGTAATTTGGATCTCCCCTACAGAACTCCAATTTTACATATAAGTAATATAAGCTCCGCAGGTGGGGCAGTTGGTGTACCCGTAGGGTACTTGTGTGCCGCATGAAGTGCACGGTATGTAGCTTGGCACTTGTGGAGGTGGTTGTTGGGGTGGCGGATAGGGTTGCTGCGGTGGTGGCGGCTGCTGCTGCGGATATTGCTGTTGTTGATAATACTGCTCTAGTGCTCGCCGCTGCTGCTCCTCAGGTGTGGGCTCGGTTGGCGGTACTTGTTCGGGTGCAAACTCAGGTTCGGGTTCGGGTTCGGGTGGAGGAACCGGCTCGGGTGGGGCCGGCGGTGCGCCTTCGCCGGTATCGTACCGTACAACTTCCTCTTGACCTGGCGGCGGCGCGACTTGCTGCTCGCCCGGCGGCAACTGCGGCGCTTCTGCCCAGCCCTCGGGTGTGGGCGGTTCAACAGGCGTCTCTGTGACAGCACCTTCGTAGGGCGAAACCGGCATATCCGGCTGTGCCGGCACCTCACCCGGCGCCATGTACGGTGCTTGCGGCGGCAGCGTCTCTACGGGCGTGACGAACCCGCCGGGCGGAGCGGGTCCTGCGGCGACATCGGGCAGAACGGTTTCGCCAGGTACTGCGGGCGCTACACCCTCAACCTGGCCTGCAACTGCAGCTACCGCTGCGCGCTCGGACTCGAACGCACCTTTCGGTATGTAGCTCACCTCTGCGGTAACTTCTCCTGCGGCTCCAGGTACTGGTGCAATTACAGCTTCTTCTTCTGGCACCTTCTTTTTCTTTCTGGCGATTATAACGAACATAACAACAATAATCACAACAACGATAACAACGATACTGATACCGGCGAGAACGAACGGACTCAAACCTTCTTTCTCCTCTGCTTTACCTTCATCAGCATCTTCGCCGGGCACCTTTACGATTATTGTGGCTGTATCTTTGACCGAACCATTACTGCGCTCCGAAGTTGCAGTAACTTTAACGGGATACTCACCCGGTTTTATATCGGCCGGCAGTGAAACATTCAATGTCAGCTTCAGGTCCGCGCCGGCTTCCAGTGTGATCCTTTCATCGAACCGCTCGATAGTAATATAATTCTCGATGCTGCCGGCATCCAGCTCAAGTTCAATGGCGTCCCATTCATTGCCGTTATTAGTAACGGTCACGGAGGAGCTTACTGTTTGACCGGGCTTGCCGATTATATCCTGCGGGCCTATTATGGACACATCGAAAATCGGTCGATAGGATGTATCGATAGAGAATTCAAACGGCCCGTTCTCGCACCGGCCCACAATACCGCTCTGATACGGTATTACAAGCCATTCATATTCTATATTATCCTGTAATGCGGCTGTGGTGTAGGTACCCTGCTCCTGAGAGATCTTGAAATCAGTTACCGGTATGCGTTCGGTGGAGGATAACCCATGAGCTGCGAAATCTTTTGCATATACAATGATCAGATTGGATACGGTTGTGGAAGCGGAAAGATTTAGCCGCCACCGAAGCTCAGGCGTAAGGGTCGTCAGGATATCGCCGTCCGCAGGTTGCTGCAGCGTCGCAACAGGCGCGTTTGAAATTGTACTCCTGGGTGTGAAATTCCATACATCTGACAGGCACCGGCCGGTGAAGCTTTCGTCATGCGGTATAACTGTCCAGTAATAGTTCAGGCCGTCCCGCAGGTCCTCTGATGGTGTATAAAACGGCAAATCCAACCCGTTTGCTACTAAAACGGTGTCGTCGCGGTCACGCACCTTGGATTTGTCCAGCCCGAGATAGATATCGTATGTAATATCATCATCGTCCGGGTCCTCTCCCGACCAGATAAATGTCGGTCTCAATCCAGCAACCTCGGACTCTGCCAGCGGGCTCAGAAGTATTGTGGTAGGTGCCTTAGGCGAATAACTCGTATCCACAAGAACCCTGAAATTGTCGGTATAATTGATCTCATTACCTACGGCGTCAGTTGCACGCCAGCGTATAAGGTTTTTAAAACCGTCTTCAAAGGTTACGGTAACCCTTGGTGACGCCAGATCCACAACACCTGTTTCGCCTGCGCTTGTCCATGTGCTCCATGAAGCACCGTTGTTGGCAGACATCGAATATTCAATTGTTGCGGCGTCCACCCCCGAGGATTTAGAGGGGTCGCCGTCGGTAACGTTGATACCGCATCTTACAGTGACCGCATTATTTAAGTCGCTCGAGGTGGGGTAGTGGTCCGAGAACTGGACTGGGTCGGCATCCACCTTAAGAGTGTATATGATGGCCGCCGGAACGCTCTGGCTCGGCACTCCGTCGATTCTTATTCGGAAATCTTCTTTGAGATCGGTATCGTCATCAGCAAAACCCTCGACATAGATCGATTCGCCCGAGGAGTCCCGATCGTACCATACAAATGACTCGTCGGCCCAGACAGATACATAAAACTCCTCGTCAGGTGGATATATATCCTGGGTACCTTCATATACAACTGTCAGGTTCTCCCAGACTATATTCTCCCTCTTGTGTACCCAGTCATTTTCGCTGAGCAGTCCCTGGGTTTCACCCGTCACCTGGAGCTCGCCAATAA
>CP070629.1:2502814-2514674 GCA_020356005.1 Thermoplasmata archaeon
TCGTTACGAAGCTCGGAGGCGATACCCGTTACGAACCTTGGGATTGATGCTCGTTACGAGGCTCGGGGTCGACGCTCGTTACGAAGCTCGGGGTCGACGCTCGTTACGAGGCTCGATGCCGACTACCGAAACGAGCCTCGATACCGAATACCGAAACGAGCATCGATACCGAATACCGAAACGAGCATCGCTTACGCCACCGTATACCGTTAATTTTACTGGATCATTCAATAATCCCTATTAACAAAGTATTGCTTACGATTACAACAATGAGATGTAGGTAATTCATTTTTATCTAAATTATTCATATCATTTTGATGCGGTATTATAAGATTATTTTCAATACCAATTCTTCCTGACCGTGATGACCGCTCTGAGCCTCTTGAAGGTACACTGCTGCTGTCGGTGGGATCAGAACTGTCCACCGGGTATAATTTGGGGCCGTGTTCGCTGGTGTTGTTTATAGAATCTCCATCGGGGTCCTCTGCACCGTCAGGAATATTGTCACCGTCACTATCACTACTGTACGGATTAAATTGTCCTTTATATTTATCAATACCACCGGTGAAATGCGGTTTATAACCCCCCTTGGAAAATATCTCTGTACCATTAAATAATAATTCCCAGCCTGTGAAGAGCCCATCATTGTCATAATCGGAATACCAAATTTCTCTATAATCATTTTTACCGTTGTCATTTGTATCCCAATCATTGGGATCGGTGGACCCTGTATCGATGATACCGTCCCCGTTACTATCTTTGCCACTGCGGTACTCTTCAAGATTCGTGAAAGTGTCGTAATAGTCAACATTATCGATGTAATATTCCACGAAATCATTATCTAAATCTATATCTGCATCCGAACCGTTCAAAGGATCAGGTAGAACCTGACCATATTCGCTTCTATATTTACAGAATCTAACCTCCCAGCCGTCGGACATGGTATCGCCGTCAGTGTCCGAATCCAACGGATCTGTATACTTGTTCGATTGTCCGTATTTTGTAGAATATTCCGTGTACTCCTTTAAGTTGGTATATTTATAAGATTCGTAGCTGTCGTGATCGGGATCCTGGTCTGCATCAGATGCATCCAGAGGGTTGATAAGCCATACAAAAACCTCTGCAGTTCCATCACTGTCAGGGTCGGCGATGGCGAGCAGGTTTGTACCGAAATCCAAATCGTATTGTTGGATTTTTCCATAATCATTGGTTTTACCGTAAACTGCTTCCCATCCGTCGGGTATTGTGTCGCCGTCGGTATCCTGCTTTGTCGGGTCCGTGCCGTCTATACCCGGCGTACCCGGATAAAAATCTGTAAAGATCTCCTCGCCGTCACCCAGCCCGTCACCTTCGGAATCAAATACCGTTGGCAGTGTAATATAGCCAAAGGTCCCCTGTATTTCGTCAGTATCGTTCAGGCCGTCTGAATCCGAATCCACCCGCGAAGCGTTAGTGCCAAGCTCTTTAATTTCCCGGTAATCCTCCAAACCGTCACCATCGGTATCATTATTTGTAGCGTTTGTAAAATATACTGTTATCTCATTCAGATCTGAGATGCCGTCGGAATCACTATCCTTCTTCAGCGGGTTTGAAAAATACCTGGGCGACCCTTCAGTAGTATTATATACCCCATCTTTCAAAACCCCGGGCCAACCCGTATAGGCTTCCTGTCCGTCGCTCAGGGTGTCGTTATCGGTATCGGGATTATGGGGATCCGTACCCCAGTATTTCTCAAGTATATTAATCAACGAATCGCTGTCAGGATCGTTTTCATTGTCCTTTTGTAGCGGATCGAGGTCGTGGTCTATCTCCCAGCCGTCATCCATACCGTCCCCATCGGTATCATTCAAATTGGGATTGGTACCCAGAAAGCGTTCCTTTATATTAGAGAGGCCATCTTGATCTTCGTCTTCTTGCGAATCGTTTATGGAATCCGAATCGCTGTCATTTGTCAGAGGATCCAGGCCGTACAAAACCTCCCAGCCGTCATCTAAACGGTCAGAATCCGTATCGTACCAATTGGGATCGGTCTTGTGAACCTCTATCTCCTCGCCGTCATTCAATTCATCCCCGTCCGAATCCGCCTTCAATGGATTTGTACCGTTTAAAAATTCCTCTATATTCGTAAGCTGGTCGCCCACGATATTATTATTAAAATCCACATCGATATCCCCTGTACCGTCAGAGGGGTCCAATGGATTCAGGGTATAATTATAAATCGGAACTTTAGTTTTCAATTCGTCGATTTCACGATTATAATGCAGCTCCCATCCATCATAGATCAAATCGCCGTCTGTATCTGGATTCGTCGGATTGGTATTATTTTCGTATTCCTGTATATTTGTGTAATTGTAATGTTTGAAATTTCCGGACTCGTAATAAGAGGGACCGTCATTATCAGAATCGAGCTCTGCGTCTGAATCATCCGTAGGATCCAGCTGGTATTTGAACTCCCAGCCGTCGGGAAGAGTATCGCCATCGGTATCGCTCAGGTTCGGATCCGTTCTTTGCGCAATTTCAGCACCGTCGTTTAATCCATCCCCATCGGTGTCCGGGTTGCGTGGATCGGTATCATGTATATATTCAAGCGTATTTGTCAGATTATCGGAATCCGGGTCCTGCTCACTGTCAGCTGGATCCTTCGAATCGAGGTCATGAAGCTTCTCCCATTCATCCGGTATGCCGTCACCGTCGTCATCATCATCATCCCAATCCAGGATACCGTCCCCGTCGGTATCAAAGGTCTCATAATAAATATAGAAAAATGAAACAGAAAATATAATTATTACAGCAACCAGGATCGCTGCGGTTTTTATTAACTTTCTCCTCAACCTGCCTCTAGCCTCGAACTTCTTATCCTCTTTGGTCCATTCATCGCTCTCCTCTCGGTCAACATCATCTCCCTCCTCTTCATCCTCATCGTCTGATTCATCTCCCTCCTGCTCATCCTCAGAATCCTCCTCTGACTCGCTCTCACTTTTCCTACGACTTCGCTTCTTCCTTACAGGTTTGGTTTCATCTTCTTCCGAAATTTCGGTTTTGGAGCCATCTGGACCGATAACTTCCACTTTTTCTATAACTTCGTCAGAGGACTTTGTTTCCAACTGTTCATCGGATTCCATAAATAATAGTAAGTAAAGTATATTTATAAACTTTTCTTGTTAAAGAACACATTAATCAATGTAATTTTTATAAGCTTTCTAATTGATTAATGTTTGATTTCGGAGAGACGAAGTGCGAAAGACGAAAGACGAGGGGATTATAAACGTTATTTAAAAAAAACAGGAAAACGAGATCCGAAATACGAGACGTGCCTCGCAAACTTTAGACGGTGCGCACTTCGCAACCGTGAAACGTTAACTGCCCTTCTATAAGCAATAAGAAATCGTATAAAATTTTACCCCATCACATTTCTGATGATTCGATCTCTGAACGCTTTTTCTCCAGGGTTTCTTCCAGCAGTTTCCTTTTATATTCCTCGTCTTTGTCCCGTGTAAAAAGAACGTATCGGAACTGAAAACAGAATTCATCGAACGGCTTATCATCATAATAAAGGATCTTACCCTCTATCCTTCTATAACAGTGGTAACATAAAATCCTCTGTTTAAAGTGTTTGGATTCCACCTCGGTTCTTTTTAACATCGAGTTCAATACAGGATCGAACAAAACCAAGAAAATCACCTACTTAAATGCGGCAGTGATATTCATCCACTTGAAATGCGTTTCCAGGACTCAGATTCGACATCGAAAATTTCGTAGCCGTGTTCATCGAACCGTGCATTGCATTCGGGATTTGTGCACCTGTATCGGACGCTTTGTTCTGAGCCCATGCCAAGATTTACCGGTAATAGTACACCGGTTTTGCATTTACCGCAACCGGGATAAGTTCCATTCGTCAATCCAAAAACCTACCTTGCATTTCAGTACATTGAACCTATTTTCTGCTTTGATTTTTATTCTTTTCTTTAGTTTTTTCAGAGGATTTGTTAGAGGTTACCATCCATAGATAGACCGGTCCCAGGATAACATATCCTGCAACTGTTATTAAAGCGATAATAGATAATGTTCTATAATATATATATATTATGTCTTCATCAAAAAGAGCAAATGTTTTGATTAACATAAGTGAGAGTAACGCTAAGATGAATGCAGAGGCGAGATATACAGCTGACCGACCTCGAACCTTTGGATATTTAACATTGGATATCAGCAGGTAATTTCCAAAAAGAATTAGTGCAGAGGCGAAGAACGGTATTATCATATAGTCATTTTCGGAGCGGTGCGGGTCCAAAACATGTGCAGTGATTACAATGAGAAATGCGAATGCGGGTGTGGCCAACCCTGCAAAATACTCATAGCGAAAACCTTCCATGCTGAATTTAATCAGCCTGTATACAGCACAACCTGCGATTAAAATTGTAGCGACCGATACGATGAAGATCTGAACTTCAGCAAGATTTCCACGTTCGCCAACACCGCTGAAGATAATGAAGAAGAGGAATGCGGGTGCAAGTCCAAAGGAAATCGCATCTGCGATAGAATCCAGATATTTTCCATAATCGTGTTTTGTACCAAATTTTCTCGCTGCAAGACCATCAAGTCCGTCGAAAATGATTGCAATAATGATTAAACTTGATCCAATAGTTATGTCGGGCTGGAGCCAGTATAGAAACCATATAGCTAGAACACCACAAATTGCATTTCCGGCTGTTAGAATGTCTGCAACTGATATTAAACGTAAGATCCCCATGGGGCAGCCTCATCGTATTGGCGAATTGAATTTCAGTTAATCCTGGCTAAGAATAAGACGTCGTATTATAAAATGATTCGTCTCTGATATCTATAAAAGTGTAAGAGTGGAACAGTGTAAGAGTGGAAGAGTGTAAAAGTGGAAAAGTTATAGTCGATAGTCGATAGTCAGACTCTCACAACTCGACTCCCGACTCCCTGACTCTTTGACTTACCGAGAACGCTTTTAATTTAAATATTATCAGAGTGCTCTGTGAGTGACTGAATTCGATTTATAATCAAAACGCTCTGATAGTGTATTTAATCAATAAATTAGCTTAACGCTCTGACAGCAACATAAATTAAAGTAAAAGCTGAGCGCTCTGAATCAATAGCAATTATTTAAAATCTGGCTCAGTTCCAAACAAATTAAATATATTCATTATGATATGGCATTTTATAGATTAATGATTTGGATATTGATGTGTTATGGTACGCCAGAATAAAAAGATCCTGGAAATACTCGATTCGGTACGCTCTGAAAAACGGTTTGAACTAACAGAAATCGAATCCAAAAGCATCCTCAATTTTGTTTCGGTTCCAATAATCGATACGAGGCTTGCAGATGATGCCGAAGCGGCAGTGAGGTTTGCTTCTGCTTTCGAGTACCCCGTGGTTTTAAAAATCGCATCACCTGATATTTTACATAAATTCGATGCAAAAGGCGTAGCCACCAATCTAACCAATGAAGAGGAAGTAGAAAAATCATTTAAAGAACTATTGCGCAATGCAAAGAAGTATAATGCACATGCCCGGATCTGGGGCGTTACTGTACAGAAACATATCCCCCGTGGAATTGAGGTAATCGTAGGAGCTGTACGAGACCCGATTTTCGGACCTGCGGTTATGTTCGGCATGGGTGGTATCTGGATCGAACTGATGAAAGATGTATCGTTTCGGCTGGCACCCACCACAAAGGAATCCGCGCTGGAAATGATTTCGGAAATCCAGGGTTATCCGTTACTGCAGCGGTTCCGCGGCGGCGAGCATGTAAACCTGGAAGTCATCGCCGAAATCATCGTTAAGATCTCTAAGCTGATTTCAACCTACCCCGAGATTTCAGAAATCGATGTAAATCCGATCTTTGCACGTGCTGATGATGCCATAGCAGTTGATGCCCGTATCGTTCTCAGACATGATTGAAAGTAAATTCGTAAGGTGTCCCTTAATGACCGGTAAGCTAAAAAGTACAAAAACGACCAAACTCTCCAAAGCCAAGCAAAATGTAAGAGCGATATTTGAACCCAGATCGATAACTCTTATCGGCTCATCGAAAATCGTGGAGGAGGTGGGGATGACCTCCCCCAAGCTGTTTGCGGATGTTGCTTATAATCTTCAAACCTATTTTGAAGGAAGAGTAAATATTTTCGATATTGAAACCAGAAGTACATTAGGTAAATCAGATCTTACGATTCTTGCATTACCACCCCAGAAATCTCTTAATTGGGCAGGCAAAGCCATGAACACCGGCACCAAGGCAATAATACAGTTAACCGGCGGTTTCGATGCAGCGCAGCGTGCAAAATATTTCAAACTGGCATTGAAACATCATGTAAGGGTTCTTGGCCCGAATACTATTATGGGCATCATCAATACGAGGGTGGGTCTCAATACAACCTTCGAACGTAATTTGATGCCGCCGGTGGGAAATATTTCAGTCATATCGCAGAGCGGCGGCGTAGGTGCCACATTGCTTGACTGGGCATCGTATTATGATATCGGTGTAAGTAAATTCGTGTTCATGGGTGATAAAGTAGATATCGATGACGAAAATGTTCTGGAATATCTGGCCTCCGACCCGAAGACCCGCGTGATAGCGATGTATATCGAAGGTATCAAAAACGGCCGGAAGTTCGTTGAGCTCTCCCGAAAAATAACAGCGCGAAAGCCGATTGTCGTATTGAAGGGAGGAATTACACAGGAATCCGCGCAGAGAGCATTATCGCATACAGCCTCGGTTGCAGGCTCGGATGAGATTTTTAATGCGGCCTTTAAGGATGCTGGCATAATACGAGTTGGTGACATCGAAGATCTTTTCACTGCATCGGTCGCACTAGCAAGCCAGCCGCCCATGCGCGGAAAAAACGTTTGCATAGTAAGCAATGTGGGCGGCCCCGCGATCCTGGCCGCGGATGAAGTTGCCAAAGCTGAACTAGAGCTGGCACATTTAAGTGAGGAAACGAAGCAAAAGGTCCAAAAGGCATATCCCGGGATCGATTTGATAAACCCGATTGATTTGATTGCAGATGCCCGTGCAGACCGGTACAGGAATGTACTGAAATTGGTACTTGAAGATTCGCAGGTGGACGGTGTAATGGTTATCAATATGCTGAAGTCATGCTTTTTCGAACCCGAAGATGCGAAGGTTATACCTGAAGTTGCTTCACGCTACGATAAACCCGTGGTGGATGTACCTGTGGGTGGTGAAGATTTTATTAAGGTAGCCAATGTTTTAAAAGGAACGGGCATGCCCACTTATAATCTACCCAGCAAAGCCGCACTTGCGCTAAGAATTCTGTATGAATATGGGCGGAGGCAGTGTTAGAGATTAGATAATGCTTATACCCGGGGCTGGGGTCTAGGGGCAGGGGTCTGGGGTTGATTATTAAAGTAACCGGTGACCAGTGGCCAGTTTAATGATAATCGATTATTATCAAACTGGTAACTGGCCCCTGGGCACTGGTCACTATTGAATCACCCTAGCGCCTAGTCTCTGGTCTCTAGCGCCTGATTTAATCGTTCTAAAATCAAACTGCTTTTATTCTATTCCTCAATTCTTTCGCGCTTGCGTTTCCTGAGGAAAAAAGCTACTGTTATAATAATTATAATACCGAGACTCCCGCCTGTTATGGCCTGTTTGCCCTTATCGGTCTCCCACCATTTCTTTTGCGCTTGCTCCTTTGGTTCCGATACGTTTTCCGGTGGATGGATTATCATATGTTCTATATTTTTTGGATAAAAAGTGATTATTTCATATCCAAACCAGTCCACAATAACATCATCTTCGGTTCGGATACCGAAATCATCTTCGATATAAATACCGGGTTCGATAGTAATAATATCATCCCTGGCCTTTGATAGTGGTGTCATTGAATCAGAGCATACAGTGGGCGGTACATGCACATCGAGCCCTATGCCGTGCCCCACGCAGTGAGAGAAATATTCACCGTACCCAGCATCGGTGATTACCTTTCGGGCTGCCTTGTCAACATCACCACAAATCGTGCCGTGCCTGATGGGTGCGAAGGCTGCCTCCTGGGCATCCAATATGATTTGATAGACCTCACGCATTTGCTGGGTGGGTTCGCCCATGAAAAACGTCCTGGTGATATCCGAAGTATATCCATTATATCTAGCTCCGATATCCACAAATACAACCTCGCCCGGCAGGATCTGGTTAACCTCATCATCATTTTCTGAGGGGCCGTGCCCTCCCGACTCACCCGTATCGTTACCCGAAACCACCAACAATCCAAAGGCCTCTAACATGGAGCTTGAACCCAGCTCTACCATCTTCATATCAATTGCTCTGATAATTTCAGCTTCTGTTATATTCTCTGTCCAGGCGCGTTCAAGCATTAATCGTGCGGTTTCCATACCCACATCAGATATCTCCGCGGCCTTTTTGGTGGATGCTACTTTTGCAATCCGGGCACCGCGGGAACCACCGATATCGTCATCCTCAATATCTTTAAAAAAATCTTCTTTACTTTCTGTTTTAACGTCATTGATTACATAATTGGTATTATCTTGAACATTCCATACTGGAAAAATTGTCAATATCAATCCTGTGATAATCAAAACCACAAGAATCTTTCGTAAGAGTGTCATTAATACCAACCTTGTTCTTAAATAATAATAAATTTCATTTAATTTCTTATTAACTTTATGTGTATAAAATACCTATATTTTATGCCTCTACGTTAAAATACTCCTATCACAATAAATAAGTTTCTATATTTATTATTATTAATTCTTTTATAAATTTAAAAAAAATCATCGATTCGCTTTTGGTATAATTTATCTTTTAATATAGCACTATTTAAAATCCAGCGTTTCCTGGGTATGTCAAATCGTGTAGAGATATGCTTAAGAGCTTCTTCGAGGGTATTGAAGGTAAAAGGCCTGGTTCTTAATGCGGCCCTCACATTCTCTCTCACATTCCAAACCCCCACTGGTAGAATATAACCAGGATGGGCTTCCCTTAATACCACCACCCCTGCCTGCCGTCTTTCATTGTTCAAATACTCGTTCACTGCCAGTCTAGCAGCATAGTAACAGCCGCCGATCTGTGCGTAAGTTGATCTCCCTTTATGCCATTCATGATCTCCAAATATCTGGATTTCACTGCTGAAAGGATTCCATGTGGTTTCGGGGTACCAAGCCTCAATAAGCTCATAACACCATTGCGAAGGCATCATCAGTATTATCCATCGGTTATCAAGGTGGTAGCGTTCAAAAACCCTGAACTCGTTTATCAATGGATTAGTTCGAGTATATTTCATTAGATTCTCACCCAGCAGAGAATCAACAGCAGTTATGCTCCACCTTGTTGGAACAAACCTCCGGTTGTTTTTCAACCCGAAGGCACCCACACTGAAGGCACGCTGGAGCTTGGAGACCCGTATAGAATTATTGTACAAACCGATAGTTGCCTCTCTGGCGGTTAAGTCGGTATCGTAGAATGCCTTCTCGATCTTCTGATCGATCTTGATATTATCCACATTGAGGCTTTTCAAGTAACCTGAAGGCCCGTGAGGCTGGACCTCGGACAGTAATGTCAGAGCACCTCGGGGCTGCTTGTAAAATTCTGTTTCCATATCGATATAATCCTGTGCCAGAGCGATTTCCCGGGTGTATTCAACAATCCGGTTCGAACTTTCAACATCATAAATATCAACAGAGAATTTACCGCGTATCAGTTGAGTGCGCATCTCAATAAATTCTGTGATCGTTTTTGTGGTCCATAATTCTGGAATATCAAGTTGTGAGGAATCTCCCTTGAAAGGTGTGGTCATAGGCCCGATGTTGATCTTGGGGTAACCGCTCCTGCCGATAAATACACTTGGAGGCGATGAACCATCAATTAGATTTGAATTGATCATATCCATGGTCTTTACTTTGTAATGCAACTTTGCAACAACTGGACAGGAGCTTTTACCGCATAACAGTTTTGTGCCTCTGCACAAAATACAGGGTGGATCTGATCTGTTTGATGGTGTGTGTATATTAATATTTTTAAACTTGAGGTTGTTTCGACCGGTAATATTGCCGGACTTTGGCATAGGATTGGATTTTGGAATAAGCACAGATTGAGTATTTTGTAGATTCAAGATTTTACCCGTTACTATATAATATTGTGTTCTATTTTAATATATAGGGGGGTACACCGAAAATACTTTGGGATGTTTTCAATTAATTTTTCAAAGCTTTTAAGCGTTACAAGAAGTGCGGCTGAGGGTTGAGTCTGCGAGGGGCGTAACGTCTTGCGTCTTACGTTTGATGGACGCAATACGCCACCGTGTAACGGTACGCACTTCGCAAACGCTCAACGTAATCCGCCCTTCTTTAATTGATTAAAATTTTTACTCTACATTAAAAAAATCATTAGAGCAACTACCATGATCGCGAAGGTAAGCACTACCAAAATCAATGTGAGTTTTGTGTTGGAACCGAACACTAGGGGGATCGGTCCCAGCAGAACCACTCCACCGCCTTCAATTCTGGTCCTTTTGGCACCTTTCGGAGGGGCTTGACCTGCACCTCCACCTTTTTGATCTGAATCCTTAAAAAATTCGCGCTGGAGCTCGTCCCAGCCTACGAGCTCATAACCTGAGGCAAAGCCCATGATTAAAAGAATGAAGAAAAGAAAGATGAATAATGCCCCCAGGCCTGAATATAAAGAATTGACAGTAATAACAGGAAAAATCAGGAACAAATGTACAGAATCCTCTCCTGAGGCAATGCTGGCAACCAGAAAAGCTACGGCGAGAGCTAAGGATAACCAGGCGGCAATAAAATATTTGTTCATGAACGTAACCTCAAAACAATATGGCAGAGATATATTTGAATTTTCAATTCCATTATAGATATTATACTATGTTACTGATTATATATTAATCTTATTCGATTAATATAATATATCTAAGTAAATTTTCAAAATAATCCTAGGACACAAATGCATCATTCTAGAATTTGCTCAAGTATCTCCGCCGCATCTTTTATAAATTGAGGACAGATTTTTTTAGTTAGGCCTTTTTCAGAGACTTCCTTCCTACCCTCGGGCGTACTTAAATCGTATCCGAGCAATTTTTTACAAACAATGGAACCATTCCGTTCATTGAATTTATTGACAAATTCATTAACCGCCTCAATAGTTCTTTCCTTTGCATCTTTATCATTAACATCTGTCATACCATATTTCAGACCGATGACCATGAACGCACCGGTTACTGCCCCGCAGGTCTCACCCATACGGCCCATTCCGCCCCCGAACGCCCCGGCGATCTTAAACGCAGTTTCCCGCTCCAATCCGAACTGCTTACCGTATACTGCACATATCGCTTGACTACAGCTGAAACCCTCATCAAAGAGCTTCAAAGCGTCTTCAACTTTACTCATATCCAAAACACCTCTTTTTTTCTATCCTTTATTTCTTGACCAGTTTAACTGCCTCTGTCACCGCCTCTTCCGGCGTACTTACGAAATGCAGAAGATCCTCCGGGAGGTTCTCATGCTTTAAAATCTGCCATAGATTGACCGCCACCACAGGCTTACCGATATTCAGCGCCAGGGCGATCTCGGAGAGCGTACCCGCGGAACCTTCGAGAGCAATGAGTACATCTGCCGTTCGCACGATAACAATATTCCTGGCGATCCCCATGCCTGTGATAATGGGGATGTCCACGTATGCATTAACATCAAATTTCGTTACACCGGGCAGTATACCAATGGTCGTACCTCCCTCGTTCTTCGCGCCTTTACAAACCGCTTCCATAACACCCGCCAATCCACCGCATACGACCACCCCTCCATTCTTGGCGATTTCCTCACCTACCTGCTTGGCGTACAA
>CP070629.1:2514774-2524381 GCA_020356005.1 Thermoplasmata archaeon
AGGATGTTAACCAAAAAGTATATAGAGATTAAAAATAATAGTTTACGGGGAGAATACCAATGGCAGACAAGTCAGAAGAACTTGCAAAATCGTTGGAGGATTTACGCGCGGAAGTAAAGGAATTGCGAGAAATGGTAAATATGCTGGTGGACCTGGTCATTAATATGGACCATGAGGAATCACCGGATTATGATTCAGATTTCATGGATTTCGGATCTTTACAACGAGACCATAGATTCTCGATGTAAATAAGAACTTATCTCTTAAAATTCTAGAAATTTCCCCCTCTCTTACTTTTGTAATTGTTATACCATAATGTAAATCAGTGTATGAGTTGAAGAGTAGAAATGTGGAAGAGTAATAGTCGATAGTCGGTAGTAGATAATCGATAGTCGATAGTCCACTAAAAGCTCTACTGCCGACTTAGTACCAACGACGATTGATTAAAACTTATACATCCTTCCACTTTTACACTTATACACTAAAATATGCGAAAGATAATAATATTGGTTTAAAGCATATACCTAATAATATCTATAATAATTTCAAATATACAAAAGGGCTAATATGAAAAAAACAAAAATCATTGTTGTATATATCGTCCTTCTTCTGATTATTTTATCCAATTTTACTTTTATCAGTACCGCAGAGGATGCTGATTCCATTGCACCTCTTACCGTACCTACTTTAGAAACCAACATCAATGCACATATTGATGTATTCGAACGACTTGAGTTAGAAAAACAGAATGGATACCTCAGTTCAAATGATGAAATAATTGAAGATAGCTATTACTTCACTACCAAACAGGGTTTTGATTACGTACATCTTGAAGGCTCCTACGACGAAATCGGTTATAATCACGCAAAGCTCTTGTGGCCGAAGATCGAGCGGGGCATGGCCGCTTATGCGTTTCTTACTGAGATGCGCTACAACATGAACTGGGATGTTTGTAGAACCCAGGGTGCATCGTACTGGCCTCATATGAGCAATGATAAATACCAAATTTACCAGGAAGAAATCGACGGAATCGTAAGAGGCTGCCAGGAGATGAATGCCAGGAATCCCGACGGTAACGTGATTGACCGCTGGGACATCATGGCTTACAATGCTATATGGGATATCTGGTGGAGGAGCAGCCCACCTCCAATCTTTGAAAAATGGTGGCCCTTTTCCGTACCTGAACAAAAGGAGATGATTCATCACTGCTCAGGGTTTGTGGCAAATGGTGATTACACAATTAACGGTGAAGCAGTTATAGCTCAGAACTTATGGATGCCGTATTACCTCCCACCCTCCCACGGCGTTTTCGCTGATATCATTCCACCTGACGGTAACAGGATGCTCATGGAACTCCAGGCGGGTATGATCTGGAGCGGGACGGAATGGTACCTGAACGAGGAAGGGTTGGTTGTTGGCGAAACTACCCTGGGTAATGCACCGTACCAGTGGGGTAACACCCCTGCATTTGTGCGCATCCGTTATGCGGTACAGTATTCTAATTCCATCGATGAATTTAGAGATAATATGCTGACCGATACAAACGGCGCATACTGCGGAGATTATCTTATTATTGACGCCGAGACCAACGAAGTGGGTATTCTGGAACTGGGTTCGCACGAATATGAGCTCTGGAGGTCGGATAACGGCTTCCACGGTTCATGCAATTATCCGTGGGATCCCGAGGTGCGCGATGAAATGATGGAACCGGAAGGTTGGGACCACAGCTGCTATCCAAGGTATATGCGGCTGGAACAGATAAGTAATAAATACAAAGGTCAGATCGATACATCCATCGGCCGACGCGCTCTGGGCGACCACTGGGATACTGTGGAGGAGAGGGAGAACAAGTGTTCGTGGACGCTGGAAGGACGCGTGGAGAATGCCTCCGGCTATCCCCACGGTGCTCTTGACGGTAAGACCACGAACCGTTCAATGGTTCAGAACCATGAGGTCTGGGCAAAGTACGGGTTCCCGAGCTTTGAAAATTTCATAGCCTCAGAGCACGCCAAGGAGCATCCTGACTATGCATTCCCGAATCTTGAGGATATGATCTCGCAGCCCTGGACCACTTTCGGATTCCTGGAACCGATAACTGTTAGCGTACTGGATACGGATGGCAATCCGGTAGAAGGTGCCCAGATCGCCTTCGAAAACTGCGCGGACGGCTACCTTCACGAGGGTAAAACAGGTACGGACGGAACGTATACCCATCCATATTTTTCCACAGGTACCTACAATATTTCTGCAAAGGACGGAAATTATAGAGGGCTGATTCATGTTGAATTCAACCAGATGAATTCATTTGAAGTGGTTTTAACAGAGGTTAAATCCGACGAAGGAATGAAATTAGGAACAAAGCTGTCAATTGCGGTTCTTGGTTTGATTATTTTCATTGTAGCTGTAACTGTTATAGCAAAAAAATTCAAGAAATCACAAGAGCAGGATTCGGTTTAATCTGATTTTTAAAAGCTTTTATATCGATTATATTTGATTTCGTAGACGCGAGAAGCGAGAAGCGAGCAGCGAGAGGAAATGACAACAATACAGTTCGCAACTCGCAACTCGCTAATCGTCTCTCCGAAATTTTAATGCTACAATTAGAAATTAAATTTCGGCGGTTTTCTCGCTCCGATTTCTTTATTGTCATTCAGGTAAGCATATAGCAGTGGTAAACCCACCGATGCTTCAAGGTACACATTTGATTTCCGGGCTGTATAGCTTACCTTACCCCATGAAATTGCCTCACTCAACGTACTGCCGGACAGCCCGCCGTCCATGGGCATTGCGGTAGAAAGCTGGACGGCATACTTATGCCCATCCAGGCCCGCGTCGAAATCGAAGTTCGCCATAACCACCGCGTCGTTCACAAAATTCTTGGGCACGCCCCCGCCGATATAAACCGCACTGGTACTCTTGGAATCCAAAATGATTTTTACGATCTCATAGTTATCTTTAATCGAATCGATAACGACTCGCTCACCCGGCTCATGTCTTGCCCAGTGCTTCATAATCCCGATACCTATGGAAGAATCGTTCATTGCCGGGATGAATATCGGTTTGCCCATCTCCACACAGGTTTTCAGGATTGAATTTTCATCATCTATTGTTTTGGCAAGTTCAATTAAGAATTCGCGGCTGGAGTATTCTCCAGGTTTGAGAGTCTCTGAAAATTTTGAAATAAAATCATCGGTTACTTCGAAAGCAATATCGTCCGAGAAAACGTCATAAATTCTGTTGATACGGAGTTTTCCAATTACTGAATCGTCAATCTGAGGCGTACCGCGGTAATGCTCATTACCCCTGGCATAAAAAAAATCTTGATAAATTATCGCTCCTGTGGATACAACTACATCCACCATATTATTCTTGATCATATCGCATATAATATTTCTCAAGCCGGCAGCGACAAGCGGACCCGCCAGGCCCAAGAAGATCGTCTGGGGCGCATCGTCCAGCACCATAGCCTCCCAGACCTTTGCGGCTGTGCCGAGGTTCCTGGCCTGAATGGACATATTCGAAAAATTATCTAACATGGCTCGAACCGTCATGTTTTCGTTTACCTGGACTTGGTTAATAGGTTCGGAAAAATACTGTTCTCGCTCTTTTAGCTGTTCCTCTGTAAGCTTTGTCATCTCAACACGCCCCCGGTGAAAAATGCGTATAGTGGTTATTACATTAAAATGTAAGGATGAATTGCAGCTGAGAAATCAATGAGATTAGGCACTAGGGGGATTGTTTATTGCTTATAGAAGTGCGGAATACGTTTTGCGGTGGCGAAGGGCGTACCGTCTTACGGCCAACGTTTGACGGCCGCTTTCAGCAAAATCTAGTTGCCTGCGCCACGCTTGGCGCTAGGCCGTGCCGTTAAATCGATGTATAATCAATCTGTTACGCACCTCGCAACCACTCTCCATTTACCGCAATTCTTGTAGCAGTCAATAATCGCCCTAAAACCCAGAACCTGATTTAAATTATTTAAAGCACCCTGTATTCTCCCCCATCTTCCTCTATTCTACCGGCTTTGATCAATCGTTCAAGATGTCTTTCCAGGTGCAGCCATTCCCAGAGGTAAGTGAATTTATCTTCTACATGTCTAGCGTGATATACAATCGAACGTTTTACAAGATCCGTTAAAGGTATCGGGCCGGTCTTCAGAACCTCAATGATCTTCTCATCCCGTTCGTCAATGATTGCCATGAATTTATCAAGACCGGCTAAAAAATCGGAACGGTTGAAAACGCCCATTTCGTGGGAGGTTATAAACCAGTCGATATCTTGAAGATTTTTAAGTTTCCCCGCAGAGTGGATGAGTGCATCGAGATCGCAGTGGAGTGAGCCGTACCAGGGTCCAAAGGGTGTAAGATCGTAATCGGTCACATACGCCGCGCTTTGCTGTGGGAAAACAAAACAGCACATACCCAGCGAATGGCCGGGTGTATGGATAACTTCCATTGTGCACTCCCCGAACCCGAATACTGCACCGTCCTTGATGATGCCGTCCACTCTCTCGGTGGATTTTACCCATTCGTTACCGTATGCAACATCGTACATACCCCTGAAGTAGGCCGGGCCGCCCTTAAGCTGGCTCTTCCATTGTTCTACCGCCTCCTGGTCGTAGAGGTAACCCAGGCCTATGGCCTGCGCGATTTTGTCCAGCGAGCCAAACAAAACTGCATCGCGCTCGTGCATCATTATTTTGGAATCCGGGAAAATATAATTGAACCTGATATGGTCGTAATGGTAATGTGAATTGAAGACATAATCGATTTTATTGCTGCTATTGATCTTTTTTAGGGTTTTCGGGTTGGACCCGGGATCGATTATCACCTTGATTTCATCATCGATGAAAATAGCATTGTCATAGGGGAACCTCCCATCATTTTTTCCCCATAGATATCGAACAGGTCCGAATTTATCTGGATTTTTAGGTATATTATAAGCCTCCGGGAATATTGTCATTTTACTATCTTAGCCTGGAATTATACGCTAAACAATAAAAAACCTTATGTAAAGATTAAGTAAATACGGCCCCCTGAGATTATATAACGCTTTAAGGGGAAATTCAAAATCCAAATATTACAAAATCCAAAGTAAGTTCAAACTCCCAACCTCAAAAGCAAATCCAAACTCATAAATTCAAAATAAATCCCAAGACCCAAAAGCAATTTTCTATTGAATTTGACATTTGGATTTCTTTTGGTAGTTATTTAGAGTTGGGAGTTACTTTGTAGTATTTGTAGTATTTGTAGTATTTGGATTTCCACCGAAGGTGGAATCTGATGGAATATAAACTAATTGAACTAGCATCGAAAATGGGTGTTGATTATTGCGATCTACGCCTGGATAAAGGGGAAGGTTCAGACCTCGAGGTGAAAAACGGAGAGGTCAAAAAAGCCGTCCCTGGTAAAGGTGCTGGTCTTGGCGTCAGGGTTCTTTATAAGGGTGCCTGGGGGTTTTCGTGCACCAACCGGCTGGAATGGGATTCCATGAAAGCTGTGCTGGAAACTGCCGTGGCGCTGGCAAAATCCGCCAGCAATGTGGTTTTGGAAAAGGTACAGCTTGCAGAAGTTAAAAGTGTTCAGGACAAGGTAATTAAGAAACCCGCGGAAAATCCTCTGGATATCTCGTTGGAAACCAAGCACCAGCTGTTAACTGATATGGACAAAAGCATCCGGGATTACCCTGAGATTTTAACGGTTACCACCGGTTACTCTGACGGAGTAAAGCACTCGCATTTTCTCAATACTGAAGGAACAGATCTCGAGGTTTCCACAACATACATAGTCGCCCAGGCAAACCTGATAGCCAAGAAAGATAGTACGTTATTAGGTTTCAGGATGCGTGCGGGCGGCGTGGGTGGTTATGAAATCTTCAAAACAGATGACCCCATCGAAAAGGGTGTGGAAGCCGCAAAGGTAGCCGTACAGATGCTGGATGCAAAGGCTTCACCATCGGGGCGGCTGCCGCTGGTGGCCGACCCGGAGCTCACGGGCGTGTTTGTGCATGAAGCAATCGGCCATGCCGTGGAAGCGGACCATATAGTCACGCACGAATCCATTTTGGAAGGACGGATCGGTGAGAAGATCGCTGATGAGAAGGTTACCATAATAGACGATCCCACAATCGAAGGTAGCTTCGGCTATTATCCTTACGATGATGAAGGCATACCTGCACAACGAAAGGTTCTTATCGAGAACGGTGTGCTGAAAAATTATATTTTGAACCGTGAAACTGCTTATAAATTGAATATGGAACCCAACGGCGGTGCACGGGCTGAAAGTTATAATGTAAAACCGCTCATACGAATGAGCAATACAGTTATTCTGGGTGCAGGAGAACAGAAGGGGCTGGAGTTTGAGGAATTGATCGAAGATATCAAGCACGGAATCTACGCAAAAGGTACACGCGGTGGCGAGGTCAATCCCACCCGCGGCTCATTCCAGTTCAACGCACAGGAAGCTTATTTAATTGAGAATGGTGAGGTAACAAAACCGCTTCGCGATGTATCACTTTCCGGGTTCATACTGGAAACACTCAACCAGATCGATGGATTGGGTAAGAACCATCAAATGGGCTCACCCGGATACTGCGGCAAAGGGCAAATGGTGCCCGTGGGGGACGGAGGACCTTTTACCCGTATCAATGAAGTTATGATCGGAGGGGGTGAGTGAGCATGGGAGAGCTGGACGATGAACTGAATGTCTTGCTGGAGCGTGGCCGCAAAGCCGTCAAGCTCGCAGTGAAACTTGGTGCGGATGAAGCGGATGTTTACCTGATTTCTGATATCGCAACAAGCATCGAAATCGAGAACGGGTCGGTGAATTTCTCTGAGAAAAGCACCGATAACGGGATAGGACTGCGGGTGTTAAAGGACGGCCATGTTGGATTCTCGTACTGTACGGCGGAACAGGAGCTGGAAAGTACACTGAAAAAAGCACTTACGGTGGCAAAATTTTCTAAAAAAATTGAATTTAACCTACCCACACCTGAATCTGCGGGTAAAATCCCAAAAATTGATAAGTTATTCGATAAAAGAATCCTGGACCTGGAAGCCCAGGCGGGGCTGGATATGTCCAAGGTCCTTCTTCAAAGCGCAGAGGAGGTCCATGAGGATATCAATATCAGCGGAGGCGGGATCGGGTTCGGATATGATATAACCGCGCTAGTGAACTCAGCAGGCCTCGAAGCTGGTTACTACGGGACGGGTATCGGGGCGTCCCTGAGTACAGTGATACAAGAAGATGAGGATGATGTTGCAGGCCAGGGCTTTGAAGCCTTCGGGTCCAATATGCACGAAATCGATTTGAATAAGATCGGTAGAACAGCCGCCGAACTTGCTGTGAAATCGTTAAAACCGGTATCTATCGAAGGCGGCGAGCTTACAGTAGTGTTCCATCCATTTTCATTTTCATCATTATTAGAATTCACAGTTATACCGTCCATATACGGTGAACCAGTCCATAAGGGCGAATCCGTATACTCAGATAAAAAGGATCAAATGGTGAGTGCCGAGAATGTATCTCTTTACGACGATCCCACTGTTCCAGGCGGTATCGGGTCTGCTCCCATCGACGATGAAGGGCTCTCCTCACGCAGAACCGTTTTAATCGAATCCGGGGTTCTTAAGAATTTCCTGTACGACATTGCCACCGCAGCCGAATTCGGGCAGGAGCCCACGGGAAGCGGAATCAGGGCGGAACGGTGGGACACATCCTCGGATTATCATGCCCTACCGGACACAGTGGCGCGCAGCATATATCTGGAGACTAAGACAACCAATTTCGATGATCTTATTGCAGATATATCGGATGGGATCTTTGTTTATTCCATAATGGGTGCGCACACCGCCAATATGGTCTCGGGTGATTTCTCGGTTAATTCACCTACTTTGTTCCAGATAAAGAATGGGGAGTTAGGCAAACCCTGCAAACCCGTAATGCTAAGCGGGAACATGCCCGAGCTGATGCATTCCATAACCGGAATGGCAGACGATTTCAGAATGGTAGATGGAGACTTCCATCCCACAGTGATCAATCTTGGCTCTGTGAGGGTGGAAAAGGTTAAGGTTACGACCTGAACAAGATAATTTCAATGATAAAATGTTATTATTGACAATTATCTAATTAAAAATTCTTTGGTGTAGAATATATTGGACGAAAAAATGGAGGCGATTATATATGGGCTTTCGATACGCAGTACTGGGCGCCGGCCGGACTGGCACGGCAGCGGCCTACGATATGGCAAAATTCGGTGACGCAGATGAAGTATTATTGGTAGATTCCGTTCAAGCCGCAGCCGAGGCATCGGCCGAACTGGTCAATAAACTATTAAATCAAGATATAGCCAAACCCATTCACGCAGATGTGAGCGACACCGATAAAATGAATTCAGTCCTTGAGGGTGTCACCGCATTTCTCAGTGCAGTCCCTTACTCCTATAACATATCGCTAACGGAGGTGGCAGTTCGTATTGGAGCGAGTATGACCGACCTGGGCGGCAACACAGGGATCGTCCGCAAGCAGCTTGAATTCTATAACGCAGCAAAAGAGGCAGGTGTAACAATCGTTCCCGACTGCGGTATGGGCCCGGGGATGAATGTCTCGCTGGCATTATATGCAATGGCGCTTGTTGATAAACCCCGCGAGGTATACATCTGGGACGGCGGGCTGCCCCAGGAACCGAAACCTCCGTGGAATTATTTATTGACATTCAACATCGGGGGTCTTACGAACGAGTATTACGACAATGCTTATTTCATCAGAGAAGGAAAGGTGACAGAGGTACCCTGTTTCGAAGGATATGAATTATTGGACTTCCCCCCGCCGCTACACCGGCTGGAAGCGTTTGTCACCTCGGGCGGGCTCTCCACCGCGCCCTGGACCTTCGAGGGTAAGCTTGAAAGCTTCGAGAACAAAACGCTGCGTTATCCGGGTCACTGCGCACAGTTTAAGGCCTTTGCTCAACTGGGGCTGCTGGAACAGGATCCCATGAAGGTGGACAACATAGAGGTGGTTCCTCGTGAGGTATTCCATAAATTGCTGGAGCCCAAGATAACATCACCTGAAATCAAGGATGTCTGTATAATTCGCACAAAGTGCGTTGGAGAAAAAAGCGGTCAGCAGGCCGCTTCAGTTGTGGAACTTATCGATTATTATGACGAGAGCACCGGATTTACCGCCATGCAGAGATTGACAGGTTGGCCTGCATCCATTGTCACCATCCTGGCGGCACAGGGCAAAATCGAGCGTGGAGCTGTTCCATACGAGCTGGCAGTTCCCGGAGAGGTTATGGTGGAAGAGGCCAGGCGAAGAGGTTTTGTAATAAAAGAACAGGTAAATACCGATATCATAAATAACGTTAAAAATAATTCATGAGCGTGAGAAAATGGATATCTCCGAGCTGGAGCGCAAAATTGGTTATGTTTTCCTGGATAAAAATCTTCTGATACGGGCGTTGACTACCAAAGCCTGTGCTCTTGAAAGTAATCAAAAGAATCCCGAGATCGATGAAAATATCGAGGACCAGGAAATTCTTTGTACATTGGGCGATGCAGTTTTGAAATTGATACTGGTGGATAAACTTATCAAAGAGGGTTCGGAGACTG
>CP070629.1:2524481-2527700 GCA_020356005.1 Thermoplasmata archaeon
CAAATAACTACCTAGAATCTTTGGATAGCATATCGTATACCGCCGGAGTCGCATATATTGGAATGTTCGAACGGCCGTGCCGTTCTATTGTTAAAGAACTCCGGAAATCCAAAAATCAAAAGTGCAGAAGGTCATTTTTTTGGACTTGGAGTTAACTTTGGATTTTTTCATTTGGATTTATTTGAGATTGGTAGTTTGAATTTGCTTTTAAAATTGGGAGTTTGAGCTTACTTTGAGTTTAGTAGTATTTGGATTTGGTAGTATTAAGATGCAATATCAAATTAAAGTGGGGAGATTCTTCTCCCCTACCTTTAAATCATTAGATTATAATCGATGATATAGAGGTAATGTTATCATATAATATATCAATTTGGGATTGACGTACTGGTTTCTTTTCAATGTTTGATTGATTAAGGCCAGTTGACATCAATTCCAGCATGTTTCAGCCGTTCCAATGTGGTATTATATGGATCCACAATTTCCTCCTCCAGGTTCTTTACCAGTGCGGGCTCTATTTCTGCCAGTTTCTTAATCAAAATCGTGCGTTACTTTTCGGTCATGAACCTGCCGTCCGCGCTCATACTGGCCACATGAAAGCTCACATTAGCATCGAGGAGATTTGCTATTGCTTTGTATGGCAGTTCGTAACTTTCCGGCAGTGAACCGGTACGTTCTGCAAAACCCTCAGGTGTACCTGCCTTAAGACCCACCCGTATATGCGGCTTGGTGAATCTGGAGAGTTGCTTAACATAATCCTTATCGATTCCGAACTTAATCCCGTTGGTCTCCAGTATGAATATATTAAAATCGGAGTTTTCAACAAGTTCCAGCAGCCGTAATAAATGCTGTTTACATAATGTGGGTTCTGCACCTGATATTCTTAGCTTGTTAACTTTGAATTTTTTTGCTGTGGCTTTGAGGTACGCATATGCTTCCTCGGCGGAATAGAACTCGCCGTACTTCTCCGGAAAGTCCCTGGACCAATCAACCCAGCAGAAAACACAGCGCAGGCAGCACCCAACAGTATAGCCTGTTGCAATTCCACCGTAAACGCCCGTTGCATAAAAATCAGTATATTTACGCGAGTGGTTCCGGCATATGATCTTTTCCGTTTCCGAAGCCAGCTCCACAGGATCAAAATATTCATGGTCCGGTGTAACATACCTGGGATATTTTTCCATAATATCAAATCTGGATTTTGATATTCTTCAAGTTCCGGAAAATTCCATTGAACATAATTTCGAACAAAACGGGCCGTTGACCCTGATTCGCTTACCATCTATCGTCCGAAAGTAATATTTGATGTATTTCATATCAATAATTTCGTCACAGTTCCGGCAGTAAAGCTCCTTATGCACAAATTCATTACCATCTAGTGAAGTTGCACGTTCAGGTTGAGATGACCCGCCGTCCCATTCGATATAGGAATCCTCATCCAGGTCCGTGACTTCCCCTTGTGGCATCCCCAGTTCCTCCATGGTTTCTACACCGCCCTCACCAGCACCGGAATCGCCACCGGAAACCGCATCCTTAGACTCGAGTTTTGAAAATCTTACATGGCGCTTACCACCATGCTTGCGCGAGTTGCGACCTGTGAAGCCTACATTTAGAGACTCCCCGAAAGCGGGTTTACCGGAAGTTGTCACTTTCTGCTTTTCAACACTTACCGCATCTTCTTCTCCCTTTTCTTCCGATCCCGCTGCTGCTGGATAATCTACCTTATCTTGATCCGATTCAGACCGTGCCTGGTGGGGTTCCACCATGAATGATTTCCTGTAATCTTCCTCTGTCAACTGACGCTCTACTTTTTTACGCGGTGCGCCTCCACCTCGCTTTATCCTTTTAATCCTCTTCAATTTTTTCCTGCGTTTCACCTTGGGTTTTTCAGGGTTTGGCATAACATTTCCTGGAATTTCAGCGCTTAAAATCAATGACAGGGGCAACATAAATAACATCTTTCTAACAATTGAAATTCTAATTTTATAAACCTATAATTGGTAGATATTTTTCTACTATAATAAATTATATGGATTCTTGAGCATAAGATTTATTAAAACTATTAATAGAATAAAAATCAGTAAAAAATTCAGAAATAAATATAATATTTAGATACAATTAAATATAATACTATTTTTTCAGGATATTATAAAAGAATTCAAATCGCTATAAGAGGAGCGTTATACGGTTGCGTTTGCGAAGGGCGTAACGTCATCCGGTTGCGTTAGGCGTCTCGCTACTCGCTGAATAGATTGCCCACACTTCACAACAACAATTGACATTGAAGTGTAGGGCCGTACCGTTATATTAATAAGAAATTAAAACGCTACTCGCATCTCCTAAATCAAAGTGGAGGCAGTCCCGTTTGTTATCTGACAGAGAATCCGACCGATACAGTCGCCAATTATTATTGTCAAATATATCAGAAGCGGGCCAGGAATCGCTGGTGCGCTCAAAGGTGGTCATCGTAGGCTGCGGTGCCACCGGCACGAATCTGGCCAATGCATTATGCCGGGCGGGCGTGGGACATCTCAAGCTCATAGACCGCGATTTTGTTGAACTTAACAACCTCCAGCGTCAAATTTTATTCGACGAAAACGATATCGAACGCCCCAAGGCAGTAGCCGCAATGGAAAAACTGCGCGCCATCAATTCGGATATATCCATCGAGTCAGAGGTCTGTGATTTCAATGCCGAAAACGCCGAACCATTAGTAAAAGGTGCGAAACTTATACTGGACGGCACAGACAATATGAGTACAAGATTCGTCATTAATGACATAGCGGTCAAGCTTGGTATACCTTGGATCTACAGCGGTGCCGTGGGTACTTACGGTATGACAATGACAATTCTACCTGATGAGGCCAATCCATGTTTCAGGTGCTTTCTACCACAACAGCCGCGCCCGGGTGCGCTCCAGACCTGCGATACATCCGGCGTACTCAACACGGTCCCACAAATGATTACTTCTTACGCAGGTACTGAAGCGTTAAAATTTCTTACCGGTAACCCCCTCCAGGGCGGAAGATTGGTGATTTGCGATATCTGGGAAGCCGATTTCAGGGTAGTTCGTATCGCAAAACGCACTGATTGTGTTTGCTGTAAAGAAAATAATTTCGAATTTTTAACTGTGGAAAAATGCAATTTATGCACTTCGCTTTGCGGCCGAAATGCCGTGCAGGTCAGACCGGCTTAAATCAAGGGGGCCGTGAATTTCAAGAG
>CP070629.1:2527800-2549619 GCA_020356005.1 Thermoplasmata archaeon
ATCGATACAGTCTGCGCATCCTCCGTACCTCTCAAAACCATCAAGGAAATGACACGGCTGCCGAACGTGGTTATGGTAGAGCTCCAGCCCGAACTTCGAAGTTATCTCGATACAAGTTCGCCGGCAGTGCGCAGCCGCGCTTCGAATAAGTATTCACCCTACAGTGCAATGGACCTGGGCTACTCAGGGCGCGATGTAGTTATAGCGATAATCGATACCGGTGTGGACGATACCATCCACCAATCGCTCCGGGGTAAGTTCGTGGGTGGTGCGGACCTCGCCGGGGTTGTTATGATAAATAATACCAACCCCGACGATGATTTTGGGCACGGCACGCATGTGGCAGGTATTGCCATGGGTGACGGCGGCACGGACGGCACTTACATGGGAACCGCTCCCAATGCCAGTCTGGTGGATGTTAGAATAGGCCTGGGAGTCGGCGGCGATCTGATGCAGGGAATGGAATGGGTGATGGATAACAAGGAGTCCAAGAACATCAGTATTGTCAGCATCAGTGTCGGCAGCCAGGGCAACTCTGACGGTACAGATGCTCTATCAAGAGATGCAAATACCGCGGTAGATATGGGGATGGTTGTACTGTCGTCAGCTGGAAACGATGGGCAAAATTATCTCTCTGCACCCGCCGCGGCGGATAAGGTTCTGGCTGTGGCCGCAAGCAATGATCAAAGCACAATTAATCGGGATGACGATTATATTGCAGGATTTTCAAATTACGGGCCCAGGCGGGATGACGGGGATACTGACAAAATCGATGAACTTAAGCCTGAGATTACCGGGCACGGTGTAAATATAATGGCACCAATGCACAACACCAGGGATTCTTATATTGCTTTCTCCGGCACCTCAATGTCATGTCCCATGGTTGCCGGTGTTGCTGCTCTAATGCTCGAAGCCAATCCTGATCTTACGCCAGCTGATGTCCGTCAGATATTGCTGGAGAGTGCGGAGGCGCGCGGTTCGCCCAGCTATTCCGACCTCAGCTCGAAATATAATATTCGATACGGTTTTGGTATCGTAGACGCTTATGGTGCTGTTAAGCGCGCAGCGAACCTTCGCAGCGGAAATTTCCAGGGACCAACCGATGTGGATGGAGGTAAAGAATATGATTTCAAATTCGATTTCGAGCTCACCCGGACGGAATATACATCTGAGAAAAATAATATAGAAATCGATATAACAATACCGGGCAGCTGGTCCGAACCAGGAGATATACAATTTGAAAATGATGCAGGAACCAGCGGAATTTCAAATACATACGAAATATCGGGTCCGGAAAAAAGTGGAGGGGTTTGGCAATTTGAAATAACCGGGACGTATTCCGGGACACTCTCAACCCCCGAGAATCTCAATCCCGAAATTTCGTTTAAAACCAGTGCACCTGATAATACCCCGGGTGATGAGGATTACATTTTTACCGGAACTCTGAGTATCAATGACATGAAAGGAGCCACAGTAAACCATGAAATCAATGTAGAACCGATGCAAACAGAAATAGACCTGTCGGTAGATTCGAGCAGTATAACATTTTCAAACGAGAACCCTGTATTTGGCGAAGATGTGGTGATTACCGCAAAGGTTAATAATTCTGGAGATGCAGATGCGCGGTCTGTTATGGTCAATTTTACTGACGGGCCGCCTCGAACCGGCCGTGAAATAGGCTCCGATGTGATCAACACAGTCCCAGCAGGCGGTTCGGGCGAGGCAAGGGTAACCTGGACTGCTACACCTGGCGTACATACGATTTATGTAGAAGTAGACCCCATGAACGCTATAGAGGAGACCAACGAGAACAACAACCTCGCCTCAAGCCAGCCCATAGTGGTCCAGGGCGGGGTGAACAATCCACCCGTTGCTATGCTTGAGGTCATTCCACGGGAAGCGGCCATCGGGTCGCCGGTAACCTTTGACGGATCCGGCTCTTTTGATACTGATGGCGACGTGGTAAAATATTTATTCGATTTCGGGGACGGCAAAAACAGCAGCTGGATCGACAACGAGATGACCCAGCATATCTATGAAAGTAATGGTACTTATTTAGCTACGCTGCGTGTCGAGGACAACGGCGGTCAGAGAAGTGTGCCGGATTCGGCGGTGGTTAATGTTACTAAACAAGAGGGGGGCGTAAAGCAGTATTATTTCTATTTGAATTATAATCTGTTGGAAACACAACCTGTCTCGAATTCTGATAATTTTGTTACAGTAAAAAGTTCAACCGAAGGTTCGATAATACCGCAATGGCAATATATAGGTAACTGGAGCACAAAGGGGATATTACCATCCATGGATATTGAGAATACTGCAACTTTTTTTGGGTGGGTGCAAAACAAAGGCAATACGCCGGTAAATCTCATGCAGCTCGAATTTACCCTTAAAGTAAACAATGAGAATATAACCGATGCAGCTGTAGGCAGGGTAACAAACCTCACGCCGGGCGGTGACCCGGAATCGGTTTCTGTAACGGCAGACATCACAAACCCTCCACGCCGCATCAAGCCGGAAGATGTTATTACTGTACAGGTTAGAAGTATGGTAAACAGCAATGATGTGGTATTTGTTTTCGAAAGTTTCCCGCATGATACAAGGGTGGAATTTAATTATAAATTGCCTCCTTTAATTGCACCCGTAGCGGAAGCGGGGGATGATGCTACAATATATGTCAACCAGGAGCTATCTTTCAACGGCCAGGGGATTGACAGTGACGGCCAGATCGTTTTGAACCAGTGGGATTTCGAAGGCGACGGCGTGTTCGACTGGGAGTCTACGGAAAACGGTATTACGACCCACACCTACACGCAGTCCGGCATGTACATGGCCAGATTTCAGGTGCACGACGACGACGGCCTGACGGCTTTCGATGAAAGAAAGATCACAGTGAATTCCGGAGCACCCAACCAGGCCCCAACGGTTGACATCACCGCACCGCAGCCCAATCAGCAGGTTAAAGATACCGTTACTGTTGAAGGCTATGCGGAGGATGACATGAACGTTGAAAAGGTCCAGCTGAAGTTCAATCAAGGTGCATGGCTGGATGTGAAGCTCGAAACCATTGGCTCAGGAATGCACACCTGGCAGTATGAATGGGACACCACCGCGTATCCCAATGGTTTCAACACAATTACCGCACGTTCGTACGATGGCGAGCTGTACTCGGCTGAAAAGAGTGTTTCTGTGGATGTATCCAATGAGGATCTACCTCCCGAGATACTATCCGCATCTGTAAAGCCTACCAGTGTGCCTGCGGACGATGATTCACTGGTGCGCATCACAGTGGAAGTGTACGACGACGGACCGCTGGAAGATTTGTATGTGATTGTTGATTTACGGCCCATCGGAGGTTCAAAATCAACAGAAATGTATGACGACGGCAGCCATGGAGATAAGACATCTGGCGATGGTCAATTCAACATCCGGACTACAATCCCCACGGATGTGGAGCCCGGTGAGAAGACGCTTGAGATCTCCGTTGAAGATCTTTCTGGCGGGTTCGCCAAAACCGAGGTAGAGCTGGAAGTAACGGAAAGCGGTACGCCGGGTATCAATAATCCGCCCGAGATTCTATCACCAGTTGCAGAACCGACAATAGTACCAAACGACGGTACAACCGAAGTGGTTTTGAAGGTTACTGTACAGGACCAGGATGGGTTGGAGGATCTTCAAAGCGTAATAATAGATTTGAGTCCCATCGGAGGTTCGTCATCGACCTTGATGTCGGATAACGGTGAAAGTTCCGGGGATGAGGTTGCCGGCGACGGGATTTTTACATTCACTACTGTGGTGGGGACTTCTATTGAACCGGGCGAAAAAGACCTCACTGTTATTGTTACCGACCAGAGTTCGGAAACCGCCATCAGTTCTATCACTATTGTGGTGGAATTGCCAAAAGTAGAGGAAGAGGAATCGGGGGTGGGCGCAACTGATTGGTTTTACCTCCTTACAAGCCCCACCGTACTATTTATATTCGGCTTGGTAATCATCTTAATTATTGTGGGTGTATTGGTTAGGACCACAAGCCGCAGTAAAAAAGCTGAAAGGGTAGCACAGGGTAGAATGGTAGCAACCTCGCTCTCAGAATCCCAGGAAGCCCAGGAAGGTCAAAGTCAGCAAATGGAATTGTGATCTTTTTTTCATTTTATTGAGATATCTTTAGTGAAATTTTTTCAAAATACAGAATTATCCATGAAAAAATCAAAAAAAACTTTTATTCTTTTTATTTATATAATATATATAATTATAATCAAAAGCGTTTGATGGTATACAAATATATATATATCCAAATTAGTATATGTTGCGAATATTACTTATAATATGTCCTATTTAAAGATATTGGATTAAATAAACTTAAAAGAGCGGTTGGTTTACTAATTCAAGCATTTACAACCAATAATAATATTTACAATTGAGGACGAAATCAGCAATCTGAATCAGGTGGAATGATTTATGTTTACCGTAAGGCTATCCAGATTTTTCATTATTTTAATCGTATTATCACTTTGTTCTTCAGGGAGTGTTATATTCAATACGGAGAGCACCGCTGAGGTACAAGGTGCTCCCGATGAGGATACCTCCGTTAGAAGTGCATCAACTTCCAGCAGGGCAGCACCTGAAACCTATGCGGCTTTTAGCAATATGAATGGTGAGATATATTATGTCAAATTCACTGGAACTTCATTTTCCACTCCCTCTCTAATAGGTACTAAGGGTTCATGGATCTATGGAATTGCCATAGCGGATTTCGATAACGATGGCGATTATGATATTGTATACGGCTCCAATATTAAAGGTAAAGTTGGATATTACTTCCTGGAGAAAACCGGTCCCGGTAATTCATTTGCCGCTGAGTTATACATAACCTCTGTCGCGTATTCTACAGACACTGCACAGCAGATCGCAGCAGGTGATGTAAATAATGACGGTAAAATGGATTTTATTGTAAGTAGATATCATTGGCAAAATGACGCATTGGTATTATTTCTAAACACTGGTTCAAATACATTCACTACTCATACATTTTATCAAGGTGGAGTATATATTACTAGTAAAACTCTTGTGGATTTTGATCTTGACGGTAATCTTGATCTGGTGGTCGAACTGAATTCTGATAACAATTTGTATTGGTTTAAAGGAAATGGTAAAGGTAATTTTTCAAAACCGATGTTGGTAGGCTATACATTTAATAGTAATTTATATGGTATTGCTGCCGGTGATTTTGACGGCAATAACAAAATGGAAGTCCTATTCGCTCCTTCCTGGAGAAATGTATGGTATTCATATGAATATATTGGTAAATTTGAATTTGACAATATCAATTATAACTATGTTGCACCTTCCAATGCACCCTTTACATCCTATTCCTTAGCACCCTATGATTTTAACGGCGATGGATACCCCGATATATTCTATGCAGATCTATGGTTCCCCGATAGGGGTATCTACTGGATGAAAAATGATCAAAAAGGAAAACTCAAAGATCCAATAAAAATTATTAGCACTACTGATTCTGCTTATGGTGTTGCTACACCTACAGATTTACCGAAGGATTTTGATAACGATAACTTCCCGGATTACTGGGAAGATCATGTGGGTTTAAGTAAAACGAATCCATACGAGGATGATTGGGACCTGGACGGCGACGGGCTCACTAACCGCCAGGAATTCGAGAACGGCTCCAATCCAAGTATAGTGGATACAGACGGCGACGGCCTAAGCGATTACGATGAAGTTATTAAATACGGCACCGACCCGTGGAATCCCGATTCTGATTTTGACATGTTATCAGACTATGATGAGGTTATAAAATATCAATCAAAACCCGACGTGATGAATTCAGACGGGAGCGGCTTAGTTGACGGTATGGAGGCTTTACTGGATTCCGACCCGGTAAAAGGTTATGATGATTATTTACGCATAGATAACGCCACCAGGAACGATACCGATAAATTCGACCAACCAGACGTGGTTACCGACTCCAAGAACAATACCCATATAGCGTTTGTGGGTCAGCCTGTGGGTGTTTATTACGAAATATTCTACATGATGGTGGATAAATTTGGTAAGGTTTTAATTGATACCTCTCAAATCACGGCTTCTGACAGCCGCAATTCCTTGAGACCCCAGATCGCGGTGGATTCCGAAGACAAAATCCATATCACATGGATGGATTTTAGAAACCTCTCATCCAGTCGCGCAGAAATTTATCATATTAAATTGGACCCGTATAAACTCCATGTGGAATTCAGTGGAATAGTTATAAAAACCTTTAACGGCAGTTCGGCGCTTCTTTCATGGTTTGTAGAAATCAAAGAGCATACGGTCACAATAAATATCCACACGAGCGATGCAATTTATAACGTCCACAGAATGACAATGGACTCCAGAGACTATATCAATATTCTGTTCATCAATCGCCAAACCATAAACGGATATGGCCCCGGCATGTATTTTGTACAGATGTCAAAAAATGGAGCCATAATAATTAAGGATACGATTATCTGGTGGATTGTGGGAGATAAAATGTCGCAGGACCTGTCTGTGGATTCGAATGATGACGTTCACATTACTTTCAATATGTGGGATACCTCGAATATAGATAAAGGAACTCATTATATGATGTTAAATGGTACCACAGCAGTGGTAATGATCAACGGCACAGTACTATCGCCGCCGGTACAAAACGGCGGTCAGGAAATCTCTGTGGATCAAGAAAATAAGGTACATATCGTTTGGCATCAAAGACATATATATGGTTATGCCCCGAACTATTGCACAGTTGGCACCCAATCAATAGTAGAGGAAGTTACTGAGTACGGAGATGGGAAAGAATTTAATTTCAAAGGCCAGTCGATAATAGTTGAGTGGACGAATGTACCTGAAACCCAGGATGTTTTTTCAATAGTTGTGGGCGCGCGTGGTGACTGGGAATATTACGATATAAAGGTCTGGGATGGTAAAAACTGGGTGGATAGGGAATGGGGAGAGAGTTATCCAGACGGTTACTATAAATATTTTAATTTGAATCCTTACTTACCGGATGCAAGCGGCAGATACCGCATTAAAATAGAACATTATGTGTTCGCACCTCCAGCAGATGATATCTTCATAGATTTCATCAGTGTATTAGAAGAGAATCTGATAATTCCCACGGTTGAAGTATTTTATACTAAAATAGATCCGTTAAAAGACGACCGTGACGGTGATCCCGCGATCGAGAGTGTAATTACTCTGATAGATGACCGGATGCTCAGCAAACTGGATAAAATATATTCTATGTGGCCTACAATTGCCATAGATCATGATGCAGAACTGGTACATGTCCCGTGGTTCGAGGAATCGAATTGGAACGTAAAATACGCGGATCTTGTTTATTTAATTATGGACACGGATGCGGTGGTACAGAAACCACTTATATGGGTTACACCACCCCACAAGGATTATGCTGGTTCAACGCGTAATGAAGGGAGTTATGCTTATCCAACCTTCGCTTATGTCAATACCGATGAGCTCAACAGGGCACATATAGTGTGGTGTGATATAAGACAGCCACATGATATTTATCATGCATGGACAAATATAGATATTGATGAGGACGGTCTCCCGATCTACGGTGAATATTTATTCGAAACCAAGGTGGGCGATAAGGACACAGACGGCGACTGGCTTCTTGACGGCGACGAAACACTCATTTACGGTACCAATCCTCTGGATAGGGATACCGACGATGATATACTCACAGATGGGGAAGAGGTCATTATCTACAAAACCGACCCGCTGGACTATGATACCGATGACGGCGGCGTGGGTGACGGCCTGGAGATTTTGTATTACAATACAGATGTGTTCTGGGCTCCAGACGACCCGGTGTTTGTTGATCTAGAGGAGGCAGTGGAGACAGGTACAGATACCGCGTGGATCAGCACCAGCCTATGGCATAAGGTCTACAACAATTCCGCGGAAAATACATCGAAATATAATCGAACCCACAGCGGTTCATGGGCGTGGTGGTACGGCCAGGAATCCACAGGCGATTATGATACCATGGGAATGCCAAACGAGGGTTCATTGACGATACCATCATTTACTATACCGTACTATTACGACTATGCAAATCTAACTTTCTGGACGCTATGGCAGATCGAAAGTTATGAACCCACGATACGCGATTTAATGTACGTTTATATATCCGCAGATGACGGTGCGAACTGGGATACCCTTGCACTCCTGAACCCGAACCAAGATTATTATGATTTCACCACACCGTACAGTTCAAGAAATGGATACGGTGGAATCCCCATGTGGCAGTTCCACTCGTTTGAGATCTCGAATTATATTGGACAAGAAGTTTCGCTTTCATTTTATTTCAATACCGTGGATGGTAATTACAATAACTATATGGGTTGGTACATTGATGATCTTCTGGTGGTTGGAGGCGTACGAGTGATAGAAGAAGTGGAGGAGGTGATAGAAGAAGAGGGTATCTCTGTAGTTATTGAGATCCCTGAGGGGCCGAAAATAGTAGTTGATACAAGCTATTACCCCTCCAAACCCATGCCGATTATTAAATTTGCAGGTGAGGATGAGAAGGCTGCAGAAGAGAAAGAGACACAGCTAACACCCCTGGATTTCTTCCTTATATTATTCATTATTGCACTGGCAATCACTCTGGTTGTGACGCTTCAAGTGCAGAAGAGCAAAATGGAAGGAATAATCAAATCCAAATGTATAATCGGCAGACAGACGCGACTGCTGGAATTATCGGAACAGATGAGAGAAACCATGGAAATCAAAAAGACTAAAAGGGTTACTGCAGGCAACCTGGTAGAAATAACTGATGTAAAAGGCAACATGATCGAAGTTATGACCGAAATCGGCTCTTTCATGGTCCCTGCGGATTTCCTGAGCTGTGCTGAAAGCGTTGAAGATATGGATATAGATAGAAAGAGGAAAGATGAAGGAAAGGGGTGAATAACCGGGCAATTTAATTTGAAAACTACCCGTTCTGGATTATTGACAGCTTAATTCAATTTTTACGTGCTTCGTTTTAGTGTATCATCACTTTCAAGTGTCTTTTTTATTCGGCCCAGACCCTCTTTTAATTGTGACTGCGAAGCAGCATATGACATTCTTAAGAACCCTTCGCCGGCGGCTCCGAAACCGCTTCCGGGCGTTAAAGCCACCCCTGCATTTTCAAGTAGATAATTCGCGAAATCATTGGAATTCATCTGGTATTCATAAGAGAAAAATGCATAGAACGTCCCTTTCGGTTTATTGCAGTTGAATCCGTCAATGTTGTTCAAACCCTCCACCACAAGATCACGGCGTTTCTTGAATTCAGTCACCATTTCATTCACACAATCCTGGGGGCCGTTCAGCGCCGCCAGCGCACCGTACTGGGCAAACGAAGTTGCGCAGGTAATTGAATGCTCCTGAAGTTTCTTCAATTGGGAAAATATACTCGGTCCTGCAACCACCCATCCCACACGCCAGCCGGTCATGGCATAGCCTTTGGAAAAACCGCTGGTGGTTATGGTGCGCTCAAACATGTCAGGTTGAGCTGCAATAGAATAATGCTGACCCTCATAGATGATCTTCTCATAGATTTCGTCGGTTAATACAATAATATCATGGTCTACGGCAAGCTGTGCAATTCCCTCGATATCGCTTTTACTGTAGACCCCACCCGTGGGATTACACGGACTGTTTAAAACCAGCATTTTAGTTTTAGGCGTAATGGCCTCAGCAAGGTCATCGGGAATCAATCTGAAATCCTTATCAGCGTCCAGGTGAATGGAAACACTTTTTGCCTGTGCAAGTTGTACGCAGGGTTCGTAGGTAACCCAGGCAGGTTCGGGAATAATAACCTCGTCGCCGGGCCCCACCATTGCCAGCATGCTGTTATAGACCGCAAGCTTGGTGGGTAAGATCATTATATCAGCGGCTTTGGCTGGTATATTATTATTTTCATTGCAGTGTTTCGTCACCGCCTCTCTCAATTCGGGTATCCCCAGGGCCGGTGTGTAATGTGTTAATCCTTCATCCAAAGCGTTCTTGGCAGCCTGGATTATATGCTCGGGCGTTGTAAAATCAGGTTCGCCCATGGATAATGATATGATATCCTTGCCCGATGACGCCAATTCTTTGGCGCGTTCCGCAAGCTTTAGAGTTGCTGAACGGCGTATATGCTGCATTCTTTTAGCGCCCTGGAGCGATCCCCGTTGCTCCGAAGCGGCCTTTGATATGCCCGTTGAATTATTCGATTCCTGCTTTGTCATTAATATCACCAATTCTAACTTGGATTAAAATCAAAATTCTTTTTGTACACTTATGTGTTGCATCCACTTGGCCTTATAACGATAATAAACGATAACTGTAACTAATATATTTTCTTTATTACTTCCTGCTTCAAAAGGAAAATAAATTGTTTCTTTAAATTCCTCCTTGCTCTGGACCTCAGCGTCATGTTTCAGCCGGTCAAACAGTTCGTGGATTATATTTATCATATTGATTACATCATTTTCATCAATTAAATCAAATGTTAATGTGTTTTTATGGATTCGGAAAATCACTTCGAAACCCACAGGTATATCCGAGGATGGGAGGTGCTTGTTTATCCAGGCTTCTATTCTACGAAAGATTTTATCGGGATTGATATTCATACCTCTTTTAATCATTTTCTGCTTTTTAATCATTGTTGTCGATTTCGGATTGATTTTAATCTGGAGGCAGGAGGCAGGGGGCAGGAGGCAGTTTGATTTTAAAACGCTTATCGAAACGTGCCTCGAAACCACTTAACCTTACGAGCTTCGATGCCGAAGCCGAAACCGCTCTTCTGGTAGCGATTAAACAGCTTAAACTAACTTGCGAATGGAACCCCGACGAGTTCTTGATTTTTTGATTTTCAATGATTTAAGTCAAATCAAGTATGCGGCTGCCGGGATTCGAACGACCCTTTTCGTCTCTGGGCTTCTTAACCACGAAAAGCCTCGAACGGAAAACTCGCCGGAAATATCTACCCTCTTGAATCCATGAAAGATTTTAGCCGAGGGTAGTACATCGGACTTTCCAGCTACACTAACTTGCGAATGGAACCCCGACGAATTCTTGATTTTTTGATTTTTATTGATTTCACGCAAATCAAGTATGCGGCTGCCGGGATTCGAACCCGGGCAAGAAGCTTGGGAAGCTCCGATCCTAACCAGACTAGATCACAGCCGCAAATGATGTTATTATAAACAGGCGTATGATTTTGAAATTTCTTTATATACAGATTAAATCATAAGCTCCATTTTCATATTATATTTTATATATCAGGCCCTGTTATATAGGATATCTAATAGTAATAAAGAAAGTATCAGTAAGTAACTTTATAAATCCGGTTTACCCACATTTTTATCCAAGATAAAAACTCCATAAGTATATAAATTATATGCGAAGTTTAAGATATAATGTTAAAAATAAACTAGTAAATATTAAGATTAATGACACAGATGTCAATAAAGAGGAGGTTTGACCGTCACAAACTTCGTTGAAACCATTTCCGAATCCATCGTCAAGGCACGTGAGAAACGACTGATGCGATTGGTCCACAGCGACCCGATGCCTAAACATATTGCGATTATTATGGACGGCAACCGCAGGTTTGCCATAGATCTCGGCCTGAATCCTATTGACGGCCATGAATACGGCCGGGATAAATTAGAGGAACTGCTGGAATGGTGTCTGGATTTACAAATAAAGATACTGACAGTTTATGCATTCTCAACCGAAAATATCAGGCGAAAAACAAAGGAAGTAGATAGATTAATGGAATTGTTCAATGACAATTTCATACAGCTTGCCAATGACGAGCGTGTGCATAAACATGGAATACGAGTACGGGTGATCGGGCAAAGGGAGCTTTTACCAGATGAGGTTCAGGAAGCGATCCAGAAGGCAGAGGAAACAACTAAGGATTACGATAATTACCATTTCAATTTAGCGGTAGCTTACGGCGGTCGAGAGGAGATCATCCAGGCCGTAAAGGATATAGCCCAGGATACGCTGGATAAAAAGGTAGGTATAGACGACATCAATGAGGAGCTGGTATCCAAATACCTTTATACCCACGAAATACCCGACCCTGACCTTATTCTACGAACCTCCGGAGAGGAACGCATCTCCAATTTCTTATTATGGCAGCTGGCGTATTCGGAGCTTTATTTTTCGGATGTGTACTGGCCCGGTTTCTCTAAAATAGATTTTTTAAAAGCCATCAGGTCATATCAATTGAGGCAGAGACGATACGGCAAATGATTTTTAGTAGATTTCAGCCAGATCGCTCCAATTTTAAAACAATTATAAGCGCTGGTAGGAGGCAGGCCGCTTCGATTTTATGGTGATTAGAAGCACTAGCAGGTGGCAGTTTGATTTGATTAGGTTCTATGTTCTGGGTTCTAGGTTCTAAGGGGTGCTTATAATCGCTTGAAATTACACTTGCCCCTTGCAGCCCGCTGCTTGCACCATGTATTACACTTGCACCATGCTGCCTGCAACATGCACCATGCACCATACTCCCTGATGCTTATGATTATATTACCCTTACAATTCACTAATATTAATAACTGGAATTGCAGAATAACGTGAAGCGATGGTTAGTGCTATATCGCCCAACCCCTCCTCTTCCAGGATCTCATGGACTGTGGAATGCACCAGGTCAGGGTGATTGTTATCTTCACTTAAATGCGCCAGTATCACCGCCTTCGTTATTGACCCGATGGCCTCCACCAGGGCGTTTGCGGCGGCGATATTTGATAGGTGGCCTTTCGGACCCAGAATTCTTCTTTTCAAATATTCCGGGTATGAGCCGTTAATCAGCATGTCGATATCATGATTGGATTCTATAACTATGAGATCCATATCACGGATTTTTTTGAGAATAGCAGGAGTAACATTCCCCAGGTCTGTTATGTGTGCTATCCGGCTGTGATTGCTTTTAAAAATGAATCCCATGGGATCCGAACTGTCGTGTGAGACTGAAAAGGTCTCTATCTGAATATCACCGATATCAAAGCTTGAACCGGACCGTACAGACTTCAAAATTGGTATTTCACCGACATATGGTGAGATCTCGATGTGGGTCTTTTTATTAAGAAACACAGGGATTTTGAAACGTCTTGCCAGGACACCCACACCGCTTGTATGATCTCGGTGACCGTGCGACACGAGTATGCCGCTGAACTGATTCGGAGAGAGACCAATTTCATTAAGCCGTTTCACTGTTTCTTTACCGCTCAGTCCCGCATCCAGCATTATGCTGGTTTTACCGGTATATATTACAGTGGAATTTCCTGAACTGCCGGAATTTAAAACGCAAATATTAAGACCGATTGGAATCACCTTGATTACTATTTTGATTTAGGAAAATTGTCTTTATTCATATATAAACCTGATAGGGGGAGAGGTGGATGAAAGTTTTTACTGGATATATATACTATTTTATTTTATATTGATTCTTAATACTACCCTTTTGATTTGGATTTGCTTAGTAATACTACCAATACTACCAAACAGCGATGACTAAGTTAATCGTAGGTTGCCTGCGCTGACTAGTTGCCGACACCGACTAGTAGCAGATTAAATCAAGGTGTACGGCCGTGCCGAATATAACAGTAATTTGATATCAAAATATACTTGTGAATCGCTAGGCGGTGCCGTTAAAGCAATGTAAAAGCCGGTGAATACTACCAAATCCCAAATCCCAAGACTATTGAATGTCGACTTTCAACTGTCGACTAATCGTTGGTAGTATTGGGATTTTAGAAGCAAATAAATTATAAAAAATTATCAAATAATCATTATTTAATCGCTTTCAATGATTTGGGGTAGCGATCCTTAGCAAAATCCGAATAGATACCTTTGAACTCTGTCCATTGCTTTTTGTAATCTTCACTCACATCTGCGATTACCTTTGCCGGCAGCCCCACGGCGATTTTACCGGCAGGTACCTCGCCTCGGTTTTTTACCAGTGCACCCTCACCCACAACCGCCCATTCACCCACCGTAGCCCAGTCGGAAACGATTGCGCCCATGCCAATAACCGCCCAATCTTTAATCGTGGCGTTATGAATGACCGCTCCGTGCCCGATTGTTACGTTGGCACCGATTTCGGTGTGCTGGTCCGGCCTGGCGTGTATAACCACATTATCTTCTATTGCTGAATTGTCACCAATGACAATCTTACCATAATCACCCCTGATACGTGCACCTGCACCCACATATACATTTTTACCCAGGTCCACCTCGCCAATGACATCTGCACTGTCAAAAATGTAAGTCCCTTCTCCGATTTTGGGCGATTTACCTTCAAACTCGTATACTGGCATAAATGACCTCCTAAGCTCTCAACATAATTGATAATAATATCTTTTTTGTAAGTTAGATTGTTGTGAAAAAGCTGAGTCACTCTCCGGGCAGCTTCACCTTCGGGCCGCGCACCTTCCCTTTTTTCTCCTTCCGCTTCCTGGGCGCCTCAAATGTGTCCTCAAGTTCTTCCTCAGGTACCTCAAGTGGTTCTTCTTCAGGTGGAGGTGCAGCCGCAAATTCTTCCTCCTCGAAAATTGAAGGAGTCCTGGTTCTGGCCTTTTTAACTTTACCCGGGTGCTTAAAAGTAAGATCGATGTCGGGTGCTGCCTCCGCCTCCTCCTCTTCCTCCCTGGGGATCTTTAACTCCTCTTCCTCATCCTTATCGAATGTGGGGAGCATCACCTCAGGTCCGGCTTTACCCTCAGGCACATCCAGCGGTTCCTCTTTTTGGACTTCTCCCGGCGCCACCATAAATTGATCTTCTTCTGTTGGCACCTCACCGATTTTCTTGACCTTTTTCTTCTTCCGCACCCTCTTATCCTCCGGTTCCGGTGCAGGGAGGCTTCTTGGTTCTTCGGGAATTCCACTTACCGGCATATCTGGCGGCGGGAGAGGTGCACCGGCGTCAAAGGTTTGGCCTTTGACTACATCAGATATGGTCATAGGGCCGGAAACAAGTTCGGCATCGTAGACCTCAGGTGCGCGTTTGGCAAATTCACCGGGTGCAACTTCCTCAACAGGTTCGATATCCTTATCTTCATCTTCTTCCTTTTTACGGCGTTTTAAAACAAATAGCACGGCTAGAATAATTACTATAATTATGACTATAATAATGGCGAGCAATGCTGTGTTATTAATACCGAACCGCTCGGTTTCGGATGATTCCCCATCGCCTTTAGATTTCTCTATTGTAAGATCTATAGTAAGAGATTGCGAACTACCGTCTCCCAATGACACAGCATCAATATCAATTTCGGTCTGTGTCACCGGTGCATTCGTTGCATCAATGGTAATGTCGATGATTTTTGTCTCGCCGGGTATAAGAGTTATCTGGTCGTTATCATCCAGATCGGGGATGCTGACAAGCGAACTGTGCAGAGTGCTACTGGCCTGTATCGTAAATATATCATTATTTGCACCCAGGTTTGTGAGTTTGATTTGCACACCGATTTGTTTACCTTGCTCAACTTTAATTTCACTTTTACCTACAAGCTCCATAGTAAATCCATAGCATTTGCATGATAAATCAATTGAGAAACTCCAGACACCCGATGTGCATACACCTTCACCACCGCTGAACTGCGGGATAACGGTCCAGTAATAGGTCGCACCATCTGTCAGGTTATCTATAGTGTATTCGGTGGATGTAAGTGAGGTAGCAAATATATTTTCAAGCGATGCCGTCAGATCCGAGCCGTCTCCGTTATTGGTATTATTACCGTTACCTGCTTTTTGGAAATAGAGGTCGTATGTAGGTGTAAAATCCTCGGTTCCACTATAGGAATAACTCCAATCCAAAGTAACCGATGTGGAATTAAGAATGGATTTGTCGAGCGGCTTTCCCAGCGTGGTTTGCGGAACCTCGCCGTACTGGACGAAAAACGAAAATATATCTGAGCTGCCTTCGTCAATACCGTCGTATCCCACAACCCTCCAGAAATATGTATAGCCGTTCTCCAGACCCTCTACTCTGAAGCTCGTATCTTTAATATCCTGTGCTTCCGATACTACGGTTTCTGCATTTACCTGGTCGAATTGTAGAGTATAGGTAATATCATCAGTGGGGTTGTCAACATCACTTCCTTGCCATTTGAGAACCACCGAATCTGTCAAAACGGTAACATCTTGTTCAGGTGTGATCAGTAAAATATCAGGGGGATCGTTTACCGGTTCGACAATAATGGTAAATATGCCATCACCATGGTTGCCGCCAGAATCGGTAGCCCGCAGGCTAACAGAAATTTCGCCGAAGAAATCATCGTCCAGGAGGGTTACATCCACGTATGCCTGGGTGTCAAGTTCAACCCTTGCTGCGGTGCTGTTTGAAGTCTCTATTATTTTAAAGGACAGCTTGTCCAGAGTGTCATCAATATCCTCGACGTAATCAGGTAAGTAGAGTAGATTCTGGTGTACTTTTGTGCCTTCCTTGATGGTTTTCGTCGGTAGTGGTTTCCAATAGGGAGCGTCATCATTTACATTTGAAACGCTCACATACGTGTCCTTATATATTGTCTTATCCACATCCGGGTCGTCGTCGCAGTAGACCCTTAATGGCACATTTTTACCGTACCAGTCGCCCAATCCTTCGACTATCAGCTCCCATGTGTTCTCGTCCAGGTGCAGTACCAGTGATTCATTATCATAGACATTTTCCGGGTCGAGCTCGGCCTCGAAATAAAGATCGTCGAGTTCCAGATCTACAAAATACTGACTTGAACCTACCAGAAACAGCGAATTGCTTACTGAACCTTCTTTCAATGTTATTGGAGGCAGGTCATCCGGGCCCTTTAACGGTTCGTCATTAACCGGTGTGATGTTTATCCTGAAAATATTTGACACGACCATCAATCCATCTTCATCCACCGCTTGCACTGATAACTCTGTGGAACCGTACCAATTATCGTTGGTACTGCCGGATTCGGAGTCGATGCCAATGAAATGTGAATCGGTTATATAGGCGTTGACGATCGAATTATTTGTATAAGATATGATATTGTATGTCAATTCGTTTGATGCCAGATAATCATCCTGAAAATACAAACTCAGATCCACCAGTTTATCAGATTTAGTATCTTCTTCCAGTGATGCATTGGACGGTATGGGACCTTTGGTGGAGGGGTAGTCATTATATTCAACGTACAGGTCGGAGATCCTGAGTTTACCGGCGGACTCCACCGAGAATTTCAAAAGAATGGTAACATAATCGCCGCCGCTGCCTATGGGACCGACATATTTTTGCAGAACATCAGCCAGCGTGCTGCCGCTGTTGATCCGGTCGGCTTTGGCTGTATATTCATATTTGATATCAATATTATCAACTGTGATTTCGCCGGCAGTATCGGTAGAGACCTTGAAAGGTACAGTCACAATTTTATGACCGTAAACTACGGTGCTTGCAGGGCCGGCATCCAGCAACTGATTCAATTCAACTGCAAAATTTCCGGTAGTTTTGGTTGTATTCAGCCAGCTTGCACCGGCGTTGTACTCGGTATCGCCGTCATTACCGACATCCACCCTGACATTTTTCGGAAAGGTTTTATTGAGCTCGTACCAGACCACATCGTCGGTAGTTGATGTATATGCCGATACGATCAGGTCCGGGTATGAAAAATCACCGCCCAGATCAACTGCACGGAGACAGCGAGCATAATTGTGATCACCGCGGATTGTATGGCCTGTAAATGAACTGCCTGGGTTGGACGGATTATTCTCATACCATCTTACATCATTACTGTAAGCGGTGACCATAGCAATATCGAGATGACCGTCAGGGGGGCTGCCGTATATGCCGAGATCTGCAACCACAACCTCGCCCAGGTAGCTGTTCGCACCCGGGCTCGTTATTGTATGACCGGTCCAGCTATTGGAAGGATCGTCCGGCGCTTCGAACCAGCGCAACGAATTACCCAAGCCGACTACATCGATATTATTGTCCTCGTCTATGTCTGCACAGACGACCGAAACGCCGTTGGTCAAACCGTTGTTTGATAATAGTTTTTCAGCTGACCACGAGCTGGCATTGCCCTGGTTCTCGTACCATTTCACATCGTTCCGGTTGTAGTTTACAATAACCGTATCATTATCACCGTCATCATCGAGATCTACTATACAAACATCTTCAGCGTAGGTTTCGGTACCGTCAATGTTCTTTCGGGCCCAGTTTGTTCCGTTACCGGCGGTATTATTATACCAGACAACCCGTCCGTTTGTGTAACCTAACGTACACACAATGTCCACAGCACTGTCGTTGTTCAGATCACCTGCAGCGATGCCGGTAAATCGAAAATTTGCAGTATTGTCAATTGTCTTCCGTGTACTAAAGGTGCCTGAACCATCGGTATTGTTGTACCATGCCAGTATGTTGTCCCAATAAGTACTGGCTATGATATCCAGGTTGCCTTCGCCGGTAACATCCGCAAGACATACATCGGTGGCCCATCTAAGATTTCCATCTACAGTGGTAGGATTCCAGTTGGTACCCTTCCCATCCACATTTTCGTACCAGATAACATCATAATCGCCCAGTACAGAAATTACAATATCCATGTCGCCATCGTTATCTATATCACCGATGTCCATATCCGAAACCCGGTCTTTATTGTTCTCAATGATGGTTTTGGTACCGAAATCGGTTATTTCACCATTCAATCTTAATGTCGCCGATGAAACCTCTGCACCTTGAGGCAGCAATATCTGGGCGCCAGCATTCGATCCTCCGGTGTGGGATTTGATAGTAAACGAATGGGAGACGGCATCATTGTACAGCTCGGTCTGGTGACCCATTCTACCGTAACCGGTCTCGTTGAAGCCCCATACTAAATCTTCATCGGCACCCACATAAAGCTTGGGATTCAACGGGTATTTGGAACCCTCCGGCAGACCGGTTATATTGAGATGTGCGGAACGGATAGCAACTCCACCCTTTAAACGAACGGCCAGTGTGTAATCATTACCAGCGGATTCAAAGGTGATATCCTTACCGGTCATGCCGTTTGAAAATTTTGTTAGAACGGACCCTTCGGAGGTATCAGGAATAATTAAAGTAAAATTTATTGTAATGAATAATGCTGCCATAAATAACGGGAACAACTTTCCAGTGTTCATAATCATATCTCCTCAACTGCAATTGTGGATTAGTGATTATTATTTAATTAAAATCGTAGTAATTAGTTAACATAGATATATATTATATATAATTTTTCTATTATTTTTCTGAGTAATAAAAAAAGTGGTTTACATTGACCCATTAATTTTTATTTGTATTTAATTTATAAAAATCAATTATAGGAAACCTGGGTCCCAGGTCCTGGGTCCTGGGTCCTTGTTTCTGATTCAATCGTTCATCTGGCAATCAGTACTGGTGTATTCGAGTACCGGACGACCTTTTCTGCCACGCTTCCAAGCTTATATTTCTCTGTTTCTCCTATTCCAAGTGCACCCAGTACTATCAAATCAATTTCATGCTCAAGACTGTATTCGATAATCTTGGTGGCAACATCGCCTTTCAAAATCACACCTTCAACCTGTACACCCTCTTGGATTATTTTCTTAACCGTATCTTTCATCATATCCTTCATTTTTACTTTAACCTCTTCCTCGGGCATACTGGCTTCGGTAATAAAGCTACGGTCATATTTTGATCGTACAAACATCGTTATTAAATCGCATTCTGAGTTCTTGGCAAGTTCGATTGCCAGCTCCAAAGCCCTATCGGAATGTTTTGAAGTATCGTAGCCTACTAGGATCTTCTTCATGTCATCCACCCCGACATGATAATATTGTCTTTAGTTAAATAGATTATCGAGAATTAAACTAGCCTGTAATTAGCAGCTAGTGTTAATTTTTATAAAAGGTGATTTCATTTTTGCGCTGGATTGGTAAGTTCATCTTGCGCATACATTTTTTTACATCTGGGACAGTAATTTTCTTTGGGCTCGCCATCCACATTGATTATAGATGTGAGCTTTCCTTGACAGATTCTGCAAAATGGTATTGGACCACCTGGATATGTAATGGATTAAGAGTCCATAAAATTTGTCATTTCAGGAGGCGGGAGGCAGTTTAATATCGGGGTTCGGGACTCGGGCCTGGGGCCTCGGGTGATTTTTCGATACTTACATTTTTTACCACGAAGACACGAGATAATCGAAGATCGCGAAAGATAATCTAGGACTTTTATTTTATAATGTTTTGATTACAAGCGTCCCCGTCCCACCCCAATTTAAACACGGAAGCGCGGAGGCACGGAAAAAAATTAGCCACGAAGAACACGAACGACGCAAAAGCGGGCAATTTAAAATCAAGGTTTAAAATTATTCCGTGTTTTCGATTGTAAAATTATTTCAAATCAACTTCATGATTTCGTGGTAAAAAAAGTGGGATGGGATTTTGGATTTTGTGAAATTAATCTAAAAATTTTTGGGCTGTAATGATATTGTTTTTTTACATATAGGGCATGACATCACTGTAGCTTTCGGAAAAATTATCATCACTATATCTTTTCGATTAATCCTGGCATTGCAGTTTGGACATGAAATCGGATCTTGCGTATCACTCATTACATCAACTCATAAAGTTGGACAGAACTAAGCCTAAAGAGTTTTCAATTTATAAAATCTTTTATTTGCTTTTAATTTATATAAAAAAAACAAGGCTTTATTTTAATTATGTCAAAAAAGCAAAAATAACAGAACTCCTTATAGGGGATTTAGTTATGGTTATCGTGTGGTAAGATGACTCCGGAACGCATAGAGCAATTGAAATCCGAAAAAGATGTGGTTATGCTGGTCCATAATTACCAGCGCCCTGAAATCCAGGATGTTGCTGATTTTCTTGGTGACTCACTTAACCTCGCCATGGAGGCGACAAAAGTATCGCAGTCCACAATATTGTTTTGCGGTGTCGATTTCATGGCAGAATCCGCAAAGATACTTAATCCAGAAAAAACGGTTTTACATCCCAATACCGAAGCTAAATGTCCCATGGCAGCTATGATAGATATCGACGGATTAAGAAAATTGAAAGAAGAACATCCGGAGGCCGTTGTGGTCGCATATGTTAATACCACAGCAGAGACGAAAACACTGACGGATATATGCTGCACATCCGCAAATGCGGTGAATGTGGTAAAACAGCTTTCAGCCGGTGAGATCATTTTCATACCCGACGCAAATCTCGGGCTGTATGTTCAAAGATTCATACCTGATAAAAAATTCATATTCTGGCCCGGATACTGCCATGTCCACCGTGATGTGACGCCTGAAGATGTCCAGAGTATGAAAGATTCTCACAGTAACGCCAAGGTACTGGTCCATCCAGAATGTGCACCTCCCGTGATTGATATGGCTGATGAGGTATTATCAACGGAGGGTATGGTACGCTTTTCTAAAAGTTCCGATTTTTCAGAATTCATTATAGTGACCGAACGTGAGCTTTCATACCGATTACAAAAAGAGAATCCTGGTAAAACCTTCCATATACTGGAGAGAGCCATTTGTCCGGCAATGAAGAAGATAACAATGGATGATGTGCTCAAATGCCTGGAGTCCGGCCGACCCGAAATAGAATTACCGGAATCGGTGATCGAGCAGGCCAAACTACCTCTTGAACGGATGTTGACCATTAGCCGCGGCGAAAAGCTTAAAGATAAACTTTAGACAAATCCTCTTTGATAAAAATAATTTCAATGATACGGAATTACATTTATAATCCAGAGGTGCGCAAGTGAGTGGGAATAGCGAAGAA
>CP070629.1:2549719-2565395 GCA_020356005.1 Thermoplasmata archaeon
TAATTGATTTAGTCTATAAGATAATGTATAAATCAGGTGGCAGGAGGCGCCCCTTCGGGAAAAATCAAAATCCAAATACTACAAATACTACAAAGGAATTACAAAAATCAAATACTACAAAATGAAATTCAAAATACAAAACTCAAAATAAAATCAAAAGTCAAATTATTAACAAACCTATTCCACTAATTACCACGATATCACGAAATTGATTAAAAATGATTTTAAAATCGAAACCACGAAATTATTTTAAACCTCGATTTTAAAATACCCAATTTCGTGGCTTTTGATGTTTTCGTGTCTTCATGGTAAATAATTCTTTTTATGAACCAGATGAGGTAATTTAATTGATATCTAATACCCTAGAACCTGACCTCCGACCTCTAACCTCCAGTTCGACTGCCGACTACCGACTTGGTACTGCCGACTATTAATTTTCCACAATTCCACTTTTCCACTCATACACTATTCCACTTTTCCACTCTTACACTGTTCCACTTTTATACTATTTATTGAGGAAAGTAATAAATATGATTTTGGTTTTTGTGTTGGCCTAGATTGAAATGGTCGAAGATGAATTAAAACTCAACTACTTTGTAGAGTCCGGCTTTTCGCGCCGCAAATGCAAATCCTGCGGTACAATTTTCTGGACGCTTAATCCCGAGCTTGAGCTCTGCGGGGATACTCCCTGTGTTGAGTACGAGTTCATTGATAACCCGCCAATCCCCGATAAATATGATTCAAACAGTATGCGAAAAACCTATATCGATTTTTTCGCAAAACTGGATCACACGCCGTTAAAGCGTTATCCTGTTGTTGCGCGCTGGCGCGACGATATCTATTTGACAATTGCATCTATTGCGGACTTCCAGCCGCATGTAACCTCCGGGCTGGTGGAACCGCCCGCCAACCCGCTGATTATTTCCCAGCCCTGCATACGGCTGGTCGACCTTGATGTGGTGGGTAAAAGCGGCCGGCATCTATCTAACTTTGAGATGGTGGGGCCGCATGCTTTTAACCGAAAAGGAAGAGAGATCTACTGGAAAGAGACCGCGGTGGAATACTGTCACCGGTTTTTCACCGAGGCAATGAAGATCCAGCCGGAATTGATAACATACCGCGAGGAACCCTGGGTCGGGGGCGGTAACGCTGGCCAGGCCATGGAGGTCATGGTAAGAGGCCTCGAGCTCGCAACACTGGTATTCATGAACCTCAAATATGACGAAAAAGGTTCCATTGAGCTAAAGGGAGAGCGGTTCTCTCCCATGGATATGTATATAGTAGATCCCGGTTACGGGCTGGAACGCACCGTTTGGTCATCTTTGGGTACCGCCACGATATACGAGGCAATTTATCCTGATATGGTAGCGAAGCTGGCAAAAAGCCTGGGACTCGAGGACCGTTTCAAACCCGGTACTGAGAGCTATGATATCCTCCGCGAATATGCTAAACTCGCCGGTATGCTCAGTTTCGAAACTTCAGCGAATCTAATGGAGCTGCGCAGGACTATCCACCAGCAGCTCAGCTCACGCGGCTTCAAGCTGAAAGAGGAGGAATTGATCGAACTTCTCCAGCCGCTTGAATCCATCTTTACCATCACCGATCACTCAAGATGTCTTGCTTTCATGCTGGGCGACGGGATCGTTCCATCGAATGTCAAGGCCGGTTATCTGGCACGGCTGGTTTTGAGACGCACATTAAGATTGATGGATGAGCTCCAGCTGGAATATGACCTGACCGGACTTGTGGACGAACAGCTTGAAGTTCTGAAAGATGATTTTCCGGAACTGCTGGAAATGCGCTCAACCATAATCGAAATCCTTGACCTGGAGACCAGGCGGTATCGGGAGACTATTTCAAAGGGTAAAAAACTGGTGAAAAATTTTGCAGCCGGTTTAAAAGATGCCAAATTGATACCGCTGGAGCAGCTTATCGAGCTCTATGATTCGCACGGCATCCACCCGAGCATTGTAGAGAAGGTTGCGAGAAGTGACGGCTACGATGTGAAAATCCCCGATAATTTCCATGCCCTGATATCCGAGCGGCACAGTTCAGAGCGACCTGAGCTCGCAGCGGAGGAAAAAACATACGATCTTCCGGATACACAAAAGCTTTTTTATGACGATGTAAATTTGCGTGAATTCGAAGCTGAAATAATCCACATTGACCCGCCGTACATTATATTGAACCGGTCTATATTTTATCCCGAGGGCGGCGGTCAACCCTCGGACATCGGTACTCTCAGTGTACCTGAACTCGATTTAAGCTTCGAGATTTCCGATGTACAAAAAGCCGGCGGCGTTCTCGCTCATAAAGCCGGTAATGATCTTAAAAGTTCTAAACCCATTAATTTTGACAAGCTCAAAGTGGGCATGAAGGTTTCCGGTAACATCGATTGGGACAGGAGACTTGCACTGATGCAGCATCATTCCAGTACGCATATAATTCTGGGTGCTGCCAGGAAGGTTTTGGGGGATCACGTCTGGCAGGCGGGAGCACAAAAGGCCGTTGACCGTGCACGGGTGGACATCACACATTATGCCAAGATCACCGATAAGCAGCTCCGAGAAATAGAAATCGTCGCCAACAAAACCGTACTGGAGGCGCGGCCAATCAACTGCAGCTGGCTGAACCGCGACGAGGCAGAGAAACGTTACGGATTCAGGCTGTATCAGGGCGGCGTTCCGCCGGGCAAAGCAATCAGGGTTGTTGAAATCGAGGATTTCGATGTGGAGGCCTGTGCAGGTACCCACTGCGAGGTTACTTCTCAGGTGGGTACCATCAAGATCTTACGGTGCGACCGCATACAGGACGGTGTTGAAAGACTTGAGTTTTCCACCGGCCTCGCCGCTATTCGGAACATACAGAAACAAGAAGAGATTCTGACGGAGGCCTCTGCGGTTTACAGCGTGTTGCCGGAACAGCTGCCGAAAACCGCCAAAAGATTTTTTTCGGAATGGAAATCGCTTCGCAAGGAGCTGGCAGGACTGCGCGGGCGCGGAGCCGCTTCCAAACTCGATACTATGCTGAAAAAATCCAAGGTGATCGAAGGGACCGATATTAGACTCCTGGTTCACCTGGAAGCTGCCGGCGAAGCCGTTGATAAAAGCCAATTCGAAGCGTTAAATGCGCTCGGCAGGGAGATTTCCGAATTGAAAACCGCAGAGGGCGCAGAAAAAATCGTTGCCGTAATAGCATGCAACTTCTCTGGCGGTAAAATCATACTTGCGTGTAATCCGGAACTGAAGCTTAACTGCGGCCAGTTGATAAAGGAACCTACCAAACTGATAGGTGGAAGCGGCGGCGGTCGGCCGGAATACGCCGTGGGCGGCGGCCCGAATGTGTCTGAACTGAAAAAAGCACTTAAATTAGCAGAAGATCAAATAATTAAAAAAATTGCTTCGCTGAAATAATGCTATTTTTACGCAATTTTTTTCAAATTCGAATTTAGAATATCGAATTAGGGCTAATATTGCGAATATAAGCGAATCAATCCTAACGGATTGCTTCTCTCCTGAAACTCGATTAAGTTTACCCTTGGTTAAACCTGTGGTTAGATAATGCTACCCCGAATGTCATCAATTATTAATTAAAGAGGGTAGTATTATCTGAGAATCTTTTACACTCCGGGCTTTTCGAGGACTAGAGGCAAAGATTCGAAAAGGGCGGTTGGTACGAGTTTCAGCTCGAAACAAATTCGAATATCGAATGTCCCAAACTGGAAATAAAACAGAAGGGGGGGTGGGGGTTTAGAATTTCGGATTTAGAATTTTCTAAGCTTCTAGACCGCACTAAATCTATCTGAAATTAATTACCTTCCTTCCTCGGAACTAAAATGAGAGGGGTTTGAGAGGCATTCAGCAAGATATTCCCTTTAACGAGTTAGTTCCTTCAGTCTTTTTATATTAACTTCGATTTGCTCTATTTCGGTCTTCTTTCCGTCGACTATTGTCTTTATTGCCGTATCTAAAGGTATATTGAGCTTGTAGTAGTGTATGGGTCTACCTCGCCCCTTACCTTTTATATCTCTTTTTTCGATCCAGCCCCAGCCATACAATTCCTTTATTGCGGTGGAGACCTCTGGTTGTCTGAGTTCGGTATTGCGCTCGATCTGTCTTGCATCTGTCTCCTCCTTGTGTGATAGAAAAGTTAGGGTGGTTGCTGCTTTTTTAGATAATCCCATGCTGACTAGCAACTCGATTATCTCTTGGTCAGCTTTTTTTATCATAGCACTCCTCCGCGATTATTATTATTTTAATTGTATATATATTTAGAAATATATAAATGTTTTTATGATTTATATTTAAATCATTATATTTTTATCAAAATGTCGTCAAATTTTTTTTATGCATCGATTAAAACAAAAAAAAATTTTAAAATTATTTACCAATGGTTGTTTGAACACCAACGGACAACATAAAGTTACAAGTGTACTGGCATAAGTAAAATCCAGAATAAAAAATGTATTTAACAAATCCAATATTATAAATGAATTTTTTTAAAAAAAAGTAAAAGAATTCATTAATATAATTCAATTTATATATTTGTCATCAAATTGGTTATTGATTCAATTTCTGCTTTCACCAGCCACTTTATGGTCGAAGTATTAATTCAAAATGACTCCCAATATTTTATGGAAATTTACATAATTGGAAATAAGATATTACTAACAGAAGTGCGGAACACGTTTAGCGATTGTGAAGTGCGTACCAGAAAGCGTCAAACGGTTTGCGGCCAAATTCATTACAACTATTTAAAAATTCAATTCAGTACGCTTATCGCAACCCCATAACGGTACGCGCCTCGCAGACGCAACCGTAAGCCGCACTTCTGTAATCGATTAAAAAGCATATATTCAGCCTACGAACTTCCCGCAGGCAACGCAGACCACATCGCCCTCGCCTAATGCTGCGCCGCACTCACCACAGAATTTCTTCTTGGCTTTAACTTTGAGTTTCGGTGCTGGAATTTTAACTGCACCTACGGTTGGTATCCCTGCTCCTACTTCTTTCGAAATCTCGCCAGCAGGCTCCTTTGCATCTTCTGGTGGTTCAGGTGGTTCTTCAGGTTCGGGGCCTTCACCTTCAGGCTGGGCTTGCTCGCCCTCCTCGGCACCCACCGGTTTTGGACCCTCAGGTGGAATATCCGGTGCACCCTCCGGTGTGGGTGCTCCCGCAGGCAGCTGTGCCATGGGGCCTGCACCTGCTTGCATTCCTTCAGGCGTGGGTAACTGCATCGGGGTACCCATACCTTCAGGGGCGGGCATTCCAAGTACCCCCCCCGGCATTTGCCCCATTTCTTGGGCGGCTTCCGCCGCGCGGGCCTTGGCCTCCTCTATCTTCTTCTTTTTCTCAGCAATGCGGGCTTTGCGTTCTGCGTCCATTTTCCGGTTACGGGCCATTATGAACAAGAACAGTAAAATAATAACCATAACAGCCAGCAAACTGGTAACAGCCCCAAGGGTAGCTGTACCAATTCCCTCGTCGTGTATAATATCAAAAACACCGCTCTCTGCACTTTGAGGATCAAGTACGCCATCATCGGCCTCCACAATGATCCTGTAAGAATCCTCTTTATAATTGCTAAAATCAATTGTGTGCTCGCCTGTGTTGGGTAGATCAGTTGCTATTTTCGTATAATTGTTATCCTTCACCCGTTTGATGTAGATATTAATTTTGAGCTCCTCGTTATCCTCATCGGTAGCGATCCACTGGATTGTCTGTTTACCGGTCCATTTATCATTCGACTTTGGCGACAGCACGCTGACCTTCGGAGCGTCCGGATTATAAATTGATATATTCCCGACTTCGAAAACTTCAACGAATGTTCCATCCCTTACAACGAACTTCAAACCGTAATATCCATCATTGAATTTGAGGGTCTGCCAGCTGAATGTATCAGTACCTTCCCGGTCATCCGCAAGTATCTTCCAGTCGGGATCAGTGCTCCCACCTTTAAGTTCACTGTAATATAAATCCACCTCAAGTACATCGAGCGGATCGGGATCAAAACCCGTCCATTTTATTTCCACATCTCCCTCCAGAATATCACCGTAATGCGGATTCTCTATGGTTAGCTGCGGTCTGTCGGGATTGTAAATAATAAAATCATTATCGGTAATATCAGTAGTATAGGTGCCGTCGGAAAATAATACCTCTATCATGATCCTGTACGATGAACCATCTGGAAGTACCAAGGTGTCCCATGAATAAGTGTTGGTGTTTTTTATTCCTTTCTCAATCGTTGTCCAGGTCAAGCCACTGTCCTGGCTGTAAGATAGATTCACTTTATGCGTGGTGCCCGCTATCGTCGGCGCATTCCATATGATCTCCTGCGTGACGTTCCAGATTTCGCCGCCGTTGGGTTTGATCACCGCCGGTATGTAAATGTGATAGAACTCGTTTTCGTCGGAAGGTGATCTTTTTACATTTCCATTGGTATCTTCAACCAGCACGTAATAATCCTGATCTGCTTTGATTTCCGATGAGAGCTCGAATGTATACTGGAATCCGTTTATTGCCTCTACCGGTACCATTGACAGCAGCGAATCTGTCCGCTTCGAATAGAACTGGGCACTGAGTACCAGAGGGGGGTCCACGTTATCTTGCGGCAGCATTGTTATTGTGACCGACTCCTCGTTCCTCTTGCTCAAATTGCCTGTGATAAATATTACTTCCGGTGCATCGTTGTCAAATATCGTAATGGTATGAAAGCCGATTGAAGGTACGCGGACCATGTTATCCTGTGCGTCATAGATCTCAACATAATATTGCAAAGGCTCGATGGAATTCATAGGTAAAATGATCTGTGTGCTGAAATTGTATTGCTCCGTTGTGCTCCTCGCCATATCAAAATAACCCGACCAGCCTTCAACATATAGATATAAACGATCTGGCTCGATATTATCAGAGGCCGTCACGCTTATGTTGACAGGGTCGCCGGTTGTGCCGGATGTATCGTTCGTACCCCAAACAATTGATGGTTCCTTATCATCAATAATCGTGCTAAGCTTTACACCCGATGCGGGATACCTGCCGGTATTGGTAGGTATCGACATATCTTTTACCTCGATATAATACTCAATTGTGCCCACGCGGTTTAATTCTGTGGTTATCTCCGATTGGAAGTGATCGTCAATAATATCCATTTCAAGCATATTGAATTCGGAATCACCTGTATATCTCCAGTATAACTGCCCTTCATCGGATATACCGGAACCGTTATCCAATGCCTGCGCTTTGAATTTTAATACCTCTCCTGTGGTGCCCATAGAGCTCGTATGATCTATCACATAAGGAGGCGTTGTATCAATGAAAATCTTGAATGAGGATGCGCCTAAACTCCAGTGCCCCACCCGGTCGTACGACCTCACATGGAAAAATTTTATACCGTCGTCGATACCGAAATAGTTTGTAAAATTGGTTGTAAGCACTGTATCAGTCATCGGATCAGGAATATAGGATGAAATGGTATTCAAGTCAACACAGAACTGTGTTACACCCGAGAGATCCGCCGGCCAGGTCCAGTTGAATTCCGGATTAGCGTTGGAATAGAAATAATCAGGGTCTGGATGTGAACTGGAGAATATTTCAGGCGTGTTCGGCTCCAGCTGATCGATTTTTATGGTATCGTTCGCTGATGGACCTATATTGCCCACAAAATCCACCATAGCAACAAAAATCGTCACATTTGCATTCGATATATATGATGTTACGAGCCCCTGGCCGTCGGAGGTATTCTCCATTTGCGTCGGCGGATCGTCTGTTCCCAACAGTGCCTTGGCCACACCCACACCAGTATCGGTTCCGCTTACATAAGTAATGTACAGCTGGTTGTCATCGTCGGCTTCGCCGGTATCGGAAAAACTGTCAGGATGGCACTCCACATTGGTGGGAGCCGTTGGATCATCATTATCCTCAAGGAAGTCTACTGTGGCGTTCGTTACGCGCCCGAAGTTATCCTTAGCCTGGATTTTTACACCCAGTGCATCTCCTGAAAACGGTTCGATGGTATAATTCAATCTATTGGGAGCAGAATCGTTATCAAATGGTTTATCGAGAAATGCAAGTCCGCCGGTCAGCAGGACCGGCGAGACATCCGACCAGTCAACATTGAGAATAATCTCCTGATGGCCACCTTCGAACGGCAGAGAATTGAACCATACGGTGCCGCCTGTGCCGTTCATTCCCGGCTGCTCGTAGTACCAGCTCCTGTTGGAGCTCACCAATATATCGTTGATCACCGGCGGTAGGCTGTCGATTTTGAAAACTGGTGAGATTGCGGAAGTGGTCTCGTACCCGTCGAACGCCGTGAGCTTGATTTTACAGTCAGAGCTCTCCACCGTGCCGGGTACCGTCCAGTTGAACGAACCGTTGTTGGTAAGACCGATGATGTCGTCGGTGTAATTAATCCCGCCGTTGGTAGAATACGAGATATTGATAGTAATCGTATCATTAACGCCGTAATCATCATTTTCTGATATGGTCCAGTTCACAGCCTGAATAGAGCTGCCGTTCCACAGCAGGTTCTTTATCGGCCGCAGAACCGTTGGTGCGCTCGGCGGGTCGTTAATGGAAAAGTTGAAGGTATCGCTCCACGGGCTCCACAGCCCCTCCCTGTCACGAAGCTTTACTCGTGCATAGAACGTCTCGCCGTCGGTGAGCTTGTTGGATGAACCGTAGTAAGTAAAGTTATCGGTATACCCGGAGGATACATTGTTGTTCCATTTCTCTACGGTGGTCCAGTCATCATCGTTGCCGATCTGGATGTGATAGCCTGTCTGCCACTCCGTTACATTACCATCGGGGTCGTTGAAGGTCCAGTTGAAACGCGGGTTCTCATCGATCACTCGACGAATGTTAGGGGCACTTACATTTAGCCCCGTTGGTTTCGACGGCGCTCGGTTCGTATAGTTCTCGAATTTGACATCGTCAACGTAGACCCCTTCATAGATCTTATCGTTGGCATTGCTGCTGTTACTGCGGAACACAAATGCGATCCAGACTCTGTTCTCGCCTATCAGCGACGTACCCTGCCCGTCATAATTGTTCAAATCATATTCCACAAATTTCCAGGTGGAATAGTTACCCGACATCCGGTAACCTATAAATGTCCTGTTATTCTTCGAAGCCGCCCAGTAGAACGAATCGTTGGTTTTATCGGAGGCGTTCTCGGAGGACAGCCAGTACCAGAATGTGAGCCGTGCCTTTAACATCGTTGGGCGGCTGAAATTGTAAGGACCGGATACCATCCATGAATACATATCATGGTCGTAGCCCGTCCCGTTGGAATTGTTGCCAGGCGGCTCGGGATCGCCGGTGGCGTTCTGAGCCGAGCAGTAGGCGCTGAACGACCCGTTCTTCGCACGGGTATCGTTTTTACCCCAGAAATCGCTGTAGTGCTTGCTGGAGTTGCTCTCGTTATCGTAACCAAACCAGTTCTGAGAAAAGGACCCTTCGAATCCATCCTCCAGCATTGGCTGGCCCGTCCAGTTCCAGATCCCGCGGCTCTGCGCTGCCGCTTCGTCGGAATCATCGCCCGTCCCGCCGGGCTTCACCAGAACCGCCAATTCCGGCTGCGGCTCGCTCACAGCCTCCTGCAGGCCGTCTCCGTGCGGTCCAACATCCGGTGCAGGTACAATCTCATCCTGCCCGGTTTCTGGCTCTATGATTTCTGCGTTGTCGGGTTCGTCAGGAACAGGATTGTTTAAAGATATGAAATTGAATGATAATAATAAAATAATGAAAATGACAAGAATGCGTTTGTACATGGGTATCACCGAATTACTCTTAAATCACTGACGTTCCCCTATTATGATTAATAGATTTCCATATTTAATTGACTTAGATTGGCTAAATTACTGGGCATATAATTAAATTTTTCGATTTTATAAGTTAGTAATGTATATTAATTAAGTCAATTTTTTATGATAAGGGCCTTTACCTAATGGACTAATGTATTAATTTATTTTAAATCTATTTCCTTTATTATAGATATATTTTTATATAAGTTAAGTTTTATTCTTGAAAAAAAACATGGTAAAGAGCGGTGAAATGAATGGGATTTTTTAAAAAAGTTTGTTCATTTATTATTATATTTGTTCTATTGGGTAGTATCTTTACCATTTTCAATTTTAACTATGTCACAGCTGTAGAACCTCCTCAAACATTAACGCATGATGCGGGAAATTTTTCATTAATATTAGATAATGCTGGTGGTGCAGCAGGTGGATGGGATGAATTAAAATTCCCTAAAAATGGGAACAACTATTTAAGTAATGGATATTTGGCCTTAGGTAACAAAACAGATGCCATTAGTGATGGGGGATCAAGTTCAAATAAATTTTTACCAGGTCCTTATACAAACCCTCAATCAGATGGAATTTTTGATGAAAATTCTACAACGAATTTTACTGGTAATTTTGATGGTATTGAGTTTAATGTATACCAAAAGTCTTTTATGAACACAAATCAAACAAATAAGGTGGGCCATGATGGTCGATGGCTTATTGTTGAGTTGATGGTTGTTAATTTGAATAATAGCAATATGGCGTATGATTTAAATTTGATGTTATATACTAATTGGGATATTGATACTTTTGATAATAGCGATGACAGTTACTTACATTTCAATAAAAGAAATTTAAGTATAATTTATGATAAAACACAAGGATTCTACATGGCAACTGCCCAAATTCTTGGTAAAATTAAAGGTCATAATGCTGGTAATTATGATGTACTTCTTAATGATGGAAAAAACACAAGTGTTATCAATGAAATGTTCTCCCCTAGTAATAATACTTCTGATGCTACATCGCAAGACTGGTACACCGATCTGGTAGCAGACCTCGGCGACCTCGGTCCCGGTGAGCGTACCACGGTTGCCTTCGTATTTCTGGCGGGCAATTCCACTGACGAGCTTAACGCAAGTTACGACGATGCGATTAAAGCGTATTTCAAGCCCACGGTATCGGCGCCTTCCGTTGGCGGCGGCAGCTGGAAAGGCGGTGTGGTAAGTGTAAGCGCAACGGCAGATGATACCGCACCGGGAACAATCGCGGAGGTGCAGTTTCAATATTCGGCGAACTCCACCGACGGCACCAACGGCAACTGGACAAACTGCACAGATTCACCGGATACAACCTTCCCGTACCAGGTGAACTGGAACACTGTAAATGCATCCAACGGCACCGACAGCGAGGTCTGGGTGCGGGTGCGCAGCGTGGACGATTACGGGCATAAAAGCCCCTGGAGGAACGTGTCTGTGAAGGTGGATAACGAGGCACCTGAAACCACCGATAACTACATCGATCAATGGCGTAAGGCCGACTTTACCATAACCTTAACACCTACCGACAATTCCGGCAGCGGTGTTTCCAATAACAATATAAAGTATCGCATAAACGGAGGTGGTGAGCAGTCCGTGGGTGCAAACGGTCACCCGCTCATCACCACGGAATCCGGAACTAATACGGTGGAGTACTGGAGCATTGACAACGTCGGCAACGAGGAGACCCCCCACGAACAGCTTTCCGGAATAAAGCTTGACAAGCAGGGCCCCGAAATTTCAGATTGGCAGCTCCAGCCTGCCAATCTGACGGAGGACCAGACAGGTAACCTGCAGGTTACTGTGAAAATAACGGACGGTCTCAGCGGCTTTTCAGGCAGCGACAAACCCGAGCTTCGCTACAAGCTCGGTTCAGAACCGTACGGGAATTACGCCGACATGACCAAGGTCGGTGCAGACCACTGGAGCTATTCCATATCCTCGCCTCTGCCCTCCTGGAAGGTATACCGCGGTAAAAACATCACCATTCAAATCCGCGCCACAGATAATGTAGGCAACCAGCGTGTTTCTGATGAATATCTTGAACTCATCGATAATATAATAGAGATTCCCACATGCACACTGAGTACCCCGGCTTCGGGGCAGTGGTTCGGCGGACTCGTCGAGGTCAGCGCTGATGCGGAGGACGACGACGGACAGGTAGAGCAAGTGGAATTCGAATATTCTCTTGACAGTACCGATGGAACGCAGTTCAACGGTAACTGGAGTGCAATGTCATCCTCGCCCGTTGCATCAACGCCCTACAAATTATACTGGGATACTTCTATGGCAGGTATTTCCCAGGATTCGTTGGTGTGGGTGAGAGCACGGGCATTGGATGATGACAATAAATATTCCATTTTTTCCGTGCGCAGTATTAAAATCGATAATTTAGCACCCACCCTTGTTGATGTTACCCACAGCCCCACGAACCTGACAGCGTTACACGACGGGGTTGTCACCGTCGGGATTACCTTGAAGGACACAGGTGCCGGGCTAAACTACGCTTACGGCGGCAGCCCGGACACAGAACTGTTCCCGGTGCTGAGCTATCGTATCGGCGACGGCTCACTGGCTTACATAACCATGACCGCCCAGGATTCTTCATATGAATCCTGGCAGTGTGAGATACCGGCACCGGCGGGAGGCTGGTCGCTTTATGCCGGTTCGGAACTGAAGTTCTGGTTGAAGATAAAGGATCGGCTGGGTAACGAAGCGCTATCGAATCAAAATACAGTAGCAATAGAAACGATCCCGTTTATAATCGAGCATCTACCGATAACAACCGCCGAAGAGGGCAGTTCGATTACATTTAAAGCAAATGTAACCGGCGGCAGCGGGTTTTCGACGGTAAAGGCATTCTGTTATTATAAATTCAGTTATCTTGGCGATTACAAGGAGCTCGAGATGACCATGACAACCGGCGGGCGCTCTGAGGGCGGCCATTCCCGTGCTCTGCACTTTTCGTTCGAGGCAAAGTTGGATATACCCCGGCCCTATCCCGACTCTGTTGAGAGCAAGTTGTATTATTATATTCATGCCCGAGAGGGAGATCTACATGAAGCAACCCATCCCGTTGTAAATGCAAATGCCAATCCCCATACAGTAACAATCACCAGCAACAATCCACCCATAATTCAACACACCCCGCCTGCATTTGCATTTATCGGTGAGAAGATCAACATTAATGTCAAAATCGAGGACGAAAGCACGAACCTTGAGGTAAAATTGCATTACAAAGGTGTCAATTCCACGGCATACGAAACGAAAACGATGACGCTGCTACAGTTTTCGGAGGAGGGTACCTACTTCAGCACCATACCTGAACAGGATGAAGAGGGTAAGGTGGAATATTATTTCGAGGTCGGAGACGGCGAATTTAATGTCTTTGCACCGGTGAATTATAATGATAAACCTTACAACGTTCAGGTTTATACATCGGATGTCCCAAGAATCATTCATACGCCTATTAAAAAGGAGTATGTGGGCAACCGGATTCATATAAATGCCGAGGTCTATGACAACAACGGCATTGTTACGGTCAAATTGTTTTACCGCTATACAAGCATGATCGAGTTCTTACCCATCCAGATGACACTTCGGGAGGGTGGAGACAGCAAGAGGGGTCATTATAACGCCACCCTCCCGGTGCAGGAGCGCCCTAACACGATTTATTATTACATCGAGGCCTGGGACGGATTTAAAACCGGAACATATCCACCCTACAACGCCAGCGGGTCACCCTTGAAACTTGAGATCGTGGATATACCGAACCTGGCACCGGAGGTGGTTGGGTTCGCTCCGGAGTCCAATATCGAGGTCAATTCCGGCGACATAGTTACATTCAATGTAACGGTTATTGACCAGGACGGCGATGAACTTCAATTACTTTACCAGTGGTATGTTGATGAGATGCCCATGCCCGGCGAAGAATTCATGAATTTTACATACTATATCGGCAAAGACGAAGTTGGAACACATACGATTAAGGTAAAGATTACCGATCAAAATGGTGGAGAGACCGTACAGAGCTGGACAATGAAGATAGGGCCAATGGAGGATAAGGGTGAGCGCAGCAGCTCAATGTTCAGCAGCAACTCGATTTATCTGATTATAATTGCGATTGTGCTGGGTGTTGTATTACTTTTTATCGTATTCAGAAGGCGGCGGCGGAGTGCTCCCGGAGGCGAAGAAGAAGAGGATGAAGATAAGGGCAAGGATAAAGATGAGGATATAGTTGTTAGGAAACCTAAGGTAAAAGGAAAGGATAAAGATAAACTCAGCGGGGATCATAAAAAGAAAAGAATGCCGCCTGGTGCGGGAGATATAAAACCCACGGAATTGAAACCATCAATAGTACAAAAAATTCCCATTGATAAAAAGGGTGGGGATTCAACCTCAAGCAGGCCGGATAAAGGCCTGAAGGGCAAACACGATGACCATGGTAAAAAAGTTACTCGTTTGGGTTTCTACAGAAAAGGCGATATGGATGACAGCGTTTATGATGAGGACGATGCGCCCGTAGGACCCGCTCCAATACCCACAAAGCACGATATGAAGGATTTATTTCTGATACATGCCAACGGCAATTTAATCTCACATATCGGTACCGATTCACGTAAGTCTAATGATAAAGATATCTTGAGCGGGATGCTTACCGCAATCCAGGATTTTATCAAAGACGGCTTTTCTGATGGTGCCGATAGCGCAAGTGAGGAATGGAACCTCGATCATATGAAATTCGGAGATCAAAATATTCTTATTGAACGCACCGATTACATGTACATCGCGGTGGTAGTCAAAGGTGATACAGGAATTAAGATTCGCAATGAGGTCCATGATGCACTCAAAACCATTGATTTACAGTATTCGCATGTTTTGAGAGATTGGTCTGGAAGTCTGGATAATCTGAAAGGAATTAACGAAATTCTTGCGTATAAATTCCACATATTAAAGCCTGAATCAAGGTTCGATCCAGGTACCAAGGTAGGTAAGAAACAGAGCTGGGGCAGAGGCAAAGGCCGAAAACCTGATAAGAGCTCGAAAAAAGGTAGAAAGTAGATTGTTACGTTACCAGCTTGATTGATATGAATCCTATGATCATTCTTCCGGGAGTTCTGGTCCGCGACAGTGCGGGCAATATTTTAGATGCAAGTTCCACGGTGACATTAATAAGAAGTGAGGACAAGGGAAATATATTGATAGATACCGGCGAGCCGAGCCGTCGTTTGGAACTCCTTTCGGCTTTAAAGAAAAAGGCAGGTATGGTACCCGCAGATATCAATTTTCTGGTAGTAACCCACAGCCATATCGATCATGTTGGTAATAATGAACTTTTTGTTAATGCAAATATACTGGCGCATAAAACGGACTTTCTAGGAAGAGGTGGTAAGTGTTTCGGCATAACCCTGATAAAAGAAGGTTATGTAATATCGGAACAACCGCGGGCATATGTGATAGAGACACCGGGCCATACCCGGGGCTCGATTTCTGTTATTGTAGAAAGCGATAAGATCTATGCGATTACCGGTGATGCACTACCTATTGAGGACAATTATAAACAGTGGGTGCCGCCTGGTATTAACATCGATCCGGCACTGGCGATAAAAAGCATGGAGCGCATCGTCAAAATCGCGGATGTGATAATACCGGGCCATGACAACATGTTTGAGATCAATAGAAGCTAAGAGGCAAAAGGTTAGAGGCAAGAGGCAAAAGACGATGAGTGAGAGTTTAGAGCAATAAAAATATTAATGATTATGATTATGTATTATTAAAACAACCATTGTTGAATTTGCATGAGGTGATATATATGAAAGCCAAAGCTCATGTATTTTTTTCGGGCAAGGTC
>CP070629.1:2565495-2579689 GCA_020356005.1 Thermoplasmata archaeon
AACAATACTTATAGGTTTTATAATCTTTATAAGGGGTATTTATTTTATTGTTTATATTAACATAAATTTGTATCGGAATAATTAATAGAATAATAACTATTATTGAAATAAAAAATATTTGCTTGGAATGATTAGTATTTTTTAACAAAATCTTATTTATTCCGCTCATAAAAAAATAATAGGTTTCTCTCCTTAAATTATTTACTATTCGATTTTACACTTACATATTAAATCCCTTCGGCCTTCTTCCTTTCTTCCTTTGTCTTTTATTAAATCGTTTTATATGACGCTCTACGCAGACGCAACCGCATTCCAGTGCCAATTTTCGGTGTCGGATTCGATGCACGTTACGAGGCACGGGGTCGATGCCCGTTACGAGGCTCGGGATCGACGCTCGTTACGAGGCTCGGGATCGATGCCCGTTACGAGGCTCGGGATCGATGCCCGTTACGATGCACGGAGGCGAATATCGAAACGAGCCTCGCGACCGCTTGACGTAACGCTTGACGCAGCCGCTGTACGTTACGCACTTCGCCACCGTCCAACGTCAGCCGCCCTTCTATAATCGATTAAAAAGCATTCAATTATTTCCCGGACTCTACCTCTATCGGCTCACTGACTTTCTCATCATGCCTGTGTGAGATTTCGCCCGGTGCACAGTATTCAGGCTCACAGCTCTTGTCAAGGTGTCGGGAAATAATCGAACTGGGCATGCCAGCGAGCTTCAAAAGTGCCTTCGTGGACCTCTTACCGTGCTTCCACCGATAGAACATAACATACGACATGAATGTCATCATTTCGATCTTCCAGTGCGTTTTGGGCGCCATCCAGAACTTTACATTATTGCGCCAGCATGTGGTGATGAACTCCCATTGGAGCGCGTTCAGGTGGTCCAGATTGATCCTGCGCGCGTCGCTCAGCATAGCCTGCGGCAGCGGTATGAACAGTACCGGCGTGTAGAACATTTTCGAGCCCTTCAAATCGTCAAGGAGATCAAGCGTCGCCCGCACATCATCCTCCGTCTCATCCGGCATGCCCGTCATTATGGTGCACAGCGGGTACCAGTCGTTATCGTTCATGTTGCCGATACCCTGTACCACCAGTTCAGGCCAGTTATCAACGCTGTAAGGTTTAGCTTTGCCCTTCATGTATTTCTTCATCAGCCTGACACTGCCGGTCTCGATTCCCACCTCCACGGTAACGAACTTTTTACCGAAATGCATCCTGTCGGTCTTCTCAAGCAGTATGGGCGACAGCTCCTCCAGCACCTTTGGATCGTATATGATCGGCGCAAGAGATGCGTGGGATAAATGTATGAGCTCCACGCCGGGGTAATCCGCAATCGATTTGAACAGTTTTACTATCTCGGGACGGTTGGGCTTGAATCCTTTGTGTGATTTATATAAAAATACATCTTCGCTGTTGGCAAAGATCATATTGCACCCGCATTTGACGGTGGTGGCGACCTCTTTCATTACATGCTCGATTGGAAACGAATGCTTGCGGCGCATGGTGGGAGAACAGAACTGGCAGCCCCTCCCGCATCCGCGGGTTATCTCAACAGTGCCGTATGTGGCCGCCCCCTTTATGAACGGGACCTTTGAGTAATCGGGCTTTCTTGTAACGATATATTTTTCAGTAGGCTTGCCCGCCAGCATTTTTTTAACCGTGGGTATCAAATCTATTTCCGATTCGCCCTGCATAAGCACATCAATTCCGAACTTGTCCTGGTAGCCTGCCTCTCTTATCTGCCAGACACCGGAGCCGCCCACCATGATCTTCGGCTTGTATTTCTGGATCGACGGGTGCTCAATCAATCTCTTGAATTCGTATGAGTTCAATGCCTCGCCGCCGAAGCCCAGCAGCGAATTATAGGTCGTACTGACATATGCTAACCCCATGGGGTCCATTGTGGATATGCAGATGAGTTTTGTTTCAGGGCCAACAAATTTATCAAGGTTGTCGTAATGAGACACCGCCACATTCTCGCGCCCGAAGTTTGATACCAGTATCGCCTCCACTTTGCGCAGGCCGTAGGGTACGTACATTGCAGTACCGTCAGGGTTGTCGAATGATCGTAAATGTCTCGCCTTGAACTTTCTAGGGATCAACATGTGCGGGAATGTGCATACGAACGCTACGAAGGGGTTGTTGTTATAGTGGCTCATCTCTGCACGGCTCGAGGTAAGAACTATGGGTACGCCGTCAACATGATTATCGGATTTATCGATGAATATTTTTAAAAGCGAATTCAATAATGGATTCGAACTGTTTATGGCCATCTAAAACCTCTTGAGGGGCTTTTATGAAATTTTAAATGATTCTGTCGATTAAGAAATTCTAAATTCTAAATTCTAAATACTAAACAAATTCTAAATTCTAAATGCCAAACCCCCGCCCCACGTCGGTTATATTTTTTATTTGGGACATTGGTAATTCGGATTTGTTTAGAATTTAGTGCTTAGTGCTTGTTTAGGATTTAGATATTAGTGCTTAGAATTTTAAAAAAATTGCGTCTTGTATCTTTTTTCTACGAAGCAATTTTTTCATTTACATTACTGAATGAACCGATTAATAAACTCCAGTAATTCCCGTCACACGCATTAAATTTATGACATTCAATATATATTAATACATAACTCAATCATAATTTATAAAGTTTTAGCAGAAAGTTTAATGTTCCCACATTGTAAGTATCTTTTCATAACCGGTGAGTTTCAGACCCGTTATGGCTGCGGTATTAAAACATAAAGCCCGGAGGTTGTCTGGATTTATCTCCTCGATGCTGTCGTGACCCGTCCAGGCAGTCAGCGCCCGAAGTTCCATCAGGGTAGATTCCAGGTGCTCTGCAATCAATTTCCCGGCATCCCTTGGTTTGAATTTGGATGGGATTTTAATAGAGCCCGAACCCTCGGAAATCGCCCCCGCTGCTCTGAGCGGAGCAGAAGCCAGAATCACTCCTGATGCACCGAACGCCATAACCTTGAAGATGTCTGCACCGGACTGCAACTCACCTTGCACCAGTAGTTTTACACCACTCTTTTTTGCCTTACTATCTTTCAACGCCTGTAAGGCCGGTGCCAATACACCCAGCATGGGCAGCCCGGTTGAACCGAAAGGTACCGGGATAATGTTTTTATGGTAACTCGTAGCGTATCCGCTATCCTGCATGCAGTCGAGAACAATTCCGTCAACTTCTGCTTTTACGGCGATCCTGATATCATTATAGACCAGCCCCGGTCCGATCTTAACGAGCACAGGTATTTTATGCATCGTCAGCTCACGCATCAGCTGAACAAGCTTGTTAAGATCACGGGGAGTATCCATGTCCAGCAGCCTGGGTGGACCGATAACGGGTCTTTCGGTGGGCAGTTCAAGCGCTTCAGAAAGTTCAGGTGCTAGAGTTTCGGGAATGCAAACCGAACTTACGCTGGCGTTTATACTGCCGCTACCTGTATGCGTTAATGAAAGTATAATTGCACTGCTGTCAGCCAGAACGGCAGCGGAGGCGCCCAGCCTGGAAGATGTGAGTTGTACCATTGTGCGTGCGCCGAGTTCAGCCGCCAGCGCCCTCTCTGCATCGGTCAGCCCGAACCAGCCGCAGTCCACAGCGGTTTTGGCACTGCCGGCACCGTATAATAGCGCTTCTCTCAGCTCAAGGCTGGCGTAGGCCCCGGGCACACCTGCTATAAGTATAGGTGTTTCTAGCTTGATAGGGTTCTCCGCGGTACCCTCGCCAAGCACCAGGTCCGTTTTGATGGGCTCCCGGTACGGATCACGGGGTGGTGAACCGTAAAGCTGGGCAGGTATAATAGCTATTTCTTCCAGCCCCGCATGAAGGGATCTGTCGCCTTTACCTACGGTTGAGGGGGGTTTATGCTGTCCGCTTTGTTCCTTTGCACTCAAATCGTTGCACCCCCGGAAATGCTTTTACCCAGCCTGAAGGGATTATCATCAATAGGTATTATTTTTACATACGCGTCCAGATTATCGTAGATTATTCCGTAGTGTTCAAAATATTTCTGTAATTTCTCTATATCCTCATCGTCCAGTACAGTTTGTTTTGCATTTTCGCCGATACTTTCCGGCTCCGAACCGATGAAGATCTCGCCGCCCAGAAGCCAGTTCCCGACATTCTTGCCTGCCTTGCCTGTGATAATAATGGTGCCCGAGTTCATATATGAGCCGACCCCATCGCCGGTCTTACCGTTCACTATAACAGTGCCGCCCGAGTTGTACTGGCCCACCTCACCTTCCACGCCTCCTTTAATTACGATAATCCCGCCGGCCATGTACACGCCTACGCCGTGGCGCACCCGGCCTTTGACAATAATACCGCCGTTCTTCATGGAATCTCCGAGGAACCTTCCCGCGGTGCCGGTCAGGTTGATTATAGCGCCGTTATTGAAAGCGCCGAAGTAATCACCGGCATCCCCTGCTACAATTATCTCTGATTCGGCCTCCAGACCAACGGCAATGGAGTCCTGACCGGTTAGCCCGCCTTTCTCCGAATCGCCGATCTTTACCACCTTACTTTTTTCCAGCTGCCGGCGAATAGCGGCGTTGATGTCTCGTGTCGTAACCACCCGGTCTACCAAAATAAACACCTGGTTTTTAAAGTCGGTTCGATATCTTTACTCAGTCTATTAAATTTTTTGATTTGCGCTGTTTAGCTTATATGTCGATTACGGCAGGCGCTAGGCGCTGGAGATTAGGCACTAGGGTGCAAACAAGCAGCAAGGAGCATGGTGTAAGGTGCAAGGTGCAAGTGTGATTTAATCGATTTATAAGCACCCCAATCCCAATTCTCCAATCCCTAAACCCCTCTTGGTAGTATTGGGATTTGGGATTTGTTTCGTAAACTTGATATTTATCGATTTGACGGCACGCCCGAGCCGAAGGCTCGGGGGTATACGATTTGCTTATTAACACTTAAAGGTGCTTAGAATTTAGAATTTTATAATCACATTGAAATCAATAATTGGTACCAAAACTCACAAATAATTGAATTATATTGATTTCAAACCAATATGGCAAAAAGACCGAGGTCTAAAGGCAGGCCGCCAAAATCGAAACAGGTAGGTATGCGAAAAGAGAGCAAGAGGGCTAAGCAATCCCGATGGGATAAATTACACGATGTTTTTGTCCATAATTATACCGTTTTTAATATACTCGCTGTTACTGTGGGCGTTATTTGCGGTTTTATTGCTATCGGTTTTAGGTATCTAATTTTCGGTATGTACGAGGGGTTCCAGATAAACAATATCATAGAACGAGGTAACCCGTGGAACTACTGGTATATCATATTCATTCCCATGATCGGCGGCTTGATTGTGGGGCTGCTAACATATTATCTTGCGAAGGAGGCTAAAGGTCACGGTGTACCCGAGGTTATGGAAGCTGTGGCAGTCCACAGCGGGAGGATGAGACCCCGGCTGGTGGGTGTGAAGGCTCTTGCATCTGCAGTTACCATCGGCTCAGGCGGCTCCGCCGGCCGCGAAGGCCCCATCGTGGTCATGGGCTCTACCTCCGGCTCCTCCATCGCCCAGATGCTTCGGCTCTCGCCGTACCAGACCCGGGTGCTGCTGGCGTGCGGCGCAGCCGGCGGCATTTCGGCCACCTTCAACACACCCATCGCCGGTGTGCTGTTCGCACTGGAATTGATTATTACAGAATTTAAAACCCGGTCGTTCATTCCCATAGTTATCTCCTCGGTTTTCGGTACTGTAATCTCACGATCCATCCTGGGATTGTTGGGTGTGGAGGAGACCTTTGTGTTCGATGTGCCCCAGTACACACTGGCCACCCCTTGGGAGCTGATATTCTATCTGATCCTAGGTGTACTGGCAGGTGTGACGGCGATCCTGTTCATAAAAACCCTCTATTATACAGAAGATGCGTTCGATAAGCTGAAAATACCACCTTATACAAAGCCCATGTTGGGCGGGCTTTGTGTTGGTCTTATCGGGTTTACCATTCTACTCTACACAAGCGAGGCCACGGTATTCGGGGTCGGATACGGAAGTATCGAAGCGCTGCTGAGCAATGATGTTGTATTCCACGTAATCGTGGCTCTTATAATCTTGAAAATCATTGCTACATCGCTCACTATCGGCAGCGGCGGCTCGGGCGGTGTGTTCGCGCCCTCGCTGTTCATCGGTGCTATGCTGGGCGGTGCATTCGGGCTCATCGTGCACGGTGCATTCCCGGATATCACCGCCGGGCACGAGGCCTACGTCCTGGTGGGCATGGCCGCTTTGTTCGCCGGCTCCAGCCGTGCCACCCTCACAGCAATTGTAATTATATTCGAGATGACCGGCGATTATTATATTATCCTGCCTCTGATGTTCTCCTGCGTTATCGCCGACGCCATCGGTGCATACTGGCTCAAGGATTCTATCTATACCTGCAAGCTGCGCCGGCGAGGCATCCGCATCCAGCACGGGCGCGATATCAACCTCATGGAAGCGATTACGGTTAAAGAGACAATGACCCGTGATGTCCAGACCGTGCAGGAGGATATGAAAATATCGCAGTTATCCCGGCTGATACAGGAGACCGGCCACATGGCCTTCCCGGTGATGGACTCGAATTATTATCTCATAGGAATAGTAACGCATTCCGATGTAAGGAGGGCGTTAAAAGAAGGTAAGGCCAGCCACCCGGTGCGTGAGATCGAAACCACAAAACTTATCACGGTTACACCCGAAAATACCCTCAACGACGCTCTGATGCGAATAGGCGACTCCGAGATCAATCACCTGCCGGTTGTGACTGAAAAGGATCCCAAAAAGCTCGAAGGGTTTCTTACAAAGGGCGATATTATCCGTGCCTACCGCAGAAGACAGATGGCCGAGGTTCACGACGGTAAGACGGTATGCGATACTTGAAGCTGAGTAAGTGATGTAATAAGGACGCTAGGATTTTTGGTTGATAATAGGCGCTGGCAGGAGGCAGGCCGTTTCGATTCTTTATTGAAGACAAGCACTAGCCGGAAGCAGTTTGATATTAAACCGCCCCCTGCCTCCTGCCTCCAGCCTCCTGATTTCTTCACAAACTACAAATAGACATTATATTAATCCTATTCCAGCAGCAGCAATCGAGGTATACCCAATGGACTTTCTAGGAGATGTCGAGCCGGTTGAGCTGATCATACTTCAGCTTTTTATCATTTTCCTGTTTGCCAAGATAGCCGGTGAGATATTCGAGCGGTTGAAGCAGCCGCCGTTAATCGGTGAGCTGATTGTGGGCATTGTCCTCGGTACCGCCTATTTCCATTCTGCTTTGGAGCTTGAAAGCAGCGAGGAGATCCTGGAGGTCCTCTCCGAGCTGGGCGTAATCTTCCTGTTATTCATCATAGGGCTGGAAACCAAGTTCTCTGATTTGCGCCGCGTGGGAAAGCTTGCCATAACTGTGGGCATCCTCGGCGTGGTCTTTCCATTAATGTTCGGCGTGGTACTCATGCTGGCATGGGGCGGCTCCATTGCGGTTGCCGCTTTCGTGGGCACGGCAATGGTGGCAACCTCCATCGGGATTACAGCGCATGTTCTCCGCGACATGGGCGTAATGAAAACAAAGGAAGCAAAGATCATAATGGGCGCCGCGGTGATCGACGATGTGATGGGCATGATCGTTTTGACCGTGGTAACGGGTTTTGCATCCGAGCACCACCTGTCCCTCGTGGATCTATTAATAGTGATAATCGAAGCCGTCGTGTTCGTCCTGGCGGTTATGTACCTTGGCGGTAAGATCATTCGTAAGCTTGCCGGCGAAAAAATCATCCTGGGTTTGTCTGTAACGGATAAGAAATCTGATAGGATCGCCAAGATCCAACATAAGAATGCGCCGTTCATCCTGGCACTCATATTATGCCTGGGTCTTTCGGCGGTGGCTGTCATATTCTTCCGGCTGGCAGCAATCATAGGCGCATTCCTTGCAGGTATGATGTTCGCCGAGGTGCGCGAACGGTACGGACTTGTAGAAAAAATGGAGCCCATGAACGATTTCCTACTACCATTCTTCTTCGTCTTTATTGGGATGCAGGTGAATTTGCTTGTATTATACGACTTTAATCTGGTAATTCTGATTATTATACTGACTGTACTTGCAGTAGCAGGTAAACTTATCGGCAGCGCTGTTGGCACCAGAGAACTGGATAGCCGTCAGAAGCTAATTATAGGCGTGGGCATGGTGCCGCGGGGTGAAGTAGGTATTATTGTTGCCTCCGTGGGACTCTCGCTTGCAATTATCACCGACGAACTTTACTCTGTGATCATTTTCATGAGTATAATAACTACACTACTGGCGCCGCCGCTGCTAAAACAATTGTTCTCTAAGAAATCGTGATATCGACAGCGCTTCTAATCGATATCCAAGCTGAGCGCTCTGACAGTGACTTTTGTTACCTAAAATCTAAACGCTCTGTCAGCATTTATAATTAATTTAAAAGCCGAGCGCTCTGTAGTGCTTACAATTGATGTAAAATCGAAGCGTTCCGATTAATATCGTTTATACAAGCTTTTCCAGTTCACCGCACTCGATTTTATCGTATATCACTGTTAGTATCTCCAAACCGTTAAGTTCTCCTACAATAGTATTATTTTTATCAACTACGGGTAGGGCGGACAGATTATTTTTTTCCATCAACTGCAATGCATGAATTAATTTCTCATCATCTCTGGTGGAAATAGGTGTGCGCATTATGTCCTCCACGGTCTCCGAGTACAATAGGCTCATGTATTTGAAAAAGCCCAGTAATCTAGGACGCTTGATGCCGCCGATTTGAATACACGATATTTTCAGAAGATCGCTGACGGTGATAATACCAACCAGTTTTTTCTTCTCGTCAACCACATAAACAGTTTTCGTACGCGGGTCCCTCAATATGGCTTCCACGGCGGAAAATACCTTAGAGCCCAGTGTTACAATTGCGGGATCGTTCACTATCAAACTTGTGGCGTCCTTTACCAGTTCATCCGAGAACGGTTTGGTTTCTTTTGACATTATGATCAACCTGATCATGCTTGCGGGATTAATGTATATACTAAACTGATAATGCACCGTGAGTTATAAATAAATGACTGTGCCCGTATTATATATCTCAATACTTTGAAATTCTCCGAATTAACCATTCCTTGAAAAAAATGTCTTTAAGACGGCCTTCCTCATCCAGGATTCTTCGATTTTTCAGCATCTTCAATGATTTTTCTACATTAGACTGGGATTTCAAGCGATATTTTTCAATGAATTCTGAAGAATAGCTGGGCTTTCCCTCATTTGCTATTGCAATTAAAAGTGACCTCTGGTGGCGGCTCTTGAGTTCGTCCCATATATGTTCATATCCAATAGACTGCTGGGCTACTATGTTCTCAACGGCAGCGTCAATAACCTCCTTCCATTTCGGATTTTTTGTTATATACCATACCTCGTGGCATAAATATTGGGTCAGATATGGATTCCCGCCGGTATAATCCAGGATATTATCAATAATTTCATCGCTGGCTTTCCCACCTGTCCGTTTAAACTTCAAAGATATAAAAGGCCGGAAGTCCTCTGCAGGTATGGGTCCCAGCTTCATAGGGCGCGCAAATTTATAAAATGCACGGGTCTGTTCCTCGAAAATCTGTTTCAACATATGCTCACGGCTGCCCGAAAACACATATGATACGTTTTTATGATGCTGAAATCTAGCCCGCATCTGCTTTTCCAGGGCCACTCCATCCATTAATGATATTTCCTGGAACTCATCAAAGATCATAATTATTCTGACCTTTTTCTCCTCCGCTACCTTTTGTGGAAAATCCAGTATTTCAACAAATTCATCCTCTCCAAACTTTTTCTCAACGGTAACATCTATAGTTACATTTCCATCAGGTGACAGAATTAATTTCGGCTTTAAACTCTTTAAAAAATTTTTAACGGAGCCTTTTATCTTTTCGATTTTGGTATACGCATTATTTATAACCTTATTCACTATCTGTTTCCCCAGGTCCTCTTTGGTTGTCATCCCGTAAAGATCTATATAGACAGGTATGATGTTGCGCCTTTTACGAGCGATAAATTCCATGAGAAGTGAAGTTTTACCAAGACGGCGTTCTGAATATAAAATTAGACTTTTGCCCACGGTGAGCTCTTTTTGAAGTAATTTCAGTTCAATTGATCGTCCCACAAAGTTTTTGCCGGTAACGACGGTGCCGTATAGGAAAGGGTTTGGAGCCATCAGTTATACTTATATGTAGAGCAATATTTATACCTTCTGGTATTATACCATTTGGTATAGTGATTAATTTGGTTATGGCTTATAACAAAACGCTCGAAATCTACTCTACCGGCCTGGCCTTCGGTATGTTCTCCGCCTGAGGGGTCTCCGGTTGGCCGGGCGAAGGTGCCTCCGAAGAGGTAACATTGGTCGCCTGGGGGTCACCCGATGGTGCCTCGACTACTTCCGCTGCCTTCACGACCTGTGTGGGTGTTTGCACACTGGCGATCTTGGCTACGGGCAGCTGCTGGGCCGGTACCGCGGCTGCGTTCGCAGGTGGCGTCTGCATTGTATTAACGGCTGCGCCCTGCATGGTTTGCGGATAGCCCATCATTACAGGCTGCATTCCCACCTGCTGCGGTTGTACGCCGTAGTGCATCTGGTACATAACAGGGAACTGGCCGGCGGCTCCCTGCGGCATCATCATTACCGGAGAAAAAGGTTTCGTGAGGGTCTCACTATCATCTTCCTTCTCCTGCTCTACTTTTTTACGCCTCGGTAAAACCACCCCATACATAATTCCAACTATGATTATAACAATAATTATTATTGCGATAATAGCCAGATTAACAGTGTTTGATCCCTCTTTATCTTTCGTTAAACCAGTAGGCAGCCCGGTCTTATCGTCATCATCGTCATCATCAGTATCATCCGGGTCAGTATCATCATTATCATCCGGTGTATCTACTTCAGAGGACACCACCTGGATCTCTATGGAATCCGTGGCAACTTCGTTTTTGGAGTCCAGAACTTCCAAGGTTATGGTATACCAGCCTTCTTCTAGCGTGATATCGTATATTTCGTCACCCATACCCAGTGTCTGGGTCGAGTGGTTTGTAAACCACATGTAGGTCAAACCTTCCATTGAATTTGGTATATCGAGGTCGTCATCATCGCATTCGCCTTTAAAGGTGATCTTATCATCGGTTGTGAATTTACGCTCCTCCGGCAGGATGATCCTGGCGTTATTTGGTGGATCGTTTCGGTTTTTTACATCCAGTTCAATCTTCTGCTCGGCATATTCACCCTGCCAATCCGTAACTTTTACACTAAATCTAACCTTGCCCACATCGGCGTTCGTGGGTATGTAGGATAAGAAACCGCTTGCGGGATCGATTTCCAGAACCCCATCGATTGTCTCGTCAGCTATGACCTCGAAAGTCAGGACTTCGTTGGGCTCAACACCAAGGTCCGGGTCGGTGGCTACAATGGATACGTTGTAATATTCATCTTCAATCGCACCATATTCGTTCTTTAATAAAACCACCGCACCTTCAATCATGGGATCGGTATAAAGGTCGGGCAAAACGGTTAATTCGATGAACTCGGGCAAGTCGTTTACATTCAGTATCTCAACAGAGATATTCTTGTAGCCGTAGGCTTTGTAGGTATCGCCCTGGCCCCCGCCGGAATCTTGCACCGACAGTGTCAGTACAATGGTTTTGCCTACATTTTCTCTTTGAGGCGGCAGCTCTACTTGTACAGCTGTACTGTCCCCGCCATCTTTAATTAGCTTTTCATTTACATTTTCAAGATCGCTTTGGAGCTCCCACTTAAAATCCGTATCATCAACATCCTGAACGGATGCATTGAAATAAAGTGTATCTGTCTCATCAACCGACAGCTCATCATTATCCACCTCAATTACAGGCATATCATTAATGGGTTTGACGGTAACATTGAAATAACGGGATTTGCACACCAGGTCATCGAACGTGTCGGGCAGCTCATCGGCGCCAGAATCTGTGGCTTTCACCCTGAATGCCAACGTACCGTAAAAGTTCAAAGCCGGTATGAAATCCACATGGTAGCCGTCGGTGTCCAGTACGGCTTCCAGTGTTGCTCCATCGCCTCCGTCCTCGATTTCGTACTTCAGATTTTCGGCAGCTTCTTGAAGGTCCGTAAAGCACTCCCGTAGGTCGATGAGGTTGTCGCCGCTGACGGCATCATCCTCCATCATATAGAAGTGGTACAGCTTACCGGGCACCTCCTCCGGCGGATCGTTGTGATCCAGGGCCTCTATGGAAATGTTGAGGCCGCCAACCCAGATCCGGCCTGCGCTCCCTGAATGTATGGTAAATATGATGTCGAGTGTCCCTTCGTCGGTACCTGCGGCATCTATGTGTTCCTGTAGCTCAGCTTTGAATCCTTCGCCGTCGCCGATGGTTACCTTGGTTTTAAACTCGCCGCTGATGCTCCATTCATTGTCACCGTCGTCACCTACATCGAGGCTGGCACCGCTGGGATAGATTGCATTACCGGCGTAGGCAGTTAATTTAACAAAATCGGTACTCATTACGCCTTTCATATTCATTGTATAAGCAGGGACGACAACCATAAAGTACACGGAGGAATCCGAGGTATCGATGTAGCTCGATGCCTGGCTTATCTCCTTGTTGATTTTTATCTTGGCCGGGGCTGTTGTCGTTGTTGAACTCTGGAAGTCGAATCTGACCCAGGTTGTATTCGTTGGACCGTAAATATAAGCGTTAACCTCGTTCGTATATGTCCGGGTCGTTCCACTGAGTACCCAATTTTCTCCAACCCATTTAAACACGAATTTGGATGGGTTAGAGGCGGTAACGGTGAACTTATAGGTGTTGTAATGGCGGGTGGAGGTGTATGGGGCACTGCCTGAGTCCAAGCTGCAATATTTCGAATCTTCTATTGTGATGTAATCGTACTCGTTATCATTATAATTAATTTCCTGGTATTCCGAGGGCTTTTCACTTGGCGGCAGTTTGTCCCTCATATATCCCTTCCAGGCGCTATTGTTGTTAGTATCGTTAAAATCGTAATCATGCTGTTCCAGAAGCGAGAGCCCCTCCAGCTCTGCAGTGGCGCTGAGAACCGTTGCGCGTTTGGGAAGCGTCACATTCAAAGTCTTATCGGTGCCGCCACCGGCACTGAATTCAAGCTCCTTACTTTCTAAATTGTTATTGAATTTTGTAATATACTTCATCGTTTTCCTGGAACTTGTACCTCGTACATCTGGCTCGTCGCTGTCGTTACATACATTGTTTGATGCCACTGCGGCCATACCTGAAAAAACACTTGTTACTAGAACGGTTAATACTAATATTATCAATATTTTACGCATGAAATAACCACCCTGCCGATATTAAATTGTAATTTTATTTTCTATATCTAAAAGCTAGACAGATATAATATATAAATTATTTTTGGTATATTGTCCAAAATGTCTGTGAATAGGAAAAAGATTGTACAACAAACATTAATTACCAGATTAACTAAATGTTGATTTTGAAAAGATAGCCCCCTTCGGGGAGTAGCGAGCCGCGAGTAGCGAGTAGCGAAAGCATTTGTAAGATCCACGCTTATTTTTATTGTGAATCCTCAAACCGGGCAGGATTTTAGATTAGATACTTTCACTCAGCCCCAATATTTATTTTAAAATACCCTTCCAATTCTTACTATGAAGTGGTTGGGTTATGAAAACATTTATATATCCAATGTATATATATTATATATACTGTAGAAAAAATATACACCAGTTACCAATCAAATTAAAAAAACATGCTGCTCTCCGGTTAATCCAACGGTTTGATATGAGTATTGATGAATTGAGACATATTTTCAAAACAGGTAAAATGGTCAAGGTACCTAAAAATGCTGGAGATATTGGTATTATCGAACGAAGCATCGGTAAAAAGAAAATCAGGATTAAATTCAAAATTGATGATAATAAGATCTGGATAATAACAGTGGAAGGTGGGATAAAAAAATGACGCGCTGCCCAGAATGCAGGAAAAATCTGAAAAAAGAGAGAAGGGAGATATCCCCGGGTATATATGCTCAGGTAGAAGTATGTACAAAATGCAAGGATGAATGGCTGGACGAATCCGAATATGAGAAATTGAGGGCGCTATTCAAACGTAAGGTATTTAAGATCGGTGGTAGCTTAGCAGTGCGAAT
>CP070629.1:2579789-2606254 GCA_020356005.1 Thermoplasmata archaeon
CCCCGAAAGGATTTTATCTCGACCATGGAAAGGCAATATTATTAGGTAAAATTATAGTTTATTATTAGATAACTAAAGAAATTGTTGGAAGAGGGAAAAGGCAAGAGGCGGCTGGTGGGTGACGGTATTGAATTCTTAAATTCGAAAGGGGGATCTTTGCAGGTGAGAAATAAATTCCCCAGGATTCTTCCTTTTGATTATTTCATAATCATTATATATTCTTAAGTATATTCCAATCATGCCCTCAGGGATAAAAGCTAGAGAACATTGGTAATTTAAATTGATATAACTTATGAGAAGGAGCATCTAGAAAATCTGAGTTAGGGAAACATAAATACATTGGAACAGGGAAGACAAGTCCTGCAGAAGGGAGAGGTCTAAGGTATAAATCGTTTGAATTGAAAAAGAGGTTAATGGAGGTATGATAATTTGAAAAGGAGATATAGTAAAGGTATAGTTTGTGGAATAGTAATAACACTGATGTTATCTGTAATCGTTATTACAGTACCAATAAATGCAGCAGCGGACCCAGTAATAATTCTGGTTCCGGACGATTATATAACAATCCAGGATGCCATAGATGCGGCAGGCGATGGTGATACTATCCTGCTTGCAGACGGAATTTACACGGGTGCCGACAACAGGGATCTACAATGGGATGCCACAGTGAAGCACCTGACGATAAAATCTATTAACGGACCAGAAAACTGTATAATCGACTGTGAGTCATCCGGGCGAGGTTTCATTTTAAATTCCGGCCAGGATAACTCCGATGTCATAGACGGGCTCACAATCACAAATGGCAGATCTATTTCGCAACTTAATATGGTTGGGGGTGCAGCAATTTTTTGCGGTAATACTTCACCAATAATACAGAACTGTAAAATCATTAATAATTCTGCAAATAGTGATGGTGGCGGAATTATGTGCTATTATGGAGATACTCCGATCATTCGTAACTGTTACATCGCAAATAATATCGGAGAACATACCGGAGGAGGATTACATATTCATAAATGCGCTCCAATAATAGAGAACAATATAATTACCGGGAATGTTGGCGCTACATGTTACGGTGGTGGAGGAATTGCTTTAATTCTGGCAGACTCCAACACAAAAATTGTCGGGAATTTATTTACTAATAACAAAGCAAATCATCATGGAAAAGGTGGTTATGGCGGTGGAATAATTTGTTTGAACTCGGGACCTCTTATTGCAGGCAATACCTTTGTAAACAACACCACATCGAATGGAACTGATCTTGGCCAGGGTGGTGCGATCAGAGTTGGAGGGTGGCCTTTTCCGGTTATCAGGAATTGCATTTTGTGGAATAACGAAGGCGAAGCAGGTCACAAGGAACTTTCCCGTTCAGCACCGACAGTTGACCTGGATATTGAATACTCGGATATAGAAGGCGGACTTGCGGGTATCGTACCGAACTGGGAGCTAACTAATATAGATTCAGATCCACTGTTCGCTGGAGGTAGTCCTTTCGACTATCGATTATCTGCTGACAGTCCTTGTATAGACTCAGGAACCCCGGATACATCAGGACTTCATCTTCCAAGCCGTGACCTCGCAGGCAATCCGAGAATTACCAATGAGAGGATCGATATGGGTGCATATGAAAACGGGCTTATTGCCAGCTGGTCAATGGGGGAAGGCAGCGGTACGACAATATTTGACACCACACCCGGAGAGCACCATGGGACGATTTATGATGCGACCTGGACCACCGGCATATCAGGTTCAGCGTTGCATTTTGACGGCACTGATAATTATGTAAACGTGCCAGATGACCCGGCTTTTGATTTCTCACAGGGCGCCACCGTTGAATTCTGGTTCAAGCGCGCTGGCGGTTTTGGTAATGCCCAATATCTCGTAGATAAAAGAACAAGCTGTCCGGGCAACTCTGATTTCTTCTTTTATCTGGGGATAGATAACCGGCTTCACGGCATTTACATGGGAGTGAGTAGTGGTATTATTTCATCCATAGATAAGATATTAGATCCGAATTGGCATCATGCGGTTTTTGTATATGATGATTTAAACACAGCTCTTTATCTGGACGGTATATTAAACGACCAGGAACCGACCACTGGTACCATTGTTCTAGGTCCTGGTGATATAAACATCGGACGGGCACCATCTGGCTTATATTTCGACGGTACACTTGACGAGGTCTCCATCTGGAACCATGCCCTCACACCAGAGGATATTACGGAGCGCTTTCATAGGCTTGCCCCGGTTCACAACATAGATACAGATGAGTATTTCATCAACATACAGGATGCCATTGATTTAGCAAATCCCGGAGACACGATACAAGCTGCAGGAATAACATACGATGAAAGTATTATTATAAATACACCTATAAATCTCGTTGGTGCCGGGGCCAGTACTACCATCATCGACGGAGGTGGAAGTACAGCTGCAGTCCTGATTAATGCAGACAATGTGGAGATAACAGGTTTTACTATACAAAATGGGCAGTATGGAATTTTGGTGGATTCAACCGACGGTACTGTAATCTCCGGTAATACAATATCCAACAACAATATTGGTATAAAAATAGATACATCAACAAATTACGATGTCAATACAAACGATTTTGCTGACAATGATTTTGCAAATATTCATGTGGACCCATCATATGATGGTATGATCGCAAACAATATTTTATCAGGCACCTACATCGGTATATATATTGAATCCAGCTCACCGATTATTGAAAATAATGTGATTGAGGGTTGTTACATCGGGATTTATATTGAGTCTGGTTCTCCTTTAATATTCAATAATATTTTAATTGATAACCACTATGCGATATTCTGCAGTCCTGGCTTAAACCCAATAATCGGTTATAATATATTCTCGGGTAATGATGTTATCATTAATTTAATTTCAAAAGAACTCAAAGAGAATGCAGTAACTAAACTCGAAGCTGCCAAATCCTGTGATAAAAAAATTGATAACGGTATCGATATGGCAATCGACCACATCGAGATGAGCCTGGATAATGAATATTGGCAAGACGATATGCATATCGCCTCGAAATTTGGGCATAAGGTATTTGCAGAGGAGAAACAGGCAGTTCAAAAGCTGGAGGAGCTGATGATACATAAAGATATACCGGACTCGTTGAAAAATACCTGTTCAGAAGTAATTATCGGTCTATTAACATCCGATTTACTGCTTGTCTTAACCTCACTGGAAGAGGCACAGATGTATGCCGGAACGAGTACAAAGGTAGATAATGAGATAACTCTGGCTCTAGATAAGTACCAGGCAGGCGGTGAAAGCCTGTTAAAAGGACATTACGGCAGTGTAATTGACTTTTACAGGCAAGCCTGGGAGCATTCGCAGAACGCGGTATCAAATTGAATAATTATTTTCAATGTTATATCACTCGAATAGAATCGCTGCCTTCGAAAATGAACCCGTGGATAAATTCTCCAGTTATTGATATCTCAGCATCTCCTGGAGTAATATAATCCTCAACCATTAACCTGTCAAATTTGACAATCAAGCTAGATGTTCCAATACCTGCACCAGTTGGGTGATATGCAGCAGGTATATTTAATGGGTTACCGTTTATGTCTGAAATTTTTATAGTTGAGATATCAATGTATGTCGCATCTAAAATGTCAGGCAGTTCAATTCTGCAGTTTATCCATCTACCTTTTGATTTAAGATTTAGTGTTTCCGGCGTGATTTCTATTTCCAATATCAGTGGATTCATTTTAAATACATTGTCAGAAAAAATGTTATTGGTAAGTGTCGGGTTTGAATCATTAATACAATAGATACCGATAATATTATTCGTTATCGTGTTGCTGTCAATTGAAGGCGAAGAATGATCAAGATAGATACCGCAATCATTATTGAAAATATAATTATCTATTATAGTCGGATCTGAATCAATAGCATAGATACCGTAAATGTTGTTCGCGATGGTGTTCCCTACCACCAAACCACTGGATGGATCGTAATTAATACCGAAATCATTGTTTATGATTTCATTATTAAAGATGATTGGTGTACAATCATCACCTACTTTGATTGCGTATATGTTATCATTTATAGAGTTTCCTGTTATTGTGGGAGCACATAGTGACATATGGGCGTTCATAATAATTCCATAGTCATTGTGGGTTATGTCATTTCCCGTAATAAAAGGGGTTGTGGGGGCGAAATAAGAATAGATATTAATTCCACGAGTACTCATTGACACATAATTTCCTTCCATGAATGCAGAAGCCGAGAGATCCATATTAATACCTATTGGATTATTCCAAATATCGTTACCAATGACGTCATTATATGAATGACCTTGAAGACAGAGGCCATAAATTGTGTTAGACGACAAATTATTGTTTTCAATAGTATTTTGAGATGATAATATAGATAATAATCCATAAGAAGTATCTGTAATTGTGTTACCTGCAATAATGGAATCGAATGATGATGAGAATATAATTCCATAATTACTCGAAGAAACAGTGTTACCAATTATGTTGTTATCCATTGAGGTGTGGAAACTGATAGCGCGCCAACCAAAATCTTCTACAATATTATCTTCAATATTAACATGGGAAGATGTAATAAACAAGCCTTGTTCGCCATTTCTTATGGTGAAATGTCTTACATTAACCCAGTCCGCTATAATTTTTACAGCTCCACCACCACCCTGACTATCTATAATTGTTGTCTCTTTGTCTTCACCCTCCAATGTCAATTCTCTATATATTACAATACGCTCATAATAAATCCCTGAATACACATAAATTGTGTCGCCATCAGAAGCAGCGTCTATTGCACTCTGGATACTTGTAAAGTCCTCTGGTGGGTCATCAGGGCCGCTGCTCCCTGCCACATCGTCCACATACCATGTTTGCACTGCTCTTACTTCGTCCGGTACTGTCACAACATAAATAGTTGTTAACAGCATCAAACAAATCGTTACATTTATTATTCTTCCCATCAAATTCATATTTTTCACTCCCCTTTCACGTTGTTTATATGTATGCCCTATGGATATATCAAAAAAGAGGTGATTATTTAAATAATATGTTAACGGAATTTCCTGCGGTCTCCCTCTTTTTGGATATTTTCTCCTCCGATTGCAAGAAGCTTTATAGTATTGCACATATAAAAATCTTCCTATAAATTAGAAATATGATATCTACCATTTTCAATTCTAATAACTTCGAGAACATACTTTCGAGGTGCAATGTCCATGAAAATAATTTTCCATCCTCGCTATCACGAGGTCTATTCCAACGACCCTGCAGCCGCGGAGGGTCGGCTGGATTCGGCAGTAGAGGAACTAACTGGTGTCTACCCGTTCGTCGAGCCGCAGCCTGCAACCGTGCAGGATATTGCCAGGGTGCACACTGCAGAACATATCGAGGTAATTAAGCGCGACGAGGTGGAATATAACGCGGCTCTGCTTGCAGCTGGTGGTGCCATCATTACCGCCGAGCTTGCAGTGGATGGCGAGCCCGCCTTCGGGCTCATCCGACCGCCGGGCCATCATGCAAGTCCGGACCACTGCTGGGGGTTTTGCTTTTTTAATAACATGGCCGTTTCTATCGAAGCTATCCGTAAATCTAAAAAGATCAAAAGGGTTTTCATCCTGGATTTCGACCTGCATACCGGCGACGGTAATTTAAACAGCTTCGCTAACGATTCGCACATAGAGATCTTCAACCCCGATTTCCCCGGCGGCCGCGAAGGTTATATGAACGGTATCGCCGAGCAACTAAAAGCTCTCAAATCTGAAAAGTTCGATTTAGTTGCTGCCTCGGCGGGGTTCGATAACTACGAGCACGACTGGGGTTCCCTCCTTAGAACCGAGGATTTCAAAGAGATCGGCAGGATGATGAAGGAATTTGCCGAGAGCAGATGCGGTGGCAGACGGTACGCACTGCTCGAAGGCGGCTATAACTATAACGACCTCGGTAAAAACATCAAAGCGTTCCTCAAAGGCCTGGAATAAAAGCAACTTTCAAATTTATTTTAATATAAAAGTAGGGGAGAAGAATCTCCCCTACAACCCCTCTCTTTTCTTTTCATTTTGGATATGCCCACGATTTCATTCATATATCATGGGCATATCCATAACGATAAAGAAAGAGGGGTCTTAGGGGATTCCTCCCCTAACTTACCATATCAATATAAATTGAAGGTGCTTTTGATTTTAAACCTGGTAATAATGAGAACCATAGGGATTATAGAAAAACATATATATCGTACGGTGAAGCATGAATTGATATATTAGTTAAATTTAAATATAATCTATAAGTTAACTATAGTTTACTGGTGCCAATATCATATTGGTAACCTTACCCTGTAATTTACCAACCTCCCTGATTGGTAAGATAGCAAAAATAGGGAGGAGATAGAAAAATCCAAATCCACCCTCCAATCATTGTTCATATGAAACCGATCTTAATTTTTTCTAAAAAATTGGAAAAATCTCCTCTCTATTTAATTTTTTTTCTCCAGTCTTTGTTCTTTCTGAAAATTGTTTAACCTGATATTCTAGTTAGCCTAAGCCCCGTCCCTCTACGCTCGATTCGCTCACTCCGGCCACCTCACCATCATTAGTCAATGGCATCGATTACTCATCGGTCCCAACTCCTATGCGGTTCGGGTACTATTATCGCTTTCAAATATGTACCCGAATCCTCATTCGGATCGGTGCCTCAAACGGAGCAAGACATCCTTTCAGGCCATTTGTGCCAACCTTATCTGTAAATATATAGCCAATAGTAAGTACTCGTAAAGTCGTTGTGGCTCAATAAATTACGAATCGGGGAAGCGCACACCTTGAGAAGGGTAGATCATTCAGGTCCAACGTCAGGTCTGTAACGAGGATATTTCATACTTTCCTCACAATAGGCTTCTACACCAATTACTTTCATCCTCTTATTCATAAGAATCCATCTACGTTTTAGATCTGAATCAAAATTAGTTTTTGCACAAGGAAATTCATTACATTGAAAGCAGAAATCAACACCCTTCTCCTTATGACAATCAACAACTCCGCAATCTGGATATATGTCGCATTTCTGTTTTCGACACCCTCCACAGTCTACTTTTGTTAAAAACTCCAGAAATTCCTTAAAATCGGGATATTTCTTGAAAACCGGATCAATCAGTCCTGAAAACCTTTCAGCATATAAATCAAACAATCCCAATAATTCTTTCAATTCTTCGCTATGCTTTTTTATATTCCCGTTACTGTTAAAAACACATTTTCTACAATTACTACCACAAGGGCCAAGAATGTTTAATATTTCTTCGTATTCCATTTTCCTGTCCTCCTATTTTCCTAAATAAGATGAAAGCCCCATCCCTAAAACCATTATCTCTCCACGAGGATAAAGGTTTTGCCACTCCATCGTGAATTGTCGTTGGTATCAATTACTCATCAGGACCAACTCCTATACTGTTGGCGAACTATAATCACTGAGCACTATGTTCGCCAACCCCTCGTTCGCCCCGTCAGCTCACTCGGTGTGAGGCATCCACAGCGTCTAGCTAATATAGAGATTATCTAAGGAGATGGCGAGACATTGATGAGAGACGGGATATTCCAAAATGCTTTTTATGGGTTTATTAAAAATATAATTGTTACCAAGGTTCAATTCGGTCATCTTTTACAGTATATCCATACCTGTCATGTAATTCCGTTTTTTCAATTGTGCCTTGATATTGTCTATTTGAATCAATATAAATTTTTACTTGATATTCACCCTCAGAGAGTTTTTTTTCAAAAATTTCTTCATGATTCAATTCACCAACTTTATTAATTGAAAATCTTTCATCAACAATAATCCGATCATTTTTATCTAATAATAATATGGTTCCATTGATTGTTTCATTTGTATCATTTATTATAACTACAGCAAGTTTTTGATGCCATTTATCTGATTCAGTTTCTCTAGTTATAAAAAAAAATGAATATAAAACAATTATTATTACTAATATTAATGCTATTATAAATGATCGCAAATTTTTATGTTTTTTAAATTCTTTTTCTGACAATTAATCAACCCATAAATGCATTTATTTTACAATGTTCTTGAACTAATTGTCGTCTCACCAAAGTCCTGTGCTTCATTTACGTTATAATCGTTATAATTGCTTTTATAGCATATATAAGCTTCTAAAACCCCACACTTAAAAACTAGGCCTGTTAAAGGGCGGGATTATCGCTTACAGCACACGACTTTGCGCTCTTGTGCTTAAAATGAAAATAAGTTGTTAGTTCTTCATTTTTTTAATTTTATCCTTACAACTAACAACTAATAGCTACCACCTGATTTTACGCCGACCATGCCTTCAGAAACTTCGGTAAACCCGAGGATTCTCGTGGTCCTACATCGATATCGAAACCGGACAGCTCGTTGAGCTTACCGCTCATGCGGGCTACCATGCCGGGTATTATCAGTTTCTTATGCTTGATCTTGTCTTTTACACCCGAAGAATCGAGAACCTTGACAACATCATCAGCTGTAAGCTTATCAGCTGCAAATGCGGTCATCACAGACAATCCCTCTGTGTTGATAACGATAATATACGAGGGGATCTTGCTGCCTTCTACATCGCCCTGAACGGTAAAGTAAGTCAATGAAAAGTTAGTTGTGAACATCAGAGGCGAATCCTCTGTTGGATTGTTGATTTCATACAGACCCTCTTGAACCTGCAGTGGTATCTGCGGGTCGGTATAGATGTTCTGCCGGAGCGTGAACAGCGGGAACATTTTCCACGCCTCGATATCCTTCAGAACCGCGATGCCGCCGTATTTCATTACTGCTATGGCGGTCTGGACACCCTCTATTACAGAATCCACACCCTCCCTGGGCATCATAACAATGGGATAGCCCAGAGGTCGAAACGTCTTCTTGACCACTAACCTTCTCAGTATCGTTAAGCGCTGAAGAGCTTCACCGTAGGAATTATAGTTCAGCCCCACCACCATATCTTCCACGCCCGCACCCTTGATCTTCTGTGTCAGATCCGCAAGTTCGGTCAGTGTAGCGCCTGTGACTGCCAGGGGTGCACTGTGCTCCTTGGCAAGCTTTGCCAGATCCTCCCAGTTCGATGCGTTGGCGGAGTATATCAGCGGTCGGTTAGAGCCGCAGACCTTTAGACCCGCACCCAGCACATCGACATTATCACCGATCAGCATGAGCGGCTTGGAGGTTGCACCCTTAACGGTGTTAACCAACGCTTCGAACTTGGCTGGATCACCGGAGGAACCTTTTAGTGCGATCATATCTACCTCCAGTATCTGCCCGATTCGCTCCACCTTGAGGTCGGCAGCCTCCTTGAGCTTCTTCTGGATATCATCGTCGGATTCTGTATCTTCGATCAACAATGAAAAAGCAGTTTGATGGAAGAACTTCTTTTCGTGCCTGAACAACTCGGTCTCATTTCCAAGTTCAATTTTATTGTCATCTGCACCTATGGTGACAAGTCTCTGCGGCGGTGCAGAGGATTCCGCCAGGGTTGCCATTGCATCTTCGGATACATCCGGGCAAGCGCTGAGCTCTGCTTGCTTATTGGCGATCTTCATCGCAAATGCAAGACAAGTGGGTACGCCGCACTTACCGCAGTTGGTCTTCGGCAGGAACTTGAAAATCTCTATTGCTGTAAGTGCCATTATAACTCACCCCCATCAACACGGGATTCGTAATAATCATCAATCACCTTCTTGACATTCTGGACGGCTTCCGGATGTTTCATTATGAGCATATCCGCACCGGAGGTCAGTGCCGCTACCGCGGTGGTGGTCTCCCAGAACGGGCCGCGCTTCTCCGGATCTCCCAGGGACGGGTCTTCCATGTGCGCCTCCCGGGCCTTCCAGGACACACCGGCATCGCAAACGATAGGCACCTGGAGCATCTTATCGCCCATGAGCGCCGCGATTCTTATGCGTTCGATAACGGAATAGGAATATTCCAGGCCGTACCCAAGACCTGCCTGCAGCGGATCCATTATAATATCGCCAAGCTTGACATCGAAGTCCGTCAGCAGAATATTCATCTGCTTAGCAAGGTTGATATCAAGATTGGAAAATGCAACCAGTACATGTTTGTTCGACATTGCCGCTACGGATATGGACTTATATCGGTCCTCTTCTGCAAGTCCCAACGCCAGCCTCTCGCCTTTAGCTGCGTTGGAAACCGCTTCCAAGACCTTAGCGTCCTTTTCGTCATGACCGCAGCCGTACACAATGAGCGGTACGCCCACGGCTTCCAGCACGGATTTGAGTGTCTCCACAGCCTCCTCAGGGCTCCTGTCTGCCTCCTCGGGGTTCGTACCCACCAATTTCAAGCAGATCAGGTCGGCTTTATATTCCTCAACACATTTCTTGGCCCATTCTGCAGGGTTGTTCACCGCGTCACCGAATGCTTTTTTCAACAGTTCCGGATAATCCTCCGGTAATACATCCAGTACCTCCATAGCTATTGCAGCTTTATGCGGCATTTCACCTTCAAAATGCAGATAGGGCAGTGTATTTTGACCGCCGATGGTCACCGTTGAAGTACGGGTGCCACCGTCGTCCTTGGTTGCGCCAATAGTTATCTCAGAGATCTTACCAGACCATTTTTCAACAGGAAGTTCAACTGCCATGCAATCACCAACTATAAATACCCTAATTAATAAATTTTAATGAATGTCACGACATAATTTATGTTATATTTAATTTTTATTTAATTTAATTTAAATAATCGCTTTCTATATATATTTAATGATGAGAGGATGATCCAATCAGAGCGCTTCGATTTTAAAATAATTAAAAGCGCTGACAGAGCGCTCTGCTTTGATATCAAATAGGGGCGCTCACAGAGCGTTTCGATTAGATATTGATTTTAAACACTCACGGGGCGCTTGGATTTTATAATGATTACTAAAATAATATAGCTTTTATTAAAAATTTTAGCTCATAGCTTTTAAACCAACGAAAAATTTATTTATGTCATTAACTACTTTTTTGATACAAATCTTTTTCCCTTTTTTATTTTCTTCAAATTCACAACTTTTAAGGTTTAAACGAAATACAGATACTCCTGTTTTCAATCTTAGATTTTCTTGTTTGATTTTATTTAATTTAGTATATGGCCAAATAAGTAAGACCTCAAAAACACAACCAATAAGAGTCTCTAGTGGTTGATTTTTCAATGCCCCGAATAAAATAATAATCAGACCAATTAACATAATAGTCCCAAATATAATTATTAAAATATCATTAATTCTTTTATTTACCTTCCTAGCTTCTTCAACTTTTGATTGAAGTTCATTTAAAATTTCATCAAGAGACCCAATATTTTTTAATGGATCTCTACTAATTTCTTCGAAGCGGTTAAAAATTTTATTATCAGAGAGTCTTTTTGCAGTTTTTGGTTGAATTTTATCGATAGCCTCATGATCTAGGAGGATATAATCTTTTTTCAAACCATTTGTTATATTATTAATAACTTCATTATAAGGAGTTTCTTTTAATACATCTTGACATTCTTCTCTGCATAATTTATATCCTTCGATAAGTACTTCATTAAAATCGGTTAGTTCTTCACAAAAATCCATAATGCATCCTCTGGTTTCATCGTGAGATTTAAGAGGTGTAAAAGATGCTACAACAGAATATAATATTAAATGCATAATCGCATGACTCTGTAAGGTAGGAGTTACTAAACCTTTTAAAATATCCCAATCTATAAATTTTAATGAAATAACATACAAATTTGGATATTCTTCCTCAGGAATAGAACCTGCACAGAAGAGATTTGTCCATTCTTCAGTTGAGAGTAATCCTTGGTAAATAATAATCAATAAATCTTCATCTTTTAATCCAAGTTGTTTCTTGTATATATGCAACGTCTTCTTATTATCCAAGTTAAAAATTAATTCCGAAGATTTTAAAATGGGTATATCTTCATTTGAGATAATTTTGGCTTTAAAGTTAAATGTCTTTTGAGATTTATTTGCGATTGTCAATAAATTTTCTATCAAATCAAGAATTTTTTGATCCGGAACTAACGTTAAAATATTAATCATTTAATCCCCGCTTAACCCAATAATAATCTTTTAAATATTAATAACTATTTAAATTCTAATTTTTTTCTAAAAACACATTTTTAATAGATTTCCACCATTTAATATTGTTTTCTCAACGATCCAGGATCGAGTAAATCGCAGGCACCCCCACCGATTATTCCCAATACGAAATAGACGATTATATAATACCAAAAATTTTCTTCCTGATATCCATTAATTGCGGGGCAGATTGTATTGACATATAAAATTGCGGCGACTAAAGATAATAAAATCAATATTGCAGATTTTATCAATAATAATTCTAACATCAATCTATTTTCACGTTTAAGTACTGTGATACATATGATAAAACATAGTATTATACCAACTGAAATCAATAAGATGGATGTGGTAAGGGACAGATTATTTGCTAATTTTAATATTACCTCTTTCCAATCAGAGATCAAGATAAATATAAATACTATAATTCCAACGATAATTTCGATTATGTCTTTTTTAATTATATCTGTTAATGGTTTCTGAAGATATTTATTGAGCATGGTCTTATATTATTTTCAGAAATATCTAACAACAGCGACGCAACAGTGGTGCAACGGCCTGGGTTTTACCTATAAAAAAACAAAAACTATAATTAATTAGACAGTCTTTTCTTATAATGTTATAGTTGGGAAAATCATTAAGGGTGAATCTATGGACGAAACTGATGAGAAGATACTGGAATACTTAAAAGCACACGGAAAAGGTTCGAGTGGGGAAATAGCAAAAATTCTTGGTATTAATAGAACAACTGTTCATAGGCATCTTAAGTATTTAAGCGGTTTGGGGGAGGTAGAGGAGGAAGTTGAGAAGGGGCATAGTGTTTGGAAGGTAAAGGAGGTAAAGAAAGAGGAAGTTCCCAAGAAGTCCCTTATCTTCATTCCCCATCCATACCCAGAAGCCCCCAACTTCACCGGCCGATTTACTGAAAAACAGATGCTCACTAACTGGCTCACGGGTGATCCCGAGCATCCACTCCTCTCCCTTGTCGCCATCGGCGGTATGGGAAAATCCGCGCTGGCGTGGCGGTGGTTGCAAGAGGAGGTGATTGAGAGGGAGTTAGAGCTGGATGGGATTGTTTGGTGGAGTTTTTATGAGAAGGATATGACATTTGAATCATTTTTGAGGAGCTTTGCAGCCAATAGATGGGGGAAAGATAGCCCTATGTTGGGGTGGAAAGTATGTGAATTACAGAATGCAATTTATAAAGAATTTCAACAAAATATATATCTAATTGTTCTTGACGGCGTTGAAAGAATTCTTAAGGCTTATTTCGGTTTAGGCTCACCTTACCAGAAGGACGATGATAAAACACTTGAAGCAGAAAAAGACTATAGGGTTTGTATCGACCCGAATGCTGCAACATTTCTTCGAAACTTAACTAACAAAGTTACAAAAAGTAAAACACTTCTTACAACGCGACTTCATCCAAAAACCATAGACACCCCCGAGGGTTGTTTAAAGGTAGATCTGGATCGATTATCGAAGGATGACGCCGTGGAATTCTTCCGTCTCCAGGGAGTAAAAGGTGCAAGATCGGAAATAGAGAAGGAATGTGAGAAATACGGATACCATCCATTATCCTTACGACTTCTTTCAGGAATGATTATCGGAGAACCTGGATGTTCAGGAGACATCAAAGATTGCGAAGCATTAGAAGAAATCAAGGATATGCCTGCAAGAGAACATAATATTTTAGAATTAGCCTACGAAGCTCTGGATGACGCTAAAAAAGAATTTACAAGTTCTCTAGCAGCTTTTAGAGCCCCGATGAATTATATAGCAATAAAAGCAATTTCAAAATTTAAAACAGAAAAGGATCTTCGAAAAGCATTAAAAGAAGTTGTAAATAGAGGATTGCTTTTTTGGGACAAGCAAAAAAATAGGTATGACCTCCACCCTATCGTCAGATCCTACAGCTATGATAGGCTTAGAGATAAAGAGGGCATTCATTCCCAGCTGCGGGATTACTTTGCGGAAGTGCCTAAGCCTGAGAAAATCGAAAGCATCGACGACCTTGCACCAGTCATCGAACTCTACCATCACACCGTCCGTGCGGGGAGATATGAGGAAGCAATTAAAATGTACAATGATAGACTAAGTTCACCACTATATTTCATGTCAGGTTCTTATCAGACTCAAATTGAATTGCTTGAAGCAATTTTTTCTGAAGGATATGATAATCCATCAGTAGAATTGCGAGAAGATTATATTGCTTGGGTCTATAATTCACTCGCAAATTCCTACTCACTCTCCGGCCAGCCCCGCCGCGCCATCCCATTGTTCAAAAGACAGATTTCAATTCGAGAAAAACAAGGCAAAAAAAAATCGATTGCCATCGGCCTAGTAAACCTCGCCTATATGGCCCAAATCCACATCGGCGACCTTGAGTTTGCAGAGAAAAACCTGCGGCAAGGTATCGAAATAGATATTGAAATTGTAAATATTAAAGATTTAGACGATGATTATAACAATCTCGCGAAGGTTTTAATTTATTTGGGAAATGATGAATGCGAAGAGATATTAGAGAAAGCAATGAATATTGCAACTGAATATAATAATTCACAAATGCAAGGGATTATTTTCTCTTACCGATCCTTCCTTGCACTCCTCATAGACAACCCGGATGAAGCTTTAGGTTGTGCTGAAAAAGCATTTGAATGTGCTAAAAAATATGAAAGAGAAGAACATAGAATTGCAAGAGACTTCATTGCCGCCAACTGGCTCATTGGAGCTTCCTGTGTTGCTTTGAGAAAACCAAATAAGGCCGAAGAACCATTGAACTTAGCCATCACTGAATGCCGAAAAATCAACCTTGTCCAACATGAAGCTGATATTCTCCTATCTCTTGCGAAATTGCGATTCTTTAAGGATAAAAAAGAAGAATCGTTAAAGCTTGCACTCGAAGCCCTGGAGATGGCCGATAGGTGCAGTTACATCCTTCAGCAGGCCGACATCGAAGAGTTCTTGGGTAATTTTTACCTTGATCGGGGAGATAATGAGAAGGCGAGGCAATACCTGGAGAAATGCCTCGAGCACTGCACCCACTGCTGGAGATACAACGAAGATACGAAAGACTTCGATTATATTAAAAAAGACGAAAAATGGTGGTACAAACCACGTTTTGATAAGGCAAAACGAATTCTCGACAAACTCAAATAAGTCGATACTAGGTAGTCTAAGTGTAAAAGTGTAAATGTGAAATAGTGGAAAAGTTGGAATTGAAGCGCGAAGCGTGCTGCGAGAGGCGATAAATCAATAGCAGCAATTTGCAGGCAGCAAGCAGCAAGTATAATTTTAATCGCATTTAATCAAACATGCACCATCCCCATACCGCTTGCACCCAGATTGTTAACTCCAGAACTATTGCACTCTTCCACTCTTTTACTAATCCACTTTCTTCAGATAGCGCTTCCCATCACTAATCATCGTAGCGTCTGATTAAATCGCTATCTAAGCTTTAACCCATAAGTGGCGGCAGCTTCAATGCAGGATGATCGACCTTTGCAACCCATTTCATTAATTCCTCGGGTGTTGTCACATTGGTCTCATCGGCGATCTTTTCGATGAAATCGGGCGTCCCTAGCTCTTCTGCGCGCTTCTTCATATCATCCATAAGAGCATCTTTGAGTGCCTTGGGCATCCACATTATCCTGTGGAATCCGCCGTCTGCCGATATGAATTTTCTGCTGGTCATGTATTTCCGGCCGACGCCGATAAACCCGGGCGTCTGCTTTCCGCCGCCCACAGAACCTGCCAGTGTGGAGAACTTCATGCCGATGGGCGTTTCGCCGGGATGCTCGCGGTTCACTACAATAACGCCCTGCATATCCGCAGTCATTGCCACGATACACTCGAAGCATCCGCACGATGTCATTGGGTCCTCCATCATGGTATATGCATTGAAAATCTCAATCTTATTGTGCGTTGCTTCCTTGACGGAGGCGTTCACACCCTCCCATTGACCTTTTTCTTCGTCTATCGTGTTCTTCTTATCTATTGGTTGATTAGGTCCGGTGGGTGCGATCTGGTTGGAGGCCTTTGCATCGAGCCAGTTGATAGCACCGCACAACCCCAGCCGCTCCGGTGTAATCACGCATACATGGTCAGGTGCGAACGATTGGCACAGTGTACATGTATAGAAGGTTTCTACCGCATCATCCAGAAGACCGGCTACGCGCTTATCGCGGGCCTCGTAGGTCTCCATTGCCTCCGGTATCCATTTCTTCATCTCATCCTCATCGGTCATAATGGTAACCTGTACACGGTTCAGGATGGAGCCGAACTCCGCTTTCATCTTATTGTATAGAATATCTCCGAAGTGTTTGAAGGTCAAGCCGTCGGCCACGCCGCGCTTGGAAAGCCGTATCCATATTAAATTGCGCTGACCGGTATGCCATCCACCTTCGGCAAAATTGACGAACTGGTGTATTCTCCGCTCGATGACCGATTCAAAATCAGGCTGCATGTTTTTACCGTAAACTTCAACCAAAATACCCAGGGGCGTCTTGCTTCCTTCTGGCATCTGATCTACATCTTTACCGATCATGGTGATCTTGCCGTCTTCGATCTCGTCGGCCTCGCGCATCCTGCACAGCTCGAATACCGTGGTCTTGGCCGCACCGCCGGCCTCTACATAGGTCTCCGGCCGGCGTATGGTCTCGCCCTCGAAGGCGGGCCCGTAAGCCACCGGTAAATCCATGGCCTCCATTTTTATCTGCATGTCGCGGATCTCTATCATTGACTGTACCATCTGGTCGTAATCCTTTTGTACGATGTATTTACCGGGGATCTCCTCCACATCCTGGTCGGTAATTGTAGGCGAGCCGTTGAACATAACTGCGAACTCTGCGGCGGCTTTAATGTCGTCTATAGGTCCGAGCTGCAGTACAACGACCTTCGGTCGTTTGCTCAAGTAATAGTACATTGCCTCGCGGTCGCCGGGCTGCTTGCCGCCGAATGCCATTGCCGCACGGATAGCGAAGTTCAGGCCGTGTATGGCTTGCGTAAACTCACCCACACAAAACAGCATTCTGTCCAGCCCTTTGTTCTCACCCACTTCAATACCTGCGTCCTTGATCTGCTGGATTATATCGAATGTGGGTATGATCAGCATACCTTTGTTCTGCATGTCCTTGATTACCTTTTTAAGTGCCTGCGGGTCCTTGGCTTTCCCTACGATTGCCACAGCACCCGGTATGGTATCGTCAACGAAAGCTATGCCAAGTTCCCGGAGGATCTGGTCCGGAACGAACCCGCTGTAAGGCGTGCCCTCGTACGGGTCCTTGCCCTCGTCGAGATACTTCAGCGCTTCAACGATCTCTGCTGAGAACATGGTTGCTTCTCCGGAAGCAATGGCGTTCTCAAGTGTGATATCATCTTCAATGATCTTCCTGCGTACTTCACCCAGCAGGCTCGGCAGCTCACCCAGCGTCTTGATCTTGACGCCGGACCAGGCAGTTATGGAAGGTAACCAGTAACCTGTACCCGGGTATTCAATGGTCTTTTCACGACCGTACTTCTTGATTGCTCTGTTCAATAAATAATCTGCATAACCTGTAGCAATTATCGAGCCGTCGATGGCTTTTTTGAATAGTTCCTGCTGTGATATTTTCGGCCGCTCTTCAGCTGCGGTTGTGCCGTCCCAGTAAATTACATTCGGGTCCTCCTCAATTCCCAACCGCCAGCGCCTGTAATTGACAATATTAACCAATTTCTGTGATGCTTTCAAGGGGTCCGGTTCGAATACGAAAAAGCCGCCGTACACATCCCTGGCGGTTACCTCTGCGATCTCCGTTATTATCGGGCTGCCCTTGTGAAATGCGTTCACACCAACATGTGTGGGCCAGCCGATGGCAACGGCCCAGGTTCCGATAGCCACAGCTTTTTCACTCATTGCTTCTGGTGCGCTGGCAACGATAGGCAGTTGGTGCAAATCCAGATCCATCACGTTCGCCAGCTGTCCCACTAGGTTCTGAACCCGGGAGTTGTCCACACATGAACCCATGTGTAGAATCAGGGGTAAAGGTCCTTTGAGGCCCGCCGCCTTACCTAGCTCGGTGAGTACACCTTTAAGTGAATCACCTGCATACTTATCAACCGCCTCAGGTGTCAATAATCCATGTTTCGCGTAAGACTGTGCTGCACAGCCGGTGGCAAGAACCAGAATATTATTCTTCGCCAGTTCCTGTGCCATTGTATTATGGCAATGATCGTGTGATAATTTTACATTGTTACAACCCGCTAGAAGTGCTATACCTTTTATTGAACCATCATTGATCTTGTCTGCCAGGTACTGTAGAGGTTCATCCGGGTTGATCTTACCAAAGATCTCTTTTAGCTGCTCAACACTGAAACCAGCCATTACGTTACTTTTAAACTGGGGTATATGAACTTCACTACTACGCTGTTTGAATGCGTCAATTGCAATGCGAACGATTTCACGGGAGGCTTCACCTGCGTTTTCCTCGGAGAATTCGATGTGCGTATCAGTTGGTATACGGGTAATTGGCATAGTTGATATCAATCTCGTATGGAAACACTGTGACCAGTATCCCAGCGAGGGTGCGATACACTGGTAATCATTCACCATTGCATCAAGGGCACCGGTCATGACAGCCAGTTCTGAAATAGCAAAATTTGTGGCTATGGGTATACCCCTGCGCATCAGTAGTTCGTTTGCGGTACAGCAGATTCCCACGATATTAATCCCTGCCGCTCCTGCCTTTTTCGCCTCCTCAATGATCTCTTTCTCTTCTGCCACATCGCAGATAATTTCGCTCATAATCGGGTTGTGGCCGTGTACGCAAATATTCACATGATCTTCCTTCAAACTACCGAGATTCGCCGTTGTTTCAACTATTTTGGGTGTACCGAATAGTATATCGGAAATGTCGGTGCTGAGATTCTCACCGGTCAAATCACCCAGCGCGCATTTTATGCCGCCGAATATAATCGGTACGGGATCGGCATCGCAGCCCATGGTCGTACGATGCATCAATTCCGCAATTCCCCTGTCGATATTTGTGGCAAAAACGTCATGGCTGTCTGCCAATTCCTGTCTTTTTTCTGTAAGCACTGCTTTAAGAAATGTACAGGCCTCGTCGCTTTGTCTTGAAAAATCCTCTAAAGCATATTCAGCAACAGATTTTGCCAGCTCAAGTGTGGATTTTCCGTCAGTTTCAATACCGATCTTCTTGGCAACTTCGTTTAATTTTTTCTCGTCTTTGATTTTGAAGTCCTTGGCTTTGCCTTCGGCAACTTCAAGCAAAGCATGCGCAAGATGTCTTCCGTGGTCGGAGTGTGCAGCCGCACCTCCGGCCATCATGCGAACGACCTTTCTGCCCACAATAGTGTAGTCCCTGGCACCGCAGATTCCCTTGGAAGGTTCACCGCCGAATGGATTTATTCGGCAGGGACCTTGCAAACAAATTCGACAGCATAATCCGGTATCGCCGTAACCGCATTGTGGTGACATTTTCTCGTAGCGATCAAACATGGTTTCCATATTCTCTTTCTTAGCTATTTCAAGCATTTCCAATCCTGCAGGATCGGTGGTCTTTTTATCATGTGAAGTAATCTTTATACCCCCTGATTTTTATTATTAATTTTAATCTTAAACTCCATTTCTTTGTTCAATAAGCGTTAAGCATCCTCAACAGAACCTTCAACTGCGACCAGTGCATGGGTTATACATGCACCCACACAGGATGGTTTATCAGCATCCAGGCATAAATCGCATCTTACTGCAACATTAGCATCTTCATTTTTGTATATAGCCTTGAATGGACATGCCTCGATGCACTTCCAGCATCCAGTACATTTATCTTCAAAAAATTCTACAAATCCATCTTCACGCTTTTCGATTGCTTTTTCTTCACAGGCTTCAACACATTTCGGTTTCTTGCAAAAAAGGCATTTCTGCATGTTCACCTTGTCCTTTTTTAAATTGATGACTATCCGTGGTATCGGCTTCGGTTCTATAGCCATGAGTTCATTGATATCATCATAAGGTGAGTGCTTTAAAGCACATGCAATTTCGCAAGAGTGACAGGTGTTGCAAAGTTTCTTATCAAATTTTACCTTACGCAAATTCATCTCCCCGATTTGTATTGCATTTCTAACTTCCTACGCCCCTTAATAACAGTTTACTGGGTTTCGCTGGTTTGGCTCAGAAAATATCAAGCATAAAATTCGTGAATCCGATAAAGATATTCTGATATATCTGATTTTGTGCTGTGAGCGTATGGTGTCAGTTCGAATACTAGGAATATATATACTATCCTTTTTGTGAATTTTATTACATATTAAATTGCATTGATGTTGATTCTATAAAAAATATTTTTAAAGATTAGCTTAGGTTAATAATAAAAAAAGGAAAATTGGAGTTTAGCGTTTTAAACGACTGTTCTGGCGATTACGCTTAACTCCTAGAAATTATCTGGATGTTTTTCGATTTTAGAACAATCCGACAGTTTTGCCGTTCTTGTCGATATCCACATCCACCGCCGCGGGGCGGGATGGCAGACCGGGCATGGTCCTCATCTCACCGCAGAGCGGATAAAGGAAACCTGCGCCAGCTGCTGGACGGATATCCCGGATGGGCAATGTGTATCCACTGGGTGCACCCAGGAGTGAGGGATCGTGCGATAGAGAAAGATGGGTTTTCGCTACACAGATAGGTAATTTATCTAATCCCCAATCAGTATAAAGCTTGATCTTCTCCTCGGCCAGTGGTTCAAATTCCACTTTTTCTGCACCGTAGATCTCCTTGGCGATTGTCTCGATCTTCTCCTTAATTGATGCATCATCCGGATAGAGCAGTTTAAAATTGTTAGGTTTATCGCAAGCTTCAACAACAGCCTTAGCAAGCTCGATACCGCCTTCGCCGCCGTCTGCGTGGACAGTGCAAGGTACACATGCCTCTGCGCCAGCTTTCTTCGCTTCCTCAACTACCGCTTCCACCTCTGCATCCGTATCTGTGGCGAATCTGTTAACACAAACTACTGCCGGAACGCCAAATTTCGTCATGTTCTCTATGTGTTTTGCCAGGTTCACACAACCCTTTCGAACAGCATCTACATTTTCACCCCAGAGCTCTTCATCTGAGGGTCTCTTACCCGGTGGGAACTTGAAACCGCCGCCGTGCATCTTCAAAGCACGAATGGTTGCATTGATTACAATACAGTCGGGTTTCAGTCCGCTTGAACGGCATTTGATGTTTAATAATTTCTCTGCACCGCAGTCTGCTGCAAAACCACTCTCGGTTACTACATAATCTGCAAGTTTAAGAGCAATCCTGTCGGCGATAACCGAGTTGTTACCTATAGCAATGTTTGCGAACGGTCCTGCATGCATTATACATGGTACATTTTCTACGGTCTGCACAAGGGTGGGCTTGATCGCATCCTTCATTATGACGGTCATAGCACCTGCAGCTTTCACATCTTCTGCCGTCACGGGTTTACCGTCCTTGTTCTTGGCTACAATGATCCTGCTGAACCTGTTGCGCAGGTCCTTGAGGTCGTTTGCAAGCGCAAGTATTGCCATTACTTCGGATGCCACTGTTATGTCCACTCCGGTTTCTCGCGGATAACCTTCGATCTCATTCTTCGATTGGGTACCTATAGTTACAGTGGTCTGAGCGGAATCATTAAGATCTACAACACGGCGCCATGAAATGCTCGAGGGGTCAATATTCAATTCGTTCTTGCGCTTGAAGGTCGGGTGGAATACCTGGTTATCCACCATTGCAGCAAGAAGATTGTTTGCCACACCTACCGCATGGATATCGCCAGTGAAGTGCAAATTGATGTCTTCCATGGGCACTACCTGTGAATATCCGCCGCCTGCCGCACCGCCTTTTATACCGAAAACCGGTCCCATGGATGGTTCTCGCAGGGTGCTTATCACATTCTTGCCTATTTTCGCAAGTGCCTGGGTTAGACCGATATTAATAACTGTTTTGCCCTCACCGAGCGGCGTCGGGGTGATCGCTGTTACATCGATGTATTTGCCATCTGTTTTGTCTTTTAATTTATCCAAGACATCCAGAGAGATTTTTGCCTTATACTTACCGTAATATTCTATGTCATCTTCATCTAAGCCGATTTGTTTGGCTATTTCAATTATCGGCTTCATCCTCGCCTCTTGGGCTATTTCCAAATCCGATTTCATGTTTTTCCTCCTCCATATTATTGGATTACTTTCAGTGCCAAAATTTAACACATATTAACTTTAATTTTGATCATGCCGGCTTGAATAAAATTCCCCTAGGCCAGCATCCAAATATTTTCATGCACTGCCCGCTTTTTTGGGTAGCCGCTCTAATATAATTTAACCTATATTAATGTTCGTAATTTAAGACTTCACTAGCATAAAAGTTTTTATTAATGATAAAATGTAACAACGAATTTTAGGAGCTTTTAATCGCTACAATAAGTGCGTCCTACGGTGAGCGGTTGCGCGGTGCGTACCGTTATCCGTTTGCGTAGAGCGTCTCGTTAGGCGGAATCGAAGCTCGTTTCGATAGGCGATGGCGAGGCTCGTCTCGAAAAACGAATTATGTTTTACGGCCGCTTTACGTAAGACGCCCGACGGTACGCTCTTCGCAACCGCAAACCCCAGCCGCACCTCTGTAATCATTTAAAATTTATTAGATATCAATCAAAAATCATTAATAATTTCAATTAATCCATAAAAAGATTTTAAATATCCAAATACGATACACCCCAGCACAAAATCAAAAACTCTGAATGCTTTAAATTTGATGAAATCTATTTAAAAATGTTAAGGCCTTATATGGATTTCGATAAATAACTTTTAAGTGGCAAGGAGGAGAATAAATGGTTGCTGAAATAATTAGTGGTAAAGAAATCGCGGAGAGTATTCGCGCTGAGTTAAAAGATGAAATCGCGAAGTTAAAGGCCGAGAAGAATCTCACACCTGGCCTGGGTGTGATTTTAGTTGGTGAAGACCCGGCTTCGCAGGTTTATGTTGGCCAGAAGTCCAAAGGCTGCGAGGAAGTGGGCATCTTCGAAGAAACCATTCGAATGCCTGAAGATACCAGCGAACAGACTCTTCTGGATAAAATAAACGAATTGAATAACGACCCGAAGTTCCACGGCATTTTAGTACAGCTGCCTTTGCCCAAACATATCGACGAGAAGAAAGTGATCAATACAATCTCGCCGGAAAAAGATGTGGATGGGTTCCATCCGGTTAATGTCGGCAAATTGATGATAGGCGAAAAGGCGTTTTTACCGTGTACACCCCATGGCGTCCAGCAGATGTTGATTCGAAGCGGTAATGACCCGGCAGGTAAACATGTTGTTGTTGTGGGAAGAAGCAATATTGTGGGCAAACCTATGACGAATATATTGCTGCAGAAAAAGGATGGTGCAAACGCTACTGTTACTATCTGTCACACCGGCACACCGGATATCTCGAAGTTCACAAAGGAAGCAGATATTGTCATAGCCGCCGCAGGTCGTCCGAACACCATCACTGCTGACATGGTAAAAGATGGTGTCGTGGTTATTGATGTCGGTGTGAACCGTGTGGATGCACCGGAGACCAAGAGGGGCTTTCGGCTCGTGGGCGATGTAGATTTCGAAGCGGTGAAAGAGAAGGCAAAAGCGATCTCACCTGTACCTGGCGGTGTTGGGCCCATGACGGTTACCATGCTGCTGGTAAATACCACGGAATCTGCAAAAAGGACTCTTGGATAAAGCAAAATCTATATTTCCCGGATATAATTCATAGCAATCCAGCTCAGCATATCGCTATTTAATAGGCTATCGTTTATTCTCTGAATTCGTATTAATGATAGGGTTTATTATGAATTAGACATCTAATGATATCGATATTTATGGAAAAAGGTGCGAACCCTAAACCGGATATCATTCAAAACCAATGCTTTGGCTGCGGCAATTGTGTTATAGCATGCCCCGAAAACGCCATCGGATTACAAAGCCATAACTATTTTTATAAAGCGGATATCGATCATGAAAAATGCACATCCTGTGGTACCTGTATCCCTGCATGCTGGTGTGGCGCCCTCCAGCAACCAGGAGCTACTGATAAGATAATTTTAGACAAAATTAATAGTTATGGTAATGAAATATTAAAAGCTCACGGGAGCGGATCTGACCCGGGAGTCCTGGCGTTCGTATGCAATTTTTATCAATCAGCGTTAGGAGAGGACTTTGAATCTAAGATTTATAATCAACCGTCGGATGGTATTTTAATAAAAATTACCTGTATTGCACAAATCAAGCCCGAATACATATCGAAAGCCCTGGGTTATGGATTTGACGGTGTCCTCATAATCGGATGTTGTAACAACGGTTGTACATTTACATCAGCGGCTGAACGTGCAATAAAACGCTTTACAATATTTTGTAGATTACTGGATCATCTCGGGCTCGATTCAAAAAGGATCTCATTAAATCATAATGTTCCGTGTAATAGTTCAGATTTACTAACGGTTTTCGAGGAATTTAAAGACCAACTCAAACAAAGGGGGCCCAATCCGCTCAAGACAGAAATTGTGGAAAATTATTTTTCCGGCCCACAGTTCAGACAAAAGAAGGGATATTCCATAAGCGGAGGGCAGATGCAATGAATTTTGAGGACCATGCCAAGGAATTAATACTATCGCTCATAGATTCTGGCGAGGTTGAAGCCGTGCTGGGTGAAAAAACCGAGCACGGCAGGGTAATCCCGGCATTGTTCAAAACAAAACAGGACCTCGAAAATCTGGTTTTATCGTCAAAATACGGAGTAGCACAAACAGTAATAGAAATCCAGAAGACAAATCCTGAGCAAAAATTGGGTGTTATTGTTCACGGTTGTGACGAACGTGCATTGATCGAGCTGGCAAAACAGAATAAAGTCGATCTATCAAAATTAAGATTGATAGGCGTCGCATGCTCTGAGGAAAATGCCCGGGCGTGTTTTTGCTACAACCCGAACCCCTCCAGGGTGGAGATTGGAATGCCCCTGGAGGGATTAATAATAGCCCCCCAGGGTGAATTCGAAGTGCAAATCGATGCCCTGGAAAAAATGACTGTGAATGAAAAGCTGGAATTCTGGAAATATCAATTTTCAAAATGCATTAAATGCTATGCGTGCCGTGATAATTGTCCAACCTGTGTTTGCGATCAATGCATACTCGAAGATGACATGTGGGTCAAAAAAGGGGTAATACCTCCTGAGTTCCCATCGTTTCATTTGATTCGCATGTACCACATGACACAAAAATGTACAGGCTGCGGAGAATGCGAAGCTGCTTGCCCCGTTGAAATACCTTTGCTCACCATCCAGTATCAAATCATCAATGATATGATTGATTTGTTTGAATTCGAAGCTGGAGAGAGTAGAGAACAACTGCCGCCGCTTAACACCAGTGAAGAGGATGTGCCACTAAGAGGTGATGAGTGTTGAATTACCGTGCGGTTCCAACCACATGCCCGTACTGCGGTTGCGGCTGCGGCATCATCCTCCAGGTGATTGACGGACGGATTGCAGGTGTAATACCTGATAAAAGCTCAGCGGTGAACGAGGGTAAGCTCTGCATTAAGGGCTGGAACGCCTCGGCATTTGTGGCTCACCCGGAACGATTGAAGAAACCATTGATTAAAAGGAACGGAACATTTGGTGAGGCAGACTGGAATGATGCTCTTGATTTAATTGTTAATAAATTCAAGGAATTAAAGGAAAAGTACGGCCCATCATCTATTGCCGTTCTGGCTTCCGCCCGCTGCACTAACGAGGAGAACTATTTGATGATGAAGTTTGCCAGAGCGGTTCTTGGAACAAATAATATCGACCACTGCACGCGGTTATGCCATTCCTCCACCGTTGCGGGATTGGCATTCGCGTTTGGCAGCGGGGCTATGACGAATACAATACCGGAGCTGGAAGACTCCGACTGCATTTTCATTATCGGTTCGAATACCCTTGAGCAGCACCCGCTGATAGGCCGCCGGATTCTCAAAGCCAAAGAAAAGGGCGCGAAATTAATCGTGGCCGATCCCCGGGCAATACCCATGGCAAAGTTTGCTGATATTTATCTCCAAATCAGGCCTGGAACCGATGTAGCTCTACTGAACGGTATTATGAATGTGATCTTGACAGAGCAATTAGAAGATAAAGATTTCATAAAAAATCGCACTGAAGGATTTGATGAATTCAAAAAGATCATCAACGATTATCCACCGGACATTGCTGCAAAACTCGCAGGGGTTTCTAAAGATGACCTGGTAGAAGCCGCAAAAATGTTTGCAACTGCTCCGAAAGGTTCCATTGTGTACTGCATGGGCATCACGCAGCACACAACCGGTGTGGATAAC
>CP070629.1:2606354-2611088 GCA_020356005.1 Thermoplasmata archaeon
ACCTTATCTAAACTATATCTTTATCATTATATTCATTTTGGTACAAAGTGTAAACTTTATAAAATTATTGGGTCATCTCAAATATGGAAACCAGAAAAAATAAGGATGTTCAATACTATTTCAATGGATAATTGAACAGGGTGAATTACTATGGCCGAGAAGAAATCGAAAGCTGGAAATAAGAAGCTTGATAAGGATGAAGAGAATGTTTTTAAGTTTACTCCGGATCGGTTGGTTGCGCTAACAGACGGTGTATTTGCTATTACTATGACGCTTCTCGTACTTGAGCTAATACCTGAGGAAATATGGGGACATCCAGAAGCAGGGCAAATTCTATACTCTTATGCATTAGGTTTTTTCTCACTGGGTGTATTCTGGGCACTGCATCATTACATATTCCATTTTATTGAACGGTCCAATGGGGTTCTTGTATGGCTTAATATTATGTTTCTGGCAGCGTCATCATTAACACCCTTCTGGACGCAGGTGCTGGTAGAACCTGAGGAATACGTTTACGGCTGGCAATTTTACGGTATCTCCATGATATTTATTATGATCACGCTACTAATAATCTGGTACTATGCTACGGATAAAAAAAGACTTGTAAAAAAAGATTTCGATGGTAGGATGATCTTTCCACTATATAATACAATTATAATCGGGATATTTCTCCTTGCAATCGCGATTATTGCTGGACTTATCAATGAAACCCTCGGCTATATTATCTTCGCACCTGCGGTGTTCTTCTTAATTGTAACTGTCTATGGACCGCATAAAATATTTAAAATTAAGTGAGTTTTGAAGATCAATTTTCAAAAACAAAAAAAAATCATTCCTTCACCCAATCTCCATCGCAGCTTAATTTTCGATTCGTCTGCAATAGTGTTAGATGAAGGAACTTTGACTTAATTATATACTACCATTAAGAATTCTAATATAAGAATGAAGCGAAATCTCTTCCTTTTTATTTCAAATCATTGAAAAATAAAAAATCTGGTTGGTATTCTTTCACCTATATTTCTATTAAAATCTTTTTGGTTTATGTTTCTGGAAACATTCCTGGCAGTAGACAGGTCTGTCCCCATCCGGTTTGAACGGAACCTGGGCGGCACTGCCGCAGTCAGCGCATGTAATGTCATGCATCTCACGCGGAGGCCGATCATAGCTACGTCCTCTTGAACGATTTTCATAACTCATTTTATACTTCCTTATTATTTTGGACCCAAACTAATTTTCTTGAGTCCGATATGGATATAAATCTGCTGGTACTATTTAATGATATGCATGGTAATCGTCAACTTTACAGTTGGAAATCCATCCTGCTTTTATTTTTATATTTTGAAGAAATCACCGTGCTTTAATAGTAAATTGCTATGTTTAATAAAATTTATAAATAAAATGGAGATAATTACCCATACTATGTCTAGATGGTTATGTGCAGCCGCAATTATCATTATTATACTTCTATTAATTGCTGCCATTAACTTTTCATTAATTGATATTTCAAATATTTTTAATAATAACGGTGATGAAAAGGATGATAATGGCGATAACGGAGAGAACGGTGGTAATGGAGGAACAAATGGTAAACATTATTTCCGCACTTATTCTGAAAGTGCAGAGTACGAATTTACCAGAACTATCACTGTTTCGGCTTCCGGTCAAATGACCTACACCATTAATATTCCTTCACCTATGGAAATATCTAATGACACTGAACTACTGCAGGATTTGGTTGAGATCCAAACGAGTAAAACTCCGGTTGAGGGCGCTCCATCGGTAGACAGTACTTCCAACAATATGATGGTTTTTCAAGAAACCATAAACGGCGGTACCGCCTCAGTGACTGTAACATATAAAATAAAAGCCAAAACGGATGTCCTGGACCGAGATTATTATCAAGAGCAATCAGGAACGGTAGAAGATATCGAGCAGGCCTGGAAGGATCAATATAATCACGATGAGTGGCGAATTGATCTGGATCAGGACGGAGTCCTGGACCCCGAGGACGACATTGATGGTGACGGCCAATGGGATAGTCGAATAGAGCCATCAAACCAGGAAATTAAAAGCATAACTTCCGAATTAACACAAGATAAAAATACAGTCTATGAGAAGATCCAGGCGATCTACGAATATCTCATCAGCGATGAAATGATGAATTACAATACAGCTGGATCCAGCCTGCCAAAGGCGTGCACCACAACTTTGAATGAAAAAAGCGGTGATTGTGACGACTATTCCATATTGTTTGTATCGTTATGCCGCGCTGCCGGCATACCCGCCAGATTAATTTTTGGTACATACTACATTCCGGATACCGGTAAATGGACCGGCCATGGTTGGGCCGAGGTCTATATACCTTTGAAAGACGGCACAAAGATCCTAGGTACGGTAGACGTTGTATCCAAACAGTTCTTAATAAGAGACTGTAATCATGTAACCGATTGGATAGATACCGGCGGTGATGTTAATGTTGATGGTAAAAATATTAATAATTTAGATTATCACACGTATCTATTTTCTTTTGTGGGTTCCGGAAAGCTGGAGTCTGATGATTATTCCTCGGTATCTTATTCATCCTCAGGCAGCATTACGGTTGATCTGACCGCGGCAGAGGTGGATTGAGATAGCTGTTGAGCTGATTCTATACCTTTACAAGAATTTTATCAAAACAGATTTCACATCAACGTTCACCGCTCAGTAAATGATGTATATGTGGCGAATGGAGTTAAAAGCTGAGATATTGCCTATAGAGTGGTGAATGGTGAGAACATTCGGTCACTCTGTTCCCTCATTTGAATGGTGAGTCCACCCACACCCCCCTTCAATAACATAGCTAATACTCACCACTCACCATTCCAGGCCACGAAGTGGCCATGCTCACCACTCTGTAAGCGATGTAAAAGCTTTAATGGCACAGTTTTGGTATATGCCAAAATTAAGATCCATCAATAGCTACAAGTTTGGAGTTCAGTTAAACATACCAATTTGTGTAGTCCATTTTTTCATTAGCCACAGTGAGTTTTTCGGATAATTTTTTTATTTCATCAAGGTCCAGTTCAAGATTGTTAGAGATTCGCGTTCCATAATCTGTATCCGATTTATAGAAAATTGCCGTTTGTCTTATTTGAAGTTCCTTTTTTGCGTTAACTAAATGACTGACGATGTTACCGATTAAATGATCACGCTCGGAATCTGTCATTACTTTTCGGAATAACTCACCAGCTTGAACGAAATCATCATTTTGATAAGAATATTTATGGCGGTCTGCTGCACCCGAGATTTCAAGTGGTGGTTCTTTGGCTGAGGAATCTGGTTCAGGACCTCCGAATGTATTTGGATAATAATGATATTTATTCCCTTCATTACCATCAAAACGCATATATCCATCACGCTGATAATTATCCATTTTCACAGCTTTTGGTGCGTTCACTGGTAATAAATGATAATTCGGACCCAATCGATACCGATGAGCATCGTGGTATGCAAATAATCTCCCCTGAAGCATTTTATCTGGAGATGCTGAAATACCTGGAACAAAATTCCCGGGTGAGAAAGCAGCTTGTTCTACTTCCGCGAAATAATTCCCCGGGTTACGGTTAAGAACCATGCGACCAACTTCAATTGGCGGATAATCATCATGTGGCCAAACCTTTGTTACATCAAAAGGATCAAATTTATATTTACCCGCATCTTCTAAAGGCATGATTTGCACTTGCACGGTCCATGAAGGATACTCTTTTCTTTCAATTGCATTAAAAAGGTCACGGGTTGCGTGGTCCGGATCTTTACCGCACATGGTTTGTGCCTCCTCCTGGGTTAAGGTCTGATTACCCTGATCTGTTTTAAAATGATACTTGACCCAGAACGTCTCATCTTTATCATTATACCATTTAAATGTATGGCTACCGTAACCGTTCATATGCCTGTAAGTTTTTGGAGTTCCACGATCGGAAAACAGGATAGTAACCTGATGTACGGATTCAGGAGTCAGTGATAGGAAATCCCAGAACATATCTGGATCTTTAGTATTTGTAGCCGGATTTCGTTTTTGTGTATGGATGAAATCCGGAAATTTTAAAGGGTCACGAATGAAAAATACAGGGGTATTATTGCCCACAAGATCATAATTGCCTTCCTCTGTGTAAAATTTAACTGCAAATCCTCTTGGATCGCGTTCTGCATCAGCCGATCCCTTCTCACCACCTACCGTAGAAAAACGAACGAAAACTTCTGTTTTCTTACCAACTTCTGATAAAAATTTTGCTTTTGTATAATTGGTAACATCATTTGTTACCTCAAAATAACCTCCTGCTCCCGCTCCTTTTGCATGCACCACACGTTCGGGTATACGCTCACGATTAAAATGGGCCAGTTTCTCGATTAAATGCACATCCTGTAATAATGCAGGACCTCGTGCCCCTGCGGTCATTGTATTCTGGTCATTAGATACTGGCGCACCAAAATTAGTCGATAATTTCTTCTTTTTATCTGCCAAAAAAAACTCCCCCATAATTTTTATAATAAAATATTCAAATCTAATTGTTATTGCTACTATTTATTAATTTTTATCGATGTAAGTAAAATTAATAACCTAGAAATTAAGAAGGGAGCTAAGCAACCTTCACAATTCACCCTTCATCCTTCACCCTTGCTTTAAACTATGTAAAAGCTTTCGAAGCCACCGGGGGGCCGACGGAAAAAGTGGTGAATGGTGAGGACATTCGCTCA
>CP070629.1:2611188-2620763 GCA_020356005.1 Thermoplasmata archaeon
AAGCCCGGAGTGTAAATGATTCTCAAATAATACTACCCTCTTCAATTTATAATAATGATAATCGGGATAGTATTATCTAACCGTTGGTTTTAGCCCAGGAAAAATAGAACCGATTTTTTACCCAGATGAATTTCGTTTTAAATTAATATTAAATTTAGAAAATCATCGTCTAAAATTGTTAATAAGTATGGCCTGGGGGCTGGGTAGTTTTAATCGATTATAACACCCTGGGTCCCGGGTCCAGGGTCCTGTGTCCTGATTTCATCGATCCAAAATCAAACGTTCCTACGGTTGCTGAGGCTGCTGAGGCTGTTGCGCTGGTGCGCTTACAGGTTGAGGCGGTTCTTGAGGGGCCGGAACCGGTATTGCTTTGGGCGGTACCGTATTGTCAGGCACCACGGCCACAGGTGACGGCAATGTTTGGGGCGGGGTCGCTATAGGCACGGCAGGTTGTGGTGTTGGCTCAACCGGAGGATAAGCCTGTATCTCCGGCTGTGTGCTTTGAGGTGCAACTGCCTCCGGGGTTGGGGAAATCTGTATCGGTGCAACGAACTGTGCATCGCCAACCACACCCGGCTGGGCAGGTACGGCGGGTACGATGGGCTGCTCAAGCAGCTGCTTTTCTTCCTCGGCCTTCTTCTTCTGCCTCGGTTTGACTATCCCGAAAATTATCATTACCAATATAACAATAACAATAATTACTGCAAGCAAACCCAGATAAATCGTATTGGCCTTCTTATCGTCACTGGAACTGCCTGTAATCAGTTTGTCGTCATCGGCTGGAGTCGTATCATCATCTTCATCGTCATCATCGGGGGTAGTATTACCCTGGTCGGGATCGATATCGTCGGAGGGCACGACCTGGAGCTCTATACTTGCAGTAGCGATAAAACCGGCGTTATCCTCCACTTCCAATGTTATCAAATGCCAGCCGACATTCAGTTTTTCCTCCGTCAGCTCTTGCCCCATACCCAGGGGCACCACCGAATGGTTCGTATACCAGAAATAGCCCAGATGCTCAATTGAGTTGGGGATGAGCGTATCCTCGTCGAAACATTCACCTTTAAAGGTAATCCAGTCGTCCTCCGAGAATTTACGTTCCTCCGGCAGGATGATTCTTGCGTTCATGGGAGCATCGTTGATATTTTCCACCTCCACCTCGAAATCCGCTGCCGCATATTCGCCAAGCCGGTCAGTTACTGTAACGGTGAATTTCACCATACCGATGTCCTTGTAAGTGGGCAGGAATGTAAGTTGACCGGAATCTGAATCGATTTCAAGTATCCCGTCAACTGCAGTGATGGTATTAATAGAAAATGTCAGCTTTTCATCGGGGTCAATACCAAGATCCGGATCCGTTGCCGCGATAGAAAGGTTGTAATACTGATCTTCAAGGGCCGCATAATCGTTTTTAAGGTAAACGACATTACCTTCTATTATAGGTAGTGAGAAACCGTCCGGCAGAAAGGTCAAATCGATTAATTCCGGCGGGTCGTTTTCATTTATTACATCAACCACTAGATTCACTTTATCTGACGCTTTGAAGAATTGACCCTGGCTGCCGCCGGAATCAAACACCTTCAGGTTAAAGAAAACGGACTTTCCAACATCATTTCCGGCGGGTTCAAATGTCACCTCCGCTTTTGCACTGTTATCAATATCGGGCTCTATAGTTACCTGTTCCGAACGATTTGAACTCCACTCGAATTCTGTATCATCGATATCGGAAACCGTTGCTTCGAATACCAGGGTATCATATTCATTTACTTCCATTTCCTTGTTCGTAACAATTATGGAGGGTGCATCGTTCACCGGTTGTACGGTTACATTGAAGTAGCTGGAGATTCGCTCGAGATCGTCAAAGGTATCCGCAACTTCATCCGCCCCGGCATCGATGGCTTTGACTTTAAAGGCAACAGTCCCGAAGAAATCCTGGGCGGGCACGAAATCGAGATGGAAGCCGTCGGAATCCAGAACCGCTTCCAGTGTAGTCGGGTCGCCGCTGTCGACAAGGTCGAACCTGAGGTTTTCTGGACTATCAAGATCGTCTGTGAAGCAATCGGTAAGATCTATGAGATCGTCACCGGTTGCGGCATCGTCCTCCGTCATGTAATAATGGTCGAGCTTACCGGCTATCTGTTCCGGCGGCTCGTTGTGCTCCAGCGCCTCGATAGAAATCAGCAGTTTGTCGAGCTTAATGACGCCCGGGCTGGTGGTGCCGAACTTTAATACGATATCCGTTGTGCCCTCTTCGGTGCCTGCGGCATCCACGTGTTCCTGCAGCTCGGTTTTGAAGCCGTGTGTGTCGCCAATGGTTACCTCCTCTTCGAAATCGCCGCTTTCGCTCCATTCGTAATCGCCGTCGTTGCCCACATCCAGATGAATGTTCTTGGGATAAGATGGCGAATCTACAAACGCAGTTAAATTGACATAGTCGGTGGCTATAGTCCTGGAACCAATCATCATGCCGTTATAAACAGGCCCGACAATAATGAAATGTACACCTGAATCGGTTGATTCGATATAATCCGATGCTTTCGTTATTTCCTTATTTATCTTCATTGTAGACCAGGTAATGCCTGTTGATTGCTGGTAATCAAACTTAACCCACGTCGTGTTTTTCGGACAGTATATGTAAGCATTTATTTCATTTGTATATTGCATAATAGCATTTGCTTCATAACTTTTACCGATCCACAGGAACTTGAAGGTAGTGGGGTTCGCCGCTGTTACCTTGAATTTGAATAACTGATAAAGTCGTACAGTAGTAGCATTTCCAACATTGGGGTTGCTGTATTCTGCCATTGTGGCATCGATATTTTGGGCCGCCGTATAATCTTTTGAAGCCCATTTGGTTTTTTCAAAGGTTGTCGGCTTTTCACTGCCTGGTAAATTACTGCAATAGCCGTTCCAGGCGGCGTTGTTCGTTGTATCGTTAAAATCATAATAATTGTAAGCCGGGGAGAATAACGGTTCAATATCCATAGATGCGCTGAGCACCGTACACCGTTTGGGTAGAGTGACATTCAATTCTGTATTAGCTCCACCGCCAGACCCGAACATGACCTGTGCACTGCTTAGACCGTTACCAAATACGGTAATATCTTCCAGGGTTTTACGAGAGCTGTGCTGAGTTTGAGCTTCAATATAATCTGCATTTGCAAAATCTACATTCGCCGCCCCAAAAATGCTGAGCGTTATTATAATAGACACAAAAACAATAAGAACCCTATGCATTTTACCACCAATTTTTATATTAATTTAGTAATATTATTCTAGATTTTAATACATTTGATTAATTCAGAGCAAAGTAAGTCAATAAAAACCTTTTGGAACAATCTTCGAATCATTTTATGACTCAATTATTGTTTGATTTATATAGACACCAAGTTCATTTAATTAACGCTTTAAATGTAAAAATCTCATGACTGTGTCTACATCTTCTTTTATAATCAAACCCATTTTTCGTGCAATACTATAGTAAATCAAGAAAAATGCTACGAATCCCAATGCGAATGATATAATCCTGATAACAATCTCCGGGATTGAATCAAACATTTGAATTAAGCCCGAGTAACCTGAAGGTAATGCAATCAAACCGCCCAGCGGCTCGAATCCCAGTAATAGCATAATAAAAATTGAGATGAAGCCTGCTATCAGACTGATGCCCAGGAATGTACCAAGCAGCTTCCACGGAAACAGTTCAGAAATAGGGCGCTTCATTATAACATAGATTTGATACAGGAGTAATGAATGCAGTAGAATGTTAATTAGAACAGTAGCCGTGGGTGGTCCCAGTATACCGATCCCCATCTCCATAAACCATATAATTAACAACCAGTTCAATACTAAATTGATGGCAAATGCGATGGAAGTGGCTTTAAGCAGAAATTTGGTTTCACCAGCAGCGAGCAAAACACCGTTGAATAGATTGATTGTCAGAGGTAATAAGAACAGGTAAAGTCTGAACACCGGTACCGACCCGGAATATGCATCCGGGAATAGAATTGCAATCAAATCGTTTGCGAAAATAAACAGGAATATGAACAAAGGATAGAATAATAATGCCATTTTTCGAACGCCTTCGTGCCAGAGTCTGATCATTGTTGAAAGTTTCTTCTGTTTGTACAGTTTGGAAAATTCAGGGACTATTATATCGAATACGGCACGATAGATGACCAGTATCATAGGTGTAATCAAGGCCCCGATGGAGTAGATCCCGAAGGTTTCCTGCGTAAAGAAAAACGCAATGTAAAATTTATCGATATTAACATTTAATAAATTTATTATCACGGACAAGCCAATGGGTGCTGAAAAGGTCCACTGTTTTTTAAAACTCGGATAAGAAATATAGGTGACGCTTGGTTTATAGTGTTTCGAAATGTATAGAACAGCGATTATGAATTTAATCAAGCTCGCGATTGCCACCGCCACCAGCAATCCCATGACGGTACGTGATATGATAACGCCACCGCAGAGGATGAAGACATCCAGGATAGAGAAGACAATAGCAGTTAAGCTTGCAAGATTTACATCGTCGTTTATTATCATAACCACGCCGATATATGATGCGGTAATCAGCAGGAACCCGTGGGCGCCCAAAACCAACATATATTCATTGAAATTTTCATGGAATAGGGCCTGAGTAAGCCAACCACCTGCTAGTGCCAGAAATATGAAAAGTGCAAAGCCGACAATAACAGAAAATATAAACGTCTGGGTTATATACTGCCGTTTTTCAAACTCATTGGAACGGGGTATAAAATATCGTAAACTGCTGGGAATTCCGAATAAGAGGATCGGCTGAATTGTAATAATCAGTAATGAAAGTTCACGGTATACTCCGTATTCTTCTACCGATAATGCTCTGGTTAAAACCAGTGGGATGATAAGAGATAAACCGAATGCCAGCAACCTGCCGAGAGATATCGTTCCGACGTCAATTGATAGGCTGCTGCCCCGACCGCGTATTTTCATAATTATCCATCGTCTAAGTAGGTTATTGTAAAATAGTCAGTATGTCTAAACACCGTAACAAAATGAGCGGATATTAATATTTATGTATGTTCGAGGGATATTTGACGAATCCAATAATAGGTATGATGAAAATAGATTTGAAACGGGTAAGTTTATGATGTTATCATCTTTATTGAGAGATTATTGTTTATATTAGCAAAATATTAAATACCGATCTAAATCTTCATGAATATGAGAATTCATGCCAAAAAAACTCGGCGTCATTTGCTTTCAAAACTGGAAATTTTTTAAAGATATTTATGATAATCTTAAAGACAATTTTGAGATTCAATCGTATGACGGCTACAAACCGCGATTGAAAATGATCTCCGACCACGAACATGTAAAAGGCTTCATCGAGAACCGACTGGTAAATAAACGGAAAATCGATGAAATCATGAAATGGAGTGACGTCACATTTTTTGAATGGGCCTCGGAGTTCCTGAAGATAGGAACGCACCTTCCAAAGAGCACACCGATCGTAGCCAGGCTGCATCGATTCGAGATATTCAAGTACGATAACCAAATCGATTGGGATAAACTTGATATGCTGGTCCTTGTTGGAAAAGGAATGCGCAGATGGGTCCATGAACGAATCGATATCGATGAAAGCAGGACAACAGTAATCTATAACGCAATAAACACAGATAAATTCAAACCGATTTTACAGAGTAGAGAAATGACATATCGGCTGGGTATACTCGGCGATATAATTCCGCGCAAAAGAGTTTATGAACTTGTGCTGGCGTTCAAAGAACTGCTTGAAATCATGCCTGATTACAATCTGGTTTTGAGCGTTGCAGGCAAAATGGAGGGTGAATATCCAGAATTTGTAAAAAATCTCATCAAGCGCTTAGACATCGAAGGTAAAGTTATACTTGAAGGGCGCGTGGACGATATTGTTAAATGGTATAACAGTATCGATATCATTGTAAGCCACAGCATGCACGAGGGGGCACATCTGGCCGTCCACGAAGGTAAGGCCTGCGGATGCTACCCGGTATCACACTGGTGGGATGGCGTAGAGGAGTTCTTGCGGGAGGGTCAAATATATTTCACAAATGCAGAGTTCTGTGAAATCGTTAATAATTTTTACAATATGTCAGAAGCGAAACGAGAGACTTTACGCAAACAGGGTCGTGAAGAGGTTGTTTCGACCTACGGACTGCCCATAATCGTTAATAAATTCCAAAAATTGTTCGAGAGCCTAGCATAGACTCTGGGATTAAATAAAATCCTTTTACACTTCTTATCAAAATTAAAGTTTATTCTTTTTTTTACCTGCGGTTTCTTTCGGTTTTCGCACCAGAAAACAAAATTGACCGCAGAACAATAATTTATTTCCATTAACAAACTTAGGGCTTGTTCGTTTGGCTTTACCGAAGAAACTGGAGATCAGATTAAAAGGCGATTCCTTTTCCCACCATTTTGTAAAAAATCCCGGTCTCCCCAAATAGCGTCGACATATAAGAGTGAAGCTGTCAATACCGGGCCTGAGCTCAACCAGCTGCAGACCTGCTCCCTTCAGTAAAAGATAGAAGCCGTACGGCGTATAATTCCATATACTATACGAGTGGAACGGCTCAAGTTGTGAGGTAGAACCGATCAGGTACCCGCCGGGTTTCAGAACCCTGTGAATTTCCTTCATTAATTTTTGTGGATATCTCACATGTTCAAAGACCTGTCTGCAGTAGATCAAGTCAAAATGGTTATTGTCGAAGGGTATGTGTATACCGTCATATGTGATAAATTCAACATCCGTACGTGTTCTTGATTTTACTTCCGGAGAGGACTCAATATCTACACCTACCCATTTTATATTTGGATTCTTCTTATGGAAAAGGTCAACAGAATTACCCTCTCCACAGCCCAGATCCATTACTTTTTTTATTTTTGGTTCCTTTTGAAATATATAATCGATATAATATTCAGAATTTACCTGTCGGCTGTGATCATCTGGAATATATTTTTTTAGCAGTTCATACATGGAAATTCCACCCATGAAGTTATTATCAGTCACAATGATTTTATTTAAAAACCATAGAATGTAATCCACTAATTAACTGTTTGTAAATGATTTAATTTGTATTCAATATTATTGGCCTGCAAAGGTAATATTCCAGTATTTTTAAGGGCCTGCATAGAAAAATCTATAGTTTTATAATTAATATCAAGTTCGTAATCTGATTGGTATTCACATGGAAAACATTATTTCTTATAAACATAAGAAGCCGCAGATAGACAGCGGTGCATACATCAACCCTTACGCCCTAATAATCGGCGATGTGATCATACATGCCGGTGTATCGGTCTGGCCCGGCGCGATTATCCGAGCTGATGATGACCAAATAGAGGTGGGTGAAAACACCGCAGTACTGGACCGGGTCCTGATAGAGGCACCCCGTGAGAAACCGGTGAAAATAGAAACTGATGTTCTGATAAGCCACGGGGCGATACTTCACGGCTGCTCGGTACATAAGGGGGTACTGATAGGTATCAGTGCCAACATACTGGACGGTGCCGAGATCGGCTCCGAGTCCATTATAGCTGCAGGGACGCTGGTGCCGCCAGATGCCAGGATCCCGCCGCGCTCGAAGGTAATGGGTATGCCCGGTGAGATTACCGGCACCGTAAGCGACCAGGAAATAGTAAAAATCCAGCTGGAGCACGCCAGTATAATAAAGAAGGCCAAGGAGTACGGGAGCTGGTTCGTGGCGAATCAAATCGATTGAAATTCAAGATATATTCGGGTAATCATCCGCTGACAAAACAACGTTATCTGAATATTCTTGTTTGCACCCTTTTTGTATTTATTATTTTTTTACCTTTTTTATCGTTCTTTGTGGTTTTTTTGTCTTCCGCACTTTTTTCTTCTCAAGTTCCTTTTTCCTCTTTTGGATATGAGCTACAGCCACTATGATTACCATGATAATCAGTATCAAAATGATTAAAATAAACCCTGGATTACTATAGACATTACCAAGAAATCCATTATCAGAAACTTTATCCTGATCTCCATCTCCCTTATCTGAAGGATCTGTAACAGTTATTGTAAATGTGTGAATTTCTTCCCCACCTTTTCCATCACTCACTTTAATTTTAAATTCATTAGAACCAATATCCTTTGATGAGGGCGTTCCATAGATAGTCCCACTGTCTGAAGCTATGATTAGCCATTCAGGTCCAGCAATTTTGCTCCAATTAAGAGCATCAGAATCTGGGTCCTGTGCTGTGAACATGAATACCAGATTAGAATTTGCATCAACTGTTGTGGGTATGAATGCTTTGTTGGTTATCGCGGGAGCATTATTGTCTGTTTGTGGATATACTGGTGTTTTTGTTACTATAAGAGTAAACTCATTTGAATCACTTCCAGTGGTATCCGATACCATCACTTTTACCAAATATGATCCTGAGCTTCCTGAGGGAGGTGTACCTGAGAGCACACCGGTGACATGATCCATTAAGAGCCACGATGCATCCGTTTGTAATGACCAGGTGAGGACGTCATTTTCAGGATCTGAGGCGGCGTACGTTTTTGTGTAGAGTTGTCCTTCCACTGCATTTTTGATATCTGTGGAGGTGATCGTGGGGGGTTGGTTTATATTTGCATCAGTTTGTATCTTGATCTTGAGGTCCAAATCCATATAAGCATCAGAAGATCCTGCGCTGTTATACACGAACACCGCAACTGTATTGGTCCCTGTCTGAAACTTATCGGATGGAACATCTATTGCTCTATTCCAGTATTCAAACTCATGATTGGCACCGGAATCATCGTCGATGATTACTCCGTTCAGATAGACTTGTGCGTAATTGTCTGAAGATACATTCAATTTAGCAGATTGTATTTTTGTTCCAGAATCAAGATTAAAGGTTTTCCTGAAGTAGTAGCTGCCGTCATTGTCATTGAGTTCTGTGCCGTATGTTGTAGAGTCTCCATACCCAAACGGTGCCGACCCTGATAACCATCCACTATCACCGTAACCTGGTTCGTTCCAATTTGGATTTGTAGCAGGCTGCGGATCGGTTTCACTGTAGCGCCATTCGTCACCTGCATGAACCAGGGTTATAGTAGATGTTATGTCTGTGGGCTGAGATCTCGTAAAGAGGTCCAATTGTGCCGGGTAACTGGAGGCTTCAGCCGAACTGAAAATCAACTGATCGGTGTCTTCAGACTGAAATGCCAAAGAGGCCAGCCCTCCGATCTTCTCGTTAATGTAATCGGTGACCTCCACGTAGAGAATACCTTCTTTTTCCCCACCAGTGGTCATACCTATCTCCTTACCAAGATCCGGCGCATTGTTCCATGTGAGAGTTGACTCAGTCCAGGAATTATCACTCACTTCATGGACATATTGCTTACCATCAGCACCATTTGTAATATAGAGCTTAAGCATTGCAACTTCTACCGGTGCGCTGACCGAACACAGGTCGAACTTGAGAAAAGCCATCTCTTGATTACCGCCGTCAACATTCAGCTCCAACCCCGCACCAAACACATCTGAGGGGTTACTCTCATCAATATATGTGTCATCAATGGGAGAGAGCGCCATATC
>CP070629.1:2620863-2624621 GCA_020356005.1 Thermoplasmata archaeon
ATTCAATGATGAGGCCGGTTCAAAGTGGTCCCATTACTACAACATCTTTCATGGATTTTACTTTTGAAAATGCCAGTACTATTCTGTTCTGAGTATCCAATTTGAACTCTTGGGGATCTACGGTCTCATCTGGGATTACAAGCAAATGCATTATTTCACCGGATTTGGTATCCACCACAATGTTGGATACCCAACCGATTTTCCTGCCATCAGCACTCATTACTTGTTTTTCAACCATTGAAGTTGCCATTATTTTCATTTTAATCACCTGTAACCAATACCGATATCGTCTTTCTTCCTTTTATGCATTCCGCCTTCTAACTCTTTACTAATACGCTCATAATATTTAACAATATTCTCATTAATTGATGGCCTGATTACCTTTATTGCCTTTTTAAAATTGGCCATTGTGACTAGTTCGGTCTTTATATTTTCCCGTAAAGCTATTATACCCGCCTCCCGGCAAATCCCTTCTATATCCGCGCCGGTATAGTTATCTGTCAGCTTGGCCAATTCTTCAATTGAAACATCTTTTAAGGGCATATTTGACGTATGGACCTTAAAAATTTCTATCCGGGTTTTCAAATCCGGCGCCGGTATCAAAATATGTCTATCGAACCGGCCGGTGCGGAGAAGGCCGGGGTCGATAATATCAGGACGGTTAGTTGCACCTATTATTACCACCCCTTCCATGGATTCAAGGCCATCTATAGAGGTTAACAGCTGGTTTACTATCCGCTCGGTAACATGGGAATCGCTTGTATACCCTCTCTGGGGCGCAAGTGAATCAAGCTCATCCAGAAATACTATAGACGGTGAGGCTTGTTTTGCTTTCTTAAATATCTCACGGACTGCCTTCTCGCTTTCACCCACCCATTTCGATAATACCTCGGGACCTTTTATTGAAATAAAGTTTGCATTGGATTCATGAGCAATCGCTTTAGCGAGAAGGGTTTTTCCAGTACCGGGTGCACCGAATAACAATATCCCTCTCGGGGGTCTTATACCCATTTTTTTAAAGACCTCGGGATTTTTTAACGGCCATTCGATTACTTCCCGCAAACGCTGTTTTATATCTGTGAGACCACCGACATCCTCCCATGTTGTATGTGGGATTTCGATCAGTACCTCCCTTAACGCTGAGGGTTCGCACTCCTTTAATGCCTCTTTGAAATCCTCAATTGTAACTTCCATAGAGCTAAGAATTTCAGCAGGGATTGGTTCATCTAGATTGATTTCCGGAAGGTACCTTCGCAATGCTTTCATCGCAGCTTCACGTGTTAATGCGGCCAGATCGGCGCCTACGTATCCATGGGTTATTTCTGCAAAATAATTCATATCAAATTTCTTTTTAAGAGGCATCCCACGGGTATGCACTTCGAGTATTTCCAGTCGTCCCTCCATATCCGGAACCCCGATTTCGATTTCTCTGTCGAATCTTCCGGGTCTACGGAGAGCGGGATCGATGGCATCAACCCTGTTTGTTGCTGCAATAACAATTAATTTTCCACGCTGCTGGAGGCCATCCATAAGAGTAAGCATCTGTGCTACCACACGCCGCTCCACCTCTCCGTGAACATCACCCCGTTTCGGTGCAATCGAATCCAGTTCATCAATGAACACTATTGAAGGAGGATTTTTTTCCGCTTCTTCAAATTTGTTGCGTAAATTCTCCTCACTCTGGCCGTAAAATTTATTCATGATCTCCGGACCCTGTATTGAAATAAAATTAGCACCAGATTCATTAGCCACCGCCCTTGCAATTAATGTTTTTCCGGTACCCGGAGGTCCATGCAGTAAAACGCCCTTGGGCGGATCGATTCCCAGGCGATCGAATAATTCCGGATGTTTTAACGGCAGTTCAATCATTTCCCTGACACGGCGTAATTCGTCTTTAAGTCCGCCAATATTATCATATGTGATCTGAGATGCGACATCGAAGGTCTCCAGTGGCTCTTCGTGAACAACAATATCTGTATCAGCAGTAATCTGGACGATACCTTTCGGCTGCGTATTGACCACACCAAATGGCAGCGAGCCGCCCATTAGAGCAATCCCAGGAACAATTATAGTGTCGCCTTTATGCACCGGCCTATTTCGTAAAGCGCGTTTGATAAAACTTTCAATTCCATGGCCGAACTGCACATGATGATGTTCTGAGATCATAGGTGCCAAAATAACCTTTAACGATTGTTTAACAACAGCTTTATTAACATTGACATGGTCACCCAGAGATATTTTCGCGTTCTTTCTGACCATCCCGTCAATTCTAATCAGGTCTTTACCCTCATCTTCAGGTCGTGCACGCCATACCACAGCGGCTGTGGACTGCTCTCCCATTATTTCTATAATGTCTCCGGGCGAAACTTTCAGCTTTTTCCTCACTGAATTACTTATTCTGGCTTTGCCATGCCCAACATCTGATTTCAAAGCTTCAGCCACTCGTAGAGTAACCAACTTACACACCTTCAGTTTTATAGATATAGAGTATTAATTAATAAAATCTAGTATTATTATATCATAATAAATATTTTTCAATTTAAAATTTTGGACTTGTTATTTAAATAGAGTTAAGTTGCAGTTTCTGTAATTTGATTGCCTCTTCCAGAGTAATATTTCCCAGTGCAACTTCTTTGGCAAGTTTCATTGATATTGTAACTGCACCATCACTTTCAAGGCGGCTTATGCGTTGAATATTTTTCAATTCGCCGTTCCGTGGTTCCACCTGGTATGGGCTTTTGATAAGATAACCTGAAGTCAATGCAATATCAACAGCCGCCCTGATGTCATCCCAATCCACTTTGTGGGTCGTATTGGTCTCGTTTACAATTTCGATGGGAATTTTCAAGGGAAATATTGCATTTATGATCCTGTTACGGTATGTAGGGGCACCATGCCCGATTCTGATTTTTATTTCCTGTGCCTGATAAAGCTCCAGAATCTGTTTCACTATCTCCGTTGCACCTTCTGGTGAATCTGTCTGGAATCCTTGGATTACATCACCGTCACCCAGTACCGCGATACCGGGTCTTTTACCGGGGTCAATACCTATAATCAGATTGCTGAACATATCCTTTCCCGACAATAATTTCTGCGATTCATCAACAGCCCTGGGTATATCCTCTTCAACCAAGACAACAGAATGAAATTTTACCTTATCTTTTTCGGATTTATTAGTAATTATTACACCTACATTTGGAGGTATTTTGTCCTCGAAAGAAAGACTGAGGAATGGTAATTTCTCTTTTTTTAATATTTTAACGATATCATAATATAACGAGAAATTTTCTGTCATAACCGCTATAATTTTCATCCTGGTACCTCTTGGATGGCTTTATGAAATGTCTATTTTTTCATGTCAAACATCTATTCAGGTCCACTTTCACATAATTCGATCAACACACCTCCGGTGGCACTTGGATGGATGAAGGCGATTTTTTTATTATGCGCACCGATTCGAGGTTTATTATCAATAAGTTTAACACCATGATTATGTAGTTCTTCAAGCGCCTTCTCGAGATCTTCCACTTCTAGTGCGATATGATGTATACCCTTACCCCGTTTGGCCAGGAAATGTTGAATCGGGCTGTCCGGGTCTGTGGGGGTAAGTAATTCGATATTAATATCATTAATTTGAATGAATGCCGTTGATACTTTTTGGTCTACCACCTCTTCTATTCCGGTCATTGTTAAACCCAATTGATTCTGGTAAAATTCCAATGCCTCATCCAGGTTTTCTACAGCGATACCAATATGAT
>CP070629.1:2624721-2639041 GCA_020356005.1 Thermoplasmata archaeon
TACGTTATTTACGGGCTGATGAAATACGGTAACGCACCTTGCGCCATAGTAAACGAGGAGACGGAGACCATCGTTGCCGTGGGCGTGATACTATCGGGCATACCGTGCATTGACGGCATCGATATTACAAAGTTCAAAACGGGCGAGAAAGTGAAAGTTGATGCGGATAATGGGGAAGTTGAGAAGCTGTAGGGCGATTTTTATCAATTATAGAAGTGCGGTATACGGTGGAGTCTGCGATGCGCGTACCGTAAAGCGTCTGGCGATAAACGGTCGTTAAACGTCAGCCGTAAGCCGGTACGCACTGCGCAACCGCCCAACGTTGGCCGTACTTCTATTAGCAATCACAAATCTCATAGCTTTTAATTATCAGATTATATAGGCTTCAACCATAAATAATAATATAAATAAATCCTATACAGCAAAACATAGATTAATTGGTATCAAATTTAAGTAATAAATACTCAATCGGGGAATAATTATGCGGGTAGGAGATAAAGACGGTCTGGATGATATTTATAACGAAGATGGCGAGCTGATCCTCAAAGAGGACGAGGAAGTAATTGTGAAGGAAGAGAATATAGTGCCTTCATTAAAAACGACCTGGCGCAAGTTCGGCGGTGAAGATGTGATTGAAAGCATGAACGGCACAGTGTATCTTACCACCCGCCGGTTTGTGTTTATAGCTACACCCGAAAACATCGGGCGGATAAGTTCGGAATCTGGAGGCGGGCTGAAATCATTCGGTGTGGATATGGGCCCGGTAGGCCAGGTGAAAGCAGTGGACCAGTACAAGGGCACCCGGGATTACTTCGAACTGCTGGTGAAGGAGCTTCTGGCGTGCGAGATACAGGCCGGCGTTGTCAGTTCCGGCGAGCAGATCAATGCCTATGTCATGGCCGCGGGCAAGCAGTATTCACTAAGGTTCCTGGGCAAGGAGGATTCGGCGCTGCTGAAAAAATTCAAGAACAACACAGTGGAAAGCGTAGATGAGCTTGTTGAGAACCTGAAAAAATATTATGAGAATTCCGATTGGATACACAGCTGATTGCTTCTACATCGATTTTAGTCAGAACGCTTCGATTATATGACAATTATAAGCGCTACAGAGCGCTCTGCTTATATATCGATTTATAGCGCTGTCAGAGTGTTTCGATTAGATATCAATTTAAATCACTCTCAGAGCGCTTAGATTAGATTTTGATTAGAAGCGCTGTCAGGATGAGTGGAAGAGTGGAAATGTGCAAAAGTGGAAGAGTACAAGAGTCGAAGTGTGTTTTTTTCTAATAGTGTAGTTATAAGATTTAATCGGTGTGTTATTTACAAATTATTATATAAACCGAAGTATATTCACCCCCAACCCACTGGGATTGAGGCCTAGGAACATTGGGATTCAGTGGATGTACCATAACTCACGAGAAGGAGTACTTTACAAAACCTGGGTTAGATAGATAATCAGCAGTCGTGGAACAGTGATGACCGGATCTTGATCCTGACCAAGGGGGAGGTTGTAGAGAATGAAAGATAGAAAGGGAATTAGAAAAGGATTAGTTTTTGGAATAATTTTGGCGCTGGTTGCGATGACATTCGCACAGGTGCCCATGAATGTGAGCGCGGAGGAGTGTAGCGCGGAACCCTGTATTCCAGAGGATAATAATGACGCATGGGTTCCGGCAGATGATGGATGGTCTACAGAGGGTACGGGTACATATTTCGAGATAACAGATAGTGAATACCAAAATATTGTTTTGACCAGCAGTGAAAATGTGCATGTATTTCTGGTATCGCTACCGAAAACGATAAGCTATTATATAGAACCTGAAAGTAGTGTAGCTACCACCGCAGTTGCCATTGTCGGACTATTACAGAACCAGATCTATTACAGGTATGAAGATGGTATTGAAAAGGAACAATTTGTTACCGATGAAAGCGGAAAATATACATACACCCAGGACATCACAACACACCATCACGTAACCATTCAAGAGGATCGATCAACGCTGTATATATATTCTGACTACACCTTTACATCAAATCTCTATAATACGTTATATATCATGGCCAATAATGTGGTTATAGATGGCAATGGCTACACCCTGTACGGGCCCGGTTATTATACTGGAATAACTGTGAATGGAAGAACCGATGTTACTATTAAAAATCTTAACATTAAAAGTTTTGGTGTTGGAATAGAGTTAGGTTTCTCAAGTAATGTCAAGATTCTTGATAATGTGATTTCAAATATCATTGGTTTTGGTATAAGTTTTTATGAAAGCACGGATTCCACCATAAGTGGAAATACAATCAAAAACATAGGTTACTATGGAATTTACATACAACATAATTGTCATAATACTGTTATATCTAACAATCATGTTTCACATAACTATAGAGGAGTAATATTATTCCAGTCCAATTATTGTACGGTTACAGATAATACGATTTCCTACCATACTAATATTGGATTGTACCCAATAATGTGCAATTATGCTCTTATATCCGGTAACACCGTGGATAGTAATTCATGGGTGGGTGTGTTCATTAATTGGGGTTTCGGGCATACTATTAAATTTAATACAATAATTAATAACAATCGAGGTATCTATTTATCACTGGATAAAAATGAAATAATAACTGATAATTTGATTGTATATAATACGATTGGAATATATCTATACTCGTCAACTGGAAATACAATTGAAAGAAATACTTTTCAAATTAATAACAACGGGATCTACAGCCAATCAGTTTATTCTCCAAATACGATTCATGACAATTTCTTTACTGGAAATATCAATGGTATCAATTATTATCAATCTGGAGATTCCATAATAACCCAGAATACCTTCACCGGCGGTTCTAACGGAATACTTTTAGGATATAATGGCTACAGGAACACTATTCATGAAAATACCTTCACGGTAGTCGGTACTGGAATAAATATCCAATCCTGGAGTTATTACAATGATATAAAAAAGAATACTTTTACGAGCTGCACAAATGGCATCTCTACAAGTAATTGGTATTCCGGTAGAAATGTTATTTCTGAGAACACGATTCACGGAAACACGCACGGCATCAAATTATACAACAGCGGCGGAGCTCAAGATGTATTTAGTGAAAACACAATATCATACAACTCATACGGAATCTGGATATTCGGTAGCAGTGGAAATTATTTCTTTAATAACAACATATTCCATAACACCGTTCAGCTCGAAATCGACGGCTCAACACTGACATGGAATAACGGCCATGGTGTAGGCAACCACTGGAGCGATTATACCGGTTACGATACAAACGGTGATGGTATCGGCGACACGAACCTACCGCACAATGGCGTAGAGTACCATCCTTTGATTTATCCCTGGACCGGTCCCCCTGTTAATGACCCGCCGATTGCTGTGGCCGGTGGTCCCTACTCGACCTATGAAGCCAATCCAATTACCTTTGACGGCTCCGATTCGTGGGATCCCGAAATGGCCAGATTGTACTATCGCTGGGATTTCAACAATGATGGCGTCTGGGATACCAGTTATTCAAAGGTCACCACTGCAACCTATACCTGGGAGGACGATTACTCTGGTGTAGTAGCATTACAGGTAACTGACGGTGAATTAACTGAGATCGGTTATGCATCTGTAACAGTTAACAATGCTCCACCCTATGTCTGGATTACCTCCATCGTCCAACCCTTCCCAACTTTTATACTTGTAGGCGATGAATTAACATTCACCGGCACTTTTTACGAGTACAGTAGTGAGGATACCCATACGATTGAATGGGATTTCGGGGATGGTATCGGTTACAGCTCAAATCTAATAACCACATACGCATATGATAGCCCCGCCACCTATACCGTTACTTTAACAGTAACAGATGATGACGGCGGGGTCGGGTCAGATTCCGAACAGATCACCATTTTCACCCCGGCACTTGCAATCCAGGAAATTGGTTCGGTAGTGGAATCGATGGTGGTCTCCGACGGTATTGCAAACAGCATGGTTTCCAAACTTGAAGGTGCAATAGCTTCGTTAAACAAGGAAAACGAGATACCCGCAGAGAACCAGCTCGAGGCGTTCATAAATGAGGTGGAAGCGCAACGGGGTAAAGAGCTGACTAATGCGCAATCAGATGAGTTGATCGAATACGCGCTAAGGATAATCAATTCATTGAACAGCTGAAAGGAGGAGAATACCGAATAAAATTGACTGATGAAGTTTGTATCTTAACCTGAACTTTAAATAAAGTCGATAGTCGAAAGTCATTAGTCGGCAGTTTGACTTTTACCACTCACCTCTCACGAAAGGTGATTAAGCCACCGATGGGGGGCGGGGACTTGGTAGTATTTGAGTTTTGGATTTCATTTGTTTTCCAACAATACAATGGCACGGCCGTTCGAACAGTCCAATATATACGACTCCGGCGGTCTACGATTTGCTTTCTCGATGCTTTTTGGTAGTATTTAGATTTGGTAGTATTGGTAGTATTCCACCGAAGGTGGTGGTAGTATTAAGAATTAAAAAATAATCTAAACGTGCAAATGTTTTTTTAATGCCAGTACGATAAGGCAGTGGTGAATCCGATGCAGGAGCAAGATATAAAACGAGGTCATTTCAAGAACATCGAGAGCGGCAAGTTAAAAGATATGATGGAGGAAATCTTCGGGAGCGTTGAGGAGGACGGCGAAAAAATTATAGTCCATTACGGTGCGCTTGCTCCACTGACAACGTGGATCAAAGATAAGTCGACGCTCTGTGTCGATACCCAAATGAACACTGATGTGGATGAAGATACTGCAATGGAAACTCGTAAAAGGTATAATTTATTCCTGGATAAAAGTACAGGCTTCAATTCCAAGCAGCGCAGGGAGCGGCTGCAGAAAAAAGCCAAAGAAGGCACAGATTAGCAGCTTTTACTATATGAAGTGGCTAAACCGATAAACAAATAAATTAAGTATATCCTGATATTATCTAAAATAGATATTGGAATAACCGGTTGATACATATGGTAGAAGACCTGGACTCGAAGATGACCGAATCTGGAACCGATCTAGGTGACGATGAGCCGCTGGAGGTGCCTAAAACACGCTGGCCTTTTATTTCAGGAATAGCACTGATAATCACCATGGGATTATTGTTTCTCACCGCCTGGCTTTCTTACTACAGCGGCGAATATATTGAGGATATGGATGGTGACGGGCCGCTTGAGGGTATAGTATACGAGCGGCTGCACGGCAAAGATGTACCGGTTGAAGGTGTGAACGTCTCCATAGAAGGAACAGACATATGGCAGGAAACCGACAGTTCCGGTTACTATAGGATCGATCATGCGCCTGCGGGAATACAAAGTATAAAGTTTTCCAAGCCCGGTTTCAAAACGATTATTTTGAAAGATATAATTTATACAGAAGAGGATCTCGAGGGCGGCGATGTTGAATCGAACAATATCAGTTTCCCGAATAACCAGCGGGGCGGCCTGTTACTGGACCCCTTCGAACGGCATATAGATCATCAAACCTTAACACTTTCAAACGGTGTATTTTATGCAAATATAATAAATATAACCGGTGCACCGGTTTCTAATCTGAATGTATCCTACATCGAATCGGATTATGACACAACGGTTTCAAAAAATGATTCAAAACCTGTAGATATTGACGGAACCGGTACGCTGTTTCTTAACCTCACCGCCGGCCGATACGTTCTATTCATAGCTTCTCCGGGCAATATTACCGTGCACCAGGAGATAATGATTTCACCCAACAAGAACAACAGCATGGAAATCCAGATGCACAAGGGAACCGGTACACAGGAGTTTTTACTGGAGCAAACCCTGGCAATCTCCGGAAAGATTCAGACTGTGGAGGGAGAACCAATACCCGATGTTCAAGTGGCAGTTGAAGGAACCGGACTTTATACGATGACCAATATCGCCGGCGAATATGTTCTTGAGGGTATACCTCCCGGCCTGAGGACCATCAGTGCAAAAAGAATTAATTACAGTGTAAGTTCCATAGAGATCTTCTTGGATGAAAATAAAAGCCAGGATTTCAGTCTGGAAAAATTGGGTGTAGAAGTTGTTGACAACTCGGATTACAGCCTGTACTATTACTGTGCTGCTTTCTATATTATCGGCGCCATTATTCTGCTTGCCGGCGGGATAATGGCATTGAAGCGTAAGAGCTACGGTGTGGCGCTCCTTGGCGCGGTTGTGGGTATTATTTTTGCGTTCCCGTTATTACCCTTGCTGCACCACTGTATTGCTATAATTCTGTGCCTGGTCGCATTGATCGGGGTGTATTTGTCGCGCAGGGAGTTTGGATAGAATCAGGCCGCTTCGCTCTCTTTTTAATTATAAGCGCTGGCTGACGACCCTTTTCGAATCCATCTACCCTTTTCGAATCAATGACTTTGTTCCTCGAAAAGCGCAGCCCGTAAATGGCGGGCATTTCGCTACGCTCAATAGCCCATACCTCCGACGCTCGGCTTTGCCTCGCTCCCTCCTTCACCTTCCAGGTTCAGTCGGAGTTTTTTATAATGGTTTTTTAATATAACAAATGATAACCTATATAAGCGTCGAGCGGAAAAGCTCATCAAGTTGACCTACCATCTCTAATTTATTTTCAAAAATAGTCGATGGTAGTTAAACCAGACATCGGCAGAAAGCTCAGCTCTTGTCATCAATTTTAGTCGCACCCGTCCTACGGATGGAGTATATTTATCGATCCTAAGCACTGGCAGGAGGCAGTTTGATTTTAAAACGAATATAGAAATGAGAACCTCGCAGCCGCATGACGGTACGCCCCTCGCAACCACTCAACGTTTACCGCACTTCTGATAGCATTTTTAAATTTTATAAGATATATTAAAATCTCAAAACAATTATAACGAAAAGTTGTGGAGTTGATATAATCGCTCAGTATTTCGATCTTCATATCCATTCAGTGAATTCACCAGACTCTTCCATCAGGGTGAAAAGAATATTCGATAAAGCTCTGGAATTAGGTTTACGGGGTGTAGCAATTACCGACCATAATGAGTTTACAGTAGCTAATTCACCATTTTCAGAGGTTCTGGCAATACCGGGCATGGAAATTTGTATAGAGGAGCTTCACGCGGATATTATCGCCTTGGGTATAAAAAAGGCAGTTAAACCTGAATTAAGCTTGAAAGAAGCATTGAGAGAAATAAGGCGCCAGGGTGGTGTGGTCATTGTTCCGCATCCATTCAGTTCGTCTCATAACTATCCTTCGCTTGGAGAAAAATTATTCGAAGTAGCTGACCTGGTGGATGCGGTTGATATAACCAGCCCCCAGGCACATGTAAATAATCGCAAGGCGAGGTCTGCTGCAGAATCGTTAAGATTGGCCAAAACGGGCAGTTCTGATGCACACAGGGAACAGGATATAGGTAGGGCAGTAACAGTTATTCAACGACCTGTAAACTCTATCAACGAATTGCTAGATCGAATCAGAGCAAGGGAAACCAAAGCCAAGTTATTAAAACAAATTAATTTATGAATCCAATTTATTTTTGAGGTTTTTATGGAAAATATGTAAATATTCGACTTCCTGGATCTCACGGCTGCATAAGTGTTTCAAGCCCAACCAGTAATAATCGTTAGGTCTAATACCGTTCGCGATTAAAGCAGCTTTAAGCTTTTCACGGAGTTCCTTACCTTTTCGATCCCAGTCCGTAAGAATAATGACTTCCTGGTATTCTGTTAATTTCTCACAGAAATTGAAAATAGAGAGGCCGATGTTTAATTTAAGAATGGTACCAGTCAGTCCTAAAATTCTCAAACTTGCTTCATCTCGATCTCCCTCTACGACGGCAGGAAGGGTTTTATTTGATTCAATTAATTCTGATATTAATTGATCTAGAATTGCAAGCAGAGATTCCTTATTCATTTCAAGGCGTCCTCCAGCAGAGTTTTTATGTCATTAATTTGAATAGATTTTATTAATATCTTTTTTTGAGTTAATTTCAAACCGGATATTATTACAACATCACTTTTTTTTAATTGAAAAAAATTTGCTATAATTTCAATAACCTCTTTATTTGCTTTTCCATGTGAAGGAGGCGATTGTACCTGTAACTCTAGTGTTTTCCGCCATGAATTAAAACCAGTTATTCCGGAATTCTTAGATTGAGGCCTGACAATAATATTTATAACAACCCCTTCCTCTGTTTTATATATGGCATCTGAGATATCACTTATATTGCTCACAAATATCAAAACCTTACCATTATCATCATTATTTCGTAAGATACAGGTAATATTATTATAATTTAAAATAATCTATGTTGAATTGAATATAGTATGAAACGCGCCTTTTTAATTCAAATGAAATGATTGAGTTATCAAAATGAAATAAAGGTATTAATATGGCAATAAAATCAAAAATCGGTCGCCGCCGTTATATAGTTTTTAAGATTCAAAGCGGTGAGGAAATCACATATAAAGATCTAATTTTTACATTCAATAGAATCTTACCTATCCATCAAAAAGATAAAAATTCTATTAATGAGAATCCCCCGGTACTTCGCCATAAATTGAAATATTTTGACGGCGAGTACGGCATATTGTTATGTCCACATTGGCTCAAAGCTTCTGCAATCGAGATAATAGGTTCTGTTCAGAATGTGGGCTATAGAAAAAAACCCATAAAAATCGAGACAATTGGTACTTCAGGGACATTAAAAAAGGCAAGGAAAAAGTATTTACAGTAGTTGCGTGTTTACCTTCAAAAGTACTCTAGTAGATATATAGGAAAATAATGTTATATAAATATATTTATACCATAACAAAACTTTGGACATTATTATTTGTAGAAAAAAATTGTACTAGCAAATCCAAGATATGTATTAATTTAAGAGGATGATATTATGCAACCAGGCAATATGGCATATGATCGGGCAATTACTGTTTTTTCGCCCGATGGAAGACTCTTTCAAGTTGAGTATGCCAGGGAGGCAGTGAAGCGAGGCACAACGACCGTAGGGTTGAAATTTAAGGATGGAGTCGTACTTATTATTGACAAAAGAATAACAAGCCGGTTAATAGAGCCGCGTTCCATTGAAAAAATATTCAAAATTGATGAACATATTGGTTGTGCTACATCGGGCCTCGTGGCAGATGCTAGAGTTTTAGTTGATAGAGCAAGAATTGAAGGTCAGATTAATAGAATTACTTATAATGAAAGAATTTCAGTGGAAATTCTTGTTAAAAAACTTTGCGATTTCAAACAGAATTATACACAGTACGGCGGTGTAAGACCGTTTGGGACCGCTTTACTAGTCGCTGGGATTGATGATACTGGTGACCACCTTTTCGAAACAGATCCCAGTGGTGCACTGATGGCATATAAAGCTGGCAGTATAGGTGCTGGTAGAAATGCCGTGATGGAAATGTTTGAAGATAAATACAAAGAGAAAATGTCAATGGATAAGGCCGTTCAACTGGGTCTGCAAGCGCTGGACGCTGCCACAGAAAGCGGTCTTAATGCTTCGGCGGTTGAGATCGGATTTGTAAAACGTGGAAAACCATTTGAAAAACTACCACCTTCAAAAGTCCAGACCTACGTCCAGCAGGCAATTAAGAAGAAAGGAGAGAAATAAGTAACTTGAAGAGAGTACCTCTCCTTTGAATAAACAGGTGCAGACCAGTATCTGCAAACCTATAACACGAATAAATATTGCTCAGATATTTGCTGGGGTGAAGGGCCAAATGATTTCTATTCTTTATAGGAACAAACGTGATTACCAATTTCAATTTTATTGATTTAACTTGAATAAAAATGTGAAAGGAGGTATAAATTCATGGTGTCCCTTGATGATGCTGTAATAGCTCGATATGATGTGCAGGGTGAACGATTTGAAGTTTTAGTGGACCCCGAAAGCGCGCAGAAGTTAAAAGAGGGCGAGGAAATCGATTTAAATGAGAAATTGGCGATTGATACAATTTTCAAAGATTCAAATAAAGGAGACCGTGCCTCAGAAGATAAATTGAATAAAATTTTCAATACCAATGATGTATTGGAAATCGCAAAAGAGATAATATTGAAAGGTGAGATTCAGCTAACCACAGATCAGCGTCGGAAACTGCTTGAAGAAAAACGAAAGCAGATAATAGACTCAATATCACAAAATGCTATCAATCCCCAGACAAAGACACCTCATCCACCCCAGCGCATCGATCTTGCCATGAAGGAGGCCAAGGTAAATATCGATCCGTTCAAAGCAGTAGATATTCAGGTCCAGGATGTATTGAAGGCATTGCAACCGATATTACCAATACGCTTCGAAAAAGTGGTTATAGCGATTAAATTATCTGCAACCGATTCCGCCAAGGTGTTCCGCGACATAAAAAATATGGGAAAGATAACCAAAGAGGAATGGCAAAAAGATGGCAGCTGGATCGCTCTCGTAGAGATACCTGCTGGACTGCAGGAGAGTTTTTTTGAGGTAATGAACAACAAAACTCGAGGGAATGTTGAATTGAAATTAATTGAATAATAAGAAACACAAAAGAAAATCTGGACGGGCTTGCATGGAAAATACCGAAGAGAAGGTTAATGATGATAATGATTTTTCAGAAGAACAACAAGAGGGTAAACCCAGAGAGATAGTATTGCCGGGCGATTTACTCGATGAAGGTACATTAAAGTCCGGGATGGGTACATATCGGGAAGGTAAAAAGATTTTTTCTGCACATGTAGGAATCAAAAGTGTTCGTTCAAATTACATTAATGTTATATCACTTTCTGGACGTTATATTCCCAAGTCTGGCGATACGGTAATCGGGGTTGTCATAGACTTAACTCCCACAAGCTGGATACTGGATATTAATTCACCCTATTCATCACCACTACATAGCAGTGAAGTACCCTGGAAAATCGACTTTGGTGAAACCTCCAGATATCTTGATATCGGTGATGTCGTTTTAACAAGAGTATTGTCCGTAGATGAAATAAAACGTATACAGGTAACAATGAGAGGTCCGGGGCTGCGGAAGTTAAACGGTGGACAGCTTATTAAAATTTCAGCTTCAAAAGTCCCCAGGGTTATAGGGAAAAACGGTTCCATGATTTCATTAATCAAAAAATATACGAATTGTCATATGTTCGTTGGCCAAAACGGTCGGATTTGGATTGAAGGTACTTTTGATGATATTAAACTGGCAACAAAGGCAATTGATATTATAGAACAGGCTGCACATGTATCTGGATTAACGAGTTTGACTGAGGAATTTCTTAAGAATCAAAAAGGAATGAATAATCTATAGTTTATAAAAAAAAAAGCAATATTACTTTCTTGCGTTATTGAGTTGATCATGATGACTGATGAAATACAGTTAATTGACGAGTCCGGTATTCGATTGGACGGCCGTCGCGCAGATGAACTTCGACCAATAAAAATTGAAGCTGGGGTATTGAAAAATGCTGACGGCTCTGCATATATTGAGTGGGGTAAGAATAAGATTCTTGCTGCGGTATACGGTCCACGTGAAGTACATCCAAGGCATCTAATGAATCCTTCACGAGCTATAGTCCAGTGTAAATACAATATGGCTGCATTTTCCGTGGGTGATCGGAAAAGACCGGGCTATGATAGGCGGTCCGTTGAGATTTCTAAAGTGATATCGGATGCAATGGAACATGTGGTATTTACTGAACGGTTTCCGCGGACTACTATTGATGTTTTTATTGAAGTAATTCAGGCTAATGCAGGTACTCGCTGTGCCGGTTTGACGGTAGCAAGTGTAGCACTCGCTGATGCGGGGATACCAATGCGTGATCTGGTACCTTCATGTGCAGCAGGTAAAATCGATAATCAAGTGGTTTTAGATCTTTTCAAAGATGAAGATAACTATGGTGAGGCCGACCTTCCAATTGCATATGTTCCACGTACAGGGAAAATCTTACTGCTTCAAATGGACGGGCATATGACCTATGATGAATTCGATAAAGCTTTGGATATGCTGGTTTCGGCTTGTGAAGAAATCTATACAATCCAAAGAGATGCATTACGCAGAAAATACAGTGAAGATGCCTCGGAGAAATTACTTGCAGAGATACAAAATTCGAATCTTGCTTCGATTGAACAACCGAGTATATTAGAGGGTAGTACCGACATTCCACCGGAGGACAGCACGATAATAACCGATAACCGAAAGGGCGGTGGATTCAATGACTAAAGATATCGTGTCAGAGATAAAGAGGGATTATCTTCACAATTTGGCAGAGAATGGGCGAAGAGAAGATGGCCGAAATTTCAATGATACCCGCCCGATATCCATCGAATTGGGATTGATTGAGAGCGCCGAAGGTTCGGCAAGAGTAAAATTAGGTCAGACCGATTTAATCGCAGGAGTAAAAATCAACCTTGGTGAGCCATTTCCGGACACACCGGATAAAGGGGTTCTGACGACAAATGCTGAACTTCTACCCATGGCATCACCAGAATTCGAGCTTGGTCCTCCCCGGGAAAATGCAATAGAATTGGCCCGTGTTGTAGATCGAGGCATACGCGAAAGCCAGGCGTTAAACATTGATAAGTTATGCATATCACCGGAGGAAAAGGTCTGGATAGTTTTTATTGATATCCATGTTCTGGATTATGACGGTAATCTTTTTGATGCTGCAACGCTTGGAGCGATTTCTGCATTGACAAATACAGTTATTCCCGCCAGCAGATTTGAAGAAGGTGAAGATTATCAATTGGAAGTGCAACACATCCCCATTGCATGCACAATCGCCAAACTTGGTAAAACATTACTTGTTGATCCAAAATTGGATGAGGAAAAGATATGTGAAGCTAGACTTACCGTAACAACTGATGAAAATGGAGATATTCGGGCAATGCAGAAAGGAAACGATGGGTATTTCGAGGTGGACGAACTAAAAAGTGCTATAAAAATGGCCCAGGAGGTAGCAAAAAATATCCGAGGCCAATTTACATTCCTGCAGCCCACAGCGCAATAGAAATCGGGGGTTACATTTAAATATGAAATAATAAATGGGATGTTTGAATTCAGAGTTATTATAATAAATTATTAAGGTAAGAAATAAATAATATGTTTCTATAAAATTAGTGGGGCTGAGCCCATGACAAAAAGAACTAAAAAAATCGGCATTTCAGGAAAATACGGAGCCCGATACGGGGTAAAAATCCGCAAACAAGTAAGTAATATAGAGAAACAGCAAAGAGCTTCGCATCAATGCCCCCGCTGCAAATATAAACAAGTGAAAAGGGTAAGTACGGGAATCTGGAAGTGCCGTCACTGTGATCTTACCTTCGCAAGTGGAGCATATATCCCCCGCGAGTTTGCCATCGAGGAACCAAAAAAGGAGCAGCGCTTACCTGAGTAATAATCAATTAATATTTCGATTTTATAAAATTAATAAATTATGGATGGATTGAATATGTACAAATGTGGAAGATGTAAAGAACCCATACGGTTTGACATCCATTCAGTTGATAATATACAGTGTGAGAAATGTGGTTTCAAAATTTTCTTTAAAGAGCGGCCAAATGTGAAAAAGGTAATCAAAGCCCGTTAAGAATGATATAACACCCTCGGGCTTCAGAAATCAACGAAAGATATTATGAAACTAGCTACATTAAATTTACAACTTGGCTCCGATCTTACGGAATTGATTTACCGAAGCTTAGAGCCTGAACTCGAACGAGAGCATACCAATGCTCTCGTAGAGATTAAAAAACAACCAAATGGATTGTTATTGCAAATACAGACAGAGGAATTATCAACACTACGCGCGGCCTTGAATTCCTATATCCGGTGGATAAACTGTATTTGTTCAATAAATAATGTAATTCATTCAAATCAGCAATGAATTATTTGCGATATTGCAATAAATAAAAAATGTGTTAAGAACCTAACCCTGGAGGGGTGAAACCTATGGAAATCTCACCAAAAATGCAGCATCAATTGGCGCAGTTCGAGCAACTCCGACAGCAGATACAGTTAATTGTCAATCAGAGACTGAATTTAGAGGCCAAATTGAAAGAGTTGGAAAATGCCTTAGAGGAAATCGATAAACTAAGTGAAGATACACCGATTTATAGAAGCATAGGCAGCATAATGGTCAAGGCAGCCAGTAAAACAGACATGATAGATAAGCTCAAAGAGGAAAAGGAGACCACAGAGATTCGAGTAAAAACCGTACAGAAACAGGAGGAGCAGCTGAAAAGCAGGTATGATGATCTCCAGACAAAGTTATCAGAATCTTTAAAACAATATCAAAATCCCGCAATTTCTTGAAGGTTCAAGAAATTTCCAATGATTACAATTT
>CP070629.1:2639141-2659138 GCA_020356005.1 Thermoplasmata archaeon
ATTATATTGACAACAAATTGTAATTGATGTCTAATAATGGTTTGTGACTACACGCTACCACACTTAAAAAAGAATATACATAAAAAAGGTGACTTTCCACTAATCTTCATTCGCGAATCCCGCGAGCCCAATCTATCCTTCTCTCTAAATTAGCTAGTACTGTTTTTTCATCTTTGAACTCACACTCTGCTTCTGCAAGGTATTCAACAACCTTTAGAATTCCTTCTTTGGTGGGATTGTTGACATCAAGTCCTGATCTGGCAATTTCTTGTCGCAAAATGAGCATTGATATTCTTGAATCCTTAAACCCTTTACAGAAATCCACGATTATGGAATCCAGTGCTCCGATCGGGTCGCTTTTATCAGACGACCTATGAATGCCCAAAGCGATTAAGTTTTCATAAAGCTTTTTCACGGGATCCTGAGATTCAAAGCTGGAAACTAAAAGATGGCCGAGGCTCTCAAATGTATTCTCAACATTGCTCCCTGTTTTCGCGCTGGTAGAATAGCTTGTAGCAAGTCCTATTGGAAGGATCCCGGCAACGTGTCCATTGTACCTACCTGCAATTTCAACGATATCCTCGGGTTCAAACTCGTATTTACCTTCCAAATCGGATTTGTTGCATGCGAAAATCAAAGGCACATTATCCACAACCTTGAGAAGCAGGGGGATCCAGTATCGCTCCAGATTCTCGAAGGTTTCCTTTCGGGTCAGGTCCGCAACCAGAATGGCTCCGGTGGTACCGGCAAAGGTTCGGGCATGTATGCCCTTGTAGCCTTCTCGACCGATTAGATCCCAGATCACAAATGTGATGACCACAGAATGATGGGGTCTTTTGATTCTGCATTCCTTTGTTGTGACCTTACTTCCTATGGTGGAGATGTAGGAGTCTTGAAACTGGTTGAAAACGTATCTTCGAATTAGACTGGTCTTGCCAACGGCGCTGTCACCGATAATGACTATCTTTTTCTTTATATCCATTTGTACACCATTTCTATGAATAAAATATCCAATCTTCTATTAGTAAAAAAACGATAGTATATAAAATTAACTATAGTTAACCCTCAAAGTTCATGTACATTATCCACAATATTTATTATTTCTAATCACTATTGCATCCGGGGTGAAAACATAGAGGGAGAACTCAATATCTACAGCATCCCATCATTCATATCCATTATCATCAGCCTGCTCCTTCTATATATGCTTTATAAAAATGGGATAAAAAGAAATTATGAGAAAACCTTTGCTCTGGTGTTGATTGGAATATTCCTCTGGAGTCTTGCAGTATTCGGCCAGAAATTGATCCTGCCTCCCGATGAGCTTGATGTCAAAGGATACAACGAATCACCGGACACCACTTTTTATTATTATCCGGTTTCTTTATTTTTTTCTAAATTAATGTTTCCTGCATGTGGAATGGCTATATTCACTTTTCTTTATTTTTCTCTCATCTTCCCAAGACAACAGGTTACCCCTCGGGAATTGAAAATTGTAAAATATACAATTGCTTTCCTATATTTGTGTCTCACGCCAATAATATTTTTCACAGATCTTGTGGTCCCCGAACTTATTGTTTATTGGGCTGGATATGGGGTATACAGCCCGGGACTTCTAGCATTATTTTATGGTATAGGCTGCGCATTTCTTTTAATAACTGTATTAGTTCTGTTTAGTTCTTATCGAAAATCTGATGGCCTGGAGAAAAAACAGATCAAAAATATTCTATATGGAGGAGGGGCAACGTTAATATTATTTTTACTAACAGGCCTGTTACCGGCATTTCTTGTCAATTTTGGAATTCGAATTCTGCCCAGGGGAATTCCGTTGGGGCCTACCGTGGTTTTACCATTTGTAATTATGGTTCTTTACTCTATACTCAAATTCAGGTTATTTGACGTACAACTGGCAATCAGAAACGGTTTGATCACCAATATTTCCGCTGGTGTGGCCTTTTCAATTTTAGGCATTGTAATATTTATCCCGTATTATGTTTACACCGTCGATACCGAGATTATTATCTTTTCAGCCTTTGGCGTGTTCATATTTCTTTTCATAATTCAAAATTCTATTAAAAATATCTCAACAAGAATCGTAGAATTCTTTATACCTAGCCTCAAATGGAAGGAATGTAAAACCAAAGAGATCCATCTTATCAGTTATCCTAGCGGGGTAAGAGTTACTTCACTCGTCTCCGAGAATGGCTCGCATCTCGATCCTGATATTGTGAGCGGTATGTTAACCTCTGTTAAACATTTTGTAGAGGATAGTTTTCATGCGCAGGATAGAGAGACAATACGTTCTTTGACCGTAGGAGATACAAAACTGATAATAGAACATTCACCGAATGCGTTTATAGTAGTTGTGTTCACCGGTTTCGAATCCCAGGAGTTACGAACAGATTGTCAGAAAGTTCTCACCGAAGTTGAGGAGCAATATGGAGCATATTTAGAAGACTGGGATGGAAATTTAGAGACTATTAAAGGTGTAAACAAATTAGTTGCAAAACTTTTACCGACTTAAAAGCGAATGGAAAAAGAGTTCAAACTAGCGTCTACAAGTAAACGCCAGCACATTTTCGGGCTGGTAGTTTACTAATATAAAATAATTGAAAATGCATTTTTCCCCCATTTCCATATATAATTTTCGTTCAGGAGTTTAACATCTCAGCTTTTACATCGTTGATATACGCTGTGTATGGTGAGGACACTCGCAAAGCTCGTTGGAGTGGTGAGAGAATCACAGTTATTGCGTCACTGTGATAGTTGGAAGTGGGGAGTGGCGAACACCGAGCCCCGAGTTTTCACTCACCATTCAAGGTTGCGGAGCAACCGTGCTCACCACTCACCATTCCTTCAGCTTTTCTCAGCTTATTTCTATCCAAATATCACATAAGGCCCGTCGACCATTACTCCGGGCCCTCCGATTGGTGAATAGTTAGTCTTAAATGATGTGTCCCTGACGCCGTTGTTATCGAGGTCGAACCACAGTTTATCTTTGTATTTCTCGTAGAACGTTTTCCAGCACGGCCCATCATTGTAATCGTACTGCATTGTTGTCTCAAAACCTGAGGGCGGGCTCCAGCTGTCATAGGTACCTTTTGACGACATCTCGGAGACCTTGTATTGAGAGTTCATCATGCTCGGGGGTCCTTTCGGGTTTCCGAGCCAGTTGAATCCGTACTCCTTACCGTTCTTGTCCAGGTACTCATCATACAGGTGTAATCCGTAATGCCCAAATTCGTGAGCAATGGTCTTATAATATTCGTCTTTGTTGGGACCCGAGCCGCCGAACCAACCATCATGATCGAAGTACTGGGGCATGGTTATGTGGTAGCTGGTACTGGTAATACCTCCTACGCTGGCTTTAGGCCAATGATGATCGTTCTTGTCATCTGCCGTACCGCTGTGGACCTGGATATCCGCGGTACTCCAGCCACCGCTATTTTCCCTTATTTCTATGTACCTGAAATACAAATATCCGTCGGTTACATCATAGAGGTAGTCCGAAGCTTTTTTCATGCCGTATTTGTAATCGTTTATATAACCCGTGGAGGCGTCAAACCCAAGAGATACTGTCATGCTTATTTCGAAGAATCTCGGGTTCGTACCTATTTGATATTCCCTCTTGTTGGTAACTCTGTCTGAATCAGCATCCGAATTTGCATCTCCGGAATTGACCCTGTTCAAACCGTACCTTACCTCCCACCAATCCGGCATGCCGTCAGAGTCGGAATCGTAATTGGTGACTTTTGGATTGGTTCCAAGGTCAAACACTTCTTGCCAGTACGGCAGCCGATCAGCGTCATAACCGTTCTGGTATATATCGAACCAGATTTCACAATCGTCATCATCCCAACCCATGCTGCCGTCCTCGGAACCGCTTGCATGGCCCATTCCGTTTCTGTCAAGATAATAATCCTCACCGGTCCACATGCCTGTCTTTACATTGTATGTCACGTCCAGTCTATCTCCTGAGCGGCTGATGTCCACTTGGTCGTCCGGATTCGGCCAGGGGTCGTTATCCCACAGCTCGAAATCAACGTAAACATACTGTGAACTATCGGGAACATCCCAGCCGTAGAGTAGGTTGGGTTTGTGGTGTGCATCATTATTACCTAATACCGAAGACTGCTTCCATACACCATTGACGGCGACTTTTATATAGAATTCGCCTTTTTCGAACAGCCAGCCGTCGACCCAATCAGCACTCTGCAGGATTTCTTGGATTCTCACATAGACATGCAGGTTCACCAGCGGATCGAGGTCACTTCCGTCTTTTGTGCCGTCGTTGTCAGTATCACTATCTTTTGGATTAGTATAACGAGTATTGACTTCAGCACCATCACTTAGCCCATCATTATCGTGATCGGGATCTATAGGATTTGTATAGTATTGAGTAACTTCTTTGCCGTCGGTCAGTCCATCGTTATCAGTATCGGCATCGTATGGATCCGTTTGGCTGGTTGTAGTGATCTCCAGGACGTTGGATCCGATCATCGAATAAAGAGCGAACGACGCGCTGGCCGACTGGACGTTGATTAGCGGTTTGGTTACAACAGAAACATAAGTCTTGGACCCTCCATCTGTTAGCTTCCATGTATTGGTTGAGGTAAAGTCGCCCGCATTATATCCCATTGTAAAGAGATTAACTGTCCCATAGGATACAATCCCTACCTTGAAGATGCTGCTTGACGGGATCTGTACCTGCAGCCTGTTGTTCTTTATATACAGATTTCCGGAGCTGTATGGCTTGTACTGAGAACCTGAATGGGTAAATGAATAATAATTTGATATCTCATACAGGTCTTTCAGGCCGTCATTATCGGAATCCATCTTGGAGATGTCCACAACCGCAAAGACTGAGAAATGCGTTACCTTGGCCCAGACGAAATTATGTGTTGTGTCCGCACCGGTCACACCTGCGATCTTCCACATTGCATCCGAAGTTGAATAATAATACAAAGCCAGGTTCGATTCAGAAGTTCCTGACGGAAGTGCGGTATCGTCATACCTTACCCTGATCTGTGAGGAAAACGGCGGTGTGCAGCTTGAAGAGACCGAGAAATAGATACCAACACCGGCACTGACTGGTGCAGGTGGCGTGGCTGCTGAAATTGTTGGACTGGTAAAGCATGTTCCGCCGTACATCACTGCGCTTACGCCCAAACCGACATTGTTAGCGACTTTTATTGCATCCCAGAATAATTGTGAGCCGTCCACATCATTGTACTGCAGGGGATGGGTGTCTAGGCTGTCTATGATCCATTCGCCGTCGCTGTCCCAGTCACAAGGATTGGACAGGCTGTCTTCGTCGGGGTCGGAAACCCCGAAGTGGGTGATCTCATGCCAATCGTTCAGATTGTCTGAATCGGTATCAGCCACAAGAGGATCGGTTGGATAAACATATACCTCAAAATAGTCCATGAGGTTGTCGGAGTCTGTATCCCATAAATTGATGTTTGTTCCCACGACAGCTTCGTATTCGTCTGTTACCATATCGCCGTCGGTATCAAGAGTGAATTCAATCTGGATCTCCTCTTTGTTGCTCATTGCACTATGATAATCATAAACCACGAGGCTTATGTCATATGTACCTGTAGCTGAAAATGTCATGGTTACATCCTGTGTATATTGAATTATTCCGCCTCCAAGATTCCATTTAAAAACCAATGAGGATTGATCAAAGAAGGTATCAAAACCTCTGCCTTCAAACTTTATTGTCATCTTGGGTCCGTACAGAATCATGGAGGATGGGGCTGCATATGCAACAGGGTCCACATTGGATACCGAGATTTGAATTGAAGTTGAAGTGGAGCTACCATCATCGTCGGTTACTGTCAATTCCACAGTATATAAACCCAGTGAAGAGTAGGTGTGTGTCGGATTCGTTCCTTGACCTGAAGTACTGTCACCGAAATCCCAATCGTAAGCGAGCAATACCTCATCGCTGGGTGTATCGGACGCAGATCCCGTGAAGAATATTACTTCGTCTTCTACCACACTGGTTTTGGCTACTATGTTGACATTATATGGGTCTACATTATTGACGGTGATCTGAATGCTGTCGGTGTCAACTGCGCCGTTATCGTCTTGAACCGTCAGCACGACCGTATATACACCGCAGTTGGTATACAAATGGCTTGTAGTAATCCCGTAGCCTTTACTGCCGTCACCAAAATCCCAGGCATACACCAGCTTAGGAATATCCCGCGTCGTGTCCGTTGAGCTCGACGCATCAAAATTTACTGTATCATCCTCGTTGATATCAGTATCATCAGCGCTCAAGACCGCCACGGGCTGGACATTATGAACCTGGATCTCCAAATGGTCCACTCCAGACTCGCCGCTGTCATCAGTAACAGTTAACAAAACATTGTACACACCTTGATGTTCATAGGAATGTGATGCATCAGCTGTGGAAGCTGTATTTCCATCACCAAAATCCCAGTGGTACACAAGAATACCTATGTCGGATGAGGTATCAGAGCCTATTCCAGAGAAATCAATGACCTCATCCTCCACTACTGAGTTTTTATCTGACGAGGCAGATGCTGTGGGGACTACATTGTCTATATATATACTATCTTTTTGACTGTCAACCATTATTGTATCGGTCCCTAATCCGCCGTCATCATCTTCAGCCGAAAAGGTCATTGTCAACAGTCCCTTCTTTTTGAATATGTGCTCCACACTTTCATCTATTCTTACCGGATGATCACCGCTGTTGGGATAATGATTTGAGATAATAGTTCCATCTCCAAAATCCCAGGTAACTGTCATATCGTCAGAACCGGGGTCGTAAACCGAACCCTCGAAGTGCACCGCGTGACCAACAAGGTGTTCGCCCATGTCAATTTCCCAAACCCATTCGGCAGGTTTGTTCACATTGAAGGAACGAAACAGCTTTGTTTCGGTCCCGTCCTCGAAAGAAAGTGTAACCCAGACAGGGGCAGCACCCTTCGTCTTACCCTTAACCTGGTCATCCAGGGGTGTAAAATAAACCTTTACCAGCGAAGTCTCGGCTATGTTGATATTCACAAGCATTTCCTGTGACTGGTCATCCGGGTTCCCTGGAACTCTGGTCGTTTCCAGGTAGTCCGTTACCATACTGCCCTCGAAGTGCTCCAACCTTATATCAAACCCCTTCTTACCTGCTTGCCGCAGTGTGAATTCTACCGGGATGTAGGCTGCATGTACATTGGCTTCAGGCGGTGTATTAAGAACAGAAATTGTTGTTGTATCGGCACCTGATGCACTGTCATCGTCTGTAAGCAGCAGCTCCACATCATTTGTGCTGTCATCGTACCACAAATGTGTGGGATTGGTTCCCTGGTTCGGTAAATCCCATGAGTAATCCAGAAGCGGATCATCAGAAGGTAGATCAGAGGATGCCACTGCATCGAATAACACGGTGTCTCCTTCCTGTACTGTTTGATCCGGCCCGGAATCGGCAATTGGTGCGGCATTGAGAACGTTGATTGTTATAACATCCTCTGTATAAGCATCGTTATCATCAGTCACCCTCAATGTGGTTTGGTAAACACCCTTTTTCGTGTAGGTGTGGCTCGTGGTAATTCCGTAACCTTTGCTGCCATCATCAAAATCCCAGGCATATTTGAGATGGGGTGCATCTGAGGATGTGTCGGTGCTTAGCGAGGCATCGAAATTAATCAAATCGTCTTCATAAACCATGAGATCGTCATCAAGCTCGCTATCGGCAACTCCATCTGCATTGGGGTCAACATTAAGTATTGTCATCGTTCTCGTGTCTATGTCATATGCGCCGTCGTTATCAGTAACAGTCAAGGTGACATGATAAGTTCCAGCGTTTTCATACGACTTTGTGGCGGTTGCACCACTTGCGGTTGTGCCGTCATCAAAATCCCATTCATAGGATACGATATCATTGTTTAGATCAGAGGAACCAGTCCCGTCGAAAGCTATTACATCATCCTCATTGGCAGTGAGATCGGAACCTGCATCTGCCACCGGATAATAGTTCTTCACTGTGATTCTTACGATGTCAAAGTCAAAGTAGCCGTTTCCATCTTCTACCAGAAGCCCGACATCGTACACACCCTCTGTCGTGTATGTATGAGTAACTATTGGATTCGTCAACGTCGCTACGGTTCCATCCCTGAAATACCAGGTAAACTCTAAAGTCCCTGCACCAGAGGAACCTGAACCGTCCAAAGTTACCACTGTGTTAACATCCACTTCCTTATCGGGCCCGGCATCGGCATGTGCTGTAGGGGTCGTCGCGCTGACCAAAGCCGCTCCGCTCAATATGATCATCAATGCAATACAAATATTAATCAAAAATCCACTATTCTTTGTTCTCAATTTATAGCCTCCTATTAAATCAGGTTTAGCCATTATCGTTGAGTTTAGAATTTCTACGGTTTGCCGAGATCATTTTCTAAAAGTTTTTCTCGAATAATTTTTTAATTCAACGTGAAAATTCTATCAATCAATTGGCTCTTACCCCAAGCTTTAAATTATCTCAATTATTCGATAACAAAAGCCGACCTGATATAGTTATTTAATTATTAAAAGGTACCGAAATAAAATTTACATGTTATTATAATAATCATTTTTTTCTTATCACAAGGTGATATAATGAAAAAATAAATTGAAATAAAAACTAAAATGGAATCGTTTCAGATCACATTAAAAATTTATCGCATCCACCATAATCACCCTAGCGCCTGATCTCTATTCTCTAGCGCCTAAACCAATCAATATCTCAGCTTTTCTAAGCTTTAAGCGCAAATCTTATATCGATAACATACCAATTAGGCAAAATATGGCAGCAGAAGCAGAAAATAGAGCATTTAAGTATATTAAAGATAAGGATAAACCAAATCTAATGGAAGTTGTTAATATCCTAAAATCACAAAACCTGGATGTGTACATTTCAGGCAGCGCTATAATGGTCCCTGAATATAGTGATATCGATTTACTTATTTGCGATCCAAATTTTGTAATTAAAGATACAGAAAATAAAGATGAATTTGAGATAAGCCCGCTGGCTCAGACAGCTATAGACGGTATAATTAATCGTGAAGGTGTGAACTTAAAAAAATCTGATCACGAACGCAGCGGTGGTTATATTGGTTCCAAAATTAGCGGTTACAGGTGGGAATTTGATTACAAGGGGACTAACATCGATATATCTTACGCACAGGAGCCTTTTGGGTTAACCCGTGAAAAAATAGCAAAATTAGAAGCCGAAGTAGGTGGGGAATTGGGACTGGAACCAGAATTCGAGAAATTTTAATTTGATTTTTGATTGATGAGATAAGTGGTGCGTGGTGAGGACGGGGACAAAGTCCCCTGGAATGGTGAGTAAAAGCCAAAAAATCCAAGTGGGGTGGGGGGTGGAGCTCACCATTCAAGCGAACGAACGAAGTGAGTGAGCGTCCTCACCATTCACCACTTTAAAATCAGTATCTCAGCTTTTAGGGATCCGTAATTCTATGTCCTCCGCAAAATGGACAGATTCTTTACTGCATCCTGTATCCATTCCTTTTCTGCTCCGAACAGCATTTTCTCATGTTTTATAAAAAACGAATCGGTTTTGTACAGCATGCTGGATTTATCAAGACTATCAAGGTGGTCGTCCATTGCCTTGAACTGTTTATCGATAACCTCGATTGCCCTCTCAGCAAAGATCTTGATCTCCTTCGCCGATCTTCTACTATTAAATTTCAAAGCTATCTTAAAACCGTAAAAATGTGGGTATAAACCCAAAAAAGCCTGCTCCTGTAAATTATCGAACAACTCCTTTCCCTTAGCTGTGATCTTATAGATGGTTTTATCGGGATAGCGGCCGACCTTTGTCTGCTCGACTTCGTTGACTGCTCCTTCAGATTTCAACTGCCTCAGAGCATGATAGATGGATCCTTGTTTTATATCGGTCCACCTGTCGATCTTCTTCCGGTTCAATTCTTGTATGATATCATAACCGCTACCCCGACCCAAACTTTCCAGCGCGCCTAGAACAACCATCTTTGCTATGTTCATAATTTCTACCCCTTAGTTAGGGGAAGCAGGTGAAACATCCTTCTTCCCGACTAACATAATAGAATAGAACAGAGCCACTATTAAAATTGTCCCTATAATTATAATTGGAACTACAGCTTCTCCATTTGGATCGAAGAAAAATTTTTGGGGGCCAACAGCTAAAATATTGACACATCCAAAAATACCGGCGGCTAGAAGTCCGATTTTCCGTTCCCAAAGAGCAAGAACTACTGAGATAATTCCCAGTGTAATCATAGCTCCAATGAAAGGGCCCAAGAATCCCGGGGGATGTGGCTCTACCTGTGCAAATAACGCAAGTAATAGTATAACATCAATGGTCAAAATTCCTACTAAAGACACGATCAAGTTTTGATTTACTTCATTTTCGAACATAACCAACTATATGTAAGTTTCACTACTTAAGTTTGACTATACTAATTTGGATAGTATGGGGGGATCAATTATACAGGAATGAATTTCGATGTGGTGTTTTGTGTGAACGGTGCAAGGCCCCCTGGAATGATGGGTGGAGTTAATAACAATCGCCAGTATTTTCTATTATCTTAATAAATTTGTAATGATTGTTTTTTCAGCCTTTTTAATGTGCTCAATAAATGTCGTATGGCTGATATCCAATTTCTCTGATATTTTTCTCGAATCGTTTCTTTTCGGGAAATCAAAATAACCTTTTTCTAATGCGTACTCCAGGCATATCAATTGCTTTTTTGTGAGAGCCGAAAGAATACCATAACCCTTGGGATAATACTTTTTAATAGAAATGATTTTAAACTCGGCTCCCCAGCCTTTTATAAAATCAATAAATTTGTTCAAATCCTTTTGGTGTCCAACGATATTTCCAGAAATGGAATTTTTTTCCATGATTATTGGAAATTCCAGGAAACAATTGAAGTTGTTTGATAACTGTTGTAATACATCAGAATGTTCTTTGGGGATACTTCCACCGATTAGACAGACAGATCTATCTTTGAATGCAATGAGCTCTTTTGAATCTTCTATAAAAACAAATTCTTTAACAAAATCATTATCGGGTTCCTTTTTCCAATCGATCTCAACAATGAATAAAAATTTTTCAGGATTTTGCATCAAAGGGGTTTGAATTATAACCTTCTTTACTTTTGAAAAGATCCTGTGGTAACCCAGATTGAAAATATCCGGTGGTTTGTAACTCAATTTAAGAATTTTCAGGTTGTACATAGGCCTTACATGGTAGGCAATGTATATAAATATTTCTAAATGGCCTTACATGGTAGGTAAAATCATAATATAATCAATAAACCACATATATTGGTAAGGGTGAAGCATGGGCGATTCATCAAAAAGATCTCCCTAGGTCAGGTCATGGGTGAAAGCAATTGCCATTGAAGATATTATTAATTAATGAAATAGAGAATTTATATATCAAGACCTTAAAACATGCTCATCTTCCGTTGTGGGCCGGTGTTCTAAAGGGTATAACACCTGAAATTCATACCATATATTTTATAGACTGTGCATTTGATAAAATAAATTTTGAGCATTTAAAAAATTACGATTTGATCTGTTTATCAATTCTAACACCAAGCGCATACAATGTCTATAAAATAGGAGATTTTTGTCTTAAAAACAATATAAAATGTATTATCGGGGGAGTCCATGCATCAATTTTCCCTGAAGAAGTAAAGGTACATTGTGATTCTGTGGTTGCTGGAGAGGTTGAAGGGGTTTGGTTGGATATATTAGAGGATGTTAAGAATAATAGATTGAAGCCTTTTTATAATGGTAAAGAAAGCGAATTAAATGAACTACCTTATTTAGATCATAAGATTTATAGAAAATATAGATATACTTTTGACAGTTTAGAAATAATGCGTGGATGTCCATATAATTGCGAGTTTTGTACAATATCGTATATCAGTGGTGGAAAATGTAGATTCAAGAGTTTAGAAATAATCAAGCGTGAATTGGAGGAAATAAAACTAAAAAATACAATATTAATCGCACCAAATATTGTTGTAAATCGAAAGAGGTCTATTGAAATATTTGATTCGGTAGGTCCATACAATTTGAGATGGGGGTTATATGGTTCTGGAAATTTATTAATCAACAGAACGGACTTGTTAGACAGTCTTCAAAAAAATGGTTGTTACATCATAAATATCGGTTTTGAAAATTTATCAGTATCAGCACTAAAATCAATGCACAAACATCATAACATTGATGTCGATCCAAAAAAATTAATTGCCCAGTTACATGACAGAGGAATTCTTGTGGCGGGTTCACTTATGGTGGGATGGGATTCCGATAATAAATCAATTTTTAAAAGCACCATCGATACAGTAAATGAGCTCGAATTGGATTTCCCTTACATATTTCTTTTTACACCATATCCTTCCACAAGAGTGTATTACAGGTTATTAAAGGAAAATAGAATTCTAACGAAAGATTGGTCGAGATATAACGGAACCGATGTGGTTTTTCAGCCAAAAAATATGAGCCGGGAAGAGTTATTGAATGGATGTATTGAAACCTTGGAATATACCGCCAGGATAAGTAATGAATTTAAATATGCTTTCAGGGTCAAAAGAAGTATAAAGCGAAAAGCTGAGAGTCTGGTTGCTTCATATTTTCATAGAAAATTCATCAAATCCGTGATCAAAAACGCTGAGCATGGCCTATTGAATGAAATTCAACAGATTGACTCAAATTGAGAATTGATCAATGATAAATTAATCATTTTTATTGATTGTCAGAAAGAGGAATTGATTTGAACATATTGCTGGTGCATCCTAAAGATCGATTTGAACTGTTCAGCAGCAGGTCGGTAGCACCTATGTGGGCTGCAGTTCTCAAGAGATTAACACCCGAGAGTCATAATGTGGATTTTATTTCATGTGGATTCGAGAGATTAAATGAGAAAACACTTGAAGGATATGATCTCGTAGGTATAAGTGCTACAACACCAGTGGCACATTCGGCTTACGAGATTGCTGGATTGTGCAGGACAAAGAACATAAAAGTGATCATCGGGGGTTTGCATGCATCATTGCTTCCAGATGAAGTTGCCAAATATGCCGATTCAATTGTATTTGGTGAATCCGAATACCTCTGGAATCAAATCCTGGAGGATAAGGTATCAGATAAGTTACAACAATATTATCATGGGTCTATTGTAAAAGCAGAGGATATTGCTATACCGGATTATTCGATCATGAAAAAATATAATTATTTTACCACGAATTCGATAGAAGCGATGCGCGGTTGTCCAAACGCATGTGATTTTTGTTGTGCCACCTATTTTAGTGGCAATACGATTCGATATAAACCTCTGGACTTGGTGATTCAAGAGGTCGAAAGTTGGAAAACAAAAAAAGTTGGATACCTGGCAAGCGCAAATATTGCATCGAATTTTAACAAAGCCAAGGAGCTTTTTACGACATTGAAACCTTTCAATAGAAAATGGATGGGAGATGCGTGTGTAAATGTAACCGGCGATGATGAATTATTGAAGCTCATGTCTGATTCAGGTCTTGCATATCTCGAAGTTGGCTTTGAAACTCTATCAAAAAAATCTCTTAAACTGATAAATAAGAAGATCAATTTGAAACACGACTACAAAGACGCGATTAAAAGATTACATGATAACAATATCAGTATAGTTGGTACATTCATTTTCGGACTAGATACCGATGAAAAAGATGTATTTAAAAAAACCATGGATTTCGTTTATGATGCCGAAATAGATATACCTGTTTATCTTGTATTTACCCCCTTTCCGGGAACAAAACCTTATTCGAAATTGGATGCTGAAGGTAGAATATTAACAAAAGACTGGTCGAGATATACCGGTCTTGATGTAGTTTATCAACCAAAAATGATGAGCAGGGAAGAACTGCTTGCAGGTTTGATAGAAATATGGGAGGATGCATTGTCTTTCAGGGGTATTGCCAATCGTTTGTTATCCCAGTGGAGAGGATTTAAAGGCGATTTTTATTTTACTGTAATAAATCTATTTTTAAGAAACAAATCCAAGTTTCTTAAAAAATATTATCCTTGGGAGGGCATTGACCTTCCCGATCATATAAGTGCTAGAAAAAAATGATACGAAAGATATATATTTCCTATTCACGATTCTTTAAAGGTGAAATGCATGTTAAGAATTGTGTTCTTATTTGTAGTTATTATTAATGCCATCATGCATCTCCGGGGTCTTTTAAGATCGTTTAATATTTCAGAATCACATCATCTGTTACAAGCCATCTTAAAAATGTCTGGTTTTCTTTGGTTTCTTGTATTCATATTGTTCATTATTGTTTTACTATTATTTTTATTGAAGCAAAATTATTGGTGGATTACTGCTGCACTGGCCATTATACTATCGCTAATTTTAATGATCCATAACTGGAGTAATGCAGAATTAGGTAGAAGAATAATTGTTGGAATAATAATATTAAATCTTATTATTATATTTCCAGTGATAAGTGCCTGTGCAAGTACGCTGCCTTCCAGCTTTCCGAATAGGTATAAATCTGAAGTCCAAGATCGATTGGAACCGTTGGATAACATACCAATTTTAAATGAAACAGATATCCGGCATCTCCCTGAACCTGTGAAGAAGTATCTTAATTATACCGGTGCTATTGGTAAACCTAAAGTCATTAATTTCAGGCTGGAAGCAAACGGTAAGATGAAGCGTAATGAGGGATCCGGATGGCTCGATGTAACAGCAGAGCAGTATAATTTTTATAATGACTATGCCAGGTTTTTTTATATAAAATCATCTCTTTATGGGATCCCTTTTGATGGTCTACATAAGTATGTCGGTAACAAGGCAACCATGCAAATAAAAATTGCCTCCTTAATCACCGTAGTTGATGCAAAGGGTAAAGAAATGGATCAAAGCGATACAGTCACTTTTTTTAATGACATGTGTGTTTTTGCACCGGCAACACTTATAGATAAAAATATTCAATGGGAACAGGTGGACTCGTTAACGGTAAACGCTAAATTTACAAATCAAGACATCGAGATTAATGCCACACTGTATTTCAATGAAAAAGGAGAGATGGTCAATTTTGTAACCGATTACAGGTACCTCTCAGAAGATGGTGATAAATATAAAAAATATAAATGGAGCACCCCTGTTAGGAATTATAAAGATTTTAATGGCAGAAAGATTCCCACCTATGGTGAAGCCATCTGGCACACCCCCGATGGTGATTTTACTTATTTCAAGCTCGATTTAAAAGATATCAAGTATAACGTTGAAAAGTATTACGGGGTAAACGCCTAACGATATACGTTTCGCGTCTTCGTGATAAAAATCGGGGGTGGGGGGCGGTGCTCACCATTCTCTTTGCGATCTATTAGCTTCCTTCACCATTCAAGTGAACGACCGAAGGGAGTGAGCGTATTTGGCCTTTATTCTTATCTGAATGATTTATATGCTTAATTCATCATTCACCACTTCAACTAGCGGTGAAATTTAAATATCAGAAATCCAATCAAATCCTCGGTGTTGGTATGAAGTGTGCAATCATATACTCATCCAGATATGGCAATGGTAAAAAATGCGTGGACGTGGTAAATGAACAGCTCAAGAAAAAAGGTCATCAGGTCCAGGTAATCAATGCACAGGAAGCGGACCCGAAAAAAATTCCGGAAGCTGATTTGTATATTTTCTCCGGGGCTTCGGAGGCGTTCGGTATTGCAGCAGGGATAAAGGGTTACTTGAAGAATCTACCGAGTATGGAGGGTAAGAAATTTGCGTTGATGAGCACTCACCGAATGAAAAAAGCAATTGCTTTGAATAAGATGGACAAACTGCTTACCAGTAAGAAGAAAATGGCGAAGGTGGCGGCCATAGATTTCAGGGTTGAGGGTGAAGTTGAACAAGGAAAAGGGCTCCCTTCTGATTATAAGAACAGCCTGCGGGAATGGGTTGAGAAGAATTTATAAAGGAAAAAAATAAAATACTTATTGAAAATTAAAATGGTGTTTCCTCGTGAATTCACAATTACCCCGGGAAATTAACGAGATTATTATTGCTAAGGCCAAAGAATTTGGAGCGTCACTAGCAGGCTTTGCTGATCCTGCCTCCCTCAAGAATTCGCCATCATATATTGCTCGAAAGGATATTTCGTTTGATCATAATTTTAAAGTAATACTTGTACTGGCACTTGTTCATGGTGAATCCGAACCTGAACTGGATTGGGGTGCAAGAAAGCCTTATCATACTCCAGGAAACCGAAGGCTTATAGAAATAGGTGAGGAACTCTCGTCGTGGCTAAAAAAAGAGTATGAAATTGTATCAGAAAATATACCGTACAGCACCGGGAAAGGAGGAATATTTCTAAAGGATGCAGCGGCTATTGCCGGGTTGGGTATCATAGGTAAGAACAATTTGCTGATCACCCCTGAATACGGTCCCAGGGTTCGGTTGAGTGCAATGACTATTAATACTACGATATCCTCAACCGAACCCTCTGAGTTTGATCCGTGCAGCGATTGCGATATGCCTTGCAAGAACGAATGTCCGCAGGGTGCATTCAGTGAGGGGGATTACAATAAAACAAAATGTAATATTCAAATGTACATCGACGAAGAGAGTATTGATGCAATAAAATATTGTAGAAAATGCGAGTTCTCATGTCCTGTAGGGCGGGAGATTTAATATCGATCGTTTAAGGTTGAAGTTGGATCAATATTATATTTTCTTAACCAAAAATTGCATCCACTACATCCCGTGCTGCATCTCTTCCGAAAAGAACTCCTTTATTGTATATTTCAGTATATCCACAACCGAGACAAAATATAATAATAAATTCATTATATTGGACATTATATAATCTAGAAAGACCAGACCCGGTTGTTGCGATTTCATGAGTTTTTGATTTTTTACCTTTACATTTCGGGCAAATAAATTTCTCTTCCATTTTCCTTTTATATTCATCAACTATTTTTTGTTCCCTATTGTCAAGTGCCATAAGAACACATCTGATGATTCTATAATAAAATTGTTGATATTGATAATTATCGATGTATTATTAATCGATTGTAAGAAGTTTCAAGCGCTTACGACTCTTTCAAAGCTTTCACGATCGCTTCCGCAGTTTTATCATTGATTCCTTCTACCATTATCAAGTCCTCTTGTTCCGCTTCCTGGAGTTCCTCTAACGATTCGTAGCCTGCTTCGTACAATTTCGATGCTGTGGATTCGCCCACGCCCGGCAGCGTCTGGTACATCTTAATTATATCATCCTTTGTAAGCGCTTTCGGCTCATCGCTGGAGACCTCCACCGGTTCCTCCAATGTAGAAGGCTCTGAGCTGACCTCGATGGTAGGCTCAACCTCGGCACCCGGCTCTTTCTCAACATCTTTTACCTCTTCTTTCGTCTCTTCTGCCTCTTCAGCTGGTTTATCAGCCGGCTCTTCTACCTTCTCCTCTACTTCACCCTCCGGCTTCTCTTCTACGTCTGTTCCTTCTTCCTCTTTCGTTATCTCACCCTCCGGCGCCTCAACTTTCGCCTCCTCTCCCTCTTTCAATTCTTCTTCCGGTTTTGCCTCAACTGCCTCTGCTTTCACCTCGGGCGGTTCTGCTTCTGGCTTGGCAGCTTCGCCCTCGGGTTTTTTACCTTTGAAAAATCCGAAGATCTTGGACATGGTTCCTTTGATGATTCCTTCCTCGGCTTCACCCTCTGCTGATGCTGCACCTTCGGCGGGTGCTTCAGCCTCTTTTGGCGCTTCGCTTACAGGTTCGCCCGCCTCAAGTTTCTCAATGGATTCGCAGATATTTTTTGCCAGCGACGGTCCGATACCTTTGATTTCAGTGAGATCCTCCGGTTTTGCATCTTTCAATTTGGAGGTACTATCGAAACCGGCTTCGTAAATAAGAGTTGCTTTGCTGATGCCGATACCCGGCAGTTTTTTCAAGTATTCGATCACTTCCTCTTTGGTTTCTGGTTCTGGCTCCTTTTCAGGTGTAACTTTTATTGTTGTCATTGACGATTTTACTTCCTCAAGTTCTGTTCGCATGGATTCTACCTGGGTCTGGAGCTCTGCGATCACTTTTTTAAGATCTTCTTCACTTTCAGTTGTTTTATCAGTCATTTATACCACATCGATTTATTGGCGAAATATATAGAGATAGTGTAAAAGTTCAGTGTGTAATGGTTCTAAGTGTACTTTTCCACATTTCTACTTTTACACTTTTGCACTAATTTGCTTTAAACATTTTTTTAACTATTAATAATTATATGTGATTACAAATAACTATTATCTAAATATATTAAGCTTTCGAGTTATACATATTGTACTTTATTAAAGTGTCGATTTTTTTAATATATAACAATATCAAATAAAAGTGTGAAAGCCAATGAAAGAGGCATGAGGCGATAGACAAGAGGCAAAATTGAATGTCAGGATTACCGGTCACGAGCTATGGACTTCGTGTCTATAATATCATCGCTTTAAAGGCATCTTAGTATCTGGTGATTCTTCTTTTTCTTTTTTCCCCTCTTTCTTTACCTCATTTTCAGGTTTCTTATCATCTGGTAGCTTCGAGGGTTTTTCCGGTGCGATTAATGGCTCTTTTACTATCTTTTCCGGCTTCTCAAGCGGCGGGAGTTCAACATCAAGTCGGGGTTCCGGCTCTTCCTCCATCATGCTTTTGTGTCTTAATAACATGAAAATTGTGAATGCTATAATTATCACAATAAAAATAACGACAATAATTATGATCATTCTTTCTTTCGCCTCCTGGGCTTTGCCGGGGTAGCTGTCTGGGTTGTTCGGGTCTGTACCCCTATCCACCTCTTCACCGTCGTTGTGTCCATCCCCGTCGGTATCCGGATTGAAGGGATCGGTATCGTTATAGAATTCCTGGTAATTTGTTAATGAATCCCCGTCGGGGTCATCATCCTTGTCTATGTGGTCGTACGGGTCCAATCCAAATCGGATTTCCCAATCATTTGGTATGCCGTCATTATCGATATCGCTTTCTTTGAATCCCTCGGTCTTGTTAACATTGATTGTTATTGCAACGGCATCGAACAAACCCGCCGAATCGCTGACCTTCAATGTGATAAGATGTTCTCCCTCTTTCAAATACTTACTGAAAATCGTCTGTGTACCCAAAATATTCTCCTCACTGGAAAGCCATTCGAAATAAATCAAGTCACCGAAGGGCCCGTCGGGATCGTAGCTCGCCGAACCGTTGAAGGTTATGGGCCATGAGGTGTTGTAATACCAATTGTCATTAGGCTCGGAAATAACCGATACAGGGGGATCGTTAACATTGCTTATATTAAAATTACATACAAGCGGCATGTCTGCACCTGCAGAATCGCGCACGATGAATTTGACGATATTTGAACCCACAATATCGTTAGTAGCTGTAAATGATATTATATTCGAATCAACAGATTCGAAAGTAATGATGCTGTTGTTTGAATAAAATTTATGTGAATCACCTTCATAATCCAGATCAACATCATAGAATTCGAGTTCGGCATTGAACGAATCACCCTGTATCAGGTTCAATTCCATCATGTTGTACGCCTGTTTACCGTCCAGCCGCAGAATTAGAGGAATATCATTTACCGCTGTCACATCCACTTCAAGTTCATAAATGGCATAAGTTTGATTCAAATCCAAAAAGTCGGAATTATCGGCGTGAGATGATGTAACTATGGAACCGTTAAAGATTACATTCTCTTTTCCGTTCCAGTTTTCTTTCGGTGTAAACCTCACTATTTCATTGGATAGAATCTCAACTTGAATATTTTTATCTGGCAGTGGTGTACCATCAGGTGCAATATGGCTGGGTGCGCTGAACTTCAACTCCTGGTTCGAAATGAATATTTTTGATAAGTTTATCATTGAAGATTCCACAGTATCTTCGTCAAACGAAATTGATTTCGGTGCGTTGGGATTTACCCTGGGCGCTTTTTCTGCCCAGAATACCAGCTGCG
>CP070629.1:2659238-2662584 GCA_020356005.1 Thermoplasmata archaeon
CCTGTACCTTTACACCAGATACATTCCTTATTCCCTTTACATGAATCACAAATGCCCGTGCCGTTACAGTTGCCGCACTCGGAACCATCGGGTTTCTTGCCTGAGCCGCTGCACGATTCACAATTACCGGTCCCTGCGCACCAGAAACATCTGCCTGTGCCTTCACACGGGGTGCAGCTTTTACCCTCTGTTCCGGATCCAGGAGTATCTGTAACCTCTCCTCCGGTTGAAGGATCTTCTGCATCTACCGAAGCTCCGCCCTCATCTGCTTTTCCGGGATTGTTATCGTTCAGAGTTAAATGTAAAACCTCATCTTCGCCAACAGCTTCCATTTCGCGCTCAAGAGTTTTGAGCTCCTGTTCACCGATTGTCATCGGGGATATGGGTGCCAGAAATGCTGCATTGCGCTCGGAAACGAAATCCACCAACCTGCGAACGAAAGATAGTACAGGGTTGAATTTATTTACGCTGATAAGGTATTCCAGACCATCGATTAGAACTAATGCTTTATCATTCTTCTTTACAAAGCCTTCAACCGTGTATGCGATTGTTTCGAGTGCTGGCGATAACGTCGTCTCTTCAGAACTTTTTCTGTCCGTTAACCAATGTATTGTAATATCCTTTAGGTTGAATTTCTTCCTGACCTGTTTTGGGTTTGTTCGGGTTATACATAAACCTGCATAACCCTGAGATAAGCTTTTACTCAAGATCTCAAAACACTGTTTAGGTTTATCTTCTTTCATTAGATAACTGAAACCAAATTTTAATTCTATTACATTGTCTGCCAAAGTTTCCGGCTCTGGTTCCGTTTCAAGCACCTTTGCGGGTTCCGGTGGTGCTGGAGGTGGTGTAGCGGATGGTGGCGGTGCCGGTGCCGGTGCCTTCGGAGGTGGACTTGCAGGAGGTTGGACCTCATCTTGTATCTCCGGTGCTCCTGCTGGCGCTTCTCCTTCGCTCACTGGTGGTGCAGCCGGTGGGGACGGTATCTTGGGAACCGGAGGTCCAGCTTTCTTTGTAGGATCCGGAGTCTCCAGATTACTTATCAGTGATATATCTGTACCGATTAATGCAGGGTCGGTGGCGGATAACGCCAATATGATTTCAGAGGATGAATTAATTGGAAGATCCAATCGCTCTTTCACGGGTTCCCAGGGTATTCCGAACAACTCAAGGGTAGTGCTGAACTTCTCCAAATCCCTGAAGTGTTTTACGGGGAATTCTAATTCCTGGATTTCAGTATAGATCTTGTGTTTCGTTAAAATATTTGCAAACGACCCGCCGATAATGCCATCAATAATATCATTTGAATCGTGAAAAACCTGTGTGTGAGAAAATGCGGCATCTGCCAACATTACAGCAGAATGTGTTTCGGCCTGGCTGTTGATTTCAATCAGGCCGGTCTCACCACCCAGCGCTCGCACCAGAGAATTTTTATCGGTAATAGGGAATTCAGGCTGGGATATGAAAATCTGTTTTAAAATAGACTTGATTCCTACTATGTCCACATTGAAACCGTTCCCCATAAATCTCAACGCCTGATATATTATGGAAGATCATTTTTGGATTTACCACATATCCTTTATATTAATTTATATTTATTGTTTTTATAGAATTGTGATATTTAAATAAATTTATAAATTTTTACCTTAATTTTATCCATAGTTTATAAAAGTTTAGTGGTCAACATTGTATAGGGATAGTAACATTGATATGTATTTATTATCCCGCAGTTAAACTCAAATTAATGTATCCAATAACAAAGAAAAAACTTAAAATATATTAGTCATATGAGTCCTAAATTTTTTTGAGGTGGAAATATGATTGATAGTATTTACCCTAAATGCGAGAAATGTGGTCAAGGAACCCTTCTTCCGTTTTTCTTGGAAAACGGAGAAAATTTTTACAAATGTACGAAATGTGTTTATAATTTCACACGTGAAGGGTATCAATAAGACTTATCATATTAAATTAATGGGAGAGAAAGAAATGTTCGACCCCGTTACCAGTGCCGCCAGGAGAAATCATTTTAGGCGTAAAAGAAAGGCTGAATTGGATGAGATCAAGCAGGGCCATTCGCCCAATCGGTGTTCGCTGTGCGGCAGAAAGGAATCAAAATTATACAACGGTAGATGTATAACCTGTGCAACCAAGATTGTTCAAGCAATTCATCATCATCAGCTTCCACCGTCGAAATACAAAGTAAAACCAATAAAAAAGCGAATTGATGATAAATAGTGATGGATTGAATTGTTGTAATGAAAATCAAATCATACAAAAAATAAATTAATTATTCCCAGTGTACCTAACCCGATTAGAATTGTAATGAAGCTAATTCCGGCAGCCATAAAAAGTATCGACCTAAACCTCGACCAGCCCAAAACGATTGCCACTCCTGGCGTGATATACATGCCCAGGATCATAACGAATATAAAGTTGCTGACAACTCCATATTTTTGCAATCTGGGATACTTTTCGATTCTTTTCTGAACTTTTTCTAAAAATCTTGTAGCTCTGACGGATGAATCACCCAAAAATCCGATTAAACCTATCACAAGCATACAGCTGCCGATACACGGAAGTATGGTAAGAAAAAAAGAAGTGATGGGATGGATGTCGAGACCGATTCCAATGCTAACTGCCAGATATTCTAATATCGGTACCGCTGCAAGAACCGCCAGGCCGTCCGGCCTTTGATCTGCCGGGAGCGTAATAATTATGGCTCCAGGAATTATTAATGTAAAAACAGCGAACCCCGAAAGCCAGATCAATAATTCTCTGGTTCTTTCTTTTAAATCTTTTAATGGTTTTTCAACTGCCATTCTCATGCCGTATGCAGTAGCTTTATTTAATGATTCATTTATCAGGCGCTAGAGACTGGAGACGAGGCGCTAGGGTGATTATAAGTAGCAAGGAGCATGGTGCAAGTTTATTATAGGGGTGCATATATCTAACAAGATGAGGTAAGCGGCATAGTGCAGGGAGCAAATGTGATTTAATCGATTTAAAAGCACCCTGAGTCCTGTGTCCTTGGTCCTGGGTCCTGATTATAGAACCTGGAACCTGATCTAATTGATGATTAATCTTTAAAGAACCGCCGGAGGGAATTACCTTTAAAAATGCCAGGAAAGGCGTCAAAATTTGCACAAAATGTGAGTCAGGATATCCATCTAAATTTTCCGAAAACCAAAAAAGAAATTTTATACAGTACCAAGAAGAATGGGAGGTAATAAGAAATCTAACGCACCTCGCCCCCGAGTATCGTAACGAGCCTCGCTCCCGCCCAACGCAAATAACCAATAGGATAGAGAGCCACCGGAGGGACTTGAACCCCCGACCTGCTGATTAC
>CP070629.1:2662684-2673011 GCA_020356005.1 Thermoplasmata archaeon
ACGGCCGTGCCGATCATACAGTGATGTGAAATCTTCTAATACTTATATACGAACGGCCGTGCCGTCATATCAATATGAAATTAAGCCGCAACTCGCATCTCCGAAATCAATATGTAATCGATGAACAAGCATAACGCTCCGGGAGAGCTATTTTTAATCAAATATCTACAAAATCAATATTAATAATGAACGTTTTACCAAGCAATATATAAATACAACCTCAATTATTCCTTTTCCCTACTTTCCATGGAGGCCTATATTGGAATATACTAGATTCGAGAAAGCCCGAATAATTGGCGCACGCGCGCTCCAGGTTACAATGGGCGCCCCGGTGCTGCTGGAGATCTCCAAGAAGATCATAGATCCCATAATCATCGCCACCATGGAATATGACAACGATGTCGTGCCGATTACGGTCAGGCGAGATAGAAAAGCGAATTGATATATTTTTCTAGATAATGTATGAGCCCGAGGTAATACTTGTGACTACAGAACCTTTGACAACTGAACTGCTTGTTCCCGAGGATGTGTACCTCACATCCGGGGTACATATAGGTACACAGCAAAAAAGCGCGGATATGCGCCCGTTCATTTTCAAGGTTCGAACTGACGGTCTGTACGTTCTTGATATCAAGAAGACCAATTACAGGATCAAACACGCCGCAAGGTTCATAGCCAAGTTCGAGCCTGATAGGGTTCTTGTCGTTTCGGCGCGGCAGTACGGTCAGAAACCGATAAAAGTATTTTCAAAAACTATGGGCTATCATTATTTTGCAGGCAGGTTCGTACCCGGCAGTTTGACGAACCCGAACCTCCCGCAGTACCTGGAGCCCGAAGTGATTGTTTTGACGGATCCCGCGGCTGATATACAGGCCCAGCGCGAGGCTGTGAATGTCGGGGTACCTGTGGTCGCACTCTGCGACGCCAATAACGAAACCCGAAATATAGATCTCATAATACCCGCCAACAACAAAGGTCGTCGATCTCTAGCTGTTATATACTGGTTACTCACCCGAGAAATAATGAAAGAAAGGGAAACGATTAAAAATAATGATGAGTATACCAAAGTGATCGAAGATTTTGAGGCGCCATTATGAGAGCACCAATTGTTGCTGGTAGGTTTTATCCAGGTTCTGCAAGCTCGCTTAAAGATGGGATATCGGAATCTTTTTTACACAGGCTGGGCCCCGGTAAGATGCCTGAATTCGGCTCCGCCCGAAGAAAGCTCAAGGGATTGGTGGTACCCCATGCGGGGTATGTTTACTCCGGGCCTATAGCCGCCCATAGTTTTTTTGCTCTTGTAGAAGATGGATTTCCGGAAACGTTCGTGATCATCGGCCCGAACCATTCAGGGATGGGTAAAAGTGTAGCCGTGACAAACGAGACCTTTAAAACACCTCTGGGTGAAGTGCCCGTGGATGTGGAACTTGCGGACCAGATCACGCGCGGTATAATAGAAAATAGTTCAGTTGCACATAAAAGAGAGCATTCGGTAGAGGTCCAACTACCGTTCTTACAGTATTTCAGAAAAGACATAAAGTTCGTTCCAATAACAATGTTCGACCAGAGCTTCAAGGCTTCCAAGGAGCTGGGAGAGACAATCGGTGAAGCATGTCAGGACCGCGATGTGGTTATAATCGCCAGTTCGGATTTCACGCACTGCGGTTTCATGTACAGTCAATTCATACCGCCTGGTAAAACGGCAGGTGAGTATGCCAAGATCCAGGATGACCGAGCCATAGAACAGATACTGGAACTCAATCCACAGGGTTTGATAAATACCGTCAAAAAGCAGGAGATCACAATGTGCGGGTACGGCTGCGTTGCCGCAATGATGTATGCGTCGCTGGCAAAGGGCGCGAAAAAGGCCGAGCTTTTACAATACGCCACATCGTACGACATAGAACCTTCCGAAAATGCCGTGGGATATGGTGCAATAAAACTTGAATAATAGTATGCACGCCCAAACCCGCCAACTCAGAAATAACCTAAAATAGCTTCAGTCAGGGTACTTTAGTGCACTGTAGTAATGTAATCAATATTGGGGGGTTGGTACCCAGTTAGAATTCAGGGCAGAATTCGGCTTTACCCAGAACTATCAAATATAATGTTAATTATTCAACTTAAAAAAAATAACATAAACTTGAAATATTTTAAATAAATGAATTGTATTAATATAATAATACGTATTAGCGCTGGGGAAATAGAAGAATTACTTAAATATCCTACAGGTGAGAAATAGGCGATTTGAATCTAATCACCTTTTAAATACCGCCTTGGAATGTTATATACGAATAAAAAGTGCGCCAACCGCACGAAATCGTTAATTTACCATATCTGAAAACAAGAGTTCGCAATTAAAGTTCAGGTGAACTTCCTATGGGATTAATAGATAGACTATTAGGAATGTTTTCAAAGAAGAAACCGCAGAAGAGGGTGGTGAGAAAACCCAAGACCGTAGCGGCAGCTAAACCTCGAAGCAGTGGTGCTGCGGCTGCTGTTGCAGCAGCACCTTCTAAAAAAGTGGCTGTTCGCAAACCCAGGGGTACGGGTTCAAGGGCAACAGCGGCGCAGCATGTTACTACAACCGATGTTATCAAACAAAAGGAAATGGAACTTGTGAAAAAGGAACAGGCCTTTTTGAAAGAGCTTGAAGATGAATGGGTGCGGCGCGAACTTGAGCTCAAGCAACGCGAGGAGGGCATCCTTGCGTCCCAGAAGAAGCTCGAACAGGAACGTTTGAGCCTGGAGACCGAGAGGATCGCGGTGACAAACGACGCACCCGTTGTTCAAAGAGGTGCAGCGGTGCCAGAGGAATATACCAAAAAGATCGATGAGCTCGAGCAGCGCGAGCAGGAGATGATGAGGCGCGAAGAGATGCTGCGGCGCGAACTGGATATGCTGCGCAGTCAGCCTGGCGGCGAGGCGCGATTGGACCTGCAAAAGCGCGAGGAGGATTTGAAAAAGCGCGAGGTGGAGATGCAGAAGCGCGCTGAGGAGCTCGATATAGACGAGATGATGAGAAATATCGAGGAGAAGATGAAAGAGGAAGTTACCGAACCTTTAAAGGAGTATGTATTTGACAATTTCGTTATCGGCGAGAGCAACCGGTTTGCTTTTGAGGTTTCCATAGCGGTTGCACGCGCGCCAGCGGACGCTTATAATCCTTTATTTATTTATTCAGATGTAGGTATGGGTAAAACCCATTTGCTTAATGCTATCGGTAATTATATTAAAGAACAACATGGAGAGATGAAGATCGTCTATGTATCATGTGAGAAATTCACAAATGAACTGATCAACTTCCTGCAGTACGGAAAGATCGAGGAATTCCGTGAGAAGTACAGGACTGTTGATGTACTGCTTATTGACGATATTCAGTTCATTGCATTACAACAGAGTACCCAGGAAGAGTTCTTTCATACATTCAACGCATTATATAACGCTCATAAACAAATCGTACTGGCATCAGATCGGCCTCCGAAGGATATACAGCATCTGGAGGCGAGGCTGCGGTCGCGGTTCGAAGGCGGTTTGATCGTCAACATCAAAGTCCCTGATCTTGCGACCCGTAAAAATATTATTGAACATAAAGCTCTTGAAGCCGGGGTCACATTAGACACGAAAGTAAGTGATTTCGTTGCACGATACATCCAGGCTGATGTGAGAACCCTCATTGGAGCTTTAAATAATATTTTGGCTCATTCCTCTTTAACCGGCCGTGAAATCAATTTGACCCTTGTAAGTGAGGTTTTGAAAAACATGTGGCCGGAGACGGTCTCCGAAGTTGCCTGAGGACATCGGCGGTGTCCGAACCGGGCATCCCGTAGCATTTGAGCAAAGAAAATTTAATAAAGCTACATACTAATGGTGTAATCAATGGCGTCTAATCCACAGGGATATTCACAGGTACAAAACATTATCCGACGGGCACAGGCCCTCATACTGAATGTAAAATTGCTTGGGGCCGATGTGACTGTGGCTAAGGAACATCTAGCGAACGCTAAAAATGCTCTTGACCGGAAGGAGTACGAAACCGCGCTCCAGCATGCTATGGCGAGCTTAAAAGAGGTAATGAGGTTGAAAAAGGCTCAGGAGGTGGCCAAGGCCTCCGGAGAAACCCCAACAGTTGGTATATTGGCACCTGATAGAGTGGATATACCTATTGCGGAGCCTGCCGGAAAGCCTCTTGCGGGTGTGGATGAGATCTCGGATGCAAGACCAAGTGTACCTCCCCCGAGGGAAGCTTCCCCTGCAGTTCCCGCAGAACCTGCCCCTGATATTACCAGAGGCGGGAACGCGGCACCAGCTGCCGATGAAGAAAAGGAAGGGATGATACTGGGCCATGAATTCTATGACGGGTTCAGCTACCTGATCGAAGAGGGCCGGGCGAATAAATGTTTTGAAATATTCCATCAACTGGTAGAGAAGAACTACACAGGGTTATGCATAACGCGTACCAATCCCAAACTTATAAAGAATCATTATAATCTGCAGAACAGCGAAATGATGTGGTTAACCGACCGCGAGAGTTCCGTGGAACCGACCATCCAACCTTCACTGGAGAATATGATATATGTTGCCGAAGAGTTCATTGATAACAACGAGAAGCCGGTCATGCTTCTGGACGGCCTGGAATATCTGGTTAACAACAATACATTCAACTCGGTTCTGAGATTCATCAGGCGGTTAATAGATAAGATCTCCGAGTCGGAGGCAATTTTATTAATAGGTGTTTCACAGCTCGCTGTTCGAGAGCAGGAACTGAAGCTGCTGGAAAAAGAGATGACACCCATCATTGTTCAGTGAATGATTTCATTAGATTTTTAATTGATTACGTATTGATTAGTTCAGATTTTAATCAGGACGCTTTGATTTTAAATTAATTTCGACCGCTCGCAGGAGGCAGGCCGTTACGATTTTATAATAATGGTAAGGATTAGCAGGAGGCAGTGAAGGCTAAAGCCTAGGGTTTGGGGATTTTTTTCTCTAAATTAAAAAAAGTCGAGAAAGCGGACCCGCCGGGATTCGAACCCGGGACCACCAGCTTAGAAGGCTGGCGCCATATCCGGACTAGGCCACGGGCCCACCAACAGAATTAATGTAATTGGATTGTAAAATGAATATATATTAGTTCTGTTGGTGGGAAATCCAAAATCCAAATACTACAAATACTACCAAGGAAAATCCAAATCTCAATTTCCAAGACGGGATTGGGGATTGGAGATTTGGGATTAAGGCGCTTTTAATCGATTAAAATTACCCAAGAGCCTGGCCTCTGGTCTCCGGCCTCAGGTTATACTTTCAACTCTTGCCTCTCCCGAAGGGTTGCATTTCTAGAATCGACGAATATTAAATCTCAAGTACCTTCTTGATATTATTGAGCATCGTTTTTTCCTCTTCAGCAAATACCCCATCGGCCTTTATGATCTTCTCAGCTATCTTAACGGCATCTTTACGGTCGATTTTGGTAGATAAAATTACTGGTAGACTACTAATTGCTGAATCGTGGTCCGTCTGTAATACTCTTGACTGCTCTTTAGCTATTTGTTTTAATTCACTCTTTTTTAACTTCTTTAATTTCTTATGTGAACTCCCGATTCGTTCTATAGCCCAGAACTCACTGCGGTCAAGTTTCCGGTCTGCATTTGCAACCGCCAGCATAATACGCATTACACCTTCGGTAAACCCACCTTTGTCCATAGCCTCAAGCCAATGTTTCCTGTCCTCTTGTACTAACTTATTAATTCTCTCCTGTACTTTCTCTGGATTTTCGGTATCGGATTCTTTTTCTCCATCACCACCAAACCAGAGCTTAACCCATGGATTCCTGTAAATTGATTTGAATGAATATTCAATATTCTTATCTCTGGTATCTCGATATATGTTTAATGTCGATTCAATTAGATCCGAATAATTCTTTTCCATTATACAGAACATATTATCGCTATTAACAGGTTTACGATGATCTTTTACTACAGGTGCAAAATATTTGAATGGAAGTATGTACGGATTTTGATCCGAGATTGAATACTTGAAAAATCTTAACGGATGGAGCTGTCTGAGTATTTCTGCATTGAATTCATTTGTAAAAAGCCGTATCCAGGGACTCAAATAAGTTTGGTATAGCTTATCAGACATATCGGAAACTGAAGCGACAACAATAAAATCTTTTTCATCTTCAAAACCATCATCCAGAGCAAGAATATCTTCGATACCTCGCTCTTCGAATCTAACATTGTAATCGCCAAGCAGTTTGTCTTCCGAATCTTCGATAATCATTTCATACAGACCGGGGGGTAGATATTCGATCTGGTCCAGACTTTCTACGATCTCTTTATGTTCCTTTTTCGCTACACTGCCTGATACGAATATACCCAGGTGGCCTACACTTTCATGGACGATATACACCAAAACCTGCTGCCTTCGTTTTATTTCCTCGACAGACCCGTAGATTTTGGCTATCCAGTTCAATGCCTGCTGTGGCGGTGTGATATTATCTCCCTTGGAAGCGAACACCACCACGGGATCCTCCAGGTTCTCTAGATTGATAAGTTTATCCTTTCCGAGCTCCAGGTTACCCTGTTCAAGCCTGTTACCAATAAAAAGATTGTCCACTATGTAATGAATTTCCTCGGAGGTCATAGAGAAATACCCGCCCCACCATCGTTCAAAATCAAGATATCTTTGTTCTTCAGTATCCACATTGGAGTAGACATTGTATAATTTTTTCCAGTATGTATTTGCCGGATTGAGATCTTCAAAGCCTGCCACAAGGTTTGCACCGTCAAATTTACCGTTACCAAGGTCACTTAAGAACGATGTAAGCCAACTGCCACCGGTAAGCCCGCCTTTGTACCTCATGGGATTGATCCCGGATACGCCTGACCAGTACGATAGAGGTGAGCCTGCAATAACAAGAGGCCCGGTAATATCGGGACGGTCTGCACCGATTAGCATCGAGGCCCATCCACCCTGACAGTTACCAATAACTGATGGATCCTCGGCATCAGGGTGGAGCTTTTTCACTTCCTCTATAAATCGAACCTCCGCAGCTGAAACATCTGTGAGTGTTTGACCCGGTATTGGATCTGGATAAAATAATATGAAATAGACCGGGTGCCCTTTTGAAACAGCCATACCTATCTCTGAATCCTGCTTAAACCCACCGATACCCGGCCCATGGCCGGCTCTTGGATCGATAATAACTATAGGGCGTTTTTTAGGGTCGGTATCAACGCCTTTCCCCGGTATTATTCGTACAAGTGAATAGTTCACAGGACTGAGCTCAAATGTCCGACCATCAAGTATCATTTCATAATCGAATATAAGTAATGGAGGTTTCCCTTTTGATTCGTGTTCTATGTAATTATTACCTCTTTTTCGGAGAATATCCCACAGCAGTATCATTCTTTGAGACGAATCAATAAAATACTCAAATGCATCGTTCATCAAGCCTGGTGCGAAAGTATACTCAGAACCAGTATGATTTTTAATACCCATTTATAATCCCTTACAAAAACACGATATATTTTATAGTTTAAGTTATTTCGGTGTATATAATATCATCTGTAGATATTATATAAAAAAAATAAAAAAGAAGTGATTTTTATGACAAAAGTAGAGATTATAGATGGAAAGCCTGCAATTAGAATACCACATAAAATCCGCTCGGATTATGACGATTTGCAGAAGCTTGATGTGCTAGAAATTGGTGATACTGCAACCTACCGCAGAACTGTCACGTATGCCGATATTGCCTTATTCGCTGCTGCCACAGGAGATACGAATCCATTTCATTTCGATGAGGTGTATGCGTCTAAAAGTCGGTTCAAACAGAGAATAGCCCACGGTATGCTTGTTACAGGTTATATCTCAACTGTTCTGGGTACAATTCTTCCCGGCCCTGGAACGATATACTTGAACCAGACCCTTAAATTCAAAAACCCTGTATATGTAGGCGATACAATTACCGCTGTTGCAAAGGTCACAAAAATAAAAGAGGATAAACCGTTGGTAACACTGCAAACTGATTGTATAAACCAGAAAGGTGAAAAGGTTGTAGAGGGCGAAGCTGTGGTCATTGTGGATTATGTAGCACTTGAAGATATCTCGGTAGTTCTCCCTGATGAGGCATCGAGTGAAAACAAAAAACATTAATAATTTATTAGACACTGGAATCGAAATAGTAGTTACCCGGATAATATCCAATAAAAATCTTAATGCGCTTATCATTCAATGATTATTATAATATCAAGAATATAATTCGAAAGTGAAGTAAAAATAATAAAAAATAAAATATATATATAAATCCATTAGGGTAAACGGGGGAGTAAAAGATATTTTCAAGATAATTTGAGAATATTGTTTTCCCACACTCCCAATTTAACGAAATTCAATCATCTCAAACGGGTGAAATACCCAACAATGAATGTCGTGAGAACAAAAATCCACTTCCGGGCACGTAACACTGTTAAAAAAAAGGTAATTATAGTGGAATAGAGAACAAACACCCTTTGTTACATGACAAAGTATAATTCTAGGCTGGTAATTCCAATACAAATCAACCTAATCGTAATCAATGAGCGTGTATGAATTAGCCAGTAAAAACCGGGATACTAATAGAGAGAAGCATCTTCAATAACACATCCACGAATTATATTATCCATATTAACAATTTGAAAATATGGAACGGTGATAAATATCTCAATTGAAACAACAGATTATAAGCATGCCACATTTTGGGCACCAAAAACAAAAATGACGGTTGACCAGGATGTAAAAAAGCCCCTGGATGGTCTCAGGGCACTTATTACCGGAGCGTCCAAGGGAATCGGCAGGGAAATCGCGATCGCTCTCGCAAGAAACGGAGCCGAGGTGGCTATTAATTACCGCTCAAGTGAAGGCCAGGCAATTGATGTTGCCAGGATGGTAGAAGAATCCAACATAAGTGCATGGACCTACCGTGCGGATGTCAGCGAATACGAAAATGTTAACGAAATGAAATTATTCCTGACAAAGTATTTCGGACCTATTGACATACTAGTCAACAATGCGGGAATAAATATTGATAGAATGTTTAAAAAAATGGAACCCGATCAATGGGGTAAAGTCTTAAATGTAAATCTTACGGGTGTATTCAACTGTACACATATATTTCTGGAACAATTAATCGAATCTAAACACGGCAGGATAATCAATATCTCATCTATCGTCGGCCAGATGGGCAACATTGGTCAAGTAAATTATGCGGCTTCGAAAGCAGGAATCATCGGGATGACGAAAGCTCTGGCCAGAGAACTGGCCAGGGATAAAGTAACAGTCAATGCCATTGCACCCGGTTTCATAGAAACTGATATGGTTGCCGGCATTCCGGATAAATTGAAAGAGAAGGTGTTACAGAACATACCACTTGGCAGATTTGGCCAACCCGACGAAATCGCAGATGCCGTTGTATATCTTGCATCACCCAATGCATCATATATAACCGGCCATATTTTGAATATTAACGGAGGTATGTATCTTTAAAATTAACTAATATTAATAATCCTTTAATGGGGGGTTTATTTATATGCCAAGCAAAAAGAAAGTAAGTAGTAAGAAAAAAAGTGGTAAAACCACAAGAGCGAAACCATCTGTCAAAAAGCAGATGGCAAGTAGTGTACCTCGAATGCCGAATTTCGATATAAAGGCACTGACGGATACCTGGCAGGATTTCTCCAAGACCATGAATAATAATATGCTGGAGATCCTGAAGGATAATCAGGCAGAGTATGAGAAATTGTATGGAACATGGACTGATCTGTCCTCGAAATTCGGAACCCAAATGACCGACAGCTTCCAAGAAGGCAATAAGGAATTTTCTGAACTGTATAATGTCTGGAATAATTATACAACGAAACTCGCCAGCAGGTTAACAAGACTTGGTAACAATGGCGGCATCGACTATGAGTTGCTATTGAAAAACTGGGAAAATTATACCAAAAGAATGAATCAGGAATTATTTGGCGATGGAAACCAGGAAGAAAACCTACATGTTGTTTTTACACTCTGGGACAATTTTTACAAAGACATGAACCGACAAATGGAAGATATAATGACGGACGGCACATCGTTAAATACTGAATTGACAGATATCTGGACGGATTTCACTAGCAAGATGAACGAAATCATGACGAATATGTCAACGGACTCAAAAGAGATGAAGGAGCTGACTAAAACCTGGGAGAACATCTCAAAAGAATTGAACAGTGGGATTTCAAATTTTGTCAAAACCTACGAAGGAGATATAACAAAGCTTCAGGATTCATGGCTGAAGCAGACCGAA
>CP070629.1:2673111-2683638 GCA_020356005.1 Thermoplasmata archaeon
ACGATTTATGGACCTCAAGGTCTTCTTGGGCCTCCTCAACTTTATCCTCCTCAGCTTCCTCTACCTTTGATTTTTTACGGCCCTTTTTTGTATCATCTACCGCTTCGACCTCCTCTGCAGCGACTTCATTAATTTTTTCGATTACCTCAATAGCTTTGGTTTCCGATATACACTCAGAAAGTTTCGCTACCGAAGTACGCTTCAACTTGGCGAGTGTAAAACCACCTGCGGCAATCTTTGATGCTAGTAATTTTGAAAAACCCAGCTTTTCTAAAAATTCTGTGAGCTCTTCTTTTTTATCTGGTGAAACCATATCAATACCAACCTTTGAGAAATTATATAATATCATCATCTACTTCTTCCGGCTCTTCCTCCGGCATCTCTTTTTCTATTTCGCCATATCCTTTCCATGGCTCGACATCCTCTTCCGGAATTTCACTGAAACCCAATACCGAATTTAAAATATCGTCAATATCAACCGATTCGCCGTGCACGCTTTTTGTCGGGTCGATACCATCATCGCCATATTTGAATTGTAAAATAACATTAGCTGTATTTCTAACAGTTCCATCTTCCATTACCTTCAAGTCTTCAAGAGCATTGATCAATCTGCGCTGCATATACCCTGATCTTGATGTCCGAACAGCGGTATCCACCAATCCTTCACGCCCACCCATGCTGTGAAAGAAATATTCTGTGGGCGAAAGACCGCTTTTATAACTCGATTTAACAAAACCTTTGGCCTCCGCACCCAGGTCGTTACGCTTAAAATGAGGTAATGTCCTGTTGAGATAACCTCTGGAAATCCGCTCGCCCCGCACAGCCTGCTGGCCGATGGAACCAGCCATCTGGCTGAGGTTCAGCATGGAGCCACGGGCTCCGCTTTTTGCCATGATTACAGCCGAATTCTCCAAACCGAGGTGCCTGCCCGCTATCTGGCCGGCAGTATCACGAGCGGAAGCTAATACCTTCATAGCGGAGACCTCCAGGGTTTCCTGTAGAGACCTTCCCGGGTCCTGCTCCAGCAAACCCTTGTTGAAGGCATCTACAAGTTTGTCGACTTTTTCCTCGGCCTGCAGTAATATCCCCTGAACCTGATCATGAGCCTCCTTGGGAATATCCTCATCTTTAATACCTGTAGTAAAGCCAATGAAAGTAACTGCGCCCACAGCAAGTTTTGTCAGATTATCGATAAATTTTCGGCCTTCATCGGTACCGTAATCCCTGGTGATTTTTTCCAGTATTTTGCCTTTGAACGCTCCAATACTGCGCTCATCTATCGTGCCGCAGGTAACCTCACCCTTTTTAATAATAACAAAACTATCATCCTGGCAGTTCTCACGCTGGCATTTCGGGTGATTCTGGCAAATGGAGGATTTGAACTCCAGGTTCAGGTCCTCGGGTAAAATCAAACTGAAAATCTGTTTACCTGTCCATCTATCTTCACCGTCCACTGTTAATGCCGGCGGGGGCAATCCACCTTTGAACCTGATGTAGGATAAGATCCGAATTGCATCATTTTTATTAAATGACTTATTCTTGTGTGTAAGCAAGAACAATCCTGAAACGTGATCGTGAATACCACCGATTACAGGTCCGCCGAATCTTGGTGATAATATGTGCTCCTGGACGCGCATTAATATTTTGGCTTCTGCACGCGCTTCCTCGCTTTGCAGTGCGTGGAGGTTCATCTCATCACCGTCGAAATCGGCGTTGTAAGGTGGACAAACCGACAGGTTCAATCTGAAGGTTTTATAAGACATCACGCGTACTTCGTGAGCCATCATCGACATCCTGTGCAGCGATGGCTGGCGGTTGAATAAAACAATATCACCGTCAATCAGATGGCGTTCAACGATATATCCGATGTCTATCTTTTCTGCAAGATTCTCTGCATTTTTATCTGTTACTTTTATCCTGTGTCCGTCAGTTCTGATGACGTAATTAACACCCGGGTAATTAACAGGACCGCGCTTGACAAGCTTCCGGGCTATTTTGATATTAAATCTGTTTACATGTATGGGTATCGTAAGCTCTCTGGCGGCCGCAAACGGCACACCAACTTCATTTATGGACAAAATAGGGTCTGGAGATACTACTGTACGAGCAGAGAAATTAACCCGCTTTCCGGACAGATTGGATCTGAACCTGCCTTCCTTTCCTTTTAATCGTTGAGCCAGAGTTTTAAGAGGTCTTCCAGACCTATGCCGGGCCGGCGGTATACCGGATGTCTGGTTATCAAAATAAGTAGTGATATGATATTGCAGTAATTCCCACAGGTCCTCAACGATAAGCTGCGGTGCACCAGCATCCCGGTTCTCCTGCAGGCGCTGATTGATGCGCAATACATCTACCAGCTTATGGGTCAGGTCATCTTCTGACCTGTCGCCCGATTCCAGGGTAATTGACGGCCTCACTGTTACTGGCGGTACAGGTAATGCGGTCAGTATCATCCACTCAGGCCGGGCGACCTTTGGATTAATACCAAGGGGGTAGAGGTCCTTATCCGGAATGCGCTCCAACCGCTCCCGAACCTCTTTGGGAGTTAATTTATGTCCAGTCTCTCTGAAACTGGTCGGTTTATCAAGTGTGATTTTGTGCTGTTCTTCGTTGCAATGCGGGCATATTTTCGCAAGACTGCTGGCTTTGATTGTCTCTGACAGGATATTTTTGGTAGATAGTTCATTCATACCTACTTCAGAGAAATCAAAAATCCGACCGCCCCGCAGTTCCTCTATCTGTTTTTGAGTAAGAAGTATCCTTCCGCATGCCCTGCAGGTTGCTTTCAGTAGTGCCTTTATGATTTTTGTATAACCTACGTGTATAACAGGCATTGCCAGGTCGATGTGGCCGAAATGGCCGGGACATTCATCAACCTTTCTGCCGCAGGTTTTGCATCTCAGACCGGGTTCGATAACACCCAGCCGTGGGTCCATGAGACCCATATCAATGGGAAAACCATCATCATCATAAGTATCAGCAGTGATTATTTTGGTACCGGACATTTTCCGTATTTCTGTTGGTGATAGAAACCCGAATTTTATACCCTGTATTCGCTTTGGTACGGTCAGATTCATTTCAAATCCTCCAGTTGTAATCTCAGGGCCACTCCCATGGATTTCAATTCATCCAGTAATAATTTGAAAGCATAGCTGGTCTGAACCGGGTGGATGTTGCCATTATCGCCGCATATGGGGCACCTGAGGAATCCTATGCGGTCCAGCATTGCAATGTGCCCGCATTTTGGGTTTCCGCATACATATTGGATGGTACCATCGGATTCATCCAACAATCGATCCTTGATTACCATTGATGCACCGTGGCCGATAAGACAGTCCCTTTCCATCTCTCCGAATCGGAGACCACCCTGGCGTGCACGCCCCTCCGTGGGTTGGCGTGTCAGGATCTGTACAGGTCCGCGTGAGCGAACGTGCAGTTTACCGGATACCATATGATGCAGTTTTTGATAGAAAATCACTCCCTGGAAAATATCCGCCTGGAGTATCTTACCGGTCCGGCCGTCATACATGACCTCATTTCCATTATCTTTTAACCCGCATTCAACCAGAGATTTTCTGAGGTCCTTTTCATTTTCACCGGAGAACGGAGTACCATCAATGTAATTCCCTTTAATCGAACTAACCTTGCCGCCTATCATTTCCAGAACGTGAGCAACGGTCATTCTTGAGGGGATGGCGTGCGGGTTGATGATCAGATCGGGCACCCCACCGGTGCTTGTATACGGCATATCTTCTTGTGGTACGATACAGCCCAGAACTCCTTTTTGTCCGTGCCTTGATGCGAATTTATCACCAAGTTCTGGTATGCGCTGGTCCCTTACACGTACCTTGACTAATTTTGATCCGTTCTCTGATTCGGTCAGCATAATGTGATCGACCCACCCCTGTTCGCCGTGCCTGACTGTGACAGAAGTTTCACGGCGTTTCTGAGGTGTTAATAGGTCTGTTTGTTCCTCCAGAAACCGCGGCGGCGAGGTCTTTCCTATTAATACATCACGGCCTTCAACATATACCTCCGGGGAAATCAATCCGTCTTCACTGAGGTTGCTGTAGGATACATCCACACGGGCGCCTCTTACATCCGGGTTTGGTATCTCGAAACGGTCCAACTGGCCGCCCGTGTACCTGCGTTCCTCTGCCGAATATGTGCGGATGAAGGTTGAGCGTCCCAGGCCGCGCTCCAAAGATGCTTTGTTGATCACAAGCGCATCTTCCATATTGTAACCGTGATATGATAAAACCGCCACGACGAAATTCTGGCCGCCGGGTCTTTTGGTAAAATTAACAAATTCCATCCCCTTTGTCTGAACAAGAGGTATCTGTGGATAATGCAGTAAATGTACCCGTGTATCGGGTCGTATCCTGTAGTTTGATGCGCCGAAGCCCAGCGATTGTTTTGCCATACCCGCACCCATTGTATTTCGAGGTGATGAATTGTGTTCCGAGTATGGTACCAGGCCTGCACAAACACCAAGGATAATCATCGGGTCAAGTTCCATATGTGTTGTTTCGTTTAATATGTCATCCTCATAAACAGCAATTAATGTATTCTCCTCTTCCTCTGCATCGATATATTCCACAATCCCATCCTGTATCAAATCGGTAAATGTCAATTTTCCTGCCTTTAACTGGTCAACATGCCTTTTTGTCAGCAGTAGTTTTCCGTTATTACATATCAAAAGAGGTCTACGTACACGGCCTTCATCACAATTTATTACTGCCGAATGCATCTCTTCATGGAAACGCACGTTTACCTCATGCGATTTCTCGGGTGGAACACACAGGGTTCCATGGCGGCGCCGCGTTCGGATTTCTTCGACCAATTTTTTGGGGTTTTCATAAACGCCTATCAAATTTCCATTCACGTATACCCTGTTCTCTGAGGCTGCTTCACCAACGATGGGTTTAACACCGAGGTCAATCAACAAATCAATGATTTTATTGTCCTCATAACCTTCGGATATATCCACGATTAAAGAACAATTTTTAACCAGGCCGCAGTTCTGCCCCTCTGGCGTTTCGTTTGGACACAATCTTCCCCACTGTGTTGGATGTAGGTCACGCGCTTCGAAATGGGGCTGACTGCGGGTCAACGGTGAAGTCACCCTTCTGAGATGGCTCAGCATGCTCATATTGCATGTTCGATCCAGCAGTTGCGAAACTCCGGCACGGCCGCCCACCCAGTTACCAGTTGCCAGCGCATGCAGTAACCTTTGCGAAAGTACATCAGGGCGGATCGCAGAGGCGATCTTCAAATTGCGTTTGCGTGCGAACCCTCGCTCCAGCTGATATTTAAGGTCCTTTGCCAGATTCGTAAAGGCAACCCTGAACAGATTTTCCATCAGATCGCCGGATAATTTCACGCGTTTATTGGCATAGTGGTCCTTGTCATCTGGCGAGCGGATTCCTAAGTGTAGTTCCAGAACATTTCTGGCAATCCGGCCGAGGAAAATCGCTTTTTTAACGCGGTCGGCCTTTGAATCCCCCAGATGAGGCAGTAACGACCTGTCAATGATGGATTCTACTTTCTTCTCACGATATTCCTTTGCCTGGCCGGTGGCAAATTTTTTCTCTATATAGTTGATGGCGTCTTCTTTGGTGCTGACATCGTATTCATTCAAGCACTCTTCAATGTTGGCCAGAACAATATTGAGCATCCGCGGGTCGCTGATGATTGCATTGGCTATATCTTCATCTTCTTCCAGGCCCAGGGCTTTCATCAGAATGATCAGGGGGATTTGTCCGGAAGCAGCCGGGACGGTCACGATTAGAATCCCATCTTTCTTAAGCTCTATAAAGGTCAGTGCTCGATAACCCTCATATTGAGAGAATACCTTTGCTACTTCTATTTTACTGCCGTACCTCTCACTGTATTCTACCATTACACGGTTTGGTGCAAGATCCTCCAGAGATATCAGAACGCGCTCGGTGCCGTTGATAATGAAATACCCGCCGGGATCCAGAGGGTCTTCGTCTGCTTCGATCAATTTATGGTGATACTGGTCATCTGTTAACTCCCGCTCACTTTTGATGTTATCTCGATGGATATTGCACTTTTTTGATTTCGCCATAATCGGCAAATCTCCGATATGGACCTTTTCAACTTCCCGGTCGATACCGTTCTCTATTATAGTGAACTCGAGGTATATGGGTGCCGCATAAGTAAGATTTCTCAAACGAGCTTCCATGGGTGAAGGTTCATGAGTAGACCCGTTCGCTTCTTTAACAACCGGGTCGCCCACAGTAATCCTGCCTAACCGGATGTCGATGTAATCCTCATCCATTTTATCAATGTCTAATCTAATAATACCTCTTTCATCCTCCACATCACCCAGCCGAATACTATTGATGATCTTTTGCATTCGACTATTGGGATTATCATGTGTAGGCAGAAAATCATTAAAGGATGCAAGATGGTGATTCACTATACTCCGCTCTTTAAAAAAAGACTCTACAAGTATATGGCGATCTTCAAATTCCAAATTCATCACCTGTTTTAATTTTTATTTTGATTTTTTTTAAATTCAACCGATTCCGATACCTTTTTTAATATTGCCCCTTCCTTTTTATATTGTCAATTCAACATTGGATTTTATTAATTTCAGCGAGTGTCTACTACAACCCTATACGCATATGACACTTCAGCAGTTGGACTTTTACGCTCAATTTTTATAATATTCCCAACTTCCCCCTTGATGATTTTTATTACCGGGTCTGTTACATAGATCTTTGGTAGCTGGGCACGCGTTATATTAAATTCTTTCATAATACTATTCGCTTCTTCATCTGTCAATATTGTATGTTTCGGTACAAACGAATGGTTCATAATATCAATTTTCGCCATTGAAAGTCCTCCAAAATATCATAGAACAAAATCCTTTTGTGTCGAATAAATGGTTGCAACATGAGACTCTGCCGCCAAGGCTTCTCCTCCATTTGACCATTCACTTTTTTTTGGAAATATCCCCAAACGGGCCCGAGGGGATTCGAACCCCCGACCACCTGGTATCTTCACCATCACATAGTGCATTCTATTTTATTGTTTGACATCGATGGATTAAAAGCCAGATGCTCTCTCTAGGGTTACCTTATTTTCCTCATATTTTATTAATAATTTAACCAACCTAGCTGAGCTACGGGCCCATTAAGGTCTATGTTCCCGTATAATTATATTACTACGTTCAAATAACAATTCCAATTAATAATTAAACTAATTAATATATTTGAACCAAGACCATGTAATTATTATTATTTATATTTTATTATGAGTTTAGCTAAATTTTAAAAAAAGTGACACGTTCCATTTTTTAGCGATAAAAACAGTATTTTTTTGGGGTCAAAATATAACCTTCCAAACCAACATTTAAATAATATTACTAAATCCCTTTGTAAAAATTTGAACTTATAGTTAAATCTTACCCCAGTTGTGTTAATATTTATTTTAGCAGATCAATAAAATCATCCATGGTCATGGCGGTTTGGTCAAAAAAATCCAGGTAAGGTTTTCCATTACGGTTTTTTGGTAGTTGATCAATGCGAAAGACCAGCCATTTATCTTCTTTATGACCCTGCCTGAATTTTGTAACTTCAAATTCGGAATTGTTGTTTGATTTATGCGGATAGTACTGTTTGGAGGTCAAAAGCCGGTAAAAATAGAATGTCATTACACGGCGATCCTTCCAAACCTCCAAATAACGATCATATTGCTCATGGACCTTACCTGACATGTTGATCTTATGAGACCCGGAGGTTTTTACCTCGCCCCGTACACAAAAGGAATATCCATCCAGTCCACTGGTTTTGAATAAAAGTACATCTATGCCCTGTGAATGGGTTCCACGCTGACCGAAAAAATTCGTTTTGGATTCTATTATCTGGATCAGTTCCCTTTCATATTCCAGCCTCTTGGCAATTGCAGACATGGTCATCTACCGGTAGTGGTACTAATTATGCTGGGGTACCAAATAATTTATTATAGAAATCTTTTAAAAGCTTTTAATTAATTATAGAAGGGCGTTGAACGTTGGACGGTGGCGCGGTGCGTAACGTCAAGCGGTAGCGAAGTGCGTACCGTCTTGCGTTTTTCGTATTACGGCCGCATACCTTTAGCCGTTGATTTGTTGCCTATGAATAGATTGCCTACGCCACGAATGGCGTTAGGCCGTGCCGAATCTAACAGTAATATTAAATCGATTTATAAGTTTTAATCGCTTGGCGCTAGGCGGTTCCGTTATATCACCGTCCATTTAATTCGTTACGCTCCTCGCAACCGGACACCGCAACCGCACTTCTATAAACGATAATAATCGATCATACTTACCCCGAAACCCAACCTCCAACCTCGAAGTTATCCTGTGGATTATTGATAAAAAGTGGATAAAAATTTTTGAAACTATAATCTTTTTTATTAGGTTACAGTAAAATATATAAATAACAACATTAATGTAGTATTAGTAATTATCGGAATTGTTAATTATGATTGTTCAATCACTATATGTCATAAATGACTTTATAGTCCGCTCCTTATTTATTGACCCAAATATGGAGCTATTCGATGGACAGTTCACCCTATTTCAATTTCTTATTTTCCTATTCATTTTTATTGTCGGAATAATCCTCGCTATCGTTGTACCAATCATAATCGCTGATTATATATCAAAATTTCTTTTTACTCTTGATGAGAAAAAAGGATTAAGGTTCTTAAAAATCCAGGATTATAAAAAATTAGAGAAAAAACATAAAAGAGAATTTCGGCGTCAAATCGAATTAACTTTGATCAAACCCATAAAAAATCTATTGAGAATAATTATATTTTTCTCATTCAGCTTTATTGCGCTCCATGGGCTAGGTTATACTTTCAGCACACCTTTTGAAATCGGTGGATATCCATTTACATTCAGGCAGTTGATTGTCTTTTCATTAATTATTATTGTCTTCTCAATTTTCATGTGGAGTACGCTGTCACCCATCTTAAGAGGAATTCTTTATTTATTTATTGGAAGAGACGTTAAGCGAATGGAATTGAATTCAATCCACCGTACTCTTCTTAGTCCGTTTGTTTACGTTACAATTTTAATAATGCTGCATACCGCCCTGCATTTAAGTTTTCCCGATACCGACACATTACCTTTTTACGATAATTATATAATAATTTTTCTATTGGCAACCATACTTGTTGGAACATATTTGGTAACGACCCTGATTTTAGTTATATTTGAAGTATCTTTCATACTGCCAAGAAAAATGGATCCTCATGCCTCTGTTGCTTTTGAAAATCTGATAAAAGTTATGGCTTTTTTAGTGGCCATTGGACTTATATTAGCATTATTCGGAGTCGATCTCCAAGCTATTGCCCTTGCGTTGGGTATTGTTGGATTTGCTATAGCTTTTGGAATGCAGAACACCATTGCAAATATTATGGCTGGTTTTGCTCTTGCTGCAGATAAACCTTTCGTAATTGGCGATAAAATACGGGTGGGCCCTCCGGATAGAGAAACATTTGGTGAGGTAATCGATATCGGTTTGAATACAACCAAAATCAGAACAATCGAAGAGGAAACGGTGGTAGTTCCAAATAATTACATTGCGTCAAACGAGGTATGGAATTTTACTAAAGACTCGCCGGTAATTGCTTTAACATTTTTTGTTGGTATTAGTTATGGTTCTAACTGGCGTTTGGCAAAAAAAATAATAATTGAGGAGGCGCTAAAACATCCGTATATTCTCCGCAAACCTCGACCTTTTGCCAGAATCGATGCGTTTGTCGATTTTTCAATCAACATAAAAGTCTGGGTATGGGTAAAAAGCGCAATTGATAAAGATCAAATCCGTTCCGATTTATTAGAGGCAATTAAAGATAGGTTTGATACAGAAGGCGTCGAGATCCCATTCCCGTACAGGACGATAGTCTATAAGAAAGATATACCAAAAGAGAAAGGACTTCCTGTTGGTGTAAAATTCGATAATATCCGATGGTACCCGAGCAAAGGCCGTGAGTATTTCGAGGTAGGTGAAGGACCGCTCAAAGGAATCCCAGTGACTAAGGTTGTACATGAAGAGGATGTAAAGATACTTACACCTGTTTCGGGCTTAAAAACTGCAAAACGACTGGCCCAATATTCCATGACGTTGGCACGTAAAATAAATGGTAATGTCACCGCATTGTATATCATGCCGGAAAGATCCAAAGATAGAGAATTATACGGCATCAAAGTTCTTAAAGTCTTCGAACAATTTGGTACCAATTACAATATCAATGTAGCCACAAAAATCGAAACTGGGAAAATAGTTGAAAAGATTCTTGATACTATAGAAAAAGATAATATTAATCTCGTTGTTATTGGAGGGGGTAAAAAAGCGTTTCTGGGTAAATGGGGTCAGGAATCAATTGCCAATGAAATTATAAAACATTCAAGTGTACCTGTAGTCACAATGCCTTATAAATTAAAATGGTATTGAGATCTAAAAATAAAATCAAAAGTCTCAATCACTATTATATTCAAAGTGT
>CP070629.1:2683738-2693158 GCA_020356005.1 Thermoplasmata archaeon
AAAGGCGTTCTTGGTCGTTGGAGTATTAATCTTATTATTAATCCCATCATTTGCTATGGTTTCGGCAGAAGAAATTTCTTCGACCGGTAATAAAACCTACGGTTCCAGGGCCACCAATGGTTATCATAATTTTAGCGAAACCATACATATATTAACCCAGTTGGAAAAAACTTATCCGAACATCGTAAAAATGTACGATTTAAGCCAGCGCTATTCCTATTTCAACGGCACACCCAAGACAACAGTTTACGGTAACAGGCTGTATGCAATTAAGATCAGTGATAATCCCTCATTGGAAGAAAGTGGTGAACCCGCGGTCCTTTATGTTGGAACGCATCATGCCCGGGAATGGATTACCACTGAGACCTGCATTTATATCGCTAAGTATCTGGCGCAGAACTATAATACCAATACAACGGTAAAAAAAATGGTCGATTCAAATGAGATCTGGGTACTTCCTGTACATAACCCCGATGGATTTATTTATTCGCACTCCCGCGACGATATCAACAGATCCAGCGGAAGTGGTGGCTGGCGTAAGAACCGGCAGGAGACAAATGGTATGCCGGGCTTCCAGAACAACGGCGGCTCTTTAGGTGACGGTGTGGACCTCAACCGTAACTATGGGTATCAATGGGGTTGCGATAATGTTGGATCCTCCGGTGATCCGAACTATACAACATATCGCGGCAAATCTGCATTCTCGGAGGTGGAGACGCAGATCATGAGAGATTTTGCACTTGACCGTCAGTTCAAAACTGCAATTAGTTTTCACTCCCATGGCCAGATAATTATTTTCCCATGGGCCTATGCAGATCTGGATACCGATCACCATCCACTGTTTATTGAAATGGCCAAGGAGATGTCAATTTACAACGGGTATGCATATGGAAATGCAAAAAGCGGGATTATATACAACTGTAACGGAGAGTTTACCGATTGGATGTACAATTCTATAGGGACATTGGCATTTACCTATGAACTTGCTACTGCATTTATACCTCCACCCGCTCAAGTCCCTAACATATGCAAGAAAAACGCGGAGGCAGCGTTTGTTGCAGCAAAATATGCAGATGACCCCTTTGCATTACTTGAATCCGGACTCGAGGGTGTGGTCAGGGATACAAAAGGCAACCCTCTCGAAGGTGTGGAGCTAAAAACAAAATTCATTAATGATACTATAACAGCTTCTACCGATGAAAATGGTAAATATACCATGAAATTACCGGGTACGACTTACACGGTTACAGCAGAAAAAGACGGTTATGAATCTGTTGAAATCGAAAATGTGGTTGTCCCGCAGGCTTCTAAAAAGACTCTTAACCTTGTTCTCCGGGATATAGTCCCGCCTGAGGTTTCGGAAGTCAAAGCAGTGAAAGTTATTAGCAGCGAGGAAGGCAGAACGGTTTTCAATGCAAGTGAAGATGTCATATTTATTGTAAAAGATAGTGATAACGAAACGGATCTTACAGGTTATGTTATAGTGAATTCCACTTCCCAGAATTACCTTTCAGAAAAATTGTCGCTTACTTACAGCCTGGGTCTGCAGGCTTATTACGTACACTGGCAAACACTGGGATTGGACCAAAGCGATGATTATCGGGTGGATGCAGTTCTGACGGATTACGACGGCAACAGCGACCTCAACGGCTCCAACGAGCTCGGCCCGGATCTTGTTATTACTTTACTTGATGTAACAGCACCGGAGATCTATGATGTACGCAGCAGGGTTGGAACCGATACCGACGGTATCTATGAGAAGGGTTCCACAGTTCTGATCGAAATCCATGAGGCCTTCCAGGAAATAAACCTGACAGGTACCGTGGATATAACAGAAAAGAGTCTGGATTATTCTACCGGATACCAACCGGTTCTATACAGTCAAGAATATAATTATTATTACTATGAGTGGGATACAACAGGTTTAACGCCCTCATCTGCATACCAAGTTAGAACCACATTGAAGGATAAATGGGGCAACACTGATAATGACGGTCTCGGCAAAGGTGTGGATATCACAATAAAAATTGTTGATACAAAGGCACCGCTAATCTATTCAATAGAATCCCAAGTGGGTGAGGATACCGATGGGGATTATGATCTGGGATCAAGTGTCAAAATCCTGGTATATGAATATTACAATGAATCTGGTCTGAACGGTTATATCGAAATAAATTCTCCTGATTTGACCAAGGATTATTCAGAGGTATTACCATTGAGCTTTGACTCTGATAATAACGTATATTATACTTACTGGGATACCACAAACGCTACACCGTTTATTGATTACTATGTCGATTCAGTTTTAACAGATGATTATAACAATTCGGATTCAGACGGAGTTATTACTTTCGGACCCGTCCTCGTTATAACTCTAAATGATTTTGTAGCACCAACCATCAATAATGTTTATGCCGTAAAAAATGACGAATTTACTAATAAGAACGACACAGTCTCGGCGGAACCTTCACTGAACTTTGAGTTGGGCGATTCTGTCAGGATCATTGTTGAACCTGCAAAATTTGAACTGGATCTGAAAGGCATGGTATATATCAGCTCATCCAAATCAGGTTACGAGTTAACAACCTTTATGATTCAATTCGATGATGTTTATAATCATTATTATATAATCTGGGAGACTGAGTCATTGATTCCCGCAGATGATTATTATGTTGATACAATTTTAATGGATAAGTATGGTAATACTGATACTGATGGGTTATTACCAACAGAACCTGACCTAGTATTATCTCTTCAAGATACCACACCACCTGTGGTAATAAAAATATCAGTAACCTATCCTGATCTACCCAAATATGAACTGGAGCGAGTAGAATTGGGAAAAACCGTGAATATCGATATCAGGGTAGAAAATAATGAGAAGAATTTGATCGGTAAAATAAAGCTCACATCTAAAACAAACTCATATGATTCAGGTGAAATTACTGCAGAGTATTCTGAAACCTCGAGATTATACACATGTAAATGGATAACAAAGGACCTCTCACCCGGAGATGATTATGAGCTTGAAGCTATTTTTTGCGATATATACAACAACTTCGATATTGACGGATTGAAGTCTGGTCCCGATGTCAAATTGATACTCGAGGATACCATGGAGCCGGAAACAATTAATGATCTCAAAGGCTCTGAAGATCCAAATAAAAAAGGTGTTGTTGCTTTAAGCTGGTCCGAGGTAGAGCCTAATACCACGGTTAAAATATACCGTTCGGAAACCGAAATCACTTCCCTTGACGATGCGGAGCTCATAAAAACAATTCCACCGGGAACTACCACCTATCGGGATGAGGTTGGAGCCGATGGACTTACATATCACTATGTTGTTATCATCGTCGATGAACACGGTAACGAGAACAGTACGATAAATCCGGGGAATACCGTTACCGTAACGGTAACAGAGGTTGAAGAAAAAGGAGCGGACGCACAAAGCAAATCCTTGAACTTGGTTATTCTTGCTTTAATAATATTGATTGTAGTAATAATATCATTTTTATATTTACGCCGGAGAAAAGCCAAAAAACATGCAGAGGAGGCAATGGAAACATCTGGTGAAACCCCTGAAGCCCTGCCGCCTGCAGATTCTCAAACACCTCTGCCGCAAACACCCACGCCTGTTCCCTTAGAGGGCCAGATTCAGCCGTTACCGGAGCTTCAAACACCAACAGTAGTGCCGGAATATGCCCAGCTGCCCCCTGTAAGTACAACCCCAGAGGTGGTGGCAGTGGAGGCCGGAGTTGTGCCCGTGCCTGCAGATGAGCCTATACCTGTCCTAATACCTGATGTCCCAAAATGCCCGCAGTGCGGCTCTCAGCTGCCACAGGGCGGAACAGCTTGTATTTATTGCAATCCACCTGCTGAAAGCAGCTTAATCTAAGCTTTTAAATCGATTACAACAGGCGCTAGAGACTAGAGATTAGGCGCTGGGGTGATTTTATCAGGACCCAGGACCCAGGACCTTGGACCCAGGTCAACTTTTCTACTCTTACACTCTTCCACTCTTGCACTTTTTTACTTTTACACTTTTTTACTCTTGCACTTTGCACCAAACCTCTTGCCTCTTGTCTTCTACTCGATTTCACCGATAATATAAAATCGAGCCGATTAGATTCACTTTATATGAAGTATCTATTCGAATTCACGGGAGAACATAAAACACTTCCATTTGCCGAACTCAATGGTGTTCTAGAGGGCGTTGGAGTGGAATTCGAATCGAAGCTGGATTCCCCTGGTGTGGGGATAGTTACAACCCAAAAAAGTATACAAAAGGCGATAACACGGTTGGCATTGCTCCGGTCAACTTCTCATTTAAAATTCATCTGTCCGGACCCGACCTATGACAATGTGACAAAGATATCTAGAAAAAAACTCAAAGATTTGAAAGGAACATTTGCACTTGACGCACGTCGTATCCTGGGTTATCATCGTGAATTAAGCACTACACAATTGAAAAAAAATATTGGTGGTGCTATTGTTGCTCAATCTAAAGATAAAAAAAGAGTGGATATGAAAAATCCTGATGTGGTTCTAAAAATACTTCTTTCAAATAAGTTATATGCCGGTAAACTGATAGCTGCAGCCGACAGAACAGACTTCGAAGCCCGTCATAATCGCCACCGTCCTTTTTTTTCACCAATATCTCTTCATCCAAAGTTTGCCAGGGCGATGATAAATCTTGCGCGGGTTCGTAAATCCCAATCTGTGCTGGACCCCTTCTGCGGTACCGGAGGAATTCTATTAGAGGGTGCCAGTATCGGCCTGAAGGTTTACGGCTCGGATATTTCTGAAAAAATGGTCAATGGCACCAGGCGCAATCTTGAACACTTTAATCTGGATTATCAAGATCTACAAAGGTGCGATATCAAGAGCTGTCCAGAGTTATTTGGCAAAATGGATGCCGTTGTTACGGACCCGCCTTACGGTAAATCAGCAAGCACCAGCGGTGAAGGTATTATAAAACTCTATAAACGGACTTTCGCTACTATTCAAAATGTTTTGAAAAGGCGCCGGTACCTGGTGATAATGCTGCCTGCCGAGAAATTTATCATTATGGGTGAGGATTATTTTAAATTGAAGGAGCATTATGCTGTTTATGTCCACCGCTCATTAACCCGGCACATTTGTGTTTATCAAAATTGATAATAAGATATTAATTAATTATATAATACGCGGGTTATATTTTTTCAAATCTTGTCAAGGTTCTTTTACAATATATGGCTTTATTTGTTAAACGGATTTATCTGGAAGGGATTGGCAAGAAAAAAGGTGAAATAAGTTCCAATTGGAGGTTATTAAATGGGAAAAAAATATGTGTCATATCTATCTGTGAATCTTAATTCAGAGGGGGCGAGCCCCACAGAGATCACCCAACGTTTGAAAGAAATGGGCTGGGAAGTAATGTACGGCCCGTATGACTATAAATATACATGGAATGATACAGAAAGTGAGAACTACGATAATATTTACGAGTTTCTTACTAAGCTGGAATCTGTACATCAAACCCTTAGAGGTTTGAATGTCTACTACAAAGTAGTAACTTATGAGAGTGGGAAAGAGACCTGGAATTATAATTGAGGGCACATTAATCAATGTTCCTCTCATCTTTTCCCCTTTCTTTTATTTTTTTATTTTTAAAATAATTTAAATCAATCAATCCTTCTTTAAATTTTGTTAAATGGATTGGAAAATAAAAAAATCTACTTTTACAAATACGGATTATGTATCCTGCCTTTTGCACCGCATGAGCCGCACTGTATTTTCAGTTTCGGATCGGTGGAATAAGGTACATCTATGTTTCCTTCACATTTAGGACAGCTTATTGTCTCTATGAGGCCGCCCATTTCATGACGGCGTTTATGTTCCAATTCCGTTTCGGATTCTCCGGCCATCTCGTCAATCCTGTCTCTTTCCAGATCCTCTCTCAGCATATGTGGATTATTGATCCGTCCCATTGCTCCGCATTCACCACAGGTGATGATGATACGCTCTCCTTCAGAATAAGGGATTTCGATTTCGGAATCACATTTGGGGCATTCAATGAATTCGATATCTCCTGTGCGATCCTTTCCGGCTTTTTTGCCTTTTTTAGGTTCGATATTGGGATTGGGTACTTTACCTTCTGCACCGCACTCACTGCACGCGATCCTGATAGTATCCGAATCAGAAAATGGGATCGTTATATCGGCTTCGCACTTGGGGCATTCAATTGTATCCGGCTGCTCACCTTCTTCCTGCTTTTCTTCAATCTTTTCCTCAACGGTCGATTCCTGAGTAGGCTTCTTTCTTTCAGGTGGACTTGGTTTCCTGTACGGATTCTTTATCCGACCCTTTGCACCGCATGAATCGCATTCAATGAACAATTTCTCGTCCTCGACGATAGGAATAATGATCAATTCTGAACATTTTGGACACTTGATACTTTTTCTTGAAGGCATTATACCGGACCACCATTTGTGTTAATTTTCCATTTATCTCAATTAGAATTGATAAACTTGTTTGAAGCTCTTGGTACTATATTTTTATCTTTGATTTATTATTGCCCTGACCGGCAAAGATATATGATTTTTATATATCAATTTGCCAGATATTATAAGGAGATTCCTCCTATATAAGCGTTTATTTTAATCAATATGAAAATAATATTTTCAGTTTAAAATGTCAATAATTATAAGAGCTACCTTGATTAAAATCTAATAAAATAATTGTTACTTTAAAAATAAAAAAATAATGTAATTTTATTCATGCAATAATAATATCTGCCACATCAAAATGCCTGGCAACAATTTCTTTTGCGAGTTTCAGATTCTGGCCGTTCTTTCCAATAATCTTCCCCTTCTCACGCAGATCGACATTAACATGCACAAATGATTTTTCGCCTCGATTTTCCACCCGCACCTCTTGGATCTTAAAGTTATGGAATACATTTCTTACAAACAATTCAAGCTCTGTTGAAAAACCGATTATATCGATGTTCTTTTTATATAATTCTTTCAAGCGCTTGATGTTTTCACCATATTTTCCCACGGCGTAAACCACCTGGTTTTTGGGTATAATAAAAATCAATTTATCTTCTTTGATAATGCAGTCTTTCACCTGTGTTCGCGTGATATTTTCGAATAATGAAATACACCGCATTGTCTCGTCATTAAGAACAACAGGACACATTTAATAACTCCCTGGTTCACCATTTCTGTGATCTATGGGCGTTCGCCCGGTTCCTGTATAAGATTCATAATGTTTGAATTACCGGAATCTATTACGGCCAGGCTGGAAATCGGGAAGGGTTTACCGCAGGCCGAGCCTAGTTCTATATTTGTACCGCTGAAGTGGTAAATTGGCACCTTGGGGTATTTATTGAATTCAGCCATATAATTCTGGCGACAGTTATTGGCCACTATTACCAGTTGAACCTTACCGCGTTTTAAAGCACGTGCTGTCTCTCTGGCACCAAGATGTACCTTGCCTTTATCGATCGCCATTCTCAAAGCCCGATTTATATCCATATAATCATCCTCCTCCATATCCACGAGGATCTATCTTTTTTTTTATTTCTGACCTTTTAATGCTTATTTTCATTTTCGTTCTATTCATCTTCGTCTTGTTCTTGTTCTTCTTCACTTTCAGCTTTTTCGTTTCTAACTGGCGGTTTGTATACCAGGTTCACCGCCCCTGTACCAAGCGTGACTGGCTGACCTACTATAATATTTTCTGCAACCCCCGCCAGGTGATCGAATTCTCCGGTTATTCCGGCCTGTAGTAGATGGGTTGAGGTAATTTCAAATGCGGCTCGTGCCAGAACGCTTGGCTTGCTGCCAGAAATACCGTGGCGGCCGATGGCCTTGACTTCACCATCACATGTCATAACATCAGCTACGAGCATTATGTGTCGAATATCAACGGTTAATCCCTGCTCGCTGAGGGTCTTACTTGCTTCGAACATAATTGCATTTCGGGCGGCTTCCACACCCAGCACTTCTGCGATTTCTACAAGTCCGTTTGTGGTCGTTTTGGTAAAATCTATCCCTGGTATTTCCAGAACCTTGGCCAGGTTTGAACCCTCTGTATAAATAATATATCCCTTGGGATCGTTGCGTATGATCGCACGTTCGATATTATCAATTCCTTTAATTTTTAATGTTTTTAAGGAATCCATCAGGTACTGGAGCGATTTATACGAAGGTTCGTTTGAAGTTATTATGAATTTATTTTCTACAGCTTCGATTTTAGTTTTAAACTTTTCAAGAACAATTTGAATATCATTTTGTGAAATCCGTTTCTTCTCTGCTTTTGATGTATCAACGGTTACGATTATTTTCATGTTTGCCAGATCGCTTTCAAGTTCGGCTATATCTATCAATCTTGTGATTTCTATTTCCGCAACGATTCTTTTCACAGCGTCAAGGTCGTATTTGTACTCATCTTCAAGATGTATTTCCATCATGGGAGTACTGGGAACCCTGCGCGCATCCACAATCTCAATCAATCTTGGCAGTCCCAGTGTAACGTTAATTTCTGCAACACCTGCATAGTGGAACGTTCTCATAGTCATTTGTGTTCCAGGTTCTCCAATGGACTGCGCGGCTATTATTCCTGCAGATTCGTGAGGATCAATCAGGTTGTGGTTGTATTTGGCTGTTACCTGCTTTATTACTTCTTTCAATTTCTGCTGTGTGATTTTACGCCTGGAGAGTTTGTGTATAAGAACATCCAGAGTGGAATCCGGTAGTTTTTCATGGTATCTATCAACTTTAATTTTATGTAACTTAGCAATACCCTGCACAACATTACTATACAATGTAAGTAATTGTTTCAGGTCATCCTCTTTCATCGACTTGTCAGCAAGTCTTATACCCAACCTGGTGACCAGTTGGTCCGGCAGTTTCTTACGGTGCTTGATTAGAATGTTCCTCAATTTTTCCTCTATTGTTGGTGTGGGTATACTTCGAAGCTCTTCTCCCAGGACTTTATCTACCTTATCTTCCAGTGTCATTGCTTTTTGTTTCTCTTCTATTAATGAGTTCAATTCCGATTCTGGAATTTGTAAGACCTGCGTATAATTTTTAAAACTTTTTAAGAGAGTTCCCTTGAAATTCTTAAAGTGTTTTGCCTGTAAAAATACTGGAAACTCCTCTATGGATGTCACCTTTAAATAAGTCTCAAATTTTTTCGATTTAGTTTCCGGCGGTATTAAAGTTACTTTATCGAACAACTTGGGCTTATCATAGACCTCAATTCCCTCTATTATAATCCTGTATTTTACGCCGTGGCGCTTGATATTGATGTAGGCCGTGAGGGGGAATTCATAATGCTTCATATTAATAGAAAAATTAACTCCCCAGTGAGTACGCTTGCGCTTTTCTACAACCTTAATATAACTATCAACAACCTGCGGATCATCTTCCA
>CP070629.1:2693258-2699341 GCA_020356005.1 Thermoplasmata archaeon
ATGCCCCCCACCCCGATTTTTAGAACAGGAAAACAGGAAACTAGGAAAACGAATTATAAACTTCCTGATCTTCCTGACTTCCTGTTTATTAAAGCACCTTATTGATGAATGATAATGCCCCCCACCCCGATTTTTAGAACAGGAAAACAGGAAATATGGAAGCAACATTTAATTTTTTCATCATTTGTTCAATTTCTCACTAGCGATGAGATTCTGACCAAGCGAGATTCCCCCATCGCCATTAGGGATGCGCCGATGCGTAACTAATTCCATACCCGCACCTTCGATATGGGGCCTCAATATTTCCACCAGGGGAAGGTTATACGACACGCCCCCGGAAACACCGATTTTTCTAAGACCCTCACTTTCAGCGGCTTCTATGGCATCAGCAGCCATTTCTCGCATCAATGAATTTACAAAATCGGTGGCGAGAATTGTTTTATCCTTTTCACTGAGTTCTCCTTCCTTCCGACCGATTTCTAACAGCACTTCAGTGAAAAGCGGATTGGTTTCGATTATGGACGGCGTACCTGTCAACCGCAGCGTTTCCATCTTCGCTTTTTCCAGGATCTTGGGTGAAGCTGATAAATACCGCTCGAGCCTCATGGCAGGCTCGCCGTCGTACGTGCGCTGTTCGCAAATCCCGAGAATATTCGATAATGCATCCAGGCTGCGGCCGAGCGAGGAGGTCACTATACTTGTATCCATAAGTTTCAGTAACAGGTCGTGCATTTTTTCCGGGAATAACTGCACGGAGTGCACACCTGCTTTTTCGACAACAGCAAATCTAAGACGTTTGATATCTTTGACCGCTGAATCGCCGCCCAGCAGCGGGATTTGTTCCAGCCGTGCCGTGCGCACGAACTCGCCGCCAGGCAGGACCTTCAAAACTTCCCCGCCCCAGATTGTCCCGTCGGTACCGTAACCGGCGCCGTCAATCGTGATAGCTACAAAAGGCGGTTCAATTCCGGATTCCAGCATAAGCGATGCGGCGTGAGCGTGATGGTGCTGGATCTCGATAAGCTCGCAGCCGAGCTCCTTGGCCATTGCCCGTCCTCTTCGCGTAGTCGGGTACTGCGGGTGGTAGTCAACGGCAACAGCATCGAAGGACTGGACATTGAATAGCTTTCTAAGCTGCTCGATTGCAGAATCCAGGAAAAGAAGTACATCGTAATAGTTCGCGTTGCCGATATACTGCGTTGCATACAGCTGCTTGCGTGTGGATATCGCAGCCGTAACATTGCGCTCCGCACCCAGTGCGAGAATCAAATTATCGTAGGGGATCTCGAATGGAATGGGCACATATCCCCTTGCGCGGCGGATGAAATAAGTGGTGCCTCCGCCGGGTATAACAAGCGAATCGTCTATCCGGTTGATAATCTCGCGGTTGTTGAAAAGGTAACAGTCCAGTTCCAGCTTCAGCGCTTCATCGTTATTAATGATCATGGGCATACCCTTGGGGTTCGCCGAGGTCATCACCAGCGCATCTGATTGGATATGCGAGAACACGATGTGCTGGATACCAGTATAAGGCAGATACAGCCCCACATTACCCAACCCTGGTGAAATGCTTTCGAGCACCTCCTCTGAAACGCCCCCCTCGAAATTCTTTTGTACCAGCACGATGGGCCGTTCAGGTGAGTTCAGTAGCTTCTCCGCTTCATCTGTGATTACCCCGTACCGCTTCGCAGCTTCAAGGTCAGAAACCATAACCGCAAAGGGCTTACCGGGGCGCTTGTACCATCTCCTCAACCGCCCGATCTCCTCCAGCCTGCTCGTAATATGCATCCCGCCCCAGCTTTTCATTACACCGATTTTTCCTGAATCTATCATTTTGGCAAAGTCCTGTATCGGGTCCTCCGACTCAATAACAGAGCCGTCTTCGCCGTGCAGTGTAAATCTCGGGCCGTCATCGGGGCACGAGATGGTCTGGGCATGGAACCGCCGGTCCTCGGGGGTTTTATATTCGTCATTGCATTTATCGCAGAGCTTGAACAACTCCATGGCTGTCCGGCTGCGGTCGTAAGGCACATTCTCGATTACAGAGTATCTGGCACCGCAGTTCGTGCAGTTCGTAAACGGATAAAGATTACGACGGTTGCTATCTTCGAACATTTCATTGAGGCACTCATCGCAAACCGCCACATCGGCAGGCACATAAGATTCCCTGACTCCCTGGTTCTTGCTTGCAAGTATCTCGAAACTCTTGTATTTCTTTAATTCGGTCTTAGAAATCTTCTTTTTTTCGATCCGGGTAACTTCTGCCAGCCGCGGGAGTTCAGCCATAAGCTTATCGATGAACTTCTGGCCGTGTTCAGAAACAGCGATCTCAACATTGGAGCCGTTATTTCGGATATAACCGCGACAGCCCAGCTCTTTGGCAATGCGGTATACCGTCGGTCTGAAACCGACACCCTGCACTCTACCGTATACTAAAAATTTCATTTAAGATACTACTCCTGATAGCGTCAAAGACCCAGTTTAGAACGTAACTCTTCCAACCCCTGTCCGTGTTTTGCATCGGTGCAAACGATTGGGGTATGCGGACTGATCTTCTTGGCATCGCTCAAAATCACATCGATATCCACTTCTACAGCCTCGCTTATATCGATCTTGTTTATTACAATGACATCGGCATGACCAAATATCACCGGATGCTTGCGCACCATATCGTCCCCTTCGGTCACCGATATAACCACCACGCGCTTCTGGGTGCCCAGCGGGAAATCCGAAGGGCATACCAAATTCCCCACATTCTCGATGAATAATACATCAAGCTGGCTCAAATCCAGCTCCTCAAGCTGGTGCTCTATCATATGCGCATCCAGATGGCATTCCTTGCCGGTGGTAATGCTGGTAACCGTCACATCGTGGCTTTTGAACCTCTTATAATCGTCATCACCTGCGACATCTCCTGCAATAACACCGCAGCGTATACCCGAGGGTTTCAGCAAATCGATCAGGCCCTCTATCAAAAGCGTTTTTCCCGAGCCGATGGCACCCATGAAATCGAATGCTTTTACATTCGCCTCCTCAAATTTATTGAGATTGCCCTCTGATATTTCGGAATTGACCTTGAGTATATCAATATCAAGCTGCGCATCGAATTTCTTGTGCATTTCTAACACCAACGTCGATTGTTACTGTCAAGTTTGCGTTTTGCGGTTGCGTTTGCGAGGCTCGTTAAGTCAAGCGTAAGGGTCAGCGTTTTTTTATTTCATTGCTAGACGCTTAACGCTAAACGCCATACGAAACGAGCATCACCTCCGTAGAACGCCTACTCCAACTTTAATTTTTCATATGTACTTTATTTTGAATATTCCACCATTATCTCCAGGAATTTCTGCATGTGTTCAGCCAGCAGCACATTATCGGTGTACCCGCATGCGTTCAGGTCCGGCGAAGCCAGCAGCGCCTCTTTATTATCGGAGATCACATCGGTAGCTATGAGGCCCTTACGCCGGATGACCTTGGCGTTCTCGGGGATGCTCTGGCCCGGTGCGGTTATTACAGTGATCTCTACACCGCGCTTATCGGCGTTCTCAAGCTTTTTATAAAGATTATCATTGATCTCGTTGAACAGCGGTGTGGATATCATGAAGCTTATAGATGCCTTATCCAGCAGCTCACCGATCTTTTCAAGCACCCGCCCTTTACCTGCGATGGTAAATATCAACTGCGGCATCCCCCGCTCGCGTACGATCTCATGCAGCAGCCCAAGCTTATCAAAAGTCTCCTTCAATTTGGATTCAAACTGCTGATAGATTTTATCCGGTGCCTCCGGCTTGAATATGGTTGGCCGGCCGTGGGTGGCGATTACAAAACCCTTATCCTGAAGACTCTTGAGGATTTTATAAGAGGATGTCCGGGGTATCTGTGCCGTATTTGCTATGGTTTCGGCATCACCGTACCCGTGCGCTATCAGTGCTATGTAAGCCCGGGCCTCGTACCGTGAAAGCCCTACCATTTCCAGCTGCTCCGAGATCTCATTGAACTGCTCTTCAAGCTGCTTACGGGTTAATGATAGCTGTTCCAAGTTTTCACGACCAAAAAGTGCAAAAGGATTAATTATGATTACTATTTAAATTATTGCCCTGTAGGGAGGATTATGTTATATATTATGAAATAAAAATGATATTCTCCTAATCAATTTCATAAATGTTACTTGCACTTTTATTTTGATTCATGAACATAAAATTATTAAATAGAAATCTAAGCAATTGAAAAAATAATAATTTTTTTTAAATTTATGAAAAGCTAATGGTGGACACTGAATGAATATAAGATTACATAGTAAAGCCATTATATTCAAAATTTCAGGAACATTATTAATTATCGTGTTATCTCAAATTTCCCAAATAGTATCGGGGCAGTCAAACCATCCAGTAGAAAACCAAGAAAATGAAGAAATAATTAAAGAAGAACCACGGGGAGATGTTTTTTTTGATATTTTTAAAATATTTTCGAGTTTTCCCGAAAGAGATTTTTTCGGTCGCCCTGCAGTTAGAGAAGAACATTTCGACCGCAGAAGTGATAGTTTCAAGGGACCGTGGGTTATACGGGTACCAGTTTATGAAGATGTTCAAGACTCAGAGCCTATTCCAGTATCAAATGCAAAGATTTTTCTGAACATTTCAGGGTCCTATTTCTTAAACACAAGTGTTTCAATGACAAATACAGACGGTGTGGCCATATTCAAATTTACCCATCCACTTCGGGATCATGATTATCCTGATAGGGAAAAATTATTGTACAAAAAGAAAGTGGCTTATGATCTGAGCGTTAATATAACATTCGTTGGTAAATCTGGTTTAAGAAGCTCTTCAATAAGTTTCAATATGACCTATTATCCAACACCACCTCCTCGCATTCATAGAGATTACGAGTCAAGTCGTTTTGAACTTTGCTTCTTTACTTTTGTTATAATTACTACCCATGTTTTCTTCTTTATTGTTTACAATATGTTTAAAAATAGAAAAAATGTCAATTCAAAGACTATTCCAGTTAATATTTATCCCTGTCCATTTTGTAATAATAAAATTTCATTTTTGCCTGATTGCCGTAATTGTTATTGTATCTACTATAGGAACTATACATAAATGATTTTGTTCCAAATTTGTTATTAATAAAAAAGAATTCAAAAGTAAGTCCAGGTATTCGTATCTGAGAGCGTCATTAATCAATAAAAAAGCGAGCGCTCTGTAAGCGCTTGTTGTCGATAATAAATCAAAGCGCTCTGACAGTGATTATTGACGATGTAAAATCTTAACGCTCTGACAGCGCCAATAATTGATATCTAAGCAAAGCGCTCTGATTTTATGGGAAGATTCCTCGGTGCTCAATCGCATCTGCTACCCGTTTAACCGCAACCATGTACGCGGCAGTCCTCATGTCTACTTTATGGTCCTTGCTTGTTTGATATACACCATCGAATGCCCGAACCATTATATCTCTGAGCTTAACATTCACGTCGCGTTCAGACCAGAAGAAGTTCTGGAGGCCCTGCACCCACTCGAAGTATGATACGGTGACACCACCGGCATTGGCCAGGATATCAGGTATCATGAAAATTTTCTTTTCGTAAAGAATCTTATCAGCTTCTGGTACCGTGGGGCCATTTGCCGCCTCTGCCACTATTTTTGTTTTTATGTTGTCGGCGTTATCTTCGAGGATCACATTTTCAAGTGCGGCGGGTACCAGTACATCACATTCTACTTCAAGAACCTGTCTGTTATCGATCTTCTCGGTACCCTCAAAACCGACTACACTGCCAGTTTTGGTTTTGTACTCGATTACCTTGGTTATATCAAGCCCTTCTTTGTTCATAATTCCGCCGCGGCTGTCGCTACATGCAATGATCTTTGCACCTTTATTGGACAACAATCTCGCAGCGATAGAACCGGCATTACCGAATCCCTGGATTGCTACGGTTGCACCTTCTATCCTGTATCCGGATCCTTCATCGCCGTCGCAAGTTTCACCTGGTTTTCCCGGATTACTTTCCTTTTTCCATACCTCCGGTGCTATTACCTTATAGTCCATGGCCTTCAAGGCCTCACGGATCGTAAACATGCAGCCTCTGG
>CP070629.1:2699441-2721860 GCA_020356005.1 Thermoplasmata archaeon
GAGGCGCTAGGGTAATAATAAATTCTTTTATGAATAAAGACATGTTTTTATCAAAATTATGATATATTATTAAATATAAAAAAAAATATAATTCCGATAATGAGAAAAACTCTGATGGTATTTGCATTCACGATCTTTATTCTTATTTCACCTCTGGCAAGTGCCTCGGTATCGGAAAATGAGAATGCTATTGTTCATTACGATGATTCTGAGTTCAGCTGGTCCGATGGAAAACCACCTATTGATGAATTAATCCTCTGGAATAATGTCAGAAGTTCACGGATGGGCAGCCGTGCCTTAACCGCACCACCTGTACCCATACAGCAGGCCATAGGAAATATTTTGGAAACAGTATCGGAAGATAATCTCAATACATTTCTGAACAAACTCGTTGGTTTCGGCTCCAGGCTGTATCGCGCACCGGGCATGTATAATGCATCCATTTGGCTGCATGACGCTCTGGAGGGTAACGGTCGACTCCTGGTGGAATACAATAACTTCACCACCACTACCACCTGGGGCACATTCACGCTCTCAAATGTGATTCTTACCCTCCCTGGTTTGAACTCCAGTTCCGATAAAATTTACTATATGTACGCGCATTCAGATGCCGTACAGTTGACCAACTCCAGCCAATGGCTGACCAACACGCCGGGAGCAGACGATGACGGCTCGGGATGCGCCGCGGTACTGGAGGCTGCGCGCGTGCTCAGCAGATATGATTTTCATGATACCATTAAATTCGCCTTTTTTAACGCCGAGGAAATCGGTCTCAGGGGTTCAAATCGTTATACCCAGAAAATAGCTGCGGAGAATGAGAACGTTCAGGGCGGGATTGATTACGATATGATCGGTCATTCCACAGGCAATCCCCAGTATGGACTGGACCTTATATCCAATCCAGCTTCGGCGAATTTAGCACAATATATGATCGATGTGAACGAGCGTTATGACATCGGACTTACAATCACGGCCTATCAAAGAACCGGTTCACTGCGCTCTGACATTGATTCATTCTACGCCAGGGGATTTCCCAGCGTCATGGGCATCGAGACCGAATTCAGTCCTTATTACCACAGTCTTTCGGACACTGTAGATAAACTCAATCTCTCATTTATGGGTAAAAACACAAATCTAGCTGTTGCAACCCTGGCGGAATGGGCACGTTTAATATACACGGATCTGAGCATAACCGGAAATAACCTGACGGTCTCGAACTTATTCCCCAACGAAGCCGAAGATGTTGAGATCACTGTTAATGTTACTAACACGGGCAATCTAAATGCTGACAATATGGAAGTTGTGTTCTACGACAACGGCATGCAATTCGCCAGCACCCGAATCCGTGTTGAAGCAAATAACACCAACATCACTACAACCACATGGCAGCCTACCGTAGGGAGCCATAATATTTCTGTTGTTGTTGATCCCAAAAACGAAATCGTGGAGACCGATGAGACCAATAACAGCGCCTCGATTATTCTGGATGTCAATGATGTGCCCAAGGCGATTTTAACGGCAAATCCGATGAAGACTCTCACCAGCGAACAGATTACATTTAACGGTTCATTATCTTTAGATTATGTTGGCGGTATAACCGAGTACAATTTTACATTCGGTGATGGTAATAACACGGGTTGGCTTGCGAACTCGACAGCGTCTCATGCTTATGAAGAAGATGGGGTTTATACTGCAGGTCTGACTGTCCGGGACATTTACGGTGCGGAATCCAAATTAGAAAATCTAAGTGTAAATGTCCTAAACAGGGCGCCTGTTGCTTCGCCTTCGAGTAATCTCTCCAGGACCCTTACATATACCTCGATACAATTCATGGCGAATGCAACAGACCCGGACGGGACCGTATCCACCTCCTGGGATTTTGGTGACAGTATGAAAAGCAACGAGGCCGACCCTATTCACTACTATTCCAAAAGCGGCAATTACAATGCCGTTCTGAATATCTATGACAACGATGGTGCAAATGCATCCTATAAACTTAAAATCATCATAGACAACAGGCCCCCGATTTGTACTATCAACGCAAGTGAAGATAACGGAATCATCAATACCGTTTTTCTGTTTAAAGCCGAGGCAGAGGATCTGGACGGTACAATCGAATCTTACCAGTGGGACCTGGGAGACGGTACCACATCAAATGGATTATTTATAAATCATATTTACAGCTCACCGGGAGTTTATTACATTCGTTTAAGAGTGGAAGATAATGAAGGATTTGATTCAACTGCCACAAGAATCATAACGGTGCAGGATCTTCCGCCCGTGGCAGTTGGAGAGGCATTACTCCACGAGGTCTTGACTTATGAGAAGGTCCCTTTTGTGGGTGATAAGTCTTATGACCTGGAGGGTGAGCTTATTTATATCTGGGAGTTCGGTGACGGAAATACCTCCACAGAGGTCTCACCCATTCACGCATACTGGCAGCCAGGAAATTATACTGCAAAATTGACAGTCTGGGATAATGCAGGTAATTTCGACAGTGTTGTCACTTCACCCATTACCGTCAACAACAGGCCGCCAACTGCTGAGTTCTGGACATTTGGAAATTATACAGAAAATGGTACTGTTTATTTTGATGGCGGAAACTCCAGTGACTTAGAGGGCGACCTCACCTATTACTGGGAATTCGACGATGGCTCTGTTGGATCTGGCCCCATGGTAGAACATATTTATTCTGAACCTGGTAAGTACCTGGTTTATCTGACTGTAACAGATAAACATAACAGCAGCGACACCTACAGCCTATTCGTAACAATTACGCCCAGACCCGTTGAAAAAATTGATGAAGATGACAATAAAATAATTGTAAAAGAGGAATCCCAGAAATCAAATTCGAATCTTTTACTAATAATACTGGTTTTAATCATAGTTATTATTCTGATCAGTATCCTGGCATTGATGTTATATCTTAAACGCCCCAAAACGGAGGACAAAGATCAAAAAGCCATACCGACAACTACACAAGAGCCCCTGATTCAAGGTGTACCTTACCCCACGGAGGTCCTTGCTCAACCTCAAAGTCAGCCTGACCAGGTTTTACCGATGACTCCTGTGGTACCCGCACTGCCGCAGCTGCCATCAAACCTACCACCGCCAGAACCCCATCAACCACCTGTGGATTCCATCGGTTCGGACCAAGCTGTTCTTCAAGCTCCACAGGTAGCTGAGAACACAGCTTATCTGGTGGAGGCCCAGGTATATCCCACGGCACAACGCGCTACAATCCAAGAGCAGCAAGCGGTAGGAATTAATTCTACTCCTGTTCAAAAACATCCAACAAATTCTGTGGATTTGGAAAATGCTAAATAGGTAATAATCCAAAGCTTTTTTATAATAGTAACACCACTTTTAAAACCAAGGAGTTACATCTATGCCTTCCTGGAAGGTTCATATCTCGGTTGGTATTATTTTAACAGCATTAATGATATACGGGATATATACCTCAAATCTATGGGATTCATTGACTCAAAATAATCAAATTCAATATTTTTTCTGGTTTCAATGCGCTTTTATTGCCGTTCTGGGCTCAGTCCTACCCGATTTTGATTACGGTAAAACCAAAATTCGACATGGGTTTGGACCCGTTCTTGGCGCGTTTGTATCATTTTCATATATCTATGTAAATGACTTTGAGCTGGAAAAAATTAATCCGTTGTTTCTTATCACTATATTAATAATATTTTTATTGGTCCCGTTGATAGCGGGTTTTGTTATACCCTTTGAACACCATGGTAAACTCCATTCCATCTCTGCAGCATCTTTCTATGCACTATGTATAGCAGGCCTGGGGATACTGATTTTCCTGTTTGCATATGTGCAGGCCGGGATACTGGCATTATTCGGATTCACCAGCTATTTTTTTCATCTATTGTTGGATCGAGAACTTAAGCTGATTTAAATCACTAACAGAGGGATTGTATTTGCCTCTAGAAGTGCGTCTAGTAGTTGCGTCTGTTAGGCGCTTATCGGAAAACGTCCAACGTTGGACGGCCGCAAAACGGGAGCCGCATGACGTTACCCCCTTCGCAACCGCCCAACGCTAGCCGCATTTCTATAATCATTTAAAAATCTAAAAATTCTACTTAAATTGATGAAAAATCAATACGAAATTAAATAAATTAATCAAAATAAAAATAACCGCATGGGCGCTAGACAAGCCCCAATTCATCCATGCCTTTTGCTACAAAGTGTATATAAACACTTTGGGAAAAGTATTTCTTACTGCTACTTACAGTTCCAAAACCTTTTCTGCTATGAATTTTTTAATATCTGCATCATCCGGTATTGTCAAGGATTTCTTGAAACGCTCAGTTTTATCCGGAAGGAAGTAGCCACGAGATATTGATATGAATTCATTCTCGCCGTCTTCTCCAATTGCCTTTTTCCGAGCAACCTCTAAGAAATTATTTCTACCAAATTGTACTTTTTCTGCTTTTATCGTTTCAAATTCTACCATTTTAGTTGCCTCCATTTAAGGGCAAGTCATAAAGTTTATAACGCTATTTAAACCTTCTTACGTTAATTTAAATATATATAGATATAAAATATTATATATATATAAGAATTATGTATCATAGTCAATGGGTCAATAAGATGTAGCCAATATTTTAATTCGGTGTAACAAATAATAAAAAATAGTAAAAACAGAATAAGTTGTATCCTGATTTTTTTCCAGTTGAAATATGGGTTTGGTAGCTGAGTTTTGTCAGCCCTTTATGTTATCATTGAAATAGAGATTCATTGCATCGTCTTCTTCGATATTATAGATGAACTCCTGGGTATAGCTATTGCCATCCGATTGAAATTCTATATTTAATTCGATGGTATAGGCCTTATAATGATCCCCCATATATTCAATTCTCATTTCCTCTTTTTCCCCTCTGTCAATATTATAGTAACTTTCAGTGGCACTTGCTGCTTGCTCTCCTGAATCCGTTTCGATTACTACGATTGTGACATTGACATCTTCCAGGGTCTTGGTACCTACATTCTTCAACTGCGTGTTTACATTAATAAACCCACCTGAGGAGGCAGCACCAGTACTCTCATGGTAAGCGGTAATCAATTCCATTTCCACCCTGGGCCAAACAAAATAATATACGCCTGCACTTGCTAAGACCACAATTGTGATAAAAAATAATCCTATCAGAACGGGTTTTTTACCTTTTATCCGTTTTTTTTCGGGCTTACTTTTTAATTCTGCGGTTATTATTTCCGGTTCCATTCGCGGCGGTCCGAATTCATCATGGTGAGGTTCAACTTCTATATATTTCTTCTTTCTCATCTAGGTACCTACCAATTTTTATAGTAACATACTTCGTTCTTCATCAATCTATGTTAAGGTTGTCGCAGTAAGTGATAAAAACGGTGCGGGCACAATAACATGACGCTTACTGGAATCCATCTCAAATGATATACCGTTATTATAAACAGGTGTCTCTGACGGCAATTCCATACTGCCATGGGAAGAGTAAGTGATGTCAATCATAGAAATAGTCATATGCCTCTTGGATCCGAACAATTCCATTTCATTCACTAAATTCAATTCAAATGCTCCACCGTTCAGGTTGGAGATCTCGAAAATCGGATAGACCCCGAACAATGTATAAAACGAGAATTCGATAGAACGTAGATCTTCGGCGATCAATTCCAGTTTTTGTATTTCGAAGTTTTCCAATAGCGGCAGATCAGATATCATAATATGAATAAAATCCACACCTGCACTTGTGATTTTATATGTATCATCGATCAATTTACCCTGGAGGCTGTTCACATTTTCCAGCTGTATATCCACATTGCCTCGCTGGCCGTTCACCCTCCCGGTGCTGTGAGCAACGATATCCATAGTCTGCGAACCTGAATTTATTGTTATATCAGGCATACCCTGCAGAGGTAATGGCTTGTCCATTTCATATGTCGGATTGGTTGTCATATTGACTTCGAACCAGGTTGGAAGGTCGTGGAACAAAATATAGGAATGATACCACTCATCGTAGAGTTTTTTTGCCATATCGATATACAGGAACTCGATAGGCTCGCTCGCCTGATAGGATGCCTGTGTGCTTTTGTACATTGATAAGTCGATATGGAATGTTGAAGGTATCTCGGATATGAATACCTCTGTATTTGACATAAAATTATCATACCTCAGAAGATTGACATGCAGGTTACCCAGATTATATACTTCATTTGTAAATGCATCTGTACACTCGATATCGATCATACCCTCAGTGCGGCCTCCAATAGTTACGTTGGTTGTTAAATTAACTTCAAATTTCAAATTTATTCCCTGGCGAAAATTGTCAAGGTACAAATTCATATCACGGGACTGCAGTCCTTTCCGTTCAACATACAACCAGTCATACTGCGGCCGATAATTCTTGAACTCTAAATTCAAATAGATATCGTCTATGCCAAATCTGGAGGTAAAATTTGCGTTGGGTGGAAGACCCTGGAGGTATATATTACCCTTCAATCCCACAGCATCCTCGGTCTCCTCTGCGGCCATTATCACGCCGTGAGACCAAGCAAGATCCGGTATTAAATTGTTTGGGCCTTTCTCGATTCTAGCTATTATATCAAGTGAGCTGCCGAACCCCTCCAGGTCGTAGGCGAATGATAGATTTGAACTGACTGCACCCACCAGATCCACAACATTATGGCTGATGTTGTTCATAATACCAATAATATCATTACCTAAATTCGAAAATGCAAATACAACATTTGAAAAATCAACCTCGCCGGTGATGTTTATTAAATCTGGCAATCGGGTTATGGAACTATTGATTGCACCCGGCATCTCCATGGAGAAATAACTCGGCAGCGGGTCCAGAATAATCGATGCATCAACCCTATCATCATGATTATTTATCATTCTGATATTGAATTCCGATTCATTCCGGAGCCTCAATTCCGTTTTACCGCCCTTGCTCGGGTCATAAACGATCTGCTCCACGCCTGTCAATTTACCACTGGCGGCACTGAATTCAGGCTGGATTTCAATAAATCCATAATGGTCACTTTCCAATCTAGATACTGGATGGGCGCTATTGTTTGTGATTATAAACTCGAATGCACCTATATAATCTCCTTCACGTGTATTGAATTCTATAGAATGGCCGATATTTGCGATGGTCATATAGTTCGGAATATCTGTAATTTCAAGTTCCATATACTGCTGTTCGCTTTTACTGTAAAATTTGAAGCGATTTATACGGCTTTCCAGTGCCTCGTCACTTGTATAATCACATTCCTCCTCCGGATTCTCGGTATCAATGCAATAACTTGCAAATGTATTCAGGTAATCTGTTACAACAATGGAAAGCTGTGAAGGCATATCTGAAAATTCTGCAAAAGCGAAGTCTTCACCATCAACAAAAACGATGGAAAGCGACCTGCCGCCCCGGTGTTTGAAAACAATTTCGGTATCATCCTTGAAACTGGCTTTCATATAATTTATATCACGGAGTTTGGCAGCAATGGGGAAATCCACGAGATATCCGGGGTAATCTTCATTGGTATCATTGAAGAACGAAATGAAATCATTTTCCATTGACAGGTACTGGTTGCTGGACCTGTAAAGGTCTATTTGGCCGAACTCACCTGAATATGCATTCAATTCAGCCCAACCTTTGCGCTGCGGCAGTGTTGTTATGCTCAAAGCCAGTGTCTTTAAGCTCTCTCCGATTCGGTAGAACCTGCGCGCCACCCGAATTATTATATTATCAATCAGGTTAGCTACAATACCTGCAGTGGGGTTTCTTGAGATGGTATCGTTCAAATTTCGGCCTACATCGGCAGTAACTTCAAATTTAAATTTCAAAGGTAAATAGCGGAATATCACATGAGTGACATTAAAATCCTCAACGTTACCTGTACCCTTATAGAACGGGAATTCATAAGCAAAATATTCGATTTTATCCACGCTGTAATCGGATTCGTATTCCAGAATTGTTATATTTTTACCGTCAACCTGCTGGGTATAATCCATGGCAAGCCTTAAAAATGGAGGCATCTCTTCGATATGGCCAATAGCATAGATCAGTGTCTCACGGGTTTCATAGAATTCGATTGAGAATAGAAACGGTATTTGCTCCCTGGCATCGAACGGCCCAGCGTTCCAGATAACAGTATCAATAGGAGCATACAGCTGTGTATTATGCAACCAGAGCTCTCCATTCATGGGGATGCTGGGCAGGTCGGGTTTGTTTCTAAATATAAGTTTTAACCACGACCAATCTATAAGAGTAAGATTTTCTATGCGTATCATGCAAATAGAGACATCAAGAGCCTTCAAATGTGATGTGCTTTCATAAAATATAGAATAAGGGCCGCTAACCTCGGCTACATTACCTGTACTAATGTTTCCAATACCTGAACCGATAATACTCATTAGAATGGTTTCGCCGACCCCGCCAATAACAATCTTTTTAATAAGTGCTCTGCCGATAAATTGTGTTGGTGTATTATCGAACTTATATCCAACATTGACAATGAAGTTCCTTCCTTCATAACTTGCATATTTAGCGAAGAATATTTCAATGGGCAGATCATTTGTAACAAGCTTCTCAACTTCTATTACCAGGTTTCCTTCAATTGTTATAGTTCTATCACGAAGCGAGATGTCAGTAATATTAGCCAGTCTGAACCTCATCCGTGCCTTGATTTCAGCACCGTTCGGACCAACACCCGTTGAGGTATCACCATCTACATTTATTTCGTTCCAACCCCAATCGGTTCCGATATCTGTTTTTGGTATTATCAATGTCGGGCGCAGTACACCTTTAGTAAAAATTATATTGTCCTCATAGAATGTAATAATCATATAATTCAGCGGTTGATCTATCAGGAATTCCATGACCGATGATTTATTCCATATAGTTGAGCGCTGCGAAGCGTCCAGAATTGGCGGTGCGCGGTCATCAGGGTTAACTGAGGGCACACCTTTGGTTTCAACCTCAAATTCCGTATGATCAGATATAGGGTTAACAGAAATAGGTTCCATAGCATCGAGCCGGGTTTCGGTGTTGTTCAATATTTCAGGCGTATTGATCCGCGAGTTCTTTTTATCCAACATCTCCTGATGGGCCTCGAAAAAACCGTAATACGTTACCGTTCTTCCCAGTGAATCTGCCTGAGCAAACATGGGTGGAATTATCTCTGCTGAAACAATCAATAAACAAATGAAAATAATAATAAACTTGACTTTACGCACTCCAAACCGGCCTTTACCCCTGGATAGGTTTGACTGGTCATTACGGTGCGAACTACCCCTGAAAATGGACTTTATACTCATGGAGGTTCTCCAGGTGGATTAATTATGATTACTATGGTTATAATTAGTATTTTATACTTCGATGTTAAATCCTTTTCAATTTTATTTAATATGGAGTTTACTATTAAGTTGATATTATAGAGAATTATATAATTTACCCGACCAGAGCTATGTATGAATAACTGTATAATTTGAAAGCGTATTAAAGTATTATGCATTTTTAAATCGATTTTAACTGTGTACCAAACTTTATTTCTATATATTATATAATTTTATATTTAAATAAACAAATTGGTACAGCTGTGTAATTCTTATATATAAAGAAGTATTAAAATTTAGAAAGAATTGAAAATATCTTGAAAATAACATATTTGAGAAAAAAGCTATTGAAATTTGAATTTCTTGGTCAAAAAGGAGAAAAATCGATGAAAATCCTCAAAGTTAATAGGGTGCCCAATAAACAGCTCCTATTAGTTTTATCAATATTATTAGTTCTTTGTCCATCGCCGATATCCCAATCTGTATCCGGCCTCCCGCCTGCCGGGGATTCAACCGAGCTCAACCGTGAAGTTGACGAGATCTGGCGGTATACCGATCTCTGGGCAAACAGTGAGCAAATCAACGACCTGGTGGTTGCCGATATATTACCCGCCGTTCCAGGTGATGAGATAATAACCGTAAGCTCGGATTACTGGGTTTCACTTATCACCGGTAACGGTTACAGCTGGCACTCCGAACAAATATACAGGGACGGATTCATGCTGAGTGCTATAGCAGTTGGCAATTTCTATCCGGCCCACCCTGGAGATGAGATCGTTGTTGTGGGTTGGAACGCTACCGTCACCATGCTATATTTTGACTCCGCACAAAATCGATGGCATGTTGAAAATATCTATGAGGATTGGAACTATCTCCATGATGTAGCAGTGGGCGACATCGATCCCGATATACCAGGGGATGAGATCGTTACCGTTGGCGATTCATTTCGTGTAAGCTATATTTATTATGACCAATCGAGTTCAGACTGGGAAAGCGAAATAATCTGGACCGATAAGGATTATCTCGGTGTCGTTACCGTTGGCGAGATTGAAGATGAATCGAATGGAGCGGAAATTCTCGTTTCCGGCGGTTCTTACGATATAACCTTGCTCTCCGGTACAAGCGGCAACTGGTATGCAAAGCACATATATCATGACAGTACGTTCATCAATGAACTTGAAATTGCAGAGCTTGACGGTAATGAAAACACCGCTGAGATACTTTCTATGGGATTTTCTAAAAATTTGATCATGCTGACAAAAAACAGCACCGGCAACTGGGATCCTGAGCTGGTCTGGTTCGACAAAGGGAATGTGAACGATTTAGTTGCAGGTGATTTTTCTGATTCAAATGCAGGATTGGAATTGATCGCAATCGGAGGTACAGGAAAAATCGTCATGTTATCCCCCCAGGGTTCAAGTTGGCAAAACGAAACGCTTTATTCAATTTCTCATTATCCCTTTAAATTGGTGATGGGCGATTTCGACCTCTTCCATTCAGGCATGGAATTTGCCATGCTGGAATCCATAGGGCGCTTGAGCGCACTGTATGCTGAATATTATGATTTCAGCTTGTTTTCACCGCTGGAAACGATGACGGTGTTTTCCGGAGAACGCTTCCAGCTGGACCTGATGGTGATCTCGAACTCCGGTTTCTCAGAACTCGTTTACCTGAGCGTAGAAAATATCATCGATTCTTCATCTTCAAGATCGAAATTGGATTACGTCACATGTACGAGGGCCGGATCCGAGGTTCGCACAAACTATGCTGATCACATAGAAATTGATTTTGATGATACTGCTTTAGTACCAACGAATTTCACTGCTGTAACGGTCACGATATTGGAATCGGCTCCAGAGGGGGAAGTAGAACTGATTTTTGTGGGTGCGACAGAGGACATCAGCCATTATACCAATATAACTTTGAAAATCGTTGAACCCCCACAGCATTTGAGCGCATTCGATTTTAACGGTGTTAATCTGGTTTTGGAACCCCGTATATCTTACCTTGTGGCAGATTATTCAATGAACTTGCTGGCAAACCTCCAGGGGAAATTGAATGAACTGCAGAATGGAGTGGCAGCCACGGTATCATTTTCTCTGGAAAATGCACCCCTGGGTGTGGCTATTTTACAGAATTATCGACAGGCCGTTTTGAATGATGATTTATCTAAATACTTGATTACAATAAGAGCAGACACAAACGTTCCTGAAGGGGAATATCATTTAATAATTAAAACCCAAGCTGTTATTTCAGAATCCGGCCAGCAGGAGATTTTAATATTAGATCGGGCCAGGGTGCTACAGTTGATTGTGGAAGTCCTGGGCAGTCCAGATTTTTTACTGAAACTCATACCCCAAAATGAAGTTACACTTACACAGGGAGATAACTACAGGTGGACGGTGAGCTTAATCTCATTGGCAGGTTTCAGTGAAAATGTTATGATTACATCTGAAAAATCCAATAACGCTCTTAAGTTCATTTTTTCCGCTACTGTTTTGAATCCATATCAAACAATAACATTGGAATTGAATACAACCGATAATCTGGCTACAGATAAGTATTACCTGATATTAACAGCAAATTCGAATGATAGGTATCGCTATGAATTAATTTCATTTAAAATCGAGGCAAAAACCCCGACATTCAAAATGGATGTCGAACCGAAAGCCGTCACAATAGAGGCGGGTAAACCTGCCAATTTGAAGGTGACTTTCGAACCCCAGGATGGTTTCTACGGTAATGTCGACCTTGGATTATTCCACGATGATGCCGGGTTTACTGAATGGAGAGAGTTTGCCCAAACAGTATTAGTAAACGAACTAAAAACCGTTGACGTCGTTATTGATAACCTTACCCGGCCGGGACTGTATAACTTTACTTTTAAAGCCGACTTCAATCAAACTTACTCTACGTCATCACATTTCAGCATAACGGTCACTGCACCTACAGGTTCGAACAATGGCTCTGAAGGTGAAGATGATGGAGATGAAGAATCGACGATTTCTCTTAATCTTGCTCTATGTTCCATCATTGGAGTAATTCTTTTAATAATAATAGTTGCTGTTAGTATTATTATATTCAAAAGATCCAAACAGGGTAGGTTGGAAAAATCGAAAGCGCCTGGACCCGAAAAGCGACCGCGAGGAAGAGGCGCGGAGAAGAGGAGAGTTGAGAGGGGCCCGGTAAAGCCCAGGAAACCAGCACGGGCACGAGCAGGTATTGATAGACCGTTGGAACAAGCCTTTGAGTCCGAAGTAGATAAAAAAGACCGGTCGGCCTCGAAAGATGAAGATTACTTTAAGCTGGGCAGTGATGTATTCAAACCCGGCGGAAAACATGAATATGAAGAACTGAACGATAGAAAAATTGCTTCGAAGAAAAAGGATTAGGAACGCAATTTTTTTAGAAAAAGAACTTGCGTTACTGTGTAAAAACTCGACTGAAATCACAAAAAATGCTGCACTCGATTTCTCGAAATTATAAACTATTTTTTAGAAATATAACAATTATTCCCGTAAACTTAATTTAATCAAATCAATATTCCCGAACCAAATCCAAATTTAATTACAATTTCTAATTTAAAATGGGTAACTTTATAGGGGAGAAGAATCTCCCCTATGACCCCTCTCTTTAATTATCTTTTTGGGTATGCCCTTGATATCATTTTAAATCTCGGGCATACCCATATAGATAAAAAAGAGGGGATTTAGGGGATTCCTCCCCTAAAAATATTACCCATTAAATTGAAATTGTATTTAAATTGAATTCGAATGTGATTATATGTCGCGCGCCGATGCGGTTTTGGACGCACCAGGTACCAGAGTTTTTTTAACGGGTAACGAGGCGATAGCCCGCGGCTTTTTGGAAGCGGGCGTCGGGTCCGTATCATCATACCCCGGTACGCCGTCCACCGAGATAACCGAAACGCTGGTCATGCTGGCGAAAACCTACGGATTCTATACCGAATGGTCTGTGAACGAAAAGGTCGCGTCTGAAGTTGCTATAGCTGCGTCCATATCGGGCCTGCGCGCTGTGACTACAATGAAGGGTGTGGGCGTAAATGTCGCCAGCGAGCCGTTCCATGCGTTTTCGTACATGGGCGTGCGAGGCGGGCTCGTACTGGTGGATGCAGACGACCCCGGCTGCCACAGCTCGCATACCGAACAGGACAACCGGTATTTCGGGAGAGAGGCACACCTTCCGGTTCTTGAAGTGGGTTCGCAGCGCGAAGCGAAAGATATGGCGGCTGCCGCTCTGGTCTACTCTGAAGAGTGGGGTCAGCCGGTAATACTGCGCACAACCACGCGGATCGGCCACAGCGGCTCGGATGTGGTGCTTGGTGAAATTGCCAGGCAGTCCCGTAAAGGTCACTTCCTGCGCGAACCGAATCACTGGGTGAATCTTCCGGCAAACGCCAGGCGCATGCGCGCGGAACTTATCGACCGGATCGCCAAAATACAAATTGCGGTTAACGATATCCCATTCAATTCCATTGAAGGACCAAAATCAGCACAGTGGGGGTTCATAATCTCAGGTGCGGCCTACGGGCCTGCAATGGAAGCTCTGAGCCTGCTGGATGATGAGCATCAAACCCGACAGAAAGTGAGGATATTTAAATTAGCTACACCATTCCCGCTACCGACTAAAAAACTGGAAGAATTCATTGATAGTGTAGAAAATGTACTGGTAGTTGAAGAGCTGGAGCCGTTCGTAGAAGAACAGCTGGGGGCAATGGCGAACCGTTTAGGGTATACTAAACGCATCCACGGTAAAGACTTCATTGCTCGAACGGGAGAACTTTCAACTATGGCTCTTACGGGAACTTTTTCAAGGGTACTGGAGCTGCCTGACCCGTTTGAAGATTCGAAAGCTCTCGAATTAATGAAAAGCGTTCAGGTAGAACTGCCAGTGCGTGCACCCATATTATGTGCAGGCTGCGGGCACCGTTCCGTTTTCTACGCAATGAATGTTGCAGAACGGAAGCTGTTAAAAGATAAACGCGGCGGAGATGAAGGTTTTGTGCGGCCTTCCGATATAGGTTGCTATACGCTCGGGTTCCAGCCGCCCCTGACCGCCGTGGATACACATTTCTGCATGGGCGCATCTATCGGTGTTTCCACGGGATTTGCACATTTCATCGATAATTCACTGGTCGCCACTATAGGCGATTCGACATTTTTCCATGCCGGTATGCCGCCGGTACTTAATGCGGTGTTCAACCGTGCTAATATTACAGCCATAATCCTGGATAACCAGACAACGGCAATGACCGGCCATCAACCGCATCCAGGTGTTGGTTCCACCGCTTCCGGCGAGGACACTGTAGCGGTTTCGATTGCTGCAGTAGTAAAAGCGCTGGGAGTGGAGTTCGTGCGAGAGGTGAACACTAAAAATCTTACCGGTTTGATCGATACTATAATGGAAGCCGTTAGCTTCGACGGTCCGGCAGTTATCGTTGCCAAGGGGCCGTGTATAGTGAAATACAACCGCGAACTTGAACGGGCAGGTACGAAAATACAGAGATATTACATCGACGAGGAACTATGTACCGAATGCGGGAAATGCCTGAGGATCTACGGCTGCCCTGCAATGTACAGACTCGAAAACGATACGGAAAAGTCCAAGAAATGGAAAGTGCGTATCAACTCTTCCCTCTGTAACGGCTGCGGGACTTGCGGCCATGAATCAATATGCAAATTTGACGCTATCAAACCACTGGATGATTAAGAGATATAATTGTAGGGGAAGAATCTCCCCTAATTATATCTCTTTTACCAGCTGGTTACATCATTCAAGGAGTAATGACATGGTGGACGAATCAAAAGTAGAGGTAAATTACGATATAGTTATCGCAGGTATGGGCGGACAGGGTTCAATACTGGCAAGTTACTTACTGGCAGAAGCTGCGCTTATAGATAAGCTGCCGGTATTGTCAACCGGCGATTACGGGATGGCGCAGCGAGGCGGAATGGTTACCACGCACCTACGGCTGGGCTCCTCTGCCCGATCGCAAAAGATACCGGTGGGCTGTGCGGATCTTATGATAGGCTGCGCACCCTCGGAGGCGCTGCGCAATATCGGGTTCTTGCACGAAGGTGCAGCGGTGGTGCTCGATACACTGGTGCATATACCAATACCCGTTTACATCGATAAAAAGCTGACCTATCCGACCTTTGACGAGATCAAAGCCAGATTCGATACGTCCTTCGAAAAAGTCTATGCAATCGATGCCAGTACAATCGCTCAGGAGTTCGGTAACCCGCGCATAATGAATACTGTACTGCTGGGCGCCAGCCTGGCGCTGGGTACCATCCCCATCAGCCGGGCTGCCATGATGGAAGCGCTCGAGAGCAAATTAAGAGCGGATCTGGTACAGATCAATATAGACGCGTTCGAACGCGGTGAAGAAGAAATGATAAAGTTATTATAAATACACATTATATTGTTATTGATTTTAAGGTGAACTTCGTGGGCAAATTGGTGTTCAATTCGGAGCTGTGTACAGGCTGTCGCGCCTGCGAACTGGCGTGTTCGTTCAAGCACGAGAGACTATTTTCGCCGCATCTTGCACGGATACGTGTTGTGCGCGTGGACGAGGAAGGTATCGATGTACCTACAGGCTGCGAGCAGTGCGAAGTTGCGGCCTGTATCGCCGTTTGCCCCGTGAGGGCTATTTATGTAGACCCGGAAACCGACGGCGTTATTATCGATTACGATAGATGTATCGGTTGTAAGGAGTGCATGACTGCGTGCCCGTTCGGTGCAGTTCATTATAACCGAGCAAAGGGGATTTTTTACAAATGCGATCTCTGCGGCGGCGATCCCGAATGCGTTAAATGGTGCGTTACCGGTGGCGTACAGTATATTACCGATCTGGATACTGTTCTGCAGCTCAAAAGAACTAAAACAGCAGAGCGAGCACTACGCAGTATTGCCGAGGGGGCAAGCGCTGCAGGTGCAGCGGCCAAGGGCGGGGGTGTATGATCGTGGTGGCATTCAATTACGGCGGTTACGCAGGAAAGATCTTACAAGTTAATCTCTCCACCGGTAAGATAACCAAAGTACCGTTAACCAAAGAGCAGGTGGAACTTTACCTCGGCGGCCGCGGGTACGATGCCAAGATACTTTTTGATAACATGCCGCCGAATGTACAGCCGCTCAGTAAAAACAGCATCTTATGTCTTTCAACAGGCCCGCTAACAGGTTTGCTGGGGCCCACTACCGGACGGGTCAATGTCGCAGCCAGGTCACCTCTTACCGGTATATACGGCAACTCGAACGCAGGTACGAACTGGGGGCCGGAACTGAAATATGCAGGTTACGACGGGCTTGTTATTACCGGTAAGGCGAAGAACCCGAGCTATATCGCAATCGAAGATGAATCTGTGCAGATCCTCCCTGCCAAGAATCTGTGGGGAGAAGGTGTGTACGAGACCACGCTTGCACTGCAGGAGCAGCATAACGGTTTCGAGACGCGTGTGGCCGCCTGCGGGCCTGCGGCGGAGCGCGGGTTGCTCTACGGCAGTGTTATTTTCGATTTATGGGACGCCGCAGGGCGTTCGGGCATGGGTACGGTAATGGCGTCAAAAAATCTGAAGGCCGTTGCGGTTACCGGTTCAGGTTCACTTGAAGTCGCGCAACCTGACCGTTATTACGATGTGGTTTGCGACGGCTGGTCCGGAATATTGAACGAACCGGGCTTCAAAATGGGCGAGCACCAGGCGCTCGGCACAGCAGTTTGTGTAGGCTGGGGTAACGCGCAGGGCTGGCTGCCCACACGCAACTTCCGTGAGAGCGTGTTCGAATTCGCAGATGATATCTCTGGCGAGGAGTTTCGCGACAAATTCTCCATAAAGGACAGCCCCGTTCCCGGAGGGCGCGCATGCATGTCGTGCCCGAACAGGTGTAAGCGCTTCGGTAAAATTGATTCGGGGCCCTACGCCGGCACCCGCGGAAATATAGAATTTGAAGGCGTGGCGGCGTTCGGGTCGAAATGCGGCGTGAGAAACCTCGAGGCGGTATTCCATGCGTTCATGCTGGCCAACGATTACGGTATGGACTGCGTTACCACTGGCAATATGATCGCCACATTCATGGAGCTAAACGAGGAAGGTAAACTGTCTGCAAAGCTGGCCGCCGAAATTGATGATGACGGTATGGAGCTCAAGTTCGGCAACGAGAGGGCAATGGTGGAAATGGTACACAGGATTGCTAACCAGCAGGGCGAACTCGGTAAACTGGGTGCACTGGGTGCATGGCGCGCGCTGACCAAGCTCGGCGGCCAGAAGCTTGCAGAAAAATACACATCGGCCGTCAAGGGCATGGACACCATCGCATGCGATCCGCGCGCTTCCAAAGGATTCGGATTCACTTTCGCTATAGCGAGCCGCGGGTCCGACCACCTGCGCACCCACCCGGTCTTCGAAATGATCAAACTTCCCGATGGTGTGGCCAAGGAAATGTTCGGCTCCGCCGAGGCTTCTACACTCAAAGGCTACGGCGGTAAGGTGGAAATGGTGCTTTACCATGAGGAACTGGCAGCGGTCACCGATTCTATCGGCTCGTGCAGGTTCATGCACGCATCGTATTATACACAGTACCCCATACCGGAGCTGTTGAATAAATACCGGAAGCGCCCAAGACCTGCTAAAGATATCCATTCGGTAAAATACCATGACTGGGTAAGCGCAGCGACAGGCATGAAGATCAGTTATGAAAAGTTGTTTGAGATCGGCCGGCGAATTGTTATGCTTGAGCGCGCCATAAATACCCAGTACGGTGTACGCCGAAAAGACGATAGGCTGCCGCGCAGGTTTGTTGAAGAGCCGCTGCCCAGTGGGCCCGCTAAAGGTCAGAAGTTCGATAAAAAGCAGTTCGAATCCATGCTTGATAAATACTATGCCAAGCGGGGGTGGGATAAGAAAACCGGGTTGATCAAGAAGCAGATGCTGGACAAGCTTGGCATGGATGATGTAAAAAAGATCTTAGAGAAGAGGAAGCTGCTGGGGAAATAGGTTAGATTCCTAAAAAATTATTTTATTCGGGTAATACCAACAATTCTATCAAAATCCGAATCAAACGATACGATTTTTCTTAATTTTCTACGTTCCATAATTCTGACAGATATGGAATCTGCAAATATCATGAGCTGCCTCGCTGTATTCTCTTCTTCGCCCCAACAGCATCGCCACCCACACTAATTATTCCAGTGATATCATTTAATGTTACTCGTTTGCGTACTTTGATTATTATATGATCTCCTTTTTCCTCCCATTCCAGAATATCTCCGGGTTCTATATCGAAGTCATTCCTAACCTTCGAAGGCACCACGGTTTGATATTTAGATGAGACTTTGGTTTCACTAAGCACTTAATCACCACCTAGTAAATGTGGAATACAAAGTTTTTAAATTTTGTTTTGTATACGGTAATTATTAACAAATAAATTAATAAATATATCGAAATTTTTTCCTAACAGAGAAGAATGATATGATTATTTCTGGAATTCTTTTATCTGCTTGATAACGATCTCGCCGATCCTGTCCATATTCTCGTGTGTTGAAGCGCCGATATGCGGTGCCAGCAGTACATTGTCTGCTTTGAGCAGCGGGGATCCTTCCGGCGGCTCGCTCTGGTAAACATCCAGACCGGCAAAACCGAGCTTGCCGGACTGCAGTGCATCGTAAACATCCTGCTCGTTGAGGAGCTTGCCGCGGGCGGTGTTGATCAAAATCGCCCCGTCCTTCATTTTGGCGATCAGGTCTTTATTGACCATACCCCGGGTTTCATCCGTTAGAGGTGTATGCAGTGAAATGAAATCAGAGCTTTTCAGCAGTTCATCCAGCTCTACCAATTTAATCTCGCTTTCCTTCACATAGGGATCGTATGCAATCACATTCATCTCGAAGGCTTTGGCTCGCTTGGCAACTTCCTGGCCAATGCGGCCTATACCAATCAATCCCAGGGTCTTCTTGTAAAGCTCACGGCCTTTCAGCTGCTTTTTTATCCACTCGCCGCTTTTGGTTGCGTTATGTGCCTTTACCAGGTCGCGTCGGATGCCCAGCATCATTGCAATAGCCAGCTCCGCTACTGCAACCGACGACGCCTCAGGGGTGTTATTCACACTGATGTTCTTCTCCTTGCAGTATTCCACATCGATATTATCGATACCCACACCGCCTCGTATTATCAGCTTCAAATTCGGCGCCTGGTCTATATATTCCTTCGTTGCCTTGGTTGCACTTCTAACAAGTACAACATCCGCATTCGCCAATTCGTTCTTATCCGTGGTCACTTCCCCTAATTCCTTTAATTTCTCCTCTAAATCCTTTGAGAACGAGTCTGATATTAATATCTTCATTAACTTTCCCTCCTGTGTCAATTATAATAGGGATATAATTTCCTTAACATCCCTCCTTTATTTATCAAATTGGGTATGCCGCAGACATCATTTAATATCAATAGGCATACCCAAACCGATAAATAAAGAGGGGGTTTGGGGGATTCTTCCCCCAAATTTTAACCGATAATTTCATCAATATTATCCAGCAGTTCCTTGATTTCTTCCGGTTTCGTATCGCCCATATGTGCGATCCTGAAGGTTTTGTCCGCCAGTTTTCCGTAACCGTTGGATATGACCATACCTTTCTCCCGGAGTTTCTTGTTCAGGTCGCCCACATCAATATCTTTATTATTTGTTATTGTCGTGAGCGATTCCGATTCATAACCCGATTCCGGGAACAGCTCAAAACCCTTATTCTTTATCCACTCGTGCACCATTTCCTTCATCTTCGTATGACGCTGCAACCTGTTCTCCATTCCCTCCTCCAGCATTTTCTTTGCCTGGAGGTTCAGTGCGAATATCTGCGGAATAGGCGGCGTTGACGGCGTGTTATTTTTATCTCCGTATTTCTTGAACGTCTTGAAGTCGAAGTAATAGCCGCGGTTCTCCACAGTCGCCATTTTTTCCATGGCTTTATTACTGACCGTAAATACAGCCAGCCCCGGCGGTATGGCAAACGCTTTCTGGACAGATGCAAGACAGCAGTCGATGCCGAGTTTATCAATTTCAAGCTTCATTGCGGTCATAGAGCTCACAGCATCCACGATAAACATCACATCCGGGTACTTTTTCATTACTTCTGCCACATCGTACAGCGGGTTCGCTACACCTGTGGAGGTCTCGTTATGCACGAATGTTACTGCATCGTACTCTCCGGTGGCAAGCTTCTCGTCGATCATCTCAGGCTTGATGGCTTTGCCCCATTCCACCTGCAGCTTATCCGCCTGCTTACCGTTCAAAAGCGCTACATCGTACCATTTATCAGAGAACGCGCCGTTCATACACGAAAGAACCTTTTTGCTAACCAGGTTCCTTATGCTACCCTCCCAGACACCTGTTGCCGAGGATGTGGATAGGAATACCTCCTGGTCGGTATACAAAATTTTCTTGAGTTTAGGTATTGTATCCGCGTAAAGATCCTTGAACTCCTGGCTCCTGTGACCCACTGTGGGCATGGCCAGTTCCGAGAGCACATCGGGATATACCTCAACCGGTCCCGGTATAAACAATTTAGTATGTTTCTTCCAACTTTGTTCAGACATTAAATTCCCCCATCTGTTTTTTTATTTTTATCATTTTTATTCTACTATTTATTTCATAACTTCAAATCGATAACTTTGTCGAGACTTGATCTGGCATTATTCAATTTTATTGATGATAAGCCCGGAATACACCTTGGGATAGAAGAACGTCGATTTCTGCGGCATTTTTTCGCCTGCCCCCGCAACCAAATCGATCTCCTCTACCTTCGGCGGGTTCATGAAGAACACCAGCTGGAACTCGCCGCTGTTCACCATATCAATGGATTCCTGGATTGCCGTACCTGTATCTTTGATATATTCCACATTGGCCTGCTGCGCAAGTTTCTCCTCATCGATACCCAGTATGGAATCCAGTATCAGCGAATGTAGTATAGTTACATCCAGCTGTTTCAGTACCCCGGGTATATCGGTACGGGTACCCAGGCTCGAATCGTCTTTTAAGGTAACCAGGTAATACCTGTCGTTTTCACAGTACATACCGAACGCATGCTTGCCGGAATCGTATAACTGCCGGAGCTTTGTAAACATCGCCTTGCGCTGGTCTTCTTCGTTTTTTGCGCTGAACTCGAAGGTTTCCAGTATGAAATCACCCTGAAGTTTATCTTCGAATTGTGCAGGCTCAAATTCCTCAAGATTTTTCACCAGCCGATGCGTGGGAAGTACCACGAGCCCCACATTCTGCATGTTAACGAATGTCATCATACCGTACTTTGCACCCTCGAGCGTTGGGTTCTCCTCCATATAAGTATTTGCTGTTTCGTACCGGTGGTGCCCGTCAGCAATGAATAACTGCTTTTCTGCCATCACCGAGATGATCTTATCAATGCTGGACGCATTTGTAACAGCCCACAGCCGGTGTTTTATTCCTTCATCGTCGGTCACGTCGATCATTGGCTCCGCATTCGATTTCTCTTCGTCCAGCACATCATCGATCTTCTTTTCCGGGTCCGGGTATAGACAAAATACCTGGCCGGTATGTGTTTTCGATGCACGCATGAGGTTCAGCCTGTCCGCCTTGGGGCCCTTGAGGGTGAACTCGTGCGGCAGCACGCCCTTGCCGTACCCTTCGAGCTTCACCAGCGCAATAAATCCCGTGCGCTCGTATTTCTGGCCCGCAGCCGTAAATTCCTGGTAGTAAATATATATGGATTCCTGCTCGTCACGAACTAATATATTCTTCTCCAGCCAGTCATTGAAAAATTCACCCGCTCTGGTGTACTTGTTGGCTGTATCTGTATCCTCACCTGAGTCTTTTCCCTTGATGATCCGTACGATATTGTATTCCGAAGATTTGTAAAGTTCATCCTGCATTTCAGCTGAGATCACATCGTACGGCGGTGCTATCAGTTTACTGAAATCATCGAACTTACCCGGATTGTAATGAACCCCCCGAAAGGATTTTATCTCGACCATGGAAAGGCAATATTATTAGGTATAATTATAGTTTATTATTAGATAACTAAAGAAATTGTTGGAAGAGGC
>CP070629.1:2721960-2730341 GCA_020356005.1 Thermoplasmata archaeon
AACGGTAGCGGTAAGCGTTATGTTCAACGGTAGCGAGGTTCGTCTCGTCTCTCGCTAATCGCTACTTGCTACTCACCATTAATTCTCCTCAACAACGTAGCATTTGGTACGCTTCCCCTCTCGTTCCACCCGGATAAGCCTTGCCTCGGTCATTATTTTTATCTGGTAATTCAGCCTCTGCTGGCTGATATCCAGCTGCTCCTGGATATCTTTTTGCGATACGCCCGGATTCGTTTCGATGGCGGTATAGATATCCTGCTGGACATCCGTAAGCTCCAGTACATCGGAGGTGATCCTGCCGTCTGCGGGGTAGAAGCGCTTGAATTTTCCGTCGCGCTCCGACTGGATTATGCTCTCTCTCTCAAGAACCTTAAGGTAATACGACAGCGTCCCGTTTGGAAGTCCTAACGATTTCTTAATGGTGTTGTAGCTCTCGCCGGGATTGCCAACTATGTAGCCCCGAACAGAGCCCTTGATGTAACCGTACTCCATATCTTTTTTCTTCCGATGCTTTGTGTACAGCGGTGCAACTGCGGAGAAGAACCCGTATTTACCCACCTCGGTCCCGCCGATAAAAGCCGCGGAGATTATAACAATCATAATTACAATGATTACCAGGGAGCCGAATATATATCCGCTGGAAAACAATAGTGACCGGGATGTATCGGGATCTGACTCACCATCATCGTCCGCGGGAACACTCAGATTTTCGATTATGGTAAAATATCCGTAATTTGAATATATTATTTCTGAATCAGTTAATTCTCCATAATAGAAATAAGAGTGGATGGAATAGTCACCCGGCGTCAAATCGATATATTGAACATTTTTGGCGGGTTCGGATAACATGGCGATCTTATCTATTTTGAAATTGATAGTGGTGCTGTCGTGTGCTTTGACCTCGATGGGATATAGATCGATTTCGTTTTGGGCAAGATACTGTTGAACTGAGGTGATTGAGAAAATATCGAAATGATGGCCTGTTAGGCGCTGGCTTCCCGGATCTATTAAAGTTATATCGTACGAATTATTATTGATGATTTTGAGCGTGCCCGAAATTGATTCGTCAGCATAGAACTCTGATTTGGCAAGTTCCAAAATGATGGTGATATTATCAATACCCGGTATGTATCGGGACAGCCTGAACCGACCCTCGCCGCTGTAACAATTCACATATGCATTTGAATCCATATAGACCAGGAAGTTCGATTGGATCAAATACTCGTTGATTTTGAGAGAAGTCTTTTGGGCGCCCATTGAATAACTATCATAGAAATCTGCTAGTGAAAATTTTATGGTTCGACTTGAACGTTTATTTATCTTGATAACACTTTCAATGCTCGCGTAATATACATCATCCAAAGCGAGGTTTGTGACTTCAAATCTAATATTGCCGTAACTCTGCTGGTTCGGATCCGATTCGGGATACCAGGCGGGATCGGTGGTGTATACATCAAAGTAATTATTGTTGGTAATTTTAAGTTCACCAGTAATGGCCTCTCCTTCAAAATACTGGGTCTTATCTAAGATTAGTTGAATTGTAATATTTTCCCTGGTCTTTTCTAATAAATATCCCGAGGGGGTGCCGATGGGGTAGTAATCCTTGGCCTTGGATTCACCCTCCAGGTAGTACGGGTTCGGGTCCTCTGGATTAATCAAAACCCAATCCGACCAGTAATTGCCCTCCTGGTGAGTATTCCAATCGTTTTTGGAGCCTTTATCATTTGCCTGGATCCCCCCGTTATTATTATTGATGAAATTGTTATGATGGATATAATTCTCGGAACAGTCACCGCTGTAGGATGTTATGTTGATACCGTACCGGGAGTTATTGATAAAGGAGTTATAAGAAATAATATTTTTACATGAAAAGCTGTTGAGTTCGATGCCATCATTGTAATTCTCCACACAAAAATTATCGGAAATAGTGTTCGAGCTGGAAACCCAGAGTTCAATACCTGCAAATGTGTTCTGATTACATGAATTGTTTATTATTGTATTCGAATTCGAGTGCCCAAGTATTATTCCGGCAAAGTGATTGAAGTTGCAGTTGTTGTTTTTAATGGTGTTCCAATCCGAAAACGCTAATCTAATGCCATAATATCTTGAATTAAAATTACAATCATTATTTATTAAGGTAATGTTATTGCAAAACCCTATTTGTATGCCAACCGAACAGCGGCTTAATTTCTGGTTTTCAACTACCATATTTTGACAGTTAGCCAGGATTATTTGGCCCGCCCCCTCCGGGATTGTTGCCCCATTTTGGTTCTTATAATAATAAACCGGTTTACCGTTTACTATGTTACTTGTGTCAATGGTCTGGGTAATCCAATGTGAAAGTTCATCGCCCTCTAAAAAAACACCACAGCTGCTCATTATATTATCTTTCAATATATTCGAGTTGCAGTACCGAACCGCAATTCCGCTCCAGTTATTATATTTGCAAATATTATTGACTATGATATTATTGTCCGAATCCCAGATGTAGATTCCGTCCTCTCCGGCGTTATTGCAGTAATTATCTGATACGGTGTTGTCATCGGAATCCCATACAAGTGTCGCACCCACACGAACGCTGTTATTGAAATTATTATTACTAATAGTGTTAGAAGTCGAGTGAGAAATATGTATTCCGTAATGGCTGTCCGAACAGTTGTTGTTTATGACCGTAATGGATTTTGAATATTCTATATCTATGGAAGCGTAATCGTTTGAGAAATTATTATTTCTAATTATGCAATTTTCTACTTGGCGGAGATACAAACCGTCTCCCATGAGGTTTGTGCAGATTACATTTTCCACATGACCGTTCTTCACCTGAAGGAGTCTAATGCCCGGCATACCGTGCCAATCTACCCTCTTTCCATCGTAAAGGTAGCAGTTGCGGATAACAAAATAAGCATCCGTATACCAAATATCGATGCAGACCTCGCCTTTGGCGAAAATGCCCCAGCCCTCTATAATATACGGATCATTTTCCGATCCCGAGCCCGCAAAAACTCCGTTTGCTATGGTAAAATTCTCATTGCCGACGATTTTGATGGGTTCATGCTGCTCATAGCTTCCGTTGAACGGGGGCTTGTGCTTGAGAATCGTCAAGATCACAATTTCCGGCTCGGACCACAGCCCGAATTTGTTCTGGACTGTAAATGATATTGTATGAGTTCCGATAGAAAGTGTTGAGGTTTCAAATATCCGCTCGGTGCTGAGCAGCCCGTCCAGGTCGGAACTCCAGCGCTCTCCTGCTATATACCAATTACCGCTACCGTAACCATTGAAATAAACGGTCTGGCCCTCAATGGCAGGATTGGGTCCCACAGATACAATTACCGCCGTTGGCTTTTCCACCTGCACCTGACAAGTTGATCTATTTACCAACGGCTTATGGTCTCCGAGCCATGTATAGTCATCCACCACATAGGTCATGTTCCAAAATGAACCGTTCTTGGATGCATTGGGATACCGTACCAGGTAATCCGACCAGTAGTTGCCGCCGCTGGAATGGTTCCATAAATTCATACCGCCCTGGTTGCTCGCTTGAATACTATTATTATTATTTTGAATAAAATTATTATGATGTACGTGATTGAATTCGCCGCCGCCCAGGCACATATCAAGCAGAACAGCGTAACCGGAATTAGCATAGAAGTCGTTGTAGGAAATAAGATTCTCTGCTGACATTATTATTGATATACCTTTACCGTTAAACGAAATATTATTGTTCGAAATATTATTGTACATATGATACGGCCCGCCTACATGCTCAAATAAAATTCCGTTAACCCGGTTATAAATTATTTTATTGTAAGATACATTAATACGCTCGCAGATTTCTTTACCGGAAATTACAGGTAAGTAACTTATTCCATTACTGTTGTTGCATATCATATTGTTCTTAATTGCGCCGTTAGATACATTAGAGAAAATAATACCGCCATTATTTGAATTGCCGTGTATATAACAATCCTGGATGATAAAATGTGCACTAATATTTTGGAGAACAATTCCTGCGCTTTTATTGGTATTGATTTCCCAGCCCTGGATCAGGTATGGATTGGAGGAGGAACCGCTGCCCGCGACCACACCGTTAGCTTTCGTAAATGATTCGTTGCCGTGGATGTAGATCGGTGAATGGCCCGTATAAGATGATCTTGGGCTCAAAGCCTGCTCAGAATTTTCTTCACATTCATCGCTTTGTGCCTGGGTATTGTTACCCTGGAATATCCCTGCACCTGAACCCATGAGAATTATTATGATGAACATTACCGAAATAACCTTGAATCTCATAATTCACCCTTTGAAACTCGATCAATTAAATTAATAAGCCGGACTATATAAATAAAGTATGGTACGTCGTTTTGTTTCTTTTAAAAGATTTTTGGTTGATTTATGGGAGATTTATAATTGATTATAGATGTGCGGCCGACGGTTGGGTCTGCGAGAGGCGTAACGAATTAAATGGACGGTGATATAACGGAACCGCCTAGCGCCAAGCGTGGCGCAGGCAACAAATCAACGGCTAACGGTAAGCGGCCTTCAAATATAATACGTTCTACGATACGAGCTTCGCTTCCGCTTAACGGAACGCACTTCGCAACCGCTGAAGAGATTGCCCACACCGACCCGAAGAAAATGATTTCGAGGTGTAGGGCCGTGCCGTTATATTGAAAAGAAATTAATTCGGTACGCTTCTCGCAACCGTCAAACTTGTACCGCCTTTCTATAATCGATTATTAAGCTTATAATTTGTATTAGTTCTCCTCATCCTTAACTACATAGCATTTGGTCAATTTACCCTCTCGTTCTAACCTGATGAGTCTTGCATCGGCCATTAATTTTATCTGGTAATTCAACCGCTGCTGGCTGATATCTAATTGCTCCTGGATCGCCTTTTGCGATATCCCGGGGCTTTCTTTTACCGCATCAAAAATCTTATTCTGAATATCCGAGAGTTCCAGCACATCCCTTGTTATCCGCCCTTTGGCGGGGTAGAAGCGTTTGAGGGTACCGTCGCGTTCCGCTCTGATTATTTCCTCCCTTATCAAAATCCGCAGATAGTACGCCAGTGTGCCGTTGTTCAACTTCAAGGCGGATTTTATTGAGCTGTAGCTCTCACCCGGGTTGCCGTCAATGTAACCCATGATCAAACCCTTATTATATCCGTCCTCTTGATCCCTCTTCCTCCTCCGGTTTTTAGAATACAGCGGAGCGATCGAACTGAAGAACCCGTATTTGCCAACCTCGGTTGCCGAAATAAAACCGGTGATGAGCACTATGATCACAATCGTAATGACCGCAATATAACCCATAACATATCTATCCGCAGCTGTTTTTTCCAGCGGGCTGCCGGTACCGGGACCGCTGTCGTCCTGCGGTAATGATTTGTTTTCTACTACAGTAAAATATTCGATGTTTGAATAAACAAAGTCAAAATCTGTCATATTACCGAAATATAAGCGGGCCTGAATGGAATAATTCCCAACCGGCAGTACCGTTTCAATCAGATGCGTCGTAAGCATAAATGTTTTGATTTTGAATTCCACTTCGGTTGTATCGAATGCTTTTACCTCGATGGTATACAAATCGGATTCGCTCAAAGCAACATAAGAGTTCGAATTGTCAAGTGAATCAAGGTCAAAATGGTCCCCCAGGAGTCTTTGAAGCGGCTTATCACTTAACGCAACATCGTATGAATTGCTGTTGGCTACTTTGATCGAACCCGTAATCTGCTCGCCAAAATAAAATTCCGATTTTGTTAGTTCGAGTATAATCGTTATATTCTCTATACCTGGAATTTCCTTTTCTATAATTTGAAAATAAGCAGGAGTAGATTCTATCTGTAAAAAATCCAGAAAATGATTGGCAATAGCTTTAAAATAATTTGAATTATTGTAATAATAGAAAAATGAACTGATGGAATATTTACCCGCGGATAAATTAACTGAATTTGATACCACTTCAAAATCAATTTTAATCCAGCTTTGTGCTTTTACAAAAATCGGGTAGAGATAATTATTATTTACCCCTGGATATTTTTCATTATTATCTAAAGAAAATATGATAAAATGTTCATTCCATATTCGATCGCCTTCGATATCTTCCGTGAGGTCGTCAGTTTCGTTCAGCACAATATCGAACGAATTACTGTTGATTATGATTATTTCGCCTGTAATCGCCTCCCCCTTTTGAAATTTCGTTTTGGCCAGTTCAAGAGTGATCTCGATATTTGCAACCTCTGGTATTTCGGAGACGGGATTCATTAACGGATGGTCGTCCAAACCCAGGTAGGGTATATCGGTATCGCCAACTCTGTCGCCAGCAGTCCTGCCGGATTCGCCGTTGTCCAAACCATCGTATTCGCTCCAGTAATTGCCAAAACCATCTCCATTATCCCATTGATTGTTTTTTATTACATGTAATGGATCGAATATATTTGTCTCATTAATATCTACGAAATTATTGTGATGAAAGGTATTGTTCTCGGAATACGTAATCGCAAATTCACTGCATCCTAAAAAATGGTTGTAGCGTATAACATTTCGTTCCGATTGATACATGCTGAACAGGATTCTATTGTCTTCGAAAATATTATGCTCGATAATATTATCTTTAGAATCATAGAAATTTATGCTCACATCGGTGTTTGAACAGATATTTTGTATAAATGTAACATTATTGCTATTCACCATCATCAGTCCGCCGTATTCTTCTGTGTTTAAAATCTCATTTTTATTAATAACAATGTTACTGCAGTCCCACACCCAGAGCGCGTTCATGTTGTCCACAAAGGTACTGCGTTCAATGGTTCCATTTGTTACGTTGATCATATGTATCCCGGCGGAACCTAAAGAACACATTCCGCTATCGTTCAGATTACAATTGCTGATAATAAAATGCGCGTCGGTATTACTGATTTTAATGCAGGTTATGCACGGCCCGAAATATTTTCCAGAAATATTCCACGCTCCGATAATATACGGGTCGTCCTTTGTGCCCGAGCCGCCGGTAACACCGTTTTCAGCTGTAAATTCTGCGTTGCTATTAATCTCAATTGGCGGCCGATATAGATCATAATCGTACGGTATAACATCATATATAATCAGGGACCTGCTAACCTCCTCCGACCACAGGCCCGAATTATCCTGGACGGAAAAGGTAATTGTATGGTGCCCGATAGATAGAGGGTCTGTGGTGAATTTAGATTGGCTGCTTAAAAATCCGTCGAGGTCGGATTTCCATAAGTAAGCTATGATATACCCGTCAGGATCCGTTCCCTGGCCTTCAAAAGATATTTTCTGGTCACCGTATACAGGATTGGGTGAAATATCAATGATTTCTGCACTGGGCGCTATATTTTCCGGGGTTTGCGCTGCATTCACCAGTGGAAAATAATCTTTTGCGCCCGATTGACCGTCAAGCTCGTAGGATTTATTCCAGGTTTTCCCATTATTAATAGCATTTGAATACCGAAATACATAATCGGACCAATAGTTACCTTCTGCTGTATCGTTCCAGTAATTCCAGTTACTATTGTCAAAAGCCTGGGTGAGCCCATTATTATTACTGGTAAAATTATTGTGGTGAATAAGGTTAAGAGAAGAATTTTCGATTTGTATTGCAAATTGTTTATTGTTGATCAAGCGGTTAGATTTTATATCACTTTCATCGATTTGATCCATAAATATGCCGATTCTATTCTCTTCAAGTGTGCAATTTGATATTATAGATTTTCCTATGCCTCCCCCGCGGTTAAGTAACTTTATACCGATATCATTCTTTGAAATGACTGATGATAATATATTAACTTCATCAATGCTTCCGGCATCTTCTACATATAAAGTAATCCCGATTGTGTTATTGTAGATATTGTTCTCAAATAAATCATCATTACCGGGAGGCGGTATATCAGTCGGGGGCATACTGGAATCGAAAAAAGTGATCCCCTCAAGATTGTTATTGATTTCATTACAATATATATTGTTATTATAAACCCGGGTACCTGTGATTCCATACACATTTTTTAAAATATTGTTAGTGTAAATTGAATTATTACCCGACCTGATCATGCGAATACCGTTGGCATTGTTAATGACATTATTATTTGTTATGCTGCAGTTATGAGTATGATATAATTCAACACCGGAATCGCTAAAACCCGATCCGCTGCCTGTAATTGTCAAGCCAGAAATATTGACCCAGTTGGCCGTAATTAACAAAACATCTCCGGAATTGGTACCGTTTATGGTGGTTGTGGATGTTTTGTTACCAATCAACGTCACCGTTTTGTTGATAATCACATTCTCATAATAGACTCCCGCCCAAATTTGGATCGTTTCGCCAATACTGGCATTATCAACTGCATCCTGTATTGTTGTAAA
>CP070629.1:2730441-2732987 GCA_020356005.1 Thermoplasmata archaeon
ATATTGCGGGAAATAGTGTTCAGGGTGGTGCAGGTGGAGTGAACACTAACTTTTGGCACGACGGAAATGAAGAGGGCAACTACTGGTCAGATTATACCGGTTTGGACAACGGTGCCGGCAGTCGTACGGCAGGAGACGGCATCGGCGATACGGACATACCGCATCTGGGACTGGACAACTACCCGTTCATTAACCAGAACGGCTGGTTATACCCGGGCACACCGATACTCAGCGATCCGGGCAGTTTTGATTCCGATGGTAACTATACAGTTTCATGGAACGACAACCGCGGGACGGTATCCTATCGGCTTGAAGAATCGGAAAGTGGAAATTTCGCTTCGTCCACTGCGGTTTACGAAGGCTCGGAACTATTATATCAAGCAACAACCAAACCCAACCGTACTTATTACTACAGGCTAAAAGCCTTCAGCGAGAACTATGAAAGCGGTTGGTCAAACATCGTAAATATAACAGTGGATTGGTTCCCCGCGGTTCCAGAGAATTTTAAAGCGGTGGTGTACACGGCGGGAAACGGCCTCAATCTTTCCTGGAACAAAAATACTATCGATACGAAAGAATATGAACTCCATTCAAATTTTACAGGTACATGGAAGGTTCTGGAAACCGTTACGCATCCAGGTTATACTTACAACCACACAGGCTTGAATGACGGCAGCAGGTATTACTATAAAATCCGTTCGAAGGATTTACGCGATCAGCTTTCGGAATTCTCGGAGATTATTTCCGCTATCCCGTCAGACAGCGTTCCTCCGGCTCCGCCGGCCGGCCTGGCAATAAAAGAGGTCTCCTATGATTATATTAAACTAATCTGGAACCAGAGCACCGAAGATGATGTATCAGGTTACAATATATACCGCGGTAACATTTTGAATCCAGACTGGTGGGACCTCATTGGAAATACCACCAAAGGATTAGAGGAATATACCGACCGCAACCTGACTGAATTAACCGATTATTACTATGTAATCACAGCTTTTGACGAGATTCTACAGGAATCGGACTATTCAAATGGCGTAACAGGAACCACAACCCTTGGTCCGCACGGACCGGAGATAAATAACTCGCTGGCTGATTTTGCAATAGAAGAAGATTCGTATGAAGGGACCACCATCAATTTGTACGTATGGTTTGAAGATATAAACGGGGATCCTTTGATCTTCAGCTGTAAGGGTCAGCTTCATATCAATGTCACTATTTACCAGAGCAACGGAACTGTAGTTTTACGGCCGGAGCAAAACTGGAACGGGCAGGAGGCTTTGACCTTTAGTGCTTCTGACGGGCAGTTCAATATATCAGACGAGGTAGTAATCACCGTTACATCGGTGAACGACGCTCCCGGACCAGCAGAGATAACTTCACCAACCGAGGGTGCAGAAATCGGATATGATGAACCTTTAACTCTTCAGGGGCAGTGCGGCGATGTTGATATACCTTTCGGTGATGTACTTACATTTAAATGGACCTCCAGCTCGTCTGGTGAGATCGGGGAAGGGCAAAACCTGAGCAATATCAAACTTCCACCGGGTGTACATGAGATTACCCTACAGGTTACTGATAAAAATGGCAGCATAGCCACCGCATCGGTTACCATAACAGTTTTAAAAGATACAACTTCCGAAGAGTCCGACGAACTATCGGGTATTATTATTCCCACGGTTGCTGTTATAATAATTATTATTATTGTTATAATTTTAATTGTATTTATACGCAAGAGAAAAGAGAGAGAGGAGAAAAAGGAGGAGGACGAACGGCCTCAAACCATAATCCAGGCGACTATTATGCCTCCTGCAGGAGCCGAACAGCCGCCGGTTGCTGCACCGCAAATGCATGAGCAATTTCCAGTGGCATATCCTCCTTCTGATACCACCATTACCTCTACCCCCATCCAAACGGGCCAGCAGCCGGTAATGACAGCTGAGGGATATCCGGAGCTTCCGCCATCGGTTTACCAGGAGGAAATGCTGCAGCCGGATTATACGGAAGGCATTGAATGGGGCAGATTATATGGTGTTATTACAAAGGAGTCTGATTTCGGTTTAGACATCTTTGAAAGAGTACTGGAAAAACATGTGGGCTGGGGCCTGTGCATCACCAGAACACATCCCAGTAAATTAAGATCCAGCTTTATCATGGATGGGGCTTTAAAAATATGGTTGAGCATGACCTCAGAGGAGAATTCGGTCTCTCCCGGAAATTTAACAAAAATTGCACACATAATAAGTGAATTTATCAAGACCCATGACAAAACTGTAATAATTCTTGACGGCCTGGAATATTTACTTAACAATAATGATTTTCCAAAGGTACTGAAATTCATCGAATCAGTTCATGAGAAAATTGTGCTGAACAACGCGATATTTATAATTCCCATCAATCCCTCGACGCTTTCAGTGAAGAATTTTGAACTTTTAGAAAAGGAACTCTCCAGCACCATTCACGACCCGTCATATTCGACTGAGAAAAGTGCTTAATGTCTGGCTTGTGTGGCCAAAAGGTCGAATAATGAAATAGTCGAATAGTCAATC
>CP070629.1:2733087-2741427 GCA_020356005.1 Thermoplasmata archaeon
CAGGTATAATAGAAATAGGAACCTTCCCACAAAGTCAGGCATGGGATAAAGGCACATATTATATGTCATCAAGAAAAAAATTATTAAGGGAAAGAGCCCAATTGTATGCCTACGCCTGCTTATCCTGCGGGCATGTTGAAATTTTTATAGATCATCAACATCTCAGCAAGAGTATCAAGAAATGATAATAGTGATTTAATGCCAGAAAAATTCGAAGAAGACTTTTTTTATGAAGTCAAGAAACCTTTTTTGCAGCGTTATGCAACGCTTGTTTTTGTTCCAATGATGATTTTCACAATTATTTTATTGATACTTGTTATAATAAGAATCATAAGTTATGTACCAATTCAGGGCCAGAGGCCGGATTGGGAAAATTGCAGTATTATCTTTTTCATTATCATGATCGTTGCTTTTATTATTATGATATATGTTTTAATCAGAGTGGCTTATCCCTGGTATTTGATAAGAATATATAAAAATGGAGTACGATTTACCATTCGTAAACAAGGTATTACAACGAACTCGCCGAAATCTGCCAGGGACATTTTAAAGATAAGAGCATTCTCGGGTAGTAAAATAAAAGTGACTTATGTTTCGTTTGATGATTTATCGGAAATCTGGGCAATGCCAATTAAATGGAAGCAGTATGGCAAAGGAGGTTTTATCGGTATTAAAGAATACAGTGGGCAGTGGTATATACTTCAGGTCCCTGCGAATTCCGATATTAATGAAGCAATGGATTGGTTCAAGGTTGGCTTCGGGGAGCGGTGGGAAAAAGTCTATTCGGGAACACATCAATATGATATGTAAAATCAAAGTCTCAAATTACTTTCGCGATCTTCGCGGCCTTCGCGGTTAAAACGGGGGGCGGGGTTACACGGCCATGGGTTCCGACACCGGATTTCGAAACAATCGAAGAAAAATCGATATCAATTCGCCGGCTTTTAGCCAAAATATAATATATATTATAGCACTTAGAATAGAATATTTGAGGTGACATTATTGGAATTCCCTGATTTGAGGTTGGTATTGGGCTTTATAGTGCTATTGATTATAACATATGGAGCCTCGATCCTATATCTAATATTAACCCAAATTAAAAGAACACCTTCAATAATGAAAAAATTAAATATTACTATAGAGGGAACTGATAAATTTTTATATGGTTTATCAAAAGGAATTATTGCTGTAGGATTATTTACTGCACTCTTTTGTTATTTCTTAGCACGAAATCTTCAAACATCATATCCGGTTCACAATGATCGTATAATTGCTGTTGCAATCATTGGAATTTTTAATATTCTACAATTTGGAATTGGAATTAAATTATTCATCAATAACAGATCCAAAATTAAATCAAAACCCTAGATTTTTTTACGCCTTTTAAAAGCCCGATAAACATATAAGCCTTGAGAATTATTAATATAAATCGATCTGGGTGAAATTCTTGACTGAAAAATTCAGGGAGTATAAATGGACACAAATATTCATACCCATTTATTTTTGTCTGGGCCTGGCAAACATCGCGTTAAGTATTCTAAATTTTCAAATGAATAATGCAAGTTATTTAATTATTTTATATGGACTTACTGGCGTTCTATTCCTCTTGTTGAGTTGGGTCTACTATAAACCCATATATGTTACAACAGATAAAATAATCAAGATCAATAGATATCCGTTTCGAAGACCTCTAAACATTGAAATAGATAAAATATCAGATATCTGGAGAAAATCATCATCTAGTCTAATGATATTTTATAAAAATCAAAAAAATGAAAATAAAAAGCAAAGGATTAATCTCTCGTATATGAGAGCTGATGATAAGAAACATTTTAATCAAGTGATAGACGGCATCATGAAGAATATCTATCGTTCAGCTATTTAGAATCAAAACCCTGGATTTTCTTTCGCGACTAGTGACCTTCGCGGTAAAAAATACCTTGCTAACTAAAATGGGTAATCTCAGCAAATCAAAATTAGCCTAGCACCTATTTAATCAACTCTCAATCCCCTCGGGGTATCAACTAAGTTTTAAATAATTCAAACACAATTAAGAACTTGGATCATTAAAATCAGGAGTGGGTAAATGGAAGAGGAATTGCATATCATTCCAAAAAAGAAGAAATGGATAGTCTGGGGCATCTTTGCTACTAGTTTGGGTATTTGTTGTATTTTTCTTGGATTAATTGGTGGTAATCCTATATTAATTATTCTTGGTCTAATAGTTTCAGTGTTAGGTATATTATCTCTTATTTTCAGGAGAGCCGTGCACATATTTTGATTATTTATCCATAAATTTATTTTGCCAAAAATCCATTCCTGTGCGTCAATGTGATCCCATGAAGCACAAGGATAAGGATGACATCGTTGTTATCAAAGGACTTACAAAGCATTACGGTGATGTTAAAGCTGTTGTGGATTTAGATCTCAATATTAAAAAGGGAGAGGTGCTGGGCCTGCTCGGACCCAACGGTGCAGGGAAGACCACCGCGATACGAACCTGCCTCGGCCTTTTGAAAAAAACAGCCGGTAATGTTACAATCTTCGGCATGGATTCACATAAACAATCGGAAGCAATACGGGCCCGGACAGGGTACCTCCCCGGCGATTTCGGACTCATACCGGAAATCACCGTCCAAACATTCTTGAAGCATCTTCTGGCGCTGGGCGACTGTAAGGATATGTCCAAGCTCGAGGAATACTCAGAGAGGCTGGATCTGGACCTCACAATAAAGACCCAGACCCTATCCAAGGGCAACCGCCAGAAGGTGGGGGTGGTACAGGCCTTCATGGCAGACCAGGAATTTATCATATTGGACGAGCCCACGGCAGGCCTGGACCCGCTTATACAGCAGGAATTCTACAAAATTTTAAGAGAGGAGAAAAAGGCCGGCAAGACGATTTTTATGTCAACCCATGTGCTTGCAGAAGCAGAGCTTGTATGCGATAGGATTGCTATTATTCGCAAGGGTAGATTAGTGGTTGTTGAATCGATTGCGGCTATGCAGGACAAGATGGGTAAGATCCTCGAAGTGGAGTTTCGCAGTCCGGTGAACCCCGACGAATTTAAGATCCCGGGGGTGTCAAAGGTACAAATGGACGGAAATGCACTCACTCTGACCATCCACTCCAATATTGACGGCGTAATAAAGCATGTGGCAGACCACCCTATCATCAACATGAACCTCCGGACATATACTCTTGACGAGATGTTCCTTCGATATTACTCAGACGATGGAGGTGAGGAGGAGTGAAGGGCAATATCGTCTTCATGGAATTTCGCACCGGCTGGAAGGGTATTTTGGTTTTTTCCATCATTATAATCCTTTCTGCCGGGGGCTTTCCGTCGATGTACCCCACCATCAAGGAATCCGGATTGGAGGACCTGAAAGGAATCGAGTTTTTGACAATAGACGTCCCGGAGGAGAAGGGTGGAATGATCAACCTATCATCGGTGGCTGTACCAGGTGCTGTCAGTTATAATGTGGTCGAAGACAACACTTCCACATTCCAGGACACGCTCTCCGAATCACTGAGAAACTTCAGTACAGAGGAAACGGCCATCTCAATAGCCTATGACTTCGATGAGAAGCGTTACTAACCTGTATATTTCTAATTATATAATTCAACCGAACCTGTTTACCTGGGAATGATCTCAACACAGGGCGCCGGGACGGCCTTCGATACCCTCCTGGAAAACCCAGCATACCAGGGCCTTGCAGGCGGTCGGGAGATATCGTTCCTGGACATCCGGGGCTTCCTGGCTCTTGAAATATTCTCATGGTGGGTGTTGCTGGCGGGTATATACCTCGCATGGCGCGCGGTAGCTTCCGTGGGAGAGGATTACCGCGAGAAACGGATGGATCTCATTTTCTCGACACCTATATCACGAAGGAGATACATTCTGGGTAAGTTCGCATCACATCTCATTGTCACTCTCTTCATATGCCTGTTGGCTTCGGCTGTGATGACCGCCTCTGTTGCATCGGTGGGCGAAGGTGATAACGCTGGCGCAACAGTTATCTCAGGAACCATCTTCGCATCACTGCCCATGCTTATGTGCATCCAGGCCTTCGGCATGCTCGGCGCGGTTTACTTCAAGACCACCCGGGCAGGTATCGGTGTTGCATTCCTGTTTATATTCTTTCAGTATGCCTTGAACATTATAGCTGCGGTTTCAAAGACTCTTCAGAACGCAAAGTATGCAACCATAATGTACTACTGGGACTATACCGGGATATTATTGGGCGAAGGAGTTAACTGGGGCCACTTTGCTGTTCTTACTGTGCTGACTGTTATATTTTTAATGCTGACCATCTGGGCGTTCGAACAGCAGGATATACCCACTTGATTTTTAGGAGGCAAGAGGCTAGGTGCTAGGTTCCAGGTTCTATAATCAAGGACCCAAGACCCAGGACCCAGGGTGATCAGTTAAGGATAAATATTGAATACGGCAACTTCGTTGCCTTGAATCGTGAAGGTAAATGAGATAATGCCCGATTAAAATCTACCTTCACCATTCAAGCGAGGGTGCGAAGCTCCCGAGCGTATTTAGCCTTCACCATTCTACTAGCGTTTTCAAAGCTTTTTTCTTCATTTATTCAACAGGAAAAATTATAATCTATATCACTGATATCTTAATCCAATGCCCAAAAAAATCTCGGTACTTATAACAGGCCCAACCGGTACTGCTGGCTCGGGTGTACTGCAGGCCTGTCTAAAACATCCGACAGTGAAAAAGGTCTCGGCTTTAACCAGGCGGACTACAGGTATAAAAAATAAAAAACTGGTTGAAATAATCCACGATGAATTCCTAAATTATACAAAAATCAAGGATAAGCTTACAGACCTTGATGCATGCTACTGGTGCATCGGCGTATCGCAGATGGATGTTAGAGATGAGGCCGATTATTACCGCATAACATATGAATATACTATGGAAGCAGCAAAGGTCCTGGAGAAACTTAATCCGGGCATGACATTTTGTTTTATAAGTGGTGCCGGAACAAAACAAAACGGGAGAATGATGTGGGCAAGAATCAAGGGCAAAGCAGAAGCTGACCTTGCCAAGTTCAGTTTCAAATCATATAACTTCAGGCCGGCCTTCATTCATCCCATCAAAGGGCGGAAAAGTCAGTATAAATCGGCAAGAATCCTCTATCCTTTTATTAAAAATTCAAAAAGGTTGTGTGTGGAGGCGGATGAGTTAGGGCTGGCTATGATAAATGCAACACTGTTTGGATACGAAAAGCACACCCTGAGTAATCCCGACATCAGAGAGCTTGCGAAGAGGACAAAATAACCTATGATCATAGCATTCATTATAATTTCCATCATTTTAATATCACATAAGTACATTTAGTTCCGGTGATTGTCATTCAGTCATATGATTCTGGTAACATATGGAATCAAGATTACTATAGAATTCGGAAGAAAGTCTTGACTATCTGGGACAAATACTATATCGAGGATTTTAATAAAAACATTTTAGGATTTTCCAAACAGAAGCTTTTCAAATTGAAAGAGGACATAAGAGTTTATACCGATGAAAGCATGACTACCGAGTTATTCAAAATCATTCAACAGCAGATAATAGATATGTGGGGTAACTTTGCAGTAATCGACACGCAAACTGAAAGACATCTGGGCTATATAAAAAGAAAAGCTTTGATGTCCGGATTTGTCAGGGATGAATGGGAGGTGTACAATGAGGCCGACCAGCTCATCGGAGGGATCTATGAATCTACAGATATGGGATTAATCAGGAAACATGTACCCGGCGGTGTTTTTATCCCTGAAAAAGTAACGCTGGAGCTCCATGGAAGTCCTGTGGCAGAGATTAAACAAAAATTCAAGATCATTGGAGATATCTGGGAGGTTGACTGTCGGGCAGTCCCTCCGGAGTTCGACCGCAGGGTTTTATTGGGATGCATACTTATGATGGGTATGATCGAACGGTCCAGGAAGTAATACAAGCAATATGTCTTTTTATATCTAGCGCTCTTCCGGTTAATAGAAGGACCGGTGGAGGATATTATGTATTTTAGAAAGTTTTTTTAACTCACGCAAGTATCGCAAGGTAAAGAAACCATTATTAACATTGAAAATGGTGGATGAATGACTAGAACGCCAATGTGTATGGTAATGATTATTACCTCTGTTATGGTTATGATATCAATTTTAATGCTAATTCCCTTTACCACTTCTGCGCATTCCGGCGATAGCATCGGTGCTGGATTCAGCACCGCCCCCACAATCGATGGAACGCTCTCGCCTGGTGAATGGGACGATTCAGATTACGTTTATATCCAAGGTCAAAATAGTGAAACCATCAATGTATACTATAAACATGACCGCAATAATTTGTATATTGGCTTTGATACCAACAGCGATTATTTAGCAGAGATATATCTGGATACATATAACGACGGTGGGCTGAGGCCGCAAAATGATGATTTTTTACTGCACGCATCCGGGACGTTATATGATCAGCAGGGTAACGGGTACGATTGGGGTAATACAAACTACGAAATCACTGGTTGGAATGCCAGCACTATGTACGAAGGATCTGGCCAGATCGAATACCGCATATCATTTACGAAAATTGGCATTACCCCCGGGCCGTCCGTCACAACGGGGATCTCATTTGGCATCATGGATCCAACCGGTATATATTACTTCTATTACTGGCCTTCAGATGCCAATAGAAAAATCCCGGATTCATGGGCGGATATATCCTATTCTGAAATTGACGGTTCTGATGATAATCAGCTCCCCACTGCTTATGCCAGTGCCGATAAAACAAGCGGCACTGCACCGTTGACCGTTGCATTTACAGGTTTCGGAGAGGATGGTGACGGTGTTATCCAGTCATACCTCTGGTATTTCGATGATGGGATTTACAGTAGTGAACAGAATCCCACACATGTTTTTCAATACATTGGTACATACCATGTCGAATTTAGTGTAACTGACAATGACTATGCGTCTAACTCGACCTTTATAACGATTGTTGTAACTGAGGAAAATAATGGGGATGGGCAACCGCCTGATGATGAGACGCCCGATGATATTACTGAATCCGGGGGAGAGCAAGAAGAAGAAAGTACGCCGGGTTTTGAAGCTTCGTTTTTTATAGCGGCAATATTGATGATGCTGTTTATATTAAAGAACCGAGAAAGGACATAGATATATTTCACCCGCAAACCCCGAGCCAAGAGTTTATGTACGCTGACAGCTCACCGCTCAAGGCCACGAAGTGGTCGTGCTCATGGCTCACTGCTCAAGCGAGCAAAGCGAGCGTGCTTACAATAATATTAAATCAATCAATAATCATATATGAATATAATGATCGAAATCATACTCATCTTCATTTTTATTCTTTTTATAGCAATTATAATAATATTTTTTATACATTCATGGCTTTCTAGATTTTACAATTGCCCTTTTTGCGGCGAAAAGATTTTAAAAACTGATACAATATGCATGTACTGTTCGGAAAATCTAAAAAAATTGGATACTGTAGATAAAAAAATAGTAACGATTGGTAAAAGCTTTAGAGAGGGAGCCGAGCTAAGAACCAAATCAGAAGATGAAATAGAAAAAAGATATGAGGAGAAGAAATCTAAAAGGTAGATTATACTCATACCCTCGGATGCTCATACCTTCCACACAAGTCTAAACAATCATTCATAATCCGGACTTTCAACTTTCATCCTGAGGGCTTGTACTTCATCTTTTAAAAACCTATTTTCACCATCCAGATAATGGATCCACCCTTCGAGGTTTCTTACTCGGCCCTGTAACAAAAGAACCCTATTCTCGAGATCATCAACATCTTTCTTTATGTCCTTTGTCATAAAATATGCTGGTATCGCCAACTTAATCCCCTTTAAGTCCAATGCTAAACAAATATTTAAAGCTATAATCTGAATCCGGCAAAAATGTCATATTTGAGTATAGAGAGAATTCCTGTTTTGAACCCACCATTATATTTTTTTATGTGTTTTTAGTGACCTTCAAACCTTCCGCTTCTTTAGCGGAAACAATAGCCTGCCAAACCAGAAAAGGTAATCCCAATAGATACAAAAAACAGGCATGGTCTTTAATTTCTGACTCAAAATCCTGAACACATAATCCAAAAAAATAAATAAATCATAGGAGTTGATTGAAGCCGAGGTGATTGATATGCCAAAGATTGTTCATTTTGAGATTAATTCTGAAAAAACAAAGGAAGCGGCGGAGTTCTATAAAAATGTATTTGGCTGGAAATTGAACAGCTGGGAGGGTGCTGAAGAGTACTATATGGTAGAAGCCGGTTCGAAGGACGAACCAGGTATC
>CP070629.1:2741527-2748598 GCA_020356005.1 Thermoplasmata archaeon
GGGCAATCTATTCAGCGAGTAGCGAGATTCGGATGGAGTTATAATTCAATTTCGAATCGACTATTGACTATCGACTTTAACTTTTCTACATTTCCACTTTTTCACTCTTCCACTCGTTCTGCAAGCGTTTAAATTTATTATAAAATCGGAGCGGCATGATAGAAATCTTAATCCCATCAATCCACAGAGCTTTTAATTGTTTGGAGATTAGCTAATATTTCATCGCATTCTTCGATAGTATATTGATCCAATCCGCACGGCGCTGTAATTAAATCACCGGACTGCCAATCTTTAATATCCCCGGGGCTCTTCACTCCCCATGCTATCCGTTTCGTGCGGTTGGTATAATATTTCGTTATATCGTATAGCGAAGCGTCGAAGTTGATTATATCAATTTTTGCATTGAATAATTGATCCCACAGCATATTCCCGCAGGTATGCACTCCCCTGATGACATCGAACTCCTCGAAAATATTCTCCCACATCTTAACGAAAGGTAACCCACTTTGGCCCAGGACCGGCTCGTCGAGGAATAATATGATTTTTTTTGCATTAATATATTTCAAATTCCGTGAAATATGGTCTATGATCTTCAGTGTGGCAATATCCTCTGAAAGCTTGAAGTTCATCGCGGTTACAGGGCCAACAGATTGTAATTTAGCGATATCATAGGAATACTCACTAAAAAGGGGTGCACATGCAAGCGGTTCGGTGCTGTTCAGATAATTCTGCATGGATTCACCGCATTTTGTTAATTCCGGCAAATATGGTATATCGTGTTTTCTTGAATATTCCACAGCATCTTTTTGATCTGTAAAAGGAACTGAGCCAACACCTGTTATTATCATGGTAATCCTATCCTTATCTTGAATAACGTTATTTCAAATTTAGATTGTGTTTATTATTTTGTAATTCAATATTGATATTCTCATTTACAGGTTATTTAATATTCTGTTATAATTACCACATTGAGATATAATATTAAAAATTATCTATTAAAACTCTGAAAAATAATTCATTAAATTAAGTAAAACCCCTCCATAATAAACTATATAAATGTATGTTGTTATTGTGAGAAAAGATTCAGATGAATGCCCCCCTGGTTTTAATGTGGATTATAATCCTAATCATGAGTACCATAGGCATGTATCTAGGGGCAGAATGGTTCGTAGATGTTCTTTCAATTGTACGGATTCGATGGGGCATTTCTGCAGCTTTTGCAGGTACCGTGATCGCTGTGGCATCCACGGCGCCAGAGGTCATTATGAATATATCTTCTGCCTGGCTGGGTCTTGGTGAGATCGGTCTGGGCAATGTACTCGGATCCAATATTCTTAATATCCCAATCCTGGTGCTTATAGCCTTTATCGCCTCAAAGCGGTATTGGAAATGTAACTTGAAGGTCGAACGCGAGACCGTGACATATCATGCAATACCATATCTTGCATTTGTAGCTCTTATTGCAGCGCTCACTTTATTACCCGAGCCGATTTACGGCTTCCAATGGTATGATGGTTTGATTTTATTTATTGGTTATATTATCTACATGGCCTTCGTCCTCAGGGTTGGTAAAAATAAAGGGAGAATGGTTAAAATCAAGCGGTCCAAGATCTATAAAGGTTTCCTAGGGCTGGTCATTTTGGCCATCTGTGCTTATTTTGCAGTAATCTCCTCGGAGGGTTTGGCTTTTCAATTCAATCTAAGCCATCTCATTGTGGGCTTGTTCGTTGCTGCTCTGGCTTCAAGTTTACCGGAGGCGTTGGCTTCATGGCACGCGGTAAAACAGGAGGAGAGCGTGGCGGCAGTAACCTCTGTAATCGATGATAACATAATTAGTATCACATTGGCCATGATCCCGCTTACCTTGGTTTTAACAAGCATAGCCAATCCGGAACTGTATATCGTCAGTCTATTCTTCGTTGTTGTTACGGCGGTTGAATATACCGTATTTGCATATACCGGCTTTCATTTTACTATTGGCGAAGTTGTCGTACTCTCGATTACCTACGTCGCATACGTGGCTTTTGCACTACAAATTGGATAAAATTAATAAGCGCTAGAGAATAGAATAGATTTTTTACGATATAACGGCACGGCCGTTCGGACAGTCCCATATATACGACTCCGGCAATCGCTTCAGGCGCTAGGGTGATTGGAAATTGCTATAAGAAGTGCGTAATTCGGTTGGGTTTGCGAAGGGCGTAACGTATTGCGTAAAACGTTTTGCGGCCGCATTCATTACTGCTTTACGAAAATTTAATTCGTTAGGTCTCTCGCAACCCATTGACTAAACGTTTGACGCAACCGAATAACGGCACGCACAGCGCAACCGAAATGATGTTGCCGGCGCTGACTAGTTGCCGGAACTGAATTGTTCTCGGAGCGCAGCGACGAGCGTACGGAATATAACAGTAAAAATAAATCGAATTATACATTGTAAGAACGGCCGTGCCGAATATAACAGTATTCAGTTATTGAAATATACTTGTCAATCGCTCGGCGGTACCGTTAAATTAATGTTACTTTATTCCGTTAGACGCACTTCTATCAGCAATAAAAAATCATCCATGCGCCTAGCGCCTGTTATAACATTTGATTTTATTTAGCTATCATAGCCCTCAATCTATCCGCCGCATTCTCAGCATGATTTGCTATCTGAGCTGTGCGCTCCACCACTTTTAATAAATGGATTACACCGATTGGATCCTCATTTTCCAAATTGAATAATTGCTTGGAGATCTTGAACTCTATCTGGTCGGCTTCCCACTCCTTCTTGTGTACATTATGTATAATTTGTTTTAATTCTTCCCGCTTTTTATGTCCTAAAGATGATTCCATTATTTCCACAAAACCGTGCACTGCTTTCTCTAATTCAAATACAGTTTCCACTACCTTCTCCGTATGTGCGATAAAATCCTTTTGCATTTTTTTCGGAACCGGCGTGTTTCTCATTTCCATTAACACAGCCACATCCTCTGCATAATCCAATACCGCATCCTGCTCGCGAAGTAACATTAAAAAATCCGAGCGGTCGATGGGCATAAAAATGAACTTTGGTAGATGTGCTCTGATATTTCCCTTGATCAGGTCTGCCTCATGCTCAAGTTCGATTACCTTCTTTATCTGGTTGACAGCTTTCTTATATTCCTCTTTTACATAATACTTAACCGCCTTATCAAGAGCCTTTATGCACTCATTCACCTTTCTATGATGCGTTTCCAATGCTTTAAAAGGTGAACGTCTTATTATATCGGCCACGGGCTTGCGTATATGTTTTGCAGAATTGTTCTTTCGCGCGGTCATAAATATTCCTCAGTTCGAAATTATGCTTTTCTTTTATCTAATCGGATTATAAATTATTTAAATATATTTTCTTTTTTATGTCACTCCTATTATAAGGTAGAAAATGGCTATAGTTGTGATTGCCGCAATCGGCAGGGTTACCAACCAGGATACAATGATCTTACCGATAACCCGCAGATCCAACGCACCCACGCCGCCGGCGATTCCGACGCCGATAACTCCACCCACAAGTGTATGGGTTGTGGAGATCGGCATTCCCAGTTTTGAACATATAAGAACGGTAGTTGCAGCACCGAACTCTGCCGAGAAACCGCGGCTGGGGGTGATATCTGTGATGTTCTTACCAATGGTCTGAATGACCTTTTTCCCCCATGTCAGAACACCTATAGTAATTCCGATGCCGCCGAGAATAAGTATCCAAATAGGTACTTCAACCATCTCACCTACACTATTCGTCCTGGCAATCTCAATAATAGTTGCTAAAGGTGCAACAGCGTTTCCCACATCGTTGGCACCGTGAGCAAAAGCAACATAACAAGCAGAAATAATTTGTAAGTATGCAAAGATACGCTCAACCTGCCTCGATTCCCTCTTCTTATCTTTTTTTACCGTTTTTAATAATGCAAATGCATTAATTGCAGCAATAAAACCTATAATCGTCGCTATTATAATGGCTTGAATAAGATTCATGTCAAGATGCAGATTTTTCAAACCTTTGTAAATTGCAGATAATGTAATTATAAAGAAAACTATACCTACCAGCGGCGGCGCGGCTCTTTTTGCCGCATTTAATGGCTCGTCTGCATTCAATATTCTTTTCCTGACCAGAACAAAAATGATATAAGCAATGGCCGCGCCGGCCAGTGGAGAGATAACCCAGCTTATCATGATCTTGGATACACCGGCGACTTGGATTGCTGAAAATCCATATGCGGCTATTCCAAACCCCATTATGGCGCCCACTATGGAATGTGTAGTGGATACGGGCATGGAAAAATAGGTGGCTATGGTAATCCATATTGCTGAACTTATCAGTGCGGCAATCATACCATACATAAGTAATTCTGGGTTTGATGCAAATTTTTCTGGATCAACGATTTCGGTTCTCTGGGTTTTGGCTACATGGGAACCAACTAGCACCGCCCCGAAAAATTCCAGGAATGCAGCGATGACTACAGCCTGTTTTAATGTGAGAGCGCCTGACCCTACAGAGGTGCCCATGGCATTTGCCACATCGTTGGCACCTATATTCCAGGCCATATAGAGGGCTATGGCTGCTGTACCGATTATAAGTAAAATCAATGTTGGATCTGCGCCAAAATTCACATTTGATGGAGTTTTTTTAATGTTTATTATATTTACTCTATATTTTTTATAAATTATATAAAAAGTATATCTTTATTTAAATAATGGAGTATTATTTTATAAAGGATATCGAGCAAATTGGCCATAGGGCCAGCAAATAATATAATTTATATAATTTAATATAATCTCTATAGAATTTTAAAAAAATTTATATAGATACACCACTTTTAGTAAAATGTTAAATTCAATAGTTTAATGGGGGCGATTTAATTGGAAGCCAGGAAAGTTCAGATCATAGGAGGCTCGACCTTTATTGTTTCATTACCCAAAAGCTGGGCCACTGATAAAAAGTTGAAACACGGCGATACAATGTATATATTACCGCAATTGGATGGTTCACTGATGCTCCGGCCGGAAAAGCTCAAGGATGAAGAACCCCGACGGATAAAAAAAATCTCAATTGATTCCGTAGAATCCGAGCATTTGATGCGAGAGCTTATAGGGAGCTATATATCGGGTTACGAACTCATAGAGCTCTCCACCACAAAGCGGATCAGCCCTGAGCTGCGCGAGACCATACGCGAGTTTACCAGAGCGGTAATCGGGCCTGAAATCATTGATGAATCGTTAAAGAAAATCACAGTGCAGGATTTTATCGATTTAACCGACCTTTCGCTTAAAAAAGGAGTCAGGCGTATGTATCTTATGGCAAAGTCCATGCATACCGACGCATTCACGGCCCTATCCGAGCGTAATACAGACCTGGCGCTGGATATATCATCCCGCGATGCGGAGGTGGACAGGTTCTTCTGGCTGATTTCAAAACAATTCAATCTTATCCTAAGCGGTAAGGACTTCAGTGTAAAGGGCGGCATGGACCTGAGAAACAGCCTGAATTTCTTCTTGGTGGCAAGAATAATCGAGCGAATCGGCGATCACGCCGCAAAAATATCCGAAAATATAATTAATCTTAAAAAGAAGAAAATACCGGCACGTACCCTGCAGGGAATAAAGGAGATAAATGAGCATTATCTCAAAATGCTCGACCGGGCCATCGAAGCAATGTTCAATGCCAGAGCCGATGAGGCCAATTCCGCAATCGATGAGACGCAGACCTTGAATACGCTGTGCGAGGCCAGCCAGAAGGAAATATTAAAACTCGACAGTGATATTGCAATTTCACTTGCATATATAATAGAGAGCATGCGCCGGACGGGGATGTACGCTACAGATATATCAGAAATCGCCATAAATTATATTGTTGCGCAGGTAAAAACCAAAAAAGGATAAATAAGTAAATAGAAATATAGAGTTTATGATAGTATGAAGGAGAATATAATCCAGAGTGGTTCAGTACAGATTTTTACCTGCGGACAATGCGGTGAATGCTGCCGCAACTGGATATGTGATAAGGAACAGGCAAGATTGTATTTTAGTGAATTCGAGCGCAATTGGTCTAAAAATAAAATTTATGTATTAGGCCCCCCTGAAAATTCGGGGATGCTCCTCTGGGAATGGGAGAAAGCTAAACTGGAGGAGTTACCTGAGTCTCGTAATTATTCGGTTGTACCCTATTATGCCATCTATGACACTCTTTATGATCACCCACTTATATTTGCATGGACCCTGATAGGTGAGTGCTGCCCATTTCTGGAGAATGATAATTGCAATATCTACGACATTAGACCTATTTACTGCAGGTCCTTTCCTTTAAGCTACAGCCAGGTGCAGAAGAAACTGAAGGCGGCTGGTATATGCAAACACAACAACATCGAACAAAATATCATGGCGAAATTTAACACCATGGAAGACCTGAATATCAGCGAACTATCCACCGACAGCGAATTCTACCAATTATATTTGTTCGCAAAAAGGGCAAGCGAAATCCCTTTTCTCATTGCTGCTTTGTTAGACAGGTTAGAAGTTAATGGGTTGATACACCGGGATTTTTCCAAACCACCTGAAGAAATCCGGGAAATGATCCAAAGTCAGGATTTCGAGAATCTATTCGAGTATCTTGCTGTAACAGGGGTTCTCGACGAGGATGAATATAGAACACTGTGGGATTATTTCATGCGCACAGAGGAATCAATAGAAAGCAGACTGTAAATTTTTTTGCTGAGAAAGCGATTTCATGGCTTATATATCGCTTTCGGAATGGTGAGTACGGCAACTTCGTTGCCTTGTATGGTGAGTGGTGAGTGAAAGCTAAGAAATTAAAAAAAAACAGGTTCCAAGCTCTTGGTTCTAGGTTCTAGGGTGATTATAATCGATAATAACACCCTGAGTCCAAGGTCCTGGGTTCTATGTTCAAGGGTGATTAATAAAGGATAAATGGTGAATGGTGAATAGTGAAGGTTACTGAGATATTGCCCGATTAAAATCTACCTGTATGATTCAAGCGATATGATGCCGCCATTGATTTGTTGCCCACACCTAGTTGCCAACACCGACCAGATGCAT
>CP070629.1:2748698-2776251 GCA_020356005.1 Thermoplasmata archaeon
AATAGAACTCGATGACTCGCGGCATATGGACCATGAAATCGCGTGGATCGAGGAGGGTGATGCTTTATTCAACCTGGGCAGGTACGACGAGTCCATCGAATCGTACGATAAGGCGCTACAGAAGGATCCGAAAAATGAAGAGGCTTGGAATAACAAAGGGCTGGCGTTAACCTTAATGGGTATGTACGAAGATGCAATTTTGTGCTTTGAGAAAGCTCTGGAAATTAATCCGTATTTCGGCGTCGCATGGTATAACAAAGGTTATGCATTTCACGGGTTGAACAGGCTGGAAGATGCAATAATATGCTATGAGAAAGCCGCGGAGACCAACCCCAATGACGAAGTCCTGTGGAATAACAGGGGAAATGCGGAATACAACCTCGGCAATTACGAGGACTCCATACCATTTTTCGAGCGTGCGATCCAGATCAACCCGGAATATGAAATTGCATGGAACAATATAGGGAACTCAATGGAACATATGGGCCGATACGAGGAAGCGGTGAAATATCATAATGTCTCCATCGAATTGAATAAGGATTTTGATTATGCATGGTATGCAAAGGGCTTCGCGCTGGGCAAGATCGGTATTTTCGAGGAGTCACTGCGCTCTTTTGATGTGGCCATCAAGCTCAACCCCTATTACGAGCTCGCCTGGAGCCGCAAGGGCGATGTTTTTGCGGCTATGGGCCAGTATAATAAAGCTGTTGATTGTTATGATAAAGCCCTGGATATCGATATGGAATGCGAGGAGGCCTGGAAAGGTAAAGCAGAAGCTCTTACTTTACTCGGCAGGAAGAATGAGGCAATCAAGTCGTTTATTAAGCTCTCTGAGATACAGAACCAGCCCGAGCTGCCGTGGGAGGAGGATGCTACTCTAAGCGAGCGTGAGCGGTATAAACAGGCCATAAAGCACTTTGACCGTGCCATTCAGCTCAATCCCAATGACGATGTGGCGCTGAACAATAAAGGCTATGCACTGGCGGAACTGGGCAAATATAAAAAAGCACTGGGGTGCTACAATAAATCCCTGCGCATCAATCCCAAATATGATATTGCATGGTGCAATAAGGGCTATGCACTGGCCGCATTAGGCAAACATAAGAAGGCCGTAAGGTGCTACAATAAGGCCATCAAATTATTCCCGAATAATGAGTATGTCTGGATCAGTAAAGGCAACGCATTTTTAGAGCTCGGCAATCCCAAGAGGGCACTGGAGGCATTCGACCGGGCACTCAGGATAAACCCCGACTCAGAGGATGCGCAGCTGCAGCGCCGCCAGACACTCAGGATGCTCTGAGGCTAGCTGAAAATGGGCACTAATTTCGGCGGCGGCAGCCCCCAATTTTTTCGAGTAAAAACATTTATAGACTGTGGCACCTATACCTTAATTCCCCTGAACATGAGGTGCTTTTGATGAAAGAAATTGATCTGATTTTTAATGTACGGGCTCTCGATAATCAAGGCGTAAGCGAATCCAGTACTCTCGAAACCAAGAACCTGGATGAGGCAATTTTGACATGCCAGAGCTTGTTGAATGATCATCAAAAGAAGTGGATTATTATTGGGTACTGCGACAACGAAGATGAGGATGAATAAAGCCGGGAAATAGTAAGGACCCTGGACTCAGGACCAAGGACTCAGATTATCTTTTCCACTCTTACACGTTTCCACTCTTACACTTTTCCACTCTTACACTTTTCCACTCTTGCACTATGCAATATGCTCCTTGCACCTTGCTGCTTGTTTTTTTACTCGCTTCTCGCTACTCGCTTCTCGCCACTCGTCTCTCCCGAAGGGCGGCCTTTTACCTCTTGCCTCTCTTGTGATTGATTAGATTTTAAACAATATTAATAAAGGAAAAGGAATTAATGGTAGCTCGTGATATTTTGGATATATTCACACAATTTGAGTCCGAGCTGGGTATGGTTGAATCCGAGCTGTCTCAACATATAACTTCGAGCCAGCCGGACCTGCACGAGATCTGTGAATACTTGAGCAGGTTGAGAGGTAAACGATTTCGACCGTTGGTAGTGATATTATCCTACAAGGTGGTGGGCGGTAAAGAGGTTGAAGAGATCATACCGCTGGCTTCGGCACTGGAGCTTATCCATACCGCCACATTGATACATGACGATATCAATGATAACAGCACATTACGGCGAGGGCACGAAACTGTTTACAACAAGTTCGGGATGTCAAAGGCTCTGATAATGGGTGACTATCTTTTTTCCATTGGATTCAAACTGGGAGGAAGCTACGGTAAGAACATCGTGGAATTGGTAGCCGAATTAAGCACCAAACTTGCAGAGGGGGAATTCATCCATTTAAGAAACGCCAGGAACCCCTCGCTGGACGAAAGCACATACCTAGATATAATCGAGCGCAAGACCTCGGGTCCAATAATCGGTGGTGCAAAGATCGGGGCGATAGTCGGGAAAGGTACACCCGAAGCTGTAGAAACAATGGGCCATTACGGAAGAAACCTTGGAATGGCTTTCCAGATCATTGATGATATTCTTGATATCACGGGAACCGCAGAACAAATCGGCAAACCTGTAAGTGCCGATTTGAAGAACGGTAAGCTCACACTGCCCATTATTTATGCTCTTGAAGAACTCGAGGGTGAGCCTAACAAGAAATTGATACAGGTTATTGAGAATGATAATGTTGATGACGGCGCACTTCAAGAAGCCATAGAGATTATCAAATCAACTAATTCCATAGCAAACGCCAAAGCCAAAGCAGACTCGAAGATTGAAGAAGCGTTGAAGGTCATAGAGCATTTTGAATCAAATGAATATTATCAAAGCCTGGTGGATCTTGCGAAATATACTGTTGACCGTGATTATTGAGGAGATCGGGGTAAAGGTACTGATTTTTATCAGGGAGTAATTTTACATTTACAAAAAGGTAAACAATTATAAGTAACAAAATGGAACCATAAGATCAATGATATTCAATCTAAAATAACTCAAATCCGATTTTTTTCTCCTTTTGGTAATTCCTATTTAACTTTTGGAGTAAATGTACGATTTTCGGATTTGGGATACAATTGTTAAAAAGAGGATTTGATATGTTTTTGGATTTTTCTGTCCGGAATGTAAGTTATTAAATACTCACAAACCGAATTAAATCTAGCAACAGTGTATTGAGCATTCCAGCGATCGTGGGAGCGGCGCTCTGCACTGCAATAGCAATAATATCACCAAATCACGATTACGAAACGAGGGCTATTATAACCAAACAGGATGGAAGTAGAACCCGTTAATAAAACGGGTATGGGGTAAAATACTCGATTTCCCCAGTAGAAAGAGCGGGATATTATCATCCCCTCTTTTTATTTTTTGAATGATTATAGAAGGGCGGTACACGAATTAATTTTAAATTAATGTATCGGCACCGCCTAGCACCAAGCTTGGCGCAGGCACCAATTCAGCGGTGGCGTCTAGCGTAACGTCAAGCGGTTGCGAGGCTCGTTACGATAAGCGGGATCGAGGCTCGTCTCGCTACTCGCTACTCGCGACCCGTCTTTCCGAAATCAGTCCAAAATTGATTTATTAGCTTATTACTACTGAAAATAATGTAAAAGATTATAAGAACCAATATTCAATATTATGATTTTATATTACAGCCTATTTAAAAACAATGAATAAATATGTATTTATATCCCTAAATTAATATAATTAATAATTCTTGTGCTGGAGAATGCTCGAATAAAATACGGGGGCTCAAATTTTTAAAAAGTAAATATTATCCCGTTTAGTAGACTAGAAATTAATATTAGAACACCATATAGTTTGCACACAAAATAATTCTGGGTTAAAATGTTCAATTTAAAAACCATTGTTGCCTGCATCATCTCGGGTTTATTACTTTGCCCGCTCGCTTTAGAATCTTCTTTTTATCTGTCCAGCCGGGCTGATTTCGTAGATACCTTTCCCACCTGGACATCAGCTCAAATTAATCTCACACGCGATTTGGTGTGGGGAGATGTGGACTATGACGGCGATCTGGATCTTGCAGTAGGGAACAACGGTCATAATTTTCTTTATCTAAATAATGACGGGGAAATCGCCAAGCAGTATTCATGGAAGTCTGCGGTGGCCAGGGATACATACTGTCTGGCCTGGGCGGATTTCGATTCTGACGGCGATCTGGATCTAGCGGCCGGCAACCGTGATGAGAGCGATGCGCTATACCTGAACAACAACGGCCAGCTTCTACCGGAACCTATCTGGAACTCCTCGCTAACTGAATTTACCAAGGCAATCGCATGGGGCGATATTGACAACGACGGGGATCTTGACCTCGTTGCAGGTCACTACGATTACAACGCGGTCATGTATCGAAACAACGCTGGGACTCTTACACAAACCCCCCAGTGGACTTCCAAGGACCTCCAGTACACCAACGATCTGGCGCTGGTGGACGTTAACAATGATGATCTTCTGGACCTGTACCTTGCCAACGGTAAGATTCCGGGAGGCGCCAAGGATGCATTATTCTTCAATACCGGTAATACCCTGCCCGCTTCTCCCAACTGGGAATCCCAGCTGCCACGGAAGGATGCCGCTGTGGATTTCGGTGATTACGATCGTGACGGCGACCTGGATATAGCAATCGGTACTATGAGCCAGGGTATTTATGTACACGATAATGAAAACAATAATATAACAGACAAGTCCGCCTGGACCGCCGGTGACGGCAACATCGATACATACGATATTGCATGGGCCGATGTATCGGGTAACGGTTACCTCGATGTGGTTCTTGCAAATGACGGTTTCAATGCCGTATACAAGAACACCGGAGGTACGCTGGAAGATTCAGCCAGCTGGCATTCCAATAATGGTGTGAGCTCGACTTCTGTTGCCGTCGGTGATTACGACGCCGATGCGGCCTTTGATCTGGCATTCGGTAATGATCTACCGAGCGGTGGTCAGGCCAATGACATCTATCGAAATAACGGCACTATTATCTCGCAAACCTCTGCGTGGTCCACCACCTTGATAGATGTGCCTTTTGATCTGGCCTGGAACGATGTGGATTCTGACGGCTATAAGGATCTTGCCGTGGGCACCTCTGGCATGAACAGGGTCTATTTCAATAACGGCGGCAGCCTCATACAGATCGCGGGCTGGACATCCTCCGATAACGTCAACACCCGCGCCCTGGCATGGGGTGATATCGACAATGACGGCGACAGCGACCTGCTGGCGGGAAACTACGGCGGAAAAACAGTCTATTACAGAAATAATTTCGGTACCCTGACCTCCAACCCGTGGTGGTTCTCCTCGTTGAGCACCAATACCACCTCGTTGGCTCTGGCGGATATGGACCGCGACGGGGATTTAGACCTGGCGGAGGGCAATAAAGGCGGGCCTAACCTGATTTACCTGAATGTAGGCACAGGACTTTCCACCAAGCCCGCATGGACCTCCAACGATACGAGCCAGACCAATTCGCTGGCCTGGGGTGACTTCGATAACGACGGAGCGCTTGACCTTGCAGTAGCCAACAGCGGTCAGAGTGTTGAGATCTATCACAACCTTGGTACCATGCTGGACACTAAACCGCTGTGGCGCAGCAGCTCAAAAATCGACACGCGGTTTGTGGGCTGGGCCGATATCAACGGTGATGGATTTACAGATCTAATTACCGATTCATATGATGGTACCGCTCATGTTTACCTTAATAAAAACGGCAGTTTTAGTGCTAATTTCGATTGGCAGCACAGCGGACTGGCCGCCAGAACCACAGCAAATGCCTTATTTGACATCAACGGCGACGGGACAATGGATTTATTCGAATCAAACGATGGGGCCGCCAATCGCCTTTATGTGAATTTAAAGGGTACTTTTCGAGATGTACCCTCCTGGGAATCGCAGAGCTCTGATGGAAGCCTGGGCATCGGAGTCGGTGATATGGAAAATGACGGCGATTTCGATATCGCGGTATCCAACTCCAACGGGCTAATTGAAGTGTTCAAGAACTCGTATGCGGATTTGCCGCTGCTGGTGAACAACCCCACAACTGTAAAAATCAACTCGCCATCAGGTTTGATAGAGAGCGCACATTATTTTTCCGCCGTGGCCAAAAAAGGCGATATTGAGATAAAGTACACTCTGAAAGACCCCGAGGGCAGCACCGCCAAGATCAAAGCGGAGTATTCAGCGGACGGCGGCGGAACATGGCAGGCTGCTACGCGCAATCCTGCCGGAAGTGATCCCACATTCGGCTTGAGTGCAACGAAAACAGGTATGACCTATAAATTCATATGGGATTCAAAGGCTGATAATGTGGTCAGCCCGAATGTCATGTTCAAGATCTCCGTGTATTCCATGCATGAGTCCGCCGGCAAAATCCAGCGGCCTTACATGAGCACCTATACGGGCCCGTTCCCGGTGGATTCGCCCAGGATAAATCCACCGTTGAACTTGAAGGTGACCGATGCCACCATCAGCACCCTCAAACTTGAATGGACAAAAAGGGTGGGTGAGCCCGTTGCGGGTTTCCAGGTTTACATGAACGCATCCTATACCGATATTAACGGACCCTTCGAATTGAAAAAGGTAGTAGGCAATGTCAGCAATATCACCATAATCGACCTTGCAGACGGGGTCACTTATTATTTCAAGGTAAAAAGCTTCGATAGTTCCGGGTTGCATTCCATTTACTCAAATACCGCAGAAGGTACCACAATAGAATTGAATTTAGCACCGGTATTATTGAAGAAAATTCAGGATATAGAAATAGATGAGGATGAGAAACTGTTAAATTACCTGGATCTAAACGATTATTTCAAAGATGAGCTCCAGGACCTTGCCGCTGCGGACAGTGACGGCTTAAGTTTTGAGATCGCCTCGAGCGAAAACATTAATGTATGGCTGTCTGCAGACGAATTATTGAATATCGAGCCAGAACAGGATTACTTCGGATATGAACAATTTACAATAACAGCCACCGATTCGGTGCATCGAACAAGCATGCTTGTTAATTTGACCATCAATCCCGTGAACGACGCACCTATTCTCAACCTGACCGACGGGTTCGTTCTTTACGGTATCCTGAACGAATGGCTGAATTTTACGGTGACCGCTAACGACCCCGCGGAGCCGTGGGATGTGCTTACATTCTCTGATAATACAACATTATTTGACATCGAACCCGATACAGGTATTATCAGCTTCAATGCACTTCCGTGGAATGTGGGGACTCATAAAGTAACAATAACCGTCACAGACAGCGGCACACCCAGCCTCCAGGATTCCGCTGATATAATCGTACAGATCAACAAAACGACAAAGCCCGGCGAATCCGAGCCGCCCGTTTCTATACTGGTTTACCCGATAACTAATACGATAATAACGACCCAGCGGCCGACGTTCTTGTGGGACGGCTTTGATGTGGATTCGCCACAGATTTTTTATGATATTTACATAGCCCGTGAAAAATCGTTCGTGTACGAGCTGAATATCTCCGCAAGGGTGGTGACCCAGGTAACGAACAAATCGCTGGTATTACCGCAGGACCTGACCAACGGCATCAAGTATTTCTGGACGGTGATACCTCATGACGGCGGCAGCCGCGGTACATGCCAGTCGGGCATCTGGGAGTTCTTGGTAGATGTTTCTCAGGAATCACCCGAGGTAAAACTCGTCAGCCCGAGCAACCGAATGATAATAAATGCAAGCTCTATACGACTATCGTGGTCCCTGGACTACGAGGGTGTAGAGCAGGTGAAGTATTATGTCTATTTTGACACCTCACCGATACCCAAAACTGTGGTTTCAAGTTCGGTGACCGAGCCTTATTTTGATATAACGAACCTGTTAGACGGTGTGACCTATTACTGGATCATAATTCCGCTTGCTGGAAATGTGCTGGGCACATGCATTTCTGGGATATGGTCGCTGGTGGTGAACTTTAATTTCGTGCAGATCTACGGCGTATCGCTCTATACCGCTCCCTTCGTGTCTCTTAAGCTGGAAGAGCAGAAGCTTCATGACGCCACTATAGTCAACGACGGTAATAACGTGGATATCTTCCTGGTTTCAATTTCAACCGATACACTGCAGGGTTCCGTCTCGCTCCAGAGCCAACTGCTCACATTATCAAGTATATCCACAGGATTTTTGGAGCTTGAACCCTTCGAGGCCTTGACCATTTCGCTGATATTCGAGGTGCATGAACCCGAACTTGTGGGGCTGCACACAATTCAACTTTCGGTTACATCAATTGGCGCTCAGTATTCTGATATCGAAGTCTCTGAAGCCTCCGATATTTCTGTTAACATCGGCAGTGACGAAGGGGAGGATCCCGACGAACCTGATGACACAACTCCGGGACCGGAGGAGGATGACGAGCCGAGCTTCATACAGATTAACACGAGCTTGAACTGGTTTTTAATTCTTCTGGCGATTTTGATAGCGATAATAATCATAATCAGCTACTCGGCATATATATATCAGCGAACCCGGAAGAGATTAAAGGAGCGCGAGAGTGCCGAGGATATCCTGGAATCCAAGGAACTTGACAGGGCCCATCCGCATGTAAGAGAGTATCTGGCCGCGGGAACAGTGAAGCGGAGCAGGATGGGCAAATTGTTTGGCAAAGCGGAACTCGATCCAAAGGCGGCAGAGGCGGAGGCGATACGAGAGGCGCTAAGAAAGGGCAGAGGGCGGTATTTCAGGGCCGAAGATGATCTGCAGATTGCAGGACGGCCGTATAAGGCCGCTGCGGAGGAGATTCCAGGTAAAAGAGTTACAGAGCGAACGCCGGTTGGAGAACCAAAGGCCAGGCGCTACCAGCCTGAATACATGTCACCGCCGCCGGCCAGGCCTTACGCTGTGGCTGCATCCGCCGTTCCCATGGCGGCACGGGCGCCGGAGGATGATGAACATATTATGATAGCAGCGCCGGCAGCTGAACTGCTGGAGGATGATACTATTAAGAGGACAGTTCCATCTAAACCTTCAGCCTATCGCCCTGAGCACATGAGGATTTCTGACGAGAAGCCGTACGGCAAAGCCGCTAAATTGTTGATGTTAGAACAAAAAGTGCGTGAGGGCAAGATCAGCAGGCGGTTGTACCGTGAATTGAAGGAGAAATATGTTGCGAAGCCCAGCAGCCGCGAGGCGAAGCCCGTAGCCTATGCACCTGACCATATGCCCATCCCGTTTGCCAAGCCGTACGATTCCGCCGCAAAGGAATCGAAATTGAAGCAGAAACTGAAAGAGGGGAAGATCAGCAAGCGGCTGTACGATGAGCTGAGGAGAGAATATACGTAATCAGGCCGCTTTGCTGTTATATCTATTTTATACGCTGTCAGAGCGTTCTGCTGTTACATGGATTATAGTCACTGACAGAGCGCTCTGCATTTATATCGATTGGAAGCGCTGCCAGATTCTTTATACTCTCGGTAGAACTTGTTACGTCAAGCATTTTGGGAGGTGTCGCCAGGATATCTGCAGGAGGGTTCGGTTTCATACATTGAAATGATCGAACGACTCGAAAGCGGACATTTTTAAATCAAAGTCTAAAATTATTTCGAGCTTTCGATTGTAAAATTTTTTTAAATCAACTTCGTGATTTCGTGGTAAATCTAATCCATTGGAAAAACGGATTAGGTATATTACCACGAAGTCGCAAAATATGCGAAGATCGCGAAAAATATTTTAGGGTTTTGATTATCAACGTCTCCGCCACCACCCCAATTGTTTTCATAAACAGGAAGTCAGGAAGGTCAGGAAGTTAATAATTCGTTTTCCTAGTTTCCTGTTTTCCTGTTCTAAATATTGGAGCGAGGTGTGGATAACAATCCATCAATGGTATATCATTCAACACAGAGTACGCAGAAGACACGGAGTCTAGGGACACAGAAAATTACGTTTCCGCGCTTCAGCGCTTCCGCGGTAAATCTGGGGGGTGGGGGTTTAGAATTTAGTGCTTAGAACTGAAAAATGTACTATAAGGTTTATCCATTAACCAATTGCATCATTTTTCAGTCGAGAAGCATTCCGTTTGGAATCAATAAAAAAAATCTAGGAATGATTCGCAAATTATCTAAAATCTTCTCGATTTAGAATTTTATAAAAAATCTTTATAGATTTGATTATAGCGTTCTAAATTGTATGCATAAAACAAAATCTTTATCTCATAGTTGTTTATATAGGATAACATAATCTATGTCGGGGGTAAGTGCAATGATAAATAAAGTGTTCTACATTTTGGATGTGTTCGCGGAGGGAAAATATACCGGCAACCAGCTTGCCGTGGTCAGGAATGCCGGGGGATTATCGGAATCCGATATGCAGAAGATCGCCAAGGAGATGAATTTTTCTGAGACCACATTTATAGAATCCGATGAGGAGCAGGAGGGAGGCTACAATGTACGGATATTCACACCTGAAGCGGAGGTGCCGTTCGCGGGCCACCCCACACTGGGTACCGCTTATTTGATCCAGCAGGAGATCATAAACGAACCGGTGGAAAAGGTGACGCTGAACCTCAAGATCGGTCTGATACCTGTTACCTTCAAGTACCGCGGCGAGCGCGTTACAGAAATGTTCATGAAGCAGAACCCGCCGACGTTTGGTGCGACATTCGAGGCGGAACCTATTGCGGAAATACTGGATATCAAACCGAGCGAGATCAACAGCAAGTACCCCATCATGGAGGTTTCAACCGGGCTGCCTTTCATCATTGTGCCGCTGAAGAAACTTGACAGTATCAAAAACTGCAGGTTGAACGAAGATAACTTTAAGAATTTCATTAAGAACACCGAGGCCAAAGCGTTTCTTATGTTCGCACCCAAGACCTACAATGTGGAGAACGATTTGAATGTGCGGGTGTTTGCGCACTACTACGGCGTACCCGAGGACCCTGCCACGGGCAGCGCCGGGGGGTGCCTCACGGCATATCTTGTCAAGCACAAGTATTTCGGCTCAAGCCACGTTGATATAAGAGTGGAACAGGGTTACGAGATCGGCAGGCCCTCGTTAATTTTACTAAAAGGAGACGGAAGAAACGATAAAATTGATGTTTTCGTGGGTGGGAAGGTTAGCCTGGTGGCGAAGGGAGAGCTATTGTAGTTGATTTTAGGTCAATTATAACAGGCGCTAGGCGCCTATAATCAATGTCAAATTAAATTGTACACCGCCGGAGTCGGGTAAATAATATCATGATTTGTTGCCGACACCGACTGTAATCATATTAAATTGAGGTGTACGGCCGTGCGGATCATACAGTAATGTGAAATCCTTTTATACTTATAAACGAACGGCCGTTCTGTCTGAATAATAGAATAGTTATTCATTATTATTATCGCGTGAGGAGGCGCTAGGGTGATTTTAAGGAGCAAGCAGCAGGTTGCATGGTGCAAGGAGCAAGTGTGATTATAATCAACCCCAGGCCATTTTAAAATGGATAATATAATGGTTTTAATAATTTTATACGAAGCCTTACTCAGAATCAATGTAATATTTTTCGTAAGTCTTCTGGGTAGAAAATTCGTAATTTTTATCCTTTATCCAACCATTTAGTAGAATTTTCCACCCCCAGGCCCGAGGCCCCATACCCGAAACCCGAGTATGATCATTAACTAATCTCAAAGTTGAATTAACCTATATTTTATACACTTCTAAGTTAGTTTTTCAGGATATTTTCTTAATGTACATTCTATACCATATCCTCCCCTTAATGCTATATTAATAAAACCTAATTGACACTGTCTTTTACCTGATACCCAGATAATGGTACTACCTTCATCCGTAATTACTTCAAATTCTCCTGTATCATTTTCATTATTATAATCTCGCCAGATCAAGATTTCATTTCCACCGAAATTGAAGGATTTATTATATTCCTTTTCGGGAAAAAAGTATACGCCTTGACCAAGATAATCCGTTTCATTATATGGATAAAATGTTAAAGTTACATTATAAGGTGTAATTTCTGTTATATTAAATTGATAACCTCTGAATCCCTTTATTTTATCTCTGTTAATTTCCCAAAAGTGACCCATTGTTTCGTTTGTTTCTATATCGACTAAAGTAATCGACCAATCTCGACTGCTATAAAAAAGTACATAGTCACCAACCTGAAAGGGTTCATTGTATTCCAATACATAGGTTCCATATTCAAATTCCTCAATAACGCTCTCGCTTTCTTTTAACTCGGGCTCTTCATCCGCACTTCCATAGATGATGTAAATTATAGATGATATGAAAATAATATTCAATACCACAGAGATAATAAGAATTGTTTGAACGGTTTTTTCTTTTTTCATTTACTACCCCAGTAATATTTTATTTTGATCACGAAGTGGCTTTCCACAAGGACAATTTCTTAATGTTAGACAGTAAGGATTTTTAATGAAAATACCAGCAAAATCAAGATTGATTTGTGTATCATCTGGTATCCAGGCCATATAGCTCTCTTCATCTGTGTATACCTTAATTATTGCAGAGTCATTTTTATAAGTGAAATCTTTCCATATGATTGTATCATTTCCTTCAAAGCTAAAAGATTTATCATAGGAATCAAGATAGAACATTCCATATCCAAAATAATCAGATTCATAATATGGTGAGAATTTCAATGTGATATTTATTTTTAATATTGATAAGATTTCCATTTTAAATCCTCTTATACCCATAACGTTACCAGTTGTTATATCAGAAAAATAAACTAGTGTATTATTTGTCTCTTGATTGATAACTTCAATTCGATTAAAGGATTCATTACCATAATCCCATCGTTCGTAAAAAAAAGATAAATTTCCATTTCTAATCGTTTCATTTCCTTTAAGAACATATGTTCCATATTCAAAATCTCCAAGTTCCAACTCATACGATTGGATTTCTGGTTTTCTTATAAGCACCTCAGGCTGTGGTAATGGTTTTTCTTCCAATATTTCAAGCTCTTCTTGAACTTCACGACTTTCCAGGTCCAACAATGAATAAAAGTAAGACATAGCCCAAATATTAATCAAAATAGAAATTGTTAAAAATATTGGAATTAAATTACTTTTTTTCATCGACATTACGTTTATTTTATAAGTAAATAAACTCTTCTATCAATCAAAAATATTATATACGGATTATAATAATTATCCACCGGTGTTATGTCGCAGCGAACTGTTAGTGAATCGAATCGTATTTCCTGGCTCGACCCGGCAAAACTGCGCTCAGCCAGGGTGCTCTTGGTGGGTGCCGGCGCGCTGGGTAACGAGGCCGTTAAAAACCTCGTGCTCGCCGGTTAGTTACTTTGTACCGGTTTTGTTATAAATCCGGAGAACATATAAATACACAAGTACGAAGAACAAAATGATTAAAACAATAAGAACGGTTGTTCCGTTGGTTATTACCGACTTATTACTCTTTGAATTTGTTGCATCGCTTGACGTTGAAAAATCATCATATTCTTCTTCTGAATTTGGTGCATCTTCTCCCGATTCCTCAATAGGCTCATTTGGATCTGTCATTCCAACCGTCGCGGGGGATTCGGTTTCCAATTCGGGTTGTGCAGCAGGAACTTTATCGGGCTGAGAACTCTCCTCCTCCGGTTCTGTATCTATATCGTTCTCCTCTTCCTTTTCGGAATGGCTGTCATTTAAATTGGAATCGGGCACTTCATCGTGTAATCCATCACCCTGTCCATTTTCCGGATCTTCAGGTTCAGGTACAAGTTCAGGTTCTGGTTCAGGTTCCGGCTCAGGCACGGGTTGGGGTGGTACCGGTTCGCTTGAGCTTAATGTGATATTGACACAATCAGATAACGGCCCCTCACCAACGGAATTTTTTGCACTCACCCGATAAAAGTACTTAACGTTAGACGATACATCTGTATCTTGATAGAGTAGCACAACACCAAGTTCAGTATAAAATTTTACACCTTCCAAGGTAGTACCTTTATAAATCCTGTAGTTGGCAATGGGTGAGCCCCCGTCGGAGGCAGGTGCACTCCAGCTCAAATTAACATATGCAGAACCTGCCTGGGCACTCAGGTTCAAGGGCTTCGTTGGTTTTCCTGCCGGTTTGGCTTTAACATTATTTGAAAACGGTCCTTCACCTGCTTTTGTTTTAGCAGTTACTTTGTAATAATAATAAATCCCGTTGGTTACAGACGTGTCATTGTAGAAAAGAACATTTCCGATCTCTAGATAAAAATTTAGCTTACTGGCAGTTGTGCCTTTATAGATCCTGTAATTCTTGATGGGGAATCCGCCGTTAGAAGCCGGGGCTTTCCAGCTTAAATTTACATAAGAGTCCCCGGGGTGGGCCTTTAAGTTTCGGGGCGCGGAAGGTAATGCAAAAGATGTTGCATTTACTATGTTGGAAAGTGGACCTTCTCCGACTTTGTTTTGTGCACTAACCGCGTAATAATAGATTTTGTCGCGAGAAATGTTTTTATCGATATAGTTAATGACATTGCCTACAGCTGCTAATAGTGATAAATTGTTCGACGTTAGTCCGCGGTAGATTTTATAGCCGGTAATGGGTGAGCCACCATTATTTTTAGGCGGAGACCATGTTAGTGTTATGTTCAATTTCCCAGCCTTTGCACTCAGGTTTTCTGGCGCACCTGGTACGGTTATGGCCGGTTTAACCATATTTTCAAAAGCACCCATATCTATGCGCTTGCCGCCTCCCTCCGGCACGGGGTCGTTGGGATCGCCTGTATCAATGCATGGTGAACCGGTTGCTAGGTGGAGATCAAGATTGGCAACGGTCCTGCTCCAGCAAACAAATTTGGGATCCTTTGAGATGTCCCCTGTGCCTTTCTTGACCTTCCCATAGTAACTTCTTTCGGGAAAACTGGTACATAGAAAATTATTATAACTGCTGTTATAAACGCCGCCTTGAACGAAAAAGCCCTGGTTAAAATTTCCGTAAATAATCGTGTTTTTTACTGCGACGTTATTCGAACCTGTATCGGTACCAATCCCGGTGCTCGCAGAGATAGGTGCCACTATATCTGTTTTATCAACCTTTACCTGTGAACCCAAAGATGTAATGCCATTAGGACATTGCTTTGGATGATCGCAAATTATTATCATATTCTTAACTAAAAGATTTGTAATTTTGTTACACCGAATTCCGTCCACTCTGAAATTCTTGATTGTAAACCCTTTTATCACTGCATTACTTGCACCCCAGACCGCTTGCCAGCTCTCGTTTGCATTAATTATAGTCTTATTCTCATCTTCTCCGATCAAATCCACATTGCTTTTCATTGTAAAAGATTCTATATAGGTGCCCGCGAACACAAATATTGTATCTCCCGAGCTTGCGGCACTTATAGCGGCTGAAATCGTTGAATAGTTACCTGAACCATCCCCGCCCACATACAGTATTTTACTGGTAGAATATAGCTGAGGAGCACTTGATTCTGAAACATAACTGAAAAATCCACTGACGCCTACCAGAAATAGACAGAGCACAATTGAAACAGTAAAGAATGCCCTTTTTACCATGTATTATCTCCAATGTAATTCAAATCTCTGACCAACCCTGAAATGTCAATTGCCATGGAATATTAACAATACTGATAGTAACCCCAAATCATTATATAAAAATTCTCTAAGCATTTGAGAGGTGTGGCTTAGTAAACGTTGATGTATATGGAGGCCGGACCCCAGGTTCCGGCCTCCGGGGCAATTAAAATCTATTTTAATTACCCTAGCGCCTGTCCTCCAGTCTCCAGCGCCTGCTCAAATCAACATGGAATCTATTTTGAATAATAGTTCTTCCATTCATCATCCTTGGCTTTCTCATCCGTGCCTTCAACACTATCCTCTGTGCTCTCCTCATCAACCTTGTAATCGTCATAATACTGCTTTTTCTTGGGCCTGATTCTTAGAAAAGCAATTAAAAATACACCAATAATAATCCCAACGACGATAATTATAGCAATTATCATTATCTTTAGTGCCGTGCCTAATTCCTCTTTTTCTTTATCTTCATCATGTTCCACATCAAATTCGAGGTTGATTCGTTCGGATATATCATCATCACTTGACCGAATTCTCATTTTGATATCATATTCACCAGAACCCACATCTGCATCCCTGAGATTAATAGTGAATTCAATTTTTACGGATTCTCCAGGTTCTAGAGTTATTACGAACTCTTCGAAATCCTTCTCCAGTGCCTTTGAGATCATTGAATCGGGAGCAAGTGTTATCGTCAGGGTCTCTCTGGTATTGCCGGTGTTCGTTATAGTATACTCTAATGTTAACACCCCGTCGGTTTTCATTTTATATACGAATATATCGGGTTCGATTTTTATTTCCGGCCTGGCCACGAATCCAAAATCAGTTGTGAATTTAAACGGTCCGTTGATACATATACCCTCTCGCACTCCAAAAACAGGGATTACCTTCCAATAATAAGTGGTGTTATCCTCCAGATTTGTGACGGTGAATCCCGTTTCGGTATACGAATCTTTTATCAAAGTTGTGGGGTCCGGATTGGTATCCATATAAATTTTATAAGAATACCATTTGGAATTCTCGTCGTCAGAGCTCCAGATCAAATTAACAGTTGTAGAATTAACAGTATCACCATCGATGGGAGAAAGTAATTTTGCATTTAATTGCGTTTCATTATCAGGTTCATAGACAACGTTGAATGCCCAAGTAGATGAATAGCAATCACCTTCCACCTCACCCAGCCAAGGAACAACGTACCAGTAATAGGTTTGACCGGCTTCTACGTTCACTGTATATTCTGTTTTATTAAATTTATTATACTGTTTCTTTTTTACTACAGGGTCGGTATCGAAATAAATATCATATAAAAACAGATCGGAATATATATGTTCCATTGGTTCCCAAACCAGCGTTATTGTATCTTGTACACTGGTGATCGGGTAACTCATCTGATTCGGTGGATAAATAAGTTCAGTATATGGCATATCTTCATGTCTTTCATCTATAATAAAAATGTAAAAATATGCACTATTTATGAGATTGCCACTGTCTTTTACCATCACAGTGATTTTGTGGTTGCCTCCTATGTTTAATTTCATAGAGAATTTCTCTTTATTTTTTACCGTGGCAATTCCAGGTACATCTGAAGTCCAGGTTATCTCTAAGATATCGCCCCACTTTTCATCAGGATCGGTTATCAAGGCTTCGAATTCTATCTCATTAGTCGTAAAATAAATCTTATCAACCTTATCACCAATGACCTCCGGTTTTATTATTATAGGTACATTCGGCTGATCATTGACATTCTTTACCTCAATCTCCAGCGTTTGCACATTGGTGTCCTTGGTGTCGTAACCTTCGATATTCAGATAAAATTTACCGATATCATCATTATTGGGTGTAAAGAACAATTTCACTTCACTGTCCGAAACCGTTGTATAAGTTATTTTTGAAGCAAAGGGCAATAGTGTATAATTTGTAGATACCGTTAATGTGTTATCATGCGGATCTGCGGGATCAGTTACTGTTATGTTAATAAAAAATTTCTTATCTTGAACTGCATAAGGCTCCATTTCTACATTTATTTGCGGCGCATCATTGACCTCTATTACCTTTATTTGCAGTGTTAAATCCGTCACGCCGCCAGCAGAGTCGTTCGCCTCTATTGTAAGCTCGTCAGGTATGCTGCCCGGAGTGAAATAATTCAATTTCGGTATAATTGTTATTTCATCTGTAAGCATATTAAAGTCCACATAAAAGTTTGCATTTTCTATGTATTGAAATTCCATGTTATCGTTATCTGCATCCTTAAAAATCTGTTTGAATTTGTAGGGAAGTACATATGGCGTATCCTCATACATATTGATTATCGGAAATGTTATTGATGTGTTTACGGCAGGTGCGCTGTTGTTTACATACAAAGTGATCACAGCCGGCGTGCCGTTCTTTGGATGATCGTGTTTATATTCACCGCTTGAGCCGGAATTGTTCCAGTTATTACCGTGGCCGTCGTAGGGTATAACTGTAATCACAATTTTATCGCCTTTAATAAATTCAGATTGATTGATAGAAAAATCCACGGCATTTTCCGGTACAAAAAGTTTGGTATATTTGTCTTTCCTGGCCTCGTTTATATCCACATATACCTTATACCGCGTGGTTTCGCCGTAATCGCTTATTTCCTTGGGATGATTCCAGCTCGGCGTTACCATAATCACATCGATGTCTTTGTCCGTCACAACCTGCCCCGCGGGAGGATTTGTAGCAATTTCAGGCATGCCGGCCTGGTGGTTGACGATTGAAATGTTTACATGATTCCATGTGGAATTCGCATAGCGGTTATCTCCCGCTCTAAGATAAACGCGATAGGTATCTCCGTATTTAAGCGGGTTGATGATATCAAAATATGTGTTTTTCGTGGCGGTTAAAGGTACCTCATCATCATAATTCGGTGGTGTTTTTCCCACCTTGTAATAATAAGTGATTGGATCGCCATTTAGATCGTTACTCTGGCTCCAGGTTATACGCGGTTTGGTATCATGCGTTTCTATCGGATGGAGTGGATTATAATCAAAATATCTGGTTGGTTTGATATCCATTACCGAACCAGGTGCATAATTCCTGGGCATTTTTATATCAACATAAGGCCGCCAGCCCGTTATGGATATATTAGTTAGTTCAGTTTTGACATATACCCGGGGCTGGTTCAGATCATCGGCGGTGATATTGTAAGGAGCGTAGTAAGTAACGAGGCTGTCCCTCATTCTTTTTTCGAGAACTGGCAGGTACCTGGCCATTCCCTGTGTATCCGTAAAAGTCCTGTATCGGAGTGTGACGGTATCGTTCCAGTAATAGACCCTGATTTCAACATTCGCAGCAGCGCTGAAAGGTGGTTTCTCCTCACGGGCTCTTACATTCATGAACCATTTTACATCCAGATACTGGTCTCCCGCGGTGATAACCACTTTTAGTTTGCTATGATCAAATGTAGTATTCAATGAGGTTGGCGTAGCATCGTTCATTACGTACCAATCATATTCGCTGCTGCTGCTGATAGTGCAATTAACAATCCACGGCGCTGCATCATAAACGAGAATTCCCCATTTGTTGTTTGAAATACTATTGTAATGGAAATTTGGAGTGGATTCATTAGCAATTACTACACCCGCAAGAAGGTTGTCGTAAATATCATTGTCTCTTATGGTGGTTGATGCATCTCCACCGTTGGTTTTGCTCGTGTTCATCGCAATTCCAAAGGCGTTCAAATAAATGTCATTATCATAAATAACCGAGGTATCTTTGTTTGAATATGCATCAATATATATCCCCGCACCACCAGCTATGCGACCGTTCTTGACAAATGTATTATTAAAAATAATATTATGTGTTGGAGATCCAAATGACCTGATATAAGCACCATGACCGGAATTGTTTAATATGGTATTATTTGTGAAATGAATATTTGTATTCATGAGTTGAACGCCGAGTTCAGCAGAAGCACCGCCGTATCCGCAATTTTTTACGAGGTTATTGTCAAATATCTGCTTGCCGCCGGAATTCGTCCAGATAACTCCGCCCTTATTATTGATAAAAACACTATTCGTTATACTGCCGTTAACATTATATTGAAAAGCAATGGGCTGGCTGGTATTATGGAATACGCAATTATCAATCAGAGGGTCGAAATAATCTCCCATGATACCAGCGAAAGAATGATATATGACACTATTATTGATCACCAGAATTCCGCCACTTTCTGCACCTATGGCTTTGTAAAATGTATTGTATATTATTGCATAATTGATATTAGCCGAAGCAGTGCTTGAATTCAATTGTATACCTTCCCAGCCTCCCTTGGTGACATTGAAGAAATTAACTTCGTTACCTGATTCGCCATTAACCTTTAATGTTCCGCCTCCTTCTATAAAAATATAGTATTTACCCTTGAATTCAACATTTACTCCCTGTTCGATGGTTAGCCTGCCTCCGCTTTTGATGGTGACATTACCTGTAACATCAGTATCAGTGTTCCAGGTTGTATTTCCTGTTATATCACCTTTGAAGCCCTCCACATGCTCGGGAACGCTCGAAAATAATACTATTCCACTCAAAATTAAAAATAATGTTATCAATATAACTTTTCCAACTGCCACTTTTATCATGTATATAGACCTCCAACCGATGCCTTTGGCTACTGCCTGATTTTCATGTTTTAGAGCGTCGTTATTTATTAAATACCTGCAGTATTAACGTAATATAATTTGTAACAAAATCGGACATTTTGTAACATTTCTTGCATAAACACTAAATATAGCCAAACCAATCATTTGACGATGTAAAGTGAGGATAGATAGACTTAGATGTACGGTAGAAGAAAAAATACTCATTCATCTACTGAAATATACTTCCTCTAAAGATCTATGGGACGCCCCTTCCGAGGTAACCCAAACGGGAATCGCCAATTCCCTTGGAATAATGCGCCCAGCAGTAGCTCGGGAATTGTTAAGCTTAAAACCGAAAGACCTGGTATATGATAAGAGCTCTCATATAAAGGGCGAAAAGCGTCGAAAGAAAGCGTATTTTTTAACGAATGAGGGGATTTCCACAGCCCAGGAGATCAAACGAAATCTTCTCAAGAGTGTCGTATTGGTAAGAAGATCTGATAATGAATTAATACAAATGAAATTAGCTTCTGTTAATGACCATTTCAAGATTAATTTATCTTTAATAGAATTAATAAAATTTATATCACCTAAAGGAATATTTGACCATAAATCCGCAATGGAATTTGAGAAGAAAAGGGAATTATTAGAGAAATCAAAAACAGAAAAGCAGAAAAGGGTGGAAGGTTACCCTTTAAAGGGTCCGGAAAAATTGAAGTCGCTGGAATTTTCTAATAAAGTGCCGAAGTTCAAGCATTTTTTCGGCAGGAGGGGGGAGCTTAAAAAAATCAATGGTGCATTGAAATCTGAAACACATAAGATCATAGTAGTCCATGGAATCGCGGGAATAGGTAAGACAACATTGATATCCAGATTGGTTGAAGAACATAAGAATACCAAAAATATTTTCTGGTATCCCTTCGGGCGATGGAATGCGTTCAGAAATGTTATGACTTCACTTTCGGAGTTTTTATTCAAGCTTAAAAAAAGAAAGATAAGTGCATATCTCAGAACAGGAAAAAAATTTGACCTTGGTAAATTCATTGATCTGATTGAAATTGAATTGAATGACCTTAATGCTATACTGGTCTTTGATGACTTCCAGAGGATAGATGAAAAAACAAATGAATTATTCTCTTCCATGGTAAATGTGATGGAAAGGGTTTCCGGGACAAAGATCATTGTAATAACCAGGCAACTGCCGGATTTCTACAACCGCAGGGATGTAAAAATAAAAAAATTAGTGGCTGAATTTAAATTAGAAGGCCTGGATATAGACAGCAGTAAAAAATTGTTGAAGGTAAAAGATATTGATGAGGATAAGATACAATCAGTATATACTACACTGCAGGGTCATCCTCTGGCGCTTGAATTAATAGATTCCTTGGATACATTAGAGGTGAAAAAGGATTTTAATACCTTTATTGAGGAGGAGGTGCTTAACGAACTATCCGACCCTGAAAAGATATTGTTGAGCACCGCATCGGTATATAGATATCCTGTGGAAGCAAAAGCATTTTTTTATGAGCAGGAAGCCGGTACAATTGAAGGCGAAAAGGGAATCGAAAGAGGGGAGGAAGGCACACCAGGGCCAGATTCAAACATGGACCAGGAAATTGTAAATTACGATACATTATCCGAGCTGCTAAAAAGATCATTGATGCAGGAATATCCGGATGAGCTGTATGATACCCATGACCTCATACGAGAATTTTTTTATAATAGACTTACGCCGCGTGATCTGAAGATGCATCATAAGTTCGCAGCTGATTATTACGCTGAAATATCAGATGATTTTGCGGTTATTGAAATGCTTTTCCATTTAATTAAAGCCAGAGAGTACGATAATGCTGCGAATATCGCTCTGGAAGTGGGACATGGATTGATATACCGGGGGTACGTCGAGTTCATGAATATTTTAGAAGAATTCAATTCAGGTAATCTCAAGCCGGAACTCTGGAAGGAGATACTGGTCTTGAAAGGCGATGCGGCTCTCAGAATGGGGGCTTTCGATTCCGCAATAGGGTATTATGAAGACGATCTGGAGTTATTGAGCGAAAAAAAGGAGCCGAAGAAAATCGTTGAGGTATATGAAAAAATGGGAGAGGCCCACGGTAAGAAAGGAGAATGGGATCAAACAATTAACCTTCTGAAGCAAAGCATAGAGCTCAGTCAAAAGCAAAACGATAGAAAAGCAGTGGCAAGAGCACAGAATAATCTCGGGCTTGCTTATCGAAATATTGGAAATTATAATGAGGCTCTAAGAAATTATAGAAAGGCAATAAGACTTTTGGATGAACTGAATGAGGATATTGGAATTGGATTGACCTATATCAATATTGGTAAGATCAATGAGTTGAAAAATAATCCTGATAAAGCAAGATATCACTATGATAAAAGCCTATCACTTTTTGATAATGCAAGATACAGCCCGGGTTTGATAAAAGCTCATAATGCTCTGGGCGATTTGCATCTCAAGAAAAACCAATGGAACAGGGCAATTACAGAATACAATGAAAGCCTCTATCTTACTGATGACATTAACGATAAAGGTACCATAATAAAGATTTGTGCAAATATTGGTGATTGTTATTATAACCTGAAGAGATATGTGAAGGCTTTAGAATATTACAACAAGAGTGTAAAGTATATTGAGGATTTGATAGAACTTCAAAAATCATACAAGCCTTATAAGACTTCAAGATATCGAAGTATATTCAAGATCAAATCTTTGGAGAAATCCGAATATGAAATATCCAGGCAAAAGGCCATTAAGATTGAATACCAGGGGAAACAGGGTAAACTCTATGATAAGATCGGTGTTGTGTATAGAATTCAAAAGAATTTAGATAGTGCAATTGATTCACATAAAAAATCCAGAAAGATTTTCATGGAGTTAAAACACAACAGGGATATTGCCAAAATAAATATCAATTTGGGAATAGATTATCAGGCTCGAGGAGATCTCGATAATGCTTTAAACAGCTATTACAGGGCATTGAAAGTTTTGGAAAGGCTCAAAGAACATGTGGGTATGGCTGTTACCTATAATAATATCGGTAGAATTTATGAGCTCAAAGGTAAAAGAAATAAAGCTCTCGGGTTCTATAAAAAAAGCTTGATTCTTTCCAGGAAAATCAAATTTGGGCCGGGTGTAAAACAAGCTAATGAAGCGATTAGGAATATTTCTGTTAAAAAATAAAAAAAATAAAAGGGCAAATAGCGGCGGTTGAGGTCCACTATTTACCCATTCTTCCGACTTCTTTGTTTTATTGAAGGATTTGGCAGTTGAGTTGTTAGCTAATTGTATTTCTCCCAGGCCACCTCCGCCTCCCCCTCTTTCTTCTCTTCAAAATTATTATAGATCTCCCATTCAGAAGATGCCCCTTGGGGAGGAGGCGGTGGTGGAGGTGGAGGAGGTATCGACTCAGATTTACTTTTACCAAAAAGGGTAGGTCGCTTATTTCTTATCACTACGAAATAGAGGACGATAATCACTATGATAATGGCGATTGCAGCTACTAAACTTATAACCGATGCTGTCCTGACCGTGCTTATATCTCCCTTATGCTCTATGGTATCCGAGGAATCTGTATCATCTTCCGTATCGAGTAAAGGTACAAAGGGCTTGGTACTAACTGGTGTTTCTGGCTGCTCGCTTTCGCCATCTTCGTTAACTGCTGCAACATAATAGTAATAATCTGTGTTCCTCTCTACATCGGTATCGCGGAACGATGTAGTAGAGGTATCAACAGTCGTCAGTAGCTCCATATCATCCGGTGAGGTACCCCTGTAAATATTATAACCCGTTATGGCGCTCCCGCCGGAATCCGCCGGAGGTTCCCAGATCAAATCGATATGTTTGATGCCAGGAATAACCTGGAGGTTCACCGGTTCCGATGGTAAGACCGGCTCGTCGGGTAATTCCGGCTCCGGCTCGGGTTCCGGTTCCGGCTCGGGCTCCGGCTCGGGCTCGGGTTCAGGCTCCGGTTCCGGTTCCGGCTCGGGTTCAGGTCCAGGTCCGGGCCCCATACCTCCGCTGAGGTTTACATAGATAGAAACTTCATTGGAAAACGGTCCCTCACCTACGGAGTTCTTCGCTGTCACCTTGTAATAATATGTTCCACTAACGGAGAAATCTGTATCGGTATATTTATAGACAACTCCCAGCTCAACCAGGAACTTCTCGCCGTTGGAGGTCGTACCCCTGTAGATCCTGTAGTTGGTTATTTTTGATCCTCCGTTGGATTTCGGCGGATTCCAGTTCAGGAACACTTTATCATAATCGGTATTATTATAACCATTGCCAGCAGACAAATAAAGCGGTGCTGATGGCTTCGAAGGTGGTGGTGGCGGGGTGTTGGGCGTAGCTTTTACAATATTGGAAAACGGCCCTTCACCCACGGAGTTCTTGGCGCTAACTTTGTAATAATATGTTTTTCCATTTGTTACCGTTGTATCGTTATAGGTTAATACATTTCCGACCTCCTTGAGGAAGCTCTGGCTGCTTGGATTGGAGCCGCGGTAGATCCTGTAATTTGTGATCGTTGCGCCGCCGTCGGAGGTAGGCTTGGACCAGGAGAGCACAACGTAACCGTTCCCCGCTAGAGCCTTTAGGTTCTGAGGTGCTCCGGGTGTGGTTGGGCTTGTTTTTGTGGAGGCTATGTTGGAGAGCGGTCCTTCTCCTTTGGCATTTACAGCGCTTACCTGATAATAATAAGTTTTCCCACCGGTTCCATTAGAGTAATCGTAAAAGTAATTTACATTACCAACTTCCCAATAGATATTGATATCACTGGTAGTATTTCCTCGATAGATTCTATATTTTGTTATTGTTAAATTGCCGTTGGAAGCGGGTGGGTCCCAGGTTAATTTTATGTGATCGGTTCCTGTAGTAGCAGTCAGATTCCTCGGTGCCGAAGGAGGCTCGTATTTTGGTGGGTTTGAAGAAGGCGTAGCGCTTGCCTCGTTTGAATAGGGACCTATCCCCGCGGAGTTCTTAGCTTTTACCTTGTAATAATACGTCTGACCGTTGGTTACGGATGAATCCTTATATGAATATATGACGCCCACTTCAGTTAAGAACGATTGGCCGTTAGATGTAGTACCCCTGTATATCCTGTAATTTGTAATTTTCCCACCGCCGTCATAACTGGGTGCATTCCAAGTTAAATCTACATAAGCATTGCCAGCGAATGCCATAAGGTTCCTTGGCGCATTGGGTATTGTTGGCTGGATATAGCCCGATACTATACTTGCATTTGGTCCGTACCCTATAGAATTTCTGGCTCTTACCTTGTAATAATATGTACTTCCCCTGGTCAAATTATAATCTGTATAAGTGTAAACTACATTGAGATAAACATAACTATACAAATTGCTTGAGTTTGTACCTCTGAATATTTGATAAGTTGTAATTGTACTATTACCGTTCGACGCCGGTGCTGACCAGTTCAATTGTATGGATGTACCGATCACAGCCGCTGTGAAATTTTTAGGCGCCGAGGGCGGCTCGTACACCGGCGGATTAACCGCAGGTGTGGCACTTGCCTCATTTGAAAACGGGCCTTCCCCAACTGCGTTCTTGGCCTTTACCTTATAATAATACTTGATATTGTTGGTAACAGTTGTATCCAGGTACGTTAAAAGATTTCCGATCTCTGCCAGGAAGGTTTCGCCGTTGGAGGTGGTGCCGCGGTAAATTCTATAGTTGGTTATTGGAGTCCCGCCGTTGCTGGTGGGTACATTCCAGGACAAGGATACATTACCGTTACCGGGAGTGGCCTTCAAATTCCGCGGGGCTGAAGGTGTGGTATTTTTCACGGTTGCATTAGCTTCGTTAGACAGCGCACCTTCACCTATAGGGTTCACCGCGCTTACCTTATAAAAATAGGTTTTGCCTACGGTGACATTTGTATCCTTATATGATAGTACCTTACCCAACTGCAAATAGAATGTCTGACCGCCGGAGGTTAACCCCCGATAGATCTTGTAATTGGTAATATTCAAGCCGCCGTTATTACTTGGCGCAGACCAGCTCAACTGTATATCTGTGGGACCGCCCGTTGCGACTAGATTTTGCGGTGCCGAAGGAACAGTTGCTGCACTTACTTTTATCGGCGCAATACCGCAAAAAGCCATAAAGCCTACAGTTAAAAACAAACTCACGATAATAATCGTAACCATTTTGGAACGGAACATCAGATCACCTTGAAACAAATCCGTCTAAATCTTTTAAAATACTAATGGAATTGTAGTTATTTAAGTAGATTTGTAATACTTTTTGATTGTATCTTAAATATTCCCGTTTCTATTGTAACTTTTTTTGATTGATTTAAAAAGGTTTCGATTAAATGGCGATTACGATAGGCGCTAGAGACTAGAGAACAGGCGCTAGGGTGATTAAATTGTGGCCAGTGGCCAGTTGCCAGTGACCGGTTTAATTATATACGTTTATCAGAATACTGGACTCTGGACACTGGTCACTGGCCCCTGATCAATCTTCCTCCCAGGCTTTCAGTGATTCATCCACCGGATAGAGGTCCGTGGAATAGCAGCGGGTGAGCTTGCCGTCACGCTGGAGTTTGACCAGTCCCAGTTCCGCCATTGAATTGATATTATAGTTAATAACCTGAGAACTTTTACCAAGCTTTTGTGCGATCTCCTTTTGGGACAGGCCCGGGCTGCTCTGAATCAATTTAATTATCTTATTCTGCGTTGTATTAAGAAACACAAAAGTGTGGATCTTACCATTATCGTCTGTTACAGAGGGCAGTCGCCCTTCGGTGGGGTAGAACCTCCGGTAGTTCCTGTCGGTTTTGGAATATATCATGTTATCGTTTTCCAATACATTCAGGTGATAGGCAAGCGTGCCGTTATTGAGGTTCAATGCCAATTTCATGTGATTGAAGTATGTGCCCGGATGCGCGCTGATGAAACCGTAAATTTCTCCGCGTATGAAATTGTCCAGCACCTGATCCTTTTTGCGCCTGCTGTACAGCGGCACCACCACCAGCGATAACAGTTTATATTTACCGCTTTCCATGCCGAACACGACAATACTGAAAATACTGATAGTAATAGCTGTAATAATAATCAACGCGGCAAAAGGAGTGATCTTGACGCCCGAGGGTGATTCGACCTTTTGCGGCTCGGTTTCGCGCGGCCCCGGTGTAGGCTCAACGTCATCGTCATCGGTATCATCGTCGTCCTCAGGGCCGATGGTTGTGTTACCTTTCGTTGTGTTGGTCAGCTCAAGCCATATCTCCTTGCTTTTGATGCAGGACCACCCGATAGCTTTTACGGTTACCAGATAACTGCCGGGGAGAAGCCCCGAGGTGTTCCACAGAAATTCCCAGGTGTACCATGAATTGTTACCGGAGGTGTCCAAAGCCGAAAATGTATCTTCTCCCACGATTATCTGTACGGCCATAACAAGGTAAGGGTCCCAGGC
>CP070629.1:2776351-2790951 GCA_020356005.1 Thermoplasmata archaeon
ATATATATATATTTCTAGTATAAAATTCATGGATGAATACGTAATATTTTTAAAAAAAAGTATTATTTTTATTATAATTTTTTAATTATAATTACTTAATAATTGGCCCAATATCTTCACCAATTACTTAATATATTGTTGAAAATTGCGGTTTTATTTACTATTCTAATAGAAATTTGTTTAATAGTGATAAATATATAAAATAATTATTAAAATAATAAAAATTATTCTAAAAAGATTATTTGGAAACAGTTCAGACAAATTTAATAGTATAAAAATAATTATTGTTTCGAAAAAACTGGTGTGCTGTAATGAAAATCGATGTAAATTTAACAAAGGCTCTGGCAGATATTGCCGGATCTAAGGAATTTGAATTGGAATTCCCCAATAAAAGCAGCATGAAACTCTCGGAATTCTTCTCTGAACTTGTTAAAAAACATCCCAGAATGCAAGATCTGCTGTTTGAATCAGACGGCAGTATAAATTACCATATCCTGATTTTTGTAAATGATAAACCCATCCAGAACAAAGATGAAAAAACAACCAAATTGACAAATGGTGATATCGTTTCCTTTTTTCCGATTATCGGCGGAGGCTAGGATCAATCTAAGCGATTTGTTAATTCTTTTATTGCTTATAAAATCCTCTGCTTCTTCTTTTACCTCTTGCCTCTTGTCCTTTGCCTCTTCTCTTATCAAACCACAAGATAGATGATAATGATATAACCCAGAACCAGCATAAATAAACTGACAAATCTAAATGCATTAAGAATAAATTCTTTCTTTTTATCAGGGGTCATGTTGAAATTTTTCATAATATTAAATCCCATAGTAATCAAACCTGAACAGCTTCAACCCTTAATGCGCTTCAATCGGAATACATTCTCCCGTTCGATCTCTTCCAGCCGTAATGTGATATAGCTTGCATCCTCGCTCAAGGTGGGAATCACCCTGAACTCCAGAGCATTTACACGCCTTTTGGTTTTGTCAATTTCCTCTAAAAGCCTTTTTATTGTGGTTTCGATCTCGGCAGCTTTAATTATCTGTTCCACGAGTTTCTCATAAGCATTAACCACTTCATCGATATCAGGGGATGTGCCGATAATGCCGTAACCCCGCTCATTCAATTTCTTTTTCAGCATACTGAATTTTACCGATGGGACGACAACACCCATGATATTTTTCGGTTCCAGGTGCAGCTTCGGTACTTCCTGCTGGGTATGGGCAACTGATTTAACCTGGAGCTTACCATCTTTTGCCATTGCTATTGCAAGTTTCTGGTGACAATCCTTATAGATATCTATGAGATCGGTCCTGATGTTCTTGGCATTCGGCAGGACTTCAAAGAATTCATACATAAGCCCATCGCGTTTCATTTTTAACAGCTTATGGCCCATTTCCGATAATTTTATTTTTCGCTTTATCTGGATAAGCTCAGAGCGGGTGGGTTTCAAGCCTTCGGTCACCATATGAATCCCATATTCATTTTTTATTCTCGATCATAATTTTAATGATTTTATTTCTTAGCAGGTTCTGCCGGTGCGGCAGGTGCAGCCATTGGCGGCGCTGCAGGAGCAGCCGGTTTTGTCCCGGGTGTCGCGGGTATCGCAGATGCGGCTGCCGCCGGTGCCGCTGCCTTACCCCGGTGGGCCGGATGGTACTTGCTGATCAGCTTACGCTCGATACGCGTCAATACGGCTTCGGGCAGGTCTGCCAGAAGCTCCCAGCCCAGCTCAAGCGTCTGTAGAATTCCGCGATCCTCATAACGGCCCTGTCTAACAAAGCGATCTTCAAATATGTCGGCGAATTCCAAAATCTTTTTATCTCTATCAGATAACGCAGCTTTACCGACAATTGCAACCAGACCTCTCAGGTCTTTGCCTTCTGCATATACGGCATAGAGCTGATCGGAGACTGCTTTGTGGTCGTCTCGCGTCATGCCTTCCCCGATACCTGCATTCATCAATCGCGATAATGATGGTAAAATGTTAATCGGTGGATAAATCCCTTTCATGTGCAGTTCTCGTGAAATCACGATCTGGCCCTCTGTGATATAACCTGATAGGTCAGGTATGGGATGGGTTATATCGTCGCCGGGCATTGTCAATATGGGGAACTGTGTAATCGATCCCTTTTTACCATGGATCAGACCTGCACGCTCATAAATCGAAGCCAGGTCGGTATACATATATCCCGGGTATCCGCGCCTGCCGGGCACTTCTTCTCTTGCGGCACCTATCTGGCGCAGTGCCTCGGCATAATTCGTCATGTCCGTCAGAATGACCAGAACATGCATATCTTTATCATAAGCGAGATATTCCGCAGCTGTGAGGGCCAGGCGCGGTGTAATCAACCGTTCTATGGCGGGATCATCCGCCAGGTTAAGAAACACTACGGCGCGTTTCAACGCACCGGTCTCCTCGAAATCCTGCATGAAATACTGTGCCTCTTCGTTGGTGATACCCATTGCAGCGAACACCACTGCAAAATCCTCACCTTCGCCCAGTACCTTGGACTGCCGGGCGATCTGCAAAGCGATATCGTTATGAGGTAACCCGGATCCTGAGAAAATCGGGAGCTTTTGGCCGCGCACGAGGGTGTTGTTTCCATCGATGGTGGCAATACCTGTCTGGATGAATTCCTCGGGTGACTGGCGGGCATAGGGATTGATAGCCGCACCCAGGATGTCGCGGCGGTCCTCGGGTATGATCTCGGGCCCACCGTCCAACGGTTCGCCTGAACCGGACAATATCCTTCCCAGCATGTCCTCGGAAACCGGCAGCTTTATGGTTTCACCGAGGAATTTCACACCTGTGGCGCGGTCGATACCGGAGGTGCCTTCAAATACCTGGACAACCACTAAATCCTCAGCAGTATCCAATACCTGCCCTCGTTTTTTCGTCCCATCGGGTAATGCGATACTTACCAATTCACCGTATCCTACCGGAGCTGTTTTTTCAACGAAAATTAAAGGGCCGGCGATTTCAGATATTGTCTTATACTCTTTGCTCATGCATCCGCCCCCCTCTGCATCATACCGGTGTCTCCAGGCAGGCCTTTACCTTTTCCTGCGCCTGGCTTTCCAGCTCCCGTTACCTTACCGTCCAGTCCTTTCAGGGTACAGTAAATGTTTTCAAATTCATCAGCCATATCCTTCTCGATACAACTGATTTCGTGATCAAAGTCTTTTTCGAACCTGGCTTTTGCTAGTTCGTCCTTTGATTTGCAGGTATCCAGGATATCTTTCAAGGGAACATTAGATTTAAGTGCCATTTCTGCCTTTATTCCAAATTCTAAAATCGTTTTCATAATTGTAAATTGTTTACCGAAATTACAGTAGGTATCAATTTCATGATAAGCATTCTGCTGCAGTAGAACCTCTCGTATCATTCTGGCAATTTCCAAGGTCAGCTGCTGGTCCTCGGGAAGTGCATCTGAACCCACTAACTGTACAATCTCCTGCAATTCCGCCTCTTCATTAAGAATCTCCATGCACTTGCCCCGGAGCTTGTTCCAATCCGATGATACATTTTTCTCATACCATGGCTCCAGAATTCGAGAGTATAACGAATAGCTGTTCAACCAATTGATAGCGGGGAAATGTCTGCGCTGCGCCAATTTTGAATCCAGGGCCCAGAACACCTTTACAATACGGAGCGTGTTCTGTGTTACCGGCTCGGAGAAGTCGCCACCAGGCGGCGAAACCGCGCCGATAACCGAAATTGAGCCCGGCTGGTCATTGAGGCCGGTTACCCTACCGGCCCGCTCATAGAATTCGGATAGCCTTGCGGCCAGATAAGCCGGATAACCCTCTTCACCCGGCATCTCCTCCAATCTTGATGAGATTTCACGCATGGCTTCCGCCCAGCGCGAGGTAGAATCGGCCATTAGAGACACATCGTAGCCCATATCGCGATAGTATTCACCCAAGGTAATACCGGTATATACGCTTGCTTCCCTGGCTGCTACGGGCATATTTGAGGTATTTGCAATAAGAATGGAGCGCTCCATAAGAGGCCGACCGGATTTCGGGTCGGTTAGAGCAGGGAAAGTGGTTAAAACTTCAGTCATTTCATTACCGCGCTCACCGCAGCCGACATATACAATGATCTCAGCATCGCACCATTTGGAAAGCTGCTGCTGCGTTACGGTTTTACCTGTACCGAATCCACCGGGGATAGCGGCGGTACCGCCCTTTGCCATGGGGAACAGTGCGTCCAGAATACGCTGGCCGGTACTGAGCGGAATGTCCGGCATAAGCTTCTTCTTAAACGGTCTCGGCTTGCGGACAGGCCATTTATGCATCATCTGCAGTTCTGTTCCGTCTTCCAGGGTGCATATAGTCTCTTCGACGGTAAATTCGCCTTCCTTGATATCTTTAATAACTCCTGATTTGTAAGGGGGCACCATAACCTTATGAACGATATTCGTTGTCTCCTGAACAGTGCCCAGGATTGAACAGTCCGATACCTTATCACCTGGTTTGGCGGTGGGTGTAAAATGCCATTTTTTCTCGCGGTTGAGACCGGGAGCGGTCATACCCCGTTCGATAAAATCGCCCTGCTCGTCCTTCAGCACCGGCAGCGGTCTTTGAATACCGTCATAGATCGACTGCAGAATACCGGGGCCGAGTTCTACGAGCAGCGGTAAGCCTGTATTTTCAACAGGTTCGCCGGGTTTTATACCGGAAGTATCTTCATAAACCTGTATGATCGTTTTATCGCGCTCGATTTTAATTACTTCCCCCATTAATTTTTCATCGCCTACTTTCACAAGGTCGTACATACGGGCGTGAATACCTGTAGCTGTAACTACAGGGCCGGACACGCGAAACACAACACCGGCAAGTTCGCCTGTATCATCCACCTGTGTATCTGATTTTACTCCATTCATTTCCATAGGTCCACACCTATTGCTTGTTTTATTTTTTCTCTTATTGCTACATCTTCTTCAAAACCGATTGTAATTACGGTTGGCTGAATGCTTTCAGCCAATTGATTTTGCATTAATGTATCAAGTGATTTGAATACCTTATCCTCCATGACAAGGATTCCAATTTCATCATCCTGAAGGGCTTCATTTAGTTTAACTTCCAGCGGGTCGGATTTTGTGGGTACAAATATTTTTCTGATCCCCACGAGCTTGAACCCCAGTATGAAATCCTCATCGCCCACAACGCCTAATTCCATTATATCACCAACATATCCTGAATAATATCCTGCGGCAGATCAGAGCTTTTACCGCGGACGATAGCACGGATATTTTTAACTTCAATTTCCTTACGCACAAAGTAGTCTAGGACGGGTAGAATAGAAATCGGAGATGTATAAGCGAATCTTTTTGTTGTATCCAGGAAATATTTATCCAGGACATTGATGAGATGAATCAACGTACCATCTTCTTTTAGCTGTTCGAGATCTTTACCGATTTTCTGGTAGATGGCCGCCGGTTTTAATCTATCGATCAGATCATCGAAATCCCTGGATTCGGCCAGGTCATCTAATTTCGCTTTATTGAAAATCAAACCCCCGTCCAGTAAGAACGGTGATAGTTCTTGTTTTGTACCATTAACAAATTTAAATCTAAATAAAGTTTTTAAATTAATCGTATCAATTCTAATCTGAATAAATTCCAGGAATAATTTCCCTGCTTTCCCGCTGGGATATATCGTAGAAAGTAGATATTCGAAATATGCTTTATCCAGGTTTGTTTCGATACCGGTCAACATTTTAGTATTCTGGTAATCCTCCCAGGCAGTTACTATGGGTTCATAAAATTCTGTATGTTTTAAACCCTCAAGAACTGCTTCCAGGTCATCTTTATTAGCCACATCACGCCAGAATTCCAGACTGTATTGACCGGCAGGAATGAGCTCTTCAAAAATCTCATCGCGTTTTGCACCGAAATGGATACCCCGTATGATTGCTTTTAGATTCCAGAAGTCCCATTCATCTAGATATTGCGCTATCATGCCATGTAAATGACCCTTGGAAAAGCCCAAAATTTCTTTGAAAGTATTTGCCATATTCAAGTTGAGAGCATTTTCTACAAGATCCGCACCTGAATATTTAAGGCCCAGATTCTCTATTTCAGTCCGATAGGAAGTTTCTCCCAGTGATCGAGAAATTTCAGCTGTGCTCATCATTAAAAACTTCGCATAGGTTTCCTTGGGCAGCAGGTTTTTGCGTTTGGCTTTAACGCGAGCAACGACATATGGATAGTTGCCACTATCCTTGAACCACATTTTGATGGGGTCCAGCATCGCTTTTTTTATAGCTGCAGTTTCCAGAAACGGCATCTCAAACCACTACCAAATACCTTCAATTATCTCAAAGCTATGTCCAGGTAATTATCTACCCTTTTTAAATCACAGATGTAGATATTCATGGTAGTTTGAACAATAACTTTGAGAGATCTTTCATAACATCTTTCCATGCTTCATCGAGAATATTTTCGAATGTGAAATCCATGTTAATCGAGCCGTCGTCATTTTCAACCAGTACACCGCCGATACAATCTATAGTACCGCCGAACTGGAATTTCGAATTTGATTTAACGAATGCTTCGTCATTACTATTACAGTAAATTTTACCGGTGGTAAATTCGTTCTGGACGCGGTCGATGAGTACCTTTAGATACTCTTGATTTTTATCAGCCGGTAGCTCCTGAAGTTTGGTCAATATCTGCTTACGAAGTTCCTCAAGAAGCTCTTTTTGCATATTCAAAACGTTCTTTTTAGCATCAAGCTCCGCTATAGATAGTTCCTGAACTCTTAACTGCTTGATCTTGTCTGCTGTTTCTTTTTGCTTTGAATCTTCGAGTTCTTTCAATTTTGTTTGTGCTTCTGTTTTGATTTTTTCAGCTTCGCGCTGACCTTCTTGAATGACTTTGGTAACTTCCTGCTGACCTTTCATATGGATTTCATTCAAAACATTATCCAAACTCATATTGGATACCTCAATTTTTTTTATTATTCCTGTCTATTTTGTATTCCAAGTGTTCAGGTACATCTAATTTTTACTTAAATTATTGTCAAATTAACCTTAGCTGAATTCAAGGTATTTTCGAGATACCACGAATTTTGGGTTTGCTGATTTAAACTCAATAGCAAAGGATTACTAAACTCTTGGAATGATGTTTGTTTGAATTTTAGATCTTTCCTACTAACATAAATGCAATAACGAGCCCGAAAATAACGATAGTTTCTGGAATAACCATCATTGTTAATCCTTTACCGAACAATTTTTCGTTCTCTGCAATTGCACCGACAGCTGACGATCCGATATCTTTTTGGGCTATAGCTGTAGCGATACCGGCCAGTCCAACTGCCAAGGCTGCACCAATAGCTATTAATCCTGCGTCTGGCATTTTTTTACACCTCCAGTTTTATTTAATTCAGTTTTCACTTATTTTTATCGATATCATATTATTCAGATTTTTCATATTTTTAATCGCTAAATAGTATATCTTTTAATTGCCCCGAAGGGCTTGAATCTCTCGCCGCCTCCTTTATAGAATTTCAGGAAGAACTCTACATAGTTTAACCTGACTGCCTGAATTCCCGCAGAAAGGGCACCTAATATTATAACTAACATATGACAAAGAAACAGTAGTATTATGCCTACAATAATCAAACCAACATTGCCGCCTAATAACATGGGCAATAATAATATATTGAATGCGACGGCAACCGCACCTTTGGCAACACCTATTGCAGCAAGGCGAGTATAAGATATCATGTTGCCAACCAATCCCATAACCTCCATGACAGCAATGGGACCTTCACATACGATCAATAATATTATCCCGACAATAAGCAAACCCAATGAAGCATTTGGAAAATCCATAGGTAATCCCAGAAAATTAGCTTGAGCACTTAGATGAATGTTGAATAAAATATTTTCCCCGATCCATGCACCGGCACCAGTATTTTTACCCATATTCATTAACAACATAAAGAATGCTAATAATACGATAAACCAGCCCATATATGCTACCGCATGTTTCTTATTGTGTTTGATTTCATTTGAAATCCCTATAATGAAACCCAAACCCAGATGTACGAAAGCGGCAAAAATAGATATCACCAGCATTTCAACAACACCAGCAGGATCCAGTTTGTGAATTGCTGCATATATCGGGATGCTGATTCCAAGCGAATCGGACCAATTGACCTCTCCTGATTCATGCGCATGGAATGGTATTCCAAAGGCATCTGCAAAAATGAATAAACCAAATACAATTGAGAAAATGCCACCAATAAACACAATTCTGGCAATACTTTTCGCTTCATCAGATGGGAATTTTTTTGCCATAATAACGGCTAGAATCATAAGAGCTATTCCGTATCCGGCATCGCCAATCATAAAAGCAAAGAACAAGGGGAAGATAATATACAAAACCATTGTGGGATCGAATTCCTTGTACGAGGGTAATGAGAACAGCTCAATGAGATACTCATATGGTTTAGCACCTTTTGGATTCTCAAGTTGAATTGGTGGCTCTTTCTCTTCTTCTTGCGTAAATTCTTTCTCTTCTAAAACCTCGATGTAAAGGCCTTGGGATATGGCCGTTGAAAGGTGCAGCTTGACCATGGATAGTTTTGAAGTAGGAATCCATCCTTCGATAGTGAATGCATTTTTAGATGAGGCAAATCTGAGTGGAGCATCAGTTTTTTCCACCTCGTTTGCAAGATATTCCTCACCAGCTAGAATAGAATTTTCATATTTCTCATTATAATCATTCAAATGTTTTCTAAGTGTTACCAATTGATTTTCAATATCCATTATTTCATTAACCACGATATTCAGCTGGTCATTGACAGTCCCTTTCATTATAGGAACATCAATAGGTGAAAAACCTTTACTGTTTAAAAATTCAAAAATATTTTTAGAATGTCTTTTTGGTGCGAAAAGAGCGATAAGCATCTCGCCTCGCTCTATAGGTTTTAGGAATAATTCATATTCCTGTGTAATCTTGTTCAAACCTGCTCTTGGATCGATTTTAATAGTACCAACATATGTATCAAGATTTTTAAAACCAGTATACAGTTCGAGCCGTACCGGGAACGCGGCAAGTTGTTTTAGAAGTTGTTTGACATTTTCTCTATCGGTTTTTCTGCGTTCCAGAGCGGACATACGTTCAACAATAGCCAGAACGTTCTTCTGTAATGGTAGAATATCTCGACTGATTTCAAGAGAAATCCTTCTTTTGCCATATTTTTTAGGTTTTTCCGGTTTTACAACCTCTTTATCAATGTCAAGGTTTTTCATTAAACTCCGTACCGTAACGAGCTCCTCGGATATTCTTGAACCCCTATCCAAAGGTTTTCCTAGTTTGAATCCTTCTTGATCCTGGCGATAATCCTCAATGTGCACAATATTAAGATTATATAATGTTTCAATTGTTCTATCCAATTGGGTTTTTACACCTGCGATTAAAACTCTACTCATCTTCTGGGGTCTCAGCATTTACTGACCTCTCGAATATTTCCAGGATAATCGGGATTGCTTTATCAAAATTCTCTTCGGCATGTTTTTTGATCAGTTCAGTATCCTTTGATTTTTCAGCCATTATTTGTTCTTTTTCAGTTACAAGAGCTTTTTGCGCTTGAGTCAATCTTTCTGCCATTTTTTTCTCAACCACAGCTTCGCCTTCGTGAAGGAATTTTACAGCTTCCTGGCGGGCGGCTTGAATCATTTGTTCTTTTCTTATATGTGCATCGGCCAATTGTTTTTCGAGCTGTTCCTCCTTTACTTTTATTTTCTGTAGAATATCGGCGCGTGAAATGCTATTTCCCCCTATAAAATATATATAATTATTAAGGAAATCGGATTGAGTGTGAATAAATATTTCTTTATTTAATATTTTCTTAATATATAATTTATATAAATGCTTTAAAATCACCCCATCCAGAATGACTGGGTATATGCAGAGACCGCGTTTTTAAATTTCATTTTGATAGCATAAAAATTAATTAAATCAATAAAATTGAATTTATTATTGTTTCCCCCTCATACATCTTACTCCCGGCACCCGTTTGAATATTACGGCGCTCAAGTATTACTTTTACTTTCAGTTAACCCCGGTGTGTGGTTTAATATGGGTTTTAAGAATATTACCAATTGGAATGGATATGGTAAGCTCAGACAATACTTCTGAAATGTATATGGGGAACAACCTCCCGAACCAGCTTTATCATTTTGGACAGGTTTACAGAATTCTTGATGTTGAAGTTGGTCTGTATCCTTTCTGGACCAAATCCAAAGGTGAAATAAATGTTAAAAAATATGGAGCGGTTAGAGGAAAGCCCAGGGTTTATCGATGGTGAAAATAAAATCAATACAGATATTTTAATTCAAGATATTTCAAATGAGAATAGCCAAATAAATTTATTATGTCGTGTACTTACAATAAATTCAAAGGAATATGAAAAGAATGGTCAAAACTCAACCAGGTATTATGGAATGCTTGAGGATGGAACAGGCACAATCTCATTTAGTGCCTGGCGAGATCTGGGATTGGCCCGTAATGATATCGTCAGGCTGACCAAAGCGCGAGTACGGCAATGGCAGGGAGTCTTGCGATTAAATATCGACAAAGGAACAAAGGTGACCAAGGTTACTGACGAAAGCATCACAGGTAAGTTTAAAACCAGACAATCACCGGCCCCATCGCGAAAGCTTACAATCAATTCATTACACCCTGGTCTTAATAACATATCTTGTACATGTCGAATAGTTAGCATTGAACCTATCGATATTAAATTAGATGGTGAATTGAAGACGGTATTCAAGGGTGTTTTGGCGGATAAAACCGGCAGCCTCCGGTTTACAGCCTGGAAGGATTTCGAACTTCAAACGGATATGGTAATCGAAATCCAGAATGCATCTGTTAAGGTCTGGCGAAATTTTTTAGAAATGAACCTGAACAATAGTACGGTTGTTATTGTCCACACGAAGGTAAACCTACCGTCACTCAATGAATTACCGATAGAAGAACGAGTTACTATCGGAGCTCTTTATGAACGAGAATATATAACAAATCCAGAATTCATCCTTGAGGGTACATTGATAGAACTTAAAAGCGGCAGTGGAGTAATCAAACGCTGTACAAAATGTTCCAGAACGGTTCAAAGTGATGAATGCGTTATACACGGTAAGGTTGATCCTAAGTACGATCTTAGAATAAAAGCAATATTGGATGATGGAACAGGTGCTGTAACAATATTGATTGGAAAAGAACTTACAGAGAAATTGTTGAACTTACCATTAAAAGAATGTATTGAATTCATATCGAAAAATGATAATTTAAATCGTGCAAATGAACTTCTTCTGTCGCCAGTGATGGCACAGGATGTCCAGGTGAAAGGACAGATCATGCGCGATGATTTCGGTACAACCATTTTGGCAACCAGTGCAAATATTGTCAGTACAGACCCGGCAACTGTTCGGTCTGATGCACAATTATTACTTGAAGCAATGGAGTAGATGAATATGATTAAGCGAGAACCGGCTTGGAGAATACTATCAGGTGAACTTAATCTGGCAAAATTAATGTTGAAATCAACCAACTCGAGGGATCCCAGTTATGCACTAACACCTTTGGGCGCTATGATAAATCGTGTTTTTATTGTAGGTGAAGCCATCGGTAAAGATGATTTCGGTGATGATAACCGGACGTTCTTTAGAATAAAGCTATCAGATCCTACCGGCATATTTTATCTTTCAGTAGGTCAGTACCAGCCCGCCGCACTGAATTTTATCCAAAGTCTAGAAATGCCTTCGCATATCGCAGTAGTTGGTAAGGTAAAAAGTTTTGAACCTGATGGCGGCGGTCTCTATTTGTCGATCCGGCCCGAATTCATTTATCCGGCAACACCAACACTGCGGGATAGATGGCTTTTAAAAACTGTACAATCATTGAGCGCTCGTTATGAAGCAGTCTCTGAAGCCCAGAAGATGTCTGACCCCACTGTTGATCAACTTAAAGCTCTGGGATATTCTACTCAGGTAGCTGAGGGTGCATTAAAGGCATTGGAACATTACGGAAAAATATCACTTGAACCCTTTCAAATCTTATTAAAAGACACATTACAGTTTTTAACAAATGGTAATGGAAAAGGAAATACTGATTTGACATTAGATCATTCTTCGCAAAACCAGGGTGTAAATCAAGCAGAGATAGAAGCATCCGAACTATCATCAACAAAATCATCTACCTCTGAAAGCGATAATGAAAACAAAACCATGAATAAGGAAAAGGAAAAACAGATTTTAAAGATTCTTGATAACAAACCTGGCAGCCGAAAACATGGTTTAAACTGGAATGAACTTCTTTTAGAGGTTTCGAAACAGGGAATGAGCAAGCAAGAGGCAGAGGTAATAGTTCGTGATTTGATGGAGAGAGGAATCGTCTATGAACCGATCATAGGAGTATTGAAGAAGATTCAGTAATACCGATTTTATTAGAGTTTATTTCCAAAACATTTTATATCTAATTGTCCCCTTATCGTACAGGCGAAACACAATGTCAAAAATTTTAGTTTGCGTAGCCTGGCCATATGCAAATGGACCAATACATGTAGGTCACGTAGCGGGTTGCTATTTACCTCCGGATATATTTGCCCGATATCACAGGCTAAGGGGTAATGAAGTTTTAATGGTATCTGGTTCAGACCAGCACGGCACACCCATAACTGTTACTGCTTTAGAGGAAGATACAACACCCCAGGCAATCGCAGATAAATATCACCAGGTCAATTCTAAAGCACTTGAGGATCTGGGAATCTCATTCAGTTTATTTTTCCAAACATCTCATCCTAACCACAAGAAAGTCGCGCAAGAAATCTTTTTAAAGTTATTAGAGAACGACTATGTCTATAGAAAAACCATGAGCTCACCTTACTGCCCCAATTGTAAGAGATTTCTACCGGATAGATATATCGAAGGTGAATGCCCGCACTGTCACGCCTTGAATGCACGAGGTGACCAATGTGATGACTGCGGAAAGACTCTTGATGCATCTGAACTGATCAATGCCAGCTGTAAAATCTGTACTGCAGAACCTTACTCGAAGGAAACCGAACATTTTTTCTTCAAACTAAGCTTGTTTGAAGATCGATTGAAGGAATATGTTTCCGATAAAACACACTGGCGGGCTAATGCACGGACGTTTACCAAGAACTGGTTGGAAGCCGGTCTGAAAGACCGAGCCATTACCAGAGACATGGAATGGGGTATTGAAATCCCGCTGGAAGGCTTTGAAGATAAGCGGATCTATGTTTGGTTTGAAGCAGTCATAGGTTACCTTTCTACTTCTAAAGAATGGGCACGGGAAAGCGGTCAACCAGATAAATGGAAGGAGTTCTGGGAGGACCCGGAAACAAGACATTATTATTTCCTTGGAAAGGACAATATACCATTTCACACGATTATCTGGCCTGCAATATTGATGGGTGTGGGTGGATTAAATCTACCCTATGATGTGCCTGCGAATGAATATTTACGCTTGAAGGGTGAGAAATTCAGTAAAAGCAAAGGTGTTTCCGTAGATATCCCGTCGATTCTATCTGCATTTGAACCAGATGTGCTTCGTTTCTACTTATCCATCAACATGCCCGAGAACCGTGACTCGGATTTCAGCTGGGAAGATTTCGGCAGGAGGATAAACACCGAGCTTGTAGGTAATTTTGGTAATTTCATCCACAGGGTGTTGAGTTTCACCAGTAAACATTTTGAATCATGCCCAAAACCTTTCGATAAAGTAGATGAAGCTGATTCTAAAGTAGATGAACAAATAGAGCTAGCATTTAATGATATCTCTGAAAATATTGAAAAATGTCAGTTTAAAAATGCGATGAAAGCACTTATGAATCTTGCACAGTTCGGCAATAAATATTTCGATGACTGCGCGCCCTGGTCATTGATAAAAGAGGACAAAGATGCTTGTGGCAATAAGCTCTACTACTGTCTTAAATTGGTCAAGGCTTTGAATGTTTTTATGATTCCGTTCATGCCATTTACAGCGGAGAAATTGTGGGATATGACCGGAAACGATGGAGCGACCACAGAAATAGGCTGGGATGAAGCAAAAAAATCCATGCCTGTCGGTCAATCTCTTAAGGAACCTGCTCCGCTTTATAAAAAATTGGATTTAAGTGAATTTAAAGGTGAAGGTGTTTCCGATAAAAAGGAAGCTACACCTAAAGAATCCAAAGAAAAGAAGGGTAAACCCGAAACGAAGAAAACTAAAGATGTGGAGGCAGAAAATATGGGATTAGTAAAATTCGACGAGTTTCAGAAACTTGATATATGCGTAGGAAAGATCATTGAAATAAAAGATCACCCGAATGCGGATAAGCTTTACATAATGAAGGTTGATTTCGGCGATTCGCAAACACAAATCGTGGCTGGGTTGAGAAAATATTATGAGAAGAGCGATATGGAAGGAAAAAATATCGTTGTTGTAAGAAATTTAGAACCTGTGAAGCTCCGAGGCGAAGAATCAAATGGAATGTTACTTGCGGCGGAAGACGATACCGGTGCAGTGGTGTTGATATCGCCAGAAAAAGATGTGAAATTGGGTGCGAAAGTTCGATAA
>CP070629.1:2791051-2800042 GCA_020356005.1 Thermoplasmata archaeon
CTGCGGTTTATATTTTTCACCGTAGCTGCCGGAGGCAGTATAATATCCGGTATCCCATCTGAACAGGTTGTCAACACCCGTCTTTTCGTCAGGGCCGGACAATCGGACTGTAAGTTCGGCATTTGAGGCAATCCGTGCTTCTATTTTCATACGATCGCTTGTGTTTAATTTCAATACATGCCAGAAATTATCCCTTACATTACCCGGCGTTATCTCCTTCGGCGCTGGATTGAATCGTGAAGAGATCGCTGTACTTTTGATATCATTATAAACCGGGCTGGTGGTAGTCCCGTTGAATTTTATATCTATGGAACTGTTCAGTATTTCTGCATACCAATTACCGCCGGTAGATGACAGCTCGGATTTATCGTGGCCGAACAAGTTCAAATGTGCCGTATAGATCCTCAAATCGTCAGGGAGCGTTACAAGATCAAATTGAATTGCACCCAACCTGATTTTGTTATTGCTCACTCCCACAGACATCTTCCCATCGTTAAAATGGTTGAAATCTTCACCCTCCTGAACCCAGCCCACCCTGTTAATATCCGGCGTGAGCTGGTAGGTGGCTGTAAGTAGACTGTAACAGCTCCCGCTGTTGTCCTCCACCATTATGTTGCCAATGTCATCGTAGGAAATAATTTTGTAGAAATATAATGTATCTTTATCCAGGTCAGTAACTTCAATTGTATGATCGAGAGAAAGATCGGAGGAGTTGATCTGTTTATCCAGGGTATTGTAGCTGGTCCCGTACCAGAGTTCACCTGTTGAAGGCTCATCGGTACTCCAGAACATCACAAACGAATTTGAATCAATTTTGACAATCTCACTGGCAGTAATCGTCGGCGGCTTCATATCTACCAGCGCTTCAGCTATGGCCAGATGCAGTGGATCGGTATCGACATAATTCACAGTGATCTTATCAGATTCTGTAACCTGCAGCTGAGAATCCTTGACAGGTGTGCCGAGGCTCAACTTGATGCCGCCTGTAAATTTTCCCTGCATGTTTGTGCTTTCTGTTAACGATACAGTTTCTGGATCGGATTCCAGCGTACTGCTGACCGAAACAGATGCTGTGCCTGCACCAGCTAGATTGGTATCAATTAAGGTGATCCCTACAGTATCCTTACTTCCATATTTTGTTGCATTCAGAGTAATAAATCCTTTTCCTTCGTCGTTGAATTCACCGGTTGCCACGATAGCAAAATTTTGCGAGCCGCCGGCAGCGATGTTTGTTCCTTGTACCTTTATCTGATAGAAACCTTCCTTCGGATTCTTGAAATAAACGCTCTCAATGGGGTTTTTAGAATCTTTGGTGCCGCCGGTTGTGGATTCGCCGTTCTGGTATACATTGCCCAGATATTTTTTACTGTCAGGAGCGGTAACGATAAGGTCCAGGTCATTTTTCAAACCTGCTCCAGGGTAATCGTTCCATACGACGGTTATTTCGAATGGTTCTGTGGAATTTACATAAAGGAAATATTCTGATGTATTACCTGTTTTTAAACCCTCTTTGCCGTTTGTTAAATTATACCTGTCGTCGACCCAGAGCTCACGGCGGTCGCCCTCAAAGTACAGAACATCATCGAGCTTGATTTTGCCCCAGCCCTGCGAATTGTCAGGGATATGGGAGTTTATATTCGACCCACCGTACATATCCCAGCCGCTGTTGACGATCATAGCTTTTTTTAACGGCCCGGAGGGCATGAACCCATAAGCAGCATTCTTTTTGCCCTCGGGATAGAACCCCTCCTTGAAATACTGCTCTACAAGAGCGGTTGTGCCAGCTGCAATCGGTGTTGCCATGGAGGTTCCGCTCATAGAGATATAACCTGAGTTCAAGCTGTCTTTGATTCCGTCAGAATCCGCTGAACGAACGCTGCCGCCGGGTGCCAGAATTGTGGGGCTTATCATCCCTTCCAGGGTCGGCCCCTTACCGCTGCCGGAGACCAGGTCATCTGAATTGCCGTTTACGGCATTACCTACACCCACAACATTTTTTGCTGTAGCTGGCTCCAGGATCTTACCGGTATTACCGGGCGCGATAAATATCAAGAAGTCGTAGTGGTCCCATTGATACTGGTCGCAGCGCTCGGAACGATCGGTGTAAGTTACAAAATCATCACCCCAGCTGTCACTGTGGGATCTTGCACCAACTTCATAGGCATCGTCGAAATAATCTGTTATCCAATCTTCGTTCCAGTTATTACCTGACTTTACGATATCATAGAACGCCATCCTGGCGCCGTAGGCCATACCGTCATAGGTATCATAACCACCAGGAGTGGTCAGGCTGTCGCCGATTATGCTTGCGGCGGTATGTGTACCGTGACCGGAATCTACGTTACCTTCGTAATCCCAATCATCAAAATCCGTATTGTAACGGACAAGCTTACGGTGTGTAGCATTTGGTGTACCTGCACTTGTATCGTTGTGGCGAAATACTATATGGTCATAATCGATGCCTGTATCCGCCATGCCGACCACGATTCCCTCGCCGTGCAGTCCAGCATCCCAGACAGGCGTGGATTTACCTGAGGCATTGAAGGACTGGACCACCCACCTTGCGTCGTCATTGCGAATTCGTCGTTCGCCGCAAGGATGAATATAGTTGACGCCGGAAAGGCTCGCCACCTCTGCTAACAATGATTTCGGCGTTGTGACCTTTGCGGAATACCACCATCGATTCTCAAGCTCGATTTGATTGATTCGCCCACCAAGCTTTTCGATGTGATTAAGTTTGTCGAAAAAATTTGTTTGTGTTATTGATCTGAAGAATATTATCACTACATCAATAGGTTCAGTTGAAGTTGTCAATTCGTCAAGCTCAAGCTCCAGGCCGCCCCTCATCCTCAAAGCGGGATGGTAGTAATCCACCCATGACACAAACTCATAACTTTTCAGCAGCTCGACCTTTGATGAATGCATCCGTATCAGATGCGCATAGTAATCCACAGGTGCATCCAGCAGTGTTATTCCTGATTGTTCCAGTTGCTTCAGCCATTCATCTTTTATGGGACCTTTAAATTGGACGATATAATAATCCTCTTCATCGACCTGGTTTTCTGATCTCCGCCACTGCTGGCCGAATAACTCAGATAGACCCTCTCCGTGCTCCTCTGTATCTGCATTGAAATATCCGAATCTGAGCATGTTGAGATCCTGAAGGGATTGGATAATATAACCGAGATTACTTATTTTTGTAAATTGTGACTCCGATATTTTAAGCTGACAGAAACTTCCATAATTCTCAATAATTTCAAATTGCGTCAGTTCGTTTTGTGATGACAAATGATTTAATACAGATGAATCTTCGAATAAAATTGCATCGATCATATTAACTCGATCTCTTACAATATTTATATCTTGAGTCATTCTGTCATAAAACTCATTATCCTGTTCATTTTGAACATCTACAATTATATTATATTTTAAATCCGTATCATTATTCCCATAAACATTAAAAGTAATATTTGACATTAATAATAGGAAAATAAAGAATATTAATTGGAATTTATTGAATTTAATTATTTTCTTTTTATACATTAAAATCACATTATTATTTTATGAACCTTGCACAATCATATATTTAGAACTAACATTTAATAATTTGTCCTAAAAAGTGTTTAAAAGTAGCGAATGGCGATAAAAGCCGAGGTATTAATGTAATAGTAGTGAATGGTGAGTACATTCACTCCGTTCATTTGAATGGTGAGTTAAAGCTAAAGAATAAACATGGGGTGGGGGGTGGACTCACCATTCAAGCGAACGAACGAAGAGAGTGAGCGTTCTCACCATTCACCACTTATATAATCGATATAGAATCAGATTTCACTCACCACTCTGAAAGCGAAGTATCAGATATTCTCGATGGAATTCTCTCATAAATAATATCAAAAGCGTACCGGAACCGATAGAAATAAATATTTACCTTTCGATTACGAATATAACCGGGAGATTATTTATTTCAAATACTCATTGAGATAAAAATTTGAAATTACCCTCAATATAATTTAGGGATGATTAGATGCTTGTTGGAACTTGTTACATATGTTCTTCACCCGCAATGTTTACCTGTGTTGTATGCGGCAGAACGGTTTGTATTCAATGCTACGATAAGCCATCGCGATTATGCACATCATGTCTGCAAAAGTTACGACCGGGTCGTGCAGACAGATCAACACCATACCCTCCCACGCAATTTGCATCAGATGAAGGGGACGAAGGTGTTGATGAAGATTTTGAAGATGATGAAGAACCTTAGAGTTACATTTAAATAGATTTTTATATCAATTATAATTATCAATTATTTCAGAATTATTTACAAAGATCCGAGTGAAAATAGAAAAGTTGATCATTTAATTAAGTTTCATATTTAAATCCCAAGCACGAATTTGCTTTTTTTTTCTATCTGGAAATCATTTCGGGAAATTAAGACAAAATTGTTGGTATTTATCTTTAATTTTTAATTCCTAAGATAATCCGATTTTATATACAAAATTGATCGATTTTCAGGTTTTTTTGCTAATCTCTAAATATTACATGAACCAAAAATACGTATTATAACGGAGTAAATGTTTTTATATATAAAGTAATTAAGGACCTATAAGAGGTTATAGAAAAATATTTCGGATATCGGGCAAAATTCCAAAAATAGAGTAAAATTGCTAAAAAAACACCTAAATCGGTGCAATTTCAACCCAAATCTCCACCCTGGATTGAAGCGAAGCCGAACCGAATAATTCGAAATTGACCTTATAACAAATTATTGGTTTGAAATAACCTTGAAAATTGGATAAATATTGACTCATCAGAAGGGATATATTATGAGAAAATACCTGGTTCTCTTTATAACTTTTGTATTGGTTTCCACAATTTTGATTAATGTGTTTCCGAATTCAGGAGACGGTAAAGTAATCACCAAATTGGGAAATCCAGGAAATCCTCTTGAAAAAACAATCACTCTTGAAGGTAATGTTGCCCCGTTAATGGACGCAACCACATTTATTGATGTGCCCTACGGAAAAGACAATATTCTACCGGACTCCTACTTTACAATTTCACCTGTTGATGCCGGCGATGGAAATTTTGCTTACAATCCCACAGTAGATGTGGGCGTCGATGGTGATATCGAGTGGACCTATGATGGTGTAGGATACGGCAATTTTGGACTCCAGACAGTCTTTTCTGACGATTTTTCCAAAAAGACTCTGAAGTATACCGCCCCTGGAACCAACTCGCAGACAAAAATAAAGCTCCCAACAGAAGCACAGATGATTGATGCTAGAATCAATGTTGAGGGCCGTTTAAGTACGCCCACATTCCAGGGCACCTCTCTAACTCTTGATACCGGTTTTGATCAAGCAAACTATGTGGCTGCTGGAGATATTAACGGTGATGGTAGTGACGACCTTGTGGTCACATCCAAGAATACCGACAGCAACAAACCCGATATCGTATGGTACGAGAATCCCAGTCCCCCCGGTGCAACTGAATGGAAACAGCATATTGTTGCTTCTAATATTAATTATGCATTTCGGATTAAGCTCGCTGATTTGGATAACGATTCCGATCTTGATATTATTACATCATCGTATGATGACCTGAATAATTATTTCACCAGCGGAATCTATTGGTTCGAGAATAAAAATTCCGGATCGCAGTGGGAAGGAGGTGACAGCGGCCATCAAATCGATTCAAGTAATGTAGTACAATATCCCGCACATATAGAGTTTGGCGATCTGGATAACGATGGAGACTACGATATAATTGCTGCAAATAAATACTGGAATAATCGGTATGTGTATATCTTCGAGAACAAAGATCCTACAAATGCTACGACATGGAAAAGGTCCACGGTATACTCGGATACCGCATCTACCTGGGCCGAAATTGGAGGAATTGCGGTAGGTAAAATAAATCACACCAGTAAAGACCGATTGGATATCGCGTTCTCATATCAGACCTATCAGGGTAAAATATATTGGCTCGAAAACGACGGGACACCCTTTTCCGGTGGATGGAATCTGAAAATCGTGAAGGATACTGTCGGAACGTCGGCCTACGAGAGATATCCGAAATGGCTGGCAATTGCTGACATTGACAAAGATGGCTTCAATGATATTGTCACTGCAAAAGAATATTCGTATGATGTTTACTGGTATAAAAATCCCTCTGATCCACAAAATGCTAAAACTCCATGGTGGACTCAATACTCTATTTACCTTGGAACGGAATATCCGTCAGATCTGGTTGTAGAAGATATCAACGGCGATTCCCACTTGGATGTACTTACTACAACCGCATATTATTGGAGTAATCGTTATCGGCTTCATTATCTGCAGAATGTCAGCGGTTCAAACTCATGGACCCATTCCTATATCGAGACCAGCTTAGCAGGACTAACGGGTTTTGCCGCGGCAAATTTGGATAAAGGCACAGACAGCGATATAGATATTATTGCTGCCGGAATGGATGCTGGCGAAATAAAGTGGTATGAGAATGATGGTGCAAGTTCACCGAAATTCTCAATTCGTCTTGTTGACGATGCAGGTATTAGTAATCCAAACGATGTGGAAGTTATGGATGTTGATGACGATGGCGATAATGATTTCATAGTAACAGGTGCAAAAAGTGGAGATGTGCAGTGGTTCGAAGCACCTGATAATCCATATGATAAAGATTGGAAGGCGCATAATATTGATCCCAGTCTGGAGCAAGCCTGGCAGATCGCACTTGGTGATATCGACGGTGATGGCGATACCGATGTTGCCGCAACCTCTCATGTCGGGACATGGTGGGATTACGATGGTATAGTTGCATGGTATGAACATCCAGGTAGCAGCAGTGTTAAATCCGTTGCTAACTGGACAAAACATGTTGTTGAAGGTAATTTAAGAAGTCCTTTTGGTGTGGATATTGCTGATATGGATGGAGACGGCGATAACGATATTGTATCGGTAATAGAATATAGCGATCAAGCAAAATTCTATGAGAACAAAGATGGTAAAGGGACTTCCTGGACTGTACATACCATCGGTACCAGCCTGACCAGGTATCCCACGGGTATCAAAGCCGCGGATATTGATCTGGACAGGGACCTTGATTTGGTTATAGGTATTGGTTATGACTGGGGATCCACAAATGGTGTGCTATGGCTGGAAAATCCCAGCAATAAATCCATTGCTACCTGGACGAAACATGTTGTTGATAAAAGTATAGGTTCGGTCCAGGATATTGCGGTGGCCAAGATTGATGACAATGAATACCCTGATATTATTGTTACCACCAAACGGTATGCATATAAGGCTGTCTACTGGTATGAGAATCCCGGTAAATCTGGAAATTCCTGGGAAGCTAGAGCAATCTCATCACAGATCTACTTTGGCGGAACATTCCTACATGTTGCCGATATAGGTAACGATGGATATCTTGATGTGATTGCAGGTTCGGGCTATACAGAATATTCAACTTATGGTGATAACAGATTATACTGGTTTGAAGAGCCGGATGAACCGCTCCAGGCTAGCAGCTGGGAACGCTATACCGTACAGTCAAGCATAAATAATCCGCGCGGTGTGTTTGTTGCGGATGTCGATGGGACCGGCATACAAGATATCGTATGCGTCGGTGCAGGTTTTAATGAAATATGGTGGAACCATGTTGATATGTCCTACCCCCGTGATGTGACTTTGAACATAGGGGGTTTGGGCGGTGTGGACTTTACCTATAACGGCGAAGTCAATGTACCGCGCACCACCCATAATCTGGCACTTACATTCACGGAAGTTTTGTCTGATGCAGCTACCCCGACAAAAACGGACAGTTACGGGAATGAGATATCAGAAATCGTACTGGAGGTGAATTCGCCGGTGGTGGGAAGGGTCGGTATTAATACTGTAGATATTCTCTATCAATATAATGCAAAGGTAGAGCGCAATCCTCATAATGATCACCTTTTCAACGAATTGAATGAAATTATCCCCGAGGAGGGTTCAGGTACCATGGCTGTAAATATTGCTGTGACCTCCCAGGTGCCTGCAACAATGAAAATCAGTAACATGTTGATAAGCTACAACAGCCCGCCAACACTCGAGAGTGAAATACCTTCTGATCGACACGTACTTGAAGGTGAATCCGTCAATCATCTGTTCGATCTCTATGATTATTTCACTGATGATATTGATGAACCGAGCGAACTGAGCTATAGGATTGAGCAGAATAGCCAGGCGGGTAATGTCTGGATATTCATTACTGATATGCATTATATCAAAGCTTTAGCCACCAAGAACGATGATTGGAGCGGAACAGTTAATGTGGTTGTGTCCGCCACAGATACTATGGGTGCAAAAACATATTCGAATGAATTTTCTATTGTTGTTGATGATACGAATGACCCTCCCACAATTGGTAAATCAATGCCGAATTTTGAGATTTATGAAGGTCAAACCGAACTGCTTTTAGACATGGATGATGATGATTACTTCATAGATATCGACAGTGATAAACTATTCTATCGTGCTGTTATTGACGAGGATTATGAGAATTTTTTACGCGTCGATTTCGATGCAGATAATAACATGTATGCAACACCAATCGGTGATTCACACGAGTCAAATATACCCGTCCACATTTATTGTGACGACTCTGATATTTCAACTGTAACTGCAGATGAGTTATTATCGAGCGAAATTGTGCAGGATATTTTCGTACACATAATAAATGTGAACGATAGGCCCATGTGGTTGAATTTACCATCTGAGATCCAAATCGAAGAGGATTACCGAATAAACCACGGTAAACCCTATCGTTGGTTGAACTTGAATGATTTTACAAACGATGTTGACAACAAGGAATTCGAGTTGAGTTATTCCGTGATAAGAAACACTAATTCGAGTTACTTTGCAGTGACCATCGATGACCAGGATTGGCTCCATATCGATAATGCACTGGTGGAGAATTATATCGGGAAAACATTTGTTACCATCCGGATGA
>CP070629.1:2800142-2809158 GCA_020356005.1 Thermoplasmata archaeon
AAGCGAAAAGTGAAAGAATTGAGGTTAAATTACGTATCAGGTCCAAGGGTACTTTTTTTTATCTCACATGCACCATGCAACCTGCAGCCTGCTGCTTCATTGCACCCTCGCGCCTATTCTCTCTTCTCTAGCGCCTGTCGTAATCACTATAAAATCATAACAATTCTATTCCCTCGGGCATAGTCCCGAATACTTTTTGGAATTTTTCCGGCCAGGATTCAACCTCCAGGCTTTTTTGGGCCAGGAATGCGGCAGTCCAGCGCTCCAGGCCGATCCCCGAGCAGCCGGACCAGAGTTCGCTCTTCTGCTTCTGGGGCTTGATATTGAAGGCCTTGATGAATTTATCTCCGATTATGCTCAGGTTCTGGAATTCCAGCCACTCGCTTTCCTTACGGCTGCCCCGATAAGGCATGTATGATTCGAAATCGATGGTACCTTTGATTTTATCTTCACCGGCTTCTTCATGCTCAATTTGGCCGGACTGCTGCAAGTACCATGGTGTAACCCAGACCATCCTCCACTCAAGTTCCAGTATTTCATTGAAAACATACTTATAACGCTCGATGAACTTGTCCCTGAGCTCCAGCAGCTGCTCCGCTGTGCCAATATAAACCGGCTCCAGCCTGTGGAATTCATCCACCCGTTCGATTCCGTGCCTGCCGCCGGATTCGTACCTGTTGGAATTTGCACTGCGGTCGTAAAGCTTTAATGGTAATGATTTATCGGATATCGTGGCGTTGGAAAGTGCCCAGTAGATAACAGGGCATTGAGCATAACATATCCCCGCGTTCGGGATCTCGATTAACTTCATGAGCTCTTCCTTATCGATTTTATGGGTGACATAGACATAATCTCTAAAGGCTTCCCATTCCTCCGGGTCGCGGGTTTTTGGTTCAGAGACATAATAAATTTCATTGGGCGACCCTGTCATATGCCCGGTTTTTATCCATACATCAAATGGCACATGGTGCGGTTCTATTACCTCCTGGAAACCCAGGGGTTGAAGTATTTCTTCTACAGCTATCTTTTCCATAGCGCGAAAAATCGCGGTTAGCTCCGGTTTATAGAACCACTTGCCCTTGGTAGGACCCTGTTTCAACCACCCTCTTTTCACCATCTCCTCCGTGGGATCCAGGTTCCATTTCGCCTCACGCTCCGGCGAGGACCAGTACAGCTCCCAGTATTCGGCCTTGCCCTCGTAGAACTGGTCCTCTACCTTTTTTGAAATCAAATTCAAAATACGATCAATGTAATTGTTCAATATGAATTCTTCATTTAAATTCTTGAAGATGATTGTGCATTGCTCTCCGCTGAAATCTATGCTTTCGACGAAGGGTACCTTGAATTTCTTCTTAGGTGCTTGCTTTAAATCGATTGTGATTTCATATTCGTCAATAACAACGCTCCTGGCACCCATTTTATATTTTTTGCCGAGCTCCTGCCCGATACCTTTTTTCAGGCGGATCAGTGCTTCATGCGCCCTCACATGGGTGCCGGATTCGATTTCTATTTTAATCTCGTTACCTTCTGAAGTCCACTTAAGAATCCTCGGGCCCTTACCCTCCGGTGCTCCTTTGGCTAAGATCGAGGTATCAGCATTCTTTAGGAATTCATCTAAAGGCTTTTTGGCGGACCCGATTTCACCGCTCAGTTCGATTCTTCCCTTAAGAAGAAATTTCATTTTATGCACACCTTGATTTGATAATTCTATAAATTAATTCTTGAATTTCAGCGCAAGATACGGTATATTATTATAAATATATCTATTTTTATTTTAATTCCTATTTTTATGTCCACTTGATATAATATTGATAATAATAGTTCGGAACTAACATTTAAATTTAAGTTAATCGTTTTGCCACTAAGAATTCTTTTAAAATTCAAATAAATAGTTTTCAGGTGATCATGTATGTCACGAAATAATCGCATAAGGCCCCCCAGACCTCGTTCTAATCCCGGCAATCGAAGAAGAGATTCATACAGGTCAATGCCACCACCCCCACCTCCACCGCCTCCACCCCCGGGCGGTTATTATGAAAGAGATGAGGTCTACGACCATTCCGAACGGTGGCCTCCTGAGGAGACCGGCGGGCGTGAAAGAGTACCTATAAGAGATCCCGAATCGTTCAAATCAGATGATGATATAAAAATGCAGAAAAGACCGCCGATTAATGGAGGAACAATAATTGCCTTGATCGGGTTTTTTGTTCTCATTATAGGTATTCTATTACCTATGTACCACCTCAGCTATGCCGCAGATATCCAGACATCCACGCCGACTATCGATGTGAACGGTACCGTTACGGGTAATAAGGAGATAATGAATTATTCAACCAACGGCACCAAGGACCTCCTTATAATCGGCGGAACCTCGGGTATCGAATTGAACATGCCCAACGAGGAGGGCGATATTGATCCACTGTTTCAATCTTCCTTTCCCTACGGTTATATCTACGTAGTTTTACTAATCATCACTATAGTATTGGGCCTGATTTCAAAGTCGCCTACAAAGCGAGGAAGAAAATACATTGTCAGCGGATTCTTGGCGCTGATACCGATATTCATCATTCTGATTATTGTAAGCCAGCTGGGAAACATTGTTGGAGAGGATAGGCTTGAACCTCCTCTGGATGACTTTGTAGAAGCATTGAGCTCGGGGCCTATGGGCGGTGCACTACCGCTAAATCTGGATTACAGTTATGATACAGAGGCAACACCGCCGGGAACAGAGGGTGAACCTGTTAAGGTAACCTCCACCGCAAGATTCCATACCAGTATAACCTGGGGATTATCGCTGGGGGGATACCTGATTATTCTGGGAAGCATAATCGTAATTGCCGGTGGTGTAATAGACATCCATATATCCCGCGTCACAGCTATGCGACTCTCGGCTTATCGTGAAGCAATGTACCGTACTTACGAGGACTTGCATTTATCGCCGGATGAGGTGAATATTATTATCGGCCTCCGTAAAAATCTTAAGATCACCGATAAGGAACATAAGATGATTAAGAATGATGTTATGAAGCAAGTAAAATAGTGTAAGAGTGGAAAAGTGGAAGGGTGTAAAAGTAGAAGAGTTATTATCGAGAGTTAGCCTCTTGCTTCTCGCTACTCGCCGCTCGCTTCTCCGAGATTATTAAAAAATCTAGCGTGGGATGATCACAACAGGTATTTTTGTTTTATCAATAACATCTGTGACAATCCACTCTGCAACGATCCTGCCTTCACTTGCACCCATAACGATCATACTTGCGTTTTCTGATTCGGCGAAATCGACTATGGTGGGAACCACATTACCCTCCTTCAAATATGTGGTTACTTTCACATCCTTTTTTGCACCCAGTTCTGAGAAAAATGTCAATGCTTCCTCGCCTTCCGAACCCTCACCCAGGTCCAATATATGAATCACAGTAACATCAGCCTTTAACCTTTTTGCTATATCGAGAATGTATTCTGCTTTCTCCTGCGCAGGCACAATACCGGATGTGGGTACTAAAATCTTCATTTTAATTCTCCCCTAATTATATTTTTAGCCAGAGGGATAATTTGCTTTGGCCATTGAGACAAATGTAGGTTTCAATTACCTTTACGATATTGTTGTATTTAATATTTATCCTAACAAAACTGTAAGTATTACAATTTTGATTAAAATTGATATGAAATGATATTTTATAAATATAAAATACTTTAATTGTGGAAGCTGTAATAAAAAAATAAAAAGAAAAGAAGATGTTGTACTTTGAGATTAATTAATCAGAATCTCTAGACCAGACATCCTCAGGTATGTCATCATAGACACTTTCATCATTATCTTCATTTTCCTCTTCATCTTTTGATAAATTTATTAATTCTTGTATTCGGCTTTTCTTAAAAAGCCAATAATTTATGCGCCATTCTCTACCATCATATAATGTGGTTTCTTCGCGCTCTGTCGTCAGTAACCCTGAATCTTCCATCATATAGAATAAATCTCTGTCTTCGGGCTCCAATACATTGTCTATTAAACGGTCACTATACCCAAAAACGTTCAGAATGTGTTCAGCCCTTCGCTTGGCCTCGCTTTTATCTATACCTTTTAAACCCATGCTATTTTGGATGGCCCGGGTTAGATTTTCCAGGGTTAATATATTGGTTGTTTCGGTCATTATATTTACATTTTTCACATTTTTGGCAACCATCTAGGTTCCTCCAAGCTAAAAAAAACAGTCGGTCCTTAAGATATTGTAACTCGAGCGTATTAAACCTTTCTATGTATAACAACTCATAAATTTGTAGGGCTTATTATAAAATCATATAAAAATTTACAAAATTTGGATTGATACCTTGAATAATAAAACATTTTTCTAAAAAATATGGCGGTTCTCCGTAAAAAAATGTGGTTTTGGTGAAAAATCATGTATTTTTAACAATTCGAATTGAAGATAATTCTATATATTGAAATTTGTATTCTCCCTAACAGAAGGTCTGTGAAATATGGATGAACTGATCGATTTAATGAGTACTTCCAAGCCGGAAGTAGACGCCAGGACATTAGAACGCCGGCTGCTCGACCAATTGCAGATATCGGACCCTAATAAATGCTTTGAATGTGCCAAATGTACCAGCGGCTGTCCCGCAATGAAATTACTGGAGCTCCATCCACACGAGGTGATGGGATTGGTAAACCTCGGATTTATTGATGAGCTGATAAAATCCGATGTTATATGGTGCTGTGTAACTTGTCTGAAGTGCCAGGAACGCTGCCCCCAACGGGTTTCTCCCGTAGAGGCGATTCTTGCATTGAGAACTCTGGCAGTTGCCAAGGGTATGCCCATCCCGGAGGGATTCTCAACCATGTTGACTGCAATTCTGGAGAAGGGATATTTCCAGGATCCGCAGGAAATGATGACCCGGGATGCAGAGAGCGGCAAAAAGGGTTTTACGGACCGTAAAGACCTGGGCTTGAGCGACCATAAAGGCCCTGAAGACAAAGACAAATTCAAAGCAATGCTCATGGCGGCATTAACTCAATCAATTTAATAACATGCACACTTTGAAATTATTCAAACATAAATTATGCATTGTATGGTGGGCGAGATAAAAATGACTGATGATTCAACAAAGCTAAAATACACATTATATCTGGGATGCAATATTGCCACGGAAGCCTATGGATATGAGATCTCAGCAAAGAAGGTGCTTGATGCATTTGATGTGGAGCTTGTTCTACCTGATGGATATTCATGCTGTGGGGTTACAATGAGATCGGTGAACTCCTTTGCGTTCCTATGTCTTGCAGCCAGGAATATGGCCATAAGCGAAGCATTGGGGAATGGTCTTTTAGTATACTGCACCGGCTGTCGTTTATCATTAAGTGAAGCCCAGCATATTCTTGCTGAGAATTCTGAGTTGAAACAAAAGGTAAATGAAGTTCTGGCGAAAGAGGACCTGAACTATAACGGTACAATTAAAATCATTCATATAAATGAATTCCTGCACGATATTATCGGCGAGGAAAAAATATCAGGTAAGATCGTCCGCAAATTTGATGGTAAAAAAATCGTGCCCCACTACGGCTGTCATGCCCTGCGGCCCAGTGAAATAAATCCGCAGGATGATGTAGAAAATCCTCAGAAGCTGGATGATCTGATAAGACTGCTGGGCGCAGAGGCACCACACCATCCCGAAAAACTCGACTGCTGCGGAGCTCCTCTACTGTTAAAGGATGTGAATTCAGCCTATACGATGGTAGGAACAAAAATAAGTGCGCTGATGAAACATGAAATAGATGCGGTAGTTACCGTTTGTCCCTCATGTCAAAAAATGTTTGAAAACCAGAAAATCGCAAGCGATACTATCGGAGAAAAGCTTTCATTACCTGTGTTATACTTTACCCAGCTCCTGGGCCTGGCAATGGGTATGGAACCCGGCGAGCTCGGTATACAACTCAATCTAACAGATTACCGATCGATTTTAAGTTGATTTATTACATGGAGGTCACTTTAATATGGCAGAAAATAAACGGACTCTAATAATCGGTGGCGGTATCGCCGGCCTGACCGTAGCGTCACAGCTGGCAGACCGAAATTTGAGTTCGATTATTGTGGAGAAGGAATCGGCACTGGGTGGCCACCTGAAAAGCCATTACAGCTTGTTTCCGCACCAACAAAAGGCCTCGGAGTTTTTAGAGGAGGCATTAAAACAAATTCAAGATAATTCCAATGTGGAGGTTCTTACCAATTCTGTTGTGAAAGACATTTCCGGCGAAGCTGGTACTTATAACGTCAAAATCGAAACCGGGACCGGTGAGGGAGATGCACAAGCCCAGAGCCTGGAAGTCGGGACTATTGTAATCGCTACAGGTTTTGAAGGCATGGACGCCAATACCCTGCATGAATACAGCTACACCCAACATAAAAACGTAATTACGGGCCTGGAATTCGAAGAACTGCTGAATGATGCTAAAAGTAATGGTAAACCCCTGGGCCGACCATCAGATAATTCCGCACCCCAGAATGCTACAGTGGTCCTGTGCACCGGCTCTCGAGATGAGAAGTTCAATGAATTCTGCTGCGAGGTGGGCTGCCGGGCGGGCCTTAACCATGCATATCAGCTCAAAGATATGTTCGGGGATGCCATCCAGGTTTTTCTATGTTACATTGATGTCAGAGCAACGGGTAGAGATAATGAAGTGTTCTATACCAATGTAAGAGAAAAGGATGTACATTTGGTGAGGGGTAGACCTTCTGAAATAAGTAAAATTGACGATAATTTTGCGAGGTTTATTATCTTCGATCAGATCACGCATAAATTATTGCAGATAGAATCTGATCTTATTATTTTAGAGACGGCCTTGGTGCCCAACTCAACCCAGGGTGCCCTTAACGAAATGATGAGCCTTGAAACAGACGACACCGGATTCTTATCCGCCTCTAATTATTTTCAACCAGTGGAATCCAGCTCAAGTGGTATTTACATCGCCGGAACTGCCTCGGGACCCAGGGATGTTCCCGGAACTATAGCTAATGCCGCTCTCACTGCTGCGACGATAGCAAAACAGATAATGGGAGAATAAGTTAGAAGCTTTTTTATCGATTACAGAAGAGCGTCTTACGTTGAGCGTTGGCGAGGGGCGTAACGTTTTGCGTCTGGGGTTTTGCGGCCGATTAACGGATTACGTGTGACGGTACGCACTTCGCAACCGCGAAACCCAACCGCATTACTTGTATCAATTATTAAGCTTTTAAAATTGTAATAAATTCATTTGAAATCATTAGTTATTGACTTTGAATCTAAGCAATCCCGCCAATCCCCCAAATGCTTTTAAAAGCATTTCACCCTCGGATGAGTCATTTGAGATGAGCTCGATTTTTGTGCCGGTTTCATCTGCAAGCTCAGCAAATTCGTCTACCAGGTCCTTTTCATCCCGAAGTTCCATAGCGGCATTGCATTTCAGACATGACACTTCCGGGCCATCTGATTCCGGCATTGATCTCATAGTTTTCTCTTCCTTCTCTCCGCATTTGGGACAATGGAACGTCCTCCGGACCATCCTGAGCCCCTCGGATACCAAAACAGTATCCACCGCCCCCAGTGCCATCGCCTTGCGCACCAGGTCTTCACCGTACACGGAAAGCCCGCCGCGGTCCTTTTTGATTTCGTTCATTAATCTCTGAATCAATCTCTTCTCACGCATCAAATCCAGTTTGGTAAGTGCCGAACTTGCTTTTTCTACGAGCTCTTTCAAGCCATATTCATCGGTATAACCCGTATCAAACGTATCAATTATCTTCTTCTTAAGTTCATGATGAATGTAATCCTTCTCTATAAAAAAGATCTTTGTAGCACCTGGACCGCCCACCAGAATTCCTTTGAGGTGCTTTTCATCAAGAAATGATTCAGTGACCAGATCACCAATTTTTTTAAAGAAGTCATGGGCGGCGATCTCTATCAATCTTTCAAACCTTCGCTGTGACTGACCGCCGCGGCCGTGTTTGCTTGGCACACGCGATTGTACATTTTTTATGGGCTCTATCCGTTTACCTCTCAGCATTCCAAGTGTGGCCTCGGCGCGGTCGATTACAATTAATCCGTAACATTCCTCTTCAACCAGCATACTCTCCAGTGGCTCCAGGTGAAAACTGGAATCGCAGCGGTACATGAAGGTATTAACTTTAAACGGAGGCTCTATTACTTGTTGATACATTTTGGTTTGGTCGGCACCTTTAGCAACATGTCCAACGAACATCGCCAGGCCGTTCGGAGGGGGTTTCTTGTAGGATTTCAACCTGTTCATTAATGACTCGATGGCGGCCATAACATTCTTTCGTGTGGATTTGGATTTGATGTTTGAAGATTGGGAATATTCATTTCGTAGATACGCCACCACATCAGATATCTGCCGCGTAGGTGGAATATATAGCGAAATCAGCTCGGTGGCCCTGCCGTCATTCATCTGGATATCCTCCAAACGGCGTTTGAAATCATACTTGGCCTTTGCCGAAACCACATCCATTTATATTCACCTTTTATCAAGCTAGAAAATGTATTGGAATCCCAACATCATTTAATAATAAACGGGTATCTTTAAAGGTAATTCGATAATTAAAGTTTTACTTATTTTTCATAGATTCGATTGAATCAGGCGCTAGAGAATAGAGGATAGGCGCTAGGATGATTTTATATGTCAATAATAGTTTCAAAGTTCTGGAATTAGGGTTCGAGGGGACTTTTATTGATTACAATCTCCCTAGCGCCTCCTCTCTCGCGCCTAGCGCCTGTTGTATTCGATCTCAAAGCATTACTCATTTTAACTCATTATTTAATCATATTTCAACAGCTAATAGAAAGATTTATCAGATTAAATGCTATTCCAAATATTCCAATTAATAGATACACGGTCAAAACCAAAGCCAGGGGTTGGGAGTTAATGGATTTCAAATTGAAACAAGAGCATGAGCTTATCCGAAAGATGGTGAGAGAATTTGCCGAAAAAAACATGAAACCGATAGCGGCAGAGATCGATGAGAAAAGT
>CP070629.1:2809258-2820684 GCA_020356005.1 Thermoplasmata archaeon
CAGGATATTGAATACTTAAAATTTTAGAATCGGATTTATTTACAGGCGATTACGCATTAACCATAAACATAATTAATGTGAAAATCTATATACCCCAAAGGTAAAAAAAAATATTACCCAATATAAAAGTAAAAATATAAACCTTCACATACAAAATACAAATGTACAAAAAATCACGATTACTCCTCCCCCCTGGAGGGGAATCGCTGATTCCCCTCCACTTATTTATCAATCTTTTACTGCATCTAAACGGTTAAACAAAATCCTCCTCGTTTGATCTGAATTCAACTTTATTCCGGCTTCACAATTACAATCGAAAATTTATCTTCTATTGGATGGGAAATCTAAATGATAAATTTGAAAGACGAAGCGATTAATCTATTGAATAATCTCGATATGGGGTACATGGGTGGGATGGCGTATGATACTGCTTGGATTGCCAAAGTACCATTAAATCAAACAAGTAAAAAACCGTTATTCCCTCAAGCACTTTTATGGCTTTTTTCCAATCAAAACAATGATGGATCATGGGGGGCTTCTTTTGAATATTTTCACGACCGGATAATTTCAACGCTCGCATCAATAATAACTTTGGCGCGGACACATCGCGCAGATAAATTTAAAAATAATATTAAGCTTGGCGAATCATATATTTGGTATCATATTAAAGATCTTAAAGATGGTGAGCATGAGACTGTTGCTTTTGAATTATTATACCCATCACTTATGAAAGAAGCAGAGTCCCTGAATCTTAATTTACCCTATCATGAAAAACTATATGTAGAGGAAAGAGAAAAGAAATTGATACTCGGTTACAGCGATTTGCTATCCAAACGCACATCCACAATAACATATTCTCTTGAACATCTGGGAGATAATTCAAGATTTGAGAATATATCAACGATCCAGAGCGAGAATGGTTCTATCGGTAACTCACCAGCGGCAACCGCTTTCATTTTAATGCAGGAGTATGATCAATGGGCATATAACTATATCCAAAAGGTTCTAAGATATAATTATGATTCCTCAATGGGTCTTTACCCTTTTGAAATATTTGAGAAAGCATGGGTTCTGGATAACTACTTTTTTGCTGACATACCAATAAAAAGCCATTATAAAAATGATTTAATGTACCTTAAGGAAAACTGGAGCGATGATGGTATATCCATGTCGGTTACTTATCCGTCAAAAGACCTGGATGATACTGCAGTTGTCTTCAAGCTTTTGAACAATAATAATACCAAGCTCAATTTTGAAATTTTTACAAAATACTTTGCAAAAGACCATTTTAAGTGTTACTATTCGGAGCGTGATCCTTCTATTGTGGTACAGATTCGTGTTCTTGACGCAATAAAAAACCTGGATAAATTTGAGCAAAAAGATGATTACATCGATGCAATTATTGCTTATTTAAAATCGCATCAGTCTCCTGAAGGATTCTGGATGGACAAGTGGAATGCGTCTCCATTTTATACCACAAATTTGGCAATAAGAGCCATTGATGATTTAGAATCTGATTTAACATCTCGAGCGCTGGACTGGTTCCTTAAAAACCAAAACGAGAACGGTTCATGGGGCAAATCAGATGGTACCGTTGAGGAGACCGCTTACGGTGTTCAGGCATTAGCTTATTACCATAAAAATATAGAAAAAATCGAAGCAGGCGTAATTGAAAAAGCGGTTGATTTTTTAATGGATAATTATTATGATGAAAATTATCCCGAACTATGGATCGGAAAGGCTTTATACGCACCAAAAAATGTGATAAAATCAGCTATAATCTCAGCCCTTTATTATTATCATACCCAAATACAAGCGTTACGTACAGATTCATAGCTAGTTGTTGAAGACTTTATATATTATCAATTTTTATATTTACTCACAAATCATTAACCGACCGTCTTTCATTAATATTTTAACTTCTTCATCAATTTGATATGTTTGGCCAGATTGTGTGTTGCACATTACTTTGGCCCCGCATTGTAATTCAACCAGTGCAATTCCTAAGGGTGCCAAAAAACCCTTTGCGGTAACATGAACACGGGTACACGCCAGGATTTTCCCTTGTGGAGTTACCGAAATCTCTTCAGGTTTTTTATTACAAATTCGACAAAAATTTACCGGCGGTACAGTAATAATTCCGCACCCGCATTGGGAACCTATTAAATTAATTGAAGGTTGATTTTGGTCTTCTGATTTTGTCGAAGTCATTAAATCACATTTGTTTTGTTATTTGTCTATTTTTTTTAGAATAGTAACGAGATTATTGTTTGCAATTCCACCGGTACTTTGAGCCAGTCCTGATACAACATTGTCTATTTGCCTCTTTCCTGCCTCAGAGCGTAACTGCCAAACCAGTTCGATTATTTGTGCAAGACCTGATACACCTACAGGATGGCCGCGCGCCTTCAATCCCCCGGAGGTGTTTATAGGTCGAACTCCATTTAGTTCTGTCTCACCTGCTTCAAGAGCTGAAATCGCTCCTCCTGGTTTATAAAAACCGACATCCTCGGCGCTTATTAATTCAAAAGGTGTGAATGCATCATGCAGTTCAGCAATACTGATTTGATCGGGGGTCAGTTTTGAATTTTTATATGCACTTTCCGCAGCTTTTTTGGTGGACTCAAATGAAGTCATAGAACGTCTAAATCGGAGCTCCATTCTGTCTGTTGCTTGACCTATACCCGCTACATTTACATCAGTAGGTTTTGATGTGAGCAAAACCGCTGCCGCACCATCACTTATTGGACTGCAATCGAATAATCTCAATGGCTCCGCAACAAATTTACTCGTACTCGCCTTCTCGACTGTTATCTCTTTTTGGAAATGGGCAAAGGGATTAAGGCTCCCGTTGTAGTGATTTTTTACGGCCACTTCTGATAGAGTGTCACGGGAGAGACCGTAATCATGCATGTACCTCTGCGTAATAAGAGCCGCAAGTGCCGGCATTGTTGCACCGTATGTGCGTTCATTGTCAGAAATGACCTTGGCCAAGACTTCGGTTGTTTTTGGCGTGTCATTAGCAGTCATTTTTTCACCTGCAATGACCAGGACATTATCGTATATGCCGGATGCAACAGCTAAAACCCCCATGTGAAAAACAGCTGCCCCGGTACTTGATGCGGTTTCGATCCGAACCGCGGGCACGGGTGTTAAAGCCAGATGATCAGCAACCACCGTGGAATAATTGCCAGCATTAATAAATTCATCTGTGTTCATAGCACCGAAAAAAATTGCATTCAAATCAAATTTTTGAGAATTATCATACTGATAAAAATTATTAATAGCCTGTTCTATTAATATTTCCAATGGCTCTTCCCACCTACCGAATTTTGTCATACCCACATTGGAAATATAGACCTTTGTCATGATATCGGCAGGATAATAACATTAAACAGTAATAATTTATCTACCCAATTTAATTAATGAACGAATTGAGAAGATAATTTTGTTGAAATAAGCACGAAAAAAATCAATGCTAAACTTTTAATAGTAGGAAGGAAATCCACCGGAAAGAAAATCTACAGGATTCATATTGAATATGAATGTGAATCTTGGTAAAATTTATATAGAAGCTGTAATATATAAATGCAATCTTCAAAGAACATGAATGTCTATTGAATTACATATATAACCACATTACTAAAAAACTTTGACAAAATGAAATCATGAACACTATGAGAAAAAAATTATTGAAATAGAGTTAAAAGTTATTACTGCCAAATATACACATAAAACACAAAAATATTGAAAAAGTAAAAAAGAAGAAATTGGTAGTTTAACAGAGATCTTTCCACAATAGAAAAATAGAAAAATGAATAAAAAAACCCACAGGAGGATAAGAATATGATGGGAGGACAGGGGCAAATGCCCATTTTAGTATTGAAAGAAGGAACAACTCGAGAACGAGGAAAAGATGCAAAAAAGAACAACATCAACGCCGCAAAGGCAATTTCTGACGCTGTACGGTCAACTCTGGGACCGCGCGGTATGGACAAAATGCTTGTGGATTCCATGGGCGATGTAGTCATCACAAATGATGGCGTTACGATTTTGAAAGAAATCGATGTAGAGCACCCCGCAGCGAAAATGATAATCGAAGCAGCCAAAACCCAGGATGAAGAGTGCAAAGACGGAACAACCACCGCGGTTGTTCTCGCAGGCGAATTCCTGAAACGCTCTGAAGAGCTTTTGGAACAGAATGTACATCCCACAATAATCAATGGCGGTTTCAGAATGGCTGCGGATAAGGCGATAGAGATTTTAAACGATGTATCGGAAACAGTAACTATCAGCGATAGGGAAAAGTTAAAACATATTGCAATAACATCAATGACCGGTAAAAGCGCCGAGGCTTTAAGAGATCATCTGGCTGAAATTTCTGTCGACGCTATTCTGGCTGTGATGGAGGAATCCGAGGGTAAGAAAACTGTAGACCTTGATAATGTAAAGGTAGAAAAAAAGCAGGGAGGAACCATCAAGGACACAGAACTTATCGAAGGTATTTTAGTAGATAAAGAGCGAGTGCATTCCGGTATGCCAAAGGTCGTTAAGAGCGCAAAGATTGCATTGATAAATTCCGCTCTGGAGATCAAGAAGACCGAAGTCGATGCCAAGATCCAGATAACCAGTCCCACTCAACTCCAGGATTTCTTAGCCGAAGAGGAAAAGATGTTGAAGAATATGGTTGAGAAAGTAAAGGAATCTGGCGCGAATGTGGTTATTTGCCAGAAAGGAATAGACGATCTGGCCCAGCATTACCTGGCAAAAGAGGGAATATTTGCACTGCGTCGAGCAAAAAAATCAGACATGGATAAACTATCAAAAGCCACAGGCGGCAGGGTAGTTACAAATCTCGATGATCTGACATCTGAGGATTTAGGAAATGCCGAGCGTGTTGAGGAAAAGAAGATCGCCAATGATGAGATGACATTTGTCACAGGCTGCAAGGATGCCAAGGCTATTTCAATTCTCATCCGTGGTGGTACCGAGCATGTAATTGACGAGATCGAGCGCAATTTGAACGACGCACTGGGAGTAGTTGGACTCGTGGTCGAAGATGGTAGGGTCGTAGCCGGTGGCGGTGCAACCGCGATCGAAATCGCCCAGAACCTTCGTGATTATGCAACAACTGTAGGTGGTCGTGAACAGCTCGCTATCGAAGCATTTGCTTCGGCAATAGAGATCATACCGAGAACACTGGCAGAGAATGCAGGTCTGGATCCAATAAATACGCTCATAAATCTCCGCAAAGCCCACAAAAAGGGTGATATTACCGCAGGTTTGAATGTCTGGGACGGTAAAGTCGTCAATATGAAGGAGCAAAATGTAGTAGAGCCGCTCCGTGTAATTGCCCAGGCAATTCAGGGTGCAACGGACACCGCAGTGATGATTTTGCGAATCGATGATGTAATCGCTTCCAAATCAGGCGGGGGTCCACCCATGCCTGGTGGTATGCCCGGTGGAATGCCCGGCGGAATGGGCGGTATGGGAGATATGGATTATTAAAATCCAATTCTCCTTCTTTTTCTTTTTTTTATTCTGATTTTTTGATTTTTCTAAATATATTTGTTTGAATACAAAAATATTAATATAATTTTCAAGCTTAGTTAGTTTAATGGCAGTATACCAGATATTAAAGGCAGATTTGACCACATCATATCGGATTTTTATCGACAGAACATTCAGAAAGAAAATCCATGAACTGCGTATCGGTAATAAAATCTTGAGGTTCAGGTTTCCGCGTATATTAACGATTTTTTTTATTATCGTATCTATTTTAGCAATAAATCTAACAATTCGTATCATACTTTTTTTAAATACCCAGGATCTCACCGATCCTCATATAATGATTGAAAGCGGTACCTTCGCTCTGTTTTTCTTCCTGATAATATTTTTACGTGTGATGCTGTATACTTATCGAAAGGTATTGAAAGCCGAAGAGCTTCATTATATTTTTTCCATACCAATAAACCTTCGAAAGGTAATTCTTGGAAAGTATCTAGCAAATCTGATATATATCATAATCCAGCTCTTTACCGGTTTTGTTCTGATAATAATGATAATGTATCTCCATGGTTTGAATACATGGATTCCAATAAGTTATGTTATCGAAGGATTTTTACTTATATTTCTAGCATGCTCTCTTGGCTTTACCATTCCAATATTTTTACAGGTTAAATCTATACCACGAAAAATCGTCTATATGGCTGCTCACGCAGCTATATTGAGTACGATCATGATTCCAATCAGATACACTCCAACAGCCTTACGCGGTTTTGAATATCTCATTCTGCTTGGACTGTTTACTGCCCTTTCGTTTCTACTGGTATTGGTCTCAGAATATGTTCTGGTTGAAGCCTGGCTTGTCCAAATCTCCAAACCGTTACGCTATATAGTCAAGCGCCGTGACGCTGCGGCCTTCAGTGAGGTTGAGAAAGGTGAAAAAATCCTGGGTGAAAAAGAGTTGATCATAGGTAAAAAGGATATAATATTCTTTATCCGAGAAAAAGATGTAATCTCAACTGTTGTTGCCTCCATTGCTCTTCTGGTGATTATGTTCGGACTTTTCAATTTGATCGGACCGCATGAGGACATCAATATGGACTACAGTCATTACATCTATCCCACTATTATTGGCATTGCAGTATTTCTGGGTGCGGTGCTGCAGTGCAGCTTAATAGGTCTGGCATCTATAAGTATGGAGGGTAAACCTTTCTGGGTTCTAAAGTCAATGCCGGTTACAGGTAAAACGGTTCTTAAAGGAAAATCCCTGGCGATTTTTACTCTGGCATTTCCTACTGTTATTCTGATTACAGTACCGCTCCCGATCCTCGACGGATTTCCCGTTATTGTAGGTTTGTTTTTCAGTATCGAAGCTGCTGCACTCGTAATAGCCTTCACAGGTCTTGGAATTTGGAGCGGTGCGAAAATGCCAAATTTCGATGAGACCATGCGCAACATGCCGGATCTGGTTTCTCAATTTTCGATTACCTTCATCTCAGCCATCATAGCTGTATTTCTTTTAGTTATTCCTGCTGCGGTTCTGGAAGTTTCACATATCGGAGGTTTTTTTGCTGCCCTCGATGCAGTGGGTTGGTCCATAGTGCTTTATATCTGGTGCATTGAGAAGGGTCAAAAAGCCTACGATGATATCGGGTCTGATCAGTATCTGTAGGGGGAAAGACGAGTAGCGAGTAGCGAGAGGATCGGAGGCCTGAGGCCGGACTCCTGGCCCCGGAGTGATACTATTAACCATAGAATCCAAAACTTGGAACCTAGAACCTCATGAAAGTAAACTGCCTCCTGCCCCCTGCCTCCTGCCTCCTGATTATATCGATATTAAATCATCTATACCTTTTATCGAAAAAAACATATGTACATTATTATAATCCCGATACGACTGTGATTTCAATGCTTTGTTTGGGTATAGAAGGTACCGCACACACTATCGGGGTGGGTATTGTGGATGAATCCTGTAATATCCTGGCCAATGAATACAAGATGTATTCGCCGGCTGAGGGCGGAATTCATCCCAGGGAAGCGGCTAACCATCATGCCGTTCACCTACCGGAAATGCTACAGAGCGCCATGGATGCTGCTAAAATAACTGCCAAGGAGCTTGATTTGATCGCATTTTCGCAGGGACCCGGTCTAGGGCCGTGCCTGCGAACAGCTGCCACAGGTGCCAGGACGCTAGCGCTGATGTTGAATTTGCCCATTATTGGTGTAAATCACTGCATAGCCCATCTGGAGATCGGTGCTAAGACAGGAAGTACCGACCCTATCCTCCTTTACGTTTCCGGCGGCAATACCCAGGTCATCGCGTTTGCCCATAAACGCTTCAGGGTATTCGGTGAAACACTTGATATCGGCCTGGGTAATATGCTGGATAAGTTCGGCAGACATGAGGGTATGCGGTTCCCATCGGGTAAGGCGATTGAAGACAGTGCATCGAAATCAAAAAAATATGTCCCGCTACCGTATTCGGTCAAGGGAATGGATGTAGCATTCTCCGGGATATTGACTGCCAGTATCCAGGAGCGCGAGAATAATAAGTCCCTGGAGGATATCTGTTTCTCTATTCAGGAGACCTGTTTCGCCATGCTTACCGAGGTAACCGAAAGAGCAATGGCACACACAGAAAAGCAGGAAGTGCTGCTGGGCGGTGGGGTTGCCCGAAATAAAAGGCTGCAGGAGATGGTGAGGACGATGGCAGAGGCCCGCGACGCAGGATTCTTTATTCCGCCACCGGACCTTTGCATAGATAACGGTGCTATGATCGCATGGACCGGATTGATCATGCATAAGGCAGGCATAAAAATGAGCGTGATGGATACGGAGGTTCGGCAGCGGTTCAGAACAGATGAAGTGGATGTGATCTGGCGGTGAGATCTCAGGAATCAAATGATAATATTATTAAACTAAAGGTGTGAGAACTGGATGATTATAAGACGTGGCGCAGAAGCTGAAATACATCTTACGAAATGGCGAGGCCAGAAAGTAATCGCGAAGAGGCGCGTGCCCAAAACCTACCGGTTAGCGGTTTTGGATGAAGATCTTCGGCAGGTAAGGATAAAGACAGAAGCGAAACTGCTGGCTTCAGCCCGAAAAGTAGGGGTACCCACCCCTGCGGTATTGGATATCAATTCATCAGACTGTGAACTTGTGATGGAATATATAGACGGCCCGCGCTTGAAAGATGTACTTCCGGAAGCCGACCCAACCGAACGCCAGGAGCTTCTCCGAACTGTAGGTAAACATGTAGGCACACTCCATTCACAAGACATAATCCACGGGGATTTGACCACCTCAAATATGATCGTGGAAGGCGGCCTAATCTATTTCATTGACTTCAGTTTGGGTGAATGGAGTATTGAATTCGAATCGAAGGGCGTGGACCTCCATGTTTTAATGGAAGCTTACGAAAGTACCCATCCGGAACTGCTTGAGGAGTTCAAGTTCGTAATGGAAGGGTATCGCGAAAAATTCAAAGATGCAAAAGCAGTAGAAGATAAAATCCAGGATATAATCTCACGCGGTCGGTACACTTAAATTTAATTCAAAGGATGTGGATTGATATGAAGATCTATTTTATTACTTCGAACGAGGGCAAATTCAACGAAGTGACGGAGGCAATCGGTTCAGTTTCAGGTGTCGAACTTGAGCGCCTGGAATTATCGTATCCGGAAATTCAAGGGGAAACGCTTGAGCATGTAGTTAAGTTTGCTATGGGCTGGTTGAAAGAGCATCTTGAGGATAAGTATTTAGAACATACAGTTATGATAGAAGACTCCGGGTTGTTTGTCAACCGATTGAAGGGATTTCCCGGCATATATTCAGCTTATGTCCATCGTACTATTGGCGGTTACAATGCTGTTCTTACACTGATGGAGGGTGAATGGGACCGCCGTGCCCACTTTGAGACCTGTATCGGGATACTTGGTCAAGTTGAAGAACCAAAATTGTTTGTTGGTAAATGTGATGGGACACTTGCTAATGACGCGCGGGGTACAGGAGGTTTCGGGTACGATCCGATATTTATACCCGAGGGTGAAAAGCGCACCTTTGCGGAAATGTCCGTAGAGGAAAAAAATAAATTTTCTCACCGTGGAAAGGCGCTTATGGACCTGAAAAAATTTCTAGCGGATACCAATATCCGTTGATAAATATATTTTACATTAGATATTCTTTCTTTATCCAATTTGTCGAAACCTGATATAAAAATCCCATGGCAAATTGTAAATAATTGGAAATCTTAAATCAAACCTTGGAGTCTAATTAAGGGGTTACACAAGAAATCGAAAACCTAAAATATATTCAATACTTTGTGGAAAATGAAATTATAACATATTATTTTCATATATTTGTGCATATAATTTCAACAGCAGGGCATACAAGAATCAGTATACGTTAAATAGAGGGGGTGCTTAGTTGAAAGATACATTTAGAAATAATATTAATTTTAAATCTAGTTTTAAACAAAATGATATCAATAACTTAAGAACCCAAAACCACTCAGTGAAGATAAAACAAAAACAAATTAATGCTATTAGAAGTAATATTGGGCTATCTAATGGCAACGGACTCACAAATGGTAATGGGTTGACAATCGGTCGTGGACTTTCAAATGGAAATGGATTGACAAATGGTAATGGCCTCACGAACGGTAATGGTCTCACCAACGGGAACGGCCTGACTAACGGAAACGGATTAACAATTGGCCGAGGCATCTCAAATGGAAATGGATTGACAAATGGTAATGGCCTCACTAACGGAAACGGCATCACGAATGGTAACGGTTTGACCAACGGAAACGGATTCACAATAGACAGAATATCAATTCGAAAGCAGAGTAAATTGGCAAAAGTAAAATCCAAATCAAGGCGTTCGAAAGTCGCAAATATATTATTGTCGATCTTCCTGATATTGGCTCCGCTAACAATTTATTATATGAATTTTAATTATTCAAAAGATGGTAACTTGATAATAGACGGAAATTTTCAAGACTGGGAGGGTGTTATCGAGTATACAGATATTATTGATGATCAAAGAGAATTGCCGGATATCAATATGATAAAAACATCGGTTGTAAAAATTGACAATGAAATCTTTTTTTATGTAGAGGTCAAAGGCAATATTTTAGATGGTCATTATGATGAAAATAATATACCTCAAAAAGATACAATCAGGGTATTTTTTGATACCGACACAGATTTAAATACCGGTTATAAAATAAATGGTTTAGGTGCAGATTATTTTGCCGAGATTAACGGCATCGATGGGCGAGCCGATAAGGCATACTTATACTACTTCGACCAAGGGCATAGAACCCTAAAAACCCGTCAACAGAATGACTGGAACGGTTGGTGTCAATTACAGACTCCGATTGTCGCAACCGGGGTAAGCAGACTTGAAGCACAGGTATGGCTGCTTGATAAAGATAATCAAGACGGGGGTGGGGAATCCGACCAACAAATTTTTGCTTATTTTCAGATCACAGATGCATACGGCAACGAAGATTTTTCAGACACCGTTGTAAGCAACCAACCAGAAATGTTGATTGTTACTCAAAGAGATATTGCGCCAGATATTTTAACAGATGACATCTCCGAAGTTCTGGATTTGGAATTAAATGCTAGAGGCTCGTCCATCGTGATAAATTCAATATCAATCGCACATGAAGGTTCCGGAAATTTGATATCAAGTCCGATGCCGCTCAAAATAGAAAAAGATACTGTTGAACATATTACAATAAATGTCGATATTAGTTCGTCACACCAATCTGACTTCGTAAGTGTAGAACTCAAAAGTAAGGATGATATTAATGCTGCAAATAAGGTGCCCATAATATTAGACGGTACCGGTGCGGCTTCATATGGGACAGCCGCTCCAGATCAAATCATTGTGGACGGTGCATTTGGCGA
>CP070629.1:2820784-2838189 GCA_020356005.1 Thermoplasmata archaeon
AATACTACAAAGGAATACTACAAAATTCAAATACTACAAAACCCCCCTCCCCTTTTTTACCATCACGAAAACGCGAAGCTGATTTGAAAAAATTTTCAATCGAAAACTCGAAATATTTTTAGATCTTGATTTTAAACGCCTGCTTTATTTGTGGTAAATAATTCGCTTTATAAAACCAGATTAAGTAATTTCATTGATATTTAATCCTTCCCAAAGAGTCGAAGGCTTCTTTGCTCTTGTCACCCGGATTTTAGATACCCGCGACCAACCGCAGATTGGACAGCTGGAATGAAAACCAACCTCAGATAGCACAAGATCTGATTAGAAAACCACAATAAACCAGACCACGAAATAGTAAGTATTATATATAAAAGCACTACTAATATTGACTTAATAATAAAATAGGAATTAATGAACAATTTAGGGTGGGTTTACTATTTTTGACAAAACTAAATATCAATGATGGGATTGAATTTAGATATGACGATTTAAAAGATCTATTAAATGAAGAATCATTTTGGGATAGAGTTAAATATCCATATCTACTTGTTAACCTGAGGATTTCCACCTGTGGACTTCGATATATAAATATCTTTATAAAAGGGGAGATTTGATATGTTTAAACGCTTAATAATTGTAATCCTGGCCTGCATTCTTCTATTCTCATCTTTCAATGTTGGCTATGATAAGCCGGTTAATAGTGATATTCAGCCTAACGAGCCTGAAGATGAAGTCTATTCGACTAACGATGAAGATTCTAATGAACCGTCTTCCGTTATGAACCAACAGAATGATCCTGAAAATGAAATTAGTACAACTACCGATAAAAACTATCCTGATCTGAATAATATTGACTTTCCAGGCGATGTACCCAATGATTTAATTGATAGCGCCGTCATCAACACATTGGAGGAAGATCGATATTTACAAAACTTCAATGAGATCAACGGTTTTTTCACATCAAACTGGGGACAGGTTGGAAATGATTCGGTACGATATTACATCCAGGGCGGGGGCGTATGGTTCCTGGATGACAGCGTTGTATTTGAGATTTTTGAAGAATCCGAGGAATCCATGCTTCCAATGAATTCATTTGATCTCCATCCATTTGATTTTGATGCCCACTTAGATGAAGATATACCACCAAGTAGCGTTGTAATAAAATTGAATTTTGAGGGTGCAAATAAAATCACGCCCCAGGGAAAGGGGCGGTTGTCACATAACAGCAATTTCTTCTACGGAAATGACTCTTCCAAATGGTGCACCGATGTGCCTAACTATCAAGAGGTTTATTATGAAAATCTTTACCCCAATATAGATCTCAGGTATTACACAACGGATGTAGGGTTGAAATATGATTTTATTGTACGGCCCGGCGGCGACATCAACCAGATTAGAATGTTATATGAAGGTATAAATAAACTGGAAATTAACTGTGACGGGGATCTAATTATAAAAACAGATGTAATAGACATCGTTGATGGTAATTTATTCATCTATCAAGATTATGAAGGAAAACGCCATTCAATCGAAGGCAAATTTATATTTTTTGATGAATTTGAATTTGGATTTGCACTTAATGGATATTACCGGTCAGATGTCACTATTGTAATCGATCCCACATTAATCTACTCCACTTATGTTGGCGGATTAAATGATGATTTTGCTAGGGGTGTAGCTACTGATTCAAAAGGTTGTGCTTATATTACTGGATTTAGTAATTCCTCAAATTTTCCAACAACACCAGGTGTTTATCAATCTGATTATAATGGAAGTTATCCAAGTGATAATGTCATTGTATGTAAATTGAATAAAAATGGTACACAATTGAATTACTCGACATTTATTGGATATGGATACACTGATAGGGGTGGGAGTATTACAGTTGATGAATCTGGATGTGCATATATTACAGGGTTGGCAACATCGGATTTTCCTACCACGAAAGGGGCATATGATACATCATGCAATGATTTTACCAATCAGCCCGGTCCTCATGATGTATTTGTACTAAAACTTAACCATAATGGCTCTTCTCTGATTTTTTCCACCTATATTGGAGGGCTTTCACAAGATTTTTCTTCTGCAATCGCTTTGGACTCCGCGGGAAACATTTATATTGGCGGTGATACAAATTCACGAAATTTTCCAACTACGACAGGTGCATATGATACAACACATAATGGGCTTTTCGATTGTTTCGTATCAAAATTTAACCAAAATGGATCGAAACTAATTTATTCAACCTATGTAGGAGGTTCAACTGGTTTCGATCATATATTAGATATAACTGTCGATTCATATGATGAGGTTTATGCAACTGGAGAAACATTTTCATCCGATTTTCCTACAACACCAAATGCTTATGATAAAACAATAAGTGGTAAGTCAGATGCATTTGTATTTAAATTAAATAAAAAAGGTACAAATATTGTTTACTCAACGTTTATTGGAGGTAACGGCCGAGAAATTAGCGTTGATATTGAAATAGACTCCATGAAAAATGTTTTTATTACTGGTTCCACCGCATCAACTAATTATCCAACAACACCAGGTACTTATAACAAATCGAAATCCGGAGGTGGAGGTTTGATTCTTACCAAACTTAACCAAAATTGTTCTGAACTTATATATTCTGCCTGTTTAGGTGGAACCAGTGCTGGTTGGGGTCAAGGTCTTAATATAGATGATGATGGTAATGCTTATGTAAGTGGATCTACTGCTTCATCTAATTTTCCTACTACCGTTGATGCTTACGATAAAACATTTAATGGAAAAGTAGATATTATTTTCTTAAAACTTAATTCGAATGCTTCTGAACTTCTTTATTCAACGTATATTGGTGGAACCGGCATTGACCTTTGTCAACGCTCCGCTACAAATTATAATGGTAAGTTTATTATTGTAGGGGAGACTGATTCTCCTGCTTTCCCAACAACCACTGGAGCTTATGATTTATCCTTTAATGGTGGCAGGAATGATTGTTTTGTACTAAAATTAGACATGAATGCTACAAGCACATACCCATCAATAACTTCATTCAAAGCAACAACAGCACCTGAAGGCTCTGATGTTATTTTTTCTGTAAATGTCACTGGATTCGCTAACGATAAACTCAATTATTCATTCGACTTCCAAAATGACGGTTTATTCGATTTAGTTACTACCAACAATACAGCATCCTATATTTGGGGTGATGATTACAATGGTATAGCATTGGTAAGAGTGAGTGGTGGAAACCAGAGCATTGAAGCAAATACAACAGTTACTGTAACCAATGCTCCGCCATTGATAAAGCCCTTTGGACCTGTTTCTGTTGATGAAGGATGTGCGTTTGAGGTCTCTGCAAATGTAACTGATCCCGGTAGTGACGACCTCAAATTTAAATGGCACCTGGAAAACGGACCAACATTTACAAAAATGTGTTACAATAACGGAACATCTCTCGATCCATATCCAAGCCCCGAGGGGACCTTCCCATTCAATGTAAACGATACCATATCACATACTTACGGGGACAACGGGGTGTATAATCTAACTTTGACAGTTGAGGATGATGACGGACTCAATGCCACCCATGACACAACTGTAATCGTAAGAAACATTGCTCCAGATGTCGATATCAAAGTTCTCACAAATGAGGTCAATATCTCATTTCGGATCGCAGGTGAGAAATGGCATGATGTGCTGATCCACATCTATACTAACGATTCGCTTATTGTGAATAGAACGCTGGTGCGCTACCCTGGCAGCCCCAACGACCAGACCTTCGACCTCTTTAATTTCACCATCGATACTTCAAAGACCTATACAGCAGTTTTAACATACACGCCCGAGGACGATCCCGTGAACGGCCAGCCCAATGGTGCAAACCCATGCTGGATCATTTTCAAGTTTAGTGATAATAATACCGTTAAGCTCCACCACACATTCAATGTAAAGCATCCTGACACTTACGTCTGGAAAGTAAATTTGACAGATACAATCCTCTCACACGGATTAACATTTATTGCCACTGCCTCTGATACCGGCGCGGATGACCTCACATTCAAGTGGATATTTGACGATGGTACCAGCATAACAAACCATTACCCTAATTCTGGTGGAACTTTCCCGGTTAACATAACGGATATAGTCACTTATGGCTATCTCACCAATGGGGCTTATACATTTACGTTAATCGTAGAAGATGATGATGGCGGGATTTTTACTATAACCAAATCCATTGATGTTTACAAAATATCCAGATTTATTAAATAATGTAAACGTAGGTATCTTTGAGGAACTATGGTTGAAAATAATGTTGAAGGTCGATTTCGTGTCCTTCATCATGTTCCAATCTAAGCGGTCAGGCTTAGATTTATATAAATTCGATTAAGGACGGATCATAATCCGCCGGTGCTTCGTAACCCAACAGGTTCAGTATAGTGGAGGCGATATTCGTCAAACCTGCGGAGGGTACATTTGCGAGTTTATAATCATTGTTAAAACTTGGATCGATTATGACAAAGGGTACGGGGTTGCGCGAGTGCGCCGTTTTGGGGATCTTCAGGTCGCCTATCGCAGTGAGCATCTCGTCGGCGTTACCGTGATCGGATGTGACTATTGCTATTCCTGCCTGCTGTTCCACCACTTCTAAAAGCAAACCCACGCAAATATCCACGGTTTCAACCGCTTTTATGGTCGCTTCCATCTTCCCTGTATGGCCGACCATGTCGCCGTTGGCGAAATTAACCCTGCCGAATCTATATTCACCTGATTTCAGCAGTTCAATCGTTTTAGCAGTTATCTCATGCGCTTTCATTTCAGGTGTGGTATCAAAGGCGACTTTGTCAGAGGGAACTTCAATATATTTTTCCAACGATTCATCGATGCAGCCGGACCGATTCCCGTTCCAGAAATAAGTTACATGCCCGAATTTCTGGGTCTCTGCAACTGAAAAACTCTTAATCCCGGTGGTGCAAAGGTATTCTCCTATTGTACCCGTTATCTCGGGTGAGCTTACAAGAAAGTTTTTGGGGATCTCAAGATCGCCGTCATACAGCATCATACCTGCATATATTACATCCGGCACATATTTACGGTCGAACTCATCGAAATCTTCCTCCTCGAACGCTCTTGAAATTTCGATTGCCCGGTCGCCTCTGAAATTGAAGTTTATTACACTATCGCCGTCAAGAATTTTTCCGACGGGCTCGTCGTTCTCCACCACGACAAAAGCATCGAGGTCCTGGTCGATTATATACGGATGTTCGGAATAATATTGTGTCACAGCTTCCTTTGCAGATTCGAAAGCTCTGGCTTCACCCAGCACATGTGCATCCCAGCCGCGCTTCACTATATCCCAGTTGGCGTCGTAACGGTCCATTGTGACCTTCATCCTCCCGCCGCCTGAAGCGATCTTGTAATCATAAAACGATTCTTCATAATCCTGATTGATTTTGTGAAGTAACATTTCGGTGGCGTCAATATACTTTGTAGCTGTGCGCTCACCCACATCACGACCGTCCAGCAGTGCATGAATGCGTACGCGCTCAAATCCGTTCGCCGCTGCATAGAGGATCATTGAGAACAGGTGCTCTATGTGAGAATGAATGTTACCGTCAGATAATAATCCGATGAAATGCAGTGTGCCGTTTGCGATTATGCACTGCTCTTCGATTTTGTTCCATAGATCGGTTTTGAAGATCCCACCGCTCTCAATGGCCTTGGTAACAAGCTTGGAACCCTGATCGAACTTCTTTCCTGCACCAAGTGCATTGTGGCCTACCTCACTGTTACCCATATCTCGTTCAGAAGGCAGGCCAACAGCCGGTCCGTGGGCTTTAAGAGATGTAAAAAAGGGTGTGCTAAAAATCCTATCGAGATTGGGCGTATTAGCCAAATGCACGGCATTGGTATCGTCCTCCTCCCCTAAACCCATACCGTCCATTACAATCAACAGCAGCGGACCCGATCGACCGTTGAATTTATCAAGTTTCTTCAACTGCATTACCATTGAATTCCTCTGTTAGCTTTGACAATGTTCTTTGTGCACATCATATATATGCAATATTGAAATTCATAATTTTCCGATACTTTTATTTCAAGATAAATGTATAACCCGAATTATTAGCTATAATTTCTTGTACCTTGCCCTCAGAATTATCATTCCCTATATATACTGTCATAATATCTAAATATTACTCAAATAAATTTGTTTCGCGGAGGTCAAACCATATATCCAGAAAATCGGAGGCGTACAATATTATTCGCAATTTTAATAATCGTCCTGATTATAATCGCCGGCCTGGGGCTCTGGTATGTTCCAAAAATGGCCAGGACTTTTGAGGAGCATACCGTGGAATTATCTGAATCAAGCGCATTATCCGGAGAGCCGTTCGAATTACATGTAACCACCTCGGCGGACAAATGCAGTGTTAAATTCCCTGATAATGTCCTGGTAGCCTTTGACGGCATTTTCAGAAATGAAACATATTATAACTTTACGGGCTCATCTGCAACTATTACAGTCTTCATACCACCTTCTGTTTCCGTTATGCCCGTAGAAATCCACTCAGGCCCTGTTTTAGAGACGTTCGAACTCACCGTCTCGAGAGGTGACAACCCGCTGGTATCCGGCGAATCGTTCTATGATCACGAGGTTTACATGGCACGGAATTTCAATAACCGCGATGTGGGGACACTGCAGATGAGGCGCGCGTCAGAGCATTATCAGTCCTATTTCACCCAGCTGGGATATGAAGCCGAGATACGTACCTATCAAAAATCTGATGGATTCAGGACATATGAGGTGCGTGATGTAATTGCATACAAGTGGGGCACGGTACATCCTGACGAATGGATAATCATTGGCGGGCATTATGATATCGCACGGCGTTCCATTGAAGGTGCACTGGACAATACCGCCGGTGCTTGCGCGGTGGTCGAGCTTGCGGAAGGTATGGCAAATCTAAAAACCGACCGCACGATAGTATTCGGGTTATGGGACGGAGAGGAGCAGGGATTGTGGGGGTCGAGCTCTTTTGCTAATGAAATACCACCACATGTAGATATTAAAACGAATATCAATTTCGATATGGTAGGTTTGAACTGGCCTTTGCAGTGGGATCTTGCCGTCCGAATCGGTCCTGATACCGATACCGAAGTTGTGGACTGCCCTGAACTTCACAATGCTACTATGGATGCTTGGATCAAATATCTGGACTACCCGGAGGATGGAATGAATATAAGAGAGACCACCGGGGGAGGTTCGGATCATACAAGCTTCCAGCGGTTGGGTGTCCAGACTTTCTTCATTATCTGTACTGCCGACTATATCCAGTACCACCGCCGGACCGACCTGGTGGTGGATATGGTGGCTTATGCCGGCGGTCAGACAGAACTGGAATCGGGCTTCAATTCCGTTGCATGGCTTGGTCTATACTTAACACTGCTGATGGATAATAACAACGCACTTCATCAATTGAAGGAAACCGAATAGAGGCCAGAGACCTGGCGCCAGGCCCAAGTGGGCTTTTAATCGATTAAATAATACTTGCACCCTGCCCCATGCACCTTGCTGCTATTAATTAATCGCCTATTGCCTCCTGCCTCTTGTCTCTTGCCTTTTACCTCCAGTCTTTCCCCAGCTTTTTATTATAATAAATTCTATACCGTGATTTGATGTTGAACATCAATATACACAACCACACAACCTTTTCAGACGGTTCGCACAAACCGGAAGCCCTCGTAGAACACGGGCATTCCGAAGGGATAGAGGTGCTCGGCATCTCTGATCATTTCGCAACATCCAAGGTGCGCTGCCCACACCCACCCCAGCTGAAGGAATATATCAGCCGCTTGGATGAAATAAAACAGCAGTACCGTTCAAAGCTGGACTTGCTATTAGGTGTAGAAATCGATTCGTCACTGAAGAGGACCGATTTCGATTCTTTTAATTACTCAGACATAAATTTATTAGATTTTATTTTAATTGAATATGTCGAAGACCCTTTATGGCGCGGCATGAAACTCAATCAATTTACACAGTTTGTTAAAAAACTCACTGTACCCGTGGGGCTCGCCCACCCAGATATTGAATTGTGTTTTCATAAATTCGACGCCAGAGATGTCATTGCAGAATTCGAAAAAAACAATATCTTTATTGAGCTCGACACCGCCTGGCATAATGCCAGATCCGGGAAGCAGTATTATCACCTGGCTGAAAATTTCTTTGAACTATTGAAGGATACAGATGTTGCACTTGCCATCGGAACAGACACACATGATAATATTGACGATGTAAGCAACATCAAAGATGCCCAGGATTTTATTGAGCGAAAAGGTTTGGAGCGTAACCTTGAGCTGTTTTTAGACCTTGTAGGACTTTCTCGTTAAAACCATGGAGCTTTAACTGAAACCAACAGTGGTATTGATTCATTATTTATATATGATAAAAATCATATCCCAACTTCAATTAATATCAGATAAAGGGGGAAACGGATGCCCAGAACAAAAAAGCCGACAGTAAAATTAGATAAAAATGTAGATGAAAAATTAAAGCGTTTCAAGAAAGTATTTGATGCGGTAATCGAGGATAAGCTCAGCTATGACGATTACGTCAATACAGTAATATCCATCGGACTGGACTCTATGCTGAGAACCGTTGTACCTTCTGGCCACGAATGGTACATGATACAGACAGCTTTTGAGAACCGCTACGAACTCATGTGCGATGTGATCGCCGAGATGTGGGAGAAGAATCTTAAAAGTGAAGAGGATGATAGAAGTCGTATCCGGAAAACAATGCAGGAGTATATCAGGTAGAACAAATTAGTCGATAGCCAGCAGTGGAGAGTCAATAGTCCAAGTGGAAAAGTGAAACAGTGGAATAGTTTAACAGGAGGCCAGAGGGCCGACTCCAGGCGCCGGTGTAATTAAAATCGATACAATCACATATGCACCATGCAGCATTTTGCTTGTAGCTTGTTTGGTTAAAATCGGAAAAGAAGCATAAATAAATAGTATATGATTTTATAAAATTTCACTCGGAGGTTATCATAAAGCTTTTATATGCAAATATATATCCAAAGTGTGGTATTCTAATGAAAATCTGCCCGAACTGCCGAACCGAAAATGAGGATAAATATATTTTCTGCGTTAATTGTAAGCGAACCCTCCCGCGCATCAGCCAGCTGGAAAAGTATATGGTTGACGGTATGCATTATTTTGATAAGGGTGATTACCGAAAAGCGCAGGAATGTTTTGAAGGATTATTGAAATTGAATATCGGTAATAAAGATGCATGGATAATGAAAGGATTGACTCTTAAGAAAATGGGGTTGATGCGTGAGGCTTACAGTTGCTTCGAATCGGCAGGTATAAAGTATTCTACACAGCGCTGTTCAGACTGCGGGGGGTTCAAGCGCTGCGGTGAATGCGGCGGCAGCGGTGTTTGTAACATGTGCAGCGGCAGGCGTAAGTGCATGTTATGTGAAGGCACCGGCGATTGTCTCAGCTGCGGAGGCTCGCTGGATTCCTGTAAAATGTGTAAAGGTACCCAGAAATGTGTGAGGTGCAAAGGTACCGGTGAATGTGTATACTGCAACGGCATAGGTGTGTGCGGTAAATGCCACGGCAATACCAACTGCTCAAACTGCGGCGGCACCGGTAAACAGATAAAAATCGAACCATCCTCCGTCAGCCGTGACATGCGCAAATATTTGTAACTATTCTAACGGAACGCTACGCTTTATTTTATTTTACCGCTATAAAATCCAGTCGATCTGAATTGATCATATCCTCTTCAAATACTCGTGCAGTTCTACACCCTCACGCCTCGCAAGATTTTTCATTATGGACAATATACCCGAGCCGTACTGCACGGCTTTCTTGGGCCGATTAATTATCTCGGGAGCCAGTTCCAATCTCCTCGCCAGTTCTTTCAATACGACCTTCCGCTCACTTTTACGGATCTTTGTATCTATTGGCAGTTGTTCTATAAATTCAACGATTTGGCTGGCTGTGTATGGCATCGCAATCCTCTTCCCGAAAGCTTTCCCCAGCTTCAATTCCTGAGGCTTATTGTACTGCAGATAATCCGAAAGATCCTGCTTCATCCGTACCTTTTGCTCGTCAGAGCCCAACCTTAAATATCTCGAGTAACCACCGAAAAGTTCGTCCGCACCCTGGCCGGTTAGTATCAAATCATTCCGCGTATGTTTACAAACGAAATACAGTGAAAGCTCGATGGAGATCTCCAGCGCGTTGCGCGATTTCAATATATCAATAATATCCGGGATCGCATCCTCCACTTCGGCCTTCATTACAATAATCCGTTCCAGCGGGAGCCCCAGCAGCTCGGAGCCCAACCGCGCCGCCTGAAGATCCTGCGAATCCTCTGTACCTACAGCAACCAGTTTAACCGAATGAGATTCCATAGCGATCTTAGCAATCACAGAACAATCCAGCCCTCCGGAATAGGCCACAGCGGGACTGGCAAAACCCTCAAGATTGCTCTGAATAGAATCCGTCAGCAATTCCTCAAATTTATCTATATGCTCCTCCATCAAACCCTCGCCCGTGCCATTAATTAATGTGATATTGTTAGGGGAAGAATCCCCTAACAACCCCTCTTTCTTTATCTTTTTGGGTGATGCCGAAGGCATCACCCATAGAGAAAAGAAAAGAGAGGGGTTATAGGGGAGATTCTTCTCCCCTATTAATATCACCGTAATTGGTGATTGGATTTATTAATTTCGGATTGCTATCAGGCTGGCAAGTTCGGGATCGGTTTGTATTTTATTAAATCCGGTCTTGCGCAGTTTGGATTTTACATTGCTCATTAAGTTTATACCCCGGGCGCGGCTGCCGGGTGCGCCTATATAATGGAACAGTTTACCGCCGGGTTTCAAGACGCGTTTAAGCTTCTGGTAGAACTCCAGCGAGTAAAGACTCTCTGCGCGGCCGAGCGTGGGCGGGTCGTGTATCACTGAATCGAATTGTGCGGTATCGAATTCATTGATCAATTCGAATATATCGCCTTGCAGGAGTTTGATTTGGCTGGAACGTTCAAAAAGCTTTTTGGACCAGGGGTTGTACCGCGCGAGTTCCAGAACATTGGTGTCGATCTCCACCGTGGTGACATTACAGCCCTGCTCTGAAGCTTGGATTGCTGTATAACCGAACCCGCAGTTGGTGTCCAGTACACTACCCTCGGGTTGGAGAAACCTGATTTTGGCCTTCGCATCCTCCCACGGCGTTGTATTTTTTATGCGATGCATAAGTATTCCCGAGATCTCCAGCGCAGGCGCGTCCTCCGTAGGTATCATCTTATAAACGGAGGATTTTGAATCGGAATAGAACATCAGCTTCTTTACATTACCATCCTCAACTAGATAACAATATCTTTCATCAGCCATCATCTCCCTGAGCGTATCAAACTGGAGTGCGCTGCCATCCGGGAGCTTCAGGCTTTCACTGTTGATACTTACAGGTACCGTACTTAACCCCAAATCGTACGAGATTTTTGGAATGCTTTGTGAAAGGGTTGAAAAAAAATCGCGGATCTGAAAATGAGATAGAACAATATACGATCCTTGATCGGCTGGATGGTTAGACATAGTCATAAAAAACGATTTATATTATTTAAACCTGAACCTGATAAGTTATTGAAGTACATTTGGGCGCCATAATTATCGAAAGGTTAATATAATAAAAACATTATTTTAGTCCGAACCTTGGAATTGCTTGAAACATTCAAAGCAAAAGGGGGTGAACGCATGGTGTATGGTCGTAAGTATTATCCTGAAAAGAATTTAGTGTCAAATAGAAGTAAAAAAATCTCAAAGGACCGTTCCGGTGGTCTCGAGGGTATGCCGTTACAACTGCTCATCATCGTGGTAATTGCAGTTATGGCGCTGGGTATTATAATGTACTGGATGAGTTCCGTGAACGAGCCGCCCAAGAGCATCAAAACGATCGGCGTGGAAGTTGATGGAAATGAAGAGGACATAGATCTCAGCAAGGGTCAACCGCGCACCATCAAAATTACAGTTTACGACACAGAACTCAAAAAGCTCGATGGGGCGCTAGTAATTTTGGATGGCTGCGGGTTCGACCAGGATTCCGAAAAAACAGGTGATAACGGTTTTGAAAGCGGCAGTGCAGAATTCGATGGGAGTTTGGTGGAACTTCCTCCCGGAATCAAGACCGGTGAGATAAAAGTAACAGTCAAAAAGGCAGATTACGCAACGAAAACAACAACGATATTGGTATATACTAGCTGATGTGATTTAGATTAGAAAAAGCTAAGAAATAGAGATTAGGCGCTAGAGACGAGGCGCTAGGGTTATTATTAAAGGATAAAAGGTGAATACGGCAACTTCGTTGCCTTGAATAGTGAAGGTAGCTGAGATATCAATGGTTATTATAAATAAGCACGACCCCTTCGGGGCCTTGAGCATTGAGCTATGAGCACGACTGCTTCGCAGCCTTGAGCAAGAACTTCATCTCTCTAGTTTTGGACTCTGGGAACGGAAATTTTCTAGCAACTCAAGCGAGCGAAGGGAGCGTATTTAGCCTTCACCATTCTTCAAGCGATTAATAAGCTACCTTCACCATTCAAGTGAGGGAGCATAGCGACCGAGCGTATTTATCCTTCACCATTTTTAATCCACCCAGAACATGAAACCTAGAACCTAATCAAATCAAACTGCGTCCTGCCCCCTGCCTCCTACCTCCTGTTATTAAGTTTCTTTCAGAAAGCATTAATAATAACTCGAACAATTTCCCCACCCGTTCCAAACTATTAATCGTGGTGGTTATGGAGGGTAATGCCGATAGATACGAGCAGCTGCGAAAAAAGCTATCCCGGTGGCCTGTAAAACTTCCGGCCTCACCGGAGGTAATACCAATTCTACAAATACTCTTTGAACCCGAGGAGGTCGATCTATTATTATCGGAGGCATTCAGTGCACCCTATCAGGACAAAAAGACCGTAAAACTCGTGGCTGAGGAATTGGGTAAACATGAAGCAGAAATCGAAAAGGCCCTTAACAATCTTGCAGATAGGGGGCTGTTATTCAGGGTGAAAAATCCGAAGAACGGAGATGTATATTATTCCCTGTTCCCAATCCTGCCCGGCATCTTCGAATTCTACCTTGTAGGCGAGCATGATGAAAAACGCCGTACTAAATTTTCTACGCTATTCGAGGAATATTATCAAAATATGTTCGTCACCGAACTTGGTGCCAGCGAGCATCCCTGGGTGCGTGTATTGCCGGCGGAGAAGAATTTTCAGGTGGATATCGAACTCGATCCCACAATGAATGTATTATCATTCGAAAAGGTATCCGAGTATGTCAAAACCTCTCATAAGATCGCTTTGATGGAATGCGCATGCAGGCTTAAGAGTCCCTGTGATCATCCACTGGAAACCTGCATGTGTTTCGATTATTATGCAGATTATATGGTGGATCGTAAGTTAGCTCGTTATCTTGAGCACGAGGAGGCAATCGAGGTGCTGAAACAGTTCGAGGAAAAGGGGCTGGTACATACGACGACTAACTGCCAGAAACGCCCGCAGTTTATATGCAACTGCTGCACCTGCAGCTGCCTGGTACTTAGAGGGTTGACAGAGTTCGATAACCCGAGGTGTTTTGTTAAATCGAACTTCATACCTGAATGGGTATCGGATAATTGCAATATGTGCGAGCTCTGCATAGCTATTTGTCCTATGAATGCCGTATCGGTATCCGAATCCTTGAATGAGGGTTCTGATGAAGGCGACTATGAACGATTGGTGTTCAACGAGGATAAATGCATCGGATGCGGTCTGTGCGCTTCGAACTGCGAAGTTGACGCAATTACATTGACCAAAGTCCGCGACTACAGGCCGGAGACCACGCTAAGAGGCATGTGGTTACGCACGGAAATGGAACGTATTGATGATAAAAGCAAATAAAAGTGGTGAGCGGTGAGCACGCTCGTTCCCTACAGGAACTCGCTTGAGCAATTAGCAAATCGGGTCTCGGTGCTCGGGCCTCGGGCCTGGGGATTTTCATCGGTTATAAATATCCCCTATCTCGATACCCTGACCCTGGATCCTGATGACATCACTTTCAAAGCTTAAGGCTCAAGACCGCGAAGCGGTCGTGCTCACCGTTCAAACGAGTAGCCAAAGGCTACGAGAGTGCTCAATACTAATAGAGTGGTGATTAAACTTGTCAGAAGAGCAGCCAAAGAAGAAAATCGAGAAGATGGAATTTTCACTTGAGATGGAATTGATAGATAAGTTTTCATTCAATGTGAAATTCGATATCCCGGAAATGCCTGATCTGATAACAGACGAACCAATAAAGGTAGGAGGCGAAGGTAAGGGCCCAAACCCCTCACGGCTGGTAGGCACTGCGGTGGCCAATTGTTTGGCCTCAAGCCTGATGCACTGCCTGCGCCGCGCAAAAGCTGATGTCAAAGGTTTTAAGGCACAGGTTTCAGGTATTATTTCGCGAAATGAAGAAGGGTTGTTGAGGTTAAAAAGTATCCATGTGGCTCTTCAACCCCGGCTCGGATCCGAAAGTGATCTAAAAGCGTTTGAACGCTGCAAAGGCATTTTTGAAAAATATTGCATCGTAACCGATAGTATCCGAGCCGGTTTACCTGTTGACATCGAGGTAGAACCAGAAATTGAAGAATCGTAGGTTCAAAAGTAAAAAAAAATCTCATGATTTTACATCATTTTTAATTCATTTATTGCAGATCATTTTTACATTTTATTACATAATTTTAATATAAAATAAATAGGTGGCAAATGTATATATATCAATACAAATATGAAATTAATATTTATGAATAAAAATGCGGAGAATTTGAACGAAAATTGGATTTTATAGAACATTCAGACCACCTTCGAAGCTTTATGCGACGGGGTTTTTCAATATGGACTCAGAACAATTCATTACCGAGCTCGAAGCACGCTTAACATCATTAGCGCCGGAGATGATACCCGGCCTGTTAAAAAAGCAGCTTGAAAATGTAGATGCTACAAAAGAGAGTTTGACACCTGAAAAAGCCAAGGAATTTGTTGACAATGTAGCCAAAGCTTTGGAATTGTTCATCGGTCCTGATGGTAGCAAAAATGCCAGGAAACTTATGCTGAGGAAACTCCGTCAAAGCTGCAGTACTGATGAATTGGAAAAAATTATGATGCAATAAAGCCTTATATAATTTTCTTAAATTTAGTAAAAAAGCTTACCAATCTTTTAAAGTAATACCATTTTTATCCTTAATTAGATATTAATATACATATGTGGGGGCACTCGGCATGAAGTTGCACTTAAATCTATTTGGCATGTTTATATTTTTAATTATATTTTTGGTATTGTCGTCCATTGGATTGATGAGCCAGGATTCTGAATTGGATACCAATGACAATTTTGAAACCGATATGAATACTTCCCAGACATATTCAAACAATACCACTGGTAACAATACCGGAAATAATACCGGTAATAATACCGCCCAAAATTACAATGTAACGGGCACCGGTACATGGCGGCCGCCGTTATTGAACAAATCGGAATTTAAGGCCGGATCAAATATACCCATCAAATTCAATTATACGATGAATGGTACATTTATTGTGGATAACAATGTTACTGTTATTGTGATCGATGACGCAAACAATACCGTCGCAAATTTCAGCGTTGGCAAAAACCCCAAGGAGGGTATAGCGATACAGGAACCCACACAATATCATGTAAATTGGAAAACACCCAAAGGTGGAGTTGGCAACTATACGATTATTGCCAGCTTTTCTGATGGATTTACATTGTATAAGAATATAGTTTTATTCTAAATCCAACAAGTTTAAATCCGAACTCACAAAAAATTAAATTACGATTATTTTGATTAGTCCACCCGATATCGGGTGGTTCTATGGAGCTTAAACCTAGGGAATATAAGTACGAGACCAATTTGGTATGGACGGGCGAACATAAAGGCGATTTGAGCTCGCCGGATAAGCCGATGATAAATGTTGCATGCCCGCCTGAATGGGGCGGCCATGAAGGGATATGGTCCCCCGAGGATCTTTTCGTTGCATCCATAGAACTCTGTACAATGACAACATTTCTTTGGCTGCTCGATAAAAACGATCTTCAAATAAAGTCTTACAAAAGCAGTGCGGTAGGTACCGCTAAAATGGTCCAAAACTCATTTATTTTCAGTGACATAGTTGTGGAACCACATGTTCAGATATACGACAAAAAACATAGAGAAAAAGTCGAGAAGTTATTCGATGAATGTAAAAAGTGGTGCTTGATAACCAAATCCGTCAAGTCCAATGTAACAATAACACCCACAATAACTGCTGAAAGTGATTAGTGTATATTCAAAATTCATTTTTCGGGTTCTTCACTCTCTCCAGATTTAAACATCTCATCTATTTTCTCTTTCTCCTCGGGAGACAGCTTATCCATTATTCTCTGCGATTCTTCACTCAGCTGTCTGAAGAAAATGCTCTGGAGTATCGGTAGAACCTCAATGACCTGCCTGCGGCCCACAAAATCTTCAAAAGCCACATCCCTCAACTCCTTGAGCTGGTCCTTGGTCATTTTGCCTTTACCCAAACCTGTGCACTCTTTACTTTTTATTATGTATTTCTCTCCGTTGAATCCCAGCGGATAGCTCTTACAGTACAGCGGTTTATTATAATGGATCGTGCACGCCTTGTTGTCGCGGTGGTATAAGCTGCAGTACCCGTCATCGTTCTTCACCAATTGTAACTGCACCTCATTCTCATCCACAACCGCAATCTGCAGTAGGTGTACTACTCGAAAGATGGTCTGGTCCTTAACCCAGCGCTGGAGATCGTTCAAGCTAACCGGAACCGTCTCTCGCTTGCAGCAATCGCCAGTGCGCAGGCATTCGAACTTGAATTTTGGCGGATGCTCCGAGCTTTCCTCACCTTCATCACCCTCACCCGCCTCTTTTTCACTACCCTCCTGGATTTTATCATCTTCTGATTCCTCTGTGCCCTCTTGCACACTTTCCTCTTTCGATTCTGTACTCGAAGAGTCCTCTTCACCTGCAGTCATAAAACCAACTCCTGGGTGTTTAACAACTACCATTTCTAAATTCTACGCCGGTACCTTTATTGAGATATTTTTGTATAAAAAGTTTTTTATAGCGCTGGTTTTATATCGACTCCCTACAATAATTTCATATACGTCCCCGACTTAGCTTAGACTGGCTAGAGCGGCCGGCTGTAGACCCAATCGGGCCTCTTTGGCCCTGCCGATACCGGCAGATCCCCGGTTCAAATCCGGGAGTCGGGATTTTCTTTTTATATTGTAAAAATATTGCTAAAATACCCCGACTTAGCTTAGACTGGCTAGAGCGGCCGGCTGTAGACCCTTGGGCCG
>CP070629.1:2838289-2841591 GCA_020356005.1 Thermoplasmata archaeon
GTATCGTTTGCATTGCTCATAGAACGCTGTAAGTTTATCAAACCTGCATTAACACCAGAAAGAAAAATATCCGAAAAAATTGCTTTACTGGAATTATACTAAGTTGTTGTCTTATACTGGTAATGTTCATGAATCATAATAAGAGGCTAAATCTCTTGTTCCAAGATCAGAGAAATATTTTATGCTGCTACTATTTACTCACCTTGGGATCAGTCAAGAATTTGGGAAATATCAGGGAACAGCAGCTGCCTTATTTCCGGATTATTCATATTCTCCGGTGTTGCAATGGTAACACCTGTATCAATCCGCTTTTCTACTTTTACACCTTGTAAGAATTCCACAGCAGTTCTGACACCGAAGTAACCCATATTGAACGGATTTTGTAAAACCAGCCCCAGAATTTCCCTTTTTTCGAGCGCTTCGACAAGTTTTTCCGAAACATCAAAACCCACAAAAATGATGTTTCCGGAAAGCCCCCTGTCTTGAAGAGCCCTCAAACATCCAAAAGTGCTTGACTCATTTGGTGTAAAAATTGCATCAACTTCGGTGAAACGGTTTAATAGATTTTCACTCGCACGATATGCCGTTTCAGTCGTTGCTCCGGCATATTGGTTTGAAGAGAGAATTTCAATATCCGGGTATTGTGAAGTAATTGTATCGAGGAAACCTTTCTCACGGTTGGTAGTTGAAGCGCGTCCTTCCTGGTAACGAATCATGATCAGCGTGCCTGAACCGTCTAAAAGCGAACCGATACGTTCGGCGGCAAGTACACCCCCTTTATAGTTATCAGTTGCAATAAATGATATATGTTCATCACCCTGAAGCCCAGAATCGATCACAATGGTGGGTCTCCCCTGATCTTTCGCTTCGCGGACAGATCTCACAAGTGAACGGTCATCAAGAGGTGCGAGCACGATAGCATCCACTCTCCGTGCAATAAATGTCTCCACTATCTGAAGTTGTTCCTCACGGTCATCTTCTTTGAGGGGACCTTTCCAGAAAATTTCAACCTCACCTATTTCCCGGGAAGCTTTTAATGCTCCTGCGTGAATTGATTTCCAGAATTCGTGGGTCGTTCCTTTGGGAATAACAGCAATCGCGAGCTTTTTTTCAGAATCAGGGGCTTCACCTCTATCCCTCGAATCGCCGCAGTTAGTCAATACCACTGCCAGGCAGAGAAGATTAATAACACCATATATCTTTTTCATAACAACCTCTTTTGTATTGAAGACTTAAATAATCTCAGACACTCATCATGGATAATAGTGAAAAAGTATTTTCATGACCTCATCAATAGTATCAATAAATAATAGAATAACAATGTCCTAAGATACGTCATTCACCTCAGTGAAGCAAGCAGTTAGAGAAAAATCTGGTGACCCCCCATTTTTTAGAATTCCTGTAAAGCAAGAGATAACTGGAAGTAATCACGTTTTCGAATCCGGAGTGGTTTTGGCCGTTGTTTATATGATTGACCGAGAACCCAAGCCGCGGCAGCGGTGATCATATAGTACGGGTAGCTTGGAATATCCCGGAGTCGCTTTCTCGGCAGAAGCCTTGCCGCCGCAATCATTTGGATGACGAGATGCTCAGGCAGACGCGCACAGAACGATGCTGCAAGCGCAACCAGAGCACCCATGTTTTTGATGGCATTGTAATTGCGTAAACATATTTTCTCAAGGTTGTAATCTTGTTTGATCTGACGGTGGTATTCCTCTACCCGCCAGCGCAATCCATACGCTTCCATCACGGTATCCATAATTTCCCTCCGTGTTCCTTCAGCGTAAGTCAGATACCAACTCAAACCTCCCCGGCGACGGCGGGACACCACCAGCCACAGGGGTGTCTCGCCGTAGTATACCAGTCGTATACCCACATCAAACCATTCACCATTCCTCAGGGATTTATAGGCGTAGCTCGTTCTTGTCTTCTTTGCTATATCCTTGATGTTCGTGTCTTTCTCACTGTCCTGGTGAAGCCGCAGCGATCGTTGATCCTGTCCACGGATTACAAACCGTTTCCCGTCCTCAAGCAAACTGTCGATAATGCTCGACCGATCACCTCCACGATCCAGCACATAGGTCGCATCGGGGTGCAGGGCATGCACCAGATCAGTTATCTCCAGTATTTTGACATTCTCACTCGTATGCTCTCGGCCTTCATGGTCAAGTCCGTATATCTCGCTGTATACAGGCAGGATTCCCGAATCGTCAGCCATTACCCCATTTATCCAGTATAACCCGTTCCCTATCACCACAGTGTCATTACTACTCTTATCTCCATCTCGCACGCGACCCAACCCTTCCATCTTCTCCCCATACGGCTTCTGAATATCGCTCAGATCAACGATGCAATACCGTTTCCCACATATCCCAGCTCTGTTCTTTATAGCATTTGCCTCTAAAAGACGACGCCCTAAACCTTTACGCCTGAGATTGCGATGCAAACGCTCTTCTGTCTTCTTCGGTGCTATCGTCTCTCCCAGCGATCGTGCCAGTTCACTTACATGCACATTATGGCGATTCAACATCGCATGGAATAGCATACCACTATTCTTCACCTCAGGACGGCTGAATCCATGCTTCGATAAAAAAGTGATAAATCCGCTTATTCTCTTCTGGATTTCCGGTGCAAAATCTGTTATACTCTCCATTGGGGTTCCTTTCGTTATTTGATCGAATCTTAACGAGTTATATTTATATCAAATATACGAAAGCGAATCCCTTTTTCATAGCCTTTTTTAGACTTATTCCTTTATTTTATCATACTTTACGCCTATCTCTATATCGGATTTTGGGGGGTCGCCAGCTGATTTAATACAGATTTATCTTGCATGTTTAATCCATTATTAATTAAGATGATATGAAGATTTCCATATTACCATCTTTCACTTCTTCTTATCTAAACGCGTCGCAAAAGTGTATTGCTTATAATAGTTAAATTCTATATATTCCATCTCAGCATTTCCTCTGTCTACTGGTGAACAGTTACTTCTTATCTCCCTGATTGGCGGTATCACCCTCGGGATGCTTCTTTTTTCATGAGACTTATTTACCTATAATGATCTTAATAAGAGGAGGAAAAAATGAACAAAACACTCGGATTTATTGGCTTGGGAATCATGGGTAAACCCATGGCCAGGAATCTTATTAATACCGGTTACAAACTCGTTGTGCTTGATATAAATCCCGCTCCGGTGAAAGAACTGGTGGGTATGGGGGCAGAAACGGCGGATTCACCTGCCGCTGTTGCGAAGATAACTAAAAGAATTATCACCATGCTTCCCGATGGTCCGGATGTTG
>CP070629.1:2841691-2844260 GCA_020356005.1 Thermoplasmata archaeon
AGTTGCTTTCATATTATACATTGATCCCAAATATTTATGATCAGGTCCAAACCTTTTCTTTACCACTTCGATGGCTTCGTTAATACATTTAATTGCTTCATGGTATTTTTTTGTATTAAGATATGAAATAGCTAATTTTTGCTTAAAATCAGTATTCATTGGATGTAATTTATCGGCCTTAAGGTAATATTCAATCGCTTTTTCATAATTTTTACTGTTAAAATATTTCAATCCGGCAGAAATGGCGTCTTGAATGTTATCCCTTTTGGTTATAAAAACAATTAAATTGGCTGCTATAATAATTGAAACAATCACTATTGTAATAACTGCATGCTGTTTGCCGTGCTTAAATTCATTTTTTCTATATTGGGTTAAGCCGACTACCGCGATAATTGCAGAGAAAAGAAAAATTAGCAGTACTAATACCGAGAAGAAAACATTAAAATGATAATTAGTTATTCCAAAAATTGTCATGACACTGTAAAAAATAAACCCTATTAAAAGTCCCGCAAGTAATATGATGAGACTATAAGTACACTTAACGCTGGCTTTATCCCTTTTTAAAGATTTTTTAACCTTGATAATCACCAAAATAATCAATATGGAAATTATTAAAAATCCAAGAATCTGTCCGATTAAATATGAAATCTCACTTGTATTCATTTTTTCACTCTCCTTTTTTTTTATCAAACATTTATATCCGAGTCGTTGGTTCGGAAGTTTTTCGTCGAGGGGTACTGCTGAGCATTAATTATTAGCCTTTCTCTAATACCCACCTTCCTTGTGAATTTCCAAAGTATTCATCTCCTCCATATATAAAATCCTCTTTGAGTCTCAATTTATAGTGGGGTGCCTCCTCAGTAACACTGAATGTGTGTCCATCCTTCAAATTAGGTCTCTCTTCCAATTGATAGTTATTGAACACATTCATCGTGTATGCCGCATCTTTGATATCTTCTTTTGCACTTATGCAACAATCCGGTAAGCCAAAATTGTGCATACCGCAGGAGTAGTAGTACTCTTCTCCCCCTATGAGGATCACAAGTGCTGCATACAGGGAAAACGTTCCTGTATCGCTCAACAACTCATTCCATTTGTCAAATTCATGAGCCACACCTGTAGTCTCTACCTTTACAGCTATCCCTCCTATATCTCTTATCACTTTGGTATTCATGATTGCTTTTCAGGGATTAGCCACAAATTCACTGCCCAGTGCACAGTAGAGCGAAGCGCCGCATAGTATTGGGGTCGATCACTCATTGGTTGGGCTCACGTTTTTTATGGATCCGGGACGGTGGTTGACTCACCATTATGGGGTTCCCCACTGCCTTATTCTTCTTTCGAAAGAAGCTCTTCTCGGCCTCGTATCGTTGGCACAAAAGGAAGCCATTGGGGCGGTTATTCATTCCCGCTTCCACGAATACAGCGTTCCACTTCCTACATTTGAGAGTGATGTAACCATCCCAGGCGATCGCATACATAGTGATTTGGGCCTGGTTCTGCTCAACGAAGGCCTTGGCCTGATCAACGCCAACTTCGAGGTGTTCACAAACAAATCGCTGCATTTTCCTCTCGCCAGATGTTATATGAACCATGGCAAACGGAATCAAAGGATCACTGCCGTCCTCGATACTGGCAAACCCATGATCCAGCGCCAGGAACATCAAGTCATTGAACTCGACTGGTGGTTCATCAGGCTGCTCACCAGGGGCGAATTCACAAGGTTCGAAGATACCGAACGTACAACGTGTCCAGAAGGCAATGGTTTCATTGCGACTAAGACCATACTTTGCACCGATCGGTACAATCACTTCATATATGGCTTCCAACTGGTCGCTGTCAACTGCAGCAGTTGCAGCGTCCAGTTCCCTAAACAGGGCTTTTTCATCCGTAGTTATCTCATGATTGAGAAGCTTATTGTCGCCTTGTTCGGCTATGTATTGGAGTATCGGTAGGTTCATGGTTTCGTGTGCCCAACTGTTATTATAAGAGATTCGCGTTTTTCTATCAAAACAGCAATTTTTGAAGCTGGCTCCTTATTTTACATTCACTGCATATCACAACCCATCAAGCAATGAAGAATTGTCTGATAGTGAGAACACCTGCCAACCAGCGTTTCGATTCAGCTCCCGAAATCGGTCCACCAAGAATCGCTCCGTATCTTTGTCCCAATCTCGCCCCATGCGCAGCGTAAGGTGCAGCGAAGTGGGTTCATCAAAACCAGAGATATTGAACTCAATTGCTGCCCGTTCACCGTCAACCCAAACTGCATGCAGATCGCTATACCAATGGATAGAGGTGAACACCGACGTGCAATAATGTCTAATGAGGTCAGGCGATCCGAGGGAGAACTGCTCGATATCTTCGGAAAAGTCATTCAGGCTTGATATCTGCCGGCTCAACTTGATTACTAAGACATCAAGACCCATTAAATCCTCTTGAATGGCATTGCCGCAAACCGCTACATCTTCTATACGTGCTTCCGAATGCAGCTTTTTCTTTGACTTTGGTTTTATGTTCATATGATATTCCTTGTTATAACCAAAAAAAAGCGCCGCAATGCGGCTTA
>CP070629.1:2844360-2891069 GCA_020356005.1 Thermoplasmata archaeon
GGGGGATACTGGAGCCGTGATGTGCCGGCCAGATCTGCCCCTGCGTAAGAGCACCAGTTACAGCAGAATCCAATCAGTTTCGGCTGGTATTCGTCCTCGGCCATTTAGCTCACCTCCAGAGCAGCTTCGATCATTGCATTTAATTGATCCAGCCTGAATCCTTTCACCACGATGCCTTTTTTCGGGCATGTTGCCATGCAAACCCCGCAGCCTTTACATGCCGCCTCGTTCACTTCCACAGTCTTTTTCACTGCACCCTCTTTATTGTATTCTATCAATGTAATGGCTTTGAACGGGCACGGATCTACGCAATATGCACAGCCGTCACAGTTCTCATCTATTACATTTGATATAGTGGGCTCAATCACCATTTGATCCTTAGCCAGAACCGTAGCGGCGCGGGCCACAGCACCACATGCCTGTGAGATGGTCTCGTCAATTAATTTCGGACCGTGTGATAATCCGCATAGAAATACACCCTCTGTGGCGAAATCTACGGGTCTAAGCTTCATATGGGCTTCTAAAAAGAATTTATATTTGTTCAAGGGAACCTTCAGCATCTTCCCTATATTTTCATTATCGGGATTCGGCATTGTGCCTGCACTGAGGATCACATTATCGGGCTGGAGCTCGATCTCATCCTCTGTTACATGGTCCTTAACCCTGACTTTAATTGCACCGCCGTCATTTGTAACTTCCGGCTTACTTTCATCATCATAGCGAATGAACAGCACACCCTTCTCCGAAGCTGTCTTGTAATAATCCTCTTTAAATCCGTATGTTCTCATATCTTTATACAGAATATAGATTTGCGCATCTGGATTTGCTTCTTTTACTTTTAAAGCATTTTTTACAGCTTCGCTGCAGCATACGCGTGAACACCAGCCGTGTTCCTCATCCCGCGAGCCGACGCACTGTATCATTACAACGGTATTGGCTTTATATTCGTTATTTGCAAGTTTTGCCTCAAGTTCTCTCTGTGTCAATATCTTATCATCTGTACCGTAAAGGTATTCCGTGGGCTTGTACTCGTATGCGCCTGATGCCACAACAACAACGCCGTGCTCAAACTCCTCCTCTTTTCCACCGTTCTCCACGGTGGTCTTGAAATTACCCATGAAACCCTCTATATTTTTAATCTTTGAATTCAGATGAAGCTTGATCTTATCATTTGACTGCACTTTTTCGATCAAATCCTTTAAAAATGCCTGCGGTTCTATCCGGGCTTTGGACTCGTCGCCGTTATCGCCTGGATTTAATGAATAGTGGATATGGCTTAGATTACCGCCCAGCTGCGCCTCTTTTTCAATTAAATAGGTCTCGTAGCCCTGCTCCGCAATTCCCAGAGCAGCTGTCATACCGGCCAGGCCGCCGCCGATAACAAGACCCTTCTGGGTTATCGGCAGGTATTTCTTATCCAGTGGTTCCAGCAGTCTTGATTTTGCAACGGCAATTCTCAGCAGGTCCTTGGCCTTCGTGGTCGCCGATTCCGGTTCATGCATGTGTACCCATGAACACTGGTCGCGGATGTTTGCCATTTCGAACAGATAAGGATTCAGCCCACCCTCCGCAGTTGTGTTTCTGAAAAGTGGTTCGTGGGTACGTGGAGTACAGCTCGCAACAATTGTACGGTTCAAGTTGTGTTCCTTTATATGTTCTCTGATCCGTTTCTGAGTATCCTGCGAGCAGGTATACAGATTATGCTCTGCATACACAACATTCGGCAGTGATTTTGCATATTCCACAACACCCGGTACATCCACCACACCGCCGATGTTTATACCACAGTGGCAAACAAATACCCCGATTCGCGGATCCTCACCTGTAATATCACGTTCAGGTGGAAATTCTTTCTCTGTGGTCTCAGTCCAGCGCTTGGATGCAACGATACCGGAAGCTTTTGCAGCGGCGCCGGATGCCTGAGCTACTGTATCAGGAATATCCTTGGGTGAAGAAAATGCACCGCTTACATAAATTCCGGGCCGGGTTGTTTCCAGTGGTTTGAAGTTATCAGTTTCGCAGAATTTGTAATGGTTAAGTTCGATACCGTACACTTCCGCCAGTTTTTCTACATTTTCAGGCGGGTTGAGGCCCACACCCAGGACTACCAGATTAAATTCCTTTTCCTTGATCTCTCCGCCCTCTACATATCTGATGGACAAATTCTTGGTGGTCGGATCCTCACTTATACCGGCAACCCGTGCGCGTGTAAATACTATCCCGTGTTCTTTTTCACAGCGTTCGTAATAATCATCGAACTCCTTTCCATGTGCACGGATATCCATGAAGAATATATGTGATTTCAATCCCTCCGTATGTTCCTGTGCAATCACGGCCTCTTTCATGGCATACATGCAGCATACCGCAGAACAATACGGATTGCTGCCGTGCTGGTTGTCCCGTGATCCAACGCACTGGATGAATGCTACATTTTCCGGTACATCGCCGTCTGAGGGTCTCAGTACGGTACCAAGGTAAGGTCCGGTGGCGCTCAATATGCGCTCAAATTCTATGCTCGATACTACATTCTTGTAAACGCCATAACCGTATTCCTGAAGGTTGTCCGGCCTGAATTTATCAAATCCGGGTGAGAGAATAATCGATCCTACCTCCAGCTGGATTTTCTGCTCCTCTTGCTCATACACCACGGCTTTGGCCTTACATTCTTCAGCACATATACCACAGCCAATGCATTTGTTCTGGTCAATATCGAAGATAAGCGGAATTGCCTGCGGATATCTTATACTGACCGCTTTTCTTCTCCTTAGTGATTCATTGAACTCATCGAGAGCTTCGGATGGACATTTCTGTGCACATACCCCGCATCCAGTGCACTTTTCCTCATCGATCTTCAATGGATGCTTTTTTATTGTCACATAAAAATGTCCTGCCTCTCCTTCAACATCACTTACTTCGGCGTTTCCGATAATCTCGATATTATGATGTCTGCCGGTAGCTACCAGCTTCGGAGCCATAATACACATTGCACAGTCGTTAGTGGGGAAGGTTTTGTCAAGCTGCGCCATCACACCGCCTATGGTGGGATATCGTTCCAGCAAGTATACCTTGAATCCGCTGTCAGCCAGATCCAGTGCTGACTGCATGCCGGATATACCGCCTCCTACTACCATTACGCTTCCTACCTGATCTGCAGCCGCCATATTAATCACCCCCCTCAAGTAATGAAATATATCTCGGTGTAAAATTCTCGATTTTTTCAAGTGCTATTTGATTCTCTTTCCGTAAAATAACGATGTTATCCAAAACGATCTCAGTTGGTATATTAAGCTTGCTTGAAAGGTCCTTCACGGATAATGCTCCTTTACTGAGCTGTTTTAGAATCTGCTGACGTGTATATTCGGTTTGAATAGCTTCATCAAAAAATTCGTCAAATTCCTCCTGAGATTTCTTTACGCCGTAAACATTGCCTTCCTCTATTAATTTTCGCTCTTTACTGACTATCGCTCTTAATCTAAAATTATAAACTGCTTTTTGTGCGGATAATAAATTCTCAACAATTTCCATATCTGGAGAGGGGCCTGCCACAGGGCTCGGGCCCAAGGCCTTGATCTCATCAGTATAATCTGATATTGTTCTGGCAAATCGCTCTCCCTCGGAAGCTGCGATCCATTCTAATTTTAAGCGGTTTGGATCCATTCCTGTCCGTTCTAATAATTTTCTTACCATCTTGATCTTACGCTCTGCTTGATAATTACCTTCCAGATAATGGCAATCGCCGGGATGGCAGCCCCCGATAAAAACAGCATCTGCACCTTGAATAAAACTTTCAAAAATTATATGCGGGTCAAGTCTTCCAGAACACATTACTCGAATAATTCTTAACGATGGCGGATAGTGAAACCGACTCACACCTGCCAAATCCGCACCTGCATATGAACACCAGTTGCATAAAAACCCGATTATCCGTGGCATATAAGTTCTTGAATTTATAACTGTCGGGCTGTCAGAGTTTTGGGTCGTTTCAGATGCCATTTAATTCACCTCCTGCTTCACAAGAGCTTTCACAGCGGCTTCGATTTGTGCCACCAGTTGTTTATCGGTAAATCCAGAAATAGTAATGGCAGTTTCCGGACAGCTGGCTCCACAGACCCCGCAGCCTTTGCATAGAACAGATTTTGTTTCGGCTTTACCTTCTTCATTTTTATCTATGGCCTGGAACGGACAGATAACGACGCAGGTACCACAACCGGTACACAGGTCCTGGTCAACCATCGATACTATTCTATCCCCCTCTATTTTTTTCTTGGAAAGAATAGTAACAGCTCTGGATACGGCGGCCTGTGCCTGGAAAATACATTCATTAATGAATTTTGGTGCATGGGCCAAACCCGCCAGGAAAATACCATCGGTAGCAAATTCATTCGGTCTAAGTTTCATATGCGCTTCCAAGAAAAAGCCGTCTTTACTCAATGGCACCTTTAAATGTTTTGCCAATTCTTGATTATCAGAAGCTGGTACTGTGGCAATACTGAGAACCAGAAAATCTGGTTTTATTTCTATATTCTCATTAATAAAATGGTCATATATATCTACAGTCAATCCATCTTTTGAGGTCACCTTCGGCGGGTTCTGATCATCATATCTGACAAAAACAACTCCTTCGGAGGCGGCTTTTTCGTAATAGAGTTCTCTAAAACCGTAAGTTCTCATATCTTTGAACAGGATAAAAACATTGCTATCCGGCTGCAATTCCTTTAATTTCCGGGCATTCTTGATAGCCTCTGTACAGCATATTCTGCTGCAATAAGGTCGTTCCTTGTTTCTACATCCAACACATTGTATCATTACTGCTGTTACCGGTTTTGTTATTTTGCCTTCATAAAGCATATTGTCGAAATCTAATTGTGATAATACTCTGTCATTCTGGCCATATAGATATTCATTAGTTTTTAATTCCTCTCCACCTGTGGCAACGATTATGATGCCGTGTTCTACCTCTATTTCTTTTCCTTGTTGATCGATTGTCGTGCTGAAATTTCCAACATATCCTTTAATATCCTTTACAGTTGCGTTTTTAAATACACTGATTTTATCGCTGCTTTCAACCTTTTTAATTAAATCATTCATAAATTCGGGTATGTTCTCATTTTGCAACCCAAAATGCAGCCTTCGTGTCAAACCGCCCAGATGTTCAGATTTTTCCACCAAAATAACCTCATACCCCTGCTCAGCCAATTCGATTGCTGCCGACATACCGGTTATTCCTCCGCCAATTATTAATCCGGAAGGTGTAATGTCGGTCTCAATTTTTGGTAAAGGCTCTAATAGAGCCGATTTTGCCGCAGCCATCCTAACGAGGTCTTTTGCTTTTTCAGTTGAACCTTTCGGGTCATCAGCATGTACCCATGAACATTGGTCGCGAATATTTGCCATTTCAAACACAAAGGGATTCAATTTACCTTCTCGGATAGTATTCTGAAACAGAGGTCCGTGTGTACGCGGTGTGCATGAAGCAACAATCACCCGGTTTAAATCATGTTCCTCGATCTTCTGCTTGATTTTCTCCTGTGTATCCTGGGAACATGTATAGAGATTTTCTTCGGCGTACACCACATTCGGTAAGGTTTTTGCGTATTCAACCACCTCTGGAACATTTACCACTCCTCCAATATTGATGCCGCAGTGGCAAACAAACATACCAATTCGTGGCTCCTCACCCTCTTTGATGATTTTCTCTTCCGGATATTTCTTTACGGTAATAAGAGTATCACGGGCAGACGCAATAATACTTGATGCTCTACCTGCAGCCCCGCTGGCCTGTGAAACACTGTCAGGAATATCCTTGGGCGCCTGGAATGCACCACATACAAAAATCCCTGGTTTATTTGTCTCTATCGGTGTGAAAATATCGGTTTCACAGAAATTGAAATCATTAAGTTCAATACCTAATTTCTCGGCAAGCTCAATAGCGTTGCGGGCACTGTCCATACCTATCGATAAGACAACCAAATCAAATTCGCGAGATCTTAGTTCACCTTCTTCTATATATGTAATAACTAAATTTTTTGTATCTTGTATCTCCTGGATGCCAGCAATACGATTGTTGCGATAGAATTTGATACCATGTTCATCCTGTGCACGATTATAATAATCATCAAATTCCTTGCCAAAGGCTCGCATGTCCATGAAAAATATATGTGGTTTCAAACCCGGCATATGTTCTTTCGCTATAACTGCCTCCTTTATCGCAAACATACAACAAACAGATGAACAGTAAGGATTGCCGATAGACCTATCACGTGAACCCACACATTGAATGAACGCCACATTATCAGGTATTTCTCCATCCGATGGCCTGAATACTTTGCCACTGTAAGGACCTGTGGCACTCAGCATTCTCTCGAATTCCAAACTTGATACTACATTGGGATATTGACCAAAACCGTATTCCATTCTTTTAATTCTTAAATCAAATTCTTCAAACCCCGGAGAGATTATAATTGAACCTACTTCCAGTTCCCTGGTTTCCTGCTCCTGTGGATATACAATTGCATCTGCTTCACATTGAGTTTCACAAATACCGCAACCAATACAATTTTCTTGATCTATTGTGTGGGTTGGTGGTACAGCCTGGGGATACTTTACAAATATTGCTTTACGGGTTTTGAATCCCCTGTTGTATTCGTCAGGAACCTCAACGGGGCATCGCTGGGTGCAGATTCCGCAGCCAGTACATTTCTCTTCATCAACTTTTCTGGCCCGTTTAGTTATGGTTACTTTGAATCTACCTTTTTCACCCTCTAACTTTTCCAATTCGGCATTTGTGATCAAATCAATGTTATGATGCCTTCCAGTCTCAACCAACTTCGGTGCCATAATACACATGGCACAATCGTTTGTCGGGAAGGTTTTGTCCAACTGAGACATTGCACCACCGATAGTGGGTGAGTTATCAATAAGATATACTTTAAACCCGGAGTCTGCCATATCAAGTGACGATTGCATACCGGCTATTCCGCCCCCTATCACAAGTGCGGCACCAATTGGTTTATCAGTCACAGCCATTTTACAACCCCCCTATGTCTTTGCCAGAGAGTAATCCTCTGATACAAACTGAGAAATTACACTGCTTTGTTCTACCTCGCTCACAGCTATTACATCGCAATGTCAACAGGATCTCTCTTATGATTATATCTTTCGTTGCTTCATCGATATCATGAAGTGCTATCTTGGTCTCCTCTATTACCTGACGGTGCGGTCTCGTTCGATCTTCCATCTGTGCCCATAATGGTAAAGTAGTAAAATAGTTCTGGTGTTTCCAGGCACTCCGTATTTCGTCAATCCTATTTTGATAGGCCTTTTGTAAAAGTGATTTCGAATCTTTCATTTCTTCTGGCTTTTCCTTTGAAGATTTTTGTTCTACCATCAGACCACCTCCGTCTCAGCCTTGGTATTAACAAATAATGGCGATTTGCTATCGATCCTATGGAGTGTTATCAATCCTCTATCTTTTAATGTTACAATTTGAGTTAACACAGTTTTTGGTGATTGTCCAATTATTTTTGCAATATCCTTTACAGATAAAGGTCTGTTCTTTGTTATTTGAAGAATCCTGTGGCGTATAAATTCGTCCATTATAATTTTATCATACAACTCTGCTATTTTTTCCTCTGATATTTTTTCATTATACACATTACCTTGTTCAGTCAGCATTCGTTCACGACCAACCAAAGCTCTTAATCTGAAATCAGTGGATGCATTCTGGGCTGCAAAGGTCGCTTCCAATAAATCAATATCTGGATTGGTGCTTCTAATCGGTGAAGGTCCCAGTTGTCTTACCGTCTCTGTAAATTCTGTTATTACTTGAGAAAATTTCTCACCCTCGGAAGCCGAAATCCATTCCAATCGCAGCCGCTCTGGATCAAGACCACTTATTTCTAATAATTTTTTTGTAAGTTTCATCTTATTCATTGTATGATAATTACCTGAAATGTAATGACAATCTCCCAGATGACACCCGCCTACCAGTATTCCATCAGCTCCCTGGATGAACATCTCCAAAATAATAAACGGATCTACCCGCGTGCTGCACATAACTCGCACGACTCTAATATTCGTTGGATACTGATATCTGCTTACACCGCAAAGATCAGCTCCCGCGTAGGAGCACCAGTTACATAAGAATCCAACAATTACAGGTTCAAATCCTTTTTTCTCGGATACTTCTACTTTCGGTGGTGTTTTTGCATCATCTTTTGTTTCTTTTTCAGGCGCTTCTTTGGTTTCATCAGTCATTAAACCACCTCCCTCAAAGCGCAAATGCCTTCTGATATTAATTGCTCGTCGGTAAAATTACGCATTGTGATTGCATTCTCCGGACAGATTGATGCACAGGATCCACAGCCTTTACATGCAGCCAGCACCACCTGGGCCTTCTTACCCTTATCGGTTTTTGTTACTGCGATTGCACTATACGGACAAACCTTCTCACAGCTCTTACACCCACAGCATATGTTTATATCCACCTCCGCTGTGATTGCCTCTGGAATAATAAAACCTCTTGCTAACGGAATTGCAGCATGCGATGCCGATGCATAAGCTTGAGCAATGCTCTCGTTTATATCCGCAGGTGCGTGAGCAGTACCGCACAGGAAAATGCCGTCAGTAGCAAAATCGATTGGTCGTAATTTAACATGAGCTTCCAAGAAGAATTTGTCCTGCCCAAGTGGTACCTTTAACAACTTCGACAGATCTTCAGCCTCAGGATGCTGGACTATGGGAGTTGCCAAAACAATCAGATCCGGATACATCTTCCTATCTATCTGTAGAGTCTCATGGAAATAATTGATGCATAACTTATTGTCTTCCATGACGACCTCCGGTATTCTCTCCGGTACGAATCTATTGAATTTTACTCGTTTGCCTCTGGCGTCATTATACATTAATTCATTATGGACTCCGTAGGTTGTGATGCCGCGGTTAAAAATGGTGACTTCCAGACCACCCGCGCGAGAAGGAGGTGCACGAGCTCCGGTTTCACCCTCGGCAGCTTCCGGAGCGCCTCTATCACCTCTGCGCCTTCGATCTCGGCGCTCGCGGCGCCTGCTGCGTCGGCCTTCCCGCGAGTCACCCTCTGATGGCTCCTCAGCTTGAGCTTCAGCTTGAGCCGCAGGTGCAGCTTCACCCTCAGCACCTGCACCCGGTTCAGCACTGGCCTCTCCACCAGAAGCTATATCCATTAGTTTAATGGCATTCTTAACGGAAATTGTACAGCATATTCTTGAACAGTACAATTTATCCTGGCCACGAGCTCCCGCGCATTGAATAAATGCCACTGATTTTAAATTCTCAGGCAGCTTATTTTCTTTTACCAAATTTTCAAATTCAACCTGAGTTACTACGTTCGGGAATTCACCGTAGCCGTACAGTCCTTTTGGTTTGTACTCCTCAGAACCTGTTGCAATAATAATAGTACCAATTTTTAATTCCTGTTCTTTTCCATCTTTATCAGCAATCGTTGCTTCATAATTTCCAATGTAACCTTTGAGTTCTTTTAATGTTGTCGATAAATTTAAATGAATTTTTTGATTATCTTTTACTTCTTGAATTAAGCCCTGGATGGATTCATTTGCATCTTTTCCAGTTTGATATAAGGTGTGAAGGTTTCTCACAAATCCTCCAAGCTCTGCATCCTTTTCTATTAGGTGAGTATCGAATCCCATATTACCTAATGATTTAGCAGCGGTCATTCCAGAGACACCGCCCCCAATAACAAGAGCAGTAGGTTCAACATCAACCTTTACTTCTTCTTGAGGCTGGAGTAAAGCAGCCCGTGCCACCCCCATTCTGATTAATTCCTTTGCTTTCTCTGTAGCCAGTTCACCCTCTTTCATATGTACCCATGAACACTGTTCGCGAATATTTACAAAATTGAATAAATATTTATTTAATCCAGCTTCTTCGCATGTTGCCTGGAAAAGCGGTTGATGAGTCCGCGGTGTACAGCTCGCTACTATTACTCTATTCAAATTGTGCTTTTTTATTGCTTCCTTTATGGCAGTTAATCCATCAGAAGCGCAAGTGAACAAATTATTTTCGGCATAAACCACAAATGGTAAGGTTTTAGCATATTCCGCTACATCAGGTACATCGACGAATCCACCTATATTCACACCGCAGTGGCAAACGAATACTCCAATCCGAGGTTTATCCTGACTTTTAATTGCTTTTTCTGCCTCTTCGGGTATTGTTTCTTGAGTCTCAACTTCTTCTGGAGTCATTATGTCTCACCCCCCGATGTTACGGTCTCCACAGCCCTTTCCGCTGCACCTGATGCCTCTGCTACTGCTTCCGGAATGTCCATAGGTTCATGACAATATCCTGCAATGAATACTCCCTTTTTATCGGTATCCATTGGTGCCAAAAGCTTATTTGGAGTATCAAGAAATCCAAATTCATTAACCTTGATACCAAGCATATCTGCAATAGTCTTTGCATCAGCTCTTGGTACGAGGGTTGTGGCTAGCACAACAAGATCAACTTCCTTTTCCGTTTGTTTTCCGCCAACATCATAAACTATGATGGGATTATTATTATCAGGATTTTCACGAACGGTTGCATCTGAATTAATATAAGTCACATTGTAGTCCTTTTTTGCCCGTTCCATATATTCATTAAATCCTTTACCAAAAGTTCGCAGGTCCTTATAAAAAATAAATGATTCAATGTCGTCATGATGCTCATATGCCAGCATTGCCTCTTTCGTGGAATGCATACAGCATACACTGCAGCAGTACGCATGTCGTTGCAGATTGCGTGAACCCACGCACTGAATAAATCCAATTCTTTTGGGTCGGACCTGGTCGGACCGGCGCTCAATATGTCCGCCGGTGGGACCCGCTGCATTGATTAATCTCTCGAATTCCAATGCTGTGTATACATTGGGATATTTGGGATATCCATATTCAGGCGCATCTGATGGATTCCAAACGTCAAAACCTGTGGCGACAATAATTGCCCCCACATCTAATTCTACGATTTCATCCTGCTGTTCGTAATCAATTGCTCCGGCTTTACATTTTTTTTCACAAATCTTACACTTGCCCTTCTTGAAAAAAATACAGTTTTCTGCATCAATTGTCATTATTCGAGGTACAGCTTGCAGAAATGGAATATAAATCGCCTTCCGTAAACCCAGTCCCATCTCAAATTCACTGGGTACCCGTGCAGGACATTTCTCCATACAATCCCCACACCCGGTACATTTGTCCTCATCAACATAGCGCGCCTTTTTAATAACTTTAACATTGAAGTTCGGGGCCTCACCTGTTACTTCCTGTACTTCAGAATATGCATAAACATTAATATTTTCATGCCTGTAGCAATCAGCCATTTTCGGCGCTAAAATACAGATAGAACAGTCATTTGTGGGGAATGTTTTATCCAGTTGAGCCATCCTACCGCCGATACTCGGTGTTTTTTCTACCAAAGCAACATTTAAACCTCGTTCCGCGAGATCTAAAGAGGCCTGTATACCTGCAATACCGCCCCCGATCACTAAAACGTTTTTAACCATTGAACCTTCCTCCTAGTTTATTTACATTGAATGTAACCCTTGAAACCGATCTCATTTAGAGAATTTTCTATTTCAGAACATTCTCCTGGGATTCTAAGCCAAACGATTTTTGTCGCCTCACTGCCCCCATAAATTTGATTTCCAAATTTACTAATCCCGATTTTTTATTCTGTGTTTGATTTTTAGTCATTTCTATTTTGTATTATTATATATTTTGAGGGATTCTGTTTTATTGATTCTTCATATATATATTAATATATTGGGTGAAAATAATTAAATAATCTCGAGAACTGAATTTTCGCCTCACCACCAAGTCCAAATTGGTATCGTGTTCAGGTTACAATCTCCTCATCATGTTTCATTTGCTTTAAATGTTCGAGCTCTCCCTTTTTTAATTTTTCCAGTGTAAATAATCCTCTTTCGCGCTTTTTTATAGCAAAATATGTTAATTTATCCAATCGGTCGCTAACAAGAGAATAATTTTTATGAGATTTTGATATTTCCTGAATATAGTTGTTTCTTTTCGCCTCGTTGTACATCATTTTTCCCTCTTCTGTACGAATTATTGTCGTTGTATAACCTTCGGGTGAGCCGATGCCACCCATGGAAATGTCCGCAAAATCATTTGTATAATCGGTACAGGCGAAACAGGCAGGTCGAGCAAGTTTATCTATTTCCTTCAATGGGATATAGATTACATCGTTACTCTTTAATGTGACAATGAAATCTTCACGAATATTAATTTTCTTTATATCCTCCATTTTGAAACCAAGTCGGTGCTCTATGTATTCTTTTTCAGACCTGTTGAATGAAAAATTCTCCATGCAGAATAGACCTATAGTATATTTTACAACATGTGCTGGCGTTACACCAAGATTCTGCATTTTACGGATCGTATGGATCTGACAGGGTGTACCAACAACTGCTATTCTTAACAAATCCAAATTTCTTATATTCCCGAGTTCGCGCATTGCAGGGGAATATGTGGTATAATTTCCAAGCTCTTCAACTTGCGAGGTCCCTATGAATCTTGATCCTGCAGCAGATAGAATCTCCTCATATGTTGTTGCAATTATCGGTTTTCGCCCAAACGGTCCGGTTTTCTGTGATACTATAGCACCGTCAATCAAGTTACGCTCAAGTAATGCAAGTAGAATCGATGTAACGACGCCACCATCAGAACAATTTTCTAAAACTTCCTTTTTTGTTGATATTGCCGTGGTAATTCGCTGATAATTACCTATAGGGAGCTTCCAATTATACTCTTCTTTAATTTCCTCATCCAGAATACTGATTTGTGGGCATATTAAAAAACATATCCCGCATTTTAGACAATTTTCTTCATCTTTGTAATGTGGCTTACCTTCCGGACCCATTTCAATTGCCGTTAAATCACCAGCAAAACAGAAAGAAACACAGCCCCCGCACTGACCGCATATACCTGGTTCATGGACCTGCTGGATCAGATCTTTGAAGGTCTTTGCTTTTTCTTGGCTAGCCTTATCTGTAAAAATCAGCCCCCCATTTTGGTACCATTGTATAGTGGGGTATGTACATCCCATAATATAAAGCAAATCCAAAATAATGAAATATAAAATAATAACCAATCAAATATCATTCCAGGGTCTTTGAGAAAAATATGGTGGCATCTTCGATGGGTATATCAACCTCTTCTTCCAGACCCGGGAATTTTTTCCAGGTGGAGCATTTGAAATGCAGCCAGCATTTGGGGCAAAATGTAAGCATTTTTTGTGCACCTGTTTTCTTTGCCTCTTTTAATCGTTCGATTTGCATCTGTTTCGATGACGCTTCGCATGTAGCAAAGGCACTTACGCCGCAGCATGTAGATTTATTACGACTGCGTTCCATTTCTACAAGCTCGGCCCCGGTTTCCTTGATCATGTCTCTTGGATCGTCGTAGATTCCGAGGTGGCGACCGAGTCTGCACGGATCATGGAAGGTAACCTTTCCATCCAGGTCTTTATGCTGTAATTTGTCCTGATCAATCAGATCTAAAATCAGTTCAGAGATATGCAGAACCTCGAAACCCAGGTCGCCGGCTATATCCTTATAATCGAATTCGAATGTGCGCATGCCTTCAGGACAGGTAAAAACAACCTGCTTGGCCCCCGAGGCCTTTATTACTTCAAGGTTCTTTTCCATCAATTTCTCAAAATGCTCTTCATTTCCTGTCCAGTTCAAATCGTGTCCGCAGCAAACCTCATCGTTGCTTACTGCAGGGGTTATGCCAGCACTGTTCATGATTTTAACTGCGGCTACAAGAATTCCGCTTGTTTTTATTTCCCGTTCCTCGAAGATGTAATCGAAATGAGCTGTACAGCCTGTGAAGAAATAGATATCGCCCTTTTCAGCGACCTTTAAATCGTCAGTCACCCAGCTTAAACGGTTCTGTTTAAGTTCCGGTGAGGTCATTATCCGCCCCATGGTCTGTAAGAGCCCGCCTTTCGAGCACACCGGTAAGGCGCCGTGAATCACGGCTTCCGATCGCATACCTCTAATAAATTCAGTAAAATCGACTTTATAAGGACACATATCATTACACAGGCCACAGGTGAGACAGGACCATATGTCCTTTTCCTTTGCCAATCCTTCCAGACCAGCCTGGGCCTTTACAACAATAAGCCTGGGAGCGAATTCGGAATTAATTTCTGCAACAGGGCAAACACTGGTACATTTACCGCATTCCACGCAATCGAATGCGCCTGTATCTTCGATTAGTTCATCTATTGCTGACATTGTAGTCACTCTCAAGACTGAGCAATGTAAATTTTGTTTTTACCTAGTTTTTCTATCTGTTCCTTGAAATCCTTGACAGTCTCTGCGAATCTGGTTCCCTCTGATGCAGAGACCCATTCGAGTCTTAATCTTCTTGAATCGATGCCGATCATGTCCATTAATTTTTTAAGAGTATTAATTCTGACTTCCGCCTTTTCATTTCCCGATATGTAATGGCAGTCCCCGATATGACAGCCGCAAACGAGCACACCATCGATGCCCAGCTCGAAAGCATGCAGTAAGAATTCGGGTTCTATTCTACCGGTACACATGACTCTAATGATTTTAACATTCGGGGGGTATTGGAGCCGGCTGACACCCGCCAGGTCAGCACCGGCGTAGGAGCACCAGTTACAGCAGAATGCAATCAAGTTTATGGGTTCACCTGGCGGGGGTGTCTGAGCTTCATGGTGTTCTGAATCTGCTGGGGGTTTTGTACTCGCTTCACCTGCCATAGTTAATCAGCCCCCGATGTGGATGCACCAGTTTGTGCCTCCTCTGCAGGCTTACTTGATTCCCTCTTTAGTTCTTCCGCTGCAGATTCGACCATAGATAAAATTTGATCATTTTTGAAATGCAATGTAGTAATCGCGCCATTGCAGCATGCTACAGCACATGCGCCGCAGCCTTTGCACAGTGCCTTGTTTATTTCAGATACTAATTTGCCACTTCCTTTTTCTACCAGTGAAGGCGCGTGATATTCACATATTTCCTCACATGTCCCGCAGCCGATACATTTAAACTCGTCGACAACCGATATTGCTGAATAGGCTTCCATGATCCTTTTTGAGAGCACGGTACACGCCCTGGATACAGCTGCGTTTGCTTCAGAGATGCATTCATTGAAGAATTTTGGAGAATGCGCAAGCCCGGCCAGAAATACACCTTCTGTTGCGAATTCTACAGGCCGCAGTTTCATATGCGCCTCCAGGAAGAACTTATCTTTGCTCAAGGGTACTTTCAGCATCTGGGCCAGGTCGTAATTACCCTCGTTTGGTAACGTGGCCGGACTCAGAATTAAATAATCTGGATAAAGAGCTACATCTTCCTGAATGAAATGGTCTAGAACCTCAATTTTAATACCATCACCATCTTTCGAGACCTTGGGTTTTGTCTCGTTATCAAAGCGAATGAACAAAACACCTTCCCGGGTTGCATCCTCATAATAAATCTCCCTGAAACCATATGTGCGCATATCTTTGAATAGAATGTAGACCTTAGAATCAGGATGTAATTCTCTGATCTTTAAAGCATTTTTTATCGCATGGGTGCAGCATATACGGCTGCAATAGGGTCGGTGCTCCTCTCTGGAACCGACACACTGAATCATTACGAATTCTTTACCTTTCACTTTGCCTTCATTTAACAGTTCGCCGAATTCAAGTTGAGTTAAAATCCGGTCATGTTCTCCATACATGTACTCTTCAGGTTTGTATTCTTTTCCGCCTGTAGCGACAATAACAACACCCGTTTTGAGGGTCTCTTTGTTACCATTAACATTTAACTCAGCTTCATAATTTCCAACGAATCCGGAGAAGTTTTCAAGTGTCGTGTTCAAATAAACTTTGATCTTATCATTGGAATCGATTTTACTTTTGAGTTCAGTCAGATATTTTCGTATATCTTCTCCTCTCAATCCATAATGAAGACGATTTACAATACCACCGAGTTTATCTGTTTTTTCAATTAAATAAGCGTCATAACCTTCTTCAGCTATCATCAATGCTGCGTTCATGCCGGTAACACCGCCACCTATGATTATCGCCGAAGGTGAAATCTCAATTTCACTTTTGGGGAGCGGTTCAAGTAATCTTGCTCTCGCAACGGCCATTCTTACGAGTGCTTTGGCTTTATCTGTAGCCTTATCGGGTTCATGCATATGTACCCAGGAACATTGATCACGAATGTTGGCCATTTCGAACAAATACGGGTTCAGCCCCGCACCACGTATGGTATTCTGGAAAAGTGGCCCGTGGGTTCTGGGAGTACACGATGCGACTATCACCCTGTTCAGATTTTGCTCCTGTGCGATCTGCTTGATCTTTTCCTGGGTGTCCTGTGAGCATGTATAAAGGTTGTGCTCTGCATAAACTACGTTGGGTAAAGTTTTAACATACTCGACAACTTCAGGTACATCCACAACCCCACCGATGTTTATGCCGCAGTGGCAAACGAACACACCGATACGTGGGTCCTGCCCACCAATATCTATTTCCTCTGGAAATGTTTTTTCAACCACCAGGGTATCGCGCTGGCCTGAAACCAGTGCCGAGGCATGGGCAGCCGCGCCGCTGGCCTGGGCAACTGTTCCGGGAATGTCTTTGGGTGCCTCGAACGCACCTGCAACAAATATCCCTGGTATATTCGTTGAAGTCGGATTGAAAATATCAGTATCACAGAAATTGAATTCATTGAGATTTATGCCGAACTTTTCTGCCAGGTTCTTAGCATCTTTGGGGAACACCATCCCTACGGAGAGTACAACCAAATCGAACTCCTCACTTTTCATTTCTCCATCCTTAATGTAGTTCAATATTAGATTTTGCGTTTTCGGATCCTGGCTAACATCTGCAATTCGATTGTTCCGTGTGAACAATATCCCGTGTTCCTGCTCCGCGCGTATATAATAATCATCAAATTCCTTGCCATATGCACGCATATCCATGAAGAAAATATGGGCCTGCAGGCCCTGGTTGTGCTCCTGTGCTATAACCGCCTCTTTGATAGCGAACATGCAACAAACAGATGAACAGTATGGATTACCGATACTTCTGTCACGTGAGCCGACACATTGAATGAATGCGACTTTTTTAGGCATCTTACCGTCAGAGGGCCTCAATACCAATCCTCTGTACGGACCGGTAGCGCTCAGCATCCTCTCCAGCTGCGGAGAAGAAATGACATTCGGGAATAGGCCAAATCCGTATTCCCTTCTCATCAGCTCAAGATTAAATTCATCAAAACCCGGTGATACAATTATTGCCCCCACATTGAGCTCACGCTCTTCATCACTTTGAGCATATTCAATCGCATTTGCTTTACACTGCGACTCGCATATCCCGCAGCCGATGCAATGTTCCATATCGATAGTATGAGTCGGCGGTACAGCCTGGGGATATCTAACATAAATTGCCTTGCGGAGCTTCATGCCTTTATTATATGAATCGGGTACTTCTATAGGACAGAATAAGGTACAGATACCGCAGCCTGTACATTTATCTTCACGCACTCGCCGTGCTGTTTTTGTCACTTTAATTGTGAAATTACCTGCCTCACCTTTAACATCCTTAATTGAGCTGTTGGTCAGCAGTTCGATATTGTGATGCCGGCCTGTCTCCACAAGTTTGGGTGCCATAATGCACATTGCACAGTCATTGGTGGGAAATGTTTTATCCAGCTGCGACATCGCACCTCCAATCGTGGGCGATGAATCCACCAGATACACCTTGAATCCAGAATCCGCCAGATCCAAGGCTGACTGCATTCCTGCAATGCCGCCGCCGGCGATCATTACTGCACCGATTTTTTCCATGAGTCGATTCCACCTGGCTTTTATTGTATTATATTATTCAACAACACCTGACATTAAACCTCTAATACATACCGAGAAATGACAGACTTCACTTCTGCGGCGTTCACAATTATAACATCGCAGTGTCAGTAACAGTTCTCTGGCAATGTAGCTTCTCGTTTCAGGGTCCACATCACCGAGGTTTGCCAGACTTATAGTAATACTTTTCCGTTCGACCTGCGCCCACCTGGGCAGTGTAGAAATTCTTTTACCTTCCTGGGGTTGAGCAATATACAATGGCGCATCTTCTTCTGTTCCTTCAACCCTGACCAGGTCCCGATCGCGTAAAGTAACTAAGTGTTCCAGCACTTTTTGTTGAGGTTCTTTGAAAATATTCGACAGGGTCTGGACCGATAATGCCTTCTCCTTGGTCGCAAACAGAATCCTGGTACGTAGAAATTCATCGTCAACGACCTTGTTCACGTGGTCCATAATTTGTTCTTCTGATAATTTGTCACCATATACATTACCATCTTCAATCCATTCATGCATTCTTGTAATAAAAACATTTAATCTGAAATCCTCCAGAATATTTCTTAAAACATATAATCCTTCCAGCTGGTCTATGTTGGGTTGATCACCTGCAACCATTGAGGGGCCTAATTCCCGTATTTTATCTGTGAATTCTTTGACGACGGATGCAAATTTTGAACCTTCAGATGCGGACACCCACTCAAGTTTTATGCGTTCCGTCTCTATCCCTGTTTTCTTTATAATCTCTTTGAGGATCTTAATCCTGTTTTTAGTATAATAATTGCCCTTTATGTAATGACAGTCTCCTGGATGACAGCCTGCCACCAGTACGCCGTCGGCACCGCGAATGAGGCTTTCAACGATTAATATGGGATCAACACTGCCGCTGCACATTACCCGGATTACCTTTAAATTCGAAGGATATTGAATTCTGGAAACACCTGCCAGGTCTGCACCGGCATACGAACACCAGTTGCACAGGAAACCTATAATCTGCGGTTCGAACTTACCCGGTTCAGGCTGCTGGACAGTCTCCTGCACCTGCTCCTTTTCTACCGGTGGTTTATCTGTGGATCCTGTTCCCGTTGCCATGCTCAGCCCTCCTCTGATGCTTTGATAGCGGCGCTTATTTGTGATATCAACTGTGGCCTTGTAAAGTGCTTCAATGTGATTGCACGGTTCGGACAGCTGGCTGCGCAAGTGCCGCAGCCTTTACATAAGGCTTCGGTTACTTTTGATACAGCCTCATCCTCATCGACTTTAATTGCTGCATAAGCACAAACGCTCTCACACATTTTACAGCCGATGCACATATCCTTATCAACCCATGATACCACACCTTCTGTTTCCAGGCTGGGTTTTGATAAGACAGTAGCAGCCCTCGCCGCAGCTCCAGATGCCTGACCCAGGCATTCTTCCAGGAATTTAGGGGAATGAGCGAGGCCGGCCAGGAACACACCATCGGTTGCGAAATCCAGCGGGCGAAGCTTCATGTGAGCTTCCAGGAAAAATTTATCCTTACTGAGGGGGACTTTGAATAATTTATTCAGTTTTTCATTATCCTTGTTGGGAAGAATTGCAGCACTCAAAACAAGAAAATCAGGTTTGATGCTGATATCATCATTAATAAAATGGTCATGAACTTTAACTTCCAGGCCGTTCTCGTTTGTGACCTGCGGTGGAGATTCATCGTAATATCTTATGAACAGAACTCCCTTTCTTGCTGCTTCTTCATAATATAATTCTCTAAAACCGTATGTTCTTAGATCCTTGAAAATTATGTAAACCTTATTATCAGGATTCAAATCCTTGAATTTTATAGCATTTTTTACGGCTTCAGTACAGCACACCCGGCTGCAATACGGACGCTCATCATTCCGGCAGCCCACGCACTGGATCATTGCAACGGTACCAGAATTCTTAGATCCATCTACAATTCCTTTTTCGAAAGTAAGCTGGTTAATTATTTTGGGATCTTTTCCATACAGATATTCCGTGGGTTCATATTCTACGCCCCCGGTAGCGATAATTGCTACGCCGTGGTCAATTGTACTCTCGGTTCCGTTCTCTTTAATTGTACTATTAAAATTACCGATATAACCGTTTACATCAACCACTTCAGAATTCTTATGGACCTTGATATTGGATGAACTTTCAACGCGCTGTATCATATCCTTAAGAAATGCCTGGATATCCTTTCCATCCAGTGTATAATGGATCTTGTTCATCACTCCTCCGAGCTCCGCCGTCTTTTCAATCAGATGCGTTTCGAATCCAAATGAAGCCAGGTCCAGTGCAGACTGCATACCTGTAACGCCGCCCCCAATTACCAGCGCGGCAGGAGTAATATCAACTTTGTTTCTCGGCAGCGCTTCGATCAACTGGGCTTTCGCTATTGCCATTCTTACCAGATCTTTTGCTTTTTGCGTTGCTTTCTCAGGTTCCTTCATATGCACCCATGAGCATTGATCACGAATATTGCTCATTTCGAATAAGTATGGGTTCAAACCTGATTCCTGTAAGGTATTTTGAAACAGCGGTTCATGTGTGCGCGGAGTGCATGCCGCAACCATTATCCGATTAAGATTTAACTCCTCGATTTTTTCTTTTATATGCACCTGGGTGTCCTGTGAACATGTATATGTGTTCTCCTCTGCATAAGCTACGCCTGGAAGGGTTTTGGCGTAATTCACAACAGAGGGGACATCAACAATCCCGCCGATGTTTATTCCGCATCGGCAAATGAAGACGCCAATTCGCGGCTCTTCTCCACTTACATCCTTTTCAACAGGATAGGTTTTACCTTCAACATACTTGAATGTTTCCTCTCGGGATGTTTTTTCCGAGATGATTCCTATCGCTTTCGATGCAGCGCCGCTGGATTGCGCAACGCTGTCCGGTATATCTTTTGGTCCGGAGAATGCGCCGCAGACGAAGATACCCTCGTGTGAGGTTTCAAGTGGAGAGAAGATATCTGTTTTGGAAAAATTATATGGGTTCAATTCGATATTCAACTTTTGGCAAACCTTTTGAACATCCTCAGAGATATCCATTCCTACAGATAGTACCATCAGGTCAAATTCTTCCTGTGTAAGTTGCCCTTCATCGATATAAACCACATCTATATTTCTATTATCAGGATCCTCATTCAAACCCGAAATCCTGTTATTTCTAGTGAAAATAATTCCGTGTTCTTTTTCGGCTTTCATATAATATTCATCGAATTCCTTACCGAAGGCGCGCATATCCATGAAGAATATTTGAGTTTGTAAATCCGGGTAATGCTCTTTTGCTATCATGGCTTCTTTTATAGAAAGCATGCAACAAACAGAAGAGCAGTATGGGTGCCCAATAGATCGGTCGCGTGAGCCTACGCATTGAATGAATCCAATGGATTTTGGAACTTTGTTATCGGAAGGTCTTCGGATCTCACCTCCAGTGGGGCCAGAAGCGCTCAAGAGCCTTTCAAATTCAAGAGATGTAATAACATTCGGGAAAATGCCGTACCCATAATTTGCCAATTTTGCAGGATCTGTGATTTTGAAACCCGGGGCAATGATTACTGAATGCACATCCAGGGTTATTTCCTCATCAGACTGCTCGAAATCTGGAGCATCTGCCGGGCAGACTTTCTCGCAGATTTTGCATTTACCTCTTGTAAAAAATAAGCAGTTTTCTTTATCTATTGTATATTTTAACGGAACAGCTTGTGGAAAAGGCACATAAATTGCTTTTCGCTGAGCCAATTTCTGTTCAAATGTATTTGGAACTTTTTTAGGACATTTTTCAGCGCACAGGCCGCAACCTGTACATAATTCTTCTTTAACAAATCGGGCGTGTTTAACTACTTTAACTTTAAAATCACCTTTCTCGCCAGATATATCCATAACCTCGGTGTTCACCATTAAATCAATGTTCGGATGGCGGCTGGCTGCAACAAGTTTGGGTGATAAAATACACATGGCACAATCGTTCGTTGGAAATGTTTTATCCAGCTGTGCCATTTTCCCGCCCAATGAAGGCGATTGTTCTATTAGATAAGTTTTGATACCGGAATCTGCTAAATCCAAAGCTGCCTGGATACCTGCAATTCCACCGCCCAGTACAATTGTTCCTTCAGCCATGTATTATACCAGCTTTTATTTGATTTCAAGTTGCAATCAAATTTTGTCGTGCTGTGGTTATATTTTTATGCGATTTCCCCTGATTGGTTAATGTGTAAAGTTTAAATACTATGTGTGTTCCTATTAAAAGTTAATATATAAAATATTATTGTGAATAAGAATTTGGATTTGGTTGGTATTGTTGCTAATAAATCCGTAAATAAAAACTCTAATTTTTGCTTATCAGCAACAGTCATTTCTTCTCCATTGTACTTAAAATAAAATTTTATTTGATTCGTTAGGAAATTTTATTAGCTTCAACTATTAAATTTTTCTCTACGCTCGGGTATAATAAAAACGCCGATAAGAAATCCAAATAGAATAATGGAAAACGCAGGTGAAACCATAATACTATGAGGTACCAAGTATAGTACCACTGTGATAATCGAGCCTATTACAGCAAGCTTGGCAAACCGATGATGACTGATAGAATCTTTCATTGGTTTCGGTTTTTGTGTCTTGAACCTTCCCATGAATTTTAATAGCCATCGGAATGGACACCGTTTTCCTTTTCCGCTACGGAACATGTTCATTATTGTACCTCTGACTAGAAATAATGAAATTGCGAAAAATAAGAATATAACTAGTGTTTTGTTATCAGTTATATCCCATCCAAAAGGTACACCTGTCCATGGAGTACCAAACACTTGATATGCCAGAGCAAAACCCAGCGGGAATCCTCCAATGAATACCATTCCTGTTGTGATTCCAGACATTTGAATGCATTTGTTGATACCTTTTCCAGTTCTTAGATAACGGACTCCATAATACCCGGATGCGATCACGAAAATTATAGCACCTACTATGAAAATGACGTGTGTTATGAGAAGCAGTGGATATGCTTCACCTCTGGAAGATAACACCGTGAAACTGATAATTGTATTTGGCGCATATTTCGGTAACAATGTCATCTGGTCATTCTTATCCGTTGCAGATATATAATACGAGATTTCGGAAAGAGGTGATTGACCTGGAATAATCGCCTGAAACTCATTGGGTTCGCCGGTTGAAGTCATCGGCAATCCAGCAAACTTTTTTCCATCAACTGAATAATACAAAATCAATCCTTGGCTTTTCAGTTCCAATCCAAATGGATTTATTATTTTTGCTTTAACAACATATCTCTCTGTATTATATGTGTCCTGTAAAGGTTCGTGTTGGATCTCAAATTTACGCTGCCACGGATCGTCGGAGATTTCTATCATAAACAGATTTGCTCCTAGATGGAGCTTGCACATGTTCAAGATCTCTTCTTCAGGCGGTATGAATTCTGTACCGAGCTCGATGGTATATGCCAGGATATTATGCTTTCCATACATCCAATCGTTGGAGTCGCCGCACACTAGAGGATGGCGGCTGAACTGCTGCTGCGCCCTTTCGCTCATATTTCGAAAGTTATAACCGTTGTAACTCGACATCTCTTCGGCTAAAATGTAGAACAATTCTTCATCTGGTGGTAATTCACGCGTCCACATCCAGGGCCAGTAAATCTCTTCTCCATAGGTATGAAAGTTCATTGTGATTACAAAGTTGTGCTCCTCTACTAATTTTTTAATCGCCTGCGTCTCTGTTGTCGAAAATCCTCCACGGGGATCCTCATCTATTTTACCATCGTTATCGTTATCTATGTTGTCAACATTATCTTCATTATAAGCCCGGTCATTATCATCGTCGGTTTTGTCTACAGGCCCGATATAATCCTCGCTTGTGGGATCGAAATAACTCTGCTGGCCGTATTCACCCCAGTGGAAACCGTAATTGCGGTTCAGATCCGTACCCCACATATTATTTCCTGCAACAGTTTCGGGATACGGTCTACCTGTTGCGGGATTGACATTCGGCTCACGGTTCTTGCGCCATAAATTATCAATATTCGTTTCTCCAGCTTCAACCTGAGCATGAGCATAAGCCACACCGTCTGGGTTTACCATTGGGACGATCCAGATCTGACGGTTATCCACAAGCCAGGTTATTCTAATTTCATCTTCATCTTCATCCACCATACCGTCCTCGTCATTGTCCAGCCCGTCAAAGACATCCTCATTAATTTCACCGTCATTGTCATTATCAACATCCATTTTACCATAATTTTCAACGAGATATTTCATTAAATACATAGGGACTTCATACGACGGCCATTCCTTTCCATGATGTGCGCCGGTGAAAAGTATTTCAGGTTCAGCTTCTGATTCCAGCGGATTATCAGAGATTTTCACCGCCCATATATCCCGGCCTTCGATGGTCGTTCCTATGGAGATCAACATAGCGATGTTTGAATGGTTTGCCTCGATCTCAGTCAGCATCTCAGTCATTGTTTCGTAATTGAGATAATTTTCAAAGCTGCTATCGAAATCATTTAACGGTCCTGAATAAGTTAGCTGGCTTGAAGATGCACGGGAGGATATCTGCGTTGGAACCTTAACCAGATCATCCTGGTTTGCGCTCTCGATATCTGTTTTCTGTGATACTATCAGTTCCGGTCTGCCCTGGTCTGAATACCCGTTCTCAGGTTCATATGGATTAAAGGCAGGATCACCGAACAGCATCCGAACGTAGAATGCAGGAGGATCGGTGTTTTCCGTTTTGTCAAGTCTTAAGGCTTCACCGGTGCTGACATCTTGGTAAAGCAGGCTAGTTTCTATCGTTCCTGCTTTTGCCTCATTACCGGTTGTACGGGTTGCACAGAAAAATGCATTGACACCTGCATGAATGAACGCCATTGTTATCTGCTGGTTGGGAGCAATACCATCTATCCTGCCCAAAAGGCATGAGCCGGAGAGAAACATTGAAGGGCCCAGCTCCCAATCATCCGGAGCCTTCATTATATCACTGTTTTTAACACTGGTGCTGTAAGAATCCATGCCGTTCAGCTCGGTTGTATACCAGTACCAGTTACCGTGCATCATCATATCGAAATAATTTGCGCGCTCGTAAGCACCGGCCATGATCATCGTCTGCCTGTCATTTTCATAATTTTGATAATATTCTTCTGACTGGAACCCATGCTGTTCTACTTCCGGTGCAAATTCTCGCTGCCAGAAGAACCATCCGGTTCTACCACCAAGTTCACCCGCCAGAAAATGAAAGTTATTATGCCAATCTTCATCATTTCCATATTCCTGTTTGATGGCTTCTGCATGACCCTGTGCATACTGCTCATAAAAGAGTGTGCGGGCAATCAATGTCGATACCTCACCGACATTTGAACCCAGGGGTCGGCCAACAGAAAGTCTATTATCAAAACTGTATTTTGTATCCGTGGGCCAACCGGTGCCGTGGATGACCTCTTCTATATAACTGGCCTCTTTGGGCTCATAATACTGAGGTATCATGTTCGGGCCAGCAAGGATTGCCAGCCAGGCAGGCCCGTCCAGGTAGCTTTCATACAGATTGCGGCTTCTTAATGATTCAAGGGTTTGGTTGAGACTACCGATAACATAACTCACTTTTCTATTCACTGCCTCATGTAGACCAGTTTCATAATGAGCCCCTGTAGCAAATCCACTTGCACTAGCTGCATAATCTTCATCGGTGAGTTCAAAATCGGGATCCGCCAGAACGATGCCGCCGTGGGCCGCAGAAATATACGGCGCCATCATTGATACATCCGGATATAAAGGTAAATGTGGTTTTGAAAGTGTTGATGTAATAACTGAAATTTCATATCTGGCCTCGATATTGGAAACACCGAAGGAGGTACCCGCATAGGTATTCAAACCCCGGGTACCGTAAAACACATGAGTTTCAAGCTTGTAGTTTCCGGAAAGATTAAATGATTCCGTTTCAAGATAGGTTTTACCTACATCGTAACTGAAACTGGGTGCGTATGCAACAAGTCGATCGCTTGTATCGTAAAGATACGCAAAAATCATCGGATCTATTTCAACGGATTCCTTCAATGGATCCATAACCTTCGAGGCAACACTTGTGAAATTGATATAGATCTGTATTCGATTTATCCCATCGGGTATTGCAATGTCCTGGATATGTTTGGATTCACCAATAATATCCACATCCATGTTCCCTGTCTTGACCTTTACATTGTTGACATCGACGCTGTATAATTCCTGATTGGTCTCTGTCACCTGTAAGGGGACGGTATCTGCCGGGTTGGTCATTGTTATGTAATTGATGGCACCAAATCGATGATTGATTACTATAAGAGCGTTGTCATTGATTTCCAGAGGTGTCTCCAGTAAAATAGTTTTATATCCTATTTTTTCGGCAATATCTTTCGCATTGTTGCCTAAAGTGATTACGTATTCAGCTCCGAGGTTTTTTAAAGTTGATTTCAAAGTGTCGAAACTTGTGGACGAATCTTTAATGAGCACAGGAATATTGAGATAACTTGCCAGAGGTGTTACAGTAACACCCAGTTCGTAGCCCTCCTGATTGTAATCAATAATAATCGCACCTGCGGCTTGTGTATAAACATGTTTTGCCACATCAATGGCAATTTGAGCGGGAGTGCCTGTAAACTGGGAACTATCACTTTCACCACTGTAGTCAACCTCCCCCATTGTTAATGCGGAATTTAATTTGCTATTTTCCATAAATCTGTTTTGATTGGATTCCAATTCACCATTAACAGCGATCAACAAAGGCTTCAAACCGTACCGGCCGGTATCTACAGAACCGTCACTATCGTTTGTATCAATTCCACCGATATTGTACCAGGATGCGATAGGTGTTGCTATTAAACCCAACATTCGATCTTCATCGGATACAATTACAACCTCGACAATCGGTCTTCTTGTCGAGGTCAGGGATAAAACATCTTCGATTGAAATTTCTTCAAAACCTGATTTCTGACTTCCATATATAAAAACAATTAACAAAGCGCCAATTGTGATCATTAAAATCAGAAGAAGGGTGAAAGTTTGCCTTTTCTTATTCATTTTTCGAACTCCGATTTTCAATACAGATGTGTCACGCTTTTGTAAATATATAAATATATATATTTATTATATATATATTGCTTAAACTAAATTCAACATTCGAAATTATTGAAATATTAATAGCTTAACAATTATTTAAAAATTGATTAAATTAGCTCATTTTTATGAGATTTTCCACCCGATTATTATGCCACTGTAAAAATAAATATCGTGGAAAATGACGTAAATCCATGCTTACAATTTAATAAATGATTAAAGATTTATCTTTTCGGTTCTATTTATCGGTCATAATCAATGTAAAAAGTGTTAAGTATGTAAAATTTTGTTCATATCCTTAAAATAATAGCAATAAATGGAGGGCTATTTTATTGGCGCTATTATAACGGTAATAAATTTTATCATTTTTTGCCTGGTATGGGCATTAATTCTTTTATTTGGATTAAAAGTAATATACAAAATAAAATTTAAAGACACTTTAAAGAATTATTCAATCTTTATACCAATCATTCTTCTTATTTGTATTTCGATTATCCCTTATATTGGTGCATCATTATTGAAGGATTATTTTACTACTCCCGATAATGATCACTGTGAAGACTGTCATAAAGAACAATATGATTCTTTTTATAATTTAAACGGAAGTAATAATCCTCATACCTCAAATAAATGCATTGATTGTCATTCAGAGCATAAATATATCCGCGTAAATTTTGAAACCTGTAACAGCTGTCATTCACTGGATAACGTCAGTTTGCACGACGTAAATACTAAAACCTGTTATCAATGTCATGATATGGAAAAGTATATTCATTCCAACAAAAGCTCTTGATTGAAAGTAACTCAACAAAAATTAACAATAGCCGCGGAGGACCCGATTTGGTTAAAATAAAACATCAAGATGGAAAGGTATGCAAATTCAGTATTCCAATGGTACTCCTTCATTGGATTCTAATAATTGTTGTTACTATTTTGTTAATTACAGGATTTATCCCTTTCTTCAATTGGGTTATCTCAAGTTTATACATGTATGATTTTTCATTTACAGAATTACCCAATTCTGCTTTATGGCATAAAATACAGGGCATTTCATTTGTTATCCTGGTTATTATTTATATCGGCCTACATTCAAAAACCTCGGACAATATTATTTCAAAAGATTTTGGGTCGGATGTGAGATCCTTCAATAATAATTTAATGTTCAATTTTGGCCTGGTAAATCGTCATAAAGAAAGCAAAGGCGATTCATCTTTACAGACTCAAAAAATACTATTGATTCTATTCATCTATTCTATTGGACTATTAATGATTTCAGGTATAGGTATATATCTCAATTCCATGTTAAATGATGGTACTTTTAATTATTCATGGGAGAGTCCAATTTTTATTACTCATATTCTTTCAGCTTTTATTTTTCTCATGCTTGTTATAATATTTATAGCATCATTTATTAGAAAGCTGGACTGGATCGCTATAAAAAGTATTTTATTCACAGGGAAAGTACCTTTATGGTATGTAAAAAAATACCACAGGTTATGGTATGAAAAGATATTGGAGGAGTAGTTGAATTTGCTATAATTCGATTTCTTTAATTATGAGTAATAGAAATGTTTAAGAATGATAAAATTAAAAGTATTCCAATACATTTACTCCTAGATGGTCTTAGTTAACAATAGTTACAAAATGAAGGAAAAATATAATTATATCTTTAGGTATATACGTTATTTATATATTTTTATATTCTAGATGTCTAGAGGGAAATTATGAACTTGAAACAAAAGTTACTCCTTCTGATGTTATTATCTCTTATTGCAATTATTGTTGGAATTATTTCAACAGAATCGTTATTTAAGAATCAACATGTTTTTGAAGATACAAATACACTGGATTGTGAAAGATGCCATGAAGATATCTGGAATGAGATAAACAGCGATTCAACTATGCCGCATTACCAGAAGAACTGCACAGATTGCCATCAACACACAAGCGTTTTTACAGCAGGTAAAGAGCACGCAGCGGTAGGAGCTATAGAATGCCAGGCCTGTCATTCTAATTCAGTGAGGGAATCGGGAAGCCCAGGGGGCACAGAAGGTTTCAATTACAGTACCAACGAAGCCCATAGATTACTTTACGATTACGCATTAACTGATTCATTAATGGCGGGTGCCAATGAAGCTTGTGTTGCATGCCACACCAGATATGATTTATCTATCACCTATAAAAAACCCAATTTTAGAGAATTTTATGTCGATTACGGTACGCAAACCTTTGATGGTGGCTATTTAAACAGCACACCTGACAGGCTGGTCGTGCCTGGTTCTGCAAATATTACTAATTTTGTCAATGCCGACGATATATACTGGCGCGATGTCAATGGAGATTCTGACTGGGATCCCAATGAAGATATTTTCAGGGATGAAGGCAGTGGGACATACGATGCGGCCGATACAGTCCTCTATGTCGGTAACAATAGTAAAGACAGTTACGGCTCCGCCGTGGAATTCGGGACCGACCAGGAAATATTTTATCTGGACTCGGATCATGACGGCCAATATGATTACTCAACAGGTACAGAAGAACCCTTATTCTATGTTGGTATTGATGGAGGCAGCGTAGCTGATAATTCAACTCTACTGTCTACCCACGTTGCTTTATCGCCCTATGATGGAATAATATGGGTTACAGACGCTATTTTACTATCTAATACAAATTATTATTTCCTAGATAATGCAACAGGAACGCCTGGCACCTATGATCCAGGTGAACCCATAATTCTTGATAACGGAGACGGGATTATCGAACGCGGAATTTTAAATGGTGCGGGTTCACCTGATATAGTAATAACTTCAGGTTATCCTGACCTAAGATCATTTGTGGCATCAGATAAAGTAACTTTCAATGATACCAATTCCGATTCAACCTGGAATGTAAATGAAGATATCGTTTTTGACAGCGACGATGATAATCTGTTCGATTATTACGGTTCGATTTTTGATTATACTTTATATCAGGGAGCAAGTTTTGATGTATCACACGGTGGAATTTTAACGGATATGAGTAGTAATTTAAAATATATTGACAGCGACCACAGTGGAAATTATACGCTAGGCGAACCTATTGTTATAAGTGCCAATTTAATACTTGAATCTACAGATGAGATCCTGTTAAGAAATGACGATATCTATAATAATGGTTCAAAGACCTTTGGTCTGTGGGATTTTGACCTTAATAGATTTACTGCCGAATTTTATATTGACAATAATAACAACGGCATTTATGATGACGGTGAAGCCATAATTCGAGAGACTTACCGGATCTATAATTTAACATTTACAGGAGAAAAGACCACCAGTATTATCATAACCGAATCCACCAGTTCCGCCGGCCTGCATGTTTACCGCAGTGGAAGTAAAATCTGGGATGTTGGTACCGGAGAGAGCTTTTGCGGCGACTCCAATCTCGGCTGTCACCAGGATGTTTTTTACTCAATTAATGATAATTTCGGTGGAGGACATTATACGAACAGCACACTCAGCGGACATCTTGAATCATCGGAATGCTCATTTTGCCATCGTAACAGTAAACAAATCGATCCGGATAATGACCACTATGATTCTATTAACGGCAGCTGGCATTCAGCCAAGAGGGTGAGCTGTGCCTTCGAGGATGGCTGTCACAGCACAATGTTCCAGGGGGGTCTAATGCAGGAAGTGTTCGAAGAGATCGAACAGGTTAATCTGAGCTACAGGGGCGATATTTGCTGGAGCTGTCACCGTGGTGATTTCGACTGGAGCGATCCCACGGGAAAGATTTTCAGGGTCTATGTTGAAGATGATTCTGCTTATCAACAGGTGATGATCGATAGTGCAACTGTATATGCCCCAACAAATTACGCAAATTGTGTATGTCATGATGATACACTGGCCAATGTTCCAAATGTACCCTGGGGCAGCGGTAAGTATGTCGATCACTCTACTGCTTCTGCAAATAATTACGATCAATGTACAAAATGTCATCTAGAGTGGGCGGACCCGCATAACGATTCCCACTCAATCGATATGGATTGGTCTCAATGGGAATTTGAAAACTTGGGCATCCCCAGTGGATTCTGCAATACTACCTGCCATTATTCTGTCAATGATGCAAGGCCGAAATATATCGATACCAATACCACGTGGATGACAATCGAGTACAGTAATTGGATAAACAATGGTGCCAGACATACATATTCAGCGGTGTTGGGTGGGGACGGTTCCACGGTCGGTTCGGTTAATTGTACAATTTGTCACAACACCCATTCGACGGTACCATCCTGTGATAGGTCCGGCTGCCACCTCGACAGCGGTGCAATTTCAAACAAACGAGATGTGCCCAGTTCGCATGCAACAACGCCGGGCATTATCAACAGCGATCGGTTCCCATGCGGCCGCTCGTTGTGTCACAACGGTGGAGCCCACGACCCGCAACCTCCAGGCTGCCATGGTACCGGTGGTGACGGCGGCTGCGAGCCAAACACCAATGCACATCCGAAACATATCGACTCATCCTATTACTATGATTTTCTATGTACTGAGTGCCATTACGACAGCGGTGTGGGATATAACGGTGGTCAGGGTACATTCGGAGGCAGCCTCCATAATAACGGGGCTGTCAATGTGGGTTTTGATTCAACAACTAATGGAAATGCGACTTTTGGCGGTGTTCTGACAGGAGTAAATGCACCATCTTATGCCGGCAGTGGAGGAAGCTGTGATAATACATACTGTCATAGTAACGGCTACAATATCAGCAGTTCGGGTGTTACCTCAGGTTATCTGTCATTTACCACCCCGGGCTGGAACAGCAGCACTTCCTCGGCATGCGGTATGTGCCATGGTGCACCGAATTATTATAACGGCACAGCCTGGAGGGAGTTAGGTGGTAGTGAAACAAGCAATAGTCCAACACATTTGAAGCATACAAAGAATTATGGAGGTATTTATGCCACCCGGTATTTATACTGGGTTGACGCCACACCTTCGGGATCACAGACTCCACCTTACGGCTGGGTGGATTCAATTTATGATCCCGGCGAAGCAGTAATTCAGGACCTGAACAATAACAGAATGCTTGATTACGGTGTTTTGAACGGAGGTAATGATCAATCCGCAAATCCACCGCAATCACCGGATAAAGTGCTTGTGAACGGTACCGCGGATCTTACGGATTTTGTATCGGCTGATGGTGTATGGTTCTGGGATGCTAATACAGATTCAAACTGGGATAGAGACGAGGATATCTATGTTGAAACAGGAGGGGGCGGAAACGCCGCTGATGAGTATAATCCCGGTAAAGGTGATTATCTAATTTACATTGGTACTTCTCAAGATATCACAGCAGATGATAATACAAATACAGTAGACTTAACAACAGATACAAGTGACCCTGTCATGTATCTTGACTCTGATCATGACAATGTCTACGATAATTGGTACAACAGTGGACTTACAACTTACTCAGGCGTTGAAGAGCCCCTAATTTATGTACAATCAAATAAGGCCACCGGCGCCAACCTTGACAGCAGCGACGAGGTGTTAAACAACACAGCTCAGTACCTTTATTATTATGTGGATTTCAACCGGTGGTACAGCTTCGACTGCTCTGAGTGTCATTATAACAATGCCCCAACCAGCGGATACGGTACCTACGGTACAAGCAAACATGTTGATATGTCAAAGGATATTGCTTTTGATTGGACTACAAACGGCATTGCTTCCAAAAAGGGTGTCTACGGGACCCAGGTGAACGCCTCGGGGTCCTGGGATCCGGTTGCTTCAACCTGTTATGGAATCTGGTGCCACAGTGATGCTTTTGAAAGAGATGATACGGACCAATCGCCTGCCGGTAACGGATTACCGGATTGGAGCGGAACAGGAATTTATGATGACAGCGCAAATTATGATTATCATACGGTCAAACCAAATTGGACGGATAAATCTAGAACAACGGTATTTTGTGGAAGCTGTCATTATAGTTGGGATAAACCCGGGAATGTTTCAGGTACAATCGATGACAGACCGAATACAGGTGCACACAGAAAGATTTCCCAACATACAGGCGCCAGCCAATTTGGTTGGCATAGCGATAGCGACGCCGCACTTTGTATGGAATGCCACTGGAGATATGATACCTATGGAGGTTCAAACCAGAATCAATGGTGGAGACCTTATGGCTCTCCCCAGCATGTGGATGCCAGTGTCTGGATATGGCCTGCTTCCACCCCTGACGGTGCAGGTTTATTCGGTCCTTTGAGCGAAAGCCAGGGTTATACCAGCGGATGTCATAATACCTGGCCCGGAAACTGGCAAGCGGGTTATCCAGGCGGATGCTGAAAAAATTAATTTGATGAATTAAAATATCTATTTACTCAACATCAATATTCCTACGAACCACTCGTTTTCTTTTTATCTTTTTTTTGGGTTCATTTGGTTCTATAATTTCGGACTCCCTGGCTCTTCTCAAAGCTTCGAAGGGCGAGATTCCCTGGACATAATGTTTAGCCCAGGACCTGTATGCAAATGCGTAAACCAGTAATCCGCCGCCTATCAATCCAATCAAAGATCCATATTCCAGTACAACATCAAATACAATAATTGAAACCGGAATAATGAGAATCGGCATGAAGACCCATGCCCATACCTCATCGACCTTCCAGAGTTTGAATTCCGAGGTAATTCCAACCCACCATATCGGAAATAATAATGTGAGAATATAAGGTGTATAATTCGATGGATACAGTAACATAAATATAAGTATCCCTAATGAGACGTTGATTAATAGAACATATCTTAAAAAAATAGATACGGTGGCTTCAATTGATTTTACGGGGTCATAATGCGATGGCGGATGATCCCTGAGCTTATTTATATTCAGGTTCATCCTATCCATGGTAACCTTCATATCGTCCATTTCAACCTGAACCTTCGCTACTTCACGTAATGCGGGTTCCAGTCGTGTATAGATCTCCTCTTCGAAAGTCGTATCAAAAATGTATTCCACCATGATTATACTTCTGGCTAATTTCAAGCCTCCAGCAAATGCACCTGCACCCAAAATAAGAATAATCATGTAATAAAGAAAACTCAAGTAAACAAATTCATCATTCATCATTTGATACAGTTCAATTGCCGAAATATACATAATATAAACAGAGATCGTGATAATGCAAAAAAGGCCACCGAGACCTATTTTTGTTCGTACCTTTCGTTCACGCCATTTTTTTACTGAATCATCATATTCAATTACCTTTTTATCGAATTGCTCTGCTCGCCGTCGTCTTTTTCTTGCCCCTGATTCAATTTCTATTTCATCTGATCTTATCTTCTCATGGGCAGTGGGGATTTCAAAATCGATATCGGATTTGTTCAATCCTTTTATTAACTCAACGTAAGACTCATCCAGAAATAATTCCTTGGGTCTATCAATGCCTTTTTTTTGTGATTTTGCAACACCTTTTCTCTTTTTTTTATCCTCAGTCATATAATCCTAACCAATGTGCAAATGGTAACCATTGTTAACTTATTTAATTATATTAATTATACCTATATAACTATTATTGGTTGTATTTTATTTACCTAATCTATATGAATCTCTGATGGTAAGAATTATGTATAGTCCCACACAAGTCGAAAACACAGCCACACCAATATCTTTTAATAATGTGACCATAAGTGATGTGAATACAAATTCATCAGCGTACTTCCCCTGTGCTTTGTAATCCTGAATAAAATAATTTCCCACATTCGGGATTACTACCGGTTTGCCACTTACCGTAACAGCTTTTGCAGTTACTTCATCTTCTTCAACCACCCAATCATCGGGAATGTTTGTACTATCTCCTTTTGTTATATAACCTTCTTCCGTGACATTTTCAATTCTATGAATAACGGGTGGATGAATCCCTCTTGGATTTTTATTATTGAACATAATAATATCATCTTCTTCAGCATCGGTATCAACGGACTGCATCAGGACTATATCGCCTTTTTCAAAAGTAGGTGACATACTATCGGATGTAATAACCGCAAAAAAAACATAATGATTCATAAAAATATATACAACAATCAGGAAAGGAATTAAAGGTAAGAATGGTGTGATTTTATTACTCGGTACACTTATATTTCGCCAGCCGAGAAGTTTTACGTCCACTCTTCTGTTAAAATCCTTTTTGGATCTTTTATCTTTAAATTTACTCAGGTTTAATTTAAAATCTTTATTGATGGAAATATATATGACTAAAAACACAAAGAATATTAACATACTCCACATGATGAGATATTGAGTTTGTGCCATTTTACCACTGTATTTATCTGGTAATGTAAAATAATAAAGCGAAAAAAAAAGGCAAACCTATCCCAAATCTAAAATTTGAGATCTGGAGATAGGTTTCCAATAGAGTTTTTGATCTATGGATTGTAAATACTGAAAGTCACAATCCATGTCCCAGTGGTTTGATTTGCAGTGATATTTAAACCATAATTGTAAACGAAATATCCTCCGTCCTGTATGGTTATTCCTGTATGACAAGCAATACACGCTTCATTAGCACCTTCCATCAAACTTGATGTGGTAGCGTTATTGTACAGCGGTTTGTGGGCTTCAATGGATGTTGCATTGAATTCATTGGAGATATTCGTTGCACTCGGGTCATCGTTTAATGTTGAACCACCATGACAATCCAGACACTCAACAGAAAATGCAGCATGGACAGTGCCTTTGCTTGATTCCCATGACCAATTTCCATGAGTACCTGTATCGTTACCAAATTGGGTTTGATGACAATACTTGCAAGCCGCTTCAGTATCCGATACGCCCAATGCAGACGCGTCGTGATGGTAGTTACTACCGCTCTCAATTTCAGCTTTAATATCTGCATGACAACTTGTACATACAATGGTATTAGTATCCTGCCATGTGTGTTGGTTTTTGAACATGGATATGGTGTTGGGCATGATAACTAACCCTATCACTAAAATTGCAACCCCCAGAAGCAATATCTTTTTCTTCATTCAAGTCACCATTTCAGTTATGTATTGTTTTGTTGTTGTCTCATTTACGATTTCCATTTGATTCATGTCATATCCGGTCAGCGATTTACGAATATCAAATATTCCCATGGCGAATCTCTTCGCCTGGCCTATGGAAATCGCAGTTTCTATGAAAAGATAATATAAACCCTAATATATAAATTTAACTATGGTTAATATATATAATAATAAAGGTTTTGATTGTAATAATTTGTTAATATGTTCATATTACAAAATCCAAACTCATTTTTTTCCTTTCAATTATTACGCAATTGTATGGTAAAAATTATATTATTATGTATATTTTTATAAACGATATCCATAAAATAGAGTAAATTTCAATGATTTTTTACTTTTATTCAACCCGACAATGTATTTTTTTTACTCCCCAAATTTATCAGCATGACTCTCGATATCGATCGATTTTTTAGCCTTTCCTAATTCATCTTTTTCTTCCGAATTCTTCTCCATTTCTACTTTCGATAAATCATCTTTACTGGAACTTTTTTGTCCCTCTACCCTCCTTTTCTTTCTTAAGGTTTTTGAATTACCCACAGCACTGGATTTTTTCAATTGCCGCTTCTTATCACCTCTTGCAGACAAAATCAGATAAATGCCAGCAAATAGGAATATTGGAATGAAAATAATATAATTGTTGGCTATGAAAGTTAACAGCTCATTTCTACCTGATTTACTCCCGGAATCCTCCATCCTTGAAGGGTCATAGATTTTTATTTCTACATCATAGTTGAATTTAACCCGACCTTGAATTTGTCTAGAATCGGCACTGTACTGATAATCGATAAAGTTTTTCGGGTTTTGCGCAACTCTCCATCCCTCAGGTGCTTTCAATGTTATTGTATTATTTGAATAATATTCTCCTTTTAAAACGATTGTGTGCCAGATCGCATCTGGTGTTCTAGTTGTGGTTTTCAATCCTGATTTATATTCCTCATGGACCGGCTGAGTATTATTTGTTGTTCCCGTGGCATTATAAATGTTCACCACCGTATACAAAATTGTCAATGATTTATAATCCACAAAGGTATTCTGGGTCTGCCCTAATCCTACAACCTGCTGCTGTAATGAGTTCTTGTAGTTATCTACTTCTGTCTGGTTTACATCTCCATCATTATTTCCATAAACCGAATCGATATTAATCCTGTAATTTATTGCATCAATCTCTGTGGTTGAACTAATAGTAGTTAAAATAATATCGTCCTGAGTTTCCATATCAAAGGTAATATTAACCATTTTGTCTCCTTTTACATTTCCCACTATATAATCATTGCCAAAATCCATTGAAATGATTAACAGAATAAATACAAGAATAACGCCTGATTTAAATATCCCAACTAACTTCATATCTTCATCTCATTCCATTTATTTTATTTTTCTATTACTCAATACAATAACAACAATTTCAAATTGAAATTAGAACCATTTATAATTCCAGGTTTCATTTATATTTGGATATGATGCAATCACATTTCCTTTGCTGTCTTTTAATTGTAAATTCAATTGTAATATTTCACCAATTTTCGGGACCTCTAATAAAAAACCTCTCACTGTATAGGTACCAACATCATCGACTGGAATTGAGTTAGCATAATTTGCCACAAATCCATTTTTTTCAATAATGAAATGAAGACCCGGTAAATTTTCCTGCTCTCTTTGTATTATTTCATCCGGGTCTATCCAGTTTCTCTTAACTTCCACATCATTGAAAACATAGGTTTCATTGATTGTACTTAATGTACAGGAGGCCTCCAGCACGGGTTCGTATTCCCAAATGATCGTAAATATCTGTCCTCCGATAGTTTTTCCTACATTGTTTATTATTTTTATTTCCACTTTTATTATTTCTCCTTTCTCGGGTTCAAATTGGAACCCGGCAGTCAATTCATAAGTGCCATCACCTTTAAAATCCGTTGAAGTCCATTCTGTGTAGGGTTGAAAATATTCCTCTTCAACTCTTGAGCCAAATGCTATTAGATATATTCCTGGCATATGGGATGATGTCTCCTTTGGTTTTTCAGGTAATGCAACTTCTTCATAAGAATATTCGATGGTTTCAATTGTTGGAACAGAATCAATTACTTCTACATCGATAATAACTTTGAACGAAGGTACCATTTCTTTAGTGGCTCTTAAATAAACAACAAAAATCGCGCTTAATATCAGAATTGTAATAATTGCTAAGATCCATACTATCTTTGTTTTTTTTTTCGGGCTCTTTGTATTTATTTTTGAATTCATATATTATTCACCGTAAAGATTTAAACTAATGTTTCAAAACTTGTGTGATTATTACGATTACTGCTGCTATAATTAAGCCCAGAAGAAGCGGTAAAAAATCCAGGCCTGAATAGACCAGAAATCCATTTCCATTATCATTGGTATTATTTGTTGATGAATTTCCTATGTTATCAATTATGATATTTTCTGTATTGTCAATATCGTCATTTACTTCTTTATCATCTTTATCATCAGGAATCTCTGGATTTTGAATCACATTGATAACAACTCCATCAGTATAATCCTTGAAGTACTTCTCACCATTTCCATGATCTTCCCGTGAGTATAAAGTATATTCGCCTGGTTTTTCCGGTGATTTCAGTTTCCAGGTAAAGGTTGCGCTTCCGGTACTATCTGCAGGTTTCTCTACATAATTGTTTGTTCCACCATTTGGATCCTCAACGATGGTCCATCCATCGTCTGAAGGCTTGCTTCTTGTGGCTTCAAGTTCGGATACCAAAAAGACCCCGATTAATTCTCCCTCTGCTTGCTCGCTATTCTGGACTGTAACTGTAACCGAGACATCTTCCCCGCTTCTAAGGCTATTGGTTCCGCTTTCCATTCTCATTGTGGTTTTTTCAGACTCTTTTTTATGACATGAATTAACGCAATTGTATTCTCTGCTATCATCTCCTTTTCCACCCGGGCTCGCATTTGATGCCATATTTATACTCAGGGTAAGTATAAAAATAGTAATTAATGCTATTATTATGGTAATAATAGTTCTTTTCATACGGCATTACCTTTTATTAACTATAGTTAATATTTTTTTCATATTTGTAATTTATTTGAAATTGACTTTACCTAGTGAATAAAAATCAATATTGGAACATAAAATAGTATACATACTTTTTTTAAAATAATCATAATATACTGACTTTATAAATATATTATAATTAAAAGATATTATAAGATTAATATATAAAATAATAAAAACTAAGTATCAAAAGCAAGTGGTAGTACTATTTTTTTCTAATCTCCTTTTTTTTCTTCAACCGAAGAATCCAGGCCGGTTTTTATTACTACTTTTTTGCCACTTTTGGATTCCATTTTCAACCGTTGTCTGATTAGCATAAAATTCCAGATCAATAAAATGAAGACAATCACAATTAGAATGGCGAGCCACCAGAAATACGATGTCTCATCTTCTGCATCTTTTTCCTCAACCGGTTGTGGTTGAGCGGTAGCATTTCTCCGTATCTCCTCTGCCATATGTTCAATCTCTTCGCGGTCATGCAGCAGATCATAGAATCCATGCCATTGTACGTAATCAGGACCAGCCATAAATGCACCCATTCTGGCTCTCCGCCCTTCATGATGCCACATTTCGTATATCTCGAATTCAATAGGTTCATCAAAGCTTTCCGGTGTCAGCAATCCATCTTCATATAATTGGGTCACAATTTCCTTGGTATCAAGATATGTTTTGTTGTAGAGTTCCACCACCACATCCGCTTGCTCATAGAAATTCTCCACCCAAGTAGTAGAATGACATTGCTTGCAAACCTGCATCATTCGGGCCTGTTTTTCCTGCCAGCTCGAGCCATCACTTATGGCATAGCCCAGTGAATTTGCGGTATTGTCGGTCCTTTTGGAAATCTCGGTTTCAAGTTCCCAGGATAATCTGGAACTCACATCATGCGTTGTGGGTACCCCGGGTCCTGCGGAGGACATATGACAGCTTGCACATGTAGGTGCGCGGTAATCCACACCGGCCTGCCACTCATCTTTTGTCCAATTCCAGCTGTCACCCTCTGCTGAGTAAATATTACCGTGTTTCGATTCCATGTAGATTTCTATCTGGGGATGGTCGGGCCCCATATGACACTGGCCGCATGTTTCAGGATGCCGCGCTTCTGCAATTGAAAACGAATGGCGGGAATGGCATGAAGAACAACTGCCTTTGCTGCCATCGGGGTTAATTCTGCCGATACCGTTGTTTGGCCAAACTGTGAATTCTTCTGTACTTTTACCCGTCATATTGGTGCCGTGACATGCCTGGCAGCCCCTCATTGTCGCTCCGTGACTCAATTCCTCACCGTAACGGAGAATATACTCACCTTCGATCTGACTTTCGAGATAGGGGAGTTTTTGTTTGTCATACAATAATTCATAATACTCCGCACCATAAGCATGCAGGCTTCTATCGAATTCCTCAACTTCATCATAATGGCAGTTGGCGCAGTCCTTCGGAGAAACCAACGGAGATATATAGTAATTATTATGCAGCATCGCATCAGGATCCGTTGGTGCAGCTTCATGGCAGTCGATACAGGTTACATTCTCTTCTGCATGTACGCTGCCTTCCCAATCGGCAATGATTCCTTCAAGAACCCCTGAGGCTTTATGACAATCGATACATTCATCAGTTTCTGCTCTCGATTGTTCGCCTGTGGACGGCGAGGTAGTAATAATTAATACGATTGTTAATGCCAAAAAAATCGCGGGAGGTAGGCCGTAAATCAGAATTCGTTTCTTATTTCTTTTCAATTTTTCGAAAAAGAGAGGCAGGTGGACTTTCACGATATAACCTCCGGGCAAAAGTGTATATAACTTTGTATTTATATACTTTCGGATAAGTAAAATATTTATTTTTTATTTCAAATTTTTGTTAAAAAACCCTATCATTTCTAATTGATACCTGATTATATAAGTAAAGAAGTCAAGTTGAAGTTATCAAAGTAAAAAGCGGGCGAAAATTAACTATAGTTAACGTTTATTGATGCTGGAAATAATGATTACAGAAATTTTAATTTTAGATGTCAGTGATGAGTTCTTATCGATAAATTTATTAATTTATACATTAATCGGCTTTTTGATATTTAACTTATAAAAACCAGCCAGCAAGTAATCAGTGCAATTATAAAAAAATGGTTCATTGGAGGAATAATTCATTAGTGCCTACGATGTCATGGCTACCTTTGTTTCTATAAGTTTAATCTGGGCTTTTGTCCTATTTTTCGGGTATAAAATAATCTATAAAAGAAAATTTAAAAAATCCCTGAAAGGTTATTCGTTCATAATCCCGATTCTTGGTTTGGTTGGCATCGCTATATTACTATTCATCGGTATAAAAACCTACGAATATACCGAGAGCCCTGAATTTTGCGCTCTTTACTGCCATTCCATGGAACCGTATGTTGATACCTATGAGGAGCCGGGTAACAATACGATTCTGGCAGTCCATTCCGAGCACGGTGTTGAGTGCGCGGAATGCCATAACGGACCGGGTATAATCGGTACAGCTGAAACCCGTATAAACGGGCTCAGTATGGTAATTTCTGAAATTACCGGTGATTATGATCCTGATGAATTTAAAGCCCATGTACCCAACACCTACTGCGAGAAAAGCGGCTGCCATGATAATGTCGATTGGTTGATAACAACTACTGAAGGCGATATATATCACCCTTACACAAACGAAGGCCAGAGTTCACCGGTCACGGGAGAGGGCTGTATCAAATGCCATAATCCCCGATTAGGAGGTACAGGTTTAACGAAAGCCAGCTGTTCAATATGTCACGATATCACACCAGATGAATTGGAGGCACATGAAGCCCGATCATGCGGTCATACAACCTGCCATAGCGAAACAGTCGAAGCAGGTCATAAACCACAGCATAGGCCCTACACCGATGCATGTATTAACTGTCATAACCGAAAACATCCAGAGGACGCAAGATTACCTTATTCCATCGTTGATGATTATAGACGCGAGGGTGTAGATATCGTAGTTAAGGTTGATAACGAGTTCTGCGGTGATTGTCATAATGAAGAATATGAACTTTTTTTATCCTATGATGACGGGCAGTGTAGAGACTGTCATGTTGAGCATAAAGTAACGACAGCACCACATGTGGACCCGGTTGAGGGAGACTATATCTGCAGTTCATGTCATAACAAATTGGATATCAACCACAATCCCAATGACATTACATTTAGAAATTATATCGGCACACTTGAAAATGAATTTTGTTTTTCCTGTCATTCAACAGAATACAATGCTTACATTCTGTATAATGATGGAAATTGTATTGACTGTCATTTTAACCATGATGCTTACAGCCCACCTCACATTCTACCTGATGAAAAATATGAGGATTGTTATAATTGTCATATAGAACAGAGTTTAAAACACAATCCAGCTGTAGTGGAATATGAACACTTTCCTGCATCCGAGATCTCAAATGAATTTTGTTCCAGCTGTCATTATACTCAATATGAGACATTATCTGATAATAATGATGTCAACAAAAAACATTTCAGAAGAAATTGTGTTGATTGTCATGGGGCCCATTACGAAGTTCAGGTAGATTTTGATAAATGCACGAAATGTCATGGCGACAAAATCACACCTATTCATACCAAAGATACATATTCTTGTATGTATGAAGGCTGCCATGATTTGAATAAATTTAATAAATACGTCCATGAAGCAAAATAATTATTTAAAATCAATTATTCCAAGAAATGATTCGGAGGAAAACCAATTGTCTGGATTACAAATTAGAAAAAGATCTGTACAAAAATACGATAGGCCATCAATTGTAATCCACTGGCTATTATTGATTATTGTCTCTCTTTTAATTATTACCGGCATCATTCCATTCTTAAATTGGTTTTTCTTAGAGTTGAATGTCTATGAAGTATCTTTTAGCGAATTACCCTATTCCAGTGAGCTGCATCAGATACTTGGTTTTATTTTTGTAGTTATAATTATTGTATATTTCGGATTGTATTTGAAGACCAGCAAAAATATTGTATCCGATAATCCCCGAAAAGACATCAAGTCATTCAACCACTCGTTAATATATTTAATAGGGCTATCCGGTCGAAGAGATAAGTACGAGAATGATGTTACAATGGGGAGTCAAAAAATATTATTTATCTTATTTCTCTACGTAATAGGATTGGTTATAATTTCAGGTTTGTTATTAAGTCCCAATGCCTCTTTGATATCAGGTAATGAATTGGAACCATCATTTGAAAATGGGTTATTTGTTACCCACATCCTGGCTATATCATTATTCATCATCCTGATAATAATTTTTATTGGCTCAATTATCAGGCGATTGGATCTGGTAGCAATAAAAATACTTTTAATAGACGGCAAAGTCCCTCTATGGTACATTAAGAAGAATCATAGATTATGGTATGATGAGATTTTATCCGAGGGGCCACAGTTTAAGGAAAGAACTGATAATTAAAAATATTTCGCACCTTTTGCCAAATCATCTGTCGTTATAGTTACACTGTTATCATCATAAGTTCTATCCAATGGAGCGGGATTACATCCGCCCTGTAATACATTAATATTTACAGATTCGAACTCCTGACCGCAGTTATTGCAGACCATCAAATCTCCCTCTTGATGATAACCCTTTTTCTCGCGGAAACAAACATCACATGCATCAAAAGCTGCTCTTACAACACCATCTGAAGATTTCAATAGAAAGTACCTAATTTCAACTCCGTTGTGATTGTATTTATAGAAATGAGCCTCACCGTCATCCACTTCAGTCATCGGAATTACAATTTGGTTAGTTCCGGCTTGAACATCTGTGTTTTGCGCAGATTCAGGTCCTAGGGTACTTTCTGATGAGCCGGAAAATACAAAGTAAGCCGCCAGAATAGCACCGATGACTATGATCAACCCGAAAAAAGTCAAGATATCCTGTTTTCTCTTTTTCTGCTGTTCAATTTCTTTCCGCATTTCGGATTTTTTTCTCCTTTGAGTTTTCTTTCGAGGTTGACTCGATTCTATTTCTCTATCAATGTCATCATCTGAAATGTCCAAATGCACCCTTTCAAGATGATTTTCGAAATTTTTTGACTTTACAGATTCACCACAAAATGAACATGTCGTCCAATTGTCGTCATCTCCACTATGTTTCTTGCCTCTTTTTTTTGACATGTAATTATCCCCCAATTTTTTTAGAAATGTTTTTTAATATCTTTTTATCAGGATTCTTGGATTTAACTCTGGTTGATTTATCTGAATAAATCTTACCATCAATCAATTTGATTATTCGCTGACTGCGTTTAGCAATATTGATATCATGTGTGATCATGACTATCGTATGACCTTCTTTATGCAAAGATTCCAGGAGATCAAGAACAACTTTACCATTTGTTTGATCTAAATTTCCTGTAGGTTCATCAGCCAAAAGAATCTCTGGTTCATTCGCAATAGCTCTTGCCACGGCAACCCGCTGTTGCTCTCCACCTGACATCTGGGTTGGAAGGTGAGTTAACCTTTCTTTTAATCCCACCCGCTCCAGTACTTCTTCTGCGTCCTGTTCCAGTGCGATACTGTGGAAATACTGAGCTAACATAACATTTTCTACCGCATTTAAATATGGTACAAGGTGAAATTGTTGAAATATAAATCCGATATTTTCTCTCCGGTATTTGGTCAACAACCTGCTGTTCAGCTTTGTTATATCCTTACCATCGACAAAAACAGTTCCGTTTGATGGTTTATCCAGTCCTCCCAGAATATTCAATAAAGTTGTCTTCCCTGACCCTGAAGGACCCATGATAGTAACCCATTCACCTTTTGAAATTGTCAGATTAATTCCATTTAAAGCGCGGGTATTATTATCAAACACTTTTGTTAAATTCTCAGATTTTATTACTACCTTTGACATATTCTATTTCCTCTGGAATGAAACTTTTAAATTAAATTGACCTTAGAACCTCCGCGGGTTCGATTTTTAGTGCGCGTCTAATTGGTATTATACTTGATGCAATGGTGACACCAATTGAAATCCCCAAAACCATGGGAAACACGATATAATTTGGTGAAATTGAACTCTGGAATACACTTTCGCCAATGTATTGTGCTATAAAGACCCCAATAATGAAGCCCAGAATCCCGCCAATTATACTTATAATCAAAGCTTCGGATAGGAATAAAGATGCCACTTTTCTATCCTCGGCGCCTATGGCTTTCATCATTCCTATCTCTTTTTTTCTTTCGACTACAGATGTTGTCATTGTCGTCATTACACCAAGAGCACTTGCTAATAACGCGATAATTGATATTAGTAGCATCATGCTCTCTATTTTATCCAAGACCTGCATCTGTGTGTCTGCCACCTGCTTGACTGTCTTTGCTTCCACATTCGGTAATTTACCCTCGATTTCCGCGGCAATAACATCAGTTGAACATTTATTACACAATGCGGTTACCTGTATCATGCTTACTTTATCCTCTTTGGAAGTTATTGTCTGTAATATATCCAGATTCACAAAGATTCTATTATCGTCATCACTACCTGCTGTCAAAATACCTGTTACCTCGAATGTATAGTCCACCTCAAAATAAGTACTGTTCCCATCCTCCATTTTGATAAAAGAACTATATTTTATGTTATATAGATCTCCGATATTCAAATTCAATTTCTCCGCAACAGTAATGCCAATAATACTTTTTTTAGTATCATTTCTATCTTCTATCCATTCACCCTCAACGGACCACCATGTATTGATGTTTCGTACTTGATCGAACCATGTCCCTGCCATTATTACATTACTTACTTCATTTACTTCCACAACGGCAAAAAGATAAGGAGCAATTCCACGGATTCCCCTCACATTTTTACTATATTTTAATTCTTCAATTCTTACTACATCCTGTTCTTCAATATACTGCTGTTCAGAAACGGAACCCAGTTCCACATCACCAACAGAAACCTCAATGGATTCGGTCTGCGGTAATACAACAAGATTTGGTCCAAATTTCGATAATTCATCTCCCACCTTCTCTTCAACCTGTAAAGATATAATAAGTAAAGCACTAACCATGGCAATTCCCATGATTACAGAGATTATAGCTATGCCAACTCTTGACTTTCTTTTAATTAATGACTTTCTCAGCAGTCGAAGTAACATCTATTGCACCTGTGTATGTATTTAACATTCCTATCTTGTCACATCATTGTTGTTCTCTCAGAATCAGAATATTTCTATTACCATAATAATGAATTCTCTAGTTTTGAAAATTTTCCTATACTCAATTTTTATTTATTTTAATGTGCTTAATGAATTATATATCACAGTGTGATATTATGATTGTTATGTTTAAATTGATATATATATGTTTTTATTAACAATTGTTAACCATTGGTGATTTTATGAAGCCTCCATGCGAAATTATAGTAACCAAAATTTTACCCAGCCTCCGGGCGGCTATTGTAAAAGTATTGATAGAAGAGTATCATATGAAGCAGACCGAAATTTCGGAGATATTGGGTATCAGTCAATCAGCCATAAGTCAATATATTACCTCCACCCGCGGAGCAGATGAAAAATTCTATTCATTATTTCCTGAAATTTCAACTTATGCAAAAACAGTGGCGGATCAAATTGTTGAAGGAGGAAATAAACAAAGACATATCCATTTATGTG
>CP070629.1:2891169-2911974 GCA_020356005.1 Thermoplasmata archaeon
AAAATGTGGATCAGCTGGTTAGCTTCCGGGTGGAGGATGCACTGGACCTACCATTTTCCGATGGAGAATTCGATGTGGCAGTATCCCAGGCCATGCTAATTCTCGTAGAGGATAAGGTGAAAGCTATCAAGGAGGCCATGCGTGTAATCAAACCTGGGAGCCGTGCCGGTTGGATCGAGCTCTCTTGGAAACAGCCGCCCTCTGAGGAATTCATGCATGAGGTTACTGATGAGATGTGTGCTTACTGCATGGAGAATGTCAATACCTATGAAGAGTGGGAAAAAGTATTTCAAAATGCCGGAGTAACTAATATTAATATCCATAAAAATTCTCTTCAGTTCAACGGTATGAAAGGAATGTTATCCGATGAAGGTATAAGAAGTACGATGAGCGTAATGTATAATTATATAGCAAATACCCGCATAAGAAACAGGATCAAGAAATTAAATAATTTTATTCTATCCAATCCACAGTATTTTGGATACGGCATCTATATTTGTAAGAAATGAAGAATGAAGTTTACAATCATTTTTATATATTTGTGATTAACCCAGGAGAATGTCTCATGCCAGAACCCGACACGAAACCTAAACCAGAACTTTATACAAGATATCCTACTAAAAATATTGTAATTTACAACGGCACGACAATACTGCATTATTTATTCGGCAGCTTTGGATTGATGCTGGGCTACAACTTTTTATGGGACGGCCTGGGAGGATTTCTATTCAGTTTTATCTATCTAATATTTGCTTTTATGCAAATGTATATAATCATGCCGCTTACTGTATGTCCCAACTGTGTTTATTACCGCTTGAAAGATGGGCTTTGCACTTCCGGGTTAAACAGGTTCTCTCGAAAAATTGCTAAAGAGGGAAATCTAAAAGACTTTGCAAAGCGGGCGGGCAGTCCATTTTGCCACAATAAGTTATACATGGCCTCCCTGTTTATACCGATTCTGGCAATAATCCCCACATTAATAATTAATTTTTCAGTAATATTATTAATAGTGTTTTTGACTGTTCTGGGATTGCTCCTATTCCGGTTCTTTGTGGTATTTCAGAAAACCGCATGCGTGCACTGCAGGGCGAAGAACATGTGCCCGAATGCAAAGGCGATGGGGCTGGTGGATAAATAGCAAAAAATAATTTTGTGAATATATCACGTTAACAATAGTTAATAAGAATAATTAATTATTTATATATTAAAGTTATTTGTGTAATCGATTTGGTTATATCCAGATAAGGTGAGAATATGGCTATTATTAAAGCGACCAATGTATACAAAACTTACGATACTGGAAAGATCCAGGTAAAAGCCCTCAGAGGGTTGGACCTGGAGGTACAAAAAGGCGATATGATTGCCGTAATGGGCCCTTCAGGCTGCGGCAAGACAACGCTTTTAAACTGCCTTTCGGGCCTGGACGATCTAACCGATGGAAAAGTGCTAATTGAAGGGCAGGATATCCATGCCATGAAAGACAACCCCCGTACGGAGTACCGCGCCAAGAAGATGGGGTTCATTTTCCAGAGCTTCAACCTCCTCCCCGTGCTAACTGCGGTTGAAAATGTGGAACTTCCCTTGCTCGTTTCAGGTATGAAAACTAAAGAAGCAAAACAAAAAGCCGAAAAAGCACTGGATTTGGTTGGCCTCATGGATTGGAAGGACCACAAACCCTCCGAGATGAGCGGCGGCCAGCAGCAGCGTGTAACGATTGCCAGGAGTCTTGTGAACGATCCAACAATCGTATGGGCAGATGAACCCACGGGCAATCTGGATACTAAAAATTCTCTAGAGGTAATGGACCTGCTGCTGGAATTGAATAAAAAGAACAAGCAGACTTTTGTTGTGGTCACACATGACCCTGCAATTGGTAAGAAATGCAAGCGCATAATAGAGATGCGCAGCGGAGTAATTGCAAAAGAATTTTCAAACTAGAGTTTTGAGGCAGGTAATTTAATGGACACAACATCGTTTTGTTTGTCGTTTCTGGTTGTAATAATTATTGTAATTATTGCCGCACTGGCGCTGACAAACCGAATTATTTTTAAAATGGCGCTACGAAACTTTACCAGGCGCAAAGTGCAGAGCGTTATTGTCATTGCGGGTTTGATGATAGGGACTGCAATCATTTCCAGCTCTCTTGTTGTCCGCGATACGATGATCAATACTTTTGAGGTGGATGTGTACAGATCACTGGGCGAAGTTGACGAAGAGATCTGGGGCACCGAAACCTGGACCAATGCATTATATTACAAATATTTCAGCGAATCCATTTACGATTCTATTTCAAGAAACCTGACTAAACTTCCAGAAATTGACGGTGTAGCACCTGTCATCGATGACAACGGTGCGGTTTTCAATTTAAATACAATGCTTGGTGAACCTTCGGCCGCCCTGCTCGGCCTGGACTCAAGTGTTATGCGTGAAAGTTCATTCGGCGATTTAGATGGCAATGGATACTACACCGACAGCCTGGCCGAAGACGAAATAGCTATCAACTCACGGCTTGCGGAGGATATGGATGCTTCAGTGGGTGATGAAGTCCAGCTCTCTTACGGTGCAAAGGACCCGGATAATCCCATGGGAACATCCTTTATGAAGAAGAATTTTACAGTAGCCAAAATAATCCTCGAGGAGGATCTCTACGGTAAAGCTAATTATAATCAAAGAAAAACAATCTTCTTTGAACTGGATACGCTTCAAAATCTATTCAACCGCCCGCGTGAGATAAACAAAATCTGGATATCCAACAAGGGCGATTACCGTGAAGGTGAAAAGTATACTAGTGATGTAAATCAGACAATTAAAGAAGAGCTTGATAACGCAATCGGTATCAGTGATCTCGGTTTGGATTTCCATAGTTTTGACGGCAATCTGGTATTAAGCAGCACCACCACCGGGATATTTCCTTTACAGCAAGCAGGACATTTGCTTGAAGCCGCAAAGAACTCCAATGCAACGGTGATGAAGGGCTTGATGGTTCCAGCAATTACATTGAATAACCTTCCTATATTTGGTTTGAATGTCATGGGTGTGGTTTCGAATGATCCTGTGGGGCCTCAAATCGAAGACAATTCTATTTATTTTCTTGAATCGGTTGCAACTACTTATGGAATTACAAACGGTTCGAGTGTTGAAATAGTAACAATGAACCTTGAGGGAATCCAAACACAAACGGAACTGCAAGTCTTTATACTGCCGACAGAATTCGAGGGAATGATGCCTGATGAAATCCGTGCTGTTACCTTAGGCGTTGTGGATTTCGATACAAGCCAGTACATGCTGCACGGAGGCGCATATAGCGAGCTGATGGCCTCTTTTGTCATGGTATCCGGCCTGGATAATGTTACCATGGACCAGTTGAAGGATTCAGTTACCGAAGAGATGAATGAGGACCTTGATAGCACAATACTAAATTTAGAAGTACATGAACTTAAATCAGATAATGTAGAAGCTGCCCGGGAAGGCGGTGAAGGACTTGGTACGCTTTTTATGATCTTCGGGATGTTCTCCATCATTGCAGGTGTAGTGCTTATCATTAACATCTTCGTCATGCTCAGCGAGGAGCGTAAAAGCGAGATGGGAATGGCCCGAGCAGTGGGAATGAAAGGAAAGCATCTTGTTAGAATGTATATTTTCGAAGGCAGTCTTTACGCATTTGTTGCCGCTATCGTAGGTGCACTCCTAGGGTTATTCTTCGGCTGGGCGATCATTTATGCATTTGAATATATTTTTCAATCAATTGAAGAGTTCGGTGAGGAATCATTTAACATTCCCTTTTATTTCACCTGGACCAGTATATTTGTTGCGTTCAGTATTGGCCTTTTCATTACTTTTATCACAATCATTTTCGCTAGTACCCGTATAAGTAAACTTAATATAATCAGAGCGATTCGGCGTATACCCGAGCCGAGACCACCCCGCGCAAAAAAGAGAGTGATTTATTCGGGTATTATAGTAGTAATAATCGGATTGTTTCTAATAAGTATGGCATTCTCAACAGAGGATGGAGGTTACTATTTAGCTGGCTTGCCATTGGTAATTTTGGGTTTTTCGATTATTGCCCATAAATGGGTAAGCATCCGGGCTGCTATGACGGCTGCAGGCTTAGTAATTCTATTTTTTATGTTTGGGCCAATTGAATTTTCATTCATGGAAGATTGGGATTTTTCCGGAATGACCTCATTCGTTTTCAGCGGAGTTTTCAGCGTGCTTGGTGCTATTCTGGTGGTTATGTTCAATTCCAACATTTTACTAAATGGACTCCAGAAGATCTTCGGCAGGGGTAAATCAACCAGGGCGGTGCTCAAAACAGCAATATCATATCCCATGGACAACAAGTTCAAAACCGGAATGACTCTTGGAATGTTCGCATTAATCATTTTCACGGTTACGGTCATTGCAATGATCGCCTCCATGCAGGCCTCCCAGGGCGATATGATGCTGGAACAGCAAAGCGGCGGTTATGATATCATAGGTGTAACCAATCCCAGGACACCTTTTGAGAATTTGACATTGGAAACCTTACCACCCGAACTTCAAAATAAAGTTGACCAGATCGAAGTGCTTTCACAATCAATCGTAACTATTATTGATTATGATAGAGAAGAGGTGCATATTACCACATACGGTCAACCGATAGATACCGCAAAAATCGAACAGTACCAATTAATTGGCGTAAGCGAAAGTTTCATGGAAAATAACGGTTACAGTCTACTGGAATGGGATGAAGAGAGATACGAAACCGAAAGGGATGCATGGAACGCACTGGATGATAACAGCTCATTATGTATCGTCGACGGTACGAAACTTGCTTTTTCAGGAATAAGTGTGGGGAGTCCTCCACCTGATTTTGGCGGGGTTTATATCGGCAGCAAAATAGTTATAACCGATATGGGCGGCCAGAACCGTACCCGCGAATTAGAGGTAATCGGTATAATGGACCAGAGTTTCTTCATCAACGCAATCATTATAAAAAAGGATGTTGTTAAAAACGAATACGGCGGCGTTGACAGCATGTTCGTTGCAAAGCTCAAATCAGGAGAAGATGCTGATGCCGTTGCCAAGGAGTTTGAAAAAAATTATCTAGAACACGGGCTGCAAACCTTTGATATGAAAGGAATTATCAATACTATACTTTCTCTATCAAATAATATCATGTATCTCATGGAGGGTTTTCTAGGTATCGGTCTCCTCGTTGGAATCGCCGGAATCGGTATCATTTCATACCGGAATGTAATCGAGCGCCGCCAACAGATCGGAATGCTCCGCGCTATAGGATTTAAAAAGAGCATGGTAACGAAATCGTTTTTAATAGAGACGTCCTTCATCACGATTCTTGCGATTTTCCTTGGAATTATTCTTGGGATAGGAATCGGCTGGCAAATCTATAAAGACGGTTTTCAGGATTCAGGTGTTGGCTTCGTCATCCCCTGGGCGAACCTTCTTATCATATCTGTAATTGCATACATTGCCACATTGATATTCACAATCTACCCGAGCCTGAAAGCTTCCAAGATACCGCCGGCAGAGGCGCTGAGGTATATCGAATAGAAACTGAGAAAGCGATGGAATCAGGCGCTAGAGAATAGAGAAGAGGCGCTAGGGAGATCATTAAAGGATAAATGGTGAATACGGCAACTTCGTTGCCTTGAATAATGAAGGTAGCTGAGAAATCGCCCAATATGAATCAACCTTCACCATTCAAGCGAGAGCCCGAAGGGCGGAAGCGTCCTCACCATTCACCACTCTTTATGCATTTAAATGAATATGTGATTAATATGAAAATGACCAATAAAATCTGTTTGATAACAGGTGCCACCTCGGGCATAGGTAAAGAGACAGCAATAGCGCTGGCAAAAATGGGTGCCACAGTTGTTTTTACCAGCCGGGACCGCAAAAGAGGTGAGACTGCAAAAGCCGAGATCATTAAGCTTTCAGGAAATAAGAATGTTGATGTCATGGCTTGTGATTTGTCATCGTTTGCTTCAATCAAAGACTTCAGTGAAAAGTTTAAAAAGAAATATAAGCACTGTCACATACTGATAAACAATGCGGGGGTTTGGGAGAAAAAGAGAGGTCTCTCAAAGGACGGTGTTGAGCTTACATTTGCAACCAACCACCTTGGACCATTTCTTTTAACTAATTTATTGCTGGATCATATAACCGCAAGCGCCCCTGCCAGGATAATCAATGTTTCCTCGGGTCTGCATGCAAGCCGAACAATGAACTTCGAGGATCTGGAAGGGAAGAAGAGGTATAATGGGATGAAAGCCTATGGTCAATCTAAACTTGCGAATATTCTATTTACAAAATATTTAGCAGATAGGTTGAAGGATAGTGGTGTTACTGTCAATACTCTTTCACCGGGATTGACTTATACGGGTTTGTTCAGGAATGCAAGTGCCTTTACCAAATGGTTTATGAGACGCATAGCCAAGAAACCGGTAGAGGGTGCCCAAACCGTTATATTTTTAGCATCATCTTCTGAAGTGGCAAATATAACCGGAAAATATTTGAGTAATAAAAAGATAAAAGATTCATCTGAAGAATCCAATGATATGGAGATCGCTAAGAGGCTATGGGAAATAAGCGAAAATTATGTCAGAAAATATCTGGATTAATTCAAATATTAAATAAAGATAATATTTCAAAAGAAATAAATAGCCAGTAACCCTATTAATAATTACTCTTTGGAAGGATTTAACGTGATTAGAAGATCATTGTTAATATTTACGATATCTATAATTCTTTTATTTTATATGATGAATGCAAATGCAAGAACGATTTATGAGAATGATGTTGAAATCGGTCCTGATAGTTTTCACAAAGATTATTTGTATTACACCGAGGAGGGCGATGAAATAGAGGTAGAGGTAACCAGCGACATACCTGTTAATGTTTATATCATATGTGAATATTTATTTGATTATGAGTCTGATGACGATGATTTTAATGAAAAAGCAATTTTTTTTGTGGCTGGTAGAAATTCAATACATTTTATAGTGGAAATTCCAGACGAATTTGGTTATTATTTGGTAATTTACAATACTGACGGCAATTTGACTGCCACAGTGGATTATGAATATAATTATTTGAACGATGAAGATTTAAGCTATGCAATGGAAGAAGCCGAGGAATTATTTGGCTTTGTTCTTGCAGTATGTATTGCCATCGTTGTGGCGGTGGTCGTCGTCATTGTTCTGATAATATATTTCACTGTTTTTTATGATAAGAAGGATAAGCAACCCCCGGTAATGCCGCCGCCTCCGCCGCCTCCACCCCCGCCGGGATACTACCCGCCTCGTTATTAGAAACGATCTGAGCGAGACCGCTTCACTCTCATATCGATTAAAAGCGCTGTCAGAGCGCTCGGCTTTTAAATTAATTAATAGCGCTCACAGAGCGTTTCGATAATACATCGATTTTGGTCACTGTCAGAGCGCTCTGCTTGGATTTTGATTGGAAGCGCTGTCGGTTTGCCTGGTCTTATACAGCAAAAAGAAATAAATAATGTTCATCTATTGCCCTGTATTACTTTCAGATATTATCCTAACGATCAACTTGAATTCAACTCAGGTGCAGTGAATGGCCTACGAGCTGGTCGGTGAGACCTCTGCAATAATCGTTTCGGTTCTTTGGACTACCTGTTCATTATTGTTCGCATATGCCGGTAAACGCATCGGTGCTCTGAGCGTCAATGCTATTCGTATAATAATTGCTGTGGGGCTGCTGGGAGCTGCCCATATTGTCATTTTTGGTACAATTATACCTGAAGCCAACTCCACCCAGTGGTTTTACATGAGCCTCAGCGGTATCGTGGGGCTTGCTATAGGTGATTTCGGATATTTCGGTACACTCGTTGCGCTGGGACCCAGGCGCGGAACTTTGATAATGTCATTGAACCCGATATTTTCTGTTATTGCAGGATATTTTGTATTAACTGAGGTACTCGACATATGGACGTTCCTGGGAATTGTTGTTACTCTTACCGGCGTTACATGGGTAATTCTGGAACGTGAAGAGGATTGCAATGAAGAACCGATAACTAAAAAGCAGAAGATCTACGGGGTAACAATGGGTATGATCGGTGCTGTAGGTCAAGGGGTGGGATTGGTCCTTGCTAAATACGGAATGGTCAACGTCGCCGCAGACCCCGATGTACCTCTCAACCCTCTTTCGGCTACACTGATAAGAATGATAGCTGGAACAATCGTTGTATGGCTGTTCATCATTGTTATCGGTAAATTCCCCAAGCTGATCTCAGATATGAAAGATACAACCGCAGTGAAGGCAACCGCCGGTGGCGCGTTCTTCGGGCCGTTTCTGGGTGTGTGGCTCTCGATGGTTGCTGTAACCTATGCAATCGCGGGCGTCGCCGCCACGCTCATGTCGCTAATGCCTGTTATTGTCATCCCGTTCATCTGGGTGCTTTACAAACAGCGCACCAGCTGGCGTGGTATCATCGGTGCCGTGGTCGCAATTGTCGGTGTTGCCATTCTGTTTTTGATGTGAATTATAATTTTGTGCTTAAAATTCAATAAACAACATTTAATAAAAGTTTATAATCAGTAAGATACCCGCGAACACAATATATTTCCAAATAACAATCTGCTTCCTCTTCCACTTCCACATCTTCGATTACATAACTATATTCTAAATTTTCGCCAACTAAATATAATGTTTCAATATTGTAATTGTCGGCTGCTCGAAAATAAACATCTATAATAGCCATTTCTGTTGTACCGCTCAAGTTACCATAAACAGTAGGTTTTGTTATACCTGGGTAAACATCACAAAAAATATAATCGGAAGATTGCACCCGTCTTTGGCTACCTCCCAATAATGACCCTGATACCTCTTCCTGGTGGTTTCTATTATAGATTGTAATATTTATCATATCAATATTGCGTTCTCCATCAGGGTTTGTGACAATTAAATAAACATTATAATAATTTGATATGGGAAATGAATGGCTGACACTAATTCCTTTTTGAGTGTACCCACCACCGAAATCCCACATATAATCGAGATTTTCTCCTGTTGAATTGGACGCGTCAAAAAGAATATCATCATTTACATATGCCTGCGTTGCATTTGTTGAAATTCGTGCCTTTAATAACGAGGCCTCCGGAGATTTAGCGAAATCTATTGCCCCGCTAAAAGCGATGGCCATTACAATTATTACTACTATAATCAATAAAATTATCATATTCAATTTTTTATTCAACTTTGCAGTGTTTGATTTCATCCTACATACCTCTAAGTTGATATTAGATTTATTTGAATATTGAACAACTGCCCTGTGTTGTCTTTGTTACTACAAGGAAAAGAAATTGTTGCATACCCCGTATATACGATTAATATTGCTACTGTAGTTTTCTCATTAATTCCGGATCTATGTATACAATATTTGTATAAAGTAATAAATCTTACTAATTTTCATAAATTTATAATAATCCAGAAATATTTTTTTAAAAATATTTAATAAAATCTAGGGCTATCGATATAGTAACTTTTTGTTGAGTGTTTTCAAGATCTTATTTAGGTTATTTCACAACAACTTATTACTTTATGAAGATACTAATGTTTATTCTAATAAAATTTCTTATATGATTGAGTTAAATCCATGGTGATTAAAATGTCAGAAGATGAAGTAATTAAGGTTGGTAATACCGCACCCGATTTTACTTTGAAGGACCAGGATGAGAATGAAGTGAAATTGACAGACTTCAAGGGTAAGTTTGTACTGCTGTCATTTCACCCCCTGGCATGGACGAAGGTATGTGCTGATCAAATGAAGTCGCTGGAGGCAAACTTCGAGCGTTTTGAAAAATTAAATACAGTTGCATTGGGAATGAGTGTCGATACGGTACCCTCCAAATCCGCATGGGCGAAGGAGCTGGGTATTACCAGAACCCGTCTGCTGTCGGATTTCTGGCCGCACGGTTCCACTGCCAAGAGCCTGGGGATATTCCGTGATAAAAATGGTATTTCGGAAAGAGCCAATATAATAATCGACACAAACCAGCAGGTTGCATTTGTTAAGGTATACTCCATCAGGGAATTACCCGATATCGATGAAATTATTAAATTCCTTGAAGAAGCAAATAAATAAAAATCATTATTGTAGCTATTTTAGTAGTAATAGTATTTCCACCAAGGTGATTTGTTCAATGTCAGCAAAACGCAAAGCGAATAAATTGCTATCAGAAAAAAGCCCTTATTTACTTCAACATGCATATAATCCAGTGTATTGGTATCCCTGGGGCGAGGAAGCCTTTGAACTTGCACAGCGAGAGGACAAGCTTATTTTTTTATCTATCGGATATTCCACCTGCCACTGGTGTCATGTAATGGAAAAGGAATCCTTTGAAGATCCCGAAGTGGCGGAGTTGATGAATAAGATATTCGTTTCCATTAAAGTTGACCGCGAAGAGCGCCCTGATATAGATAAGATGTATATGGCTGTCTGCCAACTCATGACCGGCGGGGGTGGATGGCCCCTTACAATATTTATGACACCTGACAAACAACCGTTCTATTCAGGAACATATATTCCCAAAGAAATACGGTTTGGACGGATGGGATTGATGGAGCTGCTGCCTCGAATTCAAGATCTCTGGAAGCATAAACGGGAGGATCTATTAACTTCAGCCAATCATCTTACCACAGCACTTCAGCAGTTACCTCAAGAAGCTGCTGGCAAACAGCTTAATGAAAGTGCATTAAAAATTGCTTTTAACCAACTGCTGAGAAATTTTGATTCCGGTTACGGCGGATTCGATAATGCACCCAAATTCCCCGTTCCGCATAATATCATGTTTTTATTGCGGTACTGGAACCGTACAGGAGATTCCAGAGCTTTGATGCTGGCCGAAAAAACGCTGGAATATATGCGCCTGGGTGGGATTTATGACCATGCAGGATTCGGTTTTCACAGATATTCAACAGATGCACAGTGGCTCGTCCCTCATTTCGAAAAGATGCTTTATGACCAGGCTGGCCTGACCCTGGCGTATCTGGAAGCTTACCAGGCAACTGCAAAGATAGAATATGCGGATACCTCCCGTGAGATTTTAACATATGTTTTGAGGGATATGACCTCTCCCGAAGGAGGTTTTTATTCAGCGGAGGACGCGGACAGTGAGGGCGAAGAAGGAAAGTTCTACCTATGGTCTCTTGATGAAATCAGGGAGGTTCTGAACAAAGAGGAAGCGGAATTGGCAGTCAGGATCTTCAATATCGAAGAAGATGGAAATTTCATTGATCCCACCATCAGGAAAAAGACCGGCCTGAACATTTTACATATGACAGATCCCCTGGATGTTACCGCAAAGAATTCGGGAATATCCATTACAGAATTGAAAGATCGAATAGAGTCCATCCGCAGCAAACTGTTCTCCCACCGTAAGGGGCGAATTCACCCTCACAAAGATGATAAAATTTTAACAGACTGGAACGGTCTCATGATCGCAGCATTTGCAAAGGCGGCCCAGATATTCAATGATAAGCAGTATACAGATGCTGCATCGAAATCCGTGGATTTTATTATGAAAAACTTGCGTGATAGCAAAGGGCGGCTTCTTCATCGATATCGGGATGATGAGTCGGCCAACCCAGGTACCCTGGATGATTATGCATTTCTGAGCTGGGGCTTAATAGAGCTCTATGAGGCTTCATTTAAAAATAAGTATTTGAATACGGCAATCGAATTGACAGATGATATGATAAAGCAGTTCTGGGACTATTCTAAGGGCGGTTTTTACTTCACCGGTAAGGACAGCGAGCAGTTACTGATACGCCAGAAAGAAATCTATGATGGGGCGATACCTTCAGGTAATGCTGCTGCATTATATAATTTAATTAGATTGGCAAAGTTATCGGGTAAAAATGAATACGAGAAAACGGCGTCACAATTGATCAAGACATTTTCCAGGGATATTGAAAGATTGCCGTCCGGCCATACAATGTGGATGGTGGGATTGGACTTTGTGGTCGGCCCCTCATACGAAGTAATAATACGAGGCGATGAACACTCAGAAGCTACAAAGGATATGATATCCGCTCTTAGAACTAATTTACTGCCTAATAAGATCGTGCATCTCAATCCAAATACTGATAAAGATTCAAATATATTCAAGCTTCCAGATATTGTAGAAGAATCATCTGATACGAAAGATACTGCTACAGCTTACGTTTGTGTAGATTATTCATGTCAATCTCCCGTAACTGATGTAAATAAAATGCTCGAACTTTTGAAAGCTAAAAAAAGCATTTGATGTGCATCTGACGGTTGCAAAGTTCGTCTCGCAACTCGCAACTCGCTACTCGTCTTTCTGAAATCAAACTAGAATAGATGTGATTGAAATGGAACAACAGATACAAAAACTTGAGTTAAAAGACACGGTTGATACCTGTCCTGTATGCGGGTATACTGATGGATTCAATGTATCATTTCAGCAAAATGGGAATAAAATAAAAATAATATTGATATGTCCCGACTGCCACGCCAGATTCGATCCTGGCTGGGAAATGTAAGTAGTATTTTTCAATATTATTCTGTTTTTTTACGAAAATAGCACTTATTTTAAGTAACTTGATTGCCGCAGACGAAAGGTTTATATGTCAAGGAGTCCATACTATATATGGACATGCGTCCAGTGGACAATACGGAGTGTGGACATATGGCACGGATTTGCTTGCTGATTACAAAACCGCCGCATTCGGATGAGAATGCAGAACGGATGTGTGGGGTATCCCAGAGAGCCAGGGAAAGCGGAATGGATGTTGCTATCTACCTTTTGGGTGATGGAGTTCTTTGCGCTAAAGCCGGCCAGAAGGGATATGTTGGTGATAATATTAGAGCGGCTCTTGAAAATGGTGTTTCTATAATTGCCTGTCAACAGGACCTTGAGGCCAGGGCAATTTCGAAAGATCATGTTGAAAGTGGAATAGAGATCAGCGATGATTTTGAAGGTATCTTTGTAGAAGATGTTATGGAGAGAGCGGATAGGGTGATATCATGGTAGAGGTAGAATCCGACCCAAAGAAAACCCTGTCGATAATGCTGTTCTCCGGTCCTTACGGCAGTCAGGATGCGGACCATATGTGCCGTATTGCAGAAAAGGCAATGGATAAAGGTTACGGTGTTCAGATATTTCTATACGGCGACGGCGTTCATGCACAGTTAAAGGGACAGGCACCAAAAATGTTTATGAACATCGGGGAAAAGTTAACAGACCTGGCGAAGCGAGGCGCGATAATAAAAAGTTGTGTTAGATGCTCTCAAGCACGGGGCTATGTTGAAGATGAGTTCGACGAAGAAGCGGATAGGTATCCCTCATCTAAAGCCCTGGATGAAGTGAAAATATACAGTCTTTATGGTTTTATAAATTTTATTAAGAGCACTGATAAATTAATAACACTGGGGAGTGGTTGATAACATGGTAAGCGTAGTTATTGAGATTTCACGACCGCCTTTTGGTTCCGAGCATACATTTGCCGGTTTATATGTGGCATCTGCATCTCTGTCAAAGGGTATAGATGTTATTGTGTTACTCAGAGGTGATGGGGTTTATACTGGAAGAAAAGGTCAGATTGAACCGCAGGAAAAAATCCATTTACCACCAACCGAGAATCTGGTGGAGGATGTGATAGAACTGAGCGGAAGGGTGGTGGCAGACAATTCCGCATTGGAACTGCGAGGTATTGCCGCCGAGGAATTAATTGAAGGAATTGAGATCCTTGATACCGAGGGGATTCATGATATAATTCTGGAAAAGGGAGAACAAATCGTGGTTTTTTAAAATTGATCAAAAAAAGGTGATGCAAAATGGCAGATGAAACAATAGATGTAAAGGGTTTAACATGCCCTGCACCGCTTGTAGAAACGAAAAAGAAGCTCAAGAAAATGGAGGTGGGCAAGACGCTGGAGGTTATAGGCGATCACGGCCCGTCTAAAAAGGAAGTGCCCGAGATGATAGGGGAACAGGGACATGAGATCATCTCTGTTACGGAGGAGAACGGTGTTTGGCATGTTACCATTAAAAAGAAAAAATAAATGAGGTATGAAGAAATGTCAAAAGCAACAATTGTATTATTTTCAGGTGACCTTGACAAGGCACTTGCAGCATTCGTCATAGCATCGGGGGCCGCTGCCTCCGGCTGGGATGTTACGGTATTCTTCACATTCTGGGGGATCAATGTAGTGCGAGACGATAACAAGAAAGCATTAAATAAGAAAGAATTTGTGGAGAAGATGTTCGGGTCCATGATGCCGAACGGTGCAGATAAGCTCAAACTGTCCAAGATGAACATGGGCGGCATGGGAACATCCATGATGAAAAAGCGCATGAAAGTAAAGAACGTTAAAAGCCTGCGTGAAATGATAAAAGATGCAAAGGAACTGGATGTCAAATTCCTGGTTTGCGATATGTCAATGGACATCATGGGACTTAAAAAAGAAGAGTTTATAGATGAAGTAGATGAAATTGTAGGTGTCGGTACCTATTTGAAAGAGTCAAAGGATGCAAACCTGACATTATTCATCTAAACATAATCAGGTGAATTTATGGCTACAAGTAAGGAGATAAAATCGAAAATCCTGTCTATCCTGATTTCCGATTCGCGCAAATCGTATCGGACAATAGCAAATGAGCTGGGGATCAGCACCACCACTGTAAGCCGAATAGTAAAGGATCTGGAGGATGAAGGAGTGATTCTTGGCTATACTACAATGGTGGATTGGAATAAATTGGGTTTCGATTCTACTCTATGTATACAGGTGAACATCGCTCCCGAAGCTGATACAATAGAAGTCGGTAACAAAATAAAGAACATCAATGCGATCAAGCAGGTATTTTATACAACCGGCGATACGACATTTTCAGCTTACGCTGTATGTAAAAATTCGCAGGATGCTGCTACTGTTCTGGAGGAATTAAGGCGCGTAAAAGGTGTGGAACAGGTTGTGGGCCATACAATTTTAAAAATATTTTAGCCCGCACTTATCTTTTTATTTTGTTGGTTCGTTTAAAAGAATCCTGGCATCCACCGCAATTGTACCGCGTTTGGTAATCATAAGCGGGTTCAGGTCCATTTCGGCTATCTCGGGATGGTCTTCCACAAGCTTGGATACCGACATAAGAATTTCCACAAGCTGCTTCGGGTCTGCACCCGGCAAGCCGCGCACTCCCTTCAGCAGTGCCCCGCCCTGGAGTTCGTTTAACATTTCGTTTGCATCACCGGCGGATATGGGTATCAACCTGAAGCTGACATCCTTATAGACTTCTACAAAAATGCCGCCGATACCGAACATAATCATATGCCCGAACTGCGGGTCGGTGGTTGTACCGATTATGAGTTCTGTACCTGAAACCATTTCTTCCAGGAGAATACCCTGTATCTCTGCATCAGGTACTTTTGCCTTTGCGCTTGCAATAATCTCATTATAAGCCTTTTTCAGCTCTTCGTCCGAACCTATATTTACCTTAACGCCGCCTACTTCCGTTTTATGGATGATCTGTGGCGAAACGATTTTCATAACTAAAGGATAACCGATTTTTTTTGCGAGCTCCACAGCATCCTCTTCCGTTTTTGCCAGCCCTGATTTATTAAAAGGTACTCCCGACAGTTCCATTACCTTTCGAGATTCTTCAAGGGTTAGAACAGTTTTGCCAGATTTTAAAACATTTGTGAACTGCTCGGAAATTGCATCTGGTTTTTCTTCGGTCACATCAATTCCTCCTTTTTCAAAAACTTCATGCGTTCCATCAGCGCATGCATAGCAAACACTGCTCTTTCGGGATATTCAATTTCAGGGATACCTTTGCTGTCAAGATAATTTTCGGAGGTTTGAGCGACCATCCCTATAAAGGATACCGTAATGGGTTTACCCGTGGTTTCGTGGATATCGACTATACGATATGCGATGTTTAATGCATCCGTTTTGGCTGTGGGAGATAGTAGAAGTATAACACCATCAATTTCTTTAGCGTTCATTAAAATTTTAAGCGAATCATCGTATCTGGAGGCACTGGCGTCACCGATGATATCCACAGGATTTCGGTGGCTCCAGTTCGGCGGACAGACTTTGTTAAGCTCCCCCATGGTTTCATCACTTAATTCCGCCAATTTTAATCCCAGGCTGTATGCTTTATCCGCTGCAAGTACACCGGGTCCTCCGGCATTTGTTAAAATTGCTATATTTTCACCTTTCGGCACCGGTTGATATGCAAGTGCCCTGGAGGCATCAAACAGCTGACTCAACGTTTTGGCACGGAGTACTCCGGCCTGTTTAAATGCTGCTTCATATGCAGCGTCGGACCCGGCAATGCTCCCTGTATGCGAAGATGTGGCTCTTGCACCCTCCTCGGTGTAACCTGATTTGAATGCCACAATTGGTTTATCTCGCACAACCCTGCGCGCTGTATGAAAGAATTCGCGAGCGTCCTTCAACGATTCGATGTAAAGCATTATACATTTAGTGTAAGGATCCTTATGGAAATATTCAATAAGATTTGCATCGTCCACATCGGATTTGTTTCCTATACTGATAAAATTCGAAAATCCCAGAAATTCTTCAAATGAATACTGGATAATCGATGTACACAATGCACCGCTCTGTGATACGAATGAGATCGGACCGCGACCTGGTACCGCATCTCCAAAGGTTGCATTTAGATCTGCATAAGTGCTGATTATTCCCAAACAGTTTGGACCAATTATACGAATATCATATTTCTTTGCTGTATCCAAAATTTCTTGTTCTATCTTTCCCCCTTCTTTACCTGTTTCTGAGAATCCAGCGGTTATTATTACAATGGATTTCACCCCGCTTTTACCGCAGTCTTCAATAGCATCCTTTACACCCTTAGGTGGAATGCAGATTACAGCCATATCCACTTTTGAAGGAATTTCACGTAAGGATTTGTAAACTTTAAGACCGGAAATTTCATTTAATTGAGGGTTGATAGGATAGATATTACCTTTGAAACCCCCTACTATTGCATTCTCTTGATTACTCTTTGAACCAAAGATAATGTTATTTATAACTATATTACCTACTTTCCCCTTTGTTGCCGAAGCACCAATAACAGCAACAGAAGAAGGTTTGAAAAAACTTTCTATATTTTCCATTTTTTCACTCCCCCTTGAGTGGAATTTTATATTTTATCCAGTATGGTATTTGTATTATTAATTCTATCGGTAGATACGGCTAGAATACATTCATTATCGCATCCATAGAATCTTATTAATCTGAAAAGTTTAAATATTATAATGAATTGATTATAATTCCCTTTTAAATTTAGATTTACATAATCGATATATATTAAGATTGTAAATATGAATTGAATATAATTTAACCGGAGCATTGCTATGAAAGTCGGATTGATAGGAGCGGGATTTATCGGGACAACTCTGGCGAAAGTGATGGAGAAAATGAAAGAGATTGAAATTGTCTATCTAATTGACAATTCTCCTGCACAGGCCCGGGCATTGGCCGATTCCTTAAAAAAGGTCAAGGCAGTTGAGAACCTTGAGGACGTTTTACCCAAAATCGATCTGGTAATCGAAGCAGCTTCACAGGATGCAGTAAAAAAGTATGCGGTTAAGATACTGAAAGCCGGTAAAGATATCATGGTACTGAGCGTTGGTGCATTCGGTGACGAAAAGCTGTGGAGGCGGGTACAAAGCACAGCGAAAAAATATAGGGGGCGCGTGTACATCCCCTCAGGTGCCGTGGTAGGTATTGATGGCTTGAAAGGTGCGGCAATTGCACAGATTCGATGTGTTGAGATCGAAACAATCAAACCGCCGAAATCGCTTGAAGGTGCACCGTTTATCAGCAGAAAAAAAATAGATTTAACCAAAATAAAGGAACCAACAGTAATCTACGAGGGCAGTGCCCGCGAAGCCGTGAAGTATTTCCCGAAAAACGTCAATATCGCAGCCTGCATCAGTCTGGCCGGTTTGGGCTTCGATAAAACACGCGTCAAGCTCATTGCCGATCCTAACGCCACCAGGAACGAGCATAACATTCATGTCAAAGGCAGGTTCGGAGAATTCTCATGTAAAATCGAGAATATGCCGTCACTGACAAATCCAAAAACAAGTTATCTTGCCGCACTATCTGCAATTGCTACATTAAAGAAAATAGTGCATGGAGTATGGCTGGGAACTTAGGATCCGGTTGAACCAGGGGTCAGGGACCTGAGGCCAGGCACTGGGGTGATTATTACAGATTAAAAACAAATCGCCACCCATGTTTACCTTCCAAATCCAACGTTAAAAATCATAAAAAAATCCAAGTGGAAACGATTTAATGACAGAAAATAAATTCAACATAATCTGCAAGGTCAAAGGTTGTAAAATCAAGAGTAATATCGAGGGGTATATCGAGACAAATTACTCAGAGATGGCACAGGGACAAGATGATTTCAGGATAAAAATACATCTTGATTTCGATTCGAAGGATATCCCTTCCGAAGTTATTGTAAGCAGTACAATCCCCGAGGGATTCGAAAAAATAGATGATCTGCATATCCAACCAGAGGAGAAGGCCTGTGAGTTCGAACTGGCTTTGATATACACTTCAGCCCAGGTGGGTTTCTTTACCATCGAAGGTCAGGTAAGACACGAGGAGTACGGAACAGAAATTGCGCAGCTTGATGCAAGTTATTTTTATTTAAAAGTCCCGGAGATAAAAATCCAGTCATGCACAACAGTCCCCGATGTTGTTAAGCGTGGCGATAAGTTTGATGTTAATATAGTTTTATCAAGTTCAGCACCGCAAAAAATAAAAGGCACCTTTTCCGGTAAACTCAAACCATCAGATGGTCGGTCATCAGCACGCATTTATGAACTCGAAATGCAAAAGATCGCACTCAAAGATGAGCGGGAAGTTTCATGGGAGGTGAAGGTTCCCAGGGATGAAGAGAATATTGCGGATTACTATGCAGAATTTAAATTCGAATCCAAAGAAACCACGAAGGAGGCTGCATTCGAAAATGTACTCAGACTGAAGCGCAAGCATGATTTACAGCTGAATTTATTAAAATCGGAAACACCTGTTGTGTCCAGATCGGATTCGATGAAAATCAAAAGTAAATTGAGAAATATCGGCATCGAAGAAGCAGATATCAAACTGGATTTAATCATCGATGGTCCGGAAGGTAACTCAATCACGCTTTCTTCAAAAGATATCATTTTAAAGCCGGAAGAGGAGCTTGATACCAGCTGGGACTGGCAGGTGCCGGAAGATATAATAGAGGGAGATTATCAATTAAACGTCGCCTGGACTTTTAAGGATATAGGAGAAAAGAAATCCATGCCCGGCGAAACCATCGAGATCAAACCGCGTCATCAGCTGGATATTGCAACGATAACAACGGACAAGGATTATTATCTCTCAGGTCAAGTTGTCAAATTTGATGTCTTCATAAAGGATACTGGAACGCGGGCAGGACAATATCCATTATCCATCCGTCATCAAGTGCTGTCATCAGAAGGCGAGGAGATTTTTCAGGGCAGTTTCAATGAGACGGTACAGGTCAACGGTTTAGAGAAAAGAGTTGAATGGGAAATACCTGTTGATATATCAACCGGGGCACTTGATTTCAATATCTCGGTATGGTCCGAAAAAGATGAACTGGCCAGCCGTAGAGTCAAGAAGTTGATCAATGTAGAACAGCCGATTTTACTACATTTCGATCTTATCCAGTCACCATCAATATCAAAACAAAAAAGTTATGAAAAATATTTATTAGAAGGAGAAAATATTGTTTCAGAGCAAACATATTTTGATTTAAAAATACATCATTTGAATTCGGAAACCAAATTGTTAATTTATAAAAATTCAGTGATTGGCGGCATTAATTGGAATTCTGTAAATGAATCACAATCTCGGGCCGCTAAAGATATTTTTTTCAGTTATTTAATTGTGAACCATGGTTTGAATTTGGAAACACTCAGAAAAATGAAGTCACAATGGCATGAATTTGGATATATTTGGGCTGCCAAACTGGTCAATGCCAGCAGGACCCTATCTTCCGGTCCAGAAAGTGATAAGATATTTGGTGATAAATCCCAAGCCAAAAAATCAATTCAATTGAGACAGTTGGTATTGAAGAACCAAGCTTTTAATCGATTGATAAAATCAACCACTTCCGGCACGAGAGATTTAAATGACTGGCAGAGAATCATGACACCATTAATTTCGTCAATAAAATATGATGACTTTAAGAACATGCGTGAGATTTTAAAATATACAGATTATGAAAAATATGGTAAATCTTTGATTGTGTTAGTCCTGGAACAAATCGATAGAGGAATCATAAAAGATAACGGAAAACTTGCAGAGGCTATAAGGGACTTTATTAAGATTATGAATAACAAAATCAACATTTCACAAGCTTCAAACCAGGATACAATATATAAATCTATTGAACGATGGTATACTCATCTAAAAAATATTCGGATTGAAATCGAATCAAATGATCAAATTGCTCACATACTGGAATTTCTGTACAGTATCGTAATGTTGAAATTGATAACCAGAATTATTGGTAATCTAGATTCTGTTTTAAATAAAAATAAAATTTTAAAAAAGCAATTTGTCAACTTAAATTTCGAAATATTAAGTTATCATCTGCTGAACATTGAATATCAACAGAACAACATCAGATATAACCGATTTATGGATGAAAATCTGAGTACCCATGAATTATCCCGACATTTCCAGATAGTAGAGCAAGCGGGCTCTGAATTAGACTCGATGATATCTCAGATAATGCAGTTATT
>CP070629.1:2912074-2935073 GCA_020356005.1 Thermoplasmata archaeon
AGCGGAATCGCCCACACGGCCCGGCAGCTGGTACGATGTGCCGCCCGTGGAGTTCGCCGCACCGAACCCTCCCCTGCCGTCGCTCACAACGGCGCCAACGGTGCCCGGCCGCACGAAGTTCTGCCATGGCTTTGCCCATTCATGGACGTTACCCGTTTTAAGACGGCTGCGCACATCCTCGAGCCTTTTTCGAGTAAAATCAGTGCCCGGCTCGTAATATTCGAAACCCTTGGCTCGCGCGAAGATCTCTGCACCGTCACCCGCCAGTAAGATGTGCGGTGTTTCCATCAGCTCAACCGCGACCTTGATGGGGTTTTTAACATTCTTGATCGCCGCTACAGCCCCGCACTCCTCCTTTTCGTCCATCACCGCTGCGTCCATCTCGATTTCACCGTCGAGATTGTAATATGAGCCCGTACCAGCATCGAACCTCCCGTCGTCCTCCATTACAGCCACGGCAGCAGCCGCTGCAAGAAGTGCATTCTGATGCTCATCTTTTAATACATGCAGCGCAGCGTTTGCGGCTTTATCGACTCCATCCTGCTGTGACTCCGGGGAACTTACCCCACCGTGCACCAAAATAATTACGGACATCGAGCAGTTATCGGAATGCAAATATTTAGTTTATTCTGAGGAATGATTCTATTCAGCTAATAAAAGCTATAAAGTGCATAAGTGGAAAGGTGGAAAAGTGGAAAAGTAAGTCTGAGTCCTGGGCCCAGATTTAAGCGCTTTAAAAGCAAACTGCCTCCTGCCCACTGCCTCCTGCCTCCTGATTTAAATCTTCTTTTATCTGGACGCCAATCTCATAAAAATCAAGCTCAAAATAAATGTGACCAGAATCACGAGCCCCAACCCGATATAGATACCTGCAAAATCAGTAGTGCCCAATCTAACCCAGAGGCGGGTCAGTATAGCTCCGGCAATAAAAAGAGGGCATAAAACCAAACCAATCACAATAAATCCTACGATAAACGAAGAGAGAGGTGAGGGTTTCTCCTCTTTCTCCTTGCGGATTATCTGGATTCCTGTGGATTTTGGCTTCATGTAAACCACCCCATAGATTTTCATATATATAAGTTTGTATATATTTACTTTCAATATTAATAAACTTGCTTTTATTAGATTTATATATGCTGTTTAATCGCCTATAGAAGAGCGTCGTATGGTTGCGTCTGCGAGGGGCGTACCGTCTTACGGCTAACGGCTGACGGACGTTTGACGCAACCGCTGTACGTTACGCACCGCGCAACCGCAAACCGAGAACCGCACTTCTATAAACAATAACAAATCATATCTATTCATATCGCCTCTAATGTTTTCGAATCCACCACTTCCAAACCCCCTTCACTTTCGCACCATGCAGCAAGCTCGCGGTACCGGGATTTCTTGAGCGATTTTTTATGGAAATACACGCAATCTGCACCCGGTGTGGCTTTTATTGCATTCATATACATCTCGTTTTCCATATCCACTGCATAGACGGGTACCATATGCCCGAAGGCGATGTGATGCGAGCAGGCGATATCGGTAAGCCTCGGGACGTAATGTCCTCCGCCAATGCCGATGGCGATCCTGTCTTTGGGGTCCTCCTCCTCGGCCAGCACGGTAAGCAGCGTCTTTGCGATAGCCTCCGCGGGCTTCGGCTCCTCCCAGGCCGATGCATCGCTGCCGATCTCGATATAGAATGCAGGGGTCGTAAGATACGGGCCGTGATGGGTTGCCTCGTAGGATATCTGATGGATCAGCTCTGCACCCTCACGCTTCAAAACGCGCAGGGCGGAGGTCATCCTACGCGGCGATGAGGGGACCAGTTTACCCGGCATCCCGCCGAACTTCGCATCTGCATAATTACCTACGGGATGGACGGTGAGCGTTTTCAAGCCGGATTCACTTCGATGTCTTGATAGAAATATTACGAGTTCGGCTTCGAAACCGAAATGCTCTCCAACCTTCTTGTCGATATTATCACAGTATAAGTGCATGGGCTCGATGGTCACAATTATGCTGTTTCCCATAACAAAGGTGGGATTCGATTCAAAAGGGTCGTGCTGCTGCCATTCACCCAATTCCAGCAAGAACTTTTTTATGTTACAGCTTGCAGTGTCCTCTAGCGAAACCACGATCAGATTTTCGATCTTCATCACAGTGTAATCGTACCAAATATATTTAGTTATTACCACACTTTATCGAATCGTAAATCCAAACACATAACAAAAGATTTAATTATAAAAAATACCTTGTTTTTGTTGAGGCAGCTTGATGGCTTCAGGTTCACAAACCGGCGGTTCTGATATTGGTTCAGGTGGAAATTCCGGCTTCCAAAAACCACCCGGCCAAAGGCAGCAGGAAAGAATGGTGATGCAGGACCGCCTTGCCAAAGGATTTGTCATGTTCACTCTGGCCTGTTTGGTTCTGTTAGCAGGTTTCGTTGGATACATGAGATATGATGAGTATGTGGAACCTAACATGCCGTATTTTGTGTGCTGTATTCCCAGCGTGATCATAGCTATCGTTCTGATTTTCTTCGGGTTTGCCACGCGCTGGACGGTCGTGCGCCGCTCATCCTACAGACCGACGCAGCCGCTTGCACCGGATTTTACCAAAACCTCCGGACCCTCACGGTCGGACACACCCGGCGATTCTACAGCTCGAGGCGATCTTCCGAGGAGGAGCACTGATGCGGGAGGAAAGCCCAAAAAGGGCGGCGGTGCCAAAAAAATTCACCGTCGTGAACTTGCACCCTCAGGGATTTCTTATACCGAACCGGAATACAGGTCATCAAAGGAAGTTACGCCCGGTGAAATTGCTCATAAACGAGAGCAGGTCCAGGAATTTATTGACAGCCTGGATGAGCAGTATAAAGACGGTCTGCTAATGGATGAGACCTATCAGGGTCTTAAAAACAAACATCAGAGGGAACTGCTGGAACTCGAGAAGCAGGAGAGGATGATGGCTGAGAGGAAGAAGAGGAAAGATTAGAAGCATTAAAATTATTGAGATTAGATGATGCTTCTTAATACTACCAGAATATAATAATCAGGCCGTTTGGATGAATAATGATTTTGGGTACTGGCAGGAGGCTGGGGGCAGTTTAATGCAAACTGCCTACAGCCAGTGAGTATAATCATTATAAAATTGTAACGGCCCGTCTCCTGCCAACGCTTATAATTGATTAAAAATCGAAGTGGCCTGATTATAACGATACAACAATCTCGATAATATCGCCGTCTTTTAATTTGAGCTTATCGCGCAGGTAATGCCTCGAAATTATTTCCAGAACATCGGTATAGTGGGTGCGAAGAGGGATAATGACCGCACATTCAACATTTTGAATATCTGTTAGAAAACATTTGACCCGTCCAAAGGTCCGCCCCTCGGATTGGAAGCCCTCAATGGATATGCCTTCCGTATCCTTTAAAATCTGTAATTTGCTCAGGTCGTTACCCTCGATGCGGAGGTTGAGCGTACCCGGGTAGGGCTTGAACCAGAGCTTCTGCTGGAACTGATCCATATAACCATCCTGCGAGATGTAGTACTGTCCCTCGCCGAGCCCGCTTATTAATGTGCCTCGAATTATTATGTGCTCCATGCTGTCGAAGATTTTCTGATACTGAGAAAATTCCTTTCTGAGAACTTCCATTCCTTTAGCTGTAATTTTTACAAGTTGTCTTCTCGCACCCATTTTACGTTTTATAAGCTCCAGGTTAAGAAGCTCCAGTATCTTTTTGGAAGCAGACTGCTGGCTTAACCCCAGGCGTTTGCCGAGCTCGCTTGACGACAGCGGATTGTACTCGTATATATTACCCTTCAACGCCAGGTGTTTGAGCGTCTCTATATGGCCGGGTTTCAATTTAACCAAGGTAATCGGGGGAAATAGCAAATTTCATGTATAAACTTTTTCCAGTAATATTATAAATTCAAGCTTTTAGATTGATTAGATCAGGCCGTATTGTTGAGTAATGATTTTTGACACTGGCAGGGGGCAGGAGGCGCCCCTTCGGGGAAATCCAAAGTCCAAATACTACAAAATCCAAAGGAAATCGAGTAGTTATTTCAATTATATGCGAAAACTCCCTTGCTATTTGTTAAATTTGAGCGGGACTTTTCTCGCCTGAAAAATGATGCAATTGGTTAACAGGTAAACCTTAGAGAACATTTTTCATTCCCAAATCCCAAATCTAAAAACTTATACTCCTTTTTTACCGCGAAATCGCGAAGTCGATTGAACAATAATAAAATCGAAAGCACGAAATAATTTTGGACATCGATTTTAAAATGTTCTTATAGGCGTGTTCTTCGTGGCTAATCATTTCCCCCTTTCCAGCGGTAAAAAAGACAGGGGTGGGGCTTTGTAGTATTTGTAGTATTTGGACTTCCTTTGTAGTATTTGTAGTATTTGAAGTATTGGTAGTATTACTAAGCAAAATATAATCAAATAATTGCGTTCGTCAAGCTGATATTACTTCCTTATGCAGCTTCTCTTCGTACTTCCACGGTATTATAACCACGGGGATATCGGTCTGATTGATGATCTTATCGATTATCCAGGTCGCTACATTTCGACCCTCGGTGGCGCCCATGACTATCAGATTCACCTCTTCAAGCTTGGCGATCTCTATTATTGTTTGAGATATCTCACCGATTGCCGGCTTCAATCTTACCGGTACATTGAGCTCCTTGGAGATCTTATCAAAAATATCCAGTGCCAGATCACCCTCGCGGCTTTCACCTTTATCGCGGACATGTACCACCAGGACGTCAGCACGGAGGTTGCGGGCCATTTTTAAAATATATCTGGCATTCTGCTCCGCCGGTACCGGCCCTGAGGTTAGCACCATAATTTTAAGAAATTTAATATCGTCAATATACGGCATAAAATATCCTTTTCCATAAGTAATCAGGCGGAATCCTGTTTTGTTAAATGCGTTTTTCGGAAGTCACACGCCAGATCTATTACAACAATTATTTTTATAAATCACTCTTTTCTTCTGATTCGGCAACTTCCGGAAAGCTTTTGCGAAGTTCATAGATGTTCTGGAGATAAGGTTCGCCGATCTTTTGAGCAGTGAGAAGTTCGTAGATATACAACGAATCTTCACCATCCTTTCCCTCCGCCAAATCCTTTGCATCAAGCTCGGCATGCTCGTATTCGCTGTAACATCCGTATAATTTGCCATCTTTATCGGTCAGGATATATCGCATTTCGATTTCTTCTAACATGTAATATCACCGTTGTTTTATTATATTTAAATTACGGAATTTTTGGTGTCCCCCTCAACTACTTTAAAATATTTAAGTTAAATCTAAAAAGTTATTATAATCTATAATCAAATCAACTGGCACAGTTTATAAATAATAGCGCATTTATGCAGAATGGAAATTATTAAAGGAGCGAATTTATGCACTACGATGCGGTGATAGTGGGCGGTGGGCCCATTGGCGGCTATATTGCAGGCAGCATAAGCGCCAGGGGCTTTTCGGTGTTGGTAGCAGAAGAACATCCCAGGCCAGGCCTCCCGGTTCAATGTGCTGGATTGGTCACACCCAAGCTCGAGGAACTCGTTGATTTAAAAAAAAGCGTTCTCAACACGGTTAACGGCGCACATATTCATTCACCCTCGGGCCATAAGCTGGTCCTGGACACCGGTAAACCCAAAGCCCATGTTATTGACAGGGCAAAGCTCGACCAGCAGATTCTTTATGATGCAGAGTCCAGCGGTTCAGAGCTCAGGATGGGCACCCGTGTTATTGATGCAAAAAGAATTGGGGATGGAAGCCGACAAGAGGTAGAGCTTGTTTTGAAAAGCAAAGCGGGTCAGGAAACAGTCAAAACACCGCTGGTCATTGGTGCGGACGGTGCAAGCTCAAAAATCCGTGCACTTTTTGGATTCCCGGAACCGAAGATGATTTTGAAAGGAATGGGTATGGAGTTCGAGTATACCGACATACCCCAGGATTTCGTACAGATTTATTCAGGCAACCAGCTCGCCCCGGGGTTCTTCGCGTGGGTTATTCCTACAGGTGAACGTGTACGAATCGGTTTGTGCGTTCTGGAACCCAAGGATAAATTGCAGGATTTTTTTAACAGCTTCAGATCGTTATGTCTTCAAAAAAAGCTCATACCAGATGCAAAACCCGTTACTTCTATCACCGGAACCATCCCGCTCGGTGTACTTTCAAAAACCACCGCAGATAATATAATGCTGGTGGGTGACGCCGCTGCGCAGGTCAAACCCACCTCGGGCGGGGGTGTCTACCCCGGCTTGCGATGTGCAAAGGTCTGCAGCGAGACCGCTGTATCAGCACTGGAAGCTGAAAACTTCAGCAACGATACGCTTGTGCAGTACCATAAGAACTGGTATAAGGAGATAGGTTCCGAGCTGACGAAGGGATACAGGCTGCACAAGGCGTTTCTTCAGCTGAGCGATGAAAAGATCGAAGAGGCATTTAATATTCTAGACAAACCGGATGTTCTTGAGGTCATTTCTAAAAAAGGTGATATCGAGTCTCCGTTCAAACTAGCGAAGTTGCTATTTAAGAAAGCACCTAAGTTGATCAAATTTGCCGGGCCGTACTTTAGATCTGCTTTTAATTGAATAGGCTTTGCAACTCGCTTCTCGCAACTAGTCTTTCTCCAAGACTTTTATCTTTTGCCTCCTGCCTCTTGCCTCTTGCCTTTTGCCTCATGCCTCTTTTTCAATACATCTTATTTAGATTTGCCAATGATTTTATATAATACTAATTAATTGCTTAATTGTGAGGTTTGTACATGACTCCCGAACGCAAAGCCGATCATGTTGATATATGTCTCAACAAACCCGTGAATGCAAGTTACAATTACTGGGACGATGTCAAGCTTGTACATTCTGCCCTGCCTGAACTCAACTACGATGATATCGATACGCGGATCAAACTGTTTGATAAAGAGCTATCGGCACCTGTAATTATAGCGGCAATGACCGGCGGGTTCAAGACCGATAAATACGACGCTGAGCAGATTAACGGCAACCTTGCAGAAGCCGCCGCTACCGCAGGTGTTGGTATGGGCGTTGGCAGCCAGCGCGCCGCTCTGAAAAATCGCGAACTGGAGCGTACTTTTTCCGTTGTGAAGGGTTACGATGTACCGCTGGTGATTGGTAATATCGGTGCACCTCAACTGGTGCCTCAAAAAGAAGAGAAAACGCCGTTGACAAAAGATGAGCTTCAGAGTGCAAGAGAACAGGTTGGTGCGGACATAATAGCAGTGCACCTGAACTACCTCCAGGAGATCTGTATGGTTGACGGCGATCTGAATGCTCTGGACTGCTTGAAAGCATTAAAGGATCTTGCATCGGACATTCCGCTGCTTGCCAAGGAGACCGGCGCGGGGCTATCACGGGAAGCTGCACTGAAGCTCAAAGAGGCCGGAGTTGCAGGGCTTGATGTTGGCGGGCTTGGCGGCACCTCCTTTGCCGCGGTGGAAAAGCACCGAGCAGAACATTACGGCGATAAAGTGCACGAGAGGATCGGAACGACGTTCTGGGACTGGGGTATCCCCACGCCCATATCGGTTCTGGAATCAAATGTGGGATTGCCTTTGATCGCCACCGGCGGTGTACGCAATGGTTCCGATATCGCTTCCGCCCTGGTGCTCGGTGCAAACGCTGCGGGGATGGCTCGGCAGTTTCTCGCGGCGGCAGTTGAAAGTGCGGCTGCGGTAACCGAATTGTTGAATATCATCATTGACGAGCTTAAAAGCTCTATGTTTCTTCTGGGTGCGGGCACCGTTAAAGATCTAGCGGATAAGAATTACATATTAACAGGAAAGACCTACCAGTGGTATCAGCAAAGACAAGAACACCTGGGGGGGCGGTTCTAAAATGGAATTTCTGGAGGGATTAAAGGACCGGATAGAGCTGATCAATTCCGAGCTGGCCAGATACCTCAATGTAGGGGACCAGCCGCGCCTCAAAAGCGCCATGCGCCATCTTCCGCTTGTGGAAAGCAGCAAGAGGCTTCGGCCGCTCCTGGCACTTCTATGTGCAGAAGCGGTAAGCGATGGGCCGGGAGGAGAGGGTAGCAAGCGCACCATTCCCTTTGCTCTCACGCTGGAAGTCATACACAATTTTACTCTCGTACATGATGATATCATGGACGAAGACGAGCTGCGGCGCGGTGTAAAGACGGTCCATGTAGAATACGATATGCCCACTGCAATTAACGCGGGGGATGCATTGTTCGCCCGCGCATTTGAAATTTTATCGGAGACTGGTCTGGACGATGCGGGTTTGCGCAAGCTCACGCGGGAGGTTGCACAGATGGTGCGTGAGGTGGGCGAAGGCCAGCAGTGGGATCTTGATTTCGGTTCGCGCATGGACGTTTCCACTGACGATTTTTTAAAAATGATAGAGTTAAAAACTGCACGAATATTCCAGTTGGCAGCCAAAGGCGGGACGCTTATCGGCGGCGGTACAGAGGATCAGGTTAAGAGCATGGAGGAGTACGGGCGGCTCATAGGTGTGGGCTTCCAGATTCTTGACGATATTTTAGATTTTTCACGTGACAGCGCATTAAAATGTGCAGGTTCGGATATCCGCCAGGGTAAAAGAACTTTATTGGTACTTCATGCCCTTGAAAAATTGAAAGATGACGAAAAGACACGCACCGAGCTTATGAGCATTCTGGGAAACAGCTCAGCTTCCGATGAAGATATCAAACGCTCTTTGGAGATTTTAAACTCGTGCGGTTCCATGGAGTATGCCCAGGATTTTGCACTGAATTACGGCAAACTTGCCCTGAAGAAACTGGAGGTCTTACCGGAATCACCCAGCCGTAAGGCCCTGGAAGGGTTTGCTAATTTTATGGTGGAAGGGAGAACGTTTTAAGCTATAAAATTTCGATTTTTCTTAATAAAATTTAATTAATTATAATGCAATCCCAACCTCGATGCCAGCCCAGGATACTTTTGAGAACAAAATTCCCATTCTGGATAACCATATCCATCTTGACCCCCGAGGTCAGATGGAGGAAAATATAAAGCGTTTCGCCAAAGCCGGCGGCACCCATGTGGTTATTGTCAATAAACCTTACAGAGAGGGCGAACTGCTGGAAACAAAAAGCTACCAGAAGACATTTGATTTAACATTATCAATGGCAGACAAATGTAGAGAAAGCTGTCCGGAGGTAGGTGTATATGTTGTGCTGGGTCCCTACCCTGTGGATCTTTTAAGACTGACCGAGAAAATGTCCATTTCGGATGCCAAAAAAGTCATGTGTGAAGGTATGGAGCTCGCTAAAAAATATGTGGTGGAGGGTGCTGCAATAGCCATCGGTGAGATCGGAAGACCGCATTTCCAGGTTGAACATGACATAATCAAGTGTTCTAACGAGATTCTAACATTCGGAATGGAGTGTGCAAAGGACGCGGGCTGCCCCGTGGTACTGCACACCGAATCAGCAAGCGAAGCCGTATGGCGCGAGCTTGCGGAGATGGCCGACAGCGTCAAGCTCCCTCGTGAAAAAGTCATAAAACATTTCGCGCCTCCTGCCGTGCAAGAGACCGAGAATTTCGGGCTGTTCCCCTCCATTCTCGCCAGCAAACATTCTGTGAAAGAAGCGGTGGCGCGCTCTGATCGGTTCATGATGGAAACCGATTTCCTGGACGATCCCGCACGGCCGGGAGCGGTGCTCGGCATCACAACCGTACCCAAGGTTACAAAAATGCTGCTCCAAAACGAACTCGCGGATGAGGACAAGCTGATCCGAATTCATAAGGATAATGCTGAGAAATTATATGGAATTGAGATGTAATACTGCTTCTTAATACTACCAAATCCAAATACTACCAATAATCGATATATAAGCTAATCGTATGCCCCCGGCGCTAATTTGTTGCCGCCATCACGCTTGATGTAGGCCGTACCGTATATAACAGTAATGTATTATCGATTCATACATGACGATGGTGCCGGGCGTGCCGTTGTATAATTTAAGAGCTGTTCCCAAGGAATACTACCAAATCCCAATACTACCAATTTTGATTGTAAGAGCCCACTTTCGGTGGAAGACCACCTATAGAGAAGGGCAAGAGGGAAAAGACCGACTCTTTGACCTTTCGACTCCTGGACTCCTAGACCATTTTGGGATTTGGAATTTGGAATTTCCTTGGTAGTATTGGTAGTATTGGTATTATTTGTATTGAAGAAGCAAATCCCAATCAAAAGGAATCTGCATGACATTAAAGAATACTGGTTCATTCGAGAAATGGATCAATTTAGAGTACAGGAAGTTAAACCAGAACCTCGTTGCGCGCCCTCCTTTTCTCTCGGACCTGTTAAAAATGGACCGACCGGCTGCGCAAACGAGAGGGGGGGAAGAATACGTGTTCGATCTTAGAGCTCTTAAGGAACTGGCAAAAAGAATTCCGGACCATTATCATTCAAATCTGAGACTCCCCATTTTTTTCTATTCCAGTGTTAATGTTGCTGATTCATGTTACCTGGCAGACGAAACCGCAGTGGAGGTTCTTAAGCATACGAACGACCTGAACCAGCTCTACAGGTTCAGGGAGGGTAAGCTCTGGATTTCCAAACCCCTGGCGTTCGAGCTCGCAAATAAATACCCAACCTTAATTCAATTTGTTATGCAATGACATCAGGACACTGGACCCAATCCCGATTTTACTCACCATTCAAGCGAGCGAAGCGAGTGTGCTCACCATTCACCATTTAATAATCAATTCTAATTTTTGATTGCAATTAATACTTTATGGTTCAATATATAAATAGTCCCAATTTTTTATAGATAATCATTAAATAGGTTTGTTAGATTATTTCAACTCAAAGGTTGTGGTTAAATTATGGCCGACAGTAGAATCCATCAATTGATTGTTTTGATTGTTATTAATACCCTAATTATTACAGCGCTGACCGCTTCAATTACTGTAGAAAACGCATCCTATGATTCACCGGTTGACACTGTTAAAGCACAAAAGACAAGCGAAATACCATCGCGTTCGGGTAGCCGTTGGGATGTCGGTCCGGATACCTGGGCAATGTTCCGGTACAACGCCTCCAAATGGGGTTTTACACCGGGTGAAAAAGGGCCTGATACCAACAATGTGTTATGGACGTTCAATACAACGAATTCAAATACAGGTAACGGAGTATATTCCTCCCCCGCCATCGTAAATGGTAAAGTGTACATTGGTTCCGGCGGCGGTAAGCTGTTCTGTTTGGATCTCTACACTGGTGCTCATTACTGGAACTATTCCACCGGCCCGTTTCACGGCATGGCATGCTCGCCTGCAGTTGTAAACAACAAGGTATTTTTCGGCAATGACTTCGTTCCACAGCTGTTTTGCCTCGATGCAACCAGCGGTAAAAAGCTCTGGAACTTTACCATCGGCGGGGGCTTGATGAGGGGTATCTACTCCTCACCCACGGTAACCGGAGGAAGAGTATATTTCGGTACAGATAAATGGAACGATAACGACGACAGGATTTACTGCCTGCCAGAAAACGATCCCGACGGCGATGGTAATATAACAATGTCGGAAATAATCTGGAAGTTCGATGCACCTGACAAGGTCTGGTCCTCACCTGCGGTAGTGGGTGATAAAGTATATATCGGCATGGGGGACGCGAATAATGCCGGCAATAATAAATTCTACTGTCTGTACGCCAGCAACGGCTCTGTTGCATGGACCTACCCCAAGACAGGTAATGTGAAGGATGTACTATCGGCACCGGCTGTGGTGGACGGAAAGGTCTACTTCGGTGCCAAGGATAAAAATGTATATTGTCTTTATGCAAGTAACGGTACAAAAATATGGGAGTATACCACCGGCGCCGAGATCTGGTCATCACCTGCACTGGCTTACGGCAGGGTATTCATCGGCAGCACCGATGATAAGCTGTACTGCCTGAACGCCACTACCGGCCAGAAAATCTGGGATTATACCACCGGCGATGTAATTCTTTCGTCACCGACTGTTGCTGATAGGAAGGTTTATGTGGGGTCAGCAGACGGGAAGGTTTATTGTTTTAATGCTACTGTTAACACAGCACAAAAGAGATGGGAATATTTCATAAGTACTGACAATTATGGTATATGCTCGTCACCCTCCATTGCCGATGGTAAGCTTGTGGTGGGCGGCGTTGATCAAGATATACCCAGGATCTGGTGTTTCGGTGACGTAGACACAAAACCACCCAAGATCAAAAGTACGTATCCCGTCGACCAATCAGAAAATATCCCCACGGCTTTGACAATCACAATTGATTTCGATGAGGCGATGGATACATCAACTTTGACAACATCTAATATAATACTTAAAGATAGTTTAAGCAATCCCGTTTCAGGCACCATACAATACCTGTATTCAATGAGGTCGGCGCTATTTACACCTGACGGCAGACTGCTCCGCGGCGAGGATTATACAGTGACCGTATTATCCGCGGTTTCGGACGCCTCGGGCCTGAGCCTGGACGGGAATAAAAACGGTGTAAGCGACGGTTCGCCAGCGGATGATTATATCTGGAAATTTAAGACCTCGAAGAATATCCTGCCGGTTCTTTCCGATGCAAACATTACAGCTGTTGAAGCATTAAATCTTAATACGGTATTCAATTTCACGGTAACTTATACCGATCTGGATAACGATACACCCGAACTCAACCCTGCCTATATTAGAATATTCATCGACGGAGAGGCGGTGGGCAGGGCAATGAACCTTGACCTGAACGCATCTCCCGCATTGCGGGATGGCATTTACAACAACAGCGAGCGTTATACATACAGCATGCAGTTTTCCACCTACGGCCAGCACACATATCAATTCAAATGCTTCGACGGCATCAATATAAATGCCACACCTGTTTTTAACGCGCCGCTGATATGGTTCCCGCCGGTGATGAATACCATCTCGAACCAAACGGCTGTAGAGGATATCGATTTGGTACTGGATCTTTCGGATAAGATCATCGATGAGGATACACCGCGAAGCAGCCTGGTTCTATCTGAAAACTCAAGCTATGCCGAAGTTGATGGGTTAAACATAACCTTTAATTATCCCAACGAGTTCAATTACCCCAGCGGGAGGACTTACGAGATCGTTGAGATCCTGTTGAACGACACAGTTTCGAATTTTGAAGTCAAACAAGATATCAGGGTGGATGTAACGGCGGTGAATGATGCACCTGTAATGGCTCATATTTCCAACCTAACAGTCTACGAGGATGAGGCTTATATACTGGATATGGAACCGCATCTGAGCGATGTAGATAATAACATGTCCGAGCTTACTATCGATACGAATGCAAGCTGGGCAGCAATTGACAATGCCGCAAAGGAAATTGCATTTCTCTATCCCGAGAACAGCGGCATCAGAACCGAAATCGTCAATATCTCGGTTTTCGACGGCGAATTTTACGACTATCAAATTATAACAATAAATGTGATACAAACAGGCTTACCCTTTGACCTTTTATACATACGCGACGAGGTTGCGGTGGAAGATATCGATCTGGTCATTAACATATCGAACTTTGTCAAACCCAACTGGGCTAGCTTTGATGAAATTAAGCTGGAAATAAATTCGAGTTACGGCAGGATAGAGAACACATCAATGATCTTCAACTATCCGAACTCGTTCAACTACCCCAGCGGTCGGACACACGAAATTGTACGATTTACAGCATCCTATCAAAATATTACAATGTCACGGGACTTCAAAATAGAGGTTACTCCGGTAAATGACGGGCCCGTGCTGAAGGTAATTTATGCACCCTCCATGGCTCTTGAAGATACAAAGGTTTCGTTCAGCGTACTGCATAATGATGTTGACGGTTCAGAAAACCCTACGGTGGAAGTGATCATTGATGATGAAGCTTACACAATGACATATATTTCAGGTGACATCCATACCGAAGGCGGGCTTTATGAAGTTGAACTTGAACTATCCCTGGGTGACTACGAATATTATTTCCGCACAAATGATATGGAACAAAGCAACAATAGTATCGATGAATCGGTCACTTACTACTTATCCGTCATCGAATATTTTGAGGGCGGTAACGATACCGACGGGGACGGGATGCCCGACACATGGGAACTGAAGTATGGTTTTGATCCCTCCGATCCAAGTGATGCTGACGATGACCCTGACGAGGATACTTACACTAACCTCGAGGAATATCTGGGAGTTGACGGTAAACCCGGCGGCAACGATTCCAGCAATCCACTCGACTCCTCTGATATACCTGTAAAGAGTGACATTGACGATGATGATGACGACGATGGGGATAAAAGTGAGGGCGTTCCTTCGGAGAAAGAAACCTCGAATTTCTTCTGGCTTGCCTTAATTATTATCGTTATTATTGTTATTGTTCTGTTTGCATTTTTATTTATGAAAAAGAAATCCAAGAAGGTGGAGGAAGCAGAGGAAACCAGGGTCGTCAGCCCGGATGCAGCAGTTACTCCTGAACCGTTGGAAGCGGGTCCGCCTCCTATACCGCAGGTGGAGCCCGCACCCGAACAAGCTGCGCCCATGGCTGTACCTGTGGCAGGTCAGCCGCCCACTGATCTAAAGGGTTCCGCTCCCGCCACCCCGATGCCAGCTCCTGCTGTACCTGCCGAGCTGCCTGCTCCGGAACCGTCGGAGGCCGAGCTGCCAGAGCAACCCGAGGTTGCACCGGAGGCGGAACCTATGCCTGCTGAAGCAGAGGCCTCCGAAATGGAGCTACCGGAAGAACCTTTGCAGGAACCGCCATCAGAACCAACGCAACCGCCAGAACCTCCGCAGGAACCAGCACCCGAACCGGAAATCCAGATGACAAAGCCGGTAGAAAAAGACCCGAAAACCCCGGACCAGACAGATTAGTATCGGATAAAGGATAAATAGTGAATACGGCAACTCCGTTGCCTTGAATAGTGAAGGTAGCTGGGATATTGCCTGATTAAAATCTGCCTTCACCATTCAAGCGAGCGACCAAAGGAATGGGGATTTTGGATTTTTTCGTTCGAATTTTTTTGGTAGTATTTGTAGTATTGGAAGTATTTGGATTTCCACCGAAGGTGGTGTATTTAGCCTTCACCATTACCAGAGCGATTTATATGCTTCTCTCACCATTCACCACTATTTCAGTATTTATAATCATTTTTACCTGCTTTTCCAGTATCAAAAATACAACAAAACCGGGGTTTGGTATACAATTTCATACAAAACCTTTTATTTATTGAAATTAATAATGTGTCGAGAGTGATATTGTGGATGAAGCCAAGAATCTGGCGACAATACTGAGCATATTGGATAATCTATGGGTGAAATTGACCTCCGATCTAACACCGGAACAACTTGAGCTGTTGAAGAAGGAGCTTGCTGAGCTTGAGCTGAAAATGAAAGAAGCAAAAAGTACAGAGGAGATAAATCAGATAGCCAAGGACTTCTATCCCACATTTTCAAAACTGGAATCGCTGGAATTTCTGGCAAATCCTGAAAAGATCCAGATGAGGAGTGGAAGTCTACCGGATATAGAAGAAGAGATCAAGATCAAGCTGATCAACTACTGCGTGGTACTCCAGGATCGATTGAAAACATTGGAAGATACTGTTGAGGAGTAATTTAAGCAGACTCTAAGCTGATTATTATAGGGTTTAGGGATTAGGACGGTTGCTACGCAACCTTTATGGATTCGGGTTAATTGAAATCAATTGTACCTACCCTAATCCCTAAAGCGAACGACCAGAGGGAGTGGGCGTACTATTCCCTAATCCCGATAAAATTGTTACACAACTTATATATAATCTAAATTTATTTTTCTTTATTCGTTTCATTCACAATTGAGGGTCCATTTCATGGGATTTATCAAAAAACAAAAGCTGAAGAAATATTCGAAGGCTCTTGAGGAGTTATTAGCGGAGGGTGTAGAGAAAAGAGATGCTGCACAGGAACAAATTAATATCGCTAAGAAAATGATCAAAGAAGCCGAATCGGAGGGGATCAATCCGGATAGAGCCAATAGATTCCTCAAAAACGCCGAATCGAAATTACAGGGAGCAGAAGATATCGATGCTTATGATGATGCAATTAAACATGCAAAAGCAGCCCAGGATATCATAAAGGACTTAAAAGCCCATTATATCCCTGCAAAAACCATATTGAAATCTGCAATGAATAGGATCAAGATCTTGGAAACGAAAGAAAGAGTAACTGGAGAACACCGGGACCTAATGAAAAGAGCAAAGGCTGAATTTAAGAACTCGAACTATGAGGAAGCAGCGGTTCTGGCGCAAAGGGTCTTGAAGCTTTTGGAGGATAGTTGAAAAATGATTTTTTTCCAATATTTGAATCAGTGGAAGAGTTGAAAAGTGTAACAGTAAAAGAGTAAACAATTACAACAGTCTAAGAGTCCAGGTATCGCAGAGTCGAATGACCGAATTTTGATTAATATAAAATTATTATAATTTAAAAAAATCTATTAAAATTTTAGAGATTATTTGGTAGCCTTTAAACCAATTTTCAAGGTTTATATATATTAATTATAATTAATTTAATATAGTTATAATGTCTTTAGAGCCTAATTTCAGGTGGAGGGTACCTCTAGCAATCCTTTACCCATTCACATATTAATGGTTGAAGGGTAAAAGCAAATCAAATATTCAAGAATTCGAAAAGCTTAGGGCAGATTTAATGAACAAAATTGAACTAATGAACAGTTTATCTTACAACTTTATTAGGTCACCTTAGAATATTCTTCAATGTATAGAACAATACCACACTTAAATTAATAATATTATGACCCAAAAAAGATAAGGATGGGTTAAAATGAAACAAAAATCAGCTTCGAAGAAAGAAATACCGGTTGATGAAAATAAACTAAACATTGGTCTTACCAATGGTAACGGCCTGACCAACGGGAACGGCTTGACGATCAAAAATGGCCTTTCCAACGGTGAGGGCATTAAGATCCGTTCAGGGCTTACCAATGGTAACGGCTTGACCAACGGCAACGGTATTACTAACGGTAACGGTTTAACTAACGGAAACGGTCTGACTAATGGTAACGGCTTTAGAATCGGCGCCGGTATTGTAAATGGCAACGGTTTAACAAACGGAAATGGTCTTACTAACGGCAACGGTATAACCAACGGCAATGGTCTTACCAACGGCAACGGTTCGATTAAAGTACACAATCCGAGATCCAAGCGCAACAGGATTCATATGGTTAGAATCAAGCGGATGAAAAAACGGATCCTGGGTTTTACACTGGCTATTTTATTAATAATAACACCGCTTTCAATATATCTAGTTGAAATGCCGGAAGGGGAAAGAAGTATAGTGATAAACGGCGATTTCAGGGATTGGAACGGTATCTTCAGACATCAGGACTCTGTAGAAGATATGTCGAAGCACCCAAACGTGAATATTGTGGAAACCAGCATAGTAATCGAGGAGGATAGAGCATTATTATTAATCGTTGTTAACGGCTGGATCATGCAGGGTGACGGCGGGTCCGGCGCTGACCAGCTTCATGTGTTATTGGACAGCGATGCCGATGCAAGTACTGGCTACCAGTACGATGGTCTGGGAGCTGATTATATGTTGCATGCATTCGGAAAAGAGGGGCGAATAAATGGCTGGTCAATAGCGGTATTTGATCCCAACTACCAGAGTTCAACGAAGCGTACCCAGAACGACTGGAATGCGTGGAATCCTACAAACAAGGGTATGGTTGACTGCAGTGGAAACAGCCTGGAAGTGAGTGTTACCCTTTACGAAGATACCCACAACCACGACGGAGTGGTTCATGCAATCTTTGAGATGCGCGACTTTGCTGGGTTTTATGACAGGACTGATATTGTCAGCAGCATTCCCGGCTATCTCTCAGTTGACCAAACACAGGTTGTTAATGCTGATGTGATCCACAGCGGTTCGAATGTGCAATCCTTAAAATTAACCGCCCAGGCAAATGAAGTTCCCATTACACTTGATAGTTTTTCATTCCATAATTCCGAAAGTGTCCCCGTTTCTACTTCGCCTCAACTGCCCATTACAATAGCAGCTGATGAATCTGTCGAATTTAATATTGAGGTTGATACCAGCAATATTCCATCCGAAAGCGTCATTGATATTGAATTAAGTTCAGTTTCAGCACATCTTGAAACAGAGGGGATCAGAACAGCGGTCCCCGTAACAATCGCAGGTAACGGCTACAAGGGCTATGTGGAAGCTGCACCTGACGAGATCGTAATCGACGGCGCCTTCGGCGACTGGATGAATGTTATCGGCCACGGCGATGACGAGGCCGAACCCACCCTTAAGGGCAACAGCAACATAGACCTCCGCGAGTACCGCACAGTAGAAGCAACTGATTCGATGTCGTTTTACCTGCAAGTTGACGGGACAATGATGAAGGGCTCGAAAATACTCAACGGACCAATAGAACTTATTGAAAAAAGTATTACGAGTACACCAGCGGAAGCTGTCGGTTCTGTAGTATCAGCCAAAGCGGACCTGCCCAGTAAATACGGCTATGATTATGCTTATATTATGCTGGATATGGACATGGATCCCCGCAGCGGTTATAAAATCTATGAGCTTCTCGGCGCGGATTACATGGTTCGTATTGTTGGGCAGGACGGTGTGATTTTGGGCAATGAACTATACATCTATGATAATCCCGAGGAGTTAAAAATTACAGAAAGTATGAGTAATTTCATGGAAAGCCGAGAAACAGTTGAAGGTTGGGAAAAGGTAGCGGATATCAGTGCAGCAATCGATTTGAACCGATTGGAAACGCAGATATCTGCTGAACTTTTAAATGTTTATCAATTACAGGAATTTAATTATTATATTTTATTAACCGATTGGTCGGAAGGCCAAGATTTTTCGGTGGATCCGTTCCTGGGAGAGCCCGGCGAATCCGGGACGTTGGAAATAATCCAGATGGATGAGAACACAATGCATATAGAACCGAGTCAGTTGAATTCACGCACACCCACCGATAACACCCGGGCATCCTCCCGGGCGCTATTGAAGAATGGTGATCAAAAAGGAAATGATTTAATCCCCAAAGGTGGAGATACCTTGGAGGGTGAATACTGGAATATTGGGAAATTCGAAGTCGGGTCAGGTATAAACGTTTTTATTGATATTACTGGCGCGGGTAAAAATGTTGTTATAAAGGCTCAATATGTTTATATCAATGGTACTTTGAATGGGACTTGGAAGGGAGTTGCCAGAGGCCTTGCTGGCGGCAAGGGGGGTGTAAGTGGTCTTGACGGTACTCCCGGCCTTCCCACTAAAGGGCTGCCCCCCCCAGGCGGCGGCGCTGGAGCTGGTTCAAAAACCACAGGGGCAGGTGCTGGCGGCGGCGGTGGGGGCGGATACGGCGGCGCAGGAGGCGCAGGTGGAGACGGTGGAGGTGCAAAAGGCTCCGGTGGTACCGCGGGCAGTACAAAGGGTTCCTCTACAGGCATGAATATAATGCCGGGAAGCGGCGGCGGCGGTGGCGGTGGTGCCACGGGTGCCGGCGGTAATGGTGGCAACGGTGGTGGAGCATTCTGGATACATGCTAAAAGAAAATTTTATTTCGGTACATCAGGTATAATCGATGTGGACGGTCAAAATGGGTCCGTCGGCAGAAATGCTATTTTGAGTGGGAGTGGTGGCGGCGGTGGTGGTGGTGGTTCCGGCGGAGGTATCCTGATCAAACTCGATACCATTAACGCTAAAGATCTGACTCTTGGAGGTACACTTAGAGCAAGGGGCGGTCCTGGCGGTAATGGTGGAAATGGTGCGACTACTGGTACAGCATATGGCGGCGGTGGCGGTGGAGGAGGAGGAGGCGGACGAATCAAGATATTTCTTAACTGTACTTATTCAGATAAAATGAAAAAATTCTATACAGGTGGTGTTGCCGGACAAGGAGGTACTGGGAATACAGCAAAAGGTTCTCCAGGCGGGAAATCAGTTGCCGGTACATACGTTATTCCAGAATTCTATACCATCGCAGTACCTGTATCCATGACAATACTGATAATTTTTAGTTTAAGACAACGCCAGCGAGCCGGAAATAGAAAAAGGGGTAATAGAGCTTCAGAAAAGGAGGTGGTATCGTGAACCGGGGCAGTATAAAACGGATTTTCAGACGCAAGTCGTTTTGGGTTGCGGTATATGCCATCTACCTCACACTGGTACTGCTTTCCGTCCAGGGCTTCATTGCCGAACGAGCCGTGGTGGATATCCAGAACAAGATGGAGGAATCATATACATACAATCTGAAATTCGAAGAAGACGGCAAAACCTCCCATTATGTTGTCAGTCGGCACGATACCGGAGAACCCGCATTAATTACATTGACATACTGGACACAGGATAATAAACTTGATATAACCAATGTGAAGAATATAAAAACATTGGAGATCGATGTGCAGTCCATGTTCGAAGATGAGTCCAATGACGTATTCAAACAAACCCATGATAAAATACCCACCATGGACATGGATTACTGGCTTGATGCAAATGACGGCATATTTACAATCGAGTTCGATATCGATTCAGAGGAGCCCATGGAGGAGCTGACATTTACCAAGTTCCCCACGCCAGTATCGGTGAAGGTTAACAGCCAGGAATGGTGGGGCACCACATCCAAATATAACATTAATGATAATCAAATCACAATTTCAGACATCCCAACAGGTGTTACCACGGTTATAATATACTTCAAAGAGGCCAACCTATCACCCATACCAAGTTTTATAGTTAAACCCTCCACAACAGCCGGTGTGAATGAAAATCTCACATTTAACGCCACCGCGTCATCTGACCCAGATGGCTCCATTATAGGTTGGATATGGAGTTTCGGCGATAATACAACCGAATCCGGTAAACCCGTGGTTTGGCATATCTATTCAACACCCGGCACCTACACCGCAAAGCTAACCGTCCGTGACAATGCTGTACCTTACGCCGAAGCGTGGGTAGAGAAGCAGATCATAGTAGAATACGGAGCAGAAGAGGACAATGATGGAGACGGTTTGCGCGACAAGTGGGAATGGGACAACTTCGAGAATCTTGACCAAAACGGCGAGGGCGACCCGGACAACGATGGTTATCCCAACGCACTTGAGCAGCTTGCAGGTACAGACCCGACAAATGACGGGTCTTTTACTGTAGATTCCGACAGCGACGGGCTTGATGACCTGTGGGAATGGGATTATTTCGATTCATTGAAAGAGACGGCGGAGGGTGACTTTGATGGCGACGGCGCTTCAAACAAATTAGAGCAGGATAAAGGCACCGATCCTATAGATGAATTGGATTTCCCACCAACTGAAAAGGGCGCAGCTGAGAAGGAAGGAATGAACTTCATGCTGATTCTAATTCTTATAATTATTATTATTGCTGTACTCGCTATAGCAATGGGTATCAGAAGGTCCAAGAAACAGCGTGAAAAAGTAGTAGAAGAACCCATGGAAGTAGAGGAGGAGGAACCGGAAATAGTAGAAGCCGAGACCGTGGACGAAATCGCCGAAATAGAGGCACGGATAGAAGAGGCGAGGGCGATGGGACTTCCCACCGGTGACCTGAAAAAGGTCTTAAAAGAGGCGAAGATGAGCAGTGGAGCTCTTCCACCAGAACGACCGAAGGGTTTGAAGAAAGAGAAACCAAAGGATATGAAAAAGGAACGCCCCAAAGATAAAAAGAAGGAGAAGCCGAAGGAAAAAAAAAAGGGACCACCAAAAAGAACCAGTAAAAAGAGGGCCAAGGAAATAGACTGGGATGAGGAAGACCTGGAAGAATGAGATGGGATTCCAGATAATTTGAACCATGAGTCTTCGGTAATATCCACTTGGATTTAGAATGCTATTTCTCAGATTAATCAGTGTGATATTCCGTAAATGAATTATATAAAATCTAATAAAAATAAAGAAAAAAGGGGTTTTTCATATTAATTATACATATATATAACAAAATTATTATATATATAAGGGTACTATTTCCTATATCCTATTGGGAATGAAGGTAGCACTATGGGCAAGAGTAAGAGTACAGAAAAAGCGAGCTATACCGATACAATTGAAAAATTAATCCAGCACAGCAAGGAAAAGAAGGAAAACGCGAGCAAATTCATAGATTCCTCTAAGAGTAAGGTAAAGGACGCCGCTTCACTTGGTATCGATACAACTCAAGCAGAGAAATTTTTGAAGATTGCCGTGAACAAACTGAAAAATGCAGAAGAGATGAAGGATTATGATAGTGCAATCAAGTATGCAGAGAATGCAAATTTGATCATTACAAAAATCTACAAGGATCATAATGAGGCGAAAGAACTAATAGTATCGACCAAGAAAATGATAATCAAATTAGAGAAAAGGGGTGTAGTTAACCTCGACTTGAGGGAGTCGTATAAAAAAGCCGAAAAGGCATTTAAAAACAATAATTATGAAAAGGCTATCACTTTAGCGAATAAGACAGTAAAACAGGTAAAGGGGCAGAGGAAAGGTATAGAAGAGGCGTCTGAGTTGATAGCCAGCGCCATAGCTAAGATAAGTGAGGCGAAAAGCATTGATGCTGATACTGCAGAAGCCGAGAAATTATTAAGTGAGGCAACCTCCAAAATGGATGAAGGGGACTTTAAAGCTACCAAGGCTCTTGCCAGGGAAAGTATAATGGCAGCAGAAATCGAGAAATCCACGCAGATGGAGGATTTCCAGCAGTCCACCTCGGGGATTTTGGACGATCTGCAGAAGGTAATCGAGGAAGCAGATGAGTTCGGGGCAGACATAAGTAAATCCATGGATATTCTGGAGGTAGTAAAAGCCGCACTTGAGAACAATGATGTTAAAGCAGTTCAGGATAATGTGGAATTTTGTAAAAATTCTATTGCTGACGCGATCAGCACGCATCAGCATTCATTAGATTTATTGGAGTCCGCTAAGGGTATAATAAAAGAAGCCAAAGAGTCCGGTACGAAAATAAAGGAAGCGGACGGAAATCTATTAAAGGCCCAGA
>CP070629.1:2935173-2951967 GCA_020356005.1 Thermoplasmata archaeon
AGGATTACCCGGGTTATTCCCAGGATTATTCAAATTCTTTTTAGCATTGCGGGAATTCCCCGCTCTTTTTCCCGACTTGTTTTTCCTAGTAAATCTACTGGAAAAAATGCTTAAAGCCGAAACGATAGTTATTTTTAACAACCTGATACGCAGTTCCATATCTCTCAACCTTATCAATCTTAATTCTTATCTATCATTCTTTTGTATTTCCCTCTTTACGCGGTTTATCTGCTTTGAGCTCCATTGCTCGAATACAATTTGCTCTATGCTTTTGGGCAGATATGTAGTCGGGGTTGATCTCCAGGGCTTTGTCATAGCACTTCAGTGCTTCTTCGTACCGACCCATTTCGTACAGGGTATAACCCTTGTTATGCCAGCCCCATTCGTAGCTTGAATGGATCTTTATGGTCTCTTCAAAACATTTTATGGCTTCCTTATATTTCCCGATGCTCCTTTGCGAGATTCCCAGGTTGTTCCAGGCTGAAACATTATGGGGATTGATTTCCAGAGCCTTTTCGTAGCATTTAATTGCGCGCCGGTGCTTGGAGATCTTCGTTAGAGCCTTGCCTTTATTGAACCATGCGTTCTCGTACTCCGGGTTGAATTTCAGTGCTTTATCGTAGCACTTGATGGCTTCCTTGCACTTGCCCAATCTAACCAGCGAAACGCCCTTATTGTTCCACAATACCTCGTTTTTCGGGTCGCGTTTGATTTCATTTGATATCTGGAGAATGAATTTCTCATATTTCTCTTTATTTACAATAGATCCTTTGATTTTGCCCACATCAGATATATGGGTGGAGCTGGGAACCATACCGTGCCGCACACGTTTTGAATCGATATCCTCCAGTACTAAAAGAATCGCTAATTTCATTGTCAATCCCTGGTTGTTATTATTTTATTCGTTCTTGATTTAAATATCTTTACTCTATATTTCCGTTAATTTTTAATTGGATAATAATATTGCCCATAAATGAATTACCTCAACCCAGCTGGTTGCTTTCGAGAAATTGCTATTTATATTATATCTTAGGTCATATATTTAACAATAACGCAGAAAGAATTTCAATTACTGAATATAACAATATGAATCAATTTTCCGATTATTTACCAAAACAAATGCAAAATCAAGGAGGGAGTCTTCAAGATGATAACCTATGAAGTAAAAACGAAATCCAAGGTTGAACTGGTGGATATTTCAAATAAGGTTCGTGATGCCGTTTCAAAATCCAAAATTGCCAGCGGGGTATGCACGGTATTTGTCCCGCATACCACCGCAGCCGTAACGATCAACGAGAATGCAGACCCTTCTGTAAAAGCTGATATTATAATGGAGCTGAACAAAATCGTTCCTTTTGAGGACGGGTATTCCCATCGAGAGGGTAATTCGGCAGCGCATATCAAAACAAGCCTTTTCGGCCCCTCTCTTAACCTTCTCGTAGAACGAAACGAGGTTGTACTAGGCACCTGGCAGGGCATTTATTTCTGCGAGTTCGACGGCCCGAGGCGAAGACAGTTTTATGTGCAGATTGTTGGAAAGTAAAATCAGGAGGCAGGGGGCAGGTCGTTTCGCTGAATAATAATTGTAAGCACTGGCAGGGGGCAGTTTAAGCTAACGCCTAGGGTTTGGGGATTCGGACGGTTGCTATGCAACCTTTAGGGTTTCGGGTTGATATGAATCAATAAGAATTTATCCTAATCCCTAAAGTGAATAACCATAGGGAGTGTGCGTCCTAATCCCAAATCCTTATAATATCTCCCTAGCGCCTATCCTCTCATCTCTAGCGCCTGATTCCATTGATTTAAAAGCTTTCAAAGATTTTTATTCAAAAATATAGAAATTTTAGAAACCTTGGTAATGGGACACCGATTCTTGCCCTCTTTGATGAATTCTATCAGTTCAAATTTATTCAATGCCATGACATCGTCATATACATTTTTATAATCCCGGTCCAGTATCTCCGCGAGATCTTTAATTGAGTTCAGGGGGTTTGATGATAGATATTCCAGGAGCTCCATTCTCCTGGGCGTCAAATATGAGAATAGTTCATCCTGGGCGATCCTGGCCCGCTCTACCAGGGCGGGATTAGGCTGGTTCAGAGCGGCCCAGATCATGTAATCCTCCAGGGTTTCGGCGGAATTGCATTTTGACTTTAGTACCTTATTTTGCAGTTTTTCAAATGACTTGTATTTTGATATCAACCGCCTCAATTCCAATCGAACATTTTTCTCTGTATCATTTTTTTCCATAAATATAAGCATGTTTTTCCTTCCTGACATTTCCATTGAGTTCATTTTATGGTAGAGATTACATTAATATACTTAGTATTAAATAGCAATCATATCTTGGTCAAGTCCATATTCATTAGATTTTTCCTGAAAATTCTAACGAGTTTGATTATTTCCTGTATATCCTTGCGCTCCTGCTCGTGGTGGGCAATCAATTTCCCCCCCTCATCAAATACATCGAAATGAGGGAGCTGCTCAAAATTATGCCATACAACCCGGCTGGTCCAATTTCCCTTGCGGCCCTCGATCTGATAGGAATATTGATAGAACACCACTTTTTTCTTTTTGTAGATCTCCAGCACCTTGATTCTTTCATGGGGAAACAGCCACAAGGTGTCTTTCAGGATGTCCATTCGTAGTCACTTATGGTATGATATGTAATTATTGATATATGAATTTTATGATATTCTCTGATAAGTAATTAATTATGGTATAGAAAGTAAATGAAAAACCCGCCTCCCGGACTCCCCGGAAATCCTGACAAATTTTAACAAAAAATCCCATGATTTTGGATCTAAAAATCAGATTACGTCCTTCAGCGTCCGGCGCAATAATTGGATTTTAGCCTCCACCACTTTGTAGGCTTTCTCCTCGCTGGAGGTGACCGACTGAAGAGAATCTGAATCCTCGGGATACGGATTCTCCCGCTGCAGTATGGCATTTAACAGAGCAGCAGCGAGCCGGCCGTTATTCTTCTGGTAACCTCCCTCCATAAGCAGAGCCAATTTGCCCTCCCGGCCCCTGGCAAGATTTGAAATAAAATCATAGATACCATTGGCAGTTACATTAAGATCGGTATATATATCACTATAATGGATATCAAATCCATTACAGCCTATGATAAAATCCGGTTTATATTCATCTATCATAGGCAGTATCATGTCCCGCATAGCCAATTTATATACTCCATCCCCGGACCCCCTGGGCACCTCCAGGTTTACGGTATATCCGAGTCCCTCCCCTCTACCCACCTGTCCGGCAAAGCCCTTGAACGGGTAAAAATTGCGCGGATCCCGGTGTATTGATATCAAAAAAACTGTTGGATCTTCATAGAAAATCTCCATTGTCCCATTTGCGGCATGGGCGTCCCAATCCACAATCAGGACCTTTTTTACATTTTTTACTTCCTGCAGGTACCGTGCGAGAATTGCACTGTTGTTGTATATACAGTACCCGCCGAAACCATCGCGCCTGGCATGGTGGCCTGGCGGTCTTACCGTTGCAAATGCGAAATCACATGAACCGTTTACAACTCTTCTGCCGGCTTCAATAGCAGCCCCTGCAGCCCGGCGGGCAACATGGGAGGTGTTGACAGTGAAGTATGTGCTGTCGCCAAAAAAGCCTCCCTCCTTGGAGTTTTTTATGACTATATCCACATAATTGCGGGTGTGAACCCTGAGTATGTCTTTCATCAGGGCTGTGCGAAACCTGGTCTGGAGTCTTACGCCCAGCCTGAAAAGGTATGCTTCGTGTTTTAGAAAGTTCATCATCTGTGTTAATCTCTGTGGATTTTCCGGACTTGTCAAAGATGATTTATGCTGTTTATGGTTTGTATTGTAAACGATGACAATGGAATTTTTTTGCTTATTTGGGGTCGGTCCCCCATCAATATTATTTTTGTTTTTCAAATCCATTTATTTTCAACACCATTAGGGTTTAACTTTTGGCATTTGCATTATTACTATTTGTAACATCAAACTCTAAATTATCAATAAAATGTTTCTTGGCAAATTCCTTTATAAAGTTGCTCTTAATATGCAGCGGAAGCACAAGATATCCCGGGTGTTTTTGTAAATCCACCGGGCAGTTGGGAAACTCATTCTCATCTTTGAATCCTATCCTTGCAAAAAAGGTTTTAGCTTCCGGGCTCACCGGTTTGGTGATCATATATCCAACAGTATATCTGAGTGCCAGAAATACCAGTTTATTTCCGATTCTTTTGCTTCTATACTCCGGCAAGGTCTCGATAGCCCGTAGAATATTGATAGAGTTCCCATCCTTTGCCACACCCTCGCGCCATTCATCTATATGTACCCATGAAATCACACTGTTTTGCTTTGTTACTACTATGAATACGGGCTTGGGGAACTTGCGCAGCCACGCCTTGAAGGTTCTTTTATAATCGATGATCCCCAGGCCTTTAAAGAATTCGAAGCCTTCCACATTCAATTTATCAATATCTTTAGGATTCACTATTTGTATGAAAACATAATCCTCCTGTTTCATCAGAATCTTCAATTTCTCACACTCGGACTTGTCCTTTAGTTAACGATAACTTGTACATGTGGGAGGCATTCATTTATTGGAAATAGTATATATGAAAATATACCGATTCTAGATATTTCTAATAATATAGATTCATATAAGAATATCTAATTTATATTTTTCAGTATATTTCTTTTTATTATTAAATCCATTTGAGAGAATTACATATAATGGGCTTCAGGGATGTGTTATTTTATAGATAAAATTAACAGGATTAACAATAATAAAATATGATTTTTGACTGCTAACGGAAGTGTGTCCTACGGTTTGCGGTTGCGAGGTGCGTAACGTTAAGCGTTTAGCGGTAAGCGTCCGTCAGACGAAGAACGTTAGACGGTACGCACTGCGCCAACGCAACCATCGGACGCACTTCTGTAACCGATTATGAAGCTTCTAAGAGTGACAGGAATCGCGCAGGCAGCTTACAAATATCATTAGTCTTCGCTGTACAGCATCCATATACAGTCGTTACTTCTCTGTAACATGTTCAGCTTCGTTTTGGATATACCGCTCTTTTCCAATAATATCGGAAGCCATTCTTCGGGAGCGACCTTATGGGTGCCGTTGAACAGTACATTGCTAAGCTGGGAATATCTAACGGATTTTCCCTCTACTTTGATCCTTTCACATGCGAAGTTTCTAAAGGACTGGCATATTACACAGCATGTGGTGAGCGCTCCGGGTTTTACATTATGATTATAGTATTCAGCCACATTGAAGTGTACCTGGGCCAGTTCGCCGATACGCTTGGTGTATTCCTTAAGACCCTTTGTGAAGGGGCATGTGGTTGTTACCATACAGTTATCCGTGGGTGTGATGGTGGATTCGAATGTCGTAAGTATGGATTCGCCGCGCTTTATGGCATCAAGGAATTCTTCCCATGTATTGTACTCTTCTGCGGGCATGCTTTTTGCCAGCGAGGAAGCCAGCGAGATCAGATAGTTGTTCATGCCTGCTTCACCCTGTTTGTCGGCAATATCCTCCAGGAACAGAAATGCCGCCACATCTACGAAGGGGTTACTACCTATGATGGTCTGGCGTGTTTGTGTCATTTTTTCGAGGCCTCCTTTGTCTCTTTACGTTCTTTTATTTTCGCTTCGCGTAAAATAACCGCATATACACAGGCGTAGTTCCGCAGCAGGCTCCTGATATATTCCGGGTCAATACCGATCTTTGTTAAACTGTCCTCATCCAATTTGGTATCGCCTACAAAACCTCTATTTGCCAGCTGCAGGCACTCCAGCGGTTGGTCGCTTATGGTTATATTATGGGCAACCTCCTCTCTGTAGCGCTGATGGATCACACAGAAATTGCACACCGCGGTATTTTTTACACTTTCATTATATTCATTTGCCACTTCCTTATCGGCTGATGGCATTTCTCCAATACTATCCATAATCCGCTCTATTGTAGGTGAAAATACACATGTTTTCAGGGCATATATATACCCCACCACGTCGCCGTCATCATCTGTTATGGCGAGATCAGTGAGGGCATTTACTTCTCCTTCTATTGAAAATGCGGTCCGCCCCTCTCTCAGTGCGACATTGAATGAGGGCCAGCCCATATATGCCTCTTTACCCATTCTCCTGGCGAGATTTTCACCCACCCGATTCCAGTATTGAATAGTACCTTCGATACCTGCTTTTTCGCTCATATCCTGAATAAGAGATATAAGAGCAACATCTAGCATATTTCTACCTCATTAACTTTTTATTCAAAATTTATTATGGTTTCATATATGCGCTTGGAGGTATATAATGTTGTCGAAAGTAAAAAAAAACATTTATGGTTTTGTTAGGATTGATTATGGTATGTAAAGTAAATAAATATTTGATGATGTAATTTTATTATTTTTTATGTTTACGATTCATACCATATGAAAACAACATTTTGTGCAGTGCTTCCGACCTTTTATCACAATTTTTCTTGATAAAAAAAATTTGAACAAAAATAATGCGCCAAAAAAACCGTGATTTTCAGGGAATAAAAAAACCGCCTAATCCTCATCAGAGGACTCTGAATCCGAGCCGCTGTCTTCTCCCTCCAGCTCGTCCCCCTCGCCTCCTGAATCTCCGCCGGCCCTGATATCGTCTATTTTGGCATTGATCTCATTTAGGGTCTGCTCGATTACCCTGATATCTGATGTAAGTGTATTGCGGGCCTCCTCTATATCTACCAGCCTGTCATTTATATCCTGATTGGTCATTTTTACTTCCTGGAGATCCTTATTTATCTTGCTCAATACATCGGCCAGGGTAGCCGCTCTATCTACTGCATACTCCTGGCTTTTGATTTTCAACATTGCCCTGAAATTCTTGGGTTTGTACCCGGGTGAATAATCTACTATTTTCTTGAGCAGTTCTGAATATGTAGCCTGGATCTGCTTGGCAGAAATGGTCTTGTTCTCCAGATTCCTGGCGAGCTCCTTGATCTTCAGCTTACCTTCCTCAAACTTGAAAAGTTCACTGCCGCTTGTCTGAGTTCTTATTTCCTCTAGAATTTTCAATATGGTGGATTCCATATCATAGGGGCCTATATTATGGATCAAGGCTTTGATAGCGTCGTCCAGAGTGGCTTCGTATACGCTGATCAGGATGCTGGGCGGTATTTTCGATACATTTAGAGATTCGCCGAAACCCACTTCCTCTGCCATTTCATTTACCTTAGTATCTATCTTCTGGATGTTTTTATTAAGATTCTCAAGTGCCACTTTCTGAACAAGGTTTGACATCGTTTCCTGAATGTTTTTAACGATTCTGTTTTGATTTTCCACCATTTTCTGTAGATCATCCAGCACTGCCTCGTGGCGTCTCAACCGGCTCCCAAATTCGGATTCGATTTGCTCTCGAATGGAATTAAAAAGCATTTCACCTGATAATTCGGTTTCTGGGGGCAGCCCAACCTGAGTAATGTCCTCCGGAGGTCCTGGTGAAATAACATCTATATCTTCACCTTCGCTGACTGCTCGTTCCGGCTCTGCAAATGTATCCTCTGGCTCTGCAGCTTTACTGCGGTCCTTTAGTTCTTTTTTTAGCCTTTTGGTTCTGGCGGAGAGATCCATTTCGGCCTCACTCACCCCAAGATCTTCCTGCTTGAATTCCTCAACTTCGCCCTTTGCTTTGCCTGCGGGCTCCGTCGCGATTGGTCCTGAAATTGAAGGTATCTCATCTTCGCCCTCTATGGCATCCCCAAAGGGGTCCAGCACTGCAGCTGCGGCCCTGGGTTTGGCTTTTGTCATATCGGAATAGAACTCATCGCGCTCGCGCTGGAGCGCCTCACGCTCCTGCAACAGCCGCTTCTCCTCATCCGACAGGCGCTGGTACTGCGACTTCAACCTGTCCAGCTCACGATCATGCTCCTCTTGCAAACCGGTATCTTCTCCTTCCACTTCGCCGGGCTCCGCAGTTACTCCAGCGTCCTCATCTTTTGGGATCCCGAATATCTCCATGGTCTCTGGAGCCAGCTTCGAATCCGGCTCCAGCTCTTTTACCGACCCACATTTCTTCTCGTGGCCCGCCAGTCCTCGCTCTGTCTTCAAGGTTTTACCGCAGAATTTGCATATATATGTCCCTGCGGGTTTCTTAGAGGGTTTCCCCTTTTTTTTCTTCCTCGCGATTTGAATCACCACTACATAATAATCGAAATCAGATATATTAGCTGAACGGTAATAAAATATTAAATGATTTTTGGTGTTTTTATGATATTTGAATAGATATAAGCATTTGATTATTAGCGATTTAATCAGGTTCTAGGTTCTTGGTTCCAGGTTCGAGAGTGATTTTAATCCGCTGGGATTACTTGGTCGGTTTTGGCCGGGGACTTTTTTTAACCGCGGAGGGCGCGAAAAGCGCGAAAGATATTCCGGAGGTTGGAGGTCGGAGGTTAGAGGTTGGGATTATATAAAAGTATTTAGGGATTAGGACGGTTGCTTTGCAACCTTTGGGGTATCGGGTTGATTTTGATTAATTACAACAACCCTAATTCCCAAAGTGAACGACTGGGATGTTACCGATGACACGCTTGTTGTTCGGCCGTATCTGGAATGAGTGAGCGTCCGAATCCTGAATCCCTGGTTTTAACCGCGGAAACGCGGAGGGCGCGGAAGAATAATTTAGGGTTTTGATTTAAACTGCCCCCTGCCAGTGCTCAAAATCATTTAAAATCGAAACGGCCCGCTTCCTGCCAGCGCTTAAAATTGATGATAAATCGAAGCGTCCTGATGTCGAAGCGTCCTGATTTTATACAAACGACTTTATCTTCCTCTCGATTTCCGGCATCCACATCCGTAAGCATTCATCAGCAACGACGTCGCCCGAGTGAACCCTTATATGGTTTTCAATAACCTTTTCCAGGAACGTCATCCACTGGGCTGAAGTCATTGAACCCATGCGGGTGCCCATCTCGTTGAATGTGAACGTAATTATCTCATCCACGGAGCCTTTGCCAACCACACTCTCGATCTTGTTTTTGATAGCGTTGAAAATCTCTGTGTTCTTCCGGTACTGCTTGGTGTAGCTGAACCGCTCTTTGAAAAGCAGCCTGCTGAGCTTTTGAAGCTCATCCGCTATATCCTTCGGGTAGGTTGACAGTTCCTGTTCTTTCAGCGGCTTGGCGTCGATTATGTGCTTCAATACCGCACTGGCCTTGACCACGGATGCCAGCCGCGATTCAAGCTGGTTGATTTCAACATTGTCGGCAATGAGCGATGCGAGGAATGCATTTTCTCCCACGCTTGATATCAGCATGGTACCTTCTTCAAACTGCTGTACAGAGAGCTTCAGATTCTCACTGCGCAACTGCGCGCATATGTGTGAAAGGCTGCCCTGGATCATTTTTAATAGTGAATATTGACGGCGGTTAAGATCTGGAGGTATATTTGACGAAAATATCCTGCCGTCAACACCCATGAAAAGGATTATGTCGATTGAAGCTTCTTCCTTAAATTCTCGCAGCTCCATATCTAGAAGATGTTTAAGCAATCCCACATCTTCTGCTTCCAATGTTTTTTTCACTTCTGGCCCTCCAGTTGTCCATTTTTAATTTATCACCGATTTTTTCATTACAACTGTTAAGACATTTATCAATTCTCATATTTGTATATTTACTTCAAATTATATGTATCAAATATTATCTGCAAAGTCTCTTCCGGAGAATAATCATAGGCCCATGTTCCTTTTATATACTTCAATTTGCTTACTACAAATTCTGGCGCTTTCAAATCCACTGCCGTCTGGATCGCCTCGTCGAAGATCTCCTCATAGGATTTCTTATCCTCCGGTTTGCGAATCTCCGGGCTGGTCCGGGTTATCACACCCGCACCCCGGGCAAATATATACGGGTATACATCCTCACCGTGTGAGGTACCCCGCATTTTTATTATTTGAAGAGTCCTGTTGAAGGCCCCGCCTATGGGGTGGTATTCCAGATGTATAACTCCGTCAGCCAGATAAATAGGTAAAAGCACATCTGCACCTATGGTTTCTCCAGGCTTCGAATGCTCCTCCACGGTAGCGAGCACCACTCCGAGCTCTTTCAGGGTAGTAAAAAGCTTGCTGATAAGCTCTCGCTGCTCCTGCTTGTTCTGATTCGCCCATATTACAGGAGTCATGGGATCGATTGCCACTCTTGTCCTGACTTCGTAATCGCTCCGGGCCTTGACGAGCTTTGGAAGTTGTTCGTTTATCATGGTTTTGAAATCCTTGCCTTTCAGGTGAATGAAAAACAAATTCTTCTCGAAATGGGAGTGCATATCCCAGCCGAAGAGCGCACCTTCGCGCATGATCTGTTCCGGTGACTCTTCCATAGATACATACAATCCCTGCTCGCCGTTGTCAATGCCATGCATCAGAAACTGCATGGCAAAGGTACTTTTACCGGTACCGCTGGCACCGACAACAACCATTGCGGTGTTATCCCTAAAACCGCCTTCTAAGATTCGATCCAGCCCAAATATACCTGATTCTATCCTTTTTTCTTCTTCCAAGGTAAACCCTCCGAGATATATTTTCCATATATCAAGGATAATTATTATTCATCTTGATTCTGAGTTAGTATTATTACTCAATTTTTCTCCTTTTTTTTCTTATCTTTACTATCATCTGATACTGATTCTTTTAGCAATTCAGCAAATCCTTTTTTCTCCTTTGCCTTCTCGCGTATATCTATGATCTCCGCATCGTCCATCTCCCACGGCATCTCCTCGTTCTCCTGCAATTCAATAAATGCTTCTGCAAAGGACTGTGCCGCGGCTATCGCCGAGGTTATTTCGTACATCGATTTCCACGGCGGTTCGAAAAACCGTTCCTGGTCCTTCGGCGGGTATTTCGTAACGAAATTTTTGTAGGTTTCACCCGCGGGAGTGAGTTGTTGATTTTTATCAATAATCTGGAATTGAATAAGACATTTGAAGCGGTATTTAACATCTTCAACATCCATCTTCAGCTGTTTTGCGAGTTCCTCCGGCTTATTCTTCTTATCGTCACCATCAAGGATCTTGATGATCTCATTGTCAGTATCATCGAACGCAATCTGATAAACCGGCAGCGGCTGCATTGTAACTTTGAACTCACACAGCTTGTCGCCGGCGTTGATACATTTCGTCTCCTCAATATCGGTAATGAGTTCCAGATCGTTTGTGAAGAACCTGTTCAATGCATCCACCGTGGGATTGCAAACATGTTTTCCCTTGATGTCAGAGAACAGTTTGCAGATCGGACAGTTTTTCACCTGGTATATATACTGCAGGTGCGACGCATCTGTTAATGTCAGTTTACCCAATCCGATTTCGTTGAATAAGTTGGTAATGAACTGCGCTAGAGGTGTATTCGAAATCTCCTTTACATCCATGCCTTTCAGGTATTTTCGAGTTTCAACTCTAGGCACCTTAGAACGTTCGATTGCGGTGGATATCCGCGACTCTATCTGCGTTAATTTACTGAACGAAGATATGAGTTCAGCGAAACTACCGCCCTGCCCACCTATAGAAAGCTCATCCGTCATGACGCATCCTCCTTTTGCTCAGATGCATGTTCTTTCATTAGAACATTAATATACAAAAATAGGAAATCCTGTAATACCCTAGAGTGTGAATAATTCTTGCAGTGCAGTATGATCTGGTATACATCGAAATCCAGCTGCAATTTATTTGAGTCCAGCACTGTGATGTTCTTTATGTCACTCAGGTGGAATTTGTACCACTTTTTCGCCTTGCCAAGATATAATTTATCTTTTGATATATACAGCTCTGAAGGCGAATTCGATGACGATATTTCTATTTCCTTGTCTTCGAAATTTCCCTCGACATCGTATTTGAGGTCGAAATGGATCTCCTTTTGGTGTATCAAATATACTTCTGCCACTGTAGACACCGGTTCAATTAGGTTTTATTTTTTTACTGTTCATGTTTTGTAAATACGGATATTTTGCTAGCAATAGGCCATTTGTCAAATCTTCTATTTTTGCGGTTTTTTGCTTTTTTATACAACCTCTATAGTATTTCACATATGTAACTATATTGGCTGTGATATATGGCTTCTTTCTAATAGTAAATTAATCAATTCTGTTTGCTCTAAACCCAGGAAGAATTTCAGCTGTTCTTCATTTTTTATGTCCAGGGATAGAAATACAGATAACCGCTTCATTAGTTCGGGTTTATTCAATTTTAATGTGCCCACCGTTCTCTCCGTGGGTTTATCTGTTCGTACCACCAGATGCGACCTTAAAGCCGATAATACGTCAGAAGGTGCGGCTAAATATATGTTCATTTTTGTGCCTAAAGAAACTTCACCCAGCTGGTATTTGATGGTCAAAAGGTGATTCGCACCCAAAACCTTTGTGAATTTGGTTGTGGGCATTCCTTCCCGGGTATATACATCGCTCACTGAAAGGACCTGGTTAAAAGTGACCTGACTGCGCTCTTTCTTTCGATTTACAAACCATAAATTATTTGTCGTTAGATATAACAGTCCCACATCCCAGCTTGAAGTATCATGTGCTATTGCCGGATCGGAACCCATTGTATACTCTAATTGGATTTTGGTGATGAGTTTTTCGTCATCTAACGACATATTTTACCCAAATGATATCTTTATTATATATATTTTAAGTTATAGAAATATATAATAATAATATAAGAAATTGATTGTAATAATAAATTGAATTAAAGTTTTTAGGATGAGGTATAATTTCATAAGGTTCTGGGGAGATTATTGACTGCTAATAGAAGTGCGATACACGGTTGCGTCTGCGAGGAGCGTACCGTCTTACGGCCGACGTTGTACGGACGTTTACCGCAAGACGCCTAACGTTACGCACCGCGCCACCGCAAACCGTTAAACGCACTTCTAGAAGCGATTATTATCGCTGCTTACTAGCACAAAGAATACCCGCAGTTGTAGCACAGGCAGCATCCACATTCATACCGCAAGATCCCGTTGCATTCCGGGCACACTGCATTATTAACGATCCGCATTGTTTTGTAACCCCGCATTAACAATTTTAAATTCGAAATTAGAATATCGAATCTCGAAACAATATCGAATATCGAAATACCAAACAAATCCGAAGCATGAATAACGAAATTTTAAACAATATCGAATATCTAATTTCCCAAGCTAGAAATAAAACCGAAGGGGTGGTGAGGGTTTGATATTTCGGATTTAGAATTTGTTTAGAATTTAGTGCTTAGAACTGAAAATCGTACCGACCGCCCTTTTCGAATCTGACCCTTTAACCCTCGAAACGCCCGGAGTGTAAATGATAATCAGATAATACTACCCTCTTCAATTATTAATTGATGATATTCGGGGTAGCATTATCTAACCGCAGGTTTACCCGAGAGTAAATTTAATCGATTTTCAGGCGAGAATATCAATTCTCGATTTCGAATTTATTTCAGCTGTATAAAAGCCTATGATATCTGAAATATATTAAAATAAATAGAGGGGGTGGATGAAAGTAAAATTGATGGGAAGCGATAAAATCAGGCGCTAGAGACTAGAGATTAGGCGCTAGGGTGCATACAATAGGGATTAGGGATTAGCAATTAGGGATTGGGGTGCTTTTATTGATCTGAATTTACAGGCTGCGCCGAGGGCGGGTTTGCCTCTCCCGGGATTGGTTGGTTTTGTAATTCTGCCGGCGGCGGCGCAGCTTGGGTTTCTGCCGGTACCGGCTTGGGCAGCTCGGGTGCCACAGGTGGCTGGGCCGCAGGCAGGCTCAAGGCGGGCTGCTGCATGGGAACCTCCATGGGCTGGGGGACAGGCATCGGCACAGGGTACATCTGGCCGTACTGCTCCGGTCCGGGTGGGAACAACGGCATAGGTGCCATTGGAATTTGGGGTTCGCCCTCGATTTCTTCCTCCTCTGGCTTTTTCTTCTTGGGTTTTATTACAAAGAAAAGTATCAGGACGATTACAACGATCACTACTATTACCGCCAGGAGCGCCCAATACAATGTCTTCGCCTTTTTATCATCGCTTGTTCCCTGCGTCAGCAGTGAATCGTCATCCTGCTTGTCATCATCCTTATCTTTATCATCAGGGTCATCGTCGGGGTCATCTCCGGGATCGGGGTCAGTATCATCCTTTGATATTATTTCAAGTTCAATAGAAGCAAATGCTGATTCACCCTCGTTATCCATAACCTCCAGCGTTATAGTATGCAAACCCGGTTCCAGAGTAATATCATAGATTTCGTCACCGTACCCAAGCGTCTGCACCGAGTGGTTCGAGAACCACCTGAAGGTCAATGATTCCAATGAATCCGGGATAAGAAAGTCATCGTCGTCGCATTCGCCCTTAAAGGTGATTTTATCATCAGCGTTGAACTTGCGCTCCTCCGGCAGGACGATCCTGGCGTTGAAAGGCGCATCATTACGGTTCTTCACCTGGACTTCGATATCCTGCTGAGCGTATTCGCCCTTCCAATCCGTAACCCTCACGGTGAAGCTAACGGTCCCCACATCGGCGTTTGTGGGCAATAACAATATCAGCCCGCTGGATTGATCAATATCGAGCATCCCATCGATGGCTTCTTCTTGTATCAGCGAAAACTCCAACACCTCGTTGGGTTCAACACCCAGGTCCGCATCGTCAGCCACGAGGGAGATATTATAATATTCATCCTCCTCTGCTGCCTGATCATTTTTAAGGATGACCACCGTACCCGGTATCATGGGATCGGTATACAGGTCCGGCAGGAGTATCAGTTCTACGAACTCAGGTGCGTCGTTCACATTCAGTATCTCAACGGAGACATTGGCGTAGCCTCTGGCCTTGAAGTTCTGGCCCTGTTTGCCGCCGCCATCTTCCACAGTCAGGTTGAGATATATTGTTTTTCCAACATTCTGGGGCTGCGGCGGGAGTTCTATTTGGGCTTTAGTGCTGTCCCCTCCGAAGTTATCCAGCTCTGCGCCGGAGCCCTCAATGCTGGCTTGAAGCTCCCATGCAAATTCCGAATCATCAACATCTTCAGCGGTTGCATTAAAGATCAAGCTTTGCGTTTCATAAACAGTAAAAGTCACACCCTCCGCATTGATTTGGGGCGGGTCGTTAACCGGTTTGACGGTTACATTGAAGTACCTGGATTTGGCCACCAGGTCGTCGAAGGTGTCGGGCACCTCATCTGCACCTGAATCTATCGCTTTCACCCTGAAGGCAACAGTACCGAAGAAATTTTCGGCGGGAATGAAGTCAACATGGTAGCCGTCGTCGTCCAGCACTGCTTCCAGCGTAACCGGGTCGCCGTTATCTTCAATTTCGGACCGGAGGTCCTCCGAATCTTCCTGGATGTCGGTAAAGCACTCCCTGAGGTTGATGAGGTTATCGCCGCTTGCGGTATCGTCCTCGATCATCTCGAACAGGTATAGTTTACCGGGCACCTCCTCGGGCGGGTCGTTGTGCTCCAATTCCTCTATGTAAATTTTCAGGTTGCCGATCCAGAGCCTGCCCGCGGTTTGCGCGCTCAGCAAAAACACCACGGTAACTGTACCCTCATCCGTGCCGGCAGCATCGATGTGTTCTTGAAGTTCGGTTTTTAACCCTTCGCCGTCGTCGATTGTGACCTTGGTGTCCAGTGTACCGCTGTGGGTCCACTCGGGGTCGCTGTCATCACCCACATCCAGGCTTACACCAGTGGGGTATGTCACACCGCCGCTGATATAAGCGGTCAATTTAACGAAATCGGTGCCCAGTGTACCTCTATCTTTTGCGCTGGGATTGACCAGCAGCCCCATCACAATGAAATATACCGCAGATGTGTCTGAATCAACATAATTACCCGCCGAATCGATCTCCTTGTTCACATAAAGCTCTTTTGGACCGGTACTGTGCATATAAACCTGTTCATCCACCTTTACCCATGTGGTGTTCTGCGGGCAGAAGATGTACACATAAACCTCGTTCTTCGTCAAACCTATGGAATTGATTATATAACTTCTACCCACCCATAGGAACTGGAACTTGGAGGGTACGGTGCTTGATAAATTGAATTTGAACAGGTGGTAGAGCCTGCTCTGCGTTGTGAACTTATCCGAATTGTGCTCCGCCCGCGAGTTATCCGCGTTCTGGATGGCGGTGTACTCCTTGGCCACGAATGATGTATTCTCGTATTCTTTCGGACCTTTGCTGGGAGGTGCATTAGGGGTATTGCCGTGCCACGCACTGTTGTTCTTGGTATCGTTGTAGTCGAAAACTGCGGTCTTCAAACTCGCGCGGCCCTCGACGTCAACCTGCGCACCCAGCACCTTCGTGCGCTTGGCAAAGGTCACATTCAACTTTTTCGAAATCCCGCCGGTGCCGAATGTATATTCTGCACTGTCGATTCCGCCGTCGAAAGTAGTAATATTATCATAGGTTTTACGGCTGAGCGGCTGTGAGTTTTCAATCTCACCGCTGTTTTCTGTGCTTAGTGCACCTGTTCCACTTGTTCCGATTATAGCTATCGAGCTGATCATTAATATCAAAATCATCAAGAGGGCGTTGACTTTTCTCAAGGTTCCACATCCGTAGATTGATTAAATACTGTAAATTTTGAATTGGTAGAAACTAGAGTATATCAGTATAAAGCTTTTTTGACATAAGTGTATACATAACTGAGAATAGTTGGGAATCGATATAATCAGGAGGCAGTTTGATTATAGATTCTAGGTTTTGGGTTTTAGGTTGTAGGGAGATTTTTCCTGGGCTTGGGGTCTGGGGCCTAGGTTCTGGGGTTGATTTAAAATTAATGGGATTACCT
>CP070629.1:2952067-2957298 GCA_020356005.1 Thermoplasmata archaeon
ATACCTGATACAAGTTCACGGGAAGAACACCATAAGAATCCTCATCCATCTCAAAATCCACCAGAGATCTGTTGATGATCGGTGCATCTTGTTCCGGAATTATATTTACGTCGAGAGTATAATTACCCCAATCAGAACCATCGTATGCGCATAAGGTAGCTTTCGTTCCGCCGGTATGGTCGGGATTTGTAATAAAAATATTCAGGTAATAATTAGAATCGACTGTAAACAAATAATTAGTAACATCATAATCCTTTACTTCGTACTTAGTTATATTTGTTAAAACATCATCAGAATCGTAAATATGGTTGGGATCCCTTACATTCAAAGCCTTCAGATAATCTACATCCTCTTGTAGATTGAAATCATTCATATTGAACCACATGGGTGGGTCGTTTACAGGTATGACATCAATTTTTATATAACCTGATATGTTCTTAAGTCCGAGCCCATCCTTTGCACTGATCTTGATTGCGAATTCATCAGTCCAGTTATCGTTATCTTCCCCGGTAAGATCGATTGCCAAATATCGGCCATCACGGATCCAGACCTTTGCCATCTCCTTTCCACCCATATCGGCGCCGGTGTTTTCTTCAAGTACCAAAGTAAGTTCGTTGTTTGCTACATCATAATAATCATCAACAATAACGTCATAAAGGTCGATAAAAGAATCATTCAAAGTGTCCTCAGGAAAATCATATACAGTTAAAAAATTTAATTGCGGTAGATCATTGATAAATTGTTCTTCATGGCTGATGGACATGTTTACATTCGACCGGCTCGGTGTAAAAATTTCATTAAAATCTATTTCTATATCGGTTTTATTATAACTCCTACTGTTCTTCAGTATTTCTAAGTATGTTAACGGTAATATCTGTACTAAACCATCGGAATTTGTATTTCTGGTAAATTTCGAAGCTCCATCATCCTTAATTTCGACAATTGAATCTACAAGGGGTTCCTCAATGGTTCCATTGAGATTAGCCACGTATACATCTAACCAATTTTTAATATATACCCTGGAACCGCCGTCCCACAGCAGAACCCTGCCGGAACTATAATTCATATTTGTATTGATAAAAGTGGCCTGAGAACCTCCCGTACATTCTACGCTGTATTTGTATTTATCATAGATCGTTGAGTTGGCTGATTTCAGGGTTGAACTCCCGGCGAGTTTGATTGCAGAATAATCAATGCCGTTGCCGGTTTGTTTAAAGGTCGATTTTGTCAAATCCATTTTTGAATTAGTCTTTAATTCGACATCATGAATTTTACAATTCTCGAAGGTCACATTAAATAAATTTAACTCGGAACCGCTCTCGGCAACTATGCCTTGATTGGCACCGCTTATAGTCACATATTTCATGGGCAGCTCTGGTCCCTTTACCGTAATAGCTATATCTGTACTTTCGATTATTGTGTAATTGAAACTTGCGAATCCGCCGGGTTCTATGGTTATGCCGTCCCAATCACCGGGGGTCGGCATTGAATTTTGCGATATTAAACGAACGGGTTTGGTGGGTGTCCCCTCGCATTTCAGAGTACCAAAAACCGAAAATCCATAACCTGAACTCGCAGGAAATGTTAGACTTGCCCCTCCAGGTATTGTTAAAACCGTATCCTCAGGAACATACAAATCTCCAGTAACCTCATGAGCATCTACGATCAGGGTCTCTTCCATAGCTGGAGGCTCTGGATGCGGGCCGCTTAGAAAATCTGCTCTGGCCTCTTCTGTATTAATCAAAATCATTGAAGTCAATAATAATATTGAAATAATACCTAATACGGAAAGCTGTCCTATTGATTTCATAAAATCACCTAATTGAGTTCGATTTACCTCCTGTCTACCATATAAGATGCAGATGGTTCTATTATTAATTCCGCCCCCATCCGTGCCGCTCACGGGAATTTATATTATTAAATTTTAATATTTTATATGTCCTATTAAAAGTTTACTATAATTATGTAATTTATACGGTAAATACCTACATAAAAATACAATTGCATATATATATTTTGGCCTTAAAAATATTTTATAAATTATAGTAATTGCCATTAAATTATTTTGAATTCAAATAAAAAATTATTTGCTCGAATTTGTTTCATCCTTTGCTTTTTCTACCGATTGTTGTGGTAATTCACTTTGAGTCTCTTTCGGTTCTGGTGAGCCTGGCAGCCCGGGCTGCTCCTCCGCATCCGGTTTGGGAGTTACTGCACCCGTGTGCGGCGGCTGTGACACTTCTGGTTGTGATTGTGGCTGTGGCTGCGGTTGTGGCTGAATCGGTGGTGGTTTTACATCTCCACCTTCGGCGGGTGGTTGCACTGTTGCACCCTCAACGCTTATACCCTCCTTTTTTGCATCTTCAAGAACTTCCTCCTTTTCTTCCTCCTCTTCCTTTTCTTCCTCCTCTCTTCGCTTCTTTTGATGTGCCAGGAATATAACAATAACAGCCACGATTATTGCAATAACTAGTATCAATACATACAATAGGGGACTATCACTGCCCAGTAATGATTCAACCTGATCATCATCAACCCTCTCTCTAATTGTCAATGGTACAGATTTGGTTTCCGTCTTATCTTTATTAATCGATTTTACAACGATTGTTATATCATAGACATCGAATACATCAAAATCCTCAGGTACAATAATGGTTAAGATAATTACTTCTTCCTCGTTAGATGACATACCGAAATACCCGTCGCCCCAACCGTCAACTGTTTCGCTGCTCAAGTTGAATATTACATCTTTTAAAAAGATATCATCGTAGTCAAGATATATTCTGAATCTATCAGGAATATTACCGGTATTTTTTACTTTAATTGTAATTGTTCCATTTTCTTTCGGATAGAGAGATATATGTTCGGGTTGGACTTCGATGGAGAGGCCATAATCATCCTGATAATCCTGATCATATTCAAAAAACCACACCCCGCTGAGATCCTTACCAGCCAAGCCTGAAAAATAAGGTATTACCTTCCAGTAATATTTTCCCTCAGGGCCCACGGAGACTGTGTATGACTTAGTACTGATCTTTTCAGCCACAACGATCTCTGGATCCTCCGAATCGTCCAGATATACATCATATTTTATGTAGGGTATGATCTCCGGGTCCGCATCAATAGACCATTGGAGATATGCAGTGGGTTTGTTGGTCCAGGTTGCGGGTAATGGTGAGATATGTGTTACCGCCGGTATTGTAAATATCCCGAATACTGTTATGTCAATATATGCACTTGAGGTCTTTCCTTTCCAATCTTCAACTGTAATTGTAATGCGATGATAACCTGCCGGAATCTCATCAGTTGTAAAACTTGAATTAACACTAAAGGGCTTGGCACTAGTATTTCGTGTCCAAGTGAAGTTTAATGAATCCAAGATGAATGTAGAATCCAAACCAGGATGATCGATATCCGGGTCCGTTGCATATGCACTGAATTGTATCGGTTGGCCCTCGCGGTACACCTTAACTTCCTGTTCACCGGGCTGTGTAATAACAGGTTTCTGGGGAGCATCATTGATATCAATTACATTTACTTCCAGCGTATCGTGGACTTCTGCGAGTGTATCAGATGCATAAAATTTTATCAGTTCTTTTCCGAACCAGTTATGTTCAGGCTCTAGCGTTACCTCGCCTGTGGCCTGATCTATTGTAACATTGATATGCTCATTGTCCGAATAACGAAATGACAGGCTGTCGCCGTCCTCATCCTTAAAAACCTGGTTTAAATTCACAGTGAGTTTATCGATTGTGTCCTCGTCCATTTCGAATTTTCCCAGCGATTTATTGATCGCTGGCGCGTCCTGCTGCAAAATGATCTTAACTTCAAGTGTATAATTTCCATAATCAGTTTTGTCATAAGCGCATAATGTTAAATTTGTTTTGCAGGTATGGTTGTCTTGGATTATTCGAATATTCAATTTATCATTGGTAATGTCAATTACATAATTGGACACATCAAAGTCTTTGACTGAAAATGTCAAATCGTTCAATTTATTATCCACATCATAGATATGTTTGGGATCCCTCAGGTTCATGGCATTTAATAAATCTGTATCCTCGATCAGATTGAAATCGTTAATATCGAACCACATGGGCGGGTCGTTTACAGGTGTTACATTTATCGTTATGTATTCTGAGGAGTTTATTAAATCAAAATCGTCTGTGGCATTAAGCTTAATCTGAAACTTACCCGTCCAATTATCGCTTTCATAACCCGGGTCGGTCAGATCTACTTCTAAAAAGCCGCTCGTAGAGTTAATTCCAACCCTGGCTCTCTTTTTTCCGTTCAAATTCTCCCCCGTATTTTCTTCTAATTTTATCTCCAAATCGCTGTAATCAAAATAATCGTCCAGGATTACTTCAGATAAGTTAATAAACCTTTTATCCCACGTGTCTTCGGGTATGTTGTATTCAGGTGCAAAATTAAAGTAAGGTGGTCTGTTGACAAAGTTCTCTTCATGACTGGTGGACATATTTATGTTCGTTCGATTGGCTTTAAAAGTTTGGTTGAAATTGATATCAATATCTGTTCTATTGTAATGCATATCGGTCGGTGAATGCACTTTACTATATTCGAGATAGGATACCGGTATACAAAGAGCTTTACCGGCTACGCCTGCTAAATACTTAGGTATAGCACTACCGTCATCCTTTATTGAAACAACAGAACCCCCTAGCGGTACCTCAGTTCCACCTTCTAGATTAGCAATATAAACATCTAAAAAATTCTTGATCAACACGGTAGAAACAGTATCTCTTAACATGACCTTATTTTTATTATAATTCATAACTGTATTAAGAAACATTGAGTGGGAATTTCCATTAACATCAATAGAATATTTGTATTTATCCAGAATTGTGGAATTCACTGATCTCAAAGTTGATTGACTGAAAACCTCTATAGAGGGATACACTGTAGCTGCTCCGGTTTGCTTTAAGGTTGATTCTGTTAAATTGAATTTTGAATTCGAATATACTCCAATATCCAGAAATCCGCAATCTTGAATTGTCGATGCGTTTACTCTTGGCCATGCACCGTATTTTGCTACGATACCGCGGTTGCAATCACGAATCGTTACATAATTTAAAAAGGGGACTGCACCTAATACCGTTAACGCTGTATCGGCACTTTCTATTATAGTGTAATTAAAAAAAGCGCGCCCGCCGGATGCAATAATTATCCCATCCCAATCACCCGGGCTGGGCGAACTGCGCTCCGAGAGAAAT
>CP070629.1:2957398-2964825 GCA_020356005.1 Thermoplasmata archaeon
ACTTTTCCTGCCATGTTAAGGGGCCTTAATAAACCACGGAGGCACGGAAGACACGGAATTACCCTATCCGGTTCAGCAGGAGAAATCATTCAACCGCGAAAGTCGCTAAAACCGCGGAAGATAATCTATGGTTTTGATTGCAGACGTTCCCGCTCCGCCCCCCGTTTTTTAACAGGGAGACAGGAAAGAGGGAAGAGGCGATTTTGCTTTTTAATCCCCGGTCCCGGTTTGACATACCCGGGTTAGACGGGGTTCGGGCACCGGCGGGTCCCTTAGAAGCTTTTACATTTATTTGAGGCGAACCCAATATAACTAATTGGGCAACTGTTAAATACTTGTATATACATATATACAAATAATGACAACAATCTCCGTCAGAATCGATGATGAACTTAAAAAGAAAATGGAGGCTCATCCTGATATTAATTGGAGTGGAGTGATCAGAGCTGCCATCAACGATAGAACCGATCGAAATAAAGATAGAGACCTGGTTAAAGCAATAATTATAACTGAAAAACTTCGAAGGAAACCTAAATCCGGTTGGGATAGTACCAAGGTGATTCGAGAATGGCGGCAAAAGCGGTAGTGGATGCCAGTATAATCGTAAAATGGTTCATTGAAGAGGAGTATACAAAACAAGCTCTAAAGCTCAGGGATGAGCTCGCAAATGGTAATTTACTACTTATTGCACCAAGTTTGCTTAATTTTGAAGTGCTTAATGCATTAAGATATTGCGGATTATTTAATAAAAAAGAGCTAAAAGAGCTAGCGGTTGCTATCGGTAAATATGGTTTTGAACTGCACAATCTGATCGGTAATTATGCCGAGCTAACAGCCAATATCGCAAATACCAGAAAGCTTTCTATTTATGATGCAAGTTATACCGCTCTGGCAGAATTATATGATATTGATTTGTACTCGGTCGATAATAAGATCATTGAAAAGTGCAAACTTGCTGTCCATCTTAAAGATGTATAACAATGAATAGTTTATTTCGGCGGTCCCGGCGTTTCCACCCCTTTTATTTTTTCCCTCGATGAAATTCGAACATCTCACGTTCCCAGGCTAGAGTAATAACCGAAGGGAGGCGGGGGTTTAGAACAGAAAATCGAAAGCGGAGGTTTACCCGAGCGTAAATTTCATCGATTTTCTGGCGAGAATATCAATTCTCGATTTGGTGCTTAGTGCTTGTTTCAAACCCGATAGTCGATACGCTTAACGCTAACGCAATACGTTACGCCCCTCGCCACCGCAAACCGCTTACCGCACCTCTATAATCAATCAAAAAGCTCTCTTCTGCTTTTCTCAGCTTTCATTAATCCCCAGACAGCTTCCTCACCGGTTTCATAGCCACCAACGGCTTCGTCTTATGTATCGGCCTGGTGGTTCTTATCGTATATGTTTCGGGCGGCAGGAACCGGCGTTTGGGTACCTCGAAACTGATCTCACCCTTCTTCCCAAAAGGCTCGAAGATATCGGCAAAGGGCTTGTACTCACCGGAGGCGGTGTACCCCTCCTTGACCCTTGCGGATTTTACCCTGACGATCATCTTGAACGATACGAGCTGTACAATAATTAAAATAAATATGATAAAAATGGGAATTAGATATGCAATAAGCCCGATCAGGCCTTTTTCTGAATCGGCCTGTTCGCCGCCATTTGTGATCTCAACTGTGATGCTGTCGCTCATATATTCGCGGTTCGAGAACTGGATATCCTCCTCGGGGTCCAGGTTTACATAAATAGTAATTACCGAAGCGATTTCAGGCGTTTCCCAGGGTATAAGTATCGTCACACTTTCCTGTACCGGTAGATATGATATATATTCCCGGCCGATGGTGGTTTTCCCGTCGAAGAACACCACAGAGCAGTCCCTGAAGGTTGTGTTTTCAAACAGCAGCGTACCGGAATTTTCCACTTTAACGGATATCATGGCTGTTGAGCCGCCTTTCACTTTTACACTCTCGCCTTTTATTTGCTCCTGGCCGTTAACCGTCAGCGTTGTAATCCTGAACTCCAGTATTCCCACATATAAGTTCAAGGTAATTTCATCGAATCTCTCCACATCACCTAATGACCTTGCATTGATCTTGAATTCATAATCGCCCACGGGGGTATCCGGCGGCGGGTTGGCTTCGAAGCTCACCGCCGAAACGGTGCCGGCACTAACGGGTTTGTATCTTGCCAGCAGCCGCCCCCAATCGTACTCGCTTTCCACCTCGAGCTCATATGTATCTTTCACATTGCCCAGGTTGGCTATATTGATTTTGAATTGTACAGGATCGCTGCTGCCCTGTATTACTGACCTGGCTGTGTTATCCGCGTAGATATTAAAATCATAAAAGGGGTTGACATAAGCTTCGGCCTTTACCGTTCTGAACACCGATGAATAATTCTGCGATCTTGCTGTAACTATGAACTCGTATCCGTCCAGTTCGGATGGTGTGTTCGGGTTGGAGTCCGAGGGGGCGTCCAGCGGGATCGTTACTGTCAATATAACTTCAAAGGATGTGTTAGCTTCCAGCGATAGAATCTCCTGCGATAACTGCTCTGCGAAAAACAATTCGGAATTGACGGGCATTACTTCCAAATCGTAAGTATCCAGGTGGTTGCCTGTATTTTTAACATATATTCTATAATGCAGAACCTCGCCGATGTTTGCTGTTTGTGAAGCCGGCTTGCTCTCCAGCAGTAGGCTTCCCACCCCGATCACTTCTACGGGTATTACAAGTCTGTCGTATTCAAATTGGGGCTCCCCGGCCAGGCCGGAGATAGAAATTGTATGGGTGCCGACTGCGGTGCCTGCCGGAATCTTTACCAATAGACCCAAATGAACCATCTTGCCCATCCCCAGGCCGCTGCCTGGAATATTCGAGGTGTCCAGTATGACCTGCCAGCCCTGGGGGTTGTCGAACACCTGTGCCGTTATGGTTGGATCCTGAAAGTTCCCGGTGTTCTCCAGCTCGAGTTCAAAGGAATACTGCTGGGACGGTTCCATTATCACGGGAAGGCTTACCTCCTCGGGCAGTCTTAAATCCACACTGTGATACTTGCCCACATAAATTTTGAAATGGTATCGATCCCCGGTGTCATACGACGGCAGCTGCTTCGACTGCGCGGTTACTATGATATTTGCAGACGAATCCTTCGAGGCTGCCGGTACCTTGACCATAAGCGTTACTTTTGTGGTTTCGGTAACCTTCAACATCTTGGTCATTATACCTGAATGCACCGAAACCTCCCAGCCCTTTTTGGTAAGATCAAAAACACTTGACGAGATGATAAAGATGTCAGCGCCGTTACCGGCATTCAATAAACTGACATCCACCAGGTGCGTACCCGGCAGAAGAGTTATATCCTGTGGCAGTAAAAACACGGGCCCCGGGCAGTATTTCAAATTAACAGTGAACTGTATCGTATCGTTTTTGGGCGGGGAGTATAATGAATAAGCGAGTATTTTGATAGGATAGTCCTGCATTTGTATTGAAAGATAACTGTCTCTAGAGACCTGTATGCGGAGGTTGACACTCACCCCTCTTTTCTTGGTGACCTCGTAGAAGGGTTTTATTGACCCGGGGAGTACAACCCAGCCTTCCGGCACTGAAACATCAACACTAATGTAATCAATTTCGGTGCTAACGGTTTCGTTTACCGTGAAGTTCAGCCAGAACACGCTTTTACACGGAATGACCTGTATTAACGGAGTTACGGTTTTCTCGTAATCGTCCCATACTTCGTTTGTTAACGCTGGTGCAAACCTCGGCGCTTCGATCTTTACATTTATAGAATTGAAATTATTGGTGGAATTCTCATCGCCGTCGTAAAGCGAAACCACGCGGACCTTGAATTCATGGCCGTCATCGGCCTCATAATCCCATGTTGCGCCCTCGGGCGGGTTCGCCGGCGGGATCCATTTCCAGTTCAAATCGACGAATGTGCTGGACTTCAGGCTGGTGATGGTGCTCCTCAAATGTATTTCGTAGTGTACATCCACTTCATTCACATCATCGATGATTATCATAAGTATTTCAAAAGGTGTTGTAACAGATTTATCTCCAAGGTTCCATATGCGCGTGGTTATATTGACCTCGCGGCCGGGGTACTGCTTGTTTTTCAAAACTCCCGGCACGATCTCGTAATCTTGCACCTCGATGGTATCAACGAAAATATCGTAATCTACTGACTGTAAAAATGGATTCTGCACCTTATTTTCATCAGGACCTGACTTAAAAGCCGCAGCTGTAATACCCGATAGGATTAAAGTTAAAATTAGCAAGCCCACAACGGATTTCCCAAACAAATGAGTATTCATTTTAGCATGCTCCCTTACAGAATTCAATTAAAAAAGCTAGAATACTGACCTGAATATCACATTCGATTGGATTTTATATAGTATTTTTAATACATTATTTCCATTAGGTTTAAAGGTTGTTATTTTGGAAATTAAAAGAAAACTTCAGAGAGATATCAAAATGTAACCGCCAATTTAACCCTTAAACCATCTGTATTTGTGAAGCATATTTAAACCCAATAGAATTCTTTATTATCTAAAAAGTTGTTTATAAAAATATGAAGAGAATGATTTCGATTTCTATGTTGATATTTTTAATTTTAATGTCGGTTGGGGTTTTTCAAAATGCTTCTGCCCAAAATTACATGCATGATAGAGCTTATGATTTTGAACAAATTGGAGATTATATTGAAATGAAGGAATTAAATACAGAAGACTATTTTGAAATGTCAAATTATATTAGATGCGAAGTCACTGGTGAAGAGACCGTTGTAGTTGAAGATAAAAGTTATGACTGCCTCGTAGTTACAATTGAAATTGAAGGTGACTTTATTGAAGAGGATGGAACAGAGAGTGAATTGAGGACTTCCGGAAAAGTATGGATAGATAAAACTACAGAAAAACCTGTAAAAAATACACAAAGAATGAAGATTAATGTAGGAAATAAGGAAGATAGAGCTACATATATATTGGAACAAACAATGATTATTATTTATGAAAAATCAACATGGGTCAGCGAAGATGAACCAGAAATTGGAGATACTTGGAAAGTAACAAAAAAAATGGAAGGTACGGTAACTGAAACATATGAAACCCAAGAAGAAAATATGAAGAGTACCGATTCTTTGTCTCAAAAGAAAATAACACATTATGAATATTTAAAAGATGAAACAATAACAATGGAATTGGGAACTTTTGATTGCCGTGTTATTAAAAGCTATAACGACGACAATTATTACAATCCCGACGTCGAATATTCGCTCAATTATTTTGATAAAGAGCTCAATTTACCTATAAAATTACAAAATTACGATTTTGGTGTATTAACTTCTGAAATGGTGCTTATTTCATATAAAATCGGAGATGTAAGCGGCGGTGAAGAGGTAATAGGTCCGCTTGGGAGTGGTGATGAAAAAGAGGACGAGGGGATTCTCGGGTTGGGTAAAGTGGCAGGCATTGATACCTTTATCTTAATTATTATGGCTATATTAACAGTATTGGCCATGATAATTCTTGGTTTTGCACTGAACAAACGCAAGAAATCCAGGAGGGCAAGGGCTGAGGCATATGCCCAGCCTGAAGGTTTACCGCCCCCACCGCCTCCACCGCAACCGGGCTATCGAAAACCATCGTATCAATACTCTCCACCGCCTCCACCACCTCGGGTACTGCAAATTTATTACGAAGAACCCCCGCCACCTCCTCCACCGCCACCCCCTCCGCTGTCACAGAATTCATGCTGGAATTGCGGTGGACCGTTGGAATGGGTGGATTATTATGAGTCTTGGTATTGCGATTATTGCGGACGATATCGTTGAAAATCCCTAATATTGAAAGATGAATGATTCCAATATAAAAAATTGCTTCGTTAAAAAACGACTATTGACGAAATTTTTCAAAAATTCTAAGCACTAATATCTAAATCCTAAACAAGCACTAGGCACTAAATTCTAAACAGATCCGAATACCGAATTTCCAAGAAAGAAATATAAACAAAGGGGGGTGGGGGTTTGGTATTTAGAATTTAGAATTTGTTTAGAATTTAGTATTTAGAATTTAGAATTTTAAATACAACTGGATCATTCGAAATCCCCTAGATTAAAAAAGGGGCGGTTTGATAAAATTTACTAGAGGCTGGGACAATCTTTCATCCCAGCCTCGGCCTCCCGATTGTCCTCCTATTAGTTTTGCTTCTCTTACCTAATAATTCCATCCGAGGTAGTTTGTAAATTAAGTGTGCCACTGTCTGTGGCTTTGGCGATATCAAACCTAGTCTTTTTCTTCTGGTTCTTCACTCTGTTCTTCTTCTACTGCCTCCGGTTTCTTGCGTGTAAATAATACCAGTAGTACCACCACTATCAGAATCGCAGCGATTATAGCGGTTAACATCGTCCAATCCTGCTGCCGCTCTTTGGTGTCCTTCCCGGTTTCCACTTCAGGCTGTTTATCTGGATCCTGGTCTGGCTCATCGTCATCCTCTGGTTCATCTTCCTCTACCTCTTCTTCCTCCTCCTCTTCCTCCTCTTCCTCCACTATCGGTAGATCATAGATTATTATATCGAGGGTCGCCTGACCGGAATTCTCGTGGTCATCCAGCACGGTTAGAGTCACGGTGTAGGTACCCTTTTCGCTGTACGGGTGGCTTACGGTAAGTCCTGTCCCGGAAGTTCCGTCGCCGAAGTCCCAGAAGTAGCTCAAATCCGAGCTGTCCATGTCGTAGGAGCCGGAAGCGTCGAAGTTAATATAATCGCCAATTTCCGCTTCAGTCACTTCTGCTGCTATATGTGCGATCGGGGCCATGTTGATTACTGTTATGATCATAGCATATTCGGTACTCATCTGCCCGTCATCATCTTTTACCTGTAATGTTACGGTATAGGTCCCATCGGTAGTGTACTGGTGGATCGGGTCTGCGTCTGTTGAGGTTTTTCCATCACCAAAATCCCAGTAGTGTATAGCAACGGTACCGTCCACATCGTATGAGCTCGTTTCGAATTCGAATTGTGTGGTAATATCACCGGTATCGGTATTCACATCGAATTGCGCTACCGGCGCATTGTTCAATACCGTTATGGTGCACTTACCGGTGCCGGAGGTTCCATCATCGTCAACAACGGTTAATGTCACTGTATAAACCCCATCGTCGCTGTAAGTATGTGTAGTGGTTTCACCGGCGCCGTATGTTCCGTCACCGAAATCCCATTTGTACAGTTCGATAGTACCGTCATGATCATCTGAATTCGAGCCGGAAAATGTGATCGCGGTCATGGCAAATTCACTTTGATCGTGGCCTGCATCAGCCAGCGGCATCCGGTTTTTGATTGTTATTAAAGCCGAGGAAATGTCAGTTACACCGAACTTATCCTTTACAATAAGAGTGGCGGTGTACTGTTTGGGTCCGTCCTGGTACTGATGG
>CP070629.1:2964925-2972638 GCA_020356005.1 Thermoplasmata archaeon
GAGGGGGTCGGGGATAATCCAGTGGCAAATTCAACACCGGGAGTTCACCGTGCAAGGTATCCAGCCAGAATTCTTCCTGTTCTTCCAGGCCGCCGGACTGGATTAGCTGATTGTACCATGCCGCATAATCCTTATATTGTAGATGTAATTCCGGCAATTCCTTGCCATGGTACAATTGCTCGAATTCTCTTATAAAGATCACTTAGGAAATACCGTCGGAAATGATGTGGTGCTTGTCCAATATGAATAGATGACGGTGTCGGGATAGTCTAACCAATTTGAGACGAATTAATGGAGGAATCTTCAGATCAAAGGGCCGGAGGAAAGCATCGATCACTGGTTCCAGTTCACTTTCCTGCCCGGGCCCAGCTTCATATTCCAGGTATTCCATGTTGAAATCTATTTCCTCTTCCAGGTGTATTCGCTGGACCACCTTTTCGTCGATCACATCAAAGGATGTTCGCAGCACCTCATGCCTGTCAATCAAACGCCTTAAAGTCTCCTCAAAACGCTCCAGGTCAATTTTTCCTTCGATTACCCGGATGATGGGCATGTTGTAGGTGGTATCGTTTCCTTCATATTGGCTCAAGATAAACAGCCTTACTTGATCCGGGGTGGCGGTACTGGCGTCAAGCGTCGGGTTAACCGTGCCTTCGGGCCAGTTGTAAGTTCCACCTGCATCCGCTTTGGGCGGTACGGGACACGGGTCGTATGTTACAGTGAGCCATGCACCGCGGTCGGGGTACCTGTACCAGTAATAAAAGTATCCATAATAGCGCTCATATGTCGATTCACTGGACTTGTGCAGCGCCATATAGAATCTATTACTTGACAGGCTGGACTTCACATCCGATTTCGCTGTGCCAGCCAGATTCGTTACGGTAATGGTTTGGGGACTGTATTGAGTACCCGGGAATTTGATGGGTGGTTGTAACGAACCTACCTGTGGATTGTAAATACTACCTGTTCCAAGGCTCAGCCAGACAGTCCTGCGTGCAGACTGCGATCCGTAATATTGATCGGGTCGATAGCTCGGGTTAGTGGCGCGAAGGTTAGCATAGATGTCAACACGGCTGTAGGTATAATACCACCATGTGAACTTGACATCCACTTGTTTTATCGTGGCCGTATTAGGTATTACTGCGGTATTCCACCTCATCCAATCGCGGTACAGGTAATAATAGCTGCCGGATTGTCTACCGCCTAAATATTGTGAAGATGATCGGATGCCGTACGTATAATACTTCGAGCTCGAATAACGGTATGTTCTTTGATACCACCATCCGTAGTTCGAGGTATTGTCCGGCAGATCGATTTCCACAATAACATTCGGATCTATAACAATCGGGAAACACCTTGCAGGATCGTTCAACCATGCAATAGGTATATTGATTGAAAGATAGATTTGGCCATCCACGATCTCGATGCGGTAGCTTCCGTCAACTGATACCTCCATATTGGCCTGCTCGAACGCAAAAGGTGCGGGTAATGTGTATACAAGAGCACCCTCTGCATTTCTGACCTCGATATCACCTGTTGTTTCAATAGTATCCGTCACAGGGATGCCGTCGACATATAGTGCGAGCCCCTCAGCCAGCTCGATCTGACCGACATAGCTCAGGTACATGCCATTTATGGCTGCTTGTGGTAATTCGCTCAGAATGAGGTTGTGCTTCAACCCACCGTTCATAACAATATATTCCTCGGTGGTGGATTGAAAGGTGTTCTCATATTTGATCGAATTGCCGTTAACGGTACCTACCGAAGACTCTGCAGGTGATAGGCCATGCGCCAGTCCATAAGTATCGACATAAAGCATCTCCAGTGGTGTCCAGCTCAATCCATCAGCGCCATCAACATCCACTCTAATTTCACTTGTATCAAAATTAAAGTAGGTGTTTAAGCTGTTTCTGACGTTGAAGTATCCCTCGTCTCCGGCGATCTGAATATTCAAATCGATGTCTTGCCATTCACCATTCTCATTAAGATAATGAAATGGCGCATTATTCATAATTGCAGTTCGGGTTCCGTCATCGTTTTTAAAAACCTTCGAATCTATAGTTCGTTCTTCTACAAGCTCACGGTCGGCGGTGTAGCCTTCCTCGGCAAGCAACAAATAAGCCGGCACATATCCGAATTCTTCTTCATCTGCGCCGTTCAAATAGTTGCTTACTGTGTTGTAAAGGTTGGTTGCATCGGCTGCAGAATCCGGTGAAGGCAGATTATCAATTATCTTTCCAACAGTGTCATCCATGGATGATTTTAAACTGGCGACACTGGTGTCTGCCCTGTCAATTTCTGCACCGTCAGCACCAAGGATTTTCTCGGCTATCTGTTCCCTCTCCTCGTAAGTCAAGTCGGTTTCCGGGAGGGTTTCGCCGACATTGTCATCTGCGTCTGCCTGCACATTTGTTATGCCACCATCGATTGATGGTACATTTCCTTCATTAGGCATTTCCACATCTGACAAGGGTTCACCCAGATCGAGTTCCCCAGGCGCATCACCTGAAGCCGAACCGGGCTCGGCATCGGAGTCAATAGGTCTGCTACTGACATCCACAGCTCCTGCGAATGATCCTAATGCCATGGCGATGACAGTATAGATCAGCAGGGCCAGGCCGATTTTCGTTCCTAATTTTGTTCGTCCTATCATACTTATTCCATCCTGTTCGATTTTTTTTACTTTCCTTTCTTAACTCCTTCTAAATTTCGCCTCCTTATAGTGTTATAATGAGGGGGTTGATAAAAAAAATGGGAAAATAAGAGCTCCTAAAGTAACTATTGGAAAATAATTCTTCCTCCAAAGCTCTTACTATATGCGCGCCCCCTTTTAATTGATATCAATCTAGACTCCTAATTTTTTTATTAATATTAAATATTAATTACTACTTGTTAATAATGTCATGTAAATTTACACGTTAAATATATATATAGGCTGCTGGCCACAATCTTTTAAAGATTTACTCCTTGACCCTAAGAATTAATAAAAAGTGGCGATTTTTTGTAAATGGAGGATAATTTAATAAATATTTATAGCTTATTAAATTTAAGTCGTCCACAAAATATATTTTTTGATTGAATCAATCTACATTAAAAATTTTTCTATTCGATTTTATTCAAAATTAAAAAGAATTTCGGAGATGAATGAAGCAGTATTACAATTAAACAATGATTTGAAGAGGTGAATGGTGAGGACGCTCAAATTGGAGGTTAGAGATTGGAGGTTGGAGGTTGGGGGTGAAAAATCCACCGCAAAGGTATGGTAAATAAACAATATTTTGGGTTTTTTACCCAGAAGGGTTTCCGATATAATTATTACTCAGCTGGGAAGCCTTCGTTTAATAATTTTTATTATTGTGGCCACCCCGACCCCTAAGTTTGGATAAACAATCGCTTGAATGGTGAGTATAATTAAGGACCAAGGACCCAAGACCCAGGACTCAGGGATCAAGGTAATTATAATCGATAATAATACTCTGGGTGCTGGGTCCTAAGTCCTGGGTCCTGATTTCATCGCGTTAAAAGCTCCCGCTCACTCCTCTTCGAGTTGTTCATCCTCTTTATCTTCGTCCTCTTTAATATCCTCATCTCCCTTCGAATCCTTTTGACTCAAATCCTTTTTAATAGAACGGAGTGTGAGAAATAATAGTATTAGAATTATTACCAGGATTATGATAATTATAATTATTATAAGTTCCTCATTGAATTCATCCGAAGTCTTTACTGCCGGCTCTTCATCCTCCGAGCCGTCGGTATCATCGGGTTTGTCACCATTATCAATAATCGACGATTCGTTGTTACGGACATGTACGAAAATCGAATTTTTAACGGTTTTATGGCCGTCGAACACCCTGCATTGTAGTGTGTAATTTCCATCCTTCAGGGTGGTTGTGTTCAACTCGTAATACCATATGCTCCAGTCATCCCTCAGAGGCTCGGCTCTTACCCATAAATACTGTCCGAACTGGACTTCCACACTTATTATGGGGTAATCCCCGTACCACGCCACACCGCGGATAGTTACGGTTCCATTAATTACATCACCTTTATGCGGTTCAGTGATAACGATTGATAAATCAGAGGTCAAGCCGAAATTGTTCAATACTATGACAACCGAAGTGGAAACCGAACGATTATGCGTGGTTAATTTCGCTGTTATGGTATGGATTCCATTGGGGTAAGGTAAGGTATCCCATTTGTAGCTCCATCTAATCCAGTTGGTTTCGACTTTGACTACTTCGTTCCAATCTCCTTCATCTATGCGGAGCCAAACGTTTTCGATTATTTCGCCTTCCTCCGCCCATGAATAACCATTGATATTTACCGTACCGTTTAATATCTCTCCTTCCGTAGGTTCAAATATCAAAATGGTTAATTCGGTTATTTCTGTTATATCTTGTGGTTCGTTATCTACAATTACTGTTATCGATTCCGTAACTGTTCTTGATCTATTGTTTGCCCATACCTGTATCTCGTGCGGTCCGTTGGATTCCAGTGTGGTATCCCAATCATAACTCCACATCCACCAGTTCGGCCCCTGCACGTTCTGTGTATTTGGAACCGAACGACCGTCAATATCCAATTTAAAGTCAAGTATGGGATCAAACGAGCCCCAGACTATGCCGGTTACAAATACAGTACCGTTAACGGTCTCACCATTTTTGGGCGATTCGAAATCTACATGCAGATCAACCAGGATATCTTCCGGTAAATTCGTAACGAAGATATGTATAGAATCGATAGTTATCTCTTTACCGTCCGAAACCAGGGCGCGAACTCGGTGGTCTCCATTTGTAAGTGTTCTGGTGTCTAAAGTATAAGTCCAATTACTCCAATCCATAATCCAGGAACGGGACTCCTGGCTGTTTCGGCCTGGAATTTGATACTTGGATTTGGGTGTGGCATTAACCCATGGAAGATCATCTATGCTAACCATAACTGTTTTTATATCGTATTTTCCAGCGTTGGTTCGGCCCTTGATGACGATCGTATTCCAGACTGCTTCACTTTCAAAAGGTAATTCGATTTTAATTGTAAGTTCCTTTGAGGAGGTGCCACCATTGTAAATGACAGCTGTAATTGACGATAAAACATTGGCATATCCATCGGAGATTGAAAAATTTATCTGATAAATCCCGTCAGGATATTTCGTGGTGTCCAGTTGGTAATACCACTGTGTCCATCCATCGTTCAGTGCTGTTACACTTTCCCAGTCGCTGCTGCCAAGCTGTATCCAAATACTTTTTATGGGTGTATCAGGATCGAAAGCCGAACCATTTATCTGGACGGTCCCCGAAAGTGTACTGTTATCCTCCGGCCAAAGAACTGTTAATTCGGGAAGGTAATTTGTATGCAATGCTAATGCCCAGCTCTTAGACATATTCAATTGAAAAAAGTTATAATCAAAATTCATGTCCTCGTAAGTAGCAATTAAAATAATCGGATCCTCTTTGATTATGTTTTGGCCTTGATATTCCCGATAGAGTAATAGTATATTCGATACCTTTCCGTTTACATCAGTATAAAATTCATGCGTTTTAATATCGTTTGTATACAACTCGATCAGAACATTCTCAAGCGGAATGCCATTACGGTCTTGTATTGAAACCGTGAAAAAATTTGTCACATTTAATTTCACACCACTTGCCAATTTTAATTTTAAATAACTGAAAATATTATCTATCGAATCTACATAAAGTGAACCATAGATTTCAAGATCATATTTATTATTATCCCGGATCATGTTTGATTGGAATTTTTTAGGTTTAGATTCTTTTAATAGAAGACCTGTTTTATTACCGTATAACACTTTGTTTTTTTCTATTTCGGCTTGGACATTGTTGTCGATCGTTATACCTGTTGTTTGACTGTATAAAATTATGTTGTTGTAAATATTTATATTTCCACTGCTTTTCAGAGTTATACCGTTTAGCGGATGATTAAGACGGTTGGAACTGATATTAATATCGTTAGAGTTCACCAGTTCGATGCAGATATTTTTTGATGAATTGATTACATTATGAGCGATCAGACTTTTCGAGAACGAATTCAGTGATATAGCATTTGTTACATTAGCCATGGTATTAGAAATGATATTTATGTTCGCATATGATGATGCCATTATACAATTTGCAATATATTGAAAAATATTATTTGAAATAAAATTGTCGTTTGAGTTAATCGATATTCCTGTTCCATTGTAGTTACGAAATATGTTATGTTCGATTTGTAATTTAGATTCTTCAACCGCCATCACTCCAACTTTTATATTATTGAAATCATTTTCTTTTAAGATACAACTCGATTTATTGGTGGCTAAGATCCCTATCTCCAGTGCTGTGAAATTATTGTTTTTAACTTCGATACCGATGGAATTATTGATATGGACTCCAACGGTCACATTGGAAATTGTATTATTGATCAATGTGGAATGATCCGCATTGCTTTTTATCCCTATCTCGCTGCAATTCGATATGGAGTTATGGTCAATTACTGCCCATGAATTATTTAATAAAATCGTACAGGATTCGCCATTTATGTCCACATCGATAAACTCATTATCCAAAACCAACGAATTTGACAAGGTTAGTTCTAATCCTGAACTATTAATTGAACGGATTATGCTGTTTTTAATGGTAACTGATGAATTTTTACACCTGATTCCCACCTCGGCGTATTCTATAATGCAGAAATTGATAAGGCTGGATTTCTGCCCGTCAAGCGTTATTGAGCCGTCAAATATCAATCCTGACCAGTCACCGTTCTTTGGATTTGTATTTACCGATGTAAAATTTATTCTTGAGCTGTTTGTGCCTTCGGCCTGGATATTTCCCCAGATGGTCAGTGATGTGTGATTCCTGAATCTGAGGATCTGGCCTGCTTCAATTTTCAATGTGTCCTTGGGCATTATGGTCACATTGTTAATAAATTCAAATTGGCTGCCCGAACCTGTAACGGAAAGACTTGCATTGGATACAAGATCGTCCATTGTCCAAACCACACCGGTATTTGGTGTTAAATAATCAGCCTGGGCATTTTCGAGACCGAAACCGCCAAGTTGTAAATAACCTATCATCATTATGAATGAGATCATAAGTGTTCTTTTCAATCGCTTATTTACCGACCTTATTGTTTCACCTTCTACTTATAAGTTGAACTGAATAACATTTGATTTTAAATTTTATTTCAATTACTACTTTTTAATTTACAATAACAATATTTTTATTAGTTCATAAAATTTTTTGTCTTTTTATGTAATTCTTTTAATATTATATTATATCATCCTTACTTAAGTTAACATTTAAAATATATCAAATCTGTCGGAATTCGAATATTATTAAAAAAAAAATCCTGGTTATTTGATTAAATTAATTAGAAATTACTTCTTGGAGTTCTTCCGCTGGGCCTTCATCTCTCGTTTGGTCTTTACTCGCTCAAGAATTACTTTCATGTACATCGCATCATGTTCCAACAGGGGGGAGCCGGAAATTATGATTATACGGTAATCCTTATTGTCGAGAATACAATCTGCCAGGGGGTCAAAACGCATATCACCCTTCTTTATCGGCGTACAGCGTTTCTTGTTACCGTTGTCATGTTCGATTCCGGAAAAATGCGTATAGAATTTCTTGGATTTCATGACTTTCTGAACCTTGTCGAATATATCCTGGAAATCATCTTTTTTCTTTAAGCTGCCGTATTCCCTGGCATGTA
>CP070629.1:2972738-2981381 GCA_020356005.1 Thermoplasmata archaeon
AGAAGGAATCAGATGAGTCTGACTTTGTATTGGACATCCTCTGGTATGCAGTTTTCATCGTTTTAGTGCTCATTATCCTGGTGAGTTTGGCATACTATAAATTTTATAATCCCAAAGAAAAATAGTTCGCAACTTAAGAATTTACAACTAACCTATAATTTGATAATAATATCCGGGAAAATAATCCTGATCAGAATATAGTGTATAATTAAAAGGGAATCTCAAAACCTAAAAAGAGATCAGATTAAAGTGTCCTGAAAAAGGGGATATAGTATCTCATAAAGGTATAAGTTATAGATAAATTGATAAAATATAAAACAACTTGAACAGGATGGATGGTTATGAATAGTAGAATTTCGACCTTTTTAATAGTAGGAATGCTGTTATGTTCCTTATTGGTTGTATTGAATACTGATAATGCAACAAGTTATGAAATAGAAAAATTTGGCAATCCCGGTAATCCTACCGAGAGAATAATCAAATTAAGCGGGCCATCAGGTGAGGAAGATACCAGCGGTTCGCCGCAGTTCAAAGATGCAACAACATTTCTTGATCTACCCATCGGTAAAGATGTTATTTTACCTGACAGCAGTCTGAAAATAGGAGTTGTTGACACCGGTGATGGTAAATATGCCCTGAATCCTTCCGTGGATGTCGGAATGGATGGTGATCTCGAATGGACTTTCCAGGGAGTTGGTTATGGAAAATTTGGTTATCAAACCTACTTCAATGATGGTTCTCCTAAAAAGACTATGAAATATCTTTCTGATGGTATTAATACCAATGTTAAGGTCAAAATTCCCAAAGACGCTCAGGTTTCAAGTGCAAAAATCGATGTTGGAGGCCGGTTCAGTGAACCCACCTTTCAGCAAACTGAACTGGATGACAGCAGTTTGGATAATCCCAGAGGAATGCATGTAGTAGATCTCGATCTTGATGGCGATAACGATATTGTGGTGGCAAATTATGGGGGCAGTTCTGTATATTGGTATGAGAACCCGCTGAATCCATCAAGCGGAGACCCGGGAGATAAAACACAGTGGGAAGCCCATAAAATTGGAGATAGTTTAACCAATCCATATAATGTCGCGGTTGGTGACTTTAATAGCGATTTATTTCCTGATGTCGCTGTAACCTGTAAGCAATATTATTTCTGGGGTGGTGCCGTTAGCTGGTTCACAAATCCCAGAGAAGACCTGAAAGTGGCGTCATCATGGAATCAAAGCGATATCAATTATCAATGGTACTATCCTGATGGTATAGCCGCCGGTGATATTGACGGAGACGGCGATGATGACATTTTAGTTACAGAATATTATCGGTATACTTTGATATACATCGAAAATACAAAGGGTGACGGTACAAGCTGGTCTGTTAGAACCGCAAGAGGTGGATTGAATTATTATCCAACAGATATCTCACTAGGTGATTTGAATAATGATGGAATTCTTGACGCCGCCGTGGGTTGTTACTACCAGAGGACAGGTTCAACAGGTATCCAGGTTATACAGGCGCCTGCAAACCCAGGTGCTGGAACCTGGACTGCAGTTACTATAGAGAATACCATTCAAACATTTCAAGATACATTCATGATCGACCTCAACCGCGACGGTTATGATGATGTAATCGGAACAACAGAGCGGCATGGTGTGTATTGGTATCTTAATCCGGGTGAAGGTGGCTCCACCTGGAAGAAATTCACAATATATTCATCCGTAATAGGAGGAAGTTCCATCTGGGTTGATGATATCGGTAATGATGGTTATTATGATATAATCGCAAGTTCCGGATCAGGTTCATATGGCGGCAGTAACATTCTATGGTTAGAACAACCAGATGATCCTGAATTGGGTACCAGCTGGGATGTTTATACAGTGGATTCAGGTATCACGAATCCCAGGGGTGTTTTTATCGCTGATATCGATAATGCAAATTTATTGGATATCGTAGCTGTCAGCTATGGTAGCGATGTTATTCGCTGGTACACTGCTACTATGTCCTATCCCAGCGATGTGGAAATGGATGTAGGTGAATGGAAGGGCAATAGTGCCACTCATGATTTTGAATACCCGGGTGTAGTAAAGGATCCAGTCACAACAGGAAATCTTGCTCCCATGTTCAACAATATCCTGAATGATGTTTCCACTCCCTGGGAAACGGATGCATATGGTAATAATATAACTGATATTTACTTCAGTGTCCGGTGCCCAGGAGCAGGCAGAGTAAAAATGTACAATGTAGACATCACCTATACAGTAGAGACCAAAATCGAGAAGAACCCTCACAACGGCCATCTGTACAACGAATTAAACGAGATCATACCTGATTACGGTGTTGGGAATTATTCGGTTCCTATATGCGTCCAATCCTACACACCTGCAACCCTGAGATTGTCAGGTGCTTTCATCAAATATAATAGTCCTCCCAAACTGGAAAAAGAAATTGAAAGTACATACCATGTATTGGAAAGCAAATCGAATTCGCATTTGATCGATCTTTATGAATATTTCTCCGATGATTATGACGCTGTTGAAGATCTATCTTATCGTGTCGAATATAATTCGAATACAGAAAAGGTGTGGGCTCTGATAGCCAATTCGAGATATGTAAAGGTCGCGGCTACAAAAGATGATGATTGGTACGGAAAACTTACTTTACAGGTATCTGCAACAGATACAATGGGTTTAAAAACACTTTCAAATAAATTTGAGATCACAGTGGATAATGACGATGATCCGCCTTACATTGGTAATGAATTGCCTAACTTCGAGATTCCTGAAGGTCAAACAACATATCTGATGAATCTTAATAATTCAAAATATTTCAGTGATGACGACAGTGATAAATTATTTTATCGAGGTCTTGTGGACGAGACATACCGGAGTCATCTTAATATACATTTTGACAAGGATTTGAATATGTATGCAACGGCATATGGTGATTGGTACGAGAGCAATGTCCCCGTCCAGATCTACTGTGATGACGAGAACTTAGACGTATTGACCTATGATGATCTTGAGAACATGGAGGTATTTCAGGATATTATAATCAATGTAGTCAATGTGAACGACGGTCCCAAATGGCTCAAATTCCCGGAGAGCATAAGTATCGAAGAGGACTACAGGATGACGCACGGTGGGGATTTCAAATGGGTCAATCTAAATGAATATGTGACTGATATTGATAATACAGAATTTGATTTTACGTATTCTGTCTCGATGAATACGAATTCAAGTTACATCAAGGTTACTGTAGATAGGCAGGATTATGTACACATCGACAATGCGCTGGTTGAGAATTATAACGGTCAATCCGATGTTATGCTGCGCGTTAGTGATGGTGCACTATATGCGGATGTTCTGTTCACGGCAAAAACAATTCCGATAAACGATAGACCGTCTATTTCAATTCATTCACCTTCAGAAAATTCTGTTGTGGCTGGAGAGGTTTCTATACTGGGCAAAGCATATGATCTTGAAGGCCTTGAAAAGGTGATGGTATCCATTAACGATGGTGCCTGGACAAAGGCAACAGGTACGACCAACTGGCAGTACACCTGGAATACAGCAACAATCGCTGACGGGCAATATACCTTGGCTTTTAAAGCATATGATAACGATGAGAATGATAAAAAGATCTCCGATTCGGCGATACTCCATCTGAGGGTTTACAACGCACTCATGGACACCGACGGTGACGGCTATTTCGGCGAGGACGATAAATTCCCAGATGAGCCCACCCAGTGGTCGGACGCGGATGATGATGGATACGGTGATAATCCCGAGGGATTCAATCCGGATGCGTTCCCGGAGGATCCGCTGGAATGGTTTGATTCGGACGGTGATGGATACGGCAACCGCCAGGATAAATTCCCGTTTGATGCCACGCAGTGGAATGATTCGGATGATGACGGCTACGGCGATAATATCTGGGGCAACGATCCTGATCCCAATCCGAACAACGACAAAGTACCTGCATTATCACAGGAGACCCAGGAGAAGGAATCAGATGAGTCTGACTTTGTATTGGACATCCTCTGGTATGCAGTTTTCATCGTTTTTGTGCTCATTATCCTGGTAAGCATAGCATACGCCAGGTTCTATAATCCAAAGGAGAAGTAGTATTCCTTCTCAAACAAATCCTACATCCAAAAGACTCAATGGCAGGTAGTTGTTGGTCGATAGTCGACCTTTTACTTGGCTCTATTAACTCTTGCCTTTTGCCTCTTCTCTCTTGTCTTTTACTTTGAACCCCTTTTATATTTAAAAATATTTATATTGCCATTAAATAATACCTGTTCAATACGATAAATGGGGTTAACCAGTTGCGTTTGAAATCGGCATCACAAAACAGGCAATTAAAATCAAATCCGTCTACACATTCTGACAATTTCGGCGAGTTAAAGAAGCTCCGAGAGGCAGAGGTCGCCGCAGAAAGAAAGATCGAATCAGCTAAAAAAACCTCCGATAAAATTATTGCAGAAGCAAACAAGGAAGGCTCTGCAATGGTTGAGGATATATTGAATCGTATAAGGATGGAATTGGGCAGGCAGTATAAGGAGGAGGAAAAGAAGGTCAAGAAGGAATCTGAAAAGATTATTTCGGAGGCGAAAGCCTCCGCAGATTCCGAGAAATCGAAAGCATCCTCGAAGATACCCGCAGCCGTTGAAGCGATTATTTCGAAAATCCTGGAGGGTGGCTGAGGATGCTGTTCCCGGAGAAAATGGTTGAAGTTTCTATTATCGTTCATAAACAGTATTTCGATTCATTACTGATGGAGCTTCATGAAACGGGCTGGCTGGAAATATTTGATTATAAACAATCAAAAACTGTTGAATCTAAAAATATTTCTGGCGTTGAAGTACCTATCAAACGGGCTGAAATGCTGGCGGATATTATTTTAAATGCAAATCGTTTACGCGATATTCTAAAAAAAATGGAATTCGTTCCCCCCACTTTATATCAATCGTTAAAGGCCAGAAAGGTTCCCAGCGCCAGGCCCATCGCACCCAAACCGATTTCGGATATTATTGCAGATGCCAGGAAAACAATTCGAGAACTGGATTATATTTTCAAACTGGATTCTGAATTGTCATCCTTAACCACCCAGAAGAATCATCTGAAATTGCAGATAGAGAAGCTTCAATTATTCAAAAGAATCAATATTAACCTGAGGACTTTCGAGGGTACACCAAATATTGCTATTAAGGTGGGTCGAACGACACGGCCTGAGGATTTAAAAGCTGAACTGACTGATACTCTTTCGGATAGGGTACGGAGCCGAAAGCAATTTGCATTATATCTGCACCAGGTACCTGACCATCTCGAAGAGCGAATTGCTGTTATTATTGTACCACAAGATGAACTGATAAACATTAGAAAAGTAATGGTGGGACGAAATTTTAAAGAACTGGAGCTTAAGGGATTCGAAGGAACTCCGAATCAAGTAATTGCACAGTTAAAAACCGAGATCGAAAATATCGATAAAAGGATAATAATTATCAATGATAAACTGGGGGCCGCTTATAATAGGTATTCTGAGAGAATATCAATACTAATAGAGGAATTGGAAATCTCGCGAAATAAAACCCAGATTCTTTCCCAGATTGGCCAGACTGCTGATACATATATTATATGTGGCTGGTGCCTTGAACGGCAGCTCAAGCCGCTACAGGCGCTCTGTGATGAGGTTACATCCGGGCATGTGTCTGTTAAATATATCGAGCCTGGTAAAGACCGGGCCAATGATGTACCTGTTAAACTCCGCAATCCCAAATGGGCCCAACCCTTTGAGATGCTGACAACAACATTTGCCTACCCAAAATATAATGAAATTGATCCAACCGTAATTATTGCACCTTTATTCATTCTATTTTTTGCTATCATGCTGGGTGATGCCGGTTACGGTATGGTTTTGCTGGCAGTTTCAATCTTCGGATTCGTTAAATTCAGACATGTAAGCATTACCATTCAAAAACTCAGTTCTATAGGAATATATGCAGGTATTGTCACGATTATTATTGGTATTTTAATGGGTGCTTTTTTCGGTGACCTGATACCCAGATACTTCTACGGAGACTCGGAAGCATTGCTATATTCGCTCAAAATCGGTAGCTTTTATCTGCCCTATGATTCATTCAGAAATCCAATGCTGCTTTTTATTATCTCACTGATTGTCGGCCTATTTATCTTAAACCTCGGGTTGGTCCTCGGCGCAATGCAAAATATTCAAAATAAAAAGTTCAAGGAACTCATATCATCCCAGCTGGCCTGGTTCGTTCTTCAACCACCGGCGGTTTTGCTTATAGGCCAGAGCCTCTTGAAATTATGGGTTTTATCAGATAATATGTTTACGCTGTCAATTATCATGCTGATTGCAGGGCTTTTATTAATGGCCATAAAATATCGTACATTTACCACCTTCGAAATCTTCGGATTTCTGGGTGACTGGATGTCATTTGCAAGGCTTCTGGCACTGTCCCTGGCAACCATGGGTGTAGCGTTTACTATCAATTTAATAGGAGAGCTCTTACTTAATTCCGCTTCAAGTGCGATTACATTTGGTATACTCGCTGTACTTGTTGGTATATTATTGTTCCTTGCTCATTTGATCAATTTCCTGCTGCAGACACTTGGAGCTGCAATTCATGCATTAAGACTTCAATATATTGAGCTTTTCAACCGCTGTTATGAGGGAGGCGGTGCTCAATTTCAACCGTTCCAAACACAGAGATATTATACAAAATTAAGAGGTACAAAGTTATGATATAAAATTCTAAGCACTAATATCTAAATTCTAAACAAGCACTAAGCACTAAATCCTAAACCCGTCGAGAGGAGGAAAAAGGGGGGTGGGTTTGGTAGTATTGGGATTTGGGAGTTGTTTAATATTTAGTATTTAGAATTTAGTATTTAAAATTCGAATGAATCTTTCAAAATTTCCTTGAAATCAAAAAGTAATTTCAGATATTAAAAAATAGGTGTGGTAACCATGCAAAAAGAAACCAAAAATAACCGAACGGGTTTGTTCACAGGTATTCTGGTACTTGTGATATTATCTATAATTATACTATCATTACCTGGATCGGTAAGTGGGCAGACAGTTGAGAATGATACCGATGCAGACGGTATGGCCGATGAATGGGAGATATTTGTTGGGTTGAATTCATCGGATCCTGAAGATGCAGAGCTTGACCCTGATAACGATGGTTTTTCCAATCTTGAAGAATTCGAGGCCAAAACGAATCCATTTGACCAAAAGGAAGCACCGGAGTTTACAGATGAAAAAAGAGATGAATTGAAAAGTATGATTGCCATCGGTGCTGCCCTGGCAATAGGTATTGCTGGTATAGGTTCAGCCACAGGAATCGGAATCGCGGGTGCGGCCGGCGTTGGTGCCACCGGCGAGAAACCTGAAGTGTTCAGCAGGAGCCTGGTCTACCAGGTATTACCCATGACGCAGGTTGTATATGCATTCATTTTCGCGGTTCTGTTATTCGTCGGAGCTGGCATTTTTATCGGTGATGGGAGCGCAGAAGTCTTTACTCACCCTTACATCGGATACGCTGCTATTGCTATCGGGTTAACAATAGGGTTAACCGGCCTCTCGGCTATCGGTCAGGGAATAACCGCAAGTGCCAGCATCGGCAGTTATGCGCGAAATAAAGAAGTTTTTGCAAGAGGTATGATGTTCACTGTAATGTCGGAAACAATTGCGGTATTTGGTTTCGTGATTGCACTATTCATTTTACTCGGATTCGGATTCCTGTAAATAATATAAGTCATTCAAAGGGTTGAATTGTAATGTCCCTGGATACTATTCTTGAACGGATTCGCTCAGATGCAAATGCCGAGGCGGCACGAATAATAAAAGCCGGTCGAAACGAATCTGCAAAAGTCAAGCACAGGTTCGGCATCGAATTGCAGGAAATGGATGAAAAGGAGCGAGCGCAGCATGAAACAAAAATAAGAGAACTGAGAAATGTACATCTAGCTAACGCACACCGAACCGCCCGGCAGATCAAGCTTCTGGCAGAAGAGGAACTGATAGACCAGTGTTTTGTTATAATTAAGGAAAGTCTTACGGATATACGCGGCGAGGTGTACAATGCATCACTGCGGACTCTTGTTCTGGATGGTCTACAATTACTGGGTGGTGCCGGACGTGTCCAGGTAGTGCGTAATGAGGACATAGAAGTCATTGCGAAAATTCAAAGTGAACTTGATGTTGCTAAAAAATTAGAGCTGGATAATAATTTACTGCCCGCCGAATCACTTGGTGGGGTTTTAATAACTTCCCTGGATGGTAAAACAATCGTCGATAACACATTCAAAGCGGTATTGGAACGTAAAAAAGATCAATACCGGGTGGAGATAGCTAAAAAATTGTTTGAAGGATAAACTTTCGGAGGCATTTTACTGCAGCAGGCCATTATATTTGATTCTACTAATATGTTCATAATTCTTATTATATTTCTAATTGTTATTATAGCTGTCATTTTGTTGAGTAAAGTAAGAATGCTAATAACAATGGCTTCCTTTTCCTATCCCAACGCAAAATTCAATGCAATGGGTAACAGTTATGTCAACCATTCGGAACTTGAAAAGCTCACCTCGCTGGGAACACTTCGAAGTGCATCCGAAC
>CP070629.1:2981481-2992664 GCA_020356005.1 Thermoplasmata archaeon
TCGTTTCCGCCCAGAATAACTCAGAAGAAGAAAATGGAGATGATGAAGAAGAAACATTCTGGGACACCAATTATCCTATTGCACTTGCATTGATATTTATCGGTGTGGCATTTCTGATAGCAGAACCCTTTATACCGGGATTTTTTATTGCCATTCCCGGAACCGTTCTGCTTACTATTGGAGCTATCGGGTTAATTGCTGAGGACCTGCTGTTTACTCCTATCAGTCTCGGGATTGGATTAGTTGCAGGAATTCTGATGCTGGTCATAGCTATAAAGGTCTACAGGGTTTTATCACCCAACCGACCGCCCACAACAACCGTTGCTGATTCTCTGATAGGCAAAGAGGGCATTGTAACAGTACCCACAGACCCGGACCATCGTACAAGGGGAAAGGTTAGAATCGAATCCCAAATATGGAGTGCCCATGCCGATACTGTTATCCCTGAAAATACGAAGGTAGAGGTAATCGCCAGTGAAGGTGTACATGTTAAAATAATTCCCAAAAAAACTGAAGGTCGACCAAGAGTTCGAAGATCAGTTAAAGATAATTGATAAAATACTAAAAAAATATTATGACTCGAAATTTATTTCGCGATCCGGTAAGGAGGAATATTATGCAGTGGCTTAAAATTATTTCAATACTACTTTGTTGTATGATTACAGTTGTAACTCTATTCAGTACATCGGCAATTGCCCAGGATGAAGATGAAGGTGATGATGAGGGTGTCGATGTTAGAATATATTTGTTTCTTATCGCATTGATTTTAATTATTGTATTTTTAGTATTGATAATGACCGCGGTCAAGATCATTCAGCCGTATGAACAGGGATTGCTAATTGTCTTAGGTACTTACAAACGCCGTTTAAATCCAGGTTTTAATATAGTACCCCCCATAATCTCAAATGTAGTAAAAATCGACCTTCGTACGCAAACACTGGATGTTCCGCGTCAGGAGGTAATAACAAAAGATAACTCACCCACCAATGTGGACGCAGTAATTTATATTAAAGTAGTTGAACCCGATAAATCATTCTTTGAAGTTCAAAATTATAAAATGGCAACCATTTACCTTGCCCAAACTTCCCTCCGTGCGGTGATCGGCGATATGGAACTCGATGAAGTGCTGTACAGCCGAGAGAAAATCAATCACCTGCTGCGCGACAAGCTTGACGAAGCTACGGATGCATGGGGTGTAAAGGTCGAAGCAGTGGAAATCAGAGAAGTTGATCCGGCAGGACCTGTAAAGGCGGCAATGGAGGAACAAACCTCCGCCGAGCGTGAGAGGCGCGCAGCAATTCTCCGGGCCGATGGTAATAAAAGGTCAGCGATCCTGCAGGCCGAAGGTCAAAAACGCTCAAGAATTTTACAGGCGGAAGGTATCCGTCAATCCAAGATACTTGAATCAGAAGGTGAGAGGTTAGCCAGGATATTAAAAGCCCAGGGTGACGCTCAAAAATTACGTATTTTGGCTTTAGGCGCTGCTCCTATGGACCACAAGGCATTAACTGTATTATCGCTGGACACTCTAAGTAAAGTGGGAGACGGTAAGTCGACCAAGTTGATTTTCCCATTCGAGATCAGCCGACTGTTAGAGGGTGCAGCTGATTATATCGGATACTCCAGAAAGGAACCTCCCCGTGAAGTCAGTGAAATTGATGATCTGGAGAAAAAAGTTGGAAAACTGGACGACATTCTCGGACCAATTCCCAAGATCGGTGAGCTCAGGAAGGAAATGAAAGAAATAGAAGAGGATCTGGTCCAGGATGTGAAAGAAATAGAAGAGATCGCAGCGGCAACAACACCCGCAGGAGGATCACTTCCAATTGACCTCAAAGCATCTCCTGGAGGTGCCTTAAAAAAGCCCCAACCAAAAAAGCCAAGAATTCCAATGGCTAAATCGGCTGTCAACAAGTAGTAAATTCTAAATACTCAATTCGAATTTCGAATTCTATCCAGATTAATTTGTTTAGAAAAAAAATGATGTATTATTTTTCATCCAGAATAGCCGATGCCATTTTATTACCAAGTTCATAAAAAGCCTGTTCAACATTTTTACCGGTTTTCGCACTGGTTTGAATTACCTTTGAGTCGAACCCGTTTGCATAATTTTCGATATCTTCCAAATTTAGACTTTTATCCTTCCTCAGATCAGTTTTGTTAGTTATAAATACAAGCGGGACCATCCCAACTTCACGCTTCATAGCATTAATCCACTCATCCAAACTGTCAAAGGTTTCATGGCGGGTAATATCGCAAACCAGTAATGCTCCGTTTGCCCCTTTGAAATATTTTTTCTGCGGCATATAGCGCTCGTAACTTACTATGGCCGTTGGTAATTTCTTTTTTTGACCTACGATATCCCAAATCAGTAAAGTTAGCTCCACATTGGCTTTTTTCTCGGGATATTCCAGATGGAGTTCTTTCAGCGTGACCTTGGTACCCATGGTTGATATGTATTTATCATCGAATTTATCCAGAACATATCGCCTTATAAGGGATGTTTTGCCAACTGCGGCATCACCAAGAAGGCATACTTTACCTTTCAATCGAATCTTTTTCATGCTCTCTGAGTTCCCGGTCATTATGCTGCCCCTATTCGCGATAATGATTATATTGAAAGTTATGATATTATTATCAGTTTTGAATAGTTATCATAATATTAATTTACTCATTTATATAATATCTATTAATAGGGAATAGTAGAAATTAACTATATAAATCAATCGCTTAAAGTGATTCTTTTTAGAATTTTCATTATTCCTTTATTTCCATAACCAGATATACTATTTCTGCAACGATTACATTAAGTAAAAAAATAATTAAGAGATTGCTAATTGCATTAGGATACCAAGTACCTTGGGCTCTTTACATTGCTATATTTTTATGCTTCTGTCTTACATAATAAAATGCTTTTAAAAGGTATCTATATGCCTCATTATGGTGCGGGTTGATTTTTAGTGCTTTACCAAAATAATCCACGGATTCTTTATAATTTCCCTTCTCATAATGAGAAACACCTGCATAATAATATTGTGAAAAAGTAGGATTGATGTCCATCTCCTGATCCTTCATCCCCAATGTAGCATCAACTTGAACATGCCCATCTACTTTCTCTCGCACCGGTTCGGAGCTTTCATCGATCAATTCTTTCATCACTTTCATTTCATCAGATGATTTTGGTGGGTTAGAATTAAATTGATCTGCATGTTTTGATTGTAAATCTCCGATAAATTCTTTAGCCGAAGGTATATCACTCATTTGTTTAGTTCTCAACTTAATCAGCTTAATTCTACCATGCCCCCTCCTACAAAGCACTCCTAAGACTACATCCAAAAGCTATTTTTTCAAATGATGCATATTTTTGATTGACGGGGATTTGTAATGTAAATTAATCAAAAATATAATAACATATATGTACTTAATAGAATATAAATATTGTTACGAAATATCATGCTAATGACTAACATATATTATGGTTTTTTACTTTTTTAAACATTATAACTGAATAAATTCTTTAAGTTGGTCTGATCAGCACTATTGGTAGAGCGAAAAACCGAAAAAATTATAGTATGGCTTTAACTTGATTTGTGATATATATCTTTAAATTTGGGTTTGGCAGAGGGCATAGATACCTTTGCATACATATCCATACTTTGAAAATCTCCAACTGAGAAAGGATCTAAAACCAGTTTAAGAAGCGAATCCAACGAGCCGTTACCGATCTGGATAATCAATTGATTATGTGTATTTTTCACTATTCTGGGATTCATACCGTCCATAATCAGGTTATTTATCACGTGATCTTTGAATTCCTTCATTCTGTTCCTGTAAACCTCAGATTTGGATTCCAGCAACTTTGTGGGTGAGTACCGCCTGCACACACCGTCTTCCACAATATCCACCAATCCCGCTTCTTTCAACCTGGCAATATACCACCGGACAGTCTGGCGTTTTAATGCTAATAATCGACTGATCTCCTTCTGCATTAAACAAGGTGAACTTAACACCGCACATAAAATCATTTTAGCTTTTCTATCATGAATTAGAGCCAGTAATGGAATATCTTCTTCCGCTACCATTTCGTCGGGAAAGTAGACGGTCTTCTTACCGATCCGTTTTGTCCCGATCAGCTGTTCCTTGAGCATTTTTTTCAGATGATATTCAATACTTGGAGGGGTCATTTTTAAATCGCGAGCGATTCCGGTTAAGTGTGAGCATGGGAATCGACATATATACTGATAGATTTCCCGGCGTGTATTATTCAATAATAAACTACTCGTAGTTTTATGAAAATTACTGGACATTATCATCCGATATTCTTGACCAAATTCTTCATAAGATGTTTCCCTGAATTTTAAATCATCTTCCATTTTCTCTCTCCCCTCTTACGCTGTCAATGTGTAACTCCATATCTCAAAGTATATTTTCTATATTGTGAAACCGCACTTATGTTGTTATTTCAAATGATTCCGAGTAAATTTTATTCAAAGTCCATCGATTGCAGTAATGGCACGATAAACATAGTTGAGAATCAGTCTGATATAATCCGCAGGCCCAACAAAATAATCGTTCATAAATGGTTGATTTAGACAGACTTCTTTCATCGATTAAATCTCTGGTATTGTCAATTTGGGACACTTCTGTATTCCATCTTATTGTATATTTCCACTTATTATTTGCCTCCTTTTGCATGACAAATACTCCTATTTGAAATCCCATCATCTAAAAATGGTTTTAATTTTCTTCTCCACTGCTGGGTTTTTTCCATTTGATTTTTCTCACGATTGCACCGGTTAAATACTTATCGTTAATGTAATCCTCGTAGTTTTGAACACGATTGTTTTCTGAAACAGCAGTTAAATTTCTTGTAGAAATAAATATTTTCGAATTTGATTCGTTCATTTTTTCAATATTTACCTCACGGTTACTTTTTTCATTTGCTCGGTTAACCTTTTTCATTTTCTTTTACACTCCTCTTCGTCGTCTCCTCTCAACTCGAATATTGGCTAGTCATAAAATGTTCTCATGCGAAACTAACGCAACCTTCTACTTACTGTTACATTATTATTCGGGATGTGAAGTTAGATTTCCAATTGTTAATATTTTTATTCTAGGCGAACGTATAAAAATATAATGGCTAGAAATCCGATATTTATTGTCAGAAATGTGAACTTTTATAAGAAAAATGGAGCATAGTTTCGGTCATCGGCAGTATAATGTGCCCTATATATATTCCCGATATATCAATAAAAAATCACAATTGAGAGGGATTATTTTTATGATCTCTATTAGGCATTACTCGCGCTCTTTTTTCGTTTTCCTTTAATATGAAGCTTTCGATTGAAATAATATGTAATAACCATCAGAGCTAGAGGTAGCGCCAACAATTCGAATTCAGGTACAACGGAATATCCATAGAATTTCCCGATATTTGGTCTGTTAGGTATCGTTGTGCTGTTGAAAGGTGCCCCTGCCAGAACTGCATAGAACACAGAATTATCCACACCTCTTAAAGCACCTACGGAATGCCCTAACCGTTCTCCAGGGGCTCCGTATTCGGTATAGTTGGCATTTGATGCACTCATAGGACTTGAAAGAGAGTTACTGCCGTTAAAAACATAAACCGCACCTGCGTCTGTACCGTTATTATCATTGAAAGGAGCACCGACCACGATATCATCTGCACCATCATAATTGATATCGCCAAGCTCAGAAACACTGTACCCGAATTGATCTCCGGCACTTTCACCATTGATCGTAATATTTGATGTCATATTGAAAGTAATCTTCACATCGTCCACAAAAGCCTCTGAAGTTCCAGGAGTGAAGCTGGTTGTATTGAAGTTCATGATGAATGTCTTTTTACCTACATAGTTATCAAGATAGATTTCTTCATAATTCCAGGCATAGATCACTCCCCTGGAATCATCCAGGTACACAACATCATTGTCCCATGAGGTGCCATCATATAGATTCAATGTTAATTTCTCAGAAGTTGTATCCTGGGCCAAAAACCACCAGAAGGTTAATTTTGCTTGCGTATAGTTAGTCATGTTAATATTCGTGGTATTTAGATCGAAATTATTCAATGTTCCTATCGAGTAAGAACCTTCCATTACGTTTATACTATCAACACTCCATCCTGTGGAAACAGCCCATTTATTTGTGTCTATACTTCCGCTCTCGAAATCGTCATAAAATAATCTGGTATCATTCAAATGTTCTCTGCCATAATAAACATAAACCTTACCTTTATTGCTATCTGCTCCGGGCGCACCGGCCAGAAAATCTCCAAATGAATCATTATTGAAATCTCCGGCGGTGGAAGTTGAGAATCCGAATTTTTCATTTGCTGCGGTTCCAAAGAATGTCTCGTTGGCTAACGGGGTGGTATAGGTAATATTAATTAATATATAATCAAAATAAACATTTGCATCGCCATCGTTATTTGGAAAAATAAATCCCATCGTTTCAAGTTCGAGCGTTGAACTTAAGTCATCCACCAGTTCTATCGGACCTACATTGAATTCCGATGTATGTTCAGTAATCTCAAACTTAGTTATGGGAAAAGATGAATTTGATGCATAAAATTCCAACCAATCGGTAAGATCATAGCCACTATCGGTATAATATTGGAATCTTGCCGTTACAGAAGTTAACATGGTATCCTTAATATTTTGCCATGTAACTCCAAATACTTTCATAACTGTAGAAGAACCAACAACATAATATGTAGTATCGTCACTTTGGATATCACTTAATGTATCACCCGTAGAATCATCTTCATGTTTGTTTCTCAGATATAAATTCTGAACCGACCCACCTTTCGGCCAATTTACCCCGCCGTGATAGATATAAACGACACCGGCATCAGTACCTTTTGTATCGTTCCCGGGGGCGCCAACCATAATATCATCAAAACCATCGCTGTTCACGTCGCTGGCATTGGATACACAAAAGCCTGCATATTCGTATTCCTGGCGGCCTGGGAAAAACGAATCGGCATTCTCCGCGGAGGTGGTTCCAGAAGGATTGGAACTACCGTAGAATAGATAAGCCATTCCTGCATCCGTAAGATCGCCGTAAAATGAATCATTCAGATAAGCACCGACAATAACATCGTCATATCCATCGTTATTGAATCTACCTGCGTTGCTAACCGATGTGCCGAATCTGTCACCTGCTTGAGCACCTGTATATGTTTTATTGATCGTGTCTGTACTCAGGTCGATTTCATCATCATTATTCATTTCTGTTACCATGAGGTAACCGTCAATAATATAAGCCGCACCAGCATTGCTTCCAGCGGAATCATTGTCCGGCGCACCCACGATGATATCATCATAACCATTAGAATTAATATCACCTGCATATGATAGGTCCCATCCGAAATGGTCTCCAGCAGTATCGCCATAAATAGTTAAATCTGCAAGATTGGAGTTATATGATAAATACATCGCGTTGGCACTACCCAGAAATAAATACACGGCGCCGCATTCCGATGTAGAAGTGCTTGAACTGTTATAGGGCGCACCGATAATAAAATCATCGTATCCATCATTATTTATATCGCCGGCGTATGAAACATTCCAGCCGAATCTATCCGGGGTATGGACACCAATGCTTGAGATCTCCTTTTCAAAGGTGGCACGGGTGTTTTGGTTTCGTGCCCTTCCTTCACCTTTGTTTTTAAGACGCGGCATTGGCTTTAGTATGTTCAGGGGACTGTCTGATATATCATAACTCCCGTTGTTCCAATTTGTGATTTTAAAGAAGATATCAAAACCCATAGATGAATTTAATCCAAAAGCTGTTAAATTTATCTGGGTTTCAAGGTGGACCTTATCTTTTCCTACAGGTAAATCTCCACTCAATACCCAGCTCCAGCCTGCTCCAGCTCCAGAATGGCGATATAAATTCTGTTCAAATATTTTTCCGTATTTACCAGTGATTTTTATCATGTAATCTGCACCGATAAAACCATCTAATGTATTTATTCCAATCACATATCCAGTTAAAATATTCTGGTCACTATCCATAAAAATATATGCGGAATCCTCACCCCTATTTGTCCCGATTATCTGCCATATAGACCAAACTTCTGGGTTCATGGGTTCTACGTCAACATCATCCCGATAGGTATCACCGTCAGAATCTGTCTCATCTATTAATGTTCCAGTGATCACTTCTTCATAATCATCAGGAAGGGTATCACCATCTGAATCCTGATTGCTATCCGGATTCGGATCGATGTAATCAGGTACCCCGTCGCCATCTCTATCCTCAACTTTCTCTTTTCCTTCAGTTAATAAATAAGGACTGGTTGGAACCTGAGTACCTCCCATTATATGCCCTTCCACTTCAAAATAGAATGAAAGACGGTCTGAATCAAGGTTCATTTTAAATTTATTTAAGTTTACATTTGGATTTTTTATTAAATCTTGAGTATCTGTTTCAGGATCCGAATATTCTTCCATCACGCCGGTTTCATTTGTTAATTGACGCCAATCTGCAAATCCACCATCGATTTCTATACCTCTCGGAATCTCATCCAGATAGGATTTTTCAATTGACTCTACGTTAGGTGAAAAATAAGTGATAATCCCATCATCTATTGAAATATCTGTTATTTCAGCAGATATTGTTCTGCCTGTCGATGCAGTGGTCGGAATTGTTATTGTTACTGTTAGACTTACTTTATTTTCAGTCATTTTTGTTGTTTTTTCTATTAGTAAAGGCTCTTTAAAATTTATGGTTACAGCACCATTCTCGAAAGAATTATCGGATGAAGGAAGGCTTTTGGAACCCTCAAGTACATCGATTATTCCGGAATCAGAATCCTGGGCGGTTCCAGTTCGGACCAATGTTAAACCGTTCATTGTGATGTCTTTACCATATGCCAGTAATTCTATTCTTAATAAATCGTGTTTGTTTGAATCCGCAGGAATTATATACTGTTTTACGATGTTAAAAACATCCACAACCAAAGTCCCTTTATCAAGACCGATGGCGGAATCGGAAATATCGTAATTGTTGTAACGATCGGTGATATAATACTTGACGCTTATATCTGATGGTACCGAATCTCCATTAAATGAATATTGAGCTTCAAGGGTATTTTCTTTTACAATGGCGTTGATTTTTCCTTTGGATACCCAGTGGTTCCAGTCATTATTATTATCTGTTTGTGTATAGGTATAGTAATCTGACCTTGTTATCCTATTATTCTTTCCTTCAATACTTATCATGGTTTCTGCACCGAGTTCATCGAATTCATAACCTGTATCTTTATTGTTGTCCTCATCTATGAAAATCCTAACATTATCAGTCCAGATACCATCTGCGGAACCTGAACCTGCAGATTCCGCACCGGAGTCTTGATCCTGATCATTTGTGTTTGCGATACCTTCGAGTAAAGTTCCTTCTACTTCAATAAAAAAATATGCCGAACTTTTATATGATGCAAGTTTATATTCAATAATATCTGTATTTGGATTTCCACTTTCGGTATCATCTTCATATGCGATTATTTTACTCCAATCGTCGAATTCACCATCAATTAGTACTCCTTTCCTTTCCTCACCTAAATCAACCATGTAAATAAAAACAGGTATAATGAGAAGTAAGCACGCCACCACTGCCATTACCAGATAAACTCTGCGCTGCCGGGTTTGGATCAAACCAATTCGCCGTAATTTGGTACCGTTCAGAGCCATACTTTCACCATTGGTAAGACCGTTCCCATTAGTTAATCCGTTACCGTTCGTCAGGCCATTACCATTAATCAAGCCTTTTCGATAACCATTTGTTAAACCTTTTCTATAACCATTGGTAAGACCATTACCGTTGATCAATCCCTTGCTTGGGGCTTTGACCGCAACCGGAGGGGGCTGTATTTTCGTAGGTATTCGCTGAACAGGTATTTCTGCCAGGCCTGGCCCGGCAGGTGGCCCCATTTCAGGACCCAAAGGTGGGGGACCTGGTGGATGAGGTCCCCTTGGAGAGGGTAACGCGGGAGGGCCCACTCTCCTTTCTGGGAGACCCGCAGGACGACGGACCATTATACTCTTTTTTAACAGATCTGTACCTACATCCTCTTTATCCATCAATCCTTCCGGGGCTTCCTCCCTTCTCATCTCAGGTCCTGGCACAGGACGACCGGGTGCTGGAGGGCCTGCAGGTTTGCCCATACGTTTTTCTTTTAAAAGTGTTAATGCACGGAGGGTATAATATCTGGCTTCTTGGTTCAAAGGATCTATTTTTAAAGCTTTACCGAAATTAGCTATTGCTTCTTTATAATTTTCATTTTTAAAATAAGTGATTCCATCCTGGTAATATTTATCAAAAAGGGAAGCCTCCTTTGTTCCTTCAACTCGACTTTCTACTTTCTTTTGCATCTCATTTTTCAGACCCTCTAATTCCACTCTCATTCGCTCTTGGGCCTGTACTCGTTTTTCCCATTCGGGCGGCCTTTCTTCAAGATATTTCTTTTTAAGTGAAGTAATCAATTCATCCGCTTTTGGAATAGGGGGTCTGGGGCCAGCTCCAACCGGAGGGGCACCTTCTTCAACCTCTTCACCATCTTTATCTTTGATCTTTCCCCAACGTTTTCTAAAATCGGCTATCATTGCGTCTTTATCTTTTTTCTCTACCATTTCCTTCACCCTAGGCCTTGATGCTTCCCACAAAATTGCTTCAAATTAAAAATATGGCGTGACTCTAGGTGGTTCCCTCCAAAAGTGCACATGCCATATTTACCCTCCATTTCTTGCCATTATTAACCTGTAATATTATTAACTTATTTATTTATGATAAAGTTCGCATCCTGCCCTAATCATGGTTCATTAAATTAAATCAATTATTAATATTTATTTTTTTAATTTAATATTAATATATATTATTTATATATGCTCAAATTTTTGAAATTATTACATATTTATAAGGTTATTGGTGAGATTTCTGAAGTGTAGCCCCGGATATCCGATGTTTTATTTATATATCAATTATAAAAGAAATACTTGAAAATTTTACGATATCACATAAAAAAAATCGACATTAATCAAAATTTCGAATCATTTATATTTTAAAATATCAAAATCGTTAATAAAATAATTTAAGAAATACCTTTTCGATTTGTTAAAATAGCTTGTCCTTGGATTTGAAATTTTATTATGGTATAA
>CP070629.1:2992764-3044488 GCA_020356005.1 Thermoplasmata archaeon
CAATTTAAACACAGAAACACAGAAGCACTGAAAAAATCGAGGTCTAAAATTATTTCGGGCTTTCGATTATAAAATTTTTGTTAAATCAATTTCGTGATATCGTGGTAAAATGTGGAATTGATTTTTTTAATAATTTAACTTTTGATTTTATTTTTAATTTTGTATTTTGAATTTAGTGATAGATTTGATAGCTCCCTAAAAGGGTAGGCAAATCTTTGTGAGAAATTTGGGAGTTTGGATCTGTTTTTGAAGTTGGGAGTTTGAGCTTACTTGGTAGTATTGGTAGTATTGGTATGTATTGGGATTTCCACCGAAGGTGGTGTAGTATTTGGATTTAAGAATCAACCAATAATCAAAGTCTATTCTTCCAAATCAAAATCATCAAACTCTTCATCTTCACTGTCAAATTCTTCTGCATAGAACTCGTAACCGCACGAGGGGCATACCGAATCGGATTTTAAAGTAACATTCTCACAGTCGGGGCAGATTCGCTCATCTTCTCCTAACTCATCTTCCTCATCTTTTATCTTGCCTTTGGCAGGCATCAGTCTTTTATCTTCAGGTATCAAACCCTCTTCGAGCTCCTCAGCCTCTTCTCCCTCGGGTGCGGGCAGCTCCTCGGCCTCCTCTTCTCCCTCCAACGCTTCTTTTTCCTCGGCCCCCTCAAGCTCCTCATCGGTTTCCAGCTCCTCCTCTTCCTCACCCTCCTCCTCTTCCTCCTCCTCGTCACCATAAAGCCTCTTGAGCTCCCGTTCCTCCTTACCTCTATACCAGATGACAACAAATATGATAATTATTATAATTATGATAAGCAGGATGATCAGGCCCAGTGTTCCCAACAAGCCGCCGAGTTCAGTGCCCTCGTCTTCGGTATCTTCAATTACTGTTACGGTGAGCGTGTCTGTATCCGATGAGCCGGTTGCGTCCACCACTGTCAGCGTCACAGTATAGGTCCCGGCCTTGGTGTACTGCCAGCGCGCCTCAATTTCAGACCTGTCGCGGTCGTTGGTGTAATTACCATCGCCGTCGGAATCGATCAATGAATCGAAATCCCAGTAGTAGTTCTGTATATCATTATCCGGATCGGTTGAGCCCGAAGCGTCAACAGTGAACACTTCATCTACTTTGACTTCAAGATCCTCTCCGGCCTCAGCAACCGGTTTGCTTGCCGTTATGTTCACAACCGTACTGGTTTGAAGTGTTTGAAGCATGCGTATGGTGCCGTCGTGGGCCACAAAACTCACGGTGTGCGACCCCGACCCGAGCTCCGAGCCTGATATTGTAAATGTAAAATCGACATAAGTTTCATAATTCGCTGCTGTGGGATCTTTTTCAGTCATAAAATAAGGATTCCCGTCGATATAGACCTTCACATACCCTCCGTCGCTCGGGGGGTCGTAATCACTGTCCCTGTACTTTATCCAGAACGTATAATCATCGATCTCGCGGCCGGTTTTGGGCGAGATCATCTCACCCTCCCAGGGTTCGTATAAATTAGGCGGCGTATTGTTGAACGTACCCGGTGCGAAAATCAATGGAATGGTTCTTATCAAACCCGTAAAATTCGCCCAGACCTCCACCTTTTCGGCATCAACAAATGTAACACCGCTGTGCGGGAGCTGCACCCAGCCGGCGTCCCAGTAGTACATACGCATTCTTGAGATGTTCATCTCATGCATTACATCTACTTTATTGAACCCGATGGTTATGTTTGTCCAATTAATTTTAAATGGATTTACTGGCTCATCCTTGAATCTATAAGTAACGAACTTGTTCACGCTGAAGTTAGTGTAATAGTTTTCACCAGGATTTGATGCTGAGATCATAGTCACAATACCAGGTCCACCTACCATTATCAAACATCTTGCGGGAATTGTATCGTCGCGAAACTCTTTGATTTCATATTCAAAAATATCGGGCGTGTCAGGGTCACCGGGCTTACCAAAAATAGAAATATTAACAATTGCAGTACTATTAGCACCTAAATTGTCACGGACAGTCAGATATATAACATAAACATTACCTAAGGAAACCTTCTGATAAACAATAGGTTCGGGTCCGGAATAGATTATAGTTTTAGTTGTCTCGTCTACTCCTTTTCTATACCATGTAAAGGTTAATTTTGTATCGTCCAGATCATAACTTGCACTTGCATCAAATTTTATTTCATCTGTGTAATCATAAACCGACCCATTCAGAGGACTGGATATGACGGCAACCGGTGCAATATTGGGTGCGCCCAGTGCGTATACCCAGCCGGCCTCGTCAGCGCAAAACACACGGTTGCCGTATATGGCCGGTGAGCCCAGCATCGACGATTTTGTATAGCTGGTATAGTTCCAGAGATGTCTCGCCTTGTCCGTGGTTGTATCTATTAATTTATCTAAAGCAAACAATTTACCGCTTTCTGTAGTGAAAAAGACGGCACTGTCACCCACAGCGGCAGAACTTTCAATTCTGGAGCCTGCATCAAATGTCCAGTTAAGTTCACCGGTGAAAAGAGATACCGAATGGAATTTGCCACCGCCTGTACCGATGTAAACGAAGGAGCCATCGGGGTCCGCAGCAGGCGAGCACCGGCCCGGTGAGCTGTCAAGCTGGGCGCTCCATAGTAAATCACCCTTGGTCAAACTTGTATCGCTGTCGGTTACGCCGTCGTCACCGTCATAAAAGCCCTGGAGGTCAAAAGCATAAAGCTTGGTATCATTGGAACCCACAATTACCATATCGTTTACAATCGTTGGTGTCGAATGGATCTGTCCACCTGTACGGTATGTCCAGTTTATTGCACCCGTCTTTGGGTTTAGGGCAACAAGATCGCCAGTCAGGGTTCCGATGTAAAGTGAGTCTGTTACATTGGAAATAGCGGGGGTGGAATATCCCACCGCTCCACCAAGATTGGTGCGCCATATATAATCAGTGGTACCGGCAGTTCCATCCTCGTCAAGCGCATAGAGGTATCCGTCCGAAGCACCCACATATACCATACCGTAATAGACCATGGGCGTCGATAAAATGGTTGCACTTGTATCATAACTCCATTCCTTTGACCCGGTATAGAGATCCATGGAATAGACCGTCCCCTCTTTCGAAGCTACATATATCCTGTCAAAAATGGATGTATCCTCGCCAAGAAATATCGTGGGCTCTCTAATAAAAGTCCCTCCTGCGGCAAAGTCATCTGCTGGCTGACCTGAGCTTTCATAAAAACTCTGCACCCTGCCGTTGGATGTAGCAACATAGATCTTATCCTTGGCCAGTATAACCGAACCGCGTATCGCTCCGGGAGTCAGCGTGGAGTTCTTCCAGATGTCGCGGTTACTGGGCGAGCCTCCCGGCGCGTAGCCGGTGTGCTCGAAATTCCCCTGGAACATCTGCCAGTTCGATAGATCGCGTAAATGATACGATAATGACTTCGAAAGTAGATTATCGGTATTACCTTCACTGGGTTCAACATCTGTAACATTGAACCACATCACCCACAGGTTCTCACCAACAGTTGGATTCTCAGGTAACTGCCAATCGAGATACAAGGTTGTTTCTGTCCGGGCGGGCAGGCTCACATGTTCCCTTGTAATCTCTTCATGAATTGATTTGTCTGCAGATGCATAGCTGAAGGTCACATTGGCACTGCCGTTCACAGATCCGATATTTTTTACCTTTGCAGTAAAATTGATAAATTCACCTACAAACGGTTCTGTATCCGAAATTATAACATCATTGGTATCTATAACAAAATCCGGAGCACCGAAGACGATCATAGAGCCCGGAGAGCCCCCATTACCGGTGAACACCCTGCCTTTGGCAATGGCCGGTGATGAAATGAGGTTTGCGCCCTGGATCTGTTTCTCCCAGGCGAGCGACTGGCTCGCAATGTCAAATGCATGGATATACTCATATGCATGTACGAACACGCGGCCCTCAGCAACCGCGGGCGAGGCATACGACCTACCCAAAAGCTTCTTGCTCCATTTCAACGACCCGGTAAATTTGTTAAAAACATAAAGCCCACCATCATTATCCGTGGCAGGAGAGCCGTCCCAATCGATGGTGGTTATGAAAACATCATTGTATGAAATTGCAGGTGTTGATTTTATTCCTCCCTTTAATTTATTTGATGAATCCCAGACGGAAGCGCCTGTCTCTGCGTTAAGAGCATAAAACTTTTTATCAAGAGAGCCGAAAAAAACCGTGCCAGAATCCAAAGATGGTGAAGATTCTATGGGGCCGCCGGTAGTAAAATTCCACTGCTCCTCGCCGTCAGATACATTCACCGCGTAAAATTTATTGTTATTACAACCGAAGTAAACCTTATCATAGCCCACGGCGGGTGAGCCCCGGATGGATTCGCTTACATTGAAATGCCAGACCAGATCGCCGTTATCAACATCCAGTGCGTAAAGCGTACCATTTGCTTTTGGTAGGCTTTTCATTGATGTAGCAAAAACCATCCCGGAGCTAATTGTTGGCGAACCCAGAACCTCGCCGGTGGTCTGGAATTCCCAGATCTTCGAACCGTCATCAGCATCTATGGCATAAACGAAATAATTATTGCACCCGAAAATAAGTTTTCCATCATGGATGTTCATTGCAGTCCAGACACCCCCACCGTTTATGGCATATTTGGTCGTGTGGTGTTTCCATATCTGTTCTTTGGTGTCGATATCAATTGCGTAGATCCATCCCTGGGCGTCTCCAAAATAGACGATGCCATTATCCACAGTTGGAGGCGAATAAACAGATCCATGTGTGGAATATTCCCATAATACAGCTGCATCCTCGGGAGATATACTTGTTGAATTGCCGTGATGTGTAGCACCTGCCAAAAACGATAACCATTGGTCAGCTCCCGTATTGATTGATGAGCGGGTGCTGAGAAATTGATTTGATCTGAATTCTACTGTATTAATCTCGTTATCGATTGAATTGGTTTGGGTACTGGCAATAATAGAAAAATTAAGATTTATCATCAAGAAAATGATGATGATTCCAGTAATAACTCTAATTCTTTTAGGAATTACTTCTTTAAACGATCCAAAGAAAATCATAAAAAGCCCTCTAGATGCTAGAATTATTCGATGTAAAATATTAGAATATATAAAAGTTCCCATAGTTTATAAAAGTTATAGTACATACATCGAATGGAGCAGGTATGATTCAATATTGTAGATATGGAGATCAATCCTCGCTTTTTTTATGGGTTTTAATTTGGGCCGATTAAAATATAATTTGTCGAATAAAAACATAGGTGAAAAAAAGGGGGCTGCCGCGAGTTATTTATCTCATTACAAATTTATAAAAATGTTATTATATTTTTATAACTCAATATTAATATAATAATATTTTAAAAAACGCATTGAAATTTTGATAAAATATTTGTACATGTACATTTCAACCCGAAGATGGAAAAGTTTTATATCCCACAAATTAATGGTTCATTAATCGGAGAAGGTCAAAACCTCTGAATTATCGAGGGGGAAGATCGGTAATTCAGCTCCAAATTCGGAGGAGGTCAACATGGGACCATTCGGACACTTCGCAATAGGGCTACTATGCGGTACAATAATCATGCTACCGTTTCTTAGGGACAGATCGCTATACGATTATGATAAGCAGAAATGGGTTTCAATCGAGTGGATTCAATATACCAAAACTGAAATTACACCGTCATCCCGAAAATTGATCACCTCAGACAATGTAAAAAATGATTCTATAACTAACGAACTCAACCCCATAACAAAATCAAAGTTCATTTTGTATACACCGATCATTGCGGTTATATGTGGATTTTTTGCAATGCTGCCGGACATATCACATTTATGGGGTAATTCAAGTCTTGACCAGTCTCATTGGGCTGATTTTTGCTTCTTTCATTATACTCTTGATCACCTCTATATAAATAATCAATTTGTTATTACAAACGGTGCATTAACGGAAACCTTCATTGTATTTACCTCGGTTGTATTTATGGTCAGCTTGATGGCAATCTCTCAAAATTATCAATACAATCGGAAAAATTATGAAAATGTGGTTGTCTAGTACCATGGCAATGAAGTTATTAGGATTTCAAAAAAATAGCCCAGTATTTACTGATATAGTAGTAGAATCAACCTGACTATTTAATAACAGTTGCCCTCTTAATTCTTTTGGCCATGGTGGGATTAATACCTTTTATTTTTATCAGATCCTCAAGTTCAGCACGCCTGATTTTTGTTATATTGCGGTAACCTGCGTCGTAAAGGTTGGTTGCGCGTACCTCGTCAAGCTCGAATAATCTCATATAATTCACTATCATTCTATTCTGCGGCAGCGGCTTTGCCATTACCACTTCCGGTTCCGGAGCCGTAGGGAGTTTCTCCTTTCTGCCCCATTCAGGATAACTTTCATCAAGCGGTCTATCAAAGCCGGCTTCATCCTCGTATGTTCCCAGGTGGGCCCGTTTTAATTTCCTCTCCTCCAGGTAATCATTCAAAACAAAAGTAAGAGCGATGATGGAAATAAAAGCTGCCAGGCTGCAGGCCCAAACAGTTACCAATGAAATGATAACTGCCACTATAGCAGCCAGGCATACAATCAAAAATAAATGCATTTTAGTAAATTCCATAGTCTGATATTCTCCCACGGCAATATAAACTTTCTATTTCAATAATTCATTCATTCAAATAGCACTTTCGATAATTTTTTGCATTTCACAGGCTTTACACAGAAGCCCGGATGAAGGTTCACCGCAAGTTGAACATGTATTCATAGGTCCAGTCTTAATATTTGCTTCGATATTATCAAAAAGATGGTCGTATATATTTATTATTGCATGGCGCGTCCCGGGCTGTTGATCTTCAAGTTGGTTCAGTATTTTTCGGTAAAGGCCTCGCTGTGCAAACTGCGCATACGGGCATTCGCCGGTATATGCATCGATATGATTCAGGATTGTATGAAGATAGATCTCTTTCTCAGGTATTACGCGCAGCGGCATGATTCGAGGTATGAGCCCCTCTTTGATAATCCGGTGAGGTCCCAATCGAAATAATTTATTAAAATCACCTTTGCAGATGTTCATTAATATTGATTGCGAGTTATCGTCAAGATTATGGCCGGTTGCAAGTTTAGTGGCAGAGATCTCACGTGAAAGTACATTCAAGCAGCTGCGGCGGAAAACCCCGCAGTAACTGCAGGGCAGCAAATCCGGGATATCTGCACGGGCAATCTCATCCAGGGTATACCCGAACTTTTTTTTAAATGAAATAACCCGATGCTCCACTCCAAGTTTTTTACACCACCGGCTGGCTATCGCCAGACTATCTGTTCTGTACGGCTCAATACCCTCATCCACGGACAGTGCAACAAGTTCCAGGTCTTTGTGGTTAGCAAACATTTCCACCATTAAATGCAGGAGCGTCAAACTATCCTTTCCACCTGAAAGTGCTACTGCAAGCCTGGAATCTGGAGGGAGCTTGCCCTGCTTGCGCATTTCGCGCTTCACCCTGGTTTTCAAGAACTCCGAGAAGTGGTTCGCACAAAGATGTGCACCGCTGTATCTGATGTAAGTAACAGCGGGTTTTGTACATGAACTGCAGATATGTTCTTCCGGTTTTTGCTGGTTTTTCGGCATAATCAATTAATGTAATAATCGTTTGATATATTATATTTATTTAGAGTAGAACTAATAAGAAGTGATGTCGAATCTATTAATTTCATAATGATTTACTCAGGACCTAGGACTCAGGACTCAGGGTTAGATTCTTTCACTCTTCAACTTTTCCACTATTCCACTATTCCACTTTTCTACTGTACCACTTATCCACTAATACTTACACTATCGGCTATCGACTGCCGACCATCGACTTTGGACTATTTTGTTAGTGAACCCACAACGATAAATTAATAAATGCTAAAGGCCTTAACCGGAATTGTCATATAACATAACAAAAAAGGCTTGACAACATGGCATTGACCGATGAACTTAAAAAACTGGTAAATAATGAGATCGCTATTGTAATGAACGACGGTATGACTTATCGAGGTATACTAACAAATTACGATGAAGAAACCATAGTAATGGAAAATGTTTTTGAAGCCTCTCGTGGACAGGTTGATTGGATAGCGACCGCGGATGCAAAAAACAGCGGTGGTAAAACCCTCAAGGGTTATCTGCACTGGCGAAAAATCACACTGCCCAAACTACTTGCCAGAACCGACAGGGTTCTTCGAATATGGCCGTGGAGGCCTTCAGAAAAAGAATGATCGTAATAAATTCAGCCTAAGTTGAGTAACATGGTAAATGTAGAGATAGAAAATATAATCGCATCTGCCACTATCGCGGATGCGCTAGACCTGCCCAAAATAGCAGAAACAATTGAAGGTGCAGAATATAACCCGGACAGATTCCCCGGGGTGGTATTAAAATTCGAATCACCAAGGGTTGTGGTGCTGCTTTTTGAAAAAGGGAAAATGATGTGTACAGGTGGCCGCAGCCTGAAGGATGTGCAGGAAGTGATGGATAGCGTCTTCGATACACTTACATCACAACAATTGCTTGTTCCCATAGGAGAGGGAGGGGAAGCCGGGGCAGATAAAGCCAAAGGAGCCAAAGGTGAAGGCGGAAAAGGCGGAGAAGGTCCAAAGAAAGGTAAAGAACCCGCCGCTCCACCGGAAACGCCAGAAAAACCACAGTAAAAAAGCCATCAACAACCTCAGCCCTTCAACTATTTTGTTTTTTTTAAGATTACTTTAGTTATTATTTATTGCTTTTATTACTTACAGAATTTTTATTTCAGCATTTTAATTAAAAACTTCCACAATTTTTTTTAGTTAATAAATAATTGACACCAGATAAATATATCTCACCAAAAAGATTATATTATTGCATTGTAGTATAGAGTATAACCGGGAATAGTACCAGTTGCTGGTAATATAGGGGAACCCAAGCAACTTATGGAAGGGGCCGACACTAAAAAATTCAAATTCGAAGGAGACGCAAGACTATCAAAATATTCGGTCAGATAAATCAAATATAATAAGCTTGAGGGAGGTCATTATTGAGTAAATCTAAACTCTTAGCTTTTGCAGTCATGCTCACGCTTTTCATTCCTTTAATAGCTATACCGGAGCTTGAGGAGAACCCTTTTAGTAATCCGACTTATTATGAAGAGCAGACTGTGCCGTTAAAGGATTACGGTATAGTTAATGAGCTCAAAAATCTAGAGGATAAGGGCATTTCCATTGCTGTATTTCAGCCGGAGATGAGTGAACTTGAGGAAAAGAGTGAGTCTATGGTGGAAGCTAAAAAATCAGCCGAACCGCTTCAGGTCGTTTCAGGTACCGCATCAGCTTCAGGTTATAGTACTCCCGATTTCATACGAATCGAACCTGAACTTGATGATGACGATTTAAGAAGTTTTATAGGTGCTAAGCTTCAACGCTTTATGGATGCCAATTTGAATCCCAGTTATTTCATTATTCCTGATATGACATATCGGTACAGAATCTCAAAAATTCTTGATGAGATAACTGCAGAAAGCCATCTTCCCGAAATCAAGCTGGTGATAAAAAATGAACTCGATGAGTTATCTATGGAACTTCTACAAAAGTTTGAATTGAAGGTCAGTCGATTTACTGCCGGATTGGATCCCGATGACGCTTCAAGGATCAAAAATGAAGTCTATAAAGAATATATTTACGAGTATTTAGATCACAATCTTACCTATTCCCAAAATATTCTTACTATCGATGTACAGAAATGGGACGAAATAAAATCATGGTGCCTGAATTCATTTCTTGATTCAATCGATAAATATTCATTTAAATTTATTATTCGAATTGAAAACATTTCCATGGTTACTTCTCCAGATGTTATCCTGGAAATCATCTCGATTTGTGAAACACACGAACAGGATAATAATTTTAAAAATAAATATGGCCTTGAATCAGGAGGAGTAGTAACAAAAGATGATAAAAGGAGCCTTCCCGAAGAAAAGGCAGGAAGTGTATCCGGGCAGTCGCAGGATGACGCAACAACCGGTGATGTGCACCGGAATAATGTTATAGAAATAATACTGGGTGCTACCCCTGAATATTCCGATATGGTATCTGTCACTGATGAAAAATTCACCCTCATTATTGATATTATCAATGGCTATTATTATGTGATCCTGCTGACATGTATTTTACCGAATGTATATTTAGTGGCCTGGGCCGGATTCATTAAAAAAGAAAAGAAGCGTCAGGCCAGTAAGGCGAAGCTTCACAGCCAGGTAGGTGCAAAGTCTAAGAATTCAAAAGGCAATTCCGAGCTCGAACATTTCAATAAAAAACTCCGGAGGCTGGAGCGGGAACTGGGTCACGTGATCTTGAGCAATAACGAAGAGGGCGACAGAAAATATTCAGGTAAGTCCGGCATCGGGAATTGCAGTTCTGGAAATCCGTACAAAAAGAACCACCACAGGAACTTACCGGATGTTTCAATACTTCTCCCGTGTTTCAATGAACAAAAGGGTATAGCTCTGGCTGTTGAAAGGTGTTACAACCAGACCTATCCCGGCCGTATCGAAATCATTGTGGTGGATGACGGCTCAAAAGATCACACCTTAAAAATCGCGAAGATCTTTGAAGCGCCGTTCCCCAATCGAAGCGTGCATGTATATCACAAACCTAACGGCGGGAAGGCCGACGCATTGAATTACGGTATTGAAAGGGCTACCGGGCAGATTATTTTAACAACCGACGGTGATTCGCATATGGACCCTGACGCGGTTGAAATATTAGTCAAGGGTTTTCGAGACAACCCCGACGCAGGTGTAGTTGGCGGGTTCGTTGTTATACGCAATGAAAAAGATAGTATGCTTGTCAAACTCCAGCAAATTGAATACATCTACACCCAGGATGTGTTCAGGCTGCCTCAGACCGAGAGTGCAAGTGTCCTGATCATTCCCGGGCCTGTATTCAGCATGGGAAACCGCGTTGCGAAAAAGCATAAAGCCTCAACCCGTACATGCGTTGAGGATGCGGACCTGACCGGTACCATCCTGAAAAACAACTGGGGTACCGTGGCGGTTACTGACGCAACGGCACATACACAAGCACCCACGACCTGGAAGGCCTGGTACAAGCAGCGCAAACGATGGATATACGGGCAGTTCCAGGTCTGGCGCGAGAACAAAAGCTTTTATAAAAGAAATTTCTGGGGGTTGTACAGCTACTTCACCTGGTTTTCTGCGTTATTGATCACCGGAATGCTGATTACATCTACTCTCGCTCTTGCGTTCATCGGTAAATGGAACTTCTTCTCTTTACTAATCACTGCTCAAACCACTGTTATTTTCTTATTATATTTTGTAACTCGAGGAATATCGCTGATGAGATATAAGTACGGTCGGCATCTGGTTTTTTATCTGCCGTTCCAGATATTCTACGACCTGGTCAATGGTGTACTCTGCGCATGCCTCTATTTCAACTATATTACCAGGCGCGGCGTTAAAATCAAGTTCGGACCAGAGATTGTTAGAGTGCGCTAGAATCAGGACCCAGGACCTTTGTGAGAGGCGAGTAGCGAGAAATTAATAGCAGCAAGCGGCATGGAGCATGATGCAAGTGTATTATGAGGGTGCATATATTAAAGAAGATGAGGTAAGCGGCATGGTGCAGGGAGCAAGTGTGATTTAATCGATTTAAAAGCACCTTGGGTCCTGAGTCCCCTGGGCCCTGGGTCCTGATTTAATCACCCTGGCGCCTGGTCTCCGGCCTCCAGCCTCAAGTTATTCTTTTGCCTCTTATTTCTTTTTTGATTATTTTGAAATCATAGCTTAGAGGTTGACCAGCTTTCCGTCTTTCATAAACTCCAGTTCAGAACTGTCACTTCGCTTTACCACCATGGTGGGATTATATATCAGCCCGTCGAGATGCGTGAGCGCGTTAGCATCCTCATCGTAATTCGAGCCAACTGCGATATGGCAGGTACGAAATACCTTTTCATCTTCCAAGATATTGCCCACGATTTCGGCAGCAGGATTCAAGCCGATCCCCAGCTCGCCAAGGTGATAGATATTTTTCAGATAAGAATCCAGTTCCGAAGATGGAAGTTTCCCCTCGGCCTCGAATGTGCGCGTGGTCTCCTCTGCTTTTAACAATGTACTTTTTAATTCCTCTGCCTCTTCTCCACCGGCTGGTTCTGCGCAGAATCCTTCTTTTACCTGGACGGTTATGGGCGTTTTTATCAATATTGCGCCCTCTGCCGAGGAGATGCTGCCGTCGAAGACGATTGTACCCTCAGCGCGTCCCAGTTCAGGTGATATGAACACTTCACCGCAGGGGAGGTTACCGCCTGCGCCAGGTTTGCTGAAGTCACCGTCATCGCATTTTGTGGACCGTCCCCGAAGACCGATATCGATATTGGTGCCTGCGGCGGTTGTGATATGAACCGATTCCGCGTCGTCCAGAATTGTTTTTAATGAGCTTGCTTTATGCCGGAGCTCCGAATAATCGATGGGTACGGTTTTTTTAAACATCTCCAATGTTACACCGGGTGACCAGAACGACCGCATCTTTTTCTCGCCTAGCAGATAATGAAATATATGATCATATTTCTTCTCGCCTACCTTTATGGGGCTCTTGATACGCTCTGTGTCCTTTCCGAGCTTTTGATGGCTGAGTGAAATTGTGATTTCGGGGTTGCTCTCGATGGCTTTAATAACAGCGGGTTCGGCAAAGTCCAGCTGCGTTTTTACACTTTGAAACATCAAGGTGGGAACCCCCCCAGCATCCAGAACAGAATTATACAGCGCCTTGGAAATCAACATAACATCTTTGACGGGATTGGTAACAATAAGCACCCGCTCGCCGGCTTTTACACCCAGGACCTCATTTATTGCCACCGATGCTGCCTTCACCAATGCTTCGTCTCCTGTAACTTCATCAATAAATTTGTTATCTTTACGATCTTCGAGTTCGCCTGCCTTTTGATTCAATTCAATCACACCCTGCTAGATTTATTAACATTTGACATAATACGATAAATTCAATTTGCAAAAATAATACGGGTTAACCAAAGGGACTTCGTATTTGATGATATCTATCTATTTTTCAGTTGTTATGAATTTACAGAGTCAATAGATAAAGAAATATTAGAATTGGAATACTAAACCCGATCAGGAATCCAATAAATCCAACTGTTTTGTACCTACACCTTTTCTTCTTTGTCGAGAACCTCATGGTATCATTGATTCTTTTATTCCAGTTGAATTGATGATATAATGTGTCAAACTCATTCATTTTAGATTTTCACCTCTATTTCAATATTCATTTCATAATTTATTTCTTGGATTTCTTTCCCAATTTAAATTTGGGTGCGGCTGTTTTCTGGTCTTTTACCTTTGTTGCCTTTTTTCTGTTATCATCCTTTTCTACATTCTTAGATTCACTTCCGATTTCAAATGAATCCTTACATAATTTGATTACTCCTGAACATGAAATGCAGACCATACTTTTATCATCCCAGCAATTTTTTTTACAGATCCACCTCCCGCACAAACCGCATTGCGTTATGTTTTCATTTGAAATTGAACCCTTGCATAAATCGCAGATGTAATTGTCCATTGAAATTACATCCGCCCGGGGCGGTTCTCCCTGTTCACGAACCTTTTTTATCTGCTTCAGGACTTTATTGTAAAGATCATCATTTTTTGTTTTTATCATGCGAAAAGCATAGGTTGGATTCGATATAAATCTATCGATTGAGGCGAAATCATTAATCATAAATTTATAAAAATTACGTATGTCCCAAAATCTTAATACATAGTATATTGATTTGGATACGAGATATTATGGCAAAGAAAAGAACAGAAGAAATTGTCAGTGTTGAAGAAGAGAGAATTTTAGAATTGCTACAAAAGGATGCACGAATGCCCATAGCACAGATAGCTCGGAAAGTGGGTTTGAGTGAAAATACGGTAAAGAAAAGAGTAAAGAAACTGAAAGAGGATGGATATATTCACGATTTTACATTATTATTGAACCCTAAGAAATTTGGAAAAAATGTTATTACAATATTTATGATAAGTACAGAACTCAACAAAGTTAAGGACTGTACAAAGGAGCTGACAAAATTATCTCAGATCATTGATATTTATTTCACAACGGGTAATTATTCAATAATAGCCATAGGCTTATTTGACGACGACGATGATTTGAATGATTTCCTGGTAAAAAAATTCTCGAAGTTACCTATTAATCATTATAATGTTGTGACCGTCCTGGAAAAGATCAAGGAAGGTTTTTTTGAGATTTAATATGCTGTTATGTATCAAAAACTTTGATTATTCAAAGATGAATTGACAGGTGCACCCATGCTAGATGAAACTGACCGTGAGATAATAAAATATCTGCAGGCAGATTCCAGAACAACCTTTACATGGCTTGCAAAGCAGTTAAAGATAACAAGAAACGCGGTGAAATACAGGATACAGAAATTAGAATCTGAAGGTTATATAAAAAAATATACAATGATAATCGATCCTGAGAAATTCGGGAAAAAATTGACGGCAATATTTTATTTGAATGTACCTGTTTCCAAAATTCGGAAATGCATAAAAGAGCTTGAAAAATTTGATTTCATTACTAATGTTTATTCCACCACGGGCAATTATTCCATACACGCCATGGGTATTTTTAAAAGCCATGATGATTTGAACAAATTTATATCGGATAATCTATCTTCGATGCCGATCCAGGAATTCATGGTGACAACAGTATTAAAAAAATACAAAGATTATTTTTATGAGTTAGAGTAAATATTCTACCGTACCTTTGCCGTTTCGGCAAATTTTAAGCCTGTTTTACATTGTTTCCATCAAAAAATCTTTAAATATACTGATTTCTATTTATCAACAGGAACCAAATTAAAAGGACTTATTGGGGGAACAATTTAATAAGAATTTATAATAAAAATATGGCATTGTAAATATAAATCGCTATGAAAATTAGATGAAGGAGTGTATTAGATATGAAAAAGGATGAAAAGATGGTTGATGAAACCAATATGGTCTTGGAGGTTGAAGAAAGCCCGATAAGTGCAAAAGGTGGTGTGGCCAGAGTGAATGAAGATACACTGAGTTTACTGAATATGGAAGAAGGTAAGAGTGCTGTAGTCAAATCAAAGACCAAATCAGTCATGCTTACCATCTATGCCGATTCACTCATTGAAAAAAATAAAATAAAAATTCGCAAACCAGATTTAAAAAAGTTAGCTGTTAGCAAAGGAGACGAGGTATCAATTACAACATCTAAACCTTTGACAGATGTAATAAAATCTAAATTTGGGATGGAAAGCAAAAAGGAGGAAGAAAAGGCAAGCAAATAAAAAAAAATACTTCGAATAGATTAGAAGCTCCATAGGGGGTGGTTAAACATGAATGTAGGTATTACAGAGCGAATAAAAAGTAAATTTAGGGAACAGTCGTTAACAGTAGGTAGAAGAATCGACCTATATTTAACGAAAAATATGCCGGATTTGATACTTAAATATGATCTGGCCACAAAAAAAGATCTGATCGAAATCGATCGACAGATAGAGGGCTATGAAAGTACATTGGACAATCTGGACCGATGGAGAGATGACACAAGGGACAGGATGAAAAAAGCTGCAGATCGTGTGGGCAGGCTTGAGATGAAATATGGGGTCAGCAAGGGGGGTAAATAATGAGTGCAGCTGGTGATGTTGCAAGCACAATATTTTTCGTCGTTGTTGTTCTCTTACTTATCGGTGCACTGATATGGCTGTTCTTATACGTATGGCGAAAGCTACGAGAACGAGGTGTTCGTCATGTTGAACTTTATTTTGACGAACATTTCAGAGATATAGTAAAAGAGTGGGATTTGGTAACAACGCCAAGTATGAAAGATTGGACAAAAGACATGTCCAAGCGGCTTGATTACGTGGGCAAAGATATCGATAAGATGATGGATTTCAAAAAATCCTTCGATACCAGGCTGAACAAACTGGAATCCGAACTGGATAGTCTGGAGGTCTCGTAGGAGAGACAGGGGTGATGCAAATGGAAGAGGAAATGGAAGCAGAAAGACCTTCGTTTTTTGCACGAATCAAGGCTTACTTATCCGGAGCGGAGAAGGAGAAAGATGAGGCAACATACCAGCGCAAACTTCTCGATGGTAGAATCGAGAAATATTTAGATCGCCATGCGAACGAATACATCGAGGAATTTGGATTGGTAACCAGCGTTGATCTTCAGGTATACGAAGAACGTTGTGAGGATTTGACCATGAGATTAGAGAGTTTACAGGAATTTGCGAAAACTTCGGATGCTGAATTATCAGATCTTGAGCGAAGGGTGACGGCCATAAAGTCTGCAAGGAAGAGAAAACATAAGTAAGTAAATAATAGATGAAAACTCAAAGGGTAATGTAAAAAATAAGGGGATGCCAATATGGTATTATATTCAGATTTAAAAGATTTTAAGGTTTATACAACTCTGGGTCAGGAAAAAGGAAAGATATCAGGTCTTGTAGTGGATTTGTCCAATTGGCAGATAAGAAATGTAATCGTTTCGCCCGGATTATTGAAGAGGAAAGTGTTCGTCAGATTGGAGGATGTAAAAGAGGCGGACGAATATGAAAAAAAGATAACAATACCGGGAGATGTTCAAGAAGGAGATATCATCAAGAGTTCTTCGCTCTCCGCTGCCATAGTGGATGAAACATTATTGAATAAAGATGTGGTTTCAAAGGACGGAGAAAAGGTGGGGGAATTATATGATTTGGATGTACCTTTGAAATTAAGGCGATGGAAAATCTGGAAAGTTTTAATTAAACGGGGGATGAAACAAAGAAGATTGAGATACGGTCCGGAGGAAATCGATTCGGTAGCAGAGAAAATCATTCTTAAAAGAACATACAAAGCAATTTAGTAACGAATAGATCACCTCTTTGAACAATCTGAATGAATCTGTATTATCGAAAAATTAAGAGAGTATATAAAAAATAAAATGGTGGTTGCTGTGTTCAGCGATGAAAGCATGTATATTTTAATATTATTGATATTGATTATAATCCTGGTGGGTATAATCGGGTGGGTTATCGTCAGGGTTAAAACATCAACTGCAAAAATTCGTCTGGCCGAAGCAGACATAGATAAAAAGAAATTGGAATTAATGATGAAGCGGGTTCTTATCGAAGATCTTAAAAACGCATCGGTAATTCTCAATGACAAAGAACGCATAAAATTGGATTCGATACAGACCGATAACGCGATTTTATCGAGAAAAACGATATTCTTAATGAATGAAGTAGAAAACAGGACCAAAAGGCTTGAGCTCGGATCCAATCTTGGGAAGCTGAATATGTCTCTGGGTAAGATAAGACAGTACGAATCAAAGCTATTCGGTAATAGGGATACGGTTCGTTAACTTAGAGGAATGATTTATGAAAACAACAGTTGATAACAATGAAGTTTATAGAGAACTAGCAGCAATTTTTCACAGCTATGTTCTGGCAAACTGGAATAATCCAACAAAGCGTCTGAAACAACTGCAATCGTACATTCAGCGTAAAAAACATATTACTTTGGAATTAGACCAATTGAACCACTATGTCAATCGCATGAAAATCAATTTGAAGCAGCCGAAGATTATGGCAAAAACAAAAGCTTATCTGTTTACAAAAGAAAAAAGGGTCAGAAAATACCAATTCGGTTCAGATTTTTGCCCGAATTGTAAAACGTTTAAGAACTACGATAAGGAATGCTTCAACTGCGGTTATCATGAGATGACGTATTAAATTACTTCTTAATTCTAAATTTCTTAGTAATTCAGGTTACATTTTATAACTGCGAGTTTGTGCAGAGACTGTTAGTAAATTCTCTCATAAAGCGATACAAACTTATGTATAAATTTCAATTCAATTATAATATGAAATGGCAGGTCCCAACAGTTATATAAAGGGAAACCAAAAAGATTTAATTCAATGACATATTTAACGTAGACTAATAAGCTCGGGGGAGAACCTCTTGGTAACCAAACTTCAGGTGAAAGAGAGCCCTATCGCAAAAAGTGGGGTTTCCAGGATACATATCAGTGTTCTAGAGAATCTTGGAATTGAAGTTGGTAATACCATCGTGGTATCCTCCGACAATGGTTCTATTTTGGTACATGTTTACGCAGACACCTTGATTGAGGAAAATAAAATAAGTTTACGACCTGCCGATCGGAAAAAACTGGGTGTAAGGGGTGGTTATGAGGTAGCAATAGCACCTCATAAGGGCGGTAAAAAGTAATTAAGGTAGAATTGAATTAAATTTAAATTGAAACATGGTGTGGGTATGGGCAGGAGTAGCGACAATAAGATACTTCTAATTGATTTAATGTTCATCTGCGTTTTAATTTTAATTCTTATTTATTATTTTTTAACATCAGATTATCTAACGATTATCATTATTGGAATCGTTGTATTATCAATTCTTATCATTGTACTAACAGTAATTTACTTTACAGAACAGCAACATAAAAAGCTCATGGTAGATATGGCTCATATTCTGTATGATAAGGCTGTGGCTCTGGAGAATGCACAAAAAGAACCTGCTGGTGAGTTTGGTAATAATAACCCGTTGATTCCCATAGAGAAGCCCGAGATATCATTCTCCAATCTTGGCGGTATGAAAGCTGTGAAAGAGGATATTAAAAAAGCTATTGTTTATCCCTTCGATCATCCTAACCTGTATGCCATGTACGGCAAAAAAATTGGAGAGGGAATTTTGCTTTACGGCCCACCGGGCTGCGGTAAAACATACATCGCAAGAGCCGCGGCCGGGGAGTGCGGTGCATCGTTTCTTAATTTGAAGATCAGTGATATCTTGAGTAAATGGGTTGGCGAAAGTGAAAAAAATATACGCGCTGCTTTCGATGCTGCGACAAAGCATGCACCAACTATATTGTTCTTCGATGAGATCGATGCAATAGGCAGTAAACGGGGAGAAAGTCTTGAGGGTCACACAAAACGGCTCGTGAATGAACTGTTGATACAGCTGGACGGCCTGGAAGGACCAAAAGAAAAGGTGTTGACCCTTGCTGCAACGAACGCACCGTGGTCGGTAGACCCGGCGCTGCGCAGACCTGGGAGATTCAGCAAGCTGATCTATATCCCTCCACCGGATTTTAATGCACGAAAGGAGATATTCAAGTTACAAACCAAAAACCGCCCCATTGCAGATAATATTGATTTCGATGACCTCGCAAAAAGAACGGAATGGTATAGTGCCGCTGATATCAATCAAATCTGTGAGGAGGCGGCAGACATTCCGTTGCGCGAAGCTATCAAGAATCAAAAGACGAGGAAGATAACCAACGAAGATTTTCAGAAGGTATTAAAGCGCCGCAAATCATCATTAATATCATGGGCAAAATTAGCTAAGCAGCAGATACAGATGAGTAAAGAACAGGAGGTTTTTGAGGAGCTGTCAAAGGAAATCGAACAGATTCTGGAATGACGAAATTATTGATATTATCATAAACCAATCCTTTTTATCAAATTTATTGAAATCTAAATAGATATTTGTTAATAGCGTCAATGATACTGAAAAAAAGAGCTGAAAAAATAACAAAAATTCTTAAATTATTCAATTTTTCATTAATAAATAAATAAATTTTGTACTAGTCATATTATTTAATTATTGTCCAAAAGTTTATATTAGAATTGACATCTTCTGTGGATAGAATGCCAGATAAGAACGTCGGTGCAGTAGAGTTCGAGCTAAGGCGAGACTTAACCTTTTTTGATGTCACTATGATTGGCATCGGAGCAATGATAGGAGCAGGGATATTCGTACTCACGGGTTACGCTATAAACGGTGCGGGGCCTGCCGCTATTATTGTATTCGGGTTGAATGGAATAGTCGCTATTTTGACAGCTCTTACGTATATGGAACTCGGCTCATGCTTCCCTGAAGCAGGCGGCGGATATCTATGGGTAAGGGAGGGTATGCCTCACCCCTTCGGGTTTCTTTCCGGCTGGATGTCCTGGATGGCGCATACAGTAGCTTGTTCACTATATGCCCTGGGTTTCGGCAGCTATTTAACCTGGGCTTTCGAGGCCTATGATGTCACGTTTTGGATTATTCCTTATGAAGTTATAGCCAAGATCTTTGCGGTTTTAGTAGCTATTGTACTGCTGGGTATAAATTATGTAGGCACGGGCACTACAGGTAAGACTGAAAATATAGCAACCATCGCCAAGCTCGTGACGCTTTTCATTTTCATCGGCTTTGGTGTTGTGGCGTTATTCCATAATCCTTATGCAGTTGATAATTTTACCAAGAACTTTTTACCGAACGGTTTCGGCGGCATCGCGTACGGCATGGGTCTTACTTTTATTGCATTTCAGGGATTCGAGGTTATTGCTCAATGCGGTGAGGAAGTTAAAGAACCCCGGAAGAACATTCCGAGGGCGATACTGGTATCTTTGATCGTTGTCATCATAATCTATATTTCAATCGTCGTTATTGTCATCGGAGCAGTTAAAGGCGATGGCCCAGGTACATCATGGGAGGTTATTGGTTCTCACGGCGAACTTGCAATGGTGGAAGCCGCAAAATCGTTCATGGGGCCCATCGGATTCATTATCATGATTGTGGGCGGGTTGGTATCAACAGTTTCGGCACTTAATGCAACTGTCTTTTCATCCTCGAGAGTGTCATTCGCCATGGGCCGTGACGGTACACTACCGGATTCGCTCGGAAAAATACACAGAAAGAGGCGAACGCCTTCAAATGCGATTATGCTTACCGGCGTTATAATGATAATAATGGCTGTGGCACTTCCTATCGAGGATGTGGCGGCGTCTGCAGACATCATGTTTCTACTACTGTTCAGCTTCGCAAATATCTCGCTGATTACGCTCAGAAGGAAAATGCCGTACCTCCAGCGCGGGTTCGTGGTTCCCCTGGTACCGTTTGTTCCCATGGTTGCCACCGGCCTGAATTTAGCTCTTGCCATTTACCTGTTCTTCTACAGCCCGGTTTCATGGTATATAGCAATCGCTTGGATAGAATTCGGGCTGATCGGATACTATTTTACGCGCGGTAAGGAAGAAATAACGGAGATAGATAAAGTCGAGAAGCTTATCGGTGTGCCGCGCAGGGAGACCGGTAAGAGCTATCATGTGCTCGTCCCCATAGCCAATCCGAAGAACACGGAACTGATCGACTTTGCCAGCACAGTAGCCAAGAACCAGGACGGGGATATGATCTTATTGAATATCGTACGAATTCCCGATAACCTACCAATTAAAAATGTGGATTATGATTTTGTAAAGAGGCGCATTGGAACCGCAGAAACCTTAAGCGAATATTCCACCACGAAGCATAACATAATGACAAGGGCACGGGTAGTTGTCTCACATAAAATACGAGATACTATCCTCGATACTGTGAACAAGGAGAAAGCAAATTTCACTCTTATTGGTTGGAGCGGTAAGCCCTCGCGCTCGCGGATTATGTTCGGTTATAATATCGATGATATTATCCAGTTTGCCAAGAGCGATGTTGCGGTGTTAAAAGGTCCCATAAAAGGTGAGATCAATAAAATACTGGTTTTACCCGGTTACAGTTACCACGGCGAACGGACAGTGGAGATTGCGGCATATCTTGCTAAAGAACATAAGGCAACAATTACATTGGTCGGATTCTTAACACCTGAGAGGTCGGAAGTAGCAGTACGGAGTGAGATAAAACCCCTCATGGATATTATCAGAAGACATGGTGTACAAACCGAGGAGAAGATCATCAGGACGAAGCGGCCTGTGGGAAAACTGGTAGAACTATCAACGGAATATGATTTCCTGCTCTTGGGTGCATCGGAAAAATGGAAGCTGTTGAGGTATGCATTCGGACCGATACAGGATAGTGTGGCGAGAAAAGTGGATATCCCGCTGCTGATGCTGCGCGCTTATGAGAAGGAGGAAAAGATGCTCAGCACGAGCAAACTCGGAGAGGAGAAGAAGGAGAAGCCCGCGCGTGTAGTAAAGATACCTGAAAGAATATTGGAACCCACACCTGTTCCCACACCAGTACCTACACCTGTACCTGTACCGGTTCCCGTGCCCGAAACCCCGGAGGAGGGAAAAGAAGAGGCAGAGGGCGTTGCTGAACCGGAAGGTGGTGAATCACCGGATGGCGAAGATACAGCAGAGGCCGGTTCAGATTCTCCGGAGCCAGCCTCCAGCCAGAAATTAAAAATCGATTCCAAGAAACCCTCACTTGAGGATTCGTCTGTAGAGCTAATAGAACCTGGTAAGGAGCTGGAAACTCCGGATATTCCTGGAGAAGATGTTGGAGACCTCCAGGAACCGGAGATGGATGAATCTGAACTTGATAAGATTATAAAAGAAGATGCGACACCTGATTCAGGGGAAAAAGAAAAAGAAGTTGAAGATGATATAGTACCTGAAAGCGATGATGAAATGCAAAAACCAAAACCAAAAAAGGAGGCGCCAAAAATAGATCCTTCGGTACCCGAGGAATTTCAAGAAGAAGATGAGATAGAATCAGAAGAACTTACGGATTATGTTGACAGAATACTTCAAGAAGAAGGAGAAGCCGGAATAGATTCTGAAAGCGGAACATCTAAGTTAGATGAGAAAACTAAAGATAAATTAACAAATCTGCCCAGAGGTGGTAAAAACGTTTAGTTCATCCACCATACCATCGCTCCTGCCATGTTCAATGGTAATGGCAAATTCCGATACAGAGATATTCAAGGATATAATACAGAGGTATGCACCCTGGGTTTTGGCAATTATATTTTTAATTATTGTATTATTGTATTCATTTGCATATTTTACAAGACATATTCAAGCGTATAAGATCAAGGGAAGTGTCTTTTTCGATGATGATACATTAGATTTCATCAACCGCGGCGGCCAGTATTTGATCTTTCTGATTATTTTAATTCTAATACTGATGACCGCGTTCAGCAGTGAGGAATGGACCTGGGAGAATCTCTGGAAACCATTCTCTCATTATATCCCATATATAATGTCCATTGCAATTATACTGTTCTTCTCCACCTTGATAATCAAAGTAATCCATCGAATCATCATGAACATGAGAAATGAAATCAGAGATATCGAAGATAAAATGATGAAGTTCAGGATTCTCGGTATAATCGATATCGTTCTGAAGTGGACAATAAATCTCATTGTATGGACCATCGTTATTGCAATAGGACTTGCAATGGTAGGGCTGCACGAGCAGGTCCGGGAATCCGTTATGCGTTTCATAGAAGAGAAGCTTGCGTCAGTAATATTTATCATCGCCTGGATTTTTATTATATATTTTATAAACAAAACACTGGAGTCGTTCTTGCAGGACATCAAAAAACGGTCTACGACCCTCAGCCCTCAGTTCATTGACCTCAGCGGTAATATCCTTAAATACGGGCTGTGGTTATTTACCGTGATTTTGATCATTTACACCGTGCTGAGCATACTTAATCTTACAGGCATCGGCACCTTCATGATTCTATTCTTTGCTATTATTTTGATACTTGCAGTGGCGGTAGTCTTGACCACACCGCTCCGTAATATTTTTTCAGGTATTGTAATAATCAACATGAAGCCTTTCGAGCAGGGAGACCGCATCAGGCTAGAAGACGGGACTATGTGTGATATAATTGAGATTAGATTATGGTTCACGCGACTGAAGACGCCGTTTGGTGAGTTGATCGAGGTACCGAACGACCAGCTGCTCAAGGGTAAAATCATAAACTACAGCAAGGAGGGCAAGACGACTATTACAATCAGCTTGAATGTGGATTCGAAAATACCGTTCAAAACCGTTGAGCGCAGCCTGCGCGAGGCGGCAGGTAATACCTGGGGGGTGGAGGACCAGCCGCGGCCGCGGGTGTTTGCCAGGGAGCTCCAGGGCAAGACCATACGGTATGAGCTGGTAATACATACCACTAAAATCAAGCGCTTGATTACCGTTCGGTCCAGGTTAATCAAGAGCATCCAGGCCAAATTCCAGGAGGAATCCATACCGCTGCTATCATTCTCAAAAAGCGAGGATTAAAGGGTAAAATTTTAATGTTAAATAACCATTATCCTGCTATATGGCCATCCGGAAGGGGCGGGTAGAAGATATACCGGCTTTTGAGTACATAGATAAGCTGTGTTTTCCACAGACCATACGGTACAGCAGGTTCGATTTTATCTATTATTTTTTCAAAAACAATGTTTTTACACTGGTCTGTGAGGAGGGCCGGCGCATCCAGGCTTTTATGATCGCCGATGTGAAGTCCACCGAAGAAGGTCATATAATATCTATCGATGTTCATCCGAACTATCGGCGGAAGGGCCTGGGCAGGAATTTGATGGATGAGGCAGAGAAGATATTTATGAAACTTGGCATCCAGCGCGTTACGCTGGAGGTACATGAGAGCAATGTTTTAGCACAATTATTTTATTCGGATATGGGCTACAGGCTGGAGAAGAAGCTTTATAATTACTACCACTCGGGCCACGGCCTGCAGATGTCCAAGATGCTGGTGGCTGTTAAGCCAGAGGAGAAGGAGGAGGTGGAGCCGATAGTGGTGGAGGCGAAATCAGAGCAGGCTCAAAAGCAAATGACGCTGGAAAGGTATCAACTAACTTAAGATTTTAATAGATTTTTATAAGCTTTTAAATCGCTTACAGAAAAGCGTAGAGCGGTTGCGTTGGCGAGGTGCGTAACGTCTAGCGTTTGCGATGTGCGTCTCGTTGGGCGGGTTCGATGCTCGTTTCGTAAATCGGTATCGAAGCTCGTCTCGTTGGGCGGACTCGAGGCTCGTCTCGTAAGACGGGTTCGATGCTCGTTTTAACTTTTGCCTTTTGTCTTTTGCCTCTAGCTTCTCCTGCAGGGCTGGATTGTTATATAAATAAATAACGGATAAAATCAATAAATTTAAGTAATCATTAAACTTATTATTTACATATAATCAAAATAATAAATCGGAGGGTGTCAAATTATCGGAATGATTGGTGATAATTTATGAATAAAAAATTGTTGGTAATAATTATAATTTTCTTGGTTTATACAAGTTGTGTATTTTACCTATGTAATAATTATATGCAAAATAATAATTATACAATTAATATTCATACTAACGCAAATAAAACTAATGAACCGATAAATGAAGAATCTATGGTAACATTATATGAGATTGACATTAGTACGAATTCAAGTGAATTTTTCGATATAATAGTTCCTATCTGTATTAATTGGGATGGTACTGTTTCAAGTTTGTACAATAATTTAACAGTAATTGGAAGTAATGTTTCAAATTTTGAAATAATCTCAACAGAATTAAAAAATACAAAATATAATATCGGATTGAGATTAATTGGATTTGGCAATGTTACTTTAAAAGCATATAATTATAATTGGTTAGAAGATTTTGATGAAAAAAATCAATCGAGTATAACTTTAAGTTTGATAGATATCTCTACAAATCCAATAATCCCAGAATATGAAAATCAGGGATTTCCTCATTGGGTTTATTTGAATTCTTCAATTGATAATGGAATTTATGTTAGAATAAAATTATATTTCCACATAATTATGAAACCACATAATTATATTCATTGGGAAATAATAATAAATGGTTACATTAACAATGGATGGCAATCGGTTGACAGTTTTGATATACACATGCACAGTTAATTAAATTGCACAATATTAAATCTATCAAATCACACATGCACCATGCAACCTGCAGCTTATAATCACCCTAGCGCCTATTCTCTATTCTCTAGCGCCTGATTTCATCGATTTCTCTACGGCCTTATTGCCTCCATAACACTAACCTTTGCTACCCGATTCAGCGGCCACAGTGCGGCGCTTATGCCCACGAGCATGACGATTAGAAGCGCTATGAGGATTATAACCGGTGGGGTGCGGAGAGGCCCGAAAAATATTGTACTTTCGCCGGATTCGAACATTGCATTAAATATATTGTTGGAGAGGTGGACACCGACGAAGGTCCCCACCACCCATCCTGCGGTAACGATCCACATACTTTCGATAAAGAACAACCGCCTGATATTTGCCAGTGAGACACCAACCGCTTTAAGTATACCCACCTCCCGCCGTCTTTCCAGCATTGAGATTATCATAGTGTTGCTGACCAGAAATATGGCTGTTAAGAACACGATAAGGGTTGTCACATACAGCCAGCCCAGGAGGGTTCGTTCCAGGTCGGAGTTGAGCTCATTCACCTCTTCGGTTTCGGAATCTTCCTCTGCTGTTGTGTTTTCATCCGGCCTGATTTCGGGCTCAAGTTCACCCCGAACTTCGAGCATCACGCCCATGCTCAGCGATGCGATAACTATGAAGAACACCACGCAGATAGCTACACCGGTTATGGTCAAAACATACCTGAGCTTGCGGTGCTGGAAATTGCGGTAAATATAGAGATAATGAGAAAATCTCTCTTTCTGCTTACTTTCAATCTTAGCAGTCATTATTTCGCCTTTATTAGATTATATTAGATTTTTATATGCTTTTAAATCGCTTCCAGAGGGGCGTCTGACGGTTTGCGGTTGCGCAGTGCGTACCGTCTTACGGCCAACGTTTCACGGACGTCTACCGCTAGACGCCTAACGTTACGCCCCTCGCAACCGCACAACGTGAACCGCACCTCTATAAGCGATAAACAATCGCTTCAAATCTTTGTCCTACATGATTCTTCCGTCCTTCATTTTCATTATTCTGTTAGCATATGAGGCTATCTCGCTGTTATGCGTGGCCAAGATGATTGTGGTGCCGGTCCTGTTTTCCTTTTTGAAAAGTTCCATTATATGTTTGCCTGATCCCGAATCTACATTTCCCGTGGGCTCGTCTGCAAGTAACAGCTTGGGACGGTTCAGAAGAGCTCTGGCGATCGCCACGCGCTGCTGCTCCCCACCGCTCAGCTCAGAGGGGCGGTGGCTCATACGTTTTTCCAGGGCCATGCGGGTGAGCAGTTCCACTGCATAATCCCAGGCGGCTTCTACCTCGCTTTCGGGATCGAACATCCTTGACACCATCACATTTTCCAGCGCCGTCAATGTGGGGATGAGGTTGAAGAACTGGAAAACGAATCCCACGTTTTCTTTTCTGAACCTTGCCAGCTCGTCCTCAGACATACCATGTAATTTCGTGCCGCTAATCCTGATGCTGCCGCTGGAGGGCTGCTCCAGACCGCCCAGCAACTGCAGCAGCGTTGATTTACCTGCACCGGATGCGCCTTGGAGGGCAATGAATTCACCCTGCTGAATAACAAATGAGACCTCTCCAAGTGCCTTCACCTTCATCTGGCCTACGGTGAATACCTTTTGTAAATGTTTTACTTCGATCAATGGTGTTTTTTCTTTCGGTTTGCGGCCTTCCGCTTGTTTTTGCAAGGTATCATGACCTTTCCGGTTACCTGGATTGGTCCTGTTCTTTTCATTCATATCTCAACGCCTCTGCAGGTTTTAGTGATGCCGCACGAAGAGCGGGGTATAATGCCGCAAGAGTTCCTGCGACAATTGAAATAAATGCGGCTGAAATTATTGTCCTGAATGTGATCTTGGCAGGTGCGAAAAACCAACCCAGCCCCTCACCGCCGCTTCCCGCGGAAGTAAACAGCTGGTCGCAACCAAGCGCAAGGGCTATTCCCAGCAACGTCCCTATCAAAAAAGCCAGGCCGGTGATAGCCCACGCTTCGAAAAAAACGAGTTTTCGAACCTGGCCGCTTGTGATCCCGATTGCTTTGAGGGTTCCCAGCTCGCGCTGGCGTTCCGAAATCGAAATCAGCATGGAATTGGCAACTGCCACAACCAGAATAATAACGAATACGGATGTGAGAACATTCAACCATCCGTCCAATAACTCCGACATTTCTTCGTAACGCTCGAGATGTTCAGAGCTTGTACGCCCTGAAATGTAATCATTCAACCCCTCCCCGAGGGAATTGAATAGAATAAATAATGCGATGCAAACCGCTATACCGCTAACCGTCAAATAGGTTCTTAATTTGTGTTCAGTTAGTGAGCGGAATATGTAATCTATTACACTGAATTTTTTCTGTTTATCTTTATGCAATTTGATCCAACTCAATAAATTAAAATACAAAACCAGCTTGCATATTTGTATTTATTATAATTAAGATTATAGGTGGATTTTTGACATATTTGGAGGATTACAATAGCTTTTTTAAAGCTTTCTAATCGCTTCCAGAAGTGCGTCCGACGGTTGCGTCGGCGAAGTGCGTAACGTAATTCGGTTGTGTACTACGGCCGTCAAACGTCAGACGTGTTACGGTACGCCCCTCGCAACCGTCCAACGTTTACCGCCCTTCTATAAGCGCTTATAATCTCACTTAAATGTCTCGAACGCGATTTCGTCCGCCGCTATAACTATTCCCTGGTCGGTTATTGTGAACGGTCGTATGTGTTCGTCAAAGGATGTGCCCCTCATCTTCTCTATACCGATAGCGCGGATCTTTTCGCCTGCGGTGGTGGTCGTATAAAGCTTGATAACACCGCGGGCGAGGAAACCTTCCATCGAAGGTGAATTATCATTCGTCTCACAAATAATCAAAGATGTACATCTGGCCTCGGTTAAAATCTTCATTATTGAAAGTATCCTGCGTCGACCTCCGGTAGGGTGGTCTTCCAGCATGCGCAGAGTGGATGTCGAGTCCAGTCCCACACGCTTGTGAGGGTGCCTGCGCAGTTCCTGGACTAACTCCTCCTCAAGGTACGAAAGGCTGAACATATCCGAACCCTCCTTTGTACCCGCCTCGGGTGAGACATCGAGTATCCTCACCTGACGGGTATCCCAGCCAAACTGCGCCATGTTCTGGCGGATCTCGTCGTAGGGCTCCTCGAGGGTGATATATAATGCCTCTTCACCTTTTCGTATGCTTTGCATAAGGAACTGCATAACAAAGATGCTTTTACCGGCACCGGGGCCCCCTGAAATTAAATAAGGGCGGCCTTCGATGAGTCCCCCTTTCAGCATTTTATCTAATCCGGGTATGCCTGTTCGGATTTTACGCAACTCAGGTATCGGTTCCATTTGATCACCATATCAAATTAATAAAGGCCAGATATGCAACTAAATCCCCTTATGGCACTTTCTATTTATAGTCATTTCGCTGTGGATTATTTAAAATGAATACTGAAAATGGGACCAAAAATTATTATAGACGGCATCAATTATCAACTTCGATAGAATGTCGATGGTATATGCCGTTAAAGGTAAGAATTCTTATGATAATACCCGGAAAATCCTGGAAGCGGCGGGCAATGAATTTATTAACAATGTAAGATCGCCGCTGCTTATAAAACCTAATCTTGTGGCAGACAGCCGCCATGAGGGCGCCACCACAGATCCGGAGGCTGTAAAAGCCGTTGTCGAATATTTAAAGGAAAAAACAAATGTTGAGGAAATCATAATCGCTGAGGGCTCAAGCGGCGATACGGAAAAAGCCTTTGATGTTCTAGGCTACCGAACGATATTCGACGCTTTGCGGATCCCGCTGAAAGATTTGAACAAGGACCAACCAACCTGGATAGATGGCGTAGACCCGTTGAGAGGCCGGCCGATAAAAATCCCCATTGCACAGAGCGTCCGCAACGCTCGCTACATTATATCATGTGTATTACCCAAAACCCACGATCACGGTATAGTAACATTGGGAATAAAAAACCTGATAGGCGTGGTGCCGGGTACGAAATGGAAAAAGACCTTGCACGGGGGTGTTTATCCCGATGAACTGTCGGATCAGGAGCTTAAACGCAGTATCAGGGGATTTCATCAAAATGTATATTCTATATTTCGAGAGGTGGGAATAGATTTCACTATCATCGACGGGACTGTAGGTATGGAGGGAAACGGTCCCATATCGGGTAAGCCTAAAGCAGCAAATTTCGGGCTCGGGGGATTCGATGCGGTGGCAACCGATGCCATAGGAACATTTCTTATGGGATTCGACCCGTATGAAATTGGTTATATTTACCTAAGCGAAAAGGGCGGTCTGGGGAAGGCAGATATATCTAAAATACAGGTCAATCTTGAGGGGTGGATATCACTTCGCAAGAAATTCAAACCCCATTCGAGATACAGCAATATGCATTACAAACCCTGAGCATTCCTTCTATTAATATAATACAGAACTATTAATTTTATACCAATTATTCTTCTGTGTAATATTAGTATTAAAGCATGTGTTTATTTAAGAGTAAAATATATACCCATTCACGATAATAATGGCCAAATTTCGGAGAGGCATATATGAAAGAAATCTGGACCGAAAAATATCGGCCGAAATTACTCAAAGAAGTAATTGGCCAGGCTGAAATTACAGATAGATTGAGTTCATATGTTACATCTAAGAATATCCCGCATCTATTATTCACAGGTGCTGCAGGTACAGGTAAGACGACCTGTGCACTTGCACTTGCCCGAGAGCTCTTCGGTGAGGATATCTGGCGGCAGAACTTCTCTGAGCTCAATGCTTCTGACGAGCGGGGCATTCAGGTGGTGCGTACAAAGATCAAGGATTTTGCCAGAACCGCACCCATGGGCGATCTGCCCTTCAAAATAATCTTTTTGGACGAAGCTGATGCGCTCACGCCGGAGGCCCAGGCAGCTTTAAGACGCACCATGGAGCGTTTTACTCATACATGCAGGTTTATTTTATCATGCAATTACAGCAGCAAGATAATCGAGCCGATCCAATCGCGCTGTGCGGTATTTCGATTCCGAAAACTTGCGGATGACGCCGTAAAAAAGCACTTGCAGGCATTGGCAAAAAATGAGAAGTTGAAGCTTAACGCCAAAGCATATGATGCAATCATTTATATTGCGGAGGGCGATTTACGAAAAGCCACGAATGCACTGCAGGTGGCTGCAACACTTGGAAAGGACATAACTGAGGATACCATATACCATTCCACGGCGACAGCGCGGCCAGAGGAAATCGAAAAACTTGTGAAAACTGCTCTTAACGGCGATTTTTTGGGGGCACGAAGCTTACTGGATGAACTTTTAACGACATACGGGCTCTCCGGTGATGATATTATCAGCCAGATACATAAGAACATATTTAATTTAAGTATACCGGAGCGATCAAAAGTAGAACTTGTAGATACCCTGGGCGAAATCGAATTCAGATTAGTAGAAGGCAGCAATGAGCGTATTCAGCTTGAGACATTACTGGCACATTTCGTTCTGGTGGGTTCCAAGCATAAATAAAATAAATCGATAATTTTTTTAAGTGAGGTAAATTCAAAGGTCAGGTGTGGAAGAATTGGCAAAAAAACGCAGGCAAAAAATCGAGAAAAAAGAGGATTATGTATTTAAAAAGCCTGATTTTCCCAAAGACGAATTCGTTCGAAATGAACTGAGGAGCGCAAAAGCAACAGTAATTGCGTTTTTTTTCGGGATTCTAATTGCGTTAATATCACACGGTTTTTTGCGGGCGCTTGATGATTTCAGGGTGGGTGCTATCCTCGGGATATTTGCTATGGCTGCACTGCCGTTTGTATTTAATGCATTAAAAATGGATATGGGTGACTTCGAGAAGAAAAGTTGGTTAGGGGTTTTCGCTACATATTTTTTCACCTGGCTCATGATTTCTATATTAATAAGTAATCCACCTATATACGACCGTGCAGAACCCGCCATCAGGGATATCACCTTAGAACAATTAAATGAGAACATAACAAATAATCAAACCTTCTACAATTGGGTAGGCGCAGATAGTGCTGAAGGTAATTTTTTCTTCTATGAAAATCATAGCTTTCGAATTATAGTAGTGATCTGGGATAATTACAAGCTGAATACCAATACCATAAAATGTGAATTAATGCGCGTTGGAGGTGGGGAATACACAGCTGAAGCTGAAGATATGGGTAATGATAAATTCAGCTTTGAATTCAAAAAGGGTAGTCAAAGAATGCCCAAAGGAGATTATGAATACCTCATTACGGCAAAGGACAAGGCGGGCAACACCGCCGAGGAGAGAGGGAAATTTCAAATTATAGAAAAGTTGTCGTAAGAGGCAGGAGGCAAGAGGCAAAAGCTCGACTCTTAGACTCCTTGACCCCTTGACTCTCAGACTCTTTTATATTTTTGACTCTTGGACTCTTGGATTCACAGACTCCTTGACTCGTTTGCTGCTAGCGCTTAAAATTATTTTCAGGTCGAAGCGTTCTGATTTTAATACTCCCACGGCGGTTTGTTTAAAATAAATTCAGTGAGGTATTGAGCGAATTGCTTCGAAGTAAGTTCGTCGCCGGAATATATATCGTAATTATCGTTTCGCACACTCTCATTTAATTGTTTACCGTGATTTAAGGTTTTAAACCGGTCCTTAATAAGTTCGAGTGCAGAAGTATATTCACGGTGAATGTTAACGAACCATCTCCCATCCTTCTCATACGGTTCCTTGATAACATTACTGGCGGATTTCCATTTATCAAGAAAACTGTTAGAATTATTATGATCCACCGGCGGGCCTCGATGAACGGTCTCTGATGGAAGCTCAAAAGTATCAAGATGCAGTACCAGTAAAATTCTAGTGGGAAGGGGTCCTTTAGCATCATCTTCAACAAAAAAACGCGTTCGGTCAGCAGAGAAATCGTGCTGATCTAATAACTTTAATACGACCCTCATACTTTTTCTTACCTGGCCGAATAAAATATCATGCACAATTGGTTTTGAGCGAATTTCCAGCACAACGGTTAATCCACCCATTTCAGCTAGACCCGATTTCAGCTCTCCTGTTGACATCGGTTTCGGTATATTCGGAAAAAAGAACCGTTCGTCAGGCTTGGCAAGGTAGATAACAGCAGCCTGTTTCAGCAAATTCAGGATTTCTACCGAAACAGGTGCAGCAACATTTCTAGAGACATCAATAGGATCGATAACCACCAGCGGTTCCGTGAATTTTGCTAGAGTTGCACGGTCAAACTCGGAGGCGATCGACTCCGGTATAACAATGTTGGTTCCAGGTACCTCCCATTTTAAGGCAGCTTCCAGGACCTCATGGAAGCCTTTGTACTCGATGATAAGTACTTCGCACAGGTAGCCCGAAAAGCCCATAACGCGAATCTCGGCGCCGTACGCTCCGATACCTTTTAAAAACTGTTTGAACAGCCTTACCTGGGGCTTTAATTTATCATCCAGGTTGTTTATTACATATTCCATATGAAAAGGTGTCCTGTCTACCGCAGAAAGCTTTTGCTTAGAGCTTTTGATTTCATAACAGGGAACGATATCAAGATGAATTTCATCGATTTTACCGCGGAGGTAGGGATGCTCCGCATAGAGCTCCTGGGCATCCGGCAGGATTTCATATCCGATTTTCAATCCCATCTTTTCCAGCTCGTCCCGGGGTGTACTGGCCGGGAACATAATAAAAATATCAAGGTCCACTTCCTTGAGATGTGTATCTTTTGCTACCGAGCCTACAAGCATGGGCTTAACGCCCTCCAGGCCGAGTCGTTTTGTAATTTTTAATATCTTTTCTTCGATGTCGTTTTTAATAGCAAATATTTTTTCATTTTCCTCTGCCGAAGGCGTTATTCTGGTTAAAACCGACTGTTCTAACTCCTGATGATCCATTATACTACTCCTTTTCTTAATTTTAATGAAATGATCTCAATGGATTCAAATTTCATCATTTGCATCGCTGAGGTCTACTACACTGATATCGGTATAGGTCGGTCCAGCTGGTGAAAGTACGCTTTTTTTAAGGATGATTTTATTTACATTTAGTGTACCGAAGAAATCACTGCTGTGCGCATTGATAACATTTTTCAGCTCTGACTTACCTCTTGGCGAGCGCACTCTCGCCAGGGTAATGTGTGGTTTGAAACCCTTTTTATCGGATTTGAATCCAAGTGAGCGGAGTCCGGAATCCAGTTTACGCGAAATCTGAACCAATGGCGTTGCACCCTCCAGTCCGACCCAGATGACCTTTAGATAGTTTATGTTGGGGAATGCCCCGATTTTTTCAAATCTCAATTCGAAGGGCTGGATACCCCTGGAGCTTTCTATCATTTGTCCTGTAATTTGTTCTACCAGTACCTCATCTGTGTCGCCCAGAAATTTCAAGGTAATGTGAATATTTTCGGGTTCAACCAATTTAAGATCGGCTTTGGTGGCTTTCAGCTCTTCGGATAGTTTCACCAGTTCAGGCATTGGACCGATGTCCACTGCGATAAAAGCACGGAAAGGCATTGCAGGGCTTCAATGGAGTAATGGTTTAAAAATTTTCTGTATGTCAGGGGAGTAGTACAAAACGAAATATTAAATATAAAAACAAATATTGTGAATTTATGGAAGGTAGCACCAATTCAAAAAGATGTCAGCCCCCCAAAAGTAATAATGCCATATCCGATAAGAAATCCAAGAAGGCAACTACTAATAAGATCAATAAACCCTCAGTTCAATCATCAATGTCTGTAAATCAGGGCTCGAACCTTGTACCTTCCCGGATTTTTTTCACCAAAGGCTGCGGTCACCATCGTGAGAAGCTTAACAGCTTTGAATTGGCTTTGCGCAATGCAGGCATTGCGAGGTTTAATCTTGTCAGGGTATCTTCAATTTTCCCACCGGGCTGTAAAATAATTAAAAGGGACGAAGGATTTGCCGAACTCCAAACCGGCCAAATCGTTCATTGTGTGATAAGTGAAAACGCCGCCAATGAACCGAACCGGCTAATTGCAGCCTCCATTGGTGTTGCCATCCCTGCAGACCGAACGCACCACGGTTATCTGAGCGAGCATCACTCCTTCGGTGAGGGAGAGCGGGTGGCAGGTGACTACGCCGAGGATCTGGCTGCTGAAATGCTTGCAACTACAGTTGGAATCGAATTTGACCCCGATACCGGTTATGATGAACTGCGCGAGATATACAAAATCGATGGGAGGATAATCAACTCACGCAACATCACCCAATCCGCTGTTTGCGCCAAGGATAAGAAATGGACCACGGTACTTGCAGCAGCAGTGTTTTTACCGTAAAGAGGCGCTAGGCGCTAGAGAGGAGGCGCTAGGGTAATCTCATTCGATTATAGACTCTCTCGAACCTAAAGACCAATAACATAGAATCCTATTCCATCGATTTAACAGCACCCTAGCGCCTAATCTCTAGTCTCTAGCGCCTGATTTTATCGATTCAAAAGCTTTACTCATTAAAACAAATCTTATTAATAATTCTATAATTATAAAATTGTTAGTTTATTCTTGTAACTATACCAGCGATTTGGCACAAACTATTTTTAGTTGAAAATTATACGGCTATGCGAGGTGTTGTTTTGCCACAAGGAATATTAAAATTGATACAACCCAATGGTGATATAATCTATATTGTTTGTGAAGATGTGCCACCAGCAGATGGTACAGAAGGAAAATTGGTAATCAACGGTGTTAGTCGTAGAGAAGCAACCGTGGAGGGTGGAGAACCTTATAAATTTATTTCCATACCACGAACAGCGGATGATAATCTGCCGGTTGTGGACCAAGAAAATATTCTCGAAATCAACCTTACCGAGGATGTTTCCGAGGACCATCTTATACTACCCTACAACGGCGGTGTACCCAACGTTGAAGTCTCTATAAAATTCAGGACTACTGATAGCGGCGAGGCTCCACCACCGTGAGGAAAACAGTAATATCAATATCTACGCTACAACAAAATAAATCAAAACAAGCATAAATAACATTCCTATATCAGGATTGGTGAGTGAAAATAAATACCGCTCACGATATTAATTCTTCAAGTTCAGTGGTAACTACGTCTATGTATTTTACCGCTCCAAGCTTCTTATAAATTTTTAATGCCTCTTGCAGATATCTCCGGCCCTCTACAATAGAGTCGGGGGTCCCCTGTTCCGCCAGCAGCAGGCCCAGCTGACGGTTACAATCTGCAAGATAGTACGGGACATTCAGGTTTTTTAAAAGTGCTCTACTTCTTTCAAAATATTTGCGGGCTGTATCCCATACCTTCTTTTGTTTGTTAATGATACCGTAATTCATCCATGCAAGCGCAATCATAGGTTTTTCATCAAGCCTGGTGAAGATCTCCAGGGCTCTATTGGTGTATTCCATAGCCTTATCCAGCTGGTTTTTGCGTGCGTAGGCTTCAGCGGCATTTGAATACCCGTAACCTTTTACACGGATATTACCAGACCGCTCAGCGAGTTCAATACATTTTTCATTCGATTCGATTACCTTGTCGAATTCACTTAACTCACAGTAAGTGACACCAATTCCGGCATAAGCCTTGGCTAGCTCTGAATAATTCTCCGTTTCGGACAGCAATTCTGTACATTTTTTATAATATCTCATTGCCGCTTTATATTCACCATGCTGTGATGAAATTGTTGCTATAGATCTATAGCCCCTGGCAATTTCATTGGGAGATTCCATTTTTACTGCAAGTTCCATGAAATTCTGATAATATTCCATTGCCTGAAGATGCTCACCCATTCTCTCATGTACAGAGCCCAGGCCGTAATAACTTTCCATCTGACCGGATTGATAGTTCGATTCCTCTGCAATTGAAAGGCCTTTTTTAAAATGCTCGATAGCTTCCTTCCAGGCCGAGCGGTACATATGAATCAATCCTGCATAGGTGTATGCATCGGCACGTTTCATGTCATCCTCAAGTTTTTCACTCAATTCCAGTAAAGCTTTTGAATATTTCAAAGCCTGGTCCCATTCACCGATAAGAGTTTCGAGTTCGGTTAGCTTAACCATAACCTCAGTTTTTTGCATCTTTAATGATAATCCTTCTGAAGGTTCCGCTCCCATTAGCTCGGTGCTGTCCAGCGCCCATTTGTAGAATGTTGTTGCCTTTTCAGGTGCGAAACCCATAATGGCCTTCTCACCTGCTCTTATTGCATACCGGAGGCATCGTCTGTAATCCCCGCCGTAATAACAATGCTCTGCAAGCTCATAAAGAACGGGATCAAGATCGTTTTGATATTTATCTTCCATTGCTTCCACAGCTTTCGTATGCAGCAGCCTTTTCCGCGATTGCCCAAGACCTTCATACAGCACCTCGCAGATTTTATTATGTGCAAAACGGTAACGAACGGGCTGGCCGATGCTTGTGGGCAGCTCCTTAATTAATTGAAGCCTGACCAGATCGTCGAGATGCGTGACCAGTAGATGCTCGTGCAGTGCAGATACGGTAGATAAAATATCATATTCGAACTCCAGGCCCAGCACCGAAGCACTCTCTAAAGCGATTCTCATGGATTTATCAAGTCTATCCGTTCTGGCGTTCACCACATCTTTGATAGAATCGGGTGTGGCGATATCTTTAATATCGCGGCTGAGCGTCCATGATTCGAGCTTTTCATCGTAATAAATAACAGATTCTTCTTCTAGAGACCGTATGAGCTCTTCAATGAAAAACGCATTACCCTCTGTTTCTTTATAAATGAATTGAATAAGTTTCTTGGGGAATTTCGAACTGGTCAAAAGCGATTCGATCAGCATACCGGTTTCCTGTTCATCGAAGCGTTCCAGCGTAACTATTTTAACCAATTTTTCAGATGACATTCTATTTAATAGTGTCTGGAAAGGGTGGGGTTTGATCGGGTCAATCAGGTCCTCGGGCCGGTAGGAGCCGATTATTGCCACCGGCTGGTTCTTTACTGCTCGGGCAAGGTAATGCAGTAGATGCAAGGCGCCTGCATCGGCCCAATGTAAATCGTCAATGAACAGCGCAACCGGCTTGGTGGAGGCGATATCAAGAATCTGCTGGGTGATGGCCTCGAAGATCCGCTCCCGGCCTTGCTTGAGCACTTCTTCATTCAGCTTACTTCCCGCGGCGGTTGTATCGTTGAACACCTGGTTTCCATCCGGCAGTTCTCCATTCATTAAATCAATTGAAGTCATATCCCTTTCTATCAATGCCATTTGCTTTTTATCGATGGTGCTAGGGTTTATGGGTATTATTAATATACATTTATGCAGGGCAGTGGAATCCACGATTTCATTAACGAACCTCAGCATTTTATCAAATTCTACATTACCCATAATATATTCCAGTCCGTCCAGCATGATCACAGTATTTGGCCGGCTTTTTATAAATGAAGTAATCTCATGCGAGATCTTGGTCAGAGAGGGCGGTATGCACCCCTCTCCACCCTTTTTAGTGAGCCAGAATACCTTTGTACCTTCGCGCCCGGTGAGGTTCCCCAGCTTTTCTGTGGGGATCCTGGTGATACACAGCCCGTTATTACCGCGGTCTATCAACGCAGAGAACGCAGCAAGTGAGCGATCAGCTTTGGGCTCCTTTATCATGTAAGCCCCGAATGGCATTTGCGGGTCCTCTGCCAACCTGTTACCAATTACCGGAATCTTGGCTAGCTCGGCTGCTAAAACATTTTCCTCGGTAACAGCAGCTTCCCGCAGTGTTTTCACAGCCAGATTTTCCTGATCCATTGACCCGACCCAATCCTTCAGAGCGTCGTTGAAAGGCAGATACGGGTCTGTACCCTCGTAATGAATACAGCTTGCCGTAAGCCAGTTAAAAGATTGACCGGGTTGCCGACTTCGTACCTCATTTATCAGCCTGGTCTTACCAATTCCGGCCTCCCCGCTAATAAAGATAATTTGCCCCTTTCCTTTACCTGCCAAGTTAAGCAGTGCATTAAGTTCGTCTAACTCCTTTTGCCGCCCGATAAATTCGGCGGTTTCAGCGATACTGAGCATTTATACCAGCTTATAATATTAAATATCTGACAATTTTTTTGTAACTACCCTCCGTTAACACATACAATAATGAACCATACTATAAAGATTGTGGTTTTCTTATTAATTATTATATTTTTATTTTTAGGAGATATAAGTTAATAGTGTAAAAGTATAAAAGTGGATGAGTGGAAAAGTTATAGTCGACTCGAAATCTTTTGTTAATCCCTTCGATAGTTGGTAGTCGATAGTACGAGTGTACGAGTGAAACAGTGTAAAAGTGGAATTGTGTAAGAGTGGAATTTTGCACTTTTGTACTTTTCTACTCTTTTACTGATGCACTATACATATACTGAAATTAATTTAAATTCTTTATTTGCTTTCTGCACCGCCTGCAGTAATTCTCTGATTTATGATCTGTATCTTCCAGGCGGTTTGAAAAGTGCATAACACAGGTGTCTCGTTCACAGTGCCGGAGCCCGAAGGTGTGGCCCAGTTCATGCACTGCCTCTTTTATCATACGTGTTACAAAGACCTCCCGGGGTTCAAGTTTGCGTTTGCCGATGATCCAGAACTGATTGTATTTCAGTCTAACAGTTGAGATAACAGCCGCCCGCCCGGATATTTCAGCTTGACCGAAAATGAAGTTCAGACCCGGCGTATAGAGATCTTCACCTGTTACACCCAGAACCCTGAGATAATTTGATTTGATCCCTCCTGCTTCCTTACTTACCATTTCCATGAAGGGTGCCGCATCGTACTGTCCCTGTTTTTTATCGGCTGCCGATGGGCTAGGCAGCGGACGGGCTGGTAGTATCTTAATTTCCAAATTCAGGTTCCGCTGAAGACCCTTTGATAAATCTTTCAGATCTTCTTCAGGGACATCTCCAATGGGCAAAACTGCTATAGCTCTTGATGACATTTACGACATCAAACCTGTAATTTCCAATTCCTGGATGAGTTCGGTGAATGCCAGCTCTAAATCCTCTTCGTTCTTTGCGCCCGTACAGACGATCTTCCCGGAATCGAACAGTAATGTGCTCACCGATGGAACGCTGGCATGGTACACGAGCCCGGCGAAGTGTTCCGGGTCGTACTCCACCCTCTCCTGGCCCAGCGTAATTGCCAGCGCATTTAAATTAAGCAGCTTGTGAAGATCAACACTTGCCACGATGCTCTGGATATTAATTTCCACTGGCTGGTTGACACGAATTCCAAGATCTCTAAGCTGCTGCACCACCCCATTCAGGATTTTGTTCACGGTTTCGATATCCTTTACGCCGGTACACACAAGCTTACCGTTACTGAAAAAAATAATAGCTCCTTTAGGATCCTTGACATGATATATCAAGCCCGGGAACTGTGAGGGTTCGTATTCGATATTGTTTAATGCAGTGGCGATCTGTTGTAGATTTAATTTAGTTCCCGTGTCGGCCGAAGCCACAACGTTTTCGATTTTGAATTCGATCCTTATACCTCCCCCAAGAGATAATGAAGCAGATGAAAGTGGATTGCTGTTAGTCGACAGTCGGCAGTCGATAGTCCGAGTGTAATAGTTGAAGGGTGTATGAGTGTATAGGTGTAAGGGTGTATGAGTGTATAGGTGTAAGGGTGTATTAGTGTATGGGTGTAAGAGTAGAATAGTGTATTAGTTTTTAACCCTAAGGTGTTTTATTTTATTGAATTCTTTGATATGTTACCTGTAGGGTAATAATTATTGTTCTATTAAAATTTGTCTAATCCAGGAGGGTTGGTTATATAAAATCAGGAGGCCCCCCTTCGGGAAAGACGAAGGAGGAAAGGACGATAGACTAGGGGATTATAAACGTCTTTTTTTAAAACGAGATCGGAAAGAAGAGAAGCGAAAAGCCATTCTTCTCTCGTTTTTCGGTTTGGGTTAGACGAAGAACGAAAAATGAAGTATGAAAATCATCTTTCGTCTCTCCTCTCTCGCACTTCCTCTTTTATCCAATTGTGTTAACGTTGATAATCCTATCGTCCCTCTTCTCTCGCACTTCGTCTTTCCCGAAATCAATCTAAAATTGATTAAAAAGCTTTATAAATCGCCCAATTATGTTTCTCCAGTGCCTTGGCATTCAGGGCAGGTCTCCTGCGGAGGTACTAGATCAAAGTTGTAGTCATCAATTTCGTCCCAATTGTCAGAGACATCAATATTAACCGAAATGGTCCGTGTGGAATATCCATTTATATTTTCTGATTTTGAACCTTGATATTTGTCACCGTCATTAATAACTTCCGCATTAACTGTGAATTCGCCGGCAGCGTAATACTCATTTGAGATTCTTAAATTTACATCCGCATATTTATCAACATCACCTTCTAAAGTGGCCTCATCACTTTCAATAGTATATTCGTAATCCACTTTACCAGAACCATCACAATACCAGCAATCCTTGGAAGATGTGTCCGTAATGTCAGTGGTGGATTCCAACAACCCCGCATACCAGATCACAAATAATACCATACCGATGGTAATCGCAACAGCGACGATACCTATGACTATTGGCATAGCCGACTTCTTTTTCTTTTTCTTCTTTTTTTTCGCCGGCCGCCGCGGAGGGGGTGCATTAGCATGGTCCTCATGATGCCGCGACGGGGGATGGTGGGGAGGCTGCCGGGGTGGCTGTCTGGGAGGCGCTGGTGGAGGAACATGATGTGCTCGGGGAGGAGGTCTTGAAGGCGGTGGAGGGTGCGAGCGCCTGGGTGGCGGAGCCCACCGTGATGGAGGGTGCGGGACAGTTGTGTGGTCGTCAAAGTCGTCATGCTCTTCAACCTCTAAGGCATCGCTGTCAAAAATCTCAAATTCTTCTTCATCTTCATCCTCGTCATGCGGCGGGGGAATTTCATCTGAAATGTGCCGGCCGCACTCGGGGCAGACAAGGGCCCAATCTGAAAATTTGGCTCCGCATTCGATGCAAAACGGCATGGTATCCCCCTGGCTTTAAATCTAATTTTGCAACGCATACAATATATATAAAATTAACTTGATTGTAGTATAAAGATTTCGGAGAGACGAGTAGCGAGTAGCGAGAAGCGAGGGTAATATAGAGTGATGATATCAGGTTCTAGGTTCTGGGTTCTGGGTTCCAGGGACTATACTTTTAGCAATGTCACTATGTTGGAAAAGGACCTCAAGATTTAAATACCAATTTCTAGCCAGACTTTCTAGTTTTTTGGACTATAAATTATCAATATTCAGAGTGCATTATCAACTTCTATCTTATTGAGAAGCCTAAGATAGAGGTGGTAAATTGAGCCGAATTTTCAGTTTATTCATTGTATTGATTTTAACAATAAGTTTTTTAGGAATATTTAGTGAAAGTAATAATGCGACTGATAATGATTATGAAAAAAATGATACAAGTAGCAGGGGCGGTCCAACATATGTTAGCGGTGTAATATCTGTAAACACTACATGGACCGTGGCTAACAGCCCATACATTGCAAAAAGCAATTTATTGGTAGATAATCAAACTACTTTAACCATAAAACCAGGTGTAGTAGTTAAATTTGACCAAGGATATTATTTAATGGTCAAAGGAACACTTTCTGCTGTTGGAAATGAAAATAATTATATTGTTTTTACCTCGAATCAAGGTAGTTGGGAATATATAAAATTCGAAGATGAGTCAAACGATTTAAATTCCTCAATAGAATATTGTGAAATAAAGTATGCAGATAGGGGGATTTATTGTTATTATTCTTCCCCTAGAATCTCAAATAACATTATTTCTAATAATCGTGATGGAATAAATTGTTGGTATTCAAATATACATCGAATAAATAATAATACCATAGAAATGAATGAACGCGGTATTGTTATGGCAAAGAGTTCTCCTATAATATTTAATAATTCAATCAATAGAAATAAACAGGGTATCAGCTGTCACGAAAAAAGTTCACCAACGATAATATATAATAATATCTCAAGAAATGATAGAGGTATTGTATTTGAGTTTGGGGGATCAGCTAAAATTTACAACAATACAATAAATAAGAATAAGAAAGGAATTCATATATTTGGTCAACCAGAATTATATCCAAAGATTTCAAATAATAATATTTTGGATAACTTTGAATACAATATACAAAATGAATATAATAAAAATGACGTCAATGCAACTAATAATTATTGGGGTACAATAGAAATCTTGCAAATAGATAACAGGATTTACGATTTTTATGATGATTTTCAATGGGGTAAGGTTATTTATAAGCCGTTTTTACAAGATCCCAGTACAGATGCACCCAAGTTTGAAAAAAATAAACCGCCAATTGCCGAAGCTGGTTCGGATCAAAGTATTATAATTAATAAAACATTAATTTTTGATGGCAGCAAATCATATGACCCTGATAATGATGTTTTAACATATAAATGGGATTTCGGTGATGGAACATCGACTGACTGGCAAGATAATTGTAACGCCTCATATATTTATAATAAAACTGGAATCTACACAGTAACTATTATGGTTTCGGATGGATTACTTACAGATAACGATACATGTAAAGTTAATGTATCGGGTGAAGGAGAAGTACCACAACCCACTTTTTATATAATCATAAATTCACCAGCCAACGGCCAAGTGGTTAATGGAACAATTCAGATAATCGGGACGGCGTTTAGCGAGGCGGGAGAAGTAACCAGCGTCCAAGTAAAAATCGATAATAACAGCTATGAATTGGCAACACCAGGAGAACGAGTAAAAAAGGTGTACAATCCTGAAACGGGTTTATATGAGGATGTTATTATTCCCGATTGGAGTATCTGGAGCTATAGCTGGAATACAACAGAATTTAATAATGGATTACATATGATTACTGTTCAGGCTATTGATCAGGTGAATAATATTGCTAAAGAAGAGATTAATGTTACTGTGAATAATACACAGAATATTCCAGTAAATATGATTTTCGAGATTACCCACCCGAATGAAGGAGGTGTTCTTAACGGAACTGTTGAGATTTCAGGTAAATTCTGGAGTTCCAGTAAATCAATTCCGTCAATAAAGTTGAAGATAGGTGATGGAAGCTGGTTCATTCCAGATGTATTTCAATGGTATGATTGGTGGCTTTTTAATTACTTATGGGATACCACAAAGTACAATGACGGAATTTATGAAATCGCCGTAAAAGGTAAAATCGATTCCGAGGAATTGGTGGACAGTGTACTCGTCGTGGTCAATAACGGCGGCAATAAATCATCTTTTGGTGTTAAAATAACAAACCCCCAGAACGCTGAAATCCTTAATGGGACTTATACGGTGATAGGTTATACCTGGAATTATGATTATGATATTTTGGGAATCGAAATCAGGGTAGATAACCATCCGTGGCAGGAAGTGACCGAATTAGACCAGAAGCATATTTCCAATAATGATGATCCTGAATCGGACCCTGAAACGTCATTTAAATTAAATTGGATCGATTGGAGTCATGAACTGGACAGTCGGCCGTATAAGGAGGGAATACATGAAATAACTGTAAAAGTATATGATTCCAAGGCGACCAAATTTTCGTTTGTTAACGTGATTTTCATCAATGAAGAATATTCCCCAGACGATATAGATCCAGACCAGACCGAGGAAGTACTTGGAATCAAAATAACCCATCCTTATAACGGCGAAATAGTTATCGGCAGCGTAGAAATCCAGGGACTTGCATGGTCCAGGTTTGAAAATATCACATCAGTTGAGATCCAAATAGATGAACTGGGTTACATACCTGCCCAGGCTGCTGAAGAGGATTGGACCGTTTGGGGTTATATATGGGATACCACCATTCATAAAAATGGTATACATAAAATCAGTGTAAGAATAAATGTTGTTATTGGTGAAAAAACACTATCGGATACAACCACAGTGCTTGTAATTATCAACAATGCCGTTGAAGGGCCGGGCCAGCCACCCAGAGCCGATATTGAAGTGATAATCTGGACCCCTAAGGAGAACGAGACTGTGAGCGGAGTCATAGAGGTTTTCGGGTTCGGATGGGCCAGCAATAACGGCACGATACAGGAAATACAAATCAAAATTGATGACGGGCTTTGGCTTCAGGCGAATCCGATACATTCGGATTGGTGGACTTGGAATTACAGCCTGAACACATCTGAATACGAAAATGGCAAACATAAACTTACCGCGAGATTGAACACCGGAAAGGTATTGATAAATTCATCTATTAATTTCAATATAAACAACACCGGCAAGTCGGTAATAACAGATGATCCGGTCACACCTGATAATGGAGAAGAAGATGAAGATATTGATGATGAATCTAATGGAAAAACCGAAAGTGATAAGGATTATTTGAAAAGCACATTTTTATACGCAATCATCATTGCTCTTATTATAATAATTATCATTACTTTGTTCTACTCTATAATCTACCAGAACCTCAGAAAAAAGAAAGAAAAAGGTGATCGGGATCTGAAAGATACCGACAGCCGAATAGAAGCTGCCGGTACTGGAATTCCCGTAGAACATCCGATTACACCAGAACGTCAAAAGGACCAAGAGGATTTTATCAGAAATTTAAAAGACGAGGCTCTAGTGCCAGAAAAGCCAAGCGATTTCGATTTGTCCAATGATGGGATGCTGGAAACATTTAAGAGAAGATATGAGGCCGGTGAAATATCCCGGGAGACCTATGATTCAATATTAGAGACACTGGATGTTCAAAATGATAAATTAGAAATAGAATGGAGATTATAATTAAATATTAAGGGTGTAGAATGGCTGTTGAATCCGCTTCTTTGGAACATAAGACGCGTAAGCAAATCTACAATTATATTTATTCAAATCCAGGCGTACCGTTCAAAATCATCATGAATTTTCTCAGTTTAAATAAATCCACGTTGACCTACCACCTGAAGTATCTAGAAAAATCAAATCAAATAACTTCTAAAAGGGAGGGTCGTCAACGGCATTATTTCTGCAATCAACAACCTTCAATTGAATCTAAAAATCAGCTACCGATAATGGAGAATACGTTGAACAAAAACCAACAAAAAATTCTTGATTTAGTAAAGAACCAGCCGGGGATCTCTGTAAAAGACCTGAATTTTAGAACCAGAATAAATCAAAGCACAATAGAATATAATTTAAATCGATTAATAGAATTAAAATTAATCTGGAAAGTGAAAACGGATAACGGGATAGGGTATGAATATATAACGAAAGATATACTACGAAAAGAAATGTTTAATCGATTATTAAAGAAATTACTAACCAACGAGATCGACGAGGAGACGTATCATCGGATACGGAGGAAACTGGAGGATTTGGATTTGGAGGAGCTGGAACCGAGGCAATAAAATCAGGTTCTGGGTTCTAGGTTCTGGGTTCTAGGGGGCATTAATTGTAATTAAACTTTGTTTTATAACAAATTGTCAATAAAAATTAGTTTTAAATATACATAAGTACGTAACCCCCTTACAAATGCTCTAAATTTGATTAGGGGACCCAAGAAACGTACTTTTATTGAAAAGAGCGATTGCCGAATATGATTGGTTCACAGTGCGAGGCTTAATCAGGGCGAAAGATTATTCGATGCAGAACCGGGAATTCAACGTAGAGAGGGCAAGCAACGGTTTATCTGATCAAATATTGAATCATCCGAGATTGAGATGATGAGCAGAAAAGCGAATATTTACCTGGCAATATAAAGGGGGTGAGAACAAGCTGGTTAATAAAATCGAGAAGAGAGTGTATTTAGAATATGAATAATTATAAAAAGAAATGAAAATAAGAATAGAGGAGGAGAATTTATGAAATATCAACCGGAATATATGGAATATGATGAAGTTAAGAAATTATATCCTACCGTTCAGACGATTGAGGATTATACACAAGCTCTGGAAGAGAAGGAACCGACGGTAATAATGAGGGACTATGATGAACCCACATCACCTCCATTCCTGGAGGGCAAAGTAGAGATTTTCGATTTTAAGAAAGACAAGCGCCCTGATGAGGATGTAAAAAGAGCCTACGGGACAAAAGGGAATATCCCGGGCATTGATGTGCTGAATGCTATCAGGGAGTTTATCGGAGCCGGCGGGTACTGCATCCACATAGCTGATTCAAGCTATACTGATTATTCAATCTGGGAAGTCCGTGAGTTCATAAAGAATTTCGATAATACAAATCTTCGGGTCTGGATGCCCGAGACATTTGATTGCGATGACTTCTCACAGGTTCTGCAGGGAAATATAAACGGCTTTTTCCCGGGGATTGCTTTCGGAACCATATGGTACGGGCCCAGAAATCCACCACCGTACTGGGGACACTCTGTGAATCTGTTTTACCATCATAAAGAAAAAGCGGTTTATCTGGTAGAGCCCCAGAGCAATACTTTCTATAAATTCAATAAAGATATCTGGAAACCGTGGATGATAATTCTTTAAAATAATTGTAATAAGTGGGCCAGAAGAGGAAATTAATAACAAATGTTAGGCCAGGTAGAATAAAACGAAAATCCGGGGGTTACCGATATGGTTTTAAAGCCACTTCGGTAATCCCTACCCTCTTGCGGAGGGCAGCTGAGAAGGTGCTTTCTGAGAGACGAGGGACGAGTAGCGAGTAGCGAAGGCTGACGCCTAGCAATGAGCAGTGAGTGTTGCGCACGGCTGCTTCGCAACCTTGAGTAGTGAGAACATTCGGGGCTGGGGCCTCGGGCCTGGGGGCTGGGGCCGCCCGTCCCCCTTTTTCTTTTTTTGATTTTTTATGCTCAATAATTGCTTATAGCGGTATAGCTCACATTGATTGTCCGGGAGGGGCGTACCGTCTTAGGTCCGGTGTTAAACGACCGTAAGATTCACTTAATATTTTAAGAAAATAAGGGAAATATATAAATATATTGAATCCCATAAATAGGATACACGTCCCAGATGTAGGACCGGTGTCCCGAATGTAGGATTTGACAAGGTGAAATATGAAAATAAATAATATTTTGGATAGCACCCTGGATTCGAAGGCCAAGATCAGGATTTTAAGGACTTTATTCAAGCATCCAGATAGGGAATTCACTGAAAGAGAAATCGCTAACATAATCAATATGAGTCCGAATACTGTAAATCTGGCTTTGAAAAATTTAAGAAAGACGAATGTATTTACATACAAAAGGATAGGAGGAACTCATTCCTATAAATGCAATAAAGATTCCGTTTTATTTAATTTATTTTCAGATATCTTTAAAAAGGAATCACAGATTAGAAAAACTTTATTTGAGACTCTTAAGAAAGATTTTGAATCTATTGGCTCTTGCGTGATTTATGGGAGCTATGCCAAAGGGGAAGAGGAATTTGACAGCGATCTCGATATAATGGTCATTGCAAAGAATAAAAAGAAAGCAGAGGAAAAAGCCAACAAAGCTGCCGATTTAATTCTGAAAAGATATTCAATTGTTTTATCCCCCATTATTTTAACACCTAAAGAATTTAAATTAAAATCAAAAAAGCCGTTCATAAAAGAAGCCCTCGAACATGGAATTGTTATTTCTGGAAAAGAATTGGATGTATATCTATAGAGGTCTGATATGTGCCCTTCGATATCTACCAGAAGTGTCAACAGGTCATATTATAAAAATTACCTGCTCAAAGCGGAGCAATTTTACAAAACGATGAAATTAAGTTATGAGAAAAAACTCTGGAATTCTGTTGTTGTTAATGCCATACATTGTGCTATTTCCAGTGCTGATGCTCTCACTGTATACTATCTCGGTTTCAGGCATGCAGGTGAGAGACATAACGATGTAATTCAGTTACTTCAACAGCTCGAAATTGATAAAAAAGAGTTAAGAACAAAAACCAGGCAGTTGTCAATGTTGTTATCAATAAAAAATCAAGCGGAGTATGAAGAGAGACTGATGGTAGAATCGGATGCAAATTCAGCTTTAAAAGGCAGTGAGAGGTTTTACAGCTGGGTCAAAGAGGAATTGGAATAGATCAGAGGTCCGCTATATGAGGGATTAAAAAAGTGGTGAATGGTGAGAACACTCATTCACTTCGTTCATTCGTTTGAATGGTGAGTCCACCCCCAGCCCCCCTTTTTTCTTTTTTTTATATTTTTTTGTTCAATATATTTTGACGATCATACCACAATTGTGTTATATATCCACATAAATTATTATGGTGGGTGATGCAATGAATTTTGGGATTTACTATAAGATGTTAATAGTATTGATTGCAGGATTATTAATGATTGTAACCAGCTATGTGATGGGAATTGAAGATGGTATAAACGACGAAGAATCAAGTGCAACTCAGCAGGGTAATTATAATAATAAATTCAACAAAACTTCATTGCCTGATAATAATCTTGAACAAGAATTTTTAATGGAATCAAGTTCGTCAGAGGAGAAAACATTAATAAAAGAAGAACCCGAAGAAGAGGTCATTGAAAATACAAGTGCAGATCCTGAAACGTATTCTCCGGAGTTATATCTTCATGTTACAGATTCTCCAGAGATATATTTTCATGTTGAAGACAAGGTAAAGGTCGATATTACAGTTGAAATAAAAGATGGAGTAACAAAAACAATACCCGAAATCCAGCTTGGAAATAAGGTTACATGGGAAAATTTATTAATCGATAAAAATGGAGTTATTAATTATAATGATAATGAATATGAATTTCTTTACTATGAGGGCCGGTTTCATTACGCACCATCGAATTATGGGTGGTTAGTTACAAAAATCGATGAACAGCTTTTTCTTAATGATAACTTAGTTACAGAACAGGAATTACTAGAGTTTATAAAGATCCAAATGAGAGATTCTGGATTACATGAAAATGAAATTGAATTTCTAATTGATAGAATAACACAGAATAAAATGCTGGATTTTTCCTCAAAATATCTTTTAATTAGATACATCCCGCAAGCGGATGTTGATGAAGCTATTAAAATTCAAAGTGACCTTAATTTCAATATTATTCGCAGACATTTTTTAATTGAAGCTGTAGATAATCATGTTGAAATGAATGATCCAATATACGAAATAATCGAGGATAGCGGGTTTTTGATTCATGAAACGGCAGTAAATCGACATTAGGAATTTATTGGGTTTTTATAAAACTAAAAGAAATACCGTGAAAAGCCCCAGGTCTAATCATGTTGATTTAATTTTATTACAAATGGATATGCCCAGCTGAGCATAACGCTTTTATATTGCATATAATATTACTCAAGGCAATGTAAAAAATCTATACATGCGATATATGGAGTTTTAAAGTTGAACACCGATGATAACGCCGGGCAAATAGACCAAGAAAAATTCGGGAAAAAATACTACGGGCGAACAATCGCTATAATCGTGATTCTCATATTGATAATCTCCATCGTAGGCGTGGCCTTATATTATACGGGCAATCCCGACTCCGATGAAATCCTGCTTCTTGCAACCACAACCTCCACCGCAAATTCCGGGCTGCTGGACGAGATTCTACCGTACTTTGAAGATGAATATGATGTCAAGGTAAAGGTAACGCCGGTTGGTACCGGGCAGGCCCTGGAAATGGGCCGTAGAGGCGACGTGGATATCTTGATGGTGCATGCACCTTCCAGGGAGCAGGAATTCGTTGATGACGGGTACGGTACGCAGAGGTACCTGGTGTGTTACAATTATTTTGTTATTGTGGGCCCCCCTGATGACCCTGTAGATATCAAATCTGCCGCGAATGTAACGGATGCAATGAACAGGATCTATGAGGGAGAACACAATTTTGCATCCAGGGGTGATGATTCGGGCACACACACGAAGGAAAAAAGCCTGTGGGCAGGTGCGGGTTTTGACTATACGAATGACATTGACATCCCGGAAAATGAATGGTACAAATACGTCAGCGCAGGCATGGGAGATACATTATTTCGAGCAAATGAACTTGAGGCGTATACGCTTAGCGATGAAGGGACATTCTGGTCCGTAGAAGATACAATTGATCTGGAGATAGTGCTGCGTGAGGATCCGAACCTGCTTAACCAGTACAGCGTGATACCTGCAAATCCCGACAAGTTCTCGCATGTGAATTACGAGCTGGCGATGAAGTTCGTTGAGTGGATAACATCGGAAGATACGCAGGATAGGATCGGCAGCTTCGAGGCGAACGACCACAAGCTCTTCACTCCAAATGCATGAACATAAAGGTTGTGATTTACATTTTTGATCTGGACCCCATGGAATCCGAAAGACTCGTCAGGATTGTCTTCTTGACACTTTATGTATCGGGTATGAGCACTCTAATTTCAAGTCTTATCGGAATACCTGCTGGGATATTTCTAGGTTTAAGAAAGACCAGGTATGCCCTCCTGATAAAGGTCTTTACGCATACACTTTACGGCCTACCGCCGGTTATTGCTGGACTGCTCGTGTTCATGCTGCTTTCTCGGGCTGGTCCGCTGGGTGAACTGGGAATTCTTTTTACACCGACAGCAATGATAATTGCGCAGGTTCTGCTTATAACGCCTCTAATAATGGGTCTTAGCGCTTCTGCAATAAGCTCGATACCTCCAGGGGTTATAGACACTGCACGCACACTGGGAGCGCGGCGCTCCAGCATGCTGGAGACAATGATAGTTGAATCCAGGGTAGGGATATTCACTGCCGTAATGATCGGATTTGGAAGGGCCATCTCAGAGGTCGGGGCGGTCATCATCGTTGGCGGTAATATCAAATGGCACACGCAGGTAAGGACAACAGCAATAATACTGGAGACACAGAAAGGTAATTTCTATTTTGCTTTGATACTTGGCGCAATACTTTTGATTCTAGCATTTACCACCTCGATTATCCTAACAATACTTCAGAGCAAGTACAAGAACGGTTTTTTCACAAGATTTATAGGCAGGGTAAGAAACGGAAGAGGGCAGGAGGGACGAAGTGGTGATTAGTACCGAGAATCTAACCAAGAAATTCGAAGGTAAGGTTGCGTTAAAGAACATCAGGATGACTGTGGAAAAGGGGCAGATACTTGGTATATTCTGTCCCTCGTGT
>CP070629.1:3044588-3050036 GCA_020356005.1 Thermoplasmata archaeon
CCTGAAGAAAGATAGTCGTCTAAAATTTTTACAATCCGTTGACCGTGAATAGTATAGATATCAATAGTGATTATTCCGGCTTCTGGCAGATTGAATGGTATCGTTGTCGTATGGTTGAATGGATTGGGATAATTCTGCCCGAGCCAAAACACAGAGGGATGGTCTGATAATGTTTCATCTACACCAACTATATACACGTCATTTTTCTCTCCTGGTGTACCGTACACACTTGAAGCTGACCAGTTTCCAGGGAAAGCATTATCGAGGACAGGATTTAGCAGAGCGAGTGTGACCCCAGTTCCATCAGGTTTTTCTGGCCATGGTAAATCAACACCATAGGTTAGAGAATCTACAAGAATATCTTGGCCATTGAAAAGCCTGACCAATTCACCTGTACCGCTTAATCCGAAACCGAAATCACCTATATATGAAACCACATCAGGGAAGGCTTCATGAAAAAATGATGTATTACGGCACAGTACTAAATAGCTGTCGGAATTGATAAGCGTATCATTTGGGAACACAAATTCATGCGTATCATCATCATCCTTTAACACCCAACCGGAAAGATCGATAGGATTTTCATGGGTGTTATATAGTTCAACCCAATCCTCAGGATTAAAATCTCCTGAAGAATTGTAGTTGATTTCGTTGATCACAATGCAATGTGAGAAGTCGCTGGTTGGTTCGAAATTAGCTGTTGCTACCAGATTTTCAGTCAGATTAACCGATATGGATACAGAATCAGCCGGTGTAATGCCTGTCCAGCCGGCGAACCGGTATCCCGGCTCAGGAAGTGCTGTTAACTTGACTGGTATATCCTTAAAATAGGTGCACTTCAGTGGATATGTATCGAGTATAACAGTATTTACCTTGATCTTTCCCGTACCGGGTGTCGAAACAGCGAGATCAATCTCAGCTTTGCCGCTCAAACTAAATTTTTTCATAATGTGATCGTATACATATCCCCATCGCATTTCGGCAAATGTATGTAATACATTTATATTGCTATTCCAATTATCTATTGAACCAATTGTATCCTTCCACCTGTTCAGATGACGAGGTATCTCCGGTTCTATAGCAGCTTTCATCTCATTAATTCTCTTTTTCACATTATCGGTGCGAAAAATCGTATTAGAATAATCGGCAAACCGATTTATAAATTCATTTCTAAATTCGTTATTTTCGAGTAATGTACGTAAAAGAAAGGTTGAAAAAGGTGGATTTGGAAAATCTGGTCCATTTGGTTCAGTGAAAAATTCGATTAAATTAAGATCATATGACACACTCATGTTTCTCCATGTCTTCCACAAACCAAATCCAAGGTCGGTATCAAAAAGCAGCCATCTCCATTTGCCCCCCGGTGTTTTTGGACGCCAGAATTTCAAATTATTGCCAGGTAAATCAAAGTTGCCAAAATAAGTTTGTGCCACGAAATAATCAATAAAACTATTCATATCCATTTGTGTCTTAACATATTCATAATTGGCAGAATCACTTATATCGTGATTTTCCATAAAGTTTATCATGGCATTATAATGTTCAGCATCACCTTCAATAACCGCATACCCTTTATTTTGCCAATCTGCCTCCAAAAGATCAACATTATCTGGATCAATACCATGATGAGAAGCCAAATAATCCTCATTCTGCTTTTCACGAATATTATGAATTCCCCAGTATGCCCCGTTAATATAAACTATTGCCGGTCGGTATCCCTGAGTATCTATTTCGGTATTTTTAACAAGACTTTGCATCATAGCGTCCCGAAAAAGAGTTGATTTGTAATCGTTACCGGAATTACGCAGAGTAAGGGACTTGAATTCAGTAATCGGCAAGTCCGGGAAAATTTGATGGTTCATTTCACTATATCCGTATTTACCCCGTGCAAAAATTGCTAAAGATTTTTGCGGTAATGTTCTTGTTGCCTGACCCACAATTGCCATACCTGCATCAACACTGAACCCCAAGTTGCCATTCGGTTCATATAACTCCACATGGAGAGGCCTTTCCCAGTCCTGGTTGTAATTCGTATAATTGCCCTTTGTATAGATGCCTATTTCAGGATCCCAGAGATTAGCCGGTGGTGTGGATAGGGAAATCACTGTCAGGACCGATATCTCATTGATAAAATACGTATGTGTCATGATTCTGCCGGGCAAGAAACCCTCATCAAATGGCCGTGCTTTTACCACTGTCGTTTTGCTTATATTTATAGGAGCAGTATATTTTGTACTGGTCACCGAGGGATCATTTCCGTCAAGAGTGTAAAAGATGACAGCGGTCGGGGAATCCGTGGTCAATGCTAACGATATGCTGTTGTCATAAAATCCTCCAGGAATAGATGCCTGTACAGGTGCTGAAAGATCCTGAAATCCGGGGGTGTTATTGCTTATCCCCGGTGTCGGTTGGGGGAAGATCATCCACTCTGTTCCTCCGTCAGAAGGCCTGCCACGTGAGTGATCTGTTGGTATGTTCCCGGTGTCAATCCTCTCAATAATTTTTCCTGTACTATCTGACAAAACGAGTGTTTCCCCGCTTGCATCGATTTTAAAGTTAGTGTGCAAGCATATACTCTCTATTGAAGACTGTAAAATATCAGGAACTCCTGAGGGATTCGCAGGCGCATAACGCATGCCAAGGGTCAAAAAGGGAATTGCCGTCATGTCTTTAGAAGCATATCCATTATGTACCTGAATCGCAAGCACATTTTCTCCCGGCACTAAGAGAGACTGTATATACTCAATTTTATATACCTCCGGAGCACCACCTCTATACATGAATGGTTCTCTATTCAGCAATGCAGGCGTATTGTAAGCCGGGGGAACACCAATCTCTCCACCAATATTAGAACGCGCAATCTCTGTTCCGTTTATATATGCGACAAATGCATCATCATAATCTATGTGCAGAAAAGCATGAGTGATGTTTCTAATATCATCAACTTTAAATACTGTACGAATAAATAATGAAATGGTTTGCGGAACAATCGTTGTATCACCATTATCTCCAAATCCAAAACCGCTAGGACCTGAGAGCCATCCGGCATCATCAAATCCCGGAGACACCCAATCTTGTAAAGGTTCAGACACACCGATAAAATATCTCCATACATCCCCTTCTGTTATGACGGTCTCCCAATGGGCTGGAACATCTGTCCGGTTTTTTCCAGATGCAAATATCAGCTTGTATTCCGAGGGATTGAGTATACACGGGGGGAAAACCCATTTGAAAGGATTGGATTCCCTGTCGGACAGTCCATATCCGGTCAGATCAATGGGGATTGTCCAGGGATTAAAAAGCTCAACCCAGTCAGGGTAATCTCCATCTTCATCCTGAATAGTTGTGCTATTTGATGACATAATTTCATTAATCACCGGTATGACCTCTTCGGAAATTCCAGAACAAATGCGAAATACACATATTGTTATAACGATCCAAAAAAGTAAAGCCGCTTTTTTTAAATTTTTCAATATTCTTTTCCTTTTTCTATTACACTTCTATTAACAATTATTTCACATACACCATCTGCTTCGTTTTCAAAAAGTTTTCTGCTTTTACTGTATACAGGTACAGACCTCCGGCAAGGTCATTGGCCCTGAATGTGATGGTATGATATCCAGAAGGGAGATATTCGTCCAGAATCTTTGCCACTCGCTGACCAAGGATTGAATAGATTTCTAAAGTGACTCTTGAATCCTCGGACGCATAAAATGGTATGGTTGTTATCTGGTTGAACGGATTGGGATAATTTTGTCCGAGGATAAATATTCCAGGGATGCTTGATTCATCCAAGTCATCAACACCTACGATAAACACGTCATTTTTTTCCCCGGGTGTACCGTGTGGGCTCGAGGCTGACCAGTTCCCAGGGAGAGCATTATCGAGGACAGGATTTCTCAGAGAGAGTGTAAGACCTGTTCCATCAGGTTCTTCCGGCCATGGCGGATTATCATCATAGGTGAGCGAATCGACAAGAACTCCCTGGTCATTGAAAAGTCTGATTAATTCCCCTGTACCGCTCAATCCGAAACCGAAATCACCGAGGTACACTGTCACTTCAGGAAACACCTCGTGAAACAGCGATGCATTACGGCAGAGCACCAGATAGTCGTGAGCACCAATAACCGTATTCTGTGGAATAATATATACATGTGTGTCATCCTCGTCCTTGAACACCCATCTGGAAAGGTCAACAGGGTCTTCGGAAGGGTTGTAGAACTCTACCCAGTCTTCAGGATTAACACTATCCGAGGAACGGTAATTAATTTCATTGATAACTATAGGGTATTGAGTACTGCTTGATGGTTCAAAATGTGTAGTGACTGATATATCGCCGTTTAAAGAGGTTACAATTGATACAGAGTCAGCAGGTGTTATACCTGACCAGATGGAAAATCGATATCCAGGATTTGGCTGAGCAGTAATATGAACGGGAACATCAGGGAAATAGATACCATTCCAAGGAAATTCATTTATGACAATCGAATTGATTTTTATTTTACCGACGCCTTGTTCTGAAACGTTGAGGGAAATCGTCGTTTTGCCATTCGTTAAATTGAAATATTTAATAATATAGCCGCGCAGGTTTTGCGAGTATATGTAACTCCATCTTCTTTGTGCAAACGTGGACATTACACTTATATTTTTATACCAATTATCCATTGTCCCTATCGAGTCTTTCCACCTTGCAAGGTGCCTGGGCATCTCTGGTTCTAATTCTTCCTTCATTTCATTAATTCTTTGCGTTATTACTTCTTGACGAAAAATCGTATTCGAAAAGTCGGCAAACCTGTTGATAAACTCATTTCTAAAATTCTGATTTTGAAGTAATGCGCTTAATAGAAAGACTGACCAATCCGGGTGGGGATAGGAACCGGGTGTGGTGGCCCATTCAAGAGTATTATGATCGTATAACTTGAATCCAGTATCGGCATCAAATGTAATCCATCTCCATTTTCCCCCGGCTTTTCTGGGTCGCCATAATTTTTCATTATTGCCAGGCCAATCATCATTGGCGACATAAATTTGAACCACTTTGTGATTAATAAAATTATTTATATCTACTTGTGTCTTTACATAATCATAATTGGCAGAAACACTCATATCATGATTTTTTATATAATTTAACAAGGCATTGTATTCTTCAAAATCTCCTTCGATAGCTGGTTCGCCTCTTCCTTGTTGTGGGATATAAAGAGTAGTTGGTTCTAAAAGATCAATATTATCCGGATCAACACCGTAATGAGTGACAAGATAATGTTTATTCACCTTTTCCCGAATACTATAAATACCCCAATATTCACCATTAAGAAAGACGATAGCCGGCCGATATGCTTGGGTATCCACATCTATATCTTTAGTTAGGCTTTGCATGAGAGCATCGCTAAACAATGTCCAATACCAATCCTGACCAGCATTACGAAGTATTATGGATTGAAATTCGGT
>CP070629.1:3050136-3056132 GCA_020356005.1 Thermoplasmata archaeon
AGGTGGGCGACAATACATGGCTGCGCCTCATTGTCGATGACACAAATGTATACCATGAAACCAACAAGGAATTTGAAGATGTAAATGACTGGTATCATTTCTCTGCTGTGAAATATATAACGCTATCCGCAGGTTCGCATGATATTGAGCTTGAATATAAAACCGAAGGAGATACCGGTAGGTTTCGCAACAGCAGAATAATAGCAGTAGAGATGACAATACCGGCAAACCAATATGCCGAAAATGAGGGCACCACCGAATCCACTTCGGCAGAAGTGACAGCCGCGCAAACAACCTTCACACCCGCATCCGCGGGTGATTACATGATCATTGCATCCGCAAATGTGTGGCATGACCACGCATTAAGTAGTGTGTGGGGTAGATTGTATATTGACGGCACGGTCTACGGCGAGACTCTTATCGAGCCCACCGATATTACCAATGAACGTTTTAATTTCGGCGCTTTCAAGAACATTACTCTGAGTGCAACTTCGCATACAATCAAACTTACGGTGCAAACCGATAAATCAGGTGTGAGCAGTTTCATGAACCATGTCCACATAGCAGCGATTCGGCTTGATACATTCTCCGAGGTGCATTACAATGAGGCCGAAGGACAAAACAATGGTGCGGGTGCGTGGGAAACACTGGTTACGAATTCTTATACACCCAAAAAGGATGGTGATTTCTTCATACTGGGAACTGCCGAGTGGTTTTCTAATGATTTTTCAGCTTTAAGCGGTATCAGAACCCAGACTGCCAGCACAACCCGACAGGAGTCAAGAATAGAAAACAAGGATGCAACGGATTTACTTATGACATTTCAGATGGATAAACGAGAATTATCCGGTGCCCAAAGTGATAACGTTGATCATTATGTGGTTTCTGCTGGGTGGTCAAAGTTCGCGCGGCTGATCGCATTACCCCTGGGGCTTGATTATGTTAGAATAACCGGAGAGAGCAATAATGATAGATTCGGGTTTTCGGTGTCGAACGCAGGCGACATTAACAATTCCGGTTACGATGATGTTATTATAGGCGCTCCGGGTGATGACAAAGCCTACATCTTCTGCGGATATGATTCCATGAATTATTCCATCACTGCTGCCGATGCAAACGTAACACTTACCGGTACAGCCAGCACAAATTTCGGCTGGAGCGTAGGTAACTGCAGCGATGTCAATGCAGACGGAACTTACGATGATGTGATCGTGGGCGCACCGGATTCCACCAACGGTAACGCTTATATTTATTACGGGGGCAATCCAATGAACACTGGAGTTGATTTAACTCTCACAGGTGAAGCCGCCGGCGATAGGTTTGGATATTCCGTGCATTATGCAGGAGATATCGATGCCGACGGCGACCCGGATGTAATCGTCGGCGCGCCTTACCACACCGACGGTGGACGGACAAACTGCGGCGCCCTCTATGTCTACTCCGGCGGTTCAGGTATTGATTCAACGGCAGATTACACGAACTACGGCGAGTACGCGGGAGATCATTTCGGGTGGGCGGTCTCATTCGCAGGTGATATTGACGGCGATGATTTGAACGAGACTTTAAGCGGTGCTCCGCATTACAACACGCAGTCCGGGGAAACTCCTCCATCAGCAGCAGATGCCGGTAAAGCATACATCCATGTCATTCCGGAGTTCGACGAAATAGCCTTTGTTTTTGTTCTAATTTTAATAGCATCTATGGTTGCAGTGTCAATAAGAAAAAAGAAGCGATGAATGTAAAATTCTTAGAGATTAGATAATGCTTATGCTCGTGGCTGGGGTACGGTGCCTGGGTGCTGGGGTTATCCCACCCCCCAATTTTAAAACAGGAAAAAAGGAAAGATGGGAAAAACATTTTTAAAGAACTCTTCCTGACCTTCCTGTCTTCCTGTTTAATAAATTTGGTGTGGGGCGGGGCCGTAAATAATCAAACGTTTTAAATCAAAATCCTAAATATATTTCGCGGTTTTCGCGGCCTTCGCGGTTAAAAAGTCCCCTGCCAAGCCTAACAAGGTATTTTAATTGATTTTCATAACCCTAGCGCCTAATTTCATCGCTTTAAATCACCCAAACATTCTATGATTTTTACTACCTGGTTTATACGTTTTGATAATAATTATTTAAATATTATTTCAATAGTAAACATAAGGGGAAAAATACCTCGATTTTTTTTGTATGAACCACGGAAATCGCACAAGAACTCTTATATATAATTACTAAGAGTTGTATATATAACAATTTATAATTCTCATTCAATAATTTCCCATTTCGAATGCCTTAGCCGTAACTTTAGAGAGGGAAAAATTTGGTTGGTTACAGTAAAGATATGAATGAAGATTTTCGAAAAAGATGGAAGCGGGTTGCTGACAGTAGTCAACAAACCGGACCGCAGAAAGGTCAGGGTGATTCCCGCATTCCAGGAGCCGACAGGCTCTTCCAACCCTCCGGGGGTTCCGGTGCTGATAAAGGCCAACCGAACAAGGCTGATTTTGCCAAATATTATTTTGAGGGCATAAAAAACTACGAATTGGGTAATAACAGGGAGGCAATACTTAATTTTGAGAAGGCTTTGAAGGCTGACCCGAAGAACCAGGAAGTGCGTAACCTACTGACAAAGCTGATCCAGAATTTGAATAAATCGAAATCCGATGCGGAAGCTCCGCCGGTCCGTGAAAGAGCCGGTCATTACCAACCCGACCGGCTCAGCGAGTTGAGCGACCGCGTCAGCAGGATACGGGAGAGGTTGGCCGGTGGCGATTCTCTTTCACACGATAAGCCATCTTACGGTAAATCCAAGGTTGAAACCGCACTAACGGTTCGCGAGCCCCAGCGGCCCAGATATCGTGCAACGGGATTGATAGAAGACGGCGAAGATTCTATGAATTTATCGCGGTACATCGTAACGCGTAAACGTACACACGTAATCAGGGACGAGATTAATGTTGAGGAATTACCTGTAAAACCGCCGGCAGTAAAAAAGGGAGAGCAAAAGCCGCCTAAAGTTGATACCAAGCAGAAGCTGAGGGAGTTCGGGGCAGCGCCTGTCAAGATAATCGATGTGCCCACCCGAAAGGGTATTACGAACGGCAACGGGCTCACGAACGGTAACGGTTTTACTAATGGGTTCGGCCGCAAACCGACTCCACCGCGTGTTAAACCAAGCCTTCCGCAGCCGGTTCAGGCAAGACATAGGATCGGGTTGACCAACGGTAACGGGCTTACGAACGGGAACGGGTTGACCAACGGTAACGGATTGACAAATGGTAACGGGTTTACGAACGGCTCGGTAGTAGGTATCAGCGATACAAGATCGCGCAGGATTAGCGTATTATACTTGAAGCGTCGTAAAAGAATGCTCGGCTCGGTTATAATCGCCGCTATTTTATTGTTATTACCTACCTTAATTTATATTAAAGATTTTTCCAGTGAATATGATGGCATAATAATCGACGGTAAATTTGACGATTGGAAGGGCGTGGAAGCATCAACTGATGGAACCGATGCTGCAAACCCGAACATCGATATAGTAGAATATAAAATCGAATCCGATAATCTTTATAATTCGTTTTATTTGAAAGTGGAAGGCACGATTCTTGCGGGTACCGAGATCCTGGAAAATCAGAGAGCCGGTGCAGATTCTGTACATATCTTCATCGATACGGATGATAAAACCGATACAGGATATACCATCAACGGGCTGGGCGCAGATTCAATGATAGAAGTAAGCGGTGTACGAAATACAGTGAGGGCGTCTACCTTTCACACCTTTGACGATAACCGCCCTCAAAACGACTGGAACGGCTGGACCTGCGCTTATAATGTCCCGGCAAAGGCGATAGGCAACGAGCTCGAGACACAGCTGCCCATAGAGCCCGAGAAATTTATACCGGGCCAGAAAGTGCTCTTCCAGATTTCGGACAGTAATTACAATGAGGATTATACAGCAGTTGAAACGGAGGAACAGATTAGTGTTCTTGAAGTAAGGGAGAGGAGCATAGGCAGTGACATCCTGGAAACAGGGTCGGCCAATAATGCCGTATTAATGGCTGAATTTACGGCGCACAGCGGCGATATAGTTATAAATTCTATCACAATGACAAGGGACGGAACCGCGGCGGATGTGGATACAGGAACAATTTCGCTGGTACAAGATGTTGATAAAAACGGATATTACTCCTTCGGCGATAACCTGCTGGCCTCAAGCGCCACGGGCTTTATCAACGGCAAAGCCACCCTGGTATTAACCTCGCCGCTTACCATTACAAAAGATTCGAAGATAACTGTGTTTGTGCTCGTGGACATAGCCCTTAACGCAAAAATATATGATTCCATCAGCATCTCAATTCTCGATTTCGAGCTTACAGAGGGACATGTGGCCAGTTCGACTCTGGGCGAGAGCTTGATGAAATCCTATATCGGAGGCGTACCCGACCAGATAATCATAGACGGCGCATTTGCGGATTGGAATAATTACTATAAATCCGAGGATACGGTGGGTGATTCGATCAAGCCTTCCACCGATATCGCAAATACTGCGGTAACGCACGATTCAGAAAATGCATTCTTCTACCTCGAGGTAACGGGGAATATTCTGGAGGGCGCCCGTGTACCTGTACCGGCCAAGTATTATTCAGATATAATCGTCGAAAGGGTAGATACTGACGGTGACGGCGTGGAGGACCGGATCGACCCCAACCCGTCCAGCGCATTGGATACAGACGGCGACGGGTTGACAGACGACTATGAAACAGTGATCAGTCATACCGATGTCAATAATGTTGATACCGACGGTGACGGCTGGACTGACGGGCAGGATATTGCACCTCTGGATGATGAGATTCCGCGGAATATACCTGAAAAATTACCTGTACCTCTGCGTGTAGGGCGTGATATCGCACACATTTTCATCGATTCCGATCATAACCCCTCCACCGGCTATCGAGTGTATTCACAGGATACACCAATGGGTGCAGATTACGTCGTTGAAATTACAGGTAAATACGGCTATACTTTCAACGAGGATCTGCTGAAATACACAGGTTCCGGCCAGGATTGGACCTGGAAGTTAGAAGACAGCATATCGGTGGGTAAGGACCGGTATCGGCTGGAAACGAAGGTTGCTTTCAGCAATATCGAACTTTCAGCAAACCAGCCCTTTGATGTTTATTTCTGGATTTCCGATTGGTCTGAAGAGAATGATGACCGGTCCGAGAATATCCTGTTCTATACTTCAACCAAGCAGTCAGGCCAGCACCTGACCCGCGGGTCAGAAACCTCAGAGCATGTGCACCCTATATCCGCAGTTGATTATTCCTCAAGCACGTTGAATGAAGCCAATCTTGATGAAGATGCACCCGGTGATGATGCCCGCGAAAGCACAAGTGGAAAAGTGACATATATGTGGATTCAGTGCGGATATGGGTCTGCAAACATACCTCCGGGTGCTATAATCACCAATATCTCAGTTTATATTGGGTATTATCATACAGCTTACTGGGTAATGCCCGATACGGAGGCTGGAATTACATGGAGCGCTACCAGTAGCGGAACGAGATATGATATCAGCGATTATGCGTCAGCAGATACCGACACAAATAAGATTTATTCATCGACAAGCAACCTGCCTACTGTCGAGCAATTGAATAACGGAATTTATTTACGGGTAGCCGGTAAAGATAGCAATGCTGCCGGACCTGAATATTTCTATCTGGATTATCTCTATTTCACCATCAATTATTCAACTTACGATATCGTAATCAACGAAGTTATGTCGGACCCGACGGGCGGCCCGTACGACACGGATTGGAGCTACCGCAAGAAGATCACGATAGATCACAACAAAGTCGCCGGTGATATGAACAATTTCCCGGTGCTGATAAGCCTGACGGATTCGGATCTTGCCAGCAATGCACAAAATGACGGCGACGATATACTTTTCACCGCAGGGGATGCTGAAACCAGGCTCGCCCACGAACTGGAGAAGTACGACAGCAG
>CP070629.1:3056232-3079989 GCA_020356005.1 Thermoplasmata archaeon
ATGGCTTTTATCTCTGCCCCGTTGAGATCTTCACCGGTGGAAGCCAACTCTTTCAAATTGACATTTCGGTTCACACTCATCCTTTTGGTATGGATTTTGAAAATCTCAAGCCTGCCCTCATAATCCGGCATTGGAATCTCGATAATACGGTCAAAACGTCCCGGTCTTATCAAGGCCTCATCAAGAATGTCGGGACGGTTGGTTGCTGCAATTATTTTTACATTCCCGATGGGATCGAAGCCGTCCAATTCGGCAAGCAGCTGCATAAGGGTTCTCTGTACCTCGCGGTCCGCCGACGTGGCGGTCTCAAGCCTGCGTGCACCGATTGCATCGATCTCATCTATGAAAATTATACTGGGGGCTTTCTCACGAGCCAGTGTGAACAGCTCACGGACAAGCCGGCCGCCTTCTCCTATGAATTTTTGTACCAGTTCAGAACCGACCAGTCTGATGAATGTAGCATTGGTTTCATGGGCCACCGCCTGGGCCAGCATTGTTTTACCGGTTCCGGGTGGACCCACAAGTAAAACTCCGATGGGGGGGTCAATCCCTACTTTCTTGAATAAATCCGGACGCTTCAAAGGTAACTCTACAGTTTCCTGGATTTCACGTATCTCGGTCTCTAAACCCCCGATATCTTTGTAACTTATTCGTGGCTTCTCGATTATTTCTGCTGCTGATACCATGGGATCTGTTGAGGGTGGTAATATCCCAATTACAGATAATGAATCCCTGTTCAATGACACTCTGGAGCCAACAGTGAGTTTATCCTTATCTACAAAATCAGCTACATGAACTACAAAATTCGGTCCGGTAGTACTTTTAACAACTACACGACCGTCTGATAGTATATCGATTATATCCCCTATAATTAAAGGTGGAGCCTTTAATTTCTTAATCTCCGTGTATAATCTGCGTACTTCCTTTTGTAATTTCAACAGCTCATTTTCTATATATCGGCGTTGGCTTTCGGCCCGAATTGCGGCTTCTTTCCAGGGGTTCCGTTCAACCTCCACTTCTTCTTCGCTTTCACTGACTTCCTCATCCATTTCTGAGTCCAAGTCCTGGGAGTCTGTATCCGTGGAACCCTCTTCGAAATCACTGTCCATTTAGCTTTCCCACCTGTACCATAATGCATCCTAAAATTATTCATTCAATTTATGCGTTTTATAGGTTTATATATATATTAATATTGTATCGTCTATATATCTTTTACTATTGTTTTCGTATGAAACGAAATAAAATTTTCGGCACCTTTTATTATTCATTCTAGGTTTAATATAAAAATTAACATAAAAATTTTATGCATCTTTTTCTGATTATTCATTTATTTAATTCAAAAATTATCAACTATTATCTATATATTCTGAAAATCCCTTTTTATTACTTTGGTTTACAATTGTTATATTATATTATATTTACCACAAATTATAAACAAAGGAAAAAATATTATAATAAAATTATTTATATCAAGCCTGAATTAAGCGTAGTTGATCTAACATGGAAGATGAAGTCAAAATGCCAATTTCTGTTCCAAAATTATTCTATCGATTATTATTGTTAGCTGGGATTCTATTCTACATTTCATGGCTGGCGGTGTTTGGGGTTGAACACTGGAACGATATTGGCGTCTATTCTATCACTGTTGTCCTCATTTGTTTCGGACTTGTGGGTTCACTACTTTATGATGAAATAGAAAAAGCCGATAAGGCAGATGATAAAGAAGGGGAATCCAAATAATCAGGTTTTTTATCTCTTTTAGTATGAAAATAGATGAATATGATAAATAAATACTAAATACTAAGCACTAAATTCGAAACAAATTTTAAGCACTAAGCACTAAACTTGAGGAGAGAATGGAGAGGGGAGAGAGGAGATTGATATGGACAGGGGCGAGAGTCGAGGGTGATTTTATTCAATAATTATCAATCTCCCATCTCCAAGTGAATATAATTGATGAAAATCAGAGCGGTCTCCCTTCTCCCCTCTTAGAACGTTTAGAATTTAGAATTTAGTGCTTGTTTAGTATTTAGTATTTAGTGCTTAGAATTTTAAACGCGAGATCATTTTAATCTGCATGAATGGCCAATAAGTGTTATGAGTGTTTCTTGTTTTAATATGTTTTTGCGATATATATTTCCAGATTAGTAGGCTTGCCGCACTGCAGGCAGGATCCGCTGAAATCCTTCGAATCAATGGGAACGCCCAGGATGTTCCTGTCCAGGTATTCTTCCATTTCCAGTCCGCAATCCTGGTCACCGCACCATCCCGCGTGAATAATACCGGTCCACGATGCAGCTTCCTGCAAATCATCAAATCGTTTTATAAACTTATCCATTAGCTGTTGTGCTCCTGTGTACAGAGACTCTGCCACACTTTTTAAGGTCTTATCAACGCCATCCAAAAGGTCATTCCATGCCAGTGTCTCTTTACCGCCGGTATCTCTTCTTACTAGAACAATTGATTGATTCTTTAAATCTCTTGGACCCAGCTCGATTCTTAACGGTACACCCTTTAACTCCCAATCATAGTATTTATTCCCGGGTCTGATATCGCGCAGGTCAAGGTGAACTGAATACCCATGTTCCTGCAGTGATTTTAAAACTTCATTACATTTATCAAGCACTTCGGTTCGAGCGGTTTTGGTTAATATAGGAACAATGACTATCTGGATCGGTGCGATCTCCGGAGGCTGCTTCAAACCCTGGTTGTCACCGTGTACACCCACCACGGCACCCACAAGCCTCTCGCTCATACCATAGGTTGTTTGATGGACGTACTTTTTACTCCCATCGGCATCCTCAAATTCTATTCCGTAAGCGCTTGAAAAATTCTCTTTATATTGATGAATTGAAGCTAATTGCAGCACTCTCCCGTTTGGCATAACGCAGTCTATTCCGATAGTATAGAACGCACCTGCAAATTTATCCCAATCGGGTCTTCTGGTCGCAAGATATGGCAGGCATAATTTCTTGCCCAGGTTTCGCATTATTTCCAAATCTTCCTGGATTTGGGCTTCGGCATCTTCGAAATCCGAATGACATGTATGCGCTTCAAAAAAATGTATTTCGCGTATTCGAATGAATGACCGGGTCTGCTTGGTTTCGTACCTGAATGTGTTAACGATCTGATAGGTCTTCAGCGGCAGGTCGGAATGCGAACGAATCCACAATGCAAAGATGGGGTACATGGCTGTTTCCGAGGTAGGCCTCAGCAGTAGCGGTATATCCAGTTCTGTGGCTCCGCTGCGGGTAACCCAGTACACCTGATCATCGAAACCTTTGATATGTTCCGCTTCCTTGGCAAATTCAGTTTTGGGAATCAGGAGAGGAAAACATACTTCACCGTGCCCTGTGCTGTCCAATTCATGGCGGATGGCGGTATCTATATTTAACATTAATTTCCAGCCGTAGGGGGTCCATACATTCATGCCCTTGACCGGGTAGCGCTTATCGCTGAGGTTGGCTAGCTCGATTACATCCGGGTACCACTCGTTGAAATTGTCCTTATTTAACTTGATTTTCATCTTGGATTCCAGATCTAACGACTGCTTGGATTCATCCCCGGCAGCCCCGGTTTCATCGGCGTTATTATTATCGGCCATAGCATACCTACCTTGAAATATGAACTTGTACTATAAACAATGTTATATGTTTATCTTTCGGTAACATTAGCAGAGATAAACGAATATTCCAGGGATTAGGGATTGAGGCCTACCGAAGGTGGCCACCATTTACGCTCGACGCTTTTCGAGGGTCAGGGCCCCTGATTCGAAAAGGGTCGGGAGATTGGGGATTGGGGTAATTATAATCGATTTTAAGTACCCTGGGTCCCGGGTCCTGCGTCCAGGATTCTGGGTCCTGTGTCCAGGGTCCTGGGTCCTGATTTAATCGGTCCGGCCTTCAAAATCTCTCCTCCGGCAGTTATAATCAATATTCCAATCGGCAATTTTATTTATAATTATAGCCTTTTATATTGATAAATAAATGCGCGTGAGCATGCAGAGGGCATAAGTTACAATGAAATTACCAGAGGTATTCACATGAGAATCGATCCATGGGCTTCCGAACAATATACTGATTACGCCCGCCTGAGAGACGAGTTCGGTATCGAAGAGTTCAAGGCAGACGGCCTGCCGAACCCGCAGAAGCTTTTCAGGCGCGGCATAGTGTTCGGCTCAAGAGGCTTTGAGACTATCCAGAACGCCATCGATAGAAAACAAGATTTCATAATATTGACCGGCTTGATGCCTTCGGGTAATATGCATATCGGTCATAAGATGCTGATAGACCAGGTTATCTACTACCAGTCCATCGGAGCTGAAATCTATATTGCAGTAGCAGATATAGAGTCCTGGGGTGCCAGAAACCTTCCGCTGGAAGAAGCAAGGGAGGTCGCTATCCAGCAATATGTGGTCAGTTATATCGCCATGGGATTGAAGCCAGAGAACTGTCAAATATATTTCCAATCCAAGCGGAAAAGTGTGCTGGATCTTTCATATAAACTGGGTCGAAAAATCAATCTTTCCGAGATGCGGGCGATATACGGGTTTGATGAGGGCACGAACATGGCCCATGCTTTTGCACCTTTAGTGCAGGTGGGAGACATAACCCACCCGCAGCTTGACGAGTATTCCGGGCCGCACCCGTTATTGGTACCTGTAGGCGTGGATCAAGATCCGCATATGAGGTTGACCAGGGGTTTAACGGCTGCTCATAGATATTTCAATGTGACCAAAACCAAGGATGAGCGCATAGGGGTATTCGTAAAGCTCGACGATAATGTCGATAAACTTCTCGACGATGCAGAGTCAAAACTTACCACCATGGGATTTTCTGATTTCGAAAAAATTTATGCCTACAAGGCTTTGTATGTAAATGATGCAGGTGAGGTTGATATTCCCTTTATGGATAATACTTTATTGGAAGTGGAGCGTGAACATGGCGGGTATGGATTCTATCTACCTGCTTCAACATATCATCGTTTTATGACCGGCCTGACAGGTGGCAAGATGTCGTCGTCTGATCCGGACAGCTCAATATTTCTGACAGACGAACCCGAGGTGGGTAAACAAAAGTCTATGAATGCAAAAACAGGAGGGCGGGTATCGCAGGAGGAGCAGCGGAAATTTGGCGGCCGACCTGATGAATGCGTGGTATTCGAGCTTTATTTATATCATTTAACCGAAGATGATAACGAATTAACGGAAATCTATGAAACCTGTAAAGGAGGAAGCCGCATGTGCGGGCCCTGCAAGCGCAATGCGGCGGATTTAATGGCAAATTTCCTGAAAGAGCTCCAGGAAAAACGTGAAAATGCCAAAGAAATGGTGGACGAATATATAGTAAATAATTAAAATTAATAACAATAATTTAAATCTGATTAAGGCTATTACTGTAAATTGAATTGCCTCCAGTTGGGAAAAGCGTTTGGAAGGTGAAATAATGCCCGAAGTTGATTATTACACAGTACTCGGTATTTCAAGAGATGCTGACTCGGCACAAATCAAGAAGGCTTATAGGGAATTAGCAGAAAAATATCATCCTGATAAAGTTTCACATCTGGGAGAGAAGCTGCAGGAATTGGCTTCAGAGGAGATGAGGAAAATCAATAATGCACGAGAGATACTTCTGGATGATGAACGCCGAAGAGAATACGATGCGACCCTATCAGGAGAGGGATCGGTCCGCGAGATGAGCGGTACTGCAAACTATTCATGCCCCAGCTGCAAGCAGGTTTTTACTGCCGAATACAGCGATAGTGCGTTGATATATCAGTGTCCTTTCTGTCATTCGCAGGTGACCATAGAAAAACCCTCCAGTCCAGCAGGAGTTCGACCTTCGCCTGCACCCCAACCTCAACCCACACCCCAAAGCCCCTCCAGCGCACCTCAACCCAAGAGCGCTCCCAGCCCGAATGTGCCGCACCTCAATAAGTATGACATCTACCGCGAAGCACTTCTTCGTGCGCTGGCTGACGGTGTAATTACCAGGGATGAACAATCAATGCTGGTGGGTTTGAGCCAGAGCCTGGACATTTCACAAGATGAGCATAATCAACTCCTGTTTGAGATCCGGAAGAAACGGAAATTTATTAAGATCTGATTTTATATCAATTACAACAGGCGCTAGAGAAGAGAGGACAGGCGCTAGGGCGATTAATAAAGGATAAATAGTGAATGGTGAATAGTGAAGTTCATTAAAAGGCAAAATGGCGAATGGTGAATAGTGAAGGTAACTGAGATATTGCCCGATTAAAATCTGCCTTCACCATTCAAGCGAACGACCGAAGGGAGTGAGCGTATTTATCCTTCACCATTCTCCTAGCGATTTATATGCTTCTTTCACCATTCAAGTGAGGGAGCGAAGCTCCCGAGCGTATTTGGCCTTCACCATTTTGTGAACTCCCCAAAACATTGTTAGATTTACTTTAAAAGCTGATAGTAGCACGATTTTGCGATTTTTGCTACCGAAAAACTTAAATCTTCTAGAATTTATAACGGTAGCACGAAATTTTTTTTCGTAACACGGGCTGATAGCATGCATGTACCAGATGGATTTATACCGTTATGGCAGTGCGCCGTTTACTTTTTAATCATTATACCATTTGTATATTTATCACTGCGTTGGGCCGAAAAGGAACTGGACGAAAGAAAGATCCCAATTTTGGGAGTACTTGCAGCGGCAATTTTTGCTATTCAAGCATTGAATATACCAATACCCTGGGGCACCTCGGGTCATATGGTGGGCGCGGCAATGGCGGCGATTATAATCGGCAGTCCCTATGCCGGGATCCTGCTTTTAACGCTGGTGCTCATCGTTCAGGGTTTTGTATTCGGTGATGGTGGGATTACCGCCCTGGGTGTAAATATTTTCAATATGGGCGTAATATCCTCCTTTGTGGGGTACTATTCGTTCAAAGCGATAAAATCCATAAAAATCAAACCGATGAAAGATAGCAATACTCATCTTATGATAGCTGCATTCATTGGTGCCTGGCTGGCAATTTTCATACCCGCAATTGCCTGTGCAGTTGAGCTCTGGCTCGCGGGGACATTTCCGCTAATACAGGGTTTATTGCTCATGGGCATCTATCACGCAGTTATTGGTATTGTAGCTGAAGGTTTCATCACCGCCACCGTTGTTGTAACCATAGCCACCTACCGTTCTGATATCTTTTCGGATAAAAAGGATCGTACTCTGGATCAGGCGGTGAGTGCATGAAAGCAAGAACCAGGAAAATACTGGCATTCGGTACATTGATGGCAATAATTATCGCTGTTGCTGCTCCATTTCTAGCATCGGACAACCCGGACGGGCTGGAGAGCACTGCAGAAGATTTCGAAAGTGCAGATGATAAGGAAAGCCAGGCCCATGACTCACCCATGCCGGATTATTCCATTCCCGCGCTGGGAGAAAACGAATATTCAGGCGCTATTGCTATCGTACTGGGGACGGTAATTACGTTATTGATCGTATTAGGTTTATTCTACGGTTTAACTGCTGGAAAAAAACGCAGCAATAAAAGTGAAAAAGTTAAAGCAAAGGGATCGGATGAAAGCAATAGAAGTTAATAACCTATCTTTCAAATATCCATCCACAACTGCAAATGTATATTCACTCCAGTCCATTGACTTTCAAGCCGAAAAAGGAAAAATAATAGCAATACTTGGCGAGAACGGTGCAGGGAAAACAACTTTGATGAAGCATTTCAACGGCATCCTGGAGCCCACCACCGGAAATGTGTTAATTGACGGTGTGGAAATAACCAGGAAGAACCTGAAGACGGTCCGGCGCAAAGTCGGGATGGTTTTTCAGAACCCCGACGACCAGCTGTTCTCACCAACAGTTGCTCAGGATGTGGCCTTTGGCCCCATGAATCTCGGGCTGCCACCTGATGAAGTAAAAAAGCGCGTGGCATCTGCGTTGAATTCAGTTGGTATGGCAGAACACGGAGAAAAACCGCCGCATGAGCTCAGTACCGGTGAGAAGAAACGTGTGTGCTTCGCAGGTGTACTGGCAATGAAGCCCGAGATTCTGGTGCTGGACGAACCCACGGCGAACCTCGACCCGAAAGGTGCAAGCGATATAATAGCAATAATTTCGCGCTTGAACCAAACGAAAAACATCACGGTGGTTATTGCTACACATAATGTAAACATCGTGCCTGAACTTGCAGATGAAATATATGTTATGCACAAAGGCAAGATCCTGAAGAAAGGCACACCGAGAGAGATATTCCAGTCCGAGAAGCTTCTCAAGCGTGCAAATCTGGATATCCCTGAAATATCGAAGTTGATGCTGCTGCTCAAGCGCGAGGGGTATAAAATTGATTTCCCTCTTTCGATTGATGAGGCTTTAAAAGAATTGAAAAATTTACTGGATGATGGCCATGCATGAGTTATTATCTGAAATTGACCGGCAGGCCGGTAAGAAGTCGATATTGCATCGAGTTGATACAAGGGTCATGATAATATTCGTTCTGGCGGTGATCATCTATGCCGTCCTGCAAACCGATATAATCAAACTCCTGATTATAGAAGCGTTCCTGCTGGCCATGATGGCTATTGCGCTTTTGGATCCGATTTATCTTCTCAAGCGATTTGCACTGATATTTCCCTTCGGGGGATTTTTAGCAATCATGCAGCCTTTTATCAGAGAGGGCGAGGTAATCTACTCATGGTGGGTTTTTCACATAACCCGAGAGGGGTTTGATTTCGGCATGCTGCTTTTGGCCAAACTATTCGTATGTGTCAGCGCAGTTATTCTATTATCATCGGTATCTTCACTGCCACAGATCCTTTCCGGTCTGAAGAAATTGAAGGTCCCGAAATTTTTCATAACGACGCTGAATATGATGATCCGCTACCTTTACCTGTTTTACGAAAATCTTCACAGGATACGCACAGCGCAGAAATGCAGGGGGTTTTCAATGAAGCGCAACCCTGCGGGATACAGGTTCGTTCTGAGAAATGTTGCAAATAGCATCAGTACACTGTTCATTAAATCCTACAGCCAGGGTGAGCGAGTATTTACATGCATGCTTGCACGCGGGTATACCATGGATACCGATTATATTTTCACAGAGGAGCGGCGCCTAAAAGGCACAGACTTTGCTCTTTTCATCGGCTTTGCGGTTCTGGTACTTTTACTGGAGATACAAAGGCTACCTTTCAATCTGTTTAATTAATCGCTTACCTATATAACAGGAGCTTTATCCATGAAGGCCATCGGGATCTTGGGCGGTTTAAGCCCCGAATCCACCAGCCATTATTACGAGCACATCATCCGCACCTATTTCGAAAGGTTCGGTGATTATAATTATCCCGAGGTGCTCATTTACAGTGTGAACTTCCAGAAATATGTAGAATGGCAGGAGAGCGGGAAGTGGTCCGCCGCAGCAGAGGATATGATCAAAATCTTTTCTGCCCTTCATAATGCTGGAGCTGATTTCGGAATTCTAGCAACCAATACCATGCATAAGGTATTCGAAACAGTCCAGACAGGTACACCCATGCCGCTCATCAGCATAATGGATGCAACCGGCAAGCAAATCGAAGTTGCAGGTTACAAAACAGTGGGTCTCCTCGGGACGATCTTCACCATGCGTGAATCATTTTACAAGAACGATCTTGGGAAGAGAGGAATCGATGTTATTGTTCCCAAAGATGATGAGCAGGAATATATCAACCGGGTGATCTATGAGGAGCTTACTAGAGGCGAGGTCAAGAAGGAATCCAGGGCGCGATTTATTGAAATTGTTACGAATCTCAACGGGGAGGGAGCTGAGGGTGTGATACTGGGCTGCACCGAAATCCCCATGATAATTTCAGAAGATGACTGCGGTGTAACGCTTTTTAATACAACAAAAATACATGCAGAAGCAGCTCTCGAGTATGCTTTGAAAGAATGATAGAAAGCTTGTACATCAATTCCAGAAGTGCGAATTAATTTTTTTCAATTTGACGGCACGGCCCTACACCTCGATATCATTTTCATCTAGTCGGTGTGGGCAACAATTCAGCGGTTCGGGGTTGCGCAGTGCGTAACGTCATGCGTTTGCGTCAGTCGTCTCGTTTGTCGGATTCGATGCTCGTTACGAGGTACGGGGTCGAAACTCGTTACGAGGCTCGGGGTCGATGCCCGTTACGAGGTACGGGGTCGAAACTCGTTACGAGGTACGGGGTCGAAACTCGTTACGAGGTACGGGGTCGAAACTCGTTACGAAGCTCGGGGTCGATGCCCGTTACGAGGCTCGGGGTCGATGCCCGTTACGAGCCTCGATACCGACTACCGAAACGAGCCTCGATACCGACTACCGAAACGAGCCTCGATTCCGTTTAACGAGACGAGCTTCGCCACTGCTAAACGTTTCCCGCGCCTCTATCAACAATAAAAAATTCTTATATTTGTTCTTTCGGCACCTTATCCGGTTCGTGGCCCCCTTTGATATCAAAATTATGTTTTTTGAGGCGTTTGACCACGTGGGGGTACAAAATCAATTCTTCAACTTCCATTTGAGTTGGAAGAGTAGCGTCAATTTTTTCCAATCTTCTAATAAACGACTTCAAATTATCCTTTGTGGAAAACGATACCATTACCGCAGGATGCACGCTTACACCAGCATCAATAAGATTTTTAATAGCATCCAGCTGCAGTTGAAAAAATTCCGGCGCGGCGTCGGTCAGATGTGAAAACTCCTCCTCGCAGGTGCCTTTTACAGATACTCTTACATGTAAATTCCCGAATTTCGAAAGTGCTTGTGCATAATCCTGCTCGGCTCCAATCAAAATCCCGTTGGTTTCCAGAATGAACCGATATTTGGTTCTCGCCAGCAGCGAAAGCAATTCCAGCAGGTGCTCCCGGCCGATGGTGGGCTCCTGGCCGGAGAGCCGCATGAGCGTATAGCCGCACTTGCGTGAGATGGCCTCAAACTTATTGAATACCTGGTCCGGTGAGTAGAGCTTACCCACCCTTTCGGGATGGTTCCGGATTTCATCGCCGGCCCAGCAGAAGTAACAGAGTAGATTGCATGCGCAGACATCGCCGGTGACTATTCCGCCGTACCATTTTGCCGGCCTGAACCGATAGTACCTGCGCAGATTGCCTTCAAAGGTTGATTTTTCCAACGCCTTTGTTCGTTTCAAAGGATCGTACATAATAAAAAAGATATTAATTTGATTTTATTAGATAGTTTTGCTTTTACTTTGATCAGGTTGTATTTAACAATTAGTTATCGGATAAAATGTTATTCGATTAAGTTTATAATGTATAGAAATTATTAATAGCCAATACGATTATTCGTTCAATTGAAAATCATATTTGTTTTTACCAAAACCCAACAGGTGGATTGTTTTGACTTCAAATAAAACGCCCAATGCGCAAGGGGGAACCATCCGAAAGGCAAAAGGTATGGAGCTGCCGCGGGAAGTACTGGTGGGGCATGACACTCTTGATAATGTGGGGGGTGCCTGCAAACGATTAAAAATGGAAGGCCCTGCTTTGATCATTGCGGACAGCAACACCAAGAAAATCGCAGGTGAAGCGGTGATCGAATCGCTGCAGCAGCACAACTATGAGGTGCTTGTAACTACAATTGAGGACGCGACAATAGAGGAGGTAGAAAGGGTCAAGGTAAAAATCGAAGATGATAAAATAAACCTGGTGCTGGGTGTAGGCGGCGGCAGGCCCATAGATGTGGCAAAATTATCATCATTCCACAAGGAGGTCCCTTTCATAAGCGTTCCCACGGCTGCTTCACATGACGGGATAGTATCCAGCCGAGCATCCATATGGGTGGACGACCGGAAGAAATCCTATGATGGTCACACACCCTTCGCATTGATTGCCGATACGGCCATTATCGCCCAGGCACCGAAGAGGATTAACGCTGCCGGCTGCGGAGATCTGATTAGTAATGAGACCGCGGTTCTGGATTGGGAACTTGCTCATAAGGAGAAAAATGAAGATATCAGCACCTACGCCAAGACGCTGTCTAAAATGACTGCATTTGTAATCGAAAAATATGCAGAAATAATCAGCGCCGGCGGTGAGGAAGGTGCATGGCATGTGATCAAGGCTCTTGTGGCATCCGGTGTCGCCATGAGTATCGCAGGTTCATCGCGGCCCTGCTCCGGTGCCGAGCATATGTTCAGTCATAAGCTTGATGCAATAGCACCCAAACCAGCACTGCACGGCGAACAGTGTGCCATCGGTACCATTATGATGATGAAACTCCACGGCGGGGATTGGGAAGCATTAAAAAAGACGCTGGTTACAATAGGTACACCCACCACCGCGCAAGAAATCGGGATTGGATCTGAATTTATAATCCAGAGCCTTATGGAGGCCCATACAATTCGAGTAGACCGGTACACCATCCTGGGTTCCGGGCTGACCAAAGGTGTGGCTACGGAACTTGCTGAAAGTACAGGTGTAATTTAATTTGCGGCATGGAGCAAGGTGCAGGCGGCAAGTGTGTATTAGGGGTGCATATATATAAAAAGATGAGAAAAGCAGCATGCGGCATGCGGCAAGTTTGATTTATATTTCACTAGCACCTTGCACCATACTCCATGCACTATATATTTCATATACACCCTGCAGTATGTAGCTTGCTCATTGTTTTATATAAATATTAACAATATTATTAATTTTAAATAAATGAAATCAGATAATAATTATAAAATAGTACATGGAATCATGAAATTTTAGGGTAGTGATTTCTATGTCTCTAAAAACCATTTTAGCTATTTTGGTTTTTATGTGTTTCTTGTTAAATTTCAATGCCTGCAGTACGGTAATATACGAATTCGAGTTCAACGGCGAACCTGCAGGTGATGTGAGACGTTTTAATGAAACCGGAAATATGACCATAGTAGAGGAGTACCCGGAAATCGATCTTAAACGGTTTGAGACCAAGAACGGTACAGGTGACAACCTGACATTCACACTTGGTACGAAAGGTAAGAAGATAAGAGATAATGATGATACCAAATATGTCTTTAGAATATTTACTTCAAGCGATAATAAAACAGGTTACAACATTACTTATCGTAACGGAACGATTACTATTGTAGAATTTGTCAATGGTGTTGAGCAATCTGAAGAGGATATTACACACCTGGGCGGTATTGAAAAAATTAGAAATGAAGAATTTCTAGTGGTTGAAATTTCAAAAGGTAAATACATACCGGAACAGGATTTGATTTATTTTGGAGTTGACGCCTACTCATGGATGGAAACAAGTAATTATACCTATATTGATTATATCCACAATGTACCGGGCAACCCGGGCGTAATCGCCGAGGATATTATCGATGATCCTTCATTGACAGAAGATGATACAAAAGGATCGGAGGATGACAGTGATGACAAGAGCGGCAGCGGGGCATTGCTCATCATACCGCTAATCATTATAATCCTCTTTATTGTTGTTCTCCTGATTGTATTAAAGAAGAGAAAACAGAACAAATGAGTGAAAGCCTTTTAATCGATTAAAGAATGATTTCGGAAGAGGCAAGAGGCAAAAGAAAAGAGGCAGGAGGCGAGACGCACAACGCAAACGCTAGCCGGTACGCCCCTCGCCACCGCAACAATTGAAAAAAATTAATTCGCCCCTCTGTAAGCGATTTGAAAGTTTTTGAAAATCTTAATTAATTTTTGTCTAATCAAACAAAATTTTATCCAATCTATTCTCAACTTTGTCGATATACGCCGAATCTACCGCCACCATGATCTCCCAATCGGGAATGGGCCGTATTTGAAGTGCACGAGCGAGAGGGCTGTAACTTGAGAGAGGCTTGAGACCCTTATCTTTAATTTTTACCTGCGTGCGTTTTATTCGCGGCTCGGAAATCATTAGTTCACTTTTGGGGATATCGATTATGATATGACCTTTCGGTACCGAGAGTTTATCACATATCTCATCTTCTCGCTTTCTAAGCTGTTCCCACTCAGCAAGCTTCACTAGAGTGGATGTGTGGCGTTCCTACAGTTCCGTGGGGGACAGCGATAAAACCTTTTTGTACAGCCTCCGGTATTTCAATTTGCGTTCGATTTCAGCCGGAAATCCGCCCAGGCTGCGGAGGTAGTTCAAAAGGTCAGAATCTGCCATGCGGTACAGTTCCGGCATTTCGTGATCCTTCTTGGCAGCCTCTGCGGCACGGGCGAGCATCAGCTCCGCGATGCGCACGGTCTTGTGGAAATAGATAGATGAATACATAAGTGAGCGCGCAACGAGCATACCCTCCACGGCGGAGAGCCCGCGCCGGTGTATCACAAGATCGTTGTTGTAGATCTCCATTGTCTGTATCAATCTATCCACATCGATTATTCCGTGAGCGATACCCGTATAATGCGAATCACGCATGAGATAATCTATCTGGTCAGCATCGATCTCGCCGTGGATTATCTGGTTCAAATAAACTTTGGGGTTGAAGAACTGCTGGCTGCTCTTATCCTGATAACTTTCCAGGGTAGCTGTTTTGGTGTCCTCGGGCGGGGATGTTATCAGATCCGCAATTTCCGGGGGGGCTAACCCGTACTTTTCAATTATTTCTGGGAGGGTTTTCCTGCCCGTAATCACCTTGGACTCCTCGTCCGAAAAAATATCGATCTTACCCGTGATAAGCTTGGCAGTGAGTTCCATATGTGAGTGCCCGGTTTTCTGGTGCACCATCATTTCCAGGGTGTGAGAAAACGGGCCGTGCCCTATATCATGTAAAAGTGCTGCACATTTAACAAGATCAGACTCATTTTCCTCCAGGGAAAGTTCATTTGCGATCCTGCCTGCAATAAAGCTTGTTCCCAGTGAATGCTCCAATCTCGTATGATTAGCACCCGGGAAAACCAGGTAGGCCAATCCGAGCTGATGTATTCCAGCAAGCTTTTGCACCTCCGGACTCTCAAGTAGCTCCAGCATCAAACCCGAAAGTTTTATACTCCCATAGACGGTATCATGAATAATTTTATATTCGGCCATCAGTAATCCAATAAAAATAGAGGTTATGATATTAATTTATGTCGGTTTAAAGGAAAATAAACCAAAACTTATAAGAATATCATAAATGATATAAAAAATATTATTGATATCATAGAAATCTTCATAAATACAGAATTGTGATAAATCATGACTGCATCAATTAGAATTTTTAGTATAACCTGTTTGATTCTATTCGTATTATCAAGCTTTCAAATATCAACCGTTGCAGACAGTAACGATACCAACAATCATTCTTCGATTATAATTTGCAAAGATAACGAATTCGAATTTGTTATACCGGAGGAGCCATGGTGGACTCGCTGGGTGGGAGATTTAAATCGTAATGGTCTTGACGACTCGATTGATCTACTGGTTGAACAACAGGGCGGTTTTGTTGCCGAAACTACTGTCAATATACTGATTGACTACGACCGATTTCCCATGGATTTTGAGCTATCAGAGCTTGAGAAAATGGGCTTACAAATATCATTCATTCCAAAATACATCAATACCATAGGTGCACAGAATGTTCCTTTATCGAAACTTCAGGATATAAAAGCACTCGATGGCGTGGTCATGATAGAGCAGCAGTCGGAATATATTCCGGCACTGGATGTCAGCGTTCCGGCAATGAAAATCCGACCATCATCTGAATATTCCAATGTGGCTACGGATTTCGATGTGACCGGTGACGGCATTACGATTGCCGTAATAGATACCGGAGTGGATGACAGCCATGACGGACTGGACGGCAAATATGTGGTGGGTGCGGATTACAGCGGCGGGATAATATCCCGTGAGAACCCAGATGATAAAGATGGGCACGGTACGCACTGCGCCGGAATTGCCCTGGGCGACGGCGGCGGTTCAAGTGATAATATCGGTGTTGCTCCGGACGCTAAACTTGTGGATGTAAAGGTGTTCAATGACTGGTCGCCCACTACATCCTCGTCTAACGTCATGCAGGGTATTCAATGGTGTATTGATAATAAAGATACTTATGACATAGATATATTAAGCCTCAGCGTCGGCGAGGTTATCGTTGGTAACGATGATGGTTTAAGCGCGGAGGCTCAGCTTGTGGACGCGGCCTCCGATGCAGGATTAGTAGTAATCGTGGCCGCTGGAAACGAGGGGCCCAACAACAACGGATTTTCAAGCCTGGCCGCCGCAGAGAAGGCCATAACAGTTGGAGCAATCGACGACGGCGGTACAGTGGATCGAAGCGATGATGTAATTGCTGATTTCTCAAGCCGCGGTCCACGTGCAGATGACGGCGACGAGGAACGCATTGATGAGTTCAAACCCGATATATCCGTTCCAGGTGTGGATATCGATTCTACACTGTATGCTGCATCCGCCTGGATAAATCCCGGCAACGGCTACACCGAAAAAAGCGGCACATCCATGGCTGCACCGCATGTGGCCGGCCTGGCGGCACTCCTGCTGGAAGCCAATCCTACTCTTTCACCAGAAGAGATAAAGACGATCATTCGCGAGACGGCAACTCAAAAGGGTCAGCCGTATAACAGTGCTATAAGTGATAAATACAACAAGGATTACGGCTGGGGCATCGCCGACGGTTATGAAGCGGTCAAGCGAGCCTTTGGGGATTTCCAGCGTGCGGAAATCACTTCGTTTGAGAATGGCGATACCATTGGCGGAATCGTAGAAATTTTTGGTACCGCCAGCAACGATAAAGGCGCTATTGTTTCGGTTGAGCTGAGTTTTGATTCCGGCCAATCATGGTATATGGCACAAGGAACTTACGATTGGAACTACACCTGGGACAGCACCGAGGTATCCAACGGTAATTTTGCTGTTTATGTACGAACAAGTAACGGCACTGCATATTCCGAGTCCTTCAGATTTCAGGTTACAATCTTAAATGTTCTTGCCAGGATCAGCTATCCGTACCCGGACACCACGGTCAAGGGTACGGTCCGTATAGAGGGCACATTATCCACGGGAGATTCCGTCGAGTTGGTCGAAATCCAAATCGATGAGGGTGATTGGTTTCTCGCTATCGATCGAAGCGGCACGGGTTCGTTCAGCACGTGGTATTACGATTGGTATACGGAAACCGTTCCGAACGGCTGGCATACAATAAACGTCCGCACCCACACCAGTGGAATTTTTTCCAAAGAGAATTCGGTAAGAGTGCAAGTCGATAATCCCACCGATGACTCGTCGATGTTAGAATTTGTGATTGTTATCATCATATTAGCCGTAATAATTGCGGTTGTGGTCATAGTAATGCATATGATGCGCAAACGGCAGGAATATTAGGATATAACCTATTTTTGTTTTTATTCTTTCCTTTTCTTTTTATAATTAACAATCCAAACAAATTTAAACCTCAAACCATTTCGTAAATCGAATGAAAAGGGACAGAAATATCAATGCCCTCATGGCTTTTTCGATACTGGTCGGATTAACCATAGGTTTCAACTTTACGATTCTTCCCATCCATGTAATCCATCTAAAACATGACCTGTTCTGGGTCGGGTTCATTACATCTCTGCAGTACATGGCCCTGGTCATTATGACTTTCGTATGGGGTGCACTCTCAGATAAGCTCGGCCAGCGCAAAAACATTATTATTTACACTAATTTGGTTGCAAGCATCTTCTATTTCTTCTTCCCCTTTGCCGATATCATAATGCTTACGGTACTGCGCGGCATCCAGGTTTTTTTCCTCGCCAGCTGGATCCTGTCTTATGCGCTGGCTACCGAATACCGGCCCAAAGCTAAAGGTGAAATCCTGGGATGGTTTACTCTGTTCAATGCCGTGGGATGGGGTACCGGAAGTCTTCTCAGCGGGTTCATATATGCTCTGGATTCCAGCTGGTTCTTTTATATTACAGGCATTTTCTCAATACTGACTGCACTGGTTTTAATACCCATAAAAGATCCCCCGAGGAAACAGGTAAAAGATACCTCCTTCGGTTCTATTCTGAAATTAAAAAATATACCAGAGATATGGAAATTATGTTTTACGGTTCTTATTTTATTAATCGGGAATTACATGGTATTCGCAGTCTTCTCTGTATACCTCAAGGAGAATGCCATCCCCATACCCGCCATCGGCGTTGTTATTGCCCTGAGCGGCCTGCCCAGCGCGGGATTGGCCTCCATAGTCGGTAAGCTGTGCGATACCTATGGACGCAAGATTATTTTGATAATAGCCATAATTCTTTACGCGTTCATCTGGTTCATCTACGGTATCATAGATAATATCTGGCTTGTAATCGCACTGTGGCTGGTGCCTGCATATACATTTTATACGATCAGCACAAACGCACTCATTTCGGATTTAACGCCTTCAAGCGAACGCGGGCGCGGTATCGGGCTACTGAATTCGTTCTATAACCTCGGTGCGTTCATCGGGTCCATTACCGGCGGAGCTGTTGCAGCTTTATTCGGCTTCCAACCAACATTCCTGCTGGCGGCCTTTGCTGTAATAATATCATTTTTCATTGCTGCAAAATTAAAAGAAGCGAAGAGATGAGAAATCGATGAAATCAGGACCCTGGACCCAGGACACTGGACATAGGGAGCTTGTTTTACCGCGAAAAAAACGAATTAGTGAAAACCGCGAAAGCGAGCATTTTAAAATCGAAGTCTAAAGTTATTTCGCGTTTTCGATCCCAAAATTTTTTTAAATCTATTTCGAGATTTCGTGGTAATTGTAACTCATATGAATAACGGTTTTGGTATATTACCACGAAGTCATGAAATAATCGAAATCGCGGAAAATAATCTAGGGTTTTGATTTCAGAACGTTTGATTTTAAACATCCCCACCTCCCACCCCTTTTTAACCGCGGAGACGCGGAAGCTCGGAAACATTTGGTTGTTATTAATTTTTCAGAGTACTTAATAAATTTTCCATCAAATTGAAGGTTTCATTACGATATTTACCTCCAAAACAAAATCTCCGATTTGTCAATGATAATGGAATATCTTTCATATTGCTTGAAAGGATATAAAATTCTCCATGCAGTAAAGTTCTATTTTTATTTTCTTTCTCCAAATTTATTTTAAAAATTCTATGTATTGTTAAACCAAAAAAATCAGTTGTTATTTTAATAGCGATAATCAAATTATTCTTTGATTTTTCTATTTTAAAATTATTTAATTTAAACCATTCAAAGATCGCTTTTTGTATATCATTAAAGCTTTTTACAATTACAATTCTTCTGATAGTTTTTTTAGTAGCTTTTGTAAAATCTTTAATAAACATTATTGCAATAGGAATAATAATTATTCCAAATATCATGAAATGTAAACCTGCAACTAAAGCAATAAAATCATTGAAATCATCTATTATAAGTAATAAACCCAATATAAAAAATATAATTCCAATTGATAAAAATCCGGATAAGACTAATTTAATACCCATAATAATGTTTTTCTTTTTATTATTCATACATTACCTCATTTTTTATCATATGACATGCTTTATTTTTGAAGAATTTGAAAATATTTAATTTTAATGCCTAATATTCCCTATTTTTAAGTAATAATAAAATCCACCCCTCGAAAATTGAGTTTAAGTAACAAGTTTTGTTCTAATTGATTTTAATCAACCGAGACCCCAAGCCCGAGTCCCGATTTTTACTTTTCCACTTTTTTACTTTTCCACTATTACACTTGGACTATCGACCCTCGACTCTTAGACTCACTCTTTTTTTGCTAAATAATACGCTATAATTGCCAGAATCGCTCCGATACCCGCAATAGTTGATAAGATCCCGTTGAGGTAACTGCCGGCATCGCCTGATGAATATGCCATGCCGAATCCAAAAAGCAATCCCAGTAATCCAATACCTGCTCCAAGCGTTATTAGTATCTTTGCCACCCGCGGATATTCAAAATAGATTAATATTCCACCTAAAACAACGAGAATACCACCAAGAGCGGCCAAAATTATCAAAATTTTGAAGAGCAACACTACGGTTGGATTATCCGTGATTTTATCTTCAACGATCTCCTGCAGGTCGGCCAGCAGCGGTGCCATGCCTACACCACCGCCAATAATTAAAAAAATTCCGCCAATAATAGCAATGACAGTTCCAGCTTTATTGCGTGCTGAAGGCATCTTAAACCAACTCCAAACGGTTATACCGATATTTCCTCACACTTGACTGTAGAAAACTATGTAATGATTTATTAATGTTTGTATCCCGTATACTGGAAACTCCACAATATCATTAATTTATATGCAGGTCATAAAGATCTTCGCCCAGCTTCATGATGTGGTCTCTTCCTTTTTGCGAGTTCTCAAGGTCCTCAAGCCATTCCTCTGGTATTCCCCGTACCCCGTGCAAGGCACCTGCAAGTGCGCCTGTCATTGCACCGATGGTGTCGGTATCGCCGCCCATATTCACTGCATAACATACCGCATCACGGTAAGATCCGCATTTTTCCAGAAAACAATAGATTGCCATGGGAACGGACTTGTGGGCCTGGACGCCCACGCCCAGCGCAGATATAATATCATTGTTGGTATGATTTTTCGGTCCTGTGATGAAGCTTTTAATCATATCAAGTTTCGTTTGATACTCATCAAGAGTCGAAACGGCAATCAACTGCTCGATGAAATCGATTTTATTAAGTGTACCTGATTCAATAAGATCCACGTTTGCCGCAAGACCCACAGCGGTTGCCTGCAGCACCGCACCTTCAACGCCCAGGGGATGCGCGTGTGTTATCCGGCTGGTGACCTCCGCCACCTGTTTCAATTTCTCCGGCTGGTCATAATACAATATACCCACAGGTGCTATCCGCATAGCCGCGCCGTTCCCGTAGGAACCGCCGCCGTACAGATGGGATGCAGCTTCGTGCCAGCCCTGACCTTCTTTAACATTGTTCAGCACCCGGATTGTCCCGGGTCCGTATCCGCGGTGCGGCTCGAAATTCGAAATGAATTGTCTCGACATGTGTGCGCCTGAAAATCCCCTGCATTCAATAAGCGATTCGGCAAGACCTATCATTAACTGCGTGTCGTCGGTGTAACTACCTTTGGGGAGCCACCCGTCCATCATATTTTTTATTGAGCCGTACACCTGTTCGATCTCATTGTGGGGCATACCTTCGACGGGCATTCCCAGCGCATCACCCACGGCGGTGCCCAGTAAGGCGCCAACGAATTTTTCTCGTAATAGTTGAGTATTAATGAGTTTTACCCCCTAATTTGACTTTCAACAACTTTAATTAAACTGCCTCCTGCCAGCGGTTGTAATCGAAATGTAATCGTAGCGACCTGCCAGTGATTAAAATCTATTTTATATTGTAACGGCCTGCCAGCGCATCCCATCAATATAGAATTGAAGCGTCCTGGTATTATCAGTTCCCTTCTACTTATACTCTTCTATGACTATCTTGATCTCATCATCCTCTTCAACTTCTGAGATGCGGGAATCCGCCTCAGTCTCTTTCGATTCTTCATCCTCTTCTCCATCTTCTCCTACTACCTCCTCACGGTCACCTTCCTCCTCAGCTTCTTCATCCTCTGGTGGTTTTTCTCCTTCCTCCTCCGGCACTTCTTTTGTCTTTTCCATAGGAGGCACCTCTGCACCCTCAGGTTCCTTTGCTTCTTCCTCCTCCTGTTCCTCTTCTGGTCCACCCTCCGCTTCCGCGTCCTCTTCTTCAGAGACCTCTTCATCTTCATCTTTGCCGGCCATTTGCCGCACACGGTACAGCAGCATAAAAATCAGCACCAGCAGGAGAACAATGATAGTTATAACAACACCCAGAATAGCATATAAAACGGTCATCAAGTCTATTTTATCGGAATCATCTTTATCCTTATCGACAGCATCGTCCGGGGTCTCCACAGGGACATAAGGCGGGTCATTGACAAGAAAAGTCCCCGTCGGGTCCCAACCAATAATGGAATTAGCCGATGGTAACGGAAATGTCAAAGGCGTGGTTGCCGTTGATGTTTGAAGGATGGCTCGGTCCAGGCTCTCTTTGAGCTGCTGGATAAGCATAACATCCTTATCCAAAGCATCCTCATGCGAGTCTGCTGGGAACGGGTCATTTTCTACAAAGTCTGTTTCTTGTGTATATGGAAGGTTCCGACGGATAATAAGCTGATAATCGCTTGAGTATGTTGCTACCGTCGTAACATTTCCGCCTGCTGGGTTCCCCGCATCCGATACCGTATAGTCAGTAGTCAGCGTCAGAGTGACCTCTGTTCCATCTGCTATCGTATGCAATACAACCTCTAAGTCATCATCCGCAAAAATCTTAAAGGTATAGGGGAAGATGGTTGTGGCTCCGTTGCAAGTATAGATATTCTTAAAAACTTCGCTACTGACTGTCATTGGTTATCCTCCCTTAATAGGCTCTGGGCTTGGGTTTCTTGCCCTTGCTCTTCTTGCCCTTACCATGAAGTTGATACTCTGTCATTATAATACGGCGAAGGTCTTTTGTCTCCCCTTGAAGTAAATCAATTAACCCATCCGCCGAGTTGATTACCTGATGCGGTATTTTAATCCCGCCGAGGCTCAGAGCCTTAGCAGCATTGACCGCCTTCTTTTGCCAGTCCTTACTCCTGACCGCATAAACCAAATACTCACCAGCAGAGAACGCTGGCGATTTTCCGAAATCAAATCCCCTTACCATCGCCGATGTCAAGTCTCTCGCAAGGAACAGGCCAGAGAATTGATACAAGAACATATCCCGCAGATATGTCTCCCAGTCATCCTCTTCACCGCCAGAGCGTATAAAGGTAGCCGCTATGGATGGTGCAGCCACCAGCCAGAAGTAAGCCTCAGCGAAGTTCGCAAGTTTTCTCATCGGATGCTTTTTGGATATTCGCATCCTGTCCATTTCCATAAGCATTAGGTTGTGGAAGTTAATGAAGTGGCTCATGAACATTGTAAAGTTTTTCATCCAGGGGCCGCCACGCATGATGCTTGGCATATTGACAACCTCACCCGTCGGCTGCGTGGTCCTTACAACAGAGTCCGCAAACTGGACCGCTTCATCCATGTTGTCTGTGGCCACATCGTAAATAGAATTGAAAGCCGCAAGCCATGTGGTCATCGTGGTCTGGTCATCAACCGCTGTAATCATCACAAACAGGGTTTCATCCCAGTCCATCTTATTGATGCCCTTGCCCTTCTTGAGCTTCTTGTCCATCTTGTTATTGATATAGTCCTTAACCTCTCGGTCATAGCTGTTCCGACGCTGCTTCATCTCCTGAGACACGCCATGAACAAACTCCCTGACGGCTGTTCTGTTCCTTATGTATTCCATCGTCGCTCTGCGGACATGGCCGATACCCTTCTGGCCGCCATGCTTTCGGTTCAATGCGTGGATTGTCTGCGTGATAGATAAGGCCTGGACAGCCGATACAGCCAGTTTCCAGCCCAGGATAACCGCTGTGGCATTGTGCCTAAGCAGGGATATAAACTTGCCCGCATCATCTTTGGCCCGCATCCCTCTTGGGTTAGCCGTATCCATCAGCCATCGTCGGTATTCGTTGTAAACCTTCTCGCCCTGTGTTGCAATAATAGCCTTACGAAATCTCGGATGTGAGATAATCTTCTGGGCATCCCTGATGGGCATAGCCATAGAAGAGTATTGGATAACATTGTCAATGTGCTGCGTGATAACGCCGAGGATGTCCAGGTCCACTGGCTCTGTTCCGCCCTTCCTTGCCTTTGTAAAGCTGCGGTTGATGTAAGCCATTTGGAAAACATCCATAAATAGGTCCTGTTCGGCATCTCTTAACTGTTGCAATTTTGATAAATCTCTATTG
>CP070629.1:3080089-3103055 GCA_020356005.1 Thermoplasmata archaeon
AAATGTATGTAGACATAAATAATTATCTGTTGTTAGTGACCAAACGGCTGGAAGAATTGGAGAAAAGAATATAAAAAATGAGTCAGGGAATAATTATAAAATCGTTTTATACCGATCTGAAAATAATAGAAAGTACAATCCACATTTGTAAACTGCATGATATAAAGGTGGAACCCGACCTCATCGAAACACTGAAAGAATTCAAATTCCTTTTGTACAGTGGTAAAAATATTAACGATATTGGGGCAAAATACATGGATCTGGCGGAGAAATATTATATACTTCGGAAGGAAATTTATGATGAGGGAGAAGAAGATTTTCTTATTGGGGATATCAGTAATAAGAAGAAAGTAGAAGACATGCTCAAATCCTACGTCTAGGCATTTGCACCACCCCCCATTCACCTCTTTTTTTTTATTTTTTTCTGATTAATCAATAATTTTTATTGCTACAAGAAGAGCAGCTCACGTTTAGCGTCTGCGAGATGCGTAACGTTAGGCATTTAACGGTAAGCGACCATAAAACGTTGGCCGTAGGACGTAACGCAATGCGCAACCGTAAACCCCCAGCCGCTCATCTGGAAGCAATTAAAAATCTTTCAATTATCTTTGTTGCATCTGTGAGGGGTGCTCCACTTCTTGAAGACCCAGCATTTCCTCGCCCGGTCCCCTCTCGGCACGGATAAAAATCGTTCTGGTGCTCTTAATTAAGCTGCCCTCTCCGAAGATAATCGAGGAAAAAATGCCCATTGGTATGAACCAGATGGCAACAGCCATTGCAAAAACATAAATGGAGTTGAGTTCGACACTGGAGCCAAAGACCTCATTAGTTGAATTTATTGCTACCAGCAATCCATAATGTGTGGCCAATACCAGGAAAGAAATGACCAGAATAATCCCCATCAGGATGCCGTACCACATCAGATAATTATTAACAACATTTCCCACATTGAAACCTTTGAGTTCATGTGAAAGTGAATAGTCATCAATGTCGGTAAAACGGTAGCTGGCATGGCTGAATTCTATATAGCTCAGCATAAAGAATCCGAATAATAATACCCCGACAAGTTCAGAAATCGGTATTGCACTTCCCGTATCTATTCTAGAACCGCTTACTACGGCACCGGCAATAAAGATAATCACTGATATTGCTAAAAAGATCAGGTTAAGGGTAATCCTTTCCCATCTTTGAAATATCTTGATATTCCCGATCCAGACCCCGACGATTCCGAGGCCGAGGCCTGCAATAAGTAGAATCAGTCCTATAATGGCTGTACTTGCATCTGGATCTGAAATTAAAAGGTAATATAATAAAAACGCAAGAATTAGCATAACTGAAGCCAATGCGCGTATTAGATAAATGCTCCCGCTTGTACCTGCTTGCTTGGCGGGCGGCGGTGGGCCACTTGGTGCTGTAGTTGGGGTTGCCATATTTTCACCTTTACTTTTTTTTCATTTCCATTCATTTTACTATTTCTCTCTGGTATGATTCGATATTATACTTCTGTACCTCCTCGGGCAGGTACATTGCGTGCTTCTGAAAGGATTTGGAGTAACGGTGTATCAGGCTTCCAGTCGATTACTCTGGCACCGTAACCCCGAATGTCCTGGATCATGATTTCACGTTCAAGTCTAAGAACATCATATGCTACCTGATCAATGTCTTTCTTACTTCTCTGTTTTGCCATGATCTCGAAATCGATAGATGAAGGACTTATGATTGTAATATCGAATTCCAGAATTTTCATGGTACTGATAGCCTGTCGAACAGATTCATCTTCATCCAGGGATGATATAATTATGACGGGGGACCGTCGGGGCATATACGGAATTGCAACTTCCACGATTCCATTCAGTGGAATATCGCCCCTTGGCATAGCGCCGGCAAGGCCGGTCAAAATCTCAAATAACTGCTTTTGACCGCTTCCTTTTTTGATTGTTTGAACTTTATCACTGTAGACGACCAGCTGAACGCTGTCGCGGCGTTTAAGAAAGAAATTGGCAAGAGTGGCTGCAGCGCGTGCACCGTAAACATTTGGATTATCTGATAACATGCCAAAATCTGAAGTATATCTCGAATCAAAAACTATCGTTACATCAGAAACACTTAAACGCTCTTTTTCATTCACAAGTTTTTTACGAGTGCGCGCCCAGGCTTTCCAGTTTATGCTCTTGAACGGATCGCCTGAGACATACTCTCGAATAGAGAAGAAATCGGTTCCAGGACCTGGCATTTTTACACGCATCTCTCCTGGATAGATTTTTGGTTGTTTGGATTTTATATATAACTCCTTTACTTCGCGGGTTTGGGGGAAGACTGTTAGGTTGGTCTCGTATTCTACCTTGAGCTCTTTGTAGAACATATTGAACGGATCATGAGACCGGAATTGTACCGGACCTATACTGTACATGCCCTTTATAGGGGCTTTGATCGTATAGCTTATCCGACCCTCGCCTCGCGATTTCAAGGTTAAATATGAATAATTACCGCCTTTTACTACATCCATTGACTGCGGTAATTTATCGCAAGCTTCCACAAAACCGGTTGCACCACCTCGGTTTTTAATGCGAACTTCGCTGTCTACGGTTCCATCCTCGAATATTTTCTCATTGGATAATTTCCGCTGGGGCTCCAGTTTGCTTTGGCGGTTGGAAAACACACTTACAAATGTGTAGGCGATGATAAGAATACCTAAGGTCATCATTGCAAGGTTATTGCCAAATATTTGTATTAAACTAATGACAATTAACCCGATTCCCAGACTTAATATTAAAGCTGCTTTTTTGGTCCACATGACGACACCAGTTGGTTTTTCATTTTTCTCGAATTTTCGACCATTTCTTCAGGCCGCGAGTTTATCTTTTGGGCAATTATCCCGTATTTCGCAGGGTCCATATGATTGCAAAATACAATTGATAGCATTTAGGAGAGCCAGATTAATTAATTGCTATCAAGTTTGACTTTGCAATATACTTGCCTGTTTGCCTTTTGTTGTCGAATATCAATAACGGGTCTAGTACCCTTACAACTGCCAGCACAAGTTCAATCAGTACCGCTTATACAGCAGGTACAGGAACTTCAGCCAGAATCTTGTTCAAGATATCTTCAGCAAGCACACCGCGAATGCGAGGCTCCGGTTTCAATATGATTCTGTGAGCCAATGCATTTCGACAAATTGCTTTTACATCATCAGGTGTGATATAATCGCGTCCCTGCATGACCGCTCGTGCACGGGATAGCTTGAATAGAGCAAGACTACCACGCGGTGAGGAGCCGACCATGACTCGGGGATCTTCACGGGTACGTGTCACGATCTCGACTATGTAGGTCAACAGTGCAGGATTCAAATGGACCTTTTCCACTGTTTGCTGCATTGCAATTACTTTCTCGGGATTCGTAACCACGTTCACATCTACCTGATCTTTACCACGACCCATACGACGCATTAGGATTTCTTTCTCATCTGCACGGCTCGGGTAGCCCATGCTGAACTTCTGCATGAAACGGTCTACCTGAGCTTCTGGCAGCGGATAGGTTCCCTCTTGTTCAATGGGGTTCTGTGTGGCCATCACCAAAAATGGCTTTGGAAGCCTGTGTGTCACACCTTCGATAGATACCTGACGCTCCTGCATGGCTTCAAGCATAGCAGCCTGCGTCTTCGGCGGTGCGCGATTTATCTCGTCCGCCAAGATTATATTGGCAAATATCGGGCCTGGCCGGAACTTGAACTCATTGTCCTTCTCGTCGTAGATGTAGGTCCCTGTGATATCAGTAGGCAGCAGATCTGGCGTGAACTGTATACGACGATACTTACATCCTAAAGAATCCGCAAAGGTCATAACCATTAGTGATTTTGCGGTTCCTGGGAAATCCTCTAGGAGTGTGTGACCATCAGCGAGAATTGAAATCAATACATCCTCTAATACATTTCTTTTACCAATAATCGCTTTTCCTACCTCTTCCATTAAAGCATTTGCAGTTGCCGCAACACCTCGTATTGCAGCAAGCGTTGCTGTGCTGGTCGTTGTGGCCCTACCACCGGGTGGGCCTGCGGGCGGCCTTGCTCCGGGCGGTCCGCCTACTGGCGGGCCTGGCGGAGGTCCCCTTTGACCAGGAGGAAGACTTGGTGGTTGTTGACCGCCTGGTGGTGGTGCGCCGGCCTGCTGTGCTGGCCCTGGATTTGGTTTTCCATTAGGCATTTTTCATCACCTTCTATTATGTTTCTCTGTTTTTTTATGCTTTTTTATTTATTTGCATCCATGATTATTCTATCTAATTTGCACTTTTACTTTTATTTATCGTATCGCAAGTATTTTTTGAGATAGGGCAACAAGCTCATTCTCGGAATAATCTTTACCTTCATTTCGAACAAGTTCGATAAGTTGTGGATCGCGTATAAATGAATCAACAACCTTCGGACTTAATTGTGCAAACTCGTCCGGCGACAGACTGCGGCCTAGCCGGATTTTTTCTAAGGTCGCTTTACGAAGGATTCTTGCCTTATCTCTGCGGGTTTCGGGGACCGTTTTACGGCCCTTGAACTTTGAGGTATCGAATTTATGTACCCAGTTCTCCTTATCCCTTGTTATTATTACTGCTAATATCAATACAAATATCGTAACTAAAATAAGTGAAGTGGCATAAACCGGATCAGATGTCAGGAATACTACCGTATTTATTGTGGCATAAACAGGCACCATGAACGCTTCCATCTGGGCATGACGGCTCTCATCAAAAATGACTGTGCCGCCATCGGGAAGGAAATAGTAAATCAATTGCATGAAAAACATGGCATTATCATAATCCTTTAGACCATCAGGTGTATTGTCCTGAATATTATTCCCGTCATTTTCGAGATCGTATTTATCCTCTTCAATTTCATATTTTTCATCGATAATTCCGTCACCATCATTGTCTTTACCGTCATATGGATACGCATAAGTTATGTGATCTAAATCTACGAGATCATTGATGAATATACTTGAATCTGCAATAAAAATAATGGACCCGAATTCATGAACGTCGCTCATATCGTGGTAGGCCCTCTCGACATCATCTGTACCGCTTAAATCGAGGGTTGATACCTCGCGGACTTTCTCGGTGCCCACAATTGTTTCTGTATAGCCAGTGAGATCTACGGGTTGACCATTCTCCGGGCTTACAACCACTTCGACAATTAGTTGAACTTCACTTCCAGGAGAACTGATGGCGTCTATCAATTCATCTTGAGGATCACCTGCTTTAGGCGTGGTTATTTTTCCATCACCGTTCATATCCACATAACTGTTTACGCTGCCATGTGCTATGACTCTTGAACCAATGCTCGACATCCCGCTGGGATCACTCATAATAAGCCTGTTTTGCATTATATCTTCATCTACCAGGCCATCTTCATCATCATCCTGCCCGTTTAGATATTCCTCATCCTCTAAGCCATCCCCATCGTCGTCTACCGGGTCCTCGTTTACACCCTCTGCATAACCGATGATATCGATACTCTTCTCGTTCGCATCGTATCCGCCGTCATCAACTACCCAGTCATTGTCGTTATCACGGCCGTCATTGTTTACCATCCCCATATCCTTATCATCGTCAACTACAGGTGCGTACTTTGCCTCTACGGGATCTTCATCTATTTTTCCGTCTGCATCTGTATCATCATCCCATACACCATCAGGATAAGGAAGATCTTCGCCGTTGATTAAAAGATTCTCTTCTATTAGATTTGGAATATATTTTGGTGTAACATGATCCACACCGAGACGCGCGATCACCTGTGTGTAACTTGAATTACGGTCATACGATTCATCGAAAAACTTACCCGGGTAATATGTGACTCCATATTGTGCAGCAAAACTACGGATATTATCGCCACTATCCGCTATGATTATATGGCCGCCGTTCTGTACATAATTGGTTAATGCATCCAGATCCTCTTGACTGTATGCCCGCTCCAAACCTGTCATAACATAAACAGATTGTTCTGGATCGATTGAGTCAATCGATAATATCATCGGACCTGTAACAATACTGCGAGTTGTATAACTCTCATCAAGATTAAATAAAGAATATGTATAATCCTCAGCCATAATCTCCATTCTATGCATATCATCCACATTCGTTCTGATAGTTGATGTGTCGTCGTAGTCCTCATCCCATGCTGAAAATTGTTGGTCCTGATTCATTGGTAAAAAGAATGGAATGATGATGTATATAACAAGCACAAGACCCAGAACAAGGACAGCAATGGCTTTTTTTAACATATCTTCACACCTCGCGGATGGGCACGATATTTTCTTTCATTTATTCATTTTATTTGATATAATATGGGTAGGTTTCTAATAATTTTTATTTAATCTAATACAATCAAACAGGTCCGATTTTCACAAATTGTGCGGTGCGTTATTGAATTTGTATTATTTATTATTTTAGGTTAATATGTGTATATTACTAGGCACCAGTAAATTCCAGATTTTGCATTAGTTATATCTTTTTATGCAATATTTTCAACCCATTTTCTTGGCCTTTACTAGAACTTTCCCTTTTATTTTTATCTTGACTACTCTTGTTAAAGCCCACATTAACTAAGCATCCACGCTAATACTTGAAATAGGATATTCTACACAATAAGTTATAATTTACCTGGAAACCACGAATTTCATGCTTATTTTATGTACCGCCTGGAGGCAGCTTTGGAGGAGGTCCTCCGGCACCACCTGGTGGTATTTGAGGCGGTGCGGCTGGACCGGGAGCAGCTCCTGCTGTTATTGTGCCTTCCTCAGCTCCCGGTTTTACAATGATCTCTGTCTCCGCTGCGGCCATCGCTGCCTCTTCCTCCTCCAGTTTTCGCAAAGCTCGCATCGCCGCCTCCTCGTCAATAATAATTTGTGACAAGCTGCCCTCAATATTTCGCAGGTTTGCTATTGCTGCATGACGCTGGGTCTCACCAATTTTATGTGAACTATATCTGGCTTCTTCCAGCAGATCTAAAAACCTGTGCATACTGGGTCGATCTATGGGTAACGCTTGCTTTATGGCTGTCTCGAATTCTCGGAAAGTCTCAGCTTCTCGACGTAAATATCCATAACGACGTAAGTGCGCCGATAATTTCTTGTACGATTTATAAATTGTCGCTCGATATTGATCACCTGCAATAAGTTGGTCCGCCGCTCGTTTAATGATGCGCTTTAAACCTCGCAGGCGCTGTTGCTTTATGTACCAACTGCTGAATACGATCATAAAAACAACAAAAATGATTGTAATTATTACTAAAATACTGATATAGGTCCCATACCGTTCTAATAATCCTTGAGCTTTTGGCGGCGGTGTGGGATAATAGGTCATATTGAAACTCGTCGAAGCGCTTCTTAAGCCAGGTTTACCGACAAATGTTATGGTTACCTCCAGATCATAGGCCTCTTTCTCCTTATACAACAGCTTTATCCTGTCGGGGTAATCTTTATCCTTGGGTGGACTGGTGAATTCGAATACAGCAACGCCGTCCTTATTGGTCATCGAAACGGTCGTATTGATGAAATACAATCCTGATATGTTCAGCAGAACCGTTGCATTTGCGACAGGCGGCGGCTGTCGGCCTTGAATATCTTCATAAATCGGCACTCGAATAACCCACGGCTCCTTGTAAGTATCACTTCTTCGATCGAAATTTGCTTCGTAAACTGCCGGCCGACCTGTTTCCTCGTCCTTATCCGGGAAACTCTGGAAAATCTCTGCACGGTCAAAAAATACATTGCCCCACAACAGGTGTGTGGAACTGTTTGATGAAAACTGATAAAAGTTTGTACCCGGGAATACCAATGTCATTTCCACATACTCACTGATCTCTATGGTTGATGGTACTTTTGCCAATACATTATAAGTACCAAGTTTCCCGATAGTACCATCACCTGCATATACTGCAGAAGCATTCGATACATCTATTGAGCGCAGGTAAACCTCAACCTTCAGTTTTTCACCATGCTGGGGTTGAACTTTTTTCGCTAATGTCGCACCTTTATAGGTTTCACGAACTTCACCCTTTACAGTGAAATCCTTTCCACGCTCGAGGCCGTGTTCAAAAAGTTCTTTGCTTTCTTCTCGATTAATAATGATGGTAGTTTTGGCGGATACATTAAAAATTATATTGTGGGTTTTTGCCTCATCATATGCATTTGAAGCATTGTATGGTGGATTAAAACCTTTGAACAAAGCTGCACCATATGCCACTCCCACATCAAAAGTATCCACCAGTTCATATTCATAGTTGAATGTGCCGGTTGAATCCGTGGGAATGGCTGTAAGCTTGGGTTCGGGCGGGTCCCATTCTCCAGTATCCGTGTTAACTATCGGCTTTCCACTGAAATACAGTTCGACCCATTGATCGGGCATCGGGTTACCCGCATCATCTATCAACTTACCGGTTAAAACAACCGTTTCACCTTTGACAATATTTGCACTTTGCATTGTGATTGTGGGTTGTGCTATAACATAATATGTTCTATGAGCAAATGGTTCACTTGGCTCAAAGCCGTCAATATAACTTTCGCCGTCCATGTAGTCGGTTGTATCAAACCTGAAATAAACGACAATTGGACCCAGTTGATGGTCCATTTCGATATCACGTGAATAAGTAAAGTATCCACCGGCACGGGTTTCGGTCAGGTTGATCCACGGTCCCGCAGGGCCCCATCTGGCCTGCAACACCGCACCGGCCAGGCCATTTTTAAAGCTGCCGTCTTCCTGGATTAACTTACCTCGAATTATGGCAGTTTCACCGCGGTGGAAACCTTTTACCGGTTCAAAATCTACTAGTTTTGAATGACCCCGAACTTCAAAATAATCTTCGTCATTGCTTGGTTTATAGTACTTATTCGTTTTATCCTCGAAAGACACCTTTGCAGTTATTTCCTGAGGTTTTTGGAAAGGACTTTCCATGGTGAATGTTATTTCAAAGGTCCCATCAGAATTCAAGAAACCAGGGAAGGGGCCTTCATAAGCATCATTGTTGAAACCCCATTCAAGCATTATTTTATACTGCTGGGGTTCTATGGTCACTGGGACACTATCATCACCTATGAAATTGAATAGTAACGGATCACCTGTTTCATCCGTTACTTTACCCATAACAGTAACCTCATCCTGTAAATACACGAATTTTAATGTATTTGTTATCTCAATTTCAGATTCACGAATTATGCTAATATAAGCATCTTTTTCCGAGGTTTTATAATAAGAAGTATTATCAGGTTTGTAATTGGCATCAAAAAGAGCAGTGAATTTCCTTCGGCCTATCTCTATTTTATCTCCATCGATATCGCTGGGAATGAAATAATCATAACTGAATTTCCCAAGTATATCCGTTTTTTCATAATCGATTATATGATCGTGGAATTTTAATATGATCCATTTACCTGCAACAGGGGGTTGGCCCGGTTTATCGGGTGCGCGAAGTTGACCTGACAAAGCTACCTTGTCACCGATTTGAGCTCTTCCTGTGGTCACTGATTTCGCTGATAAGGAGATCTCGGTCCTGTGCTGGATGATAAGCATAATTTCGGTTGAGGAATTCTGGCGGGGTATGAACGGCAGCACGCAGTCCTCGTCTATCAGCGTATCGCCGTCATCATCCATACCGTTCGGCACGCCTTCTTCATCGATACCCTCATCATCTTCATCTATATGTGGTTCAGGGTCATAAAAACCATCTTGATCGCCATTTGCGTCGCCACCTTTGCAATCTTCATCAACCCAACCATCACTATCGTCATCAACTCCATTCAGGGTCTCTTCATCGATACCGTTATTTCCATCGTCATCATTACCCTCGACGCCGTCATAATTGAAATCAGGTTGGCCGTTATGGTTAAGGTCATCGTTCCAATTGGTGCCGTCCCAGCCTTTCCAGTCACCATCGTTATCGACACCATCGGAAGTCCGGTCCGCCATATCTCCATCATCATCGTACCCTGGTATATTCGTCGTTATATTATACCGTGGTATCTCGAAATATGCAGAGCCGTTGATGGTCCACTGCCCCCAGAATTCTATTTTTAACGGATGTGCCACCGGGTCCAGGTTGGTATTATCGTTGGGTATACTTATCGAGAACCGGCCGTTCAAATCTGTCATAACATCAACATAAGTCAGACTGTAAGCCCAGCGGATATGTAACAATGCGTTCTGGACGGGAAGGTCACCCGTATCGTTCTGGCCGTTGCTGTTGTTATCTTCATAAAGTCCTCCGCTTAAAATGAAATCCTGGCCGAGGGTAACGAAATCCATATGCTTTGGTGAATCGATTGCTATAACTGTACTTGTATTCACCTTGATACGCGAAGCGCGGGTAGCTGGGTCCCCATCATTAACATAGCTTGGAGGAGGGGATGCTACAGCATAAAAAGGAGAGCCCGGCGCAGGCGGCGCAGGCAGTTCCGGGAAATCGGGGTAATATGGTGCATCTTCCTCTTCAATTATTTCGGCACTTTCTGGATGACTATCCTCCGTATCATAAGATGCTTCATTATAGTCAAAATCCTCAAATGAACTATCATCAGTGAAAGGATGTGGCGCTAGTGCAATATATGATGCTATCGGGATTATAGAACTTACTACTAAAATTAAGGCCAGCCACGATACAATCTTATTCATTTTATCACCATGTTGATTCGACTCGTCTTTAATGATATAAATATATATATATCTTTCGACATTTATTTTATACATTTCTGTACTAAACATAAACTTATGTTTTTTTATATATTTCTTATCAATCCAAATCCCATAAAAATAGGTATTTTTAATGGTTTTTAGACAGTTCTGCTTTACTCTAACAAATATTAATTTTTAACGGGTTCGGATTATCCTGCCTTCCAATCCATATAAGTTATAAGTGATATTTTTTGCAGGTTGCACACATATAATCTTTTTTAATTTTATTTCAATCTTCCTATTAATTTAACCTATTAATTTGCCATACGGTATTATGTCAATAGTACACTGGAAATGAAGCTAATCCAACTATTTTGTTAGAAATGGGAGAGATTCCATCGCCCCAGGAATTACGATGGTCTCTCCCATAATGTGGTTCTCTGCAAGTTTAGTTGGTTTTTGGTGATGAAGTATTTATAATTAAACCATAAAATACTCATATAAATATTAGCAGTTCATGAACCGAATTGTTACATATATGGTCCTTATAATTAATATCATCAAGATCCCGGGAGAGGCGATAGACGAGAAGCGAGAGGCGAGAAATTATTAGCGGCAAGGTGCATGGGGCAGAGTGCAATGGAGATTTAGAGCTCATTGGTGCTCGAGTCCTAAGTCCGGGGGGTGGGATTTTGGTAGTATTTGAATTTTGGATTTCATTTGTTTTCCAACAATACAATGGCACGGCCGTTCGAACAGTCCAATATATACGACTCCGGCGGTCTACGATTTGCTTTCTCGATGCTTTTTGGTAGTATTTGAGTTTGGTAGTATTTGGATTTCCACCGAAGGTGGTGGTAGTATTAAGAAGCAATCTCAAATCTCAAAGGGTTTCCCTTCCTTCGGCATGTAGGTATTCATTTCACCTCCGAATTCCTCTCGTAGTAGATCCCTGTTATCGCCGTGGCACAGCACAAGATTTTCAGGATCGCACTTTCGAATAAATTCTACAAGTTCTTTGTGGCCTGCATGAGCCGAGAAATCAAAAAAACAAATCTCACAATTCAACCGCTCTTTAACACCGTAGAAATCCATCATCCCCTCATCCAGTATCAGCCGTCCGTTTGTACCTTCCACCTGGTAACCCGTTAATATCAAAGCATTTTTCGGATCGTCCTTCAACCATTTCAGATACTCCATCACAGGTCCGCCGTCAAGCATTCCCGATGTTGTCAGAATGATGTCACCCTTTTGCGCTCGCTTACGATCCGAGCTGGTTTTTACCAGACGCACTTTGCGATAAGCCCTTTTCAATTTTTTTACATTCGAAACAAAATCAGGATGCTTGAAATACATTCTGGAAACCGTATCACCCATACCGTCCAGCCAGATCTCACCATCGAAGTGTGTAAGAACCATAAGCAGCTCCTGCGTACGACCAACAGCGAAAGCTGGTACAATCGCAATACCTCCCCTATCAACAACTTCATCGATTTTCTCTAAAAAATCCTTTTCTATTTTCAATCTAAACTCGTGGTCGCGTCCTGCATAGGTCGATTCCGTAATCAATGTATCACATTTTACCGGTTTTGTGCCGGATAACAATCTTGTATCGATGGTGTTGATATCGCCTGTAAACAAGGTTGTGCGATCACCTGAGATCTCAGCCATCAAAGAACCTGGTACATGACCTGCTGAATGAAAATTTATTTCGATATCCCTGATTGGACAATAATCATCGACTTCAACTATATTTGCATAATCCATCAATGACCGCACATCGCTTTTTGTATAGGGCAGGGGATAACCCTCATACTTGCTAATTTTAAGACTGTCATAAATCAGCAATTCAGATACATCAAAGGTGGGATAACTCGTATACATCGGTACTTTGTATTGTGAGCATACCCAAGGTACCATTCCGGAGTGATCCACATGACAGTGGCTTAAAAAGAACGCATCAATGGGGGGCGCTTCCATTGGAAATTTTGGTGGTGTCGTAGGAGTCATGCCGTAATCCAGCAGGAGTTTGACGGAATCCAGATCCATGACAATGCCAAGGCTCCCCACCTCACTGGCTCCACCTAAAAATGTAAGTTTCATTAAATCACGTTCAAATAAAAATATGTCATGCCTCTATTTTTTTTCCGTGCTGTATTTCCAGTTGGTTCCTTCGACACTGTCTTCAATCACTATGTTCATCGACTTTAATTTGTCTCGGATCCGATCTGCCTCTGCAAAGTTCTTGGTCTTACGTGCATCATCCCGGATTTCTAACAGTAGATCAACAAGCTGTTTAAAGGTCTCACCTTCTACGCCAGAAAGCTCATCCTGTTCAAATAACCCAAGAATCCTTCCGTATGTCTTGAAATCCGCTTCCAATCTTGCCAGAACCTCATAAGCAATCTGCTGCCGGGTTGTACCTGCCAACCGTTTGTTTACCTCCGTTGAAAGCTTGAATAAATTAGCAATTGCCTCCCGTGTATTGAAATCATCGTCCATCGCCGTAATAAAAGCATCATAATAATCCGAGCGAAATGTATCCATTTCCTCGTCCATATCTGTCAATCTAACAGGTTCTTTGCCTTCTGGACTCTCCACCTTTGCAAGTTCCCTGCGTATTAAATTATAGGTATCCTGAAGACGCTGGTAGCTTTTACGGGCGTCCTCTATCTGCTCCCTGGTAAAATCAATTGGGCTGCGGTAATGTGCATAAACCAGGAAAAATCGGAGCGCTTCGGGTGAGAATTCGTTCAATGCATCCTTTACGGTCCAGAAGTTTCCTAGTGATTTCGCCATTTTCTCGCCGTCCACATTGAGAAGACCTGTATGAAGCCAGTATTTGACAAAAGGTACTTTACCCGAGCACGCCTCTGCCTGGGCTATTTCACTGTCGTGATGGGGAAATATCAGTTCGGGACCGCCGCCGTGGATGTCATACTGGTCTCCGAAAAAAGTCATAGAAATGGCCGTATCTTCTATATGCCAACCAGGTCGGCCTTTCCCCCAGGGACTCTCCCAGTAAGGCTCACCCTCCTTATGAGCCTTCCACAGCGCGAAATCCTCGGGGTTGCGCTTGTTCTCATCTATTTCTATTCGCGCACCTGCCTGCAGCTCATCAAGTATCTGGCCAGATAACTTACCGAACTCTTCGAACTTTCGCACTTCAAAATAAACATTACCATTTGATTCGTATGCATATCCTTTTTCTATCAACGTCTCGATTTGTGCAAGTATCTCAGGTATGTAATCCGTGGCTTTGGCAAACTTATCTACCGAATGTACATTAAGCGCCTCCATATCCGTTAAAAATTCATTAAAGAATTTCTCGGCCAGTTCTTTTTCGGTCGTGTCTGTTTCCTTTGCCCGTTTTATTATATTATCGTCTATGTCTGTTACATTCTGTATATAAAATACATCGTAACCGCGAATTCGAAGATAGCGGACAATGGTATCGAACGCTATGTAGGTTTTCGCATGGCCCAGATGGGTATAGTCATATGGTGTGATACCGCAAACAAACATGTACAGGCGGTTACCTATGCGTGGCTCTAATTCCTCTTTTTTACGGGTCAAGGTATTGTAGAGCTGTACAGTCATTGTATTCACCGGATTTATTCAGCTATTATTATAGGGCTAATAAATATTTTAGTTATAATAACCCAAATAAGGGCTGATAGCACAATGAAATAAACTATTAATGAGTGGGCGAGGAGGGAGTTGAACCCCCTTAAAACCGATCTGCAGTCGGTCACATGGCCGCTCTGTCACTCGCCCTTAATTTTTTATTATTGGTTGCATAGAATAGAAAGCTAATTATTTATATTTATATCTTAAAATTCATGTAATGTTTCTCTAATAGTTCTGTACACAAAGAAACTGGTCAAGATAATTTTTTTTTATCAATATGATGACATAATATTTATCTATCAAATAATATGATAAAATATAAATATTAAAATCACAATTAACAATTTAATAAATTTTGATAAGAAGGGGGAATTATATTCCCAAAGAAAAGAGCACTTCCAATAATTTAACAAAGGAAGATTTATTATTCCTTCATTTACTAAAAAATAATCGTCAACGAGATAATTATATTGTAACCGAATCTTTAACCCAGAAAGGGATTCAAAAAGAATTGAAATGTGGTCTCGGTTTAATATCTCGTATTCTAATAAAAAATGAAAAAGAAGATTACATCTGTCGAAAGAAATTAAGAATTGAAGATAAGAAACGTAAACAAAATGTTTATTTTTTAACCGATGAGGGTTTAAAAATTGCTAAAGAACTTGAAAAAAAACGGTAGAATTATTTAAGAATAAATGTTTTTTTAATAAAATAAATAAAATTTAAAATGTAAATTGATTTAAAATTGACTCAAACTTAACCTAAACTTAACTCAAACCTAAATCAAATTTGATAAACATATTCTTCTAGTTTTATTCCATTGTCGTAATCAATTGTTTCTATTTTTAATTTGAATAGATAAAAATTGTAATGGAGGTCGGATATGAAAGAAAGAAAAAAGAATAAATTATTAAAGGTGAGTCTTGCTTTGGGAATTAGTGCTATACTACTATTAGTAGGTACTGTTTTGGGAGGTCCGGTCTACCCCACACCGGTAACCAGAGAATATAATTCGAACGCATCAACAGCTATTGATCAATTTAATCAATATATAATACAAGGTGAAGATTGGTTTAATGCATGGGGATTACCGACAACACCGTATGATGTTAATTTTCCTCCAGGTTCTCCGGGAGGTTTGAGTCCATTCCATGGAGGTTGGGCAGTATATTTGCCATATAACAGTTATGTTACCTATAGAATACCATCAACAACTATGGATTTTAAGACAGGAGCTTACCATATATTGGTTTTAATGTCTATATCGAATCCACCTATTACCTCTGTTGATATTAGTTTCTGGATTGATGGTAGACCTTTCTTTATAGGTACTATTACTCCCCCAAATATCATTTACACACAAGATGACTGGCTATTTTATGCAGATTTGGGTTATGGAGATTTTTTACCTGAATTTGAGGAATATGAACCTCCTTATCCTAGAGGTTGGCACCAGATCATGCTTGGAAACACTGCTACGGGCACTGTCGCTGATGTAAATGTGGACCAAATTGTTCTAACCACAGCAGCATAAAAGAAATCGAGGATGATTTAGAAATTGCCATTAATAAGTGGCAATTCTTTTTTATTTTTTTGCACAATCAATTAAATGTGAAATATTAGCTTGTTATAATTCTATATTTTACAATAATCTAAATTATTTTTAATGATTTAATGAATTATGGAATCTTTTTAGCCTAACCTTTTCAATGCTTTTTGCCCGATGTCCTTCCTGTAATATACATTTTCAAAATTGATCTTATTAACCGCCGTATATGCGTGCTCTATGGCTGTGGGAATATCGTTACCCAGCGCTGTTACACCGAGCACCCGTCCGCCGGAGGTAATATATTTATCATCTTTTTGAGCGGTTCCTGCATGGAATATGGTTATGTCACTTTCCTCTTCTGCGTTTGCCAGGCCTTCTATGGGCTTACCCTTTTCGTACTTGCCCGGATACCCGCCGGAGGCCATAACCACACATACAGCTGCACGTGGGTCCCATTCCAAGTGTACCTGGTCCAGATTTCCGTTTATGCACGCCATAACCGGTTCTACGAGGTCTGTTTTCAGGCGGGGCAGAACCACCTGCAGTTCAGGGTCGCCGAACCTGCAGTTGAATTCGATTACCCTGGGCCCGTTCTCGGTTATCATAAGACCGGCATAAAGAATTCCCTTGTATTCTATCCCCGATTCCTTCATACCTTCAATTGTCGGTACCAGAATCTTGCAGTAAATATCGTCAGAGATCTCATCGGTAACCACCGGTGCAGGTGAATAAGCACCCATACCACCTGTATTAGGCCCCTCATCATTGTCATATGCCCGTTTGTGATCCTGTGATGAGGCCATGGGAATCACCGTGGACCCGTCGGAGAATGCCAGAATCGACGCCTCCTCACCCTCCAGGAATTCTTCCACAACAACCTTGTTACCTGCATCTCCGAATACTTTATCCACCATAATCTTTTGAACCGCCTCCAGCGCAGATTCCATTGTTGTGCATGGTATAACACCTTTACCGGCGGCCAGGCCGTCGGCTTTGATTACGATGGGAGCTCCCTGGGCTTTAATATAATCGACAGCGTCATCACTGTTTTCGAAGGTTTCGGAGGCCGCCGTGGGAATATCATATTTCTTCATTATTTCTTTGGCAAATGACTTGGAAGATTCGATTCTGGCTGCGGAACCCGTTGGGCCGAAGATTGGTAGATCTTTCTCTGTAAAAACATCTACGATTCCTTGAGCCAGCGGATCCTCCGGGCCCACTATTGTTAGATCTATTTTATTGTCGTCAGCGAATTTCTTCAAAGCAGGGATATCATTAGCATTAATATCCACACAACTTGCGCTGCTTGCAATCCCGCCGTTTCCTGGAGCTGCATAGATTTTCTCCACCTTCGGGCTCTGGCTCAATTTCCATACAAGGGTGTGTTCGCGACCGCCACTGCCTATAACCAGTACCTTCATTTTTCCACCTCTGCTGTTTTTGCTATTATTTTTTTTCTTCCAACAATTCCGAGATTTTAACAAGCGGAATCAATTCAACCTTAAGTTCGTTAGCAGCTTCAGCCCCACCTTCTTCTCTATCCACAACCACAATTGCTCTTTCAACGATACCTCCAGCTTCACGAATTGCATTCACAGTCTTCACAAGGGACCCGCCGGTGGTGGCTACATCTTCAACAACCAGCACTTTTGTCCCTTCGGGTAAGTTGCCTTCGATTTGTTTGCCCGTCCCGTGTTCTCTTGCCTGCTTTCGGATTATTATATATGGCAGTTTAGCCTCAAGTGAAAGCGCCACCGCAAGCGGAACCGCTCCCAGCTCCATTCCGGCAATAATTTGTTCATCTGATAAATGCACCTTCATACATTCAGAAATATTTTTCAAGATTTCCGGTTGGGTACTTGCTTTTTTGATGTTAACATAAAAATTACTCTTTTTCCCGGATGTCAGGGTAAATTCCCCGAACATTACAGCTTCTGTGGATAACAATTGTTCCTTCAAATTATCAATTGACATTAAAATTCCCCCGGCCATATCATTTTGATTTTATAGTAATCCCTAAACTGTTTATGTTCTATTAAATTTAATGGAAAACGATTCTTAAATCCAAATACTACAAATATTACAAATACTACAAAGTAAGCTCAAACTTCAAATAACTACCAGAAGAAATTCAAAACTCAAAAGCGGAAAAAAATTCTTTTTTGAACTTGGGATTTATTTTGAAGTTGGGATTTGGGATTTGTTTTGAGTTTAGTAGTATTAGTAGTATTTGGATTTCCCCGAAGGGGAGGATTTCCCTAAAGGGGCTGTCTATCGTCCCTCCGAAATCGATATAAAAGCTACCAGGGTACGTCTTTTTTACCTGTTTTATAGCCAATAATATTTACAGCTTTATGCAAAAGAGGGGTGATGATAAGAATAGCAATAAGTCCCACGATGTGGATACCCTCTACAAAATTCGAGTAGAACCAATGGGTCTGGAAGATGATGACCAGCAGCCAGGCACCGATGAGAAAATCATACTGGTCCAGGCCTGGAGAGGGTGCACCAGGCTTCTGGCCGCGGCGGCGTTTGATAAAACTCCCCAGCGCATCGCCGAGCATGGCACCGAACGCTAACAAAGCGATTATAAATAGTGCATCGGAGAACGATCCAAAGCCCCAGAGATTGTCAGGATCGAAATTGAATGCGATGGTGAGCTGTAACAGGCCTATTCCTATTCCGGCCAGAGCACCACCAAAAAATCCCCGCCAGGTTTTACCCTTACCCAGGATACGCCTCCCATCCTTCATGGATTTACCGAAATCCATAGGTGTACCGCCGCCAAAAATAACCGCACATGAATTGGGGAGATATGCAGGAATAGTAATCCAGAATGCGGTACCTATAACGATTAATCCTTCGATGAAAGCTTGTTCAGTCATACAGATGCCTTTACGAGTCTACAATCCTGAATGAACAGGGTATGATTTAAAATTATCACCTGTTACATAATTAGAATTAATTCAGCATAAAAGATATATCTATAATATTTATACTCAAACATATATATCGTATCAATCTAATTTTTTGATTTAGTTCTAAATAAAATCATCGAGGATCTATTAATGGACTCAAAGACCCCGGAGAATGACTCGAAGTCAAGCGAGGAATCCGAAGAAAAACCAGAGACAAAAAAACCCAGCCTAAAATCCAGGTTAATAGCAAATTATTACGCTTGGAGAAAGTTGAATGATGAAGAATATGAGCGGTTAACAAGCAAAGAATCTATCTGGAGAATTGTTATCAAATTCTTTTTACCGTTTTGGCTGGCAATTGCATTTTCATTTGCTCTTTATGTAATTTTTCCTGATGATATCGATAGGATCGGTAAGCTTTTCGTAGTGTATTTTTTTAATCCAGCAGGAATGGAATTTGGTGTGACCATTGGAATCGGCTATTTAAAATTAAATCCATTTCTTGTTGTAGGTTTTATGCTCATTATTGATTCTCTTACGGCTATGTTCCTGGTATGGAATTTCGATTATACAAGAATGTTACCGCTGATTGGTAGGCTGGTAAGATGGGTACATAAGAAAGCGGAACAAAAAATAAAAAAGAGCAGGAGATTCGAACGTGGCAGGTTCTGGGGGCTGATAGTTTTTGTATTAATACCAGCCTACGGAACCGGTGCGATCCTGGGCGGTATCGTCGGTAAACTATTGAAAATGGAGCCATGGGAACATTGGATCGCGATATTCATCGGGTCAACATTAAGATTGACGCTCCTTGCTTTGATTACTCTGGGTGTTCTAGAATATATTTTTTGATTTATGATCGCTTCTAGATGATTTAAATCAGGTCGTTACGATTTCATGTAGATTAAAATCACTGGCTGACGACCCTTTTCGAGTCAAATACTTTGACCCTCGAAAAGCGTCGAGCGGAAAAGCTCATCAAGTTGAGCTACCATCTCTAATTTATTTTTAAAAATAGTCGATGGTAGTTAAACCAGACCCCGGCAGAGAGCTCAGCTCTTGTCATTAATTTTGGTCACACCCGTCCTGCGGACGGAGCTTATTTATCGATCTTTACCACTAGCAGGAGGCAGTTTGCATTAAACTGCTTACTGCCCCCTGCCTCCAGCTAGTGTCAATAATCATTACTCAACAAAACGACCTGATTAAAATTGATAAAAAAGCTGTTAATTATTTCCCTAGAAATTCTAAACACTTATCCCGCTGAGCAGCAGCCCCTGGGAAGTTCGGGTCGAGTGCAAGTACCTGGTTATAATAATCCAGTGCCTTTTGGTAATCCTTGTTAATAAAAGCATTGAAGCCCAGCGCTTCGATTTCTGCAGGATTACCCGATGCCGGTGGGGATGGTGCAGCTGCAGGTTGTGGCGCCGGTGCTCCAACTTGAGGTTGGGGTTTAGCCACTACCTTTTTCTTGGCTGGAAGTTTTGGTGTCATAGAAACACTGAGAGGTGTTTTAACATCTGCCGTTCCACCAGTGGGTATTGTGCGTTTCGGTGCCGCCGGGACCGGTCGCCCAACTGGCTTTTTGGCCATAGGTTTGGCTGATACTGGTCGGCGCGCAACTTTGGGTGAGGACGCGCTTACCTTACGAACCTTCCTTTGAACCGGCTGGCCACCTAACGTCACGGGGGTTCTCAGCTGTGGTGTCGGTGAGATGCCAGCGTCCGCAGATACTGAAGGAACTGGAGTAGGTGCAGCCGCACCTTTCATAGAGGACATTGCTTGCAGCTTAGCCTCTGTTTTACGCTTATAAAATTCTACTTCACGGTTATTCGGGTCGATCTTCATCGCACTATCATAAAAATTTAAAGCCTTTTGATATTCCATCTTTCTGAAAGCTTCTTTACCTGCAGTTATTAATTCATCAAGGCCGCCCCCGGCGGGCTGGCCTTCAGCACCTGCAATTTTTCTCTCAAGTTCATTTATCTCTTTTTCAATTTGATTGATCATATCTGGATTATCAAGTTTACTCCGAATTGATTGGCTTTCGAATTCAAAACCTGTTGTATCAAGGTCGCTGTAACGCTTTCGAAGTTTCTGGAGTACCTCGATATCATCCATGAACTTAACAAATTCGTTCCACGCACTCGTCGGGTCCACATTGACAATTCTTTCCAGCCGGCCAACTTCATAACCCTCTTCTTTTAGATCATTGAGTTCGCTGAGCAGTTCACTTTTTTTCTGTTCCTCTTCAGGTGTTAATGGCCGGGTTCGTCCCTCCAAGCCCAAAGTTGTATCTCGAATATGCTGGATGTCCATTTCATCCAGCATAAAAATATCTTCTTCATCTTCATTCATATCCAGAGAAGAATCCGCCCTGAACTGCTTGGATACCTTTCCCTTAAGTGCTTCCAGCTCCATTTTTATTTTTTCCTGTTCCGCAAGCCATTTTGCGCGGTGCTGGGGAGAGAATTTTTTTGCGGCAGGTTCATAAGTTCCGGAATCGTCCATTGATTCATCACTGGGTGGATCATCACCTGGTGCACCCGTATCGAGGTCTTCTGCTTCCGTGTTCATCTCATCTACCGCGGCATCACCATTAATATCTGCTTCAAATGTACTTTTCATATCCAATTTAAGCTTCGATTTTGGCATCTGGAGATTCTTTTTAGCAGCAGCAGTACCAGCGTTGTTACCTCCGGGATTACCCTTACCTCTCTTTTTCTTGCCGGATCCTGAAGACTCATCCTCCCGATCTTTCGGAGCATCAGCTGGTACAGCGTCGAATTTCGCACCGCAATGAATGCAGATTTGTGAGCCTTCACTTATTTCATTATTACACTCTGGACAAGAGGGCATTAAGAATCGCCTGAAGGGTAGCCATTATTTTCAATTTAATTCTTTTACATATTAATGAATTTTTTCGGATATAGTTTTATATCCCGGGTCAATCAAAGATCGGCCCAAGTATTGCGATACCACCGTTTTTAACCTCTAATGCATGCATTTCCATGCTGTGCTGTGTTGCACGCATTTTCTCGATTTGTAGATACCTTATAAGTCTGCCCTGTCTCCGCTTCAAACCCAGTGCGATGATCCCATCGGCCAAAAATGTTTCATTACCCAGCGATTGGGTTGTTCCATCCAGACCCCGTTCGATAACGATGAACGAAACCAGATTTTTTTCACGAAGCATTTTAAAGAAATGAAACATCTTTTTCCGAAATTCCCTTTTTTCCGTTATTAAAGAATAAAGGGCCCCCACAGAGTCAAATGCGAAACAGGTGAATTTATCTCCCCGGGTCTTTTTGAAATGAGTTATCATTTTCTCGGTAAATTTTAAATAATCCGTGGAGTCACTTTCGTCTCTTAGATCAGTAAAATCAGATATTTGTAAGTTCAACGAGGGCTCCAATCCAAGACTGTCCATGTTATTTAAATGACTCTCTGCTGTCTCTTCCAAAGTAGCATAGAGACCGAATTCACCTGTATTTTCCAATTGCCTTGTCATTTTGGAATAAATAAAACTTGATTTAAGTGACCCAGGTGGACCTGTAACAAGGATAATTTTCGGACTAAGTACATCGGTTCGAAACACTTTATCCATTCCCCTGACAGTATCCTTGAACATTCTCTCACCTGTTACTAGTCCATTTTATGTTTTTAAAATTTACCAATTAATATTTAGTTATTATTATATTTATACTTATGTTTGAACCCTAAATTCATATTTTCCATAATTTTTTTATATTATATAATATTAATTACTTTAACCCTATTGATTGCTTTCTACTTATAAGTAATTTTAATATTTAATTTATTATATACTTTTCCTATATTCTATAATTTAAACTTATATAATAGTAATTTTTTTCTAGTATAATATATTTACACATTTAAGAATCGTTTAATGGAACTTACCTTTTTTATACTTGTTTATTCACTGAAAGTCTACTTTTACTATACACCGCAAAAATGTCTAAGTTAGTATGAATTTGGTATTATTTTTCGATTTTGAATGAAATTTAATAAATTTTATATGAAGTAAGCAGAATTCCCATCGAATTTTAATTGTTCTTAATATTTTTATATGGTTTTGCATGATATTTCTTATTATTTTTTATGCTATTTTTTATATTTAATAGTTTTCTTATTACCCATCTTCAATTTTTATAAAATATGGTTTAAATTAAAAAATCTGATTCTGGATTTTTTATTCCTC
>CP070629.1:3103155-3110951 GCA_020356005.1 Thermoplasmata archaeon
ATATTCACTCCCTATATTTATTAATTAATTCCCGGTTATCCTCCAGAACGCCCCTGCATATATCCAGAATCACCTGGGTGGTATCAAGCCATGTATTATTTTCATAGGCTTTTTGCACCATTTTTTTAGTGCGCCTCTTGTCATCGCTTTCAAGACTGGCCTTGATTGCAGCCAGGATCTCTTTGGAATTATCCAGCTTTTTCAAGCACCCCATTTCTATCAATTCGTTATTTACCACCATATCGCGCCCGCCAAGATATATTGCGGGGGTACCCAGCAGAGCCGACTCCCGTGAAATAGTATCGCCGAACGTGACCGTAAGAGCCGCGTTGGCAAGCCACGAATGGAGGTCCGGAACGGGAGATTCCAGTATTGTACAGCTTTCTTTGTATTCACGAGCCTGCTGTAGGTCCTCCGGCGAGAGGACAATTTCATAGCCGGCGGATTCGATCTCAGAGAAAAGTTGTTTGAGGTTACCAGTAGCGATCTTCAAATAATTCAGGCTCACTGCCGAAACCAATCTTAAAAATACATATTTCCCAGGTTTAAGCCCGGCGGATTTGACCACTTTGGTGGAGGGCTTATAATACCTGGGATGTAAATATGCCAGCTCCTTATAGCCCCTGTACTTCAGGATCTTTTTTCCACCAGCGGGAATCAGTGAAGGTATCACCAGGTAGTTAGCACAATATTTGGAGAGGTAAAATGTAGTCTTATATTCCCAGTCGTCAGTAAATGTAATTGCGGGTTTACCCAGAACTTTGGCCGGGAATCCCACATAAAATCCTGCCACACCCATGGTCAGGTTGAATTCCTGAGACCTTAGGAATTTCATTATATTATATTCACGCTTTAGCAGCGCCACCGACGTACCCGCCAATGTCTTATAGTGTCGGCCCACCTCCTGGCATTTTTTATGCGGCAACTCGGCAGCCAGGACCGCTTTGATCTGGCCCCGCCGGCGGTAGATGATATCTATTATTATATCTTGCTTTTCAAGCTCTGCCATTGCGTTTTTAAAAAAGTTAAGGTGGGCTGGATGGAGCACATCGAAAACGATTCTCATGGCTATTCCCGCATTATTTTGGATTTAAACTCTCTGAGATTCGTATATAAATATTTTGGCTTATAATATTTGTTTCTAGTTAATCAAGAACTGCATAGAGATTGCTTATACTCGGGGCTGGGGCCTCGGGCCTCGGGGCTCGGGGCTCGGGTGGGTCCTGGGGTTGATTTTAAAATTGATGGGGTTACTTAATCGGGTTGGCAAGGTATTTTTTTACCGCGAAAAAAACGAAGGCCGCGAAGGCCGCGAAATAATCTAGGGTATTGATTTTATGACGTTTTGATTATAAACGTCCCCCCACCCCCCAATTTAAACACGGAAACGCGGAGGACGCGGAAACGAAAGTAGGGTTTTCGAACACACAGGCACTTTTACACCTAACACTTTTACACTATGTTGGGTGAAGCATCCACTGCCTCGCTTGCGTCTTTTGCTCTTGCCTTCTTCCTCCCAAAACCTGTCTTGAACCTGCGGTGAAGCCTTTCACATTCTCTATTCTACTTTGACGATTTCTTCTTATCTTATTTTATCTCATTTTATTATAATACAATTGATAACATTTATGATGAAATAATTGACCAAATTCGCTGAAATCTTCTGATGCAAACATCCCGCGCCAAAACCAATCAGCATACCTTTTTTTATTGCTTGGATACTTACCAATTAAAACGTAATCATCACCTGCTTTTACTTGATTATGACAATAGAAACATTCATCTCTCAAATCAATCATCCCCCTTTTAATATCGTATAAGAAGTATCATCAGTTCGTCGCCTAAACCCCGCCCCTAAAACTATTATTGTTCTCCGGACATAAAGGTTTTGCCACTCTAACGCAAATGGCCGTGAAAATCGATCATATAATAGATTTATCCCTCTTCACATTTCCACAGTAAAAAAAGATGGGGGTGTGGATTTGGAATTTGGAATTTTCTTGGTAGTATTGGTACTGAAAATCGAACGCGAAGGTTTAACCAAGCATAGATTTTATCGATTTTCAGGACAGAAGGCTTACTATATAAGCGAAATGAAATTTGTAAGCCTTCGCAATTAATCTTAGATTCATCTGTAGTATTGGTAGTATTTGGATTTCCACCGAAGGTGGTGGGGTGGGGCTTTGTAGTATTTGGACAGAAAATCGTACTATGAGGTTTATCCAAGTATAGATTTCGCCGATTTTCTGGCGAGAAAGTATATTCTCGATTTTGTTTTTCCTTTGTAGTATTTGTACTGAAAGTCCTACGCAACGCTGAATAAAGGGCCAATTTCATGGACTTTCAGGACAGAAGACTTACAAGATATGCAATATGGAATTTGTAAGTCTTCGCATATAATCTATGATTCATCTGTAGTATTTGAAGTATTTTTAGTATTACTAAGCAATTTAATTAATAACCAATCCTTCAAATTATGTTATAGAAATCCAAAAACGGCCAAATGATAAAATATATTCCAAAAACGATCATTATTATTCCACATAAAATAAAGACAAATTCGTGTGTGCGTGTGCGCCAGAACTTTTTGGATTTGTTGACGGAGTACGATACGAAATAATCCCATACGACATCGCAGCTGACATGGACGATGGTGAAGATTACCAGGCCGAGCAATCCCAGCTGGAGAGAGAATAAGATCAAAGATGCCCCGATGGTGGCCCACCATAAGAACCAGTAGGGGTTGGCAACGGTCATGAGCATACCCACCACCAGCGAGTGGTACGGCAGGTATTTCTCGGTTTGTGTGGTGTCCTTACGCATCCTGATCATGTTTATTCCGAGAAATGCCAGCATGGCACCGCCCGCCAGCCCGATAATGAGCTGGAGCGTGAGGTTCTTGAAAAAAACGCCCAGGCCCAAACCGATAACTGCAATGAGCGGCACCTCGATTATTCCGTGCCCGATACCAATACCCAGCCCGGCGTGCTTGTCCTTATAACCCTTGGCCACCGTCGCAGCGAGAACAGGACCGGGCATGAGCACACCCGAAAGTGACACGATCAAGGTGATCAAAATCAGCGAGCCCAGCAGCGCCAGAGATTCTGACATAATATTAACCGGTTCAATAACAATCATGCAGGGTATTTTTATATTTTGGTATTGATTATAAACAATTTAATCAGAGCGCTTGATTGTTAAATGATCTTTGTCGCTGACAGAGCGTTTAGATTAAAAAAGAATATTGGCACTCTCAGAGCGTTTTAATTTTTCATAAGTATAAGCACTGACAGAGCGCTCCGCTGTTATATCGATTGGAAGCGCTCACAGAATAATAGTCTAAGAGTCCATGAGTCCAAGAGCCCATGAGTCAAAAATTGAAATCAGTCTGGGAGTCCAGAGGTCCAGGAGTCCAAGAGTCGGACGCTTTCGAAAGACGATAGACGTAACGAGCCTCGATACCGCTTATCACAACGAGCATCGAGTCCGTACATCGTAACGAGCATCGAGTCCGTACATCGTAACGAGCATCGAGTCCGTACATCGTAACGAGCATCGAGTCCGCAACCGCTTACCGCTCTTCTGGAAGCGATTTAAAAGCTTCTAACCATAGCCATCAATCTCGTACGTTAGCGGTGTGGATTTCGCCACGCACTCCTTTCGATGACGGATGAGGTCCTTGATGGTGTTACGCAGCAGTGTAGTGTTAATAGACCCCACGAGCTCGCCTATGGGCTGGCCCTCGCAGAAGAACTTAAAGGTGGGTACACCCAGCACACCGTACCGCGAAGCCAGGGCAGGATTGGTTTCGGCGTTGATTATAACAAATGTGGCGCTCTTATGAAGCTCTTCAGAAAGCTGTGCATAGACCGGTGCTATAGCACGGCAGTTCGGGCAGGTATTGGTATAAAATTCAACTATTATCAGATGGTCTGTGGATCCCAGCTCGGCATCGAATGTGCCTTCATTCAGCTCTTTGATCTTACCTGCCATTAATCAGCCCCCAAAATGATTTGTGATAATCCTATATAATTTACATCGTATTAGACAATTTAGATAGCTTGTTCATCAATCTCATTAGAAATTCGAATTTAGAATATCGAATATCGAAACAAGTTCGAATTTCTAAATTTCAAACAAATTCGAAACAAGAATATCTAAATCGAGAGTTACACTCTCGCCTGAAAATCGATGAAATTTACGCTCGGGTAAACCTTCGCGTTCGATTTTCAGTTCCAAATAAATTCGAATATCTAATTTCCCAAGTCAGAAATACAACCGAAGGGGGCGGGGGCTTGTAGTATTTGTTTTTTGGATTTCATTAGTTTTCTAACTATACAACGGCACGGCCGTTCGGACATTCCAATTTACCCGACTCCGGCGGTCTACGATTAGCTTTTTAACACTTTTTGGTAGTATTGGTAGTATTGGTAGTATTTGGATTTAATAAGCAAAAAAAAATCAGTATAAAATCAAACCGTTTGCTATGAGGTACTTTCACCCAACTCCTGTTAAAATCGATATAAATACAATGAGATATTTAATTTTGAATGATTTCGGAGTAGCGAGCGGCGAGAAGCGAGAAGCGAGCCGAGTGCCGCGACCGCTTGACGGTACGCCCCTCGCCACCGCTCACCTCGTTCCGCACTTCTATAAGCAATAAATATCGATGAAAAATCATCTTGGAGCTTATAAAAATGCCTCAGACCGGTTACGCCAACCTGCCCTTACACGGCGGTCCCGCCCCGCCGTGGCTGTTCAAACGCATGGTGAAACTAGCGCGAGCTATCGTAGAGACCATGGTGCTGGAATACGACCGCAAAACCGTTCTGAAGCGCCTGTCGGATCCGTTCTGGTTCCAGGCGTTCTCGTGCGTGCTGGGATTCGACTGGCATTCCTCAGGCACCACAACGGTCACCTGCGGTGCGCTGAAGGAAGCACTGGACGGTGCCGAGCACGGGCTGGCCGTAGCCGGCGGAAAAGGGCGGACTTCACGCAAAGCGCCCGCAGAGATCGAGCAGAACGCAGAGCTCTTCAATCTCTCAACTTCGAAAGGTGAGGAGCTCAAGCGCGCCAGCAGGCTCTCCGCCAAAACCGATTCCGCTGCATTACAGGACGGCTATGCGCTCTACCACCATGTCTTCATAATGACCGAGCGCGGTGAATGGGCTGTCATCCAGCAGGGCCTGGACGGCGAATCCTCCTACGCCAGGCGCTACCACTGGTGTTACGATAGCGTGGAAAGCTTCGTCTCCGAGCCGCACGATGCTATCCTGGGCGAGCGCAGCCACGACAGGGTGCTGGACATGACCGCAAACGCAAGCGAGCCCAGCAGGCAGCTTTGCGTGGAGCTCGTGCGCGACTCGCCTGCCAAGCTCCAGAATTTGGCATTGGAACTTTCGCCTCTGGCGAGGTTCGAGGATACAATACAAGCAAGACTGGACTGCTGGCAGGACCCAGCTCCACAACCTCGCGCCAAACCCGCCGAAGCTAAGCTCCTGCACATGCCGCTGCACATTAACTGGCCGCTCATGCGCGAAGTGTACGAGTTCCAGCCCGCCAACTACGAAGAGCTGCTCGGGTTCAAAGGCGTCGGCCCCGCCACTGTACGCGCACTGGCGCTCATAGGCGAGCTCATCTACGGCGAGCAGCCCTCGTGGCGCGACCCGGTCAAGTTCTCCTTTACCGTCGGCGGCAAAGACGGCGTGCCGTTCCCCGTGGACCGCTCCGCAATGGACAGTTCCATTGCGATACTCCAGAAAGGCGTGGACGAAGCCAAACTCAATAAAAACGATAAACTCCAGGCACTTCAACGCCTCAGAAAATTCGTGCCCGACGATTATTGTGGATAATTTAGGGGAAAAATCCCCTAAAAACCCCTCTTTATCTTTATCGGTATGTGTATGCCCACGATTTTAAAATGATATCATGGGCATACACAAAACGAAAAGAAAAGAGAGGGGTTATAGGGGAGATTCTTCTCCCCTATCGTCCAAAATAATCGAAACTTTTAAAAATCAATCAAAAACAATTACAAATCTATTTAAATAAAAAGTGATAGCTTTTTAATACCTGAGGTTTTTCGGGCTAGTGATTGCGCATGTCAGATCTATCGTATATGAAATTTAATAGATTCATATTATTCTCAATTTTTATTATTCTATTATTATCACTTTTAGTGCCTGTTGCTGTGGCGGGTTCGAATTCTGACGGCCCAGAATTCAAGAGTTCCGGGGATGCGGGTGCGCGAGGTGCGCGTGCAAACCTGCCCCCGACTGTGAATATGACACAACCTGCCAACCAGTCCGAGGTGAAGAACACCATAGAGATCAAAGGTAATTCAAATGATGATTATCAAGTTGTTAGTGTGAATGTAATCATTAACGGCACCGCATACCTGGCCACTGACATCTCCGGCAAGGGCGATTGGAGTACATGGAACTATACACTGGATACAACGCAGTATAAGGACGGCTGGTGGTGGATCACAGTCAACGCCACTGATAATGGTACTTTGAACGGTTCCGCGAAGTTATATTTAAGATTCAATAATTCTGCGCCTCCGCCTAACAATAAGCCTACAATCACGATCAGCTCACCTGCTGATAACGCGACGGTTAACGGTACAATTAAAATCCAGGGCACGGCGAGTGACGACAACAAAGTCACCGACGTGAAGATCCTTATTAGCAGCTTCCAGTATTCCCCTACAGACACTTCCGGCGGAGGCGACTGGTCCACCTGGGAGCTGAGCTTCGATACTACAACAAAGCCGGACGGCGATTATTCGGTTATGGCAAGAGCTTTTGACGGGTCGGAGTACGGCTTTGATACTATAATAATCAAAATAAACAATTCAAAAACGCCGGTGAATCAAAAGCCTTCCATTGCGTTCACTCAACCGTTGAACAACACAGAGGTCTCCGGCAAGATCTTAATCGAAGGCACTGCAGGTGATGACAACAAGGTCATGAGTGTAAAGATCATTATTAATTCCGTCCAGTACGATGCCACGGATCTATCCGGCAATGGCTCATGGCATACCTGGAATTATACATTGAACACAGAATTATACCCGAATAACTGGCTGAGAGTATACGCAATCGCCTACGACGGCGAGCTCAGCAGAATTATATTTCTGAATGTTTTAGTCAACAATACTGTTATTGAAGTTAACCAGCCCCCAAAAATCTGGATTGTGTCACCAACCAACAATTCCGAGGTCAACGGCACAATAACCATCAGTGGTTTTGCAGTCGACGATTTAAAAATCGAATATGTTAGACTGATTGTTAATGGTACTATGCATATACCTGCCGATACCTCGGGCAACAGCACCTGGTACTCGTGGGAGCTGGAGCTCAACACCAGTGCCCTCAATAACGATTATTATTTGGTAAGAGCCGAAGCAAGTGACGGCGAATTCATCGGGTCCGCTTTTATTGCATTTACCGTGAATAATGCGCCCGAAATTCCGGATGTTAATATTTTACCTAAAATCAAAATAATTCAGCCAGAGCACAGCGCTACGGTCAACGGCACTATAACCATCCAGGGCATTGCATGGGATCCGGACACCCCGATTACTATGGTAACGATTTATATCGGTAGTTATGACCTTAATGCCAGCGACGATTCCACTAACGGTACCTGGTACCACTGGTCGCTTGTATTCGATACCACTCTTCTGGGTAATAGTCTGCACACGATCACAGCAAAAGTCTTCGAGCCTTCCGGGTTCGGCTATGACGAGATCGAAATAATCGTTGATAATGAATATCCAGTTGATTGCCCTC
>CP070629.1:3111051-3126585 GCA_020356005.1 Thermoplasmata archaeon
GGATAAATCGGTTGAGGTTGAAGAAGAGACCGTTACAATGGAAAAAACCGAAGGGGAACTCCCGGGGGTTACCGAGAGCGCCGAACCATTACCCGAAACCACCACACCGACGCCTACACCTACACCAGTGGTTGAGCCGCCAAAGGTACCCACTCCGGTTCCAATGCCTGTTGATGAGCCGAAGCCGCAGCTGCCGCCGCCCACGCAGGCAGCCGCACCAGAGCCGCCGGTAGTGGAGCCGGTGACGCAACCTCAACCCGTGCCGGAGGTGCAGCCACAGCAGCCGTAGCCGGAACCTGAAATCGCTGAGCTAGAACAAAATAGTTGAAAAAAATGAGTTGGATTCTTAAAACTTAACTTCTCCACTCTCCGCGGTTAAACTTATTATCTGTGGGTCGTATTAAACACAGAAGCGCAGAGAACACAGAATTGGAATCTAGACCTAGATTTTTTTCTGTGAATCTAGACTCTGTGCATTCTGTGTACTCTGTGTTAAATGATTTTCCTTTGCCAAACCCGACTAAGTAATCCCATTAGATTAAAATCCCCCTAAGTCCTGGGTCCTAGGTCCTGGGTCCGGATTATATCGCTTACTCAGCTACCTTCACCATTTATCCTTAATGAAATCTTAATTGTTTTTTATTTTTTAATGATAAATTATTATAAAAGATTATATATTATATAACTCACAATTTAATTGGCTGTAAACATGCCCCGAAAGTTATCACATACATTTCCCCCCCTCGACCACATAAAACAATTGAGATTACCATCAATCGTATCGATTTTAGTAATTTCAATGCTATTACTTAACCTGGTTCCACTTTTATCGCAGAACACACTCTGCGCAGCAGAAGATACCGATAACGAATCGGACAGCCAGGCCGTAATCGATGTGATTGACCGGTACGGTATGCTGTGGGAGAACGCCGATGCGCATACCGCAGAGGTGTGGCGCGTGCGGTGGTCGCCCGATTCCACCCGTGTCGTTTCCGCATCCTTCGATAATACCGCTGTGGTGTTCGACGCCCAGACGGGTAAGGAACTTTTAAAACTCGAAGGTCACAGCGAAAAAGTCAGAATCGCCGAGTATTCACCGGACGGAACGCGCATCGCAACAGGCTCCGATGACAAAACCGTTAAAATATGGGATTCGCAAACCGGCAGTTTATTGGAGACCTGGGAGGACTCCCAGGGTGCGGTGCTATTCCTGAACTGGTCTTACGACGGCTCGAAAATAGCTGGATGCTCCGGATTTGATATCGGAGGTATTGACGAGGGTAAAGGCGCCGAGATCTTGGTATGGGATACCGCAACCGGCGATGTCCTCTTTAAAATCGATTATCACCAGGACGATATATTCGAGGTTTCGTTCTCGCCCGACGGTACTATGATCGCCTCGAGCTCCGACGACCGTGAGATCGGTGTATGGGACGCAGAAACCGGCGAGCAGATCAAAATCCTCTCGGGATCGCTCAGCGGGGTACTCTCGGTGCAGTGGTCGCCGGACGGCACAAGGCTCAGCACCGGCTCGCGCTATCACTGGCTGCGGATCTGGGACACAACATCGTGGGAGGAGATCGGAACCTTTGCGGATCCTACCGAGCACTGCATACGCACAAGCTCGTGGTCTCGTGATATGACTGTTCTGCTAACCACCGGTACCAGCAATGAAATCGTTGTATGGGACCCTACGGACGGAACGGTCCTCCGCCAGCTGCCCGGGCCCGTCACCACCAGGTGCGCTGGCGACTATATTATTTCCGTACAGTTCAGCCCCGATAATAAATACTTCGCGTACGGTACCAGCATGGCACATTCCGTCCGGGTGTTCGGGCTGGGCGGGATAGGCAACTCCGACCCTGCCCCTAATGCCGAGGAAGTGCCGGTGACCACCAAGATCACCATTACCTCCAATATCGCACTTGACGGGGGTTCCATAAACGGCGACACCTTCGAGTTGTACGACCAGAACGGTAAGCTTGTGGAGGGCGAGCTTACATATCATGAAAATTCGCTTACCATTCTGTTCGTTCCAGACGACCCGCTTGAACATGGTACGCAGTATAATGTAGTTCTCTCCGGTGATGTCCTGGACGCTTCCGGTGAACCTCTTGGACTGGACTACAGCTTCTCGTTCAGAACCGAACCCTCCCCGGAAGCGTCAAAGGAATACGAAGAAGATGAGACATTTTTAAATGCAGTTGCCAACAATGCCCTCAAGGTCAGCCTCGGAATCGTTATTATTATTTTAATAATCGTTCTGATTGCGCTCTTAATTCGCAAATCGAAACGACTGGACTGGTAATAGCAGATTGTTCTGATTTTAAATTAATTTTTAAAGAAATGCGATCCACGTTGAGCGTTTGCGATGTGCGTTACGTCAAGTGGTATCGAGGCTCATTACGATAAGCAGTATAGAGGCTCGTCTCGTCTATAGTATCTTGTGAGCGTCCGACTATTTGACTCTTAAACCCTTCAACTCCTTGACTCTTTTATAGTTTTGACTCTCGACTCTCGACTCTTGGACTCTTAGACTTAAATTGCTTTTGTCTTTTACCTCTTGCCTCTTACGAAATCAATTCACTTAGATTTTCTTATATTAAAATCAGACAATAATTATATATTATCAGAATCCATTTGCTTATACTTATGATAAAATCATTTTCAGAATACAGAAGTTACTACGTTATTGTTTTCATCACTACCGTTTGTTTCATGCTAACAACTACTTTTAGTGTCATTACCCAAAGCGTTTCCGCTTACGAGAACTGGCCTATGCACATGAACACCCCTACGCATTCAGGCCAAACAGAGAACACTGCACCCTACAATACCGATATAGAGTGGACCTATGATACCGGCGAGATGCGCCTCTATGCCTCCCCTGTAGTGTACGAGGGTGTTGTATATGTACTTGGCCCGAGCTTTTATGCACTGGACGCAGGAACCGGCGCACTGCAGTGGTCGTACCCCATCGAAGCAGCCCAGGACTTTACACCCTCCGACAAGCCAAACTGGCATTACTGGTCGGAATGGTCCACACCTGCAGTGTCCGGCGACCGTATCTACATTGTGACCTCGCTGGATAACGCCATTATTGCTCTCGACAGGACCCCAAAAGACGGTGTGGATGAAGGTTATACAGATCCCGAAGGTGCGGTGTACGATATCATATGGAAGTACGAAATCTCAACCGAAAATATCTTCGGCTCGCGCTCTTCACCCATTGTTATTGACGATACTGTATTCGTGGGCACCGCCGAAGGCGATCTCGTGGCACTTGCTGCAGATCCCAAAGATGACAGCGGCGCAATCACCGGCGTGCCCGAGCTTAAATGGAGCTACCGTATCGGTACGAGGATCGATTCCTCTCCTGCCTATTTCGAAGATATGATCTTTATAGGTACCTGGGATATCCGCAACAGGCCGGCAGCTTACCAGTTCAATGCCTCCGATACATATTTCTATGCGTTTGACAGCACACCTGGCTCCGATGGGATCGACGAAGGCTTGCCGGACCCGGAGGGTGCGAACTATGATGTGATCTGGCGTGCAAAGCTCGGCGACCTCATATGGAGCTCGCCCACCGTGGACCCTGAGACGGGGACAGTTTATATCGGCTGTACCGACCGGCACCTGTACGCATTCAATTATGCCACCGGAACCCAGCTCTGGAACCATACCGTAGGTGGGCCGATTTACGGCACACCTGCTCTCCATAATGATAAAATCGTTTTCGGTACCACAGAGCCCGATAACTCCCTTTATGCGTTGAATGCAAAAACGGGGGAGCGCATCTGGAAATTCCAGGCAGGAGAAAAGGTGGCGGCTTCACCGATCATTTCTGGCAATCGCGTTTATTCGGCAATTATGAATGGGCGATTACATTCACTGGATATCGGAGGCAGCGGCGACGGGAACACCTCCACTATATGGACCGTGGAGCTGCCGGACAGGCTCCGCGGGACACCCGCCATTGCAGAAGGGCATCTATATGCAAGCTGCTGGGATGGTAATCTATACTGCCTGGGCAATGTCCCGGATGTGGAACTGGAGATAACCGAATTTAGTGTTACGGGCGATTCCGAGGAACTATTGATTAAATTCGGTATTGGCAATAACGGTGAAGATACTGTAGTTAACGGCACTGCATATCTGTATGACGACCGAACGCTCATCCATGAGGAGGAGCTGGAGGCTTTCGCTCAGGGAACTACATTCATTATTTCCTATACCGGCACCGATTTCGAAGCCGGCCGCCATATTTTCAGAATAAGAGCTGTTTATTACGATGAAATGGGAAAACAATATGTCCTGAGATCCAATTTCAATGCCACCATAGAAAAACACGAGGTGGCCTCGTTTATACCTGCACTCTGGGGTGGGACTGTGATAATAATGTTAGTTGCAGCTGCAGTCATTACAAAATTCGTATTCTTGAGGAGATTAAAAGAAAATGAATAAAGTTTTACGCGTAACGACCATAATGATACTGGTATTCATCTTATTGAGCTCCTGGGGGTTTGCTACCTCAAAGGTAGCAGCGCATTCCACTTCAATGTCCTCATCTGCCAGGGCAGAACAAAACTCACATGAACTCACTCTTTCCGATGTTGACAATCTCACTGTGGTCTGGGAAAATAAAGTTGCACATGAAAACAATGTATGGATGGTGCGCTGGAATCCCAACGGTACGTATTTCGTGTCCGTAGATTTCGATGGTAAAATAATCATCTGGAACGGGAGCACCAGTGAACAGATCCTGGCGATCCCAAACGCACATGTCGATTATATACGGTGTGTTGCATGGTCAACCAACGGGTCGTTACTGGCAACGGGCAGCGAGGGGGGTCTGGTACGCATCTGGGATGCTTTAACCGGTAAACGCATTCGGAGCCTGGAAGATCAGAGTTTACTGCCTGAGGAGATCGCACATGACGGACCTGTTGTGGCCTTGAGCTGGTCATTGGATGGTAGATTTCTGGCAACAGCCTCCGGCGATGACGCATTACCTATAGCGGAGGGCGATAATGAGATCAAGCTCTGGGAAGCGGCTACAGGCGTCAAGAACAGGACGGTAACAAAATTTGTCTACAAAGCAATGGATGTGGCATTCTCACCGGTTGACCCTGACATCCTCGCCGTGGCGGGCGACACCGAGCTCAGGGTGTATAATATCACCACAGGCGAAAAACTTCAAAGTTTCCCCACAAACGGCACGGCCCACTGCGTTTCATGGTCGCCCAACGGAACGCTCTTGGGTGCTGGCACACGTAACTTCACAGTCCATATATTCCATGCGGACTCCGGCTCAGAAATTGATTCTTATCTGGATTTAGACTTTAAGAGGCGTGAGATCGCGTGGTCGCCGGAGGGTAAGTACATTGCGGAGGCCGGTAGCGGTGAGGTTATCAAAATCCGTTCTGTTTTTAACGGCACTATTATGAAGATACTTTACGGGACTTCCAGCAGGTGCAGTGGAAATTTCCTGCCTTCCATCTCGTGGAGTTCAAAAGGTAAATATCTGGTTACCGGAACGGCCGGCATATATTCCGTTGTGGTGTTCGGAGATAAGAAATTCGATTATGCACCTCCACGCATAACGAGCTATTCACCCACGGGCATCAGTGTCCCAAAGGACGCTGCGATATCTGTTAAATTTAACGAGCCCATTAATTATGACCTGTTCTCTGAAGCGTTTAAATATACAGACGGGGTAATTACCTGGAGCGCAGAGGACGGCGATATAGTACAGTTTGGTCTTGAGTTCGTATTCTACCCGGCACAAAAACTGCCGGTTAATACCACTATTGTAGTAAGTATCGATACGGAATTAAAGGATCCGGCAGGTAACCGGATTATGGGTACAAACTTCTGGACTTTCCGAACTGCCGAGAACACTGTTCCGGTTCTATCCAACAGCAGAATCGAGCCGCAGGAAGGTGATGCCAGAACAAATTTCAGTTTCATCATCCACTACCTGGATCTTGACGGTGACAAACCGGCCAGAATATATGCGGTGATCGACGACCGTATGTACGAAATGAGCTTCCTGAATGGGTCGAGGGATAACGGATACTACAGACTTCAACAAAAACTGCCGGAGGGGACCCACAGCTATTATTTCACTGCTTCGGACGGCATGGCGGATGCCATCGGCAGTGCCGCCGGAAAACAGCACAGTAATGAACTGCAGGTTAGCGCCGTTAAGGATGAGGATGACGATGATACCAATTGGGCATTAAGAGCCGATTTGATCGGCGGCATCATCGTAGTTATTTTAATTTTAGGCTGGTTCAAACTGGTTCTACGCAGAAGCGAGACGAAGAAGTAAGATGCTTTTATTTTGTGAATTTGGGTTATCGTTTAGATATTGATTCTTAAATTCAAATATTACAAATACTACAAATACTACAAAATAACTCCCAACTACAAATAACTACCAAAGGAAATCCAAAAATCAAAAGATGTAAAAAATTCTTTTTAGACTTGGGATTCATTTTGAGGTTTTGAAATTTGAATTTGATTTTGGATTATGGATCTCCCTGAAGAATCATACTTTCCTTTGTGATAACTTTGGGAGTTTGAATTTGCTTTTGAAGTTGGGAGTTTGAGCTTACTTTGAGTTTTGTAGTATTTGGATTTTGTAGTATTACTAAGCAACTCTAATCAAAAAAAATCAATTAAAATGCTCTCTCTCAACCACAGATTTCAAATACGTGTTATATCCATTTGAGATTTTATGTCAGGTAAATTCACTCTTCTTGATAACCGTAAAGAAGCGGTGTTGAATTATATTGCCGAACTGTGCAGAAAAGATATACTGGATATGATCTACAATGCCCAGTCCGGCCACCCGGGCGGGTCGTTATCGGTAATAGATATACTGACGGTAATAAGACTGACACAATTCAGGGAGGGAACCGATAAGCTGGTCCTTTCCAAGGGTCACGCCGCCCCTGCTCTCTATGCTCTGCTGTCAAAGCTGGGGTATATCGAAAAGGATGAAGTCCAGCAGTTCCGGCAGATCGAGTCCAGGCTGGAAGGACATTTATGCAGGAATATACCAGGTGTGGATGTTTCAACCGGTGTGCTGGGCCAAGGACTGTCGTACGGATTGGGATTCGCCATTGCGGCCATGCAGGATAAAACCGATACCCGGGTATTTGTAGTACTGGGCGACGGGGAATGCCAGGAGGGGCAGGTGAGCGAGGCTGCCAAGCAGGCGGCATTTCTAAAACTACATAATCTTACAGCTTTTATCGATATGAACCATTTACAAATCGACGGCCGACCTGATGAAACCTCGGTTTCCAATATCAGCGGCATATTCCAGACCTACGGGTGGAGTGTAAAGCATGTAGACGGCCATAATTTTAGCGAGATGGAACTTCAGATTAAAAATGCAATACGTAATACCTGGCGCCCAACTGCAATTATAGCGAACACCATCAAAGGTAAAGGTGTAAGTGAAATGGAGGACAATCCGAGCTTCCACGGCACTGCACCGAATAACGAGCAGTATAAAAGAGGCATGGATGAGATAGAAGCCAGATTGGCCGAGCTGCGGTCAAAGTATGCAGGTATAGAAGATGATGTACAATCACTTCTGGCGTCAAAAAAGCCTCAGGTTAGCTGCGAAGTACCCAAGGTACCCGAAGGAAACCTCGTCCTCCGGACATATAAACCAGGGGAGACATGGGCCACCCGCGAAGCCTTCGGGCACTTCATGGAGGACAACGCATCGGACCCGAATTTGATTGGTATGACCGCCGACCTTAAAAAATCTGTCTGCCTGCAGCAGTTCAGGGACGCTGCCGGGAAATTCGATTCAAGGATAGACGATTCGGCAGGTATGTCGCGCTCGGGCAGATTCATTCAATTCGGTATATCCGAAGCCAACATGAGCGGTACTGCCATCGGACTGGCTCTTGCCGGTAAGCGCCCGTACGCCGCTACATTCTCCGCGTTCATGCCGCAGCAGATGGCGAACATCCACATGGCAAATTACATGAACCTCCCGGTTACCTATATCACCACCCATACTGGAATCGGCGTGGGCGAGGACGGGCCCACCCACCAGGTACTGGACGCGGCTCTGCTGAAAAATTTTCACAATACCCGCACCTTCGAGCCCTGCAATGCCATCGAGTGCGTGGCACTGCTCACGGCAAGATTTAACCGGGTTGATACTGTAGATTATTTCAGGTTAACCCGCCATAAACTGCCGGTATTCGAACTCCCTTATGCGATAACTGATGAACTCATTGAACAAGGAGGTGCGGTATTCGAATCGGGCAAAAAACCCGATAAGATCATTGTGGCGTCAGGCGCAACTGTGGGAGAGGCACTCGAGGCACAAAAGATTTTGAAAGAAAAGCATAAGCTCGCCGTTGATGTGATCAATATAATCAGTATTGACGCACCGGGCCTCGGGAAATGGTTGAAAACAGTAATACCTGAGGATAAGGATGTATTTACATTCCAGGACGCCTATCCCAACTGCCTGAAGGATATTGTATCCAACGCACTGTGCGGACATGAGGGATACCAGTACAAGGGGCAGCTTAGGAGCTTCGGGCCCACTTACGGCAAATCGGGTAAACAGCCGGAACTTTATAAGAAATTCAAGATTGACTCCGGCAGCATGGTGGAGATACTCACAGCTAAATGAATGTGTTTACAACTTTTGATTTTATGGAACACTAACAGATTTAAGATCAATTTTCAGCGATTGTTAAAAGCTACCAGAAGCGCATCTAACGGTTGCGTTTGCGAGGAGCGTAACGTTTTGCGTCTCTCGTATTACGGCCGTTAAACGTTTAACGGTTTACGGTACGCCCCTCGCAACCGTAAGACGGTACGCCCCTCGCAACCGTAAGACGGTACGCCCCTCGCAACCGTAAGACGGTACGCCCCTCGCAACCGACCAACGTTAGACGCACTTCTGGAATTAATATATAAGCTTACTAACGGTGATTAATATGGATGTTTGTAAGAAAGAGCTGATTGAAAACGATAAAATTATTTATGACTTGATAGAGGCGGAGAAGAAACGGCTGAACGAAGGGTTGGAATTGATCGCATCGGAGAACTTTGTCAGCCGGGCGGTTCTCGATGCCATCGGCTCCACCTTGATAAATAAATATTCGGAGGGCTATCCGGGCAGGAGATATTACGGCGGGAACGAGGTTATAGATGAAGTAGAACAGCTGGCCATCGATAGGGCCAAGGAACTGTTCGGATGCGATCATGCTAATGTACAGCCCTATTCCGGGAGCATAGCAAACCTGGCTGTATACAACGGCGTACTGGACATGGGTGATAAGGTCATGGGCTTGAACCTGGCGCACGGCGGGCATCTGACCCACGGCCACCCCATAAATTATTCCGGGAAGGTTTACAACTTCGCACAGTACGGTGTCGACAAAGAAACCCATCTGATCGATTATGACGAAGTGTTAAAAATTGCCAAGAAGGAGAAACCCAAAATGATACTGTCGGGTGCAACCGCGTATCCGCGAATAATCGACTTCAAAAGATTTCATGAGCTTGCGGAGGAAGTGGGGGCTATGTGCATGGCGGATGTCTCGCATATTGCAGGTCTGATCATTGCAGGTATTCACCCCTCACCGTTCCCCCATGCGGAAATCGTGACCTCCACCACCCATAAAACGCTGCGCGGCCCCCGCGGTGCAATAATAATGTGCAAATCCAAATTCGCCAAAGATATCGATAGGGCAGTTTTTCCTGGTATGCAGGGTGGGCCGCATAATCACCTCACCGCTGCAAAGGCCGTTGCATTTAAAGAGGCACAGTTGCCAGAATTCAAAACATACGCTGCGCAGATAGTCAAGAACGCCAAAGCGCTGGCCGAAGAGCTCATGACACAGGGCATGGAGCTGATCACAGGTGGAACGGACAACCATTTGATGCTCATAGATCTAACAAATTCGGGAATTACCGGAAAAGACGCTGAAAATGTTCTTGGCAAAGTTCGTATCACTGTTAACAAGAACATGATTCCGTATGATCCCCGAACACCATTTAATCCCAGCGGGATTAGGATCGGCACACCTGCAATTACCACCCGGGGTATGAAAGAAAGCGAAATGAAAGCCATCGGGGTATGGATCGCCGATGCTATCAAGCACCATGATTCGGAACATAAATTGGAAAGTATACGATCTGAAGTCTGCGAAATGTGCAAAGGGTTTATTTTATACGATTAGGGAAGAGGCAAGAGGCAGGAGGCAAAAGACGAAGTAAAGTTTAAAATTTAGTGCTTAGTGCTTGTTTAGAATTTAGTGCTTAGAATTTAGAATTTTAAAATCAAAATGAAATCTAATATTTATTCCACGCTTCAACCTTCATATCCTCCCAGCTAACGTGGTCTATTGCCTGGACGAACAGTTTCGCCACCTGGAGGTTCATTACAAGCGGTATCGCCATGTCAACTGCTTTACGCCGGAGCACGTAGTGGTCTTCAACAAACTCGGGCTTCTCGTCGTTGGGAACAGCGATAACAAAATCAAGCTTGTGGTTCTCGATATACGATACTACATTATTGCCCTTGTGCACATTGTGCGCCTTGTACAGCATTATATTAGGTATGCCGTGGTCAGTGAGAAATTCCGAAGTGTGCTCAGTTGCATAGATATCAAAATCATTTTCTCTAAGCATCTTCGCCTCGTTTAAAAAATCGTATCTCTGTCTTGTGCCGCCGATACTGATCAAAACGCTCTTTTTGGGTAACTTTAATCCGGCAGCAATTATGGATTTGATAAATGCTTCATATAAATCACCCCCTATGCAAGCTACTTCACCTGTTGACGCCATCTCAACGCCCAGAACGGGATCGGCACCGGACAGCCTCGCGAACGAGAAATGGGGGCTCTTCACACCTACATAGTCTATATCGAGCATTACGCCGTTCATTGAATTTACATTATCCTCCAGAATCGCCGAGGTGGCGAGGTCAATAAAGTTGCGCTTCATGACCTTGGATACGAACGGAAAGCTCCTCGAGGCGCGCAAATTGCACTCGATAACATACACCTCGTTGTTCTTGGCGATGAACTGTATATTAAACGGCCCGGTGATCTTCAGATTCGATGCTATAAGTTCAGCTACGCGCCTGACACGTTTTATGGTTTCCAGGTAAGTCCGCTGCGGTGGCAGTACCAGAGTTGCATCGCCCGAGTGCACACCTGCGTTCTCCACATGCTCCGATATCGCGTGCAGCAGTATCCTGCCGTTCTTGGCTACGGCATCGAACTCAATCTCCCTGGCGTTCAAAAAGAACTTGCTGATTACCACAGGGTGACTTTTTGATACCGCTGATGCCTTTACCAGGTAATCTTTTAGCGATTTTTTATCGAATGCAACCTTCATTGCCGAGCCGGAGAGTACATACGAAGGTCTTACAAGCACAGGATAGCCTATCTCCTCTGCAAATTCATATGCATTTTCCAGATTCCTGAGCTCACGCCATTCTGGCTGCTGTATATTGTTCTTATCCAGCATCGAACTGAACTTATGCCGATCCTCTGCATTATCGATCATATCAGGATGGGTGCCGAGTATCGGCAGCCCGTACTCGTGCAGTCTTAACGCGAGGTTATTTGGTATCTGCCCGCCCATTGATACTATGATGCCCTTGATGTTCTCGAACTCGCATATATCGGAAACGCGCTCGAAACTTAATTCCTCAAAATACAACCGGTCGCAAATATCATAATCGGTTGAGACCGTTTCCGGGTTATTGTTAATTGTGATAGTATAATATCCCAGCTCCCGTGCTTTCAGCACAGCGGAAACGCAGCACCAGTCGAACTCCACCGAGCTTCCTATGCGGTAGGGTCCGCCGCCCAGCGCAACAACGGCATCACTGCTGGGTTCTAAATCGTTCTCATCACCCATGTAGGTCATATAAAGGTAATTGGTGGTAGCAGGGTATTCGGCCGCCAGTGTATCGATCTGCTTGACCACCGGTACTATCCCCTCCTTCTTACGCTTCGCCCGTACCTTCAAAAGTCCTTCTTCGATCACACCTTCATAGTTCATCAGCCGTGCCAGCTGGAAATCGCTGAAGCCCAGGCATTTACACTGCCGCAGGAGCTCGGAAGGTAAAGTTTCGATATCATATTTATCCAGATCCGCAGCAACTTCCACAGCCGAGCGAATCTCGTCGATGAACCAGGGTTCGATCTTGGTCAGCATACAGATTTCTTCTGTGCTCATACCCTGCTTCAGTGCTTGCACAAGCGCAAAGATCCTGATATCGGTGGGATGCTCAAGCTCCTTTGTCAGGTCGGTGAATGATATCCTATTGCCCAGGAGGCCGTGCATGCCAATCCCGAGCATCCGGATGGCTTTCTGGAGCGCCTCGCAAAATGTCCTGCCGATGGCCATTACCTCGCCCACGGACTTCATCCCTGAGCCTATATCCTTCGTAACCGCCCGAAACTTGTCCAGGTCCCACCTCGGTACCTTGACAACAACATAGTCCAGTGCCGGCTCGAAGAACGCCACGGTTTTTTTCGAAATAGCGTTTTTTATATCTTTCAGCGAGTAGCCGATGGACAGTTTCGCCGCTACGGCAGCCAGTGGGTAGCCGGTGGCTTTGGATGCTAAAGCGGATGACCGTGATAACCGTGAATTGACCTCGATTATTCTATAATCAGATGTTTCAGGATTTAATGCGAACTGTACGTTGCATTCGCCAACGATTCCGAAGAGCCTTATTACATTGATGGAAATATCACGGAGAAAATGGTAATCGTAATTTGTTAGGGTTTGTGAAGGTGCAATGACAATGCTTTCGCCCGTGTGTATTCCCAGCGGGTCAAGATTCTCCATATTGCATACTGTTAAACAGTTATCGTACATATCACGGACGACCTCGTATTCTACTTCCTTCCAGCCGTAAAGACATTCTTCTATCTGCACCGCATCTGCGTAAGCGAAGGCTATTGTCAATAATCTATCCAGATCCTCACGGGTCTGGGCGATACCAGACCCCAATCCGCCCAGCGAATACCCCACGCGAAGCATTATTGGGAATCCTAATTTCTCAGCAGCACTGTGCCCTTCGCTTATGCTGTACACCGTGTAGCTTACGGCGCATTTAAAATTACATTCCTTCAATTTCTCGGAGAACAGCAGCCGATCCTCCGTTTCTATAACAGCCTGTATAGGCGTTCCCAGCAGTTTTACATTATATTTCTCAAATATGCCTCTTTTGTAGAGCTCCACACCGCAGTTAAGTGCTGTCTGGCCGCCGAAGCCTATCAGCATCCCGTCAATGTTTTCCTTTTCTATCACCTTTTCAACGAACTCGGGTGTAACAGGTAAAAGGTACACCTTATCGGCGAACCTCTCGGTGGTTTGAATGGTGGCAATATTTGGATTTATCAGAATGGTCGTTATTCCCTCCTCTTTAAGTGCCTTGAGCGCCTGCGAGCCGGAGTAATCGAACTCGCCCGCTTCGCCGATCTTGATTGCACCTGAGCCCAGGACGAGGACGCGCTTGACATCCTGCAGTTTATCTTTTTGCATATTGTTTTTCGGTGCTACTTCTGTTTCTGTTATTGCCATTATCTATCACAACTGTTTTACAAACTCGTCAAATATAAACCTGGTATCTGTAGGTCCCGGACAGTCCTCCGGGTGGAACTGCGTGGCAAAAATCGGTCGGCTTTTGTGACGGATGCCTTCGATAGTATCGTCATTCAGATTTCGAAACCACACATCCACATCCTCAGGCAGGGAAGAAGGTGAAACGGCGTACCCGTGGTTCTGGGAGGTGATATAGCACTTACCTGTGGATTCGTCTATGCAGGGCTGGTTCTGCGAGCGATGGCCGTACTTCAATTTATAGGTCTTGCCGCCGAGCGCCAGCGAAATCAGCTGGTTACCCAGGCAGATACCCATGATCGGTCGTTCCATCTCTACGGCGGATTTCAAAATACTAATGGTCTTCTCACAGCGTTCCGGGTCGCCGGGACCGTTCGAGATCAGGAGCCCATCAAAGTCATCTTTGGTGTAATCGTAATCCCAGCCCACTCTTTTTACGGACACACCCCGGTCAAGAAGAGAGCGGAGTATATTCAATTTTAACCCGCAGTCAACGAGCACAACCTTTTTTGAACCCTTATCAAACATCTGGGGTTCTTCTACCGAGACCTTCTCAACTAGATTATCTTTATTAATATCGTAAAAGTCCACGGGGTCTTCTGCTGTTATCCTCCCCAGCATTGTACCGTGCTCACGCAGTTTTTTAGTAAGTGCACGGGTATCGAGTCCGGCGATGCCGGGTACATTTTCCGAATCCAGCCAGCAGTCCAGCGTCCGATCACAGCTCCAGTGCGACGGCCTCTGCGCAAGATGCGATATTATCAAAGCCGTAACCTGGATGCGGTTTGACTCGAAAAATTTGGGAACATTTCCATTATCCTGCTTTGGTACGCCGTAGTTTCCAACCAGCGGATATGTCATAATTACGATCTGGCCGTAGTAGGATGGGTCTGTGAGCATTTCCGGATAGCCCACCATACCTGTGTTGAACACCACCTCTCCGGCCACACTACGCTTTTTTCCAAAAAAATGTCCCCTGAACTTACTGCCGTCTTCCAGTTCAAGTACAGCATCAGGGTTTTTTATCATCTAGGTTCAGGAGAATGCATTTGGGTTATTTTAATCTTCTTATAAAATGAATTTTGGTAGGAACAATAAAATCGATCTAAGAAAAATCTGAAAATCGAATTTCTAAACTAATACTAAATTTCCAAATCTCAAAGAAAACTATTTAATCTGACTTAGCTCCATGACAATTTTCAATATTAGAATTTTCGAATAGCATAAAACTAAATATTTTATATCTATTCTGGCATAATACGATTTTATTTTCATCTGCCGAGATAGCTAAGCCCGGTACGGCGCGAGCCTGGAGAATTTATCTATTGATCCTCCGGATAACAAATTAAAATCCGAGAGTGGTTTTTTCCAGTCAGCTCGTGGTGCTTGTTCACCTCGGGGGTTCGAATCCCCCTCTCGGCGCTATACCCTCTCACTATGATATCAAGAGATAATGTAAGTGAGAGGGTAAATCCGGGGGTTTTCAACCCCCGACGGGTGGCGGTAGCGATGCTGGTTGCGAAACCCGGTTTCGAAGGGGGCGGTCTGGTATTCTACCATCTCATGAAATCGGATAATATTTAAGATGGTGGATTTACTTGAGGAGTATTTGCTCAAAGATTTTTAGTGAATGGAGGTATAGATTTAAAAATCTTTGTTCGGATCCCCCTCTCGGCGTTCTCTTCTTAACTCTAAATTCCGGTCGAACGCCAAGAGGGGGATTAAAACGCGTGACAGATTCCCATTGATTTATTCGTCTCGTTTTTCGGTCTCGAGGCTCGTTACGAAGCTCGGGCTTTAGATTAATTACTATGGGTTTCCAACTGGTTACCCGAAACCTGCAATCAATAATCAATCATTAAAAATTTCAACTGAGTTCCGCATATCCGAATA
>CP070629.1:3126685-3134619 GCA_020356005.1 Thermoplasmata archaeon
CACCTGGATAAGCTTGAAAGGGACGGTGTGATAAAGACCAAGCGCGACGGCACATTCAAGCGCTATTATCCTATGGGGATCTCCATAAACGGTGAGGCGAAACCCATACTCACTGATATCCAGCAGCAGATCAAGGAGATAATCGTGGAGCACCCGGGCGCATCGCAAAAAGAGATCGTTTACCTGCTCGACGAGCCCAAGGCGAAGATCAACTATCATATCAAGAACATGGAGCGTAAGGGCATCATTCGCGTTGAGCGCGACGAGCAGGGGTACACTCTATGTTACCTGGCAGCGGATGTAGACTATATCCCGCCGGTGCCTGAGGTGCCTATGGAGAGGCCGAAGAAAGTTCTGCCGGAGAGACCTGAGAAACCAGAGAAACCTGAAAAGAAACCTGTTAAGAAAAAGGAGTTTGCAGCTCGCCCCTCCACGAAGCGGCTGGTCAAGAAATACGAGGGTGCGAAAAAGAAAGAGGTGGGGAGCAAGCCTAAAAAGAAATCTTCGGGTGGTAAGAAGAGGTAAGGGAAGTAATATAATTCGAAACATATTATGAGCTTTAAATGGAAGCTTAAAAAATAGATAAGATTGAGGTAAGAATTCAACCATAGATGGACGAAGATACGCCCGGGTAGAGTTTTGTATCGGTGTTTATCGCTTGTTATTATATCACTTCGGTAAGTTTTTTTTTATTGTGTGAATTCGGTAAGCCCTTACCGAAGCTGTTAAATAAATACCAATTCCCTAACCACTTACCGAATTTATTCGTTAAGCAGTTAGGGAAATATTTAAATATTTCATCATTCATTAAATACTTACTGAAGGATTGCCATGAATCTTAACAAGCATCTTGAAAAAGCAAAAAGACTTGATTCGCTTCAAGCAAAAATGGATCCGGAAACTGAGTGGGAAATTATTATTGAAACGGTCTATGGTGCTTCTTTGCATTATATCGCATATTTCTGTGAAAAGTCTTTTGGCAATCATCTTAATACACACAAGGGTTTACCAAAATTTCTCGATGAGAACAACCTTATCAAACTTGCAGTTCTATTTCGTGAACTTGATATGCACAGGCATGGGAAATGGTATGGCTCACAGGGAAATGGTGAAACTGTAGAAAGAGTAAGATTGATATTAATTGATATAAAATCGGAGTGTGGGATAGTTGAAACGTAAAGATCAAGAATTGATTGAGAGATTCATCCAACGAGTTCTTAAAGAAATTGCTTCCATTGAAACTATTATTCTTTTCGGGTCAATGGCCAGAGATGATTATGATAGGCGGTCTGACATTGATATTATGCTGGTAATAAGAGAAGATAAACCTGATAAATACAGTGAGTTAATCTCAAAAATTATAACAGAACTACAACCGCATAGAGAGATAAGAACCGTATTAACGAATCTCCGCGATTATGATGAAGATTATTACCGGAATGTTTTTAGCGATGGCAAAGTCCTTTTTGGAAAAGCTGTTATTACACCTGAACATTTAGCCTTGAAACCGTACTTGCTTATCAGCTATGACCTCGCCGGCAAGCCGAATACCTTACAGGTTAAAATTTCTAAAAAAGTACATGGTTATAAATCAAAAAAAGTGATTAAAGGCAAGAAAAAGATTTATGAATATCCAGGTTTAAAAAATGTAGAAGGGGGAGAAATTGTTTCTAAAAGTGCGATTTTACTGCCAATGGAAAAAAGTAAAGATTTAATAGAGATATTCAAGCGATTAAATGTACCGCACAAGCTTTTTAAAATATGGAGATGAAATAACCTCGGTACAATTTTAAAGATCTTCAACTGAATGGTCGGTGAAAACTATAATTAAAATACAACAAATTTATAAACCTGTTTCCGCAACACGAGTATTACACATTTTTGTGTTAGCGGTGCTGATGTTAAGCCTGTTATTCTTTGGAATTGAACCGGGACCTGAAAATCACACAGTAAAGGCCTCGGTTCTGTACGTCGACCCCTCGGGCTCCGGCTATACCACCATCCAATCTGCAATAAATGATTCGGAGGCGGGCGATACAATCATTATTGCCCCGGGTACTTATTATGAGAACATCGTCATAAGCAAGAGCCTCACGGTACTGGGTGCTGGTGACGGGCTAACCATAATAAACGGTTCGGAATTGAATGATATTGTAAAGATCAAGGCCAATCATGTAAGAATCTCCGATCTTTCAATTACCAGTCACGGCCCAGAGCTGGGGGTTAGAGGGATTGCTTTGGAATACTGTAGCTACTGCAATATATCCAATGTTTCTGTTTCTCGGTGTTGGTACGGCATAGAGACTATGTATTCACATTATAACACGATATTCAACTGCAGTATTTTTAACAACACCATAAGAGGCATATGGTTAAGCTATTCTAACGGGAACGATATCAACAATAATATTGTTTTTAAGAACGACCGAGACGGTATTCGCATTGTACGGTCCGATAACAATATCGTCAGAAATAATTATATCTATTCGAACTGGGGTTCCAATGCCGCGGATGGGGATGGTATAAATCTACTGATCGCCAGGGGAACCATCGTTACGAATAATACAATTGAAGATAACCGCATCAATTTCTACGGTGATTCCATGGAATACTGGAATACCCATGAGATCGACACATCCAATACCATCGGCGGAAAACCGGTGTTCTACTGGAAGAACCGCACAGGCGGGAAAGTGCCCCAGGGGGCGGGCCAGATAATACTGGTCAACTGTACAGGAGTGGATATCTCAAACCAGAACCTCTCGGGCGGAACAGAAGGAATTATCGTCGCCTACTCTCAACTCAACAATATTTTGAACAATGTTATCTCGGATACGCGCTACGAAGGGATCTACCTGTGTTTTGCTGATTCCAATAAAATTGGAGGTAACTTCCTGAAATATCATAACGGGAGCGGAATAGAAATCGAATATTCAAAGAGCAATACAATTGTTAGCAATGTAGCCACAAACTGCGGTACAGGGATTCGCAGTGGCGGCTCATCGTTCAATGTGATCTCCAATAACGATGCCTGCTTGAATATGTGGCGCGGGATCTCTCTCTGGTACTCGCGTAACGAAACATGTGAATACAACCTGGTCGAAAACAACAACTACGAGGGCATCCGGGTAATAAGTTCCAGGGGGTCGGTTTTTACGGATAATGTAATGACGAATAATTCCAAAGGTATGGAAATTAAAGAATCATCAAACTGCGAAATTTCCAGAAACGAGATCTCGGATTGCAGCGAGTACGGCATCAATATGTCTTATTGTGACGGCTCGGTAGTCCGGGATAATTACATTTCGTTGAACAACCAAACGGGCCTCAATGTAATGTACATGGGAGATTTCACATTGGAAAATAATATCTGTTCGCACAACAATGGTGACGGTATCAGTACCTACGGAACCAACAAAGTGGATATCATCAATAATACTATTACATCTAACACCAACTGGGGAATTAATATAGAATCAGCAGAGTACAACTATATTATTAATAACACATCCACTCACAACGGCTACGACGGTATCAGGTTTAATTGGGCTGAGAATAATAATGTGTCCAACAATATTCTATCATCTAACTCAAATAACGGAGTTCGCCTGAGTTCTGTTGGAGACGGGAATGCTTTTACTAATAATACCATAGCGGGTAATCACGATTTCGGCGTTGAAGTTAACTCCAAAGATAATTTGTTCTACAATAATAATTTCATCAACAATACCGTTCAGGTTTTCTCCGACGGCAACAACAAGTTCAATACAATCTACCCCATCGGCGGTAACTACTGGAGCGATTATGATGGAGTTGATGAAAAAAGCGGTGTTGACCAGCTCGATTCAGGCAGCGATGGAATCGGCGATATACCGCATATCCTTGTAGAGCACCGCAAATATAAGGTCACCGACAGGTACCCTCTAATGGAGCCTGCGGGTACCAGGGGTGTCGTACCCATTATAAATGCACCGCGCAGCCTGACCCAGCGTTCCGGTAATGGCTTTGTAGAGCTTACATGGTCTCCGCCCTTGCTTGAAGGCGCTTCGACTATTACAGGCTACAATATCTACAGGCGCACAGCCTCCGAGAACAAAACCATTATTGCGATGGCGGGTATAAGCCAGATCTTCAACGATACCTCTGTTACCAACGGGATCACATATTACTATTCGGTCAGCGCAGTCAACGCGGCAGGAGAGGGCCCTCTGTCGGATGAAATAGGAGCCAGGCCGCTTACCATACCTTCTGCACCGCACAACCTGACCGCCACCGAGGGTAGCTATTTTATACACCTGACCTGGAGCGCGCCGGGTTACCACGGCGGCTCGGAGCTTACAGCCTATCGAATTTACAGGGATACCTCGCCAGGGCCGGATACCTTACTTACCGAAATCGGGCCTGATTTGAATTACATCGATACCGATCTAAAATTCAATACAAGATATTATTACAGGGTCAGTGCCCGTAACCTGGCGGGTGAGGGGCCGTTCTCCATGGAGGTCAATGCGACCCCCACAGGTACGAAAGAAAACGATCTTGATGAAGATAATTTGCCGGACGATTGGGAGCGGCAATATTTCGGTAATTTAAGTGCGGATCCGGATGACGACCCCGATAGGGACACATTGACAAATCAAGAGGAGTATGAACTCGATACCGACCCGAATAATCCCGATACAGACGACGACGGCTATGACGATAACGAAGACGAGTTTCCTACGGACCCGAAAAAATGGGAGAAGGAACCCGGGTCGGGGGATAACACTTTGGCATTAATTATAGCTGCTATAATCGTTGTTATATTATTGATTGTGATAGTAATAGTATTTTTTAAGAAGGTTTTGAAGCGCGAAAAATCTCAAGAATTGAGTGATGATGAACAAAAATTTAAAACAATAGAGGATAAATAAAATCAGGAGGCAGGAGGCAGGCCGTTTCGATTATATATCGATTTTAAGCACTGGCAGGAGGCAGTTTGATTTAATTGCTAAATGTTCCCTGAGTCCTGGATCCTGGGTCCTGATTACATTGCTAGTAAAGCTTCTTTACTCTCATTTAATCTCCAGCGTCTTCTTCCTCCGTCCAGATGAACCCTTTGGGGATCTTAACATTGTCCCATGTTAAATCCACCGCTTCGAAATCGAAATCCTCGGGATATTCCACCTCGTAATCCTCATCCTCAAACTCCTCTTCCGATTCCTCGGCCTCCCTTTCTAACTGTGCCCGCCTTTCCACCCGCTCCCGCCTCTCCTGCTCCACGGCTTCTACATGCTTTATGAGTCTTGCACGCAACCGTTTCTTGTTGCCCTCAGTATTCAACCCCAGCGACTTGCACTTATTTATAAGCTCATCCTTTGTTTTGAGCTCGTCTATATCATCGACGGTAAGATACTTGATTTCCTTTGGCTTTAGCCTGCGTTTCACAACGGACCTCAATATAAAAGCGATTACCACAGCTGCAACGCTGCCGTATGCAAGCCCGTAGCCCGCTTTGGTGGAGGCTACCTCCTGACTGCTGCCGGAGTTCATGTACGACGGGTCATCGTGAGGATACCACTCAACGAACTCAGAAGTGTACAGGAAGATATCATCGTCGCCACGGAAGTCGCTCACAAAGGCGATCTTGTCGTTGTATATGACAGGTGAATGCTCTGAACTATCACTTTCGGCAATTTTTTTTGTGCTTTGTGCCATTATATCGTGAGAATAGATGTCGCTGTTGCCGTTTCGATAGTCCTCCCAGACGATTGTGGTGCCGAATATCCGCGGTGATTCCTGCACTGCCGGATGGGCGGTCAGCTGCGTGGTTGCAAAGGTCAAGGTATCGTATATGTAAATATCCGGATTGCCTCCACTTGAATCGGACCATACTATGTAATTACCCCAGGTGACCGGCGGCCCCTGGGCTACATTGTCATCAGTTATCTGTGTTACCTCCGTCAGTATAATTTCTCCTGCACCTGGAGTTCCTGGAACAAAATCACTGGCATCGGGACCCGTTGGCAATCCGGGACTGCTTGCAGGTAGATATCCCATGTAGACTTCAAAGTCACCGTCGCTGTCATCAAGATATACCAGGGTGTTGGCAAACATCATGGGATTTACCTCGTTTCCGGACCCGAAGGTCAACTGGTGCTCTTGTTGTGAATTGAGATCGAAAAGAAATAAATCGATGTTGCCGTTTCGATAGTCCTCCCATATAACATAGGTGCCGGAAATAACAGGGGAGCTCTGGTGGGCCGTGTTCGTGGTCAGCTGGCTTTCTACAGTGGAGACTGTGTTGTACATATAGATATCGTAATTACCGTTACGGTCGTCACGCCAGACGATATTTTCCCCGTAGATTCTGGGCTGGTCCTGGTTGCCGGGGTCCTCAGTTAGCGGTATTTCAATATTGGTTAAAAGATCATACATGTATATATCCCAGTTACCGATACGGTCGTCGGCCCATACTACGGTCTCACCGAACAAATCCGGCTGGGCCTGCTCACCCGGATCGGAGTTCAGCAGAACCGTATTGGGATAATACTCGTAGCCACCGGCTGTAAATGAAAGAGCAAGAATAATCAGAACTGGTAATATGAAAACAGACCTAATTGTCGCCTTCCCCCTGGAGGAATTGTATAGATTTATTATATTATTTGATTTTTTTGATGAATTAGGAAATATATGTTAGATTAAATGCTGATTATATATGATTATATTTTGATTTTTATTAGCTTTTTAATCGATTACAGAAAAGCGACCCACGGTTTGCGGTGGCGTCTAGCGTATCGTGAAGCGGTTGCGAGGGGCGTGCCGGCAAACGGTTGTGTAAAGCGATTTGGAATTACCTAGTAAAAAAACGAAAAAGGGTAAAAAAAAGATTAGAAAGAGAGGACAAAGCCTCTCTTTGAAATTTGTTATAGCGTTAAGCTCTCACATGTATGTTTATTCCGATACTATAGATAGTATCCCCACGGCCAAAATCTAGATCTAAATGTATATTAGCCTTTCCTTTTTGTAGTTCTATACCTGATATTTGAATACATCCAATAAGTGCACTACCCTCGGAAAAAGTGTCTCCCCAACCACGATTGTGAAATGTAACTGATGCGGTTTTTGGGGTGACTTTTACGTCAAATGGTCTAACGGTATCACCCGGTGGTTTTGCAGCATCGAAATCAATAGGTCCGGGTCCGCGATTAAGAATAAATATGCCGATGGTCTGATCTGCGGATGATGTGGTGAAAATTGACGATGAAAATAGCAGCCCGTGCTTCATTTTAAAATCGTTTATAGTTTCATACTGATTGTGAGGTTTACTAAAATCGTTGGTTGTAATAGAAAAATCCGTTGCGATTTGATCTAAGGTAGTACTGCTAAGAGATGAAACAAAAACCCAATCTACGAGCATAGTGCTTGCTCTATCGTTCCATAATCCTACAGGTAGATACCCGGAATATTCGTATGATAAAGAGGTTAGAGTGATATCATCTACAAGAAATAGAATTTCATCAGTTGTCCATTCGATTTTTAAAATGTGCCATTGATTCCAGGTTACAGGTATTTTTTGCCAGAGTAAGTTATTTTTTCCACTGGTTGTGATTTCCCAGGCAATTGCGGTGATATAATTAGTCTCGCCGCCACATGCAGGTTCTACAGTATCAAAGTAGAAACCGGCAATAGTTGGACTATATTCTGTGGGATTTACTCGAAAACCAAATTTCTGATAATCACCGCTTAACTTAATTTTTGCTTCTACAGAATGCCCGGAGCCAATAGTTGTTTTAGTATCAATTCGCTTATGCACACCTCCACTCATACATAAAGTTCCTCCACCCACACTAATATACGACCCTCCGGCTTTAACAGTCCATTTTGTAGTATCTAAAGACGTGCCACTAAAATCTTCAAAAAATGTATCCGTCGCTACTACCGATGGTAATGGA
>CP070629.1:3134719-3140084 GCA_020356005.1 Thermoplasmata archaeon
CAATTTTCTATTCAATGAAAAATCCGAATGGATCTGGATCGATGTAGAATCTGCTCTGCCGGGTTTGAGGCTTTTCAAGAATAAAGCTTATTTGAAGAATTCCAAAGCCAAAGGATTCAGACCACTATTTGTGGATATAGATTTCGGAAAGCTTACAACATATTTAAAGCAGAACAATGTAATATCATCGAGGTATCCCACCCTTGAGGATAATGTAAATAAGCTCCGGCGCCACCTGCGTGAGTGGAAGGAATCCGAGGTGGCGATTTTCAGGGAGCGTCAGGAAAAGAAATCCATATTTTCAAAAGACTCACGCGCACGAGGGAAGGTCACAGAACAGTATCTTAACGCATGGAGGACCGAGTACAATATATCCAAAAGTACGGAGGACAGGATCCGTAGATCGCCGGTAATGTTATTGTTATTTCTAATTTTTGCAGACCTGCTTTATCTTGCTATCGATAATAAATTTCAGAATAGATGGAAGGAGGATAAATTCCGGAGGATGGAAGATACCGGCAGGATACCTCAGGGATACCGTCAGAAATTGGCAGGTAACTACCTGCTCAGCAAATTTTTATTCAAGGAACTCCATCACTGGCTGATCAACGCAAAGGCCCGTTTTGCGTACAAGGAGTTCGGGATTTTTTATTTGAGTGAAAAGATCCATGATTTCGATTCTCTTGAACGTTTAAGTCCGACAGAAAAATCCAAACTGGAAAAAAGCACCCGGGAGTCCTCGGCCTACCTCCGCGGATTCGGCTACCACCTCTTCCTGAAACCCTTTTCACTGTACACCGATACCATTTCTATCGGCGGTGTTCTGGTCACCCGCAGCTGGGAGCCACTGCTTATAATGCTCATCATGCCGTTTTGCAGGTTTATTGCGACGGTTATAGTTATGGTTCAGGAGAGGCTCAAGGGCAATAAAATCAAAATGGGTGTAGCTCTGGTTGTGGGTTCCATGCCGAAGATAGGTATATTCGGCTTCCCGCTGCAGATGTACCATACCCAGCGAGAGGTATTCAAACTGACCTCAAATGCGTCGCTGTCGGGTATGGGCAGACGGGTTCCCATATTCGGCGAGGTAAATTCGACGCTGGAACACTGGTTTATTCGCAGGAATCCGATGAATAAAGGAATAAAAGCTAAGAATTGATAAGTTTTGAGATTAGATAATGCTTATACTCGGGGCTGGGGCCTCGGGCCTCGGGTCTAGGGTTGAAAATTAGAGTGACCGGTTACCAGTAGCCAGTGACCAGTTTAATCATTTACAATTTTCAACAAACTGGTAACTGGTCCTTGGACTCTGGACACCTTAATAATCGACCCGAAACCCCAAAGGTTGCGAAGCAACCGTCCCAATCCCTAATCCCTATTAAAATCACCTTCGTCACTGATCTTCACTATTATTTTTAATACTGATAAGTATAATTTAGATATATGAAAGAAAAAATCAAGAAATCGGAAGAGGAGTGGCGCGAGGCGCTTACAGAGGAAGAGTTCTATGTGCTGCGCAAGAAGGGTACAGAGGTTGCTTTTACAGGAAAATATTTGGATAATAAAAAAGAGGGCATTTATCTTTGTGCAGGCTGCGGAGCTGAATTATTTTCATCTAAGACAAAATATGATTCCGGATCCGGCTGGCCGAGTTTCTGGGAACCTATCTCGAGGGAGAATTTAGATACCAAGATTGATAAATCATTAGGAACGGTCCGGATCGAGCTGTTATGCAGCAGGTGCGGAGGCCACCTGGGCCATGTATTTACCGACGGTCCTAAGCCCACGGGAGAAAGATATTGTATCAATTCAGTTTCATTAAAATTTAAAGACAAAGCTAAGAAAGCAAAGCAAGATAAAGAATAATGCTATTTTGATGGTGTATAATTTATAAATCTTGAGCGGTGCTTATATTCTGATTCGGTATCAACATCCACAAGATCGTTTTTAATTAGATGTGCATTAATAAAGGTTCTATTTTTAAGATAGAGGTAGCACTGTAAATAATCGTTATCATCATATTCAATTTCATCGAATTTCAAAAATACCTTCTGGCCTTTTGTTTTTGATTTTAGAAAATTAATTGCCTCCTTTTCTTTATCGGCCCTAGCCCTCACGCCAATTAATCTAATATTCAAATTATCATTCAGTATTAAGATTTCCGGATTAACTATTTTTTTTACTGTGTAATATTCCTCTCTTTCTGAGGTGCTCTTATCTACTTTTGAGCCGAATTTAAACTCACGGGGGTCAACCTTCTTATCGAATCTTATTGGGTCCTTGAAAATATATGGTAATTTATTGATCTCGTCGTTGAAATTCAAATCCAGTTTATCCTGTGTAATTAATTCAAATTCAGAATCTTGTATAAGTTTAGTCTGGTTTAGATCAAGTTTTTCTTTGATAGTAGGTAAAAAGTCTGTATTTATCTCATAGCCAATGGAGTTCCTACCCAGGTTTCTGGCTGCAAGCGATGTAGTCCCGCTGCCCAGGAACGGGTCCAGGACGACTTCACCTTCAAAGCTGAACATCTTGATGAGCCTTCTGGGGAGCTCTTCGGGAAACATAGCAAGGTGTTTGGTTTGTTTTTCGCCGGGAAAGTTCCAGTGACCGGCGAAGTACTCGTTCCATTCATCGGCGGATAACTTCGAAGCATTCTTGGCATCCCTTCCCACCTTGGGCCCCTCCCCGTACTTCTTAAAGATCAAAATGAATTCATAATCTAGCTTGAGGATCCCGTTACGTGGATAGGGATAGGAGCCCATGATGTTGGCACCGCCTGTGGTGTGCGTCGTGGTGATCTTCTGCCAGATGATGGCGCCCAGGTAATCGAAGTTTGCGCTCTCGCAGAATTTTATCATTTCCGTCCTGATTGGTATTACCTTGTACCTACCGTAATAGACAGAGCGCGCGAACTGATCGCCGATGTTTATGCACAGCCGACACCCCTTGTGCAGCACCCGGGAGCATTCGTTCCAGACCAGATTCAGATTGTTGATGTAATCCTCATAGCTGTGGTGAAAACCGATCTGGCGTTCCTCCCCGTAATCCTTCAACTGCCAGTAAGGAGGCGAGGTTATAATAAGATGGACGGATTCGTCTTCAACCTCCTGCATCTTTCGGCTGTCGCCGAGGATTATTTTGTGATGGGTTTTCATGGTAATGCCTTTATGGAAATTGAAATACTTAAAGCCGTTGATTTTTTATATCAGCCTAATCAAAATAAATCAATTCGTACTTCTTTTGCCTATCCCTCTTCAATTAAATACAAGCAGTCCCCTGCAAGGATAGTGTGGATACTGCCGTCATCGGTTTTGACCATTAATGCACCCAGCTCATCCACACCCACGGCCTCCCCTTTAAGTTTATTATCACCATCTAGATTTACAGATACGCGCGAGCCAATTGTTGTAGAGTATCTTTCCCATTCTTTAATTATTTCATTATGTTTACCAGAAATTAATAAGTCGTACAATCTTTCAATATGATTGAGTATTCCTGCCAGTATTTTTTCGTTTGAGATTTCAACAGACTCCGGAAGTTCAGTTCTTAGTGTTGTTGCTGTATTCTGCAGGTCCTCTTCAAGATCCCCTAGGGGCAGATCCAGATTTAGTCCCATTCCAATTATAACACCGTCAAGCTCAGTTCCTGAATAAACGGCCTCGTTGAGGATTCCCCCGAGTTTTTTAGATGTGATGAGGATGTCATTGGGCCATTTCAGGTGCACTTCTACAGGGTACAGACTGGATATCGATTTTGCAGCTGCGACTCCTGCGGCAAGACTCATTAGAGGGAGCTTTTCGGGCTGCAGCCCCGAGGGTTTAAGAATTACCGACAGCCACAATCCGCCAGGAGGTGAGTACCAGGTACGCTGCAGCCGCCCGCGGCCCTCCGTTTGGACATCCGCCACTACTGCGGTCCCCTCTTCGCACCCTTCCGCTAACAATTCCTTAGCCTCTGTATTGGTGGAAGGTGTCGTGGCCAAATGGATTATCCTCTTCCCGATCTTAGAAGTAGTAAGATTTTGCTGAACTAAATCAATATCCAACAGTTTATTTTGATTATTGGAATCTATAAAATCACCCCGAACCCTGACCTCTAACCTCCGACCTCCGTGTTCATCCTCCACCAACGGGATACGATATCAACACCTCGTCATTATCATGCAGAACAGTTGAAAGCTCACCATTAGAGTCATTAACCATAAACAATACGCTTCGATGCTCTATGTCTTTTTCAAGGGCCTTTTTGAATTTCCTGCCGTATTTGATAATAAGCTGCTCCACCAGGTCGTTTACGGTGGAACCTTCTGGCAGCTCTACCTCCTCGCTTTTGCGACCTGTGAGCTGTGAAAATGTCATGAGGTATTTGACTTTGATTTGCATAGATAAGCTCCATCATGATTTTATATTGATTGTAATAGGCGCTAGAGACTAGAACAGATCTTTTACGATATAACGGCACGGCCGTTCGGACAGTCCCATATTTACGACTCCGGCAATCGCTTCAGGCGCTAGGGTACTTTTATCAGGACTCAGGACTCAGGACCCTGGTTAACTTTTCTACTCTTACACTCTTCCACTCTTGCACTTTTCTACTTTTGCACTTTTTTACTCTTGCACCTTGCTCCATGCACCCTGCTGCTAATGATCTTTTGCCTCCTGCATCTTTCGCTAATCGGCTGGCTTTCGAATAAATGAGAACGGGATCTTGCCTGTTGGCACAGGGCGCTCCTCACATTCGTAACATGTAGATGATGAAGTGATAAGGTGATCTGAACAGGTGATCTTGTTACAGTTTTTACACTTCAGCACGCGCACGCCCTTTTGCGATAGGTCGATTCGACACCCGCATATATGACAGTTCGGCATCGTAGACACCTGTACTATAAACTAATTTAGGATTATTAAGCTTTGGTATTAGAATAATCGAAAAAAGTACACCGATACTAAAAGTGCCTCTTACCAGCCTTACTTCTATCCTCTGCCCAGGGACAGCTGTCGCGCGTCGGGCATTTCTTACACCCGACGGTTTTAGATACCACCGGCACGAGCACAAAACCATCGACCATGGTTGCAATATAAACAATCCAGAGAGTGGATGATACATCAGGATAAGCGTTATAAATCAAGTAAAAACCGGCAAATAATGGAACAAACCAGTAAGGAAAAACCATTCCGATGTTTCTGTTAAACGCCTGTTTAAATTTTGTTTCATCCCTGAAAAGAAACAGTTTAGAAGCACCGGTTGCGTATCCGCAAGGACAGCAGCCGGTCCCATAATGAGTGCAGTAAGTGCAAATAAACCGCCAGAACCAGAGAACACTTATTGGAATATAAATCGCATAGATAATAACAAACCACAC
>CP070629.1:3140184-3144800 GCA_020356005.1 Thermoplasmata archaeon
ACAGCGGAAAAGGCAATAGAACTGAAGATAAATGGGTGGGTCAGAAACCTCCCGGACAATTCCGTCGAAGCTGTATTTGAAGGAGAAAAAAGCCAGGTGGAGGCACTGATCGATTGGTGCAGCAATCACCAACCTTATGCCAGGGTGAGCAATACCGAGGTTCACTGGGAAGAGCCAAAAGGTAAATATAAACGATTTCAAATTCGGCGTTAAAAATAAAGAGTTATTGATTTTAATTACTCAAACCATTACTTTAGTTTGAAATTACCGTATTTTGAAGGCAATACATATTTATTTTATAACGCAATACCGCCATTTACAAATGGGGATAAACATGACCGATTGTATGTATTGTGGTGCGCCTCTTGCGGGAGCGAAAAGATTCTGTGTTAAATGCGGTAGAGAACAAAAAGATACCGGTAAATCGAAAGAGAAGAAGAAGGAGCCGAAAAAATCCAAAAAGGAAGATGAGAAGAAGTTGGAATGCCACAAATGCGGCGGGGAAACAGAGCGAATTTGCTACTTCTGCGGCAAACCAATTTGTCAGGGCCATACATATAAAATGCAGGCGAATGCACTTCCCGCCCTGGAGTTCAAAACCGCGGCAAGCATGGGTCATCACAGGCGGATAAATGCAGGCTGGCGCGGATTTATTATATCTACATGCCCGAGATGCATGAGCATGAACGACGGCAGAGCCCTGGATGATAATGAACTTGTTGAGATCCAAACCGTTGATAAGTGTACCTGGTTTAAATTATCTCCAAAATCAATATAATCAGGAAGCAGGGGGCAGGAGGCAGGAGGCAGGACCCCTTCGGGAGTTGCGAGTTGCGGGTTGCGAGTAGCGAGAGGCGGAAGGGGAAGTCAGACTGCCGACTATCGACTAAAAGGAGATCTGAAAGTATTAAAAATTAAAAAACATCTTCACCTCGGGTATTGCTTATGTCCTGACAAATACCCATCATGCTTGCTGAAATCATAAACTACACTGCCCTGTCGTGAGACTGTATATTTCATAAGGTCTTTACAAAAAAACTCGTTTTCATAGCTGCCGAGACCCCAGAGGTTATCGGTGAAAAGACCCGAATCGCTAAGAAATATTATTTTACCCTCACCGAAATTATCCACTTCGATTATGGTTGGAATCGGCCCCGGTAAATCTTCCATGTCTGATCCTCCGTTATCGTTCATATCAAGAAAGCTGTATCCTTCGGTCATCGTAAAGCCCGAACTCTCGGCGATTATTTCGAAATCAACTGATGTAATATTATCATCATAGCTCAAACCCATAGGCGCGTTCAATAAAATATTGTAAGTTGTACCTGCAAGATATGCCTGGAACGGTATGAATACCTCATTGAGATCGTAATTCTCAGTTTCAATTACACGGTGGTTTAAAAATTCAACGCCAGAGGTTTTTGATATTTTATTCGCATGTGTCGTCTCCGCTGCCAGTATCAAATTGCCGCCCTCATTTACAAAATTCCGCACCGCACTGGCCTCCTCGGATGTAAATTCCTTATCAACACCGATTATTATCCATACCGAGTCGCTTTTATCGGTTACCTGATTCAGAACCGCAGTATCAGAATTCGATTTTTCCAGGACCGTGTAATTGTCATATAGAAATTCTTTGAACTTCTGGAGGTCATCCCATCGTTTTCCGGTATCATCATCGTTATCACCACCGTTATCATCATTAATATTCCGGAGACCGATTCCTACAGCCACTAGAACTATTACAATCACAATAATAATAAAAAAAGTAAAGTAATTATCCTTTTTGACCACAGGCCATCTGCGGGGCGGCTCCTTTTTTTCTACCGGTGGCCTATTTACATCTATAGTTCTTCGCATTTGTTTTCTTTGCCGATCTAGTCTTCGCCTATCGTACATTTATTATTAGAATAAAATGTTAGTATATTTAATTTATGTATTCATGTTAGTTTCGGTTAAAATACGACACCCTGCGATTCCTGTTTTTTCATATCAAGCAGGCTTTCCCGGAAGCTTAACAGATTCAATCCAAGGTCCTCTTCGGCTTTGGAGACGTCCATGCAAACCCTGGTAGGCCTTTTTGCTATCCATGAAGCCTCCTCCAAGCTCTTAGCCACAAGGTGCTCCTTATCATAGCCAAAGACCTCGCAGACCAATTCGCCCATCTCGAAACGGTTCATGCAGTATTTACCTGCCAAATGATATATCCCAGAAAGTCCACGCATGTACATCATCAATAGCAATCTGGCAGCATCATCCATGAAAGTTCCATTTCTATAATGGTCCATATAAAGGTCTATTTCGTTGCCGAGCTTAAGATTGTTCAAAACCCAGGTGACAAAATTTAAGCGGCGGTCACTTACATTCCAGCCGTATAGAAAACTTATCCGGGCAATCAAATTGGCAGAATTTTGCAGAATTATTGATTCGCCCTCAACCTTGGTTTCGGCATAGTAATTCAGGGGTTTTGGTTCAGAGGTCTCCTTGTACTCAGTTTCGGTTCCATCAAAAATAACATCAGTTGAAATAAAAATAACTTTAGTACCGATTTCCGTGCAGATATCACTGATATTGCGGGTCGCCTCCACATTAGCCGCCAGAGCTTCCTCCTTATGCGCTTCGCAGTAATCCATATCGCGAATGGCAGCCGTGTGTATCAGGAAATCGGGTTCGAACTGACCGACCGTTTTAAAAAGCTTTTCACGATCACAAAGGTCAAGCTGGACGTTCTGGCATCCCTTCATTGTGAATTCCACTTTGTTATACTGGCCCAGTACCTCGTAATCTTCTCTCGCAATAGCCATGATCTTGCTGCCAAGCAACCCGCTGGCACCTGTTATAAATACTTTCCTCATGTTGGATACCCTTATGAAGTTCTAATATAAAACTTTGATTACCTTATTTTGTTAAGTTACATCAATTATAATTAATGTCGTGGTATCATTGAAATCCCACGGCCAGGTTAAGTTATCCTGTGAATTGCCATCCGAATCATTCTGCTCATCGGATTCCAGCGGTTCGGAACCAAGCGGCAGTCCGCCCGGGTGCATTGCGTTGATTGTATCTATTACCAGCCAAAATCCGAGATCATCTTCCAGCCAAGCAAATTTCAGCTCGGTATTGTAATATGAATTAATCGCTTTGAGGATATCTATTCGGGTTGTATCACTATCGCCGATATATACCGAAGCAAACGCATGTGAATCGGTTATGTATATTCTTGCAGTTCCATCGATTGCAGAAATCATTGCAGCAAACAAAGTTGCCTGATCCTCGCAATCACCTGCGCATAGCGTTAAGGTCTCTTCTGGCGTGGACCAGTAATTGTCATCTCCCCTGGGGTCGTTAACATAGGAGATTTCTGTTTTGACGAATTGAAATATCTCGCAGAGCTGAAAAATATTATAGGGGCCTTCATACTTTTTAGCGATATCTACAGCTTTATCGCGAATATCCTTTTGCATCGGGTCGATAAGATCATTGATTTTGGTGTACAGCCCCTCGGAATTGTGCTCGGTGGTATAATCCTGGAGTTCAGAGCTACTTGACAGGCTGGTTATTTCCAGTGTATAAGTTCTGTTACCAACGATACCCCAATCGTACCAGGCAACAAGTTCACTTTCACGTGCCATCACCCCGAAAATGAGCTGGTATTCATAATTACCGGGGGAAGGTGGCCCGGGGAAGGCGATGTATCCTATCTCCACCTCTTCTCCAGGCAGGATTTGTTTGCCACACTCCGCTGTTAGATTATCAGCCAGCCATTCAGATGATATCCCGAACTCGTAGATGTACATTTCATTCTCACCAAGGTTGGAAAGCCACAGCTGCATCACACCGCCGAAATCGACATAAACGGTATTGTATGAAAATGCCCAGGTTGTCTGGTATTTGAAGGGTACCTCCTCACCGCTGTTATCAGAAGTGGGCTTGGTAACATCCTGCTGAAATTGTCCAATATCCATAACTTTTGGAACAGAAAGATCCTCCTGGTCGAATGCATCTATCTCGCCGCCCGGCTCCGACTCATCATCGGAGCCGAATAAAGTACAGCCGGATAATGATGAAAAAATAATTAAAATAATCGTGATGATACCGATTAAGGTTCGCATGATTAAACACTTCTTGATCATATTGCATTAATTCAAACAACAATAATTACTATTATTCTTAGTGATTTCATATTCATTATATCTATTAATCTTATTATTGAGTACTGTTAAGAATAAATAAATTTTTTGGTATAAGTTTCATAAGACCTGTACAGGGCAGGTATTAATTATAGAAACTATAAAATCTAAAAAAACAGTTGTGGTACAAATTATATGATAAAGAAATCTCTAGGAGATTTTAAATCGCTTACAGAAGAGCGGCTAGCGGTTGCGTCTGCGAGGGACGTACCGGTGAGCGTTTCACGATAAGCGGCCGGTTACCTTTAGACGCCTGCTGGTACGCACTGCGCCACCATCCACCGTTTACCGCACTTCTGTTAGATATCTAATCATTGAATAAGCAATGAAATCTTATTCGGGGCCGTAGGGTAGCTTGGTCAATCCTTCGGGCTTTGGGAGCCTGGTACTCCAGTTCAAATCTGGGCGGCCCCACTCTCACACTTT
>CP070629.1:3144900-3151232 GCA_020356005.1 Thermoplasmata archaeon
ATTGTGCTTTATGCACTTTATCTTTCATTTATTCTATTTTCGTCGGTGCACTATTTGGCGGACCAGGATGTGACCAGGGGGACACTGATTGATGGTGAATATAAATCCCACTTGGCTTTTCCCGAAGACGGGGAATATGGACATTATAAATCTGTGATTTTGGACAATAAAAATTATGATGGAAAAATAGAATTAAAATATGTTTTTGAAACCAATACCTTATTTATCCAGCGTGTTGAAAATATAAAGGAACTTGTTATCGATTGTAAGTTGATGTATGAAAATAAATGCAAAGAGGTATTTGAGAAGGCCCCGTCCCTACTCGAGTCAGATTACTATAAAACCTATTTCAGAGAAACAAATAATGGACTTTTTACTGTAGTCATAAACACGGATACCCCCATGGAAAAAATGCAATTTGTTGACATTCCTATTCCTAAACGTGTACTTGTTGATAATAGAGATTGGTGGGAGACCGAAACATCATATTATTCGCTGGATGAGAATGATATAACAATAACCTATATTCCAAAGGGATCAACAACAGTACACATATTTTTCGATGAAATAATCGGGAAAAATCCAATTGCTTTCTTTACTGCTGATAAATATGTTGTATTACTGAACGATGAAATAAACTTCGATGCCTCGGGTTCCTCAGATGAAGATGGGCAGATCCTGCATTATCTTTGGGAATTCGGTGATGATACCGAATTCTCGGGTAAATTTGCAACGCATACATATAATAAATTGGGGCCATACGATGTCACTTTAACGGTAAGAGATAATGATTACCTTGAAGATACCTATACCAAAACGATTTTTGTGGTTGAGTCGGGTGTCGATTCAGATGATGACGGTGTTACCGATGAGTATGATCCAAATCCCTTCTCTAATATTGATTCTGATCTAGATGGCCTATCGGATGATTATGAAGATGTAATATCCAAAACCAATAAAACACTAAGTGATTCTGATGGTGACGGTTGGGATGATAAATACGAATTGGAACAGGGTTTCGACCCCAATAATAATAAAAGCCATCCCACAGAGAAAAAGAAGGCTGAAGAAGAAAAAATTTCAAGTGTACTAATAATAATTATTTTAATAGTGGTAGTTTTCATAATATTAATAGGATTTATTTTTATGAGGAAGCAAAAAAAGGAAGGAGAACCACCCGCAGTCGTTGAACCCCCGAAAGTCATAAGGACAGAGGTTGAAAAAGAACCTGTTAAACCTGATACAATCATAAGAAGACCTCCCGATATCCAAGAGATGCCCAAGCTCGGGATTTCAAAAGAAGTTGCCATTAGGGAAATGATAAAACCTCCAGAAGTTGCAGAACCGGAAGAGGAACTTCCACCAGTCAGTTATGTGCAGTCACCAGAGCCCGAAGAGGGCCCGGTACCTTCGGAAGAGGAGCAGTCACCAGAGCCCGAAGAGGGTCCGGTACTTTCGGAAGAGGAGCAGTCACCAGAGCCCGAAGAGGGTCCGGTACTTTCGGAAGAGGAACAGTCACCAGAGCCCGAAGAGGGCCCGGTATTTTCGGAAGAGGAGCAGTCACCAGAGCCCGAAGAGGGCCCGGTATTTTCGGAAGAGGAGCAGTCACCAGAGCCCGAAGAGAGCCCGGCACCTTCAGAGGAGAAGGATGATGATACAATAATAATGAAGCCAGCAACGGTTTATGAGGATCCAGCAACACATGAAAAGGTAATAGTAAGATATCCCAAGGGTTTCAAACCTCCTGATAGATAATAAAAACAGAGATAATCCAAATATAATCCAAACGAAATAAAATCATTATTGAAATTTTTTCAATTAGTAATACAGCTAATTTTAATTTTTATTAATAATTATATATAAATAATCGAGGATAGACCACAAATATTATTATATAACAAGTATGTTCACCTATATCCAATTTGTAATTATATTAATTTAATATAATTAAAATTGATCTTCAGAAGAAGACTATAAAAAATTGGGTTTCATAAGGTTCCGGAGGGGGAGGCTTATTGAAAACCGACTCCAATAGACAGAGAAGTATCAGATTGGCAATTAATAAATCAAACGTCAACACCAAGAACAAATCGAAGTTCAATAAAGCATCAGTTTTAACAAGAAACCCTATCAGGAGAGGTCTTACGAATGGGAATGGTCTGACGAATGGCAACGGTCTTACCAATGGAAACGGTCTTACTAATGGCAATGGTTTTACAAACGGTAACGGTTTGACAAATGGAAATGGATTAACCGTGGGAAGAGGCCTTTCGAATGGCAATGGACTTACCAACGGCAATGGATTTACGAACGGCAACGGACTGACAAATGGTAATGGTCTTTCCGCCGGTAATTACTCTGGTAAAAAGCATAATAAATTGGCAACCTTGAAATTAAAAGCCAGGCGTTCAATAGCATTGAAAGTATTTTTAATAATTATTTTAATTGTAGCTCCTTTATCACTTTATTTCGTTGATGTGAGTGTTGAACAGCGGAAAGGTATTCGCATCGATGGTGATTTTCAGGATTGGGAGGGGGTTTTTGAATATAAGGATCGAGAGGATGATGCGCTTACCCATCCCGATATTAATATTATCAAATGTAAGGTGACAACTAAAGAAAATACGATATCATTTTATATCGAGGTTATGGGTACCATCCTGAATGGTTATCGTGATTTGGATAATATATATCACGCCGATACCGTAAGAGTTTTTTTTGACACCGATACAAACCCTGAAACCGGTTATTCGGTTAATGGAATTGGTGCGGAATATATGGTTGTAATTCATGGATCAGACGGTCGACCGATTGTATCTACCTATTATATTTTTAATCCAGATTATAAGAGCCTCCAGCCGCGTCAACAAAATGACTGGAACGGTTGGAATGTTGTAAGTAATCCTATAGTAGTATCAAGTGTGAACCGTCTGGAAGCCCAGATATATTTAACCGATAATAGTCACAGAGATGCCAATAAACCCTTTCAGGATCAGGTATTGGCATATTTTCAGGTAATGGATGCTAATGGTAATTCGGATTCTTCAGATATCATTGTAAGCAACCGGCCAGAAATGTTGATTGTAACGCAGCGAAATCTGGCCTCAGATAGAATAACCAGTGATGTAACTGATGTTTTGGAATTAGAATTAAATGCTAAAGGTACAAATGTCACATTGGATTCTATTAAATTTAATCAGATCGGTGATGGAGTTATTCAACCGCTGGAAACACCCATCACAATTGAGAAAGATACAACCGAGGTATTAACCTTAAAGATGGATGTCAGTTTCGTCCAGGAAGCCGGTGTGGTCAGTGTAGAAATCAATAAAGTCAGTGACATTTTCCCGGCAAATAAAGTACCCGTCATTTTATACGGTGGCGGTTCTTCTTCTTATGTTAAAAAATCTCCTGATGAAATAATAATCGATGGAGCTTTCGGTGATTGGGCACCGGTAGTGAGTCACGAAGATTCGATATATGAAACCGAGGTGAACGGCAATCCTAATATTGATATAAAGGAATATCGCAGCATTAAGATGAATGAGAAACTATCCTTTTATTTGAAGGTCGACGGAACAATGATGAAAGGCTCAAAAGTATTGGCCTCTCCTTTTGTTTATTCACGAGCTTCAATAGCTGATACTAGAACTGTAGAGGATAAGCCCAGAACCAGCACGGGTTCCAATGGACCTTATGAACTGCCCGAGTTAATTGGTTATGATACGGCATGTATATTTATAGACATCGACCAGAATCCATTTACTGGTTTTATAGAGGATTTACCTATCGGTGCAGAGTACCTTGTCCAGATAATTGGCATGGACGGTAAAATCATTTCACGGGAACTGCTTATTTATACGGAATATAATAATGGTGTTTCTAATTGGGAAACGCTTCAGGATGTAACAGTTTTAGCAGAAACGGACGAAACCCGCCTTGAAACCCAACTATCCATTTCTGACCTGCTTGGTACCTTTTCTTTCAATAAAGATGCCAATATCTATTTTATGATGACGGATTGGTTCCAGAATGAAGATTATAGCGAGATAATCAGTATAAACGATGCACGTACTCGCGGGAAGGATATAGATCCATTCGCATTAAAGATTGAAGGTGATGTTTACCATTCATTGAATGCATTAAACTGGACTTATAAAGGCAACCCCGGTGTAGGATCACGCTTTGTTGATATTGCCAGGGGTGCAGGTACAACTGCCGGTTATATTTACCTGCTCAGGAACGATGGCAAAGTGTTCTTTACCGACCGCGGTACCAACGGTTGGAATCAGTACGGGTACGGCTTGCCCCTGGCGCCGATGAACACATCCTATGTGGGTATATCTGCCGGTACGGGTACAACAGCCGGGTATGTTTATATATTAAGAAGTGACGGAAAGGTCTGGTTCACCGATAGAGGTACAAACGGCTGGAACCAATACGGCTATGGCGCCCCGAACGCCCCATCGGGTACATCCTATGTGGCTATTGAATCGGGAGCCGATAACGATGCCGGTTATGTGTTCATACTGAGAAATGACGGCAAGGTGTTCTTCACCGACCGCGGCACCAACGGTTGGTATCAATACGGTTACGGCTCGCCGGCCATACCTATAAGCACAGCCTATGTGGGTCTTGCGGTTGGAGCCGGTTCCACTTCCGGATATGTTTATGTGCTCAGGAATGACGGTATGGTTTATTTTACAGACCGGGGTGTTAATGGTTGGTATCAGTACGGCTACGGCTCGCCGAGCATTCCAGCTTCATGTGCTTATGTTGATATTGCAGCGGGCTCGGGGGCCACAGGTGGTTATGTTTATGTTTTGAACAATAACGGTAAAGCATACTTCACAGATCGGGGGGTTAATGGCTGGACGCAGTACGGCTACGGCACGCCTGCCATCCCGCAAAGTTCGGCGTATGTTGGGATAGTTACCGGTGCTGGAACTGACGAGCAATCTCTTGCAGGGTATTCAATGATACTCCGAAATGACGGTTCAGTTTATTTTGCAGATAGGGGCGTTTCCGGCTGGTATCAATACGGTTATGGTACGCCAAGCATTTCCATTAATTTATCTTATGTAAGTATTGCAGTTCAATTGCCACCAAATATATGGACTCTACGTGAAGATGGAAGGGTCTACAAATCCACCAACAACGGTACATCGTGGACTACTTTTGGCGATGCCGGTTCTGACCGGTCCTGGGTATCTCTGACCGCTTCAATGACATACTTGTACGCTCTGAGAAATGATGGTGTAGTAATGCGTTCCGGTTTGAATGTTCCCAGCTGGAGCAGCTGGGGTGATGCAGGGAACGACACATCATGGATGGGAATTGCCGTTGATATGAACAGCACAATTTATGCTATCCGTCGCGATGGCGCGGTTAACTATTCCAATGAGACTTCCAGTACCTGGAACAGCAAGGGTGATGCCGGAACCGGCACCGCCTGGGTTGACATTGCCGCAATGAACGGTACTGGTTATGTTTATGCAATGCGCAACGACCGCAGTATCGCACGTTCACCTGCAGGCAGTTCCAATTCATGGATTGCATGGGCAAGTGCAGGTGAGGGAACCTCGTGGGTGGCAATAGCAACCGATGGTAACTATGTATATACTCTTCGCAATGACGGCCGGGTCGACCGTACTATCAAAGGTTCGACACCGACGTGGAGTTCACCCTATACCGATATAGGTGACGATAATTCATTTGTTGATTTCGCTATTGCAATAGCGGAATTTGAGTTATATCTATTTCCAGTCCTCATTTTAATTGTTTACATTGGATACATTTATCAAAGAAGGAAAAGACAACAAAAGGGGGAACAATGTCCTGATAAGGAGGAAGTTTAAATGAAAAAGCTATTTACTGTATGGCTGAGTATAATAATGGTATGTACTATTTTTGGGGGAATATTGTTATTCTCAGAGAATGTTGAGGCAGCGGATGCACCCATAATAACATCCACGTCTCCGGCAGATAATGAAACGAATGTTGATTTGGACCAAAATATCACGGTTTATTTTAATAGAACCATGGATATAAATTCAGTGAATTATACCTGTGTACCCGACCCGGGCGGCTGGAATGTAACCTGGAATGCAACAAATAATACAGCTACATTTTCACATTACTCTTTCAGCATTAATACAACCTATACATTCGAGATTACCGATGCAAAGGATGAGTTTGGTAACGATTTGATTGCAGGACCTGTACCAAATCCCTGGCAGTTCTCTACAGGAAACGCCACTGCACCAGCAATAATTTCAACTTCGCCCTATAACGGTCAAAATTCAGTACCGATAAATTCCAATATAGTGGTT
>CP070629.1:3151332-3170463 GCA_020356005.1 Thermoplasmata archaeon
AAACATCTCTATATTCTTATCATCATCTTAATATTATTGATACCGGCAATTTTATTCATCTATAACGGCCCAAAAGAACCCGAAAGAGGGAAGGAGGCGCCCAGCGAGGTCTGGGTCAACAGGCTCAATAACGCCAATTCATTACGAACGGAATACCTGACCGAACGTGCGCTTGTGATCTCTTTTAACGGCCAGAGCTCCGCAGAACTTTCAGTAGCCACCTCCGCCGCTGCGGTTTACAGAACGGGTTCGGATGTGCTCTATAACCCCCTGATAATAAAAGATGGAGATGAGGATGCACTGCCGCGTTACTTCGAGCTTTCGGAACGCAGCCAGGAGGACCTGGTTACTTCGGATGTAATGGAAAGCAGTATCGAACTGGCAAAACTGTGCTGGCAGAAATCGGATTTCATTATTTTGTACGCAGATTATCAAAACGGCCTGGCAGCGGTCCCGCTGGCGTCCTATTACAATATCCCTATGGTTTACATTAATGGTTCTGCTTCGCCTTTGAACGGTCTGATAGCCGAACTTGAGTGCAAGTATGCAATTTCATTGGAAAATGCACCATTACCAGACATCCCCACCATGGGCATCGGTTACGACACCCCGGTTTCATTAAACGAATTTTTCCTGTGGTGTCTTCAATCCAACGGCGATTCTTCGGATTATGTTGTATTAACCAACCCGAACGATATCTACAATACGTGGGGCGAAGCTGATAAGATCCCTCTGGCGGGTGTATCCACAACAGCCGGCCAGGTTGCGGCCTACCGTTCCGCAATGATCTATTTCGCTGATGGATACGATCAGAGTGAACTGGGAGTGAATTTCGACGATTATGATAACTACAACCAGATGGGCGCTGAAGTTGCCGTAGCGAACGCTTATGCGGACAGAATAAAGCAGCTGGTGAATACTTCAAAGAATCTTACGGAACAATACGGAGGTTCTTTGAAATACCTCTGTATCGTAGGTGATCCTATCGGCATGCCTTTCCATTATGAATTCTTTGAGCCGGGAGGTTCGGGAACCACATTTGCCAACACCAACTTTGCAGCTTCGGATTATTATTTCTCCGACATCGAAGGAGACGAAAAGCAGGACCTGGTGTACGGGAGGATCTTGGGCAGGTCCGTAACCGATACCTCGCTTCTGTGCGTGCGCAACCTGGGTTTTGCGGAATACTCGGAATATGCCTTCGAGAAAGGTAACGACGTCTCCGAGCGGTTCTATGACACCTTCTCGGAGGACTGGACGCAAAACGCAGGGGTGTTCGTGGGAACCTCCAAACCATTTCCCCTCCCGGGCGCTCTTAAACACATGAAAAAATATCATTACGACGTCCTATCAAGCTCCGGCATGTTCGTCACAGGCGAGGAAGCTTTGAGGTTGAACGATGTTACCGCTGCCGAAATGCTGGATAAAATGAACTATTTGATGTACTGCGGTCACGGCAACCAGTTCTCGTGGTATTCCAACCGTGCGGATTATATCGATGCATCCTTCGTAGCTACCCAGAAGCTCAAACCCGGCTTTGCTGCTGTTATGGCATGCCAGACCAGCCGAACGGACAATCTTGATGACACCAATAATAATAAAATATCTCTGGCTTACATCCATGCCGGTTTGAGCGGTTACATCGGTGCCAGCCGTCTTGCGTACGGGCTGTTCAAAGTGGGTGACGGCGAGCAGGGTATGCTGCTGGATACCGGCGCACTTTACCTGGTGGACAGGATAACAAATCATTTTACTGAGGGGACTTATTCCACCGGGGAGCTCCTGTTACTGGCACGTAACGAGCTCATGGATAAATTTGATATACACGGTGACAGCTCAGAAAGCTTTGAGGCAAAGGTAACAGTCTGGGAATATCTTCTATACGGCGATCCCGCGTGGATGCCAGTTTATTAGGATTTTTTATAATTATTGACTGCTTAAAGATCGCTACCAGAAGTGCGGCTCACGTTTGCGTCTGCGAGGGGCGTAACGTCTAACGTCAGCGAAGCTCGTTTCGTATTTCGGCTCTCGTCTTTCGATTTTGTTATATTATGACTTCTATTAGCCCCTCGTCGTTCCAAAAGTCACTAAAATTATTAATAATGGGTTTTGGGACCAAGATTGAATTCGAAGAATTCTATCGCGTATCCTCCTTTCCTCCTTCGTCTTTCCCGAAGGGGAGTCTTTCCCGAAGGGAATCAATGATGATGCTGAGGGTTGCATCCGCACCCGCATGAGGGGGTGGTATCCGAAAACTGGTGTGGTATAAGTTCACCGCATTCGCAGAGCCATCCGTCTTCTGTTTTCTCTTTGAGTTCCTTCTGACATATTGGACATTTTGGCATTCATTTCACCTCATAAAAAAATTCTATATTGATTATTATTAAAGCATTCATGATATGTAATTTACACTTGACCTGTCGAAATCATCAACCAGCTCTATTGATAATTCTTCTGGCTGCCAGGTAATGTTCGGATAAACCAGATTTGGAAAGAACCTGCTGGTATTCGCAGCAATTCGGCTGGTTAAATGTGTTTTACCGAAAAGTTCTACAGATATATCATATACCATTTTTCTTACAACGCTTTCATCGAGATAGCCAAGAGTATGCAGGTATTCATGCAGCAGAACATGAAAAGCATATGGCTTGTATAGTTCAGGCTGGGTCTCTTTGATCCTCAATAAGGGGATCTTGTTCATAACAATTATGTTAGTCCCAACGGGGAAAAATGCACCGAAGAATCCCTGGGGGTGGTTGCCCAGGTCCGAAAGGCCCAGCATCAGGCCTCCCCGGCTGCGGCCCATGCTTTTAACTACCGCGGATTTGACAACCTCGAATATATCTGCCAGCGACTTTGCATTCTCTAAAAACTTTGGAAAATCCATATTCTCATATTAACTATTGTTAATAATCTTTTAAATATTTTTTCTGTAAAATATTTACTCGAAATTTAGTGAAAAAAGCAATAAATGTGCAGCAATATTGTTCTTTTTACCCTCGATTAACTTGTTTTATCTCTATTTTCATTATTTTTGGAACTCTTTTATGATATGTTTTTAATATCAGAACGAATTTTCCTAAAATCTAGTGAAATTTGTATGCCGAGGTAGCTAAGCCCGGATCAAGGCGGCAGGCTCGAGCTGGAAGTGCATACTTTGCACTTCGACCTGATACCTGTTGGTGCTATGCACCCCGGGGGTTCGAATCCCCTCCTCGGCGTTTTACCCTTCCTCTAATTTTTATTGATTTTTGTCGGAAGGGTAAATATCGAGGGGGGATACGAAACCGCGCTAGCTTATTCATCAATTTAAAAAGCAGCGGTTACCGGCATCGAGGCTCGTTACGATAAGCGGTGTCGAAGCTCGTACCGTTTTTCGCCACGCACCTCATCCCTCAATTCTAACTTTTACACGTTTACACTTTTCCACTCTTCCACTCTGACTCAAAGCGGGTGTATAAGTGGAAGAGTTTATAAGTAGAAGAGTGGAAGAGTAGGATGGGGTGAGAGTTCGACTCCGGGGTCGGGGCCCCATTGATGAGAAATCTGACCCGGTCCCCGTGGGAAGGTCTGGTTCTCTACCATCGACTTAATTTCATAAGAAATCATAGATGGTAGATAATTCCGGCAATCATTTGCTCGAAGATTTTTGAGGGTAAGAGTCATAGATTCAAAAATCTTCGTTCGGATTCTCCCTCGGCGTTATACCCTTCTTTTAATTTTAAACGATTTCTTACAGAAGGGTATATTTCGAGGAGGGGATACGAAACCGCGCTGGCTATTAATCAATTTAAAACGCAGCGGTTATCGGTATCGAAGCTCGTTACGATAAACGGCTGCGAGGCTCGTTTCGTCTTTAGCATCGAAAACCCTGTACATTGAAACGGAAAAGGAAAAAATCTTGGATAAGATATATATATCTGCTTATTGAAAAAAGACTCATGAATTCTCAAAAATTAAATATCAATAAAAACTATATTTTATACATATGAAAAAGAAGATAGTTGCCATAGTTATTGTGATAATACTAATATCATCCACAGGAGGTTATTTACTATTTTCCAATCACGAAGAAGAATCTTCTAACCATAATGAAGAATCCTCCAATCAAAATGGAAGATATTGGGATGATGATTATTTTTCACCGATAAGACAATCTGGAATGTTCCTGAAAGGCGATGTGGATAATGATGGAGATATTGATTTAACAACTTTAAATACCGTTACTTCAGAAATTATCACATTTTTAAATAATGGAGTTGGAGAGTATAATGAAGTTTTAAATTCTTCAGGGGTTTATTGTAATGATATTAAATTTGGCTATTTAAATAATGATAATTTTCTAGATATTGCTACTGCTGGAGATTATATCTTGATAAATAATGGAGATGGATCGTTTACTAAAAAGTATATGCAGTTAGTCGATAGAACTCCAGAGGTCATAATTGTTGACGATTTTAACAGAGATGGTTATGATGATCTTGTTACTAAATGTAGAGCAGGTAGTGATCAGTATGTCAGATTACATTACAATGATGGAAAAGGAGATTTTAAAAATTATTCTAAGAAAATTTTTGTCTTTCTTGGAAATGATATTACAGAAGGTGAATCAGCTGATGTTAATCAGGATATGAAGCCAGATGCAATCCTTAATTATGGAAATTTAATTTCAATTCAGATAAATGATGAAAATAATGATTTTGTAGAAGATATTATTGGTTATGACAAATTTGGTTGCCATAAATTAAAATTTTTAAACCTAGTAGACTTAAATAATGATAATTATATTGATATTTTTGTAATTTGTGGTAGCCAGTATGGAGCCGCAAAAGATGCTTTTATTTATGTATCATACAATAATGGTACATATCCATTACCCGAAGTTGAAAAAATTGAATTTGGAAATTATACGAGTGGATTTCGAGAAATCAGTGATATCGTCTTTTTTGATTACAATAAAGATAATTACATAGATTTTGTATTCGCAAATGAAAGCTGGATAAATATTTATTGTTATAAAAATCAATCCGTTTATTGTAAAGAATTACAAAAGAATATTAATGGGCAGGATATACTTGCATTAAATGCAGATGATCTTAATAATGATGGTCTATCTGATATTGCGGTGTTACAAGAAGATAGACTTATAATACTAAAACGCCAAGAACATGGGAATTTTGTATCAACTGAATTTAGATATTAATATTCATTAATTATTATTAGATAGGCGAACAATATTTGAATATATTATCACAACATCTAAACTCCAGTTAGCCTCTCGCCTCTCGCAACCCGCTTCACGCCTCAATCAAACTTTTCCACTAATCTACTCTTCCACTCTTCCACTATAACTATCGTCCACCAACAACCCTGATCAAGGCGATCTCGCTGTTGGTGCCAAGCCGTATGGGGGGGCCCCATGTACCTATACCCTGGCTGGTGTAAAGGTAGGTGCCGTTTTGTTTGTAAAGACCCTTGTTGTACCTCCACAATAATTTAGCAACAATTACAATTGGTATGAACTGCCCGCCGTGGGTATGACCTGATAACACCAGATTAACACCGGCCTTGTTTGCATCCTCCAAACCGCCGGGCATGTGGGATAACAGTATCGAAAATTTTTTACGGTCAATGAGTATCGGTTTGAGGGTGGAACCTACATATCCTTTGCCCCATCCGTAATCAATGCCGATTATCTGGATATTTTTAAGCTCAACAGCTTCGTTTCTCAGAATTTGCACTTTCGTCTTTCCAACAAGTTCCAAAATCCAGTCAAGGCCGGCATATATATCGTGGTTGCCGATGGTAAAAAAAGCAGGTGCATTCAGATCGTTTAAAGGTGCAAAGGACTCTTCGGTATATTTGGAAGCACCGTCCGCTAAATCGCCCGTAATGAGTACCACATCGGGTTTGAGCGCATTTGTTTTCGCAACTAATCGTTTAAGAAATCCAGTGCCGTGTACCGGCCCCAGGTGGATATCTGATATATGGGCAATCCTCAGGTTTTTTTCAGGCGGTAGATTACCTGCTCGGATCTTAACCTCGCGGACCCGCGCGACCTGTGCATTGATTGATCCGTATGCGGTCAATATTGCAGTTATAATTAGAATATATTGGCCGGCAATGTACGGGTCAATATCGATAAAAAACCTGGCGCCGTCATATAACATCAGAATGAACAGCATAATTAAAACAAACCCCAGCCAGAACCCCCCGATTATTGAAAAAGCTCTTGATGCAAGATTCCCGTAAGTATAACCGAAGATCATTGTGAATATAAACATAAGGCTTATCAATACTAAAAAAAGCCAGAACCAGAAGTTGTGGGGTATTTTAAACATGTAGGATAGATGTAAAAAAACATAGAGGTGCAGTATAAACATAAAAATAAAGAACATCGATATGAAACCAGCAAATCTGGACAGCTGTCTCGTCCAGTAGCTTACACCGGGTCGGGCATTTTCTGAGGATTCCATATATTCTTCAATTATTTAGGGGTATTAAAGAATATTGATAATTAAAGGTCATAAGTGATGTATGAATGGATTAACGAATAATCATTAATATCTGGCCATTTCAAATTTTATAAATAATCGACAATTAACTTATTGTTTTGTCAATAAAATTTTATATATAAACGAATATTTCATAAAAAAAGAATCTGGAGGTAAAAATGAAATTGATATCATTTATAATTATAATTTTTATGATATTTGTTTCAATACAAGGAGTTGTTTTTAGTTGTACCCAGGGTGAAGGTCAAACGCATCGTAAGGTTCTTATCGAAAACGAAAGAAGCGAAAAGAATTGTAGAACCTCAAATTCAAATGGTATCTCTATACTGAGTTTCAAAGCATTGGGATATAAAGGTGCATGTAATGAAAATGTTTATTTGCAGGTATTTGTGGTCGGGAACAAAAACCCAATTTTTGAAGATAAAATCGGTAATCCAGATATAGGAACCATTAAAAAGCCTTACTGGTCAAACCCCTTGAACATTACTCTCCCGGCATCTTATGAAAATGAGCCGATAGCTTTTAGAATAACAGGATGCAGCAGTAAAGCTTGTCCATGGAGAGTTTTTATTTCCAATATAAGGTTGACTATTGATGGAAAAATTATGAATGTTGGTGAATGGAATTATAAAGAAACCACTTCAGGATTTCAGGGATTTATAGGAAATGACAATATTCTACTGGAACATCCTGCATATGGCGGAGATGGAACGGGTTATGCGGAGTTCGTTTCAGAAACCGTTATCAATTCTCCCGATTTGAAAATATCCTATAACGATGTCACCCTCCTGGATTCGACAGGTAATTCCATTCATAACTATGATGTTTTGCCTGGTCAAGATATAATATTGCGTACAAAAATTCACAACCTGGGAGGGTCAGAAGTAGACACTGTTACTTCTGGAATTTATTATTTTAATTGGAGTGCTATTGAAGAAAAACGAATCTCGATTCCATCAGGCAGCGTTACTACAGTTGATTTTAACTGGACTTTTCCAAATCCGCAAAAATCAACTCTTATTAGAATTGCAGTAGATTATGGAAATGCTTACAATGAATGTAATGAACACAATAATCATATCAACAAGATCATCACGGGGCAGCACCCATATCTTTTTTTCTACGGATATGAAATGGATTCATTGAAAGATAAAATAAATGATGAATCTTCAAAAGTCAGAGGATGGTGGAATCAAGTTAAGGCAAACGCAGATAAGGCATTGAATTATGATTTCAAGGATCGAAATATTCATGACCTCAAACGAACCTTTACATCTGCTGAACTTGCTTTTACATATCTTATGACAGACAATCCCGCTTACGCGGTACAAGCCAAAGAGGCATTACTATATCTAAACCCATATCTTTTGGAAGATCAAAATGGTGTTTATCAAGGGGGCAGGGCTTTTGCATGGGCTTTCGACTTTTTATTTTCTCATTTAAAAGATCATGATTACGAAGATTTGAATGGCAACGGAATCTCTGATTTATTGGAAATACAACAAAATCTGGCTGCACTGGCAATAATTACGTACACTGGAAGTGGAGCTTGTTTGAGTTCTGCCTGTCATCGTCCACCAGGTTTTCCCGAGGGCCCTTCACCCCAGGAGAGGGGAAAAATTGCATCGCAGATAGGACCTTTAGCATTCTCATTGATTGGATTTAATGAAATTTTAAAAGGAATAAATGAGAATAAAACAATCAATGTAAGCTTTGAATCTCCTGAGGATCTTGTCAATTTTATTTCAAATGATATGTTCGGTTATCCCGATCCATCAGATTGGGGTAATTCTGTATACTATAATCCCTGGAATATTCATAGCCAACTTGGTATAATGCTGGGTCCAGACGGTATGTATCAGGAAGGGACATATTACTGGGGCACATCATACTGGAGAAGTGGATTTGCCGGCCTTATGCAGATTATGAACAATATGGGAATTGATGTGCAAAATATTCCTTATATAAAGCAGATACCCGATTTCTTTATTAAAACAATGGCACCCGATAGAACTATGCCAATTTATTATACCGGTCACAGACAAGAATTTCTGTCAATGTTAGAAATGGTACCTCTTTTTAATGAATCAAAAGAATTGTATATGTGGTATTCTAACGAAACGGACCTGGTAAGCTATTCGGAAATACAATGTATTATCCAAATCCTTTCTTATAATAGAAATATAATAGCAATTTCTCCGGAAACATATTTTGAGCGGCCATCGCAGTCACTATCAGATGTCGGATTGGCTGTATTAAGGAGCGATTGGTCTGAAGATGCGACTTATATGATGGTATTGGGTGAACATAATAATAACGGTTTGAATACAAGCCACAGCGAAGGTGATGCTACAAGTTTTAATCTTTATGCAAAAGGTGAGTACCTAATACTGGAGGGTGGGGACGGAAGATTTGCCGATGGTAGAATTGTTCTTGAAGGCGGTGACTATGGTTGGCACGATGACAATGAATCATGGATCAAACCCTGGGGGAATCTCTCAGTTGATAAATGTGACCACGAATGGATTGTTGAAAGTCCTGTTGGGCACAACCTAATTCTGGTGGATAACAACACCAGGTTTGGATGCAAGAACGTTCCAGGCCATTTACAATCTTACAGGTACGGAATAGATAAGGCGTATATTGAGAATTTCCTGGCTACAGATTCTATGGATTACCTTGATGTTCGAGTTCACGAGGGCGATTTGCACGATTGTATAAATGAGATCTCAAATGTAGATATTGATAATACCCGAAGTATTATTTTCCCAAACCATGAATATTTCATTTTAATTGACGATTTAAAATCACTTAATAATGAGCCGCATATATACGGCTTCCAGCTCCATTTTGCCGGGGCACATGTAGAAACGAATACGGAAGCAAGATATGCATCATGGTATGGAAACGATACCTGGAAATTAAAGAAAATGGACGGCAGCCTGAAGGCAGACGGCTCTTTGGTTATATGGGATGATGCTGAGGAAGATGTATTGACTGGTTGTAAAGAGCTAATATGGAAAACTAAAAACAGTGATGATGAAGAAATAGCATTAATAACATATTTTATCACACCAGATGTAGACATTTATGTCGACCGCGGTGATGGGGATGATTATAATACTCGTTACCTGGACCCTTATATCAATCCCTATGTTAAGGCATGTGCAAACGGGACTGATATAAAATTCCTGACTTTTTTGTATCCGTGGAAGCTTGATTGTGAAACAGCGCCTGAAATAGTTGATTTAACCGCAATAGGAGGGCAAGGAGGTAAACTCGACATCGGAACCCGTAAGGATTTGATTGTAATTAAAAATGATTTGTCAAAAGAGGTAATAGCTGAAGATATTCGAACAGATGCCAAAATCGCATTTTCCAGTTATGATGACAATTTGAATTTTTATTTTATTAAAGATGGATCTTTTTTTAATTACTACGGGCAAGATGAGCTAAGAGTTTCGCAGAATGTTGAGATATTAACACACGAATATAATATTAACAATAGGACTTTTTCAGTAAAGGGTGAAGGAATAGATGTAGAAATTACTATTCTTGGTATAACGCAAAATCTTTCTTACGAAGTCACAAGAAATAATGAAATCTATGATAAATGGGTTTTTAATGAGAATGTGTCAGAGCTCACCATCACTACTGATTTAAATGGATTCACCACCTTCAATATAACTGAGATTCCCAGTCCACCCCAAAATTTAAAAGCTACAGCAGGAGATGAACAGATTATACTGACATGGTCACCTCCAAAATACAACGCTGGGTTTGAGATTACTAACTATACAATTTATCGCGGAAATATTTCTGGCGAATTGAAATCGATAATAACGATCGGGAATATACTAACTTATACTGACACTAACCTGATAAACGGTGTTACTTATCATTATAAAATAACGGCATTCAATGGAATTAAAAAAAGTCCTTTTAGTTTTGAAATTAATGCCACGCCTCTTGGTCGTCCCTCAGAGCCCATTTTACTTCAAGCAGTAACTGGAGATTGCTTTGTCAACCTCTCATGGGCTAAACCTTTGGACAATGGGGGAGACCCATTAATTTTGTATAATATCTACCGCGGGGAATCAAAATCATCTCTTTTGAAAATAAAAGAGCATATTGATAAAAATTGGATTAATGATACAACAGTAACTAATGGAAGGACATATTATTATGCAGTCAGCGCAGTAAATGATATGGGTGAAGGGCCTCTTTCCAATTATACACAGGTTACTCTTGTTGATAAGAATATTCCCCATGATGACAATTTAATGGATTTATTATTTAATCCCCCTTATCTCATTAGTATTATCGCGATCGTGGTGACCATTGTTTTGTTCTTGGTTTTTAAAAGAAGATGTAGGTGGGAAATAAAAGAATTCGAAAAGAGTAAAAAATCAAAATTAGATGAACTTGAAGAATAATTCAGAATAAAATTAGAAACTAGAGTATTTACCATTGATTCTCAAATATAATCAAAAATTTTTATTATACGAAATATAACTAATGTAAATTCTACTAACTGGGGTGAAAAAGTAGAAAAATTTTTAACTTGTGGGAATAGAAAACTAAAATCCGCTTAAATCCCCAGCATGCTGATCGCAGTTCTTTGCCCGATATGTTTCTTGGCCAACTCTAAAATCTTATTCATATCCTCAATTGTTCGGGCATTCTTCTCTGCTTGAATAAATACATCCTTGTACTTCGGTTCCACAAGTTGTATCATATATTCCAATGCAACGCTTAATTTGATCATTCTCTCGTTGCGGTAAACTTCTTCTTCGATGTCAGCAAGGATTTCATTTACACTTGTTTCGGGATTATCTTTAATATCCATATCATTTCCTCCCGTGGGGGTTTGTGAGATATAAATTTCTAGGCTTTATATTTTTTGGTCTACAGTTATTTTGCCATTATTTTTACGTAATAAAATATATTCAAATTTTCCACTAAAATAGTACAGATTTCCTGAGATTTTTCTAATAAAAATTGAACTTATTACATATTTTTCGGGACAGCCCACTGATAATTTGCTCAGTCTGCGGCTTCTGCGGCCTTTTTGGATTTCTTCTTTGGTTCTTCTTTCTTCAACGGTTTGATTACGGGGCTCCAGAATACTTCGTTGCAGCGGTCACACTGGGTTGCATCCAGCCTTACAGTCTTACCGCACTTCGGGCAGACGCTTGGTTCGGGTTCCAAAATCTCTCCGCATTTGGGGCATTCCAGCATTGATGGGTCTACTGCGGAATTACACTTGGGGCACTCGAATTCACCTTCCTGGAATTCCGCCCCGCATGCATAACATGCATTAGCGTAAGGATCCACATTTTCATTGCAGTTAGGACATTTAAATTCCTTCTGCATGTATTCAGGCACATATTCTTGTTCCACCTCTTGAGGCATTTCAGGAACAGATGAACGCTTACGCCATGCAAATAATAAAATCAAGATTACGATTATAAGTAGTGCAATAATTGCTACAAGTAATAGGGCATCCATATATTCACCGCATCCTTAATATTATATATATGAACTAATAAGGTATCCTGATAATCATTTATAAAGGTTTCGAAGACAATTTTTAGGGGAAAAAATTTTGGTTCATTTACTTTTTTTAATATTTTCGGCTTGAAATAATTATATCCGGGTCCGGCCTTCTGGCTTGAACATATCATTACGCCATGATATCAATGAAAATTTGGGGCAATACTCCTCCAGTTTATTACGTTTTTCCAAGGGCGGTATTAATCCCCTGCATCCATTTCCAAAATGCTCGCAGTCATAACATGTGTACATATTTCACCTCGACCTATATAAAAATTTTATAATTTTTTAGCCTCCCACGATCTGTACAATCAGATCGCGCCTGCGCGAGTGGGTGTCAAGTTCCACAAAAACTATCTGCTGCCAGGTTCCCAGAATCAATTGGCCTCCGCTGAATGGAACTGATAGAGAAGGCCCTAAAAATGACGCGCGTACATGGGAGTGCCCGTTACCGTCATGCCAGCGCAGTTCATGGTGATACTGCATATTTTTCGGCATGAGCCGCTCAAGTGCTATCGGGAAATCTTTCAGCAATCCATCCTCATATTCTATCGTTGTTACAGCACCTGTTGCGCCCGGTACAAAAACACAAACAATACCATCTTTCATTTTTGACTTTCTAATATGACCTGCGACCTCCGAAGTTATATCGATCATATCCACTTCGCCTGAAGTTTTTAGCTTTATACTGCCGGAATAGACACTCAAGGTTTTTCCTCCTGTTGAAAATATGATTTAAATCATTATCACGTTTGCAGAACTTAAACAACTATATGTAAAAAATCAAATTTAAAAGCATCTATGAACTGCACTTATCTTTAATAAAATATGATGAAATAAGTATCATTTTTTCCCGGACTGAAAAAAAATAGAAAGAGTCCGGGGAGTCTCGGACTATTTAGGGTGCCTATAACTCCCCGAACTTACTTTTATCCTTTTTTTACTTTTTACGCAGTACGAGTTTCTGACCGCAGTCATCGCATTCAAATTCTATGGGCCGTTTGGGTGATGGCACTGTCTGGATTCTATCACATTTGGGACATTTGATCTTAGTTGCCTTCCTCGGCATTTCTTCTTCGTCAGGTCCCGGAGGAAGTTCCTTGAATTTCCCAGGTGTCGGTAAAGCGGTCTCCTTTTCAGGCAGCGGAATTTCCGGAGAGGGTTTCTCTCCAAGTTCTCGGCCTTTGCGAAGCTCGCTTTCCTTGCGCAGTTTCATCAATTCGGCTTTGATATCCGGCGGGAGCTCGCGGCGGCGCCTGACTGTAAAGGCAGCCATAACTGCAAGAAGAATGCTCAGAATTATAATTGCAAGAATGAGATTGTACTGCGTGCTTTGGGAGAATAGCTCAGCTTTAGGCGAAACGGCTTTTTCCTGTGTAGTAGTAGAGCCGTCATATTGCTCCACCTCTACCACGATATTATGTTTGCCTTCTGTGACATCCCATTCGATCTGGACCTTCTCGGTGTCGCCGGCTTCGATCTTATCCACTTCCACTGTTTTCAACAGCGCTGAACCGTCTTTGAATGTAACTATGATATCTTCTGCATCTCCTGCACCAGTGTTCTGAATATCCGCGGTAACTGTTACCTTATCGCCTTCCTGGGGTGAGGATTCTGAAAATTCTATATTGTTTATCTTCAATTGATAGATCTGTACTTCTATGTAAATCCTGTCATTCAGCCCCAGACCGTATTTCTGGTTATTTTTTGTGGATTTAACCGTAATACCAGCATAGTCCACGGACGCTGTAACATCTTCTCCAAAGGTAACGATCACCTGCACCCTCTGGGATTCGCCCGGTTCCAGGCTGATGGTCTGCGTTGGCGCATTGTCTACACGGAAGCTGATATCCCATTCATCCGGTTCATTATCCAGGGCGCCAAGTTTTGCAGTATCATCTTCATTTCCCAGATTCGTTACGGTAACAAAGAATTTAACACCGTCAGGATCGTCTGCGGTGGCTTCCATCGGATCTGTGGATGGTGCCGGATTGTCTGCGGTCATCTCAAGCTGGTAATCCTTGTTTATTGTTACATTCATATTCAAGGTATATTCAATCTCTTCACCGCGCGATTTGGCAATAGCCTTAATGTGATAATCACCGGCCTTGATATCCATCAAATCGCTTACTTCATCCAGGTCCGGGATGGTCACATTCAACCATACATATGTAAATTCGAAAGGTGGTAGTGTGACCATATCAGTACTCAACTGTGTATCAAGTGCTGGTATTATATTATCCTTCGATTTCTCCAAGGTGGTCTCTAGGTCGAATTTATCGTAACCATTTCCATTATTTTTAACCTTGATCCTGAAATAAACGGTATCGCCGGGATCGCCGTCCAGCCTGTTCTTGGTAACACTCATTTTTATGGCATATTCCTGATCCACGGTAACTGTAAATTCAAGGTCACCTCTTGCGATATGCTCTACATCGCCTTCCGGCGTATCAGAAATCATGGTGAGGTTAACAGTATACCCGCTGGATTTGACTTCAGCATCCGTTGGAATGACAACAGAAAGAGTGATGTCCTTCGATTCGCCATCGCTGCCGGCGGGTTGAAGCGTGGGTGCCGATGTACTTAGAGTCCACGGCCAGTCGCCCTTGTCTTCAAGTTTGAGCAATACCGAGTCTTCTCCATTACCGCGGTTCTTGATGGTGAATTTGAACTGTATCAGATCACCGGGCTCACCGTTCTTGGATGTTGTGGGTGAGGGTATATACACATCATATATCTGCGTGATGGTGATCCACAACTCCTGATTATCGTATGCATCATTGGTATCGTATTTAACATCGTCACCGCGAGAAATGGCTTTGATGGTCAGCTTTACATCGCCTATCGGTGTATCTTTTGGTACTTTGACGGTTACGGTTACCTGGGTATTAAGCCCGGAGGCTAGATTATTAACCTCTGCAGGAGAGACAGTGGCCCAGTTGGAATGCGTACTTTCAACTGTGGTTATCTCATAATTATCCGATGCGGTGCCGATATTGATCACTTCAAGTTCAAAAATTACAACACGGTCATTTCCTACTTCCGTTGAATCGGTATCAAGAGATTTCTTGTAAACCTTATCTTTCGCTTCCAGGTCAATGCCGTAAGCTTCCATTATCTTCAATGTGAATGTTTCTATATCGGATTTATCGGTGTTTCCTACAGATGTGGCGGTTACTGTGAACTGGAGAGTTTCCGGGGTTCGTAAATTCGGAACCTCAACCGTTACTGTTATTGTTTGTGATGTATCGGCGTCGATTTTCGCGGTCTCTGCAGGATATGAAAACCAGCTCTTGTAGGCATTATCCACCTGTACAGTGATTGTGAACGAATCCTTGTCCTTTCCTTTATTGGTAATAAGGATATCGTAGTCAATACTGGCTTCGGATCCCTCTAGATTCGGTGAGAGCTCCAGATCGGTTTCTGAAGCCGAGACATCCACTTCCCTGGTAGGATCGATCTTGAATACTACATCGACATAATCAGTTGCCGGCGGATCATCATCATCTTTTTGTGAGGTTGCTGTTACCCTTATGGTGATATCAAGGTCTTCAGGTTCCTCGGGGATGATTACCGTTAATGTCGTTGTCCGGCTCTGGCTGCCATCGATAACAAAGGTATAATCAGTAAACAGTGCCGTAATATCCGGATAATCCTCATCGATCTCAAGTTCGACAACATCGATGCCTGTTCCCTCGTTTTTGATTTTTATCTGGAAGGATGCATTTGTTTCCGGCTTAGCTTTATTCGGCGGAATCGGATATGTTGCCGTATAGGTTACTTTCAATTCATAGATCGGGTTTACCCAGATGGACAATGCGTAGTTTTCAACATTATTCACATTGTTCTTTGAAGTACCTGATAGAGTGATATTAACGAAATCGGAAGCCGCGTCGGCTTTTAATTTGAACGATAGCTGCAGGTCCTGGCTTTCTTCGGGGGCGAGCCAATCTGTGGTCTGCAGCGACATGGACCATTCCTTCACCATGTCCTTGTTGGTATAATCAATTTCGAATGTGAATTTATCCACATCCACACCTGTGTTCGTTGCCGTTAAATTAAACAGAACGGTCCCGGAGGGATCAGTGTTCTTCGCTCGAGTCCCATCCGTCAATGAAAAGTTCAAGCCGGTAACCGGGCTTCGTACATTCACCGTTATGTTTTCTCTTTGAAATACGGTAAGCCCGTCAGCCTGGGCGTTTCTTGAGGTGACATCAATAGTAATATTGTCATACTCGCGTTCCTCATTGACAGGAACCTGGACGGATAATGTTACAATTTCAGTACCATCTTTATCGAGTGTCTGTGTGTTTGGTGTACTCAAGGTTGCAGACCAGGTCACCAGTACACCACTTGTTTTGATAGAGTATGAATCCGGGCCGTTGCCGGTATTTCGGATTTCCAGTGAGAAATTAATTGTTTTTCCGGGTTTCACCGTTTTTTCCAGTGCATCGGGCCAGACCTGTACATCATACGTTTGATTGATCTTAACATAAACAATCTCACTTTCCTCGGGTCCGCCGTCACGCTCGTCTATATCTGCCGTAATAGTAATCGGTACACCTGTGCTTATGTTCATGGTCGCTAGCGGACTGGTATCGGATGGTGTTGTATTGACCCATACAACCTGTGTATCCGCTGCCGTTGCCAGTTCGAAGGTCGTCGGTGAGATCTTCACATTCATATATGCCGAAATCTCTTTCGACATGATTTTGTCCATTGTTACATTACAAGCACCCGTCCCGCGGTTTCTGATGGTGAACATAAAGCTAGCAGGGGAACCAGGATCGGTACTCTCGGTTGATGATGTTGTAGAGATTTCTATCTCGTATTTCCTCCTGACGGATATATTTACATCAAAAGTATCGAATTTGGTCTCATCAGTTGCTGATTCCGCCCGGATTGTAAGAATATAATAATTCTGTGCAGCATCTTTATCCACCGATACGTTCTGGTATACAATATGTTCTTCATCAGGATTTAAATTCAAAAAACCCGGCTCGAACTTATTGTCCCAATTGGCTGTTTCCGGTGGACCCTCCATATCAAAATAGAAAGTGTCAGCAAAATTCCCGGTATTTTTGGCCAAGAATTTAATGGAGACATTGTCACCCGGATAAGCAGATTGCTTCTCGGATATCTGTCGATAAATTGCGATATTATATAATTTCCCTACAATGATTGTAATAACGCTACTGTCTTTTACATTGGCATCGGAGGATGAAAATGCCTCAACGGTAATCTGGAAATCACCGTATGCGGCATCTTCAGGTGCCGTCAGGTTCAAATCAACCATTCCTTCCTTATTTACTCCATATTTTGAGTCCAGTGTAATTGAATTTGGGCTGAATTCATAATTCCAGAGCTCACCTACAGGGAACGAACCGGATATACTGAATTCAAAGGTATCCTCGCCGTTGCCTTTATTCTGAACCGTTATTGGAAAATTTACCATGCGGGTAGTTTCATTAAGGTTTCTGGAACCAGGTACAACAATATCTATATCTTGTATTTGTGCCAGTTTTACTGTCACCTTGTTCTCTTGAAAGGTCGAAGGTGAGTTCTGGAAACTTGCTTTGACGAATACATCAATATTATGGGGATAAGAATCATTATTCGGGGCCGTAATTATAACTGTAATATCTGCGTATGTACCTCTATCAACCGTCGTACTGCTCGGATTTACATTCACATCCCAATAAGGTGGTTCACCATCCAAGGTCGCATTAAAAATCATTTTCTCATCGCTGTTTCCCTTATTATAAGCCTTGAATTTGAACATGATATCGGAACCTGGTTGAATCTCTTTTATGGTGGATGTATCATTGTTCATCAAATCCAATTCATAATGTGGATCTACAGTGATAATAAAATTATATTGGGCTTTTACACTTGTATTAGTTGATGTTACTGTAAGAGTCACCACATGGTATCCCTTTTTGATGTCTTCCGGAATATTATGAACAGACAGTTTGAATTCATATCTAGTAAATGCGGGAATCTCATCGTTTGTATAGGGTGTGACCGAAGTATCTCCAGGTGCTCCAGCAGTTGAAAAACTCACTTTATCTTCACCGTTACCTGTATTGTTCACTGTAAAATTGAAAAGTACCTGGCCGGTTGACATGGGTTGTTTTGTATCCGGGTCACCGGTGCTATTTCTTACTATTAGTGAATGTTTCTGTTCTGCATCCACTCTGACGGTAACCGATAAAGATGGATTTACGGTGTTACCCTTATCATCCTGCACCTCACATGAAAGAGTAATCAATTTGTAGTCAGTGATTATGGCATTCTTGGCAACTCTTACCCGCAGCCATACATTTGCGGTGCCGCCGCCTTTGGCCACATAAATCTTATCGGAACTTTTATCAACACTTGCATTCCAATCATTGGGATCATCGGGGAACGAGGGGCTGACAGTAAAATTCAACACATATGCGTCTTCACTGCCGGGCCCTGTATCCTCATTATTCTGGTAGGTAATGGTAAACACTGCCTCACCTAACGGCTTTGCGGATAATTTTCCATCATCCGATGCCTTTACAGTCACCTCACTTGACTGAAGATCGGCAGAAGCTGTGGGTGAAATTACACACAGGCCGACCATTGCAGTCGTAATCATGAGCAATGCAACTAAAAATCGACTTACTTTTGTACTAAAATTAACTGGCATGATTATACCTCATACCCCAACTCATTCTTGGATCAGCTTATAAAGCTTACGGGTCATTTGTTTTACGATTTTACCGAAATGGTAAAACCGATTTGAGAAAAAGTAAGACTGCTGAGAGGAGATTGTAAAAGATTAGATATCAATATAATCAGGCGCTAGAGAATCGGCGCAAGGCGCTAGGGTGATTTTATAGCGATTGAATCAGGACCCGGGACTCAGGACCCGGGACCCAGGCCTACTTTTTTACTTTTCTACTTTTCCACTCGTTCTGACAGCGTTTATAATCGATATATAATCTGAGCGCTCTATGAGTGACTAGAATCAACAGATAAGCTGAACGCTCTGGCTCTGATCGTGGTCATATTTGTTCTAAAAACATAACCT
>CP070629.1:3170563-3178927 GCA_020356005.1 Thermoplasmata archaeon
ATCCCATAATCTCCGCTGTGGGTCATCAAACTGACTACACATTAATGGATTTTGTTGCTGATAAAAGAGCTCCAACACCATCTGCGGCAGCAGAACTTGTTGTACCGGACAGGAATGAATTGATTGGAGAGCTTCTGGGTTATCAGGATATGTTAAAGCAAAATCTTCAAAATATATTAAACCAGAATAAACTCGAATTAAATAATTTGATAGAGTCGCATGCACTACAGCGACCGTTCGAACGTGTTCGGGAGGGGCAACAGCAAATAGATGAATTAACTGCACGTAATATGGATGCTTTTAAGAAATTAATGAAAATAAAACATTTAGAATATGAGAAGATCAACGGAAAAATAATTTCATTGGACCCCGCATCCGTTCTCAAACGTGGTTATAGTATAGCGGTTTCGCATACAAGATCAGGCGAAGTCATTAATTCTGTTACGAACCTTAAATCAAGAGGAGATATCGATATTATCATGGTCGATGGTGAATTGAACTGCAAAATAGAATCGCAGAAAACCTTAGATGACCCAATTAAATATCTTTTATCATTAAAGAAAAAAAAGAGAGAATAAATATGAACATTCAGGGGGAAAATAATAATGGCCCGAAAAAAGATGGACTTTGAAGAAGCTTTGAAGAAATTGACTGAAAATGTAAGAACGCTAGAGGAGGGCACAGTCTCATTGGAGGAATCACTAAAATTATTCGAGGAGAGCATCAAGCTTTCAAAATATTGTGCCAAATACCTATCTGAAGCGGAACTTAAAATAAAAAAATTAGTGGAAACCGAGATGGGTTTGAAATTTGAAGATTTCAAGGATGATTAAGCACATATAATGGTTTAACCTTCCATTTGGAGTGCTGAGCCCGTAATTTAAGTTTTAATCATATTATAATAGTATTACTTTCGGTCACCCCCCTTTCGATTATATATACTTTTTTTTGTATTTTTGAATTAAGCAGAGTAGTAATTATCAAGCTCCCGATTGAATTGAAAAACGAGCTTCAAGGAAGGATAGTCATTGTTGGAAATAAGCAAAGCCGCTTCTGCACAGCGTTCAAGAGAAACTTTGAATAACGCTCAAACCCTTATGCTATATGTGTATATAGATCACCCTTTAATAAAATCCCAATCCATAGAGAAACGGGAATTTCAAGTAAATATTGCTCAAACGTGCATAAATAATTCCACTCTGATAGTTTTACCTACCGGGATGGGCAAAACCGTCATAGCACTTTTAGCGATAGCTCATCGTATGCAAAGCCATGAGGGAAAAATTTTATTTTTAGCTCCAACAAAACCACTTGCGGTTCAGCATCAAAAATTTCTGGAAGAATTTTTAAAGGAATCCTCGATAACTTTATTCACCGGAGAGGTAGCCCCCGAAAAGCGCAAGAACCTCTGGAAGAGCAACCGGGTAATCGTTTCCACCCCGCAGGTTATCCAGAACGATCTCATTGCCGGTAGAATGGATCTCCGTAATGTATCATTGGTTATTTTCGATGAAGCACACAAATCTGTGGGAAATTATGCATATGTCTATATTGCGGAACAATACCACGATCAGGCCAAATTTCCACTAACTCTGGGGATGACCGCTTCGCCGGGATATGATTCTAAAAAGATATTGGAGATCTGTGATACTCTTCAAATCGAAAGTGTTGAAATCCGATCTGAATTTGATTCAGATGTAATGCCTTATGTTTATGACATCGATCTAAAATGGGTCAAGGTTGATATACCTCCCACAGTAAAACGAATTACTGACCTTTTAAGAGTGCTGTTGAGTTCAAAGCTCCGCATACTGCGCGGTTTTGGATTGGTAAGAAAAGGTGAAAGGATCTCCACCAAAGAGATTCTTGATGCCCAGAAACGGATCCAGGGCCGCATCGCCAAGGCCCGTGGCAGGCCCGCCAAATCGTTGTATCAAGCTGCGGTGGCACAAGCTGCCGCAATGAAGGTAAATCATGCAATAGAACTTGCGGAAACACAGGGCACCGCCACGCTCCGTAATTATTTACTGCGATTGGAAGCAGAGGCCGGAGCCTCAGGCGGCTCGAAAGCAGCAATATCACTTGCTAAGGACCCCAAATTCCAAAAAGTAATTGCAATGTCTGAGAAATTAAGTTTTGAGCATCCAAAACTTGCTAAGTCGGTAGAAGTTGTAAGACAACAATTAGCATCCAAACCCGATTCCAGAATAATTGTATTCACACATTACCGTGAAACTTCGGATCTTGTTGTAGAGGCCCTTAACAATCAGAAGAATATTCATGCAGTCCGTTTCATCGGTCAGGCTTCTAAGAATGGTGATAAGGGTCTTCGTCAGAAGGAGCAGGTGAAATTAATCCAGAAATTCAAGGAAGGATTGTATAACGTTCTGGTAGCAACCTCGGTTGCCGAGGAGGGCCTGGATATACCGGCCACTGACCTCGTGGTGTTCTATGAACCAATACCCTCTGAGATAAGGACCATCCAGCGCCGCGGCCGAACTGGCAGGCGCAAGGCGGGTAAGGTCGTTATTTTGATCACCCGAAATACTCGCGATGAGGCTTACCACTGGACATCTCGAAGCAAAGAGAAGCGAATGAAGAGCGAATTACAGATGTTGCGGGAAGAGCTGCGGAAGAAACTAAGAGTGGTAGGAGAACCAAAATCTACAGAAATTACTCTTGACAGCGGTGAGTTTCAAAGCGATGATAAATCTTCACTTGAATTCGATGAGCTGGTTTCAACAAGTACCGAAGAGCCAAGTGAGGAAGAACTGGCATTGATGAACTCCACATTAAATGCAGAGGATGGCCTGGTAGAAGGTAGTTACGGACCTGCACCGGCCTTTGAACCCGAAGATAATGAATGTAGAATTGAAGTAACGGACACGATTCGTAATAAGAAATCTTCGAAACAGGAAGGTTCAAACCTGCTTGAAAAATCGAAAATTAAAATCCCGGAAGAGGAAGAAGAACCTTATGAAAACGAAGTTCCCGGTCAAGACGCGTTTCTTGCTGATATAAATCAATTAAGCTTATCCGATTTTGAAGTGGATAATAATGAAACAGTTCGGATAATCACCGATACACGGGAGTTCAATTCAAATGTGGCCAAGGAATTATCACTCCACAATGTTCAGGTGGAGGCACTCCAACTGGGCGCCGGTGATTATATTATTTCCGAGCGGGTAGCAGTCGAGCGTAAGAAAACAACTGATCTTCTTAAATCCCTGATGGATGGAAGATTATTCACCCAGTTGAAGAAGTTGAAAACACTGTACTTGAATCCAATACTGATAATAGAGGGAAAGAATCCATTCACCTCCGGTAATGTGAATCCTAATGCCGTTACCGCAGTTCTGGCATCCATAGTAACAGATTTTAAAATTCCGATAATAAATACAAAAGATGAATTGGAAACCGTAAAGATTCTAATAGCTCTGGCAAAACGGGAACAACTTGAAAATAACCGAAATTCAAATCAGATACGAAACGATAAAAGCATTATGACGCTACGGGAACAACAGTTGTTCATTGTTGAAGGTTTGCCCAATGTTTCAAGCATTATCGCACAGCGATTGTTGGCACATTTCGGATCAATTTCTAATATATTCAATGCTACAGAAAAAGAGCTGTGCGAGGTGAAAGGTATAGGTAAAAAGATTGCAGAGGATATAAGAAAAGTAATTGATGAGCGCTACCAGTAGATTTATTTTAGTTAGGCGAAAAGTATAAGTAGATTCAAGTTTATTTGCCAACATTCAAGTGCACTTGAATTGACTAAAATGTAATTGAAATTAATTAAATCTACTTGAGGCGAATAATATGGCTGATTTTAAAAACAAAATTAAACACTTTGGAATGTTAGGTATGGTCTTGGCTGTGGTGTTAACGCTGGTTATTACACCCGGCTGTATTATTGATGAGGATGAATTTGACCCCGAAGCGGAAACCCTTACAGTATTTGATGATATGGGTAATAATGTAACAGTGGAAAAATACCCTATGAGAATTGCGTCACTTTCACCCAGTGCTACAGAAATATTGTATGCGTTAGATGTCGGTGACAGGATTGTGGGCATTGACTCTGCCTCAAATTATCCATCAGAGGCATCAAACCATGAGGTTGTTTTTACATATACAGGACTGAATAATGAGAAACTTGTAGAAGTTAATCCTGATCTGGTTATACTTAATCACAACCTTGATCTTAGCGGAAATGCGAGATCAAAAATAAAAGAATTTGGATATAGTCTTGTCATTTTGAATCCGGTGATTATAGAGGATGTACTGGATAATATCGAGTTAATAGGGAAATTAACCGGACGGGATTCGGAAGCAAAAGTATTGATGGATACGATGGAAGATAAAATCGATGAAATAGAGGCGAAAGGATTGGAACATTCATCCCAGACGACCACGAAAGTACTATATGTTGTAGATTACGATGGTTCGGATGATCCGTGGGTTGCCTGCGAAAACACTTATGTGGACGATATAATTACAAAAGCCGGCGGTATGAACATTATTTCCGGGTACGAGGGTTTCATTCAAGTTAGTTTGGAAACCATTGTAGACGAGAATCCGGATATTATTATTTGTTCACAAAATGATGCATTTCCTACACCGACCCGGGAGACTATCCTGGCAGATCCAGTTCTTAAGGAACTTGATGCGGTAGAAGCAGGCGAAATCTATGATGTTAATGCCGATATAGTAGAACGGCCGGGACCTCGCATCACAGAAGGCCTGGAATTCTTCTATCAGCACATTTCCGATCTTTAATCGGAATGAATTCTGCGGTGGATAAAATAATTTCTGACCGAGATTTTCCCGGTGGAATTTATGAATTATAAAAGAAAGTGGATAATCACGATCGTATCGTTGATAATTCTACTTATCTTTTCCATAGCTGGTTGTACCTCCGTAGGACCGGTCTATATCCCTTTTACCGATGTTTTTAAAATAATATTAAGCCGCCTCTTCTTTTTCCATAGCTATATCGAAACCGATTATGAAGAAGCATGGTATATTATAATCTGGGATATTAGATTACCCCAGGTTATTCTAGGTGTCCTGGTTGGTGTGGCATTGTCTTGCGCCGGAACCACCATGCAGGGATTATTTAAAAATCCCCTGGCGGACCCATTCATAATCGGTGTTTCAGCAGGAGCCGCTTTAGGTGCAGCTGTTGCCGTTACTATTGGTGAATCGTATTTCTCAGTGGATACATTTTTTCTTGCACCTTTGCTATCTTTCATCAGCGCATTACTTTCCGTTTACCTGGTGTATAATATTGCCAGAACCCAGGGAAGGATCTCGGTCAATAATTTACTCCTAGCGGGCATTGCTGTTAATTTCTTTCTCTCTGCATTAACTTCGTTATTAATCTACATCTATATTACAGATGCACGAAGTGTAATGCACTGGTTAATAGGTTCGCTGGGCGCATCCAGCTGGAACGATATAAAACTCGTTGCACCAATAATCATAATCGGTATTGCTGTACTGATGGTGTATTCAAAGGATCTCAATATTATGTTATTGGGCGAGGAAACTGCAATCAATCTTGGTGTAAATGTCGAACGAGTAAAAAAAATCATGTTGTTCTTCGCTACTTTAATCACAGCCGCCGCGGTTTCCGTTTCGGGTATTATCGGATTCGTGGGATTGATGATTCCACACATCATGAGATTGATAGTTGGGCCGGACCACAGAATACTTCTTCCTGCCTCGGCTTTAGCCGGAGGGATTTTTTTAATCTGGTGCGATGCCATTGCACGCATAGCAATTCCGCCAGCTCAAATTCCGGTGGCATTGATCACAGCGATCATAGGCGGACCATTCTTCATCTACCTTTTATGGCGTCGCAAATATAAAACAGGAGGCGGATAATCTTGGCGGATCTGGCTGTAACCAATCTTTCTTTTTCCTATGATCGCACCAGGGTTTTGAAAGATATAGATTTCAAGATCAAATCAGGAGAGTTAGTTGGAATCATCGGGCCAAATGGGTCAGGTAAGACAACCCTGTTACGGTGTATAACAAATACACTTCCGTTCAGCGAGGGTACAATAACTCTGGACGGTGTAAACATAAGAAGCTATACGACGAGAGATATTGCAAAACATATTGCCGTTGTGCCGCAGGGAGGTTCCATTGAATTCGGATTCTCTGTAAAGGAAATCGTTTTAATGGGTCGCCACCCACATCAGGGTAAATTTACATTCGAAACCAAAGAGGACTTTCAGATAGTAGAATCAAGTATGAAAATTACCAGGGTGGAGAAGTTCAAGGATAAAATGGTTCAGCAGCTGAGCGGCGGTGAATTTCAGCGTGTATTGATCGCCCGGGCTCTGGCACAGCGTCCCGAAATATTACTGCTGGATGAACCCACAACACATCTTGATATCAGTCATCAATTGGAAATCATGGATATAATGTCGTCTCTGAACTCGGAAAAAGGTATAACGATTCTGGGTGTATTTCATGACCTTAATCTGGCAGCAAGGTACTGTAGGCGCTTGTTGATGATTCACCGCGGCAGACTTGTGGCCGACGGCTCGCTTGAAGATGTGCTGACACCGGCCAACCTGAGCAGAGTATTCAATATAAATTCCATAGTCCGCCGCAACCCGATAACCAACAATCTTTTCATCGATCCTATATCAACACTTGCAGCTGTGCGCAGTTCCCGGATAACTTACGGTTTGGATGTAGAAAATGGAATTTCCCAGGCCGGTAAAGAACAAAAGATTAAATCAAAACCAAAACTAAAAAAGATACATATTATATGCGGTGCAGGAACAGGATCGTCTTTAATGAAAAAACTTGTGGACGAGGATTTGGCAATCACTGCTGGGGTCCTGAATGTTTTGGATCAGGATCACCAAAGTGCTGAAGCATTAAAAATCCCAACGGTTTCCGAGGCTGCATTCTCACCAATCAGCAAGAAGTCACATAAGATGAACTTAGAATTAGTGGATAATGCAGATGTTGTTATACTCACGGATGTACCATTCGGAACTGCAAATCGACTTAACCTGCAAGCGGTAGAACATGCAGCTGAAAAAGGTAAACCTGTAATAATTTATGAACCGCGAAAAAAACATGACATTAACAAGCGAGACTTCACACAAGGATGGGCAACTAAAAAATATAAGGAGTTATATTCAAGTTCAAAAATAGTACATTCACTTGAAAATCTTGTTAAGATATTAACCCGGTCGAAATAGTTAAAGGATATAAAAAATAAAAAGGCCGAAATAAAAATAATCTACTGAAAAAACGCAATTTTTAATACGCTTTAAGTTAATGTCGATAATAATCGGGGGAATAACCGTGCCTGAAGAAAATCGTTGTCCTGAATGTTATAATGATATCTACAAGCCTTTTACATACTGTAATTCGTGTGGTTGGGTGAAAACCGACGTAGATGAAAAGACGAAACCGAAAAAGGTCAAGGATAAGAAGAAAAAGAAGAAAGAAAAAGGAAAACCCCCATCAAAACCCAAAAAGGAGATGAAGGAGAAGAAAGAGAAGAAGGAGAAGAAGGAAGAAGTAGAGGAGAAGCCTGAGAAGAAGATGAAAAAAATTGCATGTCCCAAATGCAAGAAAATAATAGAGGTCGAAGCAGATAAAGCCGCGACAAAAATCGAATGTAAATACTGCGGTGCAAAAGGAACAATAAAGGCAAAACCGGAAAAAAAGAAAATAGAAGAGAAAAAGGAAAAGGAAGCAGTAGAGGAAGAAAAGCCCAAACCCAAGAAAAAGAAGAAAAAAGGTAAAGAAAAAGCAAAGGAAGAGGAAAAAAAGAAGGAAGAGGAGGCCGTGGAGGAAAAACCGGTGGAGGAGGAGCCAGAGAAACCAGAAGAGTTTGAGGAACCGGAGGAGCCTGAAGAGCCTGAAAAGCCCAAGAAGAAGAAAAAACCTAAGGAAGCTTATAAGAAGAGCATACCTTGCCCTGAATGCGGTGATGAAATAATTATCCGTACTAAAAAGAGACCGGTGCGCATCGAATGCGATAATTGCGGTAAAACAGGGACACTTAAAAAATAGCCGTCGGATCCTTTAAACTAAATTTTGATAATATCTTTATTAACCGGGTTAATCGACCCTGTAATTTTTTATTGACCTTCAAAAGGTGGTTTAATGGCGGTCGCTGGATTGGACCTGGCAGCGAAGAATGTAAACCCATCTGGTTTTGCTATAATTGATAAATCAAAATTGACCCGGTTAGAATTATTGCGAAGTGATAATGAAATAAAATCTGAATTAAGATCATTTAATTTTTCTGTGATTGCAATTGACGCACCATTGACCGACGCTGTGGGAAGAACCAGGACCTGCGATAAATTAATGAAAAAA
>CP070629.1:3179027-3185087 GCA_020356005.1 Thermoplasmata archaeon
GGTAAACCCATTGTAAATATACTCCCGCGCCTTGAGGAAGGCGAGCGGGTGCAGGCAATGATACCCATTCGTGATTTTAAAACAGGTGAGTTCGTGGTATTTGCAACCAGGTCAGGTGTGATCAAAAAGACCGAGTTGGTAGCGTTCTCACACCCGCGCGCCGACGGTATCTGGGCGATCAAACTTGACCCGGATGACGAGCTCGTTAATGTGAGACTTTCCGACGGCACCAAGGAGATCGTCGTGGCCACCGCCGACGGGCTCGCGAACCGTTTCCACGAGACCGAATCGCGCGAACAGGGCAGGTTCACCCGCGGTGTTCGCGGCATACGCCTGAGGGAAGGCGATAAGGTCATTGGAATGTCGGTTCTGAAAGAAGATTCGATATTACTGACGGTAACAGCGAACGGTTACGGTAAGCGTTCAAAACTCGAGGACTACAGGCGGACGCACAGGGGCGGCCAGGGTGTGAAGAACCTCAAGATCAACGAGAAGACCGGCAGGGTGGTGGCTGTCCGCGGTGTGGATGAAAGTGAAGAATTAATTATTACATCTTATCAGGGTATGATCATACGGATACCGGTAAAAGATATCAGTATTCTGGGCAGAGCGACCCAGGGTGTTAAAATAATGAACATGAACGAGGGCGATAAGGTCGTGGCAGTTGCCAGACTTGCGCAAATCGATGATGAAAACAACAACAATAACGAAGAGGAAAAAAGTCCTGAAGGTGAAGAAAATAGAACAGAAAGCGCCCCCGAGAGCAATGAAACAAAAGAAGAGGATTCGTCTTAATTGAATTTGATTTGATATCAGGACGGGTGGGTTTGAATTCCGGAATTGGTTCTCAAGAACAGGGCAATGATATACACAAGCTTACAATTCAAATAGATCTGGACTGCCACCGCAGAAAGCTTGAACCGAAAGGGTTTATTAAGAGATTAAGGGAGAGTAGTCCATCCCAGGAATTATTCTGGGCAAATTTCGATATATTCTCTGTATCTGAACAAATATTAAGAGCATTGAAATCCGGAGGATTTACCCATATATCGGAGTTTTTGATTGACGATGAATACATCTTTGTTTCAAAAAAATCAAAAGGGAAAAAAATCATGGAAGCCATCAAGTTACTTGGCAACGAGAGCGAGCTTCGAAAAAGGTTCAAGGCGTTTAAATTCAAGGCACAGATGGAACGACCTCAAGGGAAAACAATTGGAACTGTAATAATTAAGCGCCAGCATCAGGAAAAAGAGAGAAATGTTGACATAAGAATAAAAGGGATATTGAGCCAGAAGCAGATTGAAAAAATTCTATTTTATTTGAAGGAAAATATCAAGATCGAGAAAATCGATTGCGAGCCTCAGGTGGAATAAGCTGGGGTTGAAGGATGAGAACGTGTCCGGTGCATTAAAAATATAATAATCTTATTCTAACGTTTTTTTATTGTGCTGGGTAGATTTGAAGATGACTGATGATATTGATGAAATTTATGAGCATTTGAAGCAGTTTATTGTTATTGATTAATACTGTCAGCTATGATCATTTTCACCGAAATATATAATAAGTACTAACAATATATAATTACATGAAGTATATACATGTATCCGACATATTACGGTTGCGAAATAAAACCTTCTAAAACTGCGGACAAAGAAATGGTTAATTTAAAGATTTACCTTGATGATGTTCTTAGAATTCTTGAAGAAGGCAAGGATGCAAGTAGATCAAAAAGGAAAAAAGGAACAATAGAAAAATCCTTACGAATTCGCGGAAAAATGGTAAAAGTAGTTGTAGTTGAATCTATGACTCGATGGAGTAATGAAAAAGTTTGGTTAATAATTCATGTGGGTGAGATTCATGAAAAATGATCTGAAAAAAGAAATCATAAAGTGTGTATGTGGCAAATGGACAAAACCTAAAATCTTCCATATTGAAGGATTTGATATTCGAGGTTCTGAATGCCCAAAATGTGGAGAAGCATATCTTAACGGAGAAGATTCCTTTAAATTATCAGAATTTCGTAAAATTAAAAATGCTATTTTGGAAGGAAAAATATCAAAATCAGGTAATAGTTATGTTGTAAGATTGCCAATTAATGTTATTCGAGCATTGGGATTAAAAAAAGGCGAGTCTGTAAAATTGAAGGTAAAAGCCCCTCATGAAATCATTATCAATGTCGATAAGGCTTGATTTCGTTTAATCCTAGCTCTTTTTGTGCTCGATTTAAATGAGAACAAAACCAAAATACTCAATACCACAGGTATAGCCAGATTTGAAAATTCGGGTATAACCGTTGTGAACACATAGGCTTTCCCGGCGTTTATTGTCGTACCGTTATCATAATACGGCGCGCCAACGATAAGATCATTATAATTATCATCATTCATATCCATTGCATTGGATACAGACCACCCCATGTTGTCAAATGCATTCTCACCGGATTTCGTGGAGCTTGGAGCCACGATTAGACCAGATATGGATGCGTATCCTTCGAACACGTAGAACGCACCCGCGTCCTGCTTGGAGCCGTTCCAGGTATCGTTGTAGGGTGCACCCACCAGTATATCGCTGTAGCCGTCCGCCTCATAGTCTGCACTGCCCACCGAATACCCGAATTTATCACCGGGGCTGCCTATCATAATAGTGACATTTGCCAGAGCCGCAGACAGATTGCCCTCCATAGTTTTTTCTCCAAAAAACACATATGCTCTACCTTGGCTGTTCTCATACTCCGGCGCACCTGCAACTGCATCGCCCCACCCGTCACCGTTAACATCACCGCTGGAATTAACCGCCCAGCCGAACTTGTCGCCGGTAATTTCACCGTCAATGACCGTTTTAAAAGATGGCTGAATATACGAATTGTAAACCACATCCACTTTGGCATAATCCGTATAAAGGTAGCGCCAGAGCGCTTTCGCTCCATCCTTGGCAGTAACCACAAAATCAAGCCGCCCTGTATTGGTATTAATATAATTGGCTATGTTTGTGGTATATGTAGTTGTTATTGTATTATCCGAGGAGGAGGAAGTACCTGTACCAATAAGATTCCATGAACTTGTGCCGAGGTTCCAAATATATAGATACGTATCGACCTTTGTATTGTATCCTTCCCACAGAACCGTTAATGATGTGATTGCATTAACTGGCTCATCTATAATAAATTTAAAATGATGGCGGTTATATTCGTTTGAAGTGCCGGAGTTCTCAGAATCGGGATGGTCAGGTGTTCTTATATTATCTGATGCCGCGATTGTGGAATAGCTTGTCAGCATTACCTCTCCGGTTATGTCCGGACCCGTGCTTGGCGGGTTGTCCGTCCCGGTGTTCTTGTGGTAGAACCACTTGTTTATACCGGCTTTAGAGGAAAAATCGTAGGTTTTTGACCCGGCGGGTATCAGAATAAACCCGCCGTAGATATAGCACCGGCCCCTGTTGCTGTCCCACCCGGGAGCACCGATGATTATATCATCGATATCATCGGCATCCATATCACCTGCATACGACACCGAGAGCCCGAACAGCTCGTTATCTGCAGTTCCGTTGAGTATGATATCTGCATTATTTGCATTGCCGGGTATGGCACCGTCTCCGTAGAAGATATATACGCGCCCGTTGTTGGTCATGCCGTTATTATCGCTGAGAAACGCACCGACAACGATATCATCATAGCTGGCATTATTTACATTTCCCGAGCCTGTAACGGAATTTCCGAACCGGTCGCCGTTGTTCTCACCGGTAATCGTCACATCGGCATTGGTGGCCAGAAGATTTCCGTCCACATCATTTTTAATCGTATAACCGTTAAAAATGTATGCTTTACCCGGCACAGAACTCGAATTACCCGGTGCACCGATGATAACGTCCTCGTATGTACCGTTCACATCACCCGCGCTTGAAACATCCCAGCCGAAGTGGTCATTAACGACAGTGCCGTATATTTTTATATCGGCTTGTGCCGCAGAATAATTACCCTGCTTCGGCCCGTAGAATATATAGGCCGCACCTGCATCCTGCAAGCTCCCGTCGGCGGTATCATTATAAGGTGCACCGACAATCACATCCGCATATCCATCTCCGTTCAGATCGCCGGCAAAGGATACATTCCACCCGAACCTGTCATCGCTTTTTGTGCCTATAAAGGTCGCGTTTTCCTGCAGGATGAAAGGGACCAGCGTGTATTTCGTGGAGGCATTGTTAGCATTATTGTCATCCCCTTCCATCTCCGTTTGCACTGTAATGGTATATCTACCCTCATCTGCAGGGATGAAATTCCAATTCCTATTGACGGTATTAAAAATCGATAAGGAATTAATGGTCTGGGTGCTGTTCAGTACCTCGATACCTGAAGGATCATTAACGATGCAGCGTACCAGAAATGGGCTGGTCTGGTTGTTGATACCGTAATTTTTAATCGTGGCTTGTATTGGCACCGAAACAGCCTTAAGCTCAGATGCCGGCACATTTAGTGATTCCACACCAACATCGTCAAGTTCGGAGAGGTCGCCTCTGATCACAAGTGCATAATCCTGGTCAACATTGGTGGTGTTCGAGACCGCATCGGTTGCAACATTATCGGCGATTATTTCTACTTTGTAGATGCCGGACTGGGTGGCGTTGGAAGGAATGTACACGCACTCGACGTTATTTCTCTCATCGAACCCGTCTGAATCTGTATCCCAGTTTGAACTAGCATTTGCCGTCCCCGGCGTGCTGTATCCATTACTGAAAACATTTCCGTAATAGGTTGTGGTGTTGTCCGGGGCGGTCACCTTCAAATCAAGATTATTCACCAGTGCCGGATTGGCCAGTGCCGCCGCTGCGGGATCCGTCCACACAAGAGTGATCTTCAGCCCCTCTGATTCATCCGCCACATAAACTTTATAAATTGATTTATTACCGGTTTGAAGTAGTGTGTCCTGGTCATAGAAATCTATATCCGCAGGCGGCGCGAATAAATCCGGCAGGTACATGCGCCCCCAGCCCTCGTTCCCGTTAGGTATATTGGGAGTGCCCATATCCGTCGCGGTGTTGATCAATGCGGCCTTGACCATTGCGGGGCTGGGTCTCGTACCGTTATGGCCCGCCTGCCACCATTCCACCACGGTGGCAGCGCCTCCGGATACATGCGGGCATGACTGTGAAGTCCCGGAGCACCACAGGTACCTGCTGTCCTGGTTGTACACACCGTGGAGCGTATCGGAGCCCACGGTGGTATTGGCCGACAGCACAGCGGTGCCGGGCGCCATTATATCGGGTTTGATCCTGCCGTCATCCTCCAGACCCCTGGAGCTGAAGGATGCGATATGATCGATATTATCCGCGGAAACCCCTGCATCTTCACCGTAAGTAGCAGCATCCGGGTGATAATTTTCCGAAGCGCCAACAGAAATGACATTTTTTCCACTGGAGGGTGACTGGATTGTGCCCGCGCCCGGCCCGTCGTTGCCGGCGGAGACGCATATGATCATGGGCTGGTCGCCGGAGGTGCTCGTTGCAGAGTCTCTTACCGCCTGGTCGTACTCCCTGTCGTAGGTTTCATAGGCACTGTCACCTGGGTTTTCACCCCACGAATTGGAATGTATGTACACCCCGGCGTTATATGCATCCTGGAAAAAGGAATTCCAGTTTGAAGGGCCGCTCCAGGCACCTGATGAAGTGAATATGCGCTGTGCATAAAGGTAGGCGTCCGGTGCCACGCCCAGGCCCACATAGTATTTCGTGGAAGTTGTAGAGGTGGGGTACTTTACACCTGTACCTTCATAACAGTCGCCGGCCACGATCCCTGCAACATGCGTTCCATGTGCATGACCGTCAGCCCATGAAGTTAAAGAACCGTACTGTGTACCGTTGAGGACGCGGCCCTCGAAGTCCGCATGGCCGGTGTTGCGCTTGGTGCCGTTGCCGATACCCGTATCAGCGATGGAAACCGTTACATTGGTGCCGTTCCAGCCGAGTGAATTGGCAAAGGTCCCGGGGCCGTTCCAGGGCGTATTTGCACTCCAGTAACCGCCAACGATCTCGGAGGAGGTTTCACCTGTTAATGCCGGTTCGTCATAC
>CP070629.1:3185187-3198203 GCA_020356005.1 Thermoplasmata archaeon
AAAGAAGAAGAGAACTTAAAAGACAACGAACCAAATCAAAAACCAACTCAAAAAGTAAATGAGGATTTAGATGTTAATGAGGAGGTTGGGGGAGAGTTAAAGCTGGATAACATGGATGATAATAAGTAGTATATAACACCCATACCAGACCTCCCCGTTGGCGCAGTTTTTCCGAGTGGAACCCCAACGGGAGCACGACCCGAATCAAATAAATCAATGTCGCTCCCGTCGGTCATTGTTGGGATTTATCTACAAATTCTATCACAAAGGGGTTTAAAATTTCGCTTAAAATCTACTTTAAAAAATCCGCCAATATCTAAAACAATTTCTGTTCTGTACACACCTTAATTCTAAGATTATGATTGATCAGAACGAGGATTGCTTTGTTATAACCGTTTTTGTGATTCCAGGATTATTATAGGGGGGGTTCTTGCGGAGGTGAAATTTCAGGTTTTTCTTTCGTAACCTCCAGTGGAGGCAGCAATGTACTAATTAATTCTTTGGAAGGTTTGAATAGGTCAAGATTGCCGTCCCAGTTTTTCAATACTGCACCATATTTTTTTTCCACGGTTTCCATGACTTTGTTGCTCTGCTTGTAAAGCTTTCTACCAGACCTGCCGGAGAACTGTATGGCTAAAAATGTGTTTTCCCCTCTATCGATCAATATGGTCTTGTCTCCCATTTTTATCTCCTTTATACTCCAGCTTTCCTTGTTGTCCCCTGATTCAGCAAAGGCATCCCTTGTAAAATTAAGAACTCCTGTAAGCATTCCACTTACCAGATCCTCATCCCCTGCATGTTTTGACGCCTTTGCCGATGCATGGGAGAGCAATATGCCACTATCATTGTGTATCCAGAATATTTCTTCTACCTTATAATTTCCAGAGTATCGACTGTATCCTGCATAACCTGTAAAAGCGACTATCATAACAATTACCAGGATGAGTAGCCATAGCATGGACATCAGGAATTCATCAGCGGACTCTACCTCTTTTTGTTCTTCTAAGATTTTCACATGCATGGTTGCAGACGAATTTCCTCCACTACCATCACTCACGAATATCGTGATATCTTCCTCAATACCTTCAGTATAAAAGATAATCAATTCCATGCCAATGACAGTTATGTCCAGATTTTCTGAAGTAACATGTATTGTTAGATCGGTGATATCGTTATCTATGTCTGAAATATAGTCAGTGAGATCGAATTTTAATTGTTCCTTTGCATTCCCAATCACTTCTGGCAATGTATTGATCACCGGTGCATCGTTCACCGGTATTACAGAAACGACAATCACGGTTTCTGCAAATGCTTCGGTGAGGTCCGTGGCTCTGAAGGTTACAAGCTCCATCCCGTACCAGTCAGGTTCCGGCGAAAAGTCCACGGAATTATCAGGATTTATGGTAACATTAATGAACTCCTGACCATAGGAATAATAAAATTTTTCGCTATCTATGTCAATAAAATAATTGTCCAAAATAAACACGTTGGTGATGAATTCATCCTCGTATAATAAAACATCCGGTAGCTCTTTGACCAATTCAGGCGGCCAATTGCTTGTAACCTTTACCGTCACCATTTGCGAACCCTGATCCATGCCATCCGATACAATTAACACGACCGGGATATCAATACCTATCATTTCAAAGGGATAGTTCAAAATAATTCTTAAATGATTCACCGGATCAATTCGAATATGGCTATCTTCCAGGATCAAGTACAATTCTTCTGTATCATTGTCTTTATCGGAGATATAAGGCGTTAGATCGAATCTATAGTCTGAATCGTAATGTACATAGAACACCTCCGGGATACCTTCAATGACCGGTGGATCGTTAATGGGGATAACAGTAACAAGTATAGTATCCTCAGCAATCGCTCCTATTGGGTCCTTTGCCCTGAATGTGATTGTATCTACACCGTTCCATTCACCCGGTGATGAAATATCCACGGAATTGTTGTCATGTATAGTAACCACCACATGTGTTTCTCCGAAGGTATAGAACAAACTATCCATGTCAGGATCCTCGAAATAATCGTCAAGATCGAACACATTAGTCTTTGTTTCACTTTCATTTAAAATGACATTAGGCAGTTTTTGGATCAGGGTTGGTACATAGTCGTCAGTAACCTTTATCGTAATAATGTCGCTGTTATGATCTTCGGTATCGGAGATGTTCAAAATGACAAAAATATCCCTGCCGAGTAATTTTTCCGGGTAATTGAAGGTTACATTGAGGCCGTGAACATAATAATAAATACCGCCGCTGTTGTCCAAGACTGTTAATATAAGCTCATCATTACTCGATTCAATGTCGTAAATATATGGGGCATAATTAAATGAATATGGAACATCGTAATGGACTACAGCGTCCGGACAGCCTGATATACGGGGTTTATCATTGACCGGTGTTATATTTATCCACATTGATTGGGTATCTATTGCACCGGATGAATCCTCCAATACTAGGGTCACCTTATCATTTCCGAATTTATTGGGTTTTGGCGTGATCACTATAATGTCGTTATCACTTCTTTCACCTGACATCCAATAGAGCTCCTCATTCTTATCTTCAAAATACCAATCCAGGTCCACGCTGTAATCCTCAAAATCCAACTCGTAGTTTCCTAGATATAGCACATAAGGTGGGTCGTCCTCTTTGATCATAATATCGGGTACAAGTTCGGTTATAACCGGTGCATTGTCCAATAATTTTATGTTTACCACTGCCGAACCCATAATACCATTGCTAACAGCCATTACATATCCGCTGGTCTTTGGCTTTTCCTGTGCAACGAAATCAGCAGTATAATCTGTAAAACTGGTAATGGTACCGCTATCCGTAAACCAGGTCGTGCCTTCAAGTTCGACAGTATTGTTGAAAATGTCACGACCGATAGTGCTAAACTGCTGGAACCCACCAGTTGTGAGTGTTACTCTATCAGGAATTATGTCTATCTTAAAAAGATTACCCGGCTTGACGGTCACCGGCGAACTTACCATTAGGGCTCCCACGGTTGTATTTATAAAACCATTGGACATGGGAGTGTTCTGTGCAATCAGAATACAGCTATTCTCGGTTTTATTAGTCAGGATTCCCGCATTGGTCTCCCAAATCGTTCCGGAAAGTTCGACGGGATTGCCAAATTTGTCAAGTCCCTTCAAATTGAACTTAACTTGGGAGTTAACGGTAATTTCCGAACTCTGTGGATCGATCTCTAAGGTGAACAACGCATCTGCTACTCCGAGTTCTTGAAAAGAAACCGAAATTCCCGGGACAATTTCTACAGATACGGTATTTACGCCTACCTTTGAGTCCAGTTGAAGTTTTGCCGAAGCTCGTCCGTTAGCATTGGTTTTCGCAACGAAGGTTGTGGTTCCTGAACCAACGAAAACCCCATCGCCATTCAATCCAGTGCTGGTGATGTTGAAATATACATTGATCCCAGCCTCTACCGGATTGGAATACGCGTCGATCACCTTTACAATTAATTGGCTTGACAGGGTGTCAGCTACAACACCGGTTTGTCCATTGCCCCCTTCGATCTCGATATCGTAAACCTTACCAGGAATAACCTTGATGCATGAGCGATTAATAATCGTTGTTTGGATATTATCTTTAACCGTAATGTTATCATAACCCAAATTTCCCGTACTCCAGTACTTAACTTCGAATCCGGTTTTTGCATCACCGCCTTGCGGTAAAATCAACCCAATACCGTTTGTAGTGCCCCATGTGGGTGTCCATGAGGTGTTTAGGTTGCCAAACCTATCATAGGCTTTTGCAATATAACTCACAGAAGTTTTACCAGCAATGACCTTCGTGCATGATGGATAGATGTTCAATGGGGTGAGTGATATATGATTCAAGGTATCAGGTATAATTTTGATACAGGACATATTGGAGATAAGTCCAGTGGCGAGGTCTTTTACCGTGATATTGTCGTAACCTGAAGTACCAGAAGATGTGTAGCTGGCAAGATAACCGGTGACAGCATTTCCGCCTAACGGGTTGGATGTTCCTAAACCATTAGAAGTCCCCCAAACTGGTGACCATGATGTGTTCTTGTTGCCATATTGATCAAATCCCAGCGCCCTATAACCCAAAACAGTTTTGCCCGCTTGAACAGATCGGCTCGATGGATAGGTATTCAATGGAGTGAGTGAAATATATGCAAGAGCTTTGGTTTTGATATTTATGCAGGATGAATTTAGAACGGTACCGAATTGCACAGTGATATTATCGAATCCTGGAATGGTACCTGCTGTGTATTGTGCAGTGTATCCACTTACAGGATTACCCCCAGTACCAACGGGTGTTCCCATTGTTGGATCTGTATTACCCCAAGTCGGGGTTGTCCAGGTGAGGTTCAGATTGCCAAATTGATCATACCCTTTAGCATTGTATACATTTAGTGTCCCACCAGGATAAACATTGTTTGCATATGGATGTTTATAATTGGGATTAAGTGAAATATAGGATAATTGTCCGGTAATTGCAGTTGCATTAATATTATTATAAAAAATAAATCCACCTTTTCCGGTAAGGTCAACTCCGCTTACATTAATTATGTAGTTACCGGTTTTTGTCCCGAGATGAATTGTAGCTGATACCAACCCAAAATCATCAGATGTAACTTGGTAAAAGGTACTGCCTGTTTCTGAAAAACTATAGTTCGAAGCACCTGGGGGTACATTTTCGAATGTAAAATTAACTTTTACACTTGGTACAACAAATCCTGATGCGTTCATTACCTTGAAAATAACCTTGGCAGGTAGATTTTGATCAACATACCATTCTTGATCGGAACCACTGACATATTCGAGAAAATCAGGTACAAATGGCTCAAAATATTGGTATACCCTACCAACATCCAGTTTGATACCCAGATCGAAGTACGGCGCACATACAGCAGCTCCGACACCCCTGGTATTTCCCAGGTTTTCACCCGTGGTCGATACACTGAAGCCAAAATTATCTCCAGCATTTTCACCTGACCAATTTCTATCAGCGTTGGTTGCTGGAATATATTTATTAAAGTTGTTGCCATAGAATAGATAGGCCATACCTTCATTGTTTGTTCCATTGTATGGTGCTCCGATGATTATATCTGAAAAGCCGTCGTTATTGAAATCACCTGCACCAGAGACCGAGTAACCAAACTGATCATCCTTACCCGCGCCTATCAGTGTAACGTTTGCAGAATCAGCACTTGTGAGGTCTATCAATCCATCACCAGTGGCCTCCGCGCTCAGAAACACGCCGTCAATGATATATGCGGCTCCATTTTCATTCTGGTTTTTTTCCTGTTCGTAACCATAGATTATTAAGCTATTATTCATTGAAAGATACTGTGCTTTGATCCAATCTGCACATCTAGTAATTTTTGAGACGCGGACTTCGTCTATCGTGCCGTTGAATTGATCCCACTGTCCTTCATCAAGAGCTCCAATAAAAAGAGGTTTGGAAATATACACTAAATCAAAATTGGGTGTCGTCTCTTTCGTAACTCCATTAATTGTAACAGACAACAGCTCATCTTTCTTATACCTTGCAGCGACAAAGTTCCATTGATTAAGATTAACAGTTGAATCAGAAAAATGTTTTTGAAAATTAATACCATTAGAAATGAGAATCATAACTTTATTGTCGGAACCTATTTGAAGTTCATAATTTCTATTAATGTTTGGTCCATAAAAGCCTAAAATATCTTGTTTCTTCGCTTCATTTGGGTTAACCCAGGCAATTAAAGTGAATTCATCAGTTACAGCCAAACTTGGTGCATCTAGGATTTTCACATAATCATCACTCCCGTCGAAGTCGGCAGCACCATCTATCTTCCCAATAGAATCCATAGTAATACCATTTATTGATTCTCCATCATTACTTTTTGAAGTAGAATCAAGAATATCATTATAAGTTCCTGCTGTCTTTGAGGTTTCGTTCAAGTGCCAAACTCCATTGTAATTCACATCGAATGTTCCTGAAACATCTTGAACATTAATTGCATCAGAATTATTGTAATATAGCCAAATATAATCTGACGAAGAACTTCCTTCTATATTTGTCACATTGACCCAGAGATAGCTATAGCTAGATGAGTTCCATGTTTCAATATGATATTTTAATTCTGTTAAGCTATCGGAATCTATAAACCGTAAATCAGTTCCATCCGATTTCGCTTTTGAATAATCAAAGTTCGATGAGCTCAAATTGATAAGAACCGGGAAGTTCGACAAGGTCTCTGTCTGTCCGCTGTTGTCGAAGATAAGCTTTTTTCGATAGCCCCAATCATCATCCCACCATTCCTTCATCTCCTCTATGCCATAGGTAATAAAAAAATTGTTCATTGAAAGATACTGTGCTGCAATCCAATCTGCGCTTCTTGTAATATTTGAGATGCGGACTTCGTCTATTGTGCCAATATACCAGTCTGCGGTACCGTAACCGGCAATATTTCTACTAATAGCGATCGATGTTACTGTTAGAGGATCTGTTTGATTTACTGACCCACCTGACACTCCATTAAGATATAATGTCGCATTCGTTCCATTCCAGATTGTTGCAACATGATTCCACTGATCTGTTTGAACACCTCCCATGGTTGCTGTCCCTTCAGGACAAGCATTACAGAAGTCAATTGCTAAATTACCGCCAGAACGGAGATGAAATCGGAATCCACTTAATGATACAAAACACCTCCAAGTAGTAGAAGAGGGTTTAATCCAGGCAGATATAGAGAATTGATTCCATGTATCTGAATAACCAATATCTACATAATCATTACTTCCGTCAAATTCATCAGCCCCATCTATCTTTCCAGAAACGGCTTCATCCCCCTCATAATTTTGCGGTGATCCATCATTATTATTCGAAGTAGAATCGTAGCGTGTTCCTGTTCCTGTTTCATTCAGATGCCAAACCCCAACATAATTATGGTCATAAGTTCCCGTTATATTCTGATCATTTGATGCTAAAGAATTATTATAATAAAACCAAATATAATCTGAAGAAGATCTTCCTTTTATATTTGTCACATTGACCCAGATATAACTATAGCCAGAGGTATTCCATGTTTCAATATGATATTTTAATTCTGTTGACCCATCGGAATCTATAAACCGTAAATCAGTTCCATCCGATTTCGCTTTTGAGTAATCAAAGTTCGATGAGCTCAAATTAACAAGAACAGGGAAATTCACTAAGGGTTCAGATTGTCCACTATTATCAAAAGTCAATTTCATTCGATAGTTCCAGCTTGCATTCCACCATTCTTGTTTGGTCGGCGCTCCGACGATAATGTCGTCGTATCCATTCGCATTGAAGTCACCGAGTTCCGATACCGACCAACCAAAATTAGTTCCATGGGTACCATTAATGGTGAGTGCCCACACGATCATCGGGTTACCCCCGTAATATATGTGCACCTGATCCGCCCCCGGTGCGCCGATAATCACATCGTCGTAAGCATCGTTGTTGACGTTCCCAGCACATGAAACTGAAAAACCAAAAAGGTAACCCGGATCATCACCATATAGAGTATCATTGGCATTCTCTGCATTAACACTCATACCACTGCTTTCATTTCCATAAAAAACGTATGCAGCGCCTGTATAGCTATTATTTTTAGGTGCACCTACTATTAAATCGTCATATCCATCGTTGTTCACATCACCAGCATCAGAAACCGAGGAGCCGAAATCGTCACCGGGTGACCCACCAAGTAAGGTAATATTGGCATCTACAGAAAGTTGGAATTTCGGAATTGATGGATTACCGTAGAAGATGTATGCTGCCCCTGTGCTGCTGCTGTTCCCTGGTGCTCCTACGATGGTATCATTGTATCCGTCCTTGTTCACATCACCTGCCCCCGACACGTCCCAGCCGAATAGGTCACCGGGCCAGCTGCCGTTTATTGTAACGTTAGCATTCTTTGCGCTCAGGTCGCCGGTGTACCAATGTCCACCGAAGAAGATATAAGCGGCACCCCTATTGCTGTTGTTTCCCGGAGCACCCACGATTATGTCATTGTATCCATCACCATTCACATCACCTGCACATGAGACCTTCCAACCAAAGAGGTCATTTTGATCTGTGCCCGTAATAGTGGTGGTAGGTTCATAATCAGGTTCAACTGCATCACCGGGAAATTCTATTGAGAGGAACGGTGCTATTGTGAATGAAATTATGATTAAGAAAGAAATTATTTTTTTATTAAAAATAGAAAATTTATATTTAGCGGCATTATACATCACCAATACATCCCTATATTTCCATATTTGTATATATCTAGTATAATAATTATTGCATTTGATTTCATTTTTAAAAAAAATTAATCTTGTAAAATACTACATACATCAAACGAATTCAATAAAAAATCAGAGTGCTCCCGTCGGGTGGAATCCGAACAACCTTTTTAAAAGCTTTTCCATTGATTCCAGAAGGGCGGCTGACGGTTTCGTTTGCGAAGCGCGTAACGAATTAAATTTCCATTGATATAACGGCACGGCCCTACACTTCAAAGGTAATTGTGTTTGTGAAGTGTGGGCAATCTCTTCAGCGGTTGCGAGGCTCGTTTACTAAAGCGTTAAACGGTTGCGTCTTGAGCGAAAGAAGTTAGAGGTTTGGTGAATGGATCATCTTCTTTAAAACAAATCTCCCGTCGGGACCGCCGAAAGGTACGCGGAGGTTTAACCAAGGGTCATTTGGGTCCTTTCGGCGGGCAGTTGAATTTTCAAATAGAATTGACAATTAATTAGAGAAAATTCGACGGAGACGGGAGCACGACTCTCTACATAATAAAATCAGAGTGCTCCCGTCGGGTGGCATCCGAACAACCTTTTTTCGAATCCTGTGACCTTAACACTCGAAAAAAGCTTGAACAAAATGATCATCTAGAATCCCACCTACCCTTTTCGAGTCTTTCCCTCCTACCCTCGAAAAGCGCAGTCCGTAAATGTCGGCCACCTTCGGTAGGCCATCATCTTGATGCTCGGCTTCGCCTCGCCCCCTCCCTCGCCTTACAAGCTCAGTCGGAGCTTAATCTTCGATTCTATTCGATTGTATTTATCTTAAAGATGGTAGAATACCAGACCTCCCCGTTGGCGCAGTCTGTACGAGTGGAATCCCGATGCACTTTACATTCCTTGTAAAATCTCTCTTTAATATAAAAAAAGGAATGTAAAGTGCTCCCGTCGGGATTCGAACCCGAGTCCTCGGCTTTCTTCGGACTAGCTTTAGTGATTTTGGCCTCGAAAGGCCGAAATGATTGGCCGGTCTACACTACGGGAGCTTTTGATTTTTTAATGATTTTAGCTTCTGTAATTAGCTTTTTATATAATTATATTTTGTTATATTTGATTTTAATCTGATTTCAGCGAGACCGTTTTGCTTATTTATCGATTCAGGACACTGCCCAACGACCCTTTTCGAATCCATCTACCCTTTTCGAATCTATGACTTTTTTCCTCGAAAAGCGCAGCCCGTAAATGGCGGGCATTTCGCTACGCTCAATAGCCCATACCTCTGACGCTCGGCTATGCCTCGCCCTCTCCTTCACCTTCCAGGTTCAGTCGGAGTTTTTTATAAAGGTTTTTTAATTAAACAAATTATAATCCTTATAAGCGTCGAGCGGAAATGTCGGGCACCTTCGGTAGCCCTTCCTCTTAAGTTCGGCTCCGCCTCACCCCCTCGTTCGCTTGAAAGCTCACGCGGAGCTTTTATTAAGAATATATATGTTATGAGACCGCTCTGATTAAATATTGATTATGGTTGCTGTGATGACTAAAATCATCCAATAATCAGGATTGTCCCACTAAACAATAGCTTGCAATAACACTCATTAATATTCGAATTATTTTCAATTCTGATTTTTGGGAATTGGGGATTTTTATATTAATAAAGGTAATTTGTTAACTATAAATAATGCCTATTGTATTCTCTTATAAAATCATCCCAATGTGATTGCATGCAGAAGTTTATTAAAAAGGTGTGTTTGTGCGGTGATCCCGCTGTCGGTAAGACCTCTTTAGTAAGACGTTATGTAACGGGTATGTTCAGTGAAAACTATATATCCACTTTGGGTACCGTTATCACTAAAAAAGATATTACTATTCCCGAGGAAAACTGCAATGTAACCATGATGATCTGGGACATTTCCGGCCAGGCAGAGTTTAAAAGAATCCATGCATCAGCGTTCAAGCATGCAGAAGGAGCCTTTGCTGTTTGTGATATACTCCGGCCACAGAGTGCCATGAACCTTTACGACTGGATTGCAAACCTCCGAAAATACACAAATCCCGACATCCCTATCATTATAATGGTCAATAAAATAGATCTTGCAGGAAATAACCGCAGTTACATGTCAAAGATTGAGATGATACTGGAAAATCTGGATTACCCGATACTGACAACAAGCGCCAAAACAGGTCAATATATAGAGACGGGATTTGAAAGGCTTGCAAAGGCCATTGTTCCCATCAAGGTTTCAGAAAAGGTTTCAGACGTTAAACTCACGACCATGCCTGAATCCTTTGAGAATCCTTTAGATTTTTTAGATTATATTACTATGCGCTTCTCTCAAAGTCTAGGTGACGATGAAATGGGAATGCACATGATGAGAACTCAGGTAGAGGCGGAAGGGATTGATTTTAGAAGACTTACAAAAGAAGATGCGAGGAGATTAATTGACCGCCTGGTTAAAATGGCTTCCAATATCAAAGGAGAAGCGGTGGCAAAACCTCTCCGTAATGATTTCATGAGAGCATTTAATCGCTGTAATTGGTAAAGTTTTATAAAAAAATATTTTCTTTTACGATTTGGACTGAGAAAACGATAAATTACATTCTGTAAATTTCTTACTACGCGTAATTAAACCTTCTATCACGAGGCAACATGTAACTTACCATTAATTTCAAACCGCTTGAGGTTCGAGTTTTTTTATTATAGATTCTTCAAAACTTCTTTTGCCTCTTCCATTTTGTTGACTACTATTGCTACACTCGTCGAACCTTCTTTACGGTTCAACACATACAGGCTTTCTATATTTATTTCTGCAGAACTTAGCAATCTGGTAACTCTTAATAATTCACCTGGTTGATCTACGAGCCTCAGTGTTATAAAATCCGATTCCCTGTAAACAAACCTTTCCTCGTTCATTATATCTCTGGTTTTATCGTCATCATTGGTAACTATTTTAATTGCTGCATTTTTGCCCGGAACCCTTTCACTGCTTATGGAGATTATATTTATCCCTCTGGTAGCCAGAGCTTCTGCAATTTTTTCAAGAGCCCCGACTTCGTCTTTTACATTGATTTCAAATTGTTTCATTCCTTACCCCCTAAAATTTAATAAAATTCGTTACTATCATAAACAAATGGAGATTATATAAAAGTTATGAAATAATGATAATAGATGAGAGTATGGCTTTTTATATATACAAATGGATAAATACATTTAAAATTATGAAAATTAATGTAAAAAGAATTGAATCAATGTTTGACTGCAGATAAATCAAATTAATCTTGTTCTGGGTTATAGGTTTCAGGTTCTCGGGCGTTTAATCCTTTTGTCTCTTCTTCAGCACCAATAACAAAATTACAATTATTCCAATCAAAGCGATAATAATTGTCCAGAGGTATGTTCCCGAACCATCGCTGTTCTTGGGATCTGTTTCACCATCGCTTGTGATACCAGAATCATTACTGACGCGTAGCTGGATCTCATCATACTCCTCGGATTGCTGGCTCTTGATCTGTATTGAGTAAATCCCGTCATCTACTTCTGTGCTGTCCCATTCATACTCATAGATGTCGTATGTTTCACCATCATATTCTATTTCATCAATTAACTGTCCTTCAGTGACAAATTCATTGTTCACATACATCAAAGGCGCATCAGAAAAGCCGTCTGATATTACTTCTACCTTCAAAATGATCTTGCCTTCACACAGCTCATCGTCCAATGGTGTAAAGATCCTGATATCTTTTTCTGGTGCACCCCCGCCTTCATTGTTCACAAAAACAGCGATACCATCCGAATTCTCTTCGTGTTTACCAAAAACCATGATCTTGTGACCGCCGTTTGTTACACTTGTACTGTCCCATTCATGGGTAAAGATCTCATATTCACCGCCCTCAGATATGGCCGCCCGGGTACCTTCGGTTATGAATTCTCCGTCCACATACAAAGAGGTCTTACCGTCGCAAAAGCAAGCCAGAACCTCTGCGATGATCGTCACAATCCCATTTACCTCGGCATTATCTTCTGGTTTGTCTATCCGGATGATTTCCGGGTCCTCGCCTCCTCCTCCATTCTTCACTCTAAGTGTGATCTCATCATAATACTCATCATGCTTGCCGTACACCTTGATTTCATGTTCACCGTCAACTGCTTTGGTGCTGTCCCATACATGGAAAAAGATCTCATGTTCTTCATCAGTAGTTATTTTGCCGGGTGAACCCTCGTTCACGAATTCGCCGTCAACATACAAAGAGCTCCTGCCGGGGCAATCGCAGGTCATAACCTCTACGGTGATAGTTACATCTCCACTTACCTCGGCATTGTCCTCAGGCGAGATTATCCGGGTATTGTCCGGGCCTGCGGTGTTATTTTCCCCGTTCTCCACTGTAATTGTGATCTCATCATAATACTCGCCGTGCTTGTCGTAAACCTTGATATCATGTTCACCGTCGGCAACCTCGGCGCTGTCCCACTCGTGTATGAAAATCTCATAGTTGCCGTCCTCGGACATACCTGTGCGGGTTCCCTCTGTTATGAATTCATCATCTACATACAGCGAAGATTTTTCATTGCAGTAACAAGCCATAACCTCTGCGGTTATTTTGACAACACCGCTAACTTTGGAATTATCTTCCGGCGAAGTAATAGCTACGCTTTTAAAACCGGTTTCCATACCGCCTATCGGATTCATAATTAATATTGTTGAAGTTATCAACACTATACCAAAAAGAACTATCAATAGTTTCTTCATATTTACAACCACCATTATTTTTT
>CP070629.1:3198303-3212671 GCA_020356005.1 Thermoplasmata archaeon
ATGCTTTGGATATGTATTCAGTGTGACAAATACACCTGAATTATCATTAAAATGCTTCGGGACCTTAAAATCAGGTTTCTTTTTGTCCCTCAAATAACTCTCAATGGTTTTGCGCGCGATCTCAACTGCCAGCTTTCCATCATCCAGAGAATACATCTTCGCATCGTACTCCAACAAAACGTTATCCCGGTAATTTTATTTTATCTTGTATAACATAAAGGCTTATAAAATTTACCCGTACTTATATTTATATCACCGAAGATTTCAAATTATATTAGTTCTTTATCCCGACCGGGAATTCACATGCAATTTGCATCCAGATTAGAAGGAATAGAATTATCCGGGTTAAGAAAAATGTTTGAACTATCCACCAAGGAATCGATAAATCTAGGTCTGGGTGAACCTGATTTTAACCCGCCAGAAACTGCACTTGAAGGTCTCAAAAAAGCTGTTTATGACGGTAAAAACAAGTACGGTCCCACGGCAGGTATACCGGAACTCAAGGCTGCTCTTGCGGAGAAAAATCAAATTTATAAAAAGGATTTGAGCGCTGATAATGTCCTGGTAACCGGCAGCGGATCCGAGGCATTGATGACAACAATGCTTTCTTTTGTAGAGAGCGGTGATGAGGTTCTCTATCCAGACCCCGGTTTTGTTCTTTACAAACCCCAGATACAGCTTGCAGGGGGTAAAGGAGTTGCATATCCGGTGGAACAGGAATTCGGTTTTGTACCGCAGATAAATCAATTAGAAGAACTTGTAACGGATAAAACAAAGGTTATTATTGTCAACTCGCCCTCTAACCCTACCGGCGCAGTTTTCAATCAGGATGATGTAAAGGCAATAATCCGATTCGCCGAGGATCATAATCTGCTCATCGTTTCCGATGAAGTCTATGATAAAATGGTTTATAATACACAGCATAATTCATTTCTGGGCGATTATGAAAATGTGATTTATATTAATTCGTTCTCAAAAATTTATGCAATGACCGGATGGAGATTGGGGTACCTGATCGGCCCGAAGGAACTTGTACAGGGGTTGATGATAACACATTACCATATCATGGCATGTCCTCCGTCACCGTTCCAGCATGCAGCTCTTGCGGCAATGTCCGGTCCCCAGGATTTTGTTGAAGAAATGGTTGGTGAGTTCAAACAGCGGCGGGATCTTATTGTTGAAAAGTTGAATGATGTCAAAGGATTCTCATGCCTGAAACCCGAAGGCGCATTCTACGCGTTCCCGTCTTTCGATTTAAAAATGAATTCAGTGGATCTTGCCATGAAATTGGCCCAGAACGGCGTTATATGCTCACCTGGAACCGCATTCGGGCCAAGAGGCGAGGGTCACCTCAGGTTCTCGTATGCTGCATCACGTGAAACCATTGAGCGGGGAATAGATGTAGTGGCCGATGTGGTTAAGAAACTATAGGTACAATTCAAATAAAAAAAAGTAGTTACCTTACTTATTAATTGTATTCATTATTTGTGATGATATGAAAATTCTTCAGGCCTGTACACGTTTCCCGCCGGCGCCAGGCGGAGCCGAGTCGCATGTTTTTCATATTTCTAAGGAACTATTATCGCGAAATCATGACCTGAAGGTTTACACTACCGATCTTTATATGGAAATCCCGTTTACTCATATGAAAGAGTGGTCACCCAAGGTTGATGGTATACCGGTAAAGAGGTTCAAGGCATACTCATTGCATGGCAATATGCATTATGTTTTTGTGCCAAAGATGACAAGGGCAATTCTGAAAGCAAATGTTGATATTATACATGCTCACTCTTACGGCTACTTCCAGGTGAATGCAGGTGCATTTAACCGAAGGCTCAGAACGGTCCCCTTCATATTAACGCCCCACTACCATCCTCAATGGTCAATGTGGGGCGGTGAGAAGCGTAAGAAAATCAGGAGGTTTTACGACAGGGTATTTGCACAGTCCGTTATACAGTCTGTTGATATCATAATAGGGGTTTCGCATCATGAAATCGAATTGATGCACGATGCTATTGATTTTGATATGGACAGGGTGCGGTATATCCCCAACGGCATAGACTTTACAAAATTCGAACCGATACCCTCACCGGAACACTTCAGGAAGAAATACAATCTCAAAGGGCCGTTTATTTTATACGTGGGACGGTTGGCGAGCAACAAGGGTTTGATGGTTCTGGTAAAGGCCGCCGCAAAGGTGCTCAAAACCCATCCCGATATAAAATTTGTATTGATCGGTGAAGATGAGGGGATGAAAGTAAAGCTGAAAGCTGAATTGAAATCGCTGGGAATTTTAAAAAATTTCTTGTTCACAGGACATATTACAGACGAACAGATTTTCTTATCCGCGTTTTCTGCTTGCGAATTATTGACTCTACCCTCAGAATACGAGGCATTTGGTATCGTATTGCTGGAAGCCATGGCATGCGAGAAGCCCTGTGTGGCCACCAGGGTAGGCGGTGTACCCGAGGCTCTGGGAAAAGAGGGTAAAACAGGTCTTCTGGTCGAATACGGCGATTCTGAGGGGTTAGCGGAGGCCATAAACGACCTTCTGAGCAATCCCTTTAAACGGCGGCAATTCGGGAAAGCCGGCCGCAAACATGTAAAAGAGAAATTTACTTGGCCCTCAATAGTTACTGAGATAGAAAAAGTATATAATGAATTAAAGAATTCCAATATTTAGGTATTGAAAAATTCAATTTTCAATAATAATCATGAAGAAGATTATATAATTATGAAGGATATACTTGTATCATACCTACCATAATTATAATTGCATCACGGAGAAATATAATGATTACACTTCTTGGCGTAGGCCACGTCTTTGATATAAAGCATAATGTCGAAGATCTGATAATTACAAGGCAGCCGAATCTGGTGTGCGTTGAACTTGATAAGGCACGCTATCAAGCATTAGTATCCCGCACTCCGAATGAGAATGCTCCTCTCATTTATGCACTGCTGGCGAAATTTCAAGAGAACATAGCGGGTAAATACGAGGTGAAGGTAGGGGAGGAGATGCTTGCAGCCGTTGAGAGTGCCAAAAAGATCGGGGCGTCGCTTGCATTCATTGATGTTGAGGCGAGCCAGGCCTTTGCCAATATCTGGCGAAAAATGAGTCTAAAAGAGAGGATGAAGTTATTAATCGGTGCAATCGGCGGCCTGTTCGTTCGTAAAAAAAGAATAGAAAAGGAATTGAAGAATTTTGAGAAGAATTCCGAGGAATATATGAAAGCATTCGGCCAGAGCTTTCCAACAATTAAAAGAGAATTGGTGGATAACCGGGACAAATATATGGCAGGCAGGATCCGTGAGTATGCAAAACGCTTCACTCGAATTGTGGTGGTTATCGGTGACGGGCATATCATTGGAATCAAAAAGGCGTTGGCGGATCTCAATCCCGAGGTTATCCGGTTAAAAGATCTCCGGGCGATGAAATTATCCAAGAAACCCGGGGCGGCAATAGAACCCAAAAAGACAGAGACGAGCGAAGTTGGGTTTTCGTACTTGTATAAAGGGGATTAACGACAGAAGTGTAATAGTGTAAAAGTGGAAGGGTGGAAAAGTAGAAGAGTGGAAGAATATATGAGTCGAAGAGTCTTGGAGTCGGAGAGTCGAGAGTCAAAACCATAAAGGAGTCTGATAGTCCAAGGGTTCAAGAGTCCTGGAGTCGGATTTTCTCGTGGGTAACCGCCCTAGTATTATTGTACGTTCAAAGTAATTCCCAGATCCAAAAAGAATTTTCTGCCGTTTTGGGATTTGGGATTTCCTTGGTAGCTGAAAATCGAACGCGGAGGTTTAACCAAGCATAGATTTTATCGATTTTAAGGACAGAAGGCTTACTATATAAGCGAAATGAAATTTGTAAGCCTTCGCATATAATCTTAGATTAATCTGTAGTATTGGTATGTATTGGGATTTCGCGCCCACAAACGGAATCAATATATATTCAAATAATAATCTGCTCTCATCAATTCCGTTTGTGGGCGCGTAGCCTAGCCTGGACAGGGCACAGGCCTCCTAAGCCTGGGATCAGGGGTTCGAATCCCCTCGCGTCCGTTCCACTTTTATTATTTTTGATTATAGTCGTTGAACGGACGTAAGGGGTTCGAACCCCTCCACGCGCCTTCGGCGCACTGGTGGCGGTTTCGAGGCTCGTTTCGTCTGTCGTCTGGCGTCTATCGTTTTTCTTCTTATAAGGACGTTTTTAATCCTTTCTTCCCTCTTCCTTCTTCTTTCCCGCAGGGCCGAACCCCTCCGCGCTCCTGCAGAGCAGCGGTTGCGGCGGCGAGGCTCTCATTTCTAAATAATTGGATAAAAGACGAAGGAAGAAGGGACGATAGACGAGAGGATTTAATACATCTTTTTTAAAAGTGAGATAAGAAAGAGGAGAAGTGAAAACCCATTTCTCTCTCATTTTTTGTATTGAGTTAGACGAATAATAAGGGAGGAAGTATGAAAACTACCTTTCGTCCCTCGTATTTCGCACAAATTCTCTCCCGAAGGGGGATGTACTCACCATTCAAGGGAGCTTTGCTCCCGTCCTCACCATTCACCACTCCGTAAGCAGCCTCTAAGCGTTTTTCACCATTCACCGCTTATAAGCGACCAACAATTGTAAAAATTCCTCAGTACTTAAATCTATTATAAAAAAGATTTACCGGCGCACCTGTGCTGTTGGTTAGGTTCCGGATGCCTGTATAGGTGAACTTGAAGCAGTGACGGCATTTATACCGATATTAACAACAATTCTTGGTATCGATGGTTTTACTTTTCTTTCATAAACAATATATGGGTCATCATTGATGGTTTTCGCAGTCCATTTATACATTTCTGCCGCGTTCAATACAGGAATCAAATATTTTCGAGGTATGTAAATATAACCTTCTTCGGCGATATTCTGCCATTTTTGATAAACTCCGATCTGCTCTCTTACAAAAGACTCAAACTCATCTCTATTGTTCATAGTATCTTCATAATCAAGACTTTTTAAGCCATAATATTTCATTCTATCCTTCGGTAAATATGTCCTGTTCAATTCGATATCTTCTGCAATATCACGAATAAAGTTTACAAGCTGCATTGCCTTTCCAAGATGCCTGGCGTAATAAAGCGCATCTTTATGCAGCTCCATTACCGATGCCATGTAAAGCCCGATGACCTCTGCAGAGCCGTACATGTATTCCTCAAGTTCGAAAAGTGTCTCATATTCGTTTTTCACAAGGTCAGTTTCCATGGATCCAATAAATGCTGTTGTCCAATCTTGCCTGAACTTTTTTCGGTGATGAAGTTCCGCAAACCTATCCGTTACTACATCACCCGTTGGTTTTCCATTAAGAGCGGAATAAAAGCGGTTTTTAAAACTTTCAAATTTCTTCGGCTGTTGCGGTTTCGAATCTACATAATTATCCGCTTTGCGAACGAATGAGTATAAAGTGAAAACATCATTTCGTATTTCTGCAGGGAAGAACAAACTGTTGTAGAAATAAGTGCGGGAACCTTTTCTAAAAATTGAAAAAATATGCCTGTCTATCATTGTAATTCACATCTCTCTTTTGATTACATCAGCGACAATTTGAGATGAGATGGTGACCATTGGTACACCGATCCCGGGGTGGTTGTAATGTCCTGTATAAAATAAATTCCTTAATTTCTTATTTTGATGCTGAGGTCTGAAAACCGCGGTCTGCCGCAGAGTATGTGCAAGACCAAGTGCGGTACCTTTGTATGCATTATAATTACTCTTGAAATCGCGGTGGCTGAAAATTCGCTTTACAACCAGATTTTTTGTAACTGCCTCTCCCGTTAGCCTTTGAAGCAAGTCAATAACCCATTTGAAATACTTCTCTCGAATCACATCGGTATCATCAAGGTCCGATGCTACAGGTACCAGAATGAAAATATTTTCATGGCCTTCCGGCGCCACTGATGAATCAGTTTTCGATGGGCAGCAGATATATATGCATGGCTCGTCAGGCCAGCCTGGTTTATTGAATAGGGTTTCGAAATGCACATCCCAGTCATCAAGCAGGTATAGATTATGGTGCTTGAGGTTTGGCAGGCGCTTGTTGAAACCCAGAAACATAAGTATAGCCGACGGTGCGATTTTTCTCTGGTCCCAGTATTTTTCCGAATATGAGCGGTGCTTCCTGTCCAGCAGGTTCAGGTCAACATAAGCATGGTCGGCGTTCATAACAAAAACATCAGCTTGGAATTCGACCGGATCAGTGACTGCAGCGACAGCCCTGTCATTTTCGACCTTGATGCGTGTAACTTCGTGATTGAATATGAATTCCACTCCCTGGGATTGTGCAAGTTCGTAGAATGCGTTTACTAGCTGGCCCAACCCGCCCTTTGGATACCACACTCCCAAATTGAAATCTACATGTGTCATCAGCGAATAAAGTGCGGGGCTATTTTTTGGTGCTCCACCAAGAAACACAATATTATATTCAAGAATTTTTTTAATTTCCGGGCTTTCAAAGTACCTGCTGACATAGCTGTCAAGCTTGGAAAATACATGGAACTTGCTTCCATCTATTATCAATTTCCAGTTAAAAAAGTCAGTTAAATACTTGTAGTCTTTGTACAGAAATTTTTCCATGGCAATTTCGTACTGGTATTTTGAATTATCCAAATACTCTCTTAACTTTTTTGCCCCATCCTTTTCCAGCTCATCAAAAAGCTTCATGTTTTCATCCAAAACGGCGCTAATATCAAGTATCTTACCGCCAGAATAGAATACCCTGTAATGAGGGTCCAACCTCTCCAGTTTTAGAAAGTCCTCGGGTTTTTTCCCGAACAGGGCAAAATACCTCTCGAACACATCCGGCATCAGATACCAGGATGGGCCCATGTCAAAAATGTAACCATCTTTTTTCCATACCTGAGCCCTCCCCCCCGGCATATCATTTTTTTCCAAAACGGTAACCGCGTAACCGTTTTTTGCCAGAATTGATGCAGCGGCCATACCACCGAAGCCAGACCCGACCACAATTGCTTTATTTTCCTGCATGCAAATCGACACCGAAAGAATACTATATATAGCTTTTAGAGCAAATTTAAATATTACCCTGAAAAAAAATTCATTCCCGGGTTAACTATAGTTATCTGGAAAGTGATCCTGGCGATTTCTGCATTAAATACTTTTTGTAATAATAAATATAGGATACAAGGTAAAATCCGAGCATGGATACATTATAAAAAAAGTCTTCAAAGGGGATAGTAATGAACCTGTAGTTCCACGGGTCCTGAGAGCCCCATATCATATCCGAGCCGTACTGAACAATAGGGATGGATGTGAGCAGGTAGTTAACAATAATAAAAAATCCGATTGTTACCAATAAATAAATCCAGTATGCTTTTGAGTTTATAATCCATTTTTTAAATACAACGGCTGTAATCAGGAAAAACGCAAACACAAATAGGTCGATAAAGGTATATTCCTGATCTATGAACAGCAATGCACCTAAAATGCACAAAGCCGCAAGAATCAGAAACGGCCAGGATGGTACACGAAGTTTTTTATCACCCAGATAGTAAACTATGGCCTCATAAGTGAAAAGACAGGCATAAGGTACTGTAATAAAAAATAATATCTCTTCAATTGGCAACCCGAAGATCTTAAACCCGATTATGTAGTCCGGATTAAAATGCCAGTGACCTCTTTCGGTTGCAATGGCATCCCATATTATGAATGGGATCGAGACCACAATGTATGAGAAAAGTACTGCAGGGATGTTCCTGTAGAATTTGATATGTTTATCGAAGGAGAATGCCAGCGGACCTGCAAGCGTAAAAATATTGATAAGCAGATAATAATACAAACATATTACCTCTTTGCGGTTTAATAATCGAACATTAACAACTCTGATATATTTTAAATTTTTTTGAGAATTAATGAATATTCTGTTGATTAATTATTTTAAACCAATCGTTTAATGTATAATAAGCAATTTTAATTAGCACTCGAATCCGGTGCATAAAAATGCTTGAGCAAATTCAATTACTGTTATTAAATATAATAATAATCGTGCTGATGTTCTTTGTTATGGAAGTTTTTTCTGTGCTTCAGCACAAGTATATCATGCACGGCTTTCTGTGGTCTATTCATCGTGACCATCATTTCTATACAGGTAAAAAGTATCAAAAAAACGATTTATTCTCATACAGTGCAGCTGCGGTTGCAATAATACTCTTGGTCACAGGATTTTTTTCGGGGTTTGATTTAAAATTCTCTATCGGTCTGGGGATGACCGTCTACGGAGTAGGTTATTTTATATTTCATGATGGGGTATTCCACCACAGGTACGGGATCAAATACAAACCTAAAGGCAGATTTATCAAACGTATCCTCAATGCCCATGCAATGCATCATCAAAAAAGTAATAAGCCATATACGGGAGTGTCCTTTGGTTTTTTTATTGTAAGTAAGAAATATGATGTTCAATAGTAGAGTTTAGTTGAATTATTGCATGACAAAACGTGGTATTAAGTGTTCAGCCTGTGGAAAAACAGTAAAAAAACAAAACTGCGGTTCCAGGGATATGACATATCCGGTTGGAAGTGCTCATGCGGCGAGGAGTTCTTCAATCCGGATTAAGCACAGTAGATAATGCTACTGAACAAGATCCTCAAGAAGAAATTTGAAGTTAAGATCAGTTAAATCCTCAGTAATCTAATCATCCAAATTCCCTCAGAACTAACCAGTGCACTTAAATTGAAAAAAGGTGAAAAGGTTATCCTGAAAGCAGATAAGCAGGGACGATTTCATGTTGAATTTTGATTCCAAATCATTGAACAGAATTCTTTTGAAAAAGAAAGAGGATTCCAAGTCCCAGGTATTGGATTCTAGAGTAACTATCATTGATTTTAATCACCCTAGCGCCTAATCTCTCGTCTCTAGCGCCTGTAAAAATTACTTAAAAATCACTTCAATAAATCTTTTATCATTGGATTAATCCGACGAATCATATCATTATTTTTTGTGATGAGCTCGTCATAGGAAAAATCATTATTATTTACCTCAGTAAAAATATTATCCAGATCCCGGAATATATTTTCGAAATTCTCACTATTAACCTTTTTTTCATTCATTTTCTGGAATAAATATAATATATTCAATTCATTGCGCTTATTAGATATCTTTGCCAGTACAAGGTTCTTCATTAGTTTTTCCATTTTGGTAGATACCTCTAGGTATTTATCTGTCAGAGGATCAAATTCTTCCATTTCCATTTCCAGTAGATTTTCGAATTCCTCGAGCTTGATTAGTTGTTCTTCGCTTTTCTCAGGGTTCATTTCTACCACCATAAATACTTATCGGTCAGGCATTCTATAATAATTTCGATGTCTATCAATCGATAAGTTTATAGAAGGGATTAGGAATTAGGACGCTCACTCATTCCAGATACGGCCGAACAACAAGCGTGTCATCGGCAACATCCCAGTCGTTCGCTTTTGGGATTGGGGTTATTGTAATATATTCAAATCAACCCAAATCCCTAAAGGTTGTGAAGCAACCGTCCTAATCCCTAAACCCTCATATAATTACCCTAGCGCCTCCTCTCTAGCGCCTAGTGCCTGATCTCATCGATGTAAAATTATATTTACAATAATACAAATTATCTTAGCAAAAGGGTTTTGGACATGGCAAAAAAAATCCATAACGATAGAGCAATGAAGATATTAAAAATTCTGAAAAAAACCTATCCCGATGCAAAAATAGCTTTAAACTATAATTCACCCTTTGAGCTTTTAATCGCCACAATTCTTTCCGCCCAGTGCACTGATGAAAGAGTCAACATAGTAACCAAAAAGCTATTTTCAAAATACAAACACCCCGAGGATTATGTAAAAGTGGAAGCCGTGGAATTGGAAGATGATATACGGTCAACCGGGTTTTATAAACAAAAGACAAAATCTATCCAGAATGCAGCCGCGATGTTAATTGATGAATATAACTCTGAAGTCCCGGATAACATGGATGATCTTATTAAACTACCAGGAGTGGCGCGCAAAACCGCCAACATTGTCCTGGGGAACGGGATGGGAATCACAGCAGGTATCGCCGTGGATACCCATGTAAAACGATTGTCACAGCTGCTGGACCTCTCAAAGAACTCCCAGCCGGATAAAATCGAAGCTGATCTGATGGAGCAAATCCCAAAGAGGGATTGGACTGCTTTCTCTCATTTATTGCAAGCACACGGGCGGGCTGTCTGTAAAGCGCGAAAGCCGCGTTGTAATGAATGTAAGCTCAACGAACTTTGCCCCTCAAGTCTGATATGAAGGTCATTATTATGGCTAAAAAGAAAAAAGAATCTGATGCGCGCATCTTCGTAGTACAAAAACATCATGCAACGAGACTGCACTACGACCTCCGGTTGGAAATGGAAGGCGTTCTTAAAAGCTGGGCTGTACCCAAAGAGCCGCCGCAAGAGCCCGGAATCAAGCGGCTGGCGGTTCAGGTGGATGACCACGACCTGGATTACGCAGATTTTGCTGGTGAAATTCCCGAAGGTGAGTACGGGGCAGGATCTGTTGAGATATGGGATAAAGGTACCTATACCGTTGTGGAGCATACCGAAAAAATCATTTCGGTGGATTTCAAAGGTGCCAAATTGAAGGGCAAATATGCATTGATAAAAACAAAAATGAGCAACGATCCGAAAAATTGGCTGTTTTTTAAGATGAAAACATGATAGGCGTTTTACAGCTTATAGAAGCGCGTCTAAAGATTTGCTGTTGCGCAGTGCGTACCGTCTTACGGCCAACGTTTGACGAACGTAAACCGCTAAACGTCTTACGTTACGCACCTCGCAGACGCAACCGTAAGACGCCCTTCTATAATCGATGACTAAGCTTATACTATTTTGCCGCTTTCCATTTTGATTGTTCTGTCAGCGTATCTGGCAATGTTGGGATCGTGCGTTACTATGATATAGGTTTGACCCTGCTCATTGTTCAACTTCTTTAGAATCTTCATGATTTGTTGAGAATTCTTCAAATCAAGATTCCCTGTGGGTTCATCGCCCCAGATGATGATCGGGTTATTGACCAGCGATCTCGCGATGGTAACACGCTGCTGCTGACCGCCGCTGAGCTCAGAGGGTTTATGCTGCGCCCAATCCGTCAAATCCACCAATTCCAGCGCCTCCAGTGCTTTAGCTCTTGCCTCATTGCGATTATGACCCGAAACCATCAAGGGGAGCTCTACATTTTCTGCCGCACTGAGAATGGGCAGGAGATTATATGACTGAAATATGAATCCCATTTTATTGGCCCTCAAATCGGCCTTTTCTCGTTCATTGAGTGCAGAAAGGTCTGCCCCCTCTATCAGCACCTTTCCGCCTGAGGGCACATCCAGGGTGGAAAGACAGTTTAGAAGTGTGGTTTTACCGCACCCCGAGGGCCCCATAATTGCCACCATCTCGCCGGCCTTGACGCTTAAATCTACTCCTTTCAGAGCTTCAAGTTGAATCTTTCCCGTATGATAAGTTTTGTGTAGATCTGTAGCTTCTATTATCAAAGTCCCTGGGGTCTTTTTCATCAAATTCACCTATAATTATTTAATAACAGTAATCGATTTAATATAAATAAAAAGTTACCACAAATAATTTACAATTTACTGGTTTTGATGATATCATAAAAAATCAATATTTATTATATTTGTGACAATAAGATTTACAAAAGCAACATACATTTATATATTTTATAAGTTATTAAATAGTTAGATTAATACAGTTCCAAATCGTTTCAAGAATATGTGAGCCAAGAGCATAAAGATATTATTTAATTTTAAGTGTAAATACAATAGCATTAACATCCCATGAGAAATCCGGGTTTATTCAAGGTTAATATTTAATGAATCTGTATCAAGAGGGCAACTGACAAAAAATTCTCAATAACTATTTTGAACTCATCAATTCGGGAATGAGTTCGGGAGGCGAGCTTAATGGTCCGGAACCGGAACGAAGGTAATATATTACAATCAAGATATCTTCGAATCTTAACTTACTTGATTATTATTATGTTACTTTTAACAACCTCAACCCAGATCATACCGGGATCTATTCAGGATAGTTCATCATCGGATACAGAGTATAGTTCAGAATCCGGTACGTCCAATAATAAAGCTACCAAAACCCGTGCAGCTTCAGATTTTATTAAGCTGGGCCCCGACCAGACGGCTTTTGGACGGTTCGGCGAAATAAAAATCTATCAATTAACGCTTCTAAATAACCTGACGATTTCTGATTATTTCGATATTACCGTTGCATCAGCTCCATCAAATTGGGCAGTTACATTATTTCATATCGATAATGTCACTATTTTAGTAGATTCGGATGAGGATAATGATGGCATTCCCGATACAGGTCTTATTGAACCCCTGCAGTCATTTGAATTTATAGTAAAGGTAACCGTTCCACATACCCAGGCCTTTAACGAACCTGAAATAACGCTTGTTACCGCTCAATCTTCGCTGAGTGCTGTACCTCACCAGATCTCGTGCAGGCTCGTAACCAAGGCCTACCCGTATCTTGACGCCACAAAATCGGTCTCACCTGTAACCGTTTATGAAGAAGCAGCAGAGGAGCTCGGGCTGCCGACACGTGCAAGGGTTATGATTAATATCAAAGGCGGCGGGATACCAAATCCTGTGGAGCAGTATTCCGACACGGTATTTCTCATTGATAATACCGGCAGCATGCTGAATAACGATCCGACTAAGATCCGGATTAGCGCTGCAAAAAGTTATGTGAATAATATGACTGAACCGGCACTGGGTGCTGTGGTTACCTTTTATGGAACTATGATATATCCAAGAGGTTATGCGTGGCTTGCCCGCGGTCCCACCTACGCGGAAGAACATCTATCGTCCAACTATCAGAGGATAAATGAGAATATTGATTATGTTGGTCTGGATTCAAATATCGGTGGAGGTACAAACATATTGCGAGCCCTGCAGGTGGGCAATAACGAGCTGATAAATTACGGAGATCCCGAACATTTGTGGTACGAGATCCTCCTGACAGATGGTTACGACAGCGGAAATGCCATCCCCGGCGATAGAGATGCAGCAATCAGGAATGAAGCGCAAAGGGCTGCGAGCAATAACATAGTAATCTTTACCATCGGTTTGGGAAATGCCACAAATGCCCCACTTCTAAGAAATATTGCGTCGACCACGGGAGGTGAATATTTTTCAGCAGAAAATGCATCTCAATTGATGGATATCTATAACGAGATTCATTTCAAAGTAAACAGTGTGGCGGGACAGGACCCAGATCCGACCGATGAAAATTCAATGGTCCGAGACGTCCTCCCGGATTATATTAATGTTGTACACGGGAGTTTCAGAGTGGAGCCCGGCAGTATCCCGACAAGCCCTGTGCCGGCCAGAATAGAGGAGAATCCCACCAATACATCCATGCACTGGGATATTGCAGAGATTTTGATTAATCAATCCTGGCTTGTTTCATTCGAGGTAACTTCCAGTAAGGTGGGGTGGGTGCCTGTGGGGGTTTATCCAGATTCGAGAATATTGTATACAAATTGGAATTTCGAACGTATTTATGCTTTTTCATTACCCGAGGTGTGGATAGAAGTGCTTCCAATTCCACGACCGGATGTATTACCAACAGATGTGAAAGTCAATAATATTCCTTATGAAACCCTGGATAACTTCCAGGTACTCCGGGGGGAGAGCGTAAAAATATCTGCCAAAGTCCAAAATATTGGTAATGCAGCCACCTTTGAATACTCGGATGTGTTCGTGATAGGGTTCTTCATCGAAACCAACCCCTCGTCGCCCTTTTATTCTACAGGGGTGGAAGGTTTATCAATCGACGCCATCTCATCCGAAATCCAGGTTACATGGAATGCACCTTATACTCTAGACATCTATGAGATATCAATTTTTGCGGACTGGCAGGACCACTTACCCGAAGGAATCGATGGGGAGAAAAATAATATTTATAATTTAAACATAAATGTAACCCACCGTCCAGAAATCGACCTCATACCAATCGAGCTTCAAATCGATGAACAATATGTTATCGATCCATTACTCAATGTAGTTGAAGTAGAGGTTGAATCCGAAGTTAAAATCGATCTTAAGGTGAAAAATAAGGGTAATGAAAACACGAATTATTATACTCCCGAGTTCAATGTTGTTTTGATCGACCGTAAGACCCCTGAGGAGCCACTTGAGCTGGATAAAATAGGTGCAATTTCAGCAAATAAAAGTTCGGAGAAGATTACATTTTACTGGAAAGCCCCGATTTATCCCGGCTCGGTTAATCTTGAAATCGAAGTTGACAGTACTAATTTGATCCCGGAGGGTCCCAAAGGTGAATTAAACAAT
>CP070629.1:3212771-3220298 GCA_020356005.1 Thermoplasmata archaeon
ACAAATCAAAAATATATATACAAAGGGGAGTAAGATTTCGATTTTATGGAGGTAGACAAATATGAATAAAAAAATAATTTATATTATGACACTTTTAATAATGTTGAGCTTTGTATTGACCTCAATGGCAACACCTGTTGGTGCACCTCAGGTTAAAGGATTAAAGGAAAAAGTCCATTTCCCTCTGTATGACGCGATAACAGTACACACCATACCAACACATGATCAAAAAGAATATGGAGTTAATTATGTAGAAGCAGATTTCCAATTAAAAAGCAGGCTTATGGAAGAAGAAACATTTTATCTTTATGCAAAAGCCGAGAGTTTTGATAAACACCCTAATCGAATTAAATTGGTCGGGATGATTAATACACCCGATGGTGAGGCATTGCCCTTTGAAGGCATTCTGAAAATACCAAGTTCGGTGAAATTCATTTCCGAAGAACCCGTTACCTACCCGTTCCACGGTGTATTAACAGGGGATTTCCAGGGCGGTTTATTGGTACTTTTCCCATGCCCTGTTGAGAGCATTTCCTGAAAAAGCTTTTTATAACCTTTTGTTTCGTCGGGAGCACTCCCTACTTTTACATCGAAGAGTGAAGTATGAATGTGAGCTTTGAGGTATAAAGAAATAATGATTGAGTAGATGATGGAGGGGCTTTCATACCTCAAACGAACGAAGTGAGCATACCACACTTCAGACTGGTACTTATTCCTAGGAAATTAATTAATAAATGTAAGTATATATGCCCTCCATTACCTTCTTAGGAGGAGGCTTACAGGGCTGAAGAGAATATTTTTATAAAAAAGCTCGGAGTTAGACCAAATCTCTGAATGCTGGATTAGAGGATAATTATTTCAGTGGTCTTCTATGGCTGAATTCTAATGACAGGAATAGATGAAAAAATTTTGAAGGAGGAACAGAGAAATGACCAAAATTGGATTGAAGGTTCTGGTATTGTTGGTTATTTTCTTGGTTATATCAATGGGTATTCCATCAGCTTCTGCAGGTGCTGAGCCCCAGGGTAAACCTTTTCAAGCAATATCGGAAAGATTAGACAATATAGAAAGTGAGCTAGATAATATGGGCAAGTGGGAAAAGCATGGAAGTGATATAGCCTATATGAATGGTAAGGTAGGTATAGGGACCATAAATCCTTCGACAGAGTTGGATGTAAATGGTGTCATCTCCGCGTCTGGAGGCAATTCCAATGATTGGAACACCGCATACGGGTGGGGTGACCATGCCTCTGCAGGATATCTGACAAGCGAAAGTGATCCAATCTTCACTGGGAGCGCAGCCTACGGGATAACAAGTACAAAAATTTCAAATTGGGACACCGCCTACGTCTGGGGTGACCACTCCACCGCGGGGTATCTGACAGGCGAAAGCGATCCAATCTTCACTGGGAGCGCTGTCTACGGGATAACAAGCACTAAGATTTCAAATTGGGACACCGCCTACAGCTGGGGCGACCACAGTACGGTTGGTTATCTAACTACGTATACCGAGACTGACCCGCAAGTAGGAACGAATTCACTTAATCGCATACCTAAATGGGACGGTTCAGAACTTGTAAATGGTACTCTACGTGATGACGGCGACATCCATATCGGCAGCATCGTTAAGCCTGGTGATGTTTGCACCGGTGGTACAGTCACTTGGTCTAAACATTTATATGACAGGGTTGGAACGAGAGCCTTCGATAATAACCTTTGGACCATATGGGAAGCAGGTACGTGGGGTAAACCTGCTTGGATCAAATATGATTTCGGTTCCGGAAATGAAAAATGGATCGTACGTTACAGGATTGCTGCCTGGGGATCTTATGGGCATCCTACTGCCTGGACATTTGAAGGCAGCAATGACAATGTTAACTGGGACATACTGGACACTCGAACAGGAGAATCATGGCCACTCCCCAATCACCAGTTTAAGACATTTGATTTCAACAACTTAAATTCCTACAGATATTATCGGCTTTATGTTACTGCAGTCAAACCGACATTGGGTCCTGATTTAATTATAGATGAGATCGAAATGATGGAGGGGCAGGATGCAATCACCCTGGAAGCCGATGGAGATGGCATTTTCGAAGGTAAAATTACCGTTTCCGGCGGTGTAGATCCTCCTTTTGTGTCCTTCAGTGATGAGACATATACGAGCATCCGAGAATATGCAAAAAATGTTGAAGACCACGAGGAAGTAATGATTTTCTGGAATGGAAATGCTAACAGAATGGAGATTTATGTAATCGCCGAAGATAAATTCTATACGATCACTGGACAGCTAATAGATGAGTAGAATTTAGATAACTACTTGAATAGAGGATAACAGTTGGTAATAATAGACAACTTTGAAGCAAGAATTGGCAAATGGACAACATTAATCAGAAAGGGAAATTCTCCCTTTCTATCTTTTTTTCTTTTTATAAATGTAATATACACCAATTAATTAAAAATTAAAAAGAAAGTAAACTACAGAAGTATATGTTGTATCAGTTGAAAATCTAATACTGCCCTCCACCGCCTAGAGGTACAATAAGAACTGAATATTGACCGCCTCCACCTAAAGCTTTAACATGTGTCACATACTGGCCTCCGCCGCCTTTCGGTACGATATGAGCGGAGTATTGTCCTCCACCACCATAGCGCGTATAAATTATTTGATACTGACCTCCGCCGCCATCTGTAAGTATCAAATTGATGTACTGATCTTCTGCCAGATAGATATGGTTGTTCTCTTCGTTGCCTTCTAACCAAACGGTGTGCTTGCTTACTTTTCCTTCAGGAATTGCAATTGGCTGGACATCAGAAATATCTGGAAGGAAATATTGACCGCCTCCACCAAGATCGAAAATGTACTGCCCGCCTCCACCGAGATCGATTTCATAATGACCGCCGCCCCCTAGAGCGGATGTGTTCTTTGCCTCCGCATCCCCAAAAGATAGCCCTGACAGTGCCATGACTAAAACACAAAATATTACCAAGATTTTGAATTTCACATTAAAGCCTCCTTTGATTCAATAAACTGTTAATAAGTATTTAATAATATCTCAAAAATCTTAAAAGTTTGATTATTAAAAAAACCGGGTTAACCTTCAAGATTTTTTAATATTATAATAATGTATTTGAAAGTTTTTATTATGAAGAAAAATATTTCGGGGACAAAGGAGGCGTATTATTATGAACAGAATTAGATTATTGGTAGCGGTGGTTTTCGTTACCCTAATAGTATCTGGTATGTTTAATTCCACTACTGTTGGGACGGATAATACCGCATGTGAATCAGCTGAACAGAATGTGCCGGTGGACCCCGGATATATTAAATTTGGTGACATCAAAGGCGAATCAACGGATAAGAACCATCAAGGGTGGTGTGATCTGCTCGGTTTTAGTCAGGTCATAACAAATACCGGAATTCAAAGTGCAGGTAAGCAAATAAGCCGCCCGGATTTTGAGCTGTTCGAAGTATACAAGAAAATCGATATGGCATCCCCAAAGCTAATGGAGGTATGCGTTAGAGGAACATCGATAGATAAGGTACTGATAGAATTTACAAAAATACCACCACAGGGAGGAGGCTTTGTTGTTTATTACGAAATAGAATTAGGTGATGTATACATAGTAGAGTACCGAATCGGTTCACCTGATGTCAATGTTGAGCCGATAATAGAGGAAATGGTATTGGAATTTCGAGAAATAAAAGTGACCTATACAGAATATGATGATTCAGGGCAACCACACAATTTTGTAGAGTTCGAATGGAAATTAGAATATCCAAGATAATAATTCAATAACCATATTATATTCTCGTAAATTCGGGTTATGGAATTCGGAGCCTTGGAAAAATTTTAACAGAATTCGAATTCCTGCCCTATTTACGATTTTTTTTATTTTTCAAATTTACCTAGTGTGACTGTTACTTTTTTTAAAAACCCTCTGATTGAATTTTAACTGGTCATTTAAAAAATCGTATTAAGCATACTTTTTTTTCATTAATAAAGAAATCTAATAATATCGATCTGGCGGTGGAGGCGGCGTTCGGGGCGGAGGTGGTGGTGGAGTTTTGGATAGAGGGGGTGGTGGTTGAGGAGGTGGCGGAGTTTCAGGTGGCGGAGTTTCAGGTGGCGTAGGTGGTGGAGGATGCCGCGGTGGACCAGAACCAGGTGGGCCCCCTCTTTGCATGTCCGACTGTCCGGAATCTGAGTCGCTGAGAAAATCAAATCGTAAAATATCTTTTTTAATTAAAATAAACATCGTAAGTAATACTACAACGATAATTATGATAATAATAATGGCAATCCATATCATTGATTTATCCTCACCTTTTTCACCCTTATCCTGTGTATCAACAGATTTCCATTTATTGGGATCCAGTGGGAACTCGTCTTCAGAATCATCATAACCGTCGTTGTCGGTATCCTCCGAAAACGGATCAGTACCCAATTCATATTCTTCAACATTGGTTAAACCATCATGGTCGGGATCCAGATCTGCGTCAGAGCTGTTAAAAGGATCGAGCCCCCATGTGCGTTCTCGAACATTGGGAATACCGTCAGAATCGCTGTCGGATTCCATTGTCTCTTTGATTTTTATATCGATTGAAGTTGATATATTCAGCCCCACGGAATCTGTTACGGTTAGAGTAATTTTATGGTTACCAACAGGTAAGCGTATATTTTCAATGGAACTGCCTTTACCGATTATTCCAGAAATATCGGAGGTCCAGATGTATTCCAGTACATCTCCGTAGGGTGTGTCCGGGTCCGTACAGCTTCCTCTAAAATCAATAAGTTTTCCATCGTCTACTTTAAAATTATCTTCCGGTGAGGTAATTTCAACGGATTCAGGTGGATCGTTAACAGGTGTAACGATGATATCCATGTTATGATAGATTTCACCTGTATCATCCGAGGCGAAGAACACAACAGTTTCTACACCGTTCCAATTATGTTCCGGGATAAATACAACGGTTCCGTTGGCTTGATATATTTTTATTTTAATATGTGTATTATCACCAAAATCGAATGTCAGTACATCGCCATTAACATCCTTGAATAAATGATAAAGATTTAGCGATGTATCATCATATGAATCTTCAAATATACGTATTTCTTTAATTGAATTGTTGATTTCAGGTTCACGCGGGCCTATCAGGGTAGTGCATGATACCGCTTTAGAGAATTCAGATTCGATGAGCACCTCATCCAGGGCCTTCATGACATAATAATAAGTTGTCTCTTCGGCCAGCTCGTAATCCGTAAAATTATCTGTACCTTTGTATGCATATCCAATGGGTGCACCCCAGCTGTACGGTGATATTTCTTTGCTCCGATATATCCTGTACTCCTCTGTATCATCTTCATTTTGTTCCCAGTAAATTCGGATCCTGTCATGGGATAATGGTACAGCCTTTAGAATAGTGGGTATTGCAGGAGCCATGGTATCTGACGGTATACCTGTAATCGGAGCAGAGAATTTAGAGAGCTGCCCGTATGTATTTTTCGATTGTATCCTGTAATTATACTCTAATCCATCCTGCAGACCAAAATGATAATAGAAATTTATCGGATGTGTGATGTTGGCTAGATCTATCCAATCATTTTCTAATGATTTTTTAAACTGCAACACATATTCACTTATCTCATAGGGATACAAATCCCATGTGATATTAAGCGCATTACCCTGTGGATCAGGTATCGCCATTAAGTTTTTAGGTACACCGGGGGGCAGATTCACTCGCATTTCAACGATGGGCGACCAATCCCCGAATGTGTAACTATTGTAGGCAATTAACCTGTAATAATAAACCCCCTCCGGTTTATTGATCAATGAAAATGACAATGAAAAGCCGTTCATTAATGTCTTCGGGGATCCGAAGGTTGAGGATGTATCCTCCTCCAGAACGAATCCGGTTGTCCGGGGAGTCAAACTCCAGTTCAAGGTATATGAACCGTCTGGATCCACATTATTCTCAACCTGGATCAGCGGTGTCCCCGGGTAAAGCCAGCCTTTATATTTTACGAACGGGTAATTGTCAATATCAAGGTGCGGTATATTGGTATCGCCTATCCCGTCACCGAATGTGCGGTTATTTGCACCGTTATCCACCCCGGTATAATCAGACCAGAAATTCCCCTCATAATCGGAATTCCTCCATGGATTTGACCCGTCATCAACCGCTTGAATCGTGTTTTGAATTATCAAGTTGTGGTAAACGGAATTACCGGCGGAGAATGCATTGAAGAAAAAGCCGCGGTTGGTATTATATGAAATATAGTTTCTATAGATAATATTATTTTTACATGTGGATAAGTATATCCCGTATTTATTATTTGAACAATTATTATAGGCTATAGTATTGGTATCGGACTTCTCGAGAGTTATGCTTCCGTATTCATTTGAATTCAATAAATTGTTGGTAATATTATTATTCTTCGAATTTTGAAGTCTGATTGCAAATAATTTATTTGACGAACATATATTATATTCTATGGCATTGAACTCGGAACCGCTGATCAACATTCCATCTTTTTCGGTGGTTGAATTGCAGGTATTATTGTTTATATAACCATAATCGGTTCCGTCAAGCTTGATGTTGTATAATGTATTCGACTCGGCGTTATTATAAATGATCACACAAATCATTGAATTGCTAATCTCAATACCCACAGAATTTTCGAAACAGTGATTGTTTTCCACTATGATTCCATTTACTTCGGTTACAAAAATACCCCGGTTCTGGCTGGTATTACAAATATTGTTTTTGATCGTAGAAGATTCAGACCGCGAAATGTAAATCCCATCGGTGCCCGTATTCCTGTAACATTTATTATTTTCGATTTTTATATCATCTGAATTTATAACCTTTATTCCCTCTCCACGATTCAACCAACATATATTATTTATTAATGTGGTATGGTGGGAATTTACCGTTACATAAATTCCTTTTGTGTTATTGGTGCAGTTGTTGCTTACTACTGAGCAGTAAAGAGAATTGTAGATGCTTATACCGGCATCATTGGAAGACGATGATATAAAGTTATTAGCAATAATGCTCGTGTCCGATTCGTAGTTATTTATTCCGGAGGCTGAGTTTAATATGCAAATATTATCTTCAATATAATTTTTATCGGATGTTTCCAGATAAATACCCTCACCATAGTTTGAATTAACATAATTACCCAGCACATAGTTGTTGTCGGAAGTTTCAATATATATCCCATCAGAATTCTCCGAAGCGTTATTCAATTCCACGGTATTAAAATCAGCATCCAGCAAATAGACTCCATAAAAATTATCGTAAATATCGTTGCTTTTTATCACATTTCTCAACGAGGTATCAATATAAATCCCGTCTGCGTTATTCGAATACACCTCATTGTTGAAAATATCATTCTTATCCGATTCGTAGAGGTCTATCCCGTCCGAATTATTTATCAGAACATTATATTTGATCTTATTTTCATCCGAAGTCGATAGAGAAATGCCGTCCCAGTTATTTTTTACCCTGTTATTGATAAT
>CP070629.1:3220398-3252021 GCA_020356005.1 Thermoplasmata archaeon
GAGGTATTTGACTTTGATTTGCATAGATAAGCTCCATCATGATTTTATATTGATTGTAATAGGCGCTAGAGACTAGAACAGATCTTTTACGATATAACGGCACGGCCGTTCGTATATAAGTATTAGAAGATATCACATCACTGTATGATCCGCACGGCCGTACACCTCAATTTAATATGCAAACAGTCGGTGTCGGCAACAATTCATGATTTTATTCATACGACTCCGGCAATCACTTCAGGCGCTAGGGTGATTATATTCAATTAAAGTAGAATTGTTTCGGCTTGGGTTTAGAAGCTTGTATGGTTTAGTGGTTTTGTCAGTCGTATGGTTAAACGGTATTGTTTGTCGTCAAGATTATCGAATTTCGTAAATCTGTACTATACCGTTCTACGACTAACGAAACGAGCTTCGGCCCCGAATACCGTAACGAGCATCGAGTCCGCTTATCGTTACGCACCTCGCTACCGCTAAACGTAGGGCGCTCTTCTATAATCAATAAAAAATTAAAAAAAAAAGAAAAGAGAGCCCCCGAAGAGGGGGCATCTGAATTCTGGAGCTTACAGCTTACCGCCGCAGCCCTGGCAGAACTTGTTCTCTGGCGGGTTGCTTTCGCCGCAGCTCGGACATTTCTTACCTGCAGCCGCAGCACCAGCAGCCGCTGGCGGCAGCTGTTTGGGTGCTGCTGGCGAAAGTGCTTTGACATCCGGTGCTGCACCTACAGCGGGGCCGCCCATTGGCATCTGTCTCTGCGGCATTCCCGGTCCCATTCCCGGACCGCCTGGAGGACCGGCCATCATACCGCCAGGTGCCTGCATGCCGGGCGGCATTGCGCCCGGAGCGCCCATGGGTGCGCCCACCATAGTGATATCCTCGATCTCTTCCTCCTCGCCTTTCTTTTTCTGCATGAAGAAGAAGAATACTACGGCTACCACAACGATAATCACTACAATTATCAAAATGAGGAAAACCGGGTTTATCCCGCCTCCTTCACCGGTGATCGAAAGTGGACTACCGCCGCCGTTACCATTCTCACCATTATCTGTTTCTTCTTGCTTAACTTCCTTGAATTTGCTCCATGAATTATCGTTGGGGTGGTCACCCAGCAGCTCTTTGCTCGGATCGATTTCTACCTTGAATGTATAGTAGCCAGCTTCCGTGGGTGTGAAATTCCACGACATTATGATCTGTTCACCGGCTCCAACGGTGAAATCGTCTTCTTTGCTCTGCTGCTCTACCTGGTCCTTGGTAGCTGAGAACTTGATCTTTACATCTGTTGCGGGTGCGCTGCCTTCATTGTCGATGACTATGTACAATTCGATTTTATCGTTTGTGTAGATCGAATCCGGTTCATTGATTTTGGTACCGTCCTTTCTGAGCATACTTTCGTCTACATTAATGGAGACATCCGGCAGTACCATAGAGATCACAAAGGTCGTATTGTCTTCATACTGGAAGTCCCGCTGGAGGTTGGTGATGTAGTTGCGCGGTGCACTGGAGGTCACCACGAGATCGATCATGAATATACCCTCAACATTCTCCTTCGGGATGTTGATGTTTATCTGCAGGGTGACTTCGCCGGGCTGACCTGTAAGATCATTGTAAGCATCTATTTTTATTTCAGTGATAGTATCGGTGCCGCCGTCCTTATCGTAGATCTCCATAAGAGCATCTTCCCAGGCAAGCGGGATGGGTTCCGGTGAAAGCCGGTTCTCGGCCCATTCTATTGTAACAGTGTCATCGTCATTACCGTAGTTCAGGATATTCACTTCGAAGGTTTCGGTCTGTATATCGCTTGTCATTGAATTCGGATCCACGACACGCGAATAGCTCTCGGTGGATATTTTCTCTATTTCGATATCATAGAACTGTGCAACCGTAGTGGTTATTTCTGTACTATTCAGAAGAGTTGCTCCGGATTCGTCCATGACCTTGAAGGTGACCCTATAATCTCCCGCTGGTTGATGTTCGTCGGCTGTAACGCGCACATACAGGTCCTGCGGTATGCGCGGTGCAAGCGTTACCTTCTTGTTAGTTACCACGGTACCCCCGTGTAAAACCTCCGCATCGATTTCATCTAGCTTATCGATGGTTACCAAGACGTCGACATTGTCGTTATCTTCGGCATTGGTCACATTTTTGAGCTCTACCTTGTACTCAACATAGAATTCGGTTACATCATCGAATTCGGTTGAGATATCGATGGTATCCTCGGTCGAATCCGCTATTAGCTATATATAACCTACCAGCTCTATTTTGACCTTACAGCCTGCAAAGTCGTAGAAGTTATCCGGATAGTTCTTGGATTCCACGCGGATCTTGAAGTGGATTTGACTGCCGGCAGTGATATTTTCCAAGGTGCTGTCCATTGCTCCGGTTGAATCCAGATAGGTTGTCGGTGCGGTTACATTCAGGTAAATAGGCTTGGTACCCAGGCCGGCAACCACTATTTCGTTCAGCGGGTCAGTTGGTGCCTTACCGTTAAGCTTTACCGTCCAGCCCTTCGGGATCTTTGAAGGTGTGGGGTTCACCAGCTTAACATTCATGGTCTCCTTCATCAGACCCAGGTTAGCGACCTCGAACTTGTATGAAAGGGTTTGCCCGAACTTGGTCTCCCTGTCCTGCTGTTCACCGGTATCCAGGTCAACCGTTACTCCGCCCACCAGACCGAAGAAATTCATGACGCGGTAGGTAAGGTCCTTCCGGTCGGATGCACTGTCAATCAGGTAGTAATTGAACCCGAAGTACACCAGGCGGTAGTCCTTGGAATATTGCAGCGAATTGTATGATGTCCGGGCAGTGTTCTGGTAGAAAACGGGTATACTGTCCGAATCCTTGTCGATTATACTGCCGATGTCCATAAAGCCCGTTACCGGTTTGTCAACGTATGTATTATAGTTCGCTTCTGCAGCCAGTGAACTTGAATGACCGATCAGAACAGGTGGTGTTCCGCGGTTATCTATATCGCCACCGGTCTTGTAAGTGGTCTCGTTGGCATTGCAGTAGGTTACATGCAGGTAATCTTTAAGGAAACCCGATGGCTGCTGGGCATTATTAGAATCCGTCAGGTCGTAAAGGACGCCGGGGCTGATTACCCACAGGTTCTTATCTCCCTGGCTGACAAAGTTTGTGATGGTCGTCTGGTCCTCGGGCTTAAGCGTGATTGCCCAGTTGCTCGCCCAGTTCGGGTTCTGGCCGTAATTTGTATGCTCGTTATCCAGACCGGTCATCCAGATGACCGCCTCGTAATTGTTCATTATAGCCATTGACGGGCCAGTGTCGTTCCTGCCTACATTAAAGACATTATAGCTGATACCAAGCTCGTCCAGAGACTGCATCATGGGTTCCTCTGTATTCTTGTAGTATATCCCGGCGTTGTGTATCCCGTTATCGTCATCCACTATCAGGACACGGCCGTTGGGATTTGTGACGATGATCTTCAGATCATGGGTATTCAGGTAATTGGTATAGTCCTGGTTCAGATCGCCGGCTTCAATATATACATAGTATTGACCGACTGATGTGGGCTTCCATTTCCAGTTCACCTCTGCTTCTCCGTCCACCGGCAGGCTGCTCACGGTCTGGGTCTGCGGGCCGTGCACTGACTTTGCGCCAGTCTGTTCCCTTGGTGCATCATAAATCTGTATTTTTATCGGGACATTGGAAAGTTCATCCCCCAGGTTCTCGATGGTGGTATCAAATGATACTTCGACATTGGGATAATATATATGTTCACCACCAGCAACAGGGTTTGTTGGTATTTCCAGTCTGATGCTGTAAGGCGGCAGCCAGCTCTGATAGCCCCAGATAATAAAATCGTCAGCATACCAGCCGGGTAACCCGCCTGTATCGCTCTGCTCGTCGCCGTCGAACATGGCCTTGAATGTTACATGGGACCAGTTTGTGAGGCTGTTGGATGGCTGGACTCCGCCGCTGCCGTCCCCGACATTCAGAGCCATTGGCCAACCGGGATACAGGGTATTACCGATTAGATGGTAGCTGGGGTTCCACAAGGTAGTTGAAGTTAACCCGTACGGGGTTTCCCAGTTACCGATCAGGTAGCCTCGGTTTCCTACGGGATTTAATCTACTCTTCCAATTTAATGTACCGGTTGCATCATCAGCACAATAGCAGTTCCATAAAAGCTCTGTATTGGTCTCGTCAGGCTGGGTTGCATCCACCTCTGCTTCTCCGGTGAATAACCCTGCCCATTTCGGTACAGTGAATGGGTAATAATAATCGTTAGGCAATATTCCAGCTACACTTTGACCATTGGCATCGATATCACCTAAATCGAGCTTTGGTGAGAGCAGTTCGATTACTCCATCGGTTGTTGCATCATCCGAGTAGGTATCCTGTGAGGGGAAGTTTTCTGTTCCATGATGATACGAAGTTGCTGTACTGTGGGCCTGACTGGCCTGGTTCTCCGCTGAGGTCTGCTTGTGCCATTCGTTATTGCCGGTACCTTCGTCACCTGTCCATGCGGTGGTATCACCTGTTTCAAGATCAGATGCGAAAAGTAAAACCGGGACTAGATATTGGAAAACTTTGAAATTATTAGTATGATCAGCATCGTCATCATAATCGATATAACCGGCAATATAGAGATATTTAGCTGCAAGCGGTGTGAATTTGAATTCCACAACCTGTGTACCGCCGACAATACTGAATTCAACCGGTGTAGGTTCCTTTATGAGCGGAACATTGCCGTAATAATCCCAGATGCTTACATTCAAATGTTCACCTGTTACCGGTACGGTTGGATTTGAATTCGTAATTGTATATTTTATCGTCGTTTCCTTACCAACCATAAATCCACCAATGGTAGGATTGGTACCGGGTTCATCTGCATCGGGAACTTCCGATAAATGGGTCCAGGCATCGTTGAAACTTTCATCCCATTCAATTTGCGAAATTCTTAAATCGGCTTCTCCAGCTCTTGTCTTGGAAGCCGACTGGGTCTCTTTTTGGGCCATCATGAATTCATAGCGTTCCAGTTCATCCTCGTCGAAGTATAATCTATGATCTTCCATGAAACTTACTTCCAGAGGTAGATCTGATTCCTTGGTATTCTCGACCTCATTAATGTTTCTTATAGCTCTGTCATAATCAAGACGCGGTACGGGAATATTCGGAATTGCTTCCCTCATGATCTGCCTGTTCTCTTCCATCTGTTCTTCGAACGGTTTCATCGGTTTTATCCATTGTTTTATATCTTCACTCTGCGGTGTAATCTGAACCGAGTTCGTTTCTGCACTTTCTTCCTTTATTTCCGGTTCTTCTACCGCTTCTGATGGCCGTTCTATTTCATCTTGTATTTCCGACACTCTTTCAATTGGTTTTGTTGATTCAAAATTACTCACATTTACAGAAGCAACCGGCTGCAGTAAAAATATGAAAACAACCAGGATGCTTACTCCTAATAATATTCTGCGATTCATTTAAAACCCCCAATGTCTATTTTGTATTATTTACAAAAATTGATAGTTCTATTCTACAACAATTAGTTCCAGTATATATATGTCGATTGGAACACTTTGTAACTTTTATATAAATATATGTGTTTTTTTAGGCTCTCCAAATAGGTCCTGTTGTATAATATTTCCATATATAGATTGCTATTATTTTGGAGATTGCCCAACTATACGACTTCCTATATATAAATATTGCCCGAGCATGTTTAAACCTTATTTTATTCTAATAATTGACTCAAAAAAAGTCAAAAATAACAGTAAAAAAAATTATTATGTTTAATATAAAATATTTCATTTTATTTGTTATAATTTTCACTTTAATTCAAATTTTTTCATAATAATTAATTTGGAAAATTTGATGCAAAAATGATAATTTTGGTAAACATTTCGGATATAAATTTTTCCATTTTTGAGGCCATCATTTTATAATTTAATTTTTATTATTTCAATAAAAATTTAAGAAATATCATTAATATCTTTAACAGATTAAAATAACCATACTTTTATATATCCAATGTTAACATTATATTTTGTTCTTAAGGAGGCCTAGCTTAGGGAGAGAACAGTATTTTCAATTTTTACTCTACCCGTAATGCATATTAAAGGGGGTGTCATAAATCGCAATCGTAACGACAGATTTTGCACTTGCCACACACTGGGCTCCTTCAAGCAGCGAAGCATCGCAGCGGTCAAAGGGAGGATTTTTAACGGGCCGCAAGGCGTTGATCACCGGTGCATCCAAAGGTATCGGTCGTGAAATAGCCATAGCTCTGGCAAATGAAGGTGCTGAGGTCGCGATAAATTACCGCGCAAGTGAGGACCATGCAGATGATGTGGCAAGAATCGTGGAGGAGTCCGGCATGAGTGCCTGGACTTACCGTGCCGATGTGGGGTCCTATGACCAGATAAAAGAGATGAAAGAATTTTTTTCGAAATACTTCGGTGGAATAGACATTCTTGTGAACAACGCAGGGATCAACATCGATAAACTTTTTTTCAAAATGGAACCAGAGGCATGGGGCAAGGTATTGAATGTCAATTTAACCGGCGTATTCAACTGCACGCATATCTTTTTGGAACAGCTAATGGAATCAAAGAACGGTAGGATAATCAATATCTCATCAATCGTCGGCCAGATGGGCAATATAGGTCAGGTAAATTATGCGGCTTCCAAAGCCGGTATAATTGGTATGACAAAAGCTCTTGCACGGGAAGTGGCGCGTAACAATATTACAGTCAATGCAATAGCACCCGGTTTCATTGAAACCGATATGGTAGCGGGGATACCGGATAAAGTCAAGGAGAAGATCCTGAAGAATATTCCGTTGAATCGATTCGGTCAGCCAGAGGAAGTGGCGAAAGCTGTTGTATATCTGGCTTCACCGGATGCGGCCTACATAACCGGCCATATTTTGAATATCAACGGTGGAATGTATCTTTAAGAAATAAGATGGAATTTGAAAGAATAGATTAATGCATGATAATTTGATTAAAACCCAACATAAGGGGGGTTGGAGATAAATGGCAAGTAATAGAAAAGGAAATGTAAATGTAAAAGGAAGTCAAGAGACTTCAAATGTAGAACTGCAAGCGCTGACAGACATCTGGCAGGATTTTTCCAATTCCATGGGTAATCAACTTCTCGAGATAATGAAGGATAACCAGAGTGAATACGAGAAGTTGCATGGAACCTGGACAGATTTATCCAGCAAGTTCGGCGCGCGTGTCTCAGAAAATATTCGAAACGGCAATAAAGAGTACACGGAGCTTTATAATGTCTGGAAAAACTATGCGAACAAGTTTTCCACCAGGCTGACCCGAATAGGTAATAATGGAGGAATAGACTACGATACGCTGATAAAGAACTGGGAGAACTATACGAAAAAGATCAACCTCGAGCTGTTCAGTGATGTCAAAGACGGCAATATCCATACAATTTTTTCCATCTGGGATAATTTTTACAGGAATATGACGCATCAGATGGATGAGATGATGAAGAACGGTACGACAATAAACAATGATCTTTCCCAGACCTGGAATGATTTTTCATCCAGGATGACCACGATATTGGATACCTTATCATCAGATTCGGTTGATATAAAGGACCTCAATAGAGACTGGAAGAATTTTTCTATAGAGGTTAATCGCGGTCTATCGAAGTTCATCAAAAACTACGAGGGAGATTTTACAAAACTTCAGAATGAATGGGTGAAAAATACTGAGAGGGTCGGTGAAACGCTCACGGATACATTTGATCTGATAAGTGAAAGTTACGGTGAGATCTACCAGCGATATTTCGAATGGAGTGCACCGTATTTGAAAAACATAGAAGCTTACTCAAAGACGCGCGTCAAAAGTTTAGAGCAGGAGATATCGGAATTGAAAGCGCGGTTAGATAATTTAGAATCAAAAAAGTGATAAAAATAATCCATAACTGATAAGGATGTTATTGGAAATGAATTGGCTCCGATTTTAGGAGGTGTATTAATATGGTAAGTAGGAAAAAAACGACAAAATCAAAGAGGGGTTCAACCTCAAAGCGCACCACAAAGACCGGGAGAAAACAGACAGGGCGGGCCCGAAGGAAGTCCAGTGGTAGAAGTGGTAGTAGAACCGGTACAAAAGTACGGGGGTACAGTACAAAGAATACCGAGCTGAAAGCTTTAACAAATATGTGGCAGGATTTTTCTAATACAATGAGCAACCATTTTATGGAAATAATGGAAGACAGCCAGGTTGAGTATCAGAAATTATACGGCACATGGACGGATCTATCAACGAAATTCAGTTCGCAAATGTCAAAGAATATACAGGACGGCAACAAGGAGTACAAGGAACTGTATAACGAGTGGAAAAAATACACGGACAGGCTATCATCCGGACTGACACGGATCGGGAATAACGGTGGAATAGATTATGAACTGCTGGTTAAGAATTGGGAAAACTATACGAAGAAATTAAATCAAGAGCTATTTGGAAATGGTAACAACGACAATCTCTTTGCGGTAATGACAATCTGGGATAATCTCTATAAGAACATGAATCGTCAGATGGAGGATGTACTGCAGGGAAATTCGGCAATTAACAATGACTTAACAGAAAATTGGAATAATTTCTCTGATAAAATGAATACACTGATGACCGACCTTGCTAAAGAATCGACGAACTATCAAGAATTGAACAAGGAATGGGAACGTTTCTCCAAGGAATGGAATAAAGGAATTTCCGGATTTGTTAAAAAATACGAGGGAGATTTTAACAAGCTCCAGAAATCATGGTGGAAGAATACCGAGCGTTTAGGTGAGTCCTTTACAGACACATTCGAGTTAATGACCGAGAGCTACGGTGAGATTTACAAGCGCTATTTCGAACGGACCTCGCCGTATTTTGCCAGTTTAGATGGGTATTCAAACAATCGTGTAAAAAATTTAGAAAAGGAACTTGCAGAATTGAAAAGCCGGATCGGAAAACTGGAATCCAGGAAAAGATCCAGCTGAAGTAGAAAGGTCAAATTTCGCACGCATACCAGAGCTCCGTTTAAATTTTATTAATACAAGGAGTGCCCAGGAGACCACTTTTTGTGGAGATATCTAAATTTATTTACATTCAAGAGATGATTGTATGGATAAAGTGAAAGATGATGCTGCGGCTGCACCGGACTTCATGCAGCTGATGAGGGATTGGTATACCCAATCGAATGAACTCATCCGGTTTATGTACGAATACTACTCATTCAAACCAGGCAAAGGTCCCGATGAAAGCGGAAGTGCCCCAAAAGCGAAACAGCTTCAAGATGATCTATGGGAAGGGTATATTAAGAATATGGACCAGGTATTGAACCAGCTCAAAACGACATTCAATTTCAACCAGCAGCTCATGGAGAATGTTTTGACCAGCTGGAAGGATTTCCAGGAAGCAGTGAATAAAAATATTAAAATTGGTGACAACGGTCATGATCAAGAGCAGCCGACACCTCTACCCAATGATATCTGGTCTAAATGGCTTGAATATACAAACAGTATGAACAGTCAACTGCTCAACAGTTATAATTTAATTTACAACCAGGGAGCCGCCCAGGAAGATTCTAATGCAGATTTTGGTAAGCCGCTTTCGGGTAAGCGAATCAATAAGGGCCCGGCGTTTAACGACGTAAATCGTCTGAACAAGGAATCGATAAAAGAGATGAATGAACTTTTCAATACATATAACACAGAACTGACAAGGGAGTACCTCGCACTTTCACAGGCCGTTTTGTTAAAAAACGAAAGCGGTATAGAGAAATCCCAGGAATTTATGGAGAAATGGTCTGAGAGTTATAACAGTTTTATGAAGGAGCTTATCAGTACACCTGCATTCAATGTGATCTTGAATGAGAATTTAAAACAGCAGTTGCTTGCCAAAAAGCAGCTGGAAGATGCCATGGAGGACCAGTGGAAGCTGGTCGGACTTCCTACCAGAACCGATATCATGGAGCTCCATCGAGAGGTCCATGACCTCCAGATCAAATTGAATAGACTTTCCAAACACATCCTTAAAACAGGGAACAAATCCTCATAAGAACAAAAATTGGAATTCATAGGTGATTGTTATGAATGAAGTTGGACAATTTCCCGCGTGGGAGAGAATAATCGAATATTTTGAAAATTCATCGGAAGAACTGATCTCGAAAATCGAAAGTGAGAATAATATGAGCTACGAGGAGCTGTTGAATATAGAAACCTATCAGCTCTGGAAAATCCTGAAGAAGATGTGAGAAATCCAACTCAATATAATCTGATCTTCTGAGATATTTCAATTTATTTGATTTCGAATTGATGTTATAGCATAAATGAAGTTTGTAATTTGCAACCCGCCAGTCGGGAGGGAAAAATATGTTAACACCCACAGAGCAGATATTGGAATTTAATCAGAACCTGGTCAACAAGAGCTTAGAATTAAATTATCGTGCCCAGCAGGCGCTTTCAAATCTAACCATATACCAGAATTTAAAAGTGGGGGAGACAGAATCCGAGGTAATTTATCGTGATAACAAAATGACTTTACTTCATTACAAGCCTTTAACAGAGAAGGTCCACAAAACCCCCTTACTTGTTATTTATGCTTTGATAAACAAGCCGTATATTCTGGATCTTCAGCCGGATAAAAGCGTAATCCGAAATCTATTATCGAAGGGTTTTGATATTTATTTAATTGATTGGGGTACACCAAGCGATTCGGATAAATACCTGGATTTCGAAGATTATGTCGAGCGGTATATCGATGACGTCGTAAACATAATATGCGAATGCAATGGTGTTACCAGCATTTCGATATTGGGTTACTGCATCGGAGGCACCCTTTCTGCAATTTATACTGCGCTGCACCCGGAGAAGGTCAGGAATTTTATTATGATGGCATCACCTGTCTATTTTGATACCAAGGACGGGCTTCTGCATATTATGACTGACCGACAATACTTTGATGCCGACGTTATAGTAGATTCTATCGGTAATCTTCCTCCAAATATGTTGAATTCTTCATTTCTTATGCTTGACCCGGTAGAAAATTTTATCAACAAATATTCCACATTTTTTAATAACATGGACAATAGACAGTTCGTTGAACGCTTTCTGAGAATGGAGCACTGGATCTTTGACAGTATACCCATGACCGGTGAATTCTACAGGCGGTACATAAAGGAACTTTATCAACAAAACCTTCTGGCCAAAAATGAGTTCTATGTCGGTGAAAAATGTGTAGATTTACGCAAAATCAATATGCCGGTTTTGAATATAATCGCGAAAAGAGATACGCAGGTACCAGAGGTCGCAAGTGCAAAGCTTAACGAACTGATCTCAAGTAAGGATAAAAAAATCATACTTTTCTCATCTGGTCATATAGGTTTATCGGTAGGAAAAAAAGCACATAATGAACTCTGGCCTGAAGTTGCCGCCTGGCTTAAAAAGCGATCTGGAAGACAGATTAAGGCACGTAATTAAAATAACGATTACTTGTTTATAGGTTTTAAACAAAGGAGTTTGAAAGCTATGCCACCAAAATTAAAAAATCTGAAATTGGAGATACGTAAAAATATCGCTTACATAACTTTGAATAGACCCAAGCATCTCAATGTATTCGACACAGAGACATTGAATGAATTGGAGAAAACTCTTATTTCTTTAGAGAATAATGCCAAAGTTAAAGTTGTATGTCTTTTAAGTGATCATGATAAGGTCTTCACCGCGGGGGCGAACATCAAAGAAATGAATGCTAATAATGTGATCGAAGCCAAGCATTTTGCCGAGCTGGGTCATCGCATTGCTCAGAAATTGGAGACCATGCCCCAGCCGGTGATCGTTGGTATCAACGGATATGCTCTTGGCGGTGGCGTTGAGTTTGCCTGCGCCTGCGATATAAGAATTGCCTCTGAAAGGGCAGTATTATCCCAACCGGAGATCGATATCGGAATAATCCCGGGTTGGGGTGGAACCCAGAGATTGGCCCGAATAGTTGGACCCGGTAAAGCCAAGGAGCTGATATATACCGGTAAACGAATCAATGCGGAGGAGGCTTTTGAAATCGGTTTGGTAAACATGGTGGTACCCGCCGATAAGCTCAACGAGGCTGTCAAGGAAATGGCCGAAACAATAGCAAGTAAAGGCAAAATAGCCCTTTTCGAGGCAAAAAAAGCAATCAACCAGGTTTCCCAATCCCCGCTGGATGTGGGCTTGCGGTTCGAAATAGAGAGCTGGTCCACACTGTTTGAAACCTATGACCAAAAGGAGGGGATGGGTGCATTTTTGGAGGGGCGCAAACCCATTTTTAAGGATAAGTAAAATCAGGAGGCGGGGGGCAGGAGGCGGTTAGAATTTATTTTTGATCATAATTTTAAGAGCTGGCATCAATTAAATCCAAAACCCAAACACAAAACCCAAGAAAATCCTAAACGCTAAACCTAAAATTAGTCAGCAGTACACAGTCCCCAGACTATCGACTACCGACTGCCGAAATTTGACTTTTCCACTCTTCCACCTTTACACCTTTCCACTTTTGCACAATTAATTTTATTTGTTAGACTTTCGTAATAATGTCATCGCATTATTTAATGAACCCATGGCGTTATTATAATCCTTATCCTCAAGTTGTTTCTTCATTTTGTTACGAAGCTCCAACAATTCTTTGTAATTGCTGGCATCTTTTGGTACAATAGCTATTTCTCTGGATATCCTGCGAAGACCTTCGAAAAGTTTTACAAATGTATCACCAGCATCTACAGCCATCCGTTCTGCAGAATTTAAGTTTTTTATTGCCTCAAAGTATTCACCTTTTTCTGATAATTGGGTACTCTTCTCGATTAATTTCATGGCTGATGATGTGTCTGCACCGCTCAATGATACATCCTCTATTTCAAGCTCAACTCGTATTTTTAATTGGTCCGTATGATCCTTTAAACGTTTCGTTAATTCCTCTTTTATATTTGTCATATCTTCTTCTGCTTTTTCGTAATCTTCCTTATCGATCAGCTTTTCTACTTTTTTTACATTCTTTTCTATTTCCTTAACATCGATCTTTATTACCTTGCTGTCCTTGATATCCTTTTTCAAAGCCTCCAGATTATTTGTAATCTCAGTTTTTTGATCAACTTCACCTTCAGGGAGGTCCTTAAAAATATCCATGGCTTTTTTATAAAGCAGGCATGCACCATCATAATCGCTGTCAGATATAGAATCTTCTGCATCGGCTAAATAGCTCTCAATTTCTACAACATCGATTCCTGCGTTCTTCTTTTCAGAAACAGATTTTACCAGATCATGGATATTGGGTGCTAATGTTACTTTTAAAAATTCCGTTTTCAGCCTCCTGGCTTTATCACTTAATTTATCTGTGGCTTCTCTTACTTTTACATAGTCTTGATTTTTGTAATCATCCTGAATTATTTTCATGTTCCTTTCCAGCGGTTCGGTTTCCACACCTATTGATTTCAGGTCCTCAAAATAACGATTTAAATCCTCGATGTCTTTTTCGGCCTGCTCTTTGAATAATTCTGGTTTGATTTTTGCCAAAATATCTCGTGATTGAAGAGCCAGTTTGTTTGCCTGCTCATAATTCTTGCATATGAATTCTTCTTTTGCATTTCTCAGAAGCTGCTGGGGCTCTTGAATATCCACATCTTCTGATTTCACTTTCTGAATAAGCAATACAACATCAGTAATTAAATCCCTCGAAGCGCTCTCTGGATCTTTTTCCTCATTTTTCAATCCTACAGCATTCGGACCTGATTTCGGGTTCACAGCAGTACTCTGCGGAGTTTCGGGTGGTGCTGACGGCACTTTACTCACCTCAACTTTCTTCTTATCTTTTTTCGATACTTTTTCAATTTCCATTTCCGGAATTTCCATTTCCGATTTTTCCTCTGAAACAACTTTGGGAGCCTTTCTCGTATCCTTTGCTTTTGCTTTTGTATCAGAAGTAAGCTGAATCTGGCGTTCTAACCGTTCCCTTCCCTCGGTCAGAATCCTTAATGCCTTTTTATATGATTTCGATTTCTGCAGCCGTTTGGATTTTTCAACCAGATCCTTTGGCTCATCTTTCAGTTCCTTTATATCCTTACTTAAGATCGTTTCGTTTAATTCACTAATCGCATCCACTTCGGTTTGGAGTTTCGACTCCCAGTATGAATTTTCCAATTGTTCTTTTGAATTTAAAACATTTGTGATAATATCATTAGCTTCTTTAACTTTATTCTCTTTTAATGCATGTTTCGTCTCTTTAATCAACTTCCAATTTTCCTTTATTTTTGCATCCTCCACACCCAATTTGGATAGATCCTGTAATCCTTTTTGTCCTGTAATAATTTTCTCGTTTACCTCCACCTTCAACTGTTCATCCCTGAATTTATCGACAATTCCATCAAGATTTTCCAGATGTTTATCCGCCTCCTCGAGTTTCTTTGTGTTCAATGCTTTTCGTGCCTTTGTTAGTGCAGATTCAGCAATATCGATTTTTACACCCATAGACCATAAATCATCAATATCTGCCTTGAGCTTCTTATATTCAAACATTAACCTTTTTGGTTTTAAATCTGTTTGGATTATCTCTAAACTTTCTTCCAGGAATCTTTTTCCTGTCTTGAAATTGGATTCACCCACAGCTATTTCTGCCGCTTTTAAACGGCTTTCAAGCTGCGAAGAGTCAATTTTTAATCCCGATTCCATTCTGTTTTTTATTTTTGTAAGCTCTACTTGACATATTTTAAAATTCTCCGTTACCCAGGGTTCATCTGTTTTATCCGGTTCGCTTGGTGCGCTTTGCTCCTCCTCGTCTTCCATCCATTCCACTTCTGACTCCGAATCATCTTCTGACTCTCCACCATTAACTAGAGGGGGCAGAGCTGCTTTATCGCTCACCAGATCGATTTTTTCTTCAATATCTCCTTCATGTTTCTTATCCTCGGATTTGCCAGGTTCTGTAACTCCTTCACCTTCATCAGGTTCAAGTCCTTTTTCTACGATCTCTGATAATTCCTCTAAATCTTTAGATATATCCATTGTTGAAGGCTTCTCTTTTTGCTCCTGGCTCGTCCTCAGAACTTTTTTAAAGTTTCGCTGGGCCAGATTTAGTACATCCTGAGCCGGATTCGGCTTACCTTCTTTTAATAATGTAACAACATCCTGAACCGATTTCTCCAGGGTTGATATTTCTATACCTTTATTTTTGGCCTGGTCTATCTCAAATTGGAATACTTCCAGCTTTCGCTGGACATTGTTGACCATAATTGATTTCTCTTGATTAGTAATTAATTCATTTGCGCGTCTTGATAATTTAATGCACTCTTCAAATTCATTACGCGCCAAAGTCTCTCTGGCAAGTGTGAATAATTCCTCGGCTTCTATTACATCGTACCTCTTTTCTTTCGCACTTTGTATGGATGCTTCTACATTCTCAAAAATCTCCCTTGCTTCTGTTCGAACTCTATCCTTTTTTATCATCGCCAGTACTGAATTAATATCCCTTCCGATATCAATTGCATGTTTCAATTCGCCGCGCTTCATTGCTTTGGTCGCTTGATTAAAGGCATTTTCAAGTTTCTTTATATTTACACCCATTGATTTGATTTCCTTCATCTCGGCTTCGATCTCTTTAAGAAGGTCCTGCACGCGTTTCGTTTCCTTCAAATTAGTTATATCTTTATCAATCTGGCGTATCTGGCGCTTCGCCTGGTCAAAATCACCCTCTTCTACTTTTTTAGATGTGTTCTCAGCAATTTTTTCGAGCTTATCAACATTCAGTCCATCAACTTTAGCTTCACCAATCTTCACTACCAGTGACTCTAACTCCGATTTCAATTTTATCGCTTTATCTTCTTCAAGAAATTCATCAATTAAATCATCGCCCTTTGTAACCAATTTCAATGCCACTTCATAATCGCGGTTTCGTAACGCTTCAACAGCATCGCTGTACAGACCATCGATCTCAGGTGCCTCTAATTTGCGCTCTTTCAATGCCTTTAACTTATTTTCCAGGCTCCGCAACTGCTTTCCTACACTGAGCGCTAATGTCTCCTTCAAATTCTTTTTTGTTGCCACATACAACTTGTTCACGAAATCTTCAGCCTGTCGTAAATCCCCTTTGTTCAATGCCCCCAGTGCGCGCTCGCGCATCGCTTCCAGTCGTTTCACACCCGCACCCAGATTTCGAGTTGACTCAATGTCTCCCAGAACTTCATTCAACTTTTTCCTCAACGACAAATCCATGATTTTGTCATCAAGTTCATTTAAACTTTTGGAAATAACTTTATCAGCTTCCTGGAAATTCTCCTTCTCAAGAAGAACTTTTACGTTTTCCAGTATATGTACAAAATTATCAACGGGAATATCAAATTCACGAGCCTGATCGATTTTCTCTTCAAATTGTTTTAGACTAACCATAACCTGATTTGACATATCCTTGTTCAATAACTGTGATGCAGAATCCTCAAAAGTCTTCAATAATTCTATTGCAGCTGCATAATCACTCTTGTCAAATTTACTTCTTGCAGCATTTAATAAATCCTCTACCTTTGTGCTATCAATTCCGCGATTGATTATCTTTCCCAATATCTTTTCATTTTTTCTTATCATTTCCTCCGACTGCGTTTTTAAATGTTTCAGAAGGGTCTCGCGGGCAATTATGATTGTTTGCTCTGCAAGCTTGCGGGATTCGTCAAATTTTCCCTTGCTCAATAACTCTTTGGCATTTAACAACCTGCTCTCGGCATCATCGATTTTTGCGCCGATATCAGATATCTCATTTATCAGTGATTGTGCAGAATAAATTATCGTCTGGACCTTTTTTTCCATATATTCGTTTCTTATTAAATCATTGTTCTCCTGCGCTTTTTGCAACCAATCCCTGCATTTATCATAATTCTTTTCTCCAAGAGCTTTTTTGGATTTGTTTATTGCGTCTTTTATATTCGTAACATCTATACCCAAGTTTTCTGTCTCGCTCATTCTCCCCTCTAAAATATTCAATCGCTCCTGAAGCTGTTGAAACTCGGTCAATTTACCGATCTTGATTATTCTCTCTGCAATTTCCGATAATTCATCCTCCTGTTCGATTATCACATCATAATGACCTGCTTTATAGGCCTCTTCCATTGATTCGAAAAATAATTTACAATCTTCCAGGGAATCCTTATCCACATTGCCTGCGGTTTTAAGCTTGTTCATTTTCATTATAATATCTTTGGCCTGGTCCTTTAGCTCTGATTCAACCAGCGCATTTAACAACTTCAAAGCTTCATCGGCCATTTCATTTGCCTGGAGATAGTCGCCGCTGTCGAATGCCTCGTTGGCTTTGGCCAGTATCTTTGTTGCATCATCAACGTCAAGACGCTTACGCCGATATTTTCTGATCTTTTCCGCCAGCTGCTGGAGCTTGTTCTCGGATTCCATCACGATATTTTTAAAAATAATATCTATTGCATCATTTTTTATATCTGATAATATTTTTATCGCTTCGTCATAATTTTCCTGGTCAAATAATTTCTCTGCATTACGGTACTTATTTTCGATCTCCTCCATATTTGGATAAATCTCGGTGTTATCTTCAATCATTCTTGCGATTTCATGGAATGCTTCCTCGGCCTGCTGCTTTTTACTGGCTTCTTTGGCTGAATTCATCGCTAATTGACAATAATTATCGGCATAATCGAAATTACCCAATTTGAACTGTTCATATCCTTTTTCCAAGAACAGCTCAGCCTCTGTTACATCGCAATTTAAATTCCGGGCTTCATCAATAGCAGCTTCTACACCTAAAAATATTCCTTTAGCCAATTCATCTATATCTTCGTGGAATGTCTCCTCGATTATAACTTCCGATTTTGCTATTTGCGTTCGGCTGGTTGCGGCTGCTGAGCCTTTACTTTTTTTGGATTTTCTTACCGGCCTGGGTTTTCTCATCACGGTTTTCATCCGATTTAACTCCAATCAAATTTTAATAGACAGGGGATTCGTAGAAATTTGCGGTCCTGTTTTGGATTGATTTACAGGTGTAATTTAATATCACACATTCAACGTAACCAGTCATTGAGTTTGCACCGAAGTGGGAAATTGGTACTAGAATGCAAATGAGAATTATTCTGACTTATTTGCAAATTTGAAGATGTTATTTTTTATCTTTTTAGATAATATCTTAATGTTTTCCCTTCGATTGTATATATTATATATTTTATTCATACATAAAGAATTGGTGAATATATCTATTGTAAACACTATATTATTATTTTATTTATACCATTATTAATAATTTACTTGAGACTTTAATTTGTCCCTGTTGGGATTATTTCAATTATATCTAGGTTAGCATATAATTTTTTACAGTTTATGAAAGGTAAATATCATAGTATATTCAACATATATAAAATTTATTTTGTATATATTTGTTAAAAAAAAAATAACCCCATTTTTACTCATTTTTAAGGTGCATTTCCAAGAACCGTGAGATTAAATAATTGGAAAATTACGCTTGAATTACCCAAAAAAATAGTATCCAATCACATTAAATCACCAAAATACCTGTCCACCCCGGCGGATTTCATAGTCTCTTTTTCCTGGGCCTTACGGGTGCATTGGAACCGCATATGATCATAAAGTGAATACAATTCAAGAGCGAAACGTCCGCATTCGGGACAGCGTGCCAGATCATTCTCCTCAAGTATTATCACAAAAGGACAATTATCGGTCCAGCATGTTGCCAACCACTGCGGCTCTTCAGTGACCTGATCTTTCAATATACCATCTTTGATTTTATAACCCATAAAGGTATCCATTTTTTTCTCCGAGTGATAGAGATAAATTGTACTGCCGCATTCCGGACATTTAGGAACCAGAATTGTCCGGGGATATATTGATACTCCCTCCTCAATTTCCATATTCTTGTAGGTGACTTTGTACCTTTCCTGAAATTCTTCCATTGTAAGTGGCATTGGAGTTCTACAATGAATTGATAGTACTAAAAGGCTGTGATGACGGGGTAATAGGACAAAGAACCCAGGACCAAGGACCAAGGACGCAGGGCCAGGACACAGGACACAGGACCTCTAATCAATGTTATATCAAATCGTATACTGCCGAAGCTTGTCTTCGGCCGTGCCGTTGTACATATTAATATTAATTGACCCAGGGCTCAGGGTGATTATAATGGAACTAAATCGTAGATGACTAGCCAGATAATTCCTTCAGCGTTTTGATATTTTCCTCTATTGTCCCCTCGCCTTTGAATGCAGCGTTGCCTGCAACATAAATATCTGCTCCCGCTTCCACAACCTCCGCCACATTTTCACGATTTATTCCACCGTCCACCTCAAGCTGGATATCAAAACCGCCTTCATTGATGAGCTTACGCGCAGAACGGATCTTATCCAGCATGGATGTTATGAATTTCTGGCCGCCGAAACCTGGATTGACCGTCATAATAAGAATCAAGTTGAGGTCCGGAAGAACTGGTTCGATTATATTCAAGGGTGTTGCGGGATTTATCGCCAGGCCGGCCTGCTTTTCCTGGGATTTGATAAGAGAGATGGTCCGATGCAGGTGATGGCCCGTTTCCGCGTGGACGGTGATAATATCTGCGCCGGCGGAAACGAATTCAGGTATGTACTTATCGGGGTCGCTTATCATAAGGTGCACATCGAATGGAATCTCGGTAATGGGTCGCAGTGATTTAACTACCAGCGGGCCTATGGAAATGTTAGGTACGAAACTACCGTCCATGATATCGATATGCAAAAGGTCCGCGCCCGCGGAAACTACTCGCTTGACATCCTCACCCAAATGACTGAAATCTGCAGAAAGTATGGAAGGTGCAATCTTGGCCAAATTATGACCTCCTTGAGCTTATGAATGATTTTGATGGTTAAATAATTTACCTACATTGATTTTTAATGATTTCGGAGAGGCGAGTAGCGAGTTGCGAGTTGCGAGCAGCGAAGCCCTTCGGGAGAGGCATGAGGCAAAAGGCAATCGGCAAAAGAAAATAAGCGGCAAGGTGCAAGGTGCAAAGAGCAAGTGTAATCTGGGGGTGCATATATTTAAGAAAATGAGGTAAGCGGCATGGGCCAAAGTGTAAGGGACTAGTCGAAAGGGACAAGTTTGATTATAATCGATAAAAACCAACCCTAATCCCCAATTACCAATCCCTAATCTCTAATGTATGCATCTTCTAATCTTATTATCATTAATGATAATCAAAAAAAGAATCCGATATCAAGATAAGTTGTTGTATATGATATTCGTTTTTTTAATTCTCAAATTGATTATGATGACAAAAGCATGATATATATTCTAAACTTCTATAAATTTACCAATTGTTTAAATTGATAATTCTTCTAATAGCATGCAGTACGAAATGGATTGGAGTTTTCAAGATAATAAACCGGGGCTGATACAATGGGTATTTACGAGTATCAAGAGCTTATGTTAGATATACATCCGGATAAACCTGATAATAATAAATTCAATAAAATTAATTTTTCTCATTTAAATACACTGGTTAACAATCTGAATGAGGGGATTTTCATACTGAAGGACTGGGAGATACAATGGTGCAATCCTTACAGCGAGCAGCTTTTCCACAGGAGAAAGAGTGATATTGTGGGCTCGTCCTTCAAAGCATTATTCAAATCCCAGGATGAATTTCAAGCTCTTAAAAGAGAATTTCAGGAAAAAAATAAGGTCGCTCCCCCGCAAAATGTTGTTCTGGAATTCCAGCGGTCTGGGGGAGAACGGTTCAAAGTCGAACTCATGCTGACTTATATTATCTCTGAGGGTGAACGCACAGATGAATTCATTGCAGTAATCCACGACATCTCGGAGGTGGCATCTGCAGTCGATGATTCTGTAACGGGCGCTGAAAAAGAACCCGAAGCTCATCCTGAATATTACATCAATAAAAATCTGTTGGAGAATCTGAACACCAACTTTAAGGTTGTCAAGAATGAGCTGGCTGCTTTAGATGAAAAATATATGAACCTTGTGAACCGCACCCGGGATGGTGTGGTAATCATCCAGGACCACATGATAAAATATACCAACCCCCGTTTTGCAGAAATGCTGGGATATTCAAGTAACGAACTCGAGGGCCGGGGGTTTATAGATCTTATCCCCACCAAATCATTGGAGAGTTTCAATTCGGGACCGCAAAAGCAAAAAGCTGAGGAATATCAGAAGATCGGTAATATAAGCGAATCGGAATTGCTTACGAAGAATTCGATGTCGCTGCCGGTTGAGATAGATACATGTTCTATTGATTTTGACGGTAAAGCAGCTGATATGGTTATTGTCAGAGATATTTCAGAACAAAGGTTGTTGGAAGCTGAGCTGATGAAAAAGAACCAGGACCTGCAGTTGTGGAACCAGCGGTTAATAGAGACCACCAAATTAAAATCAGAATTCCTGGCAAATATATCAAATGAGCTGGAGACGCCAATATCCTCGATGATCAGTTTGTCGGAGTCCCTGGTAAATGGCATCGACGGCCCGCTGACTTTAAATCAACAGGAAAATCTTTCCAGAGTTGTGGAGTCCGGTTATTATTTACTCAATTTAATCAGCGACCTGATGGATTGGGCCAGAATCCAGAGCGGTAAAATGGTCTTGAAGCCGAAAATGTTCGATCTTCGCGATCTGGTTGCGGATGTTATCCAGACCGTAATGCCGCAGGCGGACCAGAAGGGCTTGAACCTGGAATACGCCCGGCCAGATAACTTTCCCGAGGTGTACGGCGACCCTGAGAAAATCCAGCAGGTTATTGTAAATTTGCTGTCCAACGCCATAAAGTATACCCCGGGAGGCTCCATCGGGATAATCTTTGAAAATGCACCAGAGGAAAATGAAGTAAAGGTTATGGTATGGGATACGGGAATAGGTGTCGCGGACGAAAACAAAAAGAATATTTTTGATGAATTTCGGCCCAAGGATAGTAAAGGTACAGGTGAATTCCACGGTACCGGTCTGGGTCTTGCAATCTCACGATATATTCTTGAACTCCTGGGTGGAACCATCTGGGTAGAGGATAATGTGACCTCGGGTTCTAAATTCTTCTTCACCATCCCGACGGTTAAAACCAGCAGCAAGATCTGAGGAGGGTATATTGAAAGAAAAGTGAAAATAACAGAGGAGTAGGGATAATGGAAGGTTTGGAAGAGGAGATCGGGTATCGGCCGGGTAAGAAAACGAATATAATTGACAGGCAAATCAATTTTAATGATATTCATTACTGCAATTTACAGGCAGTAATAGAAGCTGATTCCGGCCTGGATGCACTTGAACGATTTATTTTAGAGAGGTCATCGCAGATATTCCGTGAAGCGGACAGCGCCGGGGAGGAACATTTAGAAATAACTAAACAGGATATCAAATCCAATGCACGGATACTGCGCCAGGATCCTGAAATAAAAGAAGAGCTGCAATTAAGCCAATTTAAAATCTCCAGATCGGATGGGTCCAACGTAATAATCTGGGTTTATCGGATGGGTGAACACTGGGTTATATGTAATTGATTACATTTGATTCCGGTATGATTTTCAGTGATTTCTTAATGCTTTTTAATCGATTCCAGAGGAGCGTCTAACGGTTTGCGGTTGGGAGGTGCGTAACGGCCTCCGGCTGCGAAATGCGGCCGTCAAACGCTACCGCTGAAGAGATTGCCGGCGACACGCTTGGCGCTCGGCGGTGCCGTTATATTAATGTATAATTAATTCGGTACGCCCCTCGCCACCGCTTAACGTTAGACGCTCTTCTGGCAGCAATAAAATATCAATTAAAATTAATAGTAGATATAAAAAATATACGCAAAATCAGATTCTTACAACAATCCAATATGCACTACTTCTACGCTCTGGACTCCCTCAAGGTCGTTTAGAGCTTTTTCCAAGGTTTCGGCCCCGCCGGATTTATCATCCATAATAATCTGGACTTCCAGAGCTTTCAGCCCGAAAGCCACGGGCTTCTCATTTATTTGGTTTAACCTGATAGGTTCCTGTATGCTTTTTTCTATTCGTGATTTCAGATCCGCCAGATCCACTTCGGTTCCATCCGGCATTATTTTGTATATGATTGCCACATCTCCCATATTCTAATACCTCCTTTTGCAATCACGGTCCCCGAAAACCGCAATTTGGACATACATATCTGGCGCTCTGATTCCGGCACTGTTTGCATCGACCTATTTGAGTCTCACCACAAGATGGGCATGGGAATGCTGTACTGCCTTTACCCACAAGTCTGATTCCACAGGATGTGCAGGTCTCGATTTCGGCCATTCTGGATTCTCCTTTGCCGGGAAATGTATTGGGTTTAATTAAATTTTTTGTTGATTTGGGGGATTAGGTTCCATTTTATTATCAAATATCCTGTTAGAAAATACTTAATAGGATTGTACAATTTAGAAGATTAAAATTATTATATTAATATGTTAGATTTTTAAACACAAAAATCGAGTGGGAGCGAGATCATGGAACTGATATTTCGAGCATATGACATCCGGGGCATATACAACAAGGATATCTCACCAGAAACTATGTACAAAATCGGATTGGCAGTGGGCAATTTTACCCAGTTCAATCTAAAGGGCCAAAATGTTGCAGTTGGAAGCGATATCCGAATGACAAGTGAAGTAATGAGAACTTCGGCGATTTCCGGTATAATCGCTGCAGGTCTACACGTAACAGATCTCGGTACTGCACCCTTCGGGGAAGTACTGTTCGGCGGCTGGCAGCTCGGTGTGGATGTGACTGCATTTATTACTGCTTCGCATTTACCACCGGATTGGTCTGGCTTGAAACTCTATTTAGGCGAAGGAGAGGGATTTCCTGAAGAATACTTGTTGGATCTTAAAAAGCGCGTTATGACTGATAGCTTCGAGCGTGCAGGCTGGGACGATTTGAAACCACTGAAAACGGAAACATTCAACAGCCGCTATATCGAATTTATGACGAAAAAATTCAAACTTGAAAAGCCTGTAAGTGCTGTTCTGGACTGCGGTAACGGTTCGGCATGTCTGACTGCACCGATGATTTTTAAAAATTTAGGGATCGAGACAAAAGAACTCTACTGTGATGTGGAACCGCATTTCCCGAACCGCGCAAGTGAGCCCACCCCTGAAAGCTTAAAAGATCTATCAGAATTGGTCGTAAGCTCCGGTTCTGGTTTCGGAATTGGATTCGACGGCGATGGTGACCGGGGAGTGATTGTAGATGATAAAGGGAGGGTTCTCACCGCCGATATTGTCGGGATGATCATCGGCCAGAACATGCTCAAGAGCAAGAAAGGTGTAATACTGGCCAATGTGGAATCCTCCATGGGTGTTGAAAAGGTACTTTCACCCCTTGGCGGTGATGTGCGCAGGATCAGGGTCGGGCATACATTTCTAACACTTGAAGCCAAACGACAAAAGGCTATGCTGGGTATCGAGCGGAGCGGGCATATGGTTCTGCCGAAATACTTTCTGTTCGATGATGCCATGCTCATACCTCTTAAAATTGCGGAAATCTTATCGCAAACTGATCAAACGCTTAGTGAACTTGTGGATGCCATTCCAATGTATCCAAAACGCACCATCAATTTCCACTGCGAAGACGAGCATAAATTTTCCGTGATCAAAACATTCCAGGAGCAATTTACAAAAACCTACGAAAATGTGAACACCCTGGATGGTGTAAGAGTGGACATGGCGGATGGGTGGATTCTCATGAGGGTTTCAAATACAGAGCCTACCATTAGATTAACAGTAGAAGCCTCAACTGAAGAGGCTCTTGAGAAACTCGCAGAGAAATTTCAAACGATTCTAAAAGAAGAGATCGACAAATATACTTAAGCTTTTTAATCGATTTGTAACAATTATAGAAGTGCGTCTTACGTTGGACGGTGGCGAGGTGCGTAACGTTTGGCGTATAACGGTAAACGGCCGCTTAACGCAACCGCTGAATAGTTGCCGGCGTTGACTAGTTGCCCACACCGACCCGAAGAAAATGATTTCAATATAAATAGAAAGTCGAAGTTCGGTTAAGGTAACGATACCCGAATTAAAGTTATCAAATCGAATGCAGAAGTTCGTGTAACGGTTAGGGTTAGGAAACCCGAATTAATGCTTCAAAATCGAATACAAAAATTCGTGTATCGGTTACGGTTACGAAACCAGATCCCCCACCCCTTATTATAACCTAAAAATCGATTATAGAAGTTCGGTCTACGGTAAGGGTAACGAAGCCCGACCCCCCGCCCCTTCAGGAGAGACGAGTTGCGAGGAGCGATTTACGGGACGAATTTCGTAACCGAATTTCGAAACGAGCCTCGAACCCGTATAACGAGACGGGCTTCGCAAACGCTGAACGAGACGCTTGACGCAACCGTTAGCCGTTACGCACTGCGCAACCGCTCACCGCAGCCGCACTTCTATAAGCTATAAATAATCTCTTTTAGAGCTTGCGCTATCCAGTCGATTTTTTATTTCCATACGGAAATTCCGGAGGCTCAATTGTTTTCAAATCTATTGTGACTATTTCTCGATTTCGAATGCGATTCTCATCTCAGCGCGGAATTTGACCACTTTGTCACCTTCGACTTTAACATCGAGTTTGGCTACTTCTGCTCGCTTGATGCCCCGTACTGTCTTGGAGGCCTCTTCTACGGCATTCACTGCTGCTTCCGCAAAGCTGTTGTCTGAAAGACCCACTATATCTAAAATCTTGTAAACCATATTTCCTTCCCCGTGCTAAACGTTAACGCGTTTCTAGTAATTAAAACTAATTCTCATTGATTTCGGAGATGCGAGAAGCGAGTAGCGAGAAGCGAGGCCGAAAACCAGGTCCAAGCTCCGAGCCTCGATTATTCTTCCTCAACCTCTTCTTCAACCCCTTCCTCTTCCTCTACCAGTTCACCTCTCTTCCGCTGGAGCACCAAAACAATTACAATTAAAACAATAACAATTAGAATCACCGCAGACATAAGAGTCATTACGAAGGGCGATAGTATTTCATCGTCCTCCTCCTTTTCTGTTGTGAAAGTAAGTTCTCTTTCTTCTTCTGGGATAGGATTACCTGCTGTGTCCTCTGCGTAGATGGTAATCGAATAAATCTCGTCGTATTTCAACGGGTTATCAGGTGTGAATACAATTGTGAATATCTCCGGGTCGTATACCAAGTCACCTTTCACCTCATTACCCGAACTGTCTGTCACTATCATTGTAATTGAAGATTCATTTAAAGCTTCGTTAAAGGGTATAATGATCTGCCCGTCAACAGGCAGGCGATTATTTTTTGCATAAAAGGAGGTGGCATTGACCTCGGGTGGTGTAGTATCAGGGGGTATTATGGGTTCCTTTTGCGTTGTGAAGCTCCAGATAAATTCTGTGGGATTATGATTTAAATCTGCGATCGTTAGATTTACACTGTAGGTTAAGTTCAATTTTAAGTCACGCTTAGGTTTGAAAGTCACTGTCATATTCCTCTCGTCGTAGCCGATATGGCCGTTGATTATATCGAACAGGATGTTGTCACGAGCACTCCTGGCACCATTTGAGATTTGGATTTGACTCAAGTTTGCACTCAAATTTATTTCCAGTGTGCTTATGTTTACATGTTCATTGAACGGGATCAATATGGTTAATTTTACCGGGATATTGGTGCCATCCAAGGGAGGATAAAGTTTTTCTTGAATTACTTTCGGGGGAGTCCTGTCATACTCCTCCGTGGTAATGAATACCTTTACGTCATCCTCATCCCAGTTACCGGCGTAATCAGTAACACGAAGAATCACTGTATAGTTACCGGAGAGTTCAAATCTAAAGGTTGTTACTTTTTCATCAACTTCATGGAGAGGAATATTATTATCTTCGTAATAGATCCACCAGGTATAGGTCATTAAACCGGAATCATCATCATAAGAATCTGAGGCATTGAAAACAATATCCGATCCCCGCGGTTCTTCATGGTCATGACCTGCAACTGCATGCGGTAGCACGGTATCCAAAATTACTGTTTTTGCCGTGGATTTTGGACCAACATTACCTGAAGTATCTATTGCATAAACAGCAATAACATTTTCACCTTCAACCAGTGTTATTGTTATATAAAATTCGCCTGTCTTATCCGCAATAACAACACCGGCGATTTCATCGTTTCGGAGGACTGTGATTGTAGCGTTGGCTTCTGTATTGCCGTGAATGACCAGGTCGGTATCGTTAGTAAATTCAGGCAGCGGCGATACCTCCGGTACAGCCGGCGGTGTAGCATCTCTAGTGGTATTACTAACCTCGGCTGAGAAATCTGAAAATAGCGGAACTTCATCAAAAGCTTTGATCTTGAAATAGTAGGTGGTTTCCTCCGTCAGGTTGATTATTTTCAATTTTGTGGTGGATGCATTCACGGTTGTCAGGTTGATAAACGGTCCAACCCGTCCCACGGTTGAGATATTGATATAGATTTCATACCCCTCGATATCAGATTCTGGATTGGGATCCCACTTCAGTTCAATGCTGCTTCCCGTTGCATTGATGGCCTTCAAGCCGGTGGGCGGCGAAGGGCTCTGCTGGTCGATATGCACCCCGCTGGATGCAGGTGAAAGTTGTGATTGCTGGGGTACCTCATCCCACGCAGAAATCTTGTAGTAATATCTTGTACCGTTCACCAGGTCGTGGTTATCATAAATATATGTATTATCTGCAGTTACATTTTGTAGAAGCTCCCATGTACCGCTGCGGTTCGTATAGACCGAATACATCAGTGTATCGTCGTTATTGGGGAACCACGATATATTCAACGCATCGCCGTTTATCACGGGTGTAACATCCAGGCCGTTGGGGGTTTTTGGTATAACATCATCGATGAAATTAACAGGAACGGGGTCTGTCCAGGTGGATTCAATGGGCACCTCATCCCAGGCCGACATCCTGTAATAATACTTCATATTATGAATGAATTCGAAATCGTCAATATAGAAAGTTGTCTGATTTGACTCGTTGCTGAGTAGACTCCACGCGCCGGAACGGTTCGAATAAATTGAATATTTAACAGTATCATCTGAATTTGGCGTCCATGAAATATTCATCTGGCTTTTGAGCACTTCCTGCACAACACTCAGGCCAGCAGGTATTGCAGGTGCAAATATATCGGTAGCTGTAAAGGTCAGTACTTTCGAAGTGCTCATATCAACTGAAGATCGGAGTTCCCACCACTTCGCATCAACCGTTTTGGTAACATTGATATTTGTTTGATTTATTTCAGCGGTATTGCTATAGAAATACCAACGGTCGGATACCAGAATAGGTCCGGCCTTACCCTCGATGTCGGTCCCGCTATTTGAGCCTCCGTAATGTGCACTTGCATAGATCTGTTCACCGTCATCAGTAACTTCAATATCCGCATCCTGAATTGGCGTTATTCCATCCTCATAAAAGACCTGGAGGTCGAGATAATTTTTTACCTGCAATACACCATTTAAGCTATTATAAGTATTAAAACTGCAGTTAATGGCTGTTAAATTGCCGTCACCTGATACATTAATATCAACATCTTTAGTTGATATTACTGAATTCGTTATTGTTGTAATATTACCTGTTTGATTTAAGCCGTTTGCAAATAAACCGGTTGTGGAAACGTTACAATCGAGAACATCAGTTTTATTAGCGTTCCTGAAATAAAGGCCGTGTGCCCACGATCCCTGCGTAGAAATTATATTGGCCGATAATGCAATATTTTTTGTATCATTTAAAAAGATGCCAATACCCATGAATCCGGTGGTGGTTATTCTATTATTGTTAATATTGGAATTGGATGAGTATGTTGAATTAACTCGTATTCCAAATGAATAGCTTCCTGACGCGCAGATATTAAATCCCGAAATCGTCACACCGCTGGAAGTTACATTGATAACAGCGGAATAATCGTGATCGGGATCCGTGCCATCATAATGATTCATGATGGTACAGTTTGTTGAACTGTTACCTAAGAGAATAATATTTGGTATGTGGATCGTTATGTTCTCATAATAAGTCCCGTTCTCAACAATGATCGTGTCACCAGCAGTTGCATTATCGATTGCATACTGGATAGACTTATAGGTTGAATTCGGACCGGCGTACAGAATGTTTGCTGCGGAAACAGTGTGGCTCTCATCCGTAGGGAAATTCAAAAAAACAAATGAGGATGCAATAATGATGGCTACCATCATCATTGATTTAAATTTCATTGTTCGTAACCACCTGCAGAGATTCCATCTGGAATTACAAATCATTTTTTTTCTCGGTTTCTTTAATACATTAATTTATATCGAATCGGGATTAAGATAGATCCTAATACGAGGTTCCATGCCGTATTATTTTCTGGTTAAAACAAATCACTATATATTATCTTATCGTGTAAAATCGCAATAAGAATGTTAAAGTTACATATTTATAGTTTATTGGATAAAATATAGAATAAAATACCCTTTTTTGATTCATTTAAATAGGTTAGTATTTTTGATTATTTGCGTAATTTATTTATTTTTATTTTTTAATTTAACACAATAATAAATCAATGTGAGATGCGACAGTATAAATATATAAATCATTTTTCATTTAATTAGACTTCTCGAGGTTGATATAATGCCCATAATCCAAACAAAAAATCTAAGCAAGCACTTCGGAACGGTAAAGGCCGTAAATAACCTCAACCTGACCATCCAGGAGGGTGAGATCTACGGGCTGCTGGGGCCTAACGGGTGCGGTAAGACCACTACCATTAAAATGCTGTGCGGGCTGCTCAAACCCACCAGCGGCAGTGCCACTGTATTCGAATTTGATTCTATGTCGCGCAAGTTCCAGCAGGATATTGGCTACATGCCGCAGGAGACTGCCCTCTACCCGGATCTGACGGTACATGATAACCTGACCATATTCGGCAAGATCTTCGGGTTGAGCAATTCCGAGCTTGCCAGAAACGAGAAGGAGCTTCTGGATTTCATCAACCTCCACGAGAAGCGTGATGTGCCCATTACAGATCTTTCCGGCGGTATGCGGCACCGTGTCTCGCTTATCTGCAGTATGATCCACAAACCAAAAATATTGTTCCTGGACGAGCCCACCGTGGGGGTGGACCCCGAGTTGCGGTTGAACTTCTGGAAGAACTTTAATGAGCTGGGGAAGACCGGTACGACCATCATCATAACCACCCATTACATGGACGAAGCCTCGCACTGTACCAAGATCGGGCTTATGCGTTCCGGTGATTTGATCACGGAAGGTACCCCTGCAGATATATTAGCAAAAACTAATACGAGGTCGCTGGAAGATGCGTTCCTGGCTTTTACAGCGCGGGAGGTGGCTTGATGGTATTTACAAAGTCAAAGGCACCTGTGATAACGCGCCGGATCTTCCTGGGGCTCAAGCACGACCGGCGCTCGCTGGGCATGATACTGTTCGCACCCATAATAGCAATGTGCGTGTTCGGAATAGCGTTCAGCGGCGAGGTAGAAGATGTGGATGTTATCGTAGTCAATTATGATTCCGGTGCCTACATTCCTATGTTGAATATTAATATATCATTCTCTGAGAAGATCCTGGGCAATATCGATACCGATGTTCTCAATATCAAGTATGAATCGGATGAAGAAAAGGCAATGGAGCAGGTGGAGAACGGCGAAATCAATGCAGTTATTATATTCCCCGAGGATTTCAGCAGGACCCTTGTGCAGACGATAGCGGCCGCCTCAGGTGAGGGAAATAACAGCGACATCCGCAGCCCGGCAGACTTTGCAACTTCATTTATCACTATCCGGTCGGATAACAGCAACGTCAACGTCGCCAACGCGATAATCAAGGCGTTCCAGGACGCCTTATCAAAAACCATGGATGAGTACGGCGTCGAAGCGCCTGTGGGTCTTGAGGTCGACCCCGTCTATGCCGAGGACGCGGAATTTATCGATATGTTCGTGCCCGGCATAATGGCGTTCGCAATCTTTCTATTAACAACACTATTAACACTCATATCGTTCGTCGGCGAACGAACGCAAGGCACTCTCGAACGGTTAATGGCAACGCCCATCAAAGAGAGCGAGATAGTGCTCGGGTACGCAATGGCGTTCGGCATCCTGGGCACGATCCAGGCGATGATACTGATGGTCATCGGCATTGTTGTGTTCGACATTATCATCGTCGGAAATGTGCTGCTGGCGTTCCTCATCGCTGCACTACTCGCGGTGGTCAGTCAGGCCATGGGGATACTGCTCTCCTCCGCCGCCAAGCGCGAAGCGCAGGCGGTGCAGTTCGTACCGCTCATCGTACTGCCAGCTTTCCTCCTGGCCGGTATATTCTGGCCTGTGGAAGCTATACCGACCTGGCTGCGGCCCGCCTCGTATTTTATACCGCCCACCTATGCGGTCTCGGGCCTGCGGTCCGTAATGCTGCGCGGATGGGGCCTGGAACACGTCTGGTACGAAATCTCGATACTACTGCTGTTCGCACTACTGTTCCTGACAGGCGCCGTGGCAATGCTCAAACGCAGCAGACGGTAATTGTAGGGAAGAAATACCCTCTTCGATTAAATAATGCTTATTAATACAACAAAGTCTCAAATACTACCAAACTCCAAGTAAGCTCAAACTCTCAATTTCAAAAACAAATTCAAACTCCCAAATTATTCAGAAAAGAA
>CP070629.1:3252121-3259313 GCA_020356005.1 Thermoplasmata archaeon
AGCATGATATGATCAACAGCATTTTTCTGACATACACGGATATTGACCTGATGAACGATGTTACCTATTACTACAAGATCAGTGCAGTGAATGCCATGGATGAAGGACCGCTTTCAATTGAAATAGGTGCAACACCAGTTAAGCACATAAACCAGGCGCCTAGGGCCTCTATCGATGCCAATGTAACCTCCGGCAGAGCACCGCTTTCCGTCTCCTTTACCGGCGGGGGCGTTGACAACGACGGTACCATAGTATCATATTTCTGGGATTTCGGTGACGGTGATAACAGTAAAAGGCAAAATCCGAACCATACATATTTCGAACCGGGTAAATACTTCGTGGAGCTCACAGTTACCGACGATGACGGTGAATCTCATACTGCTATGATCACCATAACAGTTGACCCGGTGGAAACCGATAACATTACCGATGACGGTAAAGATGATAGAGGAGATAAAAAAGATGAGGGTTCTGCATTTGCTGTTGCTGCCGGGATTACTTTGACAATAATTATTATAATTCTATTTTTTATTTTTATCTTGTGGCCAATGATGTCGAAACGGAAAAAAGGTAAAGAGCAAGATAAAGAGGCCGAGAAAAAGGACGAGGATAAAAAAGAGGAGCGTAAAGAAGAAGGGGATCGGGAAGAGATGAAAAAAGAATTATCAGAACCTCAATCTGATCTGCCTCCGACTGATGTTATCAAAATTAAATAGAAATTCTTAGGTCGGCGTTCTACGGAGTCGATGCTCGTTACGAGGCTCGGAAGCGATGCTCGTTACGAGGCTCGGGGTCGATGCTCGTTACGAGGCTCGATACTGATTACAGAAACGAGCCTCGCCAACGCTGCTATATTACACTGAATGGAAATATTAATTAACTATTAAAAACATATAAACAATTGGAGAGTGGCATGAATATAAAATTGGTATCAAATACCATTTTATTCCTACTAATATTCAGCGGATTTATTGGTTTTGAGGGGGCAAGTGAGGAATCAAGTAGCAATGCCAGTTCTCGTTCAACAACATATATACATCATGAATCAATCAGAATTTGGAGTAATGAAGTATTCACACCGGAGAATGGCGTTACTGGTGGCAGCGGAACTCAAAAGGATCCATATGTAATAGAAGGATGGAGAATCGAATGTACGGATACATGCGGTATTTCAATACAAAATACAGATGCATATTTTATCATACATGATGTAGAGATTTTTTCTACTCTAGAAAGTCGTGTAGGTATTGGTTTTTATAACGTTACAAACGGCCAGATATCAAACTCTTTCATATTAAATAATTCCTTTGCAGGTATTATATTAGATTCTTCTCTTAACATTACTATAAAAAATAATGAGTTTATTGGAAATGGTATACGAATTGAAGGAATACAGATTTGTCACTACAATACTCACAACATCATTAACAATACCGTTAATGGTAACGATTTATATTATTATAAAAATCATAATGATACTTTTATTGATGGTGTCGATGCTGGACAAATCATTTTGGCTAATTGCACAAATATAATTATTAGAAATATGCAAATAAATAATACTGACATGGCTATCGATATTTCATATTCTGAAAATATTACTGTAGAAAATAATAATATATCCTCTACAAATTGGACCTGGGTCGGTATCAATCTTTATTACTCTCATAATAATACAATAAAAGGTAACAAAATATCCGAAAATATATCCTCAGGCATTAGGCTTTCTTACTCATCAAACAGTAATTTGATAGGAAATATTTTTTCAAATAATTATATTGGTATAGAACTTTATTTTTCCTTGAATAATATTATTAAAGACAATCATTTCTTCGAAGGTGGAATTTCATTATGGGGTTATCAACCTGAACACTATTGTTCACAAATTATTACAACTGATAATCTTGTAAACAAAAAACCGGTTTATTACTATAAGAACTCCAAAGATGTTAAAATTGATGGAATCCCTGTTGGTCAACTTATTCTAGCAAATTGTTCTAATTTTGAGATGAAAAATTTAGAAATAGAATATGTTCACATGGGTATATCAATTGCTTATTCGATGAACATTATTTTAAAAGAAAATAATTTCATTAACAATTATTTTGGTATACAACTATATTCTGCTTCTAACAATAGTATTTCGAACAATACATTTACAAACAATAGGCATAGCATCGATTTAAGATCGGCAAAGAATAATTCGATTAAAGATAATATTATTATTTCTAATTATGGAGTAGGGATTTACATCCGCTCCTCCTCTGGCAATATAATTGATAATAACGAAATTATTAACAATAGAAATAAAGGTATTATAATTACAAGATCATCATATAATACAATTATCGGCAATACAATATCAAATTCTAACAAGAGTGGTATTGAACTTTCAAATTCGAGGGAAAATAAGTTTTTAAACAATATCATTTCATCAAATAAATTATTTGGCATCTATGTAAAAGAATCATCGAGTAATAATTTTTCAGGAAATCATATCCAGAACAATACGAATGATGGAATTTATCTTAATAGATCTAGTTCAAATAATGTAATAAAGGGCAACAATTTGTCTTCAAATAACAATAATGGAATTCATTTTCGGGCATTATCAAATAATAATATAGAAGAAAATATTATTCGTGATAATAAAGTCGCAGGGATATATTTTGAAATAAGTAGTAATAATAATATTAAAAACAATAATATTTCAAATAATAATTTTGGAATTCTTCTAAATTGGTCCTCAAATAATCAAATCGTAATAAATGACATTTATAAAAACAACATGGGAGTATTTATAGAATCATCTCCTGAAAACAATATTTACCATAATAATTTCATAGAGAATGAAATTCAAGCCCATGAGGAGGAAGTTAGTAATCGCTGGTATGATGAATACCCATCCGGCGGGAATTACTGGAGTGATTATAAAGGCTCTGATATTTACAGTGGACCTCTACAAGATCAAGAAGGAGCCGATGGTATTGGCGATACGCCATATTTTATTAATGATAAATATCAGGATAAATATCCATTAATGGCACTTTATGTATATAAGACTCCAGAAACCATTGATGAAGAAGAGGAAGAGGAGGATAAGAAATTAATTCCGGTTGAAGTCTGGGAAGCTTCAATCATTATCTTAATTATTGTGATTGTTGTTATTTGGTTCTTATATTCTAAAAAGAAAAAGAAATCATTAAAGAAAGAAGAGTCATAAAAATCAGTAATGTTTTTAGTGCTTATGCTGTATATTAATGAAATCCTTATTATGTATTAAACCTATTCGCATGGTGAACGGTGAAATCCCCGGGAGATTAAAGTTATGGAAGAACTCATGAGGGAAGGGCTGAAGAAGGCCCAGGAACTCAATGCCTCTTACGCCGATATACGGTGGATCGACACAAAGATCGAATCTATCCAGCTCAAGAACGGTCAAGTGGAAGGGCTGCAGAGCATTACGGACAGCGGATTCGGCATCAGGGTGATTGCGAACGGCTCCTGGGGTTTTGCATCAAGCTGCCACTTCGACCGAGACGAGGTGCTTCGGACCGCCGACATGGCTGTGCGGATCGCCAAGTCCAGCGCCAGGGTACAAAAGCATGAGATCGTAATGGCGCCGCAGGGTAAGCCTGTGGAGAAGAAATACGAGAATAAGTACAAGCATGATCCCTTCGAGGTACCGCTTGAAGATAAGCTGGCGCTGTTATCAGATGCTTCCAAACTCATGGAACGCAGCGATGTCAAGCTTTCCGCTGCGTTCATGAGCGCCTTTTCACAGCATAAACGGCTGATGACAACGGAGGGTACCGATATCGAGCAGACGCTGGTGGGCTGCGGTGCAGGCATCGAGGCCACCGCGGTGTCCTCGGGCGAGAGCCACAAGCGCAGTTACCCGTGCTCGTTCCACGGTAACTACGGCACACGAGGGTATGAATTCATCAAAAAGCTCAATTTAACGGACCACGCGGAAAGGGTGGGTAAGGAGGCCGTGGCGCTGCTTGACGCTGATCCCTGCCCTAAAAAAACCACCAACCTGATCCTGGACAGCTCGCAGGTGGCTTTGCAGGTGCATGAATCGTGCGGGCACCCAACGGAGCTTGACAGGGTGCTGGGCTATGAATCCTCCTTTGCGGGCGAATCGTTCCTCACCCTGGATAAGCGCAATAACTTCAAGTACGGCTCCGAGTTCGTCAATATCAACGCCGATGCCACGATTGCCGGCGGGCTGGGCAGCTTTGCATTCGACGACGAGGGTACCCGCGCGCAAAAGATCAGACTGGTATCCGAAGGTAATTTTGTCGGGTACATGATGTCACGTGAGACTGCAAGCACCCTTAATCTTACGAGCAACGGCACCATGCGCGCAACTAACTGGAACCGCATACCTCTGATACGGATGACGAATGTCAACCTCCAGCCCGGCAGCTGGAATTTCGATGAACTGATCGAGGATACCAAATCCGGGGTGTATATGCTGACCAACCGCAGCTGGAGCATCGACGATAAGCGCTTGAACTTCCAGTTCGGTACAGAGGTCGCCTATGAGGTTGAAGCTGGCGAGCTCGGCAGGATGCTCAAAAATCCGGTGTATTCGGGTATGACGCCGCAGTTCTGGGCCGACTGCGATGCAATATGCGGTAAAGACGATTGGCAGCTGTGGGGTGTACCCAACTGCGGAAAAGGCGAGCCCATGCAGATAATAGGCGTGGGGCACGGTGCGGCACCGGCGCGGTTTAAAAAAGTCAAAGTGGGGGTGGGTAAGTAATGATGGAGGACCCCCGCATTGATAAAACCACCACGCTGGAGCTGCTGGGGAATGTGCTGTCGCACGGAGTGATGAACAAAATAGACCAGCTTGAAGCGGTTTTGATCACCACCGATAAGTACCTCACACGATTTGCCAAATCGCAGATACACCAGCACATGGCTGAGCGCAATGTGGATGTTGCTATACGCGTGGTTGCCGGTAAGAAACTGGGGTCGGTACACCTTAACTCACTGGAACTTCCCAGGCTCGAAGGCGCAGTGGAACAGGCACAAAAAATTGCCAGGGTGCAGGGGGAAAATCTCGATTTCGTTTCGCTGCCGAGCTACGATGCCGACCGGCTGCCCCCCGTTGCAGATATTGAAAACCTTACCTACTACAATTCCACCGCTGTACATTCGCCGGAAGCCAAAAGCAATGAGATAAAAGAACTGATCGATCTAACAACCACGAAAAAAGAAGAGGATCTGGCAGGTGCGTACCTCACCGAGATCTCCAGGGTAGCTATAGTGAATTCACTGGGCGTCGAGGTCTACATGCCCACCACGCTGGCATCGTTAAATGTGAATATAACGGGCCCTAACGGTGCCACGGGTTATGCCGAGTTCACCTCCAGGGATGTGAAGGAACTCAATTTGAAGGCAGTGGGAAAAGAGCTCAAGACGCGGTGCAGGCTGTCCCGCAACCCGAAACCGCTCCCTGCCAAAACTTACCCGACAATCTTCGAACATTATGCGGTAGGTGAACTGCTGATTTATCTCAGCGGTATGGGTTTTTCTGCAAAGGCCGTTTCCGAAGGCTGGAGCTTCATGTGCGATAAATTCAATGAGAAAATCGTTTCGCCCAAGATCAGTATATGGGACGACGGGCTTGACGCACGCGGGCTGCCAATACCCTTCGATTTCGAAGGTATGCCCAAGCAGCGCGTTGACCTGATCGAAAAGGGAGAGGCAAAGGGAGTGGTGTACGATTCGTTAACCGCCGGCCGTGAGGGAAAGATCTCCACCGGGCACGCGCTGCCGGCGCCGAACCCCATGGGTCCTCAACCGGTCAATCTTTTTATGAATATAGGCGAAAGCGACATCTCGGAGATGATCGAAGATACAAAAGAGGGGATACTGGTAACGCGCATACATTACGCCAACCCGCTGGACCCGAAGCAGACACTGCTCACCGGCATGACTAGGGACGGAACATTTCTTATTGAAAAAGGTGAGATTACCGGTGCGATAAAAAACATGAGGTTCACGCAAAGCCTCGTGGAAATGCTCAATACAACGAAAATGGTGGGGAACACCTCAAAATCCACCAGGAGCTGGTACGGCACATGCTCCGTCCCTTGCATGAAGGTTGGCAAATTTAAATTCACCGGCACTACTGAGCATTAGTATTTGATTTTTGTATATGTTTGAAAGCTTAATAATCGATTATAGAAGAGCGTCTTGCGGTTACGTCTGCGAAGTGCGTACCGTAAGGCGTCGAACGGTTAACGGCCGCATTCATAACTGCGTTTTGTAAATTCAATTCGATACGCCTTTCGCAACCGGGTGACGTTACGCACTGCGCAACCGCTTAACGTCAAACGCTCTTCTATTAGCATTAAGAATCAATGACCAATCAACCTATCGTCTTTTGCAGATCCTTTGAAGTCGTTTCCAGCTTCTTCAAAATCTTCTTAAGTACCGGTAGATAATTATCAAGTTTATCTGTAGTTACCGCACCGTCCGGAGAGGGCTTTATCAACCCCTCTTGCTCTAAAATCCTCAGGGAATACCTGACCTTGTGCTGCGGCACACCGGAATGCTCCGCCAACCTGATTATCCCGATGGGCTGGCTGCGCATGATTACCTTGAGCAGCATAACATGCCGTTCAAGAAGCTCAAGTTCGGTCTGTATCCGATCTGTCAGGGTACTTCCACGCATCTTCTGCAATGCCAAAACTTCACACTCCATTTATTTTTACACCGGATTCCCGTAATAGTGAATGATTAACGTGGTTCATGATAGCATTTCTATATAATAAAAATTACGATTGAAATCAGGAATAAAAAAGTGGAAGAGTGGAAATGTGGAAAAGTGCAATTTATAGTCGGTAGTTCAAGTGTAATAGTTGAAAAGTGGAAAGGTAAAAAAGTTAGTTTTAGTCCTGGGTCCTAAGTCCTGGGTCCTGGATCCTTTGTTTAGGGTCCAGATTTAAGCGCTTTAAAAGCAAACTGCCTCCTGCCCCCTGGCCTGAAATCCTTCGCATCGCTGGATATAGGGTTAATAGTATGGATTTCAGGTCCAGAAGGGTTTCGCTAGAAATCATTCTCATTAAAACTAGTTGCCCACACCTAGTTGCCAACACCGACCAGATGCATACTTAATCGAGGTGCTTGGCGGTGCGTCATCTAACAGTATTATCTCATATTATTATACTTA
>CP070629.1:3259413-3269405 GCA_020356005.1 Thermoplasmata archaeon
CATCTTTAATTTATATTTAAAAATAGTCGATGGTAGTTAAACCAGACCTCGGCAGGCAGCTCAGCTCTTGTCATCAATTTTGGTCGCACCCGTCCTGCGGACGGAGCTTATTTACTGATCTATAGCACTAGTTGGAGGCAGTTTGCATTAAACCGCTTACTGCCTCCCGCCTCCTGATTTAATCGATATAAAAGCTTACTTCTGCTCTTTATGACTCGTACGTAATTCGAACTCATGCCTGAGCTGGACGATATAATCAATCATAGCCTGATTACCTGACATTGTGACTTCGTATAGATTTTTAAACCTGCAGCTTTCCTGGATCGCCGCGCAGTTTTTATCGCCATCGAATGTCATGGGGTAATGCCGGCACCTGAAAGGCCGGCGTTCATATATTTCGCATTCGCCATTCTGGAAAAAAATACATTTTCCCTCCAGTTTGCGCATGATTCTCAGGCCGGAATGATTGACGACGAAATATACGTCGTAGTAGCCCATGGCTGTAATTCGGTCAATATCTTCGTTCAAAAGAGGTACATCAGCTTCGATGCAGCAGTGTGCACACTTATTTTGTATACAAAAACTCATGCGTTTCCCATCCCTGGTTTGTTACTAACGTAGCAGCAAACCTATATAAGTGATTGTGGAGGTAGTATATAAATTTTTGGAAAGACTAATATTTGGACAATTTATCAATATTTAGCTGAGTTCCAGTTGAAAACTACGGGTGTGAATAGGAGTGGGAAAATAAGTGAAATAGTATAAAAGTGGAAAAGTAGAAAAGTAAAAAAAGTTAGGCTGGGTCCAGGGTCCTCGCTTTTACTCACCATTCAAACGAATGAACGAAGTGAATAAGTGTCCTCACCATTCACCACTCCTGCTTTAATATCTCAGCTTTTATATCACTTTCTATTCAACCCTCTACAGCTCATCCTGAAAGCTCATGAAGCCTCTTCAGGATACGCTCGTTGCGCTCGCGCTCTTCGAGAGCTATAACTTCCTCCAGTCTCCTGGCATCATCCTCAGAGAATTCGAACTCATCGTTATACGGGCAGAACTCATGCAGATAGACCTCTGCGGAATCCAGGTCGAACACCTGCGGATACAATTTGCACCCCTCCGGCCGGTCATCATAGATGGAACACAAATCCTTCTTTAAGAAATAGCAGTGGCCGTGCACATTCTCCAGCTGCAAATAACCGTTCTTGTAGATATAAAAATCTTTATAACCGAGCTTCAAAATGCGTTCCACATCTTCATTTGTCAGTGTCATCTCGGTCTTGTAGCAGCATTTGCTGCAGTTATGTTCCAGGCACGGATTCGACATAACAATTTCACCTACCGGCCGAGGTTCACACCTCTTTGGCCCTGGTAATGCCCGCTGCGCTCGTCGTACAGCGCCTTGGGCTCGGAGCTCATCTCCTCGAGTACCATCTGTGCAAAGGTCTCGCCGATGGTTAGCTCAAAAACCTCTGCGCTCGCATTGAACGCCGAGAGCGTCAGCGTACCCTCGAACCCCGCATCGATCTTACCGAACGAGCTCATTATGCCACGGCGTGCGTAAGATGTCCGAATCCACAGCTGCGCTGTAACCTTTGCCCTGAGCTTAACATACTCCCTGGTGCTGACAGCGAACCACGTGAGCTCCGAAACCTCTGCTGTACCTTCAGTGATCTTATCAGAATTCTTCGGGATCGCCACCTCGGCTATGGTTAGATCGTAGCCGTTCGGCGTGAGGTTCTTCTCAAAGAACGGGTCGATTCTGATCTCCTTGCTCAAAAGTTTGGCGGTTATGTCAGCATCTGAAAGAATGGACATTTTGTTCACGCTGGGAGATGATTATAATATATTGGATATAAATAGATTTTTTATTGATGTTTGACTGCTTTATTTAGATTTAAATCAGGTCGCTTTGATTTTATACCAATTATAAGTGCTGGCAGGAGGCAGGCCGTTTTGATACCTTATTGAAGTAAAGCACTAGCAGGAGGCAGTGAAGGCTAACGCCTGGGGATTGGGGGTTTGGTAGCATTAAGCGGTAATAAAGAATTAAAAATGGTATTTTCACGAACGGAATACATATATATTTAGAGGGTAATCTAATTTCATCATAATCAGTTTGTGGGCCCATAGGGTAGCCTGGATATCCTGCCGGCCTTCGGAGCCGGTGACGGGGGTTCGAATCCCCTTGGGTCCGCTATCTCATTTTTTTAAACAATGAAAAATAATCACAAAACGAGATAGCGGTACGCTCCGCGGGAATTCGAACCCGGTCCGCGCACCTTCGGTGCAGCGGTGGCGGTGGCGAGGCTCGTTTCGTAAAGCTTGATGCGGTATCGTAACGCATGACACTGGACGTTTGACGTTACGCCCCTCGCAACCGCAAACCGCCAGACGCCCTTCTGTAAGCGCCCCCCATCTACTCAACCGGTTTCTTAATATACTCCCACAAATTCTTGACTTTATCTAATGAAAATCTACCAGATTGTTCATAGTTTTTCAATAGCTTTTGCATATCATCTCTTCTTATCATCAGATCCTTATAAAGCCAGTAATCCAGGGATTCGCCTTTGCCGTCGCACTGCACCCGGATCTCCTCCGCCTCTGATTTGATCTTGATGGTGCCGAACCCCACGGCCAGCTCGTAAATGAATTTACCCAACGGGACGCACATGGTAATCTCGCCGGACCCCTGGCCGCCCGGTTCCTTAAATCGTATTCTCTGCGGCCGTATGGGTTTCTCATCGCTCTCTTTCAATAAATAGAACGGAGGCTTCGTATAATAAATTGAATTTAGACCCTCTGTATGTGCCAGCGCGGCGTTCGACTTATCGGAGGTCACAAAGTACATGCCCTTATGGAAATCGATCTGGCGTAAGAACTGTTTGAATTGATCCCTGATGATCATATCCCCGCTGGATAATCTGGTGAAAGCCTGTTCGTACGGCTTGTCATCCTGATACCTATCCAGGTCCTCCGCACCCGATTTTTGAAGTTTACGAAACATCTCCCCCAGATGGTAGGGTAGATCGGACCTCAAGCCCTGGAGTTCCACTCTCGTATCCAGTTCTGGGTTCACAGAGCCGAAAATTATCAAACTGATACCTATCAGATCCTTCGCCTGGTTTAGCTCCAAAATTTCCTGAAGAGCCCGGAACCCCATCCTGCCCTTGAACTTGAGAAACCCTTTATTGTCTCTGATATTTGCTGTCCGCTCGAGCTCCTGCATCACCGCGCTTGGTATAACCACCAGCAGCCAGTTGGGCGTATGAAAATGTCTTCTCGAACCCGTAATGGATAGCGAATTCAGGACCTGCTCCGTCAGTGCTGCATCATATAGTATGCATGTATCCACACCGATTATGATATCGTCTGTTTTTGAAAGTTCCTTTGCAGTTTTTTCCCAGACAGGTGATAATAACAGCCCGCTGCGGTAGCAGGCCTCCGTCAATTTGTTCAACGTCGTATAGCCATCACCATTGTTTTGGTCCCCGGAGGTTCGGTCCAGCCAGCATTCGTACCCCCAGCCGGATTTGTTTATACTTATCAATTTCTTATCGTTATGGGTGAGTATATCCAGTTGATTCCTGGTATGGAGCAGTGAATCAAATAAGATATCGTAGATGGGGTAATCGATGAAATCTCTTTTCGTACGATCCCTCTTGTATTTTATATTGTCCGCGCCTCCGGCTTTGGTATCGCATTTGATGGTGATTTCTATACACGAATACTTTCCCTGCTCCTCTATCTCGATGGTGTTTAGATTCACCGAGGAGATATTGATGTTAAAGCCGCGGGTGTTTAATATCTGTGAGATCTCCACGCCCCTTGAGATATTTCTACCCACCGCCCTGATGGTACCCTCATTCGCTCCCCAGTTGAATTTACCCAGGGTTTCAAGAATATAATCAAACATCCTCTTCCCACAGATATCAATAATCGGAATATCTTTCGATTGAGCCAAAATTTCACAACCGTCCCTATTATATCATTGTGAATATAATATTATTATATAACGATATTGGTAGCTTTCGGAGTGGCGAGTTGCGAGTAGCGGGTAGCGAGACGAACCCCTTCGGGAGAGGCAAGAGGCAAAAGACCTATAATCAATGTGTAATCAAATCGTAGGTTGCCGGCGCTGACTAGTTGCCGGAACGAAGTGAACGGCCGTGCCGAATATAACAGTGTTCTGTTATTGAGATATACTTATCAATCGCTCGGCGGTTTCCGTATCATTATTGAAAATTAAATGGCAAGAGGTGATACGCACCTCGCTACCGCTTGACGTTACGCCCCTCGCAACCGCACACCGTCCTCCGCCCTTCTGTAAGCGATTAATAATCTAATAATATTGTTCTGGAGGCGGCGGCGGAGGCGGAGGAGGCGGTGGCGCTCTGTATCGCTCCACTGGTTCCGCATCCTCATATTCCGGGCCAGACCCCCTCATACGGAATAATATGAATAGAATTATTATTATAACAATTATAATAGGAACAACGATAATTGTAACCACGAAAGCCCCGGATTCTAACAACGATTTCTCCTCTTCCTTCCCATTATCTTGATCTGGATCCTCCTCCGTGGTGAATTCCCATTCAAATGTCCCATTCAATTTTTTTCCATCAGTACTTTTTGCAGATCGGGATATTCTTACAATATATTCTGTATCATAATCCAAAGATGTAGATGGAGTAAATATCAGCCTTTTTCCATCCACCTCCAGCTCCCCGTCCACTTCCGGATAAATCGAAAATGCATCTAATGTAGTATCTTCATCCATGGCTTCGGTAAAAGTGATGATTATTTTCTCATCGAAACTTACATCATCACCGGTGGGTTGGTTTTTAGTTACACGAACATATTGCTGATCGGGTTCTGCTTCGGTTATAAAATTCCATCCAAGCAAGACTACTAACTTATTACCTACCAGATCAGATGCATCGTTTGAAATGCCTATTGCGTATTCCTTTTCGTAGTCCAGGGGTGAGTCTGGAGTAAATATAAGTGTATTTCCTATCCATTCAAATACCCCATCCACCTCAGGCTCGATAAAAAACGCGTTTTCGGTTGCAGCGGTCAACATTGGCTCACTAAACACAATGGTAACTACCGTCTCCACTGGAACATCCATACCTGTTGGGGAATAATCTATTATCTCCGGACGGGTTGTATCCTGCCCTGGGGTTGTCATGAACAGCCATTTGTATTCCGTTTCCAAATAGTTGCCTGCTATGTCTCTGGCAGTGGTTTTTACACTCACCGCATACTGCGTGCTGTAATCAAGAGCGAAATCCGGTTGGAATACAAATTTCGTAGTACCCTCCCATCTGGAGGTACCTATAACCTCGGGGCTGAGCACTATTATATCGGATATGCTCGTATCCATCTCTTCGTTGAAAGTGACTGAAATTTCGGTACTAATCGGTATATCAGTGCCCACCGGACTTTTCTCTATTACTGTCGGCGGTGTTATATCCAATTCAATGACCGTGATTTTAATAACATTTGTTGTATCAGGTTTTATTGTGGTTTGACCAGAAGCTCCGTAGTACGCGATGTTTCCCGGGTCGGTCTTATCCATGGCTTTTAGATAATAATGCACCCCATCAGAGGTGGCTACCGATCCGGGGATCTCAGTTGAATATTTATCTCCGGATTTTATCATGGTTAATGTCGAATAATAAAGATCTATTGATTTCATGTAATATAATTCAACAAAATACACACCACTGTCCTCATCTGTAACCGTCGCCTCTATTTTTATAGATGAACCGATATTGGCCGTAACAACAGGTGTGTGTTCGATTGTAGGCGGCGCTGTATCTATGTAGACCATGGTGTCTCTTTCAAGATAATTTCCGGCATTATCCATTGCTCGTACACTAACATTATGTACACCGTCAGTCTGCTGGGGCAGTTTATACGGGCTGGTTTGAATGGAAAAACTTCCTAAATCTATGCAGACCTCGTAATGATCTATACCGCTTACTGAATCAGTGGTAGAAAATGTTATTTCAGGCCGAGTGTTGACTGTCCAATCGGCCGGATTGGCTGCTACTACGAAATCAAGCGGGGGGCTGGTATCGATTTTTACATCCACATAACCATATCTGTAATTGCCGGCTTTATCGTTGGCTTTCACTGTTATGTTGTGCACTCCCTCACTTTGCACTGGTAGTGTATAAGGGCTTGTTACTTCCGTGTAGGTGCCGTGATCAATACTTATTTCATATATGTCCATACCGCACCGGTCGTCTGTAGTCGAAAATGAAATTATCGGCTGGGTATCGGAGGTCCATCCATCAGGGACGGCCGTGGGGTTGAAATTTACGGGCTGGACTGTATCGATTTTGACTTCGATGTAATCGTCCCTGAAATTTCCCACCAGATCAACCGCCCTTACTGTAACGGTATGTACACCGTCAGGCTGCGGGGGCAGTTTATACGGGCTTGTTTGCTCCGAAAAGCTACCGCTTCCAACTTTAACTTCATAATGATCCACACCGCTAAGGGCATCCGTCGTGGAAAATGTGATCACCGGCTCGATATTGTTCGTCCAGTCGCTCGGGTCTGCCGAAATTGTAATTGCGTTCGGCGCACCGGTATCGATCTTGATAGTACGATACGAGCTGTACTGGCTCCAGTTACCATCATTATCCTTGGTGCGTACCTTCCAGTACCAACTACCGTCCGATATCGTTGAACCGTGCGTATAGGATGCCGAGGCCGAGTTTACGATACCGCTGTCATAATTGATACTGCTGAAGTCCGATTTGTCATCAATTATGACCTGGAAACCGGCCTGTGTACCGTCGCTGTCGTTAAATTTCCATGTGAATGTCGGCGTGCTGTCACTGGTCCAGCTGTTATCAGCTGGATTTGTCAGGGTCGGTTGATTGGGGAAACGATTATAGGTAACTGTGACGCTTTGTAAGGTTGGCGTTCTCGTTCCATTAGTTGTGCTTAAATAAGCTTTCCATTGGAACCATGCATCGTTGCCGTGACCGGACCAGATGGTTGTGTCTGAGTTCGTATAATATGCCGATGTCGACCCCCCCGGTCCTATAAAATTTTTAAAACCGAGCAGGATAGAGCTGGCAGCGGACCGCAGTTGGAATTTAATATCAGTTCCCGGCGGCTCACCAGCTGTCCAGTTCAATTTTTGCCAGTATGGTGTTACACCCGGGCTGAAGGGTTTGCATTGTATCGTTCCAGAGGGTCCATATCTCTGGAATGACAAGGTTATATCTGAAAGAACCGGGGTATCCGTTGTATCGGAAATAAACAGTGCGCGGTAGTAAAAGCTCGAACCGTTCCATTTCAGTGAGCTCAAGTTAATGAAATTGAAACCGTTATCCAAAAAATCCCGATTGTTAATCAAACCGCTGGAATTATACCAGTTCAGATTATCCTGTGAGAATTGAAGTTGCAATCCGGTTCCTGGCGGTTTGATAATGTTGCATGTAATGTTATCGATAGAACACGCCTCATTTCCCGCCAGGAGGTTCTTCGAGATAAGCACACCGCTGGAAGCTTTGCTTTTAATAAGCCATGCATCGGGAGAATCTGGAGCTCCGCTCCCGTATGAAAAGGTTGTGCCTGTCATCGTATAATACCCGTTAGGAGAAAGAAAGCCAAAATTGCCGGAATCATTTTGGGGGCCGCCGAAAACCTTGTAACATTTGATATCACCCATAGAATTTGTTTTGAATAATATTGCGTTAGAGTGGTTCGGGGTACCTGCCCCATAGGAATAGGTTGTGCCGGTTATGAAATACCCGCCGTCGCAGATCTGCTGAACTGAATTACCGGTGTCGTTATTCACTCCACCGTAGGTTCGGTTCCAACTTTCTGAACCTGATGAATTGGTTTTGATCAACCAGATATTGGAAGTTACCGGAGTATTGAGCCCGTAAGAGCCGGTTTGGCCTGTAATTACATAACCGTTATCCTGGGTTTGTTGAACAAAGTTTGCAGTATCGCTTTGGTTCCCGCCGAAGGTTTTGATCCATTCTGCATTGCCAGAAGAATCGGTTTTGATCAACCAGACATTCGGCTTGTTTGGTGTGTTGTTACCATACGAATATGTGGAACCAGAAATGATATACCCGCCGTCTCTCGTCTGCTGTACACAAGAGCCCTCTTCAAAATTACCGCCCCCGAAGGTCTTATTCCACATCTCAACTCCGGAGGAATCGGTTTTGATCAGCCATACATCGCTGTCGGCCCCACCGTACGATTGTGTAGAGCCTGCTAGGATGTACCCGCCGTCACCGGCTTGCTGGACTGCAGATGCATTATCATAATTGCTGCCGCCGAAGGTTCGATTCCAGCTCTCGATTCCATCCTCATCGGTCTTGATGAGCCATACATTAGAGCAGCCGGGGGTACCAGCACCGTATGAGTATGTAGAGCCGGCAATAATATAGCCGCCCTCCCTGGTGGCTTGTACAGATGCACCGAAATCGTCCGAGCCCCCTCCGAAGGTTCTGTTCCATACCTCACTCCCAAATTCATCTGATTTCATCAGCCAAACATCAAAGCCGCCGGCGCTGTAAGAATCGGTGGAACCAGCGATAATATTACCGCCGTTTGTTGCCGGCTGTACCGAATATCCAAAGTCATCTGAGGCTCCGCCGAAGGTATTATTCAGTTCCATATAACCTGAAGAATCAACTTTGAACAGCCAAATATCTATCAATCCCGCACCGTAGGAACCGATATTGGCCATGGCAATATACTCGTCCTCACCCACCTCCAGGCCAAAATACCCCTCGTCATTTGAATATCCCCCCATGGTTCTTACCCAGAGCTCATTGCCATACGAGTCGGTTTTGATCAGCATAACTTCCTTAAAGGAATTATCTGAAGTGGTGGTGCCTGTAATAAAATACCCGCCGTCTCTGGTTAGAACCACCGACCTCCCCTCATCCAACTTACTGCTCCCGTAGGTTTTGTTCCACACTTCGATACCCGTATCGTTGGTCTTGATCAGCCATACATCGGTTCCCCCCGCGCCGTACCACTGGGTATCGCCGGCGATCACAAAACCTCCATCGGGTGTCTGCTTCACGCAGTAACCGTAATTATAGCCGCTGCCTCCGAAGGTCCGGTTCCAGCTCTCATTACCTGTAGAATTGGTTTTGATCAACCAGACATCATTTATTCCTTTACCGAAAGAACGAGTATAGCCGGTAATGACAAATCCACCGTCGGAGGTCTGGTTTGCATAAAAACCAAAATCGAAATCCTCGCCACCGTAGGTTTGGTTCCAGCTCTCGTTGCCCGTTGAATTGGTTTTGATCAGCCATACATTCGGTCTAAATGTTGCATTCATGCCGTAAGACCACGTATAGCCGGCGATAATGTACCCGCCGTCACCGGTCTGCAGTACGGATCTTCCGTAATCATCGTACTTTGTGCCAAAGGTTTGGTTCCACTGCTCGTTGCCTGAGGAATCTGTTTTAATCAACCATACATCAAAGTTGCCAAATAGATAAGTATAGCCGCCAATGATATATCCACCGTCGGAGGTCTGCTGAACCGATCTGCCCATATCGGTTCCTATACCGCCGTAGGTTTTCCGCCATAGCTCGTTTCCTTCAGAATCGGTTTTCATGAGTAGCACATCATAGCCGTTAGCACCAAAGGAAGCTGTAGTGCCGGTAATGATATATCCGCCGTCGGGTGTCTGAAGGATACCATAGCCGTAATCATAATCACTCCCACCAAAAGTCTTATTGAATTTGTTAAATTTTACTTCGCCACCTGATATATCAACGATTACAGTTTTATTTAGAGCGATTCTGGATTTGTCATTGAACTGATCTACGATCTCATTGATTTGAATATCCAGAATTACTTCTCCCTCAATTCTAACCTCCGCATTTGCCAGTGTGCCATTATTAAAATCCTGTTCGGTTTCCTGCGTCCAGGTTGATGCGGCCGAGGCTGAAAGTAATATATTAGAATTTAAAGGAATAATTTGCATT
>CP070629.1:3269505-3293202 GCA_020356005.1 Thermoplasmata archaeon
AGGTCTAAAATTCAGCTGGAGTTCAGAGGATAGTAAACTGGTTATTTCTCATGACGGCTTTGATCCTTTACAACATTATTATGTCAGTGCGGGCCCGAGAATTACATCGAAGTCCGGAGAAATACTGATGAAGCGATACTTCATCAATTTTGATGCGATCTATACCAGTCTTGCTCCGGAGCTTACAAACCTTGGAATTATAACAGTTGATGGTAAATATCTATTTCTTGTCGAATATCAGGATAGAAATAATGATTCAGCGAACAAGTCGGTTTTGCATTTGATTAAAGATGATGAACCTTATCAACAAAATGAGCTTAAATTGATAACACCAGATATTGCGGATAAGATGCAGAATCAATTTGAACTTAACCCCGTTTTATATGATGGGAATTACAGAAATGGTGAGCTTTTTTATCTCGAGGTGGAATTGATCCCTGGGAAGTACAGGTATTATTTCGAATTTGAAGATAGTAATGGCGCTCCAGCTCAAGGTGAAAACGCACCGTTGTCACAGGATTCTGCTATTAAAGGTCCCACTATTGAAGGTGAGCAAAAAGATGATGCTGATACTGATGAAGATCTTACTCTTATAACTGTACTTATTTTAATAATTATTATAGTAATTCTTCTCGGGCTATCCATAGTAAGTCGGAAAAGCAGATATGAAACGCTAAAAGAGGACGCGGAATCGGAAGAGGACCTGTCAGAATGAACAGAATGCTAAAAAAATCTACTTAAATCCTATTGAAATCTGAGTTTTTATAAAAGTAATTTACAAGAGTAAATATAAATATATAATTTAAAAATTTATTCGTTTATATAGTAAGTATTTATATATTATAATTGCATTCTATAAAATTGCGAAGATAAAATCCTTCATTGAATGCCTATAAACGATGAAGGAGGATTGAAAAAATGAGGCTAAATTGCATTCTAATTGCGTTTATGATTTTGGCGAGTACACTATTTTTGGCGATTTTACACGTAGATAATGGTTCTGCGGTGAAACCTGATGATTCTGTAGATGGTGTGCAATATCTTGAGGGTACATGGAATATAATCAATGCCCCGGAAGAATATACCGATGAAACAATAATTATAACAGGAAATATTTCAATTTATAAGTTATTGGATCTAAAAAACACCACCATAAAAATCAATTCAAGCGCAACCAATATGTTTATTTTAAATACATACACTTCCAACGGTAATCTATCATTAACTAACAATTCAGCAATTATTGCTAACAATACCCAATATCCTTATGATATGATTTTTAATACTGGAAGCATTGCCTACATTGCTAATAGCTTGATAAGTGATGTAGGTAAAGCAGGCTCTCTCAGCGAGGGAATATTAATAAAAACTCCCTCGGTTATTTTTGACAATGTAAGAATCACAAATAATTATAATGGTATTGTTTGTTCATCAACATCGCCGAAGATATTGAATTCGAAAATTGAGAATTCAGTGAATAAAGACATACTATTGAAGGGCGACTCCCATCCATATGTATTAAACACGGAAGTCAATAAATCCAAAGTTGAGGTAACTGGGACTTCATCACTTACCTTAAATTGGTATTTATCACTAACAGTAAAAAATCAATCGAATGGAGAACCTCTACCGGATGTGGATGTTACAATCAAAAATGCCACCGGAATTACTTCTGGTAACTTCAAGACTGATGCGAACGGACAGATACTGAATTTGATACTGCCAGAATGTGATATTCATCCTGATAGAATTGTTAATCACACACCGTATTCCATAGAATTGGACAAGGAAAATTTTAATAAATTGACGGTATCGCCAGTGAATTTAACCGCCAGCAGTTCGGTTGAAATCTCAATGACTTTAAAACCGCAAGAAGGTATAATTGCAGGTAATGTTACCGATGAGGACGGCAATCCGCTTGAAAACATGATAATAACTGTTACAGCTGAAGATTTCGAAAGTATTGTATATTCAAATTCTACAGGACAGTACAATGTCACCGAGATTCCGGAAGGTACAGAGTATACTATTTCTGCTGCAAATCAAGATAACTATGTTCTGCATACAATTAAGGATGTGGAGGTAACAGGTAATAATGTAACCAACATCGATTTTGAACTTGCATGGCCCTTGAGTATAACGCCTATTAATGGTGCTGTGGATGTTCCGGTGGATACATCTATTACGATCATTTTCGAAGACGAGATGAATGCATCAAGCGTTGAAACCTACTTTGAATTACGATCAAATTCTACCAGTGTTAAGGTCGCAGGGGAAATGGTATCAACAGATTCGGAGATCTTCACATTCACACCAACGAATCTGCTGGACCATGCTGAAGATTATTCAATAAAGATATCGCGGTATGTGAAGAACAAAACCGAGAAGAAGATTTTATGGGATGATTTCAAGTCATATTTCACAACGGTTTACAGTTCCCCGACTGTAGATATAACCCAGCCTGTTGGAACCAATGTGCCTTTAGATGCAGAAGTCATAATAGCTTTTGACCAGGAGATGAATAAAAGCTCTGTTGAAGATGCTATTACTGTTTTGCCTCCCGTCCAGATAACCTCATTCGAATGGAGTTCTCTGAGCGGTGTTGACGATGCGACCACCATAAAAGTGCATTTCACTAAAACAGGGGGTACCCAATATACTATAACCGTTGGAATGACCGCAAAATCAATTCACGGTATTCCATTAGATGCGCCAAATTCATTTCAATTTACTACCCTGATAGAGTTTGGAACAATAACAGGTGAAATTATAGATGAAAATGGAACTCCAGTCCAGGGTGTACGGGTTGAGATTAAAGGAACCTCCCTTTTTGCTATGACAGGTTCCGACGGGAGATTTACTCTGGGAAATATTCCAGAGGGTCAGAATTATTATCTGGTTTTTTCAAAAGCGGGTTTCGAGACCCAGGAGAAAGGTCCAATAAGTGTTTCTCCAGGTCAGACTGTACCGCTGTCGGATAGGGTGGTTTTAGAAAAACCGCCTGTGGAAAAGGAAGCTGAAGACGATGATGATGATGAAATAGAGAACGCAGGGTTAGTAGCATTATTGATATTCCTGGTAATTATCATTTTAATATTGATCGTATTAATGGCCACAACAAGTAAACCCCAACCTGCTCCACAGGAGCGAGAAGAGCGTGTAGATTATCTTGAATTGGGTGCAGAGCCTTATATGGAAGAGGGCGAAGGTGAGGAAGGAGAAGAGGAAGAGGAAGAGGAGCCAGCCGTTCCTGCACCGCCATACCGCGGGCGCTGCCCGGTTTGTAGACATGTTGTGTACGGTGATGCAGGATGCTTCCACTGTGCTAGCTCAATGGGCGGCGGGGGTTATTATCCCGAAGAGGAAGGACAATAGGGTTGATTTAATATCGATTCCAGAAGTGCGTCTTACGGTTAGGGGTTGCGATGAGCGTAACGTTAGGCGTCTAACGTTAAGCGGCTTTAAATTATGAGATATTACCCGAAACGAGCCTCGCTGCCGTTTATCGGTACGCCCCTCGCAACCGTCTGACGAAACGAGCCTCGCAACCGAGAGACGAAACGCTAGACGCAACCGTATGTCGGTACGCCCCTCGCAGACGCAACCGCATACCGAACCTCTATAAGCGATGTAGAATTATCCAATATTTTTTTCCCAGCTTTCAAACAGTCCCGGCAAGATTCGAACTTGCGTTCCCGGGTCCAAAGCCCGATGTACTAACCGCTATACTACGGGACTTTTATTTAATAACTTGGAATAAAATTTAACTTATTTAAATCTTTATTTTTTAATAATTTCCGAGAACCGTTTTAAAACGAATTCTTTATCCAGACTGCTCAGAAAATAACCCAGGCGCGGTCCCTGCGGTTTACCTAATAAGGTATTGTAAATTGCTTCGAACCCTTTGCGGGGTTTGATGTTTAGGTCAGCTGAAACAGAATAAATGGTGTTATGAAGCACATCGGATTCCCATGGATCATCTTGAAATTTGGCACATAATTTTTCAATAAATGCTTTTTGATCCTCGGATAACGTTATATCCGGCAGGTCGGACTGGACTCTGAATTTTACATTTTCAGGTGCGAATGATTTCAACCAGTTCCGAACACAGTTCAAGCGCTGTTCGAGTTTGGCGGTTTCGAAGTCTGTTAGATCTTCAAAGTGCTCGGTTCGTTTTAACCGCTCCAAAATTGCATCCCAGTTATCATCGATCTGGACCAGGTTGACCAGATGTCGGTACGGGATCTGTTTCGGGAATTCAGGGGGTGGAGTTGTTACCTGGGACAGGTCATAGGTTCTTTTCTGGTCCTCCGGGTCATCCCCCTCCTCTATATCGTAGTTTATTCTTTCGTATCTATCCAGTTCATCTACAAGGGTTAAGATACCAAGGCCGGGGTCAAAATCAATATGTTTATTTGGATTATGTCTCACCATTAAAAATCTTAATACTTCAGGAGGGGTAATTTCCAGCATTTCTACGGCAGTGACCACTACTCCGGTGGATGATGCCATTGCACCTTTACCCTTGAGCTGTATCCATTCATATATGACCGAATATGGGGCCTTACCAGAAAAAATTTCTTCGATGATCCTTTTACCGGTATCATACGAGCCGCCTGCGGTCGCATGGTCTTTTCCATACGGCTCGCAGCTGACACCCAGAAATTGCCACCGCGCGGGCCAGTCGAGTCTCCAGGGTAGCTTGCCGTCATCGGTATTGATGTCAGCTTTACCCTCATATCCACATTTACACTTATAGAGAACATAGGGCTTTTCGAAGCCGGTGACTGTGGTTGTTGTTATTTTTTTACAGGCACCGCATTTTGGATTATACGGGTACCAATCATCGGGTAATTGTCTACCTGAAATATGTTCTAGAATCTCCTTGACCTCTTGCTTATGTTCTATCAAGGTGTGAATGCATTCGGAATATTCACCGGATTTATACATTTCATGGGTGTATTTTGGTTCATATTCAACATTAAGCATTTTCAGTGCATCGAAAAAAGGTAAAAGAAAATGCTCTGCATAATTATTATGCTCAGAACACGGGCATGGTATTTCATAAAGAGACATACCTATGTATTGCGAATAGCTTTCGTCCAGAAAAGGATACACTTTTCGTAGAGGATCTATTGTGTCTCCGATATAAATCAATTTTGCTTCGATACCACTGTCCTTATACTTCAATGCTTTATAGATGGTGTCCCCTGTTAGTATCTCCCTCATGTTACCAACGTGGATGTGACCTGATGGTGTAATACCTGTGGCAATAACATGATTGTTCGAGCGCGTAACCAGGTCAGCGGCAATAACATCAGCCCAGTGCATTTCGATCACTTAAATTCTTTAGAGCTATCATAAACGCTATCTATTCGAGAATTCTAGCCCTGAAAAGCGCTCGGAGAGGAACATTTCCAATTTTATCATGTTCGGTTTTGTTCAAAACAACAACGGTGAGTACAGGTTTGGCACCATGATCTTTCAAAGTAGAAATTGTGTTTCTAACAGAATCACCGGTACCAAGCACATCATCAACAATTACAGCCTTTTTTCCCTTTACTCCTGCATAATTTGAACTGAATGTGCCTTTGGCACTAGAATCACTTGGCGGTCGGAAAATAATTAATTCCTTTTGAAGTTCCAGAGCTATCAATGTAGCAAAAGGAATTCCATTCAGTGCTACACCTACAATGGAATCAATTTCCTTTTTTTGCTTCGTCATTTCTTCCAGAATTATATCCGACATAATTGTCGCAAGGCTTTCTATACGGTGGGGGAATACACCGACTGACCGCCACCCGATTTTAATATCCATAGGGGGCTTTTCACCTTCCACTTTACGGGTTAAAAGCCAGGTAATTGTGTTGGGTGAAAGGTGAAGCTCATCACCTATCTCTTTGTCAGTTAAACCCTTGGCTTTTAGAGACAGTGCCTTTTCTATTATGGATTCAATACCCTTCATTATACTCACCATTCTACTACACTATTACACCCTAACAGTAATTTAGACTTAATAAATTTACGCTTTTTCTAATTTTTAGATTCAAAGCCTCCAATTTGCGAAAATTTAAATAATATCGATATTATTTTATGAATGGAACTTAAACTGCGGTGGGTATAATGAGAAAGATAAAAACCGGTGTTTACGGGCTAAATCCATTACTGGACGGGGGATTTAATGAAAACTCAATAACGGTACTGATCGGGACTTCCGGCACCGGTAAAACTACAATGGGCACCCAGTTTATACGACGTGGCCTGGAAGTGGGAAATGACGCTGTATTCGTCAGCCTGGATGAAAATCAAGAACAGATAATACGAGAGGCCATAGCCATGGGCTGGACGAATATACACAAATATATTGAAAACAAGAAATTGGTATTTATCGATGCATCTGGAAAGAAATTTTCAGATTTCATCATGGAGGAGCTCCCTGATTTCGTAGAACGCTGGCACGGGGTCAAATCGCGAATAGTAATCGACCCATTGACTCCTGTAATCTGGGCTGTTGACGATAAATATCAGCAGAGGGAATTATTGAGCATTTTGATGAAGGAAACCCGCAAAGTCGGAACTGTGGTTTGCACCCTGGAGGAACACGGAACGGCTGGACGGTTGACCGGTAAGGAGACTGTAATACCCATGTATCTTGCAGATTGTGTGATTCATTTAAAATACATTCGAAAGGTTGGCAGGATCGTCCGAAATTTAGAGGTTATCAAGTGCCGCAGCAGCCGTCATAGTTCTTTGTCTCATGAATACAGGATAATTCGCGGTCTTGGTCTTGTAGTTAAACGGTTGAGGATCGCGCGAAAAAAGACCAAAACTATATCGCCAAAGTTGACCACCGAGCTGAAGAAAAGAAGAGATATGCTGCCGCGTGAGGTTTATATTCGCATTCATGAGGCTTTCAGTGGTTTGGAAGATGATGATGTAAAAGGTGCAGACCCCGCGGAAATCCTGATGAACGTTTTGGAAGATTACAGTGAAATCGATTGAGTTATCAATCCAGAGGCGTGATAGATCAACATTTGAAAAGATCTTGATTAAAAATGAGTGAGGATTCATGAACGGCCAAGGTTTTGCACGAGATTTTAAGAAGAGCCTGGGGGTGGAAGACGAGGTTCTTGAAAAAAAAACAGAGATGCGTCCGGATGCAATATCACTATTATTCAATTCAACGCGTCAAAGGATACTTCAACATCTCTGCGCACATCCTTGTGATAATTTGACTCAGATTTCTAGAAAGATAAATATATCATTACCCACCGCGAAATTTCATTTAGACAAACTAGGTGACAATGGTTATGTTATTTCTAAACAGCTGGGAAAGAAACAGGTTTTTTATCTTGTGGATATGGTAAGTGATGATATTGTCGAGATTCTGGCTGTGTTGAATGAAGAAATGGTAAATAAAATCTATAAGAAAATTCAGGAAATGCCTGGAATTTCACAAAAAGAGTTGTGTGAGACGTGGGATATTTCTCATCAAGGGATATCGAGATATCTGAAAAAAATGTTGGATTTAGAGTTAATTCGAGAAATGAAAACAGGTAGGTATGTCAGATATTTCACTACTGATTTATTAACACGGCTGGAAAAGGAAAATAAAGCACGCCTGAGGGGTTTTAAAAAAATCATACTTCATACTTTAAAGAAAGAGGGGCTGAAACCGGATTTAATTCGTTCAACAGAAAAGGAGCTTGTTGTTACCATTAAGTTAGGGCGCGAGGTATCGACCTTAAAATTACATGCACGACCGTTTACGAGTATTTTTATTGATTAAAATGAGTGAATCAACCAAAAATGATGGCAATTTTTATATGGTTTTGTTTTAAAAAAATCATCAATTTTCGTGATTTTCGCACGTTTGCACATTCATTAGGAATATTATTAATAATTTCGGAATATTGATAATATATTAACACAGCACTTATAATTGTAAACAATATCTGTGAATATGTAGAATATGAGGATTTTGGGATCTAAGGGAACTATCAACAAATACATAGCTATATGCAACAGATACTTAGATAAGATTTAAATATGGCACCTTTATAATTATTATATTAATATATTAAATAGAAAAATTAGCGCGCTAAGATGGGATTTACGAAACAACTTAATTTTTTTGGTCCGGGATCAATGAGGTTTTTCTGATGAAACGCTCACAGATTAGCTACATCAAGCAAAAATTGCAGAATCTGTCAAAACAGGATTTAATTGAGTTCGCGAAGTTTAACAAAGTATGGATAAGACAGTACTGGCCCAAATCCGAAATTGCTGATGCAATTATTGCTAATGAGCGTGAAAAAACAATACCTAAATTAACCGTGTGGGCGAAAACTGTTGGGAAAGAGCATCTGATTTTCACTCCAGAATCGCAAGAGTTCTGGAAACTGAAAGAATCGGCAGAAGAGGCGAAGGACGAAGAACAAAAAACCTTTTCAGAGGAATTTTTAGAACGATGGAAACGGCTTTCAGATAAGGATAAGAAACCTGAGCCAAAAGAAATTAAAATGCCGCCGAGACTTACACCCGCAAGGGTAGTACGGGAGGAAAAACCTCCTGAAATTCCTGTTCAAAAAGAAATCGATCAAATTCGGGAAAAGATCAGGAAGAGATTGGAAGAAAGAAGGCCCGAGCCTCCAAAACCTCCTATGAAACCGCCCGAAAAAATGTCGGTTCGTTATCCACCCAAAATTGAACCGCGGAAGGTTGAAGAACCTGATATAAAATCAGAACGATATACTCCTTTTAAAAGCCAGCTGGAGCAGTTGAAAGAGCGGATAGTTCAGCGGGTACATGATATCCGGGATTCCGACCTTTTGATAAAAGAGGAGTTGAAGCGAGAAACGGAAGAACTGGATAGATTTATGAGAAAAGAATTCGAGGAAAAAGGGATAAAGGTTGAAGAGAAGGTACCGGATATAAAACCCCTTGAACCCAAGCCAAAATTTGATAAAAAAGATTTTGCCAGGCGATTGGATGAAATAGAAGAGAAGCTGGTAGTCCGAGAATTAAAGCCATCAATAGTTAAAAAAATTCCAATTGATAAAAAGAGAGCCGAGATGAAGGCCCCTCCGGTGGAAGTGAAGAAGGAGAAGGTTGAGAAAAAGGCAATTGAAATTCCGCCAATTAAAGAGAAAGAAATACCCGATGTGAAGAAAGAGGAGATGGAACTAAGGGCAAAATTTTTCGATAAATATATAAAGCGATTTACCGCGCCCGAGGAAGTGCCACCAACAGAAAGGCTGCCTGAAGAGCCGCTTGAAATTGGCGTCCCGATCTCAAAGCAGCGAGAGGTATTGAGCGGAAGGATCAATGGTAGAGGTTTAATAAACGGTGCTGGGACCATAAAAGGATTGATCAACGGCTTATCAAATGGTATGATTAACGGTAGAATAAATGGTAAAGGTTTGATTAACGGCCTGGTAATGGGTAAAAGAACCGAAGATGATGAAATGAAAAGGAGGATTCGGCGCGTAGGGCTTATAAGGTCACGATTTAAAAAACGATTGGTTATTACGGGTATAGTCATTTTTATTCTTTTTGCTGTGCCGATTATGGTATTCATGATACCTGTTCCAGATGGTAAGGGTATCGATATCGATGGAAAATTCAATGATTGGAGTGATCCACGTATCTTGAATTATATGGATTCGCCAGATGACCAAACGATTAATGAAAACATTAACCTTCTTGAATTTAAATTGAACGAGGAAGGTAATGCAATATCATATTACATAAAAGTCTCAGGAAACATCTTTGAAGGTAGATCATTTGATGAAGGAGTAGGGTTTGATCTAATTCGAATCTTCATAGACCTGGATGCAAATATCCAATCGGGGTATTTAATAAATAATATTGGTGCAGATTTCATGTATGAAATCTATGGGTATGGGACAACTATCTCCAAGTCAATTATACGCAAATATGAGCCTTCAGATTCCACACAACATGATTGGAACAGCTGGATTCAGTTCTCTCAAATTTCATCCGCAGCTGGTATAAATGAATTGGAAGTGCAGTATTGGTTCCACAAGAATATCAATAGGTCAGCACAATTTTACTCATTTTGCTACCTCCAGGATTTCGAAGGCAATGTTGATACCAGTGATACAATAGTATCGAATTTGGGTAAAGGTGCACTTTCAATCAAACAAACCAGGATTGACATTGATACTCTTCCACTCGGTTGGGTGGATGTTTTACAATTGGAATTTCAAGCTTATGGAATTCCGGTAACTGTGTTCGATTTGAATTTCGATTTTCAATATGAGAATGATTTACTCGGATTCCCTTCCAAATTGGATCTTCAGCCAAACGAGCCAGTAACAATTACAATCCAGCTGAATACCCGAAACATTCCGCAGGGTGCGCTAGTCGAGATCGGATTGACGAGTCGGAATCAGGTGGAAACTACTGCTGATATTACCACTATTGGTGGTATACCTGCAAAATATTTTGTTGAACAGCCCCCATCGGAGATTGCAATCGATGGCGCCTTTGGCGATTGGAGCTTTGTTGAAACGCATACTGACGATGATAACGAACAGGTACAAAACCAGAATATCAATATGACCGAATACAAATTCAATATAGATTCAGATTCACTTAACTTTTATTTCAAAGTTAATGGTTCTATAATGAGTGGGTCAATGGTACCGGCCAGAACTGGATATTTATCAATACTGGGGGAGGATCAAGTTGATTCTGATGACGATGGTGTACCTGATAAGATAGACCCGTTTCCCAATACGAATGTAGATACTGATGGTGATGGGTGGGCAGATGACTATGAGACTATCATATCCCACACAAATTCGTCAAACATTGATACCGATCATGATGAAGTTATTGACAGTAAGGACCCGGATCCAAACGATCCCAATATACCACCAATACCCGAACCTGCACCCCTACCGTTACTGCTGGGTAAGGATACGGCTAGAATTTATATTGATACCGATCAAAGTGCTTTGACGGGTTTTAAATTTGTTAACATTGATTTTGGTGCTGAAATTCTTATTGAATTGACCGGCAAATATCAATATATTTATGAGAAAAAGATGTTCTCTTTCATCGGCGAGACCCAATATGAGTGGAACTGGACCCCCATCGGTTCGGTGGAAGCGGCTATCGATTCACAAAGGCTGGAATCATCTGTTATTCTTAACGATATTAACCTTGAACCCGGTGACAGTTTCAGGATCTATTATGTAATCACCGATTGGTCATTGCATAAAGATGAGGCTAACGAAACACTGGAATATTCTCCTGAGGGTGTTTTAAGAGTAATCGGTGAAAATATCTCTCCTGGTACGCGGGTTAGAAATAAGGAAATTGTCGGAATGCTGAAATTGTCCCTTATCACTAATGCACAAAGTGCACAAATATATTCTATTGAAACAACCCTGCTGGGTACATATCTGCCATCTGATATTGTCAACATCCTTATTTTTGATGATGACGGCGATGGTATATTTACTAACGAAGATTATGAATTGACGAGAAGCCGTATCGGAAAATCCAGAAATGACCAGATCAATTTAATATTGTCTGAAGAATTGAGATTAATGCCCGATGTAAATAAATCGATTTTTATTGCTATTGAAACCAATGATTCCGTACGGGCAGGCAATACGATAGGATTGCAAATAACATCTGAAGATGATATTATTACCAATGTTAAAGATGTGATCGGAAATTTCCCGTTGAGTTCTAATTTATTTACTTTAGAAAACACCTCATCAAGAGCACCGAAAGCGCCAAAAAATCCACTATTGACGCTTGAAACAACCTATGCTGGTCCAGCAACGGTAACCCAGGGGGATTCCAATGTCTTAATGCTGACTTTTACTATGACTGCATCAAATGGAGATGTCGATGTCGATTCTATTACTCTTGGACATATTGGTAGTGGTCCTGCTTCGGATATAACTAACGTATACCTCAGCGGACCCATGGGTACTCTTACCGGGACTTTTGGGACTTTCACTTTCACTCCTTTTACCGTTAGTGATGGTGCGACTGTTACATTGAATGTTTATTTCGATATCTCTATTACTGCACGCGTTGGAAAAACCCATGGCGTTAAAGTTGATAGTCTCACAACTGTTGCAAAAGCCAAAATATCAGGCAAAGCTGAAGGCTCGGGTAAAACAGATACGCTTCTCATTCCTGAATATCCATATATGCTTTTACCAATATTATTTATGACAGTAATCTTCTCAGGAACTTTATATAGGAGCCGGTATAAGAAATTAAATAAATACCATTAAATAAAGTAAATGCAAAAATATTTTAAGCAGTAGTTATAATTAATATTATTATTGATTAATTATAAATCAATAAAGGGAAAAAGTCAGGTGCGCTTTTATGCCTTCCAAACCGGGATTGCGAGCCCCAACAAGTTCAAAATCGCCCCAGCCATCAGATACAAAATTTGATGACTACTTGAAACAGGGTAATGAATATTGGGCTTCCGGAAATAATAAAAAGGCATTAAAATTTTACGACCTTGCAATCACAGAAAATCCTGAAGACGAGCGGCCCTGGAATAATAAAGGAATTATCCTTAGAAATTTTGGTAAAATCGATGAGGCGCGTGAATGCTTTAAAAAAGCTGTGAAGCTCAATCCTCATAATTCGGTAATAAAACGCAATCTGAAATCCTTGGATAAACCTATAACATCAAGTGCGGCCCTTACCGGGATAGGTGCACCTAACGCCTCCACAAATATTGTGCCGATGTTAAAGTACGAGGTACCTCAGATCATGATTACTGCCGTGGTGCTGGTAAGCCCGGTTCTGTTCTGCTCGATTTTCTTGATGTTCAAATTCTCTGAAAGTCTGTGGTATGAAAATTTCTCATATGTGACCTTGGCCTTGACAATAGTCAGCTTTTTAATTATTTTAATTTCATTATTCTCGCAATTACATTATCTGGTACCGATTATAGAATATGAAATCAGAATGTTCCTTTTCTTCCTATTGGGCACTGTTCTTGTTATGATCGTACCTATTCATGAATCTTTGGAATTGTGGGCCTCAAAGGAACTATGGTCTGCCGGAAATATTTCACTGTTCATCCTAGGCGGATTACTTATCGCCTTTGCTACCACATTGTTCTACATAAAAGGCGGTTATTTTTTACCATGGCTTCTGGGAATTGTTATATTCATGACTATGGCTTTCCATGAATCGTTCAAATTTGTCGTTTTTACAAATACTTTCGGAATATTTGACCAGACAACTGCCGTTATTGGAATAATTTTAACCTTCATCGGACTGTTTTTATTCCTGACCCGAAAAATTGTAAATTCTCTGCTGATAAAAAGTGAGAATCTAAGAAGTATCGGTAAATATGACGAGGCAATGAAAATCCTCGATTGGATAATAAAATTCAATCCGTATAACGAGGTCGCATGGAATGATAAAGGCAATGTACTGTATCACCAGGGAGATTTCGACGGTGCAATAAGGTGCTATACCCGAGCGATAGAACTCGATTCCAGATATGATATCGCCCAGCAAAATTTAAGTCTCTGCAAGAAAAATCTATCGCCGGGTTGATTATTTTCGAAATAATTTAATAACACTTATTTAATATAAAAACACGAAATTATTTTTTCATCAACAATTTCAATTAAAATGGGATTGGAGTATAACTGATTTATTCCCTTCAATGTCGGATATGCTATATACTTAATAAAATCCAAGAGTAACTTATTTATATAATATCCAGTATTAATAAAAAATAGAAATAGAGTCCATGGAGAATGTTTGAATGGCACCACCAAAAAAAAGTAAAAAGGGCGAAGGTTTCCACTCAGCTGCGGGTCTTATTCGATATTTTGATTCGGAGGAGGAAACCGCGTGGAAAATCGATCCAAGATTGGTAATTGGAATGTGTGTTGCATCCATTGTTATCATTGAGCTTGCCTTTATATTCTATCCTCTTTGAACAAAACTCACTTTAAACCGATTATCTTCTTTGGGGGGGAGAAATGTTGAAAACTTACCTGATCGTATGGTTTAATTCACAAGGTGCAAAACCTTCTGATATTACAGAACGGTTATTATCAATGGGATTTAGGCCCGTTGAAGGTTACTACGATTATGTTTATGAATGGGATACTAATGCCGACGTCCGTGAAATTCTAAAAATCGGAGATCAGGTCCAAAATACCCTGAAAAACAGCGGTGCCATGTTCAAGCTGGAAACTGTATAAGCTGAGTTACTGCTTATAGAGTGGTGAATGGTGAGGACATTCACGTCATTCATTTGAATGGTGAGTATACCTGGAGGTTGGAGGTTAGAAGTTGGGTTTTGGGGTGATTGCAATCGATTATAACACCCTAATCCCCAACCTCCCGACCCTTTTCGAATCAGGGACCCTGACCCTCGAAACGCGATGCGAATTCTTCGAATTCTATCTTGGCCTAAAAAGGTCAGATTGTATTTGATACCGACCTTTTAACGCAGCGTCGAGCGTAAATGGTGGCCACCTTCGGTAGGCCTCAATCCCTAATCCCTTTTCTTATCATTCATTAATCAACTAGAATTCAATTACATTGTCCTTTTCGAAATCTACAACCGTGCACGGCCCGAGGCACTCCCCGCAGTGCGTACATTTTTTGACATCAAGATCCAAACCTTCTGAAACTACCAGTGCATCGTTTACACAGCGGGAAACACATATTCCACATTCAACACAGTCCTTTGACCGAACAATTATATTAAGAATTCTTTTCAATCGTTTATCAATCTCTTTTTTATCTTTGGCTTGGATTGCTAAAGCTCCGTTTTCGAATAATGTTATTTTCGAATCGATGGAACAGGATCTTGTATTCCTATCCACATCAACCTCATCGATAATATTCAGCAAAGTTGCTACTTTCTCGAAATCAAACTTGAAATTGAAGATTCCCTCAAGGCTCATGGACCCTTTACAATCTTCGTAACCACCCGCGGAAATAAATTTGTAACTCCCGATCGAATAGATCTCCGAGGATTTATCCAGTTCAGGGCTCTCCTTTATGGCGATATCCGGTTTTGGTTGAACCGAGGATTGGAGCGGAATTCCAACGTCTTTTTCAGATTCAACATCCGGTAATAATTTTAATATTTCCTTCGGAGGTTTACGCCAGCGCCACAAGCCCAGCTCATGCCACTGTTCACCCAGGTGCGCAACGGATGAATAAGATGACAGAAAATCCTCCCACCTACCGTACCCCTCATAATGATCTTTAATCAGCTTTAATTCCGATAGGTTAGATGCAGGGCACATAAAGCACCCGATCCTGTCCAGACCGCGGTGGTACCATGGATTGATGGGTGCATTTTTTGAAAATAAATACAGCCAGATGTGCATAGCTGTCCATTTCTGTATGGGTGAGGCTGCATACTGGCCGGGAACCCATGGGTTGCGCCAGATAGGCCCCTTTTTAGACCTCGGTTCGGATTCATATGAACGCTGACCTATAAAGCTTAGCACACCGTCAGGGTATTCGCGTTTGATTATTTTGGAGGCGGGGCCAAGTTTGCAGGTCTTACAGCACCATCTGAAATCCTTACCCGGCGGCCCAAAATACCCCAGGTGGTCCCAGAACGCGTTCCCTGCACGTTCGGTTAATAGTTCGACATCATATGCTGTTGCAATTTCATTGGCAAATTCAAGCGTTTCTGGCAGTTCTAGGCCGGTATCTATAAACAGTAATTCCGGCTTCAGTCCGGCCTCCAAAACCAGCAGTAAGGTCGCTAAACTATCTTTTCCTCCGCTGAAAGAAACGATTACAGGCTTATCGGATTCACCTGATATTTTTTTAATAAAATTAACCGCTTTATTAATGCGAAATTCCAATTCTGATTTGTTCGCGGCCAGGACATCATCCCAGCTTTTGCTTTCAGGTGTGCGGTTTACTTTCTGGTAATCCCCGTACCACCTGGACTTTATTGCGGAGCCTTTATCTCTACTCTTCATTTCCGAATTGGACATTTTGGAAACACCGGTCGCAACAACATTTCTTTCCTGGTCCAGTATTATTATCTCATTTCCTGCTTCAATATCCTCGGATACTTCAACGATCCCCGGTATTAGAACCGAGGCACCCTTGTGAATTGCAGCTGCAGCACCAGAATCAACAATAACAAAGCCCTTTTCAATATCTTCAGATATAAAATGCGCTCCCGAAAGTCTCATAATAACTTTGAAATTAGATTTCATTATATCGTAGTAAAGACTGCCCACAACGGCACCGTCAATGATGATTTCGTCGATGGTATCCAAACCCGGGGCACGGTTTAATAACACTAATTTATCTTGGGGGATAAGAGCCCCTCCGGTGTTCTTACCGAACTGCCTGGATACGATCTCTCTGATGAGATCCATATCGAATTCGAATGCCGGCCTGATGTCTCCGGGAGGGGTTACCTCGACCTTTTCGGTGCTTTGATTACAGATACTGCATTTTTTCTGCCGTAAAATCGGTAAATTGCAGTGACTGCACCAGCGAAGTACAAGTTCCCCCAGTCTTACTATGCCCATATAATATCAAATCCAGTGCCTGAAATAAACCATTATAATTTATTGTTGTGCCTATAAAATCTCGATTTATTAAAAGCTTGGCTAGAAAATCTAAATAGCAAAGGCAAAAGACAAGAGGCAAGAGGTAAAAGGTAAGAGGAAAGACGAGCCTCGCTACCGTGTTACGATACGCACATCGCGACCGCTGAAGAGATTGCCCACACTTCACAACAACAATTACCTTTGAAGTGTAGGGCCGTGCCGTTATATCAATGGAAAATTAATTCGTTACGCTCCTCGCAAACACAACCGCTAACCGCACCTCTGGAAGCAAGCAATAATCGATTCTGATCTCACTTAATCACCAGAATCGGCCTATTAGCGAGTCTAGAGATTTTATCGATCACACTACCCAGTGAGAATCTGCCGATCTTACTTACACCCTTATATCCGATGACAATCAGTTTACAGTTGAATTCATTTCCCATATCCAGCAGGTTTTCCGCAACATCACCCTTTTTAATTACGCTCCGGGCTTTAATACCCTGTTCTTTCAGCTCCGTTACAACCTCTTTGAGTATCGACTTCGCTTCTGAGATCTTCATATCCACCGCAACTCTTGCAAAGGCCTTATCCTCCAGCGGTGGAATGACCATCCCTAAAATCAGCTCATCATCTTCGTCTATTATATTCTTTGCATGGCTCAAGGCCTTTTTGGCCTCTTCTGAATCGTCATAGGCGACAAGGATGCTATCCAAAAGCTAATCCCCCGATTTCAATTGCTTGGAATTTTCCTAAATTCAAACAAATGACCTGAAAGCGATTGGGTGTGATAGCAACCATATATATTTATAAATTATTATTATAGACGATAAAGTATAAATCCAACTAAACCTGTGTTTAAAGAAAGTAAAAGCTTCAAGGTAATTAAAATGGTAGAGGTAATGACAGAGGAGGAAGCTGAAAATCATATTTTAAGAATTTTAAGTAGGCACGGACCGCTTACAACGAGGGAGCTTGAGGAAAAGACAAAAAAGGAGGGCCGGCAGTGCCCTGACGGTACGATGCAGTTCCTGACAAAGTTGAGGTTCTCCGGTAAAATCCACGGCGAGGTATCTGTAGAACACCGCGGCTGGATCTGGTGGATAAATGAAAACAAAAAGAAAAATGATTAACTTGAAGCAGTTAACATTAAACTGCCCCCTGCTTCCTGCTAACGCTTTTAATCAATATATAAGTGAAGTGGCCAGATTTAAATCGATGGCCAAGCTATTCTACATTTTCCATCAACGAGATTTTCAATGTCTTTTCAAGTTTACGAATTAGCTTGTTATCCGGTCTTATGGATCTTGTCTCAAGTTTTGCTATTATCGATTTGCGCTCATTTAATTTACGAGCAAGCTCTTCCTGGTTCATTCCAAGCTGCATTCGCGCACGCTGGATTTCCTTATGATAATCATCTATTAATTCCTGGGATGAGCCGCCCTCAAAAATATTTTTACTCTGCATCCTGCGTTGACGTTGAGCCAGGCGGTCTTCTACCGAAACTGAACTGTCCTGCGTGCGCATAGGAGTTCTTGGTGGAGAACGCCCGCCAGGTTCTCTCGGGCTGGATTGGACTGGAGTTTTTGGCGGCTCAGGCTCCTTGCCGAATCTCGCACAGTTTTGACATACGGATAATAAGCTGCCCTCAATATCGATTTTTTTTGTACTCCGGACTTCCTGGCCGCACATTTCGCACAGCATATTCAACCCTTCTCTCAAATTTCATTTAATATATTTAAATTAATTGGCAATCTGTAATTTTGTTTAATACCTACATACCCCAGCTGAATTTCTCCTTGCGTTTAATTTCGCATACTTTTTCAAGGATCTCGGTTTCATCAAAGCTTAGTTTCTGTTCTCTCAAGGTTCTAACATGCGCCTCGGGGATATCCACATATAGTATGTCATCGCCGTTTATTTGGCGGCCCACAGTTACTTTTGATATTGCTATAGCCACTTCATCGCCCATTTTCGCCTCTTTCAAACTCTTTTTCTCCTGCTGGATGCTCTGGATCTTACCAATGACCCTTCCATCGTCGCGAAGAATGCCTTGACCAACCCTCAGCCGGCCCGCCAGTACGCGAACCCCCACAACTGCCGGTTTGCTCACGCGGAATATATAATCCGGCAGTACCTTGAACTTGCCGGGATAAACAATTTCACCACGGCTGGCTTTGTCAAGTTCGATTTGTTTCTTTTCAAACCATTGTTCATAACGTTCAATTAATTTGTAAATTACATTATCGGTAAAAATAGTGATCTCTTCACCGCTCTTCTCGAGCTCCTCTTTGGCTTCCGGCAAGATTTTTACATTAAAACCTAAAAGTACCCGCCTTAGCGGATCGCAAACACAGCTTGTATCCACCAGGTCCCGCTTGGAAATGTCTCCTACCTCCACTTTCTTGATGGGGATTTCCTTTTGTTTCAGTTCGAAAATCAGCGCTTCCAGTGACCCTATGGCATCAGCCTTTAGCACCAGCCCGTCTTCGCAGGCTGTGATTTCACATTTCGATTCTGCGGCTATTGATTCTATCAATCCATCCTTGGTTGCATCCGAGCATACATTCACGGGTGCGCCTGCAAGTACGCCCTCAAGGTTTTGTGCCGAGATTTTCACGCCCGCAGCGGCGGAAACCGATTTGACGGAATCGAAGCGCTCGCGCGGATCGCGGATCTCGTCGAGCGGTTTCGGCTTCAAAAGCGCTTTGATCTTGGTCACTAGAGGCTCCTTGGAAGTACCCACAACTATGGTATCTCCTTGGTTGATGGTGCCGTTATAGATTATTGTATCGATGGTTGTACCCAGCCCCTTTTCCTCCTTGACCTCTAAAATCGTTCCTTCACCGGCACCCTCCTCGCTGTGCAGCTGCTCTTCTAGAAACTTCTGGGCCAGCCCGATGAGGACCATCAGAACTTCAGGGACACCCTCACCTGTTTTTGCAGAGGAGGGTACGATGGTCACTGTACTGCTGAAATCCTTGACCTTATCGTACCTGTTAGCATCGAATTCCAAATCGAAGAATTGCCCTACTATCTTGAATATACCGTCGTCCAGCACCTCCTGAACATCAGTGGTCTGGGCATTGTAACTTTCAATAAATGTAGAATCCGGATGTACCTCCCACCCGTTGATCCTGTCAATTTTGTTCAGAACGCACATGAAAGGTGTTTGCGAACGCTTTAGAATCTCCAGTGATTCCTGCGTCTGTGGCTTGAAACCCTCCATAAAATCGATTATGAGTATCGCAAGATCCGCAAGCGTACCGCCTCTTGACCGTAATGCTGTAAAAGCATAATGACCGGGAGTATCGATGAAAAGCAGCCCGGGGATCTTGAACTGGGTTCCCTTCAGCAGAGGCCCGCAGAGCTCATAGATGGTATCCAGGGGTACCTCCGTGGCACCTATATGCTGAGTGATTCTGCCGGCCTCCCGGTCTGCAACTGACGTCCCCCGGATATAATCGAGAAGCGTGGTTTTACCGTGGTCCACATGACCGAGAATGCTTACTATAGGCTGCCGGATTTTATCGGTAATAAGCACCACCTCTTTTTCAGGTTACTGGTGTTTGTGAATTTTATGAATATCTAAATCAAATATCCTATTCATAGAGCCATACATCATCGGCTCTTGTGTATTCTATTATTTCCTCTTCCGTGAAGAACAGTCCGATTTCCCGCTTGGCGCTCTCCAGTGAATCCGAGCCGTGGATTACATTACGGCTGATTTCCATTGCAAAATCGCCGCGGATAGTACCCACATCGCACTCTGCTGGGTTGGTTTTACCCATCATTGCACGATTGATTTCAATTATATCATGACCTTCTAAAACTCCCGCAACAACAGGGCCTGAGGTTATATATTCTACAAGAGCATCGTAGAACGGTTTACCCTTGTGTTCGGCATAATGGCGCTCAGCAAGGTCCTGGGAAACCTGCATGAACTTCATCGCAATGATTTTAAGTCCCTTTCTTTCATACCGTTCTATAATATTACCGATGAGGCCCCTCTGGACTGCATCTGGTTTTATCATAAAGAAAGTCCGTTCAATATTTGCCATTTATTTGTACCCCCTTTATCTTTACAAATCTTGAATTTATATTTATAATATATCACTATATTTTTCTGATTGGAGTTATATGATGATGATCAATTTGTTTTGTCATCGATTTCAATAATTTAACTTTTGCCAGGGATATATAGGCTGTTCTTAATCAGGATGCCGCCAGGGTGAGTTTCACCTGCGGGCGTACAGCAATCAGTCCCGCTTGTATTTCTTGCTCCACAACGTTCTTCGCGGTACACGCTTTAATTTCACCATGTTCTTTTTGCATTTGCTGGAACAGAAATGGAATATCGAAGCATCCTTCTTGACATACATCATACCCGACCCGGGTTCGATCTCGTTACCGCAGAATGTACAGACACGCCGTTCCACCATAAAATTTCCTCCTCGTGATTTCTCAAATACTACCGAATATTCAATTTTTTGGCTTCTCGGGCGGTCTCCCGGAGTGTAAGGGTATCTCCTTTCTGGATGGGGCCCATTACATTGCGCGTGATTATTCTGCCTTTATCGCGCCCATCCAGCACCCGGACCTTTACCTGCGTGGCTTCGCCCGTCATACCCGTGCGGCCTATGATCTCCACGACTTCGGCTAAAATTCCGTCTTCGCTCATTTCTATTACCACCTCATTGGTTGAATAATTTACTGTATATTATTACACATTTCTCATTCGGGCTTTTTAAGATTGCTTAACTTTTTGGACAGGTTCTCTATCAGCACTCTGGATTTCCCGGCGTCTAAAACTGCTACAGAGGCGGTGGGTACATCAAGGCCTGCCGCGGTGCCGAGCTCCTGCTTGTTGGGTACATAAGAATAAGGGATGTTTTTCTCCTCGCATAGAGCCGGTATATGTGCCAAGATCTCCTCGGGTTGGATATCTTCAGACATTACGACAAATTTGGCCTGGCCCCGTTCGACTAATTTTGTGACTTCATTGGTTCCTTTCCGGATCTTGCCTGAGTCACGTGCTATTTCAACTATCTCATAAGTCTTCTCATAAAGGTCTTTTGGCATTTTGAATAATACATAAATCGACTTGCCCATTGGACTACCTCCTTCGAACCTCAATATCAGTATAATACCAGATTTTGAAGTTCTCATCAATCATTGGATTTATTTTATGCATAAATTATGCAAGATTCTTTATGCATTTTTTATTATGCGTATGGATATATCAATAATTCAATCATACTGAGATTATTGATATATGTATTAAAGAATAGTGTTATAATAATATTATATTAATACTTTTGTATGATATTTATTATTTCTTTTTCATAAATTATATATTCATTAATCGCTTTCGGTGAAGTTGATATTACAGGAGGAAAAAAACACATAAAAATATTCAGACTCAATGATTTCGAAATAGTATAAAACTGCAGATTAAATTTATATCATTTAATATCAATTAACCGGGGGATGAATCCGTGAACGATTCAAAACAGAACAAACAAATCTCGCAAACAGAGGAATCAATACATGAAAAATCAGGTGCAGCGGAGGATGGGAAAATCACGACAAAACAGGAAGTAAAAGTCAAAGACGAGAAAACAAAGTCCAAAAAAGAAGTACCCGAAGATAAAGATGCGGGTAAGACCAAAGCCAAGAAGGAAACGGGAAAGGCGGTGGAAAAAAAATCCAGAAAAGAGGATAAGGCCAAGGTCGAAAAAGAGAAGAAGGGTAAGCCGGAGCGCAAGAAACCTGATGTAAAGAAAGCAGAAAAGAAGAAGGTTGAAGAAAAGGAGAAAGAGGAGGAGAAAGTTAAAAAAACCCCTGGTAAATTGATAAGGGTCAGCAGGGGCGGCCCGAAAGCGGAAAAATCCGAAGAACCGGATTCGGTATCTATAGATTGGGAAACAGAGGATGGAAAGTTCGAAACAACAATGGATGAAAATCATCTGAAGATAAGCGAGATGGAAGCCCAGGTATCGCAGTTACAGCGCGAGAAGGCAAATTTGATAAATGAAATATCGCACATGAAACCCGATCTTAATAAAAAGACCGAACTTCTGGAAATGTATGACAGGCGGTTAAAGAACTTCAAAAAGGATTTCGAGCGATATAAACTCAGGGCGATGCAGGAAAACAGGACCAATATGAAATTTGCCAGTAGCAAGTTGATTTTGAACCTGCTCGAAGTAATGGATAATATGGACCGCGCGGTTGACAACTCAAAACCGGATGATAAAGCAGAGCCCGTGATCGAGGCCATTAAACAGATGAGAAAACAAATGATGAATATACTGGAAAAGGACGGGGTGAAATATATCGATTCTGTTAAAAAGCCGTTCAATCCCAGGTACCATGAAGCCATATCTTCGGAAAAAAATGATGATCATCCGGATAATACTATCATCGAGGAGAATTTAAAAGGGTATATCTACAAGGACAAGGTGCTCAGGGCAACACGGGTAAAGGTAACGCAATCCGATGTTAATCCTCCTGTAAAACTCACGGAGGAGGACGAGCTCATTCCAAAGAAAAAGGATGAAAAGAAGAAAGAGGAGAAAGAAGAGAAAAAAGAGAAAAAAGATGTGAAGGATAAAAAAGATAAAAAGGAAAAGAAGGAAAAGAAGGAAAAGAAGGAAAAGAAAGAGAAGAAAGAGAAGGATGAGAGGAAGGCCGAAGCTAAAGAAAAGCGAGAAAAGGACAAGAAAAAGGATGAGGCAGGCAAGGAGAAGGGTAAGAAAAAAGAGAAGGAGCACAAGCCCGAAGAAAAACCGTTAAAAAAAGAAAAAGAAGCTAAAGGGGAAAAGAAGAAGGGAAAAGGCAAATAGAAGCTTGATGGACGTATAATCGGTACCAGAAGAGCGTCTAAGGGTCTGCGGTTGCGCAGTGCGTAACGTCCAACGTCAAACGTTAAACGGTCACTCAATTTTATACATATTATATTAGGCCCACCATAACCGGTTATCTAAACGCTAGACGCTAACGCTGAAGAGATTGCCCACACCTAGTTGCCAACACTCTAAATCTATATATGCTGAATTGATTGCCCACACCGACCCAAAGAAAATGATTTCGAGGTGTAGGGCCGTGCCGTATATAA
>CP070629.1:3293302-3302443 GCA_020356005.1 Thermoplasmata archaeon
GCGGCTCTTACGGTCACGTTCGGCGATACTATTTCACGGGAGTCGGCTCTGCTGGGTACACCCTCGATATATCTTGGCGGACGCGATATGGTGGTAAATAACGAATTGATAGAAATGGGATGCTTGAAAAAGCTGGATAATTCCAAAGAAATCCTGGCTGCAATCAAGGCCAGTCTTGAAAACGATGATAAAAAGCGCACTAAAAAAATGGTACAAAAAGCCTATGAAAATAATACATGGCTTGATACCACGCAGGTGATTCTGGATATTTGCAGGGGCGTTCTGGAGGATAACCGGGAATTAATTAATAAATATAGGGAGTGAATATAGGATAATTACTAAAATCTTATAAATAATAATCATAGACTAATAATTGCTTAATAGAAGTGCGGCTTACGTTAAGCGGTTGCGCAGTGCGTAACGTCTTTCGGTGGCGTTGTGCGTATCGAAAACCGTTAGATGTTTGACGACCGCTTTACGTTAGACGCAGAACGTTACGCGCCTCGCAACCGCAAACCGCCAGACGCCCTTCTGTAAGCGATTATAATCTACCCAGGTTGGTTGTCGCATGAAAATAAGCGTTTTCGGATTAGGCTATGTCGGCTCGGTTCTACTTGGATGTCTTCCGGATTTCGGGCATGAACTTATCGGTGACGATATCAAAAGCGAAAAGGTTGAATTGATTAATTCAGGACAGTCCCAGGTTTACGAAAAGGATCTAATCGAGCGAATCAAAAAGCAATCCGAATCTAACAAAATTTCGGCAACCACCGACGACCATAAGGCAATAGAAGAAACAGAGCTGTGCCTCATTTGTGTAGGTACGCCCGGCAATCTTGACGGCAGCATCAATCTCGATCATGTAGAAACAGTAACGGCATCCATCGGGGCTGCGCTGAAATCCAAGTCTGATTATTTCGTCGTCGGCTACCGGAGCACTATGCTGCCGGGCTCCATAGAAAATTTCCTGATACCTGTCCTCGAAGAAAGCTCTGATAAGAAGTTGAATAAGGATTTCGGCGTGTGCATGAACCCGGAGTTCTTGAGAGAAGGGCAGGCCGTATATGATTTCTTCAATCCCGCCAGGACGGTCATAGGCGAATCCGACCCCAAAGCCGGTGAGAAAATGGAGCTGGTCTATAAGGGTCTCGATGCGCCGGTGGTGCACGTACCCATTAATCATGCCGAGATGATAAAATACATCGACAACTCATATCACGGTTTGAAAATCGCATTTGCGAACGAGATCGGGGCGATCTGCAACCGCATCGGAATGGACAGCAGCGAGGTCATGAAGCTGTTTTTCATGGACGATAAGTTGAACATCAGCGCGCATTATCTCAAGCCCGGCTTTGCCTTCGGCGGCAGCTGCATTCCCAAGGACCTGAACGCCATTATCCACTTTGCCAAACAGCTCGATATGGACCCCAGGCTGCTCGAAGGGGTGCTCTCATCCAATTCCAGGCATATCGAGCGCGCATTGGAACTGATCCAGCAGCTGGGCAAAACCAATGTGGGCATTCTCGGCTTGAGCTTTAAGGAGGATACGGACGACGTCCGCGAGAGCCCCGTGGTCAAACTTGTTAACCGCATCTTCGAGAAAAGTTATCTGAGGCTGTTCGACAAACAGATCTTCATCAGTATCTGGGACCCGCATGTGAACCGATCAGAGCTGGGCCAGGTGCTGCCGCACTTCATTCCCATGCTTAAAGATTCCATGGAGGATGTGGTGAAAGGTTCTGATATCGTTGTTATTGGTAATGCCAATTCCGAAATGAAAGAACTCAATAAATATATCAAGGATGACCAGATCGTTCTGGACCTGGTGAAATTCTTTAAAAAAGATGAACTGCAAAACTGTGAGTATGTTACGATTAGTTAAGGTCGAATCATTTATGGAGATCGCATTCGTCAGCAGTGTTACTTTGGGTGAAGATGAGGTGCTACGGGCCAGCGGTATCGGTGTATACGTCCAGGCCCTAACACGTGAGCTGGCAAAACGCAATATCCCGGTGATACAGGTCACAGGTTCGGGTAAGAGTGGAGGTGGAGACTCTGCGCCTGCAGCTGAAAAAAACACGCCGGAGAAAAATGTTAAAATCTATCGAATTTCGGATAAGCCTGTGCGCTCGAACTCAAGATTTATTTTTAAGCTTGCATTCAAAATGCGTTCGTTAAAATTTGGATCCGATACCATAATCCATGCACAGCGGCCCGAGCTGCTTCTGCCCTTCATATGGTTCAAGCACCGCAACCCCAGGATCTGCACGCTGCACGGCAGCTCATATAAAAGCGTGGCGCTCAAGCACTCGGGTTTGTATACCGCAATGTATCGAAGATTGGAAAGCTATTGCCTTAAGCGGGCGGCCGGTATTATCGCAGTAGATAATGCGACACGAAAGGAATATATTGAGCGATACCCAAATCTTATTAATAAAATAACGGTAATTCCTATAGGTATTGATCTCAAAAAGTTCAAGATAATGGACAAGAGATCGCTCAGGGCACATTATGATCTGCCGGCAGACGCAAAAGTGGTGCTTTATGCGGGCAGGCTGGAGCGCGAGAAACGTCTGGATGCGCTTCTGCGCGCATATGCAGACCTATCGAAAAAATACGGCAGGGCAAGTTCCAAGCTGCACCTTCTTATCGTGGGCGAAGGAAGGCTGCGCGCAGAACTCGAAGCGCTGGCATCGGACTTAAAATTAAAGAATGTGCACTTCACAGGCGCAATCCCACACGACGAAATCCCTGAGGTAATGAACTGTGCCGATGTGTTCGTACTCTGCTCCGCTTTCGAAGGGTCGCCCACCGTGGTCAAGGAGGCGCTTGCATGCGGCGTTCCCGTTGTAGCCACGGAGGTGGGTAGTATCCCTGAGGTTGTAGAACCCGGTAAATCAGGCGAGCTGTTACCACAGAAAGCACCACCGGAAAAAATATCGATGAAGATCTATAAAATATTAAGCGCAGAAAAAGAGCAGGCATTTAACGCAGAGGCCTGCGCAGAAAAGGTTAAAAAATTTGGTATGAAGGTTATCACCGATAAAATAGTAGGTATCTACCATGAGGTTCAATAAACGTACAACAATATCATTTTTCATGTTCCTGGTATTCCTGAACTTCACCGTCAGGTATTACCTGCTCGGTACACACGAGGAGGGGGCAGATTCATTTCTCATTCACAGCCTGGCCAATACAATTACCACCTACGGGAATGCGAAATGGATCATTCATCCTCTGTCATATTTCGGCCTCACGCCGCTATCCTACCCCTGCGCCGTACCATATCTGCTTTCAGGAATATCACAAATTTCGGGCGTGAATATGGAAACCTCGGTTTTGATCTTTTCATTCACTTCATCTATAATTGGCCTGGGCGCTGCGTATGTAATGGCTATGGAGATCAAGCGCGACCATATTTTCGCATTTACAATTGCTTTTATATTTTCCCTGGCACCGATCTTTGTTGAGTTCACGATGTGGGAAGCCACGACCAGAACACTGTTCATTGCATTTTTACCGATACTTGTCTGGAGTTTGTTACGTACATACGGCGACCAGCCCAAAAAGGGCATCAATATTTTCATGTGTATATTGTTTTTCACTATGCTGGGAACGATCCATCATATGTTTTTAATGCTACCGCTGTTTCTTATCGCATATTTTACAAGTTTGTTTATTTATAACAGGGTAATTAAAAAAATAACGAAAGAACATTGGGCTTTCAGATATCAGACTTTGATTTTTATTATCGTGCTGATAATATTCTTCCTCCCTCAGTTTTCACACCAGGGTATATACAGCACAACTTCATGGCAAAAATATCAGACCGGCATGTTCTTCAACGGTGAAGAGAAGTATATCATTTTCCTGAACATGCTCGTGGATTACTGGAGCCGTATTGGCCTGTTCGGTTTTTTAGGTCTGATCGGGCTGATTGCATTGGTATATCACCCTAAGAAAAAGATAATTGATGACATTAAACGATATAGATTCAAAAAGAGCCAGAACGAAATTTTCGTGATTGTATGCCTACTGGCCACCATCCCATTTGTAACCATGGGTATCTACGTTTCACTGATATTTCTACCGTTTTATAGTATTATTATAGGATATGCGATGGTCAGAATTATTAAAATCTTGAGGCGAAACAAACATATCCTGCGTGTATTCGTGATTATTTTCATTTTAACTTCTGTTAATTTCACTATTTTCATGAACCATCACTGGAATCAATCTATCACCAGCCAACAGGCCTCTGAACATACCTATTCCGCAAGCATTTATCTCAATAAACATTTTGATAATACAACACTTTCCAACGACGGGCTTTTCGCTGCCAGAATCTCCGCATTTTCTGAAATGCCCTGTTTACCTCTTGGCGGTCCACATGCCGCATGGTATCCACCAGATCTCCTGGTATACGATTTTGCAGATGTGGAAGATTATACATTTAGCCGATTATCCTTCGATGCGGTTATTTTAACGCAGTCGGATTATCTTTATACTACAAATTTCGGAATTAATGCAAATAAAGATTGGAACTCGCTGATGAGATCTGAAACCAATGATAAAAATAATTACCCACTTTACGACAGATATGAAATCGAACAGGTAATTGAATATTTGCCGCACGAACATAAATATTATTACTGGTCTGAACGAAAATCAGACTTCATGAGAAGCCTGGATGATAATAATTACATCTTGTATGATAACGGCGAAGCTAGAATATGGCTTTTGTAAATCTTGACAAATTCCGGTTCTCTTGAAATTTTCCTGGCGAATATATATGGTATTCCCGATTTTTTATTATGGATCTCGATAATTTCAAAATCAGAATGATTTAAAAATTGCTTTATTTCGCGCCATGAATGAAAATGTTAATCTACCCCTACCAGACCCGATCTCAATTATTTTCAAAGATTTCTTATCTTCTAATTTTAAAAAAACATATTTATCCTCTGGAAATCGTCCTTCATAGGGCCACCAGCTGATATCCTAGATCCTGAAATGTTCCGAAGTCATTATCCTTTTTGTCATTTCTAATCTGCTTCGAAGTTCTAAAAAAAAAATTTTTCGGCATCCAAATTTAATGAACATACTTAATTTTTACCCATTTCTTATTGAATCCCGAGAATTAGTATAGGGGATAATTGATTAATAAACTTTAAATAAAGATATTTTATTGAGTTAAGTACAGGAGATAGACAATGAAAGTACCACCAGTAAAGATATATTTTCCCGAGCAGGACCGATTGGAGATTCTTGAGAAACTTGACGGGATTTTACAGTCGGGTCGATTAACTCTTGGTGACTATACCAAGGAATTCGAGGAGAAATTCAGCTCATACAACGGCAGTAAATACGCTGTGGCGGTAAACAGCGGAACGAGCGCGTTGGAAATAATTCTGAGAAGCCTGGATGTTAAAGGCAGTTCCGTGATAGTACCGACGAATACATTTCTAGCAACTGCTTTTGCAGTTATTCATGCAGGTGCGGATGTGATTTTCGCCGACTGCGGCGAGGACTTGAATTTAGATCCTGAAAATATCGAGGCGGCGCTCAAACCCGATACAAAAGGCGTTGTTCTGGTCCATATAGGTGGTAATATACCAGCAAAGCTGAATGAGATACAGGACCTTTGTGAGGATAAGAATCTGTTTTTGGTAGAGGATGCTGCACATGCGCACGGCAGCACAATTGACGATAAGAAGGCGGGGACGCTGGGTATCGCCGGGGGATTCTCGTTCTATCCCACTAAGGTTATCACCAGCGGCGAGGGCGGTATAATCACTACCGACAATGAAGATATTTACAACCGTGCTCTTGTTTTCCGCGATCAGGGCAAGGCCGGGTTTACAGCAAATGTGCATACCGAGCTTGGCTATAACTGGCGTATGAGTGAGCTCCATGCAGTGCTGGGCATGTACCAGCTCTCGAGATTGGATGAGTTTATTACTACACGCCAGAAGATTGCCCAGATCTACGATGAAAGTCTTTCTGATGTGAAAAATATCCAGACACTACCGCTGCCCGCCAATATGAAATCCAATTATTACAAATACATTGCAATTCTAGATTCTTCACAAAATCGTCAGACTGTGAAGCAAACGCTTCGAGAAAAGCACGATGTGTTCTTCGGCGGGGAGGTCTACGAGCTGCCGTGCCACCTCCAGCCGGTATTCAAAGACCTGTACGGGCTGAAAGAGGGCATGTTCCCCAAAGCAGAAGATCTCTGTGCGCGTCATGTCTGTTTACCAATGTTCGCTACAATGACGGAAGCTGAGGCAAATCATGTAGTTGCATCCATCAAGGAGGTAGTTTAAATGAAATCTGGAGTTACGGGCGGGTCGGGATTCATCGGCTCGCATGTTGTTGATAAATTGATAGACGCCGGCCATGAGGTCAAGGTATTCGATATCAAGAAACCGCACAGGGATGATGTGGAATACTGTGAATGCGATATACTGGACCTCGATTTGATTTTAAAAGAGACCAAGGGATTGGACTATATATTCCATCTTGCAGCCGTTTCAAATGTCAATCATGCTTATGAAGATCCCATAAAGGCTGTACGGTTGAATGCGGAAGGTTCGGCGAATTTCCTGGAAGCCTGCCGCAAGAATGACGTGAAGCGATTTCTATTCGCTTCCACGGTCTGGGTCTATGCTGGTGCGGTTACCTCCGAGGTTACCGAGGACAGCCCGTTCTATATGCCGGGTGCAGGACATATTTACACCTCCTCGAAAATTGCCGCGGAGATGTTCTGTAACGATTATTATCAATTATATAAAACCGAATATACGATTTTACGATACGGTATACCCTATGGCCCCAGGGCGCGAGCTGGAACCATTATACCCATTTTCATCAACCGTGCACTGGAGAATAAACCATTAACTATTTTCGGTGACGGCAGCCAGTACCGCAATTTCATCTATGTAGAGGATCTGGCGGAAGGTAATATAGCTGCTTTAAAAGATGAGGGGAAGAACCAGATTTACAATCTCGAGGGAATCCGGGCAATAAGTGTGAAAGAGGTAGCAGAAACCGTTCAGAAATTAATGGGCGAGGGCGTCAAAATCGAATATAAGGAAGCCCGACCCGGTGATTACGAAGGTAAGCACGTCTCGGGCAACAAAGCCAAGCGCGAACTTGGCTGGGAACCCAAAACAGATTTCGAAGAGGGCATGAAGAAATACATTGATTGGTTTAAAGGCCAGCAGTAGTTGTAGAACACCTATGGGGGAAAGACGAGAGGTGAGAAGCGAGTAGCGAGAGAAGTAAGTATTTTTAGTTTATAGATTAAAAAGTCGGGCTTTCAACTCCCGCTACTCGCATCTCGCTTCTCGCAACTCCGAAATCATTATAAATTTAAATTTGTATTTCAACATAATTAAATATAATGACAGATTTTTGTTTACTATTCTGCGGTACTGAGAAATCATTCAATTCAAACAAAGAGGTGGATTTTCATTAAAAAATATCCTCTCGTATACGACCGGTTCGATACAATTAAAAAATATATCAAGGGCAAAGAGGTTCTTGACTGTGGCTGCGTGGAACACAAAGTCCAGGATGACCAGCCGTGGTGGGACTACCTGTGGCTTCATGAGATGATCTGCAAAGAGGCAAAATATTGTCTCGGGGTTGATAAAGGGAAGGAGGAATTAAAAAAGCTTAAAGAAAGGGGGTATAAAGTAAAATATGCAGATGTAGAAACCATGGACCTTGGTAGAAAGTTCGATGTGGTTGTTGCAGGAGAATTAATTGAGCATTTGAACAATCCGGGATTGTTCCTGGAGCGGGTTAATTCACATTTAAAGCCCAACGGGATTGTGATCCTGACAACGCCGAACGCATTTTCGCTGCAGACATATTTGAGGGTTTTATTGGGTATGGATAAAATGATAAATCTGGATCATGTAAATTACTATCATCCACAGACCTTAACGGAATTATTGAAGCGGTATAATTTTAAAGTAGAGGAAGTGTTCTGGCATGTGAGGCCCAAAACAACGAGGTTGATGGTGATTTTTAAATTTAAAAGGGACATAGTGCCATATTTTATTATTGTAGCTAGAAAGATTAAAGGTCTTGAAGCGAAACCGAAATAGATTTTGTATGCATAAATTAGAATTCAAAGGAGCAGGTAAATGACTCTCAATCAAGATGACCTGGATTATTTTGACAGAGGTAAAACGAATAATCCTAAGTTCTGGTCTCGCCTTGGCGGAGAGCCCAATTTTAAAGATACCAAGGTGCTGGATGTAGGATGCGGTTTCGGCAGCCTCTGTATCGATATTGCCAAATCCGGCGCAGGTAAGGTTATCGGAATTGATATCAATGAAAAATTTTTAGACTTTGCTGAAGAGAACATGATTAAAAACCATCCAAAAGCAAAAAAAAATGTCGAGTTTATTTGCTGCCAAATTTCTGAATTAAAAGAAAAAAATTTTGATTATATCATCTCGCAGAACTCATTTGAGCATATTTTGAATCTGGATGAGGTTTTTTCCGGAATGGAGTCGAAATTAAAATCCGGTGGTAAAATCTATATCGGGTTCAGTGCACTTTATAACAGCCCACTGGGTCATCATAATTTAATAGGTACGAAGTTCCCCTGGGCACATGTATTGTTTTCCGAGGAAACTCTAGTCAAAAAAGCGAATAAAAACCGCACTGATAAAATCTCCAGCATACAAGACCTGGGACTCAATCAATTATCTTATGCTAAATACAAATCTCTTTTATTCAATAGCAATTTGAAAGTGATATATTTTAATGTCAACGTAAGTAAAAACCCAATTTTAAAAATTTTTTCAATTATCAGTCGAATCCGGTCTCTGGAAGAATATTTTACTTATAATCTATACTGCATTTTAGAGAAGATATAGAACAAGTATTAGCGGTGAGCACTTTCACTCACTTCATTCGTTCACTTGAACAATGAGCACGCTCAAGCCCTTCGGGCTCTCGCTTGAGCCATGAGAATTTATGGAGGTTGGAGGTTAGGTTTTGGTGTGCTTAGTATCGATTTAAAGTATCCTAGAACCCAGAACCAAGAACCTTGAACCTGATAACATCGCTTTCTCAACTTTTTTCGCTCAAGACCGCAAAGCGGTCGTGCTCACAGCT
>CP070629.1:3302543-3322441 GCA_020356005.1 Thermoplasmata archaeon
CCCAGGTATACCTTTCAATTCATAGGTATAGCATTGATAATCATTTATCCATGTTCAATTCTATTTATTGCTCTATATTATTTGATCATTCCTTATCCGAGTGATATTCAGTTTCCACCGGAGGGGATTTTTGAGCATTTTTTCGCTTTGATCCTTCCTTTGGGATTACTCATCGCAATTCTTGGGTATTATGGGCCGTACCAGGGAAAGGCTTTGAGATTTTCCAGGGATATAATAATCCGGGAGGGTAAGAAGATCTATGAGCTTACCAACGGCTATTCGAATCGCCCGTTCAGTAAACAATTCGAAGAAATCGGAAATTTAGACGTAACGAAGTTTGCTGATATCTCTAAAAGGTTCGCAAGAAGTCTTGCATATTATTGATATATCCTGGATTGGAAATATAATGATAATAAATTGGAAATGGTGCCCATGAAACAATTCACATCCGATCCCAATTTTTTCATCACCAATTTCAAGCAATCCCTGGATTTGATATTGCGAAGAGGCGTTATGAGCAAAATAGTAATTCACAGTAACGGGAATGTAACGGCAATCATCTCAGAGAAGGATTATAATGACATAAAGGCCCCCGTAGCCTATCACACTCTTTGTGAGAACATTGTGGATATGATGGCCACATCTTTCATTGAATTTTCAGCAGGCAATCATTACGGATTTGAGATGACCTTCCAGCATGGTCCCAATGCGAATCTTGAAAAACCAAAAGATTTTTCATACCCAAAATTTTTGAAGTGGAATAAAAAAGATCTATTTGATGCGGTTTTGTTAATCGGAATATTTACTAGTGGCGCATTTATAGGTTATTCATTTCAGGATGCCTGGGCATATATTGATTCATCATCAGATTTGTTCATACCTTATCATACAATATTGGTGATTATATTGATATGTATCGTTGTATTGGCAGAGCGAAGCATACGAAAGGTGAAATTTTTCTAATGGTATAAGGAAAATGATTATGAAAAAATGATCATTTAAAATTTGCTCGATATCTTTTATTTTATCTAATAGTATCTAATGAACCGGCAAATTCTATTTATATACTAACTACTATTCCGTTAGAAAATTCCGGTCTTGGCTTTTCATCCCCGATTTAACAAATTTATTAGCCTTTAGATGCGGTGAGAATGAAATAACGAAGCTTAGGTGATATAGGTGAAACACAGCAGAGTTCATTTAGGTAACATTATATCAAGGTATCCCGGCAGAACATTTGCTATTGTTATGATCGTAACCTTCATAATGTTTATGATAAACTTCAATTCAAGCATGTTCGGATTGGAAAAGAAAACCGAGGCATCGGAAGATGCATGGCTGCCGGATAACGAACTTACTAGCACGCTGGATGATTTGCAAAACAATTACGGGTCCAGCGTATCATTTGTGCAGATACTTGTGAAAGGAAAGAACAACAATGTGATCACCAAGGAGGCTTTTATCGATATTCTGGAAGTAGAAAAACAGATATCAGAGAACGAAAAGGTTCAATATGTACTTTATCCCCAATCCGGAAATATAATGAGTATGGCCTCCGCAATGACCTCCAGTTTTATGTTAGGCTCAGGTATACCTCCCTCTAATATCACCTATGATTCCATGATCGATTTTCTTGAAAATAATATCACTCAACTGCAAATCGAAGGTATGTTTACATATTTATGGAACAGTCCTGTTGAAGAGGAACAGGAGGCGATCAGGCAGGGTGCAGTGTTATTATCCAAAGATTTTGTTGGAAATATGGATAAAGGTATCGTAAAGGCCAAAGCGACTTTAATGCTGGTTATGTACGATTCAGAAAAGTATGATGAGATCGAAGACGATGAGAATCCCATTGTGGACGCAGATCTGGAAATCATTGATATCATCGATGGACAAAAATTTGACGGCGTAGACTATATGGGCATATATGAATCACAATATGTGGAATATGTAATTAATACAGATGTTGGAATGATGATATTATTTTTACTGGTTATTATCATCATCGTCGTAATTATGTTTTTAACCTATAAGTCGGTCCTTGACACTGTACTTAGTCTTTCAGCAATATTTCTAGCAATAATCTGGATGGGTGCTTTTGGTGTTTTACTTGGATTAACTTTTGCGGACATTTACGAAGCCGTACCTATTATTCTAATCGGCATTGGAGTAGATTATGCCATACACATAACGCTGCGTTACAGGGAGGAGCGTGAGCGCGAACGCAAAGCGGTCCGGGGTGCTATGCTGCTTGCTGTAGCGACCGTTGGCGCATCACTGTTCCTATCATCGCTTACAACTGGATTCTCATTTGCTTCTATGGGTACCTCGGAAATGCCGCCAATGAGAGAGTTCGGGATATTTCTTATGCTGGGTATATTCTGCTGCTTTATTCTCGTTGTTACATTGATACCATCTGCAAAGGTTCTTGCAGATACATACAAGCTGAAAAGACAACATAAAAAGGAAAAGAAGCTCAGAGAAGCCGGTAAAGAGAATGAAGTAAAATCGAAATTAAATCCCGGACCTGAAAAAATGAATGATGGCGGAACTCCGAAGAAGAAAAAAGAGCCGGCGCTTGACCGTGGGCTGGGCAGGATCGGAGATACGGCAGCACGTAAACCGGGGCCGATAATCGCCATCGCATTGGTTCTGGCAATATTATGCGGGTACATGGCACTCCAGCTTGAAACTGAATTCGATTACAAGGAATTCCTGCCGTCAAGACACCAGGTAACGGATGATATTGGTTATATTTTCGATAACTTTTATTTCGGCGTGGATGAAGCTGATGTATTGATAAGAGCCGATCTAACCGATCCAGCTGTATTGGAAGGAATGGATGAAATCCAACAGAACATTGAAAATGATAAGTACATAAACCAGGAAGAGCCGTATACTTCTGTTCTGACCTTAATGCAAGCGGTGGCCTCTGATACTGGAACCGATGAAATACCGCCCAACGCGGAATTCAGAGTTGCCTTCGAAGCAGCCGATACCGACGACGACGGTGTACCGGATGAAAACATTGGAGCCCTTTATGATTTCTTGAGAGCCAATGAAACTTATCAGCCTCTTCTGGCGAACGTATTATACTACAACAAAGATTCAGGCAAGTATGAAGGCGCGCTTATAAGGGTCAGCGTCAATACACACGGCGGCGATTACAACGGAGAGATAGCAGATGAAATGGAAGCTAATATCAAACCGCTGGAAAATAAGGAAAATGTAGAAGTATTCGCAACCGGTCAGCCAATAATAACCGATCAAATCATAACTTCTATACAGACCAGCGGTTTACAATCGCTCGTTATTACGATAATCATTGCAGCTATCATACTGTGTGCTCTATTTACTTATGAATTCCGGTCAATCTCGCTGGGGCTATTCACAGAAGTGCCGGTGGTTCTAGTCATACTCTGGATTTACGGTACCATGTACCTCGGCGGTGTGCCGCTTACCGTAATGACCATCATGATCTGTACAATAACGATTGGTATCGGTATTGACTACGCCATCCATATTACCAACCGGTTCATGGAAAGCATCCATGATGACCGTGATGTCAGCAGAGCTATACGTCATACTGTTGTTAACACCGGCGGAGCCCTGTTCGGTGCCGCGGTGACCACCGTCGGCGGATTCGGCATACTGTTCTTCGCACCAACGAACCCAATGAGAATGTTCGGGACATTCACAGCACTGGCAATAACCTTCGCATTGATATCTTCGATTATCGTCCTCCCGGCCATGCTGGGCGTTTATGCCAGGTGGAAGCTTTCCAAGGATATCGATTATTTCGAAAAACACGTGGATATTACACATGTCCGCCAGTTAGTGAGCAAATCAATCCACGCTTCAGAAGCAGGGCTCAGGCATCTGGGTGGGGCGATCATCGAGGCCGAGCACAAGTTTGCTCACCATATTGTGGAAGGTGAACGAAAGGTAGAGGCTGGAGTGAAAAAAGTGGGCGATAAGGTTATTGATGTGGAAGATAAGATCGAGAAGAAAGTGCTGAAGGCCGAAGAGGTAGTAGAAGATAAATTTATGAAGTTCGGCGACAAGGTTATAGAAGTCGAAGATAAGGTAGAAAAGGGTGCCAAAAAGGCGGGTAAAAAGGTTGTAGAGACCCCAAAGAAAGCCGTAGAGAAAATGAAGCGTAAGAAATAATTAGTCAGGCGCTATAGTCTAGAGAATAGGCGCTAGGGAGATTAATAAAGGATAAATGGTGAATACGGCAACTTCGTTGCCTTGAATAGTGAAGGTCATTAAAAGGCAAAATGGTGAATGGTGAATAGTGAAGGTAACTGAGATATTGCCCGATTAAAATCTGCCTTCACCATTCAAGCGAACGACCGAAGGGAGTGAGCGTATTTAGCCTTCACAATTTAATAATCACCCTGAGTCCTTGGTCTTGGGTCCTTGGTCCTATCTTTACTCACCATTCACCATTCAAGCGAGCACAGCGAGCGTTCTCACCACTATAATATATTCTTAAGTCGTTCCATAATGCAGCTTATGCCTGTTGATCCATTCCCAGACCTCTATCACGATTAAACCCAGGGCTGAGATGATAATAATTTCAAGCCATTCGAATCCCGAGAGCCCCACGGTCCCGAAAACCGCCTGGGCCTGGGGTATGTATAGAATTGGCAGCATAAGAACAATGGAAAGAGCGATAGCGCCCAGCAGTCTCGGGTTGGAGAACCACCCGATCTCGCTCATGGTGTGTGTTGTAGAACGGTAGGCAATGGCAGTCCACATCTGGAACATGACCATTGTGGTCAGTGCCATTGTGCGTGCGTGCACGATCCCCCTGGGGAGTGTGTACCAGAACATGAAAAGTGTTCCGGCGGTAATTATTATAGCGGATATAATTATCGATATCATCATATCTTTTGTAATTACAGACTCCTGGGGGTCCCTGGGTTTTCGTTTCATCAAACCGGGCTCTTTGGGTTCTGTATCGAGTGCAAGAGCGGGGAACGAATCGGTTACCAGATTGATCCAGAGGATCTGCAGCGCCAGCAGCGGAACCGGGAAACCGGCCAAAATCGCCACCAGCATGAATGTTATTTCGCTCATATTGCATGAAAGCAAGAATAAAATGACCTTCCTGATATTATCATAAATCCCTCTTCCTTCCTCGACGGCGGCAACGATGGAGGAGTAGTTATCGTCGGTGATTATCATATCACTGGCTTCTTTTGTGACGTCGGTACCCGTGATGCCCATAGCGACGCCGATATCCGCCATCTTCAATGCCGGCGCATCGTTCACGCCGTCGCCGGTCATTGCAACGATCTCCCCGTCCTCGTTCAACCCTTTCACTATCCGCACCTTGTGTTCCGGGGACGCCCTGGCATACACCGAGACCTTGCGCAGGACCTTCTTGAATTGTTTCTCATCCATCTCATCCAGGTCGGCGCAGTTGATTGCTTCATTATCCTTTTTAATTATTCCAAGCTCCCTGCCGATAGTAGCGGCAGTTTGGCGGTGGTCGCCTGTGATCATTATTGCGCGTATGCCGGCGCGCCTGGTGGTTTTGACCGCATCCGCCGCCTCGGGCCGCACCTTATCCCTGATGCCCACGATTCCAAGAAATGTCATGTCTTCTTCGATTTTACCTTCCTTGCTCATAGCGAAAGCCAGAGTCCTGTACCCACCTCGCGCCATATCCGTGGTTAATTGCTGAAGCTTCTTGCGTCTATCCTCTCCCAATTCCACCCTCGAATTTCCCCGCAGTTCTCTCACACAAACCTTCAAAATGCTCTCGGGAGCGCCTTTGGTATATGTTACTTTGGTACCCTTGAAATCATGGACCGTGCTCATCATCTTTCTTCTGGAATCGAACGACTTCTCGTCCACCCTCTTATATTTCTTCCTCAAAACCTCGTAATCGAACCCCGCCTTCTCCGCCATGACCATAATGGCGCCCTCTGTGGTATCACCCAGTACCTTTCTTTTTCCCTTCTCCTCCGAAATTACCGCATCTGCACATAATGCAGAGGCCAGCATTACCTGTTCAAACGCTCCCCCCTCCTTGCCCGGCTTTATCTTCTTTTTGCCTTTGATAAAGTGCCCCTTAGGTGAGTACCCTGTACCTTCTATCTCTATTTTAGTATCGTCGATGTACAAAACGTCGGCGGTCATCACACCGGTGGTTAACGTACCGGTTTTGTCCGTGCATATAACCGTGGCCGAGCCCAGCGTCTCCACCACAGGCAGCTTGCGCACCACCACGTTGCGGTTAGCCATAACCTTGAGCCCTAAAGCCAGAGAGATTGTAACCACAGCCGGCAGCCCTTCCGGGATGGCCGCCACCGCAAGAGATACCGAGGTTTCGAATAGTTCCAGGATTTTTGTGAGCGATAGGATGTCCATGGCCCTGGCGAGCTCCATTACAAAAATCACAATGCACGCGATAAGAATAAAGATGCCGAGCCTTTTACCCAGCTGCTTGAGCTTCTTTTGCAGCGGCGTATCCACTCTTTCTACCTGCTGGATCAACCCCGCGATATGCCCGATCTCCGTATCCATGCCTGTTGCGGTTACCACGGCCAGACCGTTACCCCTTTCCGTTATTGTGCTCATATACACCATATTTGTACGGTCGGCCAGAGGAGCGTCCTCGGTTTGGACCTCCGGTGATTTATCCTCCGGTACGCTTTCTCCCGTAAGAGCTGATTCATTAATCTTCAAACTGCTGGCTTCGATTACCCGGCCGTCTGCTGGAACGATCATGCCGGATTCCATGTAGATTACATCGCCGGGAACAAGCTCGGAGGCTTTGAGCTCGCGCTTTTTACCTCCCCGTATTACCATTGTCTTCGGCGCCGTCATTTTCTTCAGTTTCTCTATTGCCTCCTCCGCTTTTTCTTCCTGCATGTAACCGATCGTAGCTGTTATAATAACGATGGCGGCAATGACCATCCAGTCTATATCAGCAGGTTTCAAAATAGCGGTAATCAATGCCGCTAAGAGTAAAACGATGACCAGCGCATCGGAGAACTGCCTCAAAAATTTCTTCCACTTGGGATCCTTTTTCTCAACGCGCAGTTCGTTGCGGCCGTACTTCTCGAGCCTCTTGGCCGCATCTTCTGCACCGAGGCCGTTTTCTGAGGTGCCGAATTTTTTCAGCACCTCCTTTTTGGGTATCATATGATACTTCTTGGCCGCTGCTTTAGTCGAATCTACCATCGGGAGGGGATAGAATTTTTTGGTTTAAATAGTATCGTTTACAGAAGGGCGGAACACGGTGAGCGGTGGCGCGGTGCGTACCGTCTTACGGCCTACGTTTGACGGCCGCTTGCCAAAGATGCGAGCACCCTTAAACATATGTATCAGAAGCAGAGGTTTCATTATTTTTCCGCGTTTCAGCGCTTCCGCGGTAAAACCGGGGGGTGGGGGTTTAGAATTTCGAATTTAGAATTTGTTTAGTATTTAGAATTTAGTATTTAGAATTTTTAAAGAAAGAGCACCATCCATCCTACATCCTATGCAAACATTGATATATTCCGTTTCCTCTTTTTGCCCGAGTGGGTAAGTTGAATTCAATTTCGGACAGGATAGTGGACCGCGAGCTCGGCGGCGACTCTGACGGCAAGCGCGAGCGCATCATCGGCAGGCGGCTAAGGGAAGGCTATGCACATTACAAGCGCTACCTGGAGATATTGAATATCGTTTCAAAGCACGGGTTCGGGTACCTGTTCGAAAGAATCAAAAGTGTTAACATCATCCCCAGGCTCGAGGGCACGAGGGAGGACCTCAAGACCTATTCGGAGGCGGTGCGGCTGAGGTTGATGTTCGAGGAGCTCGGGCCGACGTTCATCAAGATCGGGCAGATACTGTCCACGCGGCCCGACCTTGTGCCCGAAGAGTATGTGAGGGAACTTGAAAGCCTCAAAGACGATGTAAAACCCATGCCGTATTCGGATGTGTCCGCAATCGTGGAAAAGGAGCTCGGTAAGCCCATCAATGCCGCTTTTACAAGCTTTGGTAAGCAGCCCATAGGCTCCGCCTCCATCGGGCAGGTGCACAAAGCCAAAACCAAACAAGGTAAGCTCGTGGCTGTGAAAGTGCAAAGAAGCAATGTCAAGAAAAAGATAATGGTAGACATGGAGATCTTTGAGGATTTAGCGGATATGTTCGGCAGTTTGACAGGTATCAGCGAGGTCATAGATCCACAGGAATTGGTCAAGGAGCTCAAGCGGCTTTTAGTAAGAGAATTGGATTATACTATCGAGGCGAGGTCTATAGAACATTTTCGTAGCGACTTTTCCGGCGTTAAGGAGGTTTACATTCCCGGCGTATACTGGGAGCTTACCACCGCCAGGGTGCTCACCATGGACTTTGTTTCGGGCATACCCATCGACGACATTACCGGTTTGAAAAAGGCGGGGATTGATACCGGCAAGGTTGCCGTTAACCTCGGCACCGCCGTGGCCAGGATGATTTTCGTCAAAGGTTACTTCCACGGCGACCCGCACGGTGGGAATGTGATGGTGCAAGCTGGCGGTAATATAGCGCTTCTGGACTTCGGGTCCGTGGGTTATATCGACGGCAGGATGAGGGACAAGGTAAGGTTGTTTTATTTCTCCATTTCAAAAGAACATGTGGAGAAAGCCACGGAGCTCTTTCTGGAGATATGCAAAGTTAGCGAGAGTGCTGTCAACAGGCCGGCGCTGGAGCAAGACTTCCGCGAGTTTCTGGACTTCCAGAAGCTCAGGCGCCAGGGTGTTCCCATCACGCCCGGTATGAACCAGAACATCGTATCAATAGCTCTTAAGCACAATTTTGCACCGCCCACCACGTTCATCCTCCTGGAAAGAGCGCTGCTGGAAGCCGACGGGGTTGCACGTGCGCTTTCTGCAAATTTTGATATCAATGAGATGCTGAGGCCGATACTCGGGGATGTCATTAAAGAGAAGATCGATGAAGCGCTCGACCCCATAGCCGCGCTCCAGAGGGCCCAGGAATACAGGGAGCTTATGCGAAAGGGCCCCAAGAAAGTCTCGTCGGTTCTTGATAAGCTCGACTCGGGCGAGCTTGTAATTAAAATGGAGACCGATATAGCTTCCGAGATCCGGACCGACCTATGGCGCATCGTAGGCGTCATGGGCGTTTCTATAATGGCAATGACATTGCTGATAATGATCACAATAACCGGCATCACCTTGGAAATTCCCATTATAAATCTTAGCCTCACCACAGTTCCAATCATTATACTCTGGATAATTGCATTATGGTGGATAATGCGTCGGTGGAAAGGACCCCGGTAGCTGTTGGTAGCTTATTTTTTGATTTTTTATTGATTCTTGTCTGCGTCCTACGGTTGCGGTTGCGAGGGGCGTAACGTCCAGCGTTTGCGTAATGCGTCTCGTCTTTTGCCTCTTGGCTTTTGCCTCCTGCCTCTCCCGAAGGGTGACTTCTCGCTCCCCGCTGAATAGATTGCCCACACCTAGTTGCCAACACCGACCAGATGCATACGTAATCGAGGTGCTTGGCGGTGCGTCATCTAACAGTATTATCTCATATTATTATACTTACCAAAGGTGTTGGGCCGTGCCGTTATATAAATATAAATTTAAGTCGCTACTCGTCTCTCCCGAAGGGCGCTGCCTCCTGAGTTAATACTTTCACTCATCTCTAATTGAATTATAAATAATTGGTTTTGCAATATAATTTAATCAATAACATCAAATCAATTGTAGGGGAAGAATCCCCCTTTTTATTTAATAATGATTCTTAATACTACCAAGTCTCAAATACTACAAAACTCAAAGTAAATCCCAACTACCAACTTCAAAATAAATTCAAATCATAAAAATCCAAAATAAATCCCAAGGACAAAAAAGGATTTTCTGCAGATTTTGATTTTGGGATTTCCTTGGTAGTATTGGTAGTATTTGTATTATTTGGTTTTAAGAATCAAACAATACTCAAAGGGGGGAGATTCATCTCCCCTGACTCAGGGGACGAGTCTATGACCAATTATGACGATATAAAGGAATATAACGGTAAAGTTTACACCGGCATGAGGGTCGGCGGGTCGCACAGCTGGTTTTACCCGGAGGGTCGATGGAACGAAACCAAGGTTGCGCCTGACAAATGGGAGTTTTCATTTGAATCCCTCAAACGCAGAAATTTTGCATCGGGTAACAACACCGGTGCGAAGAAGGGTACAACTTTTCACTGGTATATCATCGCCGACCAAAAAGCCACGAAGCTTGATAACGATTCGTATAATACAGAAATGTCGGGCGTCAAATTCAAGATCGGGCATAAGCGTCCGTACTGGAAGAGCTTCAGTTACGACTATGACGATCAATTGTCGTACAAGGATAAAGTGATCAAGGTTTTAGAAGAAACATTGGCTGCATTGAAAAGCGGTCAATATTGAAAACTAAAATCCCTATCTAGCGAGGTGTATATTGTAAATATTTATCTTATGGTTATTTACCAATTGGTATGTAACAAGTATACTCAAGTCGCTAAATTATTTATATATTGGCGATTATATATTATTGGCTATATTTTTTTAGAAGTGCTAGCTAATCAATATACTCTTACCCATTTCATTAATTGAACGGAGGCAAGGTTATGCCACGGTGCAGTCGAAGCGAGAGCAAGTGTACAAACAGTGTTCGAACGATTACTAGAATCTGGCTGGGATTAATAATAATTTTATCTGCCCTGCAGGTTATTCCATTCAACGATTCTATCGTAGGCGATGCATCAGCACTGCAGCTATGGACGCAGAGTTCACGATCGGATTTCGGTTCCGGAACCATGGATTTTATAGAGATAGAAGGCGAGGGTACTAACGCCCTCCTCAAATTGGAAACAGATGAATGGTTTGACCGCGGACCGTCTACAACACCCAATCCCAGGTTAGGTCACGCGATGTCCACCATTGATAATACCGATAAAGTGATTATTTTCGGTGGTGTCGCCCCCACCGGAATGTCGGGAGGACAGAGCGCAGGCCCCAGGAGTCCAAGCGAGGTCATTCTGGATGAAACCTGGATTTATGATCAAAGTGAAAATTCATGGACACAGAAAACCCCCTCATCCCATCCACAAGGAAGAATTGGTTCAGCTATGGTTGCTCTCGACGGAACAGATAAGGTTCTGTTGTTCGGTGGATTTAATATGACTTATTACAGAGATACATGGATATACGATCTTAGTTCAAATACATGGACACAGAAAGTTCCATTGACACCGCCGCCAGCCAGACAGGACCATGGATTGGCCGCTATTGATGGAACTGACAATGTGGTTATGTTCGGGGGTAATAATGGAACAGCCCCGACCTGCGATACATGGATTTATGATTATGGTCTTAATACCTGGACCCAGAAAGTTCAAAGTCCATTTCCCAGCCCTAGAAAATCCCATGCAATGGCAACGATAGATCAAACGGACAAGGCTTTGCTTTACGGCGGCGATGACGGATCCGGTAACATTTACGATGAAACATGGGTCTATGATTTATCGTCAGACAATTGGTATAATAAATCACCACCCGAAAATCCAGGCCCGAGGTCGTCTCATTGTATGGCAGAGCTGGACGACACCGATCATGTAATCTTATTCGGTGGAGATCTGGGAAATTCCAATACCCAGAATGAAAGCTGGGAATACGATTATTCTGCAAATAAATGGGAGCAGTTGGCTCCAGACTACATACCCGAAGGACGTGTTCATTTCGGTATGGCCAGCATAGATAATACCGACAAAATTCTGATATTTGGAGGGGGTGCAGGCGGCGGCCCTTTAATGACAATGTTTGGTGATACCTGTGTTTTCGATAAGGTAGCATCCCCCGGGACTTTTATATCCAGCCCTCTGGATACGGGCGGACAGTCCACATTCTCGACGATTTCATGGACGGAATATGAGCCGAGCAATACGGATATAGAATTTCAAATACGCAGTGCCGAAACAAAAGTAAAATTATTAAACAAGAATTTTGTGGGGCCGGCTGGTAGTACTTCCAATTTTTATGTTACCCATGCAGGTGAGACGCTCTGGAGCGGTCATAATGGCGATATCTGGATTCAGTATAAGCTCTATTTGACCTCAGACACTTATATCTCACCTGAAGTTTACGATATTACAATTGAATACAATCGGTGGCCGGACCCTCCCACATTAATGATGCCGCAAGAAGGCGATTGTATTGATGATAATACACCGCTTTTAACCTGGACCTTTAACGACGATGAACCTACTCAGCAAAAAGCATTCCAGGTTCAAATCGATGACGATAGTACATTTGCTGGTGTAGATTATGACAGCGGCGAACAGGTATCTTCTTACTTCCACTGGGAATTCCCGGATGGAACTGATTATACAATAATGAATGACGGGACATGGTACTGGAAGGTGCGTACCAAGGATATCGATGGCGATTGGGGGCCGTACAGTAACCACCGACGGTTAACAATAGATACGGTGCCGCCGAACCCGTTCACGCCCAGCCTGGACGAACCCGGCTGGACTTCAAACCCCACGCCTACAATATCGTTCAATACCACTGATGATACGAGCGGAATCGACCATTTTGAAATGAAAATAGATACCGGTGCATTTAAGGAAGCTACCAGCCCGTTTACAATGCCAGCGCAAGAAGACGGAATCCATAATGTAACCGTGCGAGCTTACGACAAGGCGGGTCTTTACACCGACAGCATTATCGCTGTAAAAATCGACACCGTTGTACCTGAAGGTTTCACACCCTCGGCATCTCCCTCCGGCTGGACGCAGAACACCCAGCCAGAAATCACATTTTCCACAACCGATGCTCTTAGCGGTATAGATCATTATGAGCTGAGTGTTGACGCGGGTACCTATTCAATCGTAACCAGTCCATATTCTTTGCCGCCGCAAACCGAGGGAGTACATAATGTAATTGTCAGAGCCTATGATATGGCAGATAATTATATCGAGGGCAATGTGGATGTAAAAATTGATATAAGTTCACCTTCCATAACCCATACCTCTGTGACAAGCGGCACAAAGGGATACCCCATTACATTTACTGCTGTAATTAATGATGACCACAGCGGGATCGATAAGGTTAATTTATTTTTCAAGAAACCCGCGGATTCAACCTATACATCCTCACTTATGAATACCGACGGGGATACCTATACACTTGAATTATCTTCTACAGCGGTAACCGAAGATGGTATTGAATATTATATACGCGCCTCAGATTCATCTTCTCCTAACAATGTGATATATTTCGGTAATGAAGGAGAAAGTACAATGGAGCCCGGGCCGCTGACAGATATTGATATCACGGTTACGCTAAACGATATAACACCGCCAACGATAACTCATGTACCGATTACATCATTAGAGGTCGGAACACCAATAACCATCACCGCCACGGTAACCGATGACGCCTCCGGCGTGGATTACGTAGAATTGTATTACCGCAAGAAGACCGATAATTTGTATACAAAAGTCTCAATGACCCCATCTGCAAGCAAATACAGCGGTACAATCCCCGGAGATGCCGTTACTACTGCTGGTATAGAATATTTCATCAAGGCGGCGGATAAGGCGAGCCCGCCCAACCTCGCTTATTTCGGCGCCGGCGGCCAGGTGGATGAGGAGCCCAACGGAAGTTCGGGCTCAGACGGGGGCATAGAGATCGTTATCGAGGAAATGGATACGACACCGCCAAGTGTTCTCACCAAAACTCCTGAAGGTTCTGATGTTAGTGTCGGGACAGCTATAACGATTACATTCAGCGAGGAGATGGATAGGGTCTCAACCCTGAGCGGATTCTCCATTACACCCATGATAACAGGCTCGGCCCACTGGGAATCCACGGTACTTACATTTACACCTGATGTTGCTCTTAATTATAATACCACCTACGAAGTGAATTTGAACACCAGATCCACTGATCTAGCGGGGAACGGTCTGGAATCCGATTACTCCTGGTCGTTCACAACTACCTCTACGGTTGATATACTCTATCCGACAATAATTGATAAGCTTCCAATGGGTAATGATGTGCCGGTAGACACCATGATCTCCGTGGCCTTCAGCGAACCCATGATGAAGGCTTCCGTTGAAAATGCATTTTCTATCACACCTAACGTCCCGGGAATATTCAACTGGGTGGGAACCACACTCATGTACACACCGCTCATATCATTATCCTACGAAACACAATACCAGGTTCTAATAACAGCAGACGCATCGGACCTGGTGGGAAATAATCTCGAAGGGCCTTATACATGGCAGTTCACCACCACCGCCGTTTTTGATAAAACGCCGCCCACTGTAATCGACAGGGTGCCCTTCGGCATCAATGTGGATGTGGATACCAGCATCTCGGTGGCGTTCAGCGAGCAGATGCTGGAGGATGAGACCAAATACGCCTTTATGATCACACCCAGCATAACCGGTGTGTTCGACTGGCTGGGAACCACGCTGACCTTTACACCTGGCACCTCCCTGGCGTATAGCACGCAGTATAACGTAAGCATTACCACGAATGCAAAGGACCTCATGGGCAACAACCTCGAGCAGAATTACACATGGTCGTTCATCACCGAGCCGGCGCCCGAAGGCGAGGACGAAGAGGAGGTGCCACCTGGTGAGGAAAAGGAGGATGACGAAAAATCATGGGATTACTGGGAGCCCATAATCACCATTTTAACAATTGTCATATCTTTAATTATCGGTTTGTTAGGTTTTATAAGAATCCGGAAGAAGCAGAGTAAGCTCCGTAAGTACCTTGATAAGATCGATAGTACATATAACGATTACAAGAAGAACCATCAGATCTGCGAAAAGGAGCTGATAGAGCTCAGGGAATCGATTAAGGACGAGGTTAAAGACGGGAAGATCGAGGAGTTCCATTTCCTCGTTCTGGAGCGCAAGATCGACGATTATTTACAGGAGATGGAGCTTTCCAAGAAATATTCGGAGGATTCGTCAGACAACCCCTCTGACATACCCTCGGACTCGCCGTATAAAGATAAAATTAAGGCAGACCCGAGGTCAGATCGCCCCTCCACTTTGAGGGTAAAAACCAAAGCGCCTAAGAACTTAAAAATGCAAACCACGCAGCCGGTAGAGGTAAAATCGGTTCCACCTGATAAGGAACGGAAGATCTATTGGGATAAAGACTAAAGCAATGTAATCAGGACCCAGGACTCAGGACCCAGGACCTAGGGCAATCTTAGTTTAATGGGATTACCTGTTCGGGCTTGGCAGGGGACTTTTTAACCGCGAAGGCCGCGAAGGTCGCGAAAGATAATCTAGAGTTTTAATTTTATAATGTTTTGATTGTTAACGTCCTGCCCCCCACCTCCCCTGTTTTTTTTAAACAGGAAGTCAGGAAGTCAGGAAGTTCAGGAAGTATTATAAATTAACCACAGATGGACACTGATAGACACGGATGTTCCAGCCAGGGTAATTATCTGAGTGTATCTGTGTGAATCTGTGGTTTTTTTCCCATAGGGCTTTTTTCAACCGCGAAAGGCGCGAAAAGCGCGAAAGATAATCTAGGATTTTGATTGTCAACGTCCCCACCCGCCCTTTGTTTTATTAAACAGGGAGACAGGGATACTAGGGATACGATTTAAAAAAATGTTGTTCCCTTCTTTCCTGTTTCCTGTTATAAAACTCGAGGGGTGGGGGGTGGACTCACCATTCAAATGAGTGTAGCGAATGTCCTCACCATGCACCACTCCTTAAGCAGTATCTCAGCTTTTCTCTGCTTTCACTAATTTTATTAAATCTATTTAAATAAAAATGTAAACTTTTATATATATCAAACCCCTTTTTTTAAAAAATTCAGGGCTATTATCCACATTTAGTTACTTTCAGACATCAGAGTGGAGGCAAATACAATGATTGGGACCGGAGGAAAGTTAAGGGTAAAAGTCAGTTCGATTAAATCGCTTTTCAATGTTATTTTAGCTGTGATGTTGATATTTTCGGCAGTAACGATGCTGCCCTTGGAGGACACTCCGGCGGATTGCGCATCTGCGCTCTCAAGCTGGGAGCAGTATTCCAAGAATAACTTTACCGCAGGCGATCCGGATAATGTGATCATAACCGAGGAAGGCAATATTACACTGGGAATGCTGACTAAATATATCGAAGACGACTTTACAGACGAATCACTGATCGGATCTTATAGAAATGTTATCATGAATACTACAAACGGCGAGGTGAAACTGAATAAGATCAACAAAACCTTCGGGGGGAGTATACATGATTATGGTCGGGACGTCCAACAAACCTCCGATGGAGGGTATATTATTACCGGTCATACTTCATCTTACGGCGGCATCGATGATGATGTATGGCTTATCAAAACTGATTCGTCGGGTGGTGAGGTTTGGAATAAAACCTTCGGCGGCAGTTTCAATGATTATGGCAATTGTGTCCAACAGACCACCGACGGTGGGTATGTGATTGGGGGTTATTCAATGTCTTATGGCGGCTTTGACTACGATGTCTGGTTGATCAAGACCGATTCGGTGGGTAATGAACAGTGGAATAAGACCTTCGGTGGAATCTCTAATGATTATAGTTTATCCATCCAGCAGACCTCTGACGGGGGCTACATTATTACTGGTGATTGTCAATCTTATGGCCCTAGTGGGAGTGATGCCTGGCTGATCAAAACCGATTCAGCGGGTACCGAAAGTTGGAATAAAACCTTCGGTGGAAGCAATAGTGATATTGGCCGATCAGTTAAGCAGACCTCCGACGGTGGGTATATTATTGTTGGTCAAACCCAATCTTATGGTGGGAGCGATATTGATGTCTGGCTGATCAAAACTGATTCGTCAGGCGCTGAACAGTGGAACAGGACCTTTGGTGGGAGTGATTGGGATCAAGGTGAATCAGTCCAGCAGACCTCTGACGGGGGGTATATTATTGCAGGTGTAACATCCTATGGTTTTGGGTATGGTGATGCATGGCTTATCAAGACCGATTCGGCAGGTAATGAACAGTGGAATAAGACCTTCGGCGGGAGTCCAGATGATTTTGGTTCTTGTGTCCAACAAACCTCAGACAGCGGTTATATAATCTCAGGTTATACGAAATCTTATGGCGTTGGTACTCCTACCTATGAAAATGCCTGGCTTATCAAAACTGATTCGTCGGGCAATGAGCAGTGGAATAAATTTTTTGGTGGAAAATATACTGATCGTGGTAATTCCGTTCAGCAGACCTCCGACGGTGGATATATTATTGTTGGACGTACTGAATGCTATGGTGCCGGCGGAATTGATGTCTGGCTCATCAAAACCGATTCGCCGGATGTAAAGAGCTGGAATAATATCTTCGGTGGGAGTTCAGATGATCAAGGTTATTTTGTTCAACAGACATCTGACGATGGATATATTATCACTGGCTGGACCCAATCTTATGGTGGTAGTGATAGAGATGTTTGGCTGATCAAGACAAATTCGGAAGGCAGTGAGATTTGGAACAATAGCTTTGGAGGTAGTTCTAATGATGAAGGACAGTCAGTCCAGAAAACATCTGATGGTGGGTATATTATTGTGGGAGATACCCAATCATATGGTGGCAGCGATAGAGATGTTTGGCTTATTAAAACCGACTCGTCTGGCAGCGAAACATGGAATAAAACCTTCGGTGGGAATATATATGATGTGGGTTATTTCGTTCAGCAGACCTCAGATGGCGGCTATGTTATCAATGGCTACACTACTTCATATGGCACCGGAGGGGATGCATGGCTGATCAAGACCAATTCAGCGGGTACCGAAATATGGAACATGACCTTCGGTGGGAGTGATGATGATTATGGTTTTTCCGTTCAGCAGACCTCCGACGGCGGGTTTATTATCGCTGGCCGGACCAAGTCTTATAGTGCTGGCGATAACAATGCATGGCTGATCAAGACCAATTCGACAGGTTGTGAACAATGGAACAGGACCTTCGGTGGGAGTGATTGGGATCAAAGCAATTCTGTCCAGCAAACCTCCGAAGGTGGGTATATTATTGCAGGTTATACCAAATCTTATGGTGCCGGCGTAGGCGATCTCTGGCTTATCAAGACTGATTCAACAGGTACCGAAAGTTGGAATAAGACCTTTGGCGGGAGCTCAAATGATTATGGTCGGTCCATTCAACAGACATCCGACGGTGGATATATCGTTTCGGGATATACTTATTCCTACGGTGCGGGTAATTCAGACGTCTGGCTGATAAAAACCGATTCAACCGGAGAAGAGAAATGGAATAAGACCTTCGGTGGAAATCAATATGACTACGGCTATAATATTCAGCAGACAACCGACGGTGGGTATATTATTGTTGGCCATACCTCATCCTATGGCGGAAGTGATTATGATGTCTGGCTGATCAAAACCTCTCCGGCGGATGTACCGAGCTGGAGCAAACCCTTCGGCGGCAGTTATAATGACCGCGGTGACTGTGTCCAGCAGACTGCCGATGGCGGCTATGTTATTGCCGGCCGGACCCAAACCCTTACCAGCGGCTATGATGTATTCCTGGTCAAGAGCAGTGGCAGAGGAGAGGAGCAGTGGACCCGGGCTATTGGTGGGAGTTCAAATGATTACGGTTATTCCGTTCAGCAGACCTCTGACGGTGGTTATATTATTGTTGGAGATACCCAGTCTTATGGCGGCAGTGACAAAGATGCTTGGCTTATCAAGACCAATTCGTCAGGCGTTGAACAGTGGAACAAAACTTTCGGTGGGAGCAATATTGATAATGGTGCCGCCGTTCAACAGACTTCCGACGGGGGTTATATTATTATCGGCACCACCACATCTTACGGTATCGGTAATCTTGAAGATGTCTGGTTTATCAAGACCGACTCGTCGGGTAATGAGGTTTGGAATAATACCTTCGGCGGGAATTCAGCTGATTATGCTTATTCAGGACAACAGACCTCTGACGGAGGGTATATTATTACCGGTTTCACTGGATCTTACAGCGCCGGCAGCTTTGATATCTGGTTGATTAAAACCGATTCCTCGGGTAATGAGGTCTGGAACAAGTCCTTTGGATGGGATTGGAATGATGGAGGATCGTACGTCCGGCAGACAGCTGACGGAGGATATATTATTACTGGCATCACCAAATCTTATGGTCCCGGTACTCCGTTGCAGAGTAATATCTGGCTCTTCAAGACCGATTCGGCAGGTAATGAGGTTTGGAATAAGACCTACGGGGGCGTCTCCAGTGATATTGGCTATTGCGTCCAGCAGACAGAGGACGGTGGGTATATCGTTGTGGGATGTACAATGTCGTACGGTGCCGGCAGCAATGACATCTGGCTGATCAAGACCGATTCGTACGGTAATGAGAAATTCTTAAAATTCTTCGGTGGAAGTGAAAGTGAGATTGGATATTTCGTCCAGCAGACCTCTGACAGCGGGTATATTATTAGCGGAAATACCAAGCATTACGGTAATAATACTCCAGCCAATGACAATGCTTGGCTAATTAAAGATGATACCAGTTGGGGCGAAGTGGTCTCCAGCGACTTGAGCGCAGGTAAGGCAGCTTGTTCCATTAATGATTTTACAGCTGAAGTTGAGGAACCCTTAGGAACTAATATAAAAGTACAGTTTTCAAATGATGGAACACTCTGGTGCAATTCCACCGGCTCGCAGAACAACTGGGATTCTTTATCTCAGGGTTCCAATAAAATCAATCTTACAAAGTTACTCTGGAACGGTTCTAATTTCTATTATCGTGTCAACCTGGCATCTGATGGAATTGACACGCCGGTTCTCAAACGTATCAATCTTTCATACCATCAATATGTCCCACCTGGTAAATTTGAGTCCCAGTCGCATTATTCCGGCGGAAATGTTTCGTGGCGTTCATTAAATTGGAACGCA
>CP070629.1:3322541-3331625 GCA_020356005.1 Thermoplasmata archaeon
GTTTTATCTTCGAAAACCCATAAGAGAGGGGAGACCGTTACGATATCGGGTTGATGCTAAGCACTTGGGGAGGGGGACCGTTACAATTAGATATTGATTAAAAGCCCTTGGAGAGGGGGGGACCGTTTGATTAGAAATTGCTTTTGGACGCTTGGAGATTGGAGACGGGAGTTTGATGAATCAATGATTTATTACGACAATGACTCATTATTCTCCCTTCCCCAAGAGACTGTAATTAATGAAAATCAGAGCGGTCTCCAAGTGCCTAGAATCGATTTGTAAGCTAAACGGTCCCCAAGTGACTGCAATTGATGAACATCAGAATGGTCTCTTTTTTAATCACCTTTTTTTTATATTAATTCTGATTAAATTTTCTTGGGTTCATTTCATTTTCTAGATTTAATGAAATATTAAATATTAGAAATGCGTTTCAACTTCTACAACTTACCCAGTGTAATTATTCAGTAGGGGGAGGTAGAAAATTTCCAAATTTAACAAATAAGATTCTCAAATTTTTCAATAATTGTTAAATCAGGATATATCTTCTCTTTTTGAATTAATATCAGTGGGTAGTTGTATTAAATATTGAATATAGGAGAAAAAATTGGGTTAATGTTTGGGAGGTTTATAATGAACTCGAAAATAATATCGATATTTGTGTGTTTAATAATGGTGACTACAAGTTTCGGGATGATTGTTCCCGCTGAAAAGTTTGACACCGGAGGGTTTTTCGACTTTGACATATCACCCGTACCGGAACCAACCCCGGTTCCCGGCGGAGGCATAGAAACCGGCCTCGCACCGGTAGCAGTTGCAGGCGCCGACAGGGTTCTTGCTGTTGACGAGCTCACGATCTTCGACGGCTCGAAATCGTACGACCCGGACGGTACCATCATAGAGTACCACTGGGATTTCGGCTGGGGCGCCGAATGGGCCGAGGGCGAGTATGCAATGTACAGCTATCCGGTGACGGGGACGTTCATTACCACTCTTACGGTGACGGACGCTGCAGGCTTTATTGGAACTGATACGGTTCTGGTATTAGTCAGAGATGACGATGAGGATTCCTATGCAGAGCATTTACTGGACGAGCTGATGGAAGACGTAGAGGAGCTCGAGCTGCCCAGGGGTATAAAAAACAGCCTGGTTAAAAAATTAGAATCTGTAGAGAGCGCCCTGGCAAAGGGCACAGGCGGTAAAAGCGCCCAGAACAAACTGGAGGCGTTCATAAACGAGGTGGAAGCACAGATGGGTAAGAAGCTGGATGGTGAAGTTGGCTTCGAGCTGATCAATTCCGCGCGGGTTATAATTACGGAGCTCGAAGGTAGTGCTATTAACCTGATGGAAGATGCAAATACCGATTGGCTGCATTTATTGACTGAAGAGTATTATACAGTTGAGGCACAACCGATAGTAATCGATTTTGAACTGTCATATACTAAATTCAATTTTGTTACAACAACCTACGAGCCGGGCTTCGAACTGGATCTTACCGCTTACGAGTATTCCCTGGCATATATTGAAGCAGAGTATATCGGCGGTCCGGGCGACCCCGTTGCGGTGCTGGATGATAAAGCAATATCGCTGAGTCTGCCGGACTGGTGGCACCATATTGTAATCAGCACCCCCGGCGAGCTGGCCCACTCCGAATCCGGAACATATGTGGTGGCCATCGGCGCACCGGGTAACTCAGTCCCGGGCACCTACGAATATTCACTGGAAATGGACTACGCAGAAGGAGCTCTTGAAGGGGAGCTTATAGTTGTACATGAGGATTCATTATCAGTTAAAGCGAAGGAGAAATACGAGGACGCCCGCGAGGCCATCGCAGGTATATTCCACTGGGATTGGACACTGGATACCGACCAGGTGCACGGTCTTGCACCCGGCGACGTGCTGAACCTCCCCGGGTACGGCTGGGTTTCGCCTCAAGAGGCAATGGATATATTGCTGGAGGAATTCCATGACTGCAATTCCGAGGAGGTTTCCGACCTCTGTGATGTACTGGTATTACTGCACGGCGTGGAATCGCCGCATTTTACCTTCGCACCGGGGATCGCATATGTCGGCATGACATTCTACGGTGACCTGAGAATCACTGATGTTGCTGCGCAGTTCATACTGGTGGAAAACTGCGAGGTGCACGGCGATATCATAATCGAGGATGTAATTGTCAATGATATTACACTGCGTGCAAATTTTGCCAGGGATGTCCTGATAGAATCCTGCATAACCTACGGTGAGATTCTCGTCGAGGGCAACGAGGTCCTGGGGGATCTCGATGTTATAATGCTGTGGGATATTGTGCTGACCTTCAACGGTAACACGGTGGGCAATAACCTCCAGGTTCTGATAGGCAACATCCCCGGCGGGCTCCCGGCAGGCGGCTTTATTACGCTTACGATCAACAGCTGCACCGTGGGTGCTGCCGGTGCCGCGAACAGTGGTAATATAATAGTTACGCTCGTATCCAACTGGATCGCCACAAGCATTGTTACCATACTTACCAATAACTATGTTTACAACGATATAATCGTCACCGAGGCGGATAATACCGTGTTCTGGGGCGTGATCAACACCTGGGTTGACGGGAATGTCGTATTCAATGACATTATGCTGTACGAACCTCTGATGATGGATACACCCGTTGGCGGGCCCCGTGTGAATGTTGGAAATACAATTGTTAGCTGGGGCGGCATAATCAAAACCGTCCAGAACAACCGGGTTGGCAGGCATGTGGGGATATTCGTATACTCCACGCAGATGCCCGTTACCGGTATGATCTCCATCAATATCTTTAACAACCGTGCAGGAGGCACCATAGGCTCACAGGTTGGCGGTACAAATCAGCTCATGGATCTGAACACGCAGGTGCTCAACAATCAGTGTATGAACCTGCTTGTTATGTGCGGCATGAACGGATACTGGTTCATGCGCGACATAATCACCAATGTCCAGAACAACCAGGTGGGCAACGATATATGGATCAGTATAATCAGGAACAATGTCTGGAGGGACCTTGTAACCTGGGTCAATTCCAACGGTGCCACGCGGATGATGGGCATCGATATAGATATGAACTGGCCCAGGCCGTATCTGGTGGTCACTCCCTCAGGCGTGGTGACGCAGTACATTGGCTTTTCACAAATTGCCGTTGTGGTACGGTTCAACCATGTTGTAAGAGAAGATTTGATTGTGGATGTCACCAATAATCGAATGACCTACAATCCAGCTGCCCAGACTTCGATCTTCATAGAGCAGAACGGTGCAGGCAGGGATGTTAAGTTCAGTATAACGGACAACGACATCGATTTCGGCACCATTAACATAAATATTATGATAAACAGGGCAAATAACGACATGGAAGTTACAGTCATGCGCAACGCCTTACGACGGGCACCGATTGTATCTCTGGTCGTTTCGAGCAATACCGGCAGGAACATGCCCAAGATCAATGTTGAGCCACTTTCGTGGTACCTGCTTATTATCGGAAATGTAGTCTTCGATCCGGTGACTACAGGAACAGATACCGACGGCGACGGGCTTTCCAATAATTACGAATGGATTATCGGCACCTCGCCCACGAACCCCGATACCGACAACGACGGGCTGTTCGACGGCTGGGACGACGCCGACGGCAGCCGAACCTGGGACTGGACCGATGCGAACGGTAACGGGATAATGGACCAGGGCGAGTTCGAACGGTTCGGCGAGGTCGGCGACCCGGGCAATGCCGTACCCAACGATCCGCAGGGAAGATACCAGGGCGGCATTGCAACACTCTTCACCGTTATTACAGCGTGGGGCATGCCGCTGGAAGACCCGAGCCCGATACGCCAGGATGTATATGTCGAAGTGGATTTCATGGTAGGCATGCGGATACAACAGGTTAATACCGCACTCAATCTTATCCCGGCAACCTACGGAAAGGAGGCCATAACCTTACATATCGATGCCGGCTGGCAGATAGGACCGGCGAATCCGGTAGGCGCTTTTAGAGGAGGTGGAGAACAGTTGAATGTACCTCCAAATAACCTGATTGTGTTTGCCAGCTACACACCTGCAGGTGTTCAGAAGACCGTTTTCGATATGCTGGTGCTAAAGAACGGTGAGCAGCAGGACATTAACGGCGACGGTGTACTTGAACCGGCTCACTTATATAGAAACAGACTGGGGATCTTCCATTACTGTATAATGGGCCACAGCTTCTGGCAGCCCGCGCCGATACCTTTTCCGCCTCCCATTCAGTTAGCCCCGGGAGTTGGAGAGATGCCCGGCGATGATTTCTTCGTCGGAATCGGAACGATGAATATCAACTGGCGAATGGCGCCCCCGGCGGGTTTCAACTGGGGCCCACCCACCGCAGTGGCGATCGCAGGTGTGTTCGAACACGAGCTCGGCCATAACCTCGCATTGCCGCATCAACCAGACCCGACGAATCCTGCCGCTGCCGGCACCGCCTGGGGCCACCAGAACTACAGGAGCGTAATGAGCACCTATTCGCCGACCCTACCCCCGCCGTTCCCCGGCGGCGACCAGCAGAGCTATGTGTATAATCTACTGGATTATTCCGACGGTACAAACGGTCCATTCGATTTCAACGACTACGGCATCCTCGACCTGAGCACCGGTATCAACACATGGCAGAACCATAATTGGTGAAATCTAGGAGGCGGGAGGCAGTTTAAAATCAAACTGCCCCCTGCCTCCTGCCTCCTGCCCACTGATTTAATCTCACAGTCATTAATAAAGCGTTAGCGTTCTACGGAGGCGATGCTCGTTACGAGGCTCGGGGTCGATGCTCGTTACGAAGCTCGGGGTCGATGCTCGTTACGAGGCTCGGGGTCGACGCTCGTTACGAAGCTCGGGGTCGAATACCGAAACCAGCCTCGATAACGCTTACCGTAACGTGCCTCGATACCGTTTATCGTAACGTGCCTCGATGCCACATGACGGTACGCCCCTCGCAAACGCAACCGCCTAACTCAAATTTGATTGGATCATTAAAAAATCTCTAGAATAAAAAAAACGTGAGGAGAGCAAATGTTATCGAATAGAAATAAAAGAATCTTGGTTTGTGCGCTTGTTATTATAATGGCGATAATGCTTGTCACAGCCGCTATGCCCGGAGCCTTCGGCGCTCAGAAGAAGAAGCCGAAGAAGAAATATAAGATGTACGAGCAGATGGGCGACAAGAATTATCGAGAGGCCATGGGCCTGTTGAAAGAGGAACTCAGGGCTCTTGATGAGAATCAAGGAGACCTCAGTGACGATATATATGTGTATTTAGCAATCGCAAATAAAGCTTATGCAGTTGCCAAGTACAGGGCAGACTTAGAGCTTGTGGATAAACCCATGCAGCTGGAAAAGGTCCTGGAGCGATTGGACGCAAAAATAGCTAAATGCGTATATATGATGACCGCGGTGGAAACTGTCGAGAAGCTAGCGAAAATGATAGTAAGACTTAACGTAATTGCCGCAAGTCCGAATACCTCGGACCACTGTGCCGACAAGATCTCCGATGCGATAGATTATATTGATGCTGCGATAACGGACATTTTGAACGGTGATGACCCCAAGGATAATCTTCTGCAGGCGATTTTGTTATTAAAATATGTCGCGGATACCGCCTGCCCGTACCTGGCCGGTGTGCTGCATCCAATAATAGCGGTTCTAACCGATATTTATTTCATGTACTGAGGGCAAAAAAGCCTTAAACGAAGCGTCCATAGTTGGCGCTTCGATTTTTTATTTTTTTAAAAACTGATAATCTAAACTCGGTTATTAAAAAACAGTTAGCGGAAATTTCGATTTTGATGGATAGAAAATTACTAATATCGAAAAATGCATTGACGCTACTCCACTTTTTCACTTTAAAAAGATATTTGGTTCAACAAGATTAGTGGGTATGGTGAAATAGAGAATCAAAAGCGAAAAGAATAGAATGGTTACTAAAAAATGTATGTCTGCAAAATGTTAATTTAAAAAATTTGCTGGTCATCTTATTGGGTATCAAGGTAACATAGCTTCTGATTCAGAAGTTGCTAGTTACAGTGCCGAGGTGGGGCGCTTAATAAATACCAATAAGCCTGAAGGGGGAAGGCAAATATGAAATTAAAAATGCTGTCGAAAAAGTGGTTCTTAATTCTTATCAGCATGGTAGTGGTTGTCATCATGGTCAGCCCAGCTTTTACACAGGTTCTTGGAAAAAATAAGGATAATACGTCAGAATCCGAGGCCAAGAAAGACACGATTGGTTACGTTGAAACCCAGGGAGAACTTGTCAAATATAACAACGATGGTGTGCAGATCACGCATGTAACAGATCTAGCCGAGAGGGATGAGATCTTAACCCGTGTACAACGCGACCCCGATTTCACGATGCTTTTACAGGAAGTAGCGCGTTACGATGCTGAGGAAACCGGAAGGATCGACATAGAGCTCGTTTCACTGCAGCTCCACAGCGCGGATCCCATTACAGTAAAAGTATCATTTGATAACGGGAATTTGGACCCACAGATGACCGGTAGCAGTAGAAACACCGTGGAAATAGAGATGGTCTCATTGTCCTTAAGATCGATAAATGACAATGATGTTCATCTAACGGTCGCTTATGGAGAACATGAAGACGAAAAAATCGTGGCAGGCATGGTCACCAACAACTACGGAGCTATCGATGCCGACGGGCTTGAACACCAGGTATATTATATCCATTCTATTTTGATAGTTAAACACTATCCCGTATATTGGTACATCTGGTGGTATGACTCACACCATCATCCCAACTGGTTCTACGGATGGTACTACTGGTATTGGAAATACTATTATTACTACCATTACGATTGGTATCCGTGGTACACGTGGTGGTGGGGTGGTTGGTATTACTGGCACTACTGGGGATATTGGTCAACCTATTGGCCCTATTATTACTACAAACCAATATATTAAAACCTGAATATTTGAGGATGAGGGAAGGGATCAAAACTATTACGGTAAAAAATCCTTTTCCCTCTATTTCTATTTTTTAAAAATAAGGATTTGAATATAACCGCTAGAATCTTTTATTGTGATAAATTACACCCGGTAAGCGATTTGCTATTAACTATTAATTAACCTTTTTTTTGATTTTCCTAATTTTCTTGATTCTTCTTCTGGGTATTTCAACAATTTCCGCTTCCGCTACTTCCGGCTCAACCTCAACATCTATAATCTCGGCCTCTGATATTTCTGCCTCCACCGCTTCCTCTGGCTCAAGTCTCGGCGGCAGTGCAGGGCGCTTCCCCGGCAAAACCACCTCCGGGCCGCGCATGGCAGCACTGTCTTCCTCTGCTGCTTCCGGTGTGGGTACAGGTGTCGGTATCGGTGTGGGTGCTGGCACTCCTGCTACCTGCGGAAGGGCTTGAACCTGATCCTGGGGTGTGGGTTCCTGTGAGGGCAGGCCCGGCCTGCCGTACAGCTGCTCGTGCTCGCCGCCTACCGGTTTTGGTAAAAGCTGCGAGCTCGGTGCGGCTGCTGCTTTCAAAATCATCTGTTTTTTCAGAGCCTTCAATTTCTTCGCCGCAGCTTTTGCGCGTTTACGGCGGCGGCTGTAAAGCACGAACATTGGGATTAATATGCACAATAATACAATTACCATAAAAATACCAGCAAGCCACATAGTTGCGCCGTATTTGTCCTCTTTTGACTCCTTTACAACCTCGGTTTCTGCCTCATCGACAGGCTCGGGTGTTACTACTACGGTTCTTACGGCTGTGGCGATATTGCCGTCGCTGTCAAGAACTGTCAGTGTTACATTGAAGGTACCGGCGGCGGTATAGTTATGTTTAACCGAGCTGCCCATGGGCATGAGCGTACCGTCCCCGAAATCCCAGTAGAATGTGAGGGGGTCACCGTCGACATCCTCAGCGGTACCGTTGAAAATAATATCGAAACCTGCGGTGGGTTTCAATGTGGTTGATATTATTTCGATCTCGACATTGGTAATATCGCTGTCGGCCACCGGTTCAACGCCAATTCCTCCAGACCTGTCCAGTTTGATTACAGCATCCGTTAAAACCTCTCCGGGCCTAACCAGCACATTTTCCAATAATCCAACCTCGTAACCATCCTTTCTTACCTCTATTGTATAGAAGTCCGGTAACAGGTTATAGAAGGTGAAGGTGCCCTGCGCTGAGGTTGTAGTCAAGCCGCCGGAGACATTGGAGCTGTCTGCCGAATAGAGCAGTTTGACTTCTGCAGATCCGATACCCAGCTCGTAGTAGCTGTCCTGAACATGTCCTGCGATATCTCCTGTAGTATGGACTACCGGTGAGACAAAAAGACTGCTCGGGGAAGTAAATATCCCCACGGCCGAATAGGCATCCATAGAGATAAACGAGTAGTTATGACGGCCCGTATCCGGTATTTGTGTTTGATAAATGTAGAGCTTACCGTCGGTGGTGTCCCTGTCTGTTATATTCACTTCGATCATGGAGTAAGTTACACCGTCCAGTATAAGCTGTACAGTTAGCGGTAAATCCCCTTCAATATCGGTATAGATGACAGAGAATTCGAAATTCGTTTCTGTTGTACCCTGATCCGGTGTAACTGTACCGTTTTTAAGAACAGGTGCATCGTTACGTGCGGTGACGTTCAGCCATAGTTCCTTTGAATTCTTGGCACCATGTGAATCCTCGATAAAGAGCTCCAGTTTATGCTCACCGAAGAAATCAGTATCGAGAATTACAATTTCCATTTCCGTGCTTGTGCTGTTCTCTCCTATTACCTGTAAATACCGGCTGTCCTCTCCTTCGATATACCACTTGACTGTATCCTCAGTAGATGTACAGAGATTATCCGCGTCGCTGAAATATCCTGCCAGGTCGAACTTGTAGCTGTTCTGCCCCTCGATCATATGGATGTTCGGTACCGTCCTGGTAAATACCGGCGGATCGTTCACAGACGTAACATTCACTCTGGCTGTGCTCTCTATATACGCCCCGTGCTCGTCGATTATCCTGATGGTAATCTTTTCTGACCCGCACCAATCGGGCTCCGACGTTATGTTGGCGGTCTGATAAAAATTATTCAAGGAAACCTCCAGGT
>CP070629.1:3331725-3350635 GCA_020356005.1 Thermoplasmata archaeon
GTCCTGTTGGTACTGAATGCCATTGAAGATACACCAGACCCTGTATCCTCAGCACTGATCGATAAAATCACATCTGTGCTGTTCGTATACACAGCATCGACATTTATATAAATGGAGTGTTCAGGAGGCTTGTCGTCATACATAAAATCAATTCCGGGACCGTGTAATTCCACATTGCCCGCAAAATCTTTCGCTCGTGTTACAATATTATAAATTGAATCCGTCAGCCATTTTATATTATGGGCGTCAAAGCTCCATTGATTTGTGCCATCTACAGATAACCAAAATTCATTTGAAGTCCAGCTTGAACCGCTCCAATAAGTATTGTCATCTGTACTTTTGATTTTAATTTCGATTGATCTTAAACCTGCCCCTCCCGGATCAGAGGCATTACCGGTTATCGTTTCCAATTCATTTAGATAACTACCGGCCTGCGGATAAGTTATGCTCGAGATCGGCAGTTCCGAATCGAAAGTAAATACCCTGCCATAACCTGGAATTTCAACATTGGATGCATTATCCCGGGCTTGTGAGCGAATGATATATTCGGTATCAGAAGTCCATGTTACAGCACTTGTATCATAGGCCCAATTTCGAGTTCCGGATGCCAAAAGCCAACTTTCGGATGAAGACCAGTCTGAGCCGTCCCAATAATACAAATCGGTCATTCTTCTGATAGTTATACGAACGTCAACTATTCCCGAACCTCCCTCGTCATCAGAGCATCCAGAGATCGTATCAAGTTTGTTAACAATACTGTTGTTAGAGGGAATATCTATTGTTGTATAAGGTTTATCAAGGTCAATGAAAAAAATATTACCAGCACCGGGAACTTCAACATTAGCGGCATTATCAGCAGCCCGGGAACGTACAACATATCGATAACCCGAACTCCAGATAATGTCGCTTGAATTAAACGACCATTCCTCTGTTCCTTGTGTCACCAACCATTTTTCCGGTTCGCCCCAATTTGTCCCGTTCCAAAATAAATTACCAAAACCTTGCATAACACTTATTTCGACTTTGTCGAGCCCGGAATTACCTGCATCGATCGTTCTACCCGAGAATATAATTAATTCGTTCAGGTAGGAGTTGGATGCCGGTACCTCTATTGTTGAGTAAGGCCTATCAAAATCGATCAGGAATTCATTACCTGTAATCGAGCTTTCGATGTTTGTTGCTATATCAGTTGCACGTGAGTGAACAACATAACTCATGCTTGAATTCCACTCGACAGAGGCAGTATCATAATTCCATTCGGCAGTCCCGGTGGTTAATATCCATTCCTGTAGAGAAGACCATTGAGTTCCATTCCAGTAATGGTCATCTGAGAGTCGCTGTATCATTATTTCAACTTTATCAAGACCCGAGCCGTTAACAGGATCTGACGCTGTGCCCGATATTTTGTTCAATACATTGTAAATACTGTTGTTTTCAGGTACAGTCGTAAACGAAGCCGGAGGTTTCGTATCTATAAAAATCTCCCAGGGCGAGGTATAGTCACTCCATTCGCCGTCAATATCTTTTGTACGGACTTTCCAATACCAGCTACCATCAGGTATTTCTAAGTAATTTGTACCATCGGGAAACTGCCAGTGTTGATTTAAAGAGTTCTGTTCCCCGCTGTCAAAATCTATACTGCCAAATCCGATGTCATCATCGATAAGTACCTGGAAAGCTGCCGGTTGTGAAGAATCCAGGTCGGTAAAATTCCAGATGAATAATGGTTTATTACTATTTATCAAGGCTCCACTTTCCGGACAGAATAATTCCGTATACGGTAAATTGTTATAGGTGATCGTAATATTCTTTACTGTCGGAGTTTCTTGGGGATTGGTTGTATTGAGATAAACAATGAATTGCATCCATCTATTCCCATAATGCCCATTCCAGATCGAAGATGGTGAGGAAATATAATATGTCTCCGGGCTTCCGTCCGGGCCGGCAAAAAATGCTGAGCTTAAAGCCCATATTGTTGATCCAGTTCGAAATTGGAATCTTACACTCGTATTTGCTGTATTTTGGGCGCTCCAATTTATCCTAGAAAAAGAGGATCTAGTGTGCGTATCAAAAGGTTCAGAAAGATAAGTTCCATTTTCATAATATGGAGGTGAATTTAAATTATAAATCCAGGTATCATTAAGGTGTTCCACCGGTTTCACACCACCGAAGAGCACAGCCTGTTGTGTTCCATAAAAAGGTGCGATTGAATAAAATTTCCTCATACCTGGATTTGTTTTTGACTTAATCTTCCTCCAAATGTTATCGGTGTAATCGTATTCCCAGGTATCATCTTTTATATTCAAATTATTACAACCTGCAAATATTACAACTTTATCCATTCCATGAACCGTAAACATTACATGTGCATATCTTCCACCCGGCCTTCTTGCAGGTCTCTTTTCGGTCCAGTTATTATCACTAAAATCATATATCCAGGTATCATCTAAATTATTTCCATCATATCCTCCGAAGAGAATCACTTTATCGGTTCCCCAAATATATGCCATTGCAGGAGCACCCCTTAAGCTCGGAATATTTACTGGATTCATCTTCGTCCAGTTGTTATCGCTTAGATCATATATCCAGGTTTCATTAAAATAGAGTGAACCAGATCCTCCAAAAATAACAATCTTATCAGTTCCCCAGATAGATGCCATACTATGACCAGACCTGGCATCCGGTTTATTTACCGGATTCATCTTCGTCCAGTTGTTATCGCTGTAATCATATACCCAGGTCTTATTAGTCCATATGTTAGGGTTTAATTCCATTCCACCGAATAATACAAGTTTATCTGTTCCCCATACAGATGCCATTGCATATCCTGACCCCCCTTTTGGGCTGTTTACGGGATTTTTTTCCACCCATTTGTCACTACCGAGTTCGTATTCCCAGGTATCATCAAAAGGATAATACTGAAAATCATGATACATCCCTCCAAAGAGGATCACTTTTTCGGTTTCCCATACAGGTGCCATTACATGGCCATACCTCCCTTCGGGTTTATCGAAAGGATGTCTCTCAGACCACTCGCCGGTAACATTTGATAATAATAATTTTGCCTCCAACCCATCCATTTCCAGTGTTACATTATCATCAAAAGTTCCATTTCCAAAATCAGCTGCGGAGGTGTGTTCCCATACAGACATTGCTTCCGCCGTCCGGGAAAAAAATGTTAAGTTGGGGAATATGGATAGTCCAGAAAAAATTAGTATACAAATAAAGAATATTGAAATTGCTTTTGGCGGTATTTTTTTATCTTTCATTTCCTAACCTTCATTTTGATAATATAACAAAAGATAATTAAAATTGATATTTGAATATACAGAATTCCAATGTATATGCCAACATTTCAATTGATTTTAAGGTATATAAATATTGGCCATTATTGTTTTTTTAATATTAAAAATTGATGTAAAAGCGGAGAATGGCGATAAAGCTGAGGTATTAATGTTAAAGTGGTGAATGGTGAGAACATTCGGTCACTCCGTTCCCTCATTTGAATGGTGAGTGAAAGCTAAGAAATCGAAGGGGGGTGGGGGATGGACTCACCATTCAAACGAGAGCCCGAAGGGCGGAAGCGTTCTCACCATTCATCACTCTATAAGCAATATCTCAGCTTTTCTACATCAGCTTCTTAAGCTTCGTTTCGATGGCGCTTTTGGGTGTTACTCCCACGATCTTGTCCGCCAATCTGCCGTCTTTAAACAATAACATCGTTGGAATGCCCATAATCCCATATTCTTGTGCTTTTCCGGGATTGTCATCCACATTCAATTTGGTTATGGCTACGTTCCCGGAATACTGCTTCGCAAGCTCATCAATGGTAGGCTCCAGCATCCTGCACGGCCCGCACCAAGCAGCCCAGCAGTCCACCAGAACCACCTTATGGCCCGTAATAAAATCGTTGAAGTTCGTATCGGTCAACTTAAATGGTTTACCATTATTCTGCATATTTTCATCCTCCAGGTCAATTATCCTGATTTTTTCTATCATATCCTTCATCTTATTATGCCGAATTCTATCAAGTTCGTCCATGTTGTCAACCCCCTGTAATTCCTGAGTTATATCAATTTGAATTTAATTTAGGAAATAGTTGCCCTGGGATTGAAGTACATATCTCAGGTATTTTCAATAGATTTTATTAAAAAACCCGAAATTCAAATTTGTTTGTTAGAAGGGTGTATTGTTACATGAACATAGTTATCTGGTAGGGAAATTCAATCCCAGGGCGTTCAGTAACAATTATATACCAAGTATGTTTTTGTTAGTATTTGTACTTTAAATAACCTTGAAGTAAGTTACTGATTTCAAACTCACCTTAAACCTCGATTAAAATAACGCATATGATTTCATCGTGAATATTATCATAAAATTTATTAAGCGTAATCCGCTTCAACACACTAATATAAATATTCATTTAACTGTCAACTGACTGTTAATTTGCTTTGTTAATTGAATGTAAGAATCCAAGCAGGTATCACAATGACCGAACTCTCTGTTGTAATCCCGACCCTTAACGAGGAGCTTTCTATCGGCGAGGTGATTGATTCACTGCATAAGGTTTTGAAGAATTTTGAATATGAAATCTTAATCGTGGACGGGCTTTCAACTGACAAGACAGTTAAAATCTCCAAGAGCAAGGGAGCGAAAGTCGTAATGGAAAAGCGTAAAGGATACGGTCGTGCGTATAAAACCGGCTTCAAAACCGCCAAAGGAGAACTTATCGCTACAATGGACGGTGATTTAACATATCCCGACGAGGTGATCCCTGACCTTATTAAACGCTTGAGGAAGGAGAAACTTGATTTTATTACCTGCGACCGGCTCAGCCAGCTTGATAAAAGTGTAATGTCGAAAAAGCACCGGCTGGGCAACTGGATTTTGACGAAGACCGGTAATGTGCTTTTCAGGATTAAGCTGGCCGATAATCAATCCGGCATGTGGATCTTCCGCAGGGCAATTCTGAAAAAGTTGAACCTAACCAGCGACGGAATGGGTTTTTCCGAGGAGATCAAGATCGAAACCTTCAGGCACAAGGACATAAAAGCCATCGAGGTCGCTGTTCCTTACCGTATGCGTGTGGGTGAGGTAAAGCTTGATACCTGGGGCGACGGCTGGAACAACCTGAAATTCCTCTTCCGTAAACGCTTCCGATCTGAAAAAGCGCAGTAATACCGCATGCGGGGTACGGCCTGATACACACAGCGTAAACCCCTGGGTGATGGATGCCAAAATATCTTTAAAGGTAATGATTACATTAAAACATAATACTTCCTGGTGAGATAAAATTGATCGTAACGAATAAATTGACCAAGGTGTACGGCGGTTTCTTCGGAAGTTCCGTTCTAGCCGTGGACAATATCGATCTCGAGGTCGACCGCAAGGATATTTTCGGTTTTCTAGGGCCCAATGGTGCGGGAAAGACCACTACAATCCACATGTTCACAACGGTACTGGAACCCACCAGCGGCACAGCCGAGATCTGCGGGTACGATATTACAAAATCACCGCTTATAGCAAAACGTAAAATTGGATTCATGCCGGAAATGCCGGGATTCTATGATTGGTTGAAGGCGGAGGACCAGCTGAAATTCTACTGTGATTTCTACGGGTACTCCAGGCAGGAATCTAAAACGCGTGCAAAGGAATTGATGGAACTCGTAGGTATGGGCGAGTTCCGCAACCGCAAGATCAAGACTTTTTCGCACGGCATGCGCAAAAGGCTGGCGCTGGCTTCTGCAATGGTTAACGACCCGGAAATTTTGATACTTGACGAGCCCATGGGCGGTCTGGACCCCATGGGCGTCCACTCGTTCCGTGAGATGATAAAAGAGCTGAACAGGAACGATATAACGATTTTTCTATCATCGCATCTGCTGCCGGAGGTGCAGCAGCTGTGTAATAAGGTCGGCATAATCAACCGCGGTAAGATCCTGGCGGTGGACACAATCGATAATCTATCTAGGAAAGTCGGTCTGGAATCATTTACTCGGCTCACCATCGATGGAAAGGGTTTGAGCGAAAAGGTACTGGACTTCATCAAGACCATACCGGGTGTTGCTGAAATAAGAGTTAATTCTCAGAGAGAAAGGGGTTATACAATAATCGTGAACGAAGGTATAGATATACAAGATCTTGCCGGGGTTCTCAATGAAAAACTGGTTAAGCGTGATGTTTATTTGTCAAGGTTGGAGCAGGCCAAGCCCAACCTGGAAGAATTATTTATGAAGATCACTCGTGGTAGTTGAAATGGAAGCAGAAAAGAAATCAGAAGAAACGCCAGAAAAAGGTGCTCCTGCGGTAAAGGCAAAGGAATCCGGGGAAACTTTCGTGGAGGCCTTCAAACAAAACCTCATGGGAATACTTATCATTGCCCGAACGGATATAATTGCGCATTTGAAAAGCCCGCGCATGGCAATCCTGATGGTTATTTTTATATTCACTGTTCTCAGCGGCGCGTATTTCTTCGCCGGCATGGCTGCCGATTATACCGAGGCGCAGCCGCCGGAGTTTCTGGTGTGGACCTACATTGTTAATCTTGACGATGACACTTACCCCGATGATATGCTGGTTATCACTACAGATACCACAGGTAAAAGCATTGGCGATGTTACCATCTCTTTATTCCACCTCAACGGAACCCTCTATGAGAAAGAGACCACAGATGAGGTGGGCAGGACAATATTTTACGACATAGACCCGCAGAGCTATTTGAACAGCCATAAAGGCGATTATGTGGAGATGTACAGACCGGTTATTACCACAGAAAAACAGATGTATCAATTTCTTAGTGAAATGGAACTTTATGTTCAAACGCAGGTTGCGGACCTGGACGAGGACAATGTAGCCGATGATGTTGCAATCCTCGTTTTGAACGAAAGGCTGGAACCCGTTCCAGGCGCAACAGTTTCGGGCGGATTCGACCAGGATGAAGAATCCACCAATGCGTACGGGCTCTACCGCGAATACAATTTATTGAAAGATAATTATGAATACGAAATAACATGGAACGAGGTTGTGGCCGTTGACGAAGCAGAAATTTTGAACGACGACATGGATATCGAAAATCTGTTGAATTTGCAGGGCCCGGACGATGTGCTTATGCAGACCGCCGGGCTGTTCATTGTAATGATTGTTCCCATCATGGCCATCGGGATATCCTTTGATACTATATCACGAGAAAAGATCAGCAAATCCGTTGTGTTCTTATTATCACGGCCCATCGGAAAAAGGTCCATTGCTGCAGGTAAATTCATCGGCTCGTTGACGGCGCTGGCAATTCCGCTTACTGTAATCAGTTTAGTCGGCGTCGGGATCATCTCAATGAAAACCTCAGAGTCGCCCAGCGGCGGCTTCGTAGCCGGATTCTTGGTAATAACAATAGTCTTCACAGCAATCTTCGTTTTGCTACAGCAGATATTTTCCACCCTGGCCAAAACCACGGGGAACGCCATAATGGCCGGCATAAGCATCTGGCTGTTCTTCTACATTTTCTTCGGCTTGATCATCCTCCTTATAAACCAGCTCGTGGGTAATCAATTTCTATCGACGGAATATTACGAGCTGTCCAACAAACTCACTCTGTTTTCGCCTACGGGTACTTACGGATTTCTAATGGTTTTAATTTCGCCAACAGCAGGAGACACACCCATCGGTATTACCAGCTGGGCACCAGCACTTTCATTTACGCTGGGGTTCGTCATTTTATTCATACTATCCATGGAACTGTTCCGCAAGCGACCCTACCTCTAATCGATTTAAGCGATTACTTCTTTGATTTTTTTGCTATGGGAGGGGCGAGTAGCGAGTAGCGGACTGTCGACTATCGACTGTAACTCTTCCACTTTTCCACCCTTCCACTGTTCTACTATTACACTATTAAACCAATAAACTCTTTATTTAGTGGAGGAACAAAACCGAAAATATTATATTATAGCTAAAAGTTAAAGGCATTTACTACAATTTATATATTATATTGGAGTGTTTTTTCCAGTATACCCTATCTATCCCGGTGGAATAATGGCATTACGAAAAAGCGACTTGATGATGATCGAACTTACGGATTTTCTGGATACCCTACCCCAGACGCCATGTTCCGATCCGCCGGCAACACGATATTTCTGCACCGTTTGCGAGAGGCTGAACAAACCCGTCCAGACGAGGTGCAAGGTTTATAAAAGCCGGATGGATGAAGTCGGCCTAATCCGCGGTGCAGGAAGAACAGATATCTCGGGTGAAGACGACGGTTCTAAAAAGCCATCTGATGAGGGCGTTGAGTTCAAAATAGTGGATGACGAGGAGCTCGAAGGCGATATGCCAATGTTCGAGATCGTCAAGCCGTCGGTGGAGGATTCCGAACCGCTGGAGATGAGCCTGCTTGAAGACGAGGCGCTGGAGTTCGAATTAATGAAGGATGAAGATATCGAAATCAGCGAGGATGCCATAGAGGTTGAACCGCTGGAAGTAGAAGAGTTGGATGAAGAGGAGTTCGAGGGTATAGAGGTGGAGCCCATCGAGGTAGAGGAAATTGAGGAAGAGGAGCTTGAGGATTTGAGTGCAGGAATGCCGGAACTGGAACTGGAACCGGAACCGGCACCGAAACCGGCACCCAAACCCAAGGTGAAACGAGCAGTGAAAAAGCGGCCGAAGGCGGTGGTGAAGCCAAAAGCCAAAGCACCTGCCCCGGCGCCTGCCCCGGCGCCCGCACCTGCACCTGCACCTGCAATGGCCCCGGTAGCAGCACCCACACCGAAGCCGCCGGTAAGCGCACCTGCCCCTGCAAAAGCCCCGATGCCCGCTGCACAACCTAAAGTGAGTGCACCAAAGGCTGCAGCACCAAAGCCCCAGCGTGCCAGAACAGCAGTGGCGAAAAAGCCTACTGTTGCAGCGGCGGGTAGGGCACCAAAGCCAAAAGGAATGGCTGCCGGCCCAGCATCAGCCCAAAGTGCCACATCATCGTTGATACAGGATATAGAGCGGCAGCTGGTGGTGGGATCGCCATGTACAATCTGCGGAAATACTCTTTCGAATCCGAATTTTTGTACACAGTGCGGCGCCAAGGTCGTTATCTCCGCTGAGGGTGTAAGAACTGTGCCGAGGGAATAACAGCAATGATAGCCTCGGGAGAGGCGAGAGGCAAAAGTAACTTGAGTCGAAGAGTCAGGGAGTCTAAGAGTCTAAACTTGAAACGAGTCTCGGAGTCCATGAGTTCAAGAGTCTCGTTCATTTTTCGAATTTCACATATATTTAAATGACTCCCGACTCCTCAACTCCATGACTCTCCGACTCGATTAGGGTTTGACTCGGAACTCTCGACTCATGACTCTTTGACTAACTGAGAACGCTTATAACTAAATAAGTTATTATAATCAATGAGAAAGCTCCGACTGAGCCCTTAAGGCGAAGGAGGGGGCGAGGCGAAGCCAAGCATAAGTGCATGGCCTACCGAAGGTGGCCATCATTTCCGCTCGACGCTGCGTCAAAAGGTCTGTATCAAATACAATATGCGCGTTTGAGGCCAAGATAGAATTCGAGGAATTCGTATCGCGTTTTGGGGGTCAAAGTTATGGATCCAAAAAGGGTCGTCAGAGAGCGCTTAAAATTGTTATAGAATCAGAGCGCTCTCCAGTACTGTTGTTATATATATGTTCATGAACAGGGATGATTTATAATATTCTGTTGGTTAATCATTAGTAAAATTTGGGATTAAGTACAGGCCACTACCAATATATTATCATAGAGTTTGCATAAAAACTAATAGTAGCGATTTCACTTCTACATCTATTGATTTATTGAACCTAAAAACAATACTTTACTCTGTGTACTTTTTCCCGATGTCATAAATTGGGTAATAAGATTAAATAATAAATATAAACAGCATATCATAAAATATATAAAGACGTTCTAGTATACTCTGAAATATTTCTTATTTAATATTATATATATAGAAAGCCATGTCCCAAAAATATATGGGGGTTATTAATGAAACAAATAACATCGATATTTATTGTCATAGTTATAGTACTTTCTGGAATTATCGCAGCCCCGACCTTATTAATCGCAGATATTCCAGCAGGTGTCGATGAAACAACTGATTCAAATTCAGAATCCACCATGGAAGTTGATATTGGTGAGCCTCTGCAAACCATTGAAATGCCAGATGCAGATGTAGAAATGGTGGTAGAGGAACAATCAGAATCGGATGAGAATACTGAATCAACTACCCGCGGTAGTCGAGCGTTGCACCATGACCCATCTGATTTTCCTGAAGAGAATGTGTATTATCTTGTTTCAGAAAGTAAAGATACCCTGGCAAGCGGCCGTTATATGGATGGTATCCCTAAATTATCCGACGGTAGAGATCCGAAATTGTTCAAAGCCGACCTTCATCTCCCGCATCCGGATGCAGAGCCCGCGGATAGTTTTGATGAAGGCCATCGGATGTATTTCAGGTTCCCGCGTAACACCGGAACCAGATTCGATGCCAATTATAACGCGAGCTTTTCATCACCTCCATTTATTAACATTACCTTTAATACACTCCGAACCGCAGATAAGGAGATCAATATTGAAATTTTGATAGACGCTGACGGTGATTTTGACACAACCGACCCGAACATGGCCGACATCGAGGGCATAATCCAGTTCCCCATCTATAAGACGAAGTTTCCGGCGCCAAGTGACGATATTCAAATGGAAGAGACCTATGAGGCGAACGGTACGTGGGGTGGAGGAGGATACATTCCGCAACAAATACGAGACGGTGCAATCTATCTTAGCATGTGGCGCTCCGATAATATATACGATCCTAACTTCCCGTTCCTGCCCGATCTGCTTGTATACTGCGGATTTACCAACAAGACCTCCTGGCTGGGTCTTCCATACGGGCATACGGTAGCACCTCCGCATGCAAATGCATCTTACGATTATATTAAGGATAAGAACAACAAATGGTTCGGCATCTGGGAGCCGCCTTCGCAGGGCACGCCTTATGATTCCGTGCCGGAAAATTTGAAGATGAAGCCGTTCGATAATATTCGATTCAACGCTTCCCGATCATACGATATTAATGACGATTACAACGGTAACAAGAACATCGATGATGGTGTCCCGGCGGGCGAGATTCCCATGGCAGACGAAGAGGATACGATGCAGTACAAGTGGGATTTCGGTGACAACACCGCTACCAACTGGCAGGAAAGCCCCATGGCCGACCACAGCTATCAAATGGATGCATCTCAAAAGGAGGTTTATTATACTGCCTCAGTGCAGGTTCGAAATCGTTTGTGGCATACAGTTTCGGACAGCTGTATCGTTCGGATTTTTAATGAGGAGCACCCGCCGATGATAACAGATATCAATATCATGCCCCAGTCACTAGATCCTTTCTCCAAACTTTACGGTCCGCGTGTGGTAGAAAATCAAGAGGTACAGTTTACAGTAACTGCAGAAGATAACGATCCCTGGGACTACGGTGATTTAAGATACGAGTGGGATCTTGACGGTGATAAAACCGTCGATGAGACAGGCGAGACGGTGACCTGGACCTATGTGGAGTCCAAGTCGTACACTATCCAGGTATGGGTATATGATGGAGAAATAGGCAATGTTACCACCTTATCGGATACCGAAACTACAACGCTTTTTGTCTCTGAGAATGTGGCTCCGGTTGCCAAGATAATGGCTTCGATAGGAAGCGATAAGCCCGTGTCTGATGAGCTTACCGTTCTATACGATCAACCAATTTTGTTCAATGCAACCATGTGTTACGACCCGGATAACTTACCGGGTTATGATGTGGACAGTCCAAAGGATTACGAGCAGGATTATAACCTCAGTTACAAATGGCACTGGAACTGGGAGCGGGAGCAAGCGATGATTAAGCAGTCAGGCGGTCAACCGGTAACAGACGAGGATATAGTAGGCAACTGGTCGTTCAATCGTGTTTTGTCGCATTCATATACCTCTGATGATTATGTACTTGGAACTAACTATACAGTGAAAGTCTATTTGGAAGTTGATGACGGCGCGGAGATAATGACCTCGGATGTTTTTATTATTTACCTTAACCTTTATCCAATAGCAGATTTCTATATCAACAACAAAACCGATTTGACGCCGCTTGACCAGCAGCCCGGCGTCGGTGAAAAGATCTTTTTTGATGCTTCACTATCGTACGATCCAAACGATGACCTGGACAACAACGGATTAATCATCTTTCCGGAATTGGACCGGTTAACCTACAGCTGGTCTTTTGACGATGGATATGCCGAAACCGGTAAAATGGTCACACATTCGTTCGCAACTGTAGGTGACCACGCTATAACTCTAACCGTTTCCGACGGGTATCTAACCGCCAAAAAGGTACGGCATGTAATCATAAGAGAGGGCAATATACCTCCAGTACCTGTAGTTGAGATAAGCCCCGCCTCGGGACCGACCCATTACCAGATCTTTTTCAAAGGCAGCGATTCCTATGATCCCGACCAAAACGATGACGTTGTGAAATTTTTATGGAATTTCGGTGATGGTTTCGAATCCACAGAAGCTGATGTTACACACGCATTTTCCAAGGAAGGGACATATACAATCACTTTAACCGTCACCGACCGCCGCGGCGCGCAAACAACAGATGTCGACAATTCCGTTTATATTTACAACCGGGAGCCTTATGTGGTTTTGAACCTCAAAGCTGAAGGTATAGTAAATTCACCGGTAAAAATGGATGTTACCGCGGAGGATTCTGACGGTGAGATCACCGGGTATTACTGGGATTTCGGTGACGACAACACTCTGGACTGGAGCCTTGAGGCCAACCCGGCTCATGATTATACCGAGACAGGTACATATACCGTCAAAGTAACAGTCAAAGACGACAAAGGCAAGACGAATTCCTCAACGGCCCAGATAAAAATTATTGAACCTGTAGAACCAGAAGGACCCGATGATGAACCTGGGTGGTTAGGTGTAGATAATGAAAATCTATTTTTCTGGCTGATCATAATCATAATAATCGTCGTGATCGTAGTGGCTATAGTGGCAATAGTTTGGCGGATAAAGCGTGAAGCACTATAAGCTGCTTGTATTTGATTATAATCGATTCTAGGTTGATTTCGGAAAGACGGGTAGCGAGTAGCGAAAGACGAGACAAACTTGACTCTGAGAGTCTGAGAGTTAAAGAGTCCAGGAGCCAAAGAGTCTATACCTATTATTCGCCTGTCGTCTCTCGTCTTTTACCTCTATCCACCGAAGGTGGGCTTTTTAAATTGAAGATTGGTAGTATTGGATTTTGGTATTATTCCTTAGAATTTGGTAGTATTGGGATTTGGTAGTATTAAGAATCAATTAAAAATAAAAAAATTATCTTACAACAAAAAAATCCTTATATAATCAAAATATATCTTCTCTAAGTAAATTTAAACAAATAAAATCAACTTGAGGTTTTTACTTTGGGTATTCTGCAGCTGATCAGTTTTTTCATATGGATGCTTATACTCATAGCCTTGAGCTTTTTAACCGATTATATTCTGGCCAGGCTCGCCAACCCCACGGCTCACCGGATCTTTGTCGGACCGGGTATCATAGTCCATGAGTACAGCCATGCCCTGGCGTGCGTTCTGACAAGAACTAAGATCCATGAGATCAAGCTTTTCGAAAAAACCGGCGGCCATGTAACCCACGAGAAACGCAACCCGGTGATAATGACATTCATATCAATGGCACCGCTGTTCGGCGGAATCCTCGTAATAATTCTTCTAACTGCGCTGTTCGGTTCATTCGGCGTTTCGTTCCATTCCGGCTTCATCGATCTGGAACCCTCGGGCTTCCCCCAGGCATTTCTAGCTCTTCTGGCTTCTGCAGGTTACACAATCTATAATAATATCATACTGCTGAACATGGTCACCATATTTTTCTTCATCTTCTTATATTTCGTCGGAACAATCACAGCGGTCCTGGCACCTTCATCAACGGATCTTAAACACGCGGTTCTGGGCATGATCATCATATTTGTACTGGCGGTTGTCACTATTACAACGAAACCCCTCTCGTATATCCCCGGCGTTACAGATTATTTCCAGTCCTCCACTCCCGCACTGGATTTTATTATTACATGGCTGAGCAGAGGTATAGCCATCGGATTAATTGCAGTATTTATTTTCCTGGTTCCACTGCTCATAATGCTGGCAGTTAAAAGCAGATAATGATGCAGGCATTCAAGCCTGCTCCTTCTCCTCTTTATCCTTATCCTCACCCTCACCTTCATCCTGGCTCTTACCCTTCTTTTTCTTTGAATCCTCGGTATTTTGCTTCAAATCGATTTTTTTGCCGTCTTCGGTCTCTTCCAGGACACCCTTATCCAGCAGCTCACTAACCGAATGCAGTACCAGCGTCTGGATATCATTCGCGTCCACCAATATAGTCTTTTTATCCTTTTTGTTGGACTTACCCTTTTTTTTGTTATTTTCTGGCACCTGAATCACCGAGAATTACTGTTGGTAGTAGAAAAGATGGAAAAGGTATAATAAATTTTAGGTACCAATTAACAGCTTATAAATTGATAATATAAAATACTAAATTCTAAGCACTAAATTCTAAACAAGCACTAAACACTAAATTCTAAACTATATTATAGAAGTTCGTGCTTCGGTAAGGGTAACGAAGCCCGAATTAAAACTTAAAAGATCACAGTAAAAGACGAACTTCGTCACCGAACTTCGAAACGGGTTTCGTAACCGTAACCGAACTTCGTAACCTGTAAGCATTTGATTGCAATGATTATCGTGATTTAATATTTGAATCCGTTTAGTGCTTAGTGCTTAGAATTTGTTTAGAATTTAGATATTAGTGCTTAGTATTTCCCGAGGGGGGGTTACCAGCAAATAATGATATTAAAAATACAGCGCTTTGACATTGTGGGGCGGCGGAGGGAAGGGTCTTATTCTGCTTTTATTCTGAACAATCGGGTTTCCTTACCGTTCCGCTGGAGTTCCACCAGGCGTGCACCCACCAGGGTTTTGATATGGTAGTTCACCGTGGGCGGGCTGATGGTAAGAGCTGAAGCCAGGCGTTTTTGCGTGATGCCCGGGTGGACTTCGATCGTATCAAGAATCTTTTTCTGGATACCGTTTACTTCCATTACGCTGCCGTCAAATATGTAACCGCGCGGGTAGAACCGCTTGTACGGGCCGTCACGCTCGGATTTAATGAACTCCTGCTTCTCAAGAGTATAAAGGTGATGTGCCAGCGTCCCGTTCGTGAGTGAAAGCTTGTTCATGATAGACCTGAAATGTTCGCCGGGATGGGATTTCACATAGTCGTAAACCATTTCTCGCGTCTCGTGTAAAAGCAAATCTTCGCGCCGCATCTTCGAGTAAAGCGGCATAACGAAAGACAGGAAGCCGTACCTGCCCGCTTCGGTGTTGAGCGACATCAATGCAACTGCACAACCTATTGATACCAATGCCGTCAGCACAACCACGGCGCCTATTGTTCCTATACCGGCCACGCCGCCGCCAGATCCGGCGCTGTCAGAGCCCGACTCCACCTTCTGAGGTGCGATGAATACATATTTATAAGCGATATTATTATTTTCATCCACTTCCAAGGTATTGTTCGATGGGTCAACTATAACGATAATAGAAGAAGTGGCGGGGTTGAGGGTCCATTCAATGCTTGTTTCGGCCTCTCCGCCGGCAGGAATCAAATCTATTTGTTTTGATTGTATATCCTTCGGGCTGGGCGCTTCGGCGGTCCACTTGAAATCTACACTCACATTTCTGGCAGGTACAATACCATAATTATGTACCGTTACTTTGATCAATAAGGTCTGGTCAGCTTCCAGAGAGGTATCCGGTAATTCTATATCGGCATCAGTTATAGCAATATCAGGGACATACTTGATATTAATGTCAGTTGAAAACGATTCGGTCAGGACAACAGCGTCCTGATCCATTATGTCAGCGTGCAGCGTGAAGTGATAAATGCCGTTTTCAGCATCGATTGTAGGTGTATAATTGATTTTCACGCTGTAAAGTCCTCCAACAGGTAAAATAATGGAGGATTGAGTCATCTGCGGCCGCCATCCGCTGGTGGAATCCGGAGCCTCCAGCCTTAGGTTCAAGGTCTCGGGGCCGTTCCCATTATTTTTAATAGAAACCTGATACGACATTTCTTTGAGCGGTGAAAGTACAGTAATCGAAGTGGGTGCATTCAGGGTCAGGCTGTGGATCTGCTTGACCTTGACACTCAATTCTAAAGGCAGGATAGTTGTATCCAGTGATGACGTATACCCTTCTATCAAAAACCCCACGCTTTCCTGCGCCAGCACATTTTCAGAGGCGCTTATATTTACAAAGAACGTCTGTGATCCGGCAGGTTCGAGGGTAAAGAGTGTGCTGCCTCCTCCGGGTATTTCAATTGTCCAGCCCGAAGGAGGTTGATAATCTGCGGGATCTGGCGGGGTGTAATCCACGGTTTCGTAACCCAGGTTTTTTACTTCGACATTGAAGCTTGCAATGGTTTTACCCGGCTCGATTTCCTGTTCCGCATCCACCGTTTCAAGCAAGATGTACGGCGGCATGTAATCTACCAAAATCATGAGGTCCAGTGAATGGGTCACCGTTGTGGAGGTCTTGGTGCTCTCCACGGAGGTTGCACTAAATTCCAGATCCGAAAAATCGTTCTTCTTGGCGGTTTCCGGTACACTTACCACGACAAGAACATCCTGGGGGCTGTCGCTTTTATCCACGGCAACAACGATTTCGGTGCTTTTATTCGGGAAATTCACCACCCAGCCTGCTTTTACACCGGTAATTGTTAATGAATAATTGTCGTTGATGTCCCCAGTATTTGTCAATCTCAGGTAGAAGTAATAGTAATCTCCCGGGTAAAGTACCAGAACACCGTCCTCTATTGGCTCGTCGGTTATGAATTCCATGGAGAAGCTTATGTTGCTCTGACGAGCTGAGGTTGTTGTACCATCAGTTCCGGCAGCAATAGGTATAATGGCTGAAATAAAAAAGATGGTAAATATTAAAAGTGGTAAGAACTTAATAAAGGAATACCTAGTTGCACTATAATTGTTGATGTGTTTATTTCTAGAACTATTCGTTAAGAAGGTATTCATAGTTTATACCTCAGCCTACCTAGGTTTTACTATGAATAATTTATTATAAATAAACAGTTGTACAAAATTGCAATTGATTTATAAAAGTTTCGGTATTATATATACGAATATTATATAACTTAACGAAATTATGTATATAAATAAGAGAGTAGTGAATGGTGAAGGTAGCTGAGTTATCTATATAATCAGGTTCTAGGTTCTGGGTTCGAGGTTCTATTGTCAAGGACCCAGGACCAAGGATACTCTACTCAGGACGAAACGTTAGACGCGGCCGTTTGACGTTACGCCCCTCGCAACCGCAAACCGTAGTACGCCCCTCTGTAATCGATTTAAAAGCTTATTTAAATTTCTCACCTGTGATTCTTTCGAATAAATCGATGTAGAGGCTGCTCACCTTGCCAATTTCAGTTTCCGGCAGCGGCGGTATATCCGGCTCAGCAGAACCTTCTGCACGTGCGCTTTCAAGCTCATCATAGTAACCGGTTTTGTGATAGTACTGCCGCACATATTCCTTGCTGAGCTCGATATGTTCTCCCTCTTCGTAGCGCTCTGCATCCCAGAACCGGTCCTCATCTGCGGTCCCGAATGTATCTATAAGCATTAATTCCCGTGATTCATTGAATGCAAATTCCTTTTTGCCGTCAACATGAATCAGGTTGCGCTTGAGGACCTGCTCGTTAAGCTTTGCATCGATATTAAAGACCATCTCGCGGATATCACGGTAGTCATCCTGTGTCAATCCCGCGATCTTTATAGCCTCCTCATCCGAAAGCAGCCTGTCGGTCTCCTCCAGTTTCGTGGTCATCTCGAAATGAGGTTCCGGCAGAGGCATGCCGTAGGTAAGCTCGCTGCCTCTTTTAAAGCCCAGTGACTCGAGTTTCACCTTACCCTTTTTGACCCGGTTGTACAGCGACCCTGCAAGATAGTACCGGCAAATGAATTCCAAAGGTATGAGGTAATTTGTTGTGCTCGTGGTTATTTTATCATAATCACTGATAATCGAAACGCGCCTGACCTTCATGCGGTCGGGAGCAGGCCGTTCAATAAAATGCGTATTGTACCCGAGTTTTTTAGCCTCCTCGAACCAGTAGGTACTGGTTCGACAAAGCGACTCGCCCTTGTGCGGGATGGTGCTCGGAATTACCTTATCGAAAACCGAGATCTTATCGGTGAATTGGAATTCTAGAATGTCCGGTTCGGTTTCTGACTCATAGACCTCTTTTACTTTACCCACTTTAAAAAGCTTCATATGTCATCATTCCCAGACAACCGAAATATCTTTCATTGATGATTACACTTACGGTTGTTATATGTCAGCAAAAGGCAGAGCCGGGACCACCCGACCAACTAAAACCGCAAAGGGCACGGCCGGAGGTGCCGCCACAGGAAAATTGATAGTATTCGAGGGGCCGGACGGCTCGGGCAAGCGCACACAGGCCGAGCTGCTCATGGAGCATCTGCACAAGCTCGGAGTTTCGGCGGAATATATCGAGTTCCCGCAGTACGATTCGCCCTTCGGCTCGCTGGTAGCACAATATCTAAGGGGCGAGTTCGGGGTACTAAATGAGGTACAACCAGAAATCCCTGCGATATTGTTTGCACTTGACAGATACCAGTTCCGTCCCAAAATCGAGGAAATACTGTCATCCGGAAAATATCTTATAGCCAACCGCTATTCTGAATCCAACCTTGGCTTCCAGGCCGCCAAGTTCAGCGGTAAGGAAAAGACCGCTTTTATAAAATGGCTGGATTCGCTGGACGGGCGGATGCCCAAGGCTG
>CP070629.1:3350735-3391560 GCA_020356005.1 Thermoplasmata archaeon
AAAGCCAGCGCAGCAAGAAAAACTCCAAAGAAAATCAGAACGATTCCAAGCTTGAACATTCCCTTGCTTCCCTTGTCTATGGGCGGTTCAGGGATGTTGCGGACAGCCCTGATGATGTTGATCTTGCTTATCCTGTTTGCGGTAATAACTATTGTTATAAGCGTGATAAGAAATCCCATGACAAATGCGGTTATAAGACCCTCTGCGGTATAGGAGAAGTGTTCAAGCAAACTCCACTCCACACCCGCTTCTGGAGAGGTCATGAACTCGCTTATGAAATACATTAACCCGTAGCCGACCCCGATACCTATTATCGCTCCCAGGAAGGATGCGATGACTGCGTATCCTGTTCCTTCATACAGGTAGAGCTTATTCAGGACCTTCTGGCGCATACCAAGGGCTCTTGCCATTCCCATCTCTGACTTCCTTTCCTGACCGAGCATTACGAATATATTGATTATGAGTATAACTCCGGTTATGATGCTGAAAGTTCCCAAGAATAAGAATATGTCAGTGAATCCCTTTGCATCTTTCTTTTCAGCTTCAATATCGTCGTTCTTACTGGAAAGTACCTCCATGGTGATGCTTCCATCCTGCACTCCAGCTTCTTCAATTGCATCAATAACCTGTTCTTCACCCTCGGCATCACGGACTCCGCCATTAGCTGAGATCGATATCCTGTTGATGCTTCCGGGCTTGCCGAGCATTGTCTGGGCGTCCTCAAGTGACACAAAGATCTCATTACCTTCGGCTGCCCTTCCCTCGGCATCCAGTATTCCAGTAACTGATATAACGTATTGATTTTCCAATGCGTAGAGTATGACCGTGCTTCCTGCAGTAATTTCTAGATCCTCTGCAAGGTCCTCTCCAACCCACAGCTCATCATTTGCAATCTCAACCTCATATCCTTCAGACCAGAAAGATCCAAAAGCGGATGGGGTCTCGTCGCCGATACCGTTAATAGTCACAACCGGCTCGAACAAGGACGCCTCCGGGTGGGCCAGGGATACTTCTTCCCTGATATATCCTCGGACACCATCGGCGTTCTCTCCGGCGGCTGCCTCAACAGTGCTCACTATTGTCTGGTTGAAATATACTTCCTCTCCGGTTGGGGAGGTTCCTACAAGGATAACATCATCCAGATGGTAACTGTCATAAACGCTGTCCGTAACAAATTCGTTCATTGTGTCACGGATCACAAATGAGGATGAGATGATAATTGTACCCACCATCAGGCCGGAGAGGATGATGACTGTGTTCACCCTCCTTCTCCAGATGTTCCTCATCCCCATCTTGAAGATGATCCCGTTCCGAAATCCTGAGAACAGGATAACAGAGAGAACACCAATAAAAATCAATGCCAGTACAATTGCCGCTTCCATTTTTAACACCTACGCATTTTCCATGGACCCTTCCAGAAACTCCATGCTCGGCAGTACGCCCGGAGGAAGCTCCTCGTGTATCCGTCCGTTCCTCATGGTTATGATCCTGTGTGCCCTTTTGGCAACATTGAGATCGTGGGTAACAATCACAAATGTCTGGTTGTTCTCTATGTTAAGCTTGCACAGCAGATCCATTATTTCCTGGCTGGTGTTGGAATCCAGATCGCCTGTGGGTTCGTCGCCCCAGACGATAGCGGGATTATTCACCAGTGCTCTGGCGATGGTTACCCTCTGCCTCTGCCCGCCGGAAAGCTCTGCGGGCCTGTGATGCTCCCAACCCTTGAGGCCCACAAGCGCAAGCATCTCAACAGCTCTCTTACGGGCCTCTTTGGGCTTCACACCTGAAAGCAGCAAGGGCAGTTCCACATTCTCTACAGCATCCAGTACCGGAAGCAGGTTGTAGAACTGAAATATAAACCCCATTTTTTTAGCCCTTATTTCGGTTTTCTCATTATCCGAAAGCTCATTCAAACTGACTCCGTCAACCTCAACATCGCCGTCAGTAATTGAATCGAGCCCGGATAGGGTGTTGAGTAAGGTCGTCTTACCACACCCTGAAGGACCCATTATAGCGACCATCTCACCCTTCTTAATGGTAAGAGTGACCCCTTTCAGGGCCTCGACCTTCGTTTTACCAGTATCATATGTCTTTTGTAACGCGTCTGACCGAACTATGGATCCGTTTGGTTCTTTTGCCCCGGACCAGGTATGGGACCCGGTCTTCGTCCTGTAATCCGCACCAAAGTGCGCCGAATTCTTTGTTTTTCCTATCGATAACATTTGATCACCAATTTAATTTGATTTCCATATCACATAATGGTCAACAAAATACGTGAAACTTGAGCCGTTCATGTACGATAGTTTAAATACTCCACGAATAAATGCCCATTTTGAAGGGTTCCTGACATTTACCGTCCTAAAAACACTTTTTAAGTCAAATTGAGGGCCCGGTTCCATGCAAAAATTTTCATGGATTTCTTGTATTTTTGTCATAATTCCATGAATGGGCCTGATTTATTTATAAAGCCAAGAAAAACAGTTACTACCAAAAGTTTAGACAAAATCTTCCGACTGTATTTAAATATGAGAACGTTTTGGATTGGCGGATCATAAATAGAAGATTATTACTGCCTCTGGTATAATTCTAATATAGAAAGGAAAAAAATGAAAAAGCCAGATGTGCCGATTCCGGCTTTTTATTTTATAATATAATAGATATCAAGATTTTTTATCAGGTACCACAGTTATAACTATTTTCCCTTTATGCTTTGCAGTACCAAAAAACCGGAAAGCTTCGGGCACTTCTTTTAATTTATACGTTCTATCTATCATGATCTTCAGTTTTCCGGCTTCGAAAAGCTCATTCAAATAATCCAAACCCACGTTTGGCCTCAAACCCAGTATTCCCAATTTCTTTCTTCCCGATATCAGAGGTGCCGTAAGCGCTATTCTTATTATCCTGGGTATGTCGCCCCCGATCATTAATAATCTTCCACCGGGACGAAGCGTTCGCTTATAACTGAACATTGAGCGAGTTACAACATTATCCAGGATCAGGTCATACTGTTTACCGGTCTTCGTATAATCTACTTTTTTATAATCAATGACATGGTCCGCTCCAAGGGATGTGAGCAAGTCCAGTTTCTCTTTAGCGTCTACACATGTAACTTCCGCCCCCGCCAGTTTGGCTATCTGCACCCCTAGTGTACCCACACCGCCCCCGGCGCCGTTTATCAGCACCCTTTGTCCTTTCTTAACCTGCCCCTTATCACGGAGGCCCTGCACCGCCAGAGCCCCTGCCTGGGGGAGCGCCGCTGCCTGCTTGAACGTCATGCTTGGAGATTTTGGAACCAGCGCATTTTCAGGAGCGGATACATATTCTGCAAAAGTAGCAAAACCGCTGTTCGACAGGTCGCCGAATACCTCATCCCCTTCCTTGAACTTCTTTACATTTGCACCTACCTTTTCAACACGTCCCGCCATGTCGCATCCCAGTATATTGCTTCGTTTCGGCCTGAAAAGCCCGAAAATCATTCGGTTGATGAAGGGTTTACCTCTCAGATTCCCCCAGTCCCAGTCATTTATGCACGCGGCATGAACCTTTACCAGCACGTCATTGTCGCCCGGAACGGGTTTTTCCACCTCTTCGTAGGAAAGAACATCTGGTGGGCCGTATTTTGTAAATACTACTGCTTTCAATCTTTTACCACCGTAATAATAACGTTACCCTTTTTCCGGCCGGTTTCCACATACCTGTGCGCCTCTACAATCTTTTCCAACGGAAAGCGCCTATCAATAACCGCTTTTATCTTACCCACCTCGATGAGCTCTTTGAGGTAATTTAAACCCTCAGTATTATAACTGGGGCTCCACCCAATTATCCTCCTGCTGTCAGCCTTTGATTTCCCCGGCTCACGTATTATCCGTGACTTCATAGCGTTAGCTGTAAGAAGAATTCCTTTTTCCTTCAGCACTGTTATATGGCCGGTGAAAGGTCCCCGGCTCACAACATCAAAGATTACATCATATCTCTCTTCTCTTTTTGTAAAATCCTCTTTGGTGTAATCAATGACCTTGTCAGCCCCGATAGACCTGAGCATATCCAGTTTCTTCGTACTGTCAACAGCAGTAACTTCTGCACCGAAATGTTTGGCGAGCTGTACCCCGTAGGTACCGATACTTCCGCCAGCCCCGATTATCAATATATCCTGCCCACTTGAAACATTACCCTGTCTCAGGAGATGCAGTGATTCGAGTCCGCCCCGCGGTACGGCGGCGGCTTCCTCATAAGTCATATTTGTTGGTTTTTTTGTCAAACATGCGTCCTCGGGTAGGCATTTATATTCAACATAAGCGCCTAAATTTATGTCAGTGCTCCCGAAAACCTGGTCACCTTTCTTGAATCGTGTTATATCTCTGCCAACAGATTCAACAACACCAGCTAACTCCATACCCAGGATATTGACTCTCTTTGGTTTTCTGAGACCCCACATGATTCGGGCGAAGAGCCAGTACTTTCTTGGTATTTCGAACCTTCGAACTTCACAGTCCCCTGCCGTTGCTGTTGTAGCATGGACTTTTATCAGTACTTCATTGTTCTTTGGAGTAGGTTTTGGCACATATTTGAGCACAAGAACCTCCGGAGGTCCATATTTTGTCCATACTACTGCTTTCATGAGTTTATTATTGACGATTTGGCTCACCTGCCACCATTCCGCTGTGCTTTATAGCTGCAGGTGCATCGCTTTATTAGGTTTTATTTTTATGTTCCAAAGCTATGACTGCATTCCACTTTTTATATCCTTTTCCACCTCCTCTTTTATTTTCATTACGAAAGCCTCTGCGGATTTGAAATCCTTTTCATTAGGCCTGCCTTTGTTCATACCACCGATATATTTCAAGAAACTGTTTTTATTAAATCCTTTACAGAAGAACTCATCGACGATCACAGCATTTTTTCTCTCCAGTTTCTGCTTTAAATCATCATGAAATTTATTCATGATCACACCAGAGGTGGAAAACACAAAGACCTTTTTGCCGTGGAGATCCGGTAATTTATCGGCTAGATTAAGTAGAGATCCATGATGTTTATAGGAATAAATCCCGGAACCAAAACCTATCAGATCAAATTCTTTGAGACTGTTTATTTCGGTTTCTTTTGGCTCTATTACATCTGCATCCAATACTTTTGCCATTCTTTTTGCTATTTTTTCTGTATTTCCCACATGTATGGATTTGCATATTATCAGAGATTTCATTTGGATTTCCTCCTTTTTGTTTTTTCATCGTTTTTAATATTATCTCATAACATGATTTATGCTACAGATGTGTTCATTCTAACCTCTTTTGATACTTTTTCATTCGATTCCACTTCAGGGATTTTAGCACCCTTCACAAGGAGCCAGCCGGTAAAGCCGAATTCTGCAATAACTGCAATCATCATACCCGGGTAGGCTATTGCTTCGTTGCCTGGTAAGAGAAAGTATTGGGAGCCTTCTATTACAAAGCCGACGCATGCAAGCATCTGCAGGATACCCCAAAATTTAGGGAAATAGCCCGACTTGTAAGTTAATATGCCCAACGGGAAGAGCCAGAGTCCGTGAAATATTGTTGCAGCGTGTACGTAAGCTGTATATGTTTCAATATTATCCATGACCAAAGCAGGTGTGCTTACAAGCTCTATTGCGCCGTACTGGTAGGTCCAGGCTATGACACTAATGGGTATGCTGACCAGAATGAATATGATCACGAGCATCGCAAGATTCTTGTTTACCTTATTAAACACCCTGTAGAAGGCAAATGGTAACAATGCAAAGCTTGTAAACGCGATAATATCGACCATTATGGAAAGTTTCCATATGCCTTCATTGTTCATTAGATTAGCTGCTGTTGCCGAAGCATCGCCGGGCACGATAATACTCTGGCGAAGTAATTCAGCAGTTACACCGAATATGATAAGAAGCAGGTATAATAAGCCCGCAACTCTGGCCGATCTGCTCTGTGTTAAGCTGCCAAACAAGCCAGCACCATTGTTTGCGTTCACATTTTTTGCCGTACCATTTTTCGTATTTTTTATTGAATTTTTACCAAACATCATAATCACCATTTTGCGATTTTATTTCTATTACAAGGTATGGCACTAAAAATACGAAAAAATTGAGCCGGTCATGCAAGGTAGTTTAAATACTTCATATATAATTAGGATAATTGATTACCATGAGAAAGCTAACGCTGGAATTCATACCAAATGAGGCGATGCAAGAAGAGATGAAACCGATATTTGAGATCATAAATTCATACGAAATACTGGAGTCGCTGAAGATCGATTGGGAAGATGGTATATGTGTAGATCTTATCGAATTCAATCTAAAAGAGGGCGTATCTATTCATGATTTAAAATTTATCGGTAATATGGAGATCCTCAGTATTCTTAAATCCGAAGATAATAAGCATACCTGCCTGGTGAAATCCCATGAACCGGAAGAAACAATGGATGAATATAAAAAATTTGACCTGGATCTTATCTATTCTACACCGTTCATAATTTCAACGGAGAAACATACCTACAGCGTAATAGGCGACCAGAAAAGCCTGGTGCGATTTATAGATTTAATAAAACCAAGAGCCAGTGAGATCATAAATATGTCATTTAAAAGAGCAGCATACCAAAAACATGATATTCTTACGGTTCTGACGGACAAACAAAAAGAGGTTTTAATAGCAGCCCGTAAGCATGGATATTACAAATATCCGAGAAAGATTAAATCAGAAGATTTGGCGAAAAAAATCGGGATCAGTAAAGGTACCACGGTGGAGCATCTGAGAAAAGCCGAAGAGCGGTTAATAGAGAATATATTGGATGGTTATTGATGGAGATGATCGCAATAAATCATCCTTTTTGTTTTTTCCTGATAAATTCTAATTGTAATTGATAATATTCTTTATGCAACTGTGCATATTCAGAGTTCAGTTGTAATATCATTTCATTATAATTATCATTAATATTTGCGATTTCAAGGAGAATCTCAATCTTTCTATCTTCAATCTCTCTTAGTCTTTCTTGGATTTCTAAGTTATTCTTATTGGTCATTTTCTATCAATCCCGTATTTCTAAAAAAATAAAAGAATGGATGGGAAAAGACCCATCCAATAGTTTTAAATTTTTACCATTCATTTTTATCAAAGATGGGAGGAATAATTTGATTAAAATTCCTTCCTATTTATTAGAAGAGTCGGCAGTGCTATCAATCCCAGGATTAAGAACAAAAATGTTTGTGGGCAGACATTGGACCATCCCAGGATAAGCACCTCGTATCCTCCCTGAACTGCAGCATTGGATATCATCATAAATCCCCAGAGCATACCCATGTACCAGGCAAATTTTTCCTTCTTTTTCAACCCTAGAGCAATAAGTATACCAAATATACCCATCCAGATTCCTTCCCACAGGGGTTTTAGCATGGACATATTAATAAAATTTAGAGCCTTTTCTTCTATATCTTCTGTTGCCTGTTCTGAACCGGCAATTTCAAATGCAGTTGGCAGGATATTACTGCCGTTACTCATTATGAATAAAGTCACGCCAATAAACACAAGTGATAAAACCAGCATTATTGACCAGGTCTTATTAGATTTATTGTCTTTCGCAATTCCATTCTCGACATTTTTTGTCGTTTTTTTTCCTACATTTTTATCAACCATATTTATCACCAAATTAAGCTTTGATTTCTATTACAGGATATGGTCTTCGAAATACTAGGAAATTGAGCCGACCATATAAGGTAGTTTAAATACCCATTATATCTTCTGGATGTTGATACCATGAGAAAATTAACTCTTCAATTTAAACCGAATGATGCCGTAAAGAAAGAACAAAAATCATTGTTTAAAGATGATCAGACTTATGAAATTCTTGAAACGCTGAAGGTGGATTTGGAGAAAGGGACATGCGTTGATCTCATCGAATGTACTTTAAAAGAAGATATATCTATTCACGATTTGATTTTTATAGGTAATAATGAAATATTGAGTGTTTTAAAATCTGAAGGTAATAAGCATACATGCTTGGTTAAGTATCAAGAAACAGCAGATTTCAAGGATTTATTCAACTCAATCGATTTGAATATAATTTTTACAAAACCCATTATAATAACCATCGATAAAACAACGGTAAGTTGTATAGGGGATCAAGAAAGTTTATTAAAATTAATAGAAATAATAAAAACAAAGGTAGGGAAGATCGAGAATATGATTTTTAAAAAAGCAGTATATCAGACAACTGATATACTATCCATTTTGACAGACAAACAAAGAGAGATTCTGTTGACCGCTCATAAGTACGGATTTTTTGAATTCCCAAGAAAAATAACAAGTGAGCGGTTATCAGAGAAGGTAAAAATCAGTAAAGCCACAATGCTTGAGCACATACGAAAGGCCGAGAGGCGGCTGCTTACTGAAATACTGGAAGGATATACAGCATAATAATTCTAAATAACAAAAAAAGATAAAATTTCTTCGTATTTATTTAATTTTAAAATTAAGGCTTTGCTGTTAAAAAATTCTTCTTATCCTTCTTACAAATGATCTGGACAGCATTGCGACCCGACATTGCCACAGCAGGTAGGCTGCCACCCGGCTGTACCCACTGCCCTGCCATGTAGAAGTTATCAAGCCCCGGCAGCATCTGGCTCATGCGCATGGTCAACGTCTCTGTTGTTTCTATCCATCCCTCAAAACTGCCGCGCCAGTTTCCCGTGTAGTGTACCCAGGTCATGGGTGTTGCCACGTCACGCATCTCTACCTTCTCGGCAAACCTGGGGAAGCGCCTGTCAAGCTGAGCGATCACCTTTTCTGCTATCTCCTGCTTCTCTTTCTTGTAACGCTTTGGGTCGCGCTTCAGTTTCTCCCAGTAGTCATAGTCCGATGGTATGTGGACTCTCACAAATGTTTTACCTTTTGGAGCCAGGGTCGGGTCAAAGGTATAGAACTGGACGCTCATGCGGCTGCGGTTCTTCTCACCGATCTTAACAGGTTTATCAAACGGAAAGTCTATCCCTGTCACGGTTGACGGAACATCTTTGAACGAATCATTTACACCTAGACCAACATATATCAGCGGTGCAAAAAGGGGAAGATTATCATAGTAACCCTGTATCTTTTTATTGATATATTTACCGTCGAGCATTTTGAATATGGTTGTATGACCGTCTGCGGCAGAGATAACGATATCTGCACGGTGCTCGCTACCGTCCGTAAGCTGTACACCAACGGCTCTGTCGTTTTCGACCAGGATCCTTTCCACCCGCGACTTATAGTTGATCTTACCACCCAACTCGAGGTACCGGCGCTCGATGGTAAGGGCCAGCTCCAGAGAACCGCCAATGGGATATCCCGCAGTTCTCTGGTTCATCCATGCAAAGGTCTTCATCACAGCTACGATAGGGAACTCCGGCGGGTTTTCCAGGTTGAATATATACGGGAAAGCCTCGCGCATAAATGGATTCTTAAAGCGTTGCGCAACATCTCCGAGGGTAAGTCTACCCCATTTACGGAAAAAACCTCCGTAAGGGATCATACTCCTTACTATCCTGATTTTGTCTGCTGGACCTAACAGATCAGATGCCTTTTCCCAGGGTATGGGGAAATAAATCATCTTGCGAATCCCGTTGGTAAAATCCTCTATAAGTTTCTTATCCTCCGGGGCAAGCTCCTTCATGTGTTTCTCGAGCCTATCGATGTCTGTGTATACGATGAAAACCTTGCCGTCCCTACCCTCGATCCGCGCATATTCTCCGTGCTCTATCATTTTACTCTCTTTCATTACACTGAGTTCTTCCCAGATTTGATAGAAATCCGTTCCGGGTCTTGTCCCTGTCAACCAGTGAATACAACCGTCGATCTTGTACCCCTTGCGCTTCCAGGTAGTGCAAACGCCGCCAGGTTTGTTGTGCATCTCGAAAATGCGAGTATTGTAGCCGTTCATCTGGCCGTAGCACCCGGCAGAAAGCCCGGCAACGCCTGCTCCGATGATTATTATGGATTTTTTCATTGGACCTACCTTATCATGAAAATTGATTATAAACTGACGAAAATCATTTTATTATTTTTATAATTTTCCTTAAAAGAAAGAAAGATATTGGAGCTTTTCTGTTTTTACTTCGTTGAGAGAATGGTGAAGGTAAAATGGTGAATGGTTAAGGACGATGAGAAATTTCAATTTTCTAAATATCATTCTTCAATCTCTTCTTCTTTCATTAAATCTATTTCATCAGCTTTTTTCAACTTCTTTTTTCGCCGTAAAACCATTGGCCATTTCAGAAATATCAGAATAATGATTACCAGTACCAGAGCGATTGCTGCACCCGCAATACCCAGATATAATCTCGTATCCATATCCTTATCACCAGATGTGCCCCCTTGTTCACCTTCTTCTACTGTGATGTTGACAACTGCTATCCCGAAAGCAAGGTCATCATCATAAACGTAAAGCTTGACAATATATTTACCCGGTTCTGTGAATGTATGCGTCGGGTTCTGTGCAGTACTATTATGGCCGTCACCAAAATCCCAGTAGTATGAAACGATCCTGCCGTCACTATCGGTCCCGGAACCGTAGAATGTCACGATTACAGGTGCGCGCCAGGTTGCATCTGATGCACTATATTCAATGATCTTTGCAGTTGGAGCCAGATTTATGAGTACATACAGTCTCGGAGTCCCATTTGCTTCAATTGAGGTTACGCCTTCACCCTTTGAGTTCACGGCCGATATCGTGTAAAAGTAGGTGATGTCGTTGGAAACCGAGGTATCGTTGTAAAATAGAATGTCACCTCCAATTTTAAAGAGCTCATATAATACGACATCATTGGAAACTCGATAGATATGGTAATATTCGATATCCGCACCGCCGTTTGAGACCGGAGGTTCCCAGGTCAGATTAATATATGAATCGCCGGCCCTGAGTTTCACATTGATAGGCTGCCCTGGTAAAATGACTATTGTGCCGGGCAATCTTTCCGAAAGATTTCCAATACCAAAAGCGTTCCTGGCACTTATCATGTAATAATATGTAACCCCCGGTGTTACATTTGTATCTGTATAATAATACACATCTCCCAGTTCTTCTATCAATGTCTCTTCACCGGGTGTTGGACCCCTGTAAATTAGATAATTTGTTATTGTTGCCCCACCGTCGCTGTCAGGCGCCATCCAGCTCAGGCTGATATTGTTGTCTCCTTCCTTTGTCCACAACAATACTGGTGCGCCTGGTACGGCCCCCGGCCGTGCAGAGACCACGTTCGAGCGAGGGCTTGCACCACACCAGTTCGAGGTTTCTATATTGTAAAAGTATGTCAGGCCGTTGTCTACACTGGTGTCATTGAAATATACAACAGAGCTGGAAATATTAAAAGTCTTGAGGGGTTGTTCTTCAAGAATTTTTTGGGTTGGTCCCCGGTGAAGCTTGTATCCCAGAATTGGAAAACTCCCCTCGTTTTCCGGCAGTTCCCAGCTGAGATTGATGAACAAATCTCCGGCCACTGCATGGAGGTTTTTCGGTGCCGAAGGCAGATCACCCCAGGGTTTCATTAGCGGATAATGATCTACGTGGTTAGCATCCAGAACATGAGGTTTGTCACCGATGCCGTCCCTGCCGGATTTTTCCGAAAACTGGTCAATATATTCGTCAACACCCTGGTAATCACTCCAATAATTTCCACCGGGGTAAGTGCTGTTCATAAAATTTTTCTGGCTTTGATCAAAGAGTACCTGATCAGTATTATCAATGAAATTATTATAGTATATGAGATTAAGCTCTGATTTCTGGAAATCAATCCCAATATCGTTGTTTGATATTGAATTGGAAGAAATCTCATTTTCATCAGAAGATATCAGAGAAATACCGCTGTTATTATTTGATTCGATGATATTTTCATTTATTTTATTATGGTCAGAATACATCAATTTCAGGCCGTGGGTTAGCCCGTTGACAAAAACGCCACCTTCAATGTAATAGTCGGTGCCAAATTCCATCATTAGGCCCGCTTCGGTGTTGCCCACTGCATTTGTATCAAAAACTTGCGTGCCGCCGGACATGAGGATGCCAATGCCGTTCTTATTATTTTGATCACAGGTATTATTAGATAAATAATTATGTGACGAGCCTTGAATCATAATCCCATTTTCGATATTGTTACTGCATGTATTATTTTCCAGATCATTGGTATTCGAATCCTTGTAAAGATAAATTCCATTTTTCTGATTAGATTCCATCAGATTATTTTCCAAACGATTCTCTGTTGAGCTTTGAAGAACGATGCCGGTTTCTCCATTCATTTGTAAAGTATTTTGGTATAGATTATTTTCATCAGAATTTAATAAATGTATACCATTTTGGTGGTTGTAATTCAGATAATTATTTTGAATAATGTTATCTTTCGAATAAAATAACAATACGCCGGTAGTGGCGTTCGACAGGTTCTGGTTTTCGCAGGTAACATTTGAGCAGTTGACCAGTACCACCTGCCCTGCCCCTGAGGGAACTGCCCCACCAGCTTTGTTTTTCCAATAATAAATTGGTTTTGTGTTCACATCATTTGAAGCGTCAATTGAATGTGATTTCAAACCCTCCAGGGTTTCAGTAAATGAAAGACCGCTATTGAACAGGCTGTTATCTGTCAAAGTTATATTTTGTGCATTGTCGATGGATATTCCGAATGTACTATTGTAAATTGTATTTTGATTTATTTTTGAATTGGCTGATATGTAAATTGATATTGAAGAAATACTGTTGTCATAGAATTCATTTGATATTACCTCATTATTATCTGAACCAAAAGAAATGCCCACTCCTCCACCGCCATTGTTTTTTAAATTATTATTAACAATTATATTGTCCATTGAATTATGAATGCTGATACCCGGATTCATATTATTGTAGATATAATTCTTCTCAATTGTATTACCATTGGAAAATGACGCGAAGAAACCACCTGTATTGTTCACAATTTCATTGTCATATATGCTATTATTATTTGAATGGTCTTTAAGCTCAACGCCGTTATTGATATGAAAAAAGATCTTGTTAAAACTGATATTATTGTAATGTGAACTGTATAAAATGATACCTCGGTGCGAATTATTTAAGATATTATTGTTTGATATATTGTTTCCTGGTGACGACAATAATTCTATACCGCTCCCATAATTATTTGATATATTGTTTCCCACAATGTTGTTATTCGACCCCTCAATAAATATACCAGCTGAATTCTTCGTTAAATTATTAGAAATAATATCGTTATTGGTTGAAAATAAATCAATGATGATCCCCGGCCCACCATCGGAGATGGTATTGCCCTTTACAGTAAGATTCTCCACTTTTGCTAGATACAATCCGGTGTAGAAATTTCTCACTGTCGAGCTTTCGATACGACCGAAGGAAACATTGGTTACCACAATTCCTTTATTATCTCCTGAAGTCGAATTCAAAACCACACCGCGGATGACAAAATGCATCGTAGTGTTCTTGATCTCGATACCGCTTTTTGAGGATACAGTAATGTCCCACCCCTCGATGATATACGGATCGCCTGCGGTCCCGCTCCCGCCGGTAACGCCGTTACCTGAAGTAAAATTTCCATCGCCTTCAATGAGAATTGGTGCATGGGCCGTACCTGCGTTCACTACCTCAGGCTCAAACGATATGAAAATGATGAAACTGCTCAAGGTCAATATAATCACGGCGGCAGTTGAGATCAAACGATTATACATTTCAATCTCTCTGCAGATTGCAGCATATTGATGCCTTATAAGCTTTTGTATCTCTTGAAACATGTTGTGATTTCAGTACTGTAAGAATCGAGGAGAAAAGGTGAATATAGCAATAGAGTCGATAAAACATCGTCCACAAGTTTATTATTTTATTCTCTCGACGGTATAAAATTAAAAAGATTTATATAACGGAACTTTCATTCCTGCGTGGAGGTGCAAAGCTCAAGGAGGCTTGAATGCTTTAATGATTTGACCGGATGAATTGAGTTTGATATAATTTGATAAAACGGTCAATTAAAATGAATTTTATAAGTCATAAACTTATTTGTTCAAAAGGCATTCCCAGATCCTGAGCATGGTATAATTGATAACGTTGCATCCCCACATCATAAAAGATTTAAAATTTGGAGGAACATTATGAATGGAATTGGAAAACTATTGGCATACATAACCATATTCGTACTGGTATCTATGATATTCATAGGAATACCGGTAAATGGAGAAGAGCGTAATATAACCGATAATGAAATAACTGCAATACCGTTAGGTGCAGCATCGGGTATTCTTGATTTTGATGGAGATCTAACAGAATGGATAGAGCAAGAGGTAGATACCGCAACAGGCTCAAACTACATGCTCTATAATACATATGGTGGCTACTGGGCGGATGCAGAAAAGGCACCGGGCAGCGACGGTATGGGTAATCCGGCCCCGGATAATCCAGGTGACGAGGACGACCTGCTGTGCTGGGCGGCCACAGATGCAAATATGCTTGAGTGGACCGGCTGGGGCTTCGTAAGCGGCATGGACGATACCGATGAGTTCTTTGATTACTACATCGACCATACAACAGACTACGGCAGCAAAATCGAATATGGACTGCAGTGGTGGTTCAACGGCAATCTTCCCTCACCCGGCGTTAACTGGTCCGTAGAAGACGTTGCAGGTGGTAACTTCTGGGCTTCATCTTATACATGGACTAATTATGTTCTCATATCTCCCGGGAATTTAAGTGTACTGCCTTAAATCAGAAGCTATTTAACGAACGGTAATGCAGTTGGACTTGGGATCTATCCGGTTTCGGGACCCGGCGGTCATGCAATTACATGCTGGGGCTATAACTACGATTCCACTAAAAATCCTATAACACAGCCGAATGATTATTATCTGGGCGTCTGGGTCTCCGATTCAGACAGTCATAAAAACCAGGCTGATCCAGATGATTACCTGAGATATTACGAGGTTGAGTACGATAGTGGTGAGGGTTATTGGTACATGCCAAATTACGGCAGCGGCTGGAAAATTGCTGTGGCAATAGGATTGAAACCGTTCCCCGGAGAGGTCCGGCCCGTTGCTAATGCCGGTGGACCTTACGTCGGTAATGAGGGTTCATCTATCACCTTCAACGCAGGTGGTTCCAGCGACGGTGATGGAGATGCCTTGAAATATCGATGGGACTTCGACGGCGATGGTGATTGGGACACCTCCTGGTCCAGCAGTACTACCGCATCTCATACCTGGTATGACGACTACACCGGTGATGTGTATCTCGAGGTATTCGACGGCAGGCTGCGGGATATGGATATTACAACGGTAACCGTTAATAATGTTGCACCCACCGCCACAGCGGTTGGCGATGTTATCTATGAGAACGGTATCGCAACGGTGAGCGGTACCATATCAGACCCCGGCACACTGGATACATTTACGGTACATATCAAGTGGAGCGATGGCCCCAATGAAGAATTTGACTATCCAGCAGGTTCAACGACCTTCAGCGAAACGCACCAGTACCTGGATGATAACCCCACCGGGACACCATCGGATGTTTACGATATCACCATCTGGGTGGAAGATGACGATTCCGGAGACGCAAACGCTTTCACAAGCGTTACTGTGAACAATGTTGCCCCGAGCATAACTGCGGTAGGCGACACAATTGACGAGAACGATTTTGCCACGGTGAGCGGTACAATAACCGACCCGGGCACGCAGGATACATTTACGATCATAATAGACTGGGGCGAGGGTGCGCCTGAGGTGTTCTACTATCCTGCAGGTTCAACAACTTACAGCGAGACGCACCAGTACCTGGATGACAACCCCACCGGCACATTATCGGATGTTTACCCCATCTCGGTTTCAATTACCGATGATGATACACTGGGTGACGCAGATACAACCTCGGTTACAGTGAACAATGTGGACCCGGTTACATCTATTGACGCAATGGCACAACCGAACCCGCAGTTCATACTGCCCATAATCCATACACTTGATTTCACAGGCAGTTTCACAGATGTCGGCACTCTGGATACCCACAGCGCCGTCTGGGACTGGGGCGATTCGACAAGTGATGTCGGGACCCTTACCCAGGCATCCGGGTCCGGTACCGTGACCGGTTCGCATGTGTATATGGTACCGGGTTTCTATACCGTAACGCTCACGGTAACAGATGACGACGGTGGAGTTCATTCCGATACATTTCTAGTAGAAGTGGTGGATGCCCACGGTGCTCTGAGTATCATGAACGATTACATCCAGGGTCTCGATGACAGCGCATTCGCAAAAAACCCGGCAAACACGAAGAAAACCTACAGTAACATGATCGATGCGTTGCATCACAAAGTAGATGCAGAGAATTATAAGGGTGCAATCAGCGACATGCAGAACAACATGCGCGGAAAATCAGACGGTACAATGGGTGGAAAAGCTAACAACGACTGGATCGTTGACGGCAGCGTACAATATGAAATGACCATGAAACTGGACGATATAAGCGCCTATCTGGCAACATTTCTATGAACAGGCCGCATTAAAACTCGTTAAGCGAGGACTCTGATAGCGGAAACCCGCAGATGATTCGCTTAACGAGATTTTATTTATTTTTTTTTAAATACTGACTTCAGCCCTCTGATTTTTTTTGATTTTGATCGGGAAATACTGAATTCGAAACCCTGCTATCGTCTTTTACCTTTTGCTTCCTGGCTTCTGCCTTTTGCCTCTTGGCTTTTTCCTTAATCCTTTTATATTGTTTCTATCTTAAATGTTTTATAAAATTAATATATTATACAATAAATTTAATTATTACAAATAAGATAATAGTGGATTAGTAGTGATTATTACTAATAATATATAAAGGGCATATATTAGCTTCCATCTTCATAAATCCAGATAAATTTAGTGGATATTATCTCAAGGTGATACAATTTTCAAAACCCAATTGAAGATCATTTCGATAATAACGATAATATTGATTTTACCGCTTTCTAATTTAGCTATAATCGCAGCGGATCCCGAGCCCGGGGTGGAGGATGAACCTGTATCAAATCCCAGCTCAAGGGCGGTTAAAAAATGGTCGGTTTTCGTTTATGTAGACGGTGACAATAATCTGGAACGATTTGCTATAGAGGATGTAAATGAAATGGAGAGGGTGGGCTCAACTGCGGATGTAAACATAGTAATCCAGTTTGATCGGGTAAACGGTTATAATAAATCCAACGGTGATTGGACATGGACAAGACGCTATTATGTGACAAAGGACGACCATCCTATAAATATCAATTCCCAGCTGCTGGGTGATGATCTGGGCGAATTGAACATGGCCGATCCCATTACGCTGCAAAACTTCCTGGAGTGGGGCATGGATAATTATCCTGCAGAGCATTATCTGGTGGTAATGTGGGACCACGGCCGCGGGATATTTCGGAGCAGCGGTTCCTCCGGCGGCGGCCTGTTCAAGGGTTTCAACGAGGACCTTACCAGCAGCCCTGATGAGATGAGATTATGGGAACTGGACGAAATTATGCTGGACCTCAAAGAGAAGAACGGAGGTAAAAACATTGATATCGTCGGGTTCGATCAATGCTGGCTCGGTAACATCGAAACGGCATACGAGCTTATGGACTCCACTGATTATTTAATAGCCTCTGCGGATGAAGAGCCGGACAAGGGCTGGAATTATGAAGTTCCACTGCAAACACTTGTTGATAATCCTGATATTTCTCCTGCCGAGTTTGCGATCAAGATCACCAATGATTATGTAAAAGAGTACGAGAACAAAACGAGCTATGCATACATGACGCAAGCCACCATCGATTTGAAGGAGGTCCAGCAGACCTATGTACCGTTGATGAATGATCTTTCGGATCTGCTGATAGATAATTTCTATGACATCGATGACACTCTTTATGGTATTCGCCAGACGCTGACTGATTATTATTATCACTGCCCCGACCTTTACTATTTTATAAAACTGGTACAGACAAACGTAACTCTTCCGGAAGTTATCAGGAATGCCGCAGCGAACCTTATAGCAAATTATTCAAAATCGGTTATAGCAGAGGGGCACGGTGCCGATCATCCAAACGGGAATGGATTATCAATATATTTCCCCAATTCTCTTGCGTACGATCCCTACAGTACTTTCCAATCGAAATATGACACGAATATCGATTATGGAGTTGAACGCTGGGCTGAGTTTCTCCATATGTTTCATGATCCGCTGAGAATAGACCACACAGCTCTGAAGGATACCGAGGATATGGAGAATCCGTATTTAATAGAATCTTTTGTTTACGGCCACCTATTAAATCAGGTAAATGTGAAATTGAATTACGCTCTAAATGATTCTAAAATATATCAAGTTAACATGACAATTACTGAAAATTCAACCTTTGCTGCCTATATTCCTGCCCAGCCCAAGAACACGGATGTGTACTATTATCTGAGCACCAGCGATACTCTCGGTAATAAGGTGTATCTACCTCATAATGCTCCCAACCTGGACCGCCAGGATTTCTTTAATTTTTTTGTGGGGGACGATATCACACCACCCACAATAAGTCATACTCCTTTCGGGGATAAGATTTATTCAAAGCAGGATTTTGAGATAATAGCGACTGTAACAGACAATATTGCAGTTGACAGTTCCAGGGTAATGCTGTATTACAGGACTGATAGTGATAAGGATTATGTGGAACTGACCATGACACCCTATTCCTCCGGGGTTGACCGGTACCGCTCGTTTATACCTTCACAGCTAATTGGTACCAAGATATATTATCATTTTAAAGCACAAGATGATGTAACCAATCCAAATACACAGCGGCTGCCGGAAACAGGTGACTTCCAGTTCAGCATCCTGGGGTTGATTATTAATGTTGCAAGGGATCGTTATCATACAGATTACGGCAGCGATTACGATAAATTATTTAAAATGTTAATAGCGCCGGGCTACAATCTGACCGATATTAACCTACAACTTGATAAATACATTCTCAAGGACATAAATTTGTTAGTTATTGCCGAGCCGGTAAAAACCTTCACCAGCAGTGAAATTTATGCGCTGAAAAACTTTTTGTTGGAGGGCGGCAGGCTTTTTATTATCGGCGGTACGAATGAAAAAGTCATGAATAACCTGACGAGTTTCCTGGATATTACGTGGCTGAAGAACTCCGAGACTACTACCTACACAGGGTACTTTGCACCAGATGAGGTTATTTTCGAAAATGTTCTGGAGCTTTATTACACTACACCATATTTAACAATCGAATCTAAAAAGCCCGCTACGGTGCTGATAAAAAACGATCTTGATACTTCGACACTCTCCGTGTGCTCCTATTACGAGCAGGGAAAAATTTTTACAATAACCAAAGGTTTTCTATCAGATGATGTCATCGGCATTTCCTATAATACCCATTTTTTTAATAATCTGGCAATGTGGCTTGTGAAATACCCCATTGCAATTCTGGCGGGTTCACAAACGAAGATCAACGGTGAGCTGGTCAGCTGTGAAATAGGCTCCGAGCTTTCTATTTTTGAAGATGACTTTATCGGATTTGACGGTAACGATTCGGTCAATCCAGAATGGCAGACCGCCGAATTGAACTTCACATGGGATTTCGATGACGGTATAATCGGGTACGGCCCGCTACCCGCGCATAAATATGTCATGGAAGGCGAATACAATATAACGTTAAAGGTCAAGACCTATGATGGTTTTTCGGATCAGGCATTTATAACTATCAAGGTAACAAATGTAATCCCGACACCTTATCCGGGCTATACAAAGATAGACGGCATGACGGTCTATTTTGATGCCTCAGCCACAAAGGATACGGCAAGTGACCTGTCGACATTGACCTATCACTGGAACTTTGGTGACGGCCAGTCGGGCACCGGTATTTCTCCGGTGCATACCTACCGTTCAAAAGATGTTTATTACGTGACGCTAACGGTAATAGATGACAACGGTGCAAGAAACGAGAGTAAATTCAAACTTGATCTGAGCGATTCCAAATCTCGGTCACTCTCAACCTATTATCCTGCAATAGGCGCTTTGATTGTTTTATTCATTATTATCGTTGTCTATATGCTGATCCACAAAAAGAAACCCGGGGAGGATAAGGATCCTCGAATGAATGACACTGAGATGGTCGAGGAGAAGGATGAAAGCCATGTTGAATCAACGGAAGAGAAACCGATGAGACGGATAAATAATAGGCGCTAGAGAATAGAGGAGAGGCGCTAGGGTGCTTTTTGATAAAAGATGATGGAAGAAGGGATGAAGTACGAGGGGACTACAAACTTCTTTTTATAAACGAAATAAGAAAAAAGAGAAGAGAAAATCCATTCTTCTCTCTTTTTTCAAACTGTGTTAAACGAAAGGCGATAGAAGAATTATGAAAGTTAATTTTCGCCTCTCCTCTTTCGCATTTCGTCTTTTAACCAATTGTGTTAACTTTGGTAAGCCTGTCATCTCTCGTCTTTCGTCCTTCGTCCCTCCGAAATCTGATTTTATCGATTTCTATGTATTTAATAGAACAAGAGTGGGCCGGGTGAGAATCGAACTCACGAACTTCGCCTCGTAAGGGCGACATCATAACCCCTAGACCACCGGCCCAGGATTTTATAGGTATCACTTAAATCATATTTATACTTGTCAATAGCCGAATCGATTTTATCTAAGGGATTTTTAAATTATCCTGATAAATTGGCGTTGAGTGGAGGCGTTTGCGGTTGCGTCTAGCGTACCGTCAGCGTTTGCGAAGCTCGTTTCGTCATTCGGTTTCGAGGCTCGTTTCGTTATTCGGTTTCGAGGCTCGTTTCGGTAGGCGGTATCGAGCCTCGTAACGGGCATCGACCCCAAACCTCGTAACGAGCGTCGACTCCGAGCCTCGCAATGAGCATCGACCCCGTAGAACGCTTACCCCGACTAAATTTATAAAGCTTTTTTCAGCTCGCGAGTCTTGTAAGTAACGCGTTTACAAATTTCCAGAAATTTTCTACCGAGGGGATCTGTACTCGCTCTTCAGGCGAATGCGGGTTTTCGATTTGCGGCCCGATGGAAATCATATCCATCCCCGGGAATTTTACGCCGATGATGCCGGTCTCCAATCCAGCGTGAATTGCCTTCACCTCGGCATCCTTGCCGAAGAGCTCTTTGTAAGTTTCCTGGGCATACTTTAGCACCTTTGAATCAAGGTTGGCTTTCCAGCCCGGATAAAAATTACTGTGCTCAACTTTCGTCCCTGCAAGAGCGCCGATTGAAGCCAGGTGCTGCTCCGTGGCCTTCATTGAAGAATCCATGGAGCCCCTGCTGAGCATTCCGATCACTATTTCTTTTTCTGTGGTCTTAACAGTAGCTAAATTCGTGGAGGTTTCCACCAGGTCCGGTATGCTGTAGCTCATGGCGAGAACCCCGTCGGGCAGCCCGTCAATTAAATGGAGAACAGTACGTGAATGGGAATCGTCCAGGACATTTGCTATTTTATCAATGTCTTCCTCTAGTACAATATGGAAGTCCTTTTCCATGGGGCGGTATTCATCCTGCAACGCCTTTTCATAGTTCTTGATATCATCGATGAACGAACCTTTATCTGACTGGTCTATCATGAGCATGGCATAAGCTTCGCGCGGAATGGCATTGCGTTTGGAACCCCCGGTGATTTCACCGATGTAATATTTATTATTCTCCGCCATTGCATGAAGGGTTCTAATCAGGATCTTTATAGCATTACCGCGCTGCTCGTGGATGTCAACTCCCGAATGGCCGCCGCGCAGACCGGAAAGCGACACTTTCATTGGCAGAGCATCCTTTGGCGCTGGTACGAAGGTTACCGGTAAAGTGAGTGTTGTCTCGCTGCCTCCCGCGCAACCCACATAAATCGAACCCTCCTCCTCACTGTCCATATTCAACATGCACCGCCCTTCGAGAAAATCCGGCTGAAGCTGGAACGCTCCCGTCAAGCCAGTTTCCTCATCCACGGTGAACAGGCATTCAAGCGGCCCGTGTACCAGATCCGTGCTTTCAAGCGCCGCAAGTGCAGCGGCTACACCGATACCGTTATCAGCGCCCAGGCTCGTGCCTTTCGCCGTTATATAATCGCCGTCTCGTTCGACTTCGATGGGGTCCTTGTCGAAATCATGGACTGTATTGGTATCTTTTTCACAAACAATGTCCAGATGGCCCTGCAAAATCGTTACAGGTGCGTTCTCCTTACCTGCACTGCCGGGTTTTTTGATCACTATATTACCGATTTTATCCTCTTTATATTCTAAATTATGACTTTTGGCGAAATTGACCACGTGTTCTCGGATTTTCTCCTCGTGCTTGGAGCACCTCGGGATTTTGCGCACGTCATCGAAATGTTTCCATAATAATTCGGGTTGCAATTCTAATAAAATAGACATTTAAAATAACCTCCTCCGGTGAGTAAAACCGAAATCTGTTTTAAGTATTTAAAGATATTTTCAAAACAGGCAAATTTATCTTAATATGCTATTATATACGGTTGTTAGACTTTTTTTAGATTTTTACTGTAAAGTAAATAAACCCTAAAGGCTATTGAGCGGTTATATGAGTGCGGCTTCGCGAAGATACAGGGTTACAAAACCGGGTAAAAGTGCAGGGGAAAAATCCCCGGCGGGACCTAGCGGTCCTCAAAATCAGGGTAATTTACCTACTGGCCGCCAGGTTACAGGTCCCAAGCCCGTACCGAAAGCTGCAGGCAGCCCTACCCCAAAGCGCCCGGTTCGGGGGGGTAGGAAATACAAGGTAATTACTCCGTGTAAGCCTGCAGGAGGCACTTCGCCGGGCCCGGAACCTTTAAAGCCGACACCGGCGAAGCCTGCCAGGGGCGGCAGGAAGTACAAGGTGGTGACCACGGGAAAGCCCAAGTTACCTACCCCTCAAGCACCAGAACAAAAACCCACACCCGCCTCGGGACCGGGCAGAGCCGGCAGGAAATACAGGGTAAACACACCGGGCCGGGTCGGAGGAGCCCCTCCCGCAACCCCGGAACCCCCCGAACCTGCACAGCCAAAGCCGCTCCGGGGAAGGAGAAAATACAAAGTGGTTACACCCGGCAAACCGGCAGAACCGACACCTGCGGTTCAAACATCTCCTTCGGTAAGCCGGCCGGCAGCTGCCACACCAACGCCGACGCCGATTCCAACCCCAACACCAATACCAACCCCAAAACCGATACCGAAACCTATATCGAAACCTATACCAAAACGTGAACCCGCAGACAAAGTTGGCGTTGCGAAACCACCGAGCGTAAAGCCCAAACCTATGCCCCATAGACCCATCCGGCGTGTTAGTGGGGCGGCACCGCAGAAGGTACCCAGGGCTGCTATGGCACCTTCACCCAAACCTCTGGATAAAAGGATCAAGCGAGAACGTGCACCCGCTGCTGCGGCGGCTAAAGGTACAGCCGAAGGTGAACTTACAGATATTGACAGGAGGGTATTGAAAGGACTGGATATCGGACCGGGCACTATCCAGCTTCTTACCAAGCGAACGAAATTACCTCAAAACAAGATCATTCCTGCGCTTAAAAACATAACTGCTCTGGGTTTGACTGAATCTAAAAAGATCGGGCGGGATACAAGATATCGGTTGAGCGAAAAAGGCATTGAACTGCTCCATCCACGTAAGTTTCCATTTTCATTATTCAAACGCCGGCGCAAGAAACGCAAGAGCGGCAAGCGCCGTAAATTGTCACGGCGTCAGCGGGTAAAGCGGTTGGACTATGCAATAGCCTCACTGGTGATCGTGATTTTGATACTGGTGGTTTATTTCATGTTCATGTTCTCCAATTTGAAAGAAATTGCGGAGGATAACGAATCCGACGGCAATAATCCGGACCAAACCCAGGACCAGTCCGGACCGGTAATAATATGGGAGGATGAACCGGAGGCCATCGACAGGGCCTTCGAACCCCTGGAATTAAACCTGCTTGTACTGGACAGGGGCGAGGAACCCTCGGGTGTGGATATGGATACAATGAAAATCCAATACGGATTCGCATCGCAAAAAGAGCTCATAGAACCGAATTTGAGTAACTGGACATTTGGAGTACCAAGAATCGTTGGTATGCACAACTTCTCGCTGGTGATCATCGAGGATTGGTCATATTACAACGGCGGCTATGTTTTCATTAAATGCAGCGTGTTGGACAATCAAAAGAATCATGGTACGGAAACGTTCAAGGTGAAAATTGAAATCTGAATTCTGATTAATGGTTGCTTTTATAAGTGGTGAATGGTGAGAACGCTCACTCGCTTCACTCGTTCGCTTGAATGGTGAGTGAAGCATATAAATCTCTGAGATAAGGATGAAGGCAAAATACGCTCGCTTCGCTCGATTGAATGGTGAGTGAAGCATATAGATTGCTAATAGAATGGTGAAGGCCAAATACGCTCGGGAGTTTCGCCCCCTCGCTTGAAGGGTGAAGGTTGATTTATATGGCGATTTCTCAGTTACCTTCACTATTCACCATTCACTATTTATCCTTTTCAAAGCAATATCTCAGCTACCTTCAATATTCATCATTCACCATTTCTCCTTTAAACAAATACCAAAATTTAATATATACCGTACAATTATAATTTATCAATGATTATCTAAAAAATAATGAAAATTTGAGGATAGAATAATAATGAAAACTATCTTTCGTTTAGGGTTTATAATTATTACCGTGATAATTTTTAATTATTCATTCTTTGACTCACTCTTATATGCTGGAGGAACAAATGAAAAAATTCCGTTGATAAATTTTAAAGAAGGTCATGATCAACTAAGAGCAAATGCTGAGCCGGGCGAAAACAATAGTGTTTACTTCCCATGCTTAATAAATGGAACATATTTCAATAATAAAAATATAACAAAAATAGAATGTAATTTAGATGCAGAAGTTACACTTGAATATTATGAAGGTTGTGATCACAAACCAGAAATAAATCAAAATTGGTCTATTAAGGTCGTTCCGGATCTAATCGAGTTGGAACCTATTGAACAAAAGGAATTTTTTGTGATTGTGAATGTTCCAGCGGGAATGTCATATTGGGTGCATGGAAATGTTACGGTTTTTGGTACTGTAGAGACTTTCCCCGATAATAAAAAATATGATATTCGAAATATAACAGGGGTTGTATGGATCCTACAATACTTAGGACATTGGAATGTAAGCTCTGTGTGTACAGCTCAGAGTATAAACAAGGGGGATGCAGCAGTTTTTAAAGTTAAAGTTATAAATTCAGGAAACGGAATTGAACCATTTGGATTTTATATTGAAAATTTTAAAATGTTACATGAGAAAGGTTTCGAGATCCAACTGGAAACTTATCATATTGAAATTGATGAAAAAGAATCAGAAGAAGTTGAGATTATAGTAAAAACATCAAGGGACACACCATGTGGAAATTACGAAATTGATCTCAGAATAGGAAATTATGAGTCAATACAGATATCAGAAATTGAAAATCATTCTAAACATATTATACTCACCTTGAATGTAAAACCAGATTTTGCTGATAAATATTTTTTTCCTTCTATGTTCATTCTGATAATAATTGTTACATTGGTATCTGTAAAAATCTTCCTGATGATAAAAAAGAGAAAAAAATAATCAATCATGCTCCGGCGACTTCAAGTAAAGAGGTATGATTTGGTCGCCCTTTACCAGTGCGTATTTTGATTTATGATATCTGCAAAGCTCATCATCATCGGTTTTGAATGCAAATTTCAGACCTTTTGTTAAAACACTGGGCTCCACCAGCCGGCAGCCCTGTTCAAGCAAACAGCTTTCGGGGAAGAAGATATGGCCTTTTTTAAAAAATCGTTCGATGGCCTTCAAATCCGCCTCAGGAGATTTGCGCGGGCCCTTCAGCTTGTACCCCTGAGCAATAAAGGCTTCAAGCTTGGCCATGTCATCAATGGGCTCAGTAAATTGAGCAGAGTCGTCAGATCCTGTCATGAAAACTTCCCCGACCCGGTAAATTCTTATTTCGAGTTATAAATCTTTTTACTATTAACTGTAAAGGCAGACAACACTTAAATATCAGCGCCACGATTATGAAAAACCCTATTCCAATTATAATTAATTTTTAAGATTTGAAAGTAGGGGAAGAATCCCCTACGACCCCTCTTTCTTTATCTACTTTGGTGATGCCTTCGGCATCACCCAGAGAGATAAGAAAAGATAGGGGTTATTAGGGTATATTCATCTCCCCTAATTAAATCTTAAAATTAATATGAATTGCAAATGTAAAGGAGGTTGATTGAAATGGATTGGGGAATCAAAAACCGACTTTCTAGGATAATCAACCCTAAGACCGGTCATACGGTCATGTTAGCAGTAGACCACGGTTATTTTCTAGGGCCCACCTCCGGGCTGGAGAAGCCGGACAAAACCATCGAGCCGCTCGTACCCTATGCAGACACGCTGATGTTAACACGCGGGGTACTGCGCACCTCTGTGAAACCGGATATGGATATCCCGATTGTACTGCGTGTATCCGGTGGAACGAGCATATTGAGCGAGCTTTCAAACGAGGGAATAACCACATCCATGGAAGAAGCCATCAGGTTGAACGTCTCCGGAATAGCCCTATCGATTTTCGTGGGTGCTGAATACGAGCGCCAGACCCTGCTGGGCCTTTCCAATCTGGTCAACGAGGCAGAAAAGTACGGTATTCCGGTTCTTGCAGTTACTGCTGTTGGAAAGGACATGGTCCGCGATTCAAGATACCTGGGGCTTGCCTCACGCATCGCCGCTGAGCTCGGTGCGCATTTCGTCAAGACCTATTATTGTGACGATTTCGAACAGGTAGTGGATAACTGCCCGGTCCCCATCGTTATTGCGGGAGGTAAGAAACTTCCGGAGCCCGAAGCACTTGAACTTGCGCACAATGCAATATCGAAGGGTGCAGTGGGTGTGGATATGGGCCGCAACATATTCCAATCGGAGCACCCGGTGGCCATGATCCAGGCTGTCAGGTCTATTGTGCATGAGAATGCCACGGTAAAAGAAGCGCTTGATCTGTACAACAGTGTGAAAGCCGGTAAGGATTAACTGTGTAATTGATGAAAAATTCCAATAGAAAAAAAATCGAACTCTAAGCGGAGCGCTGTGAGAGTGCTTAAAATCAATATAAAAGCTCCGACTGAGCCTATTAGGCGAAGGAGGGGGCGAGGCATAGCCGAGCATGAGCGCATGGCCTACCGAAGGTGGCCTTCATTTCCGCTCGACGCTTTTCGAGGGTTAAAGTATCTGATTCGAAAAGGGTCGTCAGGGAGCGCTTATAATCATTATGAAATCGGAGCGAGCTGATACCATGCGCGTAGCAATGTATTACAACAATAACGATGTCCGTCTAGAAGAGATGCCGAAACCGAAAATCGGCAGTACGGAAGTGCTCGTTGAAGTGCATGCCAGCGGGATTTGCGGCAGCGATGTAATGGAATGGTACAGGAAACAAAGTGCGCCGCGGGTGCTCGGCCATGAAATCACGGGAGTAATAACTGAGGCGGGTAAAGATGTTGATAAATTCAAGGTGGGTGACAGGGTGTTCGTTTCACACCATGTACCCTGCAATACTTGTCACTACTGTCTGAACGGTCGTCATAGTGTATGCGATACACTGCGCACCACCAATTACGACCCGGGGGGGTTCGCAGAATATATACGGGTACCTCAGATCAATGTTGAGCTCGGTGTATTTCGGTTGCCCGAGGGCATGTCAATGGAGACCGGTGTGTTTGTGGAACCTCTGGCATGCGTACTCCGCGGCCAGAATCAGTTGAACCTCAGGCCGGGTAACAGCGTTCTGGTAATCGGCAGCGGCATATCCGGGCTGCTTCATATTGCGCTTGCAAAAGCTTACGGTGTCGAGCGGATAATAGCCACGGATATCAACGACTTCAGGCTGGAAGCAGCCAAGAAGGCCGGAGCCGATGTGGTTCTTTTCGCAAAAGAGGCTGAACCCGAAAGGCTCCGCGAGCTCAACGACGGGCGGTTGGCGGATTATGTGATACTTTGCACTGGCGCAGTCAGTGCTTTAAAACAATCGTACCAATCATGCGAGCGAGGAGGGTCCGTTCTGTTATTTGCACCCACGGAACCCGGTGTGGAGGTCCCAACAGAGTTCTTTGAAATCTGGAAGGAGGGATTGACGATCAACACATCCTATGCAGGCAGTCCCGCAGATATACAGGCATCAATCGATCTACTGGCTGCCGGCAGGATAGTAGTGGATGATATGATCACACACACCTTACCCCTGGCCGAAACCCAGCGCGGCTTTCAGCTCGTTGCACAAGCACAGGATTCGATCAAAGTAATTATCGATCCGAGAAAATAAAGCTTGGATTTGATGTCGTTGTATTGTCGTTGGAAAATTAAGAGGCAAGAGGCAGGAGGCAAGAGGCAAAAGAAGGGTTTAGAATTTAGAATTTGTTTAGAATTTAGATATTAGTGCTTAGAATTTTCTATTTATCTTCTTCTTCCTCCCGCTGCAGGAAATGCGAGAATATACTGCGCAGGTAGTGGTCACCCATGCCCTCGTATGACCGTGCAAGTTTGAAAATATCCTCGTTGCGCTCAAGTATGTCAAGACAGTTTTCGTAATACTTCAAAGCCTCTTCAAGCTCACCCTTCTTCGCCAGAGCCATACATATGCCGAGGTATACTTTTGCTTTTCCAGGCATATCCGCAATGCTGTCGGCCATACCGATGCATTTATCGTAATATTCATCGGCGCGTTCATGTTCGCCCAGGCTCCAGTAAAGCCAGCCCAGAGCACCGTATGCATCGGATATCGCCAGTGCGTCATTGGCTTTTTCTGCGAGTTCTAGGGATTTCTTATGATGCGTTTTGGCCGCTTCCCAATCGTTACTGCGTTCGTAAATGAATCCCAGCCGCCTGTGTATGAGCGCCATTCGCCCCGGATCCGTGGATTCGCCGTGAACCAGCCTGAAGCTTTCCAGGGCTTTAATATACCGTTCCCTGGCGGACTCGAAATCGCGATGCTGGTTATAGATTTCAGATATAATCAATTGAATGATAGCACGAATCTGGCCTTCCAGCTCCCCCTCCGGTAGTTCTTCAAGCAGCTCCTTCAGTTCTTCTCCCCGGTCCATAGCAAGTAAGCGCTCACCGTGCTGTGCAGCCAGAACACCGGCCTCGGGAAACCGTTCGCTGTAAATCAAGTGGTAGAGCCCCTCGATTATTGTCAACCCCAGCTCGCTGTCTTCTTTTCCGGCCAGAATCTGTATCCTGGCTTCAGGCACAAATGAATCCGGGCTCTGCTGCAAATCCATCTGCAGGTTCACCTTGTTTGAAACCGGTACTACCTCAACCAGCTCATGGATCTTTTCTAAATAATATTGAGCGGCCTTGCGGTGGTACATTTTTCGGATGCTGAGCGGTTGGGTTTCGTAAAAGAATTCCCGGATGAGGTCGTGGACGCTGTAAATCCCATCCCGGGTTTCAAGTAACGTCCTTGCCGTTAAGTCCTTCAGGGTTTCGAACCCACCCTCCGCTTCTTCCAGCAGTATATCCTTGGGTACCCCGTACCGATATACCGATGCGTATGCCAGCAGCCTCTTTTCGAATTCTGAAACCTTCGAAAAGATCTCCTCCTGGATATACTTGTTCAGGTCCTCCACCGCGGCTGCACCGGGGCTCTCACCACTTTGCTCTAGAAGTTCAATAGACAGCGGGTGGCCCGCGGTAAGTTTGTAGACAGAATCGACATTTGCATCTTCCATGCCTCGATGCTTCAGCAGTTCCTTCGCCGCCTTTTTAGTAAGCCCCTGCAGATGCAATTCGCCCACGAGCTTCTTGACCTTAACATGCCGCCTGTCATAGAACGGTACAATATGACGGCTGAAAATCAATAATTTCGTTTTGTCAAGCCTTTCCAGAATCTCGATCAACAGCGAAAATATGGGCAGGATCTCATCGCGGGCCTTGTGCAAATCATCGATAACTATAAGCACATTCTGATCGCTCAGCGCTGTTTCTATCATTTCACCTACAATGTTCATATCCATGATGGTTTCCGAATCGATATAGCGCTGCAGTTCTCGGCGGCCCAGCTGAGCTATAAACGAGGCGAGGTTCCTCACAAAATATCGAAGCGTATCCCACTGGTGGAAGCTGTACCATACAATATGTTTTTGTACACGGTATTCATCCATGATTTTTACCGCGAGGGTAGTTTTACCCATACCTGCGATACCGTGAACCACGATAACCTTGTGGTCCGGGCCGTCCATCCAGCTCTTGAGTTCATTAAGTTCATCCTCCCTGCCGATGAAATACGATATTTTCGGTGCCCTATCCGTGAAGGCCAGATATTCCTTACCTGTAGCGGTCTCATCTACCTTTTCCGATTTAACAGCCACGAAGTGCGGGTAATCGAACATCCCATCTTCATTCACCCCTTCCAGGATCTCCAGGTACGAGAAGCTCGTGCCGAGAAACTTGTTTATTTCGGAAAATTTAAGCTCTTTAATTTCGCCGCTCTGGTTTTTCACATTAATCTTTACCTGCTCAAGTTTCTCGGTAATCTCCTGGGCACGCATAAGACCCTCTGTTGTTAGAAAGTAGATTTTTCTTCGGCGTGAAACACCTTCCACATGGCTTATCTGCTCTTTGACCAGATTTTTATCCTCAAGCTTTTTCATTGACCGCGGAATTGCACTGCGCACTACAGAAACGGCCTTGGCAATACCGTCCTGGGTAAGAGCAAACGGTGCCTGCAGGTTATGCTCATATTTGAAATAATTGCGGATATGCAATAATATCCGCTCTTCTATTGTAAGCTTCAGTTTCAATTTTGGCTTTGCCACGGCTTAAACCATCCTTTAAAATGATTTCGGCTGATATTATACGAAAGGTTTATTAATTATTATTTCTGCACTCCTCATTTCCTCGAGTGTATTAAAATGTAACTGCCAGAATATTCCTCTAATATTTATTTACGGAAATCCACAAATACAATATAATATCCGGAAAAAGGTACAAATCTCAATTTATTTATTATTTATGCCGGCGGTTTGGGTACCGCTCAAGCCATACATAACCGTAAAATAGTCTATTTGAAATTAAATGCCAGCGGCTTTTCTACCCTAAAATACCCCAATTTAGGCCCATTATGCCAGATATTCTAATAGATACCCGGCAAAATTCTTTTATAGTAATAACAAATTATTTATCGGATTTACTACTATTAATAACTTATAGGATTATAGTTTATTAAAGAAATTATTTAATATTAAAAAATGTATGTCGAATACCCGCATAGAGGACCTGCTATGAAATTGCCTTCTGGTAAAGTTACAAAAACTGTAGGTGGAGGACTCGATTCCTTCCAAAGTCTCTTAAATGAAATGAGGAGTTCTACTTTTACCGGCTATCTTGCAGTTATTCTGCAAAAGGAAGGGACCGACTCCAAAGGCCAGGTAGTAATAAAAGACGGCCAGCCTGTACTTGCAGATCATGAATTTAAAGGTGATGAATGCATCAGCCAGGAGGCTGTCAAAAAAATAATACGGGACGGCCTGACCGCCGAAGCCAAGTTGGAGGTCCATTCAAGCGTGGATGTCGACATCATCATTGATTTTAATACAGACGCTCAGGTGAGCGCTGCCGATTTCGATCTGGCTGCAAAGGCAAAGGAAATGGAGGAAGAGGAACGGCGTGCAAAAGAGGAAGCCGCGCGTCGTGAGAAGGAAGCCGCGCGCCGAACAGAACTCACAGAGAAAATAAATGGATGGCGCTCCGATGGGTATATCGTTAAAAAACTCGAAGCCGTAATGAATGATTCTTTAGCAAAGATAGAAAATGAATTCAAAGCCTTCGAAGTATCAATAGCGAAATTGACAGAGCTGGATAAGAAATTGGGATCATTGAATACCAAGGGCTTCGAATCCGAAGTTGATTCAATCGAATTAATGCTAAACGACCCCGACAATGCAGAAGAGATCGAGAAAAAGGTAATGAATCTTGAAAAAACCATCGCCACGCGAACAAAGAAAGAGGCAGAACTTCGAAAAAAGATCGAAGGGTGGCGCGGCGAAGGTTATAATGTAGCAAAATTGGAAGAAGCAATTGATGCAGATTTTTCAAAAGCCTGGGATGTTTTCACAGTATTCATGGATGAACTCCAGAAATTAAAGGAATATGAAGAAAGGTTGAAAAAGCTCAATACTGTAGGATTCGAGCCCATGGTGGAGCACATCAATGCCAATTTGAAAAATCCTGATGCAATACATGATCTGGAACAGCAGTTCTCGGATCTTGAGATGAGGATAAATGAGGCGAATGAACGTAAAGCCGAGTTCAAAAAGCAGGTCGAGGAGTGGCTGAGCCAGGGCTACAATGTAAGGCGGTTCAAAAATATAATGAGAGAACCGCTGGAGCAGGTAGAACAGTCCATGATAGAATTTGAAAACGACCTGAACACTTTGAGGGAACTCCGCGAACAGTTCGATAATATTAATGTTATAGAATTCGAAGCCGAGGCCAAGGCCCTGGAGCCTTTATTCACCGATCCGGATAAGATAGCTGATCTGCAAAATGGTGTGCAGCAGCTGGTTGCAAAATTCCAGGAGGTAGAGGCCAAAAAGGGTCAATACAGGGCAAAGGTTGATGAATGGAATAAATTAGGTTATAATACCGGTCAGCTGGAGAAGTTTCTCAATGAAGCCAAACTTGTGGCTATAGAAAGAGCTGTAGGGGATTATGAGAAGAAGTTAGAGACGCTGAGCGGCTACGAAGCGGTTCTTGACGGTATGAACCTCGTGGGATTCGAATCAGAGGCCGATGCAATCCGCGCCAAACTTCTGGACCCCGATAAGCTCGAGGAACTTGATAAGGATATGAAAGATCTCAAGAAGAAGATGGAAGCGGCGAATAAAAAACGTACCGAGCTTAAAAAACGGGTGGAAGGCTGGAAAGGTGAAGGTTATGTCGTCGACAATATTGAACCACTTCTTGACGGCGATTTAAAGGTAGCATGGGAAACTTTTACAACCATGATGGATCAGATCCAGACCCTGAAAAATTTGAAAGAAAAGCTTGCTGGAATAGACCCCTCAGGATACGAATCCGAAGTAGAAGAATTTAAATCTCAGTTAAAGGACCCATCGTTTGCGGAGGACCTTAGTACACGCATAACGGAATTTGATGAGAAGATCAAGGCAGAAAAAGCCCGTAAAACCGAGATCAAAACTCAGGTTGAGGAGTGGAAGAAAACAGGTTATAAAGTTGGCGGTCTGGAAGAGAAACTCGGCGGCAGACTCGATGAGATCGAACCGGTTTTCAACGATTATACATCCAATATTGAACAGCTGGTAGAATTAAAGAATAAAATCAAGGTCTTAAGAACCGCAACTTATAAAGACGAGTTATTAGACTTGAAAAAGAAGCTTGCGGATCCTACTCTGGTACTTGAAATTGAAAGCAATTACCATACTTTATCCACCAAGATCGAAGAGGAAAATAAGATTCGAGAAGACCTTCGGCAACAAATGAAGGACTGGAAAGCAGACGGCTTTGTCGTAACCATGCTCGAATCTGCCATAGACGGTAATATCGAAGATGCGCAGAAAGCCAGTACCGATCTCGCAGATGCTATAAACAAAATGCTGGAATACCGCCATAAGCTTGACGGACTTGACCTCCGCGAATTCAATCAAGAGGAGGAAACCGTTAAAAAGTTATCCAATGACCCTGGCAATTTAACCCAGATCGAAACGATAATGCAGCAATTAGCCAAGAAAGTAGATGATCAGGAAAAGCAGCGATCTGAATTGATGAAAAAGCTTAATGGCTGGAAAAAACAGGGCCTTGTGGTGGATGAGCTTTTAAAGGTTACGGATGAGAAATTCTCGGTTGTGCAAGCTGCTTTTAAGAAATTCGAGCGAGAATTAGAACAGCTCATGGAACTGCAGAAGAAGCTCGGCGGCGCGGCACCGGCGCTCGGTGCAGCACCGCCTGAAGCTGCAGCCGACGAGGGTGCCGCAGTTGAGGCGAAGGCACCTGCACCCTCCAAGGCCGCCCCGAAGGCGACTGCCGCCAAGGCCAAGGCCAAAGGAGAAGAAGTACCTGAACAGATCATTTCTGAGTTTAAATTGAATAAAGATTTTGTATTCGATACATTCGTGGTGGGTACCTCAAACCGGTTTACCCTCGCGGCGGCTCTTGCAGTAGCAGAATCGCCGGCAGATGCTTACAATCCACTTTTTATTTACGGCGGTGTGGGGCTGGGTAAAACACATTTGCTTAACTCTATAGGGAACCATATCCTTAAGAACAATAAGAATTCAACAGTGATTTACGTATCTTCAGAACGGTTTACCAATGAATTGATCAATGCCATTCGATATGATAAAATAGACGATTTCAGGAATGTCTACAGAAAGGCTGATGTGCTCATCATAGACGATATCCAATTCCTGGCAGGCAAGGAAAGCACGCAGGAAGAGTTTTTCCATACATTTAATACCTTATACAATGCTCATAAGCAGATTATAGTCTCCAGCGATCGGCCGCCCAAGGAGATCCCGAAACTCGAAGAGCGGCTGCGGTCGCGTTTCGAAGGCGGCCTAATTACCGATATCCAGCCGCCGAGCCTGGAGACCAAGGTAATTATTTTACGGCGGGAGGCCAAGAAACAAAATATCGACCCGCCTGACGAGGTAATACATTTCATTGCCAGTAAGGTTAAAACAAATATCCGGGAACTGCGCGGATACCTGACCAAAATTGCCGCATATTCATCGCTGACCAAGAAGGATATAACGATGGATCTTGCCGAGGAGGTTTTAAAGGACCTGGCAGTAACCGAGAAGGCCGAAATGAAAGCCCCGGCGCCGGAACCGGCCCCCGAAGCGGCCCCCGAGGCGGCACCACCGGTAGAACAGGCAGCAGAGGATGTAGCAGCGGGAGGAAGCGCCAAACCCAAACTCAGCACAATCGAAGAGCGCCTATCGAGTTTGAAAGCGCGCTTGTCACCAATCTTAACCAATAATAAAGGAGAAGCCCCAGCACAACCGGGAGCGGCACCTGCACAGGCTCCCAGTGGCGATGAAGGTCCACAGGTGTTTGAGCCCAAGGGCCCCATCGAGGGCGATATGCCTGCACAGGCTCAAATGCCCGCGCCGCAACAACCAAGCAGACCGGGAGCAGGACAGGCAGCACCCCAGCCGCCACCGGCTGGAGAAATGGGGTTGGAAGAGGATCTAGCGAAGTGCGGTAACTGCGGTGCAATAGTTTCAGCAAATGTGCCCGAGTGTCCGGAATGCGGTGTAAGCTTCGGCGGTGAATGGTTCGAATGTCCGGAATGCCGCGCGGCGGTTTCCGCAGATTCTATGAGGTGCGATAACTGCGGTGCGGAGTTTGAGGCAGTGGAAGGCGGCGTGGAAACAACAGCACCAGGAGGCGCACCTACACCGGCACCGGCACCAGCACCTGCACCAGCAGCGCCCCGGCCGGCGGCAGCAGCAGGCGGCGGCAAGAAAAAGAAGAAGAAGAAGAAGAAAACGAGGTAGAGTAGTTAAGAGATTTTTATAGGGATTAGGCGCTAGAGAGGAGGCGCTAGGGACAGAAAGCTTTTAAGTTGCATATTAAATCCAAATACTACCAATACTACAGATGAATCTCAGATTATATGCGAAGGCTTATAAATTCCATATTGCATATATTGTAAGCCTTCTGTCCTGAAAGCCCATGAAATTGGCCCTTTATTCAGCGTTGCGTAGGACTTTCAGTACAAATACTACCAAGGAAGCTCAAAAATCAAATACTACAAAGACCCCTCCCCCTTCGGTTTTATTTCCAGTTTGGGGATTCGGGTTGATTAAAATCACAACGGTCCCCAGGGCCAACAGTCTTTACCTATCTGTTAATTGTTATTGTCAATTCAGTCTTGTCTTTAATCACTGTTTTATCTCTGATGACATATGTATTTTCACTGTACTCCCCTTAAAACTTTATTAACCTATATTGATATGAGGATATAAGATACACCGATGCGGATTTGATTTAATGGAACTTGAATTTAAAGACAATAAAATCATTTTTTCAAAGGAACCAACCAAGTTAGATAATCTGGCAATACAATTCTCAAAAATACTTTCTTATTTCAATGTTAAACACATATTTCTTTCTGGGTATATCCCGATCTTGTTCGGCCGAAACCGTGCAAGTGAAGATATTGATGTGGTATGTGGAAAAATATCAAAGGAAGTTTTCGATAAGCTATGGATAGAAATTCATAGAGATTTTGACTGCATAATTACCGATGATGTCGATAATGCATATAACAACTATCTGCTGAAAAAGACAGCAATTAGATTTGCATATAAAGGGGAGTTCATTCCGAACATTGAATTAAAATTTGTAAAAACTGATTTACATAAAACTGCTCTTGAAAATCCGATCATTGTAGAATTAAATGAATATAAAATTCCTATATCACCGCTGGAACAGCAGATTGCATATAAACTTTACATGACATCTGAGAAGGATATTGAAGACGCAAGATTTCTTTTTAAACTCTTTGAAGAACATTTAAATAAAGAAAAATTGATAGAATATATTAATATTTTAAAGATAGATTTACAAACCGCAAAAGGTTACCTGGGGTGGTCTGATTGAAACTCGATCTAAAGGAACTGGAAGATGATAAAAAGCGCAATTTCGAAGAGAGGTTGAAATTTATAGACCTATATGTCGAGTGGCTGAAGAAAACCCCGAATTCGGTCTGGAGCAAACAGCAGAAGAAACTGATCGATGGTAAGTGAGGTGCTCCCGACGGTCATTACCGGGATTTATCTAATAAATCGTCAAAGAAAGCTCAAAATTCTACTCCAAAATTTTCGCCAAAATCTAACACAATTTCTTTCTATTTTATTTTATATCACCTTTACCATGATTAAACAAGGGTTATCTTCACCCCAGATGTCTACCCTCTCCTCTAAAGGATAGAATCCCTGATTCCTGTAAAATTCTCTTGTTCCTTGATAATTCTCATCCTTGTCAGTCTCACTTAATGTTTTAACCATTAACAATCGATAATCATGTTCTCGCAAATAATTTTCAGCTTTTAAAAGCAATTTATGCCCTATACCCCTTCTTTGATACTCTTCCAGGATCCCAATTAAATAAATTTCGGCTGTAAACTGATTATTCTCTTTTAAACATAAAAAACCTATAGTTATATCATTATCAAAAACAGCAAAAAAAATCCTATCTCGAACTCCCTGAATGTATTTTTCAATTGACTTTTCGATACCAAACCATTTTTGTAAACTATGAAGTATTTCATCAGTAATTCTTGATTTCATCTCTTCATCTGTTATTTCTTTAATATTATACATTTTCAACCCTTATACGGTTCTTCCGCGCAAGAATGGTAAGGTAGGTTTTTTCACCCTAGCGCCTAATCTCCATTCTCTAGCGCCTGATGAAATCGATGTAAAATCTGATTAAAATCCCATCCTCTGCCTCTTGAATTCCCTGCGCTTGTTTTCCAGGTACCGGTACACCGATGAGTGCTCGCTGCCGTTGAGAACCATATCCACCGCATTTTTAGCTACATCCAGTTCTATCAGGTCGCCAATAACGCCAATGTAATTGCGGTGAATGGAGATGTCCGCGCCGGACAGGTCCTCGATAATCCGCCGGGTTTTGCCTTCGGTACCTATTATACGGGCTCTTATCCGTCGTACATGTTTCGGGTCCTTCCCCACATAATTCCGGATGTCGAAGTAGGTAAAATATATCTCTTCGCCGAACAATCTGAACGCCCGTTCCGGTGAAAATCCCACGGCAATGGCGTTCACGATATCGGCTACTTTAAGAACCATGACGGGTTCCGCCTCATCCTTGACATCAAGTTTTACGTCACCAGATTCCGAATCGACGTCGATATTAATCCCGCTTTTCTCCTCTATTTCCTCCTTTATTTTACCGTCGATCCCAATTAATACACCGATGCGGTCCTTTGGTATTTTAATCAACTGCATTATATCAGCTCCCCTGCGCTCCATTTATATCGTCAGCTGCCTCTTCAGACGGCTGCTCATCATTATCTAATTCCTGCAGGTCATCTTTTAAAATCTTTGCCCTGATCTCGGCAATGTCTGTCTTCAATTTGTATTTTTCAAAGTATCTAACAAGATTTTTGATGTCGCGCTCAATCATTTCCTGCGCCATTGGATGTTCCAGCAAAACGGATTGGCCCACATCGATTAACACTATATCATCGTCCGGAACCAGAATATTATATTCGCTGAAATCCCCGTGGACCAATCTACCTTTATTGTATAAAATTTCAATTGCATTTACTAATATATCAAAGCATTCTTGAGGATTCTCAAGCTCGATATCTTTGAGCATGGGGGCCGCCCCTTCCTCCGTACCGATATATTCCATTACCAATATATTCTTGATATATGTAACAGGTTCAGGAACGCGCACCTCCGCAGCGCACATCCGCTTCAGGTTCTTAAATTCCTTTTGCGCCCAGGTATACACCTGGCTGCGGTGGTCGCCTTTTACATTACGGAAGCGGGGGTCGCCCTCTATGTATTTCTTGAAATGCTTGTAGGTTGCCGTGGCGATCCGGTATATTTTAACCGCCACACTCTCCCCCTCAGGCGTGGTGCCCTTGAATACATTTGCCTCTTTACCCGTTGATATCGGGAAATCCAGCGTGTCCAGGTGCTTATCGATAATAAGCTTGTAGATGTTCATTAATGTCGCCTGATCAAACACCTCGTCGTAGGTTTTTCGCTGGTCTGCATCCCTCTCCACGCGCTCTTCTTTTTTCAACCCGTCGATTCTGGACTCCAATAATTTATATACCTTCTCCGAAACCAAAATCATCCAATCCTGAAACTCGATTTGATGAAAATAAAACTAAAAAATATTAATAGAGTCCGGCAGCAATCTTCTACGACTGAGAAAGCCCGCCTGGGTCTTCGTATAGCGCCAGACAATATCTGATTTTTCATCCTGGAATGACCACGGTCTAATAATCACAAGATCTCCCGCACGGATCCACATTCGCTTTTTAAGTTTACCGGGGATCCTGCCCATGCGGGATTTACCATCTGCACACATAATTCTAATTCGAGAAGCGCCCAATAATTGATCCGCGATCCCGAACATTTCGTTATCTTTTTTGCGGGGCAATCTGAACCGTACATAGCTGTCGTCAGGTGCCTCCCTTGGTCTAATCTCATTACTTTTTTTCTGTTTGGAGTCGTCAGATGCCTCTACAGATTCCTCTTCAGTGTTATCGTCTTTATTATCTTTTTCATTACCTTTGCCTTCATCTTCAGGGGCATTCATATTCATTGGCAGTTTGATCACCATTTTGTAATTAGTAAATGCATTTTCTTCGATTATATATGATTATAGAAGTGCGAATTAATTTCACATCAATTTGACGGCACGGCCCTACACCTCGAAATCATTTTCTTTGGGTCGGTGTGGGCAACAAATCAACGGTTGCGTTTGCGCAGTGCGTCCGATATGCGGTCTCGTCGTGCGTTTCGTCTCTCGTTTGCGCAGTGCGTACCGTCTTGCGTCGGACGTTTTACGGCCGTAAGACGTTAAACGGTTGACGTTACGCCCCTCGCAAACGCAAACGCACAACGCTCTTCTGTATGAGATAATTGATCTTAACCGGAGAAATTGCTTATATATTATATTATTTAATGAGTAAAGTATATAGAGCTATAATAAAGTTTGTGTATGAATTCTAATACAAACAAAAGCTTTTTAATCGTCAATGATTGTGAAATTAACATTATACATTGAATTCGAAGTGATTTGAATGGTAGAATCCAGAGCAGCAATGATAACAGGTGCATCCCGGGGTATCGGTTCCGCAATCGCTCTAAAACTGGCATCCGCAGGTTACGATATAGGCTTGAACTATTATCAAAACAAATCGGGAGCAGAATCGACTGCGGTGCAAATCGGTAAGATGGGCAGGCGCTGCATTCTTCTTCAAGCCGATGTGGGAGCCCACCAGGAAGTGAAGTCGATGATGGGGAAGTTCTATTCTGAATTCAACAGACTTGATGTGTTGGTATGTAATGCCGGGATCTATTCAAGATTGGACCTGGAAGCCCTCACACCTGCCAGCTGGGCGAGGGTGCTGGAAGTGAATTTGACAGGTGCTTACAACTGTACATACGCCGCCCGTAAGCACCTGGAATCGGCAGGCGAGAACGGCCGAATTGTCTACGCAACCTCTCAGCTTGCATACCGGGGTACCGTCCAGGGTGCGCATTACTCTGCAGCAAAATCAGGGCTGACGGGCTTCATGAAATCCGTGGCGCTTGCAATGGCACCTCACAAGGTGACGGTGAATGCAGTCTCCCCGGGCTTCATTGATACAGATCTTATCGCCGGTGATTCTGCAGAAAAGCGAAAAAAACGAATGGAAGAAGTCCCGTTGGGCAGGGTCGGGGATCCCGAGGATATCGCCAATGCCGTTGATTTTTTATGTTCTCCCGCTGCAAGATACATCACCGGGGAAACAATACATGTTAATGGTGGATTGTTAATGTACTAGTTTGATTTTATATTGATTAGTAATACTACCAATACTACCAATACATACCAATACTACCAAGGAATACTACCAATAATCAATGAAAAAGCAAATCGTAGACCGCCGGAGTCGTATAAATAAAATCATGAATTGTTGCCGACACTTTAAAGCTATATAAGCTGAATTGATTGCCGGAGTCGTGTATACTGTAGTGTCCGAACGGCCGTGCCGTATATAACGGTGAA
>CP070629.1:3391660-3413937 GCA_020356005.1 Thermoplasmata archaeon
CGTCCATTACATCGCCGTCTGTATCGTTTAATGCAGGGTTTGTATCGTATTTATTCCAGCGGTAAGGTGCGCCTGCATTCCAGTTATAATCAGTTGGCATCTCCCAGAGATAAGGGGTATAATGATACCATACAGTGCAGCTGTTGTTCCAATCATAAGGACTGAAAACGCCGTGCTTATAAGCCAATTCCAGGCCTTCATCCCAGTATTTCAGATCCGAGTCGGTCCAGCCGATGCTTTTCAGGTGTTTGCTCAAAAATGAGTTAGTATTCGATACATCCAGGGCGGCATTTGACCTGTCAGGTGTTACCGGCAGCTGTGTCCAGCCCGCTTCATTCTTACTATTTTCGCTGATAGGTCCTGGAGCATTTACCTGCGCCTCATCATCATCTGCGATTGTATCACCATCAGAATCTACCATATTGGGATTTGTTCCCAGAATACCATATTTGAATCTGGGAGACTGCTCTTCTATATTAAGGATAGTGTCACCGTCATTGTCTTCCCACGGATCCGGTAATCCATCGTGATCTGAATCACTATTGAGGGGGCTGGTAATGAATTCATCTGATACGGTTACGATTTCAATATAATCCGCAAGCCTGTCGCCATCGGTATCCCAGCTGTTAGGATTGGTGCCCATTGCGACCTCGGTACCGTCCAAAACAAAGTCGTCATCCGTGTCCATTAACAATGGATCGGTTCCCAATCGTAGCTCCTCAAAATTTGTCAATCCATCACAATCTGCATCCATAAGGGGATCGACCCACATTTCAGAGGCATCATATTCGGAAGCCTCTTCACCAGATGATGGGGATTCCACAACATCACGATATAAAACGAATTTTGTTTCTCTGGAATCAAATGTAAGATCAGCTTCGTTTTCTGATATTTCGGAATGAGTTCCAAAAGCAATATCAACGAAAGCCAAACTAATTAAAATCACAGAAACAAGTATGACGCTTTTTTTAAACATCAAAACCACCGAGCCCTCATAACTTCATTCATTATCAACCATTTTACTCTGGCCATTATTTTAAACTTAAATCATATTACCGATTGTATTCAATAAATAATCTGATTTATATTAATTTTATTTATATTTTAAATATTAATTTATGTATTAATATATGAGTGAAGCATTGTAACGTTAATTGTATATTTATAATTTATGGAATATTATTACAACTGCCAAGATGACTTTTGTATCAATGTTTATGGATGTTTTTAATTAGGTTTTTTATTTCTATTAGCCAATTCATTAGAGTTTTTTACTAACATATTAAACCTTTTTAGGCTATTAAATATTAACTGTTCATGAACTTAATCGCTACATATTTTAATATGTATAAAGATAGTAAAAAAGAGAAACTAAAGTCGAGTAGAAATTATTTGTTGGAACTGGTGAACTCTCTGATAAATCGCAGCGTAAAAAAGCGATTTAGAACTTGATAGAAGCAAATAGTTCTGTATCGATCATAACCGAATCATGGGTTTGGAATGTATCCATTGCATCTGCGGTTCGATATTTCTGTGTGGTTGCATATGGTTCGGCGCCTTTATTTATCAGTTCGATTTGCTCCGGAGAGATTTCGTTTTTGTAAGAAGTCCCATCGTTGGCAAAATTATGCGGTTCAAGGTCGTCCGGGTCTAAGAGGGTATCTCCGTCGGTATCAGGTTCCTGTGGATCGGTATAAGAGAATATGACCCATTCGCCACCAGGAGGTAGTTCCATCCCGTATGGATGGGTCTCTGGAGTTATTTTTGTTCCGGCCATATATGTAAATGCCCTGTAGTATTCCTCGTAGTTGTCATATTTGAGGTCCGCCGCCACTTGTGTTATGCCGTCCGAGGGCCATACATCGAATGAATTTCTTACCGCTGTGAATTTGGCATCTATTTCTCCCGCGATGCCGGTCCCCTGGTCAGGGACTTGATAATCCATATCTTGACGGGCATCATTTGGATTTGTAGGATCTAAATTGTTGAAGACTTCCCAGCCATCCGGAAGTCCATCGTTATCTGAATCGGCATTATTGGGGTCTGTGCCGTTCAGATACTCTTCCCACATAACCAATCCGTCTTTGTCGGCATCCGAATCGGAATCATCCGGATTGAGGGGATCGCTTGCCAGTGCTAAATTCATCACTGAAGCACATAATATCACAAATATTAACAAAGTCAGAATTTTTTTGGCCATTTTTTACCCACCTGAACTCATTTACATTATTTTCTAATTATTATTTAAACCCATCGATGAATATATACTATATTATGTCTTATTATTCTACCATATCTATTCTGATAGACCTTAAAATTTAACTGTTCATGAACATAATATTTGGTTCATGAACATATAAGATATGGGAGCTGAAGTCCAAAAATTGATGGAATTAAGTGTGTTTTAAAATTTATCCTCCCCGATAGTCTCCCGTATCCATTCAACGAGGGAGCGGTATGCCTCCACGCCCTTTGGTGTGATTGCTATCTTCTCTTTTTTGGCGTCTATTTTTACAAATTTGATTAAACCCTTCTTGTCCAACCATTTCAGATACTTGACATAGATAGAATAATTTAAACCGACCGCCATCTGCAGTTCGGTCTTTTTAAATTCTCGCCCTTCTTTCCACAGTCTTTCTAAAAACCGGGCGACAACATAAAGATCAGGTTTTTCCATGTCCTTTTCAGCATCACCCATAGACACCACATTCTTCCCTAAAATCTCTTCAAAAAGTCCTCTTCTCGTTGTTTTAAAACCTTCATCTGTGCCTTCACAGAATCGATTTTAACTTTGGTCTGGTAAAGAACGAAAATATACATCCCCCAAACCAATCCCACAGTAAAAATTAAAAGAATGGAAATGGGGTGGGTTAACGACAACATCCACCATATATAAGCAGTGAAAATCGAATTGGCTATGGTAAAAATTGTCCAGGCATAAATGCTGGTTTTTAAATTGCTAATCAACCATTTATCAGAGTCCATTATCATCTTCAGCATAACTTCAGCAGTACCTTGATACGGCTCGATTTTACGGGTTGTCTTGCCTTCTCGCTTTTTACGGGGCATAATTCCACCTCTACTGGTTAATAATTTCGAAATTATAAATTATTATTGATTGTTTTAAAAAGTAGGTTACTCGAGTTTGAATTAATTTAAAACACGAGATATGGTGTACTTAATTGCAATAAATCTAAAATGCCCTGACACTTGCTAATAAATCCCCGGTATCTAACATGCCAGGATCTTATAAAAATATCACATTCACCGCTTTCTCATTACCGGTGCGGTGCGGGGCAACGGTTTGGTACGGATTATGGGGGCTGTTGTGCGAACAGATACCGTGGAGGGCGGTAACATCGGTTTATCTGTCGTTGTTATGCTTATTGAATCTAATTTTTTACCTCCAGGTAATCGGTAAGGATGTTCTGGATCTCCTTCGCCCTCTAATTGCTTCTCTTCTCCAAACGGATCAAATACATCGGCGAAGGGTCTGTATTCGCCATCCGCGGTATAGCCCACCTTTATTCGGGACTTCTTTTGACGGGTAATTATCGTTAGTGCCAACACCTGAATGATAATTAAGATTATAATGATCAATATAGGCAGCAAATAGGTCTGGAAATCGGTCCCTTCGGCTCCCAAATCCTTTTCCTCTTCTTGACCGTGTACAACAACATTAGCAGTTCTACTCAAATTTGTCCGATCGGAAAAGGGTATATCTTCATTCGGATCCAAATTTACAAAAATTGTCATTTCCTGAGAGATCAATGAAACATTCCATGGTATCGAAATGTTAATCACACCCTGGGGTGGCAAGTATCCGATTGTCTCCCTGGCGATTGTGGTTTTACCGTCGAAAAACACAATATTGCAGTCCAGGAATGTCTCGTTATCAAAAAGTACTGATCCTGTATTTTTTATCTGGGCAGTTATAAGAACGGTATTACCACCGGTAATCCCAATGGGTTTACCTTCCTCATCTTCCGCCCCGGACACTTTGATCTTCGTTAGCGATAATTCCAGGCTGCTGACAAAAACGCTTAAAGTAATATATCGGAATTTTTCTGAATCTCCCTGGGATGTCACGATAATATCAAAATCGTAACTGCCCACCCCGATATCCTCCGGTGCATTGGCTTCAAATTTTACGGTCTGGATTTCACCTGGTTTTACTGCCTTGTATTTCGTGAGCAACCGTCCCCATTTGTAGGGACTGTCCATTATGAATTCAAAGGTATCTTTAACATTTCCTCTATTTTCGACCATTATGTAAAATGCAACTGGTTCATTGATACTGCGAATAACGGGTTTAATATATGCATCGGCAGAGATATCAAAGTCATAATATTGATTTACGTTTGTTACCACATCGACAGTTTTCGAAACATGAGATAGATTCTGCGATTTTGCGGTGACTTCTATGGTATATCCCTCCCATATGGAGGGCGTATTCGGATTGGTGTCTGCAGAGGCATTTAACGGAATAGTTACGGTCAACACAATTTCGTACGACATATTTGCTTCAAGCGTCAGCTGGGTTTGAGATAATTTACCCCAGCCATACATACCAGTCGTTTCTTCTCTCATTTGAATATCGTAAGTATCCTCTCTATTGCCCGTGTTTTTTATAAAAACCTTATATTGGACAATATCACCAATATTACCAGTTTTTGAAGCAGGTCGAGCTTCAATGTGGATATCACCGACTTCGATTATTTTAATGTCAATTTCAAAATTATCATATGCCTTATTGGGAGTCCCGGCCAAACCGGATATCGTTATGGTATAGTCACCCATGAGTACATGTACCGGGGTTGTAATGAGCACACCGATAACAACTTCCTTACCGCGTCCCAGTCCTGCCTTGGGGATATTGGAGGTTTCCAGAAGTATCTTCCATCCTTCAGGATAGTCTGTGGCATTAACAGAAATAGTCGGGTCTTTGGTGTTACCGGTGTTCCTTAAAATCATTTCAAATGAGTAATCACTGGAAGGTGTCATCAGGATCGGCTGTGGAACATCATCCGTAAGTCTCAAATCAACATCATGATATTGCCCGACATAGATTTTAAAATGATATTCGTCGGTGGTGCTGTATTTTGGATCCTGAATCGAATGCGCCGTAACGATTATTGTTTTATACGAATCCTTTTTCTTGGGAGGTACTTCCACCCTTAGCGTAATCGTGGTTGTTTCAAATGTTTTCAGCAGTCTTGTTTTCGTTCCTGAATATACTGTTGATTTCCAATCGTCTGAGGCCGGGAAGACCTCGGTGGAAGTTGTAAAAATATCTCTACCATTTCCAATGTTCATCAATGTTACATCAATTAAATGTGAACCCGGTAGAAGCGTTATATCTCTGGGCAATATGAATTTGGCAAGTGCACTGTACTCAAGGTTGACTATGAATTGGAATGTATCATTTTTCGGTGGGCTGAATAGTGAATATGCACGTATCTTTACTGGATAGTCATAGGCTTTTAAGGCAAGCGAATTATTTCTGGAAATCTGAATCCTCAATGTAACTCCCTGACCCCGGTTACCTTTTAGTTGCAGGAAATCAGGAAGTGAGCCGGGCAATACAATCCAATCCGGCGGTAAATCATATACATCAATTTTAATGAAATCTTCCGCACTTGCGGTGTTGTTAACAGTGAAATTGAGATATAGAATAGAGCCGATCGGAATAGTTTGTTTTAAGGGGGTTTCATATACCTCATAGTCACCCCAGATTGTGTTGGTTAAAGTTGGCGAAAATTTTGGTTCCTCGATATCTACTTGCGATGCATTGAAGTTGTTACTTGAATTTTCATCGCCGTCAAAAAGAGAAATCACACGTACTTTAAATGAATGACCACCACTGCCGCCTTCATATGACCAGGTTGCTCCTTCTGGTGGTTCAGCCGGAGGAGTCCAGGTCCAGGAGAGATTAAGAGACATTTTGGAAGCCATACTATTTACCGTTCTTCTCATATGAATCTCGTAATTCACATCCACCTCTTTCACATCGTCCAAGATTACCATCAAAACATCGAAAGGGGTGGTTATGGATTTATTGCCGAGGTTCCAGATTTTCGTGGTGAGATTAACCTGTTGACCGGGGAAATGCTTATCTGCAAAAACTCCGGGTACAATAAAATAGCTGTTAACGGCAATAGTATCAACAAAAACATCTCTTTCATATTCGGAATTCCTGGAATTACTAACAGCACCCCTTGAGCCGGATTCGGAGTCACTATCACCACTGATGGGGGAAATAATTCCAAAGGTTGAACTAATCATAAAGAGTATTAATACTGCAATCATAACCTTTTTTAATATGAAAAATTTTATTGTCATAATCTCTCACTCTCGATTATATTTTATAATAATCCTTTATAATTTTAGAGTTATTGAGTTTTATATAAATTGATTTTGTTATATATTTATCCTTTATTATATAACTTTTCCATTTGTTTTAAACATTATTATTGATTAACATTTGCTTTAGATACAAATCTATTTTTGTTTACTTTGAGTCATTTGTATTGTTTTTTAAATGTCGATTTTGTTGAATTATCTATTAATTCAGTGTCGGTAATATTGGAGTTAATACATATAATTACTTATAAATTTTATTCTAGCGGTAAAAGATTGTTTAATTTTCGGAAATTTTTTTATATAAATGAAACCGGTTTATAATTGTTTTCATATTCATCTCGAATAATTTATATTTGACATAAATAGTAAAATGGTCCACATAAAATACAAATGTGGGAATAAGAGCTATATATAAGAAGTTGTATTATCTAATTATTAGATAGGAAAATATAAAAATCACTTTAATTCGGAAATATTAAGCCTATTACCCGAAATATTCTTTCTATAACCTCATATTCCATAATCAGAAGTAGATTGAAATAATAAAAAATCAAGGTTGATGTAAACTCTCATGAAAGTTATGTAATATGGAGGTTAAAAAATGTATAACCGAATAAAGATATTGATTTTAGTCATTAGTTTATTCATGGTTAGTTCAATATTTATCCAATCGGCATCCGAACCACAAACCAATGATTTTGAAATTACCACAACGGAACAAATTGAAGATACCGATTATGAATCAAACGAAGTAATTGTTGAGGGTGACCAGGTAAAAGTCACCAAATTATCCGGTTCTGAAATCCCAACACTCCCACCCAACACACCGGATTTAGATGAGGATTTGACCACGCCTTCATCCAATCATGCATCCACTAGGGGTTCAGTAAGGGAAAGCCCGGATTACCCGAACAGCCATACCTCAGCTAATGAACTATCAGGTCCATTTCCACAGACAATCGATGGGGTTATTTCCGGGTCGTCCGATGAAGATTGGTTTAAAATAAGACTTCTGGGTGATGACGGCTCTGGCAACCAGGTTGACAATTTAACAATTAAAGTTAACAGCCTGGTTGATGATCCATCCTGGGCTGATTATTACGATACATTCCAGCTCTTCATTTTCGGGACTTTCGATTACGGCGGTCCATATTCGAATAATAAACTGGTGTTCATGGACGCGGTTGGATATCGCCCTCGTAACTCCCCATCTTATCTGTCAGAAATATGCTTTTCCAGGGCATATACAACAGGTGATTATTATATAATGGCGAAAGCTTACTTTGGATACGGCAGCTCGATCACCTATCAACTAGAAGTGGATAAGAAGACCGTTACACCTGACGATCGTAACCAGCATCCGGACTCTGGAGATAATGCACCAAACCAGTATAAGAGGGTAGATCAGGACCGCGATTTGTTCGATTGGTACAAAATAGAATCACCCACGGGTAAGAATTATCCTTTGAATTTCACCTTTAAACTTTCATTGGTAGAGACCCCTGGCAATTATGATGATAAAAATCACTTCTCAGGAAAAACGGTACACTTTTATTGTGAAGTAATTGCTGTAGTGTTCCATGACATATCAAAGGCACCTATAGGGTGGATGAAAGCATCTCAATCAAATCTATTTAATTTAAATAGTTCTATGGGAATGACTGAAAATACTACAGAACAATTTACATATCTGGGAATTTTTGTACAAAAATACGGGCGAACAGCCACAGGTGAAGGTCCTTATTATTATGCGGACCATAGTTCTAATGCGGATAAGCATATGGGTGGATATGCCAGATATTCCCTGTACATTTCCGTTGATTATATCATCAAACCGTTATTGACAGACGAACGGGTAACGCCATTCCAGGGCCGTACCTACGACGATTATGTTTTTGAGGTAACCTACAAGGATGAAAATAACCATCCGCCGCTGGATTATCAAATCCAGATAGATGATAGGCCGTTAGAAGAAATGAAACTTGTTAGATTCAATTATACTCAAGACAATTATAGAGAGGGCGCGATTTATCAATATACAATAAACGGTGTTAAGCTCGGCGAAGGATGGCATTCATACATATTTTATTTCAAGGATAATGATGGTTATGCTGCTCGGGCAAAAATGGAATTTAAGGGACCTTACATATCCGATAATGTAGGACCGCAGGTTAGAATAACTGCTATAGATTCAATTAATCTTATTGAAGACTGCGGGGATCGATATGTCAATCTTCTGGAGATCTTTGACGATGTCGAAGGCGATCCAATGACATTTACACTTCAAAAGGGATCGGTATGGGCATCGGACGTAACAACCTCACATGGGATATACAGCGTTCGCAATAATAATACTCTTCGAATTACACCCAGAGAGAATGCAAACGGTGAAGAGATTGTTTACATTAATGCAACAGACAGCAAGGGCAGCTGGGTTGAAACGCCATTTGCATTCACCGTTTATATCGAACCGGTCAACGATCCACCCCAGATCAAGAAATATTTGGGTGAATGGATAATTCCGGAAGATTCAAAAATAACAGATATTGATTTAAATGATTATTTCCACGATCCCATAGAACCTGAACAGGTTTTATCTTTCGGTGCTGATGATGTGGAGAATATAAAGGTATCCGTGGGCAAAAACACGGGGGAGGTCTATATCACCCCTGATGAGAATGTAAACGGGGAAATACCCATACGCTTCTGGGCATCCGATGCGGAAGATACCATCTACAATGTACTCAGATTAAATATTGAACCCATAAATGATTTACCCATTTTCCACAATCCCCGCGGATTTTCAGTAACCGAGGGAATATGGCATCATATAGAATTGACCGCTTATGACCCCGTTGAGAAAGAGGAAGTTCATATAGAGACCGATTTAATAGATATTGTAACGGAGAAACTGCGTTTGAATGATCGCATAGTCCACGCGAGCCAGGGCGGACTTGTTCTCGGAGAGAATTTGATTTTTGAACATCACCCCACCAATGAAACATTGATTATTCTATCAATAAAAGCTACTAACGAAATGGCTGGGGGAAGTAGTGCATTTGATGGACAATACAAATTTGATATTTCAGCGGTGGATGCCAGCGGCGGTAAAGTCACTTACAATATCATTATGGATGTAATGGATAAAAACGATCCACCGCAGCCAATAATTAAAATGCCTGGCAACGGTACAACAGTATATGCCGGCGATAAGATCTATTTCTATGGAGACCCCGGAGATCCTGATATTATTCATGAGGAATATTATACCTATAATTGGTCGTCAGATCTGGATGGATTTCTTGGTGATGATGATAGACTGACAGTAGAGCTGGAGACAGAGGGACTCCATACAATCACTTTCGAGGTAAGTGATGATGAAGTGAGTAACATTACCACGATAAAAATATTCGTTCGGGAGCAGCCTGATATTGAGAGGCAGCGTCAGAGTGAGGAAAGTGGTGTCTTCTCGGGTTCTGATGCAAATTTAAATTTGATGATACTCGCGATAATTATACTTGTAATTATCTTTGTCATCACAGCGATCTTCTCATATTTCAGTAAGAAATCATTCGTCAAGAAAATGGGCAAGGAAATCAAAGCCGAAGAAATGAAGCTCCCCGAAGAAGTTCAATCACTATTAGAGCCGCAGAAAGCGATATGTTCATATTGCAGTACTGTTGTTTCTGTAGTTTCAAAGCACCGGCCAATAAGTGTAACCTGTCATGAATGCGGTAAGAAGAGTGTTCTTTTCACACTTGACCAGAAATTACTTGGTCCAAGCCCCCCAAAAGAACAAGTTATGCAAGCAGGTCAATCGCAATTGGGACCATCAACACCAATAACAGATCCTCAATATATTTTACCTAACAGTAATAAATAATTTGTGCAAAATTTAATTGGATTAAAAGGCAAAGCGACAAAGACTATCTTAATCAAAATGGATGCCTGTAACATCAGCAAGATGTAGATACAATATAGGAAAAAAATGAAATGAATAAATAGAAAATGGCCAATGTAATAAATAATATATAGCGGTAAATATATTAAGAACAAATTAAGTAAAATTCATAAAAAATATAAGATAAAAAATGTGGGAATATCGAAAACCTACTATCCGGAATATTAATTCTATAACCTCTTCAACCATATTGAGCGCAATAAAAATTAGTTTGTATGAATGATATATAATGGAGGAATTGAAATGGACTGTAAAGTAAAAATTGTAATTGTTCTCATCTGCTTTTTTATGGTAGGAACAATATTAATTCAGCCTGTGGCCAATACTGACACTGGAGATTTAAATAATCCTGCCGATAGAGATACAGATCAATCATTGGAGGTCCAAACCAATCCTGAAAATGCGGGTGAAGAAACGATAACTATTACAAAAATATCAAAACCCGATATGCAGGATTTAGATCCGGTGCCGGATAATTCGGGGAATTATATCGAACAGCCTGACGTAAATCCTGCAACCACACCATCAACTCGCGCATCCTCACGCGAGACCCCGGATTGGGCGGATGATTATACTAATGCGGAAGAACTCACGGGACCATTTCCACAATCTATAAGTGGAGAGGTGACGCGAAGTGACGATGATGAAGATTGGTTCAAAATTCAACTAATAGGTGATGATGGGACAGGGAGTTCTGTGGACAATCTTACTGTTAGACCCACGTCAATACAATCTGATGGATTTGCAAATCCAACCTGGAATAAAAATGCATTACAGATTTTCATATTCAGCTCATATGATTACGGCGGACCGTTTGAAACCAGTAATCTGATATTCATGGATGCTATGGGCTATATTCCGTGGACAAATTACCAGAGCACTTGGGAAGATTGTTATTCGCATGCGTTTAAAACTGGCACTTACTATGTAATGGTGAAAGGATATTTTATATACTGGAACACACAGAGGATCACTTATACCATCGAAATTGATAATGTGACAGTAACACCTGATGATTTCAATCAAGTACCTGAATCAGCCGATTCGCCAACAGCCGGAAATACATATTTTTCAGTGAGTGAAAGGGTTGACCAGGATAGAGATATTTTCGATTGGTATAAAATAAATGCACCGACAGGAAAGAATTACAAGTATTACAATTATACATTGAGTTTCGGTATATCCACCTCTCAAACAACCTATCAGGATACTTCACATTTCAGTGGAACAGTCTATTTTGAATGCGAAGTAAATCTACTTTTATTTCATGATATAAATAAGGATCCTTTTGCAATTTATACACTTGGTCAAGGCTCTATTTTCAATAAAAATAGTTCTGCATATTATTCAGTAAATACAACTCAAAAAATTGCTTATGCTGGGATTTATGTACAAATGTATGGTAGAACCGCTAATGGTGCCGGACCGTATTACTTCGTCGAATATGGTTCGGGATCACAACGACATATGGCAGGATTTGCCAAATACAAACTTTATTTATCCATGGATTACATAATAAATCCGATTCTAACGGAGGAACGGGTAAAACCATATACGGGTCGCACATATGATGATTATACTTACAGAATTTCATATTCCGATGAAAATAACGAGCCGCCAGTTTTAACACAAATAAGAATTGACAACCAACCCCTTGAAGAAATGGAATTTGAGAGTTTTAATATTTCCAAGGATAATTATCGAGATGGAGCATATTACGAGTTTACAATGAATGGTGTTAGACTCGGTGAAGGCATGCATACCTATTCATTCATTTTCAAAGATTACGATGGTTATGCAAGTCGTTCAAATATAGTATTTAATGGCCCGTACATTTCCGATAATATTGCACCGCAAATACGCATAACAGCATCGGATCATATAAAGATATATGAGGATTCCGGCCACCATTTCCTGAATTTACTCACGATTTTTGATGATGTAGATGACGATCCAATGACATTCAAAATACAACAGGGAGATCATTTTGTTTCCGGCATAGAAACAGAATATGCAACCTATACTATCTGGGCAAATGATACATTGCGGATTACACCAAAAGATAATGCATACGGTATCGATACGATTTATCTAAATGCTACAGACAGCAATAAAGCCTATGTTGAGGCATTATTTGAATTGTCAGTAGAGATTATGGCTGTGAACGATCCGCCGCAAATAAAGAAATATCTGGGTGAATGGGTAATCCAAGAAGATTCAATATTAACAAACAAGATTAATTTAAATGATTATTTCTACGAGCCGATAGAACCGGAACAGCAACTTAATTTCGGTTCAGAACCTGTTAATAATGTTATGGTATCAATAGAGGGGACCGGCGAGGTCATTATCACACCTGATGAGAATTGGTACGGAGAGGTCCCCATAAAATTCTGGGCCAGTGACAATTACGATACGATTTATAATGTACTCAGACTGAAAGTGGAATCCGTAAACGATCTGCCGGTATTCAAAAACCCACACGGATTCGTTCTATACGAGGGAGAGTGGTCCCAGTTTGATTTAACTGCCTACGATCCCATAGAGAAAGAGGAAGTACATATAGAGACCAACATGACTGATGAAGTAAACGAGAAATTGGTACAGGCAGGCCGGATATTTGACGCATCCAGCGGCGGTTTGGTGATGGGTGAGAATGTAATTATCGAAAATGATCCGTTAAACGACACCAACATCATCCTTAGGATCAAGCCTACAAATGAAATGGCCGCCAATAGGGATTATTCATACCCGGGCAAGTATTTCATAAACCTATCGGCAGTGGATGCGAGCGGGGGTACCATAAGTTACACAGTAAGTATGACTGTTTTAGATATAAATGACCCACCCAATCCTGTTATTCTGGAGCCTGAAAATGGAACTGTCTATTATCTCGATGACTACATCCATTTGTTTGGCAGAGGCGGTGATCCGGATGAGATACACGGCTATACAAATGAGTATTTATGGTCGTCCAATCTTGATGGCGAGCTTGGTAGAGAAAAACATTTAACGAAAATACGATTGAACACAACCGGAACGCATATTATCACATTCCAGGTTACTGATGACGAAACCACTGCACAGGTAACCATACACATTTTAGTATTGGAAGAAGAGCCTGAAGCTGGTGATGGAGATGGAGAAGAACCTGTGGATGAGAAAAATATTCTCGGATTGGAGAGTTCCGAATCGAATTTCTATTTTATGATCATAGGTTTGATAATAATAGTTATTTTTGCACTTATAGGGACATTTCTGTCAATACAGAGCAAAAAGATCGCAACTTCAAGATCTAAAAAGGAACCGGAAGCCGAGGAATTGAGACTGCCTGAGGAGGTCCAAAGCCTCCTTGCGCCCCAGAAGGTGATTTGTTCTCATTGTAAAACTGTTTTGGCTGTGGTTTCAAAACGCAGGCCACTTAGCGTTTCCTGTCATGAATGCGGTAAGAAAAGTGTAGTGTATCATCCCGGGAGATCGGTAATGGAGACGGGTCTACCTGAAGAAGAGGAACTGGTTGAGCCCCCCGAGGTAACTGCCAAAGCTGAATTAAAAGGCGAATCTCCGGAGGAAGCCCAGAAACAACTACCGAGCGGCCCGAAATAACCGGTTTGATATAAAAAATACACATAATACCCAATTACCGAGATATATATCTAACAAAAAGATATTATATGCAATTAGTCAGAATTTTTAAATATGTTAATAATTAAGGGAAAAAAATAAAAAGGAAAAATAGAATTACAGATTGAATTGTGCTCTAATGGAAAATACCGCTTCACCTGTATGGAAATAGAAAATATGGCCCCGGCATCTTGTAAGGGTTTTAAATAATATATATAAAAAAATACTTATTTAACAAACTCATTCCCTACTATTCAGATAGCTTTTATAATATTGATTATTAATTGACAGGATGGAACTCCATGGCAAAACAAAAGAAAGAAACCGCGGGACGCAGACAGACCTCAAAAGTAGCAATGAGTAAATTAAAAAAGTCCCAGAATATTGTTATCATGTTTATGATTTTAGTCATGATCGTGGGTTTGTGTTTAATGGTTTTTGCCCACTTCTACGATAGTTTGGATTATAACTCCGGCCAGACGACAGATCCCGGCCAGGCAATAAAGATCGAAGGATTTTTTTCGAAGACCCCCGTGGAGATAGATATCCAAACCACAGCTCAGGAACCACCTAAATATTATATTATAAGTAACGAAAACTTTGTTCAGATCTCACCTGATAAGACCGTTCCTAATGAATACACCGATCCCAAAGCGGTCCAGCAAATAGAACAGGCTGCAACTGAAAAACAATACGATCAAAAGGATTTTTATTATGAAGGTGAACTTGAGAGAGGTGATTGGTATATTCTGGTTGTAACCAATACCACCGAGGGTAAAGTCAATTTCAACATGGTTTATGACATCTCGGCATATGGTTATCGACCACTTGTTTTATGGGTGATATTCCCGATTATACTCTTGTTGGAAATACTCTTTTTTGCATATTCGCTGGTTATAAATTCCAGGTTAAAGAAAGTGCAGGAAAAAATATCAACGCAGCGTTTATTGAAAGCTCAGATGAACATGGTAAGAAATTTTATACTGCAAAGTTCGGGAACGCAGCAGAGCTTTGGCTTTTCTGCATCGCCGTACAGAACCGATTCAGGAGAAAGTGTTCCCAGGGACGGAGTGCCTCTGGCAGTTGGGTCAAAGGAAATGGAGATAGTGGAATGCTACGGTTGTAAAGAGTTGATAACAATTAATTCACCAGAAAGACCGTTGATTGTAGCCTGCCCGAACTGCGGGTTGAAAAGCCAGGTAACAGAAGAAGATGAAGAAGAGGAGGAGGCTAAAGCCGCCAAAGCCAAAGAGCCCAGCAAGTTACCACCTGCAGAGGCGGAGGTGAGAGCGTTACCTCCGGGCAGCCCGCCACCTGAAGAGCAAGCACCGCCCACACCGTCACCAGCACCTGCAACTCCTGTACCCAATCCAAATCCCGAATCGGGAGAAATGCAGTAAACTTTGAATGCATATTTTTATTGATTACGTCAGGCGCTAGAGAGGAGAGAATAGGTGCTAGGGTGATTTAAAGCAGGGCTGGGGTACCGGGCCTAGGGCCTGGGGTTGATTATTGAAGCATTATTTTCTAACAGAAAATAAAATCACCCGAGGCCCGAGACCCGAGGCCCCAACCCCGAGAATAAGCATTATCTAATCTCAAATAATTTATTTATGTTTAAAATTAGAATTTAACCGACACGGTAGTTTCGATAGAAACGGAGCCCGATTTGCATCCCAGATTTACTATATAGATTCCAGACTGAATCTGGGTGGTATAAAACTCAAATGAGATTTCTTGAAAAAACCTTATTGTATAGTTATTGTCTACAATTGAATAATAGAATGGATTTATAACTTCAATATCTATTTCACTTGTCATAGGTTCATTGGTATCAAAGTTAACGCTGTAGATTGTAAAGGTTATATTCAGTACTGTGGCATCATCACCCACTGTAAAGTCAAAGGTATCATTATCATCGAAGGGGTGCGGGATAGCAGAAAATGATGTTAACTGTGAATTGAATGTCTCATTGAAGTCCGTTTCACGAATTGTTATAGTTTTGATGGCGTAATCGAGTGCACCCTGATCATCTCTAACCGTTAAATTGACGGTAAATGTTCCTGCACGTCTATAGGTATGGTTTACAACTTCAAAACCAGCACCCAAACCGGTATCGCCACCATCGCCGAAATCCCATTTGTAGTGGGTAATCGTACCATCCTCGTCGGTTGACTGTGATGCATTAAATTCAAGCATTTCACCCACGCGGGTATTGGCAGTCCAATTCGTATTTATTACTGCCCTGGGTGGTTTATTATCACCGGTGTCGCCTGCCCCGGATGGAACGTCAGTGCCGACATTACGAGAATTTTGGTAAATAATTGCAGCAACAATGATGATTAAAATTATGAAAATAACCAGGGCAACTTTTTTTCCACCGGATAATTCTGCCATTTTCTTCACCTTTAATAATAGGCCGAAAAAGCATTCAAGATTTTTTGAGCTAGATTTTTACTCCGCAATCTTGAGCGCTATTTTGGAATTTATATATGTACTAGTTGCATGATATACTTTTACTAATATATCTTTTTTTATTTTTTATATATTCGCAGTAAAGTAATTTATTATTATTATAATTGTAATTTTTTCAGTAACTTTTTGGTTTTTACCTGATTTTTTTGAAGTAACAATTCCTTTTTCGGGTCCATTTTGAATGCCAAACCCAATAATTGTGTGATGAATAGGACTGGTAAATTGAACTCTATTTGCCTTTGTTTACCGATAGTGCCCTGGTATTCATCGTACATGATATTGCAGAATGGGCAGTCTACGGTAATGGCATCAGCACCTGCATTTCTCACATTCAACAATTTTTCACCGGTCATATCTGCCGGAGTGTTCTCCTCTATAAATAGCAAGCCTGCCCCGCAGCACTGGAGTTTATTTTCGTAATCAAGCGGTTTTGCACCTGTCAATCCAATCAGTTGATCCATTATTACGGGATGCATCGGGTTCTCAGAGAAACCGTCTAGCGTTGACGGTCGCAATGAATGGCAGCTGTAATGTGGTGCGACTACCAGCTTATCAAGAGATTGGTTTACCTTTGATTTGATCTTATCGATACCGAGATCATTATACAATGCCGCAGAGATATGTTTGACTGTTATGGTACCTTTGAACTCCATATCAACTTCCTTTAAAATCTCATTTACCTTATTTCGATACTCAACATCTTCTTTCAATAACTGATTGGTTTTTTGTAAAGTAGCCGAGCAGCTGGGACAGAACGCAACAACATCTTTCCCCTGTTGCTCTGCCAGACAGAGGTTTTTTGCGCCCAGGGCAGTATATGCAAGCTTATCTACCATTTTGGTGGGATAACCGCAGCAGCTGAAATCATCGATTTCTATTAAATTTATATCAAGGGCGCGGCAGACATTTCTGGCTGATACCTCATAGTTCATGCACCGAACCGGTGTGGTGCATCCCAGAAATAAACTGTATTCCAGACTCATATTCTATACCCCCCTCTTTTCATCAGCACTGCCTGCCTTTGCCGCCGTCTCCTCATTTTTAATTTTATCACAAAGTTCAATGATCTTCACCGCAGATTCGGAGCTCGGCAGCAATTGCGGTATCTTATATTTATTTCGCATGGTACCTTCGAATTCGGAGACCTCCAATAATTTACCTCTTCCTGCCAGATCCTTTTTTGCACCTATAAGACCCGGGTGGCAGATCCCCAGGTCGTAGGCAGCGCGCCTGAGCTGGTAACCGCTCTCCAGAACCTTCACCTTCTGCGGACAGAATTCCTCACAGTTATGACAGTCAACACAAAGCCAAAGTGCGGTTCCGGTCGACTGGATAAGCCTGTGTGCGCGCTCCGGACCCAGCAGATCACGCGTATCGGCAACGAAGCGGTATGTTTTTGCCATAACATGCGGTCCGAAATATTTCTGATTATTATGTATGGATTCACAAAATGAGTAGCATATCCCGCACATGATGCAATCTGTAGTTTTATCGATCTCCTTAACTACGCTTGCATCCATCCTGAATTCCTTTTCCGGTAGTGTATCTGGGTAGCCGGTTGACAGCCACGGCTGGACGCTCTTGATTTTTTCCCAGAAAATGTCCATATCCACAACCAGGTCCTTGACAACACGTACATTGCTCAGCGGTTCTACTTTCATTGTATTATCCACAGCGATATCTTTCACCTGTGTTTTGCACATCAATATTGCCTGCCCGTTTATTCTGGCAGCGCATGAACCGCATATATTACTGCGGCAGGATCGCCTGAAGGTAAGTGTGCCGTCAAATTCCTCCTTCAATTTATGCATGGCATCCAAAACAGTCATACCTTCCTGGGTTTCAAGCTCGAAGGTATCGAAATAAGGTTTTGTATGTATCGTGGGATCGAATCTGAACACCGAAATCTGAACTTTTTCCATCATTTCGCCTCCTGATCAATATTTACGCGCCTCGGGCTGGTAAGTGGTTATAGTCACATCCTCATATTCCAATCTCGGATTAATCTCATCATAAAAGGCAACCGTATGTTTCAGCCATTTTTCATCGTCCCGTGTGGGAAAATCGTTCCTGTAATGCGCCCCGCGGCTCTCCTCACGTGCCAGTGCACCCAGCGTTATCAATTCTGCCAACAGCAGAAGGTTCTGCAATTCCAGTGCACCCACAAGATCGGTATTGTACAGCCAGCTCTTATCGTCCACACAGATGTTTTTTGCTCGGTTTTTCAATTCGACAATTTTTTGCAGTGCTTCGCTCATTTCCTTACCGTCGCGGAATATCCCGACCTTCATCATCATAACATCCTGGAGTTCACTGCGGATAGTCCACGGTTTTTCACCTTCTTTACGTTCCATAATTTCGGTTATCCGTTTTTGCTCAGAAGAAAACGCATGGTCCGGGAACTCCTGCCACTCCACACTTCTTACAAATTCCGCGGCTTTTACACCTGCACGTCGCCCGAAAACAATGGTTTCCAGCATGGAGTTGCCTCCCAGCCTGTTCGCGCCGTGCACGCTTACGCAGGCGCATTCCCCGGCGGCGAACAGGCCCTTGGCCTGTGATTCGCCCCATGCATCCGTGGGTATACCGCCCATCGTGTAATGTGCTGTAGGCTGGATCGGTATGGGCTGGGTAATGCAATCGACACCGATGTAATTCAAGCAGAGCTCGTGGACCTGCGGTAAGCGTTCGAGTATCTTATCCTTGCCGAGATGCCGCAAATCGAGGTGCACGAAATCCTTTCCATCGATACCTCTCCCCTCCTTTATCTCGGTCCATATTGAGCGGGATACCAGGTCGCGCGGGCCTAGTTCCATTTTGGTGGGAGCATATTTTTTCATGAACCTTTCATCGTCGTTATTTGTAAGATAACCACCTTCGCCCCTGCATCCCTCCGTGACGAGAATCCCCTGGCCGTACAGGCCGGTAGGATGGAATTGGATGAACTCCATGTCGCGCAGCGGTATGCCGGCCCGAAATACAATAGCCATCCCGTCGCCGGTGCATATATGTGCATTTGAAGTAACGGAATAAATCCTGCCGGCACCGCCTGTGGCCACAATAACAGCTTTCGCCCTGACAACCTCAAGCTTACCGCTGATCTGGTCGTACGCAACTACACCTCTTACACTTCCGTCCTCTATTACCAGCTTGGTTACATACCAATCTTCGTAGAGTTTGATATTATGCTTCAAGATCTGTTCGTACATGGTCTGCAAAAGCAAATGACCGGTCTTATCGGATGCGTAACAGCACCGGTTGAAATTCTGACCGCCGAACGCGCGCTGGGCTATCCTGCCGTCGTCTTTGCGAGAGAAAACAGTGCCCATATGCTCCATCTCGTATATATCCCGCGGTGCTTCCGAAGTTAAAATTGCAATTGCGTCCTGATCGCCCAGGTAATCGCTGCCTTTTACTGTATCAAAGGTATGCGATTCGATGCTGTCATCCGGATCGATAGCGGCATTGATACCTCCCTGCGCGGCCCCGGAATGAGCGCGCATGGGATGCAGCCGCGTCAGAATCGCTACATCCGCACTTTGCGATGCCTCTATTGCCGCGCGCATGCCTGCAAGACCCGCCCCGATGATTACAATCTCATGATTGATCATAGTAACTAAACCTCCTTTAACCAGCGTTTATTTATTCCAAGCCTAATTTCTGTTTGATTTTCGGCAGCTGCTTGCTGACAATTTCGTCAATATTTTCGTAAAGACTGTTGCCGTGCGAATCGATTGCCACCGTTAGCGGCCCGAACTTATCTGCTTCCAGCACCCAGAGCGCTTCCGGCATACCGAGCTCGAACCAGTGCACTGTCTTTACCTGCTTTACACCTTTGGCTGCGATGAGGGCCGCCCCGCCAGTGAGCGCCAGATAAACGCACCCGAACTTTTGCATCGCCTCAACAGTGGGCTTGCTCATACCGCCTTTGCCGATGATCGCCCTGACCTTGAAGCTTTCTATAAATTGCGGCTCCAGCGTGTTCATCCTGGAACTGGTTGTGGGTCCTGCAGCTACAAGCTCCCATTTGTCACCATCGAGCTTTTTAACAATAGGCCCGCAATGGAAAACTGCGGCGCCATTGAGGTCCACAGGTAAAGGCTCGTTTTTCTGAAAGTGGTCCAGAGCATGGCTGTGCGCTTCGTCCCTTGCGGTATAAAATTCGCCATTTAATACAACACTATCACCGACTTGCAGCTTTCGCACTGCATCCTCGGTCAACGGTAAATCCAAACTATACTCCGACATTGATAACAACCCCGGTTTTATACTATATTTAAAATAGAATATTTGTGAAGGGGGAAAGAATTCCCCCTTAAACCCCCTTCTTTTATTATCTTTTGGGGATGCCAAAGGCATCCCCAGTAGATAAAGAAAGAGGGGTTGTAAGGGGATTCTTCCCCTTACCACAAATATTCCATATTTAATGTAATAGAAACTCCACTGTTTCATCTTCGTAGATTCTGGCGGCAGCGCGTCGGGCTGCCCAGCACTGGATATTGACACCTACCGGGTGGCTGGCGGTATGGCAGTATGCATATTCGATATTGATACCGAGCAAAGTGGTTTTACCGCCCAGCCCCATGGGCCCGACGCCGATGGTATTGAGAGCTTCGTAGAGTTCCTGTTCCAGTTCTGCAACTTCAGGCACGGGATTCTTAGAGCCTATAGGTCTCAGCAACGCTTCTTTGGCAAGTTTCAGGGAGATATCAGCAGAGCCGCCTATTCCCACTCCCATGATGATCGGCGGGCAGGGTTTACCCCCGGCGTTTACAAGAGTGTCCAGAACAAACTGTTTTATGCCTTTTACACCGGCTGAAGGTGTAAGCATCTTCATTGCACTCATATTCTCTGAACCTGCACCTTTGGGCATTACACTGAGCTCGATATAGTTATTTTCAGAGAATTTGTAATTGATATACGGCATATGCTCGCCCAGGTTATTCCCTGGATTTTTTCGTGTAAGCGGATGTACCGCGTTCGGCCGGAGCGGTACAGTGGGAGTGGCGGACTCGACACCTGCGCGAATAGCTTTTTCGACATTCCCAGGCTGTACTTTTCCGACATTAACGAAAAAGATCGGTATGCCGGTATCCTGGCACATGGGCTTTTCTGTCTCGTTAGCGATATTGATATTATCCAGTATGGTCTTCAATTGAGATTTCGGTACTTCGTCCGTTTCCGTTTCATAGGCTTTCTGAAGTGCATCCACAACATCTTTTGGAAGAACTGTAACTGCTTTTTTCAACAATTCAATAACAACTTCACTTATCTTGGATTCTGAAATCATGCAAACGTCCCCCGGCTCGATTTGATCTGAATTATACTTACCCGAAGGTATCTCTATTCATTTATAAATATCTGTGCTTGAGCGGGTTTAATTGTTAGAAAAGGGATTGGTGATTAGGGATTGGGGTGCTTAAATTGATTAACATCACCCTAGCGCCTATTCTCTAGACTCTAGCGCCTAAATTATGCCTTTTTAAACACCCTCCGGTATTTCTTCCTCTTCCTCAATGGCTCCGCTCAATTCTGCTTTTATAACCTCGCCCAGACGCTTAATACCTTCGCGAATATCAGAATCCTCTGAATAGGAGAAGTTCAAGCGCATGGTATTATGGCCCTTCCCATCGGGGTGGAATGCATCGCCAATGACATACGCCACCTTTTTTTCCAGTGCCCTTTTAAACATCAACCTGGCATCAATACTCTTGGGAAGTGTTATCCACAAGAACATGCCGCCCTGGGGGATCGTCCATTGGACCTCCCTCGGAAAATACTCCTCGATGGATTCCAGCATTATATTTCGCTTACTTTTATAAAGCGCCCTGATCTTCTCCAGCTGCAGGTCCAG
>CP070629.1:3414037-3446465 GCA_020356005.1 Thermoplasmata archaeon
AAATCTTCTAGATTTAATCAATATAAAATCATTGATTATTTTATCATATATCCTGGTTATTTGGCGTAAAAAATGGTTTTTTCGCGTTAAGATTTTTATAAGATTTTTTAAAATATAGAACTTAGGAGACTTTTAAAACAGATGTAGGACCCCGGGTCTCTTATATTATAAATATTTCAAAGAGTGTTTGTCAAGTTTGCCTCCCGCTCTACTCTCAATACATAACATTACGAATGATTAACAAAAACATCGGGCTGAATACGATCGAATAACAAAATACCAGAAGTGACTACAGGAGTTGACCAGAAATTAGGAATAGAGGATAAGAATTTTTTAAATGATAGAATAATTAAATTAATTATTGAATTATTAAAATCACCAAAGAAGGGATAGTATGAAGATCGTGAGTAAGATACATACAAACTGTGCTTCTAATCGTAGACATTATTCAATCAGGCCAGCTAGGGCGATCCGCAAATTCAGAAAGGATTATGGTGCTGTTTCGGAGGCGCTGGGTACCATTTTACTGCTATTAATTTCCATTGTTCTGGTTTCAATGGTGGCTGTATGGCTGAACTCGATACCCAAGGAGGATGAGACACCGCAGGTTGATCTTGTAGCATCGTACAACTACGAGGAGGATGAACTTACCATCAAACATCATGGCGGTGAAGTGCTTTATGATGACGAGACCGAGATAGTCATAAAAAGGAACATAATGAACATAACCCGATGGTCGCCCAGCGACGGCGGTATAGATGATGTGTGGGGTATCGGTGACGAATGGAAATTTTCCGGCCTAGAATTGGAGCAGAATGAATAGCTTGAAGTAATGGTCATCGAGCTCAGCACACAAACACTGCTGCTGGACCAGATAGTGCAGGAGGGGACACTGGGCGCCCTGGTGGATCTTGCTATCAACGATGAGGAGATCGAGTTCCTGTATGACAGCGCCATTATCACCGCAGAAACGGATGTTAATATTTCTTTAAAAATTTACAATCTAGGGAATTCAACTGCTAATGATGTCATTGTTAGGTTCTTCGTTGGATCGAAAATAATAAAATATGAATCCAAAGAGTTTTTACATATCGATAAACTCGACCCCACAGGAATAAGTAATCCTAAATCCATATCATGGCATTGGGTACCCGGCAATTGGGGTAAATATACAATTTATATCAAGGTCTATACCTCTCAGCGCGAGCTGTCATATGCAAACAATTATGCACAAAGCGATGTGGAGGTAGAATTCACACAACTGCAGATACAGGGCAAGGACCTGGAGATCGCTTCAAGTGATGTTACTTATTCTCCTACAAGCCCCACGCGCGGTATGGATGTTCAGATTAACATCAGGGTTCACAATGTAGGCGATGAACCGATAATGAAGGGTGAAAAGGTATGGGTCAGGGTATATGATACCACAAATGATCGGCATATCAAATCATATAATATCACCAGCGGTATATCCGCGCTGGGCTATCACGACTGGTCGATAATCTGGCAGGATGTAGGGCCCGGCGGTATGATGAATTTATCTGTTGAGGTTGACTACGGTGGTACGATCACCGAGCTTGAAGAGAGCAATAATATCGCGTACCGGCCTATACAGGTTATGCCGAAGATTCTGCTCGTGGACGATGACGGCTGGGCAGGCGGCGAATTCGAGGTTCGCCATTATCTCAGCGAGGCGCTCACCGCCTCCGGCATAACCTACGACCTGCATACTGTTGTTGCCAGCGACCCGAACGATCCCGCATACGATACGGGCCCGCACCCGTTGAACCAGTACGATATAATCATCTGGACCACCGGTTATCAATCCACCAAAACGCTTACAACACAAAATATACAGACCCTTAGAAACAGTATTGATACCGGCGCATATGTCTGGCTTATAGGGCAGGATATACTGAACGATATCTGGGCTACCGAGTCAAGTTTCGCACAGAACTATCTTGGCGTTGCAAGCTTCACAAGCCCCGGGACGGGTGCACCCGAGAGCCTGGACGGTTACCCGGGCGATCCCATTACCGACGGCCTGCAGGGATTAAGAGCCGCGAATTATGTTTCCGGTAATAATTACGGCGATTCAATCACACCCATGACCGCCGGCGGCGATATAATCGATATTAGCGGGATTCTAACGAACGAGAGCGAGCTCGGCGCCGGCAAATTCGTTGCCACAAGATTGATACGGGGCGATGTAGAATCCAAGGTTGTATTCTGCGCCTGGGATTTCTCATCACTTAATGATCCAGGAGAGCGGGCAGAGCTTACCTACCGCATTTTGAACTGGTTCGGCTGGCAGATTACGCTGGGAATTGATTTTGCAATCGTTTCGGAGCATTTCTCTGCGGAGAGCACGCAGTTCATGGAAGTTGTGGAGATAACCGCCAAGGTCCGCAACAACGGCCCGAATCCCGAGACCGTGGATGTGGAATTTTATGTTACCGGTCCCGACGGTGTGGAGAAGCGTATCCCGAACTATATCGAAGAGGAAATGCAGCCTGATAATATCAACCCTACCAAGATCGATGTAAATGGATTGGGCGGGGTTAATGTCACAACGAAGAAATGGCTGGCGAACTCGCTGGGCACCCATTCGTTCCGGGTAATGGTGGATCCCTACAACAATTTCGCCGAAGTGAGTGAGGAAAATAACGATATTACCTACAGCACATCCATCGGTACGAATGTGTTCGTCCAGCACACGATTCTGGTGGTCGATGACAATCACAGCGCACCTGGCGATATCTATTTTGATGATGACATGGAATCTGGAGTACCCAATTTTATTGTCGCAAATGTTGACGGTGATGTGCTGGATTGGGAGATGGGCCAACCGAATCCCGCTGTGGCGGGCGGCGGCCCCGATGCGGCTCATTCCGGTTTTGAGTGCTGGGGCACTGACCTGGACGGATTCTACGGAGACGATGACGGTGTGCCGGACAGCTGTGCCCTGATCTCGCCTAGCATAGATCTCACTGACGCCACCAATCCCAAGCTGAGCTTCTGGCACTGGTATGAATTCCAGTATGATGCAATCAACGCAACAGGAGTATACTGGGACGGCGGGATTGTTGAAGTGACAATAAACGAGACTGTCTGGTACCAGATATCGCCCATCGGCGGTTATGATAGAGTGATCGGCGACGGCGATGGTACCGCCAACAATCCGCTGGAAGGATTGGAGGGATTCGTTAAAGACTCTGATGGTGAATGGATATACTCAATTTTTGATCTTGCAAGCTTTAAAGGCAATTCCATAAAGTTCAGGTTCAGGATCGGTATGGATGAATATACCGGCGACTTCGGCTGGTATATCGACGACGTTATGGTATTCGAATCCCAAAATGTAGTTGAAATGATGACGGATTCGCTGGAAATGCTCGGCTACGAATTCGATCTTACAACAGTGGCCAATCCTGCGGATGACGGGCCTGATATATCGAAGCTGAAAAAATACAATACGGTTATATGGATGACCGGCAACGAAACTGCCAATACTCTAACGGCTTTGGACGAGCAGGCCATTACAGCCTATCTTGAGGGTAATTACTGGGAAACAAAATATCTTGAGGACTTTGTCCCGAACCTCTGGGTGATCGGTCAGGATATCCTGCAGGATATTACCGGGGATAATCCGTCACCGCCCTCATCGTCGTTCACGTACAGATATTTAAAGGTCGAGAGGTATGTTGCGGATTACGGGCTTGGCGATACCCTCGAAGGTGTTTACCACGACCCGGTGACCCACGGCATCGATTATCCTGTGAGCGCGCCGTTCGGGGACTTCGCGGACGCCATCACACCCACACCGGAGGGTACGGGAATACTCTGGGCCGATAAAGGGGCCGACCTGTATTACGGGCTGCGCTATACCGGCCGTGATTTCAATCTCTTATTTTTCACATTCGAGTTCGGTTTCATTGAAGATTACTTTACTTTCATTACCTCTCCTGCTGTGGACGGAGGCGGGGGCGGCAGCCCAGGTCCACCAATAATACTTTTTGCTGACGATTTCGAGGGTGCACCCTTCGACGGCTTTCCGCTTTCAGGTTGGAACCAGTACAGCGCCATACCCGGCTCGTACTGGGAATACGATAACGGTAATGTAAATAACGGCGTATATTCGGCCCTGGCACTGGGAGGCCACGGCGGATTCACTTATATCGAACCCATGAACAGTTTTGATCTCATTGGATATGTTGATATTACACTTTCATTCGATTGGTATATCCCGAATGCGCTGGCGGGCTCGGCCGAGGGACTTTTCTGTGATGTGTATTACAGCGGTGCATGGTATAATGTTGCATGGTACACGGGCATAGGCGAAGGTGCCTCCAGAACCTCAACACGTACAGGTACCTGGGTACATCATGATATTTTATTAGATCCATTAATTACTTTAACGAACGATTTCAAGTTCAGGTTCAACTGGACCTATAACGGTGTTGGCGGCCAGCTTGATGATGTGTTCCTCATTGCAAGCGAGGACTCCGGCGGCGGCGGAGGCGGCGGTGCCACGCCGGTTGTTGTGGACGATTCCACACCTTATTACAAACCCGAACTGGTCTTTTTGGGCATGCACTGGTTCGGGTTTGAGGACAACAGGGTGGAATTGAAAACCTCCACGGTCGACATAACGCTTTCCAGCAAGAACCCCATGGTGGGCAACTCGTATGTTATTAAATCTGAGGTTTACAACTACGGCGGCAACGACACCTCCACAATCGTTCGGTTCCTGGACGGTAACACTATAATCGACACCAAATCGCTCCATGTGGCCGCGGGCGGTAAAACCTCCATCGAGGTGATCTGGACACCGCTTTATGTCGGCACCCGCGAAATCACCGTGGATGTTGACCCCGATCTGGACCTCAAGCAGACCAATGGAAACTGGATTGAGATATTCAGGTTCAATAACAAGGCCAAGCTCCCGAAATACGTTTATTTCTTCTTCGACGATATGGAAAACGGCTCGGGTAACTGGGAGCACGACAGTACCATAGTCAATATCAACGGCGAGTCTAAACTGGACTATACCGACGGAACGGATGTTGACATCATCTCGGACTGGGACTGGAACAACAGCAGTCCCAAATGGATACACGATTATTCGTCATCGCATACCATGAACTCCGCGTTTTCAATAATGGAACCGGAGGTAAAGGGCAAGGTCCGCAAACCCATTGATGCCGTAATCCAGATCGACAGCTCCAGACACATGCAGGGCTCCAAGTGGACGAACCTGAAACTTGCCATCCACGCTTTCCTGGATGTCCTGGAATCGGTTGACAGGGTGGCGATTAATAATTTCGAAACCGGTACATCGGTTAACCTGGACTGGGTGAGAATGGGTGAGACCAATATTGACATGTCAGCAGAGCCGGGCTGGAGCGGTTCGCCGGTATTCGCTACGGGCCGCGATGTGGCGGAGTACTTCGTGGATGATTTGAATTTAGGCTACGATAAGTTCCCCACGGGCGGCTCGCCGCTCTGGCGCGAGATCGGTGAATCCATCCACCAGGCGAACACCACCCACCGCGCCGAAGCAATGCCCTTCGTACTGGCGCTGGCAGACGCTGAGAACACCGCTCTGGGTGGATACGACCCGGACATAAATTATACCGGCGACAAAACCGGGCTGCTGTGCGCTCCGTTCACCGTGTATACCATTTTACTGGGTGAGCCCGGTAATACAAATCACGATCCGAATTACGATAACAACGACCAGGACACGCCGCCGCGTGACGAAGACGGGTGGAAGCAGGGTAAAGTGCGCTATAATTCCAAGGACCATTATGATTTATGGAATATCGCACGCAGTTCTAACCCACCCGGCAAGCATTACTATATTGACGACTCCTCAAGCCTGGTGAACCTCTTCGAGTTCATTGCCGAGGAGATGAAGATCCAGAGCGGGGGCGTCACACGCGCAGCAAGCGTGGGCGAGTATGTGCCGCCTGATGATTCCGCAGCCCCGGGTGCGGCTGCGCGCTCTGGTGGAACCGGTAGCCGCCACATCAATCCGTGGAAGATAGGGTTGGTGGATGATGACGGCGGCTTGACCACAGGTTCACCGGCGCAGGGGCTCGAAGTTGCATGGTATTATGCACTCATGAATTTCACAGACTGGAAAATTACTGTTACAAATGAAAGCGGGCCGGCCTCGCTGGCAACCATGAACAAATACGATCTTGTAATTTGGGTTGCCGGCTCAGATACCATTAGCACAACGGATGAGAATAATATCATATCTTACTTGAATAACGGCGGCATGATTCTGCTTGCCGGCACCGCAGCTTCAAACAGCCTCGCTTCTGGAATCAAAAACACTTACTTCGGGACTGAAACGGCCTCGTCACCAACACCAACGAAACCCATAGTACTTCAGGGCTCCGGCGGTTCCATGGGACCGTGGGAGGAGAGCGATAAATATACGCTCGTGGATCCCGGCGATTTCACAAACTCGGCAATTTCTATCGAGCTTAATCCAAGTGCCACCAATGACGGCAAATCGTGCCTGAAATACCCCACGGCCAACTACGCGATGATCAGAAAGGAAGGCAGTAATTACATGTCGAACCTCTGGGGATTCGATCTGAACCAGGTGGAGGGTAACGCCACAAAGACAAGACTGGTGGGCGAGTCGCTGGCGTGGTTCAGCGGCAACCGCGCGCCCAACTCGCCGGTTGCACCGTACCCGTCGCACACGCAGGAACTGGTGAGTCTTTATCCCATCATCCAGTGGTCCAATTCTGGCGATCCCGACGGTGACGACCTGCTGTATGACGTTTATTTCGGTAACAAGAATCCCCCGCCGCTGGTATCGTTCCGGCAGTACGGAACTTATTTTGATACCGGCAAGCTGCTGGGCAATACAAAGTATTACTGGAAGGTAGCTGCAAGCGATACATGGCGTAATACATTTTCCTCACCCACCTGGGAATTCACTACGGATATCGGTGCAGGTGGTGAAGGTGTACCGCCGGGCGCAGCTGCAGACATCGGCTGGAACAACATCACCTCACCTGCGTTCAGCATAAGCGGGGCGAACCGGGCAACCTTATCGTTTTATCAGCGTTATAATCTCTATCCCGCACTCAACGGTGCGTTCATAACCATCGGTCTGAACGAGAGCGGGACCTTCAAATTTTATTATGTAGTGCCGTTGCGGCCGTATCCGAGCAATTTGAAACTGGATGCCACGCTGCCCACCGACGATAACGGCCAGATGATCCAGTGGGCTTATAACGGTAAAAGCGGCGAGGGTACGTTCGAGTGGGAATATGTAGGTTTGAACATAATCACCGAGGGCCAGCGTCTGGGCGTAGATTTCACTTCAGATGATATCAAAATACGGTTCTGCTACTACCGTTTCGGCGGCGGTATCGGCGGCGGCTGGTGGATAGACGACATCAAGGTCATCGTGTCCGCCTCGCAGGTTACCTCAACCTCCTCTGATGTATGGCAGCTTGTTAACACCTCCGGCCACAACAGCCAGCACAGCTGGTGGAACGGCGACCCCACCGACGATTCGCAGTTTAAAGGCGGCATCGATAATTCTCTTTATACGCGCCCCATCGATTTAACCAACGCCAGAACGGTACAATTCGAATGTTATCTCAAGTTCAATATCAATGCCAGTGCCGGCACACCTCCGGACGGGTTCAGGATAGAAATATCGGACGATCACGGGATTACCTGGAAGGCGATCAACAAGGGCGTGCGCACCTCATGGGGCATCTCCGGTGACGGCGAAGGCCAGGACGGCAGCACCAACACCTACTACGACGACGGTGTGGTTGACGGCAAGACCTACCCGGGTATGGACCCCGAGGGTGATGACTGGACCAATACCAGCACGCTCACGCGGTTGAACACCGACATATCCGGCTGGGCCGGGCGCGTCATAATGATACGAATTAGAGTCGTTACCAGTAACGATCCCGCCTTCCCGCACAGGAACGCCGATGTGGCATGGGGCGGGCTGTTCGTGGACGACGTTAAAGTTAAAGGTACTTCAATTCAAAGTGGTTGATAATCATCGATTTAATCGCTAACAGAAGTGCGTCTAACGTTTGACGGTTGCGAAGGGCGTAACGTTTTGCGTCCAACGTAAAGCGGCCGTCTGACGGCTGACGGTTTTCGGAACGCACGACGCCACCGTTTTACGGTACGCACCGCGCAACCGCTCACCGTTTTACGCTTTTCTATAAGCGATTAGAAAGCTTAATAGAGGCAACAAAATGCAAAACAGATCCAAACCGAATCGCCGAAGCGGCAGACGCAAATTAAGATTAATCCCCAGGTTCAAAAAGGATAAAGATGCATTGTCCAGCGTGATCACCGTTTGCGGGATAATCGCTGCGATTTTAGGGTTTATTATAGCACCGCTGTTCACTATTTACATCCCGAAGTGGACGAAGGAAGCGGAAGCTGAACATATGGATGAGACCGCCGATGCGTTCGCATCGCTAAGGGGCAATATCAACCACATGATCGAGCGTAATAAGATCGGTACTACGGCTTCCACGCGATTAAAGCTCGGCACCGAACTTAACAATTATTTTTTACCTGACAGTACGGGTACTTTATATTTGAAACCGTATTCTCCTGAATTTTCGATTTTCAATGCGGATAATCCTATAGATCTTTACGCCAAAAGCTACGGGAGTATCGAGTATTCATCAAACAATCACGAGTATACCGACCAGCGGTTCATATACGAGAACGGTGCTGTCATTAAGGAACAGGATGATGTAAGCACAATGGAGCTGCGGCCGGAGCTTGATATCCAGAAGCATACGAGCGGTAAGGTTGTGCTGGATGACAGTGAGCTTTACGGCAACCTCCCGGGTTACGATACGAGCCATAAGAGAAGTGTAGATTATGAATTCACTGGCATAACGGGAGAAGTGACGGTAAATTATGATATTTACAGTAATAATTACTATCTTTATGAAAATCCTTTTGAAACAAATAATGACGGGGATGACTGGACACAGCGTTTGACCGATTGGTACGTTGAAAGAGAGGTGGCTCGACCCGATGTAATAGCACAATGGAGTTTCAGTGAGCCCCAGGACACAGCATTCGAGGAGAACAACCCCAAACTGAGCACTTTAAGCGGCACCTTCTCCGGCGGTGCAACCCACGGAACCGGTAAGTTCGGCTCAGCAATTGATCTTGTAGCAAGTGCGAGTAGCATAGTAACTGTAGCAAACGCAAACCCTTTACAGATCTCCGGTGCACATACTTTCGAGTGCTGGATTTATCCCTATGACGTATTGAGTACAAAGTATATCGTTTCGAAACTCAAGGACGCCTCGTTGTCCGGCTACGGCCTGATGCAGGTAGGAGATGAGATTAAATATATCCTGGGTGACGGCTCTGCATATTATGAACTTGAAAGTACAAATGCAAATATTATCCCCAACAAATGGACACATATTGCAGGTGCCTGGGATGGAAGTAAAATGTACTTATATATTAACGGCCAGAAAAATAGTGAAATGAGTTTTCCAGGACCTTTGCAGATAAACAGTCTCAAGCTTGTGTTCGGGTCGAACCAGGCCGAGAACGGAAATTTCTTTAACGGCAGAATCGACGAAATTATTTTCTCATCTGTAGCCAAAACCACATTTGATCTTAACGGTGTGTATTCAACGCGCGGAAATATCTGGAGCGATCCCGACGAGTGCCTGGCGGTTCTGGAAAAGTACGGTGATTGGGTACCTGAAGAAAACGGGCAGGATTGGCTCTACCGTAAACAGATCACAATCAAATCATCCAAGATAACCGGGTACCATATCAATTTCCCCTTTTTGATTGAACTGACAGATCCCGATCTGAAGAACCATGCAAGGTCGGACGGCTCTGACATATTGTTCACACCCTCGGACGGGTTTACAAAGCTTGACCATGAAATCGTAAGTTACGACAGCTCCAGCGGTGAATTAATTGCCTGGGTGAAAGTCCCGGAGCTGTCTTCAGGTGCCGATACCGTGCTTTACATGTACTACAGCAACTCCGCAGCTTCTGACCAATCCGATCCCACTTCGCTGTGGAGCTCCGGTTACAGAGGTGTCTGGCATCTTGAGGAAGATCCCTCAAGTGCCGCACCGCAGATGAAGGATAAGACCTCCAATGCGAATCACGGTACCTCATACGGCACAATGACCTCAGGCGACAGGGTAGAAGGTATGATAGGGAACAGCCTTGACTTCGACGGCATTGACGATTATATCAGAATGGGCGATCCCGCCGACGGCAGTCTTGATTTCGGCACCAACGATTTGACCATTAGCGCCTGGGTAAATCTGAGCACCACGGTCTCAATGTCTTATCCTACAATAGTCAGTAAAGGAGCTGGATCTTCAAGTTCTGCAGGATTCTGGTTCTTCTGGTACGATTCTTTGAATTATCTAAGATTTACCATCGGGGATGGCAGTTCGAGAATACAGGTAAACAGTATAGGTTCCATCGATGATGGTTCATGGCATTATGTTACGGCAGTGGCTGATAGGGACGCTAACGGGATGATATATATCGACGGTCAGCTCGACAACAGTGCAGACTTCAGCTCGAAAAAATATGATAGTATCAGTACATCTATTAATTTCGATGTAAGCGATTCAGCCAGTAATTCAAGGTGGGAGGGTTTCATAGACGAGGTGCGTATCTCCGAGTCCGTAAAATCTTCGGACTGGATAGCCACCGAATACGCCAACCAGAACAATCCAGGCGACTGCATAACCGTGAGCCCCGACTACGATTATGTGTATCATATATCAAAATTCGACATTCTTGAAAGGGATACCCTTGACCTCGACTGGAAATACCGTAAAAGGATCACAATAAAATCATCGCAGGTAGCCGGTGATCTTACCAATTTTCCCGTGCTGATCTCTTTTGCTGATCCCGATCTTGCCAGTAAAGCGCGAACGGATGGGCACGACATTTACTTCACCAGCTCGGATAAGAAGACCAGGCTGGCGCACGAGGTGGAAAGCTACAACAGCGCGACAGGTAATCTGATTGCATGGGTTAAGGTACCCTCACTTTCTTCCACACAGGATACTGTTCTTTACATGTATTACGGCAATGCGGATGCCAGTGATCAGTCGAATCCCAGCGGGGTATGGGATTCTGATTATGTAGGTATCTGGCATCTTGAAGAGCTCGGCAGCGGCAGTGCTGATGAATTCAAAGATAGTTCGCTCTCCGGTAACCACGGGCAGGGAGGAGGGGGCACTTCGAACTATGTTCCTGGACAAGTTATTGGAAAGATAGGTTACAGCCAGGTGTTTGATGGGACAAATGATTATATCGACTGCGGATATGATACAAGTTTGGATATCAGTGGCAACCAGATTACATTGGAATCATGGATTTTTTTTCCTGGTTACAACCCTTCGCATTATATCGGTATAATGAGTCATAGCGGATGGTCCGAAGGCTATCGATTGATATTCAGGGACACCGGCAATGCGCTGTATTTACATCTCCCAGAAGATGAATCCTGGCTTGGGTCTGCACAAGATGTATCTACAAATACCTGGGCTCATGTTGTGGGTGTTTATGACGGTTCAAATATGAAGCTATATATTGATGGCGCTGAAGATGTAAATACACAGGCCAAATCAAATAATGTGGAAACATCAACAAATGAGTTCTGGATAGGCCATGGTGATAATGTAGTAGGCCAACCCTGGAGCTTTCCATTTATTGGAATAATAGACGAATTGCGTGTGTCTAACGTGGCTCGTTCTGCCGACTGGATCGCAACCGAGTATAACAACCAGAACTCCCCGGGTACCTTCTTTACAAAAAGCCCCGAGGAGGACTTGAGTCTCTCAATATCATCCTTTGATGAGAGCTGGAAATACAGGAAGCCCATAACAATCGATGCTTCAAAGGTTGCAGCCGATTTAACCAACTTCCCTCTACTTATTAATATACAGGATCCAGATTTGAAGGATAATGCACGGTCAGATGGATATGATATTTTATTCACATCCTCGAACGGTATAGTCAAGCTCGATCACGAGATCGAGAGCTACGACTATACTACCGGTGCATTGATCGCATGGGTCAAAATACCATTACTATCTGCCACAGAAGATACCGAGATCTACATGTATTACGGCAACCCGGACGCCTCTGATCAATCCAATCCTTCCGGTGTCTGGGACAGCAATTACAAGGGAGTCTGGCATTTAAAAGAAACAGGTACAGGTACACGCTACGATTCCACATCCAATAATAATGATGGCACCCCCCTAGGTTACGATGGCGATGAAGCAATCACCGGTAAAATTAACGGTGCCGATGATCTTGACGGTGTTGATGACTATATCAAAATAGATTCTGTAACAATAGGTATAGATTCCGTTATTACCGTCCAATTCTGGATGAAGACCGTCAGTACAGCTGACGAAGCTTTGGTAGGATTTCATGACTCCGGCGGCAGCAACAAATGGCGTATAGAAACCATCTCAGATAAAATTGCTGTAGAGGACAGCAAGGGATATGTTAATGTCAATGATGGCATTTGGCATTACGTAGTTGCAGTTACCGATGGAACCAAGTCAATTCTTTATATCGATGGTGCACTGGATAGAGATAACATCGGTAAAACTGTAACACTTGTGGACACTGATCAAGCCAGTATAGGCCAGGAATACGATGGAGGATCAACAGATCAGCATTTTGACGGTATCATTGACGAAGTAAGGATCTCAAAATCTGTTCACTCGGCAAGCTGGATCGCAACCGAGTATAACAACCAGAACTCTCCCGGGACATTCTACACGGTGGGAATCGAGGAAACGGATATGCATAAAAGATCCGCATTGATTGTTGAATCACAGATGATGGCAAATGAATATTCAGACCGAAACGGCGATGCGTACCTCGTGTTCGATTACAGATCGGATACAGATTACAAATATGCAGGCCTGAGCGCTAATGCTGACATGTGGTTCATCGGCCACAGGCTGCCTTCAGGTTATTATGATAATATTACCATGATCGAAACAATTGATTACAACAGGTGGTACAATGTATCGCTGAGAATAATCGATGATACTGTACAGTTGTATAATGATGACGAACTCAAGCTCAGCTATCGATTCGATGATTTCATCGCTGGCAAGTTCGGGCTGGCAACCTCCAAGTCTCACCCGCATTACGATAACTATAAAATATATTATGAGCGAAAACAGGGTATCGAAGTATGGGTCAATGATGAGTATATCGGTAAGGCAGAAGCTACCAAATTCAACGAATGGGGTTTATCAAATGAATTAACTATCAATTCCAAGCTGCTGTATGCCGACAAGCCTAACACAATCATGTTCAAAAATACATTTTCGCCCTCGAAACACTGGGCTGTTAGAAATGTTGTTATCAAAGGTCACCCCACAGAACTTTCACTGAATCTAATCACATTATCATGTGAAGAAAGGACCATCGGCGGGTCAGACAGCCATGTAATCCAAACAAAACTGGTCAGATCCGAATTGAACGAATATTATCTATTCCCCGCAAATGTGACGCTGGGCATCACAACGCGCTACCACGATGCGTGGTGGGATTACTTCAATACCAAATTGAACGAAACCGGTAATAACCTGAATTGGAGGGCAGACAGATCTACAACTGATTTCTTCTTGTGGTCTGTCCCTATAAGTGAAGATCTGCATTCAATTTATATTACTTTTAACCGTATCAACAAGTTGAATTGTGCAATCGCAGTTGTTGAAACCACTGTTGATTGAAATTTATTGAATTGGTAATGAAAAAAGGTGGTATGTTCATATGCAAACACCATCCTCAAACACCGAAGTCAAATGTGACCGCGACCCCAAAAGCAAAAAAGGTTATTCTAGACCTGTTAAGCGCAAGTCTAATTATAGATATAGATATAAACACTTTCACGAAGACAGACGTGCAGTATCAAATATCGTTACCTCGATCATGATGCTGGGGATCATACTGACGATTCTTGGTATGGTGATGACTATCTATGTACCCATGTGGGCACGGTCCAATGAGATATCCCATATGGATGATGCCGCCGACTCATTCATGGATCTGAAGATCACCATAGATGACCAGATTTTATCCAATGACGTCGGCTCGAAATTTACCACAAGAATCTCACTGGGCGCCTCCGGAGGGCCATTTTTAGGCATCGGTAAATCAACAGGAGGATTGGTGTTCGATTCTGGTAAAGCAACAATCATGGTTTATCAAACAGAGGATCTATTAAATATATACGGAGAAGGCGGGGGAAACCTCGTATATACTGCCCAGAATAATTATTATATCGATCAGGTGATGATATACGAAAACGGCGCTTTTATTATCGAACAGGATGACAAAGCTATATTGAAGGCTTCCTCAGACCTGAGAGCATATAAAGACCCGATTACAAATGCTACATCTATTGATTTGAACATTATCACTCTTCTTGGCAACCACAGGAACATCGGAGGCTCGGACGATAAAATGATCGAGACGATTTTGACATCTGATATGGATGCACCTCATGAGTTCGATTGGTACGAGCCAGGGCAGTCTTACGGTCAAAATATAACGATACAATACACCACCTTCTATCCCGATGTATGGGTGGATTATTTCAATGATACATTGGGTACCGGGTCAAATACCCTTACATGGGATGCAGACGGGCCAGGAGCCGGATATGATGGTGATTATTACATCGAAACATCCGCCCATTCCGGCGGAGATCCTGTTCTAAAGGACGCTACCGATATTTTTGTAAATCTAAGATACATCGACCATCTGGATTGTGAACAGGCAGTTATTGCTCTAAATATTCAATAAAATAAAAATATCTGCCCGAGGGTCAATGAGTGATTTATCATCTCAGTTAATAGCTGCCTTGAAAATTTGTTATATATTGGGAATTTCCTTTTGGATTTTTATTTAAATACCGTAAGATTTTTAGTAAAATCGTATATTTTTATTAATATAATTGAGGTTCTACTATAAGGTAATATAAAATTATTGTATATTTTGTATTAATAACGCATTTTAGTTAGGTTTAGAAAAGAAAGGTACATATAATCATCCCTATTCACCCATACGGAAAAATTATTATACATAAACTGCAATACAAAAAAATACTATATTATTATATTTATATAATATTAAAATCAAAACCATTTAGTTATAATTTTATATACAAAATAATGATGGTGATGGGAAGATGACCGCCGGAGAGGGCAATCGTGGGCAAAAGCCCGATTCCTTGTACTTATTGAACATGCTTCAGACCCCAACGCCAGCGGGAGGTGCTGCACCAGCACCGCAGCCAGCACCGGGCGCACAAGCACCTGGAGGAGAGCAAGCCGGGGTAAAGCAGGCAACTCGTAAAAAAATTAAAAAGGACGAAGGTACAGCTGAATCTGAAGCCGATGAGGATGAGGATATCGAAGAGATAGATCTGATACCGATAGAGGAGCCCCTGACTTATGTTCGAGTAACGCTGGATAAAAAACACAATGAATATATCTACAATGTTATCGAACCTGATTTAAATAAGAAAGAGCAAGATATGCTGGAATTCATCCTGGAAACTCTTAACCGTATCCTCGAATACAAGGAGGGCGAAATCGAATCAGAAGAAGAGAAGCGAGAAATTCTAAAAGAGAAAGTGAACGAAATAATCGAAGATTATATGTTAGAAATCAATGTAACTTCCAAACGAAAGATCATCTATTATATTGTTCGAGACTATGTCGGTTACGGAAAGATAGATGCAATAACAAGAGACACCTCAGTGGAAGATGTCTCCTGTGACGGTACGGCCATACCAATATTTCTTTATCACCGCGAGTACGGCTCTATCAAATCCAATGTAATCTACGAAACTGACGAGGAACTTGAAGGTTTTATTGTCTCACTTGCGCAGCGGTGCGGTAAACAGATAACAGTTGCGGACCCGATACTTGACGCCACGCTGCCCGACGGTTCGCGTATGAACGCCACCTTCGGCCGAGAAATAACCACACGTGGCAGTTCATATACTATACGAAGATTCAAAGCCGATCCGCTGACAATTGTGGATCTGGTTCAATTCAATTCATTATCTCCTGAAATGGCCGCACATCTATGGATGGCGGTTCAGTACGGCGAATCGATTATTTTTGCTGGCGGGACCGCCAGCGGAAAGACCTCCACGATGAATTCAAGTGCGATTTTTATTCCTCCATCGTCAAAAGTAATCAGTATCGAAGATACCCGTGAGGTAAATCTTCCACACGAGAACTGGATCGCAGGTGTTACCAGAGGAGGTGCAGAGGCAGAGAGCGCTTCAGATATCGATATGTACGACCTGCTGAGGGCGGCGCTGCGGCAGCGGCCCGAATATGTGATCGTGGGAGAGGTCCGAGGTAAAGAGACGATGACGATGTTCCAGGCCATGGCTACCGGCCACACGACATATTCCACAATGCACGCCGATTCTGTTAAATCCATTGTATACAGGCTGGAGAATCCACCTATAGGGATCCCGCGAGTTCTGCTGAGTGCATTGAACCTGGTTGTAATCCACGGCCAGATGAGAGTAAAGGATAAGCGAGTACGGCGCGTCACTCAGATAGTTGAAATCATCGGAATCGAACCTTTGACTTTAGAAATAATCACCAACCAGGTCTATGAATGGATTGGTGCCGGCGATACATTCAAATACGGCGGCCACAGCAATTTGTATGAGAAAATCATGGACCTTGAAGATAAAACCGCAGAGGAAGTCCTGGAAGAATTGAACAAACGAGCCGACATTATTCGATATCTAAACAAACTCAATAAGCGGAGTTATCTTGAAGTCTGGGATATCGTAGCCGAATATTACGAGAACCCGGACACTATAATGGAAATGGTCGAGGAGGGTCTGCGTGGCGATAAGTAGCTATCAGAAATTAGCTTATAGGATCTTTAGAAAACGAGCACAAAAAGCAGCGGAGGCGCGCCCGGAGCTCGATATCGTTTTAGAAAAAGCGCACATGGCCATACGTTCAGATATGTTTCTGGCATCTGTATGGATGAGTGCACTGGTGGGTGTTATTGCCGGTATAATTCTGGCTGCCATTATGATGTTATTTATAATTCCAGCACTGGCCTCCAGCCTTGAAATGAGCGCATCATTTAAAACTCTTTTAAATTTACTTGCTGTGTTATTTCCTGTTATTTTTGGTGTCTTGGGGTTCTTTGTAACATCAAGTAAACCCGAATCAAGATTACGCGAACGGGCCACCAATATCGATAAAAACCTCCCGTACGCGGTCAATTACATGGCTGCAATGGCTTCTGCTGATGTATCACCGGCTTTGATATTCAAGGGTCTTGCCCGCCAGAAAATCTACGGAGATATCCAAATCGAAGCAAGTCTGGTTACTCGTGATATTGAGGTTTTCGGGAAAGATCTGCTAAAGGTATTGAAAAGAACCATTCACAGGTCGCCCTCTGTAAAATTCCAGGATTTCGTACAGGGTATTATTACGACCAGTACATCCGGCGGCAGCCTCCAAACATATTTCCTATCCAAAAGTGACCAGTATATGAAGGAGAATAGATTGGAGCAGAAAGCAACCCTCGAGACTCTTGGTGTTATGGCAGAATCATTTGTTACTGTAGTGGTCGCAGCTCCGTTGTTCCTCATTGTTATGATGTCTGTAATGGCAATGATGGGCGGTGCAGGTGGTACCACCTTCCTCTATATTATTATCGGTTTAATGATTCCTCTATCACAATTCATGTTCGTTGTTATATTAAGTGGAATATCTGTGGACTAATGTATTAATTAACTGTTATGGAGTTACTAATATGAGCGCCAAACCTTCAAAAACAAGCCCTTCTCAACCGCCGCCTGATGTAGATGCATCCACCATAGCAGCGGTGGAAGCTTCAGGTAAAAAGGACGCTAAAAAGGCTGCGGGAAGCCCTCGTAAAATAGCTAAAAAGGTGGAACCCGGTAAAGCCGGAGCCAAAGGTAAAAAGGAAGAGGAAATCGAGAAGGTGATGACGCCCCAGCAGAAGAAGCGCTTAACGGTTTTGGGTGTTTCCATTGTGTTTGCTCTTGTTTTTGTTATTATTGGATTGGCGGGGGTCGAAATAGCTCTGGGTAAGATCGTTCTGGATACAATGGCTTTTATTATGCTGGGTTTGATGATTTTATTCGGACCTTTCAGCATCTATGAAGGTGCCAGGGTTAACAGAATAGTCAAGATCGAAGAGCGGTTGGGTGATTTCCTTCGCGACTTATCCGAGTCGTCCCGAGCAGGTATGACACTGCATGAAGCCATTCGCGCTTCATCCAAGGGCGATTACGGTGAACTGTCGCCAGAGATCAAGACGATGTCGATCCAGATATCCTGGGGCGTTAGTGCGTCGGAGGCGCTTACAAGATTCGGTGAGCGCGTTAACACCCCGCTGGTAAACCGTGCGGTCATCCTGATAAACGAGGCAGGAGCAGCAGGGGGCGATGTCTCCAAGGTACTGGAGGCAGCCGCAAACGACACCAAGGAGATCCAGTTACTCCAGCAGGAGCGCAAAATCCAGATGCAGATGTATATTGCAATTGTATTCGTAGCGTTCCTGGTATTTTTAATTGTCATTATGATCATCTACCTGACATTCGTTCCGAGAATGTCGGAGATGGCCGAGGATTTTCGTGAGACCGAGGAGCAGGAAGGAGGCGGAGGCGGTGCAGTAAGCGTTTTCAATCCCCAGGATGTGGATTTTGATGAGATCAAGTTCATATATCTGATGGCCGGACTGGTGCAGGGTATTGGAGACGGTCTGGTGGCAGGCCTGATGGGTTCCGGCCGGCTTTCCGACGGGTTGAAATACAGCTTCCTGATGATACTGGTCGTTTTCATGATATTTGTCGTTATGTTTCCGCTCATGGGAATCTAAGCAGAGAAAACGATATAATCATGACCCATAATGAAACCTAATCAAATTAAACTGCCTACTGCTAGTGCTTTAAATTAATATTAAATCGAAACGGCCTGCCTCATGCTAGCGTTTTTAATTAATATAAAATCGTAGCGGCCTGATAAAAATCGTATCCCATCACTTCATCATCGGCGAATCATCAGACTGGACATAGCTTGGAGTGCCGGGCCGTTTTGTATAATAGATAATTTCGCGTACCTCCCATTTGAAATTATCCATACCGGCATTTGTAAGAGCAAATTCCATGAGCTGTTTAATATGTTCACAGATCTCGTCGTAGGTCATCATGCCCTGAGGTGTGATATATATATAAATCGTACCTGTTTTGTTGATTCTTTTTATATCAATGACAAGGGTATCTTCAACGTCCCTTTCAACCTCGTACGCATCCAGGTATTGTCCGAGTTTGAAAAGATCGTCCAGTGTAAGTTCTCGATCACACATTAGATTAATGACCAGGTCCATGGGATTTAAAATTGCGATAGCCACGCCAACACCAAAAGTCATATTTAGATTATAATATTTAGATTTTCCTATACCAATCCATGTTTGATTAAAAACAATTTCGGAGCTGCGAGCGGCGAGAAGCGAGTAGCGGACGGAGATATTATTCAATTTCGAATCGACTTTAACTTTTCCACTTTTATACTTTTCCACCACTTCAGATTATAAATTGATTCCGGAGTATCGAGTAGCGAGCTGCGAGAGGTTGACTATCGACTACCGACTGGCACTCTTCCACTTTTCTACACTTCCACTTTTTCACTTGTATTAACGACTGCCGACTATCGACTTTCTTTTATAAAATCAACTAAACTCTTTTCTCGATAAACTCACCAGAATGATTGCAACAATCGCCAGAATAGAAGGAATAATCAAAGAGATTCCAAAGAAAATAATTAAAATACCGCCTGCTAAAACAATGTAAAATTTTGTACGCTTCAACGCAAGATATCCGCCGACAATCCCCAATATTGCAGAGATCGTTGCAATTACACCGCAGATTCTCAAAAAGGATTGAATGGTCTTAAAATTCTCACTTTCGTAATCCCCGGTTGTTACGGTTCCATTACCTGGTGTAAGCGTAAACGTTATTTTAAGCTCATTTTCATTTTGCGGTTCAAGGACATTACCCTCCAGGTAAACCCTGTGCTCGATGGTTTGATAGTCTTCTTTTTCTACAATTATCTGGCGTTTACCAAGCGGGACGTCTCTGAGTATGAACCCACCTGTGGAATCCGTGGTGGCATTCAGCCCTGTATTATAGATTTCTATAGATACATTTTCCACAGGTTCGAAATTCTCATCATAGACAACACCCGAAACAGTCATATTTTCCCCTCTTTTGATGAGTTCGCCCATAAAATCATCCTGGGTCACGCTGAAAAACACATAAGTTGGATAGAAGGTTAAAAGCCCGGCAATGATCAGAATAATACCAGCATATCTTGGTTTATTTGTTTGCTTTACCGGCTCTTCAAACGGCATCTCCCCGTAGCCGGGTCCGGGTGCGCCCGGCGGGACTACCGGAGGCTCTCTTACTTTCCGCGCTCCCGACGGTCGTTTCTTCTCTTCTTCCCGGATATCTCTGGATTTGGCCTCAGCTGCCCCAAGCTCCTCAGGTTTTTCCTTAAAATCATCCATGGGACGGATCTTTCGCTTTGCCATAATAACACTTGGATACCTTTTTTGGCATTTAAAATAATCGATTAGTACCCTTCGGGAGAGGCAAAAGGCAAGAGGCAAGAGGCAAGAGGCGAGTAATTAATTGCAGCAAGGTGCATGGAGCAGGGTGCATACAATGAGATGCGAGAGGCGAGTAGTGAGAGGCGAGTTTGATAATTATCAATTAAAAGTACTCTGGGTGCAAGGTCCTTAGTCCTGGATCAAGATTTCAGCGCTTTAAAATCAAACTGCCCCCTGCCTCCTGATTATATCATCCTCCCAACTTTATTGAATAAACTCTTACATATGTCACATCAATTATCCAAACTAATCAATAAGGTTAAAATACTACTGAAATAATTCATAATAATATATTAAAAACTCTAGTTAAATTATAAATATTAACTAATAATAATGTTACAACTTGTACCAATCTACATATATATAGTAAATCAAATTATAATCATGGGAGATATATAAAAAAATCAATAGAGCAGCAACTATTATATATTTTACCAGTTTAATAATCGCACATTCCAAGTGGGAGAGATCATATATAGATTCAGGAGATTGTAAATAATGAACTGTAGAACACTATTACTAGTTTTCATAACACTTTTTATACTCATTGTACCAACCACCACTGCAGTTGTAGCTAATGATTTCGGGTTTACAACGTCAGCCTCATCCGAAATTGACTCTCCGTGGACCGAACCTGATGAGGAGTCCAGCGGCGAACCAGCTGCGGAACCAAGTGTTGCTTCGGGCGAAATCGTAAAGGTTTCCGAATGGGTCGAAGACGATGAGAACCGAAATAAATTCGAGGATATATTCGAGCCGGAGCTAACCCGACTTGAAGAAAGCGAGATCGTGGAAGCGATACTGTGTACAGAATTCTATATCGATGAAAATTTCGAAAACTATCTCAGATCCGCCGGTGCGGAAGTTGTCTATGTAACGCACGGCGTGGAATCCGTGGGCGTAAGACTCACCAAGGGGCTGCTGATGACGCTATCGAAAGATCCGCGCATAAAAATGATTTACGGTAACCACCAGGCGCAGTGGGAGCTGTCCACTGCGGTCCCGGTAGTTCGCGCGGACAAGACCACGCTGAACAATAACGGCTACACCGACATTGACGGTACCGGCGTCACAGTTGTAATTATAGATACGGGTATAAACGGCGACCACCGCACATTTCCCGACGGTAAAATAATCGCCTTCAAAGATTTTGTTAATGGCCTTGACGACCTCGACCCCACAGATGGAATGAGCACCTATGATAGCATAAACATGCCTCACGGTACAATGACGGCAAGCTGTGCAGCCGGCACCGGCGGAGGTACTAGTTACGTCGGGTCTGCCCCGGGTGCATACCTTATAGTTATCCGGGTCGGCGGCTCATCGTTTGATATAGCGCAGTCAGTCCAGTGGTGTATAAGTAACAAGAACAAGGATTTTAATAAGGACGGCGAGCCGGACGGACCTGATGTTATTTCAATGAGCCTGGGTACTTCGCCTTCCAGCTATATCGATAATACCTGCACCCAGGCAGTAATAAACGGCATAACCTTTGTCACTTCCGCGGGTAACAGCGGGCCCGGTTCGGGAACGGTCACGTCACCTGCCCGTGCAAAGGATATAATTGCTATCGGAGGTATCCACGACAATAAAAATATCTGGTCCTCATCCTCCCGAGGCCCGGGTGCCGGTGGAATAACCAAACCGGATGTCGTGGCACCTGCCGCGCCCGTCACATGTGCCTATCCCGGTAATAACTGGATAACAACATACGGCACATCGTTTTCGGGCCCGATTGCTGCCGGCGTGGTGGCTTTGATGCTGCAGCTCAAACCGACCTTGACGCCGGCGGAGGTCATGCAGATCTTACACGATACTTCAGAGGACCGGGGAAGCACCGGGCCGGATAACGCCTACGGCTGGGGCGTTGTGGACACCATAGCCGCACTTGACAGCATCCCGGTGATACGCAAGCTTTTGATTTCAGAGACCGAGGTTGACGAAGATGAGGTGATTACATTCGGTGCGGAAATCTCCGGTAATATTCTCAAATTCGAATGGGATTTCGACAGCGACGGCACCTTTGAATACACATCATATACAACCCCGGATACAACGCACAGTTATTCAAAAGCCGGATTTTATGAAGCGCAGCTGCGTATTACCGATGGTAATAATGAATATCAAATTAAGAAACAGTTGATCATAGTCGAAAATGTAAAGCCCGAGCTGGCTGTTGATTATACAGCCCAGTATGCCATAGAGGATGAGCTGATAGTTTTCAATGTATCCGAAACGGTGGATACGCCCACGGACTATGCCAACCTGATTTATTCCTGGAACTTCGATGACGGTACCACCCTTGAAACACTGGAAAAAGAAATCACACATTCATTTACCGATCCGGGAGACTACGATATCGAAATCATTGTTACAGACGACGATAAAGAATTTGATACAGATATTATACAGATTACAGTGAGTAATGTACCGCCCAGTGCAGATGCCGGACCAGATATCATTGGTAGAGAGGATGAACGGCTATTTTTCAGCGGAGCCAAAAGCTCTGACACGGCCTCGGACCTGCCCACTTTGAAATTTGAATGGGACATGGGCGACGGCACTACAATGACCGAGCCTGAATTCTATTATGTTTATACAGAGTCAAAGGATTACAACGTGGCTCTTACAGTTACCGATGACAACGGCGGCCTGGACCGTACCTATATTACAGCCAGCATCTCAAATGTTGTACCCTCGGTTGCGTTAGAGGAATCAGACCTTGAGGTAACCGAGGATGAAAAGATAGTCTTACACGGGATAGTGAACGACACGAGCTCCGATATGGAAATGCTGGATTATTACTGGGATTTCGATGACGGTACAGAATTGACCTGGGGCTCAAAAAACATCGAAGCTACACATGCTTATAAGAAGAAAGGTATGTACGAATTAGAATTCAAGGCCCGTGATGACGACGGTGCCGTTAATGTGACCTCAATAACTGTTAAGGTCAATAACGTTGCACCAAAAGCGGATTTCATAATAAGCTCTAATTATATCGAAGAGGATGAGGTAGTTTACTTTGATGCGAGCCGCACCACCGACACGCGCTCGGACCTTGCCAGCCTGGAATACCTCTGGGACTTCGACGATGGTACTACTGATACCGGTAAAACAATCGAGCATACCTTTACAAGGTCCGGATTATACATGGTAGTTCTTACAGTTCTTGATAACGATAAGATGGACAGCAGCATTAGCTATTATGTAACAGTAGACAATGTTGCGCCGGTGTCGATATTATCTGTGAATGTAAAAGAGGCATATGTTGGCGAGGAATTGAATTTCAGTGCCTCTGCCTCCAGAGATACGCCATCAGATCAATACGATCTGTATTACGAATGGAATTTCGATGACGGTTCCATGGAAACTTCCAGGGATGTGGTGCACTCATATTCAAAGCCGGGTGAGTACAAGGTTACTCTGAAGGTAACAGACGACGACGGTGGATTCCATCTCTCCACCACGACAGTGACAATCAAGGAGAAACCCGGCGAAGAATCCCAGGCGGGAATGCTGGGTATGAGTACCACCAACATGTGGATTTTGATTGTTGCTATCACAATTATAGTGATTCTGGTGTTCCTATTGCTCTTTCTTTTTATTAACAATAATAGAAAAAGAAGGGCAAAGAGAATGGCAAGACGAAAAGGTATAGGTCCCCAGGCGGTGGTCCAGCACCCGCAGAGCTCCTCACAGTTACCGGGGTACGGACATCAGGTACCGCCGCAGCGGCAAATGATGGACTATAATGTTATGCCCGACGGCCAGATCTTACCCTCACCGGCGGTTACAGTGCACCCGCGGGGAGGAGCGCCGCCGGGAGGTGCTGGCATTTCGGGTGCGGTGGAACCCCAGCTCCCGGGTCCACAGTTTTCACCCGCACCTCAAGTCCAACCCCATCTTCAGCTGCCGGGCCATGCGGTTTATCCAGGACCGGGCAGCGGACCTCCCGCAGGACCACCAGCGGATATGGGAATGGAGGGTCCAGCTTTCGGGTACGACCCGAGCAGCTTTCCGGCCCTGCCGCCGGGGCTGCCGCCTCAGCATGATACACCAGCGACGGCCGAAGATTCAATCTTCGGCGGCTACACCAGGCCTGTGGAGGGCCCACCGGCACCCATAGCTGGAGATATAGACAAGAGCGCCTCCAAAGGCAATTTCTGCGGCGAATGCGGCAACCCGATCAGGTCAAACTGGTTCATATGCCCCAACTGTGAAAATGTAATTTAAAAAAGCAGCTTTACCAAAATTCGAATATCGAATATCGAATTAGAGCTAATATTTCGATTATAAGCGAATCAATCCTGGGGAATTATAATAATATTATACATCACTGTTATATTCCGCACGGCCGTTCGCACAAACCATTTTAACCTGCTCCGGCAACTAGGTTTGATTATATTTGGGTTATAATGTTTCTCTCCTGAAACTCGACGAAGTTTACCCTTGTTTAAACCTCTGAGTACGAGTTTCAGATCGAAACAAATTCTAACTCAGAAATACCAAACCCACCCCCCTTATTTTATAAACAAGAAAAACAGGAAACCAGGAAAATGAATTATTAACTTCCTGTTCTTCCTGACTTCCTGTTTAATAAATTTGGGGTGGAATGGGGACGTTAATAATCAAAACATTATAAAATTAAAACCCTAGATTTTTTTGTGTCCTTCGCATATTTCGTGTCTTCTTGGTAAAAAAAGTCCCCAACCAAACCCGACCAGGTAATCTCATCAGAATAAAATCGCCCCTGAGTCCTGAGTCCCGGGTCCTTTGTCCTAAACCTAGAACCCAGAACCTGATTATATTGATTTCCCAGCTTCAAGGCTTCAATGCTTTTCTAGGCTTCTCCGGTTTTATCGGCTTTGCTGCTTTTTTACCTTTTACTTTGGTATACTCTATATCGATATCTTTTGATTCTTTTCGCTGCTGCATGGCCGAGTCCAGCAGTTCCTTTTCGATTACCGATAATTCACCCTCAGGAACCTCCAGTTCTTCCCGCGGTTCCTCCAGCCTTTTTTTGTATTTGGTGCTGTCGCCTTCCATTGTTTCCCAGGCCCTCAGGTCTCGTTCCGACTGCCTTTTAGAGCGCATAAACATAAACACAACGATAAAAATAATGACAATCACCAGCAGTATGATCCCCAGCGCCCAGGGGTTGATAGAGAACATCTTGTCATCGCTGTCTTTACCTTCCTCCTCGATAGTAATCGTGATCTCTTCAAGATCGTATCCGCCCTTGTCATCCCAGACATATATTGTAACTTTTAAAACACCCACATCTTCTTTGTTCGGCGTGTAGCTCAATATAGCTGAGTAATCGTCTTCGCGCTCGAGCGGAAATACCGGCGGGTCCATTGTGAATGTAAGCGGGTCGCCTTCCGGGTCGGTTGCAGTGAAGGTGGTACTGAAGATCTTACCTACGGTCATGGTGATATCGCCGATGGGATCCAATTTCGGATCCAGATTATCGCCTCTGCCGATTTTTAAAGTAAACGTCATTGAAGTAAATTCCAGGCCGTCGGTAACAGTGATGGTAATTGTATGGTCGGCCAGCATTGACGCGTTCGCTTCAAAATTTATTTCGCCCGTCAGGTCGTCTATATCGAACAGCTCGGAGTTATCCGAGTAGACCAGCAGTTCGTTATCCGAGTCCGTGGCATTTATGGTAAAATTGACCTGATCACCTACCTTGAAGCTCAAAGTGCTAATCTGTTCGATATACGGTGGGTCGTTCACTGATTTTACCGTAACGTAGAACGAGGTTGAAACCGATGAATATCCGTCAGTCACATCCAGCGTGACCTTAATGGGTTGGCTGGAGCTGAAGTTTTCGGCAGGCTCTAGATTAACATATCTGTTTTCGGTTATTGTTACCTTCAAATCATCCGCAGATGAAACCGGACCCACAGTATATAACAAATCAGCCACCGGGTTATCATTATCTTTTATATATTCACTGGAATGCAGGTCAACGGCCTTCATCAATTTCGTATCCTCATCCATGGTAATATTATCAATCCCGCCGAATTCAGGGGCGTAATTAACTTTGATACTCGTAAATGCAATATTGTTATTTTCATTCATTTCGTATGTAGTATTGGAAGGATCCACGAAAACATAGACCTTGTGAGTACCGCCCGAGAGCCTGAAGACTGCCTGGGTTTTGGTCTTATTATTCTTGTAGATCGCAGGTACGATGATCTCCTCCGGTGCCAGCGTTGTTATGGGCACCCATACAACGCGCGGGTCGCCGTCGAACAGGCCAACTTTGATAATGCGCGCGTTCACACTGCCGATATTATTAATTGTAATATTTAGTGTAATATTCTGGAGCTCCCCAACGGTTCCTTCATTTTCAAGTATGATATCCTCATTTTCGATTTCCAGATCAGAGCTCAGCACAGAGGCCATAATATAGGCGATATTATTGTCCCTGGTATATTCCGAGAACTGGTTGTTAGGATCGATGGATACATAGATTTCATACGGGTGCGGCCGGTATTCAACATTCCAGGTAACGGAAACGGTCTCGAAATCTCCTTTGTAGATATTTTCAACGGTCCGGTCGGTTTCGATCTGTACACCGCCGAAGTCCGGGTCGCCCAGGAAGAACGCGACAGTGGCAGAACTGGTCTGGTCGGTACCGCCGTAGTTGTGGATATCGGCTGCTACTGTGATCTCGTCGCCGTCCAGCGGTACAGTCTTGCTCAGCCGTATGTCGGAGGCCTCTACAGCCAGATCCACCGGTTTTTGCGTTATGGTATAACTTTCGATCTCCCTCGGGTAGTAGTTTTGAGCGGTCACCACAACCTCCACTGCACCTGTGGATGCAGGCTCTATGGGTATTTTGCATACACCTGTGCTGTTGGTGGTGCCCTGCAGGTAGAATTCGTAGTTCATGATGTTAACCAGCGCACCTTTCACCGGTTTGCCGGTGGAAGAATCGGTGACGGTGGCTACGGCCTCGCCGGGACCGGTGAACAGGTCCTCCACTACCACATTCAAGTTGTGCGTTGTATCGGTTCGGATGGAAAGTTCAGGGTCGCCCAATAAAATATAACCGTAATTATTTGAGCGCACAGGTTCGCCGTATAATTTTCCTGCACCGTTCTCGATTTCTGTGTAATATTTCTCTTTGAGTTCGTACAGCGCCTTGCCGGGCTGATAGTAACCGGATTCGAATACGAGCCGCCAGAAATATTCGTCCAGCCACCAGTTCCCGATGCTCTTTCCACCATCCTCGCCGCGGTAAGTGTGTCCGGTGGAGCTTATAAGACCGATGGCACCACCGTTGGGATTGGTCAGCATCCGTTCCTGGCTGATATCTTCGCGGCTGCCGGACCAATTGAATATAGAAGCATCGCAGCCCGACATGTACACGAAGGGCAGCTTACCGCCGTTGGTTGCTGCCTGACCGTCGTAGTACCAGTACAGTTCATCGTAACCTTCAGCGTTATCGATCCCCCCCAGTCCTGTTGGATCGTTGTAATGCAGAAGCGCCCAGCCTTCATAGTAAGCCTGGCCTGCAAAGTTGAGTATAGAGCAGCCGTCGTTAACAGAGGAGATAGCATTATTACGGTTCAGATTATCATTTCCTATCGAATAGCTTCCACCCGCCAGCTGCCAGTAGTCATAATACTCTTTGATAATCATGTGCTCGGGTATCAAAGGCTTCATCCGTAGGTTTTTTATTTCATATGCATTATGTTCATCTTCTTTGTAGGTGGCAACATTGGGTGCATCCATGAGACCGCCCCATAATACCGAGGTTTTCAACCAGTCTCCTGTTGCCGGTGCCTTTTCATAATCCAGGATCTTGGTGACCATTTTTGTCATTTCGTCCTCCGTATCGCATGGTAACCGTCCCACATAGACCTCGTAATCAAAGTCCCCTTCCTCGCCGTTAGAACCTGTTCCCACCACGAAGGGATGGTCGTTGGCCCACTCGCCGTAGATGCCGTCGCCGTCGTTATCCCAATCGGAGCTCAATCCGGCATAGTACACATCTGACCAGTAATAATCATTAACGCCTTTAGCGCCTCCTTGAGAGAATAAAAGCCTGGTGGGAACATACGGCGGATCTACATCATCCGCGGTATAAAACGGCGCGTCGGCATCGCCTGCAAGCAGAACCCACTGAAGATAACTGCTCTTACTGTTCAAATCCCGCAGGAAGTTGTGTATCTCCTGCGCGTTATCCTTGCCGTTGTAAGCTAAATTGCTGTAGATGTCCTCCACCGTGTAGATCTTGGCCGCAACACCTTTGCGGCTCTTCCATTTCCTCAAGGGCTCCAGTTCCTCTTTGAATACATTGGCGGTGATGATTGCATACTCCACACGGCTGTCCGGAATAACGGGGTCGAATGTCGTTCGAGCTCCCCGTGAATCATAACCTTGCGATAAATCATCGAATTTATAATCCCCGGGTGATGAAACCTCAACCGGCCCTCCGGTTGACGGGAGATTACCTGTACTTTCGGTTGAAGCCTCCTCCGATTCTTCGGTACTGTTGATCATTCCGAAACCAAGGGGCAGCATAAAACCTGCCAGAACAATGAAAAGAACCACTCGAGTCAATATGCCGTTTGCGCTAATATTATCACCAACCAATGTCTGAGTTTTAGAATTATATGTAATGAATTGATTAATTTCGACAAATCTAAATAAATTACTATTATTATAAATTTATTAATGATTGTTATATATTAATTCAATACAACAGCAGTTTATTACTTACATTTACCCTATTAATAATATGTATAGTTCATGAACAGTGTTGTGATGACAAGTAGATTTTTTTTTGATTTTATATTGCTTATAATAGGCGCTAGAGGCTAGAGAATAGGCGCTAGGGTGCTTAAAAGGGGAGTGGTTTATCGGGCCTGGGGTGTCGGGCCCGGGGCACAACTCGCAACTCGTCTTTACGAAATAGAAAATTATTTATCTAGAAATTGCTATAAAAATTATAATAAAAATTCATCGGTATTTTTTTCTCTCAAATAATCATATAAAAATCTTACATCAATAAGAACGGATAGTTATATATATTACGTAATTATTTAAGGGGAGTTGGAGGAGTATATCTTTTACAAGATTTACCCGTACCAGTACTAATTCCCTAAAGGGCACTATTGAAACTAGCTGGGAATAACAAATTGGACAGCTCAAAGGGTGATAAGATGCAAAAGCAGTCTTCAAAAAATAAATCGAATACGATTAGTGATGGCAAACTTTATATGGGTCTGACCAACGGCAACGGCTTCACAAACGGATTCGGCTCTGAAGGCAGCGCCCGGGAATCGTCCTATCGAAATGGAGAGAAGTCAACCAAAACCGATCACGGTACCTACACAACCGGGTTGACCAACGGCAACGGTCTTTCTGTAGGTGACGGAGCAGTAAACGGTAACGGAATGACAGTCAAGCCCAACAGGATACCGCTGGTTAGAGCCAAGAGGCTCAGGTACCGGCTGCTGGGATTTGCCGTGGCGGTCTTCTTGGTTCTGGCGCCTCTCACCATACTTATGATAGAGATTCCGGAGGCGGAGGATGGAATTATCATCGATGGAGATTTTAGAGATTGGGAGGGTGTGGTTTACCACACGGATTCCGTCGGTGACATGTCACAACATCCTGATATAAACATAATCGAGTCGAGAATAGTTCTGGATGATAACAAAGCTTCGGTTCTGCTCGTTGTGGACGGTTGGATGCTTGAAGGAGACGACGGTGTCGCACTTGACCAGGTGCATATTTTGCTTGACAGCGATGCCGATGCGAGTACCGGCTACCAGTACGATGGACTCGGGGCCGATTATATGGTTCACGCTTACGGTTCAGGCAAGGTGATACACGGCAGTACGATTTATACCTACGATGATACTTACCGCAGCAGCAATAAGCGCGCCCAGAACGATTGGAACGCATGGAGCCCCGCGCACAGCGGCGCGGTGGCGTGTTCGGGCAATAAGCTCGAGGCCAGCATTTACCTAATGAAAGATTCCTATAACGATGACGGGGTGATGTTCGCGGTTTTCAAAACTATGGATTACGCCGGGTTTACCGACCGCACCGATATTGTCAGCACCAAGCCGGGTTACCTGGTTGTAGACCAGAGCACTGAGATCTCGGGCGACATAGTCGAGAGCGGTTCCGATGTTACTTCGCTGCGAGTGGTGGCAACCGCACATGAAAGCCCCATCATATTGAATTCGATTTCCTTTGCTAATGACGCCGGTGTAAGTGTTACCACCTCTAAATCGCTCCCCGTAAAAATAAAATCCGGCCAATCCAGGGAGATCATGGTGAGCGTAGATACGAGCAGCTTACCGACAAGCTCCGTGTTTTCACTTGAACTCGAGAGCGCCTCTGTGGAGATCGCAACGGAGGAGCAGATGCTTGAGAAGGTGCCCGTAACAATTTCCGGCAGCGGTTATACTGGATATGTTGAAGCCGCACCCAGCGAAATCGTAATAGACGGCGCCTTCGGTGACTGGGTGAATGTAATAGGTCATTCCGACGATATCACCGAGAGTTCCACAGGCGGCAACCCGAACATCGATATCCGTGAGTACAAGAGCGTTGAGGTGTCTGAATCACTTTCGTTCTTCCTCCGGGTTGACGGCACCATGATGGAAGGTACGAAGATCCTGAGCAGGCCCCTCCGTTTTATCGAGGAAGACATAAAGACGGAGGGCAGCGGAGGAAGCGGCGGCGGGTCCGGCGGACCGTCAATCCAGCCCGACACCCCGTCAAGATGCGGTTACGATTATGCTTATATAATGATCGATACAGATAGGAACAGGGAGACCGGTTACTCTGTTAATAGTATAATCGGTGCTGAACTCATGATAAGGATCGTCGGACAGGACGGCGATATTCTAACCCGAGAGCTGTACCAATATATTGAAGAAACCAATCCCGATAATCCCGAGAGTATCGATAAATTAATCAAACCCGGTACAATAAAATTCAGCTGGATAAAAGCAGGGGATGTGGATGCCGCTAACGACGCCAAGAGGTTGGAGGCGCAGCTATCCGCCGGTCTTCTGGGTCTGGAAGCCTTCGGAAATGTTGATTATCACATACTCATGACCGACTGGTCCGGTAAGCTCGATTCAGGGGAAGACCCCACAGTGGGTAAACTGGGAGAAACCGGATCGGTGACCGCAGTGAAACTGGACGGAAAAACATTTCCCAAAGCGCCCAAGATGTCCAATTCGCGCAATCCCGAAACCACCAGGGCATCTTCAAGGGTTATTTTAACAAATGGAAGCCAGAGCGGAGTGGACCTGTTACCAAGTGACGGTGACACACTTAGAGGTGAATACTGGGACATAAATAAATTCGAAGTGGATGCCGGCGAAACCATCTATATCCAGAAAGGAGAAATAGCCTATATTTCAGCTAATTTTATTTTTATAAATGGTACGATCATTGGAAATATGTGTAACGGAAGCCTAAATGGAACCGCAGGCCCCATCGGTACACAAGGAGGCTATGGTGATGGACTCGGAGGCGGTCTCGGCGGTTCAGGCTCTACTACCGCAGCAGGTGCGGGCGGAGGCGGAGGCGGATACGGCGGTGACGGCGGCGACGGCGGCAACGGCGGCGGCGGCGCTACCGCGGGATCCGGTGGCGCTGCATTTGATACTAGAAATTCATTAATTAT
>CP070629.1:3446565-3469213 GCA_020356005.1 Thermoplasmata archaeon
ATTTTCAACCGATTTATTAAATTGGACTGAACCTCATCCTATTTTTCCAAATATTGACGGGTGGCAAGTTTGGCCTTATCTCGTAACCCTTCCAAATGGTACCCTATTTTTATTGTATGATGATTTTGAAAAAGAAGGGGATCATTGGGTCACGTATAGTAATAATGATTTAAATTGGTCAAACCCAATCGAAATACATGTAGAATTGAATGAAGGTTGTTATTGGAATATAATAAATTTACAGGTTCTTCCCGATGGAAATATTTACGCATTATCAAGTGCAGGCGACCGTATTTCTCACATTCATAAATCCTCTAATGGAATTAATTGGGAATTGGTAGGTATTGTTAATGGATGGTTTCATTCAATGACTATTAACTCAAAGGGTGAATTTATTGCTGTTGGAGTTGCCGACGACTTTAAGCAATATTCTTATATTTCAAAAGAATTAAAAAAATGGATAAAAAAGGAAAGAATTCCAATAGAAATCTATCCTGAAATAATTAGATCGAATGAAAATTTATTATACACAATAGGCCCACTTGAAGTATCTCCTGAGAGTTATCCAGGTTATTTGGGACCCATTACAATTATTACTTCAAATAATGGTTATATTTGGAGTGTACCTAATATTTTATCTGAAAAAAAATATTTATTTAAGACAAATGATTTACATTTAATACAGAATGAAGAAGGTGAATTAGTAATTTCATATATTAGTGGAGATAAATTTAATCCTTTAATAAAAATAATTGTTATTGATCCTGACAATTTAGTTATTAAATTGTAACAACTCTCCCTCGAACCTAGAACCAAGAACCTGATTACAATGTTTTCTCAGCCTAATGCTCAAGGTAGTGAAGTAACCGTGCTCACGGCTCAAAGCTCAAAGCCACGAAGTGGCTGTGCTCACCAATCAAACGAACAATTAACAAAATGGGGGGTGGGGCTTTGTAGTATTTGATTTTTGAGCTTCCTTAGTAGTATTGGTAGTATTGGTAGTATTTGGATTTCCACCGAAGGTGGTGGGGTGGGGTTTTGTAGTATTTGTAGTATTTGGATTTCCTTTGTAGTATTTGGATTTTGTAGTATTTGTAATATTACTAAGCCTGATATAACCGATGATAAATCGAACCAACCCATCTCAATGCTGCTTCACAGCGGTCCGTTAGTCTCCACCGAAGAAACCGCGCAGTACAGGGTGCATTTCCATCATCTGCTCCTTGCCTATCTCTTCGTACAGACGTATTATGATGCCTACGGCTAACAGCACCCCTGTTCCGCTCGTTTGACCCACCGTACCTATCATATCGGCAAGACCTGCTAACGCGCCGACGAAAGCGCCGCTGATGATGGTTACCACCGGTATGTAGCGGTCCAGCACCTTACGTAATACCCGCGGGTCGCGCCGGAAGCCCGGTATCTGCATACCCGAACTCTGGATCTGTTTAGCTACCGCTTCAGGACCCATGTTCGTAGTTTCGATCCAGAACTTAGCAAATAGAATAGAACCGATGATCATGACACCTAGGTAAACCAGGCAGTGAGCCAAAACCTGGTAGTAATTATGGCCGGTTACAAACCCGCCGTAACGATCCCAATTCATAAGCGGTAAGAGCCAGTCGCCGACACCGTTCGGCCGTGAAAGATACCACGCGCCGCCCATGTACGGCTGGGTCTCACCCGGTTTAAATGCACCTATCCACCATTTATGACCTATCAATGGAATTTTACTTAATGAAGGATGGTTCCACAGCAGCAATGAGAACATATTAATGTTCGCAAGCAGAGCTGCCATGAGAATGACAGGAATATTTGACGCATAAATCAATCTTATGGGATAGCGCCCGCGCGCACCGCGTACGCGCCCGTGCGCCAGCGGCAGCTCTATGCGCGAGGATTCGGCATACGCTACCACCAGGAATATAACGATAGTTCCCACTAGCGCGAGTATAGGATTGGGCTCACGTATGAATATCGCTTCCCAGCCTCCGCCCGCGATTTCTCCAATGGACATTTTCTGAACTAACAACACGGTCTTCGGGAACGTTCCGCTGGGAGAACCGGGATAAATATTCTCCGAAGCGGAGGTTGGCATCCAGTTCACGGTACCGGTAAAGATCGCTTCGGATACACCCGCAGCGATGAACATACTGATACCGCTGCCGATACCCCACTTTGATACCACCTCGTCCATCAGAAACACGAGGTAGCTGCCGACAATAAGCTGAACGACAATAGTCAACCTAGCAGGCGTATCGCCTATAGCATCGATAAAACTGGCATGAGGCACCAGATACCCGTAAACCTGCGGGACTGCTTCTATAACAATCATCATGAGCACGACAACTTTTTGCGTGCCCTGGTAAATGGCCTTGTCCTCCTCGTTGGTGAGGTCAAGTTTTATGATCTTCGCGCCGGTGAACAGCTGCATTATGATAGAACCGGTAACTATCGGGCCTATCCCCAGATGCATGAGAGAGCCGTTTGCACCCGCCATGATCGCCCGGAATTCAGAGAATATATCGATTGACTGTTCCAGCCCGTACATCATGACATTTGTCATAACGAAATAGAACACCAGTATTCCTAACGTCCACATCATCTTCGTTCTGAAATGGACGTGCCCCTCAGGGCGCTTGACCGCCGGGATCTTATCTATCAGCGGTTTTAACCCGTATAACTTGCTCTCCTTTTCACCGGAATATGACATCAGCAGGTAAATGAATCCCATCATTCCGATAATAACCAAAACGAACAGGGTGAAGGCTAAGGGGTCTGCTGCTCTTGTAAAATTATAGTATAAACCGATAAGAATTATTGTGAATAGTAGAATCGGTATTCCGACCCTTGGATTTCGATCTTCCGCCATCGGGTTTTCTCCTGTGTCAATGTATATTATTCTTTGTATTTTCCTACTGTAATTATTATTCTTTTATAAGCGTTTTGGAGCTATTCTTAGTACCATCAAGTTTATCATATATTAGATTATTTCGGAGTATTTCTTTGTGAGTGTGATTAATATCCATTTTTTATCAAACCAAGTGAACTTTGTCAGGCAACGTCAGGGAAGAATGACCTTACCGCCAGCTTCCTCAACTTTCTCCACTGCGCGCGAAGAGGCCTTCTGGACCTTTAGATGATATTTGCCTTTGAGTTGGCCGGTGCCCAGCAGTTTATTGATCCCCAGCGTCGTCAAATCGATCTCGATTACATCGCCTTTTTTTACCGCAACTTTTTCTGCTAGCATACTACCGGTATGCTCGGTTATATCAGAGAGATTGATTGTAATATCGGCTTTTGAAAGGCACGGCGCGCGTTTGAAGCCGTGCCGGCCGAAGTGATCGGGGAAATATTTCAAAGTAGTTATGAATTTATGCTTATGCAGCCCGGCATTACCGCGGCCGCCACGTTTACCTGCGCCGCGGCCAGCTTTTTTGCCCCGGCCGTGTGTGCGGCCGCCTCGGAATCGGTCTGTTCTGGTAGGCATTTTATATCATCCTCCTGATCAGCTCGTTGATCTTATCGCCGCGGTAGCCAAGTGCGCCTCCCACGGAATGCGCCCGTTTGATGCCGTTGTAACCCTTTTTAGGGGGGTTCAACCGGAATACCGGCTTAAGCTCCTTGAATTTCTTAAAGCTGGCTTCACCTTTGAGCAGTGCCTGACTGTAGGCCGAAACAGATTCAAAACCTGTGTGACTCTTGACCACATTATCCGAGACATTCTTTCCGCCTTCCAGCTGGCCTCTGCGCTTAAGCATATCGGATAAAACTGAAGGTTGGATCTCGCCCCAGGTTACATAATCTTTGACAACCTGCAGCATCCCGCGGTATGTGGGGGTCTCAGGTATTACTACACAATGATTGGGTTTATTCAGGCGCAGCATTTTCAATGTATCTTTGATCTTGCCGTCAATATTTACCGTACCTCTTACTCTAACGACAGCCCAGCTCATTCATCCACCCCCTCTTCTTGTGTACCAATACTGCCGGTATGGATATGCAGTCTCTGCTCTTGTTCAGGCATAACTCTCATTTCCGAGATCATTTTCAGCGCTTCGAAAGCTGCTTTGGCATAATTAACCGTCGTACGGGTTTTACCTGCAGTAAAACCCCACGCATCGTTAACACCGGCAAGCCGCAAAATATGTTTGGCCACATCACCTACAGCGAGAGAAATGCCGCGTGGTGCAGGCTTGAAGGTTACCTCTGCCGAGCCGCTTTTGCCTTTTATTACGAACGGTATGGAATGGGGTTGACCGCATCCACATTCCCATGAACCGCAGCCACGTTTTATTTCGATTATATTCAATTTTGCATTATCTATTGATTTGCGTATGGCCGGGCCGACCTCCTTACCTGTAGCTTTGCCCAGCCCGACATAACCGTCAGTGTTACCAACAACGGTAACAATAGCGAACCGAACTCTTCTACCGGAATCAGTCATCCGCTGTACCATATTGACATCCAGTACTTCGTCATCAAGTTCGGGTAAAAGAATATCCACGACCTCTGGTTCGCGCAACGGATAACCTGTTCGCAGCGCCTCGGCCATTGTGGTGATCTTCCCGTCCTTCACCATCCTGCCCAATCTTGTTTTCGGGACCCACTCGCCTTTTTCTGGCTTTCGGGGTGCGTAGGCCGCCGGTGGTTCAGCGGGGGGTTCCAAGACGACTTCTTCAACCTCACCGGGTGGTGGCGGAACACCTTCCTCAGCAGCCTCTGCTTCTGCGGGACCTCCACCCTCAACAGCGCCTTCACCTTCGGCAGGTTTATCCGGCACCTCAGGTTGGGCAGGTTTGGGTTCGACTTCAACTGCGGCAGTCTCGGCTCCTGCAGCCCCCTCAGGTTGCGGCGCTTCTTCCTTACCAGGCTCTTCAGGCTCCTCGGACTTGTCCACTACTGGTTTCTTGCCTGCCTTTGGTTTCGCTGCTTTGCCCTTACCGCCTCTGCTGCCCTTTCCGGTTTTCTTCACCGGTTCTTTGGGTTGCTCTGCACCTTCTTCTGGAGGTTGTTCCATAACATCACTTCTCCATGTTCATTATTGCTGTCTTTACACTTTCAAAATTCTTTGCGGTATCTTCGCTTATATGCGCACCTGAAATTCGCTCGGATGACGGCATGATCTCATCGTTATGAGGAATATCAATACCTTCATCGAGCATGCCCTTTAATGCAGCGAAAATCTTTGATCCTTTCACGGGTACTCTTAAACCGATATCGAGTACAGCCTCTGACACATTTCGCTTTTTGGCCCGCTTCGCTGCCAGCATGCCGGCCAGATACGCTGAAGGTAGGTTTGAACTTGCTTTCTGCCAGCCGAACTTTGAAAGTTCTCGGCTCGTGGCCGATGCAATGACCTTGTCACCCTCGAGCTTGAATTCGATGAATTGTACTATAATAAATTTATTTGAACTGCGTACAACAGCACGGGTTTTGCCGGATTTCAGGAGGTTCAACCTCCGCCTGAAATTCGTTTTGCCCTCGCGCCGCCGTCTGAAAGGTACTTTCGATCTTGCTCCCTGTACCATAATCTCACTTTCCCTCTTTCTTATCCATACTCTTGAACGCATCTGATTGCTTGAGTTGAAGTTCAAGATGATTCAGGTTCTTGTACATCCCGCCTTTGGCATGTAAATAGAACTTGCGGTACGTTGCCGAATCGATCTTTCCTGCATCTCGGTATTCACGAAGTCTGCGGCGTATGGGCCGGATCGTACTTATCCACCGCCGCTTCTTGGGATACCGTGCATATTTGGTACCTTTGCGGCTGCCCAGAGCTTTTCGCTTACCTTTCTTCTTCTGATTGGCATTATACTTCGCCCGACCTGATGAAATGCCGCGTTTCTGATGTGCTCGGATTGCATGGATCTTGATTAAAGATCTAATGTCCTGGCGAGTTACAGCCTCCGCCACATCTTCGGTCCGCAGCGGATCTATCCAAACCCTGTTCACACCGCATTTCAGAAGTTCTGCAGCGACCCTTCGCTGGTTTCGTAAATTCACCATTTAGGCCGACCCCCTGTTCAAAATTCTTATGCCCAGCTCATCGGCTTTATCCTCAATGGCAATGCGCTTGCGCGTGCCGACCTTATGGGCGATCCGCGCCGCCTGGCTTTTCGGATCTATCGTCTCGAGATCCCTGGGGCGGTGTACCAGCACCTCTTCGAATCCGGAAGGGTGTCGGCCTCGCACTTCTACCGGAGTGCCGTAACCTATCCTGGCCATCTTCGGCCGGTACTTCACATTCTTGCGCATTTTGGAGTGCAGCCCCCGCGGCTTCCGGTACGACTCGCCCAATCGCTTGTACCTGAACCATTCCTGCCTTCGAAATGTTGGCTCCTTGCTCTTGCGTTCACGCCGTATCCGGAGCAGGTTCTTCTCGGATTTTGTTAATTTTGGCTTCTGCTTGACCGTATATTCTTCCTCCTCCTCTTCTTCCTCCTCTTCTTCATCGATTATTTCAACTTCCTCTTCCTCTTCTTCCACCTCACCTTCGAGCTCCTCCTCATCTTTCTTCTTGACCTTCTTCTTCTTTGCTTCTACCTCCTTGGCTACTTTCTTCTCGCTCTTGGGCTTCGGTTTGGCCTTAACAACACCTTTTTTAACCTTTTTACTCTTCCTTAACGCAGCCTGTCTAGCTTTAACTCTTTCCTTTTTCGATTTGGCTTTTACTTTCTTCACACCGGCTGATGGCTTTTTTGCGGCCGGTGCAGCTGCTGATTTGAGCTCTTTTGAAGGCTTGGATTTAACAACCTTTTTAGGTCTTGGTTTTTCTGATTCATGCGAATCCTTTTGTTCAGGCATCTGAACCACTTCCTTTTCCAACCAGATATATTCCGTCCTGGAATACTCGCGGATCGTAATTCTTGATTTTCGTCGCCTGCTCGATATTGGCGGCGGACTGACCAACATGTTCAATATTGTGGCCCGTCAGTATAACCTGGTCACCGCTGACCTTTACTTTGGTCTCACCGACGATCTTTGCTTGACGTGGATGGCGCTCACCCAGGAAATTTTCAATCACAAAAGTGCCCTCGCGGACGCTTACCTTGATCGGGAAATGCGAATAAACGATCTTCATTCTGTACGAGAAGCCTTCGGTCACGCCCTTTATCATGTTCTGTATATGTGATTGCCATGTACCGAATAGTGCGTTCTCACGGCGGTTGGGCAACCTGCACGATAACTTGATGGTATTCCCCTTTAAATTCAAATTTAATCTGGGATGCTTGAATATGCGCTTCAGTTCTCCCTTTGTTCCTTTAATCGTGAGAAGGTTGGCCTTATATTCGGCCGAAACACCTTGCGGCAGTTTTACCTCTGTATTGATTTCACCAGCAACAGGCATGGTTTAACACCACCTTATTGTTAATATACATATGCTAAGAGCTTCCCTCCGGTTTTCAGGTCTCTGGCATCAATGTGCGATACCACACCGTGGGTGGTGGTCAGTATCAGCACGCCGAAATCCTGAGCGGGTAGAAACCGCGCTTCATATTTCTCAAGTTCAAAGCGTTTTACCGAATAACGGGGTTTGATAACGCCGCAATCATTAATGTGACCTATTAATTGTACCTTGAAAATGCCGGCCCTGCCGTCTTCTACATACTCGAAATTACCGATGTAATTGTTCTCCTGCATGACTTTCAGTACGCGGCCTATTAATTTTGATGATGGCTTGATGAGACATTCCATTTTTCCTGATTGTTCTGCATTTTTAATCAAGGACATTGCATCTGCTAGCGTGTCATGTTGCAATTTTATACCTCCGCATCATATGGAATTCATAACATTTATGCTGGGTTTGAACTGGTTAGGAATATTTTTTAAATCCGATCTCCGGTGCTATCTCACGGAAGCATTGTCTGCATAGATGCATTCCGAATCTTCGTACAATTCCGCGCTTCCTGCCACACCGGTGGCAACCCTTCTTCCTACCGAAGGTTTTAACCGTCTGTTCTTCAGCTATTCTTCCACCACCTCTATTTTGAACTGCTTTTTAATAAACTCCTTTGCCTCTTCCTCTGTCACGCGGTGCCTGGGCGGGATCTTCTTCTTATTTCTTCGCCGTTTTGATATCCTGAGGCCAGGGCGGGTCAGCGAGACAGAGATATCCATCCCGAAAATACCAATTTCCGGGTCGTACTTCATCCCCTGCATTTCTGTGTAATCGGGAATGCCGAAAGAGAAGTTGCCGAAATCATCGAATGAATAAAATGCCAATTTGTTGTCTTTCACCCAGAATGCCTGCTCCAGAAACTTGTTCGCGGATTCCTTTCTCAAAGTAACTTTGCAGCCAATGGGCATTTGCTTGCGTATCCCTAACTCCTTGTTGGTGGTCGTTGAGATGGTCTGGACGGGTTTACTGTGCGTTATCATTTCCAATACCCGCTCGGCCTTCCGAAGCTTTTCGCCGGCTTCGCCAACTCCGATGTTTACAACTACCTTTTCAATCATCACTTTGCGCATGGGATGTGTTTTATATTCCTTGGGTTTCTTTACTGCCGGCTTGGGTTTTGCCGGGCTTGTAACAGTATCGGATTCACCAGAATCCGGTTTCACTTCCGCCTTTGTGGAATTTTCGGAGTCCCAATCAACTACTTTTTCATCGTCGGTCATAGCATACTCTCCTCAGGTATTGTAATTTCTGCGGTATCCTTGCCCACAACGAATACATATTCCTGTGAGGTAGAGAAGCTCTCAAAGCTCACCATGTTCGGCATGGGACTCCTGGTTACTTTCATATCTGTGATGGCTGCAAGTCTGCCTATATGCTTGCCGCCGATAAACATTGCTAGATTCCCTTTTTCAAATGAATAAGCACCCAGTATCTTTTGTTTCTCCAAATCGATTTTCAATACATCGCAAACCTTATACTTGTTTTTCGGCAGGAGTATATTTCTACCGTCGTGGAGGTTCAACTGGGTCTTTCCGCCTTTTACTGTGGTTTTATTCTCTATGCGGCTTAACTTCCACTTCGACTCCTCTTTGGTAATCGGTATAAGCTGGATCTTCCCGCGTGTATCGAGCAATACTCTGTAGTGCTCCTTTTGTTTCGGTATGGAAATAACATCCATGAAACCCACGGGGTGCTTGTAATTTGTAACGACCTTACCGTCAACCATGATTTCGTGCTGACCGATTATATATCTCGCCTCTTTTGCAGTATCGCAGAGCTTCAGCCTGTCCCTTACAACGAGTATTAATGGAAGACTCTCCGTGAGTTTGTGGGGCCCTGGTGAACTTTTTACTACCCACCGCTCCGTTTTACGCGGTATGGCCCACTTCCTCGGTGCTGCGAGACGCTTCATGTGTCCACTCATTCTTCAGCCTCCTTGTTCGCTTCGATCTTGCGCCGCCTGTACGGGTCCGACATGTCAAGCCTGGTAATAATGACATTAGACGGGTGGATCTCCCGTGCAATTTGAGTACCGTCAACCTTAGCTATTGTCGCTTTTTCCACAGTTATGTAGCCGGATTTCGTGTTCACTGTTGCTACTTTACCTACATGGTCTTTGAACGAGCCTCGCAGTACCTTGACGGTATCGCCTTTTTTCACGGGTACCCTTCTAAGCCACTTGTATTTATCCCGCAGGTCCATAGACAGGTGGCTGCCCATGTGTTTCCTCCTGCGGTGCCTCGGCTCGGAATACATTCGTTTGCGCTGCTTGCGCGGTGAGCGCGTTTTTACTTCTGCCATTTTACCTAGTCCTCCTGGACCATTTTTTGCTCGGGTGGGGTCTAGTTCCGGGTTTTGTTCTCATAACTCTCCTGCCTCCGATTGCGGGTTAGACTATGGTCGAGGCAGTAGCCGCGATCCGCGCCCATCGCTCGGCCGCTTCACGCGCTACCGGACCCTTTATATCAGACCCCTTTGTTTCGCCGGTTGGCGTTGTTAATACAACCGCGTTATCTTCAAACGCGACCATAGTACCGTCCGCTCTGCGAAACGGCCTGCGCTGGCGTATGATAACGGCATTAACAAGCTGCCGGCGCATCTCAGGCGTGCCTTTCTTTACGGACACTACGAGCAGGTCGCCGATGCCAGCTGATGGATAGCGTCGGTGTACTCCGTGATATTTCGGCACTGCCACTATTTGTACAATTTTAGCGCCTGTATTATCTGCACAGGTCAATCGTGCTCCTATGGGTAATCCCCGTGTCTGCCGACCTGCTAAACCTTTCATTTCAAATTTCTCCTTTGCATTATTTTTTTCTGGTGTTCATCCATTAATCTTATATTAAATCTAAATTCTATCAATTCTCATTTTAATTTCATACTAACTTTTCATGCGTTCAATAACAACAAATGATTTCGTTTTGCTCAAAGGCCTGCACTCCATAATTCTAACCTGTTCGCCCATCTGCGCGTCGATACAAACCGGGTTATGGGCGGTATAATGGCTGGACCGCTTCTCATAACGCTCGAATTTCGGTATGTAACGCAGCCGCTCCTTCGAGACCACAACGGATTTGTCCATTTTGCTTGTTATAATGATTCCGTCAATAATCTGTCCGCGCACCGGTAAGGTCCCGTGGAATGGGCATGTGGAATCGTCGCATGAATCCTCAGGGGGGCTGACATCGATTCCAATATCTCTCGCCTTGCGGTCCACCTTCTTCAATTTCTTCTTCTTGCGAATAATCGTGCGCTTGACCTTACGTTTCGCCTGGACTTTCTCTATCTCCTTTGCGACCTTCTCACGCTTGCGCAAAAACGGGAATATTGACTTCTCGGTGTCTTCATCTTCGGCTGCTTCATCTTTTTTCGAGGGCTTTTTGCGGACCTTCTCATTTTTCTTTGTTTCGACCATACAATCACTTTCTCCTGGCCTTACCTTCGTTCTTTTTCACCCGATCTTCAGGCCGGGCAATGATTTGTTCACCTTTAATCTCTAATTCAATAATATCATCCGGCTTGTTCTCATCAGCCGGAAGCTTGAATGCGAACTTCGTCCCCTGCTTGGGTACCTTTACATCTCTCTGATTCTGTTCTATAACGAGCATGTTCCGACTCTCATCTACAATAATCCCTTCGGTGTTGCATATCTCAGGTATACTGCAGTCAGTCACAGTAACCTGCACACCGATCAGTTCATGCTGGAGTATATTTTTTGCAGTTCGCAATGTTAAATCACCTTTTTCGATTTGCTTATATAGGACCCGCTCTAATGAGAACGGGTTGTGTTCCGTTCAGGTTCGTTAATTTCATTATCTTAAATTGAGTGTGTTTACTACTTTGTTTGTGTACTAAATCCCAGATCCGTCAATGCGCTCTGGACTCGTTTTACATGGTCACCCTGCAACTCTATGTTGCCGTCTTTTACCGTTCCGCCAGACGCGCATGTGGTCTTTAATTTCCTCGCAAGTTCATCAATATCAATGTCACTTGAATTGATGCCTTCTACGATTGTTACTATTTTACCATAACGTCGTTTCACTGAATAGATCTTGATTTCCTGCTGCTCTCGCGCGATCTCTTCACAGACACACAATTCCTTCGGTAATCCGCAGGTAGTGCAAACTTCTGGCATTATAACTCGCCCTCCTCTTTCATTACGGTCATTAAGCGCGCTATAGAGGTTCTTATCGCGCGGATCTTTCCGGGGGATGTTGGTGCTCCGCCCATGGCGGCTACACCGCGTTCATGCATCAGTTCCTCTTTCAGTTCTTTTAATCTATTCATTCTTTCTTCTGTTGCCATTTCTCTGATATCCTTAGTTTTCAAAACAGCCATTCTTCATCACACTCTCCTATTTCTTAATATAATATATTTCTACATATCATTTCATTTTTCTTTTTCTTCATCATCTCCTGTTTTATTTTCATCTTCTGGTTTTTTTGACTCATCTTTTTCTTTTACAGGCAGCTTTTCTGGTTCCGACGGTGCTTGTTCAGCTGGCCCGGCGGGTTGGGATTCGGGTTCGCTTGCCTGTGGTTTTGCTTCGGCTTCCGAAGAAGCCGGGGCTTCCGGTTCCGCCGGAGCTGGTTTTAGCTCAGGTTCCGGAATCTCCGGTACTGCTGCACTCTCCTTTGTATCCTCCACTTGCTTTAGTGGTTCAGTTTCCGGTTCACTGGCTTTTGTTTCAGGTTCAAGGATCTTAACCTCCTCCGGTTTTTCTACCTGTTCAATTCCAGATGCCGCAGCAGCAGCTTCCTCGGGCGCAGGCTCTGGTTTTGGTTCGGTTGGCTCCGTCGGCTTTTCTTCAGGTTTCTTCTCGGGTTCGGCCGGCTCTACAGCCTCTTCCTTTTCTTCCTTCGGAGCCTCCTCCTCACCCTTCTTCTTCTTGCCTTTGCCCTTCGGTTCTCTCTTACGCTTAGGCGCTTTTGCTTTGTCGGTTTTTTCGGCCTTGGCTTTATCTTCTGATTCTTCTTTTATTGTGATAGCAGATGCAGGTGCTCCTTCCTCTGCAGCTTCTGCCGCAGCAGCAGCGGCCTGCTCCTCTGCCTGTGACTTTAATAATGCTTGAAGTTCGTCATCAGGTATTATCTCAACTTCATCCGGCAGTTTTGCATTCGGATCCATGATCTGTACCTTTACACCGATGATCCCGAGCTTCTTTTTCGCTACTGCAAATCCTTCGTGCATCCACTGCTTTTTTGGTTCGCCGCAGAATTTGATATGACCCTCTTTGAATTTCTCCACCCTGTGACGCTGACCGGTCAGTTTACCGGATATGATCACCTGGCAGCCTTTGGCACCTGCAGCCATAATCTGTCTTACTGTTGAATGGCCCGCGCGGCGGAAATGCCAGCCGCGCTCCAAAGCGGATACCAATTTCTGTGCCATAATCTGGGGGTTAAGATTCGGGTTCGGGGCCTCCTGTACTTCGATCTGGGGATTATCGAACTTGAAATCATCTTCGACAATCTTTGTTAGCTCCTTGATGGTGGCGCCCTTCCGCCCGATTACCATCCCGGGGCGCTCTGCAATAAGAGTGACACGTGTACCGAGCGGTGTGCGCTGGATGTCAAGGTCTCCGAAGCCTGCCCGTTCTGTTTTCTGCATCAGGTACTCTTTTAACAGTACTCGCCGGATATTCTCAGCGATGAATTTTCTTTCTGACGTCATTGCTCTTCAATCTCCTCAACTATTATTTCGATATTAACCGTCTCGGTATTCCACTCGGTGGCACGGCCGTGTGCCCGCGGCATCCGGCCCTGGTAGACCCTGCCCCGATAGGCGGACATGTGTACTATCTGGATATTTTCTGTATCCAGTCCGCCGTATTCGGCATTGTGCTCTACATGCTCCAGCAACCGCAGAATCTCTTTGGCTGCTCTCTGCGGGAATCGGCCGGGTCCGTACCCCTTGCCACGGCGGTGCCCTACATATTTCTTGTAACGTTTGAACGGTATCGCCTTTTTCAGAGCGATTACATCTTCCAGATACTTTTTTGCATCTTCGAGCATCATCCCGCGCAGCTTACTGCAGATCTCAACGGAATGTTTTGGCGATATCCTGAGCTCGTAACCTATTGCTCGAGCACTGTTCTCAGGATCTATTTTTGTGGAATAACCAACCATGTTAGTCACATCCAGTTATTATTTTTGAGTTTATTAATTTGTAAATTAGTACATAATTTATTTAAGCGGCATGAATTTAGACGAGCGCGTCGCACCGACACCGGGACCTGTGTGCTTAACGGATTTACGTGTCAGTGCAAACTCACCGAGATAATGCCCGATCATCTCGGGCTTGATCTCTATCTCCTTGTACTCTTTGCCATCATGTATAGCAATCTTTTTACCGATGAACTGTGGTAGTATAATGAAATCCCGCCTGTGTGTGCGAACAACACCTTCGCTGTTCTCCATTGATTTCATGAGCTTCTGCTGCTGATCCTTCAAGCCCCTCTTGAGTGACCTCCGCGCCCTTGAGGGTAACAGCGGCATAATTTCTTCCAGCGTCATTTTCTTTAATTCATCGAGGGTGTAACCCTGGAATACAAACTCGCGCTTTCGACGTGCTGTGATCTTACCTTTACGTTTGCGCTCACGCCTGCTCGTTTTCTTAGGTGGTTCCTTTTCCATTATATTCACCTTCAATCTGTTTTAATTCAATCATATCACAATTACATTCTACTTGCGTTTCTTTTTAGATTTACGCTTGGGGCTTAATCGCCCCACCTTACGGCCCGGTGGTGCATGCCGAGAAACCGTGGAAGGCTTGCCCACATGCTGGTGTGCACCACCGCCGTGCGGGTGGTTTACCGGGTTCATTGCCACTCCGCTTACGGTGGGGAACTTTTTTGCACGGCTCCTTGTAGCATACCAATGCTTGCCCGCTTTTATCATGGGCTTATCTTTCCTGCCGCCGCCTGCCACAACACCTATGGTGGCTTTACAATCCGGATCCAGAGGCTTGAACTGCCCTGAGGGTAGCTGTATTACAGTTTTCACACCGTGGGAGACCACGGTTGCGTAGGTCCCCCCGGCACGAACGAACTTACCGCCGTCCCCGGGCTGGGATTCTATATTGAATATTTTTGTTCCCTCCGGTATTTCGCTTATTGGAAGTACATTGCCGGATGCATTGGGAACATCGGTGCCGTACAGCACTTCCTGCTCTACCCTCATACCTTCATTTGCGATTACCCAAGTCTTCACGCCGTCATCGGTAACTACTTTGGCTACCGGGGCGCTCCGACCCGGGTCGTGCTGGAGGTCCTTTACCTGACCTTTGATAGCGGTTTTTGATTTCAAGTAGCGTATACCGCCTCGTCCGACCCGGTGGCGGTGGCTTGGTGAACGGTATATACTTCCGCGCCCGCGCCGTTGGGTTTTTAATCTTTTGCCCATAATAACATACTCCTTTTATTGAATTTTTAACTCAGAATATTCCAATTCTCATACCTATTTCCTCGGCAGAATAACCTTCGGCCAGGTGGATGATAGCGTGCTTTCCTGTTTTTAATATCATTGTATTTACCTTCGAAACCTTAGCGTTAAATAACTGTTCAAATGCAGCTTTTATCTGCGGTTTAGTTGCATGCCGGTTCACTATGAATTCCAGGCGGTTCTCGCGCTCCATCAAGTTCATGGTCTTTTCTGTGACAAACGGATGCAAGATGATTTTGTGAGGATCAAACATTCTCCCACGCTCCGATTACTTTAACTGCACTTTCAGTGAAAATCGTTAATCTTCCGGGGTCGCCGCCTGGTGCAAGAAGCTCCGTGTTAAGATGCTCGGGGGTCACTATCTCAACACCCGGCAGATTGCTTGCACCGCGCTCGATTCCCTCAAACTCGGGAACTATAATCAGCACCGACTTTGGCTTCTTGTACCGGCGGCCACGCATTTTACCGCGCCCCACCCGTACATGTACACCATCTCTGGCGCGTTCAACATCATCATAAACCTTCAACCTTTCAAGAACCCTGATAACATTTTTCGTACGTATTATTTTGGCGAAGTTATCTTCTACAACGATCGGTACCGTTACTTTCTTACTGAACTTATGGCCGCGCTTGCGGACCAGTTCCGGTATTGCCGTTGTGGCCAAGGCCGTATTACGAGCCTTGCGGCGCTCTTTAAAATTAATTTTTAAAGTCCAGTGATGCTCGGGTCTAGGCGGATGTGCCCTGCGCCCGCCCACATTCGGCGGTGATTCTGCAGCGGTATTTTCCTGCGTCATCCTTTGCACCCTGGCAGTCCCGCGCCCTTTACCCCACTGTGACACAGCATGACGCATACCGGCCATTTCCGCGGGGCCGTACCGCTGTCTGCGGTTCGCCTGTGAGGCCTTTACGTCCCTTCTGATAAGATCCGGTCGAAATTCGGTATCGAATACCTTCGGTAATGGTATCTCACGCACGATCTTGCCCTTCGTGGAATATAAATTTACTTTTAAACTGCCCGGCTCATACTTATCAGGTATAATCCGTTTCTCCGGTTCTTTCTTCTCCTCTTCTTTCTTCACCGGTTTCTTCTTCTTCTTTATTTTGGCGGTACCTACTTTAACCGGCTTCTTCTTGGGCTTCACCTTTTTCGGTTTTAACTTTGCCACCTTTGCTTTTTTAATATCTTTGGTTTTAATCTTTTTCTTGGGTGCAGCTGGTACTGTTTTCTTTGCCACCGGTTTTTTCGCACCTGCAGTTTTAACAGGTGATGATTTTACCGCTTTTACTTTTGGCTTTTTTACAGGGGTGCTATCAGATTCCGGCATAACTTCACACACCTTGCTTCGATTCGGTTGAAATATAGGTCAGCTCGGGCTGCTCGACCTTCACACCTTTTAATCTAATGGGTTCACGAATGCGTACCCGACGTTTTGAGGGTCCCGGTACAGAGCCGTGCAGTATAATATATTGATTGGTAACAACGCCGTAATGGAGGAAACCGCCGTTGGGAGTGACCTCGGTACCGTCAGTACCGATTTTCAAAACCCGTTTGTTGTATTCCGTGCGCTTATGATAACCCACCTGGCCCGCCTGTGGTACCTCTGCCATAACATAACTTGGATGCCAGGGGCCCAGTGTACCAATCATCCTTCGATGCTTACTGTTCTTGTGCGTAAGCAGTTTTACACCCCAGCGCTTGACATGACCTTGAAATCCTTTGCCGTTTGTAACAGCGATGACATCCACCATCTGGCCTTCATTTATGAAATCCTTTACTGTTATCTCCTTTCCCAGCAAACTTTTAGCATACTCAAGCCTTTCTTCAACAGTTCCACCGCCGATATCTAGTTCCATCAGTTCCGGCTTCTTCTTGGGCAAACTGTTAACGAGTTTTGGCTGCGTATATGCTACAACACGGACATCCTCAACACTTTTTTTATCTATTTTTTTCTCCTGCTCCTTTACTTCAACCTTTTTTGGTAGAGGCATGTGCCTGGCAAGCTCTTTATCAAGTTTTGAGGACCAGACCTCGGTCTGCGCTTTCAGGCCATAGGGTGTTGATTCGTAAACACGGTACGCCGCAATTTTCATTGGCGGTGTCTCTATTACGGTAACCGGGACCTGGACTTCCTGACCGGAAGTAGTGCTGGTAGGTCTGTAATCAATAACAAACGCATGCGTCATGCCGGCCTTGTATCCAGCAAAGCCCGAAAGTTTCGGTTTATCCGACCCTTCTGGCCATGAGCTCACTCGAGGTGTCTCTCTTCTGGCGCGTTTGCGGGGACTGTATCCCATTGAGCCACGTTTTGGATGATGACGTGTAGGCATTTTCTTCCTCCTTATTATGTAAGGATTTTGCATAGATGCAGATAATGGCCTATAATCTGTAATGATAGAGCAATTTAGCCAACTATCTAAGCATCATTTGCGGAATAATCCACAGGGTACTTTCCGATTTTGACCGTGACACATGATTCTGCTCTGAGAACACAATAATATCAGAGCGGTGGTAGGGTGAACACATCTTTCCCAATGGGTCTGGTCAAAATGATACCCTAAGGGAAAGTCCCAATAACAGTTACTATATATAAATGTATGGATTAATAATATATATAGAAATAAAAGGAGGAGATTGAGGAATATATAATCAGTAGGCAGGAGGCAGGGGGCAGGGGGCAGTTTGCTTTTAAGAGAGTCTATGTTCCAGGTTCTAGGTTCTGGGTCCTTGGTTCTTGGTCCTGGGTTCTGATTTCATTGCTTTCTCAACCCTCAAGAGTTCTTCTCTTCAATTCATCATAAGCAAATCTCATTAAGTATTCAAGATTTACAATATCTTCTGTATTGTATTTAATTAAAATATCCAGCGCTTCCGGAACACCCCTTTCATATTGCCGCCAGAGCCTGATTGCATCATATCCGCTCAAGCCTACCGTTTCCTCTGCACGGGTTATCCCTAGTTTCTTCTCGATTGCCTTAAGGCCGCCGGAGTATCCCAGACGCTTTAAGATGAATCTTAAATCCAGCTGGATCTGATCAATTTTTAACCCCCGAAATTTAGCGGAAATAAAAGGTAGATCAAACATAATACCGTTGAAAGTAACAATTGAGGAATATTGTTTTAATTCCCCCGGTAATTCTTTCATGTTTTGCCCTTTCACAAATGTTTTTACTGAATTGCCATCATAAAGACCAACGACCGTGATGTCATGGGAGAACCTGTCAAGACCTGTGGTTTCGATATCGAGGTATACAGTACTTTGCTGGAATTCCGGGAATGTGCGCCAGTATTCACGGTGGGATAAGCACCCCCGGAAATATCTATAATTTTTTTCTGTTAATTTATCCATAGAATTTTCTATTTCTGATACAAAATGTGGACCAACCCATGAAGGAAGCTTGTCTCGGACGGCTTTTTGAAGAGCTTTATGCCAGTCGGTTATACCCTCCCGCCATAACCTCCGTTCTTTAACCTCCCCGATTGTTGGAACATGTAAAAAAGTATTGATCAGCATATATGAATCCGCCTGGCGATGTGATGATATTTTATGTAATATTTAGAATTAACTGAAATAGTCGAAGAGTCATAGAGTCGAGGAGTCGAGAGTCAAACAATAATTGAATCGAAGAGTCGTAGTGTCGGGAGTTCCGAGTCAATCCCTCATCGAGTCGAAAAGTCATAGAGTCGGGAGTCTTAAGAATATATGTAAAAATCGGAAAATAAACGAGACTCTTAGACTCTTGGACCCATTGACTCCTAGACTCATTTCAAGTTTAGACTCTTGGACTTTTGGACCATCGGACTCACTGACTCGTTCTGAGAGCGCTCTCAAATCCGTTATAATAGCATTTTTATTCCCTCAGAGAACCACGGAGAAAAATATAAATGGTCATATATGGTCTTTTTTTTGCCTACAGATTTTCTCACATTGATATATTATTACCATTTTTTTACAGGCAATTTAAACAAAATGGCGTTGTGAAATATGAAGGAGAGTTCCAGAAATCCAGGGCGTGAAGATATCAGAAGGCAAACCCAGAATTCCAACCGAGGGATTGTTTCAGAATCGTTGAAAAATGGGGCTCTTGATCTCAATGAACGCATCAAAGCGCTTGAAAAAGAGATAGAAGACCTCCAGGTTGAGATCTCAGAACGAAAAAAATCAGAGAAAAGAATAATGGAGGAGCGAAACCGGACGAGGCTCTACCTGGACATTTTGACCCATGATATCGGTAATATGAATCAAGCAATATTGATGTCCAACGAATATTTATTACTGAAAGCTGACATCCAAGATGAATATAAGGAGCTTATCCAGAGTAATTTCAATCATGCAAATGCAACATCCGATTTAATTCTAAATATCAAGAAATTTTCTAATCCGCAGCAAAATGAATTTTTACTTGAAAGAACAGATATTTCTGGAATTCTTAAGAATGCAATTGAGCGCGTATATCAAACCTTTCCGAAACATGATATTGAAATAAATTTTTCAATGCCAAGAGATAATGTATTTGTAAGAGGCAATGAATTATTGTATGATGTTATTGTAAATATTCTTTGTAATGCAGTAAAATATAATGATAAGAGTATAAATGAAATGGAAATTAATCTCACAGAAGATGAACAAGGAGAGTATTGGAAGCTTGAATTCAAGGATAACGGCCCTGGAATACCGGACGAAATAAAAGATCGAATTTTTAAAAGAACGGACCGCTGTGATAAATGGGATTATGGTTCCGGATTGGGATTGACAATAGCTTATGAGATCATAAATCGCTGCGGGGGTAAAATCTGGATTGAGGACCGCATTAAGGGCGATATAAGCAAAGGCTGCAATTTCATTGTCATCCTACCTAAACTGTGATTTAGATAGATATCAGAGAGACGATATGCGAGATGCGAGATGCGAGAGATGAGTAGCGAGACGATCCTCGAATCCGCTTGACGATACGCTTACCGCACTCCGTTAGACGTTACGCACAGCGCAACCGCAAAACGCAATCCGCTCGTCTTGTAGCAATAATAAATTAAATAATTGTATGTATTATGTAAACAATAATCTCAAAAATATGTATTTTTTTAAAAAAAAATTCTTTAACTTACTACCAATAATTAATCCCATCTGAATATATTAAATTTTTATAATATTCTGAATTGTGATTGTATTTAAGTATGTCTGGAAAGATTTAATTCCAAATCCAGCGAATATATATAGGAAATTAATAAAATACAATTATCCGCAATATTATTTAGTCGTACGTATTAATTAAGGTGAAATTTTTTAAAAAAATTTCACACATATCGCTTGATCTATCAAACACCTTATCCAGTTAGGCATGGTAAAAAGGTTGTTAACCATAAAATTGATAGAATATACGATGCAGGGATGACAGTTATTTCAGGGTTGCGACCACACTTTTTCTTATGTACCTATTGAGTATTGCAAAAATCGAATCGATTTAAAATTAGTCCTGATAATCTCACTCTACCGGGGGAGGAATTATCAATGAAGGATGATACAAAACCTAAAAAACAACTAATAAAAGAACTTCAAGAAGCTCAAAAACGGATTGTTGAATTAGAAGCTAGTGAAAAAGAACGGAATAAAGTCGAAGATGCCTATAAAACCTTGATGACAAATTCCATTCAGGGTGTGGTTTTAATACAGGACGGAAGAATTGTCTTCGCGAATTTACCTTTTTTAGAGATGAGCGGTTTTAAGCTTCAAGAACTATTTTCGTTTTCCACAGATGATATCAAATTAGCAATCCATCCAGAGGACAGGAAGCGTGTCTGGAAGGATCTGAAGAATAGATTTGATGGAAAAAGTGCACCAGCCAGCCATGAATTCAGATTTATTCGAAAAGATGAATCTATTTGTTGGGTTGAGACGCTGGTAAGCTTTGTGGAATATCGAAACAAACCGGCTATGCAGATGACCTTTATGGATGTTACAGATCAGAAAAAAGCAATTGAGTTGTTAGAAGAAGAGAAGAATAGAGCCAAAAAGTATCTTGATATTGCAGGTGTAATATTAGTGGCAATTGATGTAGACCAAAAGGTGACACTCATCAACAAAAAGGGCTGCGAATTATTAGGATACAAAGAACAGGATATACGGGGTAAAAACTGGTTTGATAAGTTTTTACCAAAAAAAGTGAGAAAGGAAGTAAAATCAGTTTTTGAGCAGTTAATAAAAGGTGAAATTGAACCGGTGGAGTATTATGAGAACCCGGTTCTTACAAAAAGTGGGAAGGAAAAAGTCATTGCATGGCATAATACATATCTGAAAGATGAAGCCGGCAATATTACAGCCACTCTCAGCTCCGGGGAGGACATTTCAGAGCGTAAGAACATAGAACAAAGCGCCATGGAGGAGCGGGACAGAGCAGAATTCTTACTCGATATCATGGGACACGATATAAATAACCTTAATCAAACGGTCATATCTTCGAGTGAAATGCTGCTTATGACACCGGGTTTATCGGAAAAGGAGAAGAAATTTGTCCAGAATTCGCTAACACAGGCAAGAGCTATTTCAGAATTGATAACAGATGCCCAAAAAATTTTATTATTACGATCAAAGGGATTGGAAACAGAGAAACTTGATGTTTCAAAAATTATAGATAATTCAGTGAATTATATTCGTGAGAATTACCCCGATCGTTCTATTGATACAAATAGCACATTACCTGAATCAGAGATCGTTATTAATTGTAATTCATTACTACAGGATGTCTTTGATAATATTCTCGTAAATGCAGTAAAATACAACCGAAACGAGAAAGTGAATATCGATATAACACACTCCTCTACAAAGGATGGTAAGTATTGGAAGTTGGAATTTAAAGACAACGGGCCAGGTATACCAGATGAGATGAAAACACAGATTTTCAAAGGATTAAAGCGTGATGATTACGTCATTTACGGTTCAAGGTTCGGCTTAATATTCGTACAAGAGGTCTTGAGGCAGTATGGAGGTAAGGTCTGGGTTGAAGACAGGGTAAAAGATGACAGCGAAAAGGGTAGCAATTTCGTTGTGCTATTACCCAGGGAGGACTGATTCTGGCTACCTTTTTTATTGTAGATGATGAACCATTTCTTCACGAACTGTATCGTGATATTCTGGAATTAAAAGGCCATAAAGTAGTTGGAGAAGCCTATAACGGGAAAGAATGTATAGAGAAATTGCTGAAAGAGAACCCCAATCCTGTAAAAGAGCCGGAATTTATCATAATGGACCACCGGATGCCAATATTAAATGGGCTTGACACCATGAAAATATTACTGGAGAAAAAACCAGAAATGAAAATAATCTTTGTAAGTGCTGATGTTACTGTTAAAGATGAGGCTATGGCTGCAGGTTCGGCGGGATTTATAAAAAAGCCGTTTAACATCAATACTTTTTTTAAATATATTGGATCATTAATGTGAAGGAGACAAAACCCATTTGTTATCAAGAACAATATTATGACTTTCAAGGTTACTTCAGGAAATTGAATGCTATATTATTAATTATAATTTATAGATTATAGATAATAGAAATAATATATAGTTGAATAATTGACGTATGCAAATTATGTCAAAATTAATTTCACATAAAATAATTGAATAAGAAGCATTGTTACCCAGTAACAATAAATTCGTAACTAAGGATTTGATATCTCATTAAGAAGATTTCGTGAGATGTTAAAGGATAAAACAACGTGGGGAATGTTTAATTACATGTTAAAATATTGGGAAATAAATCAATGACAGTTATAACCGGATGGTTTAACAAATGATTGAAAGTGATAAGTC
>CP070629.1:3469313-3480051 GCA_020356005.1 Thermoplasmata archaeon
ATATGATGCAGAAACCAACAAGCCCATGATGGCCGAAGTGGTACTGGAACCTGAATTTATCATCCCTAAAATGAAATTCATGGTTCTTGGCATCCGATTCGGCCAGCTGGAATGCAATGATGACATTGATGCACTGGCAAAATGGGACGGGTTCATACAGGTCACCAAAGGCCATATCATACCCATCCGTACAGTTGCATTCGAAATGAAAGGTGAATATGAGATGGGCTGCGACGATTACCTCTACCCGCAGGAAAATCCTCTTACCGTAGAGTGGCGCGCTTCCACCATCCCGTGCTGGGACGGCCTCATTGTATTGATCGCCGTACCGGAAAAGGCGGAACCGGCACCGCATGTTACAATCCACACAGCCAAGTGGGAGTCGGTATTCACATTCAGAGAACTGGTAGATTTCCATGAAATCTACACTGTGGATGATTTGGGTAACGAAGTGGAGATAAAAACGAAATTAATCAAAATGCCTGAGCCGGAAAAGCCAGAGAGACCGCCCAAGGACGAGCCCTGCCCGGAGAAACCGCCGCACCCTGAGGATCCACCCAAGGATGAGAAACCCGAACACCCGCCAAGAGATCCAAATGACGGCCCGAAAGGTCGCGGTGAAAAGGACGAGAAGCCGGAAGAGGAGCTTGAACATGAGGAAACATTCGGGCTCGAGATCGGTGAAGAAGATCTCAAGATGCTTCGAGAGAAAATCCATAATCACATCCGCGAATGCAGCCGCCACGAACCCTTTGTTACCAAAACAGATGAGTGCGGGTTCTATGGATTCCGGGAACTACCTCCAGGCCATTACCGCATGTGGGTTCGCGCCCGGGGCTATATCGAATATTACAACGAATTAGATCTGAAGCCCGGCTCGCATTTAGTAATCGATGTTTACTTACGACCGGCTGAATTCAAAGAAGGGCCAAACCGCGAGTTTGTATTAGTGAAAGGCCAGGTAACACATATCAGGAGCGGCGAGCCTATAGCAAACGCAAAGCTCACATTCGAACGCGTGCGGGTGGAAAATGAACAGCCGCCCGGGCGCCCCCTCAGTGAAGGCGAGGGTAATGGTGAAGAAGCGGGTACAAGAGGCGAGCATGATGAAAAGAATGATCGACCGAAAGAGAGGCCGGAAGAACCCCCGGAAGACCCGGATCAAACACCTCCGCCTGAAAGGCCCGAAACAAACGAATTGCCCGTAGCAGTCACAAACGAACGAGGGTACTTCGAAATCAAATTGCCCAGGGGTTATTACAAATTGACCGTACAGGCCCGCGGCTACGAGGACAATGTCCAGAGGCTGGACATACGAGAGGAAGTACCTGAATTCCTAACAATACAGCTTACACCTTCCAACCCGGATGAAAATGGCGGCCAGATGAGCGCAGAAAACGCCGATAAGGATGAGGCCAAGGATGCAGGTGCTCAGGGCCTGGAATTATACAGCAACGGTGAGTACAATATACCATTATTATCGCTGATAATTGCTGGACTTCTGATGGCAATATTAATTCCACTGTTCTTGATGGTTCGACATAGAAAAGCAAAAAAAGATGGTTCATCGAAGAAGGGTAAGGGGTCAAAGAAGGCACCTGTGAAATCCAGGTCCAAATCCACCAATCCTAAATTCACCAAACCGAAACAAATAAGAAAGGTTACCAGTAAAAAGATCAACATGACCACAGATGAAGATACCATCGACGAAGATGATTTCGAGATATTGCCACCTAAAAAAGATGATTGATTGTTGATGCAATTTTTTCTAAATCCTAAGCACTAAACACTAAATACTAAACAAATTCTAAGCACTAAATTCTAAATAGATTAAAATATCGAATTTCCTAACAATAAGTATTATTAAAGGGGAATGGGATTTTTAATTTAGAATAAGCTGATACTTATGAGATTAGGTGCATTATTTTCCGGCGGGAAGGATTCCCTATTATCGCTTCATCGCGCCAGATCGGATGGGCATGAGGTAGCGGTTCTGATCTCCATTGTATCTTCAAATCCGGAATCGTACATGTTCCATGTGCCTAACATCGTGCTTACGGAAATGCAGGCAAAAGCAATGGAACTGCCCATAATCATCCAAAAAACGGAGGGTGTAAAAGAGGAGGAGCTGGAGGACCTCAAAACCGCCCTGAAGGCAGCTATGGACCAATATCAAATTGAAGGCATTGTCAGCGGTGCGATTTATTCCAACTACCAGCGCAGCCGAATTGATAAGCTGGCGGGTGAACTGGGGCTTCAGAGCCTCTCGCCGCTGTGGAAAGCCCGTCCCAGGGATATGCTAACAGAAATGATAGGAGAGGGTTTTGAGGTAATAATAAGTGCAGTTGCAGCCGGCGGGCTGGGCCCGGAATGGCTGGGCAGGAAATTCGATTTAGAGACTATAGACGAGCTGTGCGAGCTGCACAATACATGTTACGTCTGCACCGGCGGCGAGGGCGGCGAGTTCGAAACCCTGGTACTGGACGCTCCATTTTTTAAAAAGAAATTGGTGGTAAAAAAATCAGAGAAAAAATGGGATGGCCAGGCGGGAACGTTCGAAGTGCTTAAAACGGATCTGGTGCCGAAGTAAAACTGCTTTAATCACCCTAGCGCCTCGTCTCTAGTCTCTAGCGCCTATTTTCATTCAATCCTTGACTTTTATCTCTTTCAGCAATTTCTCTGCAGGGCTTTTCTCCAGCGGCTTGCACTGTTTCTCCTCCGATTCGATCTTGATCTCAAGATCCTTCAGTCGCATATCCATAGCCGCTTTTACCGCCAGCAGCAGTTCCCGTTCGGTTCTATGTATCCGCAGCATGGTTGATTCGGGGAGGGGTTCCCCGGGTTTCAGCTCCCTCATCACCGCGTACGCTTCCAGCGCTGCACGGATCAAGTGCGTTATTGTCTCCGGGTTCAGCACATTGTTGATCACATCCTGCGGCATATCCCTGTATTCGTCCCATGACATTTTAATAACATCACTGAGAATACACTCACCTGTAAGAGAACTTATGTCGATAGGCAGCTCCGCTTCGTTTGGTTCCGCCCCGGCCTTTTTACCTGCTGTCTTCTTACCTCGACCCTTGCGGGCCCCACCTTTTTTCTTACCACTACTCTTCTTTCTTGGAATTTTAATCACCTTCGAACTTTATTAATAATCTGCCTTTGAAAAACTTTGCTTCTTTGGGCTCCTTACCCTCGATTGCATGCGGCAGCCATATGATCCGCTTGATATTACCAACCTTCACGATCAGTTCATCGCTTTTGGTATGAAGCTGTACATCCTGGCTGCGCGCAAAGGGCAGTTTTAAGGAGACTACATAATTACCTTTCTGCCGGTATGTGCTAATTAACTTCGTCTTGCTTAACACTTTCGTTGGGTCTGTGCCCTTGTACAATGTATCCGCCAGCTCCATCAGCATTTTCGGACCCAGAATCTCCTTATTGAACATAGGCACGTTTAATATCGGAATAGGTGAAAACTGCGATTTTAAATTCTTCATATACTCTTTCTGGTCCTTTTTCCAGCGCTGGAAATAATCGTCATCCACTTCCTTAGGTATGATCTTATTCGCTATTATAGACTCCACATGGTAGCCGAATAGGGAAAGGTAATTCAAAGCGCGCTGGCTCTCGTTGATCACCATTTTTTCAGGGTTCAACACAAGTCGAATCGAAGTCTGGTCGGCATCCACCAGGTGCTCTCGCGTACGCTTGATCTTATTATAAAGATACAAGACATTTGCATACACGTCATCGGAGGGCATAGGCATTTTCACCAACCTCGAGACCGTTCCCCGGAGAACCTTTGAGGTGCGACGGTTCATCTCAAAAAAGTGCTTGAAGTACCATTCAACTGCATCGGGCAGCGCCAGCAATCTTATGGTATCGGCGGTGGGTGCGGTGTCGATAATTAGTACATCGTACTCACCCTCCTGCTTGAACTTGTCGATGTAAAACAATCCTGAAACTATTTCCATACCGGGTACAATAGCAAGCTCTCTGGAGGTAATATCGTCAATACCCTGTGAACGCAGCAGCTCGGTAATGTAGCATTCGATCTCGGCCCAGTGCGTATCCAGCTCCATCTGGACATCCACCTCCAGCCCGTGGAGGTTTCTGGTTATTTTGGTGGGTACACCCGAAAGCTGTGTTTCGAATGAATCCGACAGGCTGTGCGCTGCATCGGTTGACATAATCATTGTTCGTTTCCCTTGCTTTGCCGTCAGCAGTGCGGTTGCTGCAGCTACGGTGGTTTTACCTACGCCGCCTTTGCCGGTAAATAAAATCGTTCGCATAGATATCTCATCAATTATTAGCAGAGAGCAATGAGCACGCTCGCAGCTATCGGCTACTCGCTTGAGCAATTAGTATTTTCGGGTCTGGGGCCTGGGGATTTTTAATCGATTATAATCACCCTAGCGCCTACTCTCTAGTCTCTAGCGCCTGATTTAATCGATTTCTCATTCACTGATTTTTATTTTAAGCTCCAATTGTTTCTCGCAGTCTATGGTGTTCAGCAGCAGGCACTTATCCCTGGCGATTTGGAAGCACCGTTCCAGCTTGTCTGGCTTGTTACTCAAAGCTGTGACTTTGAGGGTCAGCTGCACTTTCGTAAAGGCCGGCTTGCCGTCCACATATTCGATTGTGCCGTTCATGGTTGTGGTTATGGCATGGAGCCTGAGCCTGGAAACGAATGCTGCCCATGCATAGGATGATGTGAGACAAGCACCTATGGAGCCCAGGAATATCTCTGCAGGTGCGGCATTGGAATTGGATCCGAAATCCGTGAGAGGTTCGTCGGATTGGATCTCGAACCCTCGTATCAATGTGTTGGTTTTCAAGCCACCCTCCCAGAGGGTCTTGGCTTTGATCTCACGAGGCTGCATCTCCTGCTCGTCAAAATATTTTGACATCTCAGTTTCTTCGGCCATATAAAATTAAGAAACAATCATCGGTTATATGTTATTTGTGTATAAATACACAGGAGGTAGGAGGCGGGCCGTTTCGCTGTTATTATGATATTAAGCACTAGCAGGAGGCAGTTTAATATCGGGGCTGGGGCATCGGGCCTAGGGCCTGGGGTTGATTTTAAATTAATGGAATTACTTATTCCAGTTTGTCAAGGTATTTTTTACCGCGAAATAAGCGAAAGACGCGAAGGTCGCGAAAGCGGGCATTTAAAAATTTAGGTCTAAAATTATTTCGCGTTTTCGATTGTCAAATTATATTAAATCAATTTCGCGATTTCGTAGTAATAAAGGGGGGTGGGGTTTTGGATTTTGGATTTGGGACTGAAAAATGTTCTCTAAGGTTTACCTGTTAACCAATCGCATCATTTTTCAGGCGAGAAAAGTTCCGCTCAAATTTAATAAATAGCAAGGGAGTTTTCGCACATAATTGAAATAACTACTCGATTTCCTTGGTAGTATTCGAGTTTTGGACTGAAAATCGTACCAACCGCCCTTTTCGAATCTTTGCCTCTCACCCTCGAAAAGCCCGGAGTGTAAATGATTCTTAGATAACACTACCCTCTTCAATTAATAATTGATGATAAGCGGGGTAGCATTATCTAACCGCAGGTTTAACCAAACGTTGATTTCCTCGATTTTCAGGCGAGAATGTAAATTCTCGATTTTGAATTTCCCCGAAGGGGAGCCTACTGCCTACTGGATATAAAAAAATGCTGGTACCAAACGAACTTGATACCAGCAATAGGTTTTTCCAGGGCTATTACAGCTATAGATATGCTTCAATTACACCGTAATAGCCCTGGGGGATATAGAGCGCATCATCGTAAACTCGGATACTATTGTATCCACCCTGGATGTATATCATTGCCTCGAAGTCAAGGGTTGGAAGAGAATCCTGGTCGTATACTATCAACGAAGATTGAGTTGTATCGCGCAGCACGATATGACCGGCTTTGATCTCTACGATATCGATGTATCCATCAATCTTTGCACTGACTTCCAGTACCGGTGAATCCGGGGTGCTTAAATCAATTACCTGAAAGGTAGTATTAATCTCGTCCTCTTCTGTTGAATCAATGTCATAGTAGTAGTAGTTATAATAATAATAGTCCCTGCTGACGATATATGCCTTGTCTTCATGCATGACCACATTTACCCAACCGGTTCCTACTTTAACCGCCGAGGTTATCTCTGCTACACCGTCTTTGAGCTCCAGGGTGTTCAGTGTATAATAGCTGTTTTCATCCGCCCAGTCCGAAATAGTGAACACTACACCATCGCCGGCTCCCACGACTTTACCCGGGACATTATAATCGGCATTCTCCACCGGGTTGGACAGATCGGAGCAGTCTATTTCCATCGCGTAATTCTTGTAATACCAGTTCCAGTAATAATACTTGGAATCGTTCCATATGTCCACACCGCTGAACTTATGATGGATATATAATGTGTTTTGATAGTTGGTAAGACCTATGAAAGAATAGGCTTCTACATCGATGGAACTCATTACAACGCCGGAATCGATATTCTCTAAATCGAAGATGTAAAGAGTATCCTCGCCTTTCTCCTGAGGCGTTGGCAGGTATCTTCCGGCGGTCTCGTTATAATCCCAGTTATTGTACGGGTGTTTGCCTACATGGTAATACAGCAGTGCATTTCCCATAACCATAAATCTATCACTGCCGTAACTGTAATAGTAGTCAGGCATATATTCAGCAGATCGACCGATCCCGTCATCTTCTATTGCCATACCCACACCCTCATCGTAATAACCGTAGTAGTAATAATCATAGTAACTACTGAATGTAACTCCTTCAGGGAGCTCTTTGAGGACCTTTATAGATATTTTTGCATCCGAACTCAACTGGATTTTATAGAGTTTGCCCTCGGTTGTACCGTCATCTTTATAGATATTTGCCGCCAGGACCAACCCCTTGGGTGTTTCAAACAGCTGTGCCCAGTACGCCTTCAGCCTGTCGGTATCTATTGCCTGGAGGTCGTCTGCACCGCTTACGCTTCGAAGCATGATTCCATCATCATACCAGTCTTCTACCACCTGTATATAATAATCACCCACCGGTACAACGTCATTAACATTCACGCACAGCTCGATGACTTTGACAACTTCGGGATCCTCCTGGTCCTCTATATCAATAACCTGCAGGGTTTTGAACGAAGTTGCAAGAACATAATCGTCTTTTACCCGCGTCCGGTCGATGGAATAATCGCTTTCCGCGCTGCCTTTGAGTGTCAGTTCGCCCTTATCAAGGTCGAAGTGCACCAGCTGGACACCATAAATGCTCTTATAATCCGTTCTCGAGTATGAATTGAACGGAACTATAACGAGGTTATGTGTATCGTCGATAGTAAGGGCTTTAGGCTCCCAGTTCGCCGTAGAGGTCGCATAATCGCCGCCGAGCCTTTCCCTGTCCTGCATTTCAGCATTGTACGGGTCGCTCACATCGAAAAGTGAAACCGCTACATTCCTCTGGCCTTCAGAGTCGTCCACACCCAGTGCAATGATCTGCATATCCCGGACCTCCATGTGCGTCACCCAACCGGGCATCTCGAACACATCGCAGAGCTCGGGATTATACGGGTCTGAAAGGTCGAGCACATCCAGCGGGTCTACCGCACGAGGCAGGTGGATCGTATAAGCTCTTTCGCCAGCAAACCGTGTTGCCATGAGACTGCCCGCATCGTCTATAAGCAAGCTTCCCATCTGATCGATGTCATCGGGGTCCGATATATCGAAAATATAGAGCTTGGACTCACCGATGCCGTTCCAGAAATGAGTTACCATCCTGAACATGTCATCATATTCATCCATTTGATATTTGTCTTCCAGATAACCCGGAGACCTGAATGTATCTTTCTTTTCAATGGCACCGTCCGGATCCGTGATATCCAGATATGTAACATCGGTATAATATTCGTAATCGTTCCATGGTATCCATTCATTGTCATCATATTCCCACTTGGGCTGAGCAACATAAAATGCAGTTGAACTTGCATGGACCTGGTTGGAGCTGCCCTTGAAGCGTTCCTGACCAACTTCACCCACTTTATCAGGGTCGCCGAAATTGATTGAGGTTACAATTGTTTCTGAGGTGTCCTCCTCATAATAATACCAATCATATGTATTGGTTGCCTGATAGATTACATGACCCACCCGGCGCGATTCCGCGGGGAATCCCTCCAGTTCCACGATTTTGACTATCTTGGGATCAGACGGGTCGTCCACATTAACAATATAGATTATGGTTCCGATCGTTCCCTCCGAAGAGCTGGATGTAGTATCCTCAGCGGTATCTTCAAGGGCCCAGTATTTATACCAGAAGTTGTAGTTCGTTTGAACAGTAATTATTGCCAGAAAATCAACCACATACATATCCTTGGGGTAACCGATGACCGAGCACTCACCTTCGATATGCGCATCGGCAGGATCGGTTATATCGATTGTAATCAAACCCCGGTAGCTGTTAAGAATGTACATAGTATTATCGATAACCTTAACAAGGTCGGCTTCTTCAACTTCACGGGTCTCCTCATCCGAGAAACCATCTGCGTCATCTGCAAGTTCATTTTCTTCTGTGGTTTTCGCCGGCTCCGTTCCATCACCTCCACCTCCAACGTAGGTATCATTACCGCCGGTGGTGCCGGAAGCGGTATCCTTGAAATTATTTAACCCTTCCAGCTCAGCCAGTTTCTCGAGCTCCTCTCCCGGTGTGGCTTTGGCAATACCTGGATCCACTGTTATTATCTCGGGTGATTCAACCTCTCCAGTATAGGCCCTCCAACGCTCTTTGACCTCTTCTGAGAGCGAACCATCGCCGTCATCCCGATCATTATCTTTGTCTTTTATCGCATCATCAGAATCATCATTCATAAAACTATATATTCCGAATGCTAAAATAGAACCCACTAATAAAATTGTTACCAGATATACTGCAATTATTTTCTTCATAATTATCATCTTCTTTTGGATTTTTTAGCCTGATTTTCATTTTTTCATATACATATTAAATGCTGGGGACTATAAAAATAGATTTTGGTAAGAACATAAAAATGTTATTAAGATTTATATATATTTTATATATAAATACTTAAAATAAAGATATTAATAAAATATTAAAATATATTGAGATTTGGTATAAATTTGGATATTCGATATATCTAATTTTAAATTCCAAATAGCGGCCTACACTTGATCCCGCGCTCTAGGCCCCGTCGGCCCACAATCGAGAGAGATAAATCGAATTGAGTGTCGGATTTGAAGAATTTATCCGCGACTCGTTGTGTTTTTTGGGCATTTTTAAGAGGTTTTGACATTCCAGCTCGCCAAGTGGGTTCGTATTTATCCAGGGGAGTGCCCTTTTTTATATGGGCAGTAATGGAATCTGCGGCGATTTTGCCGGCCAACATTGCGGGTACTATCCCACCGCCATTACTTGACATTACCATCCCCGCCGCGTCCCCTACCATTATTACATTTTTCGATACGGTCTTTTTCACAATCCCGCTCATGGGTACAAGCCCTCCGGATTTGAATATGGGCTTTTTATCTCCCAGGCCGAGATGTTCTAAATATTTTTTAAATAGTTTCCGCAGTGATTGTTCGGTATAATTGTGCTGGATGCCCAATCCGATATTGGCTGATTTGGCTTTGGGAATGATCCATGCATATCCGCCCGGGGCCCATCTGCCCAGGTAGATATGGAGTTTGGGCTCGAAGTCACCCGGCAGCTCTTCGAGTATGCATGGGGCCAAAAGCGTTGGGCCGTCTAAACCTACCCAGCTGCCAACTCTAGCAAGCGGTCCGTCTGCGCCCACTATCACCTTTCCTTTGAATTCGCCTTTGGTAGTTATTACAGTATCGTTCTTCAGCCCCCTGGCATGGGTGCTGGTGAATAACTTCGCTCCGGCCTTTTCGGCGCGGATGGCCAAAAACTTATCGAAATCCTTGCGTTCAACAGAAAAACCTATAAAAGGGACTTTATACAGTTTATCCTTGGGTGAATGGACTATAATCTCATCGGTATGTTTTGAAATGATAGATGAAGGTACATTGAACATCTCATCAATATCACCGCATTTATCAAAGATTGCCTTTGTCTCCTCCACTCCGGGTACGAATTCACCGCACTGCACCGGCTCGCCAACCCTAGTACGTCGCTCTATAATTGCAACGCTCAAACCAGCTTCGGCGGCATACTGGGCAGCTACGCTACCCGCGGGGCCTGCACCTATAACAACTACATCAAATGTCTCGGCCATAATAATCCAGGAACGCAAATAGGCCAGCTAATATATAAGATTATACAGTTTTTCAATTCTGTACAAGTGGTAATTATATATATAAAAGCGTTGAGCAGTGAGCCCGCGAGCAAAGCTCGCTTGAGCAATGAGCATCTTTGGGCCTCGGGCCTGGGGTTTTTTATCGATTATAATCACCCTAGCGCCTAATCACGCGATAATAATTATGAATAACTATTCTATTATTCAGACAGAACGGCCGTTCGGACAATATTATTTTCCCGACTCCGGCGGTGTACAATTTAATTTGACATTGATTATAGGCGCCTAGCGCCTGATCTCATCGATGTAAAATTATATTTATAATAATACAAATTATCTTACCCGAACGGGTTTTGGACATGGCAAAAAAAATCCATAACGATAGAGCAATGAAGATATTAAAAATTCTGAAAAAAACCTATCCCGATGCAAAAATAGCTTTAAACTATAATTCACCCTTTGAGCTTTTA
>CP070629.1:3480151-3498704 GCA_020356005.1 Thermoplasmata archaeon
ACCTTATCCTCTACGAGAATTAGCATGGCCTGGGATACTGCCACATCGAATTCACCCTCGGAAAATGGCAGGTTTAATGCATCCTCCACCCGGAAGCTTACCAGCTGATCCACATTCTTCTTTTTGGCCAGATCCTTTGCCTGTTTGATTAAGTCTTCCGAGATGTCTATACCCACAACCTGGCAATTAAAGTTTTGAGCAAGGTGAATTGCTGTTGTACCTTTACCGCAGGCGATATCGATCACTCTGGTGTTCTCATCTATCTTCAATTCCTTTGCAAGGACTTCTGTTGCTTTGAGACCACCGGGATGGAGTACAGACAATCCCACATAATTTGCCATAAAATCAAAAAGGTCACAGGTTTCGATGCTGCATTTTATCTCCTGTCCCATTCAACCATCTCCATATTCATAATTAATTATATTATCATCAAGATCTTCAAATAAACTAAGTCGGATTCTCAGGTTTGACCGCTGAAAATTTTAAGCTTACAATGGAAGCCGCTACATCCTTTGCATCATCTTCCGATATATTCAAGCCCTCAATGATGGACTTTGCAATCGGGTCATTGAACCAAATGTCAGCGGGCACCCCTACTTCACTTTTAATCTCGATATCTTCAAAACCCACATCCTGTACCACCTGCAGATATTCATTTTTAAGCATCGCACCTGATACGCATCCCACATATGCTTCGATGGAATTCAAAATTGCTTCAGGGAGGGGCTTTAACAGAACCACATCCGATATCATTAACCGCCCTCCGGGTTTCAATATCCTAAAAGCTTCCTCGAACACCGCTTTCTTATCCGGCGATAGGTTGATCACGCAGTTCGATGTGATTACATCAACTGTATTATCCGCCACGGGTAAATGCTCGATTTCGCCCAGTCTGAATTCCACATTCTCATAATTTCCTTTCTTCGCATTCTCCCTGGCCTTATCGATCATATCAGGTGTCATATCCACACCGATTACCTTACCGGACTTGCCCACTTTTTGCGCGGCCAAAAAGCAATCGATGCCCGCACCGGAGCCCAGGTCCACGTATGTATCGCCCTCTTTAAGCGATGCCAGAGCTACAGGGTTACCGCAGCCCAGCCCCAGGTCCGCTCCCTCTGGAAGCGACTGGAGTTCTTCATCAGAATATCCCAATATTTTACTTACGTTCTGTTTCTGTTCAGAGTCAGCTGCACCACCACAGCATGGATTCATTTGTGCACTTCCAGGGGAATCCTGCTGTGGCGACCCGCAGCATGAACTTGAAGTTCTGGCGATTTTTGCGTAATTTTCACGCACGATTTTTTTTGTGTTATCTTTCTCCATTTATATCACCACTTTGATTGTAAATCATTTACCGAATATCTCCCCCATTGCTGGCCCCATGAAATTCCTCACCATGTCACCGAACTCATCGGCCCGGATCAAGCCTATCCAGAATACCTTCCCGTCCTTTTGCATGGTCACCACAGCCAGCTTATCTCCGGCTTTGATGCCTGCTTTCTCTCTTATGTCCTTGGGAAGTACCATCTGGCCTCGTTCATCAACGCTGACAAAACCTTCAACGCTGCAGCAGCTCATGGGCCCTTCCATGGGACCGCAGCAAGGATCATCTTTCTTTTTTCTCGCCATTTTGATTCACCGATAATAGTAATGGCATTCCAACTATTTATACATTTCTGACGGTTCAGTCCACACTGACCCCTCTGATTTGTATGATGCCAGGAAAAAACGGTGGTTCTCAGATTAAATACAATAATAAATTGTAAAATAAAGAAAAGATAAAGAAAAAATAATTTTCACTTTTTCTTTTCAAAGTCTCTCAGCACTTTATATCTTTTAATTATATCACTTGCCAGTTTGTTCTCATAATAATTGAAATAAATAAAAGTGATTACAATTGCTGTAATAAAAAAGAACACATAATAGTTCACAAATGATGAAATAAATGTCATAATATCGATTTCTCTCACAGCCATTCGTACAATGAACACAATGGTTCCAAAAGCCACTAGGGTTTCAATCATGCGGCTCTTCAAACCATTGTAAAGTCTGAAATCCCGATGCGGACCTTTGATGCGCGAGTCCAGCCTCAGGTAGATAAACCAGGGTAGAATAAATAGAGGAATAATATATGTCAGAGTACTGGCAATACCGAATAATTTTTGAAATTCTTCTCTCGGTGATCCCCTCTCCAGAAGAAATGGATTTAAGCTGATATAAATTAATATCAGTGTGCTGAAAAGGAATTGGTATAATACTGCTGTTCTCACCTCTTTCCACGGGAATTCTACAATCATCGGATCTTTTTTAAATCTCAGTTTTCTCGTATCCAATACCTCACTAATATTGTAAACCCATCGTAATAATCGGTATTTCCAGTATACAACTGAATTTGTCTCTCTCATTTTATCGGAAGTATTTTTTGTAATTTTTGAAATGCGTAATAAGATCTCAGGTGTTATGCCTCTTTGAATGGCAGCGAGAAATCCCATCATGCCGAAACCCAGAAGAAAGAAACAAAAAAAACCAATAAATACAACGGAAGAAAATGCAATAAAGAGTCCACAGAACATGAAGACTCCCCCCAGAAAATCTATGATGGGATCACCAGTGAATTCATTCTCTATCATTTCGGCATCAATCAAATCAAAATAAATCATCCATGGGACTAGTACCCATATTATTATTATAATAATTGATAATGCAATAGATAATTTTGCCATTAGTATTAAAATTCTATCTGTTGATATTATGCCTTCTTCTTTGTGATAATAAAACGCTAAAAGTCCTGTTATGGCAAACATAAAAACCAGAGCACCCATAAAACCCGAAAAGACTTCGCCAGGACTCGGTCTAGCGGCAATTGTACCAATGATCGTAAAACTTAAAAATATTACAAATAGAGCAAAAGATAATTTTAAAATATTTTTGTCTGTTCTATGCAAATGGTTCCAAAAACTTTTAAAAGTTATCAATGGCCTGAACCTTCCTTTATTTTCTATTTATTTAATGAATTACTTTTTTATTTCGTAATCCATTTTTCTCATTTCCTGAAGTGATGCATAAGAAGGTCTTGTCGGCGGTCTTTTCGGGCTTTCTGGTTTTTCAGGTTCCTCCAAAGATTCCTCATCTGACCCCTTTTTATCTACCGGGCTTCTGACTCCTTTGAGTTCCATATTTTTACCGATATCTTTTGTCCTTTTACTGATATCTACTGTTCTTTTACTGATATCTATTGTTCTTTTACTGATATCCATTGTCTTTTGTGTTAGCATATCAATAACACCATAATTATGCTGTAGAGCTATTTTTGCTACAATATTCACATACCCCAGCAAAATCCCGATACCCACCACGATGTATAAAATTGTGAATACCTTCCCGGCACCTGTTGTAGGATTAAAATCGCCGTAGCCTACCGTAGTCAATGTTGTTACACAGAAGTAAATAGAATCCAGCCAACCCCAGCCCTCAACCTGGTGATAAAAAATTGCCCCGGCAAGAAGAAATAGAATCACGAAAATTGATAATCTCTGGAATTCCGTGTCGGAAATGAATTTTTTTAATATTGAAAGCAGGCCGACCATGGTGATACCTGCAATTGATAATGAATTTAAACTATATTATGTTTTATAATTATAAGGGCTTAATAATCGAATTTATAAGGCGCTAGAGATTAGAGAATAGGCGCTAGGGTGATTTAAGTTGCTTTCTCTTCCTCCAAATCAAATTTCATACCCCTGACATATGGAGTTATTGCCAGTCCTAAAGTGAATATAATCAGGATGCTCCCCAACCCGAGATACATCAATTCCATATTCCAATCCAGCAGCACGCCGGTTAGAGCCATTGACACGGGAGCAATTCCAGCACCGGAAAACATTACCAAAGACATCATTCGCCCCATCATGCTCTCCTCGGTTCTGCTCTGGAACCATGTGAGGCCCAGAATCATTACATAACCGTTGGCAGCACCCATAACGAGGGCCGCAAGTGCTACCAGTGCAGTGGTTTGGAAAAATGCAAGTGAAAACAATCCCAATCCCATTATGGCTGTAACCACGAGCAGAACCGACCCGAAGTATTTGGGAGGCCTGGGAAGACCGCCGGCGAGCGCTATTCCGAGGAGCGAGCCGCCTCCGTAGGCTGTCATTACAAACCCGTAGGATACTGCACCGGCAAGCTTTGTATCTGCAATCACGGGTATACCAACAATAATCGGACCCACCAGCAAAAAGTTTACCACAAATATTACTATCAAGACCGCCCGGAACTGCAGGTTGGCCCAGACATAAGCAAGCCCATGCTTGATCGAGTCGATCATGCTCTCCTTATCTTTTTTCTTCTTCCTGCTGATGCTTATCATAGCAAGCGTAATCAGCGAGATAAGAAAGGTAAGGGCGTCAATGAAAAACGCGTAGCCGATACCGGTCAGGTCGGTTTCGGAAGTTGCGAAAGTTGCTATTACGAGGCCAGCGAGCACCGGTCCCGCGAACATGGTTACCTGCATCATGCCCATGATAAGAGAATTTGCAACTTGTAGGTGCTTTTTTTTAACAATCTGCGGTATGATGGCCAGCTGGGCCGGGTAGAAAAAGCCGTCGCCTACCCCGAATGCCAGAGCGAAGAAATATATCATCCACATCTTGATAATATCGGTAAAAACCAGAGCTGTGATGGATAGAACAAGCATTAACCGCAGAAAGTTAGAACCTATCATCACCATCCGGGGTGAAATTCTATCAGTGAGAGCGCCTCCAACGAGCATGAATAAAGCCCTTGGGACCGCAACCAGCGCTAGAATTGTCCCAAGTGCTAGAGGATCGCCAGAAAGCATTAGCACAAGCCACGGCAGTGCTATAAAGTAAAACTGATCGCCCATAAGCGAAATTGTTTCCCCCAGCCAGAGTAACCTGAAATTTCTTAATCCCAGAACTGCTTTCAGCGCACTGCCGGGCTGTGGTCCAGATGCTTTCCCATTACCCTGTTCTTCCATTGAATTCACTTAATGATTGTTATTCATTGTTCTGATTTAATTATTATAAAAATCAATTGTTAGTTGTGAGTGCTTTTGAGGACTTATAAATTTTACTAATTCAAAATATTGCCCGGGTATGATTATCATAATCACCCCGGTGCCTGGAACCCGGCCTCAGCCTCCACCTTATTCTTCCTCGAGATCCTCTTCATCTATTGCATCCTCGAAATCCGAATCGTCGAACTCTTCGCCGCATTCCGGGCAGGTATATTCACCCATTTTGATCAATGTACCGCACTCGGAACACTTAAAAAGATCCTCCTCATCTTCCACTTTTTTCGGTGCTTCTTTTACTATCAGCTCGATCTCACTCGGTTTCTTTCTCTCAACCTTCGGCTCTTCCTCCGGTTCTTTTCTTGACCTCATAACCAAAAGAACAATAAGAATTATAAGAAGAACCGCCAGCAAAGCAATAGCGCTGTAGGCCTGATTGAGCGTGGATTTATCTACTTTATCTTTATCCTCCTCCGCACCTACCTCATCCTCAGGTTCGGTGACTTCGATGGTGAAATTTATGAGAGTGGAGTTCTTGGTGTCGGTGAGGGCGACAATGATCGTATGAGTACCGATCTGGTCCTTACCCGGCACCCACAGTATCGTACCGTCCTTTGAAATCACCATTCCAGAAGGCGCTGCTTTCAAGCTGAAGGACAGGTTGGATGCATCCCTGAAATCAACATCGGTACCGATCAGCGTCAGCTCGAACGATTCGCCTGCACTTACCTCCTGCGTTTCGGTTATCTCCTCGATTACTGGAGGATTGTTCTTCGGGGTTACAACTTCTTTTTTATTTACTAGGATCGTGAACACGTGATTGATTGAAACCATATTATCGGAAACCGAAACGGTGATCGTGTAATTTCCCACAACCGGATTGAGCCAGCTGAGCGGCCCGGTCTTGTCCAATAACTTCAGGCCAGAAATAGGCTCGCTTTTTAAGCCGTAATATAGTTTATCGCCGTCTTCATCAAAAGCAGAAATCTCCAGCAGTAGAGGTTCGCCTTCAGTGATGACCTGGTTTTCAGGGACTTTTGTCCAAATCGGCTCGTCGTTAGTGTTAACAACCTCAAGAACGAAGGTTGTGGAATCCTTAGCGTCGCCGTCGGAAACTAATACAGTAATAATATACGAGCCGACGTCGTCATTTTCCGGCGTACCTGTAAGATTCCCGGTTGATGAATTTATACTGAGCCACAGTGCATTGGTATCAATATTCCATGATAAGATATCATTTGTGGGATCTATATCCACTGCATCGTAATCAACAGTATAATGTACATCCTCTGTAGCTGACTTAACATCGGTTGTGGTAATGGTAGGGGCGTCGTTTACATTCAAAACCGTCAATGTGAAGTATGAATAATCGGAACCACCTTTCCCGTCGGAAACCGTAACATTGACCCAGAAATCTCCTACATCGCTGTTCTCGGGTGTGCCGGAGAGAATCCCGGTGGCGCTGCCCATATCGAGCCAATCAGCATTGGTTGCAAGATCCCAGCTGAGAATATCGTTTGTTGGATCGTCATCTGTAGCTGTATAATTCACGCTGTACAATGTGTCTTCCACTGCATTTAACACATCATTTGTATATATTCTTGGCGGCGTGTTAAAATAAATAACATTAATTGTAAATGCCTGTAGGTCATGGAATTCACCGTCGGTAACATTCACAACTACAACAACTTCCTTGCCCGCATGCTTATTCTGCGGTCTCCACTGGATATAACCGCCATCTAGGGTTATTGCCATACCCCCTGGCGCCTCGTCGAGTTTAAAGCTCAGTTTTTCATCTACATCAACCAGTAGGTCGTCGTCATGTGCGTCAACATCATAAGAGTATATATCCCCCACAACAGCCGTTGTTATGGGTGTGGTGTTAATTCTCGGAGCGTCGTTGGTGTTCTGCACATAAAGAGTGAAATTGTGATAAGCAAATGCGTCGTAGGTATCTGATACAGATACATTAACCCAGTGGTAGCCCACATCATCATTCTCCGGTAAACCGAACAGCAGTCCATCAACGGGGTTTATTGACAGGAAATCCGTATCGGAGTCAAGATCCCAGAATAGGGGTTCACCCTCAGGATATATGGCTTCATAATCCACTTCATAAAACACATCTTCCTTGGCAAAATGCACATCTGCAGGTGTGAAATTGAAGATATCAATTCCATCAAAGAAATTTGTGTTCATCCTGATGGCTTTTAACAATTGTATCTTATCCACCGCCGCCTTACCGCTTACACCCTCAATCGTACCGGTTAAATCTGAGTAATCGGTACCGAGCAATAATATCCCGACACCGATGCTACCCACAGCATTTTTTGTTGTTATACTTGCCATACCTCCACCGAGCTCAAGATACCCGGAAGTGAAATTCGTTGTACCGGTCCCTGCAGTCTGGACATAATAATAAGCCTGAATAATGGCGTTGGTGGTTACATTATGCGCACCCGTTACCCTGATCTTATAAATTCGGCCCGTTGTCCCCACACCATCAAAGAAGATTATATCGCCGGCACCGCTGTTCAATGTAAAATTGAATGTGCCGTCAACAGTGCCTTCGAAAATAATATCGCTGCGGTCCAGGCCCGTGTCCAGCTTGACATTACCCGTCAATGTAACCGCACCTTTGTAGATTTGCGCGCGCTTGGTTGTAATATCGGACCCGAGCTCTGCGGCCCCGGCGACCGTCAGACCGCCGTTGTCATTGACCACCTTGCCGTTGAATTGTATTACGCTGCCGGTTAATTCACGGTCGCCGTTCAGCAGTGTTACTTCACCGTTGTAGACCTGACCGCTGATAACAGATATATCCTCATAAATCTCACATTTTGCGTTAATTGTAAATCCGAGAGAAGCAAGAACGAAAGTGGACTCAAAGATGATCTCATCAGCTGTGAGAATCTGATTGTCATGTATTATGTTAACTTGATCTTTCAACTTGAGTATACCCAATTTCACAGAACCGCCCACCTGTCCTCCGAAGTGAGTTTCGCCGGTGGTGGTCAAATCATATGCACCGTCCAGGGTGGAATTGAAAATAACCACTGGCGCTGTAAAAGTGACATCGGCGGCTAGAGTTGCAGCAGAGCTGAAATTGATTATACCGCTGGAGGTGGTTATGTCACCGTCGAGGATGTAATTATCCAGCGCCATAAAATTAATTCCAGAGGTGAGCGTCAAATCCGTTCCGGAGGAAACGTATAATATATCACTATCATCAAAGGAACCCTTTGCATCAATTAAATCTGTATTAGCTACACCTGCACCTGTTTGGCTGCGGCTAATTATATAATCGCCGTAAATATCCAAGTCGGTTAGGTTGGTACCATCAGAATGGATGATAGTATTACCTTTTATTGAATCGCCGTTAATATAGCTTAGTACAAGATCGCCTGAACTATAATGATCTTGGTGGACTAACATGGTATAATTGCTGAACGCATCGGTGGCAGTTATTAATTCAACACCGTTTGCTATAATATTAATTTGCTTTCCACCGCCCGTTTTCGTCAGGCCGAAATCCGTGTAGGCCGCACCTGAAATGATCTTCGGCGGTGCGGTAAAATAATAATCGAAATAAGGATAGGTTACGTTCTCCGTTATGTTCCAGACACCACTGAAATTCCAACCTGCATTTGTAAAGGTTGTTTTGTTTTTCATTTCTGAGGTGGTTTTTGGCGTGCCTCCACCTGCAGAGGTTGGATGAGCCGAGGATTCCTTATCCCAGAAACTGTTGTTGACATAACCTGAATTTGTATATACAAATCCACTGGTAAAAGGTGCACTATCCAAATAACCGGTGCTGTAGCAGTTATCTATGATACCATCGTTGGTATAAACCAGTCCAGCGGAATTTGGTTTGCCTACATAACAGGTACTGTATGAATTATTGATATAACCAGTGTTCTCATTATTAGACACGAGACCACCTTTTGAACCACCCACATAAATCCAGCCTGATGAAAAAGATTGGTTGATTAAGCCGAAATTATGTGCAACCAACCCGCCTGTGTTTCCACCACTGGTAAATATTATTGAGATTATACTGTAAGAACGGGTTATACTGCCGTGATTACGGCCGATCAGTCCGCCTGTCGTTAATTTTCCGCTGAGCGTTCCGGTGCTGTATGAACTGTTAACGGCACTACCGGCATTATAACCTATGAGTCCTCCATTGTACCAGCCGTCACCTCTCAGTGTACCGGTATGCCAGGAATTGTTTATATAGCCCCCGTCGGTGTAGCCGATCAGACCGCCGGTGTAATAATTAGTTCCATTCACATCACTGGTACTTGAACAATTTTCAATGGTTCCATCTTTATTGTTACCTATCAGCCCACCTGTAAAATCGTCATAACCGTAAACGTGGCCGCTGCTTGAACAATTCTTGATGATAGCATCTTGATTATAACCGATCAATCCGCCGATATTATCGACTTTACCGATAACATCTCCTGTGCTGTAACAATTTGTAATATTACCTGTATTATTACCAACGAGGCCGCCCACATAACTTTGATTTCCCTCCACAAGACCGGTGCTGTAACAATTTGTAATGTTACCTGTATTCCTACCAACAAGGCCGCCGCAATCATGACCGGAGGCATTTACATAACTGGTGCTGCTGCAGTTCGTTATGTTACCATCAAAATTCTTACCCACGAGGCCGCCAATTTCTGTCTCACCGTAAACATTTCCGTGGCCGGAGGATTGAGTAATATTACCTATATTCCATCCCACCAATCCACCAATGTAATTACCGATTCCCATCACTTCGCTGTAACTATGCGAATAATTTATTTCACTTGTATTATTCCCTGCCAATCCACCTAAATTAAAACCTGAACCATTAACAATGCCCCAGCAATTGGAATTGGTGATAGTGCCGTTGAGATTTACACCCACCAGGCCACCGAGATAATTTGTACCGTTCACCCTGCCCGTACTGGAACCATTTCTTATGGTGCCGTTATTTACTCCTGCAAGTGCCCCGGCATGATTTCTACCATTAACATTCACATTTATAAATTTTACATTTTCGATCACAACACTGTCATTGACAAACCCGAAGAGGCCCACATAATCCTCTCCCGACCTGTTGATGGTAAGGTTGATCAATTTAAAATCCTGTCCGTCAAAACTGCCGTTGAACTTTGAGCTCAAATTCCCGATGGGTAAAAAGCCCAACCCGCCGTTCATCTGCGATGAATTGGTGCAGTCAATATCATTCATCAGGTAATAATGAGCGAAAACATTACTGCTCATATTCTGCAACTCTGTCAAATTGGAGATTCCTATGCCATTTGAAAAAATTACCAAATCGAAAAGTGCTCTGCATTCATCTTCACCAGAACTGCTCTCTTCACTTTCCGGTTTGAATATTACCAGAGCTGTAATTCCAGATGCAATCAATAAATTGAATATTATAAAAAGACTGAACCATTTAGATCTCATATCAATTTCTCCCCTTGTTGTTAACCCCATTTCAGGGGGACTGCTATTTGTTCAAGTACCCGATTATATTGAATGAGAGAATAATTTTTGGATATATATAATCATCGTTATTTAATGTATCAATGCTTCTTAATACTACCAAATCCCAATACTACCAAACTCCAAGGAATACTACCAAATCCCAAATCCCAATTTGATTTTATACTTACTGTTTAGACTTGTACTTTCATAACAAATCATTTGTCATGGGTATTACATTCACTCGACTCCCTCCTTCATGGAGCTTTTTATACCTTGAAATAATTATTAACTAACAAAAGAAGAGTAATAATATGAACAAAAATGTCTCAAACCACAATAACAATGCTAGTAAAAAAGCTGAAAAAATATATGATATTAGAGAAAGAATTTTTCAATATGCACTACGAATAATTGAAATCTCAGAAATGCTACCTCAAACAAAGGACCTCGATGCGATTCGTAAACAATTCATAAAGTCAGGAACTTCTATTGGAGCTAATATGGAGGAAAGCGATGGCACAGATACAAGGCGAGATTTTGTAAATAAGGTTGTACTGACCCGAAAAGAAGCAAAGGTATCAAAATATTGGTTAAGAATCATTGCTAGTAAATATATTAAAAAAGATGTTCTTGAAGATGACATTCAAGAGGTACAGGAGATAATAAACATCCTAAGTGCAATAATAAATAAAACAAAAAGTGCATAAAGAAATTTCTTTGGTAGTATTGGGATTCGGATTTTCCTTGGTAGTATTGGAATTTGGGATTTCCTTGGTTGTATTGGAATTTGGGATTTCCTTGGTAGTATTGGTAGTATTGGGATTTAAGAATAAAATAAAATCAAAATCTCAACTTCTATAATCTAATTATTCCTCTTCTTCCTCAATCTCCTCTCCGCATTCGGGGCAAACGGTATCGTCGGCTGATAATAACGCGCCGCACTCCGAGCACTCAAATTCCTCTTCCTCCTCTTCCTCCTCCTCGCGCTCGATATCCACGCCGCACTCGGGGCATGTGGTTTCATCCCTGTCTATGGGGACCCCGCACTCCGGGCATTCCAGCAGAACCTCTACCTCCTCCTCGGCCCTGCGCTTACGGATCACTAAAAGCAAGATAATTACAATTATTAATATAATCACAATAACGACCCCGACCATCGCGGTATTCAATTCCTCTGATTCTTTATCTTCACTGACCTTTGAAATTGACGGCGTGGTTACTGCCAACGCAGTACCTGTGGGTGTTGCATCGCCGGCGTTAGCATTCGCCGAACCGTCGCTTGCGGTGAAATAATACGAATGCTCGCCCTCTCCAAGCTGTGTTCTATACTCGTAGGTCCCGTCGGAAGCACTGCCGGATACGGGGCTCATCTCGAATGCTTCGCCGTCGATTACTACCGTAATCGAGGTGGGTGCATCCCCATCTTCATCATAGTAATCCACCGAGAAAGTGAACCAGGTCTGGGTATTACCGGAGCCTGGCGTCATCTTACCGTTTGTAAGCACCGGGGGATGATTGGTTATTACAACCGGCTTTTTAACCGTTATAACAAAATTCCGTTTCGTTACACCGCCTTCGCCATCGCTCACCGTAATCTCGACGCTGTATGTTCCCGCATCTCCTTCGCCGGGTGTGCCTGATAGAACCTTTGTACCGGGATCGAATGAAAGCCAGCTTGCATTGGTATTACCGGTCCACACAAGCTTATCCGCAGGCGTGCGGTCGTCGGTGGCATTGTACTGTACAAAATATTTTATTCCCGTGGTGGCGGTTGTTACATCTTTAGTGATTATATTCGGACCGCTGTTAATCAATATAACAGTCAATTTGAAATCATTGAAATCGGAGCCGCCTCTGCCGTCAGAAACCGTTACATTGACATTGTAGTACCCGATGTCTGAAAATTCCGGTGTGCCCGATAACACACCGGTATCGGGATCGATGGAAAGCCAGCTTGCATTGGTATCAACATCCCATTCAAGTTTGTCCTCTGTAGGATCTATATCGTTTGCGTCGTAATTAACATAATACAATTCGTCCACTTTGGCCGTCGTCACTTCACCTGTAGTAATATCCGGCGGATCGTTCGTATTTTGAACTGTCAGTGTGAATAATGTATATGTTGAACCGAAATAATCGTCTTCAACAGAGACGTTGACAGAGAAATTACCCACATGCATGTTCTCGGGTGTACCGGCGAGCACACCGGTATCGGCATCGATTGAGAGCCAGCTTGCATCTGAGTCCAGAGTCCATGTGAAAACATCGTTGGTGGGATCGATATCGTCAGCATCATAGTCAACACTATAGAGCACGTCTTCCGTAGCGGTTACCTCATTGGGTGTTGTAATCTTCGGGGCGTCATTTACATTATTAACCCACAGGGTGTAATTTATCCATGCAATACCGGTTTTATCATCCTTCACAGTTACATTTACCCAGTAGGATCTGTTTGACTGCTCATTTGTGGGTGTACCCATCAGCAGACCGGAAGTGCTGTTGATGCTCAGCCATTTCGCATCCGACTGCCGGCTCCAGGTTAATACATCGTTCGTCGGGTCGGGATCTAGAGCATCGAAGTTTACTATATACAACTCGTCCTCGTATGCATTTTTCGAAAACGAAAGGGTTGTAATTTCCGGGTCATCATTGACGTTATCGATGGTAATTGTAAAATTCTTGTGGGCTAACCCACCTGCATTGTCGTCCACCGTCACATTCACCCACCATGTCCCCACATCTTCGTTTCGGGGTGTGCCGTTAAGCACCCCCGAGGTTTTATTGATTTGCAGCCACCCTGATGTGAAATTGGTTGTAATACTCCAGCTGAGAACATCGGGGCCGGGATCAATATCGGTGGCATCATAATCGACACTGTAGAATTCATCTTCTTTCCCGGTTTCATCATTCGCAGTGGTAATATTCGGTTTATCGTTTGTATTTTCAACAACCAGGCTGAAATTCCTGGATTCGATATTATTCAGTAAATCGGTTACGGTAACCTTCAACCAATATGTACCCACGTCGTCATTTGTGGGCATACCCGATAAACTATTCCCCGGTCCTTTTGCAAGCCAGCTGCCGGTATTGGTGGCATAGTTCCAGGCAAGCTGGTTGCCGTAAGGCTGGCTGGATACAAAGGATTCGATTTGAAACGAATAACTTTCGTCCTCTACTGCCGCAGGCAGGGTGTTCGTTTCTATCCGGGGCTTTTGATATACCGACCTCAGGTATGGATAGGTTTGATCTTCTATTATGTCCCATACATTAACGAAATCCCAGCTGGCGTTCGTAAAAGTAAATTGCGTCATCATATCTGTGGTGTTCTTGCCGGTGAGATTACTTATATTACCTGCACCGACGCTCTGGGTCATCCCAGATGTTATATTGTCGAAGAAACAATATTGGGTTGCATTGATATTAACCCCCACGAAGCCGCCTTTAAGAGATGCACCTGTTACAGAGCCGGTTGAATAAGAGTTGTTGATTATTCCGTAATTCTTACCGGTATGGCCGCCTACTCCTAAATTACCCTCAACCGAGCTTGTGGTGTAAGTATTTTTAATGGTGCTGTTATGATTGTATCCGATGAAACCGCCTACAAAATCATTTCCGGTAACAGAGCCGGAACTGGAACCATTCTCTATCTGCCCGAACTTCGAGTTATTACCTACAAACCCGCCGATCCAATCACCTGAAGCATCAATAGTACTTTTACTGTATGAATCATAGATGGAGCCGTTGTTCAATCCTACAAAACCGCCGACATTACCCTGACCCTTTAAATCACTGGTTTTTGCTGAACAGTTGGTTATATTACCCTGGTTATTACCTACGAGGCCGCCAATATTAATTTCGTTCTGGGCATCTATTGTGCTCGAGGTGGTACAATTTGCAATTGTCCCATAGTTTATGCCCACAAGGCCGCCGACCTCCGAATCATCAGCAATAATAGTGCCTTCTGCGTTACATCCAACTATGGTACCGTTATAATTCCCACCTACCAGGCCGCCTACAAATCGAGAGGTATTATTTAAGAAAACATCAACATTTGAATCGGAAATTATTCCCTTGTCGTTGTATCCTATCAAACCTCCAACCCAGTTATTACCGGTAATAATGCCGGTACTGTAACAATTTTGAAGCTTTCCGTTTTGATTGTTGCGACCAACAAGTCCACCCACGTAACTATCGGCGGTAAGATTTATTTCTGAACTACATTCTGATATTGAGCCAAAATTATCGCCCACCAGACCGCCGATGTACGAACCGCTCGAGGCGGTAATATTGATTATTGAAGTGCAGTTAGTAATCGTCCCGGTATTTTCACCCACAAGCCCGCCTGCATAAGACGAGGAATTAATAATACCTGTTACAGTGCAGTTGTGAACGATGCTGTTGTTATTGAAACCTGCTAAACCCCCTGCACGGTTCAAACCATTCACATAGATATCAATTAAATTTACATTTTTGATAACCGCACCTGTAGTGATATGACCGAACAATCCGGTAAAATTCTCTTCTGAACGATTGATGTACAGCCCTGTGATCTTATACCCGCGCCCGTCCAGGGTGCCGTTGAACGGAGCGGATTCATTGCCTACGGGAATAAAGCCGGCACCGCCGTTCCAGCTTTTTGTATCAGAACAATCGAAATCGGCTGCTATGAAATAATTGCCGGAAAGATTGTTCTGCATGTTCTGGAGCTGAGCAGCATTGGTAATCCCGATGGGTGCGCCGAAGGTGTTTGGATTCATCGACAATATTTCATTTTCTTCCATACCTTCCTCTGCATGTTCGAAATTGGAACCAACTGCTGTTGACAATATACTCATAATAATTAGATTCGTAACAATTAATATCAAGATTTTTTTCAGTTTCATTGGGATTCCTCTATATGGTCATTTTGAGTAATTAATAAACATTATTATTTTTATGATAGCCTAAATTGGGAAAGTAATATTTGTATATTTATAGTCATCGTTGTAGCATAATAAAGTATCAAATAATAAAAATTCAATTACGATTCGGTGTGTTGATAGCATGTCAGAAAAATTATGGTCGCCGTCGGAGGAGCAGCTCAAGATCGCCAATATGACCAAATTCATGAGGTTTCTGAAGGAAAAAAGAAATCTTGATTTCAGTTCTTACAACGAGCTTTACGACTGGTCGGTTTCCAACCGAGCAGATTTCTGGGAGTCGCTGTGGGAATTCTATGATGTTATTCATTCAAAATCATATGATACGGTTCTTGAGAACGGGGAGGACATGCTGGGCTCGGTCTGGTTCTCCGGGGCGGAATTGAACTTTGCGGAGAACCTGCTGAGGTACCGCGACGAGCATCTTGCACTGGTGTTCCAGGGCGAACCGGAAGACCGCCCGGTGGAGACCCTCACTTATAATGAGCTTTATGATCAGGTAGCCAAGCTTGCAAAATCACTGCGTGAATTCGGTTTAAAACCAAACGACCGCGTGGGCGCGTTCCTGCCGAATATGAACGAGACCGTTGTAGCAATGCTGGCGGGCGCGAGCCTCGGCGCGATTTGGTCCTCATGCTCACCGGACTTCGGGTTCCAGGGGGTAATGGATCGGTTCGGCCAGATTGAACCCAGAATCCTGTTCACGGCGGATGGGTACTTCTACAACGGTAGAAAATTCGATTCGCTGGAGAGGGTAAAACAGATCGTAAAGGAGATCCCATCCATAGAAAAGGTTGTTGTGGTACCCTATATCAATCCCGAACCTGACATCAGTAAGATCCCGAATTCGGTTCTTTATAAGGAGTTTCTAGCAAAAGAAGATGGATTGGAGATAAATTTCGAACAGCTGCCATTCGACCACCCGGTGTACATCCTGTACTCCTCCGGCACCACAGGCGTTCCCAAGTGCATGGTGCACGGCGCCGGCGGGACACTGCTGCAGCACTTTAAGGAGCTGGGGCTGCATTCCGATCTCAAGCGCGAGGATAAAATATTCTACTTCACAACCTGCGGGTGGATGATGTGGAACTGGCTTGTGAGCGCACTGGCAGTGGGTGCCACCGTTCTGCTGTTCGACGGCTCGCCCTTTGTTCCCGGGCCGGAGAGATTGTTCAAATTCACCGATGAGCAGGGCATGACGGTCTTCGGCACCTCCGCAAAATACATCGCGGCTGTAGAAAACTCGGGATTAAAGCCGCGGGAGCAATTCGACCTCTCCGCCCTGCGTGCAATGCTCTCAACAGGCTCGCCGCTTACGGTGGAGAACTTCAAGTTCGTCTACAGTCATATCAAAGAGGATTTGTTGTTAGGCTCCATTTCCGGCGGCAGCGATATCGTCTCGTGCTTTGCGCTGGGCAATCCCGTCTGGCCCGTGCATGCGGGCGAGCTCCAGTGCCGCGGCCTGGGGATGGATGTGGATGTGTTCGACGATTCTGGTAAAGCGCTCAAAGGCGAAAAGGGTGAGTTGGTATGCAAATCCTCGTTCCCGTCGCAGCCTATATATTTCTGGAACGACCCCGATAAAAGCAAGTATAAAGCTGCTTACTTTGAGACCTACCCCAATGTGTGGCACCACGGCGATTACGCCGAACTAACGGAGCATGACGGCATGATTATATATGGGCGGTCTGACGCCACGCTGAATCCCATGGGTGTGCGGATCGGCACGGCGGAGATATACCGGCAGGTGGAGGTAATGGAGGAGATCGAAGACAGCCTGGTTGTGTGCCAGAGCTGGGAGGACGATTTACGCGTAATTCTTTTCATTAAATTGAATCCCGGTGTGGAGTTCGGGGAGGAGATGATCAAAAAGATCAAGACAACCATACGCACGAACTGCACACCCAGGCATGTACCTGCCAAAATCATCCCTATCGATGATATTCCCTACACAATCAGCGGTAAGAAGGTGGAGATCGCGGTGAGGAAGATCATCGAGGGGCAGGAAGTGCTGAACAGGGATGCGCTCAAGAATCCGGAAGCGCTAGAGCTGTATGCAGATCTAAAAGAGCTTAAAGAATGTTTTTATAAGTGGTGAGTACGGCTGCTTCGCAGCCTTGTATGGTGAGTGGTGAGTGAAAGCTAAGAAATTAAAAAAAAACAGGTTCTGGGCTCTAGGTTCTAGGGTGATTATAATCGATAATAACACCCTAGGTCCAGGGTCCTGGGTCCTTACATTTACTCACCATTCAAATGAACGAAGTGAATGTTCTCACCATTCACCACTCCATAAGCAATATCTCAGCTTTTAGCTCCATTCACCACTTATATTAGCTTTTTCAAGTAGATAAACGTCAATATCTCAAATGGAATGCATATTGTAGCTGGTATCGTTGCCACGGCCCCGAAGAGCCCGAAGGCGAGAACGATTGCTAAGCCGAGATTTTTATAGGATGCGAAAAGGGTGTAGGTAACATTGCGCGCCCGCGGGATTTTGGCTTTCTGGGCAAGAGAAAAAATAATCGTGCCGATAGCAAACGTACGCATCATTGAAATAAAAATAAGTGCAATGACCAGATGGATATTCTCGAAAAAAACCGAGCGGTTTATGCCTATTACTGTAAAGATGAGAACCGCAAAGGCGAGGTTGATTATTGCCGGCTTGTAATCTCCAAGCTTCTCGTCCGTTTTGTATTCTCTTAATACCCTGGAGATAAATAAAGGAATAATGATCATTAAGATCAATGCTTTTACAAGTTCCCAGATATCTGTATCCGCACCCAGGAATAGAAGAATAATAAGAGGTGTCAATATGAGAGAGGCGATGTAGAGGACTGTGGTTGCTCCCACGGAGAGTTCGGAGTCGCCCTTTAGCAGTTCGGTGAAGGGGATGACCGCAACAGCGGGGGGAACGGCAGCCATAACGACGATGCCCGCCCAGATATACCATGAAAAGTCAAAGAGCCAGCCGAGGATTAGTATCAACGCTGTTAAAATAATATAATTTAAAATAATAATAGTAACCAGAGGCCTCCAGTTCAATAGCTGCTTGAAGGTATGGGAGAGCCTCACGCTTGTGGTGGAAAGGCTCATAGCTATCATGAGGCACACA
>CP070629.1:3498804-3528867 GCA_020356005.1 Thermoplasmata archaeon
GTAAAACTCGCTTTGCGAATTACAGGCAGGTTTAATTCATAAGATTGACCGGAATAGCGCATGTCCGCCGACCAGATTAGCTCCATATCCCTTTTATCCACACCCTCGCGCTTGAGCTGCACCAACCCCTTCTTTTCAAGAGACTTGAAATTATTCAGTAGTTTTTGAGGCGTAACATCTTTTTCATTTATGAAAAAGCTCTGGACATAATCATACTTAGTATCAGCTACCTGAAGTCCCAGCGCGGATAACGCACCTGCAAAGGCAGGGATGATCACATGAGGTATGCCGATCTCGGATGCCAGCTGTACTGCATGAAGTGGACCCGCACCCCCGAAGGCTACCAGTGAGAAATCACGGTGGTCGTATCCTTTCTCCGTCGAGTTAACGCTGATGCCTTTGACCATGTTTGCATTCACAACCTTCAAGACGCCGTTTGCAGCATCCTCTACATTCATACCCATCCTGGATGAAATTCTTGATTTAACCGCTTTTTTAGCCAGATCGGGAACCAGCGGCATTTCGCCGCCGAGGAAATACTCAGGGTTAAGCCGACCCAGTATGAGATTGCAGTCGGTTACGGTGGGTTCGGTGCCGCCGAAATTATAACACGAGGGGCCGGGAGATGCACCTGCGCTCTGCGGTCCAACATTCAGAATATCCCCTTTATCGATCCAGGCGATGCTGCCGCCTCCTGCCCCGATTGTGTTGACATCAATGACAGGAATCTTAACCGGGAAGCCTTCGAACTGACCCTCGGTTGTAACGGTTGCCATTCCCTTATCCACCAGACATATATCGAAGCTTGTCCCCCCCATATCGACGGTTATCAACTGCTTGGTTCCCGCCAGCCCGCCGATGAACGACCCCGCGATGGCACCGCCGGCAGGACCGGAATTGACCAGCGCAACGGCGTTAGCCCGGGCAGCCTCGGCGGTTATGATACCGCCGCCGGCCTGCATTATTCTCAAATCGAATTTACCCATTTTGCCGAGTTTGCGCTGAAGCAGTGTTAAATATCGATCGATTATCGGCTGAAGATATGCATTTATGACCGTTGTGGAGGTCCGCTCATATTCGCGGAACTCGGGTGCTACCTCCGATGAGAGAGAAATATAAGCTTTAGGATAATGAAGCTCGATTAGTTTCTGGATGCGCCGTTCATGTTTGGGATTTAAAAACGAGAACAACAGCGAAACCGCAATGGATTCCACTTTTTCGCGCTTGAAATAATTAATAACATCCACAACCGACTTCTCGTCAAGTTTCGTTATGATTTTGCCGGTGGAGTCAACACGCTCGGTAACACCCATGCGCAGGTATCGGGGTATTAACGGCTCGGGGTTGGCAACATAAAAATCATAAAGACCTTCCTGGGGTCTTTGAATCCTGCCAATTTCCAGGACATCAATGAAACCTTCAGTAGTAACCAGGCCTGTTTTTGCACCCTGGAGTTCTATCAAAGCATTTGTACCGATTGTTGTTCCATGGACTATATGATCTATAACTGAAAAACTGGCACCGGACATTCCCAGAATCTTTTTTATACCGTTTATAACACCTGTTGAAAGATCTTTGGGTGTTGTGGCTGTTTTGGCATAGTAGATTTCGTTTTTTTTGTCATCAACAAGAACCAGGTCTGTAAATGTTCCACCAACATCAATGCCTATTCGCAATTATTAACCTCCTTTGAAAAATATTTGATGAAAATTTATCGTTACATTAATTAACAATGGGAGTTTCGACATATATTTTCATATTAATTAAATTTTTTAATTTGACCATATACATAATTTTAATAAAAAAATTTATATATAGTAGAAATAAATAATTAAGAACTTTAGAAATACTTATTATTGTAATAACCATACTGAGGATTAATATAATATTATAACACATACGAAAAACAATAATTGGAACTTCACCTTATCTTCTGTGCTAATTTGAAGTAAATTTTGACAAAAAAAACCTGAAATAATGGGGCAACACTCGATGCAGACAGTAATTAAGCAGCATAGTATCCTGATTTATATAGTCATTAATTTAATATGTATATCTTTGCTGGCATCACCGATTGGTATTACAGGGATTTCAGAACCGAATTCCCACATCGAGAGTTCCCCGGATAATATTTCCGATGATAAAGATAATTCAGTTGAAAATCTAGCAGATCCAGAATCATCAAATATGAAACAGAGTAGAAATTCACCTAGAGTAAACGGGAATGACGACCCGGTCCTGGAGCAAATCTCCAGTGGTGTCTGGACCAATACCTGGAATTTTACTAATACCAGTGCCTATACCACAATCGATGTCAATCTGGAAAACGGTATTGTTGAATTGATACAAATTAACGATTCAAAGACCTTCGAAGGCGCCACGGATTTTTCGGCAGGAAAATTTGATCAAACCGAGCTTGATTCAGAGAGCCGCTTGAAACTATCCCGGGCGGTAGAACCTCGATATTTTATAACCGATAAAAATAATCACCGCAATGTTGAGGTTAATGACGAGGGTACCTGGAAATGGCAATATGGTGTGAATGCAACCCCTGGTTTTACTGCGGGGATGCTCAATTCGCCCGGAAGCGTGAAGATTTTACCCTCATCGAATATTTTGATAGCAGATAGTGATAACCACCGTGTAATTGAAATAAATAGAAGTAATGGTAACAGTATTGATTGGTCGTTTGGTGTGGTGGGCGTGGCGGGATCGGGACCAAATGAATTGAATACGCCTACCGATGCATCATATATTGATACCGATTATATTCTTGTTACAGATTCATTGAACCATCAAGTAGTAGAAATCAATACCGCAACAACAAAAAAAGGCTGGACATACGGAACCGGCAATCCCGGGACAGGTCCAAATAAGCTTGACACGCCCGCATCGGCAATCCGTCTCACTAATGGAACCATCCTGATTGCTGACCGCGGTAATGAGAGAGTATTGATGGCTTCATCAAGTAAAATGATTTCCTGGTCATACGGTACACCCGGTTCACCGGGATATGGCGCTAATCAGTTGGATTCACCTGGATTTATCTACCCCTTATACAACGGGAACTTCCTGGTCACTGATACGGGTAATCACAGGGTAATCGAATTGAATAAATCCGGAACAATAGTCTGGACATATGGAATAACCAATGTAAGCGGTTCCGGTGAAAATTATCTGAATCTACCTGAAAGAGCTTATCCATTAGCTTCGGGCAACTATCTTATTATTGACAGCGGAAATCACAGAATCTTAGAAGTAACACGAACCAACCGCTGGGTATGGCAGTACGGCATAAACGAAAGCTCAGGAAGCGGTCTGGGTGAACTGGATACCCCGGTAGATGTGGTACATATTCCAGGAGGATATGCAAAATCAGGTGAATATATATCCGATGTTATTGATGCAGGTTCGCAGGTTTTCTGGAATAATTTTAATTTCAACTCATCTGTTCCCCAGGCATGTGATCAATATCTATTCTTCAGGGCAGGCGACTCGGCCACCGCAGGGGATTCATCTTGGACTGTTTGGGACGGACCTTATTCGAATCCTTCACAACTTTCATTCAGTTCGTCGGGATTACGCTATATTCAATTTAAAATTGAATTAAGCACATCTGATATCTCCCAAACCGCACGATTTACATCGATTACATTTGACTTTAGCAAATATGACGCCTCAAAAACAGGGATTGTGATTTTAAGTGAATTTGTAAACGATAAAATAACAGAATTTGTCCACTTCAACCCTATTGCAAATCTAAATGGTCAGAATAATAATTATTTTTATTCCCTTGATTCCGGTATTAATTGGTATGAAATCCCTTCTAATTATGATCTTAAGGGTCTGGACCCGACTCAAGGAAAAATCCAATTCAAAGTAGAGTTATCCTCATCGGATTCTATTCGGTCTCCCATTCTAGAGCGAATTCAACTTCGTTTCACCAGAATTGGTGAATTGAACAGGATTGATATTGATCCCTCCACACTGAATATAAGCGCAGGGAATTTCCATGTTTTTTCCGTAAAGGGATTCGATGACCTGGGTAATGAAGTTGATGTATCTCCTGAATGGAGTACAAACGTGGGAATTATGACAGGCAATGTATTCACCGCACAAACCCTAGTAGGAACAGGTTTTGTGAACGCTACAGTGGACTCCATAGTTGGTTCATGCAATGTTAGTATCACACCTGCTGGTTTGGACCATATGAAAATAATACCCTTTGAAATAAATATAACTGCAGGTGAAACCCATGAATTTGAAGCCATTGGTTACGATCGTTACGGAAACATCATAGACTGCGTTGTCAGCTGGTCTTCTTCTATTGGCAGTATGGACGGTAATTTATTTCACGCAGGATACAGGGAAGGCGACGGTATTATCATGGCTCGAAACGGTTCAATTATCGGGATTGCTCTGGTACATGTAAAGTTCGATATCCAGCACCCGCCGCCTCAAATAACGAAAACAATCTCCAACCAGGTTTATCCAGAAGACAGCCCACCATGGGCCCTGGATTTGAACCCTTATGAATTTGATACCGAGGATACAGGTGAGGCATTAAACTGGTATGTGACAGGAAAAAATAATGACCTTTTCCAGATATCCGGTGAATATTCTGCCGATGATAAACTAACTTTTTTACCAGTACCAAATGCTGCTGGAAATACGGAAATTACATTATGGCTGGAAGACAGCACGGGATTTACCGATTCACAGAACATATGGGTAAACCTGACGCCTGTAAATGATGAGCCCAGGATTATTCCAATTCCGGATCTCAATTGTAAAAAGGGTGAAGATTATTTTATTGACTTCGGACCGTACATTTATGATATTGATACTCCTATAACCGATCTATCATTATTTTTTATAAGTCCCATGGAGACCAATATCTATAATTATCTTACTTTAGATGGTTTTAAAGCAACAGTAAACTATCCCGCTGAATTTGAGGGAAATCAGGAAATTATTATTATTACTGTTTCGGATGGAACCAAATTCTCGTCAGATTTGTTTTTAATCAATTTCACATCGAATTCACCGCCGGTTTTCAATTCCGATAATGAGCAGCTACCAGAATCTGCAGAATTCCCTGAGGACACCAATTATACTTTTGTTGATAATTTAAATGATTATTTTACTGATTCTGAAGGTAGCAACTTAAATTTTATGTTCCTTTCTGAATATATCCGACCAATCTTCGAACATGGTTATCTGAATTTAACCAATAAGCATCCAGACTGGTTCGGAACGGACAGACTTATTATTCGAGCTTATGATGCCGAGAAAGCTTTTAAAGAAGTAGTTATTGAAGTAACTGTGACACCTGTGAATGATGCGCCGAGAATATCGGCACTACCAGAGCTTTTTGTGCATTATGAGACCAAATTCGAGTTTGATATTTCTCCATTTGTAATCGATCCGGATAATAGATCTTCAGAACTTACAATAACAACGAATGATCTGAATAATATAGAACAAAAGGATAACCGACCGCTCGTTCTAATTTTAAATTATTCAAAGGTAATGTCCGGTTTTCAACTGGAGATAATGTACACGGTTTCGGATGGATTAGCCGACAGCACCCAAACTCAATTGATATCAATCTCGGATAATTTCCCTCCGGTATTGGAAAAAATAATCCGACCGATTCAATTTCCAGAAGATACAAGTTTAATAGATCACATTAATTTAAATCACTATTTTTCAGATCCTGAAAAGAAGGAAATAACTTACGGAGTTGTTAATGAAAGTATTCACGTTAATATAAGAAATAACGGTTATGTCGATTTTTCAGCCCCGTTGAATTGGTACGGTCAGGAAAATGTAATGTTTATCGCGAGAGATAGTAAAAATTCAACAAATTATGCGACGGTTGAAATAACTGTTACACCTGTAAACGACAAACCAGAGATCATGAGTATTCCAAATCAAATAGGTCAACAAGAAACACACTGGGTTTTAGATTTGAAATCCTATGTATACGACCCGGATGACGATATAAATGAATTGAGTTTTAAATTGGACCAGAACACAGGATATGCCACATTATACGGTAGCACTATTTTATTCTATTATGTTGATAAAACCACTGAGGCTTTAACCGTAGAGGTTTCCGATGGTGCTGAAAGTAGTTCTACATCATTTGTAGTAGAGTTTACTGGTATTACAATCAGTGAAGAAATAACAGAACCCGAAAGTGATGATAGAAGTTTTGAGATTTATATGGCCTTTATTTACATCCTGATCCTGATTATTACAATCAACAGCGGTGGGATTGCTTATTTTTATATGAAATACAAAGGGAAATTCAAGCTGGAAGATTTGTTCGTAATACATGCGAATGGTAATTTGATTTCACATGTTGGCGGCAGCTCACGATTGTATACAGACAACGAGATCCTGAGCGGTATGCTGACAGCCATCCAAGATTTTATAAAAGATGGTTTTTCAGAAAGCAGTGAAAGCGCCAGTGATGATTGGGGACTTGACCATTTAAAATTCGGAGATAGGAACATTTTCATCGAGCGCAATGATTATATGTATATCGCAGCGGTTTTCAAAGGAGAGGTGGGCTGGAAACTCCGCAAAGAACTACAAGATGCACTGAGGGAAATAGATACCAATTATTCCAAGATCTTATCAAAATGGTCTGGTCAATTGGATGGTTTGTCAGGAATCGATGATATACTGGAGAAAAAATTTAAAGAACTTGCACCCAAGGAAACCGTTGAAAGATATGAGCGTAATAAACTCATGGATCAAGCGGTGGCGGAACATATTGCGGATATTGAACCCGCACAAGCAGATGGACGAGCAATGCCTCCGAAAGCCATACCTGTTGAAGGTCCACCTCCCGGGTCTGGTGGTGAGGGGATTTCTCCACCAGAGGCAAAAGCGGCGCCAGTTCCGGCTGAAGCTCAGCCGAAAGAGGGTGAACCGACTCAGTCATTAGATTCAGCCCAACCTTCCGGGCAACCAACTGCACCGACCCCACCAATACAGCCAACCCAACAAGCAGGTGCGGCTGTTACTGCTGAACCCTCTGAGGCCGAAGAAGGTGTTGCACCAATACCCCCAATTACAGAAAATGTTAAGATTACCACCCCACAATCCGTGCCGGACCTGGATTCTGGTGAGAGTATAGATATCCAATATCATATCGGTCAGAAACCAAATATTCCCAGAGCCCTTTCTGTTGATGAAAAATCAAAATTACCAAAAACAGGCCCCTTAGTAGAAAAGTCTGACCAATCCATTGAGGAGAGTTAAATATGTGTGAATCCACAGTTATTTTAGACCTCGGCGATCATGAAGAAGAAGTAATGGCAGATGTAGTTAAGGTCATAACGCAGGGTAATTCAATAATATGTATCAATATCACCGGCGATACAAAAGAATTAACAGATGTAATGATATTCCAGGTAGATTCCCTAAAACACAATATTATTTTAAAGAAAAAATAGAAAAACTAAGAAAATAATTTATTTTTACTATTGTGTTTAGTAAATATTATGAGGTGTTAGACCTGAAGCTGGCAGTATCCGGTAAAGGCGGTGTTGGAAAAACCACGATAGCCGCATATTTAGCAAGAATGTTAAGTCGAGATAATAACAGTGTGCTCGCAGTGGATGCCGATCCCTCACCGAGCCTTGCCTCGGCTCTTGGAGTACCAGAACAAGATCGTAAAAATTTAATACCAATAACAAAAATGACGGACCTAATCGAGGAACGAACCGGGTTACCTCCAACAAGTTCATCGGAATCCTCTGAGGGGGGTTCAACAACATTTGGTAAAATATTTACATTAAATCCCAAGGTAGATGATATTGCCAATAGATTTGCTATTAAATGTAAAGATAATGTTAAATTGCTGGTGCTTGGAACCATAGACACTGCCGGTGCCGGGTGTTTTTGTCCTGAAAACGCATTATTAAAAAGCCTGCTTAGACATTTAATTTTGAAAAGCGATGAATATGTTATACTGGATATGGAAGCAGGTACGGAACACCTTGGGCGGGGTACTGCAAAAGGTCTTGATTTACTTATTATCGTGGTGGAGCCCGGCCGACGAGCCGTAGAAACTGCTATAAGGATCAAAAAGCTGGCAAATGACCTGGAAATAAGCAGCATTGGTATCGTATTGAACAAAATTAACTCTGAGCTTGAAGAAAAAGAGCTCAGGGAGCAATTGTCCGGATTGGACCTTCCGATTTTAGCGGCCATACCATACAATATTAATTTGGTAGAAGCCGATCTTCACGACGAGTCACCGTTTGACTATAAAAATACCGAGAATATTTTTTCAAAGATGAAGAAATTAAAAGAGCGAATTCATAATATGAGCAAACAGTAAATTTTCATGAGATCACCTTAGTACTTAATAATAAGACAAAAATTAATTAAAATTGATTGTTATATGAGGTTCCTATGAATCATGGTTGGATACTATTTGGAATTTTCTTTTTTATCATTTTCATTTTAATTATAACCGCGTATATATACAGGCCAACCTTTGTAAATATCGCTTTTCGAAATATAATCAACCGCCCCAAATCTGCAGCGCTGGCAATCTCCGGATTGTTCATAGGTTCTACAATAATCTCCGGCTCATTGATTCTGGGCGATTCCATGGAATATATGGTTAAAGAGATTACACTGGAAAACCTTGGAGAACTTGATATAACAGTTACCAGCTATTCATATTTCGATTACAGCCTCTACGATACGCTTGCAGCGGACACTCAGCTTGGTAATATCACCGATAAAATCTCGCCCGTTATAACCCTCTACGGTTCGATACAAAATGAAGCTAAAGGAAGTGTAATCCCAAAAATAAGAATAGTTGGATATGATGAGAATGCATTTGTTTTCGGTGACTTTAAAACTAAAAGTACAACACAGAATTCGGTATCAAAGGTTATATTGAACGATATTGCTGGTACTGCACTGAAATCTAATGTGGGTGATTTACTCAAACTTCAAATCGCCACACCGGAATATTCTATAGATACCATATATAAACATGAGTTCGGGGAAAATAAAACCATCGAATTGGAACTGTTCCTGACCGAGATCGTATACAGAGAAGGCTTTGCACAATTACAGAACTCGGCAAGGACAAGCATAATTGAAACCATTTATCTGCCTCTGGAAAATCTTCAGGAAATTCTCGGTGTTGAGGGTAAGATCAATACGATTTTGGTATCTAACAAAGGTGATGCTGAAAATGGGATCGATTATGATGATGCCGTTACTTCAAGATTAGAAGAGCTTCTTGACGAATATGCAGGTATGGAAGAACTCGGGATCGAGCTTTTAAATGTAAAAAGACACGATTATATTCGATATAGCTCTGAAAATATATTTTTCAGTGCTCAGCATGAAAATTTTATGGATGGAATTGATACTATTGAAGGCATCTCCGGATTCTCCCCGACATTGACTTACTTTGCGAATTTCCTCGAATCCGAATCCGGCGAAACCACGTGGTATCCCACGGTAACGGGTTTAGATACGGATATCGATTCGAACTTTGAAATGTTCAAAGATCATATTACTGGCGAATGGATCGCCGGTGATATAGCCGATGATGAAATCATTATAAATAATCTTACTGCAGATGAGCTTGGAGTTCAACCGGGCGACTCTATTTCCATTAACTATATGGTTTTAGATCGTTTATATAATCCCCAAAATATTTCTGTATCGTTTAAAGTAAAATATATTGTAGATATGGAAGGTAAAGCTACCGATAGATGGTTGATGCCGGATTTTCCTGGGATCGATGCGGACGTTGATGCTGAACCCTCGGATTGGGATCCGCTGTTCTATATAAATCAAACCCGGGTCCTTTCATTAAAGTACGGTTTTGAGCATAATTACTGGATAAAATACCGGGGCGCCCCAAAGGCATTTATTACTTTGAACAGGGCCCAGGAGTTATGGAAGAATGACTTCGGAGATCTAACGGGATATAAAATCTATTATGACTCTTCCATGGATACCGACGATTTTATAGACGATCTAAAAACCCAGCTTGAAGAAAAATTAGATTCAGAGATACAACACGGTGATGCGGGATTTACCATCAACAGGGTCAAAAGTGATGGTTTCAAATCCGCTGATGCTCTATCAATCTTTCCACAAATGTTTTTGGCTTTCGGATCAATAATTATTATTGCGGGTTTTATTTTTGTTATCAATATAATGGTTACTATTGTCTATAACCGCCGAAGGGAGCTCGGTATTCTCAGAGCACTGGGCTTTCGTATCAGGGCGATATCAGCTATTCTATCCTTGGAGGGGCTCTTATACGCATTAATCGCATCTATTCTTGGAACATTTCTGGGATTAGGAGTCGCTTATGGGCTTGCCCAGGGCTTGAACGGCATATGGAGCAATATTGTCGAAAACTTACAGGTACCATTTCATTTTACAATCGAAAGCCTTTTCTTTGCATTTCTGGGAGGTTTTTGCGTCGGGATAATTGCTTTAATGGTGGCCACATGGCGAATAAGTAAGGAACCGATCACATCATCTCTGAAAAATGATGTAACTGGCAAAGATTCGCTAATGGCCAAAACGGATTTAACCTCAGGAAAAAAATGGTCATTGTTAATTAAAAATATAGTTTTTGGTATTCTGATACTTCTAATTGGATTAATTCTAATCATTATACCAATTTACAATTCAGCAATTATTCCATCAGAATATCTTTTCGTCACCAACCTGTTAGCACCAATTTTTATTATTCTGGGAGTATTACTGATAAAGGAATCAATTGTATCACATACTATTATTGAGGATAAAAAAGATACTATCGACTTGACCAGAATTCTGTTCGGAATATTGATTACATTCTATGTTATCATTTATTCTTATGGCGTTTTCAAGGACCCGGATATTCCAGGAATGGCAATGTTCTTTTCAGCCGGATTGGCATTATTGTTTGGATTGTTGATAGTTATCATCTATTCACTTTTTTATTTTAGTATAAAATCATCTCGAGCACCCAACGCCTCTTATATAGTAAAAAATGATGGTAATTCCAGAGATACCAAAGGGAAATACATCGGTGCCATGGTCGTAAGAAATATTACAAGAAACAGATTCAGGTCAATCAGTACTATTATTATGTTCAGTCTCATTGTGTTTCTTATTTTTGCCTTAGCAACTAATATTATGCTTCAACAATCAGGTCAAAAGCGTGCTGAGGAACTTGCAGGCGGCGGATATGATATGTTGGGTGAAACGTCGCTTCCTGTTAATTTTGATTTAAACAACGCAAGCAGCCGGGCTGATTTCGGACTGGACCATAAAATATTTACTACTATTGATGTCACACCATTGAAATCCGTAGGTCATGAAGCAGGAAAATGTTCCAACATGAACGCTAAATATCCCCCAAAAATATTCGGGGTGGATGAAAAATTCATAACAGAAAATGAATTCAAATTTATGCGGGCTAAAAAAGATATTGATGAGCCTGCAAAAATCTGGAATGAGTTACTGCGGTCTGAACTCGGTTCGCAAGAATCCTCAAATGCTCCCTCCGACAATTCAGAAACGATACCTATTATTGGCGATTATGAAACTCTTATATGGCTGTATCATGGTGATATCGGTTCGATTTTTGAAATCAATGATGATTATGGCGAAACGCATCGACTTGAAGTAATAGCAATCATCAACAGCCCGATATTTGCAGGAAGCTTTGTAATGGCCGAATCGGACTTTGACAACATGTTCCCATTTTCCGGACAGTTGAAATCATTCTTATTCAAAACTTCCAGCGATCCGGAGGAAGCAAAAAGCGTTCTTGAATGGGAAATGCGCTCGTTCGGTATGGCGATTTCGACGATAGAAGAATTAACAGAAGAATCGGTTAAATATGTTAGCGCTTATATGAATTTATTCCAATTGTACCTGTACTTTGGCCTGACAGTAGGTATTTCGGCTTTGGGTATTTTAAGCCTAAGAGCCATCAATGAACGCCGATATGAGATTGGAGTCCTGAAAGCAATTGGATTCCATAATAAAAGGATTTTTTCATTATTCATTTATGAAAATACCACGCTTTGTTCCGTAGGAATTCTAATTGGTGCAACCGCCGGTATTATAATGGCTTTGGTATCATATCCATTCTGGGGTCTTGCAGAATTGGAATTTGATATGCAGATCGCAGGACTGCTGGTGCTTGTGATGATTTCGATTATTGTTCTTACAGATTTATTGACATTTTATCCAGCATATCGAGCGTCGAAGCTAACAACCGCCGATACCCTTCGAGATGTCGAGTAGCACCCCCCTCGGGAGTATCGAGAAGCGAGTAGCGAGTAGCGAGAAGCGAGAGGATTGGAGGTCAGAGACCAGAGGCCGGGCCCTGGGGTGATTTTAATTACCCTAGAAAACAGAACCTAGAACCCAGAACCTAGAACCCAGAACCTGGTTAAAGTGTTATCAAATTATTCCACAATCACAACTTAACCAAAATATGTCATATTTTTCAACAATTTTATGTCATTACAATTTTTTTATTTTTTTACAACATATTGATACAAAACTGATACAGAATTGCAAAATTTATAGTTATCTTTATATATACTTATACGAGTTAAGAATATAAATACAGCAAATTTTATAAAAATATAAGTAGCGTTATAAAATAAAACCAACCGATATGAAACCAATGCAGTCAAATTACAAATGAGAAAATAGGAGCGTGAAATTTGAAAGGTATTTGGCAGGATATCTCAATAAGGAGGGTTTTTTAAAAAAAATAGGAAGAAAATAAATAGGAAGTGACATGATGAAAAGAATAACAATAGTATTACTAAGTTTGTTAGTAATAATGGGTTTTTTGGGATTGACCGGTATGATGATACCGGAAATCTCGCCCACCGCGCCGGCCCAGGCGGCGCCAGAGGCTAGAGGTGAAACCCGCGTTGTTTTAGCGGAACGCTTCACAGCTACATGGTGCGGATTTTGTCCTAACGCCGCCGGCGGTTTAGCACAGCTTCAGAATGAGGTGGGAATCGATAACCTGGTTGCTTTAGCATACCATGTTAGTGACGATTTAGCCACCACCGATACCGAGGCCCGGGCAACTGCCTACGGTGTATCCGGAATCCCAGATGTATTTTTTGATGCAACACTTCGCGAAACCGGTGCCGGCAGTGTGTCGGGTGCTTATACAGCCTACAAAGGGCATTATGATGCACGTCGTGCTGTAAGCAGCAATCTGAAAATGGAAAGCGGCGGAACCATCAGCGGAAATCAAGCCAACATCGAAGTCCAGATTGAAGCAGTCGGATCCGTATCCGGGAGTTTTAACCTCCGGTATGTTTTGTATGAAGACAGCATTTCACTGGGCGGAGATACCTACAATAATGTAGTCAGGTCCATGAAATCAGAATCAATTTCAGCAAGCGATTTCCCATTATCGAAATCGACACAGTTTACAATTGATGGAACATGGAGCTCCGGTAATTTAGGGGCTGCTGTTTTTGTGCAGACCGGAACCAACGGGGAAGTACTGCAGGCGAAATATGAGGATTTCAACGGACCGTTGAACCAGCCGCCGGTTGTAAAACCAGGAGCAAAAACCGAGATCACGTCAGATGAAGATGTTGTCATAGAATTGAATCTGGGCGAATACTTCTCAGATCCTGAAAGCGACACTCTTTCATATGATGTAGACACCTCGACGCACTTTGATTATGATTTGACTTCGCCACCGACCTTGAAGCTTACACCTGCTTTAAACTGGTATGGTACCGAGGATGTAACCGTCAAAGCCCAGGACAGCGAATATCATGATTGGGTCTCACACACAATTAAAATAATCGTCTCACCGGTAAATGATGCACCTATAGCAATCGAAGATAATCTTGATTTCTCAATGGCGGAAGATTCAATATACCGAGAGATAAAATTGAACGATGTTTTCTCAGATCCTGAGGAAGACGATCTTACTTATTCCGTTACTGGCAACACCTATTTGACAGTGAATATAATGAGTGACAGCACAGCCGAAATCGACTCTACAGGTGAATTCGCGGGTAAAGAGACAATAACATTCGTCGCCACCGATCCTTCCGGGGATTTTGGTACAAAGGATGTTACTGTTTCAGTTAGCGGAAAAAACGATATGCCCGAAGTGAAGGTTTTCATGGACGATATTACTTTCAATGAGGATGAAATCTATGACCTGCTTGATCTCTCGGTTCATTTCGTAGACCCGGATGGTGACAAGTTATATTTCTCATACGAGGGAAATAAAAACATTGGAATTGATATAGACACAAATGGTTTAGTAACCTTTACGCCTCGTAAGAACTGGAATGGCAAAGAGGTAATAACCTTCAAAGCGACAGATAAGCTTTCACCAAATGTGGAAGAGGATGTAACAGTGAAGGTGGAGGCAGTAAATGATCCGCCTGTTCCTGTAGAAGTATACTCAATAACTATTATTGAAGACATTGAATATACATATCTATTCGAGGCAACAGATATTGAGAACGATCCTCTTACTTTCGATACCAATATCCGTTCCAAAGTGAAGGGTCTGGTCCTGAACGACAACTACTTTTTCAATAAGGATACAGGCGAGATGACCATTACCGCCACAAATGAAATGGTTGGTGTGTACACAGTCCAGCTGACGGCTGACGATGGGGATCTTACTTCTGATCCTATTGAATTCAAACTGACAATCGAAAACCTGAATGATGCGCCCAGGGATGTAAAAATTATTTCACCTGAAACCGCAAAGGTATATGATGAGGGCGAATCAATTGTTTTCATAGGTACCGCTGAAGACGACGATGAGAATGTCCCAACCGCAGATGAAAAATTGACATACCTGTGGAAGTCGGATATTGATGGAACCCTAGGCCAGGGTTCAGAACTGACTTATTCAGATCTGAGTGTTGGTGAACATACCATAACATTAGAAGTCAGAGATAATATGAATGAGGTTACCTCGGCAAGTGTTACGATAACGGTAAAGACTCAGGGTGGAGGAGGCGGACCGGATTCTTCAACACCATCCGATCTTGGCGCTGGAGATGATTCATGGAGCAGCAATCTGTGGTGGATTATCGCGGCGATTGTTATTACAATCATCGTAGTGGTATTGATTACTGTCATGTTCATGGCCAAGAAGAAACCAGAACTGACACCCGAGGAGAAGCAGCTGAATGCATATTATGACCAGCTTCAGCAGCAGGGTATGCTGGAGCAGTCGCCAGCAATGTACGGCTACCAGCATCAGCCCATGATGGCTTATGGTGCTTACCCGCAGCAGCAGCAAATGATGATGCAGCAGCAGCCGATGGTTGTTCCGCAGCAGCCATTCATGCAGCAGCCGCAGGCGGCAGCAACAATCCAACCCCAGGCACCAGCCCCGGCCCAGGAAATCAGACCCCTGCAACCCTCAACACAGGCCGCACCGCAATTACCGCCAGCAAGAGACTTACCACAAGACTTACCAAAAACCAAACCAGTCACCAATCCACAACCCGATACACCCAGAGTACAAGCAAATCCACAGCCTAAAGATTGGAACTGGAACTATTGAACAACAAACACCCTAAAATAGGTTAAAACTCCACAGCCGGGAATATGAATTCCTGACCTGTGGAGATTTTTTCTTTTTTTTTTATTTGTTTATTTCCTTTAAAGAAAGTTTTAGCGATTTAAAATAAAATAAATCTAATTATTAACTCAATATACCAAAAATTATATAATCTAATATTTTTATGGATGATACAATAAATGAAGATACTGAACGAATACAATTAACGAGGTCTTATTATGACTAGAAATATAACAGGTATTACAGGAATGCTGCGCGTTCTGTTGCTGGCAGTCATTATCACTTTGGGATTAGGATTGAACAGTGCAATATTTGCGGAAAGTGAACCACTAACAAAGGGAGATGCTGGTGAGAATTGGAACTTTAAAAGTAAGGACTATTCACCCAAACCTGCAACATCAGATGATTTTATTACATTTAAAGTTGAATTAAACGACATTTCGCATGTAAGTAAAATCCAGATATTCATATGTGAAAATGATGAGTGCCAGATGCCAAGGGAAATGGATTATGTGGAAGGCACCTTATATTCTTACAGGCATACAGAAAAATTCGATGAGGGTACAAAGGTTAATTATAAATTTCAAATAAGTTATGATAACAAAACAGAAAAAGAGTACATACCATCAAGTACATCTACTGCTGATACTTCAATGGTTCTGGGCAATCTTTATTTTGAATTTTCCATAGGTGAGAACTGGAATTTCAAATCGGTTTCTATTGAACCAGCCGAACCCACCAGTGAAGATGAAATTACTTTTACTTTAGAAGTCAAAGATAATTCTGAAATTGACAATGTCAAGATCAAGCTTGTGTGGGATAAACCTGAATTTACGGATACCGAATCACCGCACCAAATGGATAACCCAAGTCTTAACAAGTACACATATACAACAACCAAGACATTTGAAAAAGAAACAAAGATCGGTTACCAGTTCATAATCGAATATAACTCGGGAACAAAATCTTATATTCCCGAGGATAGTACAACTGAAACAGTATTCGAGGAGCAGTCAGTTCTTTATTTCGGTATAACCATTGCAGGCGGAGATGACAATGGAGATAATGGAGCCATAATCGACGGAGATCTTGATGACGGTGATAAGGATGATGAGGAAGATGGATTTCTACCGGGATTTGAGGCCAATGCGACGATTATAAGTTTTATACTTATCATTATTATAATTATAGGATTATCATCTGTATTCACCCTAGAAAATCGGAGAAGAAAAAAGGAAAAATAATTTAGTAAAAAGGCCATTTAAAGAAGATGTATAAAACCAATATCGGAAAAATATAAACCCTGGGTTAACTATTGCATGTTTAGAGTGTAATCAGGATTAGTGTGCAAAATATTTGATTTAACTATAATAGGCTGCATATCCTAAAAATTCATTTCACGTAGGGGAGGTGTATATGAATAAAAAGGAATTATGCCCTGTTGAAGAGACAATAAAATTAATTGGAAAGAAATGGTACCTGATGATAATAAACGAGTTGATGAAAAATCCCAGAAGGTTCAATGAATTAAAAAACTCGATAGAGGGTATTTCATCAAAGGTTCTATCAGATTGCCTGACGACCCTGGTACAAGAGGAATTGGTACACCGCAGGGTATTTTCAGAAGCACCCATAAAAGTTGAATATTCACTAACAGAGAAGGGAAGAGACTTAAATAAAATTTTCAAAGATATGGATGAATGGGGTACGAAATGGGTAATTTGTTAGGTCTCATTTTAAGATTTTTTAAAAGATTTTATAACGCCAACAGAAAAACGTCCAACGGTTTGCGGTTGCGCGGTGCGTACCGGATTGATTATTCATCGATGTAACGGCACGGCCTAGCGATTGGCAAGTATATTTCAATAACAAAACACTGTTATATACAGCACGGCCTAACGCCAAGCGTGTCGTAGGCGGCATCATCTGCGTGGCGCCGGCAACTATTCAGCGTCAGACGGTTTGCGACCGTATTCATTACAGCTACCTATTAATTCAATTCGATACGCAATTCGCCACTGTATAACGTTACGCACTTCGCAGACACAATCGCAAGACGCACTACTAGAATTGATACTGATCGATTTTAAAGCTTATAGTGCTTTTCCGATCTCTAAGATTTTTTTATACAACTTGCTGTTGTCAGGCAAATCTAAAATTGATACATTTTTTATCAGTAACTGTTCTAATGCCGGGTCATAAGGTAATAAGTGATATTTTGAAAATTCTAATTCTGTCAACAGTTTCTCCAATTCAGCATCCAATCCATTTTGGGCACGATTGATTACCAGTTCATAATTTCCGATTTTTATGTCCATTTCAAAAGCCAGATTTCGTATGCGGTCTGCGGTTTTGATGCCGATTAATGTCGGTTCAGATATAATAAAAAGCGAATCCATTTTAAGAGTAGTTCTCCGCGAAAGATGTTCCATACCCGCCTCGTTATCGATAATGACATACTCATATTTAGATGATATATTATCAATGAATGTTCTTAAAATCGAATTGATATAGCAGTAGCATCCAGGTCCTTCCGGCCGTCCCATAGTGATCAGATCAAACTTATCCTCCTCACTTACGGCGCTTTGGATCTGGTAATCCACATATTCCTGTTTTGAAATCCCTGCCGGTAAATTATCTTTTTCCTTCAACATTTCTTCCCTAACATCGCCAATTGTGCTCTCAACTTTTACGCCCAGCATTTCGCCAAGAGTGGAATTTGAGTCCGCGTCAACAGCAAGAACGACCTTTTTGCGATTCTGGGTAAGATATTTTAATATTAAAGATGAGAATGTACTTTTACCAACCCCACCTTTACCGGTCACAGATATGATTTTGGTCATTTATATTCCTCCGGACATGTATATCAATAAATTATTATGACATTATATTTTAAACTGTCATAAAAAAAAATTCATTTATTATTTGAAAAAATATCTTTTATGGTAGGGAATTTTGATATATCTGTATGAGGCAGAAACATTGCCGATGTAAATTCATTAAAGAATTTATTATCAACGCTGAGTTCAAGATAGGTTAATTTGTTGTAGATCTCAATGGCTTCTTTCCGGTGTTTATCCGAGATCAGTGCCAGCCTTGCCCCAGCAAGTGAGCCATTACCGATAAAATCGAACTTTTCATGCGGAACATCCGGCAGCAGTCCGATCAAAATCGCCTTTTTTGCATCAATAAAATTCCCGAAACCGCCTGCTATATAAATGGTATCCAGGTCGGAAAACTTATGATTGACAGATTTCAGTAGAACAGATGCTGCGGCATAGACAGCGCTTTTTGTTCGAATTACATTTTTTATATCTGTTTCTGTGATAACAATATCTTCGGATTGAGCGGCGTTTTCCGCCCATTCGATCACATATTCTGTGCCCTCATCACCTTCACGAATGCGTGTTGAATTGGCACTGTTGAATCTTCCACCGCGGGTAATAGCATTTACAACTATCAATTCAGCAATCAAATCGATCAGGCCGGACCCGCAAATACCACGGGCTTTTGTATTGCCTATTGTACTGTAAGATGGCTCGAGGTCGTCGTTTATTCGGATTTTTTCTATTGCACCCGAGCTTGCCCTCATACCACATTTCACCTCCCCGCCCTCAAAGGAAGGGCCTGCGGAGCAGGAGCACGCCATCATCCAATCCTTATTGCCCAGAACGATCTCTCCATTCGTACCAACATCTATAAGCATAGAAAGTTCAGGTGATTGATGCATACCAGATACCAGAATATCCGCAGTAATATCTCCTCCAACATAACTACTGCGGTTCGGCAGGCAGTATATATGCCCGGATTCCGAGATATCGAGATTAAGCTTATCCGCTCTCATTACAGGGACTTTGTTAAGAGTTGGAATATACGGTTCTTTCTTGATATTTATAGGATTCAGGCCCAGAAATAAGTGCGTCATTACAGTATTCCCTGCAAAAGTGGCACATTGAATATATTCGCGGGAAATTTCTGGATATAATTTCCTTACATCTTTATCCTGGAGCAGTTCCTTTATCAAGTTGTTGATGGTCTCCAGTACCAATTTCGTGAGATTATCGACCCCGTGCTCCTCCGCATAAAAGATTCTTGATAATACATCCTCTCCATAAGTTACCTGATGGTTATAATCGGATTTTACAGCAATAATATTTCCATTTGTCAGATCCACAAGTTCAACAACAATGGTTGTGGTACCGATATCCACGGCGATACCCAAATGGCGATCTTGTGTGTTTCCCGCTTCAATATCGATGATCTCTACAAGATCAGTATAGCCCAGGGGGCTGCACAATGATACTGTAACATCCCAATTCGAGCTTTGAAGTACATTTGATATTTTTCGAAGAACTATCAAGGACGATTCGAAATGCTTTCCTTTGAATTCATCTCTTAATTTAAGCTCTCTAATTATCCTCTCCAGATCGCTTAAGTTATCATTAAGGGTAGGCGGTTCCAAAGCCATGTGGATTTTTTGTGTGGGTGAATCGATTTCGGTCAATTGCAATTCGTGGGTTTTTGTCAGTATTTGTGGCTTTTTTGCCCGGGTTTTGGGAGGGATAAAAATCTCCGCATCGCTGTCAAGAGTAACCTGACACGCCAGACAGAAACCCTGCTCGGCTTCTTCTGCGCTAATAAATTTTAGTGTATCCTGGTGTGGGAACTTTCGGTTTTTTACCTGGACCTTACAGCTACCGCAGGTACCGTGCCCGCCGCAGATTGAATTCAGGTATATCCCAGCTTCACTTGCCGCTTCGAAAATGGTCAGGCCAGTTTCGATTGTTTTTGAGATATTATCAGGCAGGAATTTGATGTTTATAGTCTCAACCATTAGGCACCTCAAATTAATGCATAAAATGTCTAGTACCTGTAAATGCCATTGAAAGACCGAGTTCGTTACAAGCATTAATCACTTCGTTATCGCGCGCTGAACCTCCAGGCTGGACTATGTATTTAATTTGGTATTTTGCTGCCTGTCTTACAGTGTCATCAAAAGGGAAAAATGCGTCGGATGCAAGTACACATTCAGCAAAACGATCCCTGATGTACTTGATCTTCGGAACCTCCGGTTTATTCTTCTCATATAATTTATTAAAATTCTCCTGGGCTTTTGTAACTGCAAGTTTACGAAGTGAATCCAATCTGTTCGGCTGGCCTGCCCCCATTCCCACAATCTGGAAATACCCGGGTTTGTACTCCCAACCGAGCATAATCGCATTGGATTTGGTATGTTTCGCCGCTTTCCAGGTGAATTTTGCCAGATTGAGTTTTTCATCGGGGAAAGGCGTACCGGTTACTTCCCTCCATTCTTTAAGGAGCTCGATATCCCTTGACTGTACGAGCATACCGCCGGTAATATACCTGTATGTATTCTGTCCTTCCAGTTGAGAATCGTCCTCACCCAGCATGAGTTCGGGCAGCTCGATAAGCCTGATATTTTCACTCTTGCTTTTCAGCAGTTCCAGAGCATCTTCTTCGAAGGCCGGGGCGATTACGATTTCTACGAATTTATCCTGCAGGAATTCAGCTGTCGGCAAATCCATGACCTGGGTAACTGCAATTACGCTCCCGAACGCCGAAATCGAGTCACCTTCCCATGCTGCTTCCATGGCCTCACGGAGTGTCTCACCTGTTGCAAGTCCGCACGGATTCGTGTGCTTGATTACCGCAACTGCTGGAGTATCAATAAATTGTTTAACGGTTTCCAGAGCCGCATCGCCGTCAAGAAAATTATTGTATGACAAAGCTTTGCCATGTAGAATGTTTCCGTTTGCAAAGCAAGGCTCGGAAACCCCGGGCTCTTTGAAAAATTTAGCTTGCTGATGCCAGTTTTCACCGTATCGCAGCTCCTGACCTCCAGTAAATTTCAATGTAATCCGATCTTCATTGCATATATTTTTAGTTAAATAGGTCTCTATGGCCGTATCGTAATCCGCTGTATGCTGGAAGACCTTCAGGCCAAGAGCGGCTTTGGTTTCACTGCTGACTTCACCATGTGCTTTTATCTCATCTATTACCTTCTGATAATCTTCAGGTTGGGTTATCACAGCTACATTGTTGTAATTTTTCGCTGCTGCCCTTAGCATTGTGGGTCCGCCGATATCGATATTCTCAATAGCTTCCTCCAGCGAAACACCCTCGCGGCTGATGGTTTCTTTGAAAGGATAAAGGTTGATGGCGACAATATCTATAGTATCAATCCCCTGCTCCTGCAGCTGCCGCATATGATCTTCATTATCCCTCAGCGCCAGTAGGCCAGCATGAATTTTCGGATGGAGTGTTTTAACTCTGCCATCCATCATTTCGGGGAAGCCGGTATAATCGGAAACGGATGTAACCGGCACACCTGCTTCCTGCAGTGCCTGGGCCGTGCCCCCTGTAGAAAGAATCTCAATATTCAATTCAGCTAATGCTTTTCCAAATTCCACTATCCCAGTCTTATCAGATACGCTTAAAATAGCTTTTTTCGGTGTCACTTTAATACCCCTTGGATTGTGTAAACGGTTTTATGCTAATAAAATTTATGTGGATTATAATTTAAATATAATGAAATCTGAATTATTTGCCAACATGTATTTTTAATAGCGAAAAATATATTATTTTATACAAATATTAGATATAATAATACTAACACTAAAATTAAATCCCAAAAAACCATATTGCTTTTATAGTTATCCAACCATGCATATGGTGACAGAAAAATAAAAATTGAATAAAATTGACTAAATCATCCGGAGCGTAGAGATATGAAACTATTAATTCGAATTTGCGCTGTTCTGATACTATTGATATTGATTAATATACCTTTTTTACCAACTTACCTTGCAGAGGCTAATTCAAATCAACCAGATCCAGAAGAAGAACATCAGCATGCGCTTCAAAAAACTTTTTTTTATATGCGGCAGGGTAAGGTCCTGATTCCCGAATCACCCGAACCCGATGATGCCCCGAAGACAGTCAGCTTACCTCCCAAAAAGGAGCCAATTCACCCGAAGGCTCCGGGCAGATTCTTTTTCCAATGGGTCTGGCAGACTCTACCTATCCAATTTGAAACTACCACCGCAAATGCACCTGTAGACTTAGGCCACAATGTAAATTTCAAGGTCTGGTTTACATCCACTGAAGAAAATTTAGGCACAATTCGATTTAGATTTACTCTGTTGCACAATAATGACCCCATCGCCCAAACAGATGTGGCATCATATTCAGAAGATTTACCCAAAGATAGGGACGGATCGGTTACAGCCGGTGCTGGAATAAACATAACAGGAAGCCGTCTGGATGTGGGTGATACCCTTGAAATGAAGATCGATTATCTGGTAGACGGCTATGGTCTCAAGCTAAAATTCGATAATCCTTTATACGATTCCGGTTTTGAACTTGAGGCAAATCCATTAAAGATCAGGTCCATCCATGCATCTCAAGATAGAGTCACTGTTGGTTATCAAGAGGCCTTCAATGTAAAAGTAAATAAATTAACTTTCGTTACGAAAATAGATGAGGCCCCTATTACAGAGGCGCCTATATTCAGCTCATCCCGGGATGGCCCGATTGTATACTGGGATGTTAATTTGAAGGCCGGTACCCATACAATTCTAGTCATGCTATCCTACGGCAGCAATGATAATGAATCCATGGTAATGAGGACCGAAGAGGTAAACATCGTAGTGGTTAAACCCTGGGAATTTCTTGGATTAGAAGCCAGCGGCTGGGGCTGGCTGATAATTTTAATAATACTTTTTGCCATAATAATTTATGCATACCGCAGATGGCGGGCAAATCGGGACGCGTTGTTAATGCAGGAATTCGAGTAGCATAGGCGCTAGAGAGGAGAGGATAGGCGCTAGGGTGATTATTTTTTACTTATAGGACGGCGAGAGACGTTTTGCGGTTGCGCAGTGCGTACCGGTGGCCGTCCCATGTTAAGCGGCCGGCTAACGTCAGACGTAAGACGGTACGCAATACGCCAACGCAACCGTGAGCCGTACTTCTATCAACAATCCATAATCATACCAGCGCCTAGTGCCTGTAAAAATCGATTGTTATTACTTTTATGAAAGCCAATTCACAGTTATCCGTACTGTATCAATAAACGAAAATTCAACAGGTACATTACCTTGTTCATCCAGTCCGAGGCGGGAATCTTTAACATCTCCTATTACCTGTAAAGCTACATCATAAGTATCAATGATAGCTGTTCTTTCATATGTGTGTGAGGTAGTTGGAGATGTTGTTTCTTCGTCTGGATCGAATCCAATATCTTCACTATAATCAAAATCCCAGATGTATTTGGTGATCTCCCCATCGTTCCAGGATTTGGAGCCGTCAAAATTTACTGTTGCAGTGGTACCTCCAAGGGTATCTGGATTTTCATTTTGATCCTCACCAGCATTTGCAATTGGGCCTACATTCAGAAATTCCTTTCGTAGACTTGGTAAGTCTATTTGATATTTGGGGCTGCTGGGATTTACATTGTTATTGGTAATTTTAGCTGAGACCGTGTAATAGCCCGACCCGGTACCACCGGTGGATGAGTAATATACAAATTCATCAAAAGTAGCTTCGGAGGACCCTTTCAATGTCTCATCATAGGTTTCTCTGGTTCCACCTTCATGAGCGATTGTGACCTCTAGAAGCGTATCGCTCGGAGGAGCACTTGGATTCCTCTCCACACCAGTAGTTTCGTCGTAGTCTCTTATGCGTGCAAGTGCATGAATATATATTGGATTTTCGCGAGCTGATTCACTGTCACGAAGAGTATTTTCATTAGGCTCTAACGAAAGAGAAACATTGACATAATCCGCAAAACCAAAATTCAAGTTATCCGCCGGGTCGAAGAAATAATTTGCGGATTTATCCTTAAAGGTCGCAATTATCTCGTATTCTCCTTTATCCCATACAAATTCGCTGTACAAAACAACCTTGAGAGCGTAATCGCTGCTAAATGATAATTTGGAGCTGTATGTTTCCTGGTTTGCGTAATTCGGCTGGTAGGTTTCCAGGCCCTTGTATACGATCTTAAGCTCACCATCCCCGCTTGCGGAACCTCCCCCCGCCAATAATGCTTGCACTTCTATTATGATACCGGTCCCGTCATCGTTTTCACGGGGTGGTAGTATGAGAACATCCTGGACATTCGGATTTAATAATATCGCACCTACGATAGCCGCTATTATAACAATTATTACAAGTAATACAGTAAAAAACTTTTTGCGAAACGACCAACCGCGTTCTTCATATTCCTCGCCGTAGTCTTCTTCGGCTTCTTCGACCTCATCTGCTACCTCGATTTCTTCTGATTCTTTCGGTGTCATTATACTCAACTGTAATGAAAGTTCTATTGGAATATAAATTTTTCGTTATATCAAATATCCAGTAATGAAAATTGTTAAAATTTGTAATGATAATCATATAGAATAATTAGACAAATGAAACAATAGATAAAAAGGTGAAAAGGTTAATAATACTTCTACTTTTTATAATTGAAGATTGCTGCACGAGATTCTTTTGAAATGTGTATTACATAACTTTTAAATAATCCCAAAAGCTTAACATTAAAATAGATAGCTTCTTGTTTATGGAACGACAACAATTAAAGTATGGTGACCTGTTTTGAGCTCAAAATTAATAAAATTATTTCGAGTATATTTTGGTATTTTATTTATAATGTTCTTTTTAATTTTACCTGCACTAACCGAACCTGCCGAGGCCGGTTATCTGGTTGCCGAAGTTGAAATAGAAAATCCGGCCGCCATCCCCAAGGCCACAGTGGCACCAGGGCAGATGGGTACTGTGATCATCCCAGCCAAGGTCGTTTTAACGAAGTATCCACCAAGACTGGAACAGGTTTTTATTAATTTACGAGCCTATACTAATGTAGAGGGTGATGACTGGGGTGCATCGGTTTACCCACCGTTGATTGTATTCAATCCCAGGGAAATTTCACAGGACATCCAAATTCTGGTTACTGCACCTATGTACGAGGATGTAAACGAGTTCAGAGATGTAAACGTCACAGGTGAATGGATGCTCAATCCGGGTATGCTGACCGATAAAATTGTGGAGAATGGGGTCAGGGTCCATGTGGAACCCTATATAAAATTTGTAGTTATCCCGGTGGAGGGTTATCAACGCGTTTGGCCCGGTGGTGAAGCCAAGTTCAGAATTGGCGTTTATAACCTTGGCAATCGCGAAGAAAGTTTTCATATATCTATAAGTAATCTCGATAGCTTAATGGCAGCAGATTTTGCTGTGTTTTATACAACGGAAACAATAACCGTCAAACCATTTACCGAGAGCTACTTGGATTTTACAGTTGAAGGCACTGCAAGAGAATTCCATCCATGGCGGGGACATATGACTGCTATTACGGTCCATGTTGTACCGATTCAAGATCTTCCGGAACTTGAGGGTATCTATTTAGAGAATTTAGCCCAGGACTTCGACTTCTTTTATTATGAATACGGTACATCAATTCCAGATACATGCGCATTCGGAATTGTATTTGGAATAGTATTTTTAGTAGTCATTTATTATTACTTGAAAAAGCGTTCACAAAAACGTCGTAAATCGCGAAGAATGATGCGCCGACGGCGAAGATTGCTGAGAAGACGAAGAGAAGAATAATGGATAAACAATTCAAACTTAATTATGATACTTCGGATTAAGTAATAAAATGAAAAAAAAGAGTTAAGAGTAAAAGTTCAATTTTAAAGAAAGAACTTACTTCTTACTAACCCTGAGTTTTCTTCGCGCTTTGCGTTTATTGGTGGAAATATGGTTCCGATATCCTCTTCCAAGAAATATAGTAATAAACGCAAAGGACATGATTACGAATATGGGTTCAAAACCCGGTGCGGAAGCACCGCGCTGTCTTACTGCCAACGGAAAGGTTTTGGGAAATGCGGTACCTTCAAGTACCTCCTGCTGTTCTGATTTGACTTCGATTTCTATGTTGGTAACATCATTTATCCATGCATTGAATTTGACTGGTGTATTGATTGTAATCTGTACTGTCTTTTGGTTTTTCTCTTCAACTTCTACAGTGTAAGTTCCCAGTTGAATGTTCCAGCCGTCTTTAGCAAGTGTTGTCAGTTTTGGTATGAACAAAGTGAAGGTATCTCGACCGTTTCCGTAATTCCATACCCTCAGGTTAAATGCTACCTGGTCCGTGGGTGATACCTGGCGATAGGGTTTATCGCACTCCAGACTGAATTTGTAAAATTGTGCAATCCTGATAGTACCAGTTATGGGGTCTACCCTATATGCACCAGCACCCGGGAATGACTGTGCGGTACCGGAAATAGTCAAAGAATCCTGGATGTAATAACTTGTCTCCGGCGGTACGGAAACAGTAACTGAGAATGCTGCCTGACCGCCGGGATCCAGCTGAACCTTTGGCGGGTTGATAGCTATTGGCCAGTTCATTCCAGTACTGCCGACAAGAGAAACTACGACATCCTGGATATTGCTACCCGCCGGGATTCTTGCCTCAACAGTCCCAGGAAATGTTACAGTTCCATGTTCACCAGGTCGGACATCTGCAATCTGTTCCTCTTCTCCTTCATGGAACCTGATAGTTACAACAGGTTGGCCAATTGCCTCTGCATTCTCGGATGAATAATCTACCATTGTAAAGAAACATGTTAGCATCATCAGGGTCAAAACCATTATATGCAAGCTCTTGCGCATAGTTTTCACCTTCATATTTTTATATTTTTTCTATATCCCATTTATAAAACTTTGTGTTATTTTCGAGAGATAAGCTTTGGGGTATATATATATTTTTTCATTTTCAATCCACACAAGATAACTTTGAGGAGTCTTTTTTTTTTATCAAATTTTATTGTAATTCAACTAAATTTTTTATGGTTGTATTTGATTGTGTTTGGGAGTCCTGGGTTCAAATTGTAGCAGTTCCTGATTGTGAGTATCTTATAGTTTTTGTTATCAAGATATGGATTGGTATTAATATTGGTCTCGATTTATAAGTAATTGTTTGTACATTCATTGCAACACTATTTAAGTTTTGTTAATTATAATTCCTAAATCTCCAAATCCAATAAAAATTAAAAAAAATCAATACTAAGAATATCTGCCTTAGAATTACAAAAATATAAATAACTGTGCATTAACTGTTCCAAACTATACTTATATTAAAACACACATATTTTTTTATTAGTAGTGCAACCTTTGATAATTCAATTGAAATTAGCCGTATCATATGTGGTAAAATGAACTCAATGAGATATTTTCAATTTCGCAAATTAAACATATTTGTTCCCCTAGTTTTGATTATACTGATTTTTACCATAATCCCATTGATTTTTTTATCATCCGAAACCTCAGAAGCGGCATCTATCACAACGGTTTCAATCATACTTGATGATAAAAGTAACATTCTCGATACAAAATTGGAAAACTCCACTACATTCAGGGGTAATATCTCTGTCTTCACCACTTCAACAAAGGTTATTGTTGTAAATCTTAGAGCAGAGTTAACCAAAGAACATAAGGATTGGACTGTGGTAATCGAACCTTTGACTTTATATTTTGATATGTCAGATAAAAAGGGATTCAAGGTTACTTTTAATGTTCCTGATTACACCATCGCAGGCCATTACTCCGCCACAATAAGAGGTGCATACCATTTTGAGGGCGAGGAAGGAGATGACAGCGTTGCAGACCAGGTATATGTGACGATACCGCAATTCAATACAATCTCATTCACACCCTCGGATAATACTGCTCCCTATCTGTATCTTGATGAATCAGATGAGTTGCAGTATAAATTTTTTATAAACAATGAGGGAAACATAAAGGATACCTTAACGCTTGAACTTTTAAATACGCCCGAACTTCTGGCTGACGATTGGGGAATCTCCATCACCAGTCCATTTAAATTACCTTTGAGACAGGAATTAAATGCCTTTATGAGTTATGAAGTAACGTTGTATATCACACCTCCTCAAATTAAGATACCTTTTGAAACCACCATCCAGTTCCAGCTGTCATCGGAGGAGGCCCCGGATTTAATTGAAAATTTCGATCTGTATATTTATCTGGAATCGGGCCGTTTCATTTTGGTGCCCGGCGGCAAAACGCTTGTTATTCTAAAACCTCTAGATTTTCCAATAACAACAATTTCTAATGATGAAGCAGCCAGCTTCGAGGTTGAAGCAAGGTGCTTTGTAAAAGATACCAGGATATCAATAAATCCAGTTATTTATTCACAGGCGGCCTCCGAAGGAAGGGATCGCTTCGATTTCGATTCGGGCCAATACTGGTCTGAGACGAGAATTCAAATAAAAATAACACCGGAAGATGTATATCTCAAGGTGGGCGACAAGGTAACTTTCACCATAGAACTTATCGGCAGAAATGAAACAGAAAGACCTACCAATTTTCTTGAGAGACTAGTTTTAAAAGCTGATGGTGAAAATGTTGTAAGTAACCAGCTTGCGTTCGAATTCATTTACATCTCAGATAGTAAAAAGGACACCGAGGGATTTTTCATCGGGTCCGGTGTCCAAATTCTTGCTGTTTCGACTGTTGCAATTGCATCCGTCATTGTGGCTTTTGTGGGCGGAACCGAATTTGGCAGATATTCATTTCTATGTCTTTTCATTCCTTTATTCACCAAGATACATAAAGATAAAATTTTAGATCATTTCACACGTGGCAGAATTTATGAATTTATCCGTTCGCACCCCGGTACTCATTTCAGCGAATTGAAGCGAGAATTGAAGCTTACAAATGGCGGATTGGCCTATCACCTGTTCACACTGGAGCGTGAAGAGCTTGTCAGGTCGTTTAGGTCCGGTAAATTGAAATTATTCTATACCTACGAATTCGGAATTCCCAAAGAGCCCGGCAGGCAGTTCAGTGAGCTTGAGGCAATCATTCTCCAGATCGTTGATGAGAACCCCGGGATATCCCAGAGCGAAGTGGGTGAAATGATACTCAACAGGAATCATAGAACAGTCAGCCATAACATAAAGCAGTTATCACGTGAAGGATATATCCGGCTTGAAAAAGATGGGCGGGTGAACAATTGTTTTATCGATTTAAGTCAGCTGAACCGTTCAGATACAGAACCCGCTAAAGAGGCGGATGTGAAAAAAAGTTCGATTATGTACCGGATGTAGTTATAAGCTTTGTAATCGATTACAGAGGGGCGTCTGACGGTTGTGTCAGCGAGGTGCGTAACGGATTGATTATACATCGATTTAACGGCACGGCCTAGCGCCAAGCGTGGCGCAGGCAACTAGGTTTTGCTGAAAGCGGCCGTTGGACGTTAAACGGATTACGGTACGCCTTTCGCTACCGCAACCACATTTCGCAGACATAAACAATAAATATACGATCATTGAGGCGCTCCGAGGTCGCCTTCAAAATTCCGGAATCCCTATTCAACTCTTATTGATTGAATGATAAAAAATCAGAGTTGAATA
>CP070629.1:3528967-3534862 GCA_020356005.1 Thermoplasmata archaeon
TGTGGCATGAATTAGCCGATCATTACATCGAAGCTGCAAAGTTCAGGTTGTATAAAGGCCCGGATATCGGAGTGCAATATACAATATATAATGTTGGATTGGGAATTCTAAAAATTCTGGCACCCATTCTGCCACATGTAACAGAAGAGCTCTATCAGCAGTGTTTTAAGAATTTCGAGAAAACCAAAAGCCTGCATATTACAGATTGGCCCCAGCCGATCTTTGATGACAGTTCAGCCATAGAGAAAGGGAAGATAATTGTTGATGTAATTGCGGCGGTGCGCCGCTGGAAATCCGGTGTAGGAATCCCGTTGAATCGCGAAATTGAGCGAATAGAAATAATCGCGGGGCCGCATGAAGACTTATTAAAAGCAAATCTCGAGGATATTTCTGCAACAATCAAAGTAAAATCTGTCGAGTTTATTACAGACAGTGATCTGGAGGAGCAGATTGTATCCATCCGGCCCGTTCATTCAAAATTCGGGCCGAAATACCGCCGTGACGCAAATGCGATTATAGAGCACATAAAATCAACGTCAATAGAAAAGTTAATAAGCGCATTTGAGAAAGGCGATTATGAATTCTCACTCCCCTCCGGTAAAAATGTTAAGGTTTCCAGAAGTGATTTCGAGTTCGAATCCGAGATGTTAAGCCACGGTAAAAAGGTGGAAGCACTTCAGGTAGAGGACATAGTAATTTTGATACCGAGTTGACGTAAGGTTAAAAATCTTTTCGGTTGATTAACGAATTTTTTAGTGAAATCTACAATCTGAAATAGAAAATATTTTATTGTCGGACATCCGGAACCAAAATTTTTTTAAATGAAATGACACTGGCTTCGGCCATACAAACTTTTATATAAGGAAAAATCCATTTAGTAAAAGTGTCTTACATTTAAGGTACTGGCTATGTAAGACATTACGTAAGACATTTATGGTGATCACCCGTGAACCCCAAGAGGGATAAAATCACAATCAGGCTTCCAGACGATTTAATGGAAGCAATCGATTTACTTGTTAAAACTCATGAATTCACTAACCGTTCTCATGTTATTAGGTCAGCTGTTGAGGCTCTGGTTCGTGAGAGGGCTTTTATTAGCTCACACGAAACAGAGGAAATCCCCGTGAGATTGCCCAAACGCTATGTTGAGACATTGGACTTTCTCACGGGGATTGAGTACTTCCCATCCAGAGCGAGCGCTATCAGGGAGGCTGTCAAGGTTTTATTATTTGACCAAATAGACCTGTGGAAGCTCAAATCCCGGGCAGAAATGATGCAGAAGCTCGAATGGGAAATGGCCAAGGAAAAGGATTCAAAGGAATCGATAGATAAAATATTGAAAAAATAGCTAACCGGATTCAAAACTCACTTAGATGGGATGGGCTGCACTCTAACAAAATAAAAAAAAGTATCCGGTTCCAACTGGAGCAAAGATACGATTTAGTCAGTACTATTTCTCGATTTCTGCCAGGGAAGTTTATCTTTTTCGGACAGGTTGAGATTCATACTACCTGAGCGGTAACCCTCCAAATCGATTGTAACATATCTAAAACCGAGTTCTTTCAGGTGTTTTAATACAAGGTCCCTGATCGAGGGTTTGATCAAATTAGCCAGCTCATCTTTCAAGACTTCGATACGGGCGACATTATCCTTCAGATGGCGCACCCTGACCTGGCTGAAGTTGAGGTTTTTAATAAAATTTTCTGCACTTTCTACTCGCCTGAGTTTAGCTTCCGTAATTATTTCATGATAAGGGAATCTTGAAGCCAGGCATGCCATGCTGGGTTTGTCCTTGATGGAGAGGTCAAGTTTCCGGGCTAAGTCGCGGACATCGCTTTTATGGAAGCCGAACTCGATAAAAGGGTGCCATATACCTGCTTCCTCAAATGCCTTTAGACCGGGTCGGAAGTCATCGAGATCAGTGCTGTTGGCACCGTCGGCAATTATTTTAATGCCATTTTCTGCTGCTACAGCTTTCAGCATATCAGCAATACCCGATCGGCAGTAATAACATCTGTTTACAGGATTTTTTGTAAATGATTCATCTGCAAGATCTGAACGCTTTACGATATGATGGCGAATACCAACTTCCTTCACCAATCTCTTACATTCGTCAAGTTCGGCCCTGGGCATGGTTTCCGAATCCACAGTGACCGCGAGAGCATTATCTCCAAGTTCATCGGCAGCAAGTTTGGCAATTACAGCGGAATCCAGGCCGCCGGAAAAAGCCACCAGCAGCTTTTCTGAATTCCGTATTGCCGCTCGTAAAGGTTCTTCATCAGCCATATTTTCAACCAGCAAAACGGGAATTAATAACATTATATGTGAAGGTCTTTTATAAATTTATTGGGACTTATAGGAATTGAATGAGAATTTTAGTAGATTTATTATAGCTTATAGAAGGGCGGTATACGGTTACGTTGGCGAGATGCGTAACGTTTGGCGTCCAATGGTAAGCGATCACATTCATTATAACTTTCTAAAAATTCAATTCGGTACGCCTCTAGCAACCGCTTGATGAAACGTTGGACTCAACCGCATAACGGTACGCTCCTCGCAACCGCAAACCGTTAGACGCACTTCTGGAATCGATATATAAGCTTTTAAAAAGCATCTGAAATCATATTAGAAGAAATTTATTTAAATAATCAACAGCTTAAGGCTTAGAGAATGGTGGTACATATGGCTTTCACCCAAGAGGAATATGAGCAGATGAAGAAAATCGTAGAGAAACTGGCAGAGATGGATGCCAAACGCGAATTTTTATTGGATGAAGCGACCCAGATGTGGATGGAGGAATCCTGTGAACTGTACAGCGCCATAAGCCGCAAGCTGCGGGGCAAACCCGTAAGTGTGCAGAGCCTGGAAGCCGAACTTCATGATACCTTGTGGGGATTGACCGGGCTGTGCAGATTGATTGCCGAAATGCAAAAGCAGGAGGAAGAGGTTTAAGGGTTCTGGCAGCTCAGGATGCAATATTGGTAAATTGGATTAATTCTGGGTTTTTATGTAATAATATTTTAAAATTAAAGGAAAAATCAAATTATAATAAAACTATTCACCATCTGGGATTAATACGGTCAAGTCCAGGAATGTTTGTTTTTATAAATTTAATGGATTCGTGTGAAAAATGCAAATACCCGATACCTTGAATATTCAATGTCCTTCCTGCGGAAAAATGTCACTACATAATCTCAAGCGCGGTAAATTGAGTACCAAGAATAAACTTACGTATGATTGCATAGTGGAATGTTCAGAATGCCGGCATGTTCACCGCGAGGTTATAACCGAGAAAAAACATGTTGAATTACCCGTAATCATCAGCAGCCAGGATAATTCCGAAAGGAGCACCATCAGCCTGTCTCCCGATGCAAGGCTCCATGTGGGCGACGAGATCATGATCGATGAAATCAATGTAAAAATAACCGGTATAGAACTTCAGAACAAACGCGTTAAATCTGCGGTGGTATCAGAGATAATGACACTATGGTGTAAGCGTTTTGATAAGATCAAATTGAAGTTATCCATTCACAGCGGCAGCAGGACCTTATCGCGATCGATTATCGCTGTACCCGACGAGGAATTCTATGTGGGCGATATAATCAAAAGCGGCAGGGATCAGATAGCGATCTACAAGATAAAAACACGCAGGAATGTTATAAAGGACGGAGGCACCTCCGCGCGCGAGATCCAGAGGCTTTACGGGAGATTCGTTCGATGAACTACGAGAAGAAAAGGAAGGAGATGGTAAAACATTTGATATCCGAGGGCAGGATTTATTCAGAAGCTGTGATTTCAGCATTCGGGAATGTCCCACGGGAGGTATTCGTTCCCGTGTCGCAAAAACTTTCTGCATATGTGGATACCCCTTTGAGCATCGGTGAAGGCCAGACAATTTCTGCACCCCACATGGTGGCGATTATGGTGGAAGCTTTGGACCTGAAAGACGGTTTGAATGTACTGGAGGTTGGGGCGGGTTCGGGTTATCATGCAGCTATAGTGGGTCATTTAATCAAACCCTCAGGCCATTTGTATTCTATAGAACGAATTTCAAGCCTGGCAAATCGAGCCCGCGAGAATATCAGGAAAGTTGGGCTTGAGGACAATGTTACAATAATAGAGGCGGACGGCTCGCTAGGGTTGGAATCACACGCACCCTATGACCGGATTTTTGTTACATGCGCATCACCGGGTATACCTCCGCCGTTTGTTAAACAACTGAAAGAAGGTGGACAACTGCTGATACCTTCCGGAAGCTCATATGTTTCTGATCTGCTGCTGGTTACTAAAAAAGGTGGAGAAATAGATGAGAAAAACCTGGGGGGTTGTGCTTTCGTGCCCCTTCGGGGTCGTTATGGATTCAAATAAAAATTTTAGCTATTGATATAAATTCGGGATTGATATGAAGCTGATAATTCTGGGCGCACCTGGTGCGGGTAAGGGAACGCAGGCGCAATTGATAGCCGATAAATATGGTATTCCCCATATCGCAACAGGGGATATATTGCGCGATGCAATACAGTCAGGGAAAATGCTGGGAGCAACAGCCCGGAGCTTTATGGAACGCGGAAAACTGGTTCCTGATGAAATCGTAATTGAACTGACATTGAGAAGACTTTCCCAGGATGATTGTAAGAACGGTTTTATTCTCGACGGCTTCCCCAGGACGTTGCGGCAGGCAAAGGAGTTCACCGAGCGTCATGAGATAGATATGGTAATCGATATCCATGTAGACGAGAGCGTTTTGATCAGCAGGGTTACAGGCAGGCGCAGTTGTCCTCACTGCCGCGAGGTGTACCACGTTAAGATAAACCCTCCCAGGAAGGAGGGTATATGCGATCGCTGTGGGTTTGATCTCATTCTAAGGGATGATGATACAGAAGCTATTCTCACAAACCGTCTCCGGGTATTTCACGAGGAGACAGAACCGTTAATAGAATATTATTCAGAGCGTAATTTAATACAGGAAATCGACGGCGACAGGGATATTCAGGCAATTCAAGCATCAATAGATGACACAATATCCCATTTAGTAAAAAAATAATAGAAAAACATACTGCTGTCATAAATTTATGATGTAATCTGAACCCCAACGGAAAAATTATAAATATCAAAAAAGGATATTTTTCATTCAGAAAAGGTTTTAATATTCATTTATGAATTCCTCATATTCATTAATTCATTAATCACTATCACATTCACTATAGTTAACTTAACTATCATCTCCCGGAGGTTGATTATTTATGGCTAACGTTACTTTAATTGGTGAAAAACAAGCAAAAAAAGGTAATGAATTCATCTATTTCGGACCTCTACCCGAATGCCGCGACTGCAAGGTAAAAACCGTTTGCTTTAATTTAGAGGAGGGGCGGACATACAGGGTAACCGAAGTGCGCAGCATGCATCACAACTGCAAAATCTATGAGGAAGGGGTGCGTGCAATCGAATTTGAAAAACTGGATCTTAAACTTGCCGTGGATTCAAAGCAGGCCGTTGAAAATAATGAAGTTATATTTGAAGGAGAACTGTGCGAGAACCGCAACTGCAAATTCTTCAAGATATGCTTTCCATCGGGTTTAAAGAGCGGTGAAAAATATCTGATTTTAACCGTGGGAGAAGAAATCGATTGTGTGCTCGGCAAGGATCTGAAGGAAGTAAAGGTCTGATTCGTGAGGATTGAAATCAGATTCTTGGATGATTTTGTATCGATTATAGAGGTGTGGCAAGCGTTTGTGTCTGCGAGGAGCGTAACGAATTAATTTTACAATGATATAACGGCACCGCCTAGCGATTGACAAGTATATTTTGATATCAAATTACTGTTATATTCGGCACGGCCGTACACCTTGATTTAATCTGCTACTAGTCGGTGTCGGCAACTAGTCAGCGCAGGCA
>CP070629.1:3534962-3557991 GCA_020356005.1 Thermoplasmata archaeon
AAATTTATTTAAAAGCTCAGAGAGATTGGACCAGCCCTGTATAAATTTATTATCATTTTACTCCAAAAATATATTAATTACTCCATCTTTTACTTATAGTACATAAATTCAGGGACTGCTATAATGAATATTAATATAATTAAAAAAATCTCGAGTTCTCTTTTGATAATATTGTTAATAATCAATACAATCCCGATCCTTTCTGAAGGTGCATCGGAAGAATCCGAGAGCAGACAGGATGATACCACGAGTGGTGTGGTCCAGAGCTTTTCTGCGACCTTACAAATACCTCCCGGCCAGGATTTCTTCGTCTACTTTGACCAAACAGACATGAGCCTGGAAGCAAAACCCGCAAGAGAACTACCGGAGGTCTGTAATCAGGCAATTGATACTGTTCCAGATTGGTTGAGGCTTAACCTCACGCATAAGTTCCATCAGCTGTCCTATGATTACATGATCACATATGCTAATCTTATTTTGAATTCACCTGATTCTCGATATATCGATGAAATAGCCTTCTGCATTGCTCATTCCGCAGTTGAAAATCTTCAGCACGACTATATGTTCCCTGAGATTTTCACACATAACGCGGAGCTGATCTACCAGGCTGATCCCTACCTCGATTATGTAGAGATTTCCGAGCAGGATGATTATACTACGGTGATTTACAAAGATAAGAATCAAGAGGATGTGCTGCTGCCCAGAGATCTATATTACTGGTACATCGTGCACCCCAAGCTGAGCGATGAACTGCCCACCTATGTGGACCCGAATTACGATTATACATCGCAGCCGCCTTTTTCCAGGAATTACGGGGTGCCCCCGCCCGAGGGCAAGTTCTGGAGGGATTGGCTGTTTTATCATAACGACAGTGCAGGTGATTACGACGGACCGGCCAAATCAAATCCACTTTTAAAAGACCTATTATCGGAGGCGATAACCACGTGGGAGGCTATTTCTGCATGTAATAATTGGATGTCAAACTCCATGGCATTTACCAGCAATGAGGAGCGGCCTATCCAGCCCGTCCGCATCTACCGCAAGCACATAGGCAGGTGCGGTGAGTACCAGGACATGCGCAACGCCATTGCGCGGGCTGGTCTGATTCCCTCCACCTGTACCCTGAACTCCGCCGAAGACCATGTCTGGAACGAGTTCTGGGACAACAGGTGGATTCACTGGGACGGTTCCATTGATAAGCCGAACAGTTACGACAACGATGTTGGCGGATACTTCCATAAGGATCTTTCATCGGTTTGGAACACCAGGGGCGACTCGCATATTTGGTCCGTAACCAGTAAATATACCCCGGTTTGTAATTTCACTGCAACGGTTGTGGATTCGATGTGGCTGCCTGTGGACGGCGCCCTGGTTGCCATCGAGACCGAGAACTATTACAACTCCGACCTTCGCACGGTCACCACCTGGGGTACTACAGATTATACAGGCCAGGTGAGCTTCGACCTTGGTAATTACAGGAACTACTGGACAAGCGCCCGGACCGACTCGCTGGGCGACAGCCCGCCCGTGGGCACGGAATCCGTTATCACCAATTCGGAAGCCGGCGTCAATTATTCCTATACCTTCACGCTCCCCCTCAGTGCGGAGACCTTTAAGGCTAATGGAATCGAGTCGCCGAACATCGATGATGAAAAATACACCATGGAAGTGAATTATGAGGTGGTCTCGAACATCCTGAGGGCGGAAAATGAATATACAGGTGAACATGCGGATGTCTTCGGGCCTTCTGGCAATATTGATTTCTTCATTTCTAATTCAAATAACTTCAATCTGTACCAAAACGGTCTATATTTTTTCGCGTACAATGTACGACAGAGATCTATTGCCGATAAAATTTCATTTGTCGTTCCACCGGATGATGGGAGATATTATGCAGTTTTTTCAAACGCGTTCTCACAGGCCACCACGAAGATCCTCAAGGTTACCATTGATATTGTAAGCGAAATAAAGGTTGAAATAACCTCTCCGGAGGATGGTGCAGAGCTAAGACTTGATGATGATATACATATCAGCGGAACTGCCTGGGGACCCTCAGGTGTAAACAGGGTGGAGATAAGTTACGACAACCAGGTTTCTTGGATTGCGGCAAGTGACGGTGCAGCTTCTGGTAGTACCCCGTACAGCACCTGGGAGTACTATCTGGACACAACCAGAATGCTGCCGGGAGCGTACACTATCTGGGCCAAAGCAAGCCAGGGTAAGAGTTTTAAATTAACCTGGATTAATATCAGTTTAATAGACCTAACAAACCCGACAATTACAATCGACAATCCGAAAGATAGCTCTGTATTCGGCCCCGATGAGGAAATAAAAATACAGGGTCTGGCTTACGATAATGTGGAATTATCCCGAATGGAACTGGTTATGGACTCGGATTATTCAAACTGTGTTGATCTTCTGCCATTTTTGAACGGCGATTCGTGGGAGTATGCCATCTATACCAGAGCAATGAACGAGGGAGAACATACCATCACTGTAAATGCAAACGACACCTCGGGAAATCCCGCATCAGTTTCTGTGGATTTTAATGTAAAGGATCTGATCATCCCGGAGGTTTTAATAAATTCACCAAATGACGGGCTGGTTGTCAGGCTGGGTGAATCCGTGGATATCTCGGGTAAAGCGCTTGATAATAATATGATTGAAAAGCTGGAATTGAAACTTGGCGACAACAGCCCGGCAGATATCACATCGTACCTCGGGCCTGACGGATCATGGTCGTACAGATGGGACACATATACGTCCTCCTCCCCCGAAGGGTTACACACCATCGAGGCCAAAGCTGTAGATGATTCTGATAATATCAATTCAGACAGCATCAATATAATCCTGGACGGATCCGCCCCTCAAGCCCTCATAACCTCACCGGGTAATAATGAAATATTCAGCGCTGATGGGGTAATTCCACTGGAGGGTTTCGCTCACGATTCGTATGGGATTTCCAGAGTAGAGCTGATATTTGACTCCGAGGAGCCTATCGATATTACCTCTGAGGTTGTGGAGGATAACTGGTATTATGAATACTGGAACTTCCTGGACCTGGGGGGCGGTGAACACACCCTGGTTTTGGCTGTTACTGATAAAGCCGGGCATACCGGTAAGGCCTCTATAACAGTAATCATCGATGAACTGGCACCGCTTATATCAATCTCAGCTACACAGGATGTTTGTGTAATAGGAGAAACGATTGTCATCTCCGGTACTGCAACGGATGATACCGGGATAGATAAAGTAACGCTGATGATCGGTAAGTCTGATCCTGTTGATATAACCTCATCATTTAACAATGGAAAATGGGAGTATACCCTGGACACCACGGGTATGACAAAAGGACGATTTATCGTCATGGTATTTGTTACCGACAGTGTGGGCAATACCGTAACAGATGATATGAAAATAAAACTGATCGAAGGCGAAGGTGTAACTACAGAAGGTGAGGATTCCCCACCTGAAGATCAGGATAGTGTTTCAGATTTCTTCTCCAACCTAGGGATTGTTTCGTATATTCTCATTGGAATTATATTATTGATTTTGCTGGGTGGGAGCTACATCGTGTTGAACAAGAAGAGAAGTTATGAATAAGTGGAAGAGTGGAAAAGTGGAAGAGTGGAAAAGTAAAAGTCGATAGTACAAAGTCGGCAGTCTGCAGTCGATAGTCCGAGTGGGATAGTAGAAAAGTAGAAAAGTGCAAGAGTTAAAAAGTGCAATGTAGGAAAAATTAATCTGTATCCTTGGTCCTGAGTCCTGGGTCCTTCGTTTTACTCACCATTCAAGCGATAGTTGATCCAAACTTAAGGGGTAGGGTGGCCCTAGAACCTAGCACCTCGCACCTAGAACCTAATTTGAGCGTTCTCACCATTCACCACTAGGTGAGGCGTCAGCCTTCACCTATTCTCTCATTTATTTTCATTAGCCAGGAATTCTTCGTATGCCATTTTCGACCGTATTCGATTGATGGCTTCCGTGGCCTTTTCGCCCAGGGTAACGCCGTAATATATTTTATCCTCAAACCTGTACTTTTCAAGGGTGGAAATCGCAGCGGGCTCTCCGATTTCACCCAGAGCAATAACCGCGTTGACGCGCACCGAGATCTCGTCATCTTTGAGGGTAGAAATCAACGGCCATATTGCAGTACTATCGCCTATATTTCCCAGAGCTTTTGCAGCGCTCATTCGAATAACTTCATTTTTATTTTCAAGAGCCTTGATGAGGGGCTCCACGGCGGATTTGTCACCTATTTTACCAAGCGCCCAGGCGATGTTGCCCAAAACAGACTCCTGATCCTCCCTTTCGAACGCTTGAAGTAATGCCGAGGTGGCTTTTGAATTTCCGATTGCACCCAGAGCTTCCGAGGCGGCCTCCCTCACATACCACGATTCATCCCCGAGCCTTTCCAGCAGCGGCTCAACAGCTTTGGCGGCACCTATGTTGCCAAGGGCCCTCGAAACATTACACCGTACCCATTCTTCCTTATCATCGATCAACTCGAGCAAAAAATCAACGGCCCGTCGGTCACCGATCTCGCCAAGTGCATCGGCAATGTGGGTCTGCATGATTGAATCGCTGTCTTCAAGCATTTTTAAAAGCGGTTCAACGGCCCTCCTATCTCCGATATTCCCCAACGCTTCTACTATATGCTTTCTAACCTTCTCATCTGTATCATCCAGCGCTTTGATAAGAGATGTTACAAGTAACTTATCACCGATTTTGCTGAGTGCCTTCGCAGCAATTCTACGAACAACCTCTGCGTCATCATCGAGTGCTTCTGTTAAGGGTCGAACGGCTAATTTATTACCGATCCTGCCGAGAGCTCCGGCAGCGATACTTCGAACGGATTCGTCCTCATCCTTCAATGAATTTATCAGCGGCACCACGGCGTTGGAATCACCCAGAGAGCCCAAGGCTTTCGCGGACTCCTTACGGGTCTCCACATCATTACTTTTAAGCATATCGATCAATGCCTGGATATTTTTTCCGGCTTTCAAACCATTGATAATGTCCATTAATTCACGCTGTTTGTCGGCATGATACTCCTTGTATGCATCCGTGGATTTGATTTTCAATATCGCTTCACTGGCCTTCACGCTTATTACAGTTCCATCCACCTCTGTGTGTTCATTTCGCAGGCCCTCCAGAGGTTTTATTGCCTTGATATCACCAAGCGAGCCGAGTGCCTTGATGGCATTCAACCGTACAGCATCAACCGAATCCTTGAGGGCTTTTAACAACGGATCTACTGAATCTTCATCCCCGATTCTGCCAAGCGCCTCAACTGCCAGAGCCCGGACATTTTCATCATCATCTTTCAGTGCCTCGATTAACGGATCGATTGCCGTGGGATCGCCAATTCTACCCAGAGCTTCGGCTGCTCGCCATCGTAAACCTATTTTGTCCCCTTGTAATAATTCAATTAATGGCACAACTGCTCGGCTGTCTTTGAGTTTGCCAAGCGACTCTATCACCGCTCTTCTTACGAAAACATTATTATCATTCAGAGCCCGCATTAGCGGCCCTACAGCGCTTGTATCACCCATCGTACCAAGAGTTCGGGCAGTATTCTTTCTTACATTAGCATCTTTATCTTCAAGTTTTTTTGCTAGCTCGTATACACCTAATTTCGCCTGAATTCTTGCAATATCATCCTTTATTTCCATGCCCACCACTGACTTGGATCATTTGTAAGATTATGAGTATATTATCAGCTAAATTTAATTGAAAATAAATGGAATTTCAGCTGAGACATTCAACAATTCTATTTCCTGGATAATGTGCGATCTGGTACTAGACTGAATAATACTAATTCTATAAATATTTTTAACTTCTAAAGGTTATTTTTTATTATTACTGGTAGTATTTTAAAGCAAAATTGCCTACTGCTGATTGGATAAATGTCCAAGAATTAGTAATTAATTATAGAAGTGCGGTAGACGAATCAAATTTACATCGATATAACGGCACCGCCGAGCGCTAAGGCGCCGGCAACAATTCAGCGGTGGCGAGGGGCGTCACGTATTGCGGATAACGGTAAGCGGCCGCTAAACAGAAGACGCTTGACGTTACGCACCTCGCAACCGCAACCGTATACTGCACTTCTGGCAGCGTTTAAAATCGTCTGAAATGCTGTTATATTTTCAAAACAAACTGCGGCTCCAGCCTGGCAACTACCTTTCCCAATTCAAGCTCCAGAGTACGCTCTATGATTCTCTCGTCGCGGTATCGATATTGGATTTCGCGCAGGTCAGCAATCACTTTTCTGGATTTAGATTTCACTAATGAAATTACGAAATATCGTGTATTATCGATTTCAAATACCTTTTTTACCCTGTTTAAAAACGGGAATGTATACCCGCCGCCGTGTGGCAGGATGTTGGCACTTTTTAACCTATCCATCATGCCCAGTTCCTCTGCACGCGCAGTAAAATTGAGATATTCAATGACCTCCTCTGTCAAATTATCTTTGGGCCGCATAATGAATGCAGGCCTGTCAGCCCTGAGAGTTACCGGGAACAGCTCGGCATCCGAAACATCATGGCTTCCCAGAAGTATTTCATTCATATTCGGCAATGTCTGGTGCATTGTACTCGAGATTATTTTATAATTATCAAATAATTTTTCCGCGGCATATTCCCGCCGTTTCATTGAAAACCTTTTTGCCAACTGGAAAAACTCATAATATTCCCGCGCATCGTCACCGTCTAAATAATAAATGTTATCAAAAGGCGTCTTAAGTTCAATATATTTATCCTGGATAATCTTGGATTTGCGGTAGTATAATCCCATCCCCCTGGCATTATCACCTTTTATTTCGGGTGCGCCCGCATGAATAATAAAAGCATACTGCGGAAAAAATTCATCAGCGGTTGATACTACCTTAAAAATATCCACAAAATGATTACTTTTACCAAGGTCCCATTCTACTTTTAAATCCTCTATATATGTGTCTTCTTCATGCAGCTTTCTAAGCCTCTGCAGCAGCACTTCCACGTCGGGTTCATCTTCGAGACTTCCCAGCAGCATCCCGCAGGCGTTTACCATTACATTCAGTATAATAATTGGATCCTTCCCGTTCCCCCATGTGACCTTACCGCCGTACCCGAATCCGCTCTGCCATCGATCCCGGTTCCTGGAAATGGTCTCGTCGGGCCCGGAAATGAATGTCGCATCGGGCTCCATACCAAGTTCCTTCTGCATCCACTTTATCTTGCTCAAACCATAACAGACATTGGCCTTGCATAACTTGGAACCAATATCATTTAGACCCATGGAGAAATGGCTGTTTTGTGCTTCCTTTAACAATTTCTTCTTGGCTTTATCATCTAAATTAATTTCGGACACCCTAAACACCGCAACCCTTTTAATTGAATTTTTCTAACTTATTATGGGGATTTCATTATATAGACTATCTCGGTAATTTCAGATTCTCGATCTCTAATGTCCTTTCATCCAGAGCCTTTCGAAGACCTTTGATCAACATTACCGACTGATCGTAAAGTTCCTTACCGATTTCTTTACTTACATCGAAGTTGAGCTTGTGGTAGTCTTCACTACGCTTTCTCAGTGTTCTCTCCAGTATCTCCTCTATGCTGCCCCGTTTTCCCATTACACCCCGGATCATTCCCATCCACCCCAGCCTGTCCAGCGCATCAGCATCGAACACTATTTTCTCGGCAGTGCTGATCGGCGGTAGCATGCTCGTGGGTGAATGGCGGACAATTATTCGCGTTATGGTCTCTATGGTATCGTTATCCAGATTGATACCCTCCAGGTATTCTTCGGCAATTGCACCGCCCATCAATCCGTGCAAGCCGCCGTATTCCTGATGGACCCTCCCTATATCGTGTAAAAGCGCACCGGTTATTACAATGAACGGATCCACCTCCTCCTTGATCTCCTGGGATATCTTTATTGAGTAACGACAGACTTCCAAAACATGTGAATAATCGTGACCTTCGGAGCCTTGATGCTTGTCCTTGATGAATTCAACCATGTTAGTTATTTTATTGATTTCGTCTTCTGTTAAGGTTCGTGAAAACACTGAGTTCGCCCCCGAATCCCGTGATGGATTAAGAGGTATTTAATTCTTATTATGGTGTACAGGATTTACCAATTAATTTTGTTAATTTATGCGGTAATATTTGTAGATTTTTCATTGAAAATATTTAAAGATTGATTGAAAATCTTATTTCAATGATCTCCATAATGAAGATGCGATCTATAGATTCCCCCACAGACCTTCCACGCGCTCTGCTAGCTCCTCTCCAAATCCTTTCTTATATAATAATAAGAGTCGGAGCACATTCATGGGGTTCTTAACGGTATAATAAACATTTCTTCCTTCTTTCTGTTTTTCTATCAAACCATATTTCAATAATTTATCTGCATAAAAAGAAGCTGTGGATTTTATCAATTGAAATTCGGCTACAATATCTCCATGACTTACCTTTTCCTTCGAGATTATAAATAACAAAATCTCTCTTAATTTTTTATGTCGGAGGATATCCATTAGCTTCTTATCTTTTGAGCCCAATTCCGCCGTGGGGTAATATTTTGTATAGTGCGGTGATTTGGTTTTGGTGATTATCTCATTTTTTTCTAAAACACCCAGATGGTATTCAAGTTCTCCCATGGCCAAACCGCTCTCACGGTGGAGTTCCCTGAAGTGGATACCCGGTTTGGCTCTGATTATCTCTAATAACTTTTTCCTGGTATCCAGCTGTTCCGCCGCCTTAACATCCATTTATGCTGACTCCTTCACCAAACCCTTAAGCCTTAACTGTGGCGGTATAGATCACAAGCACGACCAGAACATCAACAAGCATGAACACCCGCGGCTCTTGAATGAATTCCAATGAGGAATGGAATTCCGAAAGCAGCGCCAGTAGAGCCTGAAGGAACAGAATTATAAAGATTACGCTGATCATTAATACCTTTTTGTTCGAGGTTAATCGGTATGTATAGATGTTCAATATCAAAAGAACAATGCAGATACCCATCAACAGGATTTCTGAAAATAATAGCAGGTCGTCCATTTTATCACGGACGATACATTCAATCTAATGGTAATTAATGTTTTTGAAAAATTACTTTCGCAACTCGCAACTCGCCTTTCGCAACTCCCGAGAACATTATAAAATCATGCTCGAAGGCGATAGTTCAGTAATTGCACCAAATTCAATATATATACCGTGAAGCAACAATGTAAGCGAGGTGAACGAAGTGGCAACCACCAGATTTTTTGAAAAAACCACTTTTGCTATGGTAATAATGATCATTTCACTTTTGATAATGAGTATATTACCGGTGGCAACGGCGGAATATTCTGGAAATGGAGACCAGAATGAATATCAGAACAGCAATACAGAGGCCAATCAATCTGGCCCGGAAAATGATGAGCAATCACAGGAACAGAACCGGGAACAAAATCAGGAGCAAAACCAGGAACAGAACCAGGAGCAGAGCCAGAACTGCTCATGTAACTGTTCACAAGAACAGAACCAGGAACAGAATCAGGAGCAGGAACAGAACCAAGAACAAAATCAGGAGCAGAACCAAAACTGTACCTGCAACGGCTCGCAAGAACAGAACCAGGAACAGAATCAAGAGCAGGAGCAGAACCAGGAACAGAACCAGAACGGTCCCTGCAACGGCTCGCAAAAACAGAACCAAGAACAGAATCAAGCGCAGGAGCAGAATCAGGAACAGAACCAGGACGGTACCTGCAACGGCTCGCAGGAACAATTACAGGAACAGAAACGTAACCAGGAGCAGGAGCAGAACCAGGAACAGAATCAGGACGGTACCGGCGGCGGTACTCAGGAACAAAATCAATGGCAATATCAAGAACAAAATCAGGAGGGCTCAGCCGGAGAAAATTCATCGGGTACCCAGAATCAGTACCAGTGGAAACATATGTACAGAAATGAGATACAAAGTGGTATTGAGAACGGAACCTTAGTCATGGAAACCACCTTTGCGAAAAAAAATGGTGTTATTGTACAGGAAAATAATCATTACCAACTTGGGATGGCTGTTAATCTGGAGAAGGCAGAAGGAAATACCATAAGGGTAAGAGTATCAGCGGAATTCCACGAGGGGAAGATTATTGTTATTAATATTGCCGAAAATGTGCTAAAATTTAGAAATATGGAAGAAATGAGGGTTCGTTTCGACGGGAAACAAATCCAGATGGGTACCGTGAATGAGGTAATAGGTCCTGGCGGTACAGAAGCAAAGTATATTGGAGCTGTAGATAACAATGGTGCACAGGTTCTGGTATACATACCTCACTTCTCTGAACACACCATCGAAATTGTATCTTTGATGGAAGCCGCCAAAGAAAAGGTATTTACTAAAACGAACTATATGATAATGGGACTGGGGATCGTTATTTTAATTGGACTTTCCGGCCATATATACAAAATCGGTAAGAGCAGGGAATGATATATTCATTCCTCTCTTTTTTTTTATTTAAAATTGATTTTATAAAATTATTAATTGCTTACAGAAGTGCGTATAACGTTTGACGGTTGCGAGGGGCGTAACGTACAGAGTCTGCGAAGGGCGTCTCGTTAAGCGGGAGCGAAATGCGTAACGTTAGGCGTTTAATGGTAAGCGGCCGTAAGACGCTAGCCGTAAGACGTTACGCTCCTCTCTAACGCAACCGAGAGACGCACTTCTATAATTGATTAATAAGCTGTCAGGAGGTCCATCTCATTTTCACTGCAGCACTCCCGGAGCTTTTTCATCATGAATTTTCTGGCATTATTGCTCCTTTCCGGACCGATGAAAATTGATAGGGCATCCGCTACATTTGTAATAAACAATCTAGCATTATCCGGAGTCATGCCTTTGTAGGATATATCGAGGTTTTCCATCTGTTTTTTAATAATACCGGGCATAAACTCAGGCGCTATGGGAGTAAGATTTAATTCTATTGAAGCCAGGAACTTCTCAGAATTCATATGAGGGAGACCTACCTTTGAGGAGCTAAGGTGGAATAAAAAATGCCCCTTCTATTGAAACATCCAATGCGCCATTAATAATCTTAATAAAATATAATAATTTACCACAAGTTTTATTAAAGACCTTTTCAAAAAAAATATATAAAATTTTTAATAAAATATTATAATTTAAAAAATAGTGAGTGCCGAATGTGTGAGCCAGACCCCGGGTCCGATTTCAACGCTTCTCATTCACATTCGTTTTATTGGTAGTGATTTCCACGCCGGGGCGCAAGGCCCAAACACAGATCTTGTAATGACCGTTCCTCGATCCGTGCTCCTCATCGCTTATTTTCGTGGTACCTACTTTTACTATATCCTTATCCTTCCCGAGAATATTACCTAATATCTGCAGGTTTGTGCCATGTTTACTTCGTGAATTGATGTGATCCAAAATTTCTTTAGTGCTTCGAGGTTTAACACTGATATATTCTTTTATCATTTTTCTCACACGCATCGTTTTCATGTTCCCACCTGCAATAATGACTTCCCGGATTCAACACATTTCATGGATTTTTTATCTTATTTGGAATTTTGATAACATTTACACTCATTTAAGCTCGACTTATGGTCATAGTTATTACATTTCAACTATGGTTTGGGTATAAGAAATTCCCATCCAGTAAATGATATTTTTTAACTATAATCGTGCATCCCTAAGTTAAGGTTTTTGAGGCCCTCAACGAATATTAATCCTAATAACTTACTTGGATATAAAGTATTTGCTAATACAATTATAGTGGTGAACATAAATAATACGAAATTTGCGTACAGTCACAACCCTTATATAGCTCCTAATAATTTCATTTATTATGGCTGATTTTGATAAAAACTTGCATATCATACCAATGGGATTGGAAATTGACAGGGTTCTGGCAGGGCTCAGACACTATCCGACGAATTTTGCGGTTTTTATCTACGGCACCAATCCCAAACTTGATGTTGAACAAAAAGCCAGGAGCAATGGTAAGAAAATCGAGAAGATGATTAATGCCACGGTCAATGTTCGACATGAGTTTGTCGATCATTATGATTTTCAAAATGCATTTAACAAATTGTTTGAGATTTTTAACAGCTTGAAAGATGACGGTTATAACATTTATGTCAACCTTAGCAGCGGTTCAAGAATCATAAGTTCAGCGGCCCTGTTAGTTTCGTTCATGACCGATTCGATACCCTATTATGTATATCCGACAAAATACAATATATCCAAAACCACCACCGTGCTCTCCAAAGGCTACGAGAATGTTGTGCAGTTACCCATAATGGCAATTGATACTCCCTCGGACAAGGAAATTATGGTTCTAAATGCCTTGAAAAAGAGTGGGGGATCGATTTCAAAGCAAAACGAACTGATACCGATCCTGGAGAATCTGCAGTTTTTTACACCGAAAAAAGAGCGGGAGGATATGAAAAGGTATAATGCAAGGCTGCGGGCTAAACTAAATAGGTTTATTTCGAATCTGGCCAAGCGTAATTTTGTTGCTCTGAAAAAAGAGGGGCGGACGGTAACTGTAACATTAACCCACTCGGGCCAATTATTTTGTAAATAAAATTAAGGTCCTTCGGGAGAGGCAAGAGGCTAGAGGCAAAAGGTAAAAGCTCGGGGAAAGACGAGTTGCGAGAAGCGAGTAACGAGAGGGGATGAGTGTATCATAGTTCGTCTCGCCACTCGTCACTCGTCTTTCGCTACTCCACCGAAGGTGGTGCACTCTAGGACTCTTGGACCCTGAGACTCTTTGACTCATTTTCCATCTACATATTGCTTAATTATTTCACTATGGTTTTTACACAGTTTCCCGCTCTCGAGCTGGGAGCGCAACAGTTCTGACTGCCAGTGTGAATTAAACAGCCTGCAGTCAGGGTCGGTGCAAAAAGGGTCTTTGAAAAGAGTATAGAACAGCGATTGGAGGATGTAACCTTTCAATGCCTCCACGGTTCTTGCGTCTTTGTATATCAAATACTGCCCTGCAAATTCCGCTTCGAGCTCGTCCACCGGAAGTCCGGAGGATGCATAAAGATGACGTTTGATATAATACTCCCTTGGCCTTGCAGGTGCTTCCACAAGCCCGGGCATTGATATCAGATGCGGAAAACCTAAAAAAATTGCACGGGCATGATAACGGGCATCGGAAAAATTCCAGCTGCAGAACAACCGGTCTGTAAATATTATGTGAAGATGCTCAAGTGTTCTTTCACTTTCTGGAATGAAATTCCTGAAGTTTTCCATTAATCTCGGACCGTGGTAAAGATAATCCCGGCAGCGGTCGGGTGGAATCCCCTCGAGCAGGTTGAGTTCCATAGCAGTATAGAATATCTGCACTTTCTCATCTTTATCATATGGCAGCTGTTCGACCTTAATATCTTCTATCCTGCACCTTGCCATGATCTCAGCTGCATGCTTACGAGGCGTCAGATCCTCCTCTGATACCACATAATTTTGTAAGAACTCCTCACGGATTTCTACTTCATTATTTACCAATTTATCCTTCAAAGTATCCTGTATGAATTGCGCAAGCATTTCAATTGGAAATGAAAATGCAGTTGTAGGTTTGTAGAGATATACAAACAATTTTGAGCCTGGATTTTCAACAGGAGGTTTGTACGACACTTGATCAGACCTATAAGAATCGATATAAGCAGATGAGATTAAGCTTATATATCGCTAACAGAAGAGCGGCTCACGGTTGGCGGTTGCGCAGTGCGTAACGTTTGGCGGCTCTCGGTAAGCGGCCGTCAATCGTCAGCCGTTAGACGGTACGCACCTCCCTACCGCTTGACGGTACGTTCTTCGCAACCGTTAGCCGGTACGCATCGCGCAACCGCTCAACGTTTTACGCCCTTCTTGCAACTTTAATAAGCTTCTAAAGATTTTTTAACAGCTCCAGCGTGACTTCCGATGCACGGCGGCCGCTCATAAGCATCCCGCCAAAAGTCGGCCCCATCCTGGGCAAACCGAAGGCGGTGGAGACCGCCATACCCGTCACAACCAGACCGGGATGGATCTCCTTGGTGTGCTCCACTATTAGATCCTCGGATTTGTCAACCCACATCCCGCCGAAACCCTCGGTTTTGAGCAGTTTCCTACGTTCAAGAACGTTCACTACGGCCGCATCGTGTCCCGTAGCATCTATTACAATTTTCGTTTCAAGCGCGATGGGGTCGACGCAGGTGATTTCACGCGGCATAGCCGAGACCGGCGTCCAGTTTATAACAACACCGCCGACGCGGTTGTTCTCGCGCAGTACCACATCGTCAAACTTGGTCATATTAATGAACTTTGCACCGGCATCACAGGCGGCTGCGATCAATTTCGAGCACGCGTGAGGACCGTCGGCAACTGCCAGACCTTCCTCCGTGGTGGTGTACGGTATTTCAAGCTCGTCAAGTATTTCGTTGGCCGGCTTGCGAATTGTGAGTTTATTCATCAGGTATCCGCCTATCCAGAACCCGCCTCCGAGATAATTATTATTCTCTATTACCAGGACCTTTACCTTGTTTCTTGCAAGTTCCCTACAGCACAATAAACCGCTGGGCCCGGCACCCATCACAACACCATCGCTTTCGGTATCATCAAGAAGCTCTTTCATAAATCCCTCGATTATCGCCCTGGAAACATGACTTTCCTGTGCGCTTTGAAATAATGGCATAAATAATTCCCCCATTAACTGTTTTTTATTAATTTTATACTGCATTCAGCCATAGAATTTGTAATATAATACATTTGCTGGATATAAGATTTTGGTTGAATTCATATCTATTTTATCGGTCAAAATAACGTTCGTCAGCACTATCCTGATTTTACATTAAAATCGATTCCAGCTCGGAGACCATGTCCTCTGCAACAGATTTGTCATCGATTTTTATCAGGATCTTACCCGTGGGATAAATCGAGATTTCCATTTCATTTTTTGTAACAACAAGCAGCACTTTGGCGTTCGCTATCACCTCGAACCCATGCGAGGTCAATGTGGACTCCACCGACGATAAATCAAGCTTTTGAGGATCCTGAGGTATCGCTTCGAACGCCGCGGTACTCTTACAGGGCTGCACTATATAAAATCCCATTAGCTTTGCTAACAGAAATTCAATTATTATTAATTTTGGTTAGATGTTTTCAAATAGAATCTGCTTTAGCCTATGGGTTAAAGAATCGATAGCTCAAGTAGAATAGTGGATATGTGGAAAAGTGGAACAGTGGAAAAGTTGTAATTAAAAGACGAGACGTTTGACCCAACCGCCTTACCAAACGAGCGCCTTCGGGAAAGAAGAGGTGCGAGAGAGGAGGGACGATAAAAGATTTTCATACTTCAACCCTCATTCTTCGTTTAACACAAGTCGAAATACGAGAGAGGAATGGCTTTTCGGCTTTCTTTTTTCATATCTCGCTTTTAAAATGACGTTTGAAATCCCCTCGTCCTTCTTCCTTTCCTCCTTCGTCTATTAAACAATTATATAGAAATGAGTGCTTCGAAACCGCAACCGAATACCGCACCTCTATTAGCAATATAAAATCATTGATTAATCAAATAAAATCAAAAAAAAGGGGGGACCCCACCAGGGAAGGAAGAAGCTGGTGAGGTCAATCGGCGAAGGAGGTCAACCAACCCAAAAACAGGATGGAAGTAGAGCGTGATATTATGACGCCGCGAATTTGCACCCAGCGCAGTCCTTTTTGGACATGGTGCATTTCTCGCTTGTAAGAGCACATATATTATGCCTGTAGATCACAACAGGTTTGAAATCAAATATATCTTGAATAGAAATTTTCTTGACCTTCATATATTTACATGTACTCATTTAAATCAACATATAATGGGGGGGTGCCACTTTTTTCAACCAAGAGGCATATAGGAATCAGGTTGCAAGGGGAGAGTGGCTAAAACCCCTTGCAACGTTCCTCTCATTTCCCCTTGGTTATACTCTAATATTATCAATTTCTTTATATAAACTATAGTTGGGGATTCCCAGGGTATACCCATGTTACACTGTATCACGGCTTAGGTCAAGTTTTATAATAGAATACATAACAGCTGATTTTTGGATGCTTAGACATCGATATCATAAGATTTCGGAAAGACGAAAGACGAGGTGCGAGTAGCGAAACACTTATTAAAAATCCGAAACTCGAATGTAGAATATCGAAACAAATCCTAATAAAGAAAAAACAAACAAATACGAATCACGAAGGTCGAAATCGGGCATATTCAACAAATATATGCGAATCTTTCCTTCGGAAAGCTTCTCGCCTGACAATTGAGATAGATTATTAACGATTTACCTCAATTCTCAGTCCCAAATAAATCCGAATATCGAAATTCCCAAACCAGAAAGCCAACCGATGGGTGGAGGGCTTTGTAGTATTTGGCATATATTACAAACGATGGTACGGCACGGCCGTTCGTATATAAGTATTATAAGATATCACATCACTGTATGATCCGCACGGCCGTACACCATTGGTAATTATAAAACAATTCAACTTCACCGTTATATACGGCACGGCCGTTCGGACACTACAGTATACACGACTCCGGCAATCAATTCAGCTTATATAGCTTTAAAGTATCGGCAACAATTCATGATTTAATTTATGCGACTCCGGCGGCATACGATTTGCTTTTCACCGATTCTAGGTAGTTATTTGAAGTTTGAGCTTACTTGGTAGTATTGGTATGTATTGGGATTTCCACCGAAGGTGGTGTAGTATTAGGATTTAAGAATCATTTTTATAATTTAAAGAGCCAATCGTTTTCTAATTTACTTTTTAATTGATAGTCTGGACTTTCGAGATTAATTTTTAATTGTTCAGCCATTGTTTTCCACAGACATGCAAGCAACCAAACCTGTTCTTCTGTGGCCTTCCCGAACATCTTTTGCAGACCGGGAACATATTGTTCAACATCCTTTTCCTTTCCGGTGCTGTGGCTCATAAAAAGCGTTAAACCTTTGACAAAATTAGTACAGGTTTTTATTATGGTCTCATTACGCTTCCGGTCCACTCTTTCGAAATTAATCTTTATTCCTTTACCTATCCAATCCAGCCAAGAATCGACCTCATCAAAAAAGGAATGATGCCATAATTGTCCATTAAAAGATTCTATTCGTTTCAACAATTCATCCTTGTCCCTGGAGGTTTTCGTTTCCGCCTCGATTGGTTTTATCGCCATATCCAATTTATTCTTTACCAGCAAATCATATTGGGTCTTCTCACGTTCGCTCCAGAATCCCTCCGGGACTGCATATACGCTCCTGTATAATTCAAGCTTCTCAATAACCAGGAGCACATAATTCCGCTTGGGGGCAGACCATTCTCCTAATTTTGCATAGATTTTCCTCAGCACTTCGTTTTTATACTGTTTTGAAGTACGGATTGTTAGACTTTTCTCTTGTTGTACCCAAGATTTTAAAAAAGTAATGTAGACATCCAGCAGTTCGGTTCGCTTGGATTGGTACGGAGGCCACCAAGGAACATGCCAGCCTATGGGGGCGGTATGCTGGTATTTCTGGGTGCCTATTGCCCCCAGCATCTGTGCTATCGCTTTGGGATAATTATAATGCATCATATCATAAGTAGAAATAAAACACCTCACTAATCGTACCTGGTCTGAAAGCTCTCCCAGATTCTTCTGGATTTTATTTATGTGGTGGATCTCCTCATCCCAATCATTTTCAAGAGGCATGCCGGTATTATCCCAGAGTGCCACTCCACCTTCTTCCCGTCCGAAATTGAATAATTTATCAAGCTCAAATGGATTTGAACGGAAGGAGCCTTCCACTATTTCGATACCTGCCGGTAATGATGAATAGGATTTGAATTTGGGCGTTTTGGAAAAATCTTCCCATACCTGTATTTTCATTTATGCACCGAAATCAAATAGTTTTTCGAATACTTTATTTTTATCTAACATTAATTTTAATCTACTTAGCTCCTATATATTCGAACCATATAATTCCTGGTACCGGTCTTTTGTCAATCCATACAAATACGGGCACTTCCTCGGGATCCGTTGGGTTCTTTTCAGGAACAGTAACCTTTATGGTTTTGAAATTAAGTAATTCTCCCATTACCATTTCACTTTGACCGAACCGGACATGTACGGTATTACCCTCCAGTTCTACCCCGTGGATTATGGTGGTTCGACCCGCCTTTCCCTTATCCGGCGTTATCTTGGTTATTGACGCAGCGCTTGCATTCATTGGAATGGCGACACAGACCAATATGAGCATGATCAGGACCAGACCGACTGTTGTGAGTTTTCTCATCTGCTATCACCTCCTCTCCAAGAGAATCGGAGCTCATTGTTCAATAAAGGAATGATTCGATTTCAATTATCTCCTTCAAAACTATTGAACGATATATGTTTATAAAAAACTTTCGAATTTTTAATTTTTATAAAAATCAGTTGAAAAAAAATGGATAAAAGGCAGGAGGCAAGAGACAGGAGGCAAAAGATCATTTGCAGCAGGATGCTTGGAGCAAGGTGCAATGGAGTAAGAGTGAAAGAGTGCAAGGGTAGAAAAGTGAAAGGGTGGAAAAGTTAGTCTGAATCCTTGGTCAATTAATATTAATATATACAACGGCACGGCCGAAGACAAACTTCGGCAGTATACGATTTGATATAACATTGATTAGAGGTCCTGTGTCCAATTTTAATTACATTGCACCTTGCACCATGCTCCTTGCTGCTTATAATCACCCTAGCGCCTGAACCCTAGCGCCTAGCGCCTGATTAAAGCGGTTTAAAAGCAATCATTTAATAGACTGAAAACAGTTTCAGGGTGTAGAAATTATCGATTGGTTATTATTTTCAGGTGCGTGATCCTATGCTCGTTTGCCCTTTAGATTTCAGGTATGGAAGGGATGAAGTAAAAAAGATATTTAGTGAGGAAAGCAGGCTTCAAAAACAATTGGAAGTAGAAGGTGCTTTAGCGAACGCGCAATCAGAGCTGGGAATCATACCCAAGAGTGCAGCGAAGAAAATACAGAAAGTAATTAAATCCGGAGTGGTAAAACCCGAGCGTGTGAAGGAATTGGAACGGGCCACCAAGCACGATATCATGGCGGTTGTGCATGCCCTGGCTGAAAAAAGCGGCGATGCCGGGAAGTACATACACCTAGGCGCCACATCTTATGATATTGTGGATACCGCAAATGCGCTCCAGTTCAGGGAAATACTCCAGATTCTGGATGAGGACCTCCAGAACCTCCAGAAGGTTTTAGTGGACTTAGCACACAAACATAAGAAAACCCTGATGGCGGGACGAACACATGGTCAATATGCAGTCCCCATGACCTTCGGTTTGAAGATAGCCGTTTATGCCATGGAGGTTAACCGCCATCTGGAGCGCCTGAGGGAATGTAAAGTGCGCTTGTGCGTTGGTAAAATGTCCGGAGCTGTGGGAACGGGTGCAGCCCACGGGAAAGATTCGTTAAAGATCCAGACCAGTGTAATGAAAAGTCTCGGGCTGGGCACGGAACTTGCTGCAAGCCAGATTGTTATTCGAGACAGGTATGTTGAATTCATCCAGCTGCTGGCAAATATTGCCACGAGCTTGGAGAAATTCGCAACGGAGATCCGGAACCTTCAGAGGAGCGAGCTAAACGAGGTTGCAGAGAGCTTTGATGTGAAAAATCAGGTGGGCAGTTCGACTATGGCACAAAAGCGCAATCCTATCACATCGGAAAACGTATCCGGGCTGGCGAGATTGGTACGGTCAATGGTGATACCCACTTATGAGAACGCCATTCAATGGCACGAGCGCGATCTTGCCAACTCCGCTTCTGAACGGTTCATTATCCCGCATGCATGTATTTTGACAGATGATATTATTATCAAGATGACCGATGTTTTTTCGAACCTGGATGTACATGAGTACAAAATGGCTGCAAATCTTGCAGCGGCAGGTGATAAGATCATGGCGGAGTCTGTGATAATGAAACTCGTTGAAAAGGGAATGAGCCGCCAGGAGGCGCATGAAATTCTCCGGCAGGGCTCACTAAAAGCTGACTCACAAGGAAGAACCCTGGGAGAGATCTTACTTAAGACAAAGAAAGTGACGAAGCTATTGACAGACTCCGAAATCGAATCTGCACTGGACCCGACAAAATATATCGGTCATTCCGAGAAGATTGTAGAGAAGGTAAAACGCTCGTTAAGTTAAAATCAAGACAATATAACTATTTTAATAAAATTCGGATTTCGAATATTTAAAAAGAGGTCGGGCAACCGGCCACGGGCCACAGCCAAGATCCCCTGGGTCCTTTTAAACGATTAATATTACCCTTGAACCGGGCCTCTCGCCTCTGCTAAATAAAAAAATCGATATGGATTGAAATAGAATGAGATGCTGTTATTTTCAAAGTAAATAATCCTCCATGATAAATTAATAATAGCCGAACACATATAGAGATTAATGCCTCCCCGTATTGAAGTTAAACAATTTTATCCCGATAAAGAGCAAATATCAGAGATCAGAAATGTGATCCATACCTCCTGGGAACATGATTACAGGACATTCGGCTATCTGTATTATGGTTTAAACTATCTTCAGTGGTTGCTGGAGCCCCACCATGAAAAATCTTCTGTTATGACGGGTGCTTTCGATTCAGATACTGATAAACTTGTAGGTGTCAATGCAGCCTTACCTCGAACGATATGTTTGAACGGGGTGGAACATAATAGTGCAATTTCAACATTTTTATCCGTACTTCCAAAGTATCGTCGATCCGGGATCGGCGGTAAGCTTGTCAAAACCGCCCACGAAGCTCTCAGAGAGGAAGATATCCATCACAATTTAGGTTTTTTCGAGCCTGAATATAATGGTTTAAAAACATATCAATCAATTAAGAATTTACATCTGGCTCCATTATTTCAAGGGCGTTGGTTAGCTAAAGTTATTAACCCTAAAGAATTCGCAAAGGGAGTTGATGTGGATTCTGTTCTAAAAGGCTATCTTGGAGACAAGTCTGGATTTGGTACTGATCGTAAAAAGGTAAAAGGCGCACCTTCAAAATCCATTGGATTTTTGGGCCAGCTGTCCGGGAAATTAGTCACACCCTCGCAGAGCGTAAGAAACATAATTGGCAATGTTAAAAAATTGAAGAATTATAGTAACCCAACAATCAAAACAATCCTGAACGATTTAAACTCACATTCGAAATCATTGCCTTTAGCCAGATGCTGGTCAGAACGCGAGCTCCGCTGGCATCTTACCTGCCCGATTTCTCATAACTTGATTATCAGAGGTAAGGATGATAGGATAAAAGGATTTGTAAATTATATGATCTTCAAAATAAAGTCTGTCAGGGTAGTGAAATATGCCTGGCTGGATAATATTTATTTAGAGAAAACCACCCCGACCGAATCACAAGCGCTTCTTTTTTCTGCTACTGCGGATGCAATTAATGAAGGCTGTTCAGCTATGATTGCACCTACTTTAAGATACTTCAAGGACTCTATTGTAAGAACAAATGGTTTTTTACCCTACGGTCGTCGATTCGAGCTGTGGGTTTCTTCATTTCAACCGATAGATGAATGGAAGGCCACTAATAAATGTTATATCGATGTAAGATGAATTCTTATTGATTATCTACGATTCTTCATACTATCTTTTTGATTAATAATTGAATAGTAATACTACCACCACCTTCGGTGGAATACTACCAATACTACCAAACTCAAATACTACCAAGGAAATCCAAAACTCAAATACTACAAAGCCCCCCGCCCGTCGGTTGTATGTCTAGCTTGGGAATTTCGATATTTGGATTTATTTGGGACTGAGAATTGAGGTAAATCGTTAATAATCTATCTCAATTGTCAGGCGAGAAGCTTTCCGAAGGAAAGATTCGCATATATTTGTTGAATATGCCCGATTTCACTATTCGTTTTTCGTTTTTGTTTGGGATTTCGGGTTTCGAGATTGTTTCGATATTCGATATTCGGATTTCGGATTTTTCAAAAGTGCTTCGCCTCTCACCCCTCGCAACTCGCTACTCCCCACTCTATTTTCATCAGTTAGGGAAAATTTTATATAAATTAGAGTTGCCAAACTTTCAAAAACAAACCAAGTCAAGGGAATATTATCAAAAACTTGATATACCCCTTGAATAATATAGCTAGTTACTTTATGCTTTTAGCATAAAGGAGGCTATTCTAGTTTGTGAATAACCGTTATTTTTCCAATAATTTAGTGCACCTACTAAACTTTATGTTTATTGGGGAAGAGGTATAGGTCAGTGGAATGGTACCATCATTTCAGGTGCTGTCAAAATCTAGTATAATGAAAATCATCCATGGATGTGGTTTTGATCGCATCGTGCTGACCGATGATTACCGAACCATATGCAGTCTGGATGTGTGTTGAGTAAGACGTCTGTGGCTAATTCACCGTTTGGGGAATGGCTTGGCTCGGGTGCTGACGAAGGTCGTGCCAAGCTGCGATATGCTTCGGGTAGGCGCAAGGAGCCTTTGATCCGAAGATTACCGAATGGGACTTCCTGAATGCCTTCGGGCATTCGATCCGTAAGGATCGGGAACGGGGGGAATTGAAACATCTTAGTACCCCCAGGAAAAGAAATCAATTGAGATGCCGTTAGTAAAGGCGATCGAAAGCGGCATAGGGCAAACCGAATCCCGGGTAGAAATATTCGGGAGATGTGGAGTTGTAGACCTAGTTACTTCTTAAGCAACGAACTCGAAGTCCGTCTGGAATCCGGCTGCCGTAGAGGGTGACAGCCCCGTAGAGGTGACCTGCAAGAAGATTTCTGGGTATCTTGAGTAGTGTGCGTTGGATATCGCGCATGAATAGGTGGCATTAACATCTAACCCTAAATACGTCCCGAGACCGATAGTGTACTAGTAGCGTGAGTGAATGCTGAAAAGTATCCTTGACGGGAGGTGCAAAGAGCCTGAAACCAGGCGATTAAAGCCTGATACGGCGTTGAAGCGAAGAAACTCGTAAGAGTGGAGCAGCGTTGTATCGTCCGTTTAGAAAAACGGCCC
>CP070629.1:3558091-3573734 GCA_020356005.1 Thermoplasmata archaeon
GCGCGCTTTATCAAACTGGAAGTTATCCATGGCTTCCGTGGATTCTCTCAAAACCTGATTGTACCTTGCAAGTATCCATTTATCTATCAAACTTAAATTGTTATCGGGTTTGAAGTTGCTAAGTTCACTTAAATCCTCCGGTAAGGACTTTGATATTAACAATTCCAGGTTCCATAGTTTCCGGGCGACCCTCACGCCTTCTTTTACATCCTTCCACCGAAAGGCGTTGTCTTTGCCGAGCGCACAGGATGCGGCATAATAACGGATGGCATCTGCACCGTAATTATCCAATATTTCAAACGGATCGATTACATTACCCTTGGAAGCATGCATGGGGGTACCGTCCGGGGCCAGGATAAATCCTCCCATCATAATATCGTCCCAGGGTTTCTTCCCGGTCAATAGATGGCTTCGAATTATTGTATAAAATGCCCAGGTACGAATTATATCATGGGATTGAGGCCGTAGCGACATGGGAAAATACTTCTTGAATTTATCTTCATCTCGTTGCCAGAAAGCGTTGTAGAGTGGTGATATACTTGAATCCATCCACGTATCGAAAACCTCCACGCTGCCCGTTAGTTCCGAACTCCCGCATTTTGGACATTTGTCGACGGGAGGCTTATCTATCGTCGGATCCACATAACAGTCCTCCTCGCGAGAACAAACAGCCCCTCCGCAGGAATCGCATTCCCACACAGGTATTGGAGTGGAAAAATACCGCTGGCGGGATATTACCCAATCCCAGCTGAGTGAATTGACCCACTCCTCCAATCTCACTTTCATGAATTCTGGATACCAGTTGATCTCATCGGAAATCTTCAACACATCACTTTTAAAATCCAGAACATTCAGGAACCACTGAGGTTTGACCAGAAATTCAATCGGGCTCTGGCATCGCCAGCAGGTCCCTACGCTCTGCTCCAAATCCTCTTGTTTTTCCATCAGCTGAGCATCTTTGAGATCTGCAATGATGCTTTCACGGGCGGTTTTTACATCCATACCCTTGTATTTTCCGCAGATCTCTGTTAAATGGCCGTGTTCATCAAGGGCTTTTTCTACTTTGATATCATATCGATTTATCCACTCGATATCGTCCTTATCACCGATACTGCATACCATAACGATCCCGGTACCAAAATCGGGGTCCACATTATCATCGGGTACCAATCGAACTTCTTTTTCATACAGCGGTGTTCTCACAATCTTACCTGCGAGTAAATCTGCCCGTGGATCATCCGGATGAACTGCAACAAGATGGCATGTTGCTAAAAGTTCCGGACGGGTTGTGGCAATCTGTATTTTTTCACCGGTCTCGACTACAGTAAAATAAATATAATTCAATTTGGTCATTCTGGTCCGGTGCTCCACCTCGGCATCTGCAAGAGCAGTGCCGCACCGGGGGCACCAGTTGATTGGGCGTTCTCCTTTGTATACTAGATCTTTATTGAATAATCTGATAAATGATATTTGTGTTAATCTTCTGTAATATTTCGCATCAGTTTGGTAATAAATACTGGGATCAATTGACTCGCCGAGAATCTTGAACTGGCGCGTCATCTCCTTTATGTTTCCCTCCGCAAATTCACTGCATAATTTTATGAATTCATGACGGTCAACATCGATCATACGTATATTATATTTTTTTTCTACATTGACCTCAATTGGCATACCGTTGACATCGAAACAAAGCGGGAAAAATACATTATATCCTCTCAGGCGCTTATACCGAGCAGCAAAATCTATATGCGTATAATGGACCGCGTGGCCAACATGCAGAGGGCCGGAGGCATATCTCGGTGGATTATCTATACTGTATATGGGTTTATCCGAGTCCGGATCGAAATAATATACCTTTTCTGTCTCCCACCAATCCTGCCATTTCTGCTCTACTTCAATAGCATTGTATTCATTTGCCATTGGATTCACGGATTCCTCAAAGTTTGGGTTGTGCCATTTACTATGTATTTTTTTACTGATTTTATCTGTGACATAAGTATTAACCTAATATTTAGTATTAATCATAATCGCCATGAATATTTATTTATAAATAAATATTTTCAATATTAAAATTTATAAACCCCTTTTGCTCTTAGGTTGTGTGTTGTGATGCCCATGATGGCACAAAATATGATTGTGTTCCAACCAGAATATGGTGTGTCTGGTGATATGATTCTCAGCAGTTTAATTGATCTCCTGAGGATTGATATATCGCCTGATAGCAAGTTTTTGAAAATTCTTAATGATATAGCCTCCGGATATGAATCCTCCGCAGTTGTCACCCCCCAAAAAATGAAACGAGAAGAGGTCCAGGGATTGATCATGGAGCTCCAGTGGGATAACAGCCCGGAATGGTCAAAATCTGTAAAAGGCGCACAACTCAGAGAACAAATTGGAAAGGCATGTGACTCACTTAATATGAACATCGGAAAAGATCTGGCTCTTAACACAATCGATACCATAATAGAAGCCGAAGCAAAGGTACATGACCAATCTCCCTCGGAAGTTAAATTTTTCGAACTCAGCTCGCCAAGAATGACAATCAATCTTATCGGTGTTGGATATATTGTGGAAAATTATATCGATACCAGCTGGCAGTTCTGCAGTACACCCATTGCTCTCGGAATGGGAAAGGTTAAAATCGTTCATGGTGAATTTAAAATCCCACCGCCTGTTACTTCCGAAATCCTGACGAAATTCGAATTGAAATCCAATGTCCATTATCATAAAGGTCCTTACTCCGGCGAACTTGCTACACCTTCCGGTATTGCACTGATGGTAAACCTGGTGAAGCATTATTTCCCCGCATCTCCAATAGCACCGGATAAATTCGGGATCGGGTTTGGCTCGAAACAATTCCAATCCAAACAGCCTTATTTAAGAGTCCTGCAGAGCTGATTCAAAAATTCTTGATTTATTAAATTTCAATAAATTACAATCTTTAAAATTACTATATTTCGCGGTGAAAACACAAAACTGGGATATTTTATAGATAAATTATATAACCCATAAGTGTAAATGGATTTATGATCTTTACCATTAGGTGAATTCATGAGCATGTTCTGCCCCAAATGCAAAGCATTAATGTTCCCAAAAGAAGGTATGCTCTTCTGTCGTAAATGTGATCTTGAGACCAAACCGACCAAGGATGCCGAATATACCATAAAAGAAAGCATTCAAGAAAGAGAGATCAAGGTTATAAATGAAGATCTGGATACAATGCCTACAACGAAAACGACCTGTCCTAAATGTAGTCATAATGAAGCCAGTTTTGTTATTCGTCAGATGAGGGCAGCTGATGAACCTCCCACTACCATTTATAGATGCATCAAGTGCCGCCATACCTGGCGCGAACAATGATTGTTTTAATTATAATCATGATTGTACTTCTTTTTAGTCATAGATATCTTGTTTAATTAATTTCTCGATTCCCTTTTTGATTTCTCGATTTTTTCGTTGACCTCTGACCTTTTTTATCTTTGGGTTTCGGTTGCTCGCCAGAATCCTCTTTTGCATCTTCGTCCTCTTTACCATCAAGTTGCTCTTCTGCTGAAATCCCGGGTTGTTTCTTGAATATTATATCCTTTTTGCGCAAAATAAAAACAATGGTAATACAAATAAAAATCAATCCCGCAATACCTGAAGTTAAAATTGTTTTCTCGCGGCTCCAGCTCTTTGTATCCTTCTCTACTGAAAAATTGAAATGGACCGTAAAAGATCCGTTATCAGGGTCCACAGCAGTCAATTTGACCTGGTACACCCCCGATTCCTCATACTTATGCTCCACACTCTTACCATTGAGTACCGTACCATCCCCGAAATCCCAGAAATAACCCTGATTGTCCTGCTCGGAACCCTCCAGTATTCCATTACTATCTAAGTCATCGTCTGGATCTAAAAAATCGGCTACGAATGACAAGGATTCCCCGGCTTTTAACGTTCTTTCTTCCGGTAAAATACTGTTGTAAATCGGATTGCGATTAACATTATTCACAATAACCAAAACCACCTGCCAGTCGATTTTCTCAGTATCATTCACGGTAACATTCAATTGATAGATACCCGCTGAGAAATAATCAGACTGCCAGACGCCTGTAAAGTTCGGCCATGAATATTGAAAATATAAAATATCGTTTTCTGCATCAAGTGCTTCCGGATTCAACTCGAATGATTCGGTCTCGTTCAAAGTGATATCAGGAATAAATAGTAAAGCCGGTGCGTCATTGACAGGATTGACCTGCACATCAACCGAAACCGAGCTGTTCAAGTTGAATGGGTCCTCGGCACGAAACGATATCTGCTCGGTGCCGGACCAGTTATCTTTTGCACCCAGGTCCACCGACCCGTTATTATGAATTTCGATATTGATATTGCTGGCATCTTCCGAGTTGAATTCTAAATTATCACCATCGTAATCCATAAAAATCTCGTTTAAATTAAAAGCATTTAATAATTCAGTATCTTCATTAAATGAAATTAAAGGTGGTGTGTGGATAACTTCCGGCGGATCATTTACATTTTCCACAATTAGCAGGACAGTCCTGTAATCAAAGCCGCCGTTGTTATCCACTACACTGAAATTAACCAGGTGTCGGCCAACATCGAATTTGGTCGGTGTCCACTGGATTGAGCCGTTCAAATGATTAATTTGGAATAGGGTGCTGTTATCATAATATTCCAATTTATCCTCCGGTATATCTGAATCGGATGCATTGACCTGGTACACCCATAATATATCCTGTGTAAGGTATTGATCCGAGATATCCTCCATATTCGGCGGGGTGTTGTATATCATCATTTCAGTATTAAGAGCCTTCGAGCTTGCGCTTTTGTCATCGACAGCCGTCAGCTGGATCGAATATGACTGCCCATACGATAAGTTGCTTTTAAAAATGTATGAATTTATTTTTACTACGGTATCCACGATCGTATCCGCTCTTAACGAGGACCCCTGTCTGTTATATAGAACCTTTAGATGATAGTTGATTGGATCTCCGTTTACATCTATTGATGGACTCCAGACCAGGGTCGGTCGGAGTAAATGAGTGCTATCAGGTGAGAGTTCCAATGGGGTTGTTGGTGCGGAATTGGTTACCTTTGCGAGCTCTATCAGGCCTGATGCAATAAGACTTGTCATTTCTGAAAGATAAGAGAAATTGATTATATCATATCCATCCATGGCCGTATGATAAAAAGGGTTGCAAGTCTCAACCTCCTCGGCTTCCACAAAATTAATGGCTTTATAATTGAAATCCCAGAAATTGAAATAATCGCTTCGACGGTATGCAGGATCATTAACTATACTTACCTCAAGCCCGAGTCCAAGTTCTGTGTTCATATCCGAAAACAGCTGGGCGATATCCAATGAATTGGTATTGGTGCGAATAATACAGGGGTAGCCTGAATCCTGGTTATATCCGATCATATCAACATTGATATCAGTAACGATTTCATGATTGTTAGCAGAAGCAGAGCTGGCATAATCATAACTACCAATATACCCCTCTTCCTCAGCGTCGAAGAAAATGAATTTTATGGTGGTATTGAATTCAAATCCACTGATTATCCGCGCAATCTCAAGGAGGGCAACCACCCCACTGCCGTCATCATCAGCGCCAACAACATCCGTATTATGGTCGGTATCGTAATGGGCACTTATTACGATATACTCATCAGACACCTCGGATGTGCCTTCCAGGGTGCAAACCAGGTTCGATAATTCGAGATCCACAGTGAGGCCGTTGTCAAGAGGATAATTCTGATGGGTATGATTATCGAAAGCTATATTGAAATCTCCCAGCCCTCTCATACGGGAGGCCAGATACTTCAAAGTATCCACTTTTTCCTCTCGGACAGTATGCTTCCAGCCTAAATTAACAAAGTCACGCATCAGGACTTGCTGGCTTTCGGGCTTAATTAAATTAATAAATTCTGGGAGGGTTGATCCAAAGTCAGACCAGGTGGCAGTAATGTGCTTGTTTTCGTCCAGGTAAACAAGTTCGGATTTGGTAACACCAAACCGGCTTATCTTAACCAGATGTGATGTGATATATTGAATTGAAATTTTCGAGGGTTCCCCTTTTTTTTCTGTAATAAGAAACGATTTACATTTCAGCCAATCAGAACTGTCTGAAGAATCGATAATGTTCGAATGGATTTTATTTCCGAAGGTATCATATACGGAAATATGTGAATCGTAGGTATTAGGATATTTCAGGTCTGTTATTGTTACTTTAAGGTGCCAGAATACCTCAAGTTTTGAGTAAATATCATCTATAATAACCTTATCGACATCAAAACTGACGTTGTCAAATGTAACTTGGGAACTATTTCGCAGGATAATATCTGCAACTTGACTTTGTTCTATTGTGCTGTTTTCGATATATGGAGCACAAGTATCGGATATTATTGCGATATCATTAGACTTGTAAGTAATGTCATTCATTTTGCCAGTGGCAAGGTACATTTCCAAACCTATTTCGTTATTACTGAATTCAAGCTTGTAAAGCTCGGCAATACCCATTCGGAATGATAACGCGGTTCTGGCATCCGAGATGTAGCAATGGCGTAAGTAGCTATCGAGCGTATTCGCACTTTCATAAAATCGTATTCCATTCCATTTTTTATTTTTATCTAATGCAGAAATCCTCACCTGGGCTTTTGAGTTACCCTCTACCTTCAAAGTACCTTTAATTAATAATTCCACGTCCTCTTTAAAATAGAGTCTGGCACCTGGTGAGATATATAATGTCTGGCCACTATTAACTGAAAAATCATCTTCAACTACCTTTACACCCTCCCAAATAATAGTTGAGCTTCTCATGTTTTCATTGGAGTAGCAGCTGTGCATTGATAAAACCGATGTACTGTTTTCAACTGCAGATTTATTTGAATCGTCCACGCCCTGGGATGGCACGGGAATATTGCTGATAATTAAAATCACAATTATAAATGGTGTTAAGCATCGCAAATAGAAAAGTGGAATAATCACTTTTGAGGATTGAAAAACATATGAATTCACTTTATGATCACTTCCCAGGTTACTTTCGATATTTCCAACGAGTTTCAATTATATACTATTATCTTTTCGAACTTGTTGAAGTTCAAAATACAGTTTATTTGCAAGCTCAGCCAATTGCTCCGGGCTGAGCTTTTCACCACGCAATGTACCATAATCCAAATCTGATACGACAGATTTCATTTCATCCTTATTAATTTTAAACCATTTATGCTTATTCAGTAGTGCATTCTTAATCATTTTACGTCTCTGGTTGAAAACTGCATCAACAACCTTATCGAACAGCGCTTCGTTTTCTATTTTATAAGAAGGTGTGCGAGGAACAAGTTCAACGATTGCGGAATCGACCTTCGGCACTGGATAAAAAGCCCTACGGCTCACCTGCTGTAAAATTTCGCAATGGGCTTTGGTATGGATTTTTACTGTCAATCTAGAATAATCGTGTGAACCATGGGCTGCCGCCATCCTGTTGGCAAATTCGAGTTGGAATATTAGAATTCCTGCAATGAACTGATAATTCAATAATTTAAAAACGATCTTTGAGGATATTTCGTACGGAATGTTTGCTACTACTTTATCAAATTTTGGTAACTCAAGGTCAAGAAAATCATCAATGATCAATTCAACATTATCCGGTAATGTTTCCGTCAAATAGTTTTTAAATCTCTGGTCTTTTTCCACGGTAATTACTTTTTCGGCTTGCTTGGCCAAAGCTACTGTCAAAGTACCAAGTCCGGCTCCGATTTCAAGAACCCTATCAGTCCTGCGTATATTTGCAAATCTTAATTGGTTTTCCAATACCTGCTCATCTACTAATAAATGCTGGCTTTTGGATTTAGATAATCTCAAGTTCAACTTATCAAGTAATTCCAATAACTGCTTTCTATTCATTATTATTTCAACCTAAAAAACCGTCTTAATACATTTTGGATATTGTTTTAAATGTATTAAGTTTTTTAATTCAAAAATAGAAATTGAATTAAAGTATAAAAATAAAAATAAAAAGAATGAGAGGGGTAATACCGGAAAATCCCTCTCTTTATACTTTGTGGGATAAGCCCGAATTTTCTTTACTTTGTATATGAGCTGTTCATCACGTTTTGACTATTATTCTTCTTCTTCTTTCTTGCTTCGTAAGACATAGTATATGGTTATTCCAACTATTGCCGCAGCCAGAATAACGAATATTATTGGACACGTCAATCTATTGCTCAGGAAGCTGGTGAACGCGCTCTGCTCCTCGATGTTTACTGTTTCTGAGACTACATTATTGTTCTCGTTTGATTCCACAATTAGTTCATCCGGATCTATCTTAATCTCGATCTTGTGTGAACCGGCTACGGGCTTCCATGAGAATGCCACCAAAATGTCGTGATATTCGGTGCCGGTAGAGTTCACCAGGATCTCGACTTTTCGGCTGTCAAGATATTGCCCATCAATGAATAACGCGATCTCAACATTTTTAGCGAAAATCTCACCGATATTTCGAATGGTTGCACGCATATTCAATTGCGGACTATCCTCGGATCTTTTTCCGCTGATTTCTAGACCATTTTTACCCAGTGTGGTATCAAAGGTCAGATCTGAATATTTGACCTCCAGGGTCAGATCTACTAGATTGTTATCCGGAGTAAGATCGGCACTATTCGTCTCTCTGGCACCGGCACTCTCAACTTCGATATAGAACCACATCGGGTCCATATTCTCATCCGATGGATAATCTATTTCGATATTAAGCCATGCATGCTGACCTGCATTCAGAATAAGCTGAGTGCCTGTTGGATACTCAAGGTCACTGGAAGGTTGATAGCTGACTTCGGCTACACGGTCCACGGAGATGTTGTTATTGAAATCAGTTATTATTACATCGGAGGATAGTGTACTGCGTGAACTCTGGACGGATTTGATATACCAGTGCACGCCTCCGCTTTTTACTGCTTCATCTAACATCGAATCGCTCTCGATCTTGGTTTTTTCAACTGTATTCAATCCACCGCCGGGATTGGGTTTCTGAAATTGATATAGCCACAGTGATATATCTGCTGTATCTTCCCCGTTGCCGTTATTGGTTACCAGTATTTCATACATGGTGGAACTACCGGGTGTAACATATTGTGTTGTACTGGGCATGTACAGATCATGTTCCTCGTTATATGCTCCGAGACTCATATCATAGGATTGGAGAACAATTGTCTTTACCTTAACATGATTTTTCTCTTTTGGATTACTATCAGATACATTGAGGATGCTTGTATAACCTCCTGCCAAAGCTGTCTCTGGAACCCGAATTTCAAATTCGATCTGGAGCATTTCTTTCCATTCTATCGGGAATTTATCACCTTTTGAAAATGTCATATTCCACGAGAGCTCAAGATCTAAAGGTGACAGTTTAATCTCATCGTCGCCGTTACCCAGATTCTCAATTGTCACCTTATATTTGACCATACCACCTGGCGAAGTCGTATTTACTTTAGGCGTTACCGATACATTCAAGTGATAGACATGATCCATAACACCGACGATACCGACACTGCTGGTCAATATTCCTTTGGCTGTGGTATCTACCCTGCCCTCGATGGTGACCATCTCACGAGTCTCGGCTTTTACTTGATATTCTTCACTGGGTGCGGCCAGGTAAACTTCCACCAATTTGGTTTCTCCTGACCTCACTTCTACCGCACTCTTCATTCTCACGCTCCAACCAGGGCTGGTCTCTGAATAGGTTAGCGCCACAGAGAAATCCACGTTACCGTTGTTAGTCACATAAACCATATACTTTTCCTCTTCACCAGGCATTATGTATTTCTCATCTTCGTCACATTCCAGTAATAATTTCGGCAGATCTCCTATTCTAATTAACATTGTATCTTTACGCACTATTCGGCCTATTAATGGATGTGGTTTTAATTGCTCGGCCTCGCTAGTTAATGATACCCCTTCGATAGTGATGAATGTGACTTCTTCACCTCCTTCGTCATCTGGAACATGAACGGTCAACTGGACCTGCGTATAGTTCTCTGCACCTTCGAATATAGCTGAATCCAGTTGGACTGTATAGTTAAATGGATCATCATTGTCTTTGAAACGAATATTCCAACCTCGTTGATAATCTATAATACTTATCCGGTACGTATCATTGATATTACCAATATTTTGGATTGTTATCGTATACGTACGCTGCTCGCCTGGCATAATCTCATCCAACTTTTTATTATAAAACGGGCTCTGAGGATCTGTTTCGGGCAACCAGTTAAACTCTAAATTAAAATCGATTTTTATTTGCAAATGGGTAGTAGTGATTGTACTTGCCATTGCATTATTATCCATTGAAGAGTTTACTTTTACTACAATATCTATGTAATCACCCATATCACCCGACCATGGAGCTGTTACGTTCAACTGCACGGTTGTGGATTCTTGCATTGGTAATCTTACAAATTGGAGATTGTCGTGTTCTTGAACTGCATTTCCATCAAGCGTATAGTACCAACCGGGATTTAACGTATAATTACTCTTCGGGACATAAACATCAATATAGATATTATCGTAATCCTCTTGAGAAAGGCCGGAACCGTCATTTATTATTGAAAGGTTATAGGTAACCATTTGACCCGGCTCAACCCATTTCTCACGGGAGTCTATAACGCCGGTAGAAGGATCTCGGGCGGATTTGATATCCACAGAGTAAGAAACACGGGGGTCATAGAAGCCCGAGTTGTTAACATCATAGTGGAACATTGTCCAGTCACGCTGACCGCGAGAGGATGTACCGCCTGCGCTGATGCACCAGATATTTCCTACGGTATCTCCAATAACAACTTCCAGCATGCCGTCTTTATCGATATCGGCAACCACCGGTGAAGATATACCAATTTTACCTACCTTTGCTACCTTGTCAGTGTATTCATGGGTATCAAACTCCCAGAGTAGGTCGAAAGCGGCCGTTCCCTCACCGGAATATTGCGAAAATTCCTCACCGTCATTATTTGCATCCGATGGGTCGCCGTCAAAAGCGTATACTTTCCCGTTATCCGAACCGACGATTACCTCAAGTTCATTATCGGAATCAATATTACAAATCGCGGGTGAAGACAATATCCTGTTCTCTGTGGATTTGGCGCCATCGATCTGCCAGCTCCAGAGTTCTGTTCCATCATCTGCATCTATGGAAAATATTGCTCCTTCATGCGAATTGCATGCGAATATCTCGTATTCTGCTAAATGCTTGGTGGCCTCGTCACGGTCCTGCGTCTGCACATCTCCTACAGCCGGTGAACTCACAATGATATTGCCATCTGCGGCATGCCATGCCTCCTGACCGTCTTCGTCATAACAGAACACACCGGCACCGGTTGAGATAGGTGTACCCGGCTGGCCGCCGTGCCAGCCACCTTTACCGACGATAATTTCAAGTTTAGTTGGTTGATTCGGATTCACTACCTTTGAGAAATTTCCTACAGCGGCCGTGGCATAACTCAAATGGCCTGAAACCGTAAAACTTGTATCGTCTTCGTAAACGGGGTGATTATGACCGTGATCGCTTTTGAACTGCTCGCCGGTTTTATGATAGATACGCATGCCCTTATCGTGGGTGGCAAACACGATTTCCATCCAGGCTTGTTCCTTTTCCTTCTCATCATATTTATCGTCTTCCATCGTACCGCTGAGTTCTCCAACCGCAATACCCAGAACGAAAGCGGATTCTCCACTGTGCGCTGCGGTATAATCGAATACGTCACCGCCGGTTGCATGCCAGCATTCAAAATATGCATTTCGGTTTGTATCATCTGACCCTGTTAGAATCTCAAGATCCTTATAATGCGAGAGTACATTTCCATCCATATCGATATTGGAATAATCACCCTCGAGATCCAGAACCACAGGTGTAGAGAAGTAATAACGACCGGTATGCGCCTGTGAATATTTCGGCTCACCGCCATGGTCTAGGAATACCAGACCGTTATATGCACCAAGAATGAGTTCCGGGCGCACATCCCTATCGATATTTGCTGGTGTAACAGAAGAGAAAAGATCGGCAGGCCAGAAATCCAGATTCAGCTCACCGGAGAAATAGCTTGCTGGTTCGATAACGTAATTTGGATTTATCCAGCGCTTTGAACCGTCATGATTAAGAGCCATAATTTCATCTCCAGTTGTAACTGCAACAACTTCCAGGTAGCCATCATTATCAAGGTCCACCAGAGCAGGTGTAGAGACTGCCCCTTCTTTCGAATAAAAGACCCATTCAAGTTCGCCTCCGCTGCGAGAACCTGTAGTATCTCCGGCGACTGTTTCACTCTCATCGGGGCTTATGTCCTAGTCAATCAGTTCTTCTTCTACCTCATTCTCTAATGTTGTATCTGGCTCGTATTCTTCATAATCGGCGTAATTGACACCGAGGTCATTTTCTGGCTCGTATACAACTGTTGCAAAACCCACACTTACCATTAATGCCACTATTAATGGTATTAAGATTTTTATCAGCATTTTGTTCAAAATAACCACCTATTTTAATGATTAGATTTTAAATTGAGTAATTTAACTGCTTACTCTGAGATATCTTATTCCTTATATATATAAATATTTGTACACATTTCTAATCGTATTTTATTCTTTATCATTTTATAAAAAAAACTATTTTGAGTATTTACATTTTAAAAAAAACCAAAACAATCATTAGAACAATCTACTGCCAAAATAAAAGGTAATATCTGCCGGTAAATTTAAATAGAATAATTTGAAAAATGTATTTCAATTTAATATTATATCGATTTAATTATATTTTCTTCAATTTAACTCTCTATCTAATCATAAAATCCGAAAATTATTTTCACTGGAATTTCACTTTGGAATTATTTTATTACAAATGTACAAAAAAATAAGAAATAAGAAAAAAACCTAAAACAATGTACAATCATACATAAATATATGTTACGAATAATTTGATATCGTATTACAACTAAATAAAGAGAAAAATAATAACCTATAAAAAACATATGGTATATAGAAATAAAATCCCATGATAAATATATTAAAAAATCATTATATTTATCAAAACAATTCCCTAAGTTGTAAATCATTATATATAAAGAAAATAAATTTATTTATATATTTAAATGATATTATCGTATAGGTAGGAATTAAAAGCTAAAAAAAAGGTTTAACTAGAATATTTGTATTTCAACATGTTAATATTATTCTTTGAAGGGTTTTTCATATGCAGAATGCAGATATGGGCGCAAGTTCAGACATTGACTCCTATGCAAAGGAAGTAGAAGAGATAGTTGAAATGCTTGACGCCCTAAAAGAGGATCTCGAACGAAAAGAATCATTATTGATGAAAGTCGAAGAGACTCTTGAAGATACCGAAAAGGTACTGGAGAAAAAGATCCAGGAAATCGTGGAAAAGGATAACAAGCTCAAACAAATTGAAGATATACTCTTAAGAAAAGAGGAAGATATGAAGCTCCAGGAAGAGGAGCTTCAGACCAACGCGGCCCTGGAATATCTCTCATTCAAGGTAAGGGAAGAGGAAATAGCGTATCTTGAGGAAAAAGTCCAGACCGGAGAGCTTCAAAAGGAATACACCGAAAAAGTGGGCAAATTAGAGGAAATGCTGGAAGCCAAGGAACTCCAGTTACGGGACATGCAGGAAACCCTGGATAAAGGAGTAGTGATCAGTGGAGAGGATCTCGATCAGGCCTCGCTTGATGACAAAATGAAATTGAAGCTTCAGGAAGTTTCCAAGAAAGAGCAAGAGTTAGAGGAGATGAAGGATCATCTCATGATGATGGAAAGCCGTCTGAGAGAGGAACAAGAGGACCTTATGCATGAGGCCACGAAAATCAAGCAGCGCATGGCCAGGGGCGACCAGACGCAGACGGCGAACCTCGAGCGCAAAGAGGAACAATTGAAGAAAATGGAAGGCGAACTTCAAAATGCGCAAAAAGAGGTATCCAATTTTAAAAAGATACTTGAGGAGCTTGAGTTGAAACTCCAGGAACGCGAGGATGAACTGAAGGAACGAGAGGAGGAACTTTCTGGTAAGGAACAGGATATTTTAAATAAATCCGGCTTGAATCCAGAGGAATTAAAACAAATGTCCTTATCTGAAGATGAAATCAAGTACAGGGTAGACAAGGAGCTTAAGAAGAAGTCAATAGAGCTTGAAAGTAAATTGAACAAGAAAGCGGAGCGGCGAATAAAACCCATGCTGAAAAAGATCGAGCTGTTAGAGCGCCGGAATGATGAACTTGAGAATTTGGAAAATCAACTTGAAAGTACCCGTGCTGAGCTTGGTAATAAAGAGCAGCAATTGCAGGAACGTTTTGATGAGCTTTCTTTTATAGAGAAAAAGTATTCCAAGCGGGAAGAGCGGCTTCATGCTGAGCGTATGCAGCTTGAGGAAGAGCGTAAGAAGATCATGATGACCCGCGATGGCGAACATGCAATGGGGCTCAGTGAGGAAGTTGCACTTAAAAATGAAGAATTGAAACAGCTTGAGGATAAACTCCGTGAACGTGAGGAGTTTCTCAAGGCAAAGGAGTTAGAGATCCAGCGCATGGAAGATAAGGTCATCGAAACCGATCTGGATATTGAGACCGCAGTAGAAAAGGAAAAAGATATATCAAGGGTGAAAACAGGTGTGCGGAGATTGGACGACCTGCTTTACGGCGGTTTACCTTTAAATTCAAATATTTTCATTTATGGACCCCCCTTCACAGGCAAACAGACCTTATTGAATCTGTATATCGCTGACGGGCTGAAAAAGGGTGTGCCGGCAATTTACATACTTATTGATAAAACCCCATCAGAGATCAGAGATAATTTAAAGCTGGTGCTGCCAAAGGTGGCAACATTCGAGAAGAAGGGGTTGCTGCATTATGTAGATGCGTATTCACGCGGTATGGGTATAGAAGGTGAAGAACCAAATACTGTATATGTAGAGAAACCTACAGATATGGATGATATATTGATGGGGATCACCAACATCCAGAAAACCTTTGCCGGGAAGTCAAAATACCATAAGATTTCATTACATTCCGTTTCAACCAGGATGGCATATTCCGATGCCATGACAACTTTCAGATTTTTACAGACACTGACCAGCCGTTGTAAGCGCGCAGGTGCTGTTAGCTTATTTGTTATGGACAGAGGTATGTTCAGCGAAGCCGAAGTCCAGACACTTAAACATCTGATGAATGGTGTAGTCGAGTTCAAAACCGAGGATTTGAAGAATTATTTAAGAGTAGAGGGTATAGGCGATGTTCGTACCCGCGGCTGGATCGAATATTCACATACAACCAACAGCATCAGCCTGATAGGTTCATTCGCTGTGGACCATATACGATAAATCAACGATTTCAATAAAATTAGTTTTTTTAATTTTTATTTGCTATTTAATCGATTTCAGATTGATTTCGGAGATGCGAGAGACGAGTTACTAGTAACAAGTCGCGAGAAATCAATAGCGGCAAGGTGCAATGGAGCAGGGTGCAATGGATTTTTAAAGCTCACCCTGTTCAGCAATAATTGAATTCCGATATGAAATTTATGCATGTTTCAGCTGTTTTTGTAATATAGATATTATATTGACTAATCATTATTAATCAATATTTAATGTGA
>CP070629.1:3573834-3578471 GCA_020356005.1 Thermoplasmata archaeon
CTCCATACCGATTATCAATACCGACGTTGGTATGGATAGTTAAGCGGCGGAGGCGGCGGAGGAGGCGGCGGTGGTTGCGGAGGATATTGGTAAGGCTGAGTCGGATACTGCGTCGGGTACTGAGGTGGATATTGCGGTTGATATTTAAAATGCATTTTTGGCCCTTCCTTTTGTTTAAAAATAATTGCAACTATAATCAGCATGACACCTATTATTAAAAAAATCACACCGGGAATCCAGCACATATTCAAATTCATATAACCGGTGGTGAATGGAATTCCATCATCACCCATTTGTAGATCCACAGTGATAGTTTCGTCCTCTTCTGCCCATTCCTCAACAGATGAAAAGGGTTCATCCGAACCTTCGAAGTAATAAAGCCGGCCGTAAAAAATAGTATTTTCTTTTTTGTCAATTTCACCTGTAACAGTAATTTCAGAGCCGGGATATGTATCAGGGTCCTTCACCCAATCATCGTAATCCTCTACCGATTGGCCACGAAGTATAAAGCCCATAACAATGAATCCTGCAAATATATGCAGTAAAATAATACCTACAATCAAGAACGCCAGGAATTTTTTCATCAGGTCCCCCAAACCTTATGATTAATTATTAAATAGTTAATGAAAAACTCTATATTAATGTATCGGCTTTTTATTGATATTTAATTGCCTGATACAAAAGTCCATTTTCTAGAATTTAAAAAGAATTAATTAAAAATAGACTTAATAACCCCGTAACAAGACCTATAACAGATACCATAAAAATGAAAAATATCGCTTTTGGATCACTTACTTCATAGGCCATTTTACCACCATCGATCTATTTTTTCTATCCAATAATAATATTGGATATAGTTTTTTAAAATGTTTTGGTATGTTCATCAAAATGAAAAAATTGCTTTGTATATAATCGACTATAGACGCAATTTTTTCATAAATTCGAAGCACTAAGCAGTAAATACGAAACAAGCACTAATATCGAAATTCTAAACACGAGTGAAGACCAAAGTAGTAATTGAGAGGAGATTTGATATTTGGAATTTAGTATTTGGCATATGAACGTATAATTTAACTTTTCCTTGGATTGTAACATAATAGCCTTTAATTTTATCAATTATATCATATAAAATTCTATTTAAAAATAACAATTCAATTTTGTTGTAATTGTCGGATTATATCATTGGTTTGAGGCTAAAATATTTAATATAACAGGAGTATTTCAGTGCATGGGCTTTCAGCAAGGTGTGAGATTGCTTTTCAATATGGAAACATTAATAGTTTCTATAATAGCAGTGCTCTCAACCTATATTTGTTATGAACTCGAGTTTTATGCTGATTTCCCGCTTACTCTGATAGGTATTGCTGTAGTATTTCCAATAGTATTTTCAATCAACAGCGCGTACAAACGCCGTGAAATAGCCCTGGAGCATTATGCAAGCATAAAAGCACACGGCAGAGCGCTTTATTATGCTGTGAGGGATTGGGTACCGAATTCCACCAAGCGGTTCCAAACCAGATTCAAAGGCTACCTGTACGAGTTTCTAGTTAACTGCCGGATAATGTTCAATACAGGTCACAAAGACGACACCCACAGAGAACAGATAATCTATAACAAATTCTCAAAAATCTCAAGATTCATAGAAGAATGCAGGAAAAAAGGGATGTCGGTGGGTGAAATTTCAAGATGCAATCAATACCTAAGTAAAATCTTGATATCTTTTGAGAATATGAAACATATCTATCAGTACCGCACACCTATAACACTCAGAACCTACAGTAAGATCTTCATTTTCCTGCTTCCGATAATTTACGGTCCTTACTTCGCAAGACTTGCTTTGAGCATCCCGTATTATTACCTGATATTTTTAATGCCAATTCTATTGAGTGTTATCCTGGTGAGTCTAGATAATATCCAGGATCAGCTGGAGAACCCCTTCGAGTTGAGTGGAGAGGACGATATAAAAAACCATGTAGAGAAGTTCATTGCCGAGCTGGACGAAAAGTAGTATTATGATTTTGGATTGGTGAATAATAACAAGTCGACAGTCTATAGTCGATAGTCAAGTCAGGAGGGAGAGTAAATATTTTTTATAAATCCGGCGGATTTAAACGCTCAATAAAAAAGATCGTTGACATTTGAAAGTTAGCAGAATACCATCGACCCTGGTCAATAAAAACCGAGGTTTCGATTGTGGAATAACAATTTTGAGCTTTTTGTGGAACTGCCTCACGTGGGATAACAAGGCAAAAGAATATCTCATCACCCTTATACCGTTCATATGAATATGTATCCAACTGCTCGTAGGTTATAGTGTTATGGTCATCCCATGTTTTTAAGGTGATGTTTATTGTGAACCTACCAACCGGATTGTAAATATTGACGATAATCTCAACTTTCGGCTGTTCTATGTTGGGCCCCACACGCAGTTCGAATCTCTTGCCTAACATCGGTTCGCTACCGGTATTTATCAATTCGTCTTCTATTTCATATATTCTGGATGATACGGGCTGTACACCTATGATTATAGATTCATTATCCGAATTACCTTTTCTGTCTTCAACGGTGAGTGTTACTTTATACCAACCTGCAGTATCATACAGATGGGATGGATTCATTTGATCACTTGAAGTGCCGTCACCAAACTCCCAGAAATAACTTGCGATATCGCCAGTACTTTTGGCAGCGGTGAAATTTATTGTTTTACCTTCCCGGACATATCTCAAGGAGGTGTATGGGGCTGCCTTCAGATCCTCTTCAGGAATTTCATCTTCATCTGTTACAAGATGTACCCCAAAAAAAGCTACAACAAGTAAGACAATAATACCAATAACCACCAGCCATTTTCCACCCCTGGATTCACCCCGGGATTCATCGATATCTATCATAAGCAAATACCTCTCCGTTGAATTGAGATTTCCTCAAATGATTTGCAAATAATAGTAATCCAATAATTTTCTCTCTATGTTTTATCTATTTAATCATTGTTTTACTGCATAATAACTGTTACGATTTTTCTCAAAGAAATTTACTCCAAACCCTCTGATTCATTATTTGACTTATAGTCGATAGTACGAGTGTAAAAGTGGAACGGTGTAAAAGTGGAACAGTTTAAGGTTGAAAGAAAGTCAATTTACTTTCCTGTACCGGCTTAAATCGTCACAACCCCGATCTCTGATACTCCCTGGGCTTGTTTGTATAATAAGTTGAGTGTATCCACCCAGTATCGTGAGGACGGCGGTGTACCTTTGGTATAATCCAATTCCATCTGCTGTCGAATTGCATCATTTTTCCATGCTTCGGCATATGCAGCAAAAACCGACCAGAATGAGTCCCTGTATTCGGCACCGGTGATTTCGGAGTTAAAATGAAAACGAATGCCTTTTTCCTCGGATACAGATAGGATGAATTTCTGGTCTTCAGGTCCTATAATTGGTATTGTCATAGTCTTTTGAGGCAGTTTCATTCTCTGCACGTTGGAATCCACCAGCTGGAGAACGCGAAAAATAGAGGCAAGCACATACGATTCGATACCGGCCAATGCCTGGTTTACCCTGTGGATATCTTTCAGGCATTTGGTAGTCAGAATATTTGGATTATTTTCATCAGCCCAAAGGATTGCGTAATTACCCTTTGGGAGCTGCCCTTGATGCCTGCTTAATAATTCAACGCTGAAGGGTCTCAGGGGATTGCCCGGAGCAACCTGCGGCAGCGGTGCAGGTGCATAGTAAACAGGTTCGTTAAAACCTCTGTACCGCAGTACAGCTGCAGAACCGTAATATAGGGATGCAGATACTTCCGTTGAATTTGAATATAAAAATACTGGTATAAGTTTGCTAGAATCGTTAACAATAATTGGAATCTCTAGAACTCCATCCGGGGTCAGAATGGGTCTCAGCATTGCGGCTAGGCTGCATCCGCAGTTGGCGGCTTCAAATGCACTTTTCATGGCGGTGCCGAAGTTGGCCACATTCATTGAATCGCCGCCGGGTATTCCCTCGGGTATCAGCGGGTCCGTCATCACAACCGGCCAGTGTGTAGGCGCGTTTGTGTACAAAGAGATCGGTTCAGCTTCGGGTTCCACATCGTTCATGTCAGGCTCGCCGTTCAAATCGGGTTCTCTTGAAAAGATTCCCATGTGTGCCACCAATTGTTTTTAATCGTAGAGGGTCTTTTTATATAAAATTTTGGTGATAAATCAATGTAATCAATAGTCGACAGTCGATAGTCGATAGTCGACAGTCCAAGTGGATAAGTGGAAATGTAGAATTGTGGAAAAGTTATTGGGAGGTATGAGGGTGGACTGGATCGATCCAGAATGCACGATGAGGACGATACATTTATTAAAAATAACTTAATATAATAAAAAAAGGTTATAAAGGGTAAAATTCATGTGGGGTATCGGGCATAAGACAAGGAGGATTCAAACACTGCCCGACAGTATACCAAACAGGAGGTTGAAGATATGAAAATAAAGCGAATAGTGATAATAGGGATGTTAATGCTGATCGCATTTATGATGTTGGGATCATTCAACTCGGCAGCAGGAGAAGTTGATGCCATAATCATAAAACCAGAAACACAAGAGCATTTAATGAACCGCGGGGATACTGATGGTGTACCGCCACCTGAAATAA